>NZ_KB850106.1:0-3017 GCF_000369585.1 Acinetobacter sp. CIP 101934 | reverse complement strand
GATATTTAGCTTATCATGTCAGCCTATTTGCAACAGTGCCATAAATATTGATATCGGTATCTCATATGATGACCGCGTCAAAATTGTTGACGGATTATCAAGATTATTGGCAGATAGTTATACATTATATTTGATGACACATAATTTTCACTGGAATGTCACTGGTCCTCAATTTAACAGTCTGCACAATATGTTTATGGACCAATATACTGAGCAATGGAATGCATTAGACATTATTGCTGAACGAATTCGTTCGTTAGGTTTCGCTGCACCTGGAACATATAAGCAATTTGTGAAATTAGCATCCATTAAAGAGGTGGAAGGCGTTCCTAAAGCGAAGGAAATGATTCAGCTATTAGTGGATGCTCATGAGGCTGTTGCTCGAACAGCCAGAAGTATTTATGTAGTCGTAGATGAAGCGAATGATCAGCCTACAGCAGATGTGCTGACTCAAAGACTTGATGTTCATGAGAAAATAGCTTGGATGTTGAGAAGTCTTTTAGAAGAATAAAATTATGAACGACCTCCAGTCTCCTAGACAAATATCCACTCATTATTGTGGGCTTTGAATAAATATCCAGTGAAGCCACTTGACTCAAGTAGGCTTCATTGGATATTTACATTAATTTAGAGCTTTTTATTAGACCTTAATAAAATAAAACCAAATAATAAACCAATAAATCCTGCACAACCTGATCCAAAGAGAATACCTAATTTTGCTGCTTCTAAAATATTTGATTCATTTACAAATGCCAGATTGCTGATAAAAATTGACATAGTAAATCCTATACCAGCTAAGAGACCAATTAGTAAAACCCAATTTAAGCTAAGGTCGCTAGGTAATTCCCCCCATCCCAATTTAGAAAAAAACCATGTAAAAAATACAATTCCTAAAGGTTTTCCTACGACAAGTGCAATTGAAACAGCAAAGATAGTATTTAATGCTAAAGTGTCTTCAAAGTTAACATTTCCGAAATTCACCCCTGCATTTGCTAAAGCAAAAATAGGCATAATAATAAAAGCGACCCAAGGGTGGAGTAGATCCTTGACCCTAACAACTGGTGGTAAAATTTCACGCTTAGCACGTGCCAGTGCTTTGATTTCAGCTGATGAATTTTCTATAGCTTTATTTCGAATATTTGAGATTGCAGCATTAGCGCGTTCTATTGCATCCACTTCATTTGGTCTAGTTAAAACTGGAGTCATAAGTCCTAAAATAACTCCTGCAAGCGTTGGGTGTGCCCCTGTTTTAAGTAAGCCAAACCATATAAGAGCACCCGGAAGAATATAAACAAAGGCTGAGAAGAACCCCATTTTCTGTAACGCAATTACACCTAGAATTCCAATAAAGGCGATTAAAAAACCAATAGGTTCTAAACCACCTGAAAAGAAGAAAGCAATAATTAAAATTGCAAGTAAGTCATCAATAATAGCGAGTGTTAATAAAAAGATTCTTGCAGAAGAAGGAATCGATTTTCCTAATAATGCTAATAAACCCACTGCAAAAGCAATATCTGTAGCAGCAGGTATTGCCCAACCAGATTTAATTTCATCAGTAGATAGTGCTAAATAGATTAAAATAGGCACCACTACGCCACCTAAAGCAGCAATTATTGGAAGTACAGCGGCCTTTATGTTTGATAAAGCTCCATCATGAATTTCTTTCTTAATTTCCATTCCTACTACAAGAAAGAAAATGGTCATTAAAATATCATTGATGATAAAATGTAGAGATTGAGAAAAAGAATATTCCCCAAAACTAAAATTAATTTGAGTATGCCAAAAATGACTATAAGACTCTGATATTGCTTCTGTATTCGCCCAAAATAAGGCAATAACAGCTGCTAATAGCAAAATCCCACCGCTCACAGCTTCAATATGTAGGAATCTGTTTATAGCGTTCAGACTACGTTCTGTTAAATTCTGGGTTAGACCCACATTTCTTTTATAGGAAGGAATAGACATTAATAAATCTCACAATTCTTTTAAAATAAACAATTAATATTTTTTCAAAAATCCCAATAAAAATTAATAGCTCAAAACTTTAATTGAATAAAATTCAAAAAGGGAGTTTATTGGCATTTCAAAAAAATTAACCATTAATTAAGATGATACTTTTTCATAATTTACATAAGATAGATTTTTATAAGCTTTTTATATACTTAAGCCAGTAACTGCCCTATTTCAAGACGGGTATAGCCCCGATCTTTAAGAATATAAACAATAGCTTCTTTATAGGCATCTGACTTTGCCGTTTTATATTTATTGATGAGTTGAATTTCAGTGTTTAACTCTAAGTAATTTTTTACAGATAAGACTTCGGTAGAGATTGCTTTAAAAATCTTTAAATTAAACATACAGGTGCTCGCTATTAGCGTTATAGCGGCCCGACTACAACAAACACCTGCCATGGAAAATACCTGACACCCTTCCCCAAAGAATTACAGAAGTTGGAGGAATCTGCAAGTTTTTCTAAATTAGAAACATCAATAATCAGCTAAAATACCCCCAATTTTAACATAATGGTCAATACACGAAACAGACAGACATGTAAGCCCAAAATAGAAATATCCGGTTTCTCCAAAGTAAAAATGTCCGCTTTTAGAATGCTAAATTTACACTAAGTATTTGATTTTGGTTTTATAAATTAAAAGCTCACAAGCTAAAAGACGAATACAAGTTCGGATTGACTATGTAGAAGATAGAAATTTCGGAGATACTGAACCTGTTAGTGATGGGGTATCTGAGTTACGTTTACTATTATTGGTATATAGTTGGCTGCTATAAGATTCCTTTGAAAAATAAGAAATTGCTTTGAAGTTTAAAATGCTTTAATTACTAATAATAGTCTCTTTGGAATATTTGCCGATTATGTCTCATTCTCATCAACATGGGCACTGTTGCAAATAGGGATCTGAGTCAATGATTTTCCCTTCAAAAAAGCTTAGAGACCGAAAACTCTATTTACTAGCCAAACTTCTCCTAGAATATTACCGTTATAAAATAATGAAGCTTGT
>NZ_KB850105.1:0-3810 GCF_000369585.1 Acinetobacter sp. CIP 101934 | reverse complement strand
ACTTTTTAAAGGGAACATCATCGACTCAAATCACTATTTGCAACAGTGCCAAATTTCAGGCAGCACACTCATACATTTAAGCGTCGGTTTAAGCTGGTAGTTTACTCGCCAAAACATCTACTTTTTCAATAGACGGTGGCTCTGAAAATAGCTCATCGGCCTGAGCCATCAAAGCAGCTGCAACCTTGCCAGATAGATGTGCTTGGCGACCCGCCTCATCAGGAAATGCATCAAATATACCAAATGTTGTAGGTCCAAGACGTAGGCCAAACCACGCAACTGTCGCAGGTTCTTCCATTACAATATGTAAACCGGCTTTAAGGAAAGCTTCCACTTCGTCTTCTTTACCCGGTTTAGCTTCAAGGCGGACATATAAAGCTGTTTTAAGCATGACTAAAACTCCACAATTGACTAGAATTAAAACTGATTCTGACATTGCTAATGTATGCATGTCAGAAAGTTTTGTTGTATAAAAGTTAAAAAAAAATCCCATAGCTGAGCCAAAATCTGTTTTTTTATTCCGACATAATGCTATGAATTTATTCAAGTTAATATCATTAACATTTGAATCAAAAAATTAAGATATGAGATGGTTAAATTCAATCTTAGTTATATAAGGATCAATTGACTCTACCTTAGATTTATAAGCTGACCTCTTCATCTGAAAATTATATTGCTCAAGAAGCATTCAAGAACAACATGTACATCCTCATATCTATCAAAGTTATTTAGCTAGGAGTTTGCTGTGAAACTCTATATGTTTCTCTATAAAGCTCGCAATGAAGTAATAGCTATGGTCATACCCTTCTCTTAGGTTAAGTGTAAGAGGATATTCTTGTTCCAAACACATATCACTAAGAAGCTTAGGCCTTAACTGTTCTTCAAGAAAATCATCAGCTGTTCCCTGATCGACTAAAATAGGTATATGAACTTCAGCGTTTTTGATTAATTCAATCGCATCATAGCTTTTCCATAAAGTTTCGGTTTCACCTAGGTAATGTGTGAAAGCCTTTTTCCCCCAAGGTACTTGGCTAGGTGCAACAATCGGTGCAAAAGCAGAAATACTTTTATACAGCTCAGGATTTTTTAACCCAATTACTAATGCACCATGACCACCCATGCTATGACCCATAATACTTTGGACTTGATTGGTCGGAAAATTTAGGTCAATCAGATTTCTGAGCTCTTCCACAATATAATCATACATTTTGAAATGCTGTGACCAAGGTGCTTGTGTTGCATTCACATAGAATCCTGCACCTTGGCCTAAATCATAATCTGCATGATCTGGTACATCTTCTCCACGTGGGCTGGTATCTGGTGCAACAATAATGACTTTATGTTCAGCCGCATACTTTTGTGCTCCGGCTTTAGTAATAAAGTTCTGTTCGTTGCAAGTCAGTCCTGATAACCAATATAAAACTGGCAACTTCTCATCTTTGTCATGAGGTGGCAGATATATTGAGAATTTCATTGAACAGTTTAATGCTATTGACTGATGGCGATACACTTCTTGCGATCCACCAAAAGAAGCATGTTTCTCAATTATTTCCATAATCAATTACCTATGTTGAGCAAGACTTCATGAGAAATCGAGTAAACAAAGAGTCTGACATTCTCCACAGAGAATACTGATAAAGATTTAAAATGTAGGCAGGTTTGTTGAACCTATACATGATGGATACATAGATAGATCTGTTTTACAGATGATGTGCCGTTTTAGAGGATTCCATGCATGTCAATCATGATTCACATGCATGGAAAAGTATAAGGTCTGACGGAATTATTCGTAATGAATTACAGTACGAATTGACTTACCTTCATGCATTAGATCAAAGGCTTCATTGATCTGATCCAAGCCCATGGTGTGTGTCACAAATGGTTCTAATTGAATTTTACCTTTCATGGCATCTTCAACCATTCCTGGAAGTTGCGTACGACCTTTTACCCCACCAAAGGCAGAACCTAGCCATTTACGACCAGTAACAAGCTGGAATGGACGGGTAGAGATTTCCTGACCTGCGCCAGCTACACCAATAATTACGGATTGTCCCCAGCCACGGTGTGCACTTTCAAGGGCTGCACGCATCACATTCACGTTACCAATACATTCAAATGAATGATCTACACCCCAGCCAGTCATTTCGACAATGACTTGCTGGATTGGTTTATCGTAATCTTTAGGGTTCAAGAAGTCCGTTGCACCAAACTCTTTTGCCAGCGCAAATTTATCTGGATTCATATCAACCACAATAATACGCCCTGCTTTAGCTTGACGTGCGGCTTGTACGACTGCCAGACCAATACCACCTAAACCAAAGACCGCAACACTATCACCTTCTTGTACTTTAGCCGTGTTATGTACTGCACCGATACCCGTTGTTACCCCACAACCCAGTAAGCAGACATGTTCGTGATTGGCTTCAGGATTGATTTTAGCCAATGATACTTCTGCCACTACCGTATATTCACTGAACGTTGAGCAGCCCATATAGTGGTAAATCGGTTGACCATTGTAGGAAAAACGAGTGGTACCATCTGGCATTACGCCTCTACCTTGAGTTTCGCGAACGGAAATACACAAGTTCGATTTTCCAGATTTACAGAATACGCACTCGCCACATTCAGCGGTGTAAAGTGGAATTACATGATCACCTGGTTTGACGCTAGTCACGCCTTCACCAACCTCAACTACAACGCCAGCACCTTCATGCCCGAGAATAGCCGGAAAAACACCTTCAGGATCATCGCCAGACAAAGTAAATGCATCTGTATGACACACACCGGTATGGGAGATCTTAATTAATACTTCACCTTTCTTTGGTGGTGCAACATCAACTTCAACAATTTGAAGAGGTTGACCAGGACCAAACGCAACAGCAGCGCGTGACTTCATGGAATAATTCCTTATACAGATCTATTTTAAATATGATTTTAGAATCTTGGCGATTTCAGCCAATTCTTCTTTTCGTTGTTGTTCTGTGGTTTCACCTGATACTAAAGTGTCCTTTAAATGAACCTCCAACATTTCATTCATCAAACCATTAATAGCACCACGCACAGAGCATATTTGTTGCAGAATTGCACCACATTCCACATTGTCTTCTAACGCTTTTTCAATCGCTTGCGTCTGACCTTTGATCTTTCTTACGCGTAGAAGAATCTTTTTTTTGTCTTCAACCTGATTAGGCATCAGACCTCCTTACTTGCTAGCATTAATACTATAGTACCCCATAGTATAAAAAAAGCAATATTTTTTATAAATCGAAAATCAAAAAGACCTTTAGCGAAAATTTTCTATCCCTGTTTTTAGTTTTTTTTTAAATTAACATCGTAGAGCTGATGCTAAAGTCACAAAGAATGGGACTTTCAGCTCCCATTTTTTTATTTTGGCTCATGTTCTTTGTGATGCTGTGACCTTTTAGAATTATGTTTCAAATTTTAGCCACTTTGTAGATATTTTGAACGTTTCAAGCCTTGAAAATACTACCGACAGTTTAGATTAAACTGCCTTTACAGACTGTACTAGAATATTTTTAGTGAGCGGATGATATTTATTATTCATTATTTAGGAATTATTAAATCCTATAAATATCATTTATTGGATTAATTTATTTTGGTACTGTGCATATCATCCCCCAGTTAAGAATAAGGAATAACTATGAATAAGATGATGAATGCTCTTATCCTAGAAAATTTTGGTGATCATGAATTTAAACGGCACTGTTGCAAATAGTGATTTGAGTCGATGATGTTCCCTTTAAAAAGTGCTTAGAGACCGAAAACCCTGTTGATTAGACACACTTCACC
>NZ_KB850104.1:0-3821 GCF_000369585.1 Acinetobacter sp. CIP 101934 | reverse complement strand
GGTGAAGTGTGTCTAATCAACAGGGTTTTCGGTCTCTAAGCACTTTTAAAAAGGAACTTCATCGACTCAAATCTCTATTTGCAACAGTGCCAGCAAAATTGAATAGTGTTAAGCTTATAGAATTATTAGAATAGAAATTATTAAAACTCTTTTTTACAACACATAAAATTTAGGATACAGCAATGGCAATTAATACATCACTTGAAGGGAGATTGAGAAATACTACTCTGCCATACAATCAATGTTTAATGCCATTATTTGAAGCCGTAGTGAATTCAATACACTCTATAGATGAATGCACAAATAATATCGATCCTTCTATAAAAATCTATATTGATCGTAATATTCAAAGCACACTAGCACAAGACACTACAGTTGAAAACAATTCACCTATTTATGGTTTTACAATCATTGATAATGGGGTCGGATTTAATGAGGTTAATATGAACTCATTTGAAACTTTAGACAGTGAATATAAAGCAAAGAAAGGATGCCGAGGTGTAGGTCGTTTAATGTGGCTAAAAGCTTTCACTAATGTATCAGTCGAAAGTAATTTTATAGATTTAAAAAATGAAGCACAAAAGAGAAAATTCCACTTTAATAAGAAAAATGGAATTTATCTTTCATCAACAAATGTAATAGAAAAAACAGAAGCTCTGTGTACAACCATTAAACTTGAAGATTTTATCGATAAATATGAAAAAAGATCACCTAAATCTTGTAGTGCAATCGCAAACCATATCCTAGAACATTGTTTGTGGTACTTTGTCAGAGAAGGTGGAGCTCCAAATATAACTATCTATGATCAAGATGAAACTATTAATTTAAATGAATTATTTGATACACAAATGTTTGAATCTGCCTGCCCAGAAAGTTTTGAAGTTTCGGGCATTAAATTTGAACTTCTACACATTAAATTGAAATCAAAAACTCGCCCCCCGTGTATTGCTTGGTGTGCTGCAGGACGAGTTGTTAAAGAAGAAAATCTGATAGGAAAAATTGCAGGTTTACATGGAAAAATTCAACACACAAATGGTGACTTTACATACTGTTGCTATCTAACATCTACATATCTTGATGATGTTGTCAGACCTGAACGAATAGACTTCAATCTCGATCAAGACGAAACCGATTTATACTCGAACGCTATAAATGAAGTTCAAATTCGTGAAACTGTGTACTCGAAAATCACAGCTCATCTCAACGAGTTTTTAATTCAGTATAAAGAGTTAGGTCGTCAAAGAGTGAACAACTATGTTTCAACTAAAGCTCCTCGCTATAAATCAATTTTAAAATATATTCCGAACGAAGTTTTTTTTGTTAATCCAGAAATTTCTGACAAAGAATTAGATTTACTTTTACATAAATATTTGAGTGATATTGAAAGCCAAATTCTTTCTCAAGGACATGATCTTATTGAAGATGTGGATAAACAAGAGAAAGACATTCAATCTCGAATTACTGATTATATGCAAAAGGTAGATGATATAAAGAAATCTGACCTAGCTGGTTATGTTTGCAATCGTAAAGTAGTTTTAGACATCCTTGAAAAAGCAATCCAACGGGGAGCCGATGGTAAGTATTCAAGAGAGGATTTAATCCACCAACTTATAATGCCTATGCGTCAAACTTCCGAAGATATTGGTTTAGATAAATGTAATCTATGGCTAATAGATGAGAGATTAGCATTCCATGATTATTTGGCTTCAGATAAAACATTGTCCTCAATGCCTATTACAGACTCAAATGAAAATAAAGAACCTGATCTTTGCGTATTGAATGTATATGACGAACCCCTTCTTATATCAGAAGGTAAAAAACTACCTTTAGCATCTTTAACAATTGTCGAAATTAAACGCCCTATGCGTAATGATGTTAAAAGTGGCGAAGATAAAGATCCTATAGAGCAAGTATTTGGTTATTTACGTCGTATAAGAAATGGAAAAGCTAATACTGCTACAGGAAGACCTATTCCTGACTCTAAAGATGTGCCAGGTTTTTGTTATGTAATCTGTGATTTGACACCAAGTATGAGTGACAGATGTAAAGAAATCCATGATCTTACTGAAACCTCCGACAAGCTAGGTTTTTTTGGTTATAAGAAAAACTTGAACTGCTATATTGAGGTTATTTCTTTTGATAGATTAGTTAATTCTGCAAAAGAGCGGAATAGAGCTTTCTTCGATAAACTAGGTTTACCATGCAATTAAATAATGATTTAAACAATATGCAAATCTACTGTGATGAATCAGGTTTTACAGGAAATAGGTTATTAGATGCAGATCAGCCAATTTTTACATTTGCATCTGTAGCCTCAAATGAAGAAGAAGCTCAATTTATTGTAGAAAAAATCATCAAGGATTATGGAATTCAAAATGGTGAAATTAAATCGGGAAATCTAGTAAAAAATCCGAAAGGTTTAAGAGCACTTGATGAGATCCTAGAAATCTTAGACGGAAGATATAAGATATGCATTTGTGACAAAAAATATACTATCGCTGGTAAATTCTTTGAATATATTTTTGAACCTGCTTTAGCAGCAAAAAATTCTATTTTTTATAGAATGAATTTTCACAGATTTATTACTAATTATCTTCATTTAAAATTAGTTACTCAAGATAAATCAGCTGAAGTTATTTTTGAAGAATTTTATAAGGTTATGAAAGAAGGAGTAGATACGCCTACAAAATCTTTATTTCAAATAATTAACAACCAATCAGATCTAGTTTTAGATCAAATTCAAAAGTTTGCTCATTATAATAAAGACTCCTTTTTATCTGAAATGGATGGTTATTTAGGAGAAGGTTCAGGAAAATGGATTCTAGATATCACAACTACATGCTTATTTAGTAGTTTAGGAAAATGGGGACAGAAAATTGATATATTGGATGTTTATTGTGATTCCTCAAAGCCATTAAATGCCAATCAAGAAATTTTTAATAGTATGGTTGGAAGAACTGAAAGAAAATCTCAAATTTATGAACAATTTAACCTAGAACTACCTCTTACATTTAATTTAAAACAACCTATACAAATGGTAGATTCTAAAAGTTTTTACGGCATTCAATTAGCAGACGCTATTGCAGGTAGCTTTAATTATGCATATAAAAACATTGAAGATAAACAAAATACATTTGCCCTAAAATGGATGAATAAAATCTTTCAAGATGAAAGTATTTTAGCGACTTATTTAGGCGGTGATTATGAATATGCCAATATTAATAACGCCAGTGCCATGTTGAACTGGCTAACTCTAAATCATATAGTCCAAAAGTGTGATAATGGATTACCAATTTTAGATAATATTAGTGATGAGATTCTTTCCTTAAGACAGCTTATGTTGTTAAATCCCCCTCCAAATGTAAAAGTGTGGAATATATAAAATAGACAAAATTATTTTTATAAAAATTTTCCAAGCACTTTAATTTGAGTCACATAGATGAAAATCAGCAACAATCTTCTTAACAATAATTTATGGCGAAGAATAGAACGTATTAAAAATCTTTCAGACAGATATAAAACAGCTGCTGAATATAGACTAAAAGATATTTCTCATGAAAAACCTGTCGGAATAAAAATTTCAAGTAACAAACTAACCATTAAACTTCAATATACCTTTGAAAAATTTGAAATTATTAACAAGGCACTCATAAAAAAATTTAGTAAACTAGACTCTTTTTCTAACTTCGAAAGGTTAGTTGAAAGTGAAAATATACTAGATCATCGGTAAGCGTCCGCTGAGCCCCACTTTTTCTAACTCATTAATACCGCGATAGTGTCCACTAAATTTTAAGTGGACACCTATTTATGGATTTAAAGAC
>NZ_KB850103.1:0-4731 GCF_000369585.1 Acinetobacter sp. CIP 101934 | reverse complement strand
GATATTTAGCTTATCATGTCAGCCTATTTGCAACAGTGCCTTATTTTGAATCATCTTGGTTATGAGATTACAGCTTCGACTGGTCGACCTCAAGAGTCAGAATATTTAACCTATCTAGGGGCGAGTGAAATTATTGATCGTATTGAATTATCTTCCCCAGGAAAGCCATTAAACAAAGAAGTTTGGGCTGGCGTAATTGATACTGTTGGAAGCCATACTTTAGCCAATGCATGTGCTAGTACAAAATATCGTGGTGCAGTTGCTGCGTGTGGTTTGGCAGGCGGAATGGATTTTCCAGCAACAGTTGCTCCATTTATTCTAAGAGGGATTACCTTATATGGAATTGATAGCGTGATGGCACCAATCGAATTAAGAAAAGAAGCATGGGAACGTTTGGCTACAGAATTAGATCAAACAAAATTAGAAACAGTAACGACTGAAATTCAGTTAACAGATGCTTTAAATATTTCAAATGAAATTTTAGATGGAAAAATTCGAGGTAGAGTTGTTGTACAGATATAGTTCAACAAAATGAGTTGTGGGACTGTTCTAAATTTTGTGTAAGTACTTAATTTTCATTTATCCTACTGAGGATAATAAAAAGAGGTACTTCACATGGATGAAGCTACAATCAAAAGTATGGCAGCTGAATTAGCTAAAGGTTTAAAAACTCCTGAAGATTTAAACCAAATGACAGCCATATTTAAAAAGTTCATGATCGAAACCGCTCTGAATACTGAGCTTTCTGAACATTTAGGCTATGAAAAGCATCAACCTAAGAAAGGATCTAATGCACGTAATGGTTTTAGCTCCAAAACAGTTCTAACACAAGATGGGCAGCTTGCTTTAGATATCCCTCGTGATCGTGATGGCTCTTTTGAACCACAGATTATTAAGAAGCATCAAACACGCATTACTAGCATGGATGATCAAATTCTTTCGCTATATGCGAAAGGAATGACAAATAGAGAAATTGTTGCTTTTTTAAAGAAATGTACGATGCCGATGTATCTGCCTCCCTTATTAGTAAGGTGACGGATGCTGTCATTGAACAAGTGACAGAATGGCAAAATAGAACACTCGATAGTCTTTATCCTGTTGTCTATTTAGATTGCATTGTTGTTAAGGTTCGTCAGCATTCAACAGTAATCAATAAATCAGTTTATTTAGCATTAGGCATTAACCTGGATGGCCAAAAAGAACTTCTTGGCATGTGGCTTGCTCAAACAGAAGGTTCCAAATTCTGGCTGTCAGTCATGACAGAGCTTAAAAATCGAGGAGTGCAAGATATTCTTGTAGCCTGCCTTGCGAAGCAGCGCTTCTCAGGACTAAAAGGCTTTCCTGATGCGATAGCCTCTGTCTACCCTCATACTGATATCCAGCTGTGTATCGTACATGTTGTACGCAATAGCCTGAGATTTGTGAGCTGGAAGGACTACAAAGCTGTAACAGCAGGATTGAAGGCGATCTATCAGGCAAGTACAGAGGAAAATGCTTTAAAGCCCCTAGATATCTTCTGCGATCAATGGAATCACCAGTATTCAAAAATTGGAGAATCCTGGCGGGCAAATTGGGAAAATATCCGAACGATCTTTAGCTATCCTGCTGAAATACGTCATGCGATTTATACAACAAATGCAATTGAATCATTGAATAGCGTGATCCGCCATTCAACTAAAAAGAGAAAGATCTTCTCTTCTGATGATTCAGTGAAAAAGGTCATTTATTTAGCAACTTCAAATGCTGCTAAAAAATGGACCATGCCAATTCAAAATTGGCGTTTAGCAATGAATTGGTTTACGATTCAGTTCGATGATCGATTAAAAGATCATTTATAAAAAATGAGACTTACACAAAATAATTTACAGGCTCGTAGAAACATGAAAATACATTCTTTTGGTGAACACAATAACATTACTTTATCTAATAATTGTATTGAAGTTCGAGGTGCACGTGAGCATAACCTTAAGGATGTAGATGTTTCTATCCCAAGAAATGCACTTGTTGTTTTCTCAGGTGTATCGGGTTCAGGAAAATCATCACTTGCTTTTGGAACTATTTTTGCTGAAGCACAAAGAAGATATTTCGAATCTGTTGCACCTTATGCAAGACGCTTAATAGATCAGGCCGGAGTACCAGATGTTGATGCTATTGATGGTCTACCACCAGCAGTAGCATTGCAACAACAACGTGGTGCAAGTAATACCCGTTCTTCTGTTGGAAGTGTAACAACTTTATCAAGTCTCGTGCGAATGATTTATTCGCGTGCTGGTGCATATCCTGCCGATCAGCCAATGTTATATGCCGAGGACTTTTCACCGAACACTCCTCAAGGTGCTTGTCCTACCTGTCATGGTTTAGGTCACATTTATGAAGTTACAGAATCGACAATGGTTCCTGACCCAACACTCAGTATTCGTGAGAGAGCTATCGCATCATGGCCACCTGCTTGGCACGGGCAAAACTTACGCGATATCCTAGTAACCCTAGGGTATGATGTCGATCGACCATGGAAAGATTTACCGCAATCGGATAGAGACTGGATTTTATTTACTGAAGAAACCCCAACAGTTCCTGTCTATGCTGGTTTAAGCCCCGCTGAGACTCAATCTGCACTTAAACGTAAACTAGAACCCAGCTATATGGGCACTTTCACTGGTGCTCGTCGCTATGTCCTTCATACTTTTGCTAATACCCAAAGTACGTTGATGAAAAAACGTGTTTCACGTTTTATGGAAGGAAAAATATGCCCTTCCTGTCATGGTAAACGCCTTAAACCAGAAGCCTTATCTATTACCTTTGCTGGAGTAGATATTGGTGAGTTTATGCAACTTTCTTTGGATAAGTTAACTTGCCTGCTTGAGCCCATTGTTCTTGGCAATTTCGACGCTCATGATGCTGGAGAAAAGACTAATAATAAAGTAACCCAACTTGATAGATCCGAACGAGCAACAACAGGTAGAGCAGTGCATTCTGTATCTCCAGATGTAAGACGTACGTCAGCACTTTCAGATGAAAAGAAAATTGCTGCGCAGCGTTTAGCAAATGGTGTGGTGGGGCGTTTAAATCAATTACGCCAGTTAGGTCTTGGTTATCTAACATTAGATAGAGCCACACCGACTCTTTCAGCGGGAGAGTTACAACGTTTGCGTTTAGCAACACAATTAAGTTCTATGCTATTTGGTGTAGTTTATGTACTGGATGAACCGTCTGCTGGATTACATCCTTCAGATAGTCAGTCATTATATGATTCTCTCGATAAATTAAGAGACGCTGGAAACTCCGTATTTGTTGTAGAGCATGATTTAGAGCTCATGCGTCGTGCTCAATGGTTAGTGGATGTTGGACCAGATGCAGGAGAGCAAGGTGGTAATATTTTATATAGTGGAGTACCTCAGGGTTTAAGTGAGATTTCAGCTTCACGTACTGCAAGTTATTTATTTAATAAAATCCCAGTTACTCAAAGTTATGGACGTACACCCTCTGGTTGGCTTGAACTTAACAATATTTACCGACATAACCTGCATAATATTGATGCTCGTATACCTCTTGGTGTACTTACAGCAGTTACAGGTATTTCAGGTTCAGGTAAATCTAGTCTCGTTTCTCAAGCTTTACCCGAGTTAGTACTTTCATATTTAGGCAATGAATCTGAAACTGAAAACAATAATGAAAATAATCCTTTAAATGAAGGAATGTTGGTTACCGAGGTTACACAGGGTTCTCTGGCTGGTGATGTGGAGGCTATACAGCGTCTGGTACAGGTTGATCAAAAACCAATTGGCCGTACTCCACGTTCTAATCTGGCAACTTATACGGGTTTATTTGATCATGTTAGAAAGTTATTTGCTGGGACTCCTGAAGCTCGCCAAGCTCATTATGATGCTGGACGTTTTTCGTTTAATGTGGCTAAAGGGCGATGTGAAACTTGTGAAGGTGAAGGCTTTGTCAGTGTAGAATTATTGTTTATGCCAAGTGTATATGCCCCTTGTCCGACATGTCATGGTGCTCGATATAATGATGACACTCTGAAAATTCGCTGGAATGGACGTAATATTGCTGAAGTATTAGGAATGACCGTCAATGAAGCACGTGATTTTTTTGATGGAGAGGTCTCGATTGCTCGTTCACTACAATTATTAAAGGAAATTGGCCTTGGTTATTTACGTTTAGGGCAACCAGCGACTGAACTATCTGGTGGAGAAGCGCAACGTATTAAATTGGCGACCGAGCTGCAACGCAATCAGCGTGGAAATACACTGTATATACTTGATGAGCCAACTACAGGTTTGCATCCATCAGATGTAGATCGATTGTTAGTTCAATTGCAGCGATTAGTCGATGCGGGTAATACCGTGGTTATGATTGAGCATGATATGCGTGCCGTTGCACAAGCAGATTGGGTGATTGATGTGGGACCAGGTGCTGGAAATGCTGGTGGGAATATTGTTGTGGCAGGAACACCAAAACAAATAACAGAAAATCAAGATAGTCGTACTGCTCCATATTTAGTTAATGAGTTAGTGAGTCGTGATACTAAACGTTGATATTGCGAGTGGGTAGAATAAAACCTTAAATTAAAAGCCTGTAAAATCAATCAGATATTTTTTTGTTTTAGGTGGTGTGTGAGCATGAAATCTAAAAGTTTTTTTCAACTAAGGGCTTTGTTGCACAAACCTATCTGTAACGGCTTTTTCAGCGATATAATTTTCAAATGAAGAAGCCTACACA
>NZ_KB850102.1:0-3912 GCF_000369585.1 Acinetobacter sp. CIP 101934 | reverse complement strand
ACCTTGAATGCAGATTCAAGTGCGCTTATGTTAGGGATGGTTTCCCAGGATGATGGTATTGGATGAATGAGCGTTACTGAAACTCTAGATAGTAAAATTAAGGCACAGGAAGAAAAGCTAAAGCAGTTAAAGGCTCAAAGACAGGCAGCACTGGCAAGAGAACGTGCCAAAGAGAAAGAACAGGCACGAAAGGAGGATACCAGACGCAAGATTTTGATCGGATCCTGTATGTTGAAAATTACCGAAGATGATGAACAGGCTCGGGCAAAACTGATTGCTCAGATGGATAAGTATTTAACGGATGAAAGAGATCGTAAGCTGTTTGATCTGTCGGCAGTTAATTATTAATTTTTTGAAAAGATACATAGGAATTTGAAATGAGATTGCTAATTGCTTTAATTTTTCCCTGGCTGCTGTTTTTCACCATAGGGCGACCATTTGCAGGCATCATTTGTTTGCTACTTCAGATTACAGTTTTAGGTTGGATCCCGGCTGCCATCTGGGCGGTCTATGCTTTGTCGCAATACAAGACTGATCAGAAAATTAAAAGAACAATTCGCTCATCATAAATAGTGTAATTGTGTGATTTTTAGATCTGATTGATTTTGTGATTTCCATCACACTTACCCATAAGTGAATGATCAGATTGTGAAGATTATTTGAGCAATAAGTGATCTAATAAGTCTTATAACAATAATTATAAAACTCCAGAGGTAAAGAAATTAATCCTCTAATTCTTAGTTAGAAAAATAATTAAAACAAGAATTAGAGGATTTCATTTTTTATCGAGTTCACTCTATATTGCCACAAAGCTCCTATCCAATATGGGTATGGGGCTACTTTTTTGACTTCGTATAAGAGATTTTATGTTAAATAGAAAGTTAATTTTTTTAAAATTTATTATATAGTTAAAAAAATGAATAAAGATATGGCGTTAAGAATATGTATTACCATGTGATTTTAGAGTTAGGTGAAAAGTATCATAAGAATGCGTGGGATCAAGTCGAAATTAAATCAGATTTAACAGATTTAGAAGACGTAATTAACAAATATGCTGAACCTTATCAGGTTGGGAAACCTATTTTAATTAATGGGCGTACTATTCCTATTGAACATATTGAGCGGTTACGTATTTTTTCTAGTGAAATATCTGGTGAAGTTCTAAAAGAGCAACAAGCTAATAAACGAAGAGCTGAAGATCGAGCTTCTAATGTTGTTATGATCGGTTTTTATTCTAATGATTTAGAGTCAGCAATTCTAAAACAAAAAGAAATAACAGAAGAATTAGTGACGTATGCGAAAGGAACTAAAAAAGAAGTTTCTAATTTAGTGGAGAAAAAAAAGAAAATCACGCCATCTAAAGTATTCATTGTCCACGGTCATGATGATGCATTAATAAACGAGGTAAAAGCTTTTTTATCAGCTCAAAGAATCGAACCAATAATTCTTAGAGAGCAACATGATGCTAGCATTACAATCATAGAAAAATTAGAACGTTATACGAAAGATCCTTCTATTGGATTTGGGATAGTTCTATATACACCAGATGATGAAGGCAAAGCTGTTGGAGAAAGCGAATATAAATTAAGAGCTAGGCAGAATGTTGTTTTTGAACACGGTTTATTAATAGGTTTATATACTCGTGAGAAAGTTATCTGCTTAGTAAAAAAGGAAGGTCATATTGAAATGCCTGGTGATGTGAATGGTGTTGTATATACAGACCATGGATATAAAGACTGGCGTATGTCTGTAGCTCATATGCTAAGTGATGCGGGATATGATATTAACTATAGAAAAATCAGTTAAGATTATTAAAAGAGGAGCAATGTGCTCCTCTTTTAATTGATGTTAGATGAGGTAATTTGTGGTTGAGAGTTATTTTCTACGCAATTTTTCTAGGTTTACATTCGGATCATAACTCTCTATTACGACTCTAAGTGGTAAGGGATCTGTATCACGAGGTGGCTTCTGTGTACTAGATATAGATGGTCTATTTTCCTGTTTAGTTTGTTCTGTATTTGGATTCTTCGCCATTAGCTTTCAACCGTAGTTTTTAGAAGAGTTAAAAACAGTATAAAGATAAAAGAGATGAAGCACCAAAAAGCCTTTTTAAGGTCTTTTAATGCATCTTCTATTATTTTGGATCTTAAGTTCATCTCTACAGTATTTTGTTCAATAGAGCTTCTATAAGTTTTATATAATTTCCAATAAAGATGGTTTGGATTTTGTTCATCATCATATATTACATCTTCTAACTCATGATTTAGTTCCAATTTTTTGACTTTAGTATCCTGCATAACAGATAATAATTTAGACCAAGCAAAGAAGAGTAAACTAAAAAATAACAGTAAAATTATTATTTCAAATATTTGAAAAATAAGATAATGATTCTTAAAACTACTCCAATATTCATTCTTTGTAATAGCTGTAACGGCTAAAACAATAAATATATTTAAGACCGTAAAAATTCTTCCAACTTTTTCCTCGATTCTTTTTGAACGGTCACATTCATCTTTATATTCATGAAATGCAATTTCATACAAGGTCTTGAATTTGGTAGCTAGCTCTGGAGCAGTTAACATTTTCCCCTCTTTAAAACTTAAGATTTTCTAAAATTAAAATAATACATGTTATGCGAAGTCAAAAATGGGAGCTTAAGCTCCCATTTTTATTGATGATTTTTTAATTCTTTCAGCATGGCATCTCGCAGAATTTCATTCATCCGGGTTTGATAGCCTTTACCTTGTGCTTTAAACCATGCAAGAACATCAGCATCTAAGCGAATTGAAGTTTGTTGCTTTACTGGACGATAGAACTGATTATGGCGGACAGCATTGCTCCAGTCTGTAATTTCAGGAATATCAGATAAATCTAGTTGATCATCTGGAATAGTTCCTTTAGCAAGTAGGCGTTCAATTTCAGCATCTTGCTTCTCACTAAATTTTTCATTTAGTTCTTTGCGTGAATATCTAACCGTGCTCATATTTATCTCGCTCCGCCTTAGTGACTTGTCTTGCACTAATGATTCGTATGATTTCACAGTCATCTTCATCAAAGATAGTGTGAGCTACTAATAGCATTAGTACGCCTTTTACTCTTCCAATGGTTTGCCAACGTTCTTCACCATTAGTATGTCTATCCTGGATTGAGATCCTCAGTGGATCTTCAAAAACAAGGCTTGCAGTTTCGAAAGAGATATCATGCTTTTTCTGATTCTTTCGATTCTTAGCCTCATCCCATTCAAAATACTGTTCCATAAAAAACATTCAAATTTGTATATACAATAATGTATCACAAAATTGTATCACTCAAGTTGAGAAGCGTAATTTCTAGTCAGATTTATTGGCAAGAACTATCAAAAACGATCATAAAAAAGCCGACTTGTTTCCAAGTCAGCTTTTCGACATCGTCGAGCATCACCACTATAACACAAGTGTATGATTTTTATATATTTAAAATATGCGTTTCGTATAACGCCCATTATGTTAAATGGATGGCAGTTGGGAGATTATTTATTCTTTCAATAGACAAAAACTTGCGGAATTTTTCTTAATTTGTAATCCTTGCGGCCAAGGGTGTCTAGCGTAGCTAAGACAGGTATTTGTTATAGTCGGGCCGCTATAATACGGATGACGAGTGCCTGTATGTTTAACCTAAATATCTTTAACAAGATCTCTAGCGAAGTATTGACCATCAAAAATGATCTTGAGCTGAATTCTGAGAATCAACTGATAACTAAGTATAAGACTTCTACTTCTGAAGATTATAAAAAAGCAATTATTTTGATCTTTAAAGAACGTGGCTATACCAGGTTAGAAATAGGTCAGTTACTTGAAGGCCAACTCTAAAGACTTCCTAAAAATAACATAATACACCTTATACGAAATGCTTGATATTTCTCTTTAAATATCA
>NZ_KB850101.1:0-1684 GCF_000369585.1 Acinetobacter sp. CIP 101934 | reverse complement strand
AAACATAGGTTTTATCCGTTTCAAACATAGGTTTTATCCGCATAAACATAGGTTTTTATTTTACTATTTAAATGAGTATTGTTATGATGATTCCCTAAGTGAAAAATTTATCTAGATTTTGGTAAATCCATATAATGTTTATAGGGAAATAAGAATGAGCCGTTCAGAAAATTTAGACATGTCGATTCTTGTCTCTAAAGCAAATGATTTAGTAAAAGCTCATTATAAAATGACTGTTGTTGAGCATAGATTGTTCAATATCGCTTTATCAAAAATTCGTTCTAATAAGATTACATTAGATAATAATGTACCAATTACCATTTCAGCTCATGAATATGCAGATCTGTTTTCAGACACCATAGATGGCGGTTATAAAGCCCTTAGAACGGCTGTAGATACTTTATTTGAACGCCAGTTCACATTAGAGCGAGAAATCTCAAATACTAAAAAACACGTTAGAACATATAGATTTATTCAAATGAAGGGATATCTTGAAGGTGAAGCTAGAATTGAAATTCAATTTGCTAATGACGTCTTACCATTTGTAAGTGAGCTAGCTAATAAATTTACTCAAATTGATCTTCAACATACGGTTGATTTAAGCAGCCAATATGCCAATCGCTTATATGAAATTCTTAAAGAAGTGCAGAACTATAAAGAGCAAAAAGTTTTTCTAGAGTTGGACGATCTTCGATCTAGGTTCGGTATCGAAAATAAATATAAAACTATGTCAAATCTAAAAGACAATGTCCTGGACTTAGCTGTCACTCAAATAAATAAGAGCAAAGCCTGCGATATATATAACCTTCAATATACTAATAAGAAGGCAGGGAAAAAAATTATAGGATTTGAGTTTACCTATAAAATTAGAAAGCAACCAAAGAAGTCAGATATAGCTATACAACCTATAGTTTTAAAAATGACTGATTCGCAACGTTATCTTTTTGCTAATAAACTCTCTGAGCTTACCGAGATGAATAAATATTCTCAAGGTACAGAAAGTTACTCTCAATTTGCTGTTCGCATTGCCGAAATGTTGCAGGATCCACTTAAAATTGAAGAATTACTGCCATATCTAAAGAAAGTAGGATTTAATACAAAATAAACTTCATGTTCAGATTGGATGTTCACATGAACATCCTTGTACACGCACTGAGGGATTACATTGAACACAACAAAATTCAGCGTCATGGATGCAAGTAAAGCCTTTAAAAAATCACGTACAACAATATATGAGGCTTTAAAAAATGGTGAATTATCAAGAGATCATGATGGTCTTATAGACTTATCTGAACTTATCAGAGTTTATGGCAATCCAGTCGGTGTTCAGTCCAGTACACGTACTGAACAAGTTCAGAAGGATGTACAAGTACACGTTCAATCTGAGGTTGAAAGTGTATTAAAAGATCAAATTTCTTTACTCAAAAATCAGTTAGATTTAGCAAATCAAAGAGAAAAGTCTTTGATGCAACATATTGAAGATCTTACTCATAGAATTGAGTTTAAAGGCACCTTAGAACAGCCAAAACAAGAAAATATTAATAAACTAAATGAATCTACTAATTCGAATATAGCAACAGATCCTCGGCCACAGACCGAGTCAAACTATGACGAATTGACTACTCCTCAGAAAGACAATAAACGTATCCCTGTTCCAGAACACGTTGAGCCTGAACCAAAAAAA
>NZ_KB850100.1:0-1814 GCF_000369585.1 Acinetobacter sp. CIP 101934 | reverse complement strand
ATTAAAACGAGGTTTACCTTGCATTAAAACGAGGTTTACCTTGCATTAAGCGAGATAATTATATAACCTCGTCTTATTGAATTAAAAATATAATCTTTTCATATGAAAACAGAACTAGTTGTTAAAGATAACGCCTTAATCAATGCCAGTTATAACCTCGATCTAGTTGAGCAGAGGTTAATTCTCCTAGCTATTGTTGAAGCAAGGGAATCGGGTAAAGGGATAAATGCTAATGATCCACTAACAGTTCATGCTGAAAGTTATATTAATCAGTTTGGTGTACATCGAAATACGGCTTATCAGGCGTTAAAAGATGCTTGCGATGACTTGTTTGCAAGACAATTCAGTTATCAGAGTCTTAGTGAAAAAGGTAACATTATTAATCACAAATCAAGATGGGTGAGCGAGGTGGCTTATATTGATAATGAAGCTGTCGTTAGACTTATTTTTGCCCCTGCTATTGTGCCTTTAATTACTAGGTTAGAAGAACAATTTACAAAGTATGAAATACAACAAATAAGTAATTTAACAAGTGCTTATGCTGTTCGTTTATATGAAATATTGATTGCATGGCGTAGTACTGGAAAAACGCCTCTCATAACTATGTATGATTTTAGACAAAAAATAGGTGTACTCGAGACTGAATACAAACGAATGTATGATTTTAAAAAATATGTTTTAGACATTGCATTAAAACAAGTAAATGAACATACCGATATTACTGTCAAAGTTGAACAGCATAAAACAGGTAGATCTATTACTGGTTTTTCATTTAGCTTTAAACAGAAAAAATCAGCCACGCATTCAGTCGAATCTAAAAGAGATCCGAATACATTAGACCTCTTTTCAAAAATAACAGATAAACAACGCCATCTATTCGCCAACAAGCTCTCAGAGCTTCCTGAGATGAGTAAATATTCACAAGGCACAGAAAGCTATCAGCAGTTTGCTGTACGTATAGCTGCCATGCTGCAAGATGCAGAGAAATTTAAGGAATTACTTCCTTTACTCAGAAAATTAGGATTTCAATGACATTGTTAATTGAAATTGTTAAGTTAACAGTCAGGTATTAACACAAGTTGAAAACTGGTTTACATAATGAAAAAACTGTCAGTTTCAGAGTTAGCTAAGCTTTATGGATATTCAAGACAAGCCATATATGCACATATAAACAAAGGAAATTTATCTAAAGGATCTGATGGATTAATTGACTTTTCAGAGGCCCTAAGAGTTTTTGGGGAACCACAAAAAAAAGAGGATACAGTCAATCAAAGTCAATCAATTAACAGTCAAAACTTGACAGAAGTTGACTTACTAAAACGTCAAGTTGACATACTGGAAAAACAATTAAATCAGGCAATACAGAGAGAAAATCAATCTTTAGAACGTGAATCGTTTTATCAAGAACAGATTGAAGCTATGCAGCGCTTACTAGAAGCACCAAAAGCCAATATGACTACCTTTACCGATCAGAGCTTTAAACAGGATATAGCAACGGATCCTCGGTCGGAACTAGCAACGAACTATGACGAATTGACTACTCCTCAGCAAGACAATAAGCGTATTCCTATCCCGGAGCATGTTGAACCAGAACAGAAGAAGAGAGGCTTCCTAAGCCGCTTTTTCCTTCCATATGGTTAGCCAAGACTCCAGTTTTTTGAAGAGCCAATTTCAGTGCAAGCACTTGAAATAATGACTCCTCAAAAAACCGGATGATGTTTATTAAAACTGAATAAAACCGTGGAACATCGCTCAATTAGTGAGCGTGGAACATGAATAATCAATAAAAAGCCGTTCTGGTGCCCTATACTCCA
>NZ_KB850099.1:0-1252 GCF_000369585.1 Acinetobacter sp. CIP 101934 | reverse complement strand
AATATCGTGCCAAGTCTCGGCAAGTTCTTCTTGGTCTATCCATTCATTGAGTAAAGCAAAGATATGGATATGTGGATGCCACTCTTTTGTTTTTGGATTGTATGTATATTCAGTAGAGTAAAAAGCACCATCAATCTTACAAAATTGATTAAAACCGCGTCCCTTTTTCTTATAGTCATTATAACGATCTAAAAGCGTCCTAAATGAGCTTCTAAGGTGTTTAAAGCGTTCTTGAAGGTCTTGACCATTCTTAACCGTTAAGGTGATCAAAACAGGCTTTAATTTGCGATTCTGACGCATTAATTCTTCAATACGCTGAACATATCGGCTCATGGACTTAGCAGCCCTAACACCAGCACACATAGGGCATAACAAATGCTGAGAGCAATAATGAGCTTTAGCAAGTTTCACTTGGTCTATGGTGTAGTAATTATGGAATAGCAGAAATTGACCACAACCCTTTAATTTAGTTGCAGCCTTAAGAGCCTTATTAGATAGATCATTTTCACCTTCTGATTTGAAATCAACCTGCGTCCACAAATATTGTTCTTGTAGCTTCGCTCTATGTTTCAAAATCCCAAAACGTGTTATTCTATCCCTATGTTGATCTGCCTTAGCAGATTGCAAAGCCTGTATTTCATCACCCGCCAAAGTGTCCGAAATATGGGCTTTTTTATTGTCTTTTTTAAGCAATTTTTGTCCCCTAGTTAATCAATAGTATCAAGAGAAAGAAAAAACAGCGAGTAGCTTCGCTAACTCACTGTTTTTTATATAAATCACATTTGTTCTGCTAAAACAGGCTTTGCACCCTTAGCAACATAAAAAATAACATTACGACCACTGGCAAGAGCACCAACAGCAATAGAAATTTTTTGATTTAGAAAGTCTTTAAAGTCACGATAATCCTCTACAGATAACGTAAAAAGTTCATTTTTTACGTCACCATTTGGCAGGTCAACAGCACCTAAAATTTGCACCTTGTCACGATCTTCAAATTGATCACCGGTCTTTTTGTCTTTACCACCTTGTTGAGTAAAAACGTTTAATACTGTGCCTTCTAATTTAATCATTGGTAATCACCTAAAAGTTGAGCCATACCAAGAGCTGTATACACAGTACGATCTAAATATTCTTGAGCTTCTTTAGATGGATTTACTTTTTTAATTAAAGCTTCCAAGCGTTCAATTGGAAAAGTTTGAGGATCTTCACCAAATGCAGAACCGTATGAACTCTCATAATCGACATAGGCATG
>NZ_KB850098.1:0-15293 GCF_000369585.1 Acinetobacter sp. CIP 101934 | reverse complement strand
TATATTGATTTGTGAGCACAAAACAAATTAGGTGATTAAATGTAACTTTTCCGACTTGGTTTAAATGCTCCTGATTTCTCGCCTATAGGCTTTATTTCTGTGGGTTGGTCATATTGCTGGATTCTGGTCTAAGAAGGGTGATAGGCATTAAAAAAGCCCCTTGCGGGGCTTCTTTTAGTCAATCATCAAATAGATAGCATTTGTATTTAAAATCCCTCTGTTTTTGTCCATCAGTTGTTTGATGTAGTCACTAAAGAAAACGGCTCTGCGGTTGATAGCTGGTTTAGATTCATAGGTTGCCATTGCCAGGTGCGAAAGTGCATACAAATTAGCAATCATTGAAAATTCTGTTGCTGTCACTTCATACGTGCTGCCCCATCCATTTTCTAAAACAAAACTTTCATCAGTCTGTAGCTCAAAAAATCCGTTTTCAGTTTTCCAGAATCCGCCATTGTATGAATCTGAAAGATTACTAGCTGACTGGTAAAGCGCAGATTCCCAATAAAACACCATCAGCCCCATAGGTACAGTAAAACATGGCTCATCTGCATCTTGCATGGTTTGAAATCCCTTTAAGTCAATTGCATTAAAACTGTCATAGCTTGCTGCTTGGATTTCATCGGCATTTAATAAAACTAAATCGGTCATTTTCTTAATTCCTATTTTTATCAGATCGCCAATCGACCTGATAAAATAATTATACTCATATTGATTTGTGTGTACAAAACAAATTAGGTAATTAAATGTAACTGATTTTTGTGTCTTGGTTGGTCTGTGCTAGGCATTAAAAAAGCCCCTTGCGGGGCTTTTATTATCTCTTTGCTACTTCATCCAGAATCTCATAGATTCGCTTTAAATAGTCTTTGGCTTGATATATAGCATCGTCCATATCTTCATGCCGTGTAGCTTCTAAAAACAACTCTGTGCGTCCTTTAAAAAAGATAGTGATTGCTTTGTGCTGACCTAGAACAATGAAAATTTCAGCTTTACTTTTCTTTAAATAGATACCTTGCATCACCTTTGTAGCATTCCGTTTTGACAACAAAACATTTTCTACAAGGTTTAAAACTGTTTTTGGGCTTACTTGGGTTTTCATTTATAAGTACCTGTTTTATTGTTAGATCGCCAATCGACCTAATAAAATTATTATACTTATATTGATTTGTGTGTACAAAACAAATTAGGTAATAAAGTGTAAATGATCAGGAATTAAAAAAGCCCCTTGCAGGGCTTCTGTTAGTTCATGATAAATTCGTGGGCTTTTTGGGCTTGGGCTGCTGCCGTGAAAATTGCCTTAGTGTCATTTTTCAGGACTTGTAACCATGATTTTAAATAGCAGGCATGGTTTTCAATTGTATGCTTCACAATGCCTGTTTTCGCACAAGTGAAGGCACTTGATAGCTCTGCAATTAGTTCTTCCATAGCGTAAGACTGTGAGCCAAAACGCCCGCTTAAATTACGGTCTAAACGGCTTTTATTTCCTGTCCAATGGCTTGCTTCATGGAATAGAACAGAATAGAAATATTCAGCTTTTGTAAACTGCTCTTTAGCTGGCAAAACAATTTTATCCACGCTTGGCACGTAGTACGCTGAATCACTCGAACCGATCTGAATAGCTGCGCCTTTCTTCTCAATAAGGTTATTCAAGATAATTTCACCGGCTTCAATTTTAGAAAATTCATTTTCTAGGCTGGTTTCATTGTTTGAAATAGTGACGTTTTCAAGCTGTGCAACATTGAACAAGTAGAAGGGTTTAGCAATCGCAAAACGCTCTTTTTCTACTTCGCCACTTTCAGGGTTTACAGTGTCTTTTTCAATCGGCTTATAGAATACGCATACTGTTGATTTCTCGCCTTTGCGAACCTTCAGATTGTTTGCTTTAGCTTGGTTGAATGTAAGCCATTCATTATGCTGGTAGCCGAATTTCTGCATAGCTGCTGCCAGAATCAGAATGTTAATGCCGTTATAGAAGTCGCCTGTTACATGGTTTTTCGGTGCAAATAGATCAGTGCTTCCGATCTTTGACCATAGCTCTTGTGAGCTGGTTGCAGTTTCCATCAGTTCAATGATTTGGTTTGTAACTTGTTCATATAGATTCATTTTTTAACTTCCTTTCTTATTAGATCGCCAATCGACCTAATAAAATAATTATACTCATATTGATTTGTGAGTACAAAACAAATTAGGTAAAGAAATGTAAATGAATCATAGCGGGTATATACAGAGCAAAGTGTCCACTTTGCGAACTATGGAAAGTGCAAAACCTTCCCTCCCTGATTACCGTTGAAGGGGCAAGCGAAGCAGCCAAAATCTGTGATTTTGGCTAGCTGACCGCAGACCCTCAACTGCTTCCTTTTGCTTATAAGCGGGAATAGCCGAGCAATCCCGCAGGGTTGCGACAGTAGGGCAGGGGGGTTAATTATTTATAGGATTGAGTGGCAAAATATGACATTGACCATGCAGCTGTGGCCAGTACCGGATCTTCATCTTGAACTTCATAAGTTATTGTTTTTCTTATAAGTGAAAAAATAGGGGGATACCCCCCTATTGGCATAATGTGTCAGTTATAGTCCCACTTGCTAGGCACTGATCTGAAGCGTTGGGATTTATCAAAACCCATTTTTCTATTTACTGAAGATTTCCAACTATTAACTGCTCCCCGACTAAACTGAAATAGAGAGGGTTAAACTTTGGCACACGGTATCTTGTCTCTTTCTTAGCTCCCTTTATACAGCTTAAGACTTCATCTGCAATCTGCAATCTGCAATCTGCTCATTGTCACATTCCAGAATGGCAGTAAAGTCGTCAATTTTTGCATGTATCTTAGACTTACTTTTTTCTAGGACACCACAAGAATTGACCAATATATAAAAGTAATGAAGGTGGGAAATATCAACTGTGTATTTAACGTTGCTGTCTTGCTCGTAATCTTCGACAACAGGAAAACCAAAATCTAGCTGCATGATGCTTACCTCTTATTAGATCGCCAATCGACCTAAAAGAAATTATACCTATATTATTTTGTGAGTACAAAATAATATAGGTATATAAATGTAATGCAGTAATTACTTATTAAAGTCCGTTAATGTATGAAGGGCTGTAAATATTCTTTTTGCTGTTTCAGGTCTTACGCTGTCCTTATCTCTTAGAATATTTCCAATCCATATAGCGAATGCAGCATAATCTTTATTGCCAGCAAGATCGCTTAATTCGTGTTGTTTTGAAAGTTTATTAGAATAGATTTCAACCTGTTTATCACTGATCTTACAGAATAGTTCCTCAACCTTTTTCTTTTGGGTAGTAGTCTTTTTACTAGCTGCTTCCCCTTTAATCTTAAACTTGAACTCAAAGCCCGATACTACCCTTCCTGTTTTATGTTGGTCATACTTAACCGTAATATCTGTTTCCTTGTTGATCTGTTCAATCGCAGGCTCTAAAACTCTTTTCTTAAAGTCGCTCATCGTTTTATATTCAGTATCTTGAACGCCTATTTTTTGACGAAAATCACTGATTTCAAGAATGGGCGTTTTCCCTAAACTGCGCCAAGCAATCAATAATTCATAAAGTCGAATTGCATACTTACTGGTAAGTTGTGCAACTTGCTTTAACTGATAACTTGTAAAATGTCTTTCCAGTCTAGTGACTAATGGCACTACCGCAGGAGAGAAAATAATCTCTAAGATTGCCAGGTGAGGTATATAAGAAATTTGCGAAATCCAACGTGATTTAACGACAATTTCTTTGCCGTTATCTAATTGTTCTTTAAAAGTAAATTTTCTTTCAAATAAATTATTCACTGCATTTTTTAAGGCATCGTATGAAGCTTCTTTACTAACATTGAATCGCTCTGCATAGTCACTAGCATGAATCTTTAATCTACTTTCAGGGGTTATTCCTTGTCCTGTTTCTCTTGCCGTAATGATTGATAAAAGAATTAGTCGTTGTTCTGTGACTTCTAGGTTATAACTTGCATTAATTAAAACATTATCCTTAACCACTAGATCATTTGACATTATGAAATTCACTTATTATTAAAAGACAACTATAGTTTATGTCATTAAAATGACATAATCAATAGGTGTCACCATAAAACAAAGTAATAGTCTTTTAATAGCAAAGAGATTGTCTTTGAATAACAAAGAAACTGTCTTTTAATAGCAAAGTAATTGTCATTAAATAAGTTCTGTAACCCTTGTATATAAAGGCTTTCAGCGTTTCTAAAAACATTTAAAAGTATTTATAAACCTTAAAAACCCAATTCTTATTTTTTAAGTAAATTTTATTTTATTTTACGTGTATCAAATATGAGTTAGGAATTAATATTTTTTTTAATATACTGTAATGAAAAAGCTTTAGACAAAATAATGAGATAAACAATGAAATTTTTATTAAAAGCAGCTTTCCCCCTGTAGACTTTTTTAGAGTGTGAGAAGGGAAAACCATACGGTTTTCCTAAAAGTCGTAAATAAAGAAAAATAGAGCATTTTATGGGTAGTGATTGCACTGAAGGTCATACAAAACATTCTACTTAATTTGGCTCGAAAACTTCCGCATGTTTTGGCAATGCTTCAGCATTGGTAAAGCTAAGGAAGTTTTGAGCAGTCAACCGATTGACAGTATTGGCTATCATGGTTTTATTAGCAGAGGGCGACAGAGCGGGGGACACAATATATTGTATTAAGGGGTAAAAGGATCTCCGCTATATATTGTGTTTTAGTGCTTTGAGAACATGCTTGAAATACTGGCATAAGTGATGCCTAAAAAAAGTAATATGCCTTTAAGTCGAAGTAAGATCAGGCAGAAAATAGCCATACTGATAAAAAAGAATTTGGTCCCTGTTAGCTGCGGGAAAAAATAGATAATGATTGCAGGCATTAGCAAGGCTATGACCAGCAGACTTCTAAACACTATTTTGAACATTTTAGCCCCTTTAAATAGCAGAAAGCCCCTTATTTTCGGGGCGATATATCTAACACTTTAAAGATATTGGACAAGTAGGGTCGTTTATTTTGTGTTGCCAGTTCGTTTACTGCATATTCAATAGCGACCTGATCAACTTGCGTCAGTAAATATTCATAATTCTTCTGATCAACGTCATTGTTAATAATAACGCTGGCTGCTCGTTCCTGTTCCATATCATCACCTATTTGAGTAGGTTCTCACTGATCAACCAAGCTGATAGAGCATTTCTAAGCTGGTCACTTCGATTGATACCATAGTTCGCTTTGAAGTTATCAATCTTAATATCAAGCAAGTAATTGATCGTATAGATCAGTTTCTTTGAATTGCCCTTGCTAAGTTCTTCGCTGTATTCAGTTTCAGGATGATTTAAATAAAACTCTAATGCAGTTCGGGCAATGTCTGCCAGTACCATTTTTCGCTTATCAGCTACTTTCACGATTTTTTTATACAGGTCGGGATTGATTGCGATTTTCTGAATCTTGTCATGATTCATTGAATTAACAACGTGTGACTTCTCATTTGCCAGATGAGCATTGCTAGTAGCAGTAGCAATGCTTTTAGGTGCTCTCATTAAATGGCTTCCTCTTGCTGCACAATGTTTTCACGGCTAAGGATTTCATCAATTAACGCATTCACTTCAATGATCGCCTTCTTGTCCATTCGCCCGCTATCATCTTTGTATTCAAAGACTGTTAAACCTTCACCCAAGCTGCGGGAATATGCAGTTCTTAGCTCAACAACTGTATCGAAGATCGGCAACGGATAAGTTTCAGCTAACCAGTCTTTTACTTCAGTAAAAATCTTAGTGTTCTTCTTCACGCCACTAAGTAAGAAGTAAGCAGAAAAATCACGGTAGCTTTGAATCTCATTAATGGATGCGATAGTCGCTTTAGTAGCCCACGCATCAAGTGGAGAGGTAGTATTAGGTACAATGGCAATATCGCAAGCAACTAAGGCTAATCGGGTTAATTCTGACTGTCTGCCTGCACCATCAATAATGACAAAATCATATTTGGTTTTCAGTTTGGCAACTTCTTTAGCCAAGTTGGTTTTAGGCACACCGATCACAGTCATATTTAAATCAATATCAGCTTCGTCACGTACTGTAGCCCATTCAAGTGAAGATGCCTGCGGGTCACCATCAACTAACAGAACATCATAACCACGCAGCGACAGACCAAATGCTAAATTAATTGAGGTTGTGGTTTTAGCAACACCCCCTTTCTGATTAGCCAGGGCGATTACTTTCGATAATTTTTCTGTTTTAGTATTCATTTAATAATCCTTGTTATTCAATTATTCAGGTTGGTTAGTTTCTTTTGTAGCTGGTCGTCTGCTTTCAGGAAGTATGCCGTTATCAACCATTGTGCTGATCAGATAATCCGTAAGAGAAAGATTATTGTCTTTGCAGTACTTAATGAGTTTCTGCTTATCTTCAAAATTAATTCGAGCTTGGAAACGATCTTCTTTTACAACTTCTTTGACTGAGTTCTTATTGCCGATCATTGTTGATCGAGTAAGACCTTTGGTACTTCTTCTGATAGTAGTCATAGTAATTAATCCTTACTTATTTATGCCTATATTATATTGTACTCACAAATCAATCAAGGTTAATTTTAGATTAAATTGTTATTCTCAATAATCAATATCTATCTTTATATATTTATATACATATTAAAACCTTAACTATTGTTCTCATCCACTCCATCACCACTCACACCGCAGACGCTTCGCTTACTGCGGGTGGTGGGGAGGAGCGGATTTCGGCAATATTCACCCTAGATAGCCTAAGCAAAAATGCTTAAAAAGCTATCTTGAATATTGCCATGAAGCTCTGCGGTCTGGAGCCGGTATCGCTTTCAATCGGCACTGTATGGCTTGCAAGTCCATTTACAGCAAGTGAGTATTTAGAGTCTTGCAACTCCCCTGACACACGCATTAGCTCACTCATCTATACTGATAACTCGGCGAGGGGTTTCCCAACATACCACTTCTATCAAGCTATAGACGTATTCCCTGCGACCCCACAATTATTGTGTCTTTCATCAGTATGCGGGCGTATTACAATGGCAAAATGTAATACTCATGCGATGGTGATACTGCCGTCACTTAGTCCTCCTGCTACACCATCCGCCTGTAAAACTCTATGCCATTGATAACCCATTTAAGGCAATGCACTTACAAACATAAAGTTTTATAAATCACAGAAGTAGGCGAAACTCGGCAAATAAACAAATGCGCTTATTTGATACACGAATAGACATTAAAGTAACGAAGTTTTTTCAGAGTACGGCTTGCAAAAACTTCTATTTATGCAACAATAGAGTTCAGGTACAAGCCTTATGGTGAAATCGTAGTGGTCGCCAAACCCTTCGATCTTCGTTAGATGATGTTAACGGCATCAAATAACTGTGTACCCCGAATATAGAATAAAGCCCTGATAGTTACAAGACTATCGGGGCTTTTTCTTTTTCCAAAAGTTTTATATTAATGCCTGATTAATAAGAATAATTTAACGTTTGTTATTGAATTTCATAGAGTTATAACTCTAAATTTTATTGATTTTTACTTTAATTTTTTGAGTAAAAAATAACTTTCTATCTAATTGATTTATCTCTCACTATCTTTTTATGTCCTAAAACTGCACTACATAAGGCTTCTGGTCAGCGGACCAGCCAAAGTCTTAAATCATCATTTCAATAAAAAGTTTCTAATTCACATAATTAGTACAACAAAAAGTAAACATAACATCATGTTTTTACTATCAAAATACTGCCCAAGTTAAGTTTTGTTTACTAATTAAAACACTTGAAACATTAAGTTTTAAGTAAACTTGCACTATTTTTAAGCTTATAGAGTTATACTGTTATAACTCTGTTGAGAAAAGGGTAGAAGCCATGAAAAAAATGATCATTACAACCATCTGTATATTGAGCATTACATCCTTAACCGCTTGTGCAACTAAGACTGGCTCTCAAAAAGGATTAAAAAAATCTCCATGTGCTTGTGTATTCCAGTCATTACCAAGTGCAGACCTTCACAAAAGTATTGACGCTATCAACCCACTTAACGAAGGAAGCCCAGCATGAAAAAGTTTGCACTTCCTTTGATCGCTTCAGCGTTTCTTATGGCTTGTTCTGACGAACCTAAACAGCCTGAAGTGAACGGAAATGATTACGTTGGGTCATGGGTGAATCCTGTCGGTCAACAATCTCAAAACCCCAATGACGTAATTATTAATGACCGTGTAATCATTGCGCCAAGTGACCTAGAAGGCGTTTTTAAAGTTTCGATACTGGCTAAAGGTGTTTTCACTGACATGGAATTTAAGCCTGAAAACGGCTTGTTATGTGCTGCGAATGATGCCTGCTTTCAGTTAGTTGATGGAAAGCTGAAGCTCGGTAGTGAAGCGGGTATTTTGACCTATGAGCGAGAACAATATGAAAATCAGTAAAACCATTGTCGCACCTTCACTGCTGCTTTCCCTTAGCTTGGCTATGACAGGGTGCTTTACTTCTAAGCCCGATATTTCAGGCGTATGGATTCCTGAACACACGCCTAAATCAACTTTTTTCTATGATTACTATGTGATCTCTGAAGCTGATAAGCAGGGCAATTTTGCAGTTAAGAAATTCAGCTATCAGATTCAAAACATGAACGCTTTTAATCCTGCAAAACTTCCTAAACTAACAGGAGAATCGGCAGGGGTCTTAACTTTCACAAAAGATGATACTTACTGCTCTGAAGGCTCTTTAACGACTTGTTTTATTTACTCTGAAGGTACGCTACGTAAATCAGATTCATCAAAAGTATTCATATTGTCTAATAAGAATCCTCCCGAAATTCCAGTGATCCGCTAAGGGAGAAGGCACTATGAAAAAGATCATTTATGTTTTCTTTCTCTTGTTTAGCTTCATAAGTCTTGGTTCTGCTTATGCTGAAGATTACTACACTAATCCTCAAGACTTAGGGCAGGGGACAGAAACAGTCAACAATGCCGATGCTGGTACTGGTGCTGGCAATAACAATATTGCTGATTCAATGTCCCAGGTGACGCAAAACGGAATGCAAGAGCTTGATTCAGTCGTTGATAGCTTAATCACAGATGTAGATAAAAATATTAAAGACAATATTCAAGGCTACTACCAAAAAGTAACTGCTCCAATTATTCCAGTCTTTGCAGGCTTTATTGTCATTTGGCTGACCTTTCAAGGCATGAAAATGATGCTGGGTATGCCTGTTGAGATTCAGCAAGTTATTGCGACTTTCGTGCTTATGCTGCTGATCTGGACAATCGTTTTTTCATGGGATGCCTTCTTTCCTTATGTAGCTGAAGTTTTCCTAGATGATGTGCCGAACCTGATCACTGAAATGACAGGCACCGATTCCAAAACCACACTTCAATCATTTGTTTCTATTATTTTTGAAGCTATCGCACTGGCTTTTAACAACATTGACACAGGCATCACCAACGTTGTGAGTGGCTTTTTCTTCGTCCTGATTTACTCCTTTATCTTCGGGCTGGCTTGTCTAGTTTGTGCTTTGTTCTTCCTGATTTGGGTCATTTGCAAAGTAATCATCGGGATTTTAATTGCTGTTGCCCCTATTTTTCTTGCTGCTGCAATGTTCCCAGCTACTCGTAGATATGCGACCAACTGGCTTCAAGCGGTATTAACTCCAAACGTGGTTTTACTACTACTGATCGTAAGCTGCGACCTAGTTTTAACTTCAGTAGTGAAGGGTATCCAGCACTTAAATGATAACGGCAGCACCTTCACAGGGGCTTTTGTCATGGTCATTGTTCTGCTTGTTGTAGTAGGTCTTTTCGCAATTATTCCAAAAATTGCAATTTCTCTTGTCGGCAGCGGTTTTGAAGCTTCAACCAGTGCAACTACAGGTGTAACCAATTCTGCGACTAATGCAGTTAAACGCTTTGGGAGTAAACGATAATGCTACCTCAAACTAAAGATCAGCTAGACGCTCAATTTAAAGCCCTTCAGGAAAGCGTTAAAAAGAGTGAAAACCGTAACGGCAAAATTACACTGTGGTCGCTGGGACTTTGTGGGGTTTTAGCAGTAGGAAATATTACTCAAGCAATTGCTAACTACAATCTAACTCCATTAAAAACAACCGAACCGATCATTGCCGTGATTGATTCCGAAACAGGAATCATGACCCAAGTTGAACGTTTTGATTCAACTACTGACCCTAAGCTAATCGAAAAACTTGTTACTTCTTACTTTTGGGACACGATTTCTAGCCGATATGGTTATTACGGCAAAGTCGGAAAAGATCAGCTTGCAGCTCAATACAGTAAAACTTCCACTTTCTTAGATAGTAAAGATCGCTCTGATTTTGAGAATGAAATTAGCGGATTAAATAGCAATTCACCTTACAACTTACTCGGTGAATCAGGCTCTATCACACCTAAAATTATTTCATTGAACTTTCTAGGAAATAACAAGGTACAAGCGAATTTCAAAACTACCGTTGTTAAGGGCGCACAAGTACAGCAATTCAGCTACACAGTTACCGCAGATTATGTGACTGACAACTTCGATGACTTATCTGTAAAAGATCGCTGGATTAACCCGTTCGGGGTCAAATTTAAGAATTGGAACTTAACACAGAACTCGTCTAATGATGCCCTGATTGCACCGCCAAGCAGTCCGGTACTTCCTACGCCTGAATCTGTGCCTGCCCCTGAATCTGCAACTGCACAAACAACAAATTAAGGTAGATCAAAATGAAAAAAACGCTCATCTCAATACTACTTGCTGCAACGTGCATTGCTTCCGCTCCAAGTTTTGCAAAGCAAATCCCTGTCGGCTTAAAAACTGATGGTCGAATTAAAACTGTTCCATATTCTGAAAACCATGTTGTTGAACTTTCTACAACTTTCGGCATTAGCACTGTGGTCGAGTTTGGAAATGAAACTATCCAGACTGTAGCGTCTGGTGACACGATTGGCTGGCAGATTATCCCGCAGGGGAATCGCCTTTTTGTCAAACCTGCAGAAAAGCCACAAGCGGGAATGAACCGTACAAACTTGACCGTGATCACTGATAAACGGAACTACTACTTCAACCTTTTCAATTCAAGCCAGCCTGTCTATGTACTTCGTTTTAACTATGCAGACGTAAATAAAACGAACCGTTTAATTGCTCAACAGAATGCCCCTAAACGTGCATTGGGCGAACTCCCTATGACAAGTATCAAGTGGGGCATGGATGCCACTCATAGCAAATCAATCAAGGTCTTGGGTGTTTCTGATGACGACCAATTTACCTTTATTCGTTTAGGTAAAAATTCACCTCGCCCAGCCGTTTATGCGGTGAACGGTGAAGGCTATGAAGAACTAACTAACTCACGCCAAGAGGGTGACGTAATCGTGATTGAAAGCGTGTCGGATGCTTTCACTTTGCGTCTAGGTAATGAATATGTCTGCATTCTGCGTAAACCTAACGTGATCGGAGCTAAATAAGATGACTAATAAAAATGAATTCGATACCCCTGATAACTTCAGTACCAATGATCACGTTTTTTATGGTGATGAGAAAAAAGGGAAAGATGATTTTGAGATCAAAGATGATTTTTCTGAAAAGTCTAAAACGTCTGTAAAAGACATGGATAAGGCAAAGTTAATCAAAGTAGGTGTAATCTTATTTGTAGTGATTGGCTTAGTTATTTCTGCTGTCTATTTCAAGCTGCAAAAGAACAAAGAATCACGACTTGAATCAGGTGTTGAAACGGCTGTCGCTAAACCTGTCACCAATATTGAAGGTACAGGTCTAAGTGAAGATAGATTCGGCTTCGGTGGACCACAACCGATTCCAGCTTTAACAGAACCGAACCCACTGCCAACGGCTAATGAAAAGTCACCTGAACAGCTAGAAATGGAACGTCAATTAGCTGCACAGCAACAACAGCTTGCAATGGAACAGGAACAGGCACGACAACAAGCCATTGCACAGCAACAAGCCCTTCTAAATGCCCGCTATAAGTCGGGAATTATGGTTACTGGTCAAAGTCAAAGTAATAGCGGGATTAGTCCTAATAATGCTGCTGGTGATATGGCTGGCGTACCGCCTGAACTTATGCCGTTATTTATGAGTATGCAATCATCCCAGGCTAACAATAACGGTGGTGCAAATACTTCTAATGTGAACCCTCGTATTGCAAATAACTCTGCATCTTCTATGGGTGGTCGTTTCGATTCCAGCACTACTAATCAGAAAGCCCCTATCGCTCATGCAAGCTATAACGCTGACCGCAGACTACTCATTCAACAGGGCAAGATTGTTGATGCAGTTTTAGAAACTGCCGTTAAAAGCGATCTGCCAAGTAACATTATTGCCCGTGTGACAACAGATATTTACGGTGAACAAGGTCGAAATCGACTGCTGCCTGCGGGTACTCGTCTTTTTGGTCAGTATTCCTCAATTGTAAATGATGGACAGGCTGAAGTTGCTGCGGTTTGGAATCGTGCAATTACTCCTAACGGTGTTGAGATCATGCTTGATAGCCCTAGCACAAATGGGCTGGGTGTCGCTGGCTTAGGTGGCAAGGTAAACAACCATTACGGCAGAATTTTCGGCACAGCTACGCTTTTAAGTGTGATCGGTGCGGGTGTAAGCAATGTAGGTGTAAGCAGTAGTGATCAAAATAATGCGTCCCAAGCGTACCGTACTGAAGTAGCTAACTCTTTCGGTAATCAGGCTGATCGTGTTCTGCAACGCAATCTTTCAATTCCTCCGACAATTACAGTGCCACATGGCACACGTATTAAGGTCTTAGTCGCTAAAGACTTGGATTTTTCTACAATCTTTAATCAATAAAGGCGGGGGGAATATCATGTCTATTCTTGTCCTTAAAGATTTAGAGAAAGCCTTTGGTGAAGATATTAACAATGATGATATTACTGAGATTTCAGTAAATAAGCCTTGTGAGTATTTCGTGGCTATGAAAGGCACAAGGGACATGATTAAAAGAACTAATCCTGATCTTTCTTATGCACTGTTAAAACGTCTTGCTGAAAGCATTGCGACTACTACTGAACAGACAATTTCAGAAGCCCAGCCTTTGCTTTCGGCACAGATTCCTTCACCTACTCATGAAGGCTTATATTTCCGTATTCAATTCGTGCGTGACCCTGCTGTTACTACAGGGTCTATCGCTTTATCTATCCGTAAACCAAGTGTTCTAAGCCTGCCATACAGTGCTTATGAATCTATCTTGAATGCAGTTGAACCGTTCAACGCTATTTCTTCTAAAGATCAAGAATTGCTTGATCTCTATGAAAGTCGTCAATTTCATAGCTTTCTGCATAAAGCAGTTGCCTATGAAAAGAACATCATTATTTCTGCTCAAACTGGTGCAGGTAAAACCACACTTTTTAACTCTTTAATTCATGATGCTATCCCTTTGGGTGAACGCCTAATCACGATTGAAGATGCTAAAGAGCTACGCCCGCCACATGAAAATACCTTGCAGCTTTACTACTCAAGGGGTGGACAAGGTAAGGCTAAAGTTACTGCTCAAACGCTTATGGAAGCCTGCCTACGTTTATATCCAAAACGTATCTTACTTGGTGAGATTCGGGGGGCAGAAGCCTTCACTTATTTGAACTTAATTTCTTCAGGTCATGATGGGTCAATCGCAACCCTTCACGCTAATGACCCGCTTAATGCAATTGATCGTCTAACTCTCATGGTTTTACAAGCTGGTACTACGCTGACAAGTGATCAGGTCAAAATGTTTGTAAAACAAAGTATCGACATTATCGTCCAACTCGGCAGAACGGAAACTGGCGGTTATGGCTGTTCAGCTATCTACTTCAAAACTTTTGAGGATTTGAAAAATGAAAAAAATAATATTCATGCTTAGTTTTTTAGCTTGTGCAGCTTGCTCATCCAAAGGCATAGATGGCGAATATAACCGTATTGAACAGACAGCTTTTGAACAAACCAACGGAATGAGTAGCGGTCTGATCGTTGCCGATCAAGGTTCCAAAGTCACTTTAAAAAATAGTTGGGGTGATGTGGCTTTAAACACAGTTAAGAAAGAAGAAAAACTGGTTATCCAATATCAAAACCAAGATGCCTTTCTGCTGGAACAGAAAGGAAATGTGATCACGCTGACTGATGTAGATAATCCTGATCAGACATACAAATTTAAAAAGGACTAAGCCATGAAAAAAATTACCCTTGCTGCTTTTGTCTTTGTAAGTCTGACCGCAGCCGAAGCACAGTTACCGCAGACTTTTACTCAAGTGCTTCAGTCTTTTGCTCAAGATAATCGCTTAATCTACATTCCTGAAACCCCTAATCAGGGCGATTACATTACTTATAAATTTTCTAGTGATGCCAGTTGTCACTCTGAAAGCTGTGCCGATCTGAAAGTCTATTACAGCATTGACCCCAACTGTGTGCCTGCCAGTGTTGGTTTATTTGGTGAACTACCTGTACGTATTCCAGGTGATGCAAAAGCCCTTTTTATTTCTCCCACTATTTCTGATGTTTCTAGCCAAGCTAAGGACTTTCTACGTGTTCAAGTTAAAGGTGGGTGCTATGAGTTTTCTATGGGAGAAAAAGGCTCACATTTTAAAACTCTAGTGGATTTGGCTAACCGTTTGGCTGCTGCTAAGTAAGGAATACAACTATGAAGATAAAAAAATTATCACTTCTAATATTAGTTGGATTAAGCAGTATCAGTGTTGCGTCTAATCTTCCTTATCATGATGTAGTCCTTTCTGCTTCAGCTAAATATGGTTATGACCCGCTTTTAATTCATGCTGTTATCGAAAAAGAATCTTCACATAGAAATACAGCAAGATCAGGTGTCGGGGCGCAAGGCTTAATGCAATTAATGCCTGCAACAGCAAAATCTCTCGGTGTATCTAATCCTAATGACCCTGTTCAAAATGTGAATGCTGGTACTCGTTACCTTAAGCAGCTTAACTCGCAATTCGGAAATATGCCCCACGCTCTTTATGCGTATAACTGGGGGATGGGTAACTTACGTGCTTATCTGAAAGGCACTAAAAAAGTAATGCCAAGAGAAACCCAAGAGTATGTACCAAAGATCGCACAGTTTTATAAAAACTATGGTGGGTCAGGTAACTATTTCGGTGGCAATGTTATTAAAGGCACTAATAATGCTCAAGGCAAGCCAGCTACAACGGCAATTGAAAATGAAAACTCCAAAAAGATTCGTGAAAAGCTGGAAGTCCAAAATGCTTGTAAGCCTGTAAAACTGCCTGAAGCCGAACAGGTAGATATTGATTCACCTATCACTCTACCTCCTATCCCTCCGGTTACTGGCGGGGCGGG
>NZ_KB850097.1:0-12761 GCF_000369585.1 Acinetobacter sp. CIP 101934 | reverse complement strand
AATCTATGCTTCTTTTGACACGATTCAAGGTATCTTCTTTCATATAAAAAATTAAAGAATATTCCACTAAATCACTCCCCATTTAACATAATGGCTGTTATACGCAATAAAAAAACCTGGGCACCAACCCAGGTCTAAAATTTAAAAAACAGATAAATATCAGTGCAATAAACTCATTTTTCTAATTTCGCATAACGTGTATTATGTTAATTTTAGAAATTCTAAAAAAGGGATAGTTTTTAACTATCCCTTTATCTTGTAAAAATTATCTTAGTAATAATACTGGTTTTGTAGAACTTGATAACAATTTGGTCGTCGTACTACCAATAAAAAACTGGCGTATCTTTGAATGACCATATGCACCAATCACAATCATATCAATAACGTTTTTTTCTTGATAATCCAATATAGATTTCTCAACATCACCGTCAAGCATGCTATCAATTACATCAAAACCATTATTTGCAAGTAGCTCTTTTGCCCAAGTGACTTGTGATGTCATATCACTATTTGGCTTACCAACATATACCACATGAGCTGTCAGGGTTTTTAATAAAGGGCTATTTGCAATTTTGTCTACACAAATACGTGCAGTAGGACTTCCATCAAAAGCAATTAAAAATGACTGAGGTGGACTAAACGGTGAGGATGTGATTAACACGGGTTTATGAAGAGCACGAACAACATTTTCAATATGGGTTCCAACTTTACTGGAATTGTGCTCGGTTTCAGTTCCATGCTTACCCATAACAAGAACTCGAATATCCTCTTCCATTCCCATGATTGTTTCTAAAAGACTGCCATGGCGTTGAAAGCTTTGAGCATCAATAGAGAACTTCTCCAATAGATAGTTTTTTGCTTCCCGAAGAAGAATTTGGCCATGCTCTAGCTCAATCTTCCCCTTACGTTCTTCAAGTTCAACCAACTCATTTAGCAAGATTTCTCGACTTCCCAAGCCGATTGCACCGCTTAAATCTTGTGGTGCTTTCGCTTTTGGCTTATCAATAACATGTAATAACTTAAGCGGTGAACTAAGTTTATCGCTAAACCAAGCTGCATAATCACAAACGGTATTTGTTGCTAATGATCCATCAATACATGCAATAATTTTTGACATAATTCATCCCTCTTAGTGGCTATTTAAGCGATCTAAAGCATCTGGCTTATCATGGATACCAAACTTATCGACTAATGTTTTACTGGCTTCATTCATTCCAATAAGTTCGACTTCTGTTCCTTCACGTCTAAACTTAATGACCACTTTATCTACAGCAGCGACCGCAGACACATCCCAGAAGTGAGCCTGACTAACATCAATCACAACTTTTGAAAGTGCTTCTTTGAAATCAAATGCAGAAGTAAATTTATCTGCTGAGCTGAAGAACACTTGACCTGTTACCGTATAAGTACGGGTATTTTCAGGTTCATTAAATTCGGACTGAATTGCCATGTAGCGTTCAATTTTGTTGGCAAAAAATAATGCAGAAAGAAGTACACCAACTAATACGCCATAAGCCAAATTATGTGTCGCAACGACCACGATGACTGTAACGATCATCACAATATTGCTAGATAAGGGATATTGGCGGATATTGCGTAGTGAATCCCAGTTAAATGTTCCAATTGCTACCATGATCATGACAGCAACCAGTGCAGCCATTGGAATGGCTTTAAGCCAGTCACTGATAAACACCACCATAATTAACAGAAAGACCCCTGCACTAAATGATGATAAACGGGTACGTCCACCAGATTTCACATTAATAATGGATTGACCAATCATGGCACAGCCTGCCATTCCGCCTAAGAAGCCTGAAGCGACATTGGCAACACCTTGCCCTTTACATTCTCGGTTTTTATCACTGGTGGTATCTGTTAAATCGTCGACAATTGTTGCGGTCATCATGGACTCAAGTAAACCCACGGCTGCCAAACCTAGTGAATAGGGTAAAATAATCACTAAAGTTTCAAGATTTAAAGGGATATCAGGAAGTAAGAAAATAGGTAATGTATCTGGTAATTGCCCCATATCACCTACGGTTCTTACATCTAAACCAATGAACAAGGCAAAAAGCGTAAGGAGGACAATACAGATGAGGGGAGAGGGTAAAAGTTTCCCTATTACTGGGATATAAGGGAATAGATAAATAATAGCTAAACCGCCAATTGTCATCGCATAGACATGCCATGTCACATTAGTGAGTTCAGGTAATTGAGCCATAAAAATTAGAATAGCCAAAGCATTTACAAAGCCAATCACGACTGACTTTGATACAAACCGCATCAAGGCCCCTAATTTTAGATAGCCTGCTAGGATTTGAATAAATCCTGTCAAAATTGTGGCTGCTAATAAGTATTGCAGACCATGCTCTTTAACCAGTGTGACCATTAATAAAGCCATAGCACCAGTTGCAGCAGAAATCATCCCTGGACGACCGCCTACGAAAGAAATCACCACGGCAATACAGAATGAAGCATATAACCCTACCTTAGGGTCGACACCTGCAATAATTGAAAAGGCAATTGCTTCAGGAATTAGAGCCAAAGCAACAACAATACCCGCAAGAACATCCCCGCGAATATTGGAGAACCATTGTTCTCGAATAGTGGATAACATGAAAATAGCCTATTTTTTTAAATTTTAGGAAAGGCTAGTGATGTGATATATGACACACAAGCTACTACACCACATCACTAGACAGTGATGAGTTATTTACTGTTTTAAGAGATAAATAAACTTATGGTGGCGTAAGTGTCATATTAAGAAAGATATCTATTTTGGAGGGTTTCGGGGGCAATGATAGCAGTTAGGCCCTTTTCTATCCACCCTAACCGCAGTACTGAAGTAAAAGTAAGAATGATCATAGATAATTTTAGAATTGATTTATGTCCATTTAACATAATGGCGGTTATACGAAATTAACATGAAAAATTAAGACTATAACTTTAATTTTTAAGTATTTTTTAAAATTTAAGACCTAGGCCGGTGCCTAGGTTTTTTATTTCATATAAGAAATTTTATGTAAAAAGAGATAATTATAATTTTAGTAAATGGCTTTATATATTCGGAACACTATGTAACCTACATGGTTAGGACAAAGCTTTATCCTGTTATCAACAGAGATAGGATAAATTTGTATGGTAGATATTGTTGATAGTGTTACACGTAGCCGGATGATGTCAGGAATTAAAGGACGTAATACCAAACCAGAGTTACTAATTCGTAGTATTCTTCATCGTAGAGGATTCCGTTTCAGATTACATGTAAAAGATTTGCCAGGAAAGCCAGATATTGTTTTACCCAAGCATCATGCTGTCATCTTTATTCATGGCTGTTTTTGGCATGGTCATGAAAATTGCCGCCTTTTTAAATTACCAGGGACCAGGCCTGAATTTTGGGAGAATAAAATTTATAAAAATAAGGAAAATGATTCCAAAGCGATTGAGCTACTTTTAAGCAATTCCTGGAGAGTCTGTGTAATTTGGGAATGCCGTATCCGTCAAGACAAAAAAGACTTATCTCAAGTATCAGATATTCTTTCTGATTTTATAAAAGGTTCCAGTCATTTTCTTGAGTTAAGAGGGCTAACCTAAAATCATTCTGACAAAGAAAAATAAGTCGGGCGACAGAATTTGTCATCTTATTCATTTTTTAATTTTTAATTTATAGACATATATATCTGGGTCTGGTATATAGTGGTTTTTGATTTAAATGTGATGGCTATCTTATGTTAAAACTAGGTACGGTTTTTAGTGGAATTGGTGCGATTGAACATGCACTAGAACGGTTATCTATACCTCATGAAATTGCTTTTGCATGTGATAACGGAAATATTGAAATAGATCTTGAACGGGATGAAATCGAGAAAAATCTTTCGGATTTAAGTGGTTTTAAAGAAAAAAAAGCGTATGTTGATGGACTTTATACTAAGAAAAAAAAGAAAAACTTTGTGGAGGAAAGTTATCAAGCGAATTACAACATTCCCCAAGAACACTTTCATTATGATGTTCGATTTTTGGATGGATACCAATATAGAAATGAAATTGATTTATTTGTAGGGGGAAGCCCTTGCCAATCATTTTCTATGGTAGGGAAGCGAGGTGGATTTGAAGATACGAGAGGTACACTTTTCTATGAGTTTGCTCGTTTAGTTAATGAAATCAGACCTAAAGTATTCATCTATGAAAATGTTAAAGGTGTTCTAAGTCATGATGATGGTAATACTTGGACAATTATGCAAAATGTTTTCAGTGATTTAGGTTATAAGTGGTATTCCCAAGTTTTAAACTCTAAGAATTATGGTATTCCCCAAAATCGTGAACGATTATTCGTTGTTGGATTTTTAGATCAAACCGTTGAATTTGAGTTCCCAAAACCCCAAGTCCTGACAAAAACAATGCAAGATTTTCTATTGGAAAATACGCCTGAAAAGTATTACCTAGGTGATAAAGGCATTGATTTTGTAACAAGTGCTAAGAATCTGAATAAACAATATACGCAAATCAATGGTTCAATTGGCTTATGTCAAAAAGCAAATCAACAATTTAACTGGCATGGTGATTTTATTTTTGAAGAGTTACCTAACCCAATTGATGAAAAATATTTCCTTTCTGAAAAACTTGTAAATTACGTGATGGCAACAGGTACAAAAGGTTTTTATACAAGACCGAAAATAGATTTGGAAATTGCCCGTCCACTTTTAGCTACTATGACCAAAATGCACCGGGCTGGTGTTGATAATTATGTGACTACACAAGGTCGAATTCGAAAGTTAACTCCAAGAGAATGTTTAAGGTTAATGGGATTCTGTGACAGTTTTAAAATAGTTGTCTCTGATACACAGGCCTATCGTCAAGCAGGGAATTCTATTGTAGTAGATGTGCTTATGAGTATCGTTAAGCAAATCAATTTAACCATTGATTTTTCTAAGGAAATAGAAAAAAAACAATTAGAGCTTATTTAGTTTTTTATTTTTCATACAGTTAGGTGTAGGATAATTGTTAATTTATCTTACACCTAATATTTTATGACTGTTTCTGTGAATATTTCTAGACCATTAGTTGATAGTTTTGTCCATCGAAAAATCAAATTATTAAAGACAAAAGGTGCTGGTGAAGCTAAATTTCATATCGGACCTGCTGAAAGAAGTAGTGATTTTGATAGCTTTTTTAATAGCTATAGTGATGAAAACATCTACTATTTTAAGAAAAAGAATCTTCTCGAATTTTTATTGAAAGCAAAATTTGAATTCTATTACCAATTTATTAACAAATATAAAGAAGTATCTCCTGAGTACTGGGAGTCTGTTTATGAAGAGGTTCTAGCTCTTCCTCCTGAAATTAACTTCAAATTGTCATTTTTTAATGATGGAAAGCGTTATTACATAAGGTCTGAGTCAGGCGATATCTTTAATGATTTAGTTCGTAGAATTTCTTTGCCACTTATTTCAATACTCACTATTGAAAAGGAAGATACGAATAAGTTTTTATTTACATTGGATGTAGATTTTACTGATTCTAGTAAGCCGATTGAAGTAGAAACGATAGGAGTTGGAAAAGGCTATAACAAAATTATTTATGGTGCTCCTGGAGCAGGGAAAAGTGCATTTGTTAGTGAAATAGTTGGCGAGAACTATATTCGTACTGTATTTCATCCAGAAACTCAGTATTCGGACTTTATCGGTTGTTTAAAGCCTCATAAGGACGTTACTAGCGGAAGTATTACTTATAGTTTCCGAGAAGGGCCTTTTATTCACATTTTAGAGAAAGCACTTTTAGACCCAAATACGCATTACTTCTTAGTTATTGAAGAGCTTAACAGAGCAAATACTGCGGCAGTATTTGGAGAGATTTTCCAGCTATTAGATAGAGATGATGAAGGAAAAAGTGAATATCCAATTCTGATACAAGATGAAGATTTATATGATGCTTTAGAAGAAAGTTTAGGTTCAGAGCATGAATTCATTGTAAAACGTCAATTGATGATACCTAATAACTTATCAATTATTGCAACGATGAATAGTAGTGATCAGGCAGTTTTTCCATTAGATACTGCATTTAAAAGACGTTGGATTTTTGAATATCTACCAATAGATTTTACAAATTGTGCAACAGGAGAAGTTCCAATTCATCATGCAGTTTTACCAAAGGTAGAATGGAAAACATTAGCTCAAACTATTAATACTGTTTTGGTTCAACTCAAGGTTGTAGAAGATAAACTTATTGGTCCGTGGTTTATTAAAGATAGTGATCTAGTTGAAAGTCAAGCTGAACAGACTTTCATTGGAAAAATTTGTTCATACTTATGGGATGATGCCCTTAAGTATAAGAATAAAGATGAAATTTTTAAAAGTGATATTCATGGGTATGGTGAGCTATATCAACGGTATTCTGATAAAAAGCCAATATTCTCAGATAAATTTATGGAGATATTACAAACAACACAAAATCTAGATACTGATACCTCTGATAAGATAGAAACAGAATGATGGAATATCAGTTTTTTGAAGATAAACAATTTATCGATTCAAAAAAAATCCCTGATTACGTAATTGATAAATTGGTTTCAGTTGGCGGTCTTGATGTAGTTAATCAAGGACAAAAAATTGCATTTTGTGGAGTCATTATCTTTGAAGGTTGTACATACTGTTTTGCTCCTGCTGGATCAGACTCTAAAAAAATTGAATCTATAGGAAATTTAATTAAAGTAATTCATGCTTATAAAAACTCTATTGATTCTAGTTTGTTAGCATTTGATGAAGATGAACAAGGTAGGGTTATTGAAGAAATTTCCTTAACAGACATTTTTGAAATTATAGATCTATATTTCAGTGTTGGGATCTTAAGATCTAAGAAACATACTTATAGTGAAAAGGGACGGACGAATTGGTCTAAAACAGTGAATAGAGAGTTTCCTGTCTTTACTAGTGATAATGTCCCAATCTACTTTGACCTTCATAAATACCCAGTTTCCATTTACCAAGATGATTTAATTTCCAGTATTCACTGTGAAATTATTTTAGACATTTTGAAAAATTTTCACTGGCTGGATGAAAGATTTAACTTTGTGTCTAAAGATCAATTAAGTGAAAAGAAACTACCTAATGAACTAGATATTCATCAAAAAATTTCTCTGCTAAATCAAAGGTTACATTCAACCTTTGTTTCTCTAGAAATTAGAACTCTTCAATTATTGATCAGATATTTAGAGAAGGTTCATGAAAGTGGATCTAAGAATATTGTGATTGGAATTCGGAAGTTTCATTACGTTTGGGAATTCTTACTTAGAAATATTTTCCACGATGTTGATGAAAAAATTAATTCATTACTACCAGTACCTAAATATAAATTCTTAGGTCCTACAGATTTTAGTGAAACTTCGAACCAAAAAGGTATGCGCTTAGATGTATTCATTAAGAGAGAAAATTCTTGTTGGGTCATAGATAGTAAATACTATACGGCTACAGGTGCGCATGATGCTCCTGGATGGTCTGATTTAGTAAAGCAATTTTTCTATATGAAAGCAGTTAAATTGATTTACCCTGAGCTTGACACGGTTAAAAATATTTTCATTTTTCCAGGAATCAGAAACTCACTATCCAGCATTGAAATGGTTTATCGTGAAGAGTCTAAAGATGAAGAAAAATTAGCAAAACTAGCGGAAGATTTTATTCCTATTGAATGCTTATATTTGGATCCGAACGATGTAATGGAGAAGTATTTAACTCCTAAAAAAGTCCACATTACTGATTATATCTAGTTCTTAAGTTCTCCTACATAAATAGCTGAATAGACAAAGAACTGATAATTCATCAACTTGATATATATTCTATCCTTAGCACATTATCCAAATTCAGAGGTCCTTCTAAGAACCACTATGTTAGAACCAAAATTTAAATTAATACCACTTGAAAATTATTGTCATGCTTATCAAGCCGAAGATATTTCTTATATGGATACGGAAGATCCAAGATTTACCTATGCGGTTATTAGCTTAGTGCCAACTGATAAGAATATTAAAGATACGAAATACTTTATCCGTGTTCTTATGATGAATGAGCACCTTAGATCTAATGCGGCATTCAATATTGCATCAGGCTTATTTACCAGTCTCATACATCCCGATGTTTCAGTTGTTATTAAAGATACATTGCATCCAGTAGAAGATTCGGATTTATACGAAGCATTGGCTCAGACTGCAATGGATACTTTGGCTCAAGAGTATAGCTATGAGACCATCATTGAAAATCAGGATATGGCGCGGCTGTTTGGCTTTTTAATTTCTTCAGTTATAGGAATAGAATTTAGCCCTAATCCTGTCAAATCTGAAGTAGCAGTTGCCTCTGAGCTTCTAGAAAATCTTGATGATATTGTCTATATCTATAACAATTACTTAGCTCTTAATTTAAATACGAAACTCAAGGCTGAACTTAATTATCAGTTTTGGTCGGCACTCACAATGATGACTCGTAGTAACGCTTTGGTATATGCAGATGATTCACAAGGTGCTGACTTCTCTAACCTTGCGAATAGCAAGAGAGATTTAACTACTGAAAATCTTAAGAAAGCGATTGAAATCAGTCTACCGTACTTTAATAAAGCACATATTCAGCGCGAAATTAGACATTTACTTTCCCATTCAGATTTCGATTTATCTAATAAAAGAATCACTTGCAAAGATATGCTCTTGTCCTCTCAACAACGTGGCAGAGTGAATATGCAGGGGTTTATGAAATATAAAAATACCATTGCGATTCTTTATCGTGCCTATCTTAGTTCGGTAGAAATGAATCCCAATGAAAATGAGATTAAAAAGCTAAATACAATTCTTGATGAATCTGTCTATCGTCTTCGCAGTTCAGATCAAGGCTCTCTTACTATCAAAATTCTTAAAGACTTGTTTACTGCCGTGAAAAAGCCTTTGAATGCTTATGGTAATAATGATGTTGAGGTTATTTTTAGTGAGGAAATTTCTAATGTAATTAAGAAGCAGGCGCTAGTATCTTAAGAAATAAAAAAGCCCGGCAAGATGCCGGGGTTTTTTATTTGTATAAGCTATTTAAATAATAGCTTGTTCTTTTAAATGAGATACGGCAGCAAGAATATATGATGAGTTGAAGGTTACATCGGTATAGGTTGATGGAGATCGACTTCCAGTTTCCTTAAAAATCTTATAAAAATTATCAACTTCATCAGTGCTTAGAGGGCGAATATTATCTTTGTTGTTGTGAACAAATAATTTTCCGTCCTCACTAAACATAATAAATTTAGATTTTCTAGATTCAGTTTCTAAATTAACTGGTGTAGAAAAGAACTTAACGAGAGTTTCATATGGATTAATATTCATATCACTTAATCCTTTGTTTTCATGTATATATTTTTTCGCTAAGCTCTCAATACTCATAGAAATAGCTTCTCTGGCTAAAAATGATTTCGTTCTTTGACTCTTTTCAGCCAGTTGATCTAACTGTTTTTCTGAGTCTACAGGTAATCGAAGCATCAAAATTATAAACAACTCAATCTAAATGTATATCAATTAGAGTATAGTACTTTGATAGGCGTATTCTCTAGATTTGTAAGCACTGCGCATTGAGTTATTTATTAATGATCCTGCTTATGCTGTTAGGATAAGTTTTTAAATTTTTCCATGTTTCTTGAATATTTGTTTTATCAGCACTTATGATTGTTACTACTAGAGATGATAATGCTAAAAATACAGCAGCTATAGTTAGCCATTTCATTCTTTTTTGTAGTAGGTAATTGGTTTCTATAGTTTTTGAATTGAATTCCAGTTCTAAAAGTTTTTTTAATGATTCAGAGTTTTTTCTTAGAAGTTCTGAATAAAAATTAACTCTATTTTGAAACTCAATATTATATTCTGTATTAGAAGTTTTACTTGTTGATTTAAAATCGTACTCCTTAATAGCATGAAATATATAGTTATTTTTGGATTCAAAATTTAATTCTTGAAATAATCTATTGATTTGAAAATCTAATGTATTTGCTTTTAAAATATTATTTTTTATTTTTAATAAGTCAGATTTTTTTTTAATTTTTAGATTACTTTCTCTGATTATTTCTAATTCTTTTTTATAGGTGTTGATAGCAATTAAGATCATTAAACTTTTAATGAAATAGTTATGATGGTTGCCATAATCTTCATCATCTTTTTCAAACTTAAATAATCTTATATCGTTTATATTTTCAATGTAGTAGTAATCATTTTCATTCGTAAAACAATTAAAGCTATTGATAGAAAAAGATTGTGACTGTAGGAAGCTAAAGTTTCTTCTTATAAGTTCATTATTAGGACGTTTAGAACATATTTTTTTGATTGAAGTTTCATATGTACTATTCATTGATAGAACAGTATTTTTTTCTATTTTCAGAAAACTGAGTATCCAATCTTCGAAGTATTTAATTTTTTTATTTAAAGCTTCATTAAACTTATTTGCTGATGATTTAGCTTGAATAGAAGTTCTTCTCAAGAGAAAGTCATCAGAGGTTACTATGACATCATTTTCAGAGTAAAAATTTTTATATATATCATTGTAAAATGAATTATCTAAAAAAAAATCAAAACATAAAAAAGATGTAGATGGAACGATTCTGTGAATAGTGCAAGAAATGTAATCTGTGTGCTTTGGAAAGTTTTTTATCTTTATTCCAGAAAACTTTGATCGCCAATCAGTGGATTTTTCATCAAATATAAGACCAAGGTTATGCCAACCACGATGATCGTAAGCGTCCGCTGAACCCCATAGCTATTTTTTAATTCGGTTCAGGTTTCCAGCGGTGTGGCAGTAATTCTTCAATCTGGGTCACTTTATGCGTCGGCAACCTTTTCAGCACATCACTTAAATAGGCATACGGATCCAGCCCATTCAGCTTTGCTGACTGGATTAATGTCATGATGTTTGCCGCTCGCTGACCGCTGCGCAGCGAACCTGCAAATAACCAGTTCTTACGTCCCAACGCCCAAGGTCGCATCTGGTTTTCCACCCAGTTATTACAAATCGGTAGATTGCCATCATCCAGATAGCGGCTTAAAGCTGGCCAACGCTTCAGAGTGTAATTAATGGCCTTGGCAGTTGGAGAACTCGATGGCACAGTCAGTTGATGTTGGTTGAGCCATTCATACAGTTGTTGCATCACTGGTTGACTATGCTGTTGTCGGTATTCGCGGCGCTGTTCTGCTGTACCATCGGTCTTTTTCCTGAGTTCTGCTTCTATGGCATACAGTTTCTGAATCAGCACTAAGGCCTGTTCAGCGACCTGACTTTTCTTGGTCACATGCAGTTCATGGAATTTACGACGTGCATGTGCCATGCAGCCCACCTCAATGACATCGCCTGATTTAAAGCGTGCTTTATAACCACTGTAATCATCACAGACCAGATGGCCCTGCCAGCCATTCAGGAACTCTTCTGCATGCTGACCTGAACGGCTATCCTGAAAGTCATAGATCACCGCTTGAACTGGATTGTACTGTGTGGTGGCATAGGCCCAGACATAACCTTTCTTCGGTTTTTTCTCATTCTCACCCATCCGCATAATGGTGACCGGCGTTTCATCGGCATGGATCACCCGCTGTTGCAGCACCACCTGTTTTAAGGCATTGGCCAGAGGTTCCAGTTCCACACCGCAGCGACCAATCCAGTCAGATAACGTGGATCTGGACAGATCAATGCCCGCCCGCTGATAGATCAGGCGCTGACGGTACAGCGGCAAATGATCGGCATACTTCGATACCAGCACATGGCTGAGCAGTTCAGGACTGGCAATACCTTTATCAATCACATAGGCGGGCATCGCTTGCTGAGTCAGGGTGTCACACTGATCACAGACCCATTTGCCACGTACATGCTGTTCCTTATAGAACTGTGCCGGTCTGAAATGCAGTTTTTCACTGATATCTTCGCCGATACGACGTAACTGGCAGCCACAACTGCATTGGGTTGATGCAGGTTCATGCTCAATACGGATAGTGTGTAGATGATCGGGTAGCAGTCGACGTTTAGGTTTGTTGACTGTGGCTTTCTGTGTTGCTGCATCGGTTTTATCTGCATTCAGCCGCTCCAGTTCCAGATCGACTGCTGCGATATCTTCTTCGACCGCCTCATCCCACAGATGGATTTGTTTTGCGGTGAGATGTTCGTTTTTACTACCGAATTTGTGCTGTTTAAACAGCGCCAGTTCATGCTCGTATTTTTGATTGAGAATAGAAAGATGTTGAACTTTGGCATCTAATTGTTGATTTGATACTTCCAGATGTTGAACTTGAGCATCTAATTGTTGTTTATCTTCTGCGAGTTGTTGATGCTGCATCGCCAACTGCCGGGTGAATTCCAGCAGTTGTTCATGGGTCAGTTGGCTTAAATCTGGCAGCGTATTCATGACCGCAGTATGCCTGAGGTCATGAGAAGAATGAAATAGAACGTTTGGAGGATGGCAGAATGGTCGAGCCTGGTTTAGAGCATTGTGACCACCTGCTGTCGTCCAATGCGCTGCCAGGGCAAACCCTGGATCAGTGCCTGTAACTGTTCCGGGCTGAGAGCTACGCTTTCACCCTGGTGAACTTTAGCCCAGTGAAATTTGCCCTGTTCCAGCCGCCGGGCACACAGCCAGATGCCCAGTCCATCATGCACCAGTACTTTCATACGATGGCCACGTTTATTACAGAACAGGTAGGCGCAATGCGGTTTGATCGAGCCAAAGGCTTTCATGATCTGCGCCATAGCCGTATCCATACCCGCACGCAT
>NZ_KB850096.1:0-6280 GCF_000369585.1 Acinetobacter sp. CIP 101934 | reverse complement strand
TGGTGCCCTATACTCCAAAACTGCTTACTTTAATATACTGATATTTAAAGAGAAATATCAAGCATTTCGTATAAGGTGTATTATGTTATTTTTAGAAAAACTTAACTTAAATAGATAAATCTAATATATTATCTTTCTCACAATTTCATAAATATCAATTATCTAATAAGCTTTAAATTCTCTTACTAAGTCTGTATGGTGTTTTATCAGAAAGATACTATAGAGGGTAATATGCATAGTTTTTCTGTAAAAGAATTGGATCAGTTGATTGAAAATGATCTAAAGGAAAAGAAAAAATCCAGTAAGTTATTGATTGGATATAAACTATTTCATGATCTAATGAATGACCCTAAATTTCATGCAGAAGTGACAGATTCAGCCCTGAGTGCCACAAAACGAAAATATAAGAACCTCAAGATCAAGATTACGACGGATAAATATCAACTTCATTTTGAATAAAACATAAAAAAGAGAGCTGGCAGCTCTCTTTTTTATGATAGAAGTGTACTAGTGAGTACACTTCTATCATCTCCATTTTACATAATGTTCATTATGAATAGGTTTTACAATTTCATTAATTATCATATAGATATATTTTTTTGACTTCGTATAAGGTGTATTGTGTTAATTTTAGAGATTCTACATAAACGTAAAATCTCCTGCGCTTAGATTCTGGCATGTGTTCCATACTTATCAATCATGATAGAGCTGGCTTCATTTAAGCCACGCACAGTGACATTCACACCATTCTTTTGAAATTTTTTTACAACAGAATCAAGCATGGCGACTGATGTTACATCCCAAATGTGAGAATGGGTCAAATCAATAATCACATCCTTTACATCCTCTTTAAAGTCAAAACCTTGCATGAATTTTTCAGAAGAACTAAAGAAGATCTGACCTCTCAACTCATATAAACGGGCCATTCCTTCAAAAGATGCTGTCACCTGGATATCATTTTCAAGTTTATTCGCCAGGAACAAGGCTGAAAGTAATACGCCTGTTAACACACCCAAAGCCAGGTTATGCGTAGCAACAACTACAATCACCGTCGCAATCATGACGAAATTACTGCTCTTAGGATTATCTTTTAACTGAGTGACAGAACTCCATTCAAAGGTACTGATAGAGACCATTATCATTACCGCTACCAATGCAGCCATTGGAATCACTTTGAGCCAGTCACTGATAAATACAACCAGAATAAGAAGAAAAATGCCCGCAGAGAATGTTGATAAGCGTGTAAGGCCACCTGATTTTACGTTAATCATAGATTGACCAATCATTGCACAACCGGCCATGCCACCCATAAAGCCAGAAGCAATATTCGCAATCCCTTGTCCCTTACATTCCTGATATTTATCACTTGGCGTATCAGTCATTTCATCCACGATAGTTGCTGTCATCATCGATTCAAGTAAACCTACAGCCGCCAGTGCGACTGAATAAGGCAAAATAATCATCAATGTTTCAATATTCAAAGGAATATCTGGAATCAAGAACATTGGAAGTGTGTCAGGTAAAGACCCCATATCGCCCACGGTCCGGACATCAATTCCTAAAGCGATTGCCAATAATGTGATTGCAATGATGCAGACTAGTGGAGAAGGGAGTAATTTTCCTAATTTGGGAACCAGAGGGAATAGATAAATAATTGCTAAACCTAAAGCAACAAAAGCATATACATGCCAGGTCACATTAATCAGTTCAGGCAATTGAGCCATGAAAATTAAGATCGCTAACGCATTTACGAATCCAATAACCACAGATTTAGATACAAACCGCATTAACTTGGCGAGCTTTAAATAGCCTGCCAATATTTGAATCACGCCTGTCAAAATTGTTGCTGCCAGCAGATATTCAAGCCCATGCTCTTTGACCAATGTGACCATAAGCAGCGCCATTGCGCCAGTGGCTGCTGAAATCATGGCAGGACGACCACCTACGAAAGAAATCACGACGGCAATACAGAAGGATGCGTATAGACCAACTTTAGGATCTACACCTGCAATAATTGAAAATGCGATGGCTTCAGGGATGAGTGCAAGACCGACGACTAATCCGGCAAGTACATCCCCACGGATGTTAGAGAACCACTGTTCTCGGACATTAGATAACATAAACATAGCCTGTTTTTTAATTTTTCAGATAGGCTAGTGATGTGATATATACAACACACAAGCGACTACACCACATCACTAGCTAGACAGTGATGAGTTATTTACAGATTTAAGAAGGTAAATAAACTTAAGGTGGCGTAGGTGTCATAAGATGAAGAAACTTTTTAGAGTAAAAAAATCAGGACAAGGGTAACAGCTAGGTACTTTTTTATAAAGCCTGGATGTATATCCAAGCTTTGTTTAATCTGTATTTTATGAAGCTTTTAGCTCCCCAAGTAATTGACCTATTTCCAAACGTGTGTAGCCGCGTTCTTTAAAGATCAAAACAATAGCCTGTTTATAATCTTCAGAAATAGCCGTTTTATATTTATTAATTAATTGCAGCTCAGCATTAAGCTGGAGATCATTTTTGATCGTCAATACTTCCGTAGAGACTTTATTAAAAATCTTGAAATTAAACATACAGGTGCTCTTTATCAATATTGTAGCGGCCCGACTACAACAAACACCTGCCTCAGCTTAGCTGGACACCCTTTCCAAAAAGATTATAGAAAAAATGAAAAGTTTCAAGTTTTACTAAACTAAAGATAAAAAAGTATCAAACTTACGTATTTTAATAATAGAAGGTTGTTGAATTAGCTAATCAATTTTTAAATAATAGTACTCAAAGGAGATGGCTATCCTCCTTACACAAACCGCCAATTCTGGCTGATGATACCTACGTTTCCCTCAAGCAGGGTACGTAGTCGCGTGCTCTGCTTTTACAAAATGGAGCTACGCTATGTTTTCCCGTCATAAAGTTCTTTATTTATATATCTTTTGCTGCTCATAACTAGGAGCAGACATGTATCTTTCTCTTTTATCAATTGCTCTCGGTTCTGTAATCGGTGCCTGGCTTCGTTGGGGCATAAGTCTAAGATTTAATAGCGTATTTGAAAATATTCCTTTCGGGACAGTGATTGTTAACTTAATCGGTGCTTTTATTATTGGATTAGCTGTATCATTTTTTTCAAATAGCTCAATAAGCCCTAATTATAAGTTATTCGTTGTGACAGGCTTCTGCGGTGCTTTAACGACCTTTTCAACATTTTCAGTTGAAATTGTTGCGTTGCTACAAGCTTCAAAGTTTGAATATGCTATCTCAACAATAGCCATCCATGTAATAGGTTCATTAATCTTTACAGTACTAGGAATACTTTCCTATCAATTTTTCACTAATCATTAATAATCTAAATATTAGAAGGTAAAACAATGAGTTTTAAAAATGTTAAAGCAGGTACTAATCCACCAGATGACTTTAATAGCATCATCGAAATCCCGGCAAATGCTAAACCCATCAAGTATGAAGTGAATAAAGAATATGATGCTTTATTGGTTGATCGCTTTCTAAGTACAGCAATGTCATATCCGTACAATTACGGTTATATTCCTCAAACATTAAGCGAGGATGGTGATCCCTTAGATGTATTTGTAATAGCTCCCCATGCGGTTGCTGTAGGATCAGTAATTCGCAGCAGACCTGTCGGAGTCATGTATATGGAAGATGAAGCCGGTATTGATGCAAAGATCATTGCTGTACCTCATTCTAAGCTCACACCTCTATATAACAATGTTGAAGATCTGAGCGACCTCCCTCAGCTTCAATTAGATCAAATGAAACATTTCTTTGAACATTATAAAGACTTGGAAAAAGGTAAATGGATGAAATTTAATGGTTGGGGCAATGTAGAAGAAGCCAGACAGGAGATTCTAAAATCTATCCAAGCATACAAATAATTTAGATAAAAGGGACCCAAATCTGAGGTCCCTTTTTATGCTATTTAACATAATGGGCGTTATACGAAACGCCTTTTTAAATAGTATTATTTATCAAATAGTTAACTCAATAAATCCAAAACCCCAAAGATCAAAAAACAGACGTTTTAACAACTCGTGTGTTTTTTAAGCAACTTTGTAATCTTTCGCCAATAAAATCGTCTAAAAAATGCTCAATTTTGGCATTTTCCCAATGTTCTCAGCTCTTCTAGGGCGAAAACTATCCCCAATTGCTGTGGATGAAATTTAGGCTATTTTGTACGCCCTGGCGCACATGAAACTCGGTCCTTTGCGGCTATTCCATATACTGGAAATTTCCTATGATGGAGACATAGAGAGCAGGATGCTCCAGAGAAGAATAACAAGAGATAAGCACAAGGACTGTAAGGTACGACAGGAGTTATACCGAGCGAACCAATACGAAAAACCCCGGCAGGATGCCGGGGTTTTTTATTTCTAAAATATTAAAAAGATAATTACTTATTTCTAATTAAATTTTCTAATTCAAGTGCAAATGGCTCTAGTAAAGTAAAAGTATATTCACAACGACAGTGAATAAAAATCATTAATACTTTTAAATCATTTTCTAATGATCTGTTAAAAATAATAGGCTCATGATGAGCAATTCTATTTCTTAGTTCTCGTAATTGATCAATCCAATCATAAAAAGTTTGCCTATTTTCCGTTAGTACATTTGGAAAGACCTGAGTTAAACAACTTTTCCAAATACGATCCTCATAATTAGACATGAACATCTTTTGCCAAAATACAAATTTAAACTCTGGAATCATCTTACTAGGAGAAGAAGGAAACTTTCGTTGAACTTCATCGAACATGCTTTTAGGGCTGTGTCGACCTTTGCTACTCAAACTTCGAATAAAGCCAGGATTAATATGCCAACTATTAGTTGAATTACAGTTAAACGCTATTTCTATAGCTTCTACAACTGCATTTCTAAGAACAATTTCGAAGTAATTTAGTAAGTAAAAAAATCTATTGGAAATAATTAAATTTCTTTCATAAAGCTTCATAACATCTTGTTTTTTATAAGGCTCATTTCTATTCTTATAGAAATACTCATACTTTGAAAGACGTGGTATAGATAGCGTTTTCTCTATTTGTAACAATGCTGAATTTGACAATTCCACCGCTTATACCCTACTATGTGCTTGTAAGTTTGAGAGACTGCGGATCTTTGATCTTCCCTCCCAAGCGTTAAGATTCGGAAAAAGCCTTTTGCTAACGTGAAAGGCTTTTTTCATTATAAGTAGCTATAAAACAATGTATGCCTATAATTTACTTAATGTTTATTATAATCTTAGTTATAAATAATGATACTCTAGTAAGATAATCTAACCTTACAACCACATAAAAACAGTCTAAGTTATTGATTTTAAAAGAATTTTACATCGGGCATGAAGCATGTTACAATGCGCTAAAGCGCATTGTAACATGCTTCATGCCCGAGTGGACCGATTACGCTCGTCTAAACAAAACTATAAGACCTATAGAATTACCTGTTAAATTCAAGCTTTTATTTAATATAAGATCTCTTATTCGAAATTACATACCAACTTTAACCACATTGTAGATAGGTTGGAGTTTAGAGATAAGAAAAACTTCTAGGGCATTTGCTAAATAAGCCGTATCACGTTCAAAACCTATCGTAATAATGGATCCAGCATCTTTCAGTCTTGGATCTATCGCAATATATTCAGTTTTATCTTCATTCCATCGACAATATTTCATTACCCGAGCGCTTAAGCCATTACCACGATAACGGCCAGCACCTCTAGAAGTTCCAACACCGATATAAGTCACTAAATCCCCTTTGATAAACGCATATACACCTTGTTTATCGTAATTAGGAATTTTCCCAAAATTAAAATGTACTGGTGACCATTCAGGAGGCTTTCCTAATAAATCTACATTCCAGTGATGTTCAAAAAATAATTCTGTATTACGTATTAACTCATTAAGTGTTGGATCTTCCACTACTCATCTCTCAAAATTTATAAATTAAAAAGCTTTCGGTCACGCTCATCTGTCAAATACTTATCCATCTGAGCAATTAATTTAGCTCTGGCTTGTTCATCTTCTTCGGTGATTTTCAACATGCAGGATCCGATTAAAATCTTACGTCTGGTATCTTCCTTTCTTGCCTGTTCTTTCTCTTTGGCACGTTCTCTTGCCAGTGCTGCCTGTCTTTGAGCTTTGAGCTGTTTCAGCTTTTCTTCCTGGGCTTTAATTTTGCTGTCTAGTGTTTCAGTAACGCTCATTAATCCAATACCATCATCCTGGGAAACCATCCCTAACATAAGCGCACTTGAATATGCATTCAAGGT
>NZ_KB850095.1:0-6078 GCF_000369585.1 Acinetobacter sp. CIP 101934 | reverse complement strand
CTCACAAATCAATATAGGTATAATAATTTTATTAGGTCGATTGGCGATCTAGCAAAAAAGGATACAAGCACATGGCAATTTTCAACTACACAGATGCAGGTCGTTTTTACTATGTAGGTAGTCAGATTATTACTAATAAACTGACTGGAACTGTTTATTATATTTCACTCGTTGAAAAGGTAGTGATTGCATATAAGGGAAAATCTAAAAAGCCTTTTATCTACACTAGATTTAAAACAGTTGAACGTATGAAAGAAGCTGTTTCTCAAAATATTCAATCAGACAACTTGAGCCATCAAAACGCCATCAAGAACAAGGAAGAACAAAAAGCCCGAATTAAAAAATTCCGTGATCAGTTAGAGATCGGGACGATCTTATATACCTCATGGGGATATGAGCAAACAAATGTAGACTTCTATCAAGTTATTGAGAAAAGCGGGGCATATTGTGTCATCCGTGAACTTAAACAGGCTTATGATGCAACAGGTTCAATGCAAGGTTATGTTGTGCCTTTACCGAATGAATTTACCAGCAAAGAGCCAATGAAAAAAAAGATCATGGATAACTATATCGTGATTCATCAGTCTGCAAATGCAACAGTATTAGATTTTGAATTATTGCCGACAGGTACAAAAGTTTATAAACGCTGCTATACATCATCATACGCATAAAACAGTTGACCCCCTGAAGGGGGTCAATTCACTACAGAGGAAAATATGAAGCATTCAAAATTAATATATAAAGATTGGCAATTATATTTAAGGCTCTTATTTGAAAATAAATAGGGGTAATAGTCACCCGCATTTTTTTGATGTTTAGATTTCTAATGCTTCAAAAAAATGCGGTTCATTGCGTATCATATAATGAATATTAAGGAACTGAAAAAATGAATAATGCTCAATTCAAAATTGAATGCTTCAGAAATGGTTTATATAGCCCAGAGCAAATAATTGAATTTTACAAGGTAGTCCACACGGAAGAAACTAAGTACAATAGCCGTGATGCTCAACTTTGGATTAATGGGAAAAGCTCTAGGGAATATCAAATTGACCCTAAAGCAATTCAAATTTTAGATATGCTTAATGCAATCAGATCGGAAGTAATTGCAAAAGAAAAAGAGCGTATAGAACTTGGTAATCCAAGATATAAATATCTATTCAAAGGTGAACAAGCACTATGGTCGGAGCATCACGAATTTATAAATTTACCTGTCAATTTTTATAATTCAATAATGGTTGAGCTAGGTAAAAAAGATTTAATTTATTTTGAATTTTCAAAAAAAGATATTGAATCCTAAACGATAGGGCAGAGCAAAGTGTCTACTTTGCGAACTGAAAAAATCTGAAAAATCCTCCCTTCTCTGATTACCGTTGAATGGGGAAAGAGAAGCAGACAAAATCTGTGATTTTGTCTAGCTGACCGCAGACCCGAAACTACTTCCATGTAACCTATAAGCGGGATTAACAAAGCAATCCCGCAGGGTTGCGACTGGAAAAAATTAAATTATATTTTTACCAGTTTGAATATTCTTTAATTTGTAGAGCCTGAATTATCAACTAGAGTTGATTTAGATTTTTTTGATTGTTCCCGATCAGCAATAAATTTGTCACCAGCAATTTTTAAACTGTCAAAATGTTGGGGATTGGATTTATATGATTCAAGAGCCTTTAAAAGAACACCAGTAATAATTCCTTTATCTTCAGTTGGGAAATCTACCATTTCAAAAAGCGCACCAATTGAAATTAATTTATGTTCACGTTTTTTGCGATCTTTAACTTGAGCAGCTTGAGCATCTTTTTTCAAACTAGCTAAAAGTTTTTTTTCATCTTCCTTGATTTTTTCTAATTCTAAACGCGCTTTATGTTTTTTAAATTCATTTTTCATTACACGTTCAAATGAACTAATTTGCTGCTTTGTTGGTGAGCCTGATTCAATACTTTTAACAAGTGACAAAATTAAATCTTCAGTTTGGTTTCTATTCTCTAATCCCTTCAAACGAGAGATTTCATCAGTTACAAACTTTTTTTGATCTTCAGTAAATTTTAGATTTTCGATAGCCATTGCCACTTCCTCATTGTCAATATTTTTAAATCATAGCATAACTAAAAATAGAGGAAATCTATTACAGCACTAAACAACAAAAATCATATTAAATTATTAATTTCTGACTTTTCCAATTAAAGAAATATTTATTCTGAGTATGACTTGAATTGAAAAACTATTTAGCCAGGTGATCATTTTTCATAGGATTTTTAAAATCTTAAAATTGGCTTTCAGTCCTTTAGTTTAAAAAATATCCTAATGTCTACCTAATAACAAAAAATTACAGTTTCTAGCTTAAAAAAATCCTTATTAATCATGTCCCTTATAGACCCTTAGATTTGGGGTTTCTGAACTAAGGGTTATCACCTTGTAGCGAATATATATTGAAGTTATCATGACAACAGCAGTTAGAATGCACGCTTCCGCGTTTCTCTCCGAGAAACAAAAAAAGCAGATTCAAAATAGGCGAATTATGGCGATTTATCATTTATCAGTTAAATCAGGTAGGCAATACGGTTCTTCGGGAAGTCGAGGGGCAAGCCATTACGCTTATATAAATCGTGAAGGTAAATACAAAAGAGAAGATTTAGAAAATATAAAATCAGGAAATTTACCAAATTGGGCTAAAGATGCTGCTCACTTTTGGAAGTCAGCAGATAAGAACGAACGCATTAATGGACGTATTTATACTGAATTAGAAATTTCATTGCCTAGAGAATTGAATAAAGAACAACGTGAAGAATTAGTACAGGAATTTGTAGATAAGACTCTAGGTAAAAACTTCACATATTCCTATGCAATTCATAGCCCATTAGCAAGTGATGGTGAACAAAACCCTCATATTCATTTGATGTTTAGTGAAAGAAAATTAGATGGTATTGATCGTGACGAAGTACAACACTTTAAACGCTACAATCCGACTAATCCTGAAAAGGGCGGGGCAGGTAAAGACCGCTATTTTTCATCTAAAGTTTTTGTGGCAGATATACGCTTATCATGGGCTAACCATGTAAACGATTTTTGCGAAAATTTAGGTCTTGATGCTCGTATAGATCATAGAAGTTATAAGGCTCAGGGGCTTGAATTATCCAGTCAAAACTTCAGGGCTGATTATGTTAGTAATCATAAATATTTCATTAATGAAAATATAAAAAATATACGTCATCAAAATGGCGAAATTATTATTGAGCGTCCTTCGGAAGTTATTAGAGCTTTAACTTCTAATCAGTCTGTATTTACTGCCCGTGATCTTGAGCGCTTTGTTATGGCTCATACTGACAGTCAAGAACAATATCTTAAAGCCTATGAAGCTGTAATGACTTGTCCTGATATGGCAATGTTGTTTGGGAAAGATAAGGTTGTATTCTCATCAAAAGAATTGGTCGGAATTGAAGATTCTATTACTGCATTTATCTACGATGCTAATGAGCAAAGTCGAGTACAGAAGCCATTTAATTTAACTGAAAAATTCACATTAAATGCTGTAAAAATTGCTGATAAAAGAACATTCAATAGAGAGCAAGAAGCAGCCTATTATACTTTGACTTCTACTGATCGAATCTCATTGCTAAATGGTTCGGCTGGTACTGGTAAGTCTTATGTTCTTAGTGCTGTTTCTGAAGCCTTCAAAACTTCAGATTATAAAGTTCATGGTATTGCTTTGCAGGCAATTACAGCTAGAGCTATTTCTGACGATTGTAATATTCCAAGCAGTACAATTGCTTCATTCCTTGCCCGATATGAAAGTGGTAACTTTGAGATCAATAATAAGACTGTCTTGATCTTAGATGAAGCGGGGATGGTCGGCTCAAGAGACATGCAAAAACTTCTCATGATCGTAGAGAAGCATGATGCTCAAATAAAACTTGTTGGTGATAGTTATCAGTTAAGTGCTGTTAGTGCTGGTTCTGCATTTGCTCATATTCAAGATAACCTTGATAAGAAAAATATTGCTTCATTAGAAGATATACAACGACAAAAATATGCGAAGGAATCAGAGAAAATGATTGAAGCATCTAAGTTGTTATCTAAGCATGAAGTTGACAAAGCATTAGATATTTATAAGACCATTAATGCTGTTAATGAATATGAATCTCACGATCTAGCACTAGCCAAAACTATTAAATCTTGGAGTGAAGATTCTAGCAAAAATAAGTTAATGCTTGCTCATTCAAATAATGATGTGAATGAATTAAACCGCATGGCAAGAAATGTATTAATTAAAAATGGTCAACTTTCTGCTACTGGTAATCATGTTAAAACTGCTTTCGGTGATATTGAAATTACTGTCGGAGAAAAAATTGTATTTAAGCAGAATGATTCAAAATTAAAAGTTAGTAATGGTGAAACAGCAAAAGTAATCGGTTTTGATAAAGATAATCTTAATAACATTAAATTTATGATGGTTCAGTCAGATAAAAATAATGAGATCATTAAAGTAGATTTAAATGAATACAACAAATTTAAATATGGTTATGCAAATACTATTCACTCATCACAAGGTATGACTGTTGATAATGCCTATATTGTGGCGAGTGAGAACATGAATGCTAATTTAACTTATGTTGCTTTGACCCGACATAAATATAATGTCGAAATTAATTATTCTGCTATGTCGTTTACCACGAATGAAAAAGAATTCGTTAAACGTCCAGATGGGAAAATCTCATACGATCAGAATTACAATCCTGTTGAAAAAGAAGTTACACCTTTTGAAAACTTCAAAAAAGTTCTAGGACGATCAGAAAAGAAAGAATTTTCTACAGACTTCACTTTAGTAGACAAGCAAGAAAAATTAATCAAAGCATATCTTCAAGATCACCGCCACCATATTGAAGATAAGCGGGAGATATACGGAATTAACTCGAAGATACATGCTTTAACTTCAGCGAATCGTACATTCACGAAGGAAGAAATTGTTACCGAGGTTCGTGCGAATCTTAAATCTAAATCTATTTTAGGTGATGAGATCGGTAGCATTAGAGGTATGAAAATTGCAAAAGGTGAGCTTCTCAAACTTGAGGAAGGGTTACAGATCAAGACTGGATTCTTTAAGAAAGAAACCTTTGAGAAGGGAACAGAATTAAAGGTTCTTGATGCCTACAAGGTGAAAGATAAACCAATGATTAAAGCTCGAATCAATGATATGGAATATGAGATTCCATTTGAAAAACTTTCTGTTAAGTATTCAGATCGGTACTTCACAGAGTTTAAAGATCAGAGCGCACACCGTTTTACTGCCCGCAATAAAACTGAAGTTTATAGCGAGTACCGTGAGCAGTTATTGAAGCAAAAGATTACTGCACCGGAAGAAAATTTGAATGCTCCTAATCACAAGATGAAGCTGCAAAGCAATCTTAATACTACCCCTAGAAATACACCTAGAATCTAACTTCACCTGGCATAAGTAAGTGAAAATAACAAACCATAAAGGACTTTTTAATGAGTAAAGATGATCATGATAAATTTGTATTATTCCTGATAGTTGTAGGCTTTATCGTGTTAGTTGTCTGCGGTCTTGCGTGGCAGGGAGCAGGCATCTTTAACTTGCCTTTCACAGTGATGCTATGGACTATCATCAGATTAATTATCGTGGTATCGCTTGTATTTATTGCTGGAAAATTCGGTCTACCAAGAGAGTTTACTTTCCCCGCAGCAGCAGTAGGTTTAGCTTTTAGTTTATTCCCTGTCCTTGATCATATTGCGTTAGGTTATTCTGCTAAAAATTTCTATGAAACCACTAATTTTATGGGGCAAACGGTTCGGGAATTTGGTGCCAGTAAAATTACGGTCTGGTGGGGTTCGATTTATGCCAAAATAGCCTATGCTAGCCTTGCAGGTTTAATTGGATATGGTGTTAAGGTCGCCACTGATGATTAAAAAAGAAAAACCAACTTGAAGTTGGTTTTTCTGGCACTGTTGCAAATAGGGATCTGAGTCGATGATTTTCCCTTCAAAAAAGCTTAGAGACCGAAAACTCTATTTACTAGCCAAACTTCTCCTAGAATATTACCGTTATAAAATAATGAAGCTTGT
>NZ_KB850094.1:2751970-3037257 GCF_000369585.1 Acinetobacter sp. CIP 101934 | reverse complement strand
GAGGAGGAGGCTCCTTTAGTTAATACCTAAAGTGAGTGGACGTTACTCGCAGAATAAGCACCGGCTAACTCTGTGCCAGCAGCCGCGGTAATACAGAGGGTGCGAGCGTTAATCGGATTTACTGGGCGTAAAGCGTGCGTAGGCGGCTTTTTAAGTCGGATGTGAAATCCCTGAGCTTAACTTAGGAATTGCATTCGATACTGGAAAGCTAGAGTATGGGAGAGGATGGTAGAATTCCAGGTGTAGCGGTGAAATGCGTAGAGATCTGGAGGAATACCGATGGCGAAGGCAGCCATCTGGCCTAATACTGACGCTGAGGTACGAAAGCATGGGGAGCAAACAGGATTAGATACCCTGGTAGTCCATGCCGTAAACGATGTCTACTAGCCGTTGGGGCCTTTGAGGCTTTAGTGGCGCAGCTAACGCGATAAGTAGACCGCCTGGGGAGTACGGTCGCAAGACTAAAACTCAAATGAATTGACGGGGGCCCGCACAAGCGGTGGAGCATGTGGTTTAATTCGATGCAACGCGAAGAACCTTACCTGGCCTTGACATACTAAGAACTTTCCAGAGATGGATTGGTGCCTTCGGGAACTTAGATACAGGTGCTGCATGGCTGTCGTCAGCTCGTGTCGTGAGATGTTGGGTTAAGTCCCGCAACGAGCGCAACCCTTTTCCTTATTTGCCAGCGGGTCATGCCGGGAACTTTAAGGATACTGCCAGTGACAAACTGGAGGAAGGCGGGGACGACGTCAAGTCATCATGGCCCTTACGGCCAGGGCTACACACGTGCTACAATGGTCGGTACAAAGGGTTGCTACCTCGCGAGAGGATGCTAATCTCAAAAAGCCGATCGTAGTCCGGATCGCAGTCTGCAACTCGACTGCGTGAAGTCGGAATCGCTAGTAATCGCGGATCAGAATGCCGCGGTGAATACGTTCCCGGGCCTTGTACACACCGCCCGTCACACCATGGGAGTTTGTTGCACCAGAAGTAGGTAGTCTAACCGCAAGGAGGACGCTTACCACGGTGTGGCAGATGACTGGGGTGAAGTCGTAACAAGGTAGCCGTAGGGGAACCTGCGGCTGGATCACCTCCTTAACGAAAGATTGACGATTGGTAAGAATCCACAACAAGTTGTTCTTCATGACGATGTATCTGAGGGTCTGTAGCTCAGTTGGTTAGAGCACACGCTTGATAAGCGTGGGGTCACAAGTTCAAGTCTTGTCAGACCCACCACTACTGACGAAGCAAGCAATTGCAGAGTAAAGCAGAAAATCAGAACATTGAATCCTATATGATAAGCTGGGGACTTAGCTTAGTTGGTAGAGCGCCTGCTTTGCACGCAGGAGGTCAGGAGTTCGACTCTCCTAGTCTCCACCACTCATTGCGATGCAATGAGTTAAACATTAAGCAAACGGTTTGATAGCTTATAGAGCTTAGTGATTAAGTTGCGTATAATGCGCGGCATTGTTATTAAGCTCTGTGATTTATCACAGTTGACTGTAGTCCGACGAGGATACAGTGAATCATTAACAGAATATATTTGAGTTGAAATAATTTGTTCAAACTCGTTTCAAGTAGGCAACTACAAGAAATGAGTTCTAGCGATTAAACTGAATCAAGCGTTTTGGTATATGAATCTAATTGAAGCTGTACGGTGCTTAAATGCACAAGACGCCAACTGTATGAGAGTGATGATTTATCATCATAATCTGTTGCTAACCTAACTTGTAAGGGTTAACGACTGTTTGGGGTTGTATAGTCAAGTAATTAAGTGCATGTGGTGGATGCCTTGGCAGTCAGAGGCGAAGAAAGACGTGATAGCCTGCGAAAAGCTCCGGGGAGGCGGCAAATATCCTGTGATCCGGAGATGTCTGAATGGGGAAACCCACCTGGTATAAGCCAGGTATCGTATGATGAATACATAGTCATGCGAGGCGAACGGAGGGAAGTGAAACATCTCAGTACCTCTAGGAAAAGAAATCAATTGAGATTCCCTCAGTAGCGGCGAGCGAACGGGGAACAGCCCATTAAGTCATATCAGTTTTAGTGGAATGCTCTGGGAAGTGCAACCATAGTGGGTGATAGTCCTGTACACGAAAGGGCTGATATGATGATGTCGAGTAGGGCGAGGCACGTGAAACCTTGTCTGAATATGGGGGGACCATCCTCCAAGGCTAAATACTCCTGACTGACCGATAGTGAACCAGTACCGTGAGGGAAAGGCGAAAAGAACCCCTGTGAGGGGAGTGAAATAGATCCTGAAACCGCATGCATACAAGCAGTGGGAGCCGACTTGTTCGGTGACTGCGTACCTTTTGTATAATGGGTCAGCGACTTATATTCAGTAGCAAGGTTAACCGTATAGGGGAGCCGTAGGGAAACCGAGTCTTAATAGGGCGTTTAGTTGCTGGGTATAGACCCGAAACCGGGTGATCTATCCATGAGCAGGTTGAAGGTTAGGTAACACTGACTGGAGGACCGAACCCACTGTCGTTGAAAAGCCAGGGGATGACTTGTGGATAGGGGTGAAAGGCTAATCAAACTCGGTGATAGCTGGTTCTCCCCGAAAGCTATTTAGGTAGCGCCTCGGACGAATACCATTGGGGGTAGAGCACTGTTTCGGCTAGGGGGTCATCCCGACTTACCAAACCGATGCAAACTCCGAATACCAATGAGTACTATCCGGGAGACAGACTGCGGGTGCTAACGTCCGTAGTCAAGAGGAAAACAATCCAGACCGCCAGCTAAGGCCCCTAAATTATAGTTAAGTGGGAAACGATGTGGGAAGGCATAGACAGCTAGGAGGTTGGCTTAGAAGCAGCCACCCTTTAAAGAAAGCGTAATAGCTCACTAGTCGAGTCGGCCTGCGCGGAAGATGTAACGGGGCTAAAACTATATGCCGAAGCTGCGGATTTGCAATTTATTGCAAGTGGTAGGGGAGCGTTCTGTAAGCCGATGAAGGTGGATTGAGAAGTCTGCTGGAGGTATCAGAAGTGCGAATGCTGACGTGAGTAACGACAAAGCGGGTGAAAAACCCGCTCGCTGAAAGACCAAGGGTTCCAGTCCAACGTTAATCGGGGCTGGGTGAGTCGACCCCTAAGGCGAGGCCGAGAGGCGTAGTCGATGGGAAATTGGTTAATATTCCAATACTTCTGTTTAATGCGATGAGAGGACGGAGAAGGTTAAGTCAGCCTGGCGTTGGTTGTCCAGGTGGAAGGTTGTAGGCATGTATCTTAGGCAAATCCGGGGTACTCTATGCTGAGAACTGATAGCAAGCTGTACTTGTACAGTGAAGTGGCTGATACCATACTTCCAGGAAAAGTCTCTAAGCTTCAGTTAAACAGGAATCGTACCCGAAACCGACACAGGTGGTCAGGTCGAGTAGACCAAAGCGCTTGAGAGAACTCTGCTGAAGGAACTAGGCAAAATGGTACCGTAACTTCGGGAGAAGGTACGCTGCCGGCGGTGATAGGACTTGCTCCTTGAGCTGTTGGCAGCCTCAGAAACCAGGCCCCTGCAACTGTTTATTAAAAACATAGCACTCTGCAAACACGAAAGTGGACGTATAGGGTGTGATGCCTGCCCGGTGCTGGAAGGTTAATTGATGTGGTTAGCGCAAGCGAAGCTATTGATCGAAGCCCCAGTAAACGGCGGCCGTAACTATAACGGTCCTAAGGTAGCGAAATTCCTTGTCGGGTAAGTTCCGACCTGCACGAATGGCATAATGATGGGGGCGCTGTCTCCAGCAGAGGCTCAGTGAAATCGAAATCGCCGTGAAGATGCGGTGTACCCGCGGCTAGACGGAAAGACCCCGTGAACCTTTACTGCAGCTTGACATTGAACTTTGATCTTACTTGTGTAGGATAGGTGGGAGGCTTTGAAGTGGCGACGCTAGTTGCCATGGAGCCGTCCTTGAAATACCACCCTGGTAATATTGAGGTTCTAACTCTGTCCCGTTATCCGGGACGAGGACCATGTCTGGTGGGTAGTTTGACTGGGGCGGTCTCCTCCTAAAGAGTAACGGAGGAGTACGAAGGTGCGCTCAGCGTGGTCGGAAATCACGCGTAGAGTATAAAGGCAAAAGCGCGCTTAACTGCGAGACCCACAAGTCGAGCAGGTACGAAAGTAGGTCTTAGTGATCCGGTGGTTCTGTATGGAAGGGCCATCGCTCAACGGATAAAAGGTACTCTGGGGATAACAGGCTGATACCGCCCAAGAGTTCATATCGACGGCGGTGTTTGGCACCTCGATGTCGGCTCATCTCATCCTGGGGCTGAAGCAGGTCCCAAGGGTATGGCTGTTCGCCATTTAAAGAGGTACGCGAGCTGGGTTTAGAACGTCGTGAGACAGTTCGGTCCCTATCTACCGTGGGCGCTGGAAATTTGAGAGGATCTGCTCCTAGTACGAGAGGACCAGAGTGGACGAACCTCTGGTGTACCGGTTGTGACGCCAGTCGCATCGCCGGGTAGCTATGTTCGGAAGGGATAACCGCTGAAAGCATCTAAGCGGGAAGCCTACCTCAAGATAAGATTTCCCTGTGACTTTATGTCACCTAAAGAGCCGTTGAAGACTACGACGTTGATAGGTTGGATGTGGAAGTGTAGCGATACATGAAGCTGACCAATACTAATTGCTCGTGAGGCTTGACTATACAACACCCAAACAGTTGTTGTATAAAAGCTCAATTGATTCGAAATCAAACGATCAAACTTGATTTAGTTAAAAAGCTAGATAGAATAAACAACCTAATTTAACTCAAGTATCTCTGTTAATAACTCATTTGACCAAGCATTGGCATCTAAATAAGACCAAACGCAAAGTCATACCAGTTGTGCTGGCGACCATAGCAAGAGTGAACCACCTGATCCCTTCCCGAACTCAGAAGTGAAACCTCTTAGCGCTGATGGTAGTGTGGGGTTTCCCATGTGAGAGTAAGTCATCGCCAGCTCATTATTCTAAACACCCCCTTCAATAGAAGGGGGTGTTTTTTTAGGCCTGGGAAAAAGAAAACTGTAGTAAATGATTAAAATAGAGCAGGATTTAGGCTAAAAACTCAGCTCTTAATAAAATAATAGGCATATACTAGCTGAGTCTCTGGAGCTTATATGTCCACAAATTCATCTTCAAGCCATATTGAATATGGTTCTTCTGCCTTTAAAGCGGTTTTGTTTTCCTTGTTTCTGGCTGGATTTGCAATTTTTTCATCATTGTATTGTGTACAGCCGATGATGCCGATTCTGGCAGACTATTTTCATATCTCTCCTACGCAAAGCAGTTTTCCACTTTCATTTTCTACCATTGCATTAGCTGTTGGCCTGATTTTTACTGGACTCATTTCTGACCGTTTTGGCCGTAAGCCGATTATGGTCTGGTCTTTATTTTCGGTTGCAGTATTGTTATTGCTGAGTGCTGTATTGCCAGTCTGGTCAGTGTTTCTGGCGACCCGGGTATTAATAGGCTTAACCGTAAGTGGCGTGGCCGCAGTGGCGATGACCTATATTGGGGAAGAAGTTGCCGCGAAAGATGTTGGTTTTGCCATGGGACTCTATATTTCTGGAACTGCGATTGGCGGTATGAGTGGCCGTTTGCTTGCAGGAGTATTGGTAGACTTTATTTCTTGGCAGTCAGCGACTTTAATCATTGGACTAATTAACCTCTGTATTGCGACAACCTTCTATTTCTTATTGCCTAAATCCAGGAATTTTCAAGCTTATCCTATTAAATTGAGCCGCTTCATTACTGCATTTCAGCATAATCTTAGTGATCCCAAGCTGCGAATCTTGTTCTTACAAGGTTTCATCCTGATGGGCTGTTTTGTTTCAGTCTTTAATTATCTCAGCTATCGCCTGATTCAGGCACCTTTTGAGCTGTCGCATGTCTGGATTGGGGTAATTTCGGTCACCTATCTGGCAGGAATCTATAGCTCACCTCGTGCGGCGGCATGGAGCCAGAAATTTGGACATTTCCAAGTATTGGTGGCCATGCTTGCCAGTATGTTGCTAGGACTAGTGTTGATGCTAGTCAATAGCTTGGTGCTGATCTTTATTGGTCTGCTCATTTTTACATTTGCATTTTTTGCTGCACATTCCACGGCCAGTAGTTGGGTGTCTGTGCAATCTTTACAGTATCGTGCTGTAGGATCATCACTTTATTTATTCTGCTACTATCTTGGATCCAGTGTGCTTGGCAGCTCGAGTGGTCTGGTCTGGGAAAATACCGGATGGCGCGGCCTCAGTTTATTCATCGGCATTATTTTGATAGTCGGTTTATTGGTAGCTCAACAGTTAAAACCTAAAATAAGCAGACTAGAAACAGAATAAGCATATATTCCTGATTAAAGTCCTAAAGTCTATATTGTATAAATTATAATCAAGCAACCTCAGTCGAATTCATGCTAAAATGCTCGGCTTTCATCTTTGATCTATTTTTTGATCTTCCATCTGCCAGCCGAGAATTGCTAGCCATGTCTACTGCTTATACCATGCAGACAGCGCCTACAGCGTTGTTTGATTACGACAAATATTGGGCGTCGTGTTTTGAACCTGCGCCATTTTTGCCGATGTCACGCGAGGAGATGGATCAACTCGGCTGGGACAGTTGTGACTTTATTTTAGTCTGTGGCGATGCCTATATTGATCATCCTTCATTCTGTTCAGGCATTATTGGCCGTACCCTAGAAGCACAAGGCTTCCGTGTGGGAATTATTGCACAGCCAGACTGGACCAATGTTGAAGCCTTCCGTGTATTAGGAAAACCCAATATTGCATGGGGTGTGACTGCGGGCAACATGGATTCGATGATCAACCGTTATACGGCAGATCGCAAGATTCGTTCAGATGATGCCTATTCACCAGATAATCAGCCAAACAAACGTCCAGACCGCGCTGCGACCGTGTATTGCCAACGTGTACGCGAAGCCTATCCAGATGTGCCTGTCCTGTTGGGTGGGATCGAAGCATCATTACGTCGTATTGCACATTATGATTACTGGTCAGATAAAGTGCGTCGTTCAGTATTGATGGACTCTAAAGCTGATTTATTGATGTACGGTAATGGTGAGCGTTCCATCACTGAAATCATGCATCGTCTGGCGCGTGGCGAAAAAATCCAAGACATTACCGATGTTCGTGGTACAGCATTTATTGTCAATAAACACAACCGCCCGTCGAAAGCCAAATTTGTTGAAATCGCATCGAATGATGTCGATGCGATTGGCCGTGTTGATCCAATTATTAACCCTTATGTCATGACTGAAGATATTGAAGGTTGTGAGATTGAACAAGGGAAGGACTCGAGCCAGTACCAGGGTTTCCAAAAAGAACATGTCGCTAATCCAATTGTCCGTGAAGGCGATAATTTGGACGAAAATACACAAATCGTGCAGTTACAACCGGCGTCGAAAGCGATTAAACATAAATTACCACCGCGTGAATTGGCGGTGATTCGTTTGCCTGCTTTTGAAGAAGTGGTGAATGATCCGGTGCTTTATGCACATGCTAACCGTATTTTGCATCTGGAAACCAATCCAGGGAATGCCCGTGCATTAGTACAAAAGCATGGTGAACGTGACGTATGGTTAAATCCACCGCCAATTCCGTTGACTACGGAAGAGATGGACTACGTGTTTGACCTGCCTTATGCACGTCTACCACATCCATCATACGGTAATGCACGTTTCCCAGCCTTTGACATGATCAAGTTCTCTGTGAACATCATGCGTGGCTGTTTCGGTGGTTGTACCTTCTGTTCGATTACGGAACATGAAGGTCGTATTATTCAGAACCGTTCTGAAGAATCGATTCTGCGTGAAGTGGAAAAAATTCGTGATACAGCACCAGGCTTTACTGGCATCATTTCGGACTTAGGTGGCCCAACAGCCAACATGTACCGTTTGGCCTGTAAGGATCCTGAGATCGAAAAGAACTGTCGTAAGCCTTCGTGTGTGTTCCCGGGAGTATGTCAAAACTTACATACCGACCATGCGCCATTGACACAGTTATACCGTAAAGCACGTGCATTACCAGGTATTAAAAAGATTCTGATCGGTTCAGGTTTACGTTATGACCTTGCGGTTTTAAACCCTGAATATGTCAAAGAATTGGTGACGCATCACGTGGGTGGTTACCTCAAGATTGCGCCAGAGCATACCGAAAAAGGTCCGCTCAATAAAATGATGAAGCCTGGCATTGGAACTTATGACCGATTCAAGCAAATGTTTGATCGTTATAGTAAGGAAGCAGGCAAGGAACAGTACTTGATTCCTTACTTCATTGCGGCGCATCCGGGTACAACCGATTATGACATGATGAACCTTGCAATTTGGTTGAAGAAGAATGGCTTCCGTGCTGATCAGGTACAGACCTTCTATCCATCACCAATGGCGACTGCAACCACCATGTATTACACTGGTAAAAACCCACTGGCGAAAGTGGCGCGTTACACTGAAAATGTCGACATTGTGAAAGGTGAGAAGCGTCGTCGTCTGCATAAAGCTTTCTTGCGTTACCATGATCCAAACAACTGGCCTTTACTGCGTGATGCCTTGCGCGAAATGGGCCGTCAGGACCTGATTGGTAATTCGAAACAGCATCTGATTCCGACCTATCAGCCTGCAGGTGTGGATGGCCAGTATCAGTCAGCACGTAAGAAGAACTCGACTGTTGCAGGCGATTCACAGAAACGTACCGGTCAGGCAGGCAATCGTGGACAAGGTCAAAGCCAAGGACAGAACAATCGCCCGAAGAAAGGGCAGATCTTGACCCAGCACACAGGTTTGCCACCACGCGAAACCGGTGATGCGAAAAAGCCTTTTGGCGGTTCTAAAGCTAAAGGCAAAGCCAAACCAAAAAGTCGTGCCTAAATCACTTAAAAAAGACACTTCGGTGTCTTTTTTATTTTTCTCTGATTTTTTATTAAAAGAAGTCAGATCTCAATTAAACAATAATTAAATTAAGATATTTATTAGAAAAAACTGTTTAAAAATTACACTTTATCGGAATTGTAAGACAAAAAGAGGAAAATGCTCTTGCTTAAATTTGAGTGGCTGATTTAGAGTGAGAGTGAGTAAGGAACACATTACATTTCCAGTACACGGAATTTTTTAATCTCCCGAAATGTAATGCCCTTATATAAGTTTTGATACCGGATGTTGCAGTATCTAAGCAAATTGGTTGTACCGTGATTTTCGGATGAAAATCGATCTATACTGACAACAATAAAACAAAAACGATTATAAGAATGCAAAAAGGACTAACGCATGGCCACCTATATCATAATTGGCAGTTTTCTGCTCTTGTGCACCATCCTGATGGCATATAAGAGAGTACGGAACAGCGGCAAACAGCAAGATAGTGTGTTGAAGCAGCGCGCCATTTTTAACCTGAATCAACAGTTGACTTACACCCGTCTAAAGGAAATTCTGCCAGAGAACATTATTTTGGCCCATGTCTCCTATGATGCGCTGTTGACCACCAAATTTTTTCGTACCCGTAACAAATATCGCAATCTGGTCGCGGACTTTGTGGTTCTAGATCAGGATCATCTGGTCGTTGCCATCGTGGCCGTGGACGATCCGATGATTTTGAAACGCCCACAACAATCCCAGTATCAGGATGCCTTGCTGACTATGGCAGGCTATCGGGTAATCCGTTATGAAGATATTCCGGAATATCATCACCTGCGTCGTGACTTCCTGAATGAACAGGGTGAGGAGGACAGTCTAGTCAATCCGAATAACCTGACTACACTAAAGAAGTTTCCACTTTACTCCGCTCTGGAGCGGCCTAAAGTAAAGACAGTGAGTTAATACAGCTGGCACAAATAAAAAAAGCATGCAGATCGCATGCTTTTTTTATTGGAAGATAAGTTCTATCGGCATTATTCCGGTTTTACTGCGACGACGGTCAGTTCGACCAATACCCGTGGATCATACAACTTGGCTTCTACACAGGTCCGCGGCAGGGCTTGAATATCAGCTACCCATGCATCCCACACTTCATTAAAAGCTGCATAGTCACGCTCAATATCTTTGAGATAAATGGTAACTGACATGATGTGGCTCTTATCTGTTCCCGCATCTGCGAGAAACTGATCAATAATGTCCAAAGTTTGCTGTGTCTGACCTTTAATATCCAGATCAAAATCACTGGCCAGTTGACCTGCCAGATGAACGAGATTGCCTGAAATCGCGATTTCAGAGAAGCGTTGAGACACATGCAAACGTTGAATAGTCATGAGTTTAATCCTGGGTTTTTGGCATCAGGGCGGCAACCAGTGCAGTCAGTAGACAGCCCACAGCAAGATAGATGGCTACATAATGCCATGAACCATCACCCCAAATCACTAAGGAAGCCGCAATCATTGGGGTAAAACCACCACCGATAATACTTGCCACCTGATAACCTACACCGGCGCCACTGTAACGATACTCGGTACCAAACAGTGAGGTAAAGATGGGTTGATGTACACTGACTACCATGTCATGCGCAATATTGGCCAGTAGAATTGAGCCAACAATAATCATCCAGGTATTTTGAGCATCCAGCGCCATAAAGAACGGGAAAGCCGACAAGGCACCGATTAAACCGCCCCAAATACACATGGTTTTATGGTTAATTTTGTCTGAGATCCAGGCAAAGAACGGAATACTGACACAACTAATCGCACCGACCATCAGGGTGATATTCAGGAAGAATTGCTTGTCCATGCCCAGATTATTGGTGGAATAATTCAGTGCAAAATTGGTCACCAGATACATGGTGAGCAGCTCGGTCATACGCAGGGCAATAATGTACAGGAATGCTTTAGGATGCTTGCTGATCGCCTGAAAAATTGGCAGTTTGGTTGGATGTTGCTTGGCTTTAACCACTTTTTCGACAAATTCTTGTGACTCCTCCTGATCACGCCGAATCCACATGGCAATGCCGATCAGCACAATACTGGCAATAAATGGAATACGCCATGCCCAGTCCGAAAATGCCTCTTCGCCTAGAGTCGCAATGATCAGTGATACAGCACCCGTAGCGAGAACTAAACCGACACCATAACCAACCTGAACACCACTACTATAAAAGGCCTTTTTGCCTTTTGGCGCATTTTCCACCGCCATCAGGGCAGCACCACCCCATTCGCCACCAACCGCAAAGCCTTGAATGGCACGCAGGGTGACTAACAGTACAGGCGCCCACCAGCCAATGGCTTCAAAATTCGGCAACAGGCCAATCCCGACAGTAGAAATCCCCATGAGGATGACAGTGAGTACCAGCATTTTTTTACGGCCGAGTTTGTCACCGAAGTGACCAAACACTACACCACCAAGTGGACGAAACAGAAAGCCAACACCAAAGGTTGCCAAGGCGGCTAATGTGCCCATATTGTTGCCAATACTGGGAAAAAATTGATCTTTAAAAATCAGGGCTGCGACAATGCCGTAAAGAAGAAAATCGTACCAGTCGACAACAGCACCAATAAAACTGGAAAGCGCTGCTTTACGTGCGCGTTGTTCTTGAAAAGAAATTGAATTTGCAGAAGACATGCAGGATAGGATTCCATGGGGACAACAGAGTTGCCCTGTAATATTCGGATTTGATCGTCACGCCAATCACAGGACAGCATGCTAAAAGTAAAGGTGATTTTCAGCATCTCAGCATATACATGGATAATGCATTGCGCGGATAGATTACTCTAAAAACATACAATGGTAAAAATAAAGTTGTTGGCTTTTTAAACTAATGACTACTTCTTGCTCAGTTTACTTTAAAGCAGGGATAGTTGTGCTTCTTGCTGGCGAGGTGACAGCTGATACACCCCGACACCAATCAGGCGAAATTGCAGGGCTGGATCCAGATGCATATCCTGCAGCAAGAACTGTAACGCCTGATGTAGCTCTAGCGGATTTTTAAGCACGGAACGGAAGCTGCGGCTATGTTGAATGATCTGGAAATTTTTTAGCCTGAGTTTCACGGTAATGCCACGTGCAGTCAGCTGTTTCTTTTCCAGACTGTTCCAGACCTGCTGAATCAGTTGATCCCAGTAAGGACTGCACTGGCTAAGTAGCAGGTCATCACCAAAGGTAGTTTCTTTGGAAATCTGCTGGCGTTCACGTTCGGTTTCGACCGGACGTTCATCGATGCCTTGTGCATAGAGATACAGCCGCTTGCCATATTTGCCAAAATGCTGAATCAGGACAGCTTCATCCATCTGTTGCAAATCACCCAGAGTTTCCAGATTGAGACTTTTCAATTTTTCCTGTGTAACCTTGCCGACCCCGGGGATTTTCTTAAGCGGTAAATCTTGGATAAAGGCCTTTACATGTGAAGGCTTGATCACACAAATACCATTCGGTTTATGCCAGTCTGAAGCAACTTTGGCCAGGAATTTATTTGGCGCCACACCTGCAGAAGCGGTAAGTCTAGTCAGCTGGAAAATGTCTTCACGGATACGCATCGCGACTTCTGTCGCACTGGGGATTTGCAGCAGATTATCAGTCACATCCAGATAGGCTTCATCCAGTGACAGCGGCTCAATGACAGGTGTATATTTTTGAAAAATCTGATGGATCTGTGAGGAAACCTCACGGTATTTCTGAAAATCAGGTTCAATCACAATCAGCTGCGAACAACGTTTCCGTGCCTGACTCATTGGCATGGCAGAATGCACACCAAATTCCCGGGCTGGATAGGAGGCAGCCGCAACCACAGCCCGTGGATGATGCGACGCGATCACCACAGGCAAATGTTTTAGTTCCGGACGTTCACGCAGTTCTACCGAGGCGTAGAAGGCGTCCATATCGATATGGATAATTTTACGCATATGCCATCTTAAAAGGCTTTAAGGCACTTGGGAAGATGCTGATTTCAAAAGATTATAGGGTTGACTATTACTCAGTAGCACAACCTGAATCTGTTGCGCTTCAGCCGCTTTGATCAGAATTCGCATACTCTCGGGAGCATTATCGGCAAAGCGTGGCAAAAATTGTAAGGGTTGATCTAGCGGCTGAAAGAAATCATCCCAGTGAATCGGAATGACAATCTTGGGTTTTACCATTGCCAGTGTTTGTTGCAGATAAGATTTTTGATAATCCTCAGGCTGTCGCGACAGCTGGGCTATGCCTAAAAATAAAATATCGGCCTGAACATTCTTGAACTGTCCCGGAATAAACCCTGTGCTGGCTTTAACCAGAATTCGTTGTCTGTCATGTTCAATCAGATAGTCAAAACTGCCGCCTTCTTTAAATTCGGAAAACTTGGCAGGCAGTTTCAGTGGTGCTGTAATTTCTTCACCGAGATCATCATTTACGGGCGTTGGAGGCGTATGTGCGGAAGCAAGTGGAGTGACTTTAAACTGTCCAGATTGGAACGATTGCCCTGATACAGTACGCCGTAGCTGGGATGCTTTTACCTCCAGATGACTGCGTGCAATATTCAGGGTGCTATTCGATCCGATGATCTGGGTTTGAGGTAGTAATGCAGCCAGTTCGGGAATATCCAGGGCATGATCATAATGGCTATGGGTCACTAAAATCGCCCGTGTCCGATCCAGCTCTTCCTCCTGAATAATCTTCTGAAGTAACTTAGGGTCGCTGGAAACCTTAGAACTGAGAACCTGCCAAAGACTGGGACGGCTAAAGAAGCCATCAATTAAAATCTGCTCCTCACCATTATCAAACAGCAGGGTAGACACCCCAAAGAAGCGGACATTTAAGCCTTCTGCGGATGTATTGGATCTGGCTTGCCACGCGTCAAAGTCACGCAGCTGACCTGAAGGTTGGCGTAAATAAGTGCTTATTCCCCCCAGTATGACTACCACTATCAGAATGGTAGTCACGATAATTTTTCCAAGCTTCACAGCTATTTATCCTTTTATTTTTGATTACATTGCAATTGTAGAATTATTTTGCCGATTTTTGTGCAGGTGCAGTCTTAATACCATTCTGTTTTAAAAAATTCAGCCAGTCCTTTTCCGAACCATAAAACACATTCAGGTCTACAGCCGTTGCAATACCTTTGATCTGACCCTGACTGGTATGCTGCCAGAAATGCCATTTCGGATTATCTTTGAGCTCAGGCAGACCCTTGTATTCACGTATCCAGAGAGGGACATCAGTAAATTGTCCTACCAGCACAATATTATAGAAAGCTTTAGAGGTATAGAACATCGGCTGCTTGCCGTAGTGCTGTTTGAGCAGGTCATGCATGACCTGGATTTCTTTGAGTAACTGTTCCTTGGAATAGGTATTGATACAGTTACTGTCATATTCAAGATCGATTACCGGAGGTAAGGCATCCGCTTTATTCGGTACGGTTTCGATAAAATTCTGCGCTTGAATCTTACCCTCCCGACAGAGGCGATAAAAATGATAGGCACCGACCAGCAAACCCTGTTCGCGAGCCTTAAACCAGTTTTCCTGAAATTTGCTGTCCTTAAAGTCACCGCCTTCGGTTGATTTTAAATAAACAAAGCGGTATTTATCTTTGGGAATCTGCTGCCAGTTAATCTCTTTTTGATGATGCGAAACATCAAAACCATGAATGTCATATTCGGAAGCGTTGGCAGGTAGCGGTTTCAGCAATAGCCACCAGATTGCACAGACCACAGCAAGCAGCAGAATGACACTCATGATTGCTGCCCAAAGAGGTGGATAATGCTTGGCTGGCTTTTTCATCACGTTCTTCAAAATTTGACTCTATCTAGCTTATACCGATTTGTCTTGTATCGGGATGATGATCATACTGGCGTATTCTTAGGAATATGCCAGAAAATATAGGCGGCAATAATATTCAAACAGCCCAGACAGATCAGGGCGAGATGGAATGCATTATCCAGCTGCTCAGCTCCAAAGTAGGCACTAAACATATTTACCAGCGTACCTGCCAGTGCAACCCCGATACTCATCGATAGCATCATGATCATGGACAGAAAACTGTTGCCACTGCTGGCATCCTGCTGACTTAAGTCTTTTAGGGTTAAAGTATTCATGGAAACAAACTGCAGTGAGTTCAGGATACCAAAAATAAAAAAATGAATCGCACGTAGCCAGATCGGTGTATCCGCCGTAGTCAGGGCAAAGCTGGCAATACATAGCCCCACCAGCAAAGTATTTACCAGTAATACCTGGCGATAGCCAAAGTGCTGAATGATCTTGCGAATAATGGGTTTGGAAGCCAACGAGCCTAATACAGTTGGAATCATCAGCAAACCGGTAATAAAGGGTTCAAAACCAAACGCGATCTGCAACATTAGTGGTAACAGGAAAGGAATGGAGTTACCACCAAGACGGGCAAAGAAATTGCCCAGAATCCCAATAGAATAAATCCGGTTTTTAAACAGCTTGCTGCGGAACAGGGCATTGCTATGGGTATGTGAATGATAGGCATAGATCAGCGAAAACAGGAACCCAGCTGCAACTAAGCTGAGACTCCACCACAATGGATATTGCGGATTGGCGAAGTTCTCAATACCCAGACACAGCCCGACCATCGCCACCACCAGTATAACAAAACCAGCATAGTCAAATTTCGCCACATCCGGTTCAGTAACATTCGGCATGGCTTTGAAGGTAATCAGGGTGCCAAGCAGACCGATGGGCAGGTTAATCAGAAATACCCATTGCCAGGACAGGTATTCGACCATCCAGCCACCTAGCGTCGGACCAATCAGGGGACCAATCAGGCCGGCCAGACTCATCAGGCTCATTGCAGCCAGAAACTGGGTGCGTGGAATGATCTTCAACATTGCCAGACGTCCGACTGGTAACAGCAAAGCACCACCAATACCTTGCAAAACCCGATAGAGCAGGAGTTCATTCAGGCTGTTTGAGACAGCACAACCTATTGATGCAAGCGTAAAAATAATGATGGCGCTAAAATAGGTATTACGTACACCAAAACGATCTGCCAGCCAGCCACTCAAGGGAATACAGACTGCAACCGAAAGTACATAAGCCACCACCACACTATGCATCCGCAACGGATCTTCCTGCAGGCTAAGCGCAATTGCAGGCAGGGCAGTATTGATAATCGTGGTGTCCAGACCTTGCATGAAAAAGCCGATCGATACCAATAAGACCAGCAGTCTAAATTCGGGTTGCAGCGCTTGATGGGTGGGCGTGGCATTCATAGGAGAGTTAATCGATCCAAACAATAATAGGTGCAGATTTGGGAATTTAGTATAACTCTGCTGAATTTATGTTTGATTTTTATTTACCTAGTAGCGTAAAAATACTTAAAATCCAAAAGGTTGTTTTACTTTACAGTAAATCAACTTAAATACCATAACAACCTTTGAGGGTATGATGAAAAAATATTTAGCTGCAGCGTCACTTGCATTTTTAGCAATGAATAGCTATGCCGGAACTTCGGCAGGTATTGCAGGTATGATGATTACCAATGATACGGTTCAAAATAATAATTTTACCTATCCACGCAATATTCATACGGTCTACTTTGGCAATGATCCGACTGAAAGTGGGGTGTTTTTAGCCTATGTAGCATATAAAAAAATCGGGAAACATAGCGTGACTTTAGAGATTGTCGATAAAAATGGCAAAGTCATTGATAACTGTAAATTTGACGAAACACATGTGACCAAACTGCCGTGGACACATTCAATTACCTGTAGTTGGGGCGGTCGACAGCCTTCAGATGGTCTGACATTCAATTTATATAACACCTTCCAAACCAAGAAAGAAAAAATTGGTGAGCTCTTCTTGGCTGAAAAGAAATAAGTCCAGTATTGGCTTCAGAAGACCTCTATCACGATAGAGGTTTTTTTTCGCTACAAAAAATATATGACAACAGTGTCATGAAACTGCAATAAAACCGTCATAATCTTGGCTACATCTTACAGTAATGCTGATCTCCCTCAGCAGGTATGTTTTATGTCTATCGAAATCTTGATGGTTATCGGCTTCTGTCTAGCAGCCTACTCCATTGTCGGCAATGATGTGCCTCAGACATTGGGAACCTTTATCTCATCAAATTCACATCGACCTTGGTGGCTGCTGTGGATTTATATCAGCGTCATCCTTGCTGTGGTTTTGGTCTATGGCTGGTATGCATCAGGGGTAGGAGATGCCTCTTATGGCCGTCTCGAAACAATTCCATTCCCTGAGGGTGGGATTACCTGGCTGTATATTGTACCGCCAATTCTACTCTTGTTATTAACCAAATATGGTATTCCAGTCAGTACTACATTCTTGGTGCTCACCATTTTCTCTCCAGCGAGCTTAGGTTCGATGATGGTGAAATCGATGATGGGCTATGCTGTAGCGTTCATCTCAGCTTTGGTGATTTACCGTTTTGTTGCCAACAAAATGACGGTGTACTTTAACCAAACCAAAGACCAAGAGCATTCGACCAGATGGATGATCTTACAATGGTTATCAACCGGTTTCTTATGGAGCCAATGGTTGATCCAGGATTTAGCCAACATCTTTGTGTATGTGCCACGTCAGGTTCCATTTGAATTCCTGATGTTTGCGATTGCGGTATTCGTGGTCTTGCTGGGTGTGATTCTGTACCAACGTGGTGGTGCAATCCAGAAGATCGTCGATACCAAAACCGATGTAACTGATGTTCGTGCAGCAACCATTGTTGACTTTATCTATGCCATTATCTTGTTGATCTTCAAAGAGTGGAGCAACATCCCAATGAGTACCACATGGGTGTTCTTGGGTCTATTGGCTGGTCGTGAGTTTGCCATCTCGATGATCGTCAATGGTGTGAGCAAACACCGTACTTCACGAAATGTCAGCAAAGATGCAATGAAGTTGATGTTTGGTCTGGCCATGTCTGTGATTTTGGCGACGACACTACCTTGGTTCTATAACCTGGTGACTAACTTGGCTTCTTAAGAGTTAAAAAAATAAAAAAGCGAGCTTCGGCTCGCTTTTTTATTTTTAGATCAGCATTTAAATTGCAAACTGTTTTGGACTATCCAGATTTTTCAGGGCATTAAAGATATGTGCAGAATGTTCACAGACAATTAGTTTGGCACGATGCTGGGGCGGCAAAAAGCCTTCATTCACGGCATGATCCAGCTGGGCAATGAGTGGATCATAAAAGTTATTCACGTTGTATAGCATCATTGGTTTCTGGTGCTGGTTCAACTGTCCCCAAGTCGCAATTTCCAGAATTTCCTCAAAGGTACCTAGTCCACCTGGCAGAGCAACGAAGGCACAGGCACGTTCTGCCATTAACGCTTTGCGTTCATGCATGGACCGCACAATATGCAGTTCAGTCAGCTTGCTATGCGCGATTTCATAATCCAGCATAAACTCGGGAATCACACCTACAGCTTCACCGCCATGTTCAATCATGGCATCAGCGACCTGACCCATCAGGCCGATGCTGGCACCGCCGTAGACCAGACCAAAACCTTGCTGTGCCAAACTCTTTACAAGCTGAATAGCTTTTTCCTGATAAATAGGATTATTGCCAGCACGTGAACCACAATATAGGGCAACGAGCGGGCGGGTAGTACGGGGAGATTTGTTTTTATGTTCAGTCATTTTAATTACGCTAGTCATGTCTCTCTTTCACCTTATCATTTTTTAATTTTGTTACTACAACATATATTAAAAATATGACAATTCTATGCATCATTCTTGCCAATCTTAAAGTCAAGAGTCGGGAAGCTTAAACCAAAGCATGAAAACTGGTGAATTTCATTTTGAACTTGCTATACTGAAAATCTGTCTTACTACAATAGAAATCACATGGGTAGTCGAAGTTGGCGCTTTAACCAGATAAAACGTCACCATATCAAGTGTTTAAATAAAATTGGACATAGTTCCGCGCTACGCAGCAGCATTGCATGTCTTTCCACTGATCTACAGGAGAGAATGCAATGATTTTCGAATGGATGTCAGATCCTTCTGCCTGGATTGGCCTGCTAACTCTGATTGTGCTGGAAATTGTTCTGGGTATCGATAACCTGGTCTTTATTGCAATTCTTGCTGAAAAGCTGCCGCCAGAACAACGTAATACCGCCCGAATTGTAGGTTTGACCCTGGCCTTGGTCATGCGTCTGATCCTGCTGGCTTCTATTGCCTGGGTGGTCACGCTGACTGAACCGTTCTTCTATATTTTTGATCATCCATTTTCCGGACGTGACCTGATTCTGCTGTTTGGTGGGGTATTCCTGTTATTTAAGGGCACCATGGAATTACATGAGCGCCTTGAAGCCAAGCCAGTGGTCAAAGAAGAAAATCCGGTGCATGCCGTGTTCTGGATGGTGATCGTTCAGATCGTGGTGCTGGATGCCGTGTTCTCACTCGACAGTGTGATTACTGCTGTCGGTATGGTCAAAGATCTGTCAGTAATGATGATTGCGGTGATTATCGCTGTCGGTATCATGCTGTGGGCTTCCAAGGCCTTAATGGATTTTGTAAATCGTCATCCTACTGTAGTCATCCTTTGTCTCGGCTTCCTGATGATGATCGGTTTCTCGCTGGTGGTTGAAGGTTTCGGCTTCCATATTCCAAAAGGCTACCTGTACGCAGCGATTGGTTTCTCGGTCATTGTCGAATTTATTAACCAGACCATGAAACGCAATCAGGAAAAAATGGTGACAACTACAGATCTGCGTTATCGCACTGCTTCAGCTGTGATGCGTATGCTCGGTGGTAAACCTGCTCAGGATAATGCTGCTTCTGAGCCGGTAGATGTACTGGCAACGCGTGCCTTTGCTGACGAAGTGTTTAATGATGATGAAAATGGCGTTTATCACAGTGTGATGGTGCAGGGCGTACTCGGCCTGTCTGAACGTCCGGTGAAGTCGGTGATGACCCCACGTCCTGAACTGGAATGGATTGATCTGGATGAAGATGAAGCTATCATTAAGGCCCATCTGTTGCAGATGAGTCATTCACGTCTGATCGTGGCACGTGGTGAGCTGGACAATATTGCTGGTGTAGTACTGACCCATAAAGTGCTAAACGAATATATCGAAACGGGTGTACTTGATTTCGAAAAACATCTACGTGAACCGGTGATTGTGCATGAAAATGCTCAGGTACTGATGGTGATGGACCAGTTGCGTCAGGCGCCGCTACAAATGGCGATTGTCCTGAACGAGTATGGTTCGATCGAAGGGATTGCAACACCGATTGATGTGCTTGAAGCCATTGCCGGTGAATTCCCGGATGAAGATGAAATGGAAACTGCAGCTGAAAGTCTGCATGACGGTAGTCTGTTGCTGGAAGGTTCAACCGATATTCGCCATGTATCCTTGCTGATTGGCCGTGATCTGGTGGATGAATCAGAAGAATATTCGACGCTGTCGGGCTATATTTTATTCCACCTTGGCCGTCTGCCTGAAAATGGTGAGAAGTTCGAAGCCGATGGTCATATCTTTGAAGTCGTGACAATGGATGGTCATAAGATCGAAAAAGTCCATATTATTCCGCAAGAGCAAAACAAGAATTGAGTTCTGCCTCAGGCATGCGCTGAATTTTGCTAAAATAGCCCGCATCGTCGGGCTATTTTTTTGGGAATTCATTTTTGGAACTTACCCTCTCAGAAGCATGTCCATGTGGACTGGGCATTTATGAAACCTGTTGTCAGCCACTGCATCAAGGCGAGCGAACTGCACAGACAGCCGAACAGTTGATGCGTTCACGTTATAGTGCCTTTGCCAAACAGGAAATTGACTATATCCAGCAAACGACCGCATTGGGACAGCAAAGGTTTTTAGATATGCCAGCAATTGCCGAGTGGAGCAGGACCAATCAATGGCTGAAACTGGAAATCGTACAAGCCAATGAAAAACTGGATAAATGTCATGCACTGGTCGAGTTCAAGGCACATTTTCATGATGGCACACAGGCACAAATTCATCATGAAGCGTCCCATTTCGTCAAAGTAGAAGGCTGCTGGTATTTTCTCGATCCGACCACAGATCAACAATTTACAATGAAGCAAGCCTGCATTTGCGGTTCAGGGAAAAAATTTAAGCTATGTTGTGCGCAATTTTTGTAACTTTCACATAGATTTGCCTTAGAATAGCCGCCATCTCAAAGCCTCAGGTGGAAGCAGGGCGATGTTGTTGACCGTAATCTATATTATTGCCATTACCGCAGAAGCGATGACCGGTGCTTTATCCGCTGGACGGCGCAGCATGGACTGGTTTGGGGTCCTGATCATTGCCTGTGTCACGGCACTGGGAGGTGGCTCGGTTCGCGATGTGCTGCTCGGACATTATCCACTAACCTGGGTCAAGCATCCTGAATATCTGGTGCTGACCTGCTGTGCGGCTTTTGTCACCATTCTGATCGCCAAATGGATGCGTCATTTACGTAACATCTTCCTGGTGCTGGATGCTTTGGGCCTGATTGGTTTCACCATCATCGGTTGCCAGATCGCATTAGAAATGGGACATGGTTTTGTGGTCAGTGCCGTAGCTGGTGTCCTGACGGGTGTCTCCGGCGGTATTCTGCGTGACATTCTGTGTAATGATGTGCCGCTGGTGTTCCGTCGTGAACTGTATGCCAGTATTTCATTCGTTGCGGTAATCTTCTACTGGCTGTGTAGCCACGCAGGTCTGTCGCTTGAGCTAACCATCATTTCTACCTTGATCTTCGGTTTTACCCTGCGCCTGATCGCCATTTACTTTGGCCTGGAAATGCCGAAATTTATCTATAAAGATGATGATGAACAATCCGCATCATCTAAGGATGAATCATAAAACACGATTTTCAGATGAGCGAGGCAAAATAGCCTCGTTTCTGCATTCAATCGTAGTATAAAAATAGGATGAATGCTTCTGCTTTCCGTGCAGTTTCTCCCGAATCACATATCAGAGATTTACTTATGGACCTAGTTTCCCGGATTCAGCGCTTACCTGTAGGCAGATTTCACTATATGTTGCTGGTCGTGATTGGTTTAGGCTGGATGTTCGATGCCATGGACACCGGACTGATTTCCTTCATTCTGGCTAAAATGGCAGAAGACTGGCAGATGACCCCTGACCAGAAAAGCTGGGTAGTTTCAATCGGTTTTATCGGGATGGCAATTGGGGCAATCTGTTCTGGCGGTCTGGCAGACCGTTATGGCCGCAAAACTATATTCGCTTTAACACTGGTGATCTATAGCCTGGCAACCGCGGCTTGTGCCTTTGCACCGAACCTGACCTGGCTACTGGTCTTCCGCTTTATTGTCGGCCTGGGGTTGGGTGGCCAGTTACCGGTTGCGGTAACGCTGGTCAGTGAATATATTCCGGCGCAGGTGCGTGGCCGTTTTATTGTTTTACTGGAAAGTTTCTGGGGATTGGGCTGGCTCTGTGCAGCCTTGATTTCTTATTTTGTGATTCCGGAATTTGACTGGCATACTGCCTTTTTAATCGGTGGTATTCCTGCACTGTATGCAATTGTGATCTGGAAGTTCGTTCCGGAATCGATTCCCTTCCTGATCAACCGTGGCCGTATCGATGAAGCGCATGCCTTGGTGAAAAAGATTGAAGCCAAATGTGGGGTAGAGGTACTGGAAATCTTCCAGGTTCAACCTGTGGCGGAAAAACAGACGATTTCTTTTGCTCAGCTCTGGTCAGGTATATTTGCCCGCCGTACCTTAATGCTGTGGTTGATCTGGTTCGGCATTATCTTCTCTTACTATGGTATTTTCACCTGGTTGCCAAGTCTGCTAGTGAAGGAAGGCTATACTATTGTCCAGTCTTTTGAATATGTACTGATCATGATTCTGGCGCAGTTGCCAGGCTATCTGGTTGCAGCATGGCTGGTCGAAAAACTTGGACGTAAGGCAACACTGGCCGGCTTTATTGGCATGTGTGCTGTATCTGCCTATTTCTTTGGTCAGTCCGGCAGTGTCACCGAAATCGTGATCTGGGGCTGTCTGATGTCCTTCTTTAATCTCGGTGCTTGGGGTGTGCTCTATACCTATACGCCAGAACAGTACCCAACCAATATCCGTGCCTTTGGTTCGGGCTGGGCAGGGGCAATCGGCCGGATTGGTGGTATTGTTGCGCCATTTGCAGTGACCCATCTGATGGTCATGCCGAGCGGCTTCAGCTATGTCTTTACCATGTTTACCGTGGTTCTGATTGCTGTAGCTGTGGTGATCTTGGTACTGGGTGAAGAAACCAAAGGTCGGACTTTAGAATCCTTGAGTCAATAAAGGTGGTGATTTTTTAGTTGCTTAGGGTGTTTAAAGTGGATATTTTTACGCCATAAGACACGATTTGTCGCACTGTGTACTGTACTGCCCTTGTGCAGTCAGGCAGTGCGACTTAGCATAAGAAACATTGATACAAAAACGAAATTTTTAGGATTATAGGTTGTTATGACAAGCCTTGCGCATCATGCGACAGAAAACCGTTCCGTAGCAGAATTTACCGAACAGGCCTACCTCAACTACGCCATGTACGTCATCATGGACCGTGCACTGCCACACATCAGTGACGGTCTGAAACCGGTACAGCGCCGTATTGTTTATGCCATGAGTGAGCTGGGGCTCAAGTGGACCAGCAAACCAAAGAAATCTGCACGTACTGTGGGTGATGTACTGGGCAAATACCATCCACATGGCGACTCAGCCTGCTATGAAGCGATGGTGCTGATGGCACAGCCGTTCAGTTACCGTTATCCGTTTATTGAGGGGCAGGGCAACTGGGGTTCACCAGATGATCCAAAGTCTTTCGCGGCGATGCGATATACCGAAGCCAAACTGTCACAATATAGTGAATTACTGCTTTCCGAGTTGGGTCAAGGCACCTGTGACTGGCAGGACAACTTCGACGGTTCGATGAAAGAGCCAGTCAATCTGCCGGCACGCGTACCGAACATCTTATTGAACGGTACCACGGGTATTGCTGTAGGTATGGCAACCGATATTCCACCACATAACCTGCGTGAAGTGGTCAAAGGTACAATTGCACTGATTCGCAATCCGAACCTGACCGATGTCAAAGTAGCTGAATATATTCCGGGACCGGACTTACCAACCAAAGCAGAAATTATTACTCCACCGGCTGAATTGCTGAAAATGCAAACGACAGGTCGTGGTAGTTACCGTATGCGTGCCGTATATACGGTTGAAAAAAACGAGATCGTGATTACTGAATTGCCCTATCAGGTGTCTGGTTCCAAAATCATTACCCAGATTGCAGACCAGATGCAGGCGAAGAAACTGCCTTTAGTCACAGATGTGCGTGATGAATCCGATCATGAAAATCCGACCCGTCTGGTCATTGTGTTGCGTTCAAATCGTATCGATGCTGAATCGGTAATGAGTCATCTGTTCGCAACCACCGATCTTGAATCCAGCTATCGCGTCAATATGAATATGATTGGTGCGGATGGTCGCCCGCAGGTGAAATCGATCCGTCGTATTTTGCTGGAATGGATTGAAATCCGTAAGACCACTGTGACCCGTCGTCTGCAATTCCATCTGAATAAAATCGAGAAACGCTTACATATTTTGGGTGGCTTGATCATTGCCTACCTGAATATTGATGAAGTGATTCAGATCATCCGTGAAGAAGATCAGCCTAAACCGGTGCTGATGCAACGGTTCGGTATTGATGAAATTCAGGCAGAAGCCATTTTAGAACTCAAGTTGCGTCATTTGGCCAAGCTTGAAGAAATGGAAATGCGCCGTGAGCAGGAAGAGTTAGAAGCCAAGGCAGCTGAAATCCGTGAGCAACTGGCCAATCCAGAATCTTTAAAGAATTTGATCATCAATGAACTTAAAGATGATGCCAAGAAATTTGGTGATGATCGCCGTTCTCCAATCGTAGAGCGTGCCGAAGCTGCGGCAATTGATGAAACTGAAATGCTGCCTGCTGATCCGGTGACCGTGGTCTTATCTGAAGCTGGCTGGATCCGCTGTGCCAAAGGCCATGAAGTGGATGCCGAAAACCTGAACTTCCGTGCAGGGGATCAGTACTTGAGTCATGCCCAAGGCAAATCTAATCAGCGTGTTTATGTACTGGATGATACGGGGCGCAGTTATGCCTTGGCCATCAACAGTCTGCCGTCTGCGCGAGGATTAGGTGAACCACTGAGTTCAAAACTTTCTCCTGCAAGTGGCGTCGGCTTTAAACAGGTTCTGGTTGCCGAAGATGAGGCAGAAATCCTCGCAATCAGCAGCAAAGGTTATGGTTTCAAGACCCAAGCCAAGCAGCTGGATACCAATGCCAAGGCGGGCAAGGCATTCCTGACTGTGCCGGAAGGTGCGCAGGCAATGAATCTGCAGCCACTTGAAGACAAAACTCATCTGGCATTGCTCAGCTCTGCAGGTCGTCTATTAATTGTTGATTTGACTGAATTACCTGTGTTGAATAGAGGCAAAGGTAATAAATTGATACAACTTGAAGATAAAGATCAGATTTTGTCCATGACAGCCTTGAGTTTAGATGAAATAATTCAAGTGCTTGCAGGACAACAGCAAATAAAATTAAAAGGGGATGATCTGCAAAAGTACATCGGCAAACGCGGTTCGAAAGGACAGCTTTTACCACGCGGATATCAAAAAGCAAATAAACTGTTGATTCAAAGATAAGACTAGCATCCATCAATCGAAATACGTTATATATGAACAACGATTCGACAAGATGGATGCATTATTGCGCATAAACAAGTTAAAAAATTAGCGCAATATTGAAAAAAACAGTTGAGATTCTAAGGATTATGATTGGAGAGAATGGCATTATGGAAAAGATTTGGTTCGCTGAATACGAGAAAACAGGGATTCCACGCACTGTAGAACTGCCACCAGAAAACACTTCATTAGTTGATATTTTTGAGCGTAATTTCCAGAAGTTTGGCTCACGTGATGCCTTTATCTTTATGGATAAAGTAATGACGTTTAACGAGCTGGAAGAAGCTAGTCGTAAATTTGCAACATATTTACAGAGCTTGGGGCTTGCAAAAGGTACACGCGTGGCAGTGATGATGCCAAACGTGTTGCAATATCCGGTCGTGGCATTGGGCGTATTCCGTGCTGGTCTGGTATTGGTCAATGTAAATCCACTTTATACTTCACGTGAACTTGAACATCAGTTAAATGACTCTGGTACAGAAGTACTGGTGATCATTGAAAACTTCGCTTCTGTATATCAAGCAATTATTGGCAAAACACCAGTGAAGCACGTCGTTGTTGCTTCTGTAGGTGATATGCTGGGTGCACTTAAAGGTACGCTAGTTAATTTTGTGCTACGTTCTGTACGTAAACAGATTCCAGCATGGGATATTCCAGGTCACATCAAGTTCAATGCTGCGCTGAACAAAGTCAGCCCAACGAACTATAAACGTCCTGAACTGACTTTAAGTGATACTGCTGTACTGCAATATACTGGTGGTACGACAGGTGTTTCTAAAGGTGCTGAACTGACACATCGCAACCTGGTTGCAAACATGCTGCAATGTGATGGTATTTTCCAGAGCAAATTCGGTGCACAAGACGGCCAGCCAGATGACCGTATTTTCTGTGCTCTACCGTTGTACCATATCTTTGCATTCATGGTGTGTGCACTGTACGGTATGTATAAAGGTCAAGCCAACGTTCTGATTCCAAATCCGCGTGATCTGCCTGCGGTAATTAAAGAATTACGTAAATACCAGCCAACGTTCTTCCCTGCAGTGAATACTTTATTCAATGCATTGATCAATAATGAAGACTTCAAACAGCTAGATCACAGTCGTCTGAAAATGGCGATGGGTGGTGGTATGGCGGTGCTGCCTTCTACTGCAGAAGCATGGAAGAAAGTTACAGGCACTAACATTATCGAAGGTTATGGTTTATCAGAAACTTCTCCGGTTGCAACTGCAAACCCGCCTGCATCTGAAGAATTTAGCGGCACCATTGGTATTCCATTGCCGTTGACTGAAGTTGCAATTTTAGATGACGATGGCAATGAAGTACCATTGGGCGAGCAGGGCGAGATTTCAATCCGTGGTCCTCAGGTGATGAAGGGTTACTGGAATCGCCAGGATGAAACTGACAAAGTCATGATTAATGGTTACTTCCGTACCGGTGATATCGGTGTGATGAACGATCGTGGTTATGTGAAGATTGTAGATCGTAAAAAAGACATGATTCTGGTATCTGGTTTCAACGTTTATCCTTCAGAGATTGAAGAAATCGTTGCGAAACATCCAAAAGTGCTGGAAGTGGCTGCTATTGGTGTACCAGATGAGAAATCAGGTGAAGTGCCTAAACTGTTCGTGGTGAAAAAAGATCCATCTTTAACAACTGAAGAAGTTCTGGCATTCGCAAAAGAAAATCTGACAGGTTACAAGCGTCCGCGTTATGTAGAATTCCTGGATGAATTGCCAAAATCTAACGTAGGTAAAATCCTGCGTAAAGATCTACGCAAAACAGCTTAGAAGCTGTGAGAAAAAAAGCGCCTTTGATAGGCGCTTTTTTTATGGAATCTTTTTAAAGTGGGGCAGATTTATTCTTTTCCATCCACCAGCGGTCGAAGTAGCGACGACCAACGCCTACAATCCCGACGAAGATAAACAGGCTAATGAAGTGACGGTTGAAGCCAGGGCGGTAGAACTCGCCATAGCTGAGCACATTATCAATCAGGCAATATACTAAAATAATCGTTAGCCAATGCCACAGGGTATAGCGCTTGATGCCCACTGCATAAAAGGCAATCCATAACATCACAAAGGTGAACAGAGCCGACCAGATATTCATATTGGCAGCGATGACACTGAGTAAAAATGCCACGATCGGCAATACAATTTTCAGGACGCGATCCACTTGCAGCTGATGTTGACGCTGGCGTTCCAGGACATCCAACATTTCTTTTTGATCGGGACTGACCATCGTGAATCCTTATGTGGTTGCTAAAACACCCTATTTAACAAAATTTATTCACGAAATGCCATGCTATGATACAGATAAAATTTTCATGAGAAAAATCAGATGCAAAGCATTAGTGGGATCATTTATCTCATTTTAGCGGCTTGTCTGCTACCTTATGTGTTTACCATGATTGCTAAAAAAGCTGGAGGCTTTAAGGCCAAAGATAACCAGAATCCGCGTGATTTTTTAGAACAGTCTACCGGTGTTGCAAAACGTGCTCATGCTGTTCAGCAGAACAGTTTTGAAAGCTTGCCGCTGTTTATTGCAGCTGTCCTGATGGCTGAATATCTGGTCATGCCGCAAAGTCTGATTATGACTTTTGGTATTGGTTATCTGATTTTCCGGGTGCTGTACGGTATTTGCTATCTGGCAAACTGGGCGACATTGCGTTCCATCATGTGGTTGCTTTCCATGTTATGTCCGATTGCGTTATTGCTACTGATCATCAAATTAATTTAGGTCAGTCCAGTCATCAAGCGCCTGATTGATTGTTCGATATTTTTAAACCGAAAAAAATCTGCAAAAACCGTTATAATTGTCGCGGTTTTTAAAAGATTTAACTTGTTAAAGAGTGATGCTATGAGCTACAGCAATATCCCAGCGGGTAAAGATGCACCAAATGACATCTATGTAATTATTGAAATTCCTGCAAACGCAGCACCAATCAAATACGAAATCGACAAAGATTCTGATGCGCTATTTGTAGACCGTTTCATGGGTACAGCAATGTTCTACCCAGCAAACTATGGTTATGTTCCAAACACTTTATCTCTAGATGGTGACCCTCTAGACGTATTGGTTGTGACACCACACCCAGTAGAGCCGGGTTCTGTTATTCGCTGCCGTCCTGTGGGCAAACTGAACATGGAAGATGACGGTGGTGTTGATGCGAAACTGGTTGCAGTTCCACACGACAAATTGACACCGATCTATAAAGATGTTCAGGAATATACTGATCTTCCTCCATTATTGATCAGCCAGATCGAACACTTCTTCCAGCACTACAAAGACTTGGAACCAGGTAAATGGGTTAGGTTAAGTGGTTGGGAAGGTGCAGATGTTGCGAAACAAGAAGTACTAGACTCAATTGCTGCTTATGCAGAAGCAAACAAATAATTGCTTTGCTTTTCCATTTAAGTCTTTAAACTTTTAAAGCTTAAATAAAAAAACCTGCACAATGTGCAGGTTTTTTTGATTTAAAGCATCGTCAGGACATTAGAATAATTTCACCGGGATGTCTAACCAGATACGCCATTCATTTGTTGAGCTGATAGCATTACTTACATAGTTGCCAGAAGCATTATTGTAAGTATCACTTGCGCGCAAGTATGAGTGACGTAAGCGTAAGTTTGCATCTTTGAATGCACCAGATTGAACCGTATATTTCACTTGGTTAAAGAATTCATGTTCTTCAGCTTGGTCGATAATTTGTGCTGGATTATTTATTTCGGCTACATCAATATCCCAACCATAAACGAATGCTGTTGTCCAGTTTAGACCTGGAAGACCATGGTTTTTAAAATTATAGTTGTACTGTAAGCCAACAGATTTTTCATCGTTACCCTTAAAGTCGGATAAGTATGAGTTTGGTACATAAATGCTTTGTAGACCATCTGCGTTGTAAGCATAGTCGTAACCTATGTTGCCCGCATTATCTTGGTATGCAAGCATCAAATTGTGTGCATCTCTGTTATAGCTTGCAGATACACCCCAAATTGAGTTAGTCAATTCTTCAGTTGCACTGCGTGGATCAGTGGTTGCTGCTCCAACTTTCCATTTAGTATTGTAACCCATTGCCTCTAAAGTTACGGTCGCACCATTTGCTGTAGGAAAGCTGTAATTTACATTCCCATAGTGACGATCTAATTTATCTTTAACGTCTACCCCATAATAAGAGGCATTAACTTGGTCGTTAAACTTGTATTTCGCGCCCCAGAAAATAGCACTGTCCAAATTTTGTTGGTCTGAGCTGATATCATTAGACCATTGATTTTTAGTGAATTTACCACCGATTAACGTCAAGTCTTTAATTTCGTTACTTTCAATATAAAGACCAGTGTAGTACTCAGGGGTTAAACGAGCAGTATTACTTGCAATTACTGGAATTTCAGATACTTGCGTACCATATTTAGCCGTTGTGTTTGATACGCGTGCTTTGACATAAGCACCTCCACGTGCCCAATGATCATAGGCATCTTTAGTTCCATCGGCATTATCTTGACTATGCGTTGGGATCATTTGGTTACCAGTATGCCCATTTTTACCGAGTTTAAATGAAGCATCACCAATGATACCTGCACCAAAACCAACAATACCTTTGGTAAAGCCAGAATCTAGATTAATTATTGCTGTTTGAGCTGCAGAGCTTGTATCATCAACACCATTTTTTTTATCACGGCTTAAGTAACCCGTACGGAATAGAACTGTGCCTTCAGCATCTTCTACAAAGCCTTTTGCTTCACTTTGTTCGCTTGCATAAGCTGTAGAGATCAGAGCAGCTTGTACCAACACTGCTAATGTAAGTTTCTTTGCGTTTAACATGGGGAGAGAGCCTCATATATGTTTTTTTGTACTGCATCTGCTTAAAGCACACGCAGAAATTAACCAAATTGTATAATTAATCTGATAAAAAATATCGTTTTTATGACATTCTTTAAACTAAAGTTGAGTTTTTTTAACCTATTATTCACAATCACGCTATAGTTTTTAATATTATTTTTTTCCATAAGGTAAAATTAATATTGAAAACAATGAGATAAAAGTAAAGTTTCTATAATGTAATATTTTTAATAGTGAAGAGTGTGTTTCAGAGCTCATATTGATTTTTTTTAATTTGATGTTATGTAAGCTTAAAACTGATTAAAAAATTCTATAAGTTGTTTTTCTATTCTAACAACACTTTAAATTCTTCCTTTATGCTGCAATTCACTATTTAGAATAGTTCACAGTCATCCATTTTCACTTTTGAATCTTTTGATAAAAATTTATTATTCACGTTTTTCACATTCTTAACACCCTGTTTAACCAAACGTGGTAAATGAGGGCGTATGTCTCAACTGCCGAAACTCGATTTGCTTGTGCTGCTTGTTAGCATGACTTCAGATGCTTTTGCTGACGATACCCAAAATCTATCTAGGGGTGAACTTAGCGCAACTATGGGTGTCGTGAACAAATATATTTATCGTGGTGGTGAGGAAAGTGATGATCCATCGGTACAGTTTGGACTGGAATATACATATAACAGCGGGATATTCCTGGGCTATTGGGGCTCAACCTTAAATTATGATTCTTCTGATGCAAATCAGGATCATGGTTTTGAACATGACTTTTATATTAGTTATGGCCGAGCGCTGAATGAGAACTGGAGCTACAAGTCTCAGATCGTATCTTAGTACTATCAAAATGATGGGACAGTTTATAGCGAAGGTGGCCCAGATCAGCGTCGTACTACTGGCTTTGAGATACTGAATGACGTGTTTTATAACGACCTGAGCTTAGGTTTAGATGTCATGCTGACAGATGTTAACTATGCAAATGCAGAAGATGTTTATCTCAGTGCAGCTTATATCTATCCATAGCTGCAAAACTTTAACCTGAATACGTCAGTAGGTGCTTCCCTGTATAACGCTAGCCGTGATGATCAACTGATTCAGACCACAGAAAGCTTTAGTTTTAATGAAGCACGGATTGGACTAAGTAAAACAGTCGCAAAACGAATTGATTTAAGCCTAGACTATGTCTATGGCGGCAAAGGTCGTGATGACATAGATTTCGATAATCATATTGTGGTAAGTGCAAACTTTAATTTCTAGATTTTGCTGAAATAGTGATTGCAAGGTATGTCATATTGATTAAATATTATGCACCTTTTTTATGCATAAAAATTTATCTATATAAAATATAGCTTCAAAAAGTAGCAAGTTGTAAGCGAATATTTAGACATACAGTGGAATAGCGCAAGTACTTTATTTTTCAGTTTTTTCTTGATTTTATCGTTTAACCTAAAACAATTTAAATTTTAATTTTTAATATATATGATTAAAATCAAATATTTATATAAACAAAAAAACTTTTATAGCTAATTTGGATTTTCCTTTTTATGGGTTGGCATAGCTATTGCAAAGCCTAGGTTGAGTTTAAAAACACAACTAAAAACGTCTGCGGACGGTTGGGGGAATCTAACAATGAAATTCACTTTAAAAGCTTTAGCAGTTGCAGCAGTAGCTTCAGCATCCAGTTTTACTTTTGCAGATGAGCCTACATCTCCGCACTCAGTATCTGGCAATATCGGTGTGTTATCGAGCTATAACTTGCGTGGTATTACAAATACACCTGAAAATAAAGATGCCACAATTAATGGCGGTTTAGACTATAACCATGCTTCAGGTTTTTATGCAGGCTGGTGGGGATCAACCCTAAGATATGTGAATACAGATGAATTTTTAAATACTGACGGTGTTCCTGTAATTGTTGAAACAGGTGAAGTCACTAATGCTTTCGAAAATGATTTCTATGCAGGCTATAGCGGTTCAATCAATGATGACTGGGGTTATACAGCAGGTTTAACGTACTATTATTACTATGATATTGGTAATTCTGGATCAAACGGTTTTGAAACCATGTTGGGTTTGACCTATAAAGATTTAGGTATCACTGCGCAAACATTACTTGAAGATCTTGATTGGGGTAATGCAGGTGATACTTATCTAAAAGCATCTTATAGCTATGCTTTACCTAAAGATTTTAGTTTAGATACAGCACTTGGTTTATATCTATATGATAAGAATGGACCAATTGAAGCTGCTGATACATTTAGTTTCCGCCACTTTGATATCGGTTTAAGCAAGCCACTTGCTGATACTGGCTTGACTGCAAGTATGAACTATATTTTCGGTGGTTATGACCGTAATGATGTGAAACAAAAAAATAAAGTTGTCTTGGGTCTAGGTTACAGCTTCTAATTGTTTAATAAAAAAAGGCGACCTGAGTCGCCTTTTTTTATTTTTATTATCCAATCGTTTAGCTTTGCTGACCTCGATAAGATAAAGCTTCCGATAAATGCTGAGGCTGAATTTCTGAATTCTCAGCTAAATCAGCTATGCTTCGTGCTACTCGTAATACCCGGTGATAAGCACGGGCTGACAGATTTAGCTTCTGCTGGGCAAGTTCAAACATTTTACTGGTCTGAGCATTTAGTGGCGCAAATTGCTCTAATTCTTTTGGGTTTAATGCCATATTCAGCTTTTTCTGTCTTTGTATTTGCAGTTCGTAGGCAGTTATCACACGTTCCCTAACAGTTGCAGAATCTTCTACCGGTTGTGTAGATTGTAATTCATGAGCTTGCAGAGGAGGCACATCGATATGCAGGTCAATCCGATCCAGTAATGGCCCAGAAATCCGGTTCTGATAACGCTTGATCATTTCTGGAGAACACTGGCAGCGAATATCCTGATTAAAAGCATAACCACAAGGGCAGGGATTCATCGCTGCAACCAGCTGAAAGTTGGCTGGGAAAGTAATTTGTCGAGAGGCACGCGAAATTACAATTTCCTTAGATTCCAAAGGTTGACGTAATACTTCAAGGACTTTCCTGTCAAATTCCGGCAGTTCGTCGAGAAATAATACACCTAGATGTGCCAGCGTAATTTCACCTGGTTTAGGATGCGATCCTCCACCGACCAGGGCAACTGCAGACGCGGTATGATGTGGCGCGCGGAAAGGACGTTGTCCAAAAGTATGACTATTATTGGCAATAGAATAAATACTGGCGACTTCAAGATTTTCTTCAGTATTGAGAGGCGGCAAGATACTGGATAGCCGCGAAGCCAGTAAAGTTTTACCGGTTCCAGGAGGTCCTCTAAATAATAAAGAATGTCCACCTGCAGCAGCAATTTCCAAAGCCCGTCTTGGGCGCAGCTGACCTTTGACATCGGCTAAATCAAAGCGAGAATCTGAGTGATTCACCTGTGGTCGGGCCTGCATCTGGACTAAAGGTGCGAGTTTATTTAAATGATCACAAACTTCTTTTAGATGAGCAGCGGCAAATACCCGAAAATCAGGTAACTGACAGGCTTCCTGAGCATTTTCCTTAGGTAGAACCAGTTCATGCTGCGATTGTTGACAGGCAATCGCAATACTAAGCGTACCAGTGATGGGACGGAGTTGACCATCTAAAGCAAGTTCACCGATGAATTCCATACCATCAGCACAGTTTTCGGGTAATTGCCCCGATGCCATCAGAATCCCTAAAGCAATCGGTAGATCTAAGCGTGAACCGTCTTTGGGCAGGTCAGCAGGAGCCAGGTTAATAGTTAAACGTTTGGTCGGAAACTGGTAGCCACTATTTAAAATAGCAGAACGAACCCGATCCTTACTTTCCCGAACCGCCGCTTCGGGCAGTCCAACAATAGTTAAGGAAGGCATGCCCTGACTGACATGAACTTCCACTTCTATTAAAGGGGCATGCAGTCCCAGCAATCCCCGGGTATGAATTTTAGCAAAAGACATTTATTGTTCCATTTTGGTGCGTTATTATTGTTCGTTATTTGTCTTTTATGCACTTCACTGGTGCTTATTTTTTGTTCGATATCTTTTCTTCAAGTGATTCAACTTGTTTGAGCAACTCATTTAAACGCTGATTGGCCTGATTTAAGGCTGTACGCTGACGTTCAATTTCCTCTTTTGAAACCAGATCCATTTTACTTACTGCTTCGTTTAATAAAGCCCGAAGATTATGTTCCAGATCTTTTTTTGGTTCTTCGATCTGCTGCAAGATTGCTTGTAATAAAGTTTCAATCATTGTGTGGTCCATTGAGATGGAAATAAGCGCACAGTTTAACACCGCAGGAATCAAGACTATAGTATTTCAGACAAAATATGGGATTAATCGATAATTATTATCATAAAAGACCACATAAAAATGACTAAAATTTGAAGATTCAAAAGATTTATAAGTATAAAATAATGTTCAGGGAAACCGCATGTCGAGCTTTCTAATTTCCCCCGACCTTAGAAATCTTGGCATGAAATTTGAACATAAAACCTTACTGGTGAAATAAGCCGAAGGAAAACAAACATGAAGCTCGTAACTGCAATTGTAAAACCTTTCAAATTAGACGATGTGCGTGAAGCATTGTCTGAAATTGGCGTTCAAGGCATCACTGTGACTGAAGTCAAAGGCTTCGGTCGTCAAAAAGGCCATACTGAACTTTATCGTGGCGCTGAATACGTTGTTGATTTCTTACCAAAAGTCAAAATTGAAATCGCGATCAGCGACGAAATGGTTGACGCGGTAATCGAGTCAATTACGCGTGTAGCAAGCACAGGCAAAATTGGTGACGGAAAAATTTTCGTAACAAATCTGGAACAGGTCATCCGTATTCGTACAGGTGAAACAGGTGCAGACGCTGTTTAATTTGGCACAAAGTTTGCTGAGTAGCGAATAACTCACAAAAACTTGGTTGGGGGATACGAATGAAAAAAATACTACTCGCGTTGGGTCTGTCCAGCGCACTTTTGGGCGGTTCTGTTGCCTGGGCTGAAGAAGCCGCATCAGCAGCCGTTCCTACCGAGGAAGTTGCTTTAGTTGATGCAACTGCAACTCCAGATATTACAGAAGTTACTGCTGTGGAAGCAGTAGAAACAGCGCCGGTTGAAGAAGCGGCAGCTGCAGAAGAAGAAGCCACACTCGATACAGGTGACTCTGCCTGGATTTTAACGTCAACAGCCCTAGTTCTACTCATGACCATTCCAGGTTTAGCCCTGTTCTATGGTGGTATGGTACGTAAGAAAAACGTACTGAGTACTATGGCACATAGCTTTGTAGCAGCTGCAGTAGTCAGCATTGTCTGGGTCGTGATTGGTTATACTCTGGCATTCGGTGAAGGGAATGCCTTTATCGGTAGCCTAGATAAATTTATGCTGTCCGGTATTACGACTGAAGCGCTGTCAGGCACCATTCCTGAAATCCTGTTTGTCATTTTCCAAATGACTTTTGCGATTATTACGGTTGCCATCATTAGCGGTTCTATTGCTGAACGTATGAAGTTTGGTGCTTTCATCGCATTCATCACACTTTGGGTGATTCTGGTTTATGCGCCAATTACTCACTGGGTATGGGGCGGCGGCTGGTTAGGCAGTGACGGTGCACTGGACTTCGCTGGTGGTACAGTCGTACACATTAACTCAGGTGTTGCAGGTCTGGTTGCAGCCTACATGCTGGGTTCGCGTATGGGGCTAGGACGCGAATCTATGGCACCACACAATCTGACACTTACTGTAGTCGGTGCAAGCTTACTATGGGTGGGCTGGTTCGGTTTCAACGGTGGTTCAGCATTGGGTGCAAACGGTTCAGCAGGTTATGCACTCGTGGTTACACAAGTGGCAGCAGCAGCAGCAACGATCTCTTGGTTAATTACTGAAAAAATTGCACGTGGTAAAGCATCTGTATTAGGTGGTGCATCGGGTGCGGTTGCAGGTCTAGTGGTGATTACTCCAGCAGCTGGTTTCGTGACTGTAGGTGGTGCCTTAGCGATGGGTCTCATCGGTGGTGTAGTATGTTTCTGGGGTATTACTGCACTGAAACGTATGCTTAAGGCTGATGACTCTCTAGATGCTTTTGGTCTGCATGGTGTAGGTGGTATTGTCGGTGCGATTCTGACTGCATTCTTTGCCAGCGAATTTATCATGGGTGACGGTGCACCAACCAATGTAATGCATCAATTATGGGTACAAATTGAAGGGGTACTGGCAACAATCGCTTACTCTGCAATCTTGACCTTTATTATCCTGAAAGTGATCGATCTGATCATTGGTATCCGTGTTTCTTCTGATGATGAACGCATGGGTCTGGACTTGAGCCAACACGGCGAACGTGTCGAATAATCTGCTAAAACAATAATCAATATATTGTGTGAAACAGCCCGTCAGGGCTGTTTTTTTTCTATATATTGCGTAAAACTCTACAAAGTTCAGAATTTTTGCTACACTCGGAAATCATCAGGATTTGTTCAATTAAACCGCTATGCATTGCCCATTTTGCAATACACCAGACAGTAAAGTGATCGATTCACGCCTGGCCGCTGAAGGTTGCCAGATTCGCCGTCGTCGTGAATGTGTCAGTTGTAATGAACGCTTTACCACCTTTGAAAGTTATGAAGTGGTGATGCCGCGGGTCATCAAATCCGATGGCAAGAATGAACCCTTTGATGAAGCTAAATTACGCCGCTCACTGATGCATGCCTTACAGAAACGTCCAGTGACACAAGAACAGATTGAAACGGTGCTTAGCGATATCCAATTGCAGATTCGCCGTCTCGGTGAACGTGATGTCAAGTCACGCACTATTGGTGAAATCGTGATGCAGTCTCTATTTGCCTTAGATCATGTGGCTTATGTGCGTTTTGCTTCGGTGTATCAGGACTTTCAGGATGTTGAAGCCTTTCGTCGTCAGATCGAACAGATGCAGCAACGCGGCGAATTACAAGAATAAGCATGATTGAAATAACTCAAGATCAAATCTGGATGCGACGTGCCATCGAACTGGCACGTCAGGGCCAGTATTCCACCAAACCGAATCCAAACGTTGGCTGTGTCATAGTTAAAGATGGCGTAGTAGTGGGCGAAGGTTTTCATCCCAAAGCGGGTCAGCCACATGCTGAAGTCTTTGCAATGCGTGAGGCCGGTGAGCAGGCTTATGGTGCAACCGCTTATGTAACTTTGGAACCCTGTGCGCATTATGGCCGTACACCTCCATGTGCCAAAGGTCTGGTTGAAGCTGGCGTAGCTAAAGTTGTCGTGGCTTGTCCTGATCCAAATCTACTGGTCGCCGGAAAAGGTGTACAGATCTTGAAAGATGCTGGTATCAACGTTGAAGTGGGCATCTGTGAAGATGAAGCACATCCACTCAATTATGGTTTTCTGAAAGCCATGGCGACTGGGATGCCTTATGTGCGTGTGAAAATTGCATCAAGTCTGGATGGTCGTACCGCGATGGCTTCGGGTGAATCGAAATGGATTACCGGTATAGAGGCTCGGCAAGATGTCCAGCACTGGCGTGCGATTTCTGGTGGGGTAATTACCGGGATTGAAACAGTATTGGCCGATGATTGCCAGCTCAATGTCCGTAGCCTGAAAGGCGTTGATGACATCAGCAGGATTGTTCAGCCAAAACGGATTATTCTGGATCGCCAAGGTCGTTTGCCACTTACTGCCAAGATTTTGGAACAACCAGAAACTGTGATGGTGATGGGACCTTATCGTCAGGAACTGGCCGATCTCGGTGTGATCCAGCTTGAGATTCAACCTTTAAAAGAATTATTACAGTACCTGGTTCAGCAGCATCAGATTTATGACGTGCTGGTTGAGGCAGGAGCGACTTTATCTAGCGCATTTTTACAGGAAAAACTGGTGGATGAACTCATCAGTTATGTTGCACCGACTCTATTGGGGCAAACTGCGCGTAGTATGTTTAATGCAGAATTCAGCCAAATGGCAGAACAACTTCGATACAAATTGCAGGACGTGACCCGTTTGGGTGATGACGTGCGCTTCAGGTTAATTCCTTCTCAAGAGACACTATGAATCCAGAGTCTACGGTTTACCACAAACGTCGCCATGCGGCACGTACCACAGATGAATATCTTTTCCATCAGCTGGTTCCTTATCTGGGGAACAAACGCCGTTTACTACACTTAATTCTGGAAGCACTTGAGAGCACGGGAACCCTAAAACGTGAAGATGGCCGTGCGCCGATTTTTGCCGATTTTTTTGCAGGTTCGGGGGTGGTTTCACGTCTGGCCCGTCAGAATGGCTATCGGGTGATTGCCAATGACTGGGAACCCTATAGTCATGCACTCAATCATGCAGTTTTAGCTTGTACCGAAGCACCTGCCTTTAAAGAGCTCGGTGGCTATCAAAAAGCGATTGATTATCTGAATCGTTTACCAGAAGTCAAAGGCTGGGTGACACATAACCTGTGTCCACGCAATGATGAAATTTATGATCCGACCCGTGACCGTTTATTCTTCAAACGCCGTAATGGCATGCGTATTGATGCGATACGCCAGCAGATTGCCACCTGGCAAGCCCAAGGCGCAATTGATGATGTCGAGATGAGTGCTTTATTGGCACCACTGCTATATTCAGCCAGCTTTGTCAGCAATACCTCGGGCGTATTTAAAAGTTTCCACCATGGCTGGGGGGGCAAAACCCAGACCGCGCTGGAACGCATCGAATCGCTGCTTTGGTTAACGCCAAGCCGTTTCTGTGAGGATAACAAGCATAAAGGTCCTGCAGCTGAAATGTGGTGTGTCGATGCCCAGCATCTGGCGAATCAGATGAGTGGCTTTGAAGTGGATGTTGCTTATCTCGATCCACCATATAACCAGCATGCCTATAGCAGTAACTATCATGTGTTGAATGCTTTAACCCTCTGGGATCAGGTTGATCTACCGACACCCGATACCAAAGGCTTTAAGAGCGGGATTGACCGTGCTTGGCGTAAAGAGCGTCCAAGTCAGTACAACTCGTCCAAGCATGCCAAGGAAGCCTATGAAACCTTGTTGGCAACCATCAACGCACGTTTTATTCTGACCAGTTATTCAACCGATGGTAATATCAGTGCGACAGATCTGTTGCAGGCCAATCTGAAACGTGGCCGTGTGACCTTGCTAACTCAAGATGTGCCACGTTACCGTGTCAGCAAGCAGCGCCAGTCTGAACGTGCTCGTGTACTGGAATTTATTGTGATTACCGATACACATGCCAAGTCTGGGCCACCGATCCGTCAATTGTTGGGTCAGTTACACCATTATGCAGAACTGGGTGGTGTCGATACGACCAGTGTGAGTACGCAGCTAGCTCTCTGGTAAAAGCATAAAAAAGGAATAGAAAATGTTTACAGGTATTATTGAAAGCTTCGGTAAGGTCGAAAGCCTGCAAAATGTCGGCGGTGATGTACGCTTACGTATTCAGACTGATCTGGATATGACCGATGTCCATCTGGGCGATTCAATTGCCACCAATGGCATTTGCCTGACTGTAATTGACTGGGGCGATAACTGGTATGCTGCAGACGTGTCTCGAGAAAGTTTAAATCGAACCACACTTGGTAACTGGAAAGCGGGTCAACCTGTAAATGTTGAAAAAGCCATGCTGCCAACCACACGCTTTGGCGGGCATATTGTTTCTGGTCATGTCGATGCGGTGGGCGAAATCACGGTAGTGCGTTCCGATGCCCGTTCCATCTATTTTGAAGTGACAGCACCTGCTGAAATTGCCAAGTATCTGGCAGAGAAAGGTTCAGTGACAGTAGATGGTATCAGCCTGACCATTAACCATCTGCGTGGCAATATTCTCAGTTTAAACCTGATTCCACATACCGCTGAACGAACCAATATTGGCACCTGGAAAGTCGGGACCAAAGTCAATCTGGAAGTCGATGTGCTGGCACGTTATATCGAGCGTTTGTTGCTGGGTGACAAGGCGGCTGAAACCACACCACAGTCAAAAATCAGTATGGATTTTTTAGCTGAAAATGGCTTTTTAAAATAACCAAACAGCCTAAAGACTCAATAGCCTAATTGAAAAATTAGACTGTTTTTTTATTTTTCGGGATAATCCTGACTTCACTTTAAGATTTTAACCCCAGCGGACAGGTCGAATGCTCGATTTCTTACTAAACCTGGAACAGTCTTTGCCGATATTGCTTGAGCAATATGGGGTATGGATCTATGCCATTTTATTCCTGGTGATTTTTGCAGAAACGGGATCTGTATTTTGCTTTTTCCTGCCGGGAGATAGCCTGTTAATTGCAGTTGGTGCGCTCTGTTCTAGTAGCGATTTGATTACGCTGCATTCTATGGGATTACTGCTATTCACTGCGGCAGTGCTGGGCTATACCGTCAATTATTACACTGGCAAAGTGTTAGGCTTAAAATATTTCAATCAACATTCGCGTTTCTTTAAACCCGAATATTTGACCAAGACCAATCATTATTTTATGAAGCATGGCGGCAAAACCATCTTGATTGCACGTTTCATTCCTTTTGTACGTTCTTTTGCTCCTTTTGCTGCCGGTTCGGGTCATATGAGTTTTATGACTTTTACGCTTTATAATCTGGCTGGAGGCGTATTGTGGATTGTAAGCTTACTGGGCATAGGTTATATGGCAGGTAATGCCGCCTTTATGCTGGCAGATTTTTTCTAGATATAAAGAAATAGAAAAGCCCACCTTTGTGGGCTTTTCTAGACTTATTTCTAAGTGAATTAACGCTTTTGCAGAATGTAATCAATTTCTTCACGGGCTGCAGCACGTAAGCGGTTACGCAGCTGTACCAAAGTTTCCTCGATCGCAGTTTCGGCTTCAAGTTCCAGACGTAATCGGGTACTTTCCAGTTCTGACAGAATCTCAGTATCATCAATTTTGATTTGGGCGGAATTTAAAATCCGATTTTGCTCAAAACGTGCCGCATAATTCAGGACTTCAGCATTCAGGCTGTCCCGTAATAATTCTAGGGTACGACTCTGCTCTGCATATTTACGTTCTTCATCCAGCTTCATCTGCTCGATATACGCCTGCTCCTGAGCACGCTTATCTGCCAGCGCTTTTTCAAGGGCCTGCTGTTTACGAATCCGTGCTTCTTCAATCAGTTCCGCTTTACGTTGTGCATAAGCTTCCTCAATTTTACGCTCGGATTCTTTTTGCATTTGCTGGTCATGTGCCAACCATTCCTGCAATGACGTCTCTGGCTGAAGTACGTCGCAGATACGCGCGAGGTCATCAATAAAGGTCTGACGCACAGCTTCAGGCACATTTAACCAGCGCTGTTTGAAATCTGGACCAACATTTAATGCCACGGGCATCTCCTTATGAGGTTTAAGTAAGGCTACAGTTTATAAGTTTTCGGCTCAATACCCAGTCGACGGTATTGCTTAAACTTTTCACGGCCGAGTTGCTTGGCCGTTTCGTTGTTTTCAATAATCTCAATAATGTGACTAAATTTAGCGTAAGGTTCAAGTGCTTCAGGATTAAAATTAAAGATAATCCAGTCTTGTTGCTCAGGCAAGCTTGCAGAGATACAGACACTGGCCTGTGGCTGGTCAATACCATGCGGGATGAAAGCGGTAGGATCAAACGTCCACAGATGTTCATCCAGCTGTTGCTGCAAGTCAGCATCGCCACAGAGTAACCAGATCCGTTCCGGCTGACGCAGAATCTTGCGGCATAAACGGCAGGTACTTTCGACCTGCCGTTCAGGGCTTTTTTCAAATAAATAAAAGCTGACTTTAGCCATTCTTTTGAACACGGTTCGCCAGGAATTGCATTAATAATGGCACTGGACGACCTGTTGCACCTTTATTGGTGCCTGAATTCCAGGCTGTACCTGCGATATCCAGGTGTGCCCAGCGATAGTCACGGGTAAAACGCTGCAGGAAGCAGGCTGCAGTCACAGAGCCGGCTTTAGGACCACCAATGTTGGCAATATCTGCAAATGGAGAATCCAGCTGCTCCTGATAGTCATCCAATACTGGCATACGCCATACCCGGTCAAATGAAGTTTGACCAGCAGCTTCGAGTTCAGCGGCCAGTTCATCATCCGGCGTGAACATGCCAGTCAGGACTGAACCTAGTGCAACCACACAGGCCCCGGTCAAAGTTGCAATATCAATCACGAGAGTAGGGTTAAAGCGTTTTACGTAAGTTAAAGTATCGCAGAGTACCAGACGACCTTCTGCATCAGTATTCAGAATTTCAACCGTTTGACCGCTCATCGTGGTGACAATATCGCCTGGACGGGTTGCTTTGCCAGATGGCATGTTTTCAGCAGCGGCAATGGTACCCACAACATGAATATCTAAACCAGATTCGCATAATGCACGCATGGTACCCAGCACTGAAGCTGCACCACACATGTCGTATTTCATTTCGTCCATGCCAGCACCTGGTTTCAGGGAAATACCGCCGGTATCAAAGGTAATCCCTTTACCGACTAAAACGACGGGTGCTTCACTACGTTCTGCATGATATTCGATGGTAATGATACGTCCTGGACGGTCTGAACCTTTGCTCACTGCCAGGAAAGAGTGCATTCCCAGATCAGCCATTTGCTGTTCATCCAGTACATTCACTTTAAGCAGTTCTGGATATTCAGCTGCTAAAGCCAGTGCCTGTTCCGCCAGGTATTCCGGGAAACAAATATTGCCTGGACGGTTACCTAAATCACGTGCTAAGTTTTGGCCGGTTTGCACTGCCTGAAGCAATTGCAGCTGTTCTGCAGTTACTGGACTATCGGTCGCAATCAGGTTGATTTGCTCAAGTACAAATTCATTTTTCTTGGATTTGAATTCATCAAAAGCGTACGCAGCCTGGGTCAGCAATAGTGCAAAAATGTTATGAAATTGGACTGGCAGGGCAGAAATGTCTACGCTGATCTGCTGGAATTTTTTCTGTGCTGCTTTTACGATAGTTTGCGCAACTTTCGCCAGTTTGCCCGGCTGTAGTTCAGCAGTCTTGCCCAAGCCAACCAGACAGGCGTTGGTACTTGCTGGAACATTACCAACTAATGCCAGGGTTTCATTTAGACCTGCTTTATATTGTGTCGCTATGGTGATTTCTTCGAACTTGTTAATCTGATAAGTCGCAGCTGACTGCTGAAGTTGCTCAGAATCTACAAGAATTAACAGATATTGGCTGGATGCATTCTCTTGGAATGACGTATTAATTGTCAGTTTCATATGCGTTTATTTAAGCCTTATAAAATTTGCAACCATTAAACCATTGAAACAATTTCCTGAACAGGGTTTCAATGTTCAACTCAAGTATCGGTTTTATATTTTTAAGCTTAACATTCGGGTAAACTATGACAAGTTTTTACCCTGTATTCTGGAAGATTTAATTTGATTATTCGGCGTTATCTGGTCAAGCAAGTTGTATCAACATCCTTGGTTGTGATTGCCTTATTGACCTTGATCATGATGGGTGGTCGACTGATCAAGTACTTCGGTGTGGCAGCACAAGGACGTCTGGATGCAGGCATTCTGTTCAGTATTATTGGTTATCGTTTGCCTGAATTCCTGACCCTGATTTTACCTTTAGGTTTCTTTATTGGTCTGATGCTGGTATTTGGCCGGCTCTATGTCGATCATGAAATGGCAGTCATGAACGGTAGCGGGGTCAGTCGCAATCAGCTGGCACGATTACTCATTCCGATGACCTTGGTATTTCTAGTCGTTCAGGCATTTTTAATGCTCTGGGCGGCACCGTGGGGTATTCGTCAGTTTGAAGCATTGACCAATGAGCAGGCAGTACGGACGGGTTTCGATCTGGTACGGCCGAAGGAATTCATCTCCTCGGGACCCTATACCATTTATGCAGGTGATTTGTCGGAAGACCGTAAAAACCTGAAAGATATCTTTTTCTATCAACGTGCAGAACGTGAAGGCAAACCAGATGTCATGATTCTGGCGCAAGAAGCGACCCGTGTAGAAGTGGCAGGGGACACCGCCAATGTGGTGGATCTGGTCAATGGTCGCCGTTATGAAATTTTTGCCGGCATGCCGAAATATACCCAAGCGGAATTCGAGACTTATCGTCTGCGTCTGGAAAATGATAAAGAAGCCAAGTTTGAAAGTGCTGAAGTTGAAGCCTTGCCGACTTCGAAACTCTGGGAAAACCGCGATGATCCTGTGGTCGCCAGTGAGCTCGGTTGGCGAGTATTTGTACCATTTGCGATTATTGCGGCGCTGATGCTGGCCAATGCCTTGTCTGAAGTGAGTCCACGTCAGGGGCGTTATCTTAAACTCTTTCCAGCACTCTTGATCTTTGCCAGCCTGATTGTGGCTTTAATGGCAGTAAAAACGCGCGTCAGTAAAGAGGAAATGGGGATTTGGGCTTATCCAATGGTCCTGATTTTCTATGGTATTGCTGCAGCTCTATTTGCACGTAAGCAAAAGCTGGCGCCGAAAATCAAGAAACAGATTCAACGAGCGAGGTCTTAATCATGCTGGCACGTCGTATCGTTGCAAAACATGTGACCGGAACCACTGCACTTGCTATGCTCGGTGCAACAGCCGTATTGGCCGGTCTACAGGTATTATTTACTTACTTGGGTGAACTGGGTTCATTAAAAGAAGGCTACGGTGCCTGGCAGGCACTGAAATATGTGCTATGGGGCGCGCCAAATTATCTGTATGAAATCCTACCAATCTCTGCACTGATTGGTGCTGTTCTCGGCTTAGGTACACTCGCTTCTAACAGTGAGTTGATTGTGATGCGTTCGGTTGGGGTCAGCCTGTGGCGGATTGTCGGCTGGGTAATTCGTTCGGCATTACTCCTGGTGATTTTATCTTTTGCTTTAAGTGAATGGGTAATTCCGTATACCAATGAGCAGGCCAAAGCAGTGAAGAGTTACAACAAGCCTGTAAAAATTGGTGAGGTTAAAGGCTACTGGACCCGTGAAGGTCAGCGTTTTATCTATATTGACTATGCTAATGCCAAAGGTGAGCTAAAAAACGTACAGATGCTGGACTTTGATGAAGATTATCGTCTGCGCGGGACGCTAAAAGCCGAGCAGGGTGATTTTATCAAGGATGGTGCGTGGACTCTACAGAATACGCAGGAAATGAATATTCTGCAGAATGGTAATGCCACGCTGATAACACATTCCGAACAGCCGCTGGCCTTAGCGCTGCAACCGAAGTATGTGCATATGGTGACCATTGACCCAGAGGATCTATCGCCTAGTCAACTGGTCAGTTTCATGAGCTATATGCATGAATATAGCCAGGTACCAAAGACCTATGAACTGGCTTTCTGGCAGAAAGTCGGCTCGCCATTTGCCCTGATTGCACTGGTGGTGATTGCCTGTTCCTTTATTTTTGGACCGCTGCGTCAACAATCTATGGGCTTTCGCTTGGTGATTGCATTATTTGCAGGTTTAGGCTTCTTCTATCTGCAGGACTTCTTGGGTTATGCGAGTTTGGTCTATGCGCCGTCGCCCGCATGGTATGTATTTATTCCAATTATCATCATGTTTGCAATTGGTGGTTATCTACTGCATCGGGCACGCTAAGCCACAAGAAAATAGCAGAAATCAATCGCAGTGAGAGGCTTAAACCATGGTGTGGTCATGGCCTCTCACTGCAAAATTAGTTAAAATAGAACGATTAATTCGTAAACGAACAAGAGTATTCATTATGACGGATGCAACTGCTGGCAAAATCCCTCACGTATTGGTAATTATGGATGGTGTGGGTCATCGCGAAGCGGTCGAAGACAATGCGTTTTTAGCGGCTAAACGACCTCATTTAACTGCTATGCAGGAAAAGCATCCGCATGGTTTGATCTCTGGTTCTGGTGAAGATGTCGGTCTGCCTGATGGTCAGATGGGTAATTCTGAAGTCGGCCATATGAACCTGGGTGCTGGCCGTGTGTTATATCAGGACTTTACCCGTATTACCAAAGACATCCGTACCGGTGCGTTCTTTGAGCATGAAGTACTGATTGATGCGGTAGAAAAAGCCAAAGCATCAAATGGTGCCGTACACATTATGGGCCTGTTATCTGAAGGTGGTGTGCACTCACATGAAGACCATATCGTCGCGATGGCAGAGCTGGCATTAAAACGTGGTGCCAAAGTCTATCTACATGCTTTCCTGGATGGCCGTGATACGCCGCCGAAAAGTGCACAACCATCATTAGAAAAATTAGACGCTGTTTTTGCTCAATATCCAGGTCAAGGCCGTATTGCCACCATGATTGGCCGTTACTTTGCCATGGACCGTGACAACCGTTGGGATCGCGTGGAACAGGCGTATCGTTTGCTGACTGAAGGTGAAGCAGTTCGTACGGCAGCCACTGCAGTAGAAGGCCTGGAACAGGCATATGCAGCAGATGAATCCGATGAATTCGTGAAAGCGACCCGTATCGGTGATATAGCTGCGATTCAGGATGGCGACAGCGTAGTCTTCATGAATTTCCGTGCGGATCGTGCGCGTGAATTAACCCGTGCTTTTGTTGAGAAAGATTTTACTGGTTTTGAACGCAAAGTTGTGCCACATCTGGCGAAATATGTGATGTTGACCCGTTATCAGGCAACAATCGATGCGCCTGTAGCATATATGCCAGAAGCGCTGGTGAACTCGATTGGCGAATATTTATCAGACCTGGGCAAAACCCAATTACGTATCGCAGAAACTGAGAAATATGCACACGTGACTTTCTTCTTCAGCGGTGGTCGTGAAGATGAATATCCAGGTGAAAAACGTATCCTGATTCCATCTCCAAATGTAGCAACTTATGATCTCAAACCGGAAATGAGTGCATACGAAGTGACCGATGAACTGGTCGCAGCGATCAACTCAGGTGAGTTTGACCTGTTGGTAGTGAACTATGCCAATGGCGATATGGTCGGTCATACCGGCGTATTTGATGCAGCAGTCAAAGCAGTGGAAGCAGTAGACACTTGTTTAGGTCGTGTTTATGAAGCCGTGATGGCGCAAAAAGGCCATATGATTATTACTGCAGACCATGGTAATGTTGAGCAGATGCAGGACTATCAAAGTGGTCAGGTACATACCCAACATACGACTGAACTGGTTCCGTTTATTTATGTGGGTCCAACTTCGGCAACGATTGCAGAAGGCGGTGTACTGGCGGATGTGGCGCCAACATTGTTAAGTCTGATGCAACTTCCAGTGCCGGCAGAAATGCAGGGCCGTAACTTAATTGAGCTGAACGCTTCATAAAAATATCAATAGGATAAAGAATGGCAAAATCACAGCAGAAGTCAGTTGTACTCGCAAGCTTACTGATGTGTTTGAGCCATTCGGCATGGAGTGCTGGTTCCCAGGGTCCGGTACTCGATGATATGGTCATGGACCAGCAAACCTATAGCGAAATTCCGGTTTCTTCGATTCAGGAATTCGTGCAGATTTATGGCATTGTCAAAGATAATTATATTCAAGATAAAAATGACGATGCATTATTCCAACAGGCAATTCGTGGTCTGGTCGGTGGTTTAGACCGCTATTCCCGTTATCTTTCTCCAGAAGACTTCAAACAGCTCCGTCAATATACCGAAGGCGATCTAGCCAGTATCGATTTTGACCTGCAGTTTAATCCGCAATTGAAGCAGTGGATGGTGCAGGGACTTAGTCCGGATGCCGACTCTGCCAAGCAGGGATTGCGTAATGGCGTGACTGTTTACAAGATTGATGATCAGATCTTAAATACGCTGAAGCGCGATCAGGTTCGGGATTTGCTCAGTGGCGCGATAGGCTCTACTTTAAGCATTCAGCTTTCTGCGCAAAGTACGCCGGTGACGCTGGTTCGTAATATCAAAGTAGATACCGAGATTAAATCGACCCTGCATAATAATCAGGTGCTGGTCTTGCAGGTCAAGGTCTTCCAGCAGGACACAGCCAACGAAATTAAACGAATTATTGACAGCTATTCCAGTCAACGTTTAAAAGCCGTGTTATTTGATCTACGTAATAATCCAGGTGGCCTGCTTTCGGCAGCGGTAGAGTCTGCGGATCTATTCCTGAATCAGGGCATTATTGTCTCAACCAAAAGCCGGGCAGAAGGGGATCAGCAGTTTCAGGCTTTACCAGGATTTGAATTTCAGAATCTGAAAATTGGAATCTTGATTAATAACCGTTCAGCCTCTGCAGCCGAAGTCTTTACCGCTGCCTTGAAAGAGCATAACCGTGCCTGGGTGGTCGGTGAAAAAAGCTATGGTAAAGGTGTGGTGCAGAAACTGTTTCCTCTTAGCAATGGGGCGGCGTTACAGATGACGGTATCGCAATATTTCAGTCCCAGTGGTCAGCGTATTGAGGGTCTTGGTGTGCAGCCTCACCTCAGTTATCCGCTTGGCGTTGAGATGAGGGAAGAAAGTTATCTGGATCACATCACTGAATTATTGCTTTTACAAAAATAATGAAGGGGGCATAGCCCCCTCATCAATCATTCTTCTTCATCGGTATCGAGCCCAAATTTCTTCAGACGATAACGCAGCGAGCGGAAAGACATGCCCAACTTTTTTGCGGCAAGCGTACGGTTCCAGTGAGTCAGATTCAATGCATTTAGCAAAATTTCTTTCTCGATTTTCTCCATATACAGTTCAAGACCTTCTTCAGGCAGTTTTTTCGGTACGATAAAAGTGTCAGTAGTGTTACTCGATTCGGATGCTATATTCGATGTGATTTCGGAGGTCACAAAACTCTGGCGTAAAGGTGCAGTTTGCAAATGCTGGATATCAATTGTGTCTTCATCGCTGAGGGTAATAGCTCGCTCGATGATATTGCGCAATTCTCGGACATTTCCTGGATAGTATTGAGTCAGTAACTGCTCTTTGCTATGTTCAGTCAGGCGTTTCACAGGGATTTGCCATTCCTGACAGATCTTCTGAATAAAGTGTTCAGCCAGCAGCAGAATGTCATTACCACGCTCACGTAATGGTGGCAACACCAGATCCATCACATGAATGCGGAAGAATAAATCCTGACGGAATTTACCTTGCTGTACCTGTGCTTCTAGGTCCTGATGACTGGCGCTGATGACACGAAAATCCACATCAATTTCAATATCTGAACCTAAAGGGCGAATCCGTTTTTCCTGTACTGCACGTAGCAGTTTGACCTGCATACTGAGTGGAAGTTCTGCAATTTCATCCAGAAATAAACTGCCGCCATGTGCAGACTGGATCAGGCCCTGTTTGTCCTGCATGGCGCCAGTAAAGCTGCCTTTCTTGTGCCCGAATAGCTCACTTTCCATCAGTTCAGCTGGAATTGCGCCACAGTTAATGGCAATAAAGGGTCCTTCACTCCGGTTACTGAGGCGATGAACCAGATTTGCTACAACTTCTTTACCTGTACCAGATTCACCGGTAATAAATACCGGGGCTTGAGAGCGGGCAATTTTATGCAAAGTCGTACGTAATTGCTGAATCGGCTTGGACTGGCCAATCAGCATTTTATATTCTAGGGTATCTTGCTGATTGGATTGGTAATCTACTGGCTTATTTAGTGCCTTTTGCAGTAACTGCTCCAGATGTTTCTGATTGATCGGCTTACTGACAAAGTCAAAGGCACCTGCCTTGAGTGCAGCAATGGCAATATCCATATTGCCATAGGCAGTTAACACAGCAACCGGTAGGGAAGGATGATGCTCACTGATAAATTCTAGTAGCTGCAAGCCATTACCATCAGGCAGATTCAAGTCCGTAAGGCAGGCATCATACTGATGATCTGCCAGGCGTTTTTTAGCATCCTCCAGACGATGGGCGATATGCGTGCGAATTCCCATACGCATGAGCGACATCTGCATGAGCGTACAGAGATCTTCTTCATCATCGACCAATAGTACCAGTGGTTGTTGTTCCACACTCTTTCCCCTTAAATTCAAAAATTAAACAGTGATGCGCTGGCAGCTAATCCGGAAGCAGGCACCCTGTTCTTGTTGTATATAATTCAGCTGGGCCTGATTGGCCTCACAGAAACTGTGGGATAAATATAGCCCTAGTCCTGTACCATTAATTGAAGTGCTGAAAAATGGTTTAAACAGCAGACTCTGATCGGCAGGCGCCACACCCTGACCAAAATCCCGTACATCAATCCAGACTTTATGTTCATAAGGATGAACTTTTAATTCTACATAGCCTACGGCTGGATCGTTATGCCGCACGGCATTACGCAATAAATTGACCAATACTTGACGTAGCTGGGCTTCATCAAACTGGATATCCAGTCGCATATCAATATTCAGCTTAATCTGATCAGCAATATCAGCCAAATCCTCATGGATACATTGTGGAATAAATTCATTCAGCTGAATAGATACTGGATGAGTCTCTTTATTCTTCACCATATTCAGCGTGTCTTCAATAATCCGGTTGATTCGTGTTGCCTGCTTGCTGATCATGCCATGCAACACCTGCTGCTGGTCCTGTTCACAACCAGGTAACAGATCATTGGCTTGAACAATCGCTGCAAGCGGATTACGAATCTCATGAGCAATACTGGCAGAAAGTTGCCCGAGTGCCGCCAGTTTTAATTGCTGGACTTGTTGATTAAGTTTTCGCGCATCTTGCAGCACTAGCAACATTAAAGTTTGATGCGGTACAATCAGTTTTTGTACTTGAACATGAATATTGAAACGGCTTTGCTGGGATTCAAACTGAAAGCGTTCGCCATTTTCCAGATCTTCAAAGCGGATCAACTCAAACAGATCTGGTTGTGACTGGTACAATGGAAACGTGTCATGTGCATACATTTGCTGGATGCCAAGCAAGTGGCAGGCAGCAGGATTACTCAGCACCACATGACAGTTTTCATCGAGAACCAGATAACCAGTCTCAATCTGTTCCAGAATATAACGGTTAATATTTTGTAGACGATAAAGTTCCATGGACTGGGAAAAATTGACATTTTCCAAGATCTGGAAACGTCGGACTGCAATTTGCCCGATGCCATAGACCACAAAAAACATGAAAGCCAATATGGCGCTATTGCCGATATTACCCAGAGAGGAAAGGGTAAACAGGCTGGTGATGAAATGCTGGTAAATCACACTGATGACCGCAATCAAGGTAATCACCAGCGCTTTTTGTGCATTCAGTAAAATGGAAGCGGCAAAGATAGTAATCACGAATAGCATACTGAGCTGTAGATTGGTGCCATTCGTGGCCAAGGTCAGCAGGCTGAGTGCACAGACATCGACAATAAAAATACCGGTCAGCTGTTGCTGAACAAATTTCTTAAAATACTTCAGAACAAAAAGCTGGATCAAGGCGATAGCAATGAAGCTACTCAGTACATAATGATACAGCTTGGGATATTCTAAATCGCTAGTGTGCTCAGGATAAGTGAGCACGAAAATCAGCAGTAAACCAGTACTGATGATCAGGCGGTATGCCGCATACCAAGTGCCCAGCAGATATTGATTAAGCTCTGAATAAGAAGATCGCTGCGACATAGAACCTTTTTTGTTTTTTTAAGTTTTCTTAAATAGAGGGCATAAAATATTAAGGTTTAATCAGACCATAGCGCATTGCTAGATGGGTCAGTTTCACATCGCTGTCGATATTAAGTTTTTCAAAAATACGATAACGATAGGTATTTACAGTCTTAACACTAACAAAAAGTTTATCCGCAATTTCCTGGGCACTAATGCAGTTGACGACCATCATGGCAACCTGCATTTCGCGTTCGGACAGGGAATCAAATGGGGATTGCTGTGTGTCAGATAAATAAGAGCTCGCTAATTGCTCGGCAATATCTGCACTAAAGTATTTGCCGCCCTGCATGACTTTATTAATAGCACGTACCATCTCGGTAACAGGTGCACCTTTGGTGATATAGCCTTTAGCACCTGCTTTGAGTAACAGCGATGGATAAGGTTCTTCGGCAAGACCACTGACAGCGATAACTTTAGTATCAGGGGCTGTTTGTAACAGTCGACGCGTAGTTTCAACACCACCAATACCCGGCATATTCACATCCAGGAGCACTACATTCGGATGATGCTGACGCACCAGAGTAATTGCTTCTTCACCAGATTCAGCTTGTCCAATGACCTGAACATCAGTGTGGTCTTCAAGCATTCTACAGATGCCAGTACGCACCAATTCATGGTCATCTACAACTAAAACTGTGATCACGTATACTCTCCCTCAGATGAAAAAAAATCATTTTTTTTGTTACACAACGCAAAATAAGCTTGCAATGAAACTACAAAATTAGCAATCCTACAGACATGTCATATTGAACTGTATCACGCAGTGTAGAGATCAATAATTGTTCTGCATTGTGGTAAATGTAATGTAAGCCATATTAGAGGTAATACGCAAATCAATCTTACCTCGTAAGTTGGGTGAAGGAATAGTGAAGAAAACACATAAGTCTTTGATGCATGTACTGGGTCTGTCGCTGGCAGTCAGCATGAGTACGACGACGAGTTTTGCTGAAATTATCATGAATTCGTCAGCAGCGGCCCCTCAGTCTAGCCTGAGCTGGTCTTCTGAACAGGCCAACCAGTTCTTGAGTGATGGATCGGATGCCGATGATGAGCCTTCTCCGCTTGGCTCTACGACAGTCACCACGACCATCCGTAGTCAGAATGGTCAAGCAGTACAAGAACCTGCCAAAACTGTACAGATTCTGGATACCAAGACCTATGGCACGCAGCCATCTGTCAATGCGCGTTCAGCGCTGGTAATGGACGCGCAGACCGGTGAAGTGCTGTATAGCAAGAACAGTAATACAGCAGTGCCGATTGCATCGATTACCAAGCTGATGACAGCAGTGGTGATCTCTGATGCACGTTTAAACATGAATGAAAAAATCACACTACAACAGGGTGATTTTTCATGTTCAGGTTGTAAGAGTTCAAGCTCGACGTTACGTGTCGGAGACACGATGAATCGTGCTGAAGCTTTATTGTTTGCACTGATGAAATCTGAAAACCCGGCTGCAGCAGCGTTGGCACGTACCTATCCAGGTGGTCGTAGTGCTTTTATTTCTGCCATGAATAGTAAAGCCAAAGCATTGGGTATGAATTCAAGTAAATTTCTGGAATCTACCGGATTGCATCCGGGCAATAAGTCATCTGCAAGAGACTTGGGGATTCTGGTAAACACCGCTTCGCAATACGGCTTGATCCGACAGTTCTCAACCACAGCAAGTTATGACTTTAACTTGGGTTACCGTGTGTTGAAATCGAATAACACCAATGCGCTGGTACGTAATGGTGGCTGGAACATTAATATTTCTAAAACCGGTTTCATCAATGAAGCTGGACGTTGTGTAGTGATGCATACCACCTTAAATAACCGTCCAGTAGTCGTAGTGTTGCTTGGAGCAGATTCATCTGCTGCACGTACCAATGATGCAACACGTCTCATGACTTGGGTGTCTAGTTTGCCGAAACAGCGTGTTTAAGCTTTTATAAAATATTTAAGTCATAAAAAAGCCCTGCAGATGCAGGGCTTTTTGATTCTGTCTCTTACATATTAGACAGAATAGAATCGCGTACTTGATCCAATGTTGCATCGATCGATAGCATTACTGCATCAGAACATTGTTTGATTGCAGTATCGGGATCTTTCAGACCGTTACCTGTCACAGTACAAACAATTACTGAGCCTTCAGCAATCTTGCCAGCTTTAATGTCACGAATTGCACCGCCGATAGACGCTGCAGAAGCAGGTTCTACGAATACACCTTCGTACATGGAAAGTAGACGTTGTGCTTCAAGAATTTCAGCATCAGTCAGTTCGTCGAACCAACCTTGAGAATCACGAACCACAGCTTTGGCATGGTTCCAGCTTTGTGGATTACCAATACGGATTGCAGTTGCCACAGTTTCAGGGTTTTCTACTGGCGCACCACGTAGGAACGGTGCAGCACCAGCCGCCTGGTAACCGACCATTGTCGGAAGGCCTTCAGGTTTAGGACCAGTGAACGCATCAGTTGCAGGGTCATAAACCACTTGCTCAAACTCATCAGCAGGTTGGTTGGCAACGGCTTCGGTATAACCCATCCAGTGTGCAGTGATGTTACCTGCATTACCGACAGGTAGGCAGTGGTAGTCAGGCGCACGGCCCAGCTCATCTACGATTTCGTAAGCAATGGTTTTTTGACCTTGCAAACGGTATGGATTGATTGAGTTCACGATCGTCACCGGAGCTTTATCCGCGATTTCTTTCACCAGACGCATACCGTCATCGAAGTTACCGCGGATTTGCATGGTGATTGCGCCATACATCATCGCTTGTGCCATTTTACCCATGGCAATTTTGCCTTCAGGAATTAACACAAATGCTTTCATGCCTGCACGTGCAGCATAGGCAGCCGCAGCAGCAGAGGTGTTACCTGTAGAGGCACAGATAATGGCTTTTGAGCCTTCTTCAGCGGCTTTGGTCACCGCCATGGTCATACCACGGTCTTTAAATGAACCAGTCGGGTTTAAGCCCTCGTACTTCACATAAATTTCAACATTTTTGCCAATAATGCGCGGAATATTCGCAAGCTTAATCAGTGGTGTATTACCTTCGCCTAGAGAAACAGCAGGGGTAGTTGCAGACACTGGTAAACGGTCGCGATAGCGGTCAACTAAACCAGTATAACGATTGGCATTCGACATGATGATGTTCCAATTGTGTGTAGAGCTTGGTGAGGAGCGTAAACCCCTCAACCCGATTAATTATCAAGCGATTCTAAACGAATTCGCACAATTTCGCCATGAATGACAGGAAGAGCTTGAATTTGCTTTAACGCTTCATCCATTTTCGCTTCCTTAACTGGATCAGTCAGGATCACGATAGGAATAAGGTCTTTTAAGCGAGACTGCTGCATGATGGCATCGATACTAATGCCGTTACGGCTCAGAATAGAGGTCACTTCTGCAAGAACGCCGGTTTGATCTTCAGCGTTAATACGGATGTAGTAGCCTGTGGTCATTTCTTCACGAGGAAGAATTGGCAAGTCGCTTAAGCTTTCAAAAGCCAGTTGTGGAATGGTACCTGCGCCATCTTCAGTGTAAGAGATGTCACGCACGATATCTACCACGTCAGCAACTACAGCAGATGCTGTAGGACCAGCACCAGCGCCGGCACCATAGTACAGTGTAGGACCAACGGCATTGGCTTGTACCAAGACTGCATTTTTCACGCCATTTACATTGGCAATCAGTTGCTCCTCAGGAATCAGGGTCGGGTGAACACGAAGTTCAATCCCTGTTTCTGTACGACGAGCAATACCAAGGTGTTTAATACGGAAACCTAAGTCTTCAGCATATTTTACATCTTGTGCCGTGATTTTGCTGATGCCTTCGGTAAAGACTTTGTCAAATTGAAGCGGAATACCAAATGCAATCGATGCAAGTAGCGTTAGTTTATGTGCGGCATCGATACCTTCAACGTCAAAAGTTGGATCTGCTTCAGCATAACCCAGTTCTTGTGCTTCTTTCAGTACATCTTCAAAGGCACGGCCTTTGTCACGCATTTCAGTCAGGATGAAGTTACCTGTACCGTTAATGATGCCCGCCAGCCAATCAATTTTGTTGGCAGCCAAGCCTTCACGCATGACTTTAATAATCGGGATACCACCTGCCACCGCTGCCTCGTAAGCAATTTGCACAGCGTTGTCATCAGCAAGTTTGAACAGTTCATTACCGTGTTCAGCGAGCAAAGCCTTGTTCGCAGTCACAACCTGTTTGCCATGCAGGATGGCTTCTTTAATGACTTCATAGGCAGGATGAATACCACCCATCACTTCAACCACAACATCAACATCTGGCTGACGTACGATCTCTAGCAGGTCAGCACTTTGCTTGATGCTGTCATCAAGTTCCAGGTCAGGACGCGGACGACGGGTACCCACATAAGTAATTTGAATTTCACGACCGGTGCGACGTTTAATCTCAGCAGCATTTTGTTTTAATAGTTTAAGGGCACCACCACCCACAGTACCAAGACCGAGGATTGCCAGACGAACTGGTTTCACGTCACACTCCAAATATAAACAGTTTTTTACGAGAGCCTAAATCATAGCTAAAAAAACGCGCTGACTCTAGGGTGATCTCAGAATATCTTTATGTATAACATAAAGTAAAATAACTTATTAAAATGAGTTATTTAAGACGGTCCAAAAGTTCAGCGGTCGACATGTATCCGCCCAGGTAAACACCCTCTGAACTATAGACACCCGGGGTACCGTTCACACCGATATTCAGACCCATTTGATATTGATCTTTCACAGGATTTTGACAGGTTGCTGGTGTAATTGATCCACCGGCAATAGCGGTATCAAAGGCAGCACGACGGTCGGCACTACACCAGATTGCTTCCATGGCTGGCATATGCTGCTCACCACGTGGCCATGCGATATAACGTACCTCAATGCCTTTATTGTTCATCTCATCCATCTGTTCGTGGAATTTATGGCAGTACGGGCAGCTAACATCGGTAAAGACATAGATAATATGCTTGGCTTTGTTGCCTTTGGCAGGGTAAATCAACAGGTCTTCGGCTTTTAGTGCTGCAAAGATTTTCTTGTTTACATCGGATTGCAGGGTTTCGCTGACATTATACAGCTGTTTGTCACCCAGGCGGATCACATCACCCTGAATGATATATTTACCATCACTGGTCGCATAGACAGACGACATGCCTTCCAAGCTGACCCAGAACAGATTGGGTACTTCAGTGGTTTTAACGCCAGTGATTTTTGCCTTAATACCAGCCTTTTTGAAGTGACCTTCCAGGGTTGAGATCAGGCGTTGCTGAGCATTACGTTCTGATACGGTAGATGCTTCACCCGTCGCTGGTGCACTTGCAGTTAAAGTATCTGACTTTTTATCGTTTTGATTAGAGTTGGAGCAAGCAGTAAGACTGAAACCTGCAGCAAGCATACATGCGATAAACAGACTGGAGCGGGCAAATGTCATGGATAACCCTTTTTGTTCTTAGATAAAAATAGATGCCTAGCATAACAAAAAAATAGTTTGCAGGTTGAACTTCTCTGTACACGTTGTCAGTTCAGGTTCAGGCCCGTGGATGATGTGACGCATGCAGCTGTTGCATACGCACTTGTGCCACGTGGGTATAAATTTGGGTGGTCGACAGGTCACTATGTCCCAACAGCATCTGCACGACACGTAGATCTGCACCATGATTCAACAGGTGGGTGGCAAAGGCATGACGCAAGGTATGGGGGGAAAGCTCTGCCTGGACACCGGCCTGTAGTGCATAACGCTTGATCGCATACCAGAAATTCTGTCGGCTCATGATGCCACCATGCTGGGTCAGGAACAGATAGTCGGTTGCTGTCTTGTACAATTGCGGACGTGCTTCATTCAGATATTTCTCGATCCATTCGCAGGCGACCTGCCCCATGGGTACTAATCGTTCTTTGTTGCCTTTACCTACGATACGCAGATAGCCTTGTTTTAGGTTAATCAGTTCCAGTCGCAGGTTGAGTAGTTCTGTCACACGTAATCCACAGGCATAGAGCACTTCCAGCATCGCCCGGTCACGTAAACCCAAGGCAGTATTGATATCCGGTGCATTGATTAGTGCTTCAACATCGGCTTCAGAAAGATCTTTGGGCAGGGCACGTCCCAGTTTTGGTGTCTTGTGTGCAGCAACCGGATTGTCATTTCTCAGCTTTTGTTCACGCAAGAATTTATAAAATGAGCGCAGGGCGGACAAACAGCGTGCAATTGAACGTGGACTTTTTTGCTGTTTGGTCAGCTCAATCAATACATCCGAGACATCATCATGATTCCATTCTGGTAAGGCTTTAGTTAGGCAACTATTGCATTGAATTAAATCAGATAAATAGGCATTCCGCGTATGAGGACTTACGGTTTGTGCAATCAGATAGTCACGATAACCGTGCAGAAACTGGGCATTTTCCGGAATCTGGACAGGAGCGGGAATACGGGGTTTTTTATTCAACATAGGATGAAAGAATCTGATCTAAAAAAGCGATAATGAGTATTGATATTCTCCAATGTAGTTTAATTTTATTACAGTGTCGATGTGATATAAGCTAAATCGGTTTGTAATTAATCTTATTTGTTAATTATTCTCATTTGTTTGTATACTGTACAAAATAGTTTAGGAATTTTCGCGGTGCGTTTGTCGGATTTGAAAGTGAAGCAAACAGCTATCATTCGAAAGGTTAATCGAACTACTGATGGCGAGGGCGCTCAACACGATGTCGTGGCGAGTCGCCTGGAAACGTTGGGTTTTGTGCCTGGCACAGAAGTGCAGGTCATTACCAAAGGTATTTTTGGTGGGGATCCGATTTTAATTCAGGTCGGTTTTACCCGTTTTGCCCTGCGTAAGTCAGAGGCAGCCAAAATTGAAATTGAAGCTGGAGTGTCGGCATGAGTGATGCCTTACGTATTGCCCTTGTCGGTAACCCTAACTGTGGTAAAACCTCATTATTCAACCATTTAACAGGTACACGTCAAAAAGTCGGCAACTATGCCGGAGTGACAGTAGAACGTAAAGTAGGTCACTTTACTTTGCCATCGGGCAAGGCTGTGCGTGTACTGGATCTGCCGGGGACTTATAGTCTGGATGCTACCAGTCCGGATGAAGCGATTACCCGTGATGTTGTACAGGGCAAAATTGCAGATGAAGAACAGCAGGATGCATTCCTGTGTGTGGTCGATGCCACCAATCTGAAACTGCATCTCGGTCTGGTTCTGGAAATGATCCAGCTCGGCCGTCCGGTGTTACTCGTTCTGAACATGATGGATGAAGCACGCCGTCGTGGGATGCAGATCAATACCCAGAAATTGTCCGAGCGTTTAGGTGTACCCGTCGTTGAAACGGTTGCAGTGCGCAAGTCCGGTGTTGAAAACCTGATGAATGCACTGGATCAGGGAAAATATGCTGTTCCAGAGACTGAAATGACCGGCTTAAGCGGTGACGGTCATCACAAAGTTGAAAGTATCCTGAAAGATGTGGTGAACTTTGTGGATCAGGAAGACAAGCGCACCGATTTTCTGGATAAAATTTTCCTGCATCCGGTACTCGGTCTGCTTAGCCTGGCGGTGATGATGTTCGTGATCTTCCAGGCGGTATTTGCCTGGGCGGCACCCTTCATGGATGGGATTGAAACCTTCTTCGGCTGGCTTGGTGAGGTAGTGGGAGACAACATTGCCCATCCTTTGCTGAATAGTCTGCTCGTAGATGGGATTATTGCCGGTGCCGGCGGCGTTGTAGTGTTCCTGCCACAGATTCTGATCCTGTTCTTCTTTATCTTGGTACTGGAAGAATCCGGTTATCTGCCACGTGCCGCATTCCTGCTAGATAAATTGATGTACAAAGCCGGTCTTTCTGGTCGTGCCTTCATTCCATTGTTGTCGAGCTTTGCCTGTGCAATTCCGGGCATCATGGCGTCACGTACCATTAGTGATCCACGTGACCGTTTGACCACAATTTTTGTAGCACCCTTGATGACCTGTTCAGCTCGTCTGCCGGTATATGCATTGCTGATTGCTGCATTCATTCCATCACAGTCGGTCTGGGGTATTTTTAACCTGCAAGGCCTGGTGCTGTTTGCTCTATATATGGCAGGCATTCTAAGTGCACTGATTGTTTCGTTTGTGTTGAAGTTTTTCAGCAAAGACAAATCAGAGCATATGCTGCTAATGGAACTACCAAGTTATCGTTTTCCAGATATCAAGAACGTCTGGATTGGTTTGCTGGATCGCGGCAAGATCTTCTTGAAGCGTGTTGGTGGCATCATCTTCGCATTGTCGATTCTGCTGTGGTTCCTGTGTACCTTCCCGCAACCGCCTGAAGGTGCCACGTTGCCAGATATTGATTATTCCTTTGCCGGGATGATTGGTCATTTTATCCAGCCGATCTTTGCACCGTTGGGCTTTAACTGGCAGATCTGTATTGCACTGATTCCGGCAATGGCAGCTCGTGAAGTGGTTGTGGCCGCACTGGGTACAGTTTATGCCTTGTCAGCAGTTGATGAAGATGCGATGTCTGAAGGGCTTGCAGCTTTGATTAGCGGTGGCGGTGACTTAGGCTGGACATTGGCAACCGGTTTATCGTTACTAGTTTGGTTTATCTATGCACCACACTGCCTGGCAACTCTGGCAACGGTAAAACGTGAAACAGGTTCATGGAAAACTGTGGGCTTTATGACAGTTTATCTGTTTGGTCTGGCATATATCATGTCATTCCTGACTTATCAGATTGCTTCACACTATTTCGGTTAATACTGACTGAAACAGCACAGTGAAGGGGAGATTGAGATGATTGAAATTCTGATTGTGACGGCACTGGTGCTTTGGAGTGCAGTGGTGGTATTTAAGAAGGTACTTCCGGATACTTCACGCTCGGTCTTCCTGAAGCTATCCAATGCTTGCGAAGCCCAAGGCTGGCATAAGCTGGCGAAATGGTTAAAACCTGCGATGGCCAGCGGTTGTGGAGGCAATTGTGCCTGTCCGGCATCCGAGCAGCCAGCAGAGAAAAAGCCTGCTCAGCAAGCAGTGAAGTGGAAATAATTTTCCAGCAAAATTAAAAGTGAAAAAGCCATCATTTTTATGATGGCTTTTTTATGCAATATACAAAAAAATCTGCAGAAAGATGAAACAGAAAAAGCATTCAAAACGGCAAAGTGCTAACATTTCAAAAGTTTCAAATTAGACCAGAACATGAGGCAAAAATGTTAATACAACGTGGTGGACTTAAGGTCGTTGCAGGACTTGGAATTTCAGGTGTTGCAGCAGTCAATTTCTTACATGACAAGGGCTACCGCGTTGCAGTAACAGACTCCAGGGCAAATCCACCGGGGCATGACCAGATTCCTGCCGAAGTACAAACCAGCTTTGGTAAATTTGACCAGGAATTATTACTCTCAGCAGAAGAAATCGTCATCAGTCCGGGGCTTGATCCGAAACTTCCTGAAATTCAGGCAGCGATTGCCAAAGGTATTCCGGTGGTGAGCGAAATCCAGATTCTGCGCCGTTCTACCGATAAACCCATTGTTGCGATTACCGGTTCAAATGCCAAAAGTACCGTCACCACATTAATTGGCCTGATGGCCGCAGATGCAGGTAAGAAAGTGGCCGTTGGTGGCAACCTTGGCCGTCCTGCGCTGGATCTGACCAAAGATAATCCTGAACTTTATATTTTAGAGCTTTCAAGTTTTCAGCTGGAAACCACGTCGAATCTGAATGCTGAAGTGGCAGTCGTGCTAAATATGAGTGAAGACCATCTGGATCGTCACGGTGACATGATGGGCTACCACACAGCAAAACACCGTATTTTCCAGGGTGTCAAAAAAGTGGTGTATAACCGCGATGATTCACTGACTCGTCCACTGGTTCCAGATATAACGCCAATGCAAAGCTTTGGTTTAAATGCACCTGATATAAATCAGTACGGCGTGTTACGTGACACGGATGGCACGATCTGGTTAGCGCGTGGTCGTGAGCGCTTGCTGAAAAGTTCTGAGATGTATATTCAAGGCACGCACAATGTCGCGAATGCTTTGGCCTGTTTGGCTTTAGGTGAAGCAATTGGCTTGCCAATAGATAGCATGCTGGAAACACTCAAAACCTTCAAAGGGCTGGAGCATCGCTGTGAATTTGTCAAAGAATTTAATGGCGTGCGTTATTATAACGATTCTAAAGGTACCAACATCGGTGCGACTCTGGCCGCTTTAGACGGTCTAGGTGCGGCGATCGAAGCACAAGGTGGGAAAGTGGCAATCATTCTCGGTGGCGAGGGTAAAGGCCAGGACTTCTCTGCTTTACGTAATTCACTGTCTAAATATGCGAAGGTAGCAGTGTTGATTGGTGTAGATCGTTCAATCATTGAGGCAGCAATTGAAGGAACCACGACACTTGTGCATGCGGAAAGCCTGCAGGAAGCAGTAGAAATCTGTCAGAGCAATACCCAGCCACATGATGTCGTGTTATTGTCTCCGGCATGTGCAAGTTTTGATATGTTCTCAGGCTATCCTGAGCGTGGTCGTCAGTTCGTTGCGTATGTCAACGCACTTAATTAAGAACAACAAGGATTCGTGATATGGCTGAGTTTGCTCAGACTGCGATCAATAAAATTACTCAAATCTACGAGCAGTGGGTACCCAAGTTACCCGCTGAAGTTAATCCACGTAATGTGCTGATTTTCTGTGTATTGGCTTTGCTGTGTATTGGTTCAATCATGGTGGCATCGGCTTCGATGCCGTATGCAGAACGAATTAATGGCAATGCCTTTCACTATATTACCCGTCATGCCATCTCGATCGGGGCTGGGGCAGCAGTCGCCTATGCTACTTATAAGATTCCTTTAAATCGCTGGTTTAACAGTACTTTCTTCTTATGGTTTGTGACCATTCTGCTGCTATTGGCAGTATTGCTGGTCGGTACTGAAGTCAATGGTTCCAAGCGCTGGATTCGTCTTGCTGGCTTTACCTTGCAAGCTTCAGAAGTAGCGAAGGTAATGATGGCAATCTTCACCGCAGACTACGTAGTACGTCGTGCTGAAGAGGTACGTAACAAGATTTCCGGTTTGGGACGCTTAAGTATCATCATGGGGGCAACCATCCTGTTGGTCATGCTTGAGCCGGACTTGGGGGCAACTGTAGTCATCACGCTAACCATGCTTGGAGTGTTCTTCCTGGCGGGTGCGCCATGGAACCAGTTTGGTCTGGCTTTCGGCGTCATTATTGGTGCGTTGATCGCTGCAATTGCTTTTGAGCCATATCGTCTGCAGCGTTTCCTGTCTTTCTCGAATCCTTGGGAAGATCCGCTGGGTACGGGTTATCAGCTATCCAATGCGCTCATGGCTTTTGGTCGTGGAGAATGGACGGGTGTCGGTCTGGGACACAGTATTCAGAAAATGTCTTACCTACCTGAAGCGCATACCGATTTTATGCTGGCAATTCTGGGTGAGGAATTCGGTTTTCTGGGCATTGCGATCGTTCTGATTCTGTCTTTCAGCATGATTGTCTGCTGTATTCGCATTGGTCATCGAGCCCTGAAAAACCATTACCTGCGTGCTGGTTATCTGGCATATGGCATTAGTATTATTTTCCTGTTACAGGTTTTGGTGAATGCAGGCATGAACATGGGCATGCTGCCAACCAAGGGTTTGACCCTGCCATTTATCAGTTATGGTGGTTCTTCGCTGATTATGTGTGCCATGATGATCAGCCTGATTCTCAAGATTGATGCCACAACTCGTGAAAGTAATCCAAGCCGTGAGGAATCAAGCTTCTAGATTAGACTGACGATTCGAGTCAGGCTGGGCATGGTCGAGAACTGTGCTTGGCATGACCGTACCGCAGTGATTACAGCGCACAAAAGCATCCTTGGCTTTCGACAGGGGAATCAAGGGAATAAAGAATAAGGAAAAATAATTACGCTGCTGTCTCAATTCGTAACCGGCTCGGGTTCGGCACACTGGACATAAGAACTGACTTTTCTCAATGACTTTGGTTTTCGGTCCAACACCAAAAATAAAAAACATAGACTGACTTCCACCTGAATTTTTCTTTAGCTTAAGCCAAAACAGCCCTTTATAAATAGTAGCCTTGTAGCTCAGTTGTGTGTGGAATCCGTTCGATTTTCCATTGTGCCACTGCCTGTTTCAGCATTTTTTCCGGAGTATCCAGTTCAACTTCAGCCTGGTGCAAAGCTTTAAGTACCTGTTTTAATAATTGCGGCGCCTGAGTTAAATCCAGTGCTTGCGCCAGATTCTGTTTAGAGAGTTTCTGACCCTGATCATTCATTGCGAGTGGCAGGTGCATATACTGCAGACGAGGGTAGCCGAGCAATTGGCCTAGATAAATCTGACGTTCGGTATTATCCAGCAGGTCCGCGCCACGTACCACATGAGTTATGCCTTGCAGGTAATCATCCACCACGACTGCCAGCTGATAGTTAATGATGCTATCACGGCGCTTCAGGACAAAATCTCCCAGATCATGCTTAAGATTAGAGCAATGATGACCTTGCAACGGATCATCAAAACAGATTTCGACATCTTCAACTTTTAAGCGAATGGCCTGATGTTCGAAAGCTAAGCCTAAATCACGGCAGGTATCCTGATAGATATGATTGGAACCGAGCATCTTGCGCGTACATTGACAGGCATAGACCAGACCCTGCTGACGTAGCTGTTCAATCACAGCATCATAAATGTCTAGGCGGTCTTTTTGAAAAATGATTGCGGCATCGGGATCGAAACCAAAGACATCCATGGCACGAAGAATATGATCTTCACTACCGGGATAAATGCGGGGAATGTCGGTATCTTCAATACGAACCAGCCATTGACCCTGATGGGCACGGGCATCGCAGTAGCTGGCGACTGCAGTAATGAGGGAACCAAAATGTAAAGGGCCGGTTGGCGATGGCGCGAACCGACCTGAGTAGCGAGTTAGCGAAACATCGTTTCGCCGCTGCGCATGAGGAGCATGCTCCGCAAGGGAGCTGTGCTCGGCTGAGGAATTCTCAACAGTCACGATTAACCGTTATTTTGCTTCTCTTTGATTTCAGCAAGAGTCTTACAGTCAATACACAAAGTCGCAGTTGGACGAGCTTCTAAACGACGCAGACCGATTTCGATACCACAAGTTTCACAGAAACCGTAGTCATCATTTTTGATTGCTTCGATAGACTGTTCGATTTTGCGGATCAGTTTACGTTCACGATCACGGGTACGTAGTTCAATCGCAAATTCTTCTTCTTGTGTTGCACGGTCGTTTACATCTGGAAGTGCCGTATTTTCGTCTTGCATGGTATTCAGCGTACGGTCAACTTCAGTCATCAACTCAGCTTTCCAAGCCAGCAGAATCTGGCGGAAGTGCTCAAGCTGACCTTCAGACATGTATTCTTCATTTTTTTTCGGTTGATAAGGTTCGATACCAAATAAGCTAGCAGTAGAACCACCTTCAGTCGTTTTTGGCTTAGATTTGCGCACACGTTTTGTAGCTTTTTCATCTACCACATCAGTTTGTTCATCTAAGACTTGATTTTGGTTGTCATTCGCCATTTAGGGCATTCCTCATCATATGCGTAGGTAACTACGCAAAAAATATGGTGATATGCAAATTTTTATCCACCCCGAAGAAGGATTATCCTCCTATGGGGGTCGTCATCATATAGACTTTTTATGCGTTTTGATAGTCTTTGATGGCGGGATTGTAGATATCACGTTTCCTTTAAGAGCAATAAAGTAAAGCAAAAAAAACAAATTGAAAAGTTAATAACCTGAAATTTCAGTATTAATTTTAGCTTGCTTTAAAACTACCCTTTGAATGTAAGTCTGGTACTCACCATTGTCTTTTAATTGTAATACGCGATAGCCGGGCTGCGCCTGGTCTAAGGCAAAATTTTCGCTCAAGGGTTTGAACTGTACACTGGTTGAAGGGGTAGACAGATAGCGTACGCCCTGCCATTCATTTTCAGAATCCTGATGCACATGTCCAAATAGCACCATTTTGACATTGGTATGTCGTGCAATCACATCTTTCAATGCTTCTGAATTTTTCAGCCGATGCTGGTCAATCCAGTGTGATTGCATCGCAAAAGGATGATGATGACAGGCCACGATCACATACTGCTTGCTATGTTCAAGCAATAACTGTTCCAGCTGATCCAGCTGTTTTTGTTCTACCCAGCCATCGACCCGGCCTTTTACAGCACTGTTGAGCAGAATTAACGTCCAGCAACCAAAGCTAATCGCATGCGCTTCATCACTATTTTTATAAAAAGGGAAAATAGCGAGATAATCATCATGATTACCCGGAATCTGATAATGCGGCACATTCCAGGCCTGCATAAATTGTAAGTAACGTTGATAGGTAGATTCTGCTGCAACCTGGGCCAGATCTCCGGTATGTACCACCGCATCAATATGCGGAAAACGCTGCTGAATGTCGTGTACGACCTCTAAAAAGCTTTGCTCCGGATTCATGCGGGCAAATTCAAGCTCAGGCTGGTCCATCAGATGCGTGTCTGAAATCTGGATGAGCGTCCAGACTTTTTCAGATGCAGGAGTAGAGGTCTGTGTCATCTGATCTACTCCTTTGGATAGGCTGTTGAGATATGTTGCTGTAACCATTGTAATGCCATAATGACGGGCGCATTTTTGAGGCGGTTATAACGGAATAATTCTGGAAGGTGGGCATAATCAAAAATATGCAGCTGGATATTTTCCCCTTCATCCGGCATGCCATGTACACCGCCATGTTCAGGCAGTTCTGCCTGAGCCACATAAAGGTGGAACAGTTCAGAGCAGGCACCCGCTGAAGGATAGAAACTATACAGATGTTGCAACTCCTGGATTTCACAGCCAGATTCTTCCAGTGCTTCACGACGGATGCAGTGCTCTGGAGATTCATCACCATCTAAAACCCCGGCGATGATTTCTAACTGCCATGGGGAATCGGTATCATCCAGTGCACCAATACGGAACTGCTCGATCAAGGCAAATTTTTGTTGTTGGTCATTATAAATCAGCACCCCAGCTGCAGGACGCCGCGCAATCAGTTCACGCTGAATCGGAGGAATATATTCCTTGCTCTCAAAAAGACGATGACTCAGCTGCACTTTTTCGACTTTCACGAATCCTTGATACAGATATTCGCGCTGTTGCAGGTCGACATCATTATAGTTATAGGACGCTTGCTGAATAATCTTCATAAATCAGAAAAGGATGAAAACATTTATTTCATCCTATCTGAGTTTTTAGCAAAAACAACTGATTTTCAGTGGGAATTAGACTTTATGATATAAATTTCGACCACTTTCAATGAAGCTGGTTTTCATGCTGTTAAGACCTGCTTCAACCTCTGGATCGAGCTCTGCTGCCTGCTGTGCATTTTTCTGATTATTCGCATAATCCCGCACATTCTGGGTGATCTTCATCGAACAGAATTTCGGACCGCACATCGAACAGAAATGCGCTGACTTATGTGCCTCTTTCGGCATGGTCTCATCATGCATGCTGCGCGCCGTATCCGGATCCAGACTCAGGTTAAACTGATCTTCCCAACGGAACTCAAAACGGGCTTTGGACAGGGCATTGTCACGTGCCTGTGCACCCGGATGGCCTTTGGCCAGATCCGCTGCATGTGCGGCAATCTTGTAGGTGATGATACCGTCTTTCACATCCTTTTTATTTGGCAGACCCAAATGTTCTTTTGGCGTCACATAACACAGCATCGCGGTGCCATACCAGCCGATCATCGCGGCACCAATGGCGGAAGTAATATGGTCGTATCCCGGAGCGATATCGGTGGTCAGTGGTCCCAATGTATAGAAAGGCGCTTCTTTGCAGACTTCCAGTTGCAGATCCATATTTTCCTTGATCATATGCATTGGCACATGGCCTGGACCTTCAATCATCACCTGTACATCATGCTCCCAGGCACGATGGGTCAGTTCACCTAAAGTACGTAACTCAGAGAATTGTGCTTCATCATTGGCATCCTGAATACAACCCGGACGCAGGCCATCTCCCAGACTGAACGAGACGTCATAGGCTTTCATGATTTCGCAGATCTCATCGAAATGGGTATACAGGAAGTTTTCCTGATGATGGGCCAGACACCATTGCGCCATGATTGAACCACCACGGGATACAATCCCGGTTAGACGGTTCGCAGTTAGTGGGACATAATGTAATAACACGCCAGCATGAATCGTAAAGTAATCCACGCCCTGTTCGGCTTGCTCAATCAGGGTATCTTTAAAGATTTCCCAGGTCAGGTCTTCGGCTACACCATTCACTTTTTCCAGCGCTTGATAAATTGGCACAGTACCGATTGGCACAGGGGAGTTACGGATAATCCATTCGCGGGTTTCATGAATATTCTGACCTGTAGACAAATCCATAATCGTGTCAGCACCCCAGCGGGTCGCCCAGGTCATTTTTGAAACTTCTTCTTCAATGGATGAACCCAGTGCCGAGTTACCGATGTTGGCATTAATCTTGACCAGGAAATTACGCCCGATGATCATCGGTTCGCATTCAGGGTGGTTGATATTGGCTGGAATAATGGCACGACCCGCTGCAACTTCCTGACGCACAAATTCAGGCGTGATTTCAGTCAGGTTTTTCGCACCAAAGTTCTGTCCGGCATGCTGGCGCATATCGACACCTTCACGCTGGCGCAGATTTTCACGAATGGCGATGTATTCCATTTCCGGTGTAATAATGCCTTGCTTGGCATAGTGCATCTGGCTGACATTGTGACCGCGTTTGGCACGACGGGGTTTTTGAATATGCGCAAAGCGGATATTGGCAGTACGGATATCGCGTAGGCGCTGGCGACCAAATTCGGAACTTAAGTCTTCTAGTACTTCGCTATCACCACGCTGTTCAATCCAGCTTTCGCGTACATGCGGCAGACCTTTGTTCAGGTCAATCGTGATTGCAGGATCGGTATAAGCACCAGACGTGTCATACACCATTAAAGGTAGATTTTTTTCACCGCCTAAACCTGTGGGAGTATCTGTCAGTGAGATTTCACGCATTGGCACCTGAATATCAGGGCGTGAACCTTGAATATAGACTTTGCGGGAAGCTGGTAAAATACGGGTGAGATCTCGAGCTTCCTGCTCATGATGAGCATCGGTTGCGGGAGTGGAGAGATTCGTTAATTGGTTCATGGCAATGATCCTTAGAATGACATCAACGAATCAAGCACGACCAAAAACGCAGGCGGATCTATCTTATAGATAGAAAGAGGGCTTTAAGTTTTTAGAGGCTTGATTCCTACGCAGGTCTTAACCTGATCAGGTTCAACGGTACTCACCATCAAATTGCACTCTAAAAGGCTATTTTGGTGATCTCAGCGAGTGATTACTCGCGCTCCGTCAAGCTCAGGCGATCATATAATAGTTAGGGAATAAAAAGTAGACGTGATTCGCTACTTTCTAGCAGAAATATGCAGTAAAGATTTCAGGGAAACAGGGTTGTTATAAACAGATGGCGTCCCTGAAACAGTCTTTTTTATAGTCTTGGGCTGGCATCTGAATTCCGGAATAATGGGCAATCTGTTCCCAGGCTGAACGGTTCTGATATTCGCTGTCAAGCACCTGTTTGCGCTGCTCTTCATTCATATCCAGAAATTCTAGAAAGCGTTGTGCCTTGGAAGTGATACCACCTTCATTTCCTTTAGACAGACCGATAATGGTTTCCAGATGGCTGTGATCAACGGCATAACGATCCCGGTAATCCTGGGAAATTGGCGCACTATTCATGCCATGAAACAGGAAGTAGCTGTATTGCTGTAGCAGATATTCAGCATCCTTTTGGTAAGGGCTTTGCGGAAAACGCTTGAGATAATCCTCCCAATCCAGAATACGCGCAGCAATTTCAGCAGGTTCAATCATTAAGCGTTGTTGCGTGAATACCGGTTCAAGATTCTGCTGAGACAAGGTTTCAATAAAAGCACGTTCTGCTGCCGGGAGATAAGGTGCAAAGATACGAGCCAAATATTCAGGACTACGACGATAAGTCAGTTGCTGTTCCCCTTGCTCCACCACTTCGACATATGCTTGTCCCTTATGTTTAAGCAGGTACTGGTCACGGGCAGTCAGTTCAACAAAATGACTTTGCTGAATGGTCGGATGTTGAGCCATTTCCAGCGCATATTGTTCAAATGCACGTTGCTGGGCTGGTGTTCTTTCAACTTTCAGGAAACGGCTATACATGGCATTGGCATGACGCATCAGGTTTTTTTGCTGTTTATGCTCTAACAGTGGCAGACACACTTTAAGATTCTGATTGATCTGCTCAAGTGCAAAAGTTGTGCGCTGGTCATCAATTTCAGCCATCTGTTTTTCAATATTCTGGCACATCAGGCTAAAATCTTGAGTTGCAGTATTTTTCTTGACACTAGTTTCAGCAGGCTCAATTTCGACCTGCGGCTGTTTGGGCTGCTGACAGGCAAGCATCAGCAACAGCAGCAGGGCAAGGCAGCTGGCAACTAAAATTGAGGAAAAACGTGTAGACACTATAACTCTATGCTCTGATACAAATAATGAATAACAGCGGGGAATGCACCTATTGTATACATCTTGTGCCAACAGACTGTTTAGTATTGTGAAGCTGTTTGTTAAGCTGTTGTCATCGACTCAAAAATGTGAATCAATATAGGATAAATTCACTTATTTGAATTAAAAAATTAATAAAAATCATACGTAAGTTTAGGAATAGACAAGTAATATTTGTATCACTTTAAGATTCAAGCATTTGGCTATATTTTGTTATGTATGACGATGCAGCAGTTAGGGATTCACATTATAAATGAAGATAAAATTCATCCTTAGTGCCAGCCTATTGTGTTCAAGTTCTGCCGTATGGGCACTGGACTTGGTTGAGGCGTATGAGCGTGCCAAACAAAATGATCCAAACTGGCAGGCCAATGTACTGCAATATGAAGCCGACCAGCTGAATCTTGGAATTGCCAGCGGCAATTTACTTCCAACTGTAAGCCTGTCGGGAAATGTGACCCGAAAAAACCAGTCGACTGATAATTCTGGAACACAAGGCTTGCCTGCGGAATTTGGGGAATTACAGGGTTCAAGTACAACCACCCGACAGATTGCTGTGACTGCGCGTCAACCTTTGTTTCGCTGGGATGCCTGGCAGGGATACAAGCAGGTCAAAACCTCAGTAGAACTGAGTGAAGTCAATTTGCGTCTGCAGAAGCAGCAGCATATTTTGCAGGTAGCGGAAGCTTATTTTAATGTATTACGTCAGCAATCCCTGACCGGTGCTTATTTGCAGGAAGAGCAGGCGCTGGCTGAACAGTTGCGCATGATGAATGCCAAACTCAAAGAAGGTCTGGTCGCACGCAGTGATGTCAGCGAAGCCAATGCCCAATATCAGAGTGCCCAAGCTAACCGAATCGCTACCCAAGTACAGTTGGTGTTGGCACAGGAGCAACTGGCGCAGTTAATTGGTCCTTATCAGGACAATCTGGCGGTCCTACGCAATGATTTCCAGTTCCAGAAACCATTACCAGCCAATATCCAGTCCTGGACCGAACTGGCACAAACTCAGAACCTGGAAATTCTACAGGCTCGTCTGCAAAAGCGTTATTCCGAAGATGCCAAACGTGTTGAAGAAGCAGCACGCTATCCGCAAGTTGAAGCAGTGGCAACTTATGGTTATCTGAAACAGACGCCAGAAACCGTTTTATCTTCCAATGGAGACTTTGATCAGGTCGGAGTAGAGGTAAACTGGAATCTGTTTAGCGGTGGCCGTACCAGTAAGAATATCCAAAAAGCAGGGGTGCTGGTGCAGCGTAGCGATGCCCAGCTGGATGCTGCGATGCGTAAAGCTAATACCGATGTGAAGCAGTCTTATCTACAGGTGGAAACAGATGAAGCCAAGCTGAATGCCCGCAAGGCGGCAATGGAATCAGCAGAAATTGTTTCCCAAGCATCCCGAGCACAATATCAGGAAGGGCTGAAAGCTATGGTCGATGTGCTGCTGGCACAGCGTAATGCTTTTTCTGCCAAAACTGATTATCTGAATGCTAAGTATGATTACCTGATTCATGTGCTGCAGTTGCAGGCCTCAGTAGGGCAGCTCAATGAACGGCAGCTAGCGGAAATGAATGCCTGGCTAGTAGAATATAACTAAAATCTAGCAAGCTCTTTTGAATAGATTGCCACCCTACTTTCATTATTGCAGTGCTTTAGGACAGGGGGGATTTCTCTCTAATACGGTTCGATGCAGCGTTAATTTTCTAGGTAAATAAAGCTATAAAGACACGCCGATTTATAGTAAATTTTTATTATAAATTAACAAAAATGAAATCCTAATTATTTGTTTAAGATAGTGAATCATTTAAATGTTAATAATTTTTAAGCAATAAACTAATGCAAAAGTTACAAAAAATATATTTTTTAATAAAAAAATAATACAAAAAAGCGTACAATTGTGCGAAATGTGATCCAATCTCCCTTGAAAGTGTGAAGTAGTTCTTGAATTCCCGCAGGCATATTTAATGCAACAGATATTTATATAAGAAAATATCCGCATTTCTTCTGATCACATAATTAATTCTATTTAGGATGGTTTAGGCATCCTATTAAGCAAATTCACGTATTGAAGAAAAAATCTATGATCATAGATGAAAATAAAAAAGCAGGGTCTGGGCTTTACTTTACTGTACAGCTTAAGTTCGTTGTAGCATTTATTGGTGCCTGCTTCTGGGCAGGATTTTCAATATGGATCGCTCAAGATTGGATAGATGATCTGAGTAACTATATTGGTCAATTTGCGGCTATTTTTTTCGTATATGGTATAGCTATTATTCCTGGTTTTATGAATTCATTTGCAGCTTTTAGTCTGTTGATGGATCGAAGACCGAAGCGAGAACCTTTACCCGTTTATCCTGGGATTACAATGCTGGTTGCTGCCTATAATGAAGCTGCCTCAATTAAAGATACGCTGGTCAGTATTGCTCTGCAAAAATATCCAGGACCATTACAAGTAATCGTTATCAATGATGGCTCCCAAGATAATACAGCAGATATTGTTCGACAGGCTGAAGCCAATATCCTTGGCTAGCCTTGCTGGATTTAAAGAAAAATGCAGGTAAAGCCAATGCATTAAATCAAGGTTTAAAAATTGCTGAGCATGATCTTATCATTACTGTTGATGCTGACTCTTACTTACATAAAGTGGCATTAATTAATATTGTTGAGCGCTACAAGTTAGATCCCCCTAATACACGTGCTGTGGCTGGCAAGATTCTGGTGCGTAATTCTCGTGAGAATATGCTTACCAAGGTGCAGGAATGGGATTATTTTCTGGGCATCGCTGCTACTAAACGTTTGCAATCTTTATATCAAGGAACCCTGGTTGCTCAAGGTGCTTTTTCTATTTATGACCGTGATGCATTAATTGAGGTGGGAGGATGGCCTGAATGTGTAGGTGAGGATATTGTGCTGACCTGGGCTTTATTAAAAGCAGGCTATCGTGTTGGGCATTGTGAGGACGCCTGTTTATTTACCAATGCACCCATGACTCTTAAAGTCTTTGTCAAACAACGTCAGCGTTGGGCACGTGGTATGATCGAAGCCTTTATCAAACATCCCGCTATTTTAATTAAACCAAGATTGTCTACATTTTTTATTCATTGGAATTTATTTTTTCCCTGGTTAGATATTGCTTTTACTTTTGGCTTTATCCCGGGGCTCATCTTGGCATGCTTTGGACACTATTGGATCGTTGGGATTATGACTCTTGCACTATTGCCACTGGCATTTCTACTTGGTCTACTTAATTACAAGATTGAGCGGAGCATGTTTAAAGATTTAAATCTCAAAGTAAGAAAAAATTTTGTTGGTTTCTTACTGTATGTGCTGACCTATAGTTTTTTGCTACAACCCGCCAGTATTTTAGGATATCTGGATGAAGTCTTCAGAACAAGAAAAACCTGGGGGACAAAATAAAATGAGAAGTTATAAAATCAGTCTATATGGTGTTGCTTTAATCATTAGTATGACGAGTACCAGTAATTATGCAGATGTATTACAAGAACAGCAAACTGGAAAAGAGCATGCGGCTGGAACTGAATTCTTTTTCAGTGACGATAGCGAAGGTTTCCAGACTCGTAAATTATCAGCAGAATTTTTGCCTCAATATGAAGATGCTGATCATTATTTAGGGGTGCGTGGCAGTGCTTATCAATATAGAGCTGATGACTGGAAACAAGATGGTCAGAAGATCTCATTTATTGGACGTGATATTGAATCTGCTACCGCTAATGGCTGGGTTTTAGAAGCGGGGCTATTCGAGCAAGGTGATCATACTTTATTAGCCTTCGATGGTAGTTATCGTACGCTTCTTGCAGAAAAGACAGCTATTGAAGTTTTTGCTAACCGAGATTGGATTGAAACCCAAGCTGCTTTAGAATATGGAACACATTTTACTTTTGTGGGTGCTGCACTGGATCAAGGTCTGGGAGATCATGTCACCGTAGTAGGAGTAGCGGGTTCACAGCTCTTTTCAGATGATAACCGCCGTGATCATGGACGAGTTAGGCTTATCTATCAGCCTTCACTTGACCTAGGCCTGACATTGCAAGCCCGATATCGCACTTATCGCAGTAGTGAGAAGGATGTAGGGGGTGAGTACTTCAATCCGAAAGATTATCAAGAAAGCATGTTTGCTATTGGCTGGCGTAAACGTATTTCCGGATGGACCACCGGTATTACTGCCGGGCTGGGCCGTGAAAAAATTAATGATGATGCTAGTCAGAACACACGATTATTTGAATTGAACTTACAAAGTCCTGTACGTAGTGAGCAGTTTTTGCGCCTGAATGCTGGATATAACCGCAGTGCTTCTTTCTATGGGCCAGATTATAACTATCGTTATGTTCGAGGTGAGTGGATTTTACGCTTTTAGGCAAATTGAACTGGTTCGCTGAATAGCGGTCTATTAGGCCGCTTTTTTTTAGATCTATGTTTGAGGGAATAGAACTTTTTCAGCTTCTTAACTATGTGTTTCCTCTTCTGAATCCTCCTCAAAGGTCTTGGCAATCTTTTCGATATTGAGGCTCTTTGCCATCGCGTCAAAGATTTGCTTATACACGCCGTCCTGATGATAAAGCTGATCATGCTCGCCATGTTCAGCAATCGCGCCTTCTTTCATCACGTAGGTATAATCCGCATCAATAATCTGCGACAGGCTATGCGAGATAATAATCACGGTACGACCTTGCTTGATCTGATCCAGACTCTGCTTAATCTGTTCAGCAGCAATGGCATCCAGGCTGGCAGTCGGTTCATCCAGAAAAATAATCGGCGGATTTTTCAGGAACATGCGTGCCAAGGCAATGCGCTGCTGCTGTCCACCAGAAAGCTGCAAGGCATCGGAATCATAACCATTGGGCAACTGTAAGATCTGTTCATGAATCGAAGCTTTCTGCGCAGCTTCAATGACATCTTGCATACTGGCACTGGTCTTGCCATAACGGATATTGTCAAAAATCGTACCCTGGAAAATATGATTTTTCTGTAGAACCAAGCCAATATGATCACGTAAATACTGGGTGTCATAATCCTGAAGATCAATACCATCCAAGGTGATCTTGCCTTGCTGTGGTTCATAAAATTTATCCAGTAAACTAATCAAAGTGGATTTACCCGCACCAGATAAACCGACCAGCGCAGTGATCTTGTTAGGGCGGATTTCCATATTGATATCTTTCAGCGCATGGTGTCCATTCGGATAATAGAATTCGACATGGCTCAGCTGAAATTTACCCTGAACAGGTGGCTTCTGCTGTCCACTGGATTCAATTTCATGATCTGCTTCCAGAATATTAAAGAAGCTCTCGGAATAGATCATGGCATCATTAACTTCATCATAAATCCGGTGCAATGAACGGATCGGTGCCGAGACATTATTAAACAGCAGCACGTGATACATGATCATGCCAATACTCATCTGACCAGCAAGCACAAAATAAGCGGTCAGAATAATGATAAGGACGATGCCAATCTGCTCAATAAAGGTTTTCAGACCATCAAACAGAAAACTGGTTTGACGGGTTTTCATCTGATTATCGGTCAGTTCACGCTGTAGGCCGAGCTGCTTTTCGGACTCAATCGACTCACGGTTAAAGGATTTAATTACGGTTATCGAGTTAATAATACTGAGAATGCCCTGACTCTTTTTCTCGCGACCATCTCTTAAACTACGGCGCCAGCCGCCCAGTTTTTGTGCCTGTTTGTAGGTCAGCCAGAAGTAAATTGGTACAATCGCCGTGGCTACCATCCCCACATAAATATTGGCATAGTACATCAGGCCCAAAGCTACAATCGCGCTGGTAAATAGCGGCAGGATATCAATAAAGAAGATCTGCACCAGACGCGTCAGTGAGCCAATGCCACGGTCAATACGGGTTTGCAATTTACCGGCCTGGTTATTGTCCTGATTAAAAAAAGCCAATCGATAGGCCAGAAACTTTTCAATAATGCCTTGTGCCAGATCCTGAGATACAAAAATTCGCAACTTTTCCCCATAGAATTTTTGTCCAAACTGTACAAAAGCATTAATCACTTCTTTCACCAGCAAGATCGATGAAATGGTAATCAGGATATGCCAACCCTCATTCAGTCCTTCACCTGCTTCAAGCAGCTTATTGATACTGTCGACCGCATATTGCAAAGTGATCGCGTTGACCTGAGCGGTAAATGAACCGATCAGGGTCAATATCAGGGTCGCAATCACCAGCAGCCGGTAAGGACGGACAAAGGGACGCAGCTTGTGAAAGAGTTGCCAAAGATCCATGCAGTATTATTTTTATTGTGAAAGTTAAAACAAGTTTATGCCCCTGAATGATCATTCACAAGAAGCTGATTTGTATTGATTTGTGCAATTTTAGTTGTGTGCAGAAAGCGAAAATGACAGGATAAAAGCTCTAAAAAGAATGAAACTGACATGACACTGGATTTGTTTTCACCCCAGCCTCAAACCAATCTTTTGCCCTGTGACGGGGTAGTAGAAGACCATGGTCTGATTTTAAATGGAGAGCAAAGTCAGAAATATCTCGACTATTTTTTGCAGCATCTGGCTTGGGAGCAGGATGAGGTTTTCCTTTTTGGCAAGCACCATGTTACTGCCCGTAAAATTGCCTGGTATGGTGATGCAAATTACCAATACCATTATTCGGGCAGCTTGAAGAAAGCCCATATCTGGCAGCCAGCACTATTGAGATTGAAACAGCATATTGAACAGCAGGTAGGTCATCCCTTTAATTCCTGTCTGGCCAACCTGTATGAACATGGTCAGCAAGGCATGGGCTGGCATAGTGATAATGAAGCCAGCTTGATGTCAAAACGGCATGAAACTGTCATTGCTTCTTTAAGTTTTGGTGCTACCCGCAAAATGCGTTTTAAACATAACTATACTGGGGATCTGGTAGAGTTGCTGCTTCAAAGTGGGCAGCTGATTGTGATGCGTGGGCAAACCCAGCAGTGCTGGAAACATCAGATTAGCAAGACCACGAAAGTCATTACACCAAGGATCAATCTGACCTTTCGCTATTTTTATCCCGAAAATTAGAAATATATAAGGAGCAAGATTACATGCGTATTTATTTAAGATTTCTTGTTTCGCCTACCCATTAAAAAAGCATCCATCTGGATGCTTTTTATTTTAAGGATTCACTCCGACCGGATGCCGATACCAGCTTTCAATAAATAGCGCTGCTGCAATACTGTCAGCCGCTAACTTTTTAGCTCGACCTTGAGTCTGATAACTCTCTAATTCATCCCGCGCTTCACGTGTAGTGAGACGTTCATCGACCATCAAGGTTTCAATATTGGTTTGATGACGTAAACGGCGGGCAAATTTGCGTGCACGCGCAGAAAGTTCAGATTCTGTATCATCCATATTCAGCGGTAGACCGACTAAAAATAAAGTCGGTTGATATTGCTTGACGATTTTCAGTAATGTATCCCAGTTGGGGATTCCATCTTTCATCGGGAACAAGGCAAGAGGATTGGCACTTTCAATCAGGGATTGTCCAACCGCCATGCCCATTTTTTGTGTACCAAAGTCAAACGCCATAATCATCTGTGGCGCGTTTACATCAGGCATGTCCAATCTCAGAAGACAACCAGTTCCGATCTACGCCCATCTTTTTATAGGCAGCATCCCAACGGTCGTCATAAGGTAAATTAAAAATTAAATCCATATCAGATTCACAGATCAGCCACTCACCTTTGGCAATTTCTTTTTCCAACTGGCCTTTACCCCAGCTGGCATAGCCAAGTGCAATCTGGTAACGTCCGACACCTTGGTTATGGGCGATGGCATCTAGAATATCCTTGGATGTGGTAATACAGACATTTTCACCGACGGCAATTGAAGAATGCCAAGTAGGCTGACCGGTGTGCAGCACAAAACCGGCTTCAGGTCGCAATGGGCCCCCTTGCAACACTTCATGAGGATTGACATTATCTGCTTCGATTTCAAGATCATTCAATAATTCTTTAATCTGAATGCCTGCAGGTCGATTAATAATGATGCCTTGCGCTCCATCTTCGTCATGTCGTGCGAGATAAATGACCGTGTTGGCAAAAAAATCGTCACGCATTTCTGGTGGAGCAATCAGACAACGGTGTGTCAAATATTGTTTGTTCACCGAAAAGCTTCTCCTTAAAATCAATTTCTTGGCAAAGAAATCGTGTGATCTTCACCTTTAACTTACTAGAGCTTTGTTAATTCACCAACAGTTTTTTGTGAGCATTGTAATATTTTTAAACATGCTGAAACTTTAGCTGACGTAATTGACGCGCGTGTTGCAGTGTTGTTTCATTAATTTCCACACCGCCTGTCATTCGTGCAAGCTCTTGAATACGTTCGTCTTCTTTCAAATCAAGAATTGTGCTGCTAGCCGGATCGGTTTGCTGCTTTTTCACCAGCAGATGCTGATCAGACTGTGCTGCGACCTGTGCCTGATGGGTGATACACAGAATTTGTACATGCTGCGCCAGATCGGCCAACAGACGTCCTACAATTTCCGCCGTACCCCCACTGATGCCGACATCAATCTCATCAAAGACCAGAACTTCAGCTTCAGTTTTTTCAGCATTCATCACTTGCATTACCAGTGCAATACGGGACAGTTCACCACCGGATGCCACGCGTGCCAGTGGCTGTGCCGGAATACCTTTATTGGCAGTAAATAGCAGCTGAATAAAGCTCAAGCCTTCACTGTTTGGTTCATCGAGCGGTTCAAATTTAAATTCAAAATAGGCTTCTGGCAGGGCAAGCTGTTTGACCTGTTCCGTCAGTTGTTTCGCCAATGGACCAGCTGCTTCACGACGAATCTCATCCAGATGCTGTGCTTTGGCCAGAAACTCCTGATAAGACAATTCGACTTGTTCCGCCAATGTTTCTGGATCTTCGAGTTGATGCAATTGTGCTAGTTCAGCCTGCCAGGTTTCATACTCTTCCTTCAATAATTCGGGTTGGGTACGGTATTTACGTGCCAGACGGTGAAACACTTCAAGTTGTGAATTCAGCTCTTCCATACGTTCAGGATCAAAACTTTGACGATCCATAAAATGACGCAGGTTGGCTGTAGCATCTTCAATTTCACTCTGCGCATTGAGCAAAGAAGTGTGGATTTCAGAAAGCTGCTCACTACGACCAGCATGGGATTCTACACGACGCAGGATAGAGGAAAGCTCCTGATTAATATTCTGTTCCGCTTCATCCAGGCCATTCAGACTATAGACACAGTCCTGCATGATCGCTTCATGATGAGAGAGACGATCAAATTCCTGTTCAATTTCCTGATAATCAATCTGTACTACATCTTCAAGTTCTTCGAGCTGCAGTTCCAGTGTTTCCATGCGCTGTTTACGGGTGGCTTGAGCATCAAGTGCTGCCTGATGCTGGCGGATATTTTTATGCCAGATACTGTATGCATCACGAACTGCCTGGGCGGGCTCATAAAAATTATAATAACGGTCCAACCAGTGTTTCGGGTAAGGCGGCTCCAGTAGCTGTTGCTGGCTGTGCTGGCTATACAGTTGTACCAGTAAACGGCCAATTTCTTTCAGTTCAGACAGACTGCTTGGACGGCCATTAATCCATGCCTTGCTACGTCCCGTAGCAAAAATCACCCGACGCAGATGGATTTCACCCGACTCATCATCCAGTTCATGCTCTTTAAGCCAAAGCGCTTCGGGACTATTGTCCTGATAACTGAAGGTTGCTGTCACATCGGCTTTTTCTGAACCATAGCGCACATAGTTGGTATCGGTGCGTTCACCCAGACAGGCCGAGAGGGCGTCCAGCAACAAAGATTTACCAGCGCCGGTCTCGCCGGTGAGCACGTTAAAACCTTGATGAATATCAATGGCCAGGTGGTCAGCTAAGGCAAAATTGATCAGAGTTAAATGTGTCAGCATACACGCATCCAAGCTGCGAAAAGTTTGATTGAAATCAAGTAGGATCTGATATGCATCAGATCATGTATGTCATTATAAATCAGGATGAAACCCTTTGATTCTATCTTATATTATGGTCAATGATACAAGCAGATTTTGTAGTATTGTCAGTATGCACGACTAAAGCAGGTCAATCTTCCCACAAAATTGATTACTCCCTACAGTTCAGCGAATCCTACTAAATTTGATTTTGCATTGCAGAATTTCTCATTTTCCTTTAAATCACTTTATTTTATATATTTGCTTATTGAATATATGTACAAAATATATACAGAAAATTTTAAGCTGAGCTAGGCAAACTTCGATTGATTAGTTAGGAATGCGCATTTAAACTACAGCCATTCCAATATTATAAAACCCGTGCTCTGGAGATAAACGGATGTCAGCTCAGTTTGACCATGTTTCAGTACTTAAGAAATCAAATGTATATTTTGGCGGTCTGTGCATCAGCCATGTGGTTCAGTTTGAAGATGGTACGAAAAAAACCCTGGGAGTCATTCTACCGACTGAAACCCCACTTACATTTGAAACACATGTGCCTGAGCGTATGGAAATCATTTCCGGTGAGTGCCGTGTGCAGATTGCGGATAGTGAAGAAAGCGAACTGTTCCGTGCTGGCCAGTCTTTCTACGTGCCAGGTAATAGCCGTTTTAAAATCGAAACTGATGATGTATTAGATTACGTTTGTCATTTTGAAGGCTGATTTTATTATTTCATCTCCCTAACCGGACTGAAGCTGATCAGGAAATTTTCTGCCGAATCGGTTAAACTTCATTTATACAGAAATCCTGTGAAGCTGGCTTTGCAGGATTTTTCTTTTGCAGCATATTTCCCAAATTAATTTAGAGGTCGTTCATGGCTAAACCTGAGTATTTTTATGGCGTACATTCAGTTGAGTCATTACTGGAGCTTGAGCCTGAACGCGTCCTGACGCTGTTTACTCTGAAAGGTCGTGATGATCAGCGCTTAAAGCGTGTATTAGAGCTTGCTGAACCGTTTGGGATTAGTGTGCAACAGGCTAGTCGCGACAAACTGGAAAAGCTAGCAGGTTTGCCGTTCCATCAGGGGGTGGTAGCAGCAGTGCGTCCGCATCCAACTTTAAATGAAAAAGATTTAGAAGAGCTTTTAAAACAAGATTCACAAGCACTTTTATTAGCGCTTGACCAAGTCACCGATCCGCATAATCTCGGTGCCTGTATCCGTACGGCAGCAGCTATGGGTGTCGTGGCTGTAATCGTGCCACGTGACCGTTCTGCAAGTTTGACACCGACTGCGCGTAAAGTCGCAGCTGGTGGTGCCGAGAAAGTTAAATTTATTCAGGTCACCAATCTGGCACGTACTTTGGGTCAGATCAAAGATGACTTTAATGTCCGCGTTGTGGGGACTATGCTGGATGAGAAAGCATTACCAATTCAGCAATTTGATTTTACTGGTACTGGTGTCTGCGTGGTAATGGGGGCGGAAGATACCGGTCTGCGTCCAATTACGCAAAGTCAGTGTGATCAAACGGTTTATATTCCGATGGCAGGCAACTTGCAAAGTTTAAATGTAAGTGTGGCAACAGGTATGGCTTTATATGAAGCTTGCCGTCAGCGTAATGCTTAATCCCTGATGAGATTATCCACACGTGCACAAGGTTATTTTTTCCTCTTAACGACCATGTGTATCTGGGGCGGTTTTACTTTAACCGCTCGCCTGAATGCAATCTGGCAGATCAGTGCCTGGGATATCGTCGCACTACGCTTCTCTCTGGCTTTTCTGATTCTCATGCCGATTTTAATCTATCGTAAAGAGGCTTCTTTTTTACTGAAAAAAGAATCTTTTATCCTGGCTATGATCGGTGGAGTGGTGTATTGCCTGTTTGCTTATAGCGCATTCCATTACGCACCGACTGCCCATGCCGCCATTTTCTTGAATGGCTGCATACCGTTGTGTACTGCAGTGATGGCTTATTTTCTGATGAATCAGGCTTTTGATAAACATACCTGGATCAGTCTGAGCATTATGATCGCGGTGCTGTGTCTGATGAGCGTACTGATGTATCAGGAAACAGGTGTGGCCTTTGGGGCAGGGGATGTCCTGTTTTTCATCAGTGCGATTTTATGGGGGATATTTACGGTCTTGTTACGTAAATATCAACTGTCTGCCTGGCAAGCCATGTGTGGCGTGGCAATTTGGTCGGCTGTGGTGTATGTACCGATTTATTTACTGTTCTTACCTAAAAATTTAACTATACCTGAGCCACAACATTTATTGTTTCAAACACTTTTCCACGGGGTGTTTGTAGTCATCATTGCAACCCTAACCTATGTGGAAGCGATTAAGCGGCTTGGCGCATTTAAAGCAGGCAGTATTACCAATCTGGCACCTTTTATTGCTGCTATTCTGGCCGTGCCCTTGTTGAATGAACCGCTGAGTCTGGCGATGGTCTGTGGTCTGATCGGGATGGCAATCGGTGCCTTGCAGCCATGGCGCTGGCTGCAACATCAGGACAGTTTGGCCATCAAACTTGAAGAACAAAAAAAGCAGTCTTGATGACTGCTTTTTTTGTTAGTTCAGAGAGCTCTTTGCAAATATTGTTCATGGAGAGGCTGTAGATGCGCATATAAGTGTTCCAGATGGCCATCATTTAATACGATATCATCCGCCAGTTGCTGTTTTTGTTCACGGGGCATCTGAGCAGCAATAATACGGTGAATCTGTTCAATATTCTGACCATCACGCTGTGAAGCACGCTGGATCTGCAACTCAATCGAAGCATCAATCAGTAAGGTATGGTCGGTAAGTTCATGCTGGTTGGTTTCAAACAGCAGAGGAGACACCAGAATCACATAAGGACTTTGTGCATCCTGTAATTGCTGAATAATCGATTGGCGAATTGCGGGATGAGTAATGCTTTCTAAGATTCTACGGGCATCATTGGATTGGAAAATATGTTCGCGTAAAGCACGACGGTTTAAGGTTCCATCTTTCTGTAATACCCAGTCACCAAAAGCTTGCTGAATTTGTAGCAGTGCTGGCTGACCGACTTCGACAATCTCGCGTGCCACAACATCAGCATCCACGACCACAATACCATGCTGTTCAAACCATTGACTGGCAGCAGATTTGCCGCTGCCAATACCACCTGTCAGACCTAGTATAAATTTCAAATTATTGACCTAAATAGACTTTCATAATCTGCTCGCCCCACAGGAAAGCGATCCAGCCGGCAATGGCAATATAAGGACCAAAAGCAAAAGGCTGATTTTCCTTACGTACTTTTAACAGAATAATGCCAATAATTGCACCGACGAGTGATGACAATAATACAACTAGTGGCAACATTAACGGTCCCATCCAGGCACCTAGAGCAGCCAGCAATTTAAAATCACCATAGCCCATGCCTTCTTTACCAGTTACTATTTTGAACAGGTAGTACACGACCCATAAACACAGGAAGCCAATGATATAACCCCAGATGGCTGAAGTTGGTGAGGTGTAAATTGCATAGCTATTCACCCCTAAGCCTAAAGCTGCAAGTGGAAGGGTATAGCGATCTGGAAGCAGCTGGGTATCAAAGTCAATAAAGGTTAGTGCAATGAGAATATAAGTCAGCACTAGACCGAACAACATTTGTATGGTAGGACCCAATACAGCCAAAACGGTCAATGCACAAACGGCTGTTAGAATTTCAATGAATGGATAACGGGCACTAATTGGATTTTGACAGTTCGCACATTTGCCGCGAAGAGCCAGCCAGCTGATCACAGGAATATTTTGATACCAGCGAATCGGTGTATGACATTTTGGACAGGTCGACGCAGGTTTACTTAATGTAAGCTTGCTCTCATCAATGATCGGTTGATCAGGGTGTAAAAACAGCTGGCAGTCGTTACGCCATTCCTGTTCCATCATTTTAGGGGTGCGGTAAATTACGACATTCAGGAAACTACCGATACAGAGACTAAAAAGCCCGACTGCAATATAGAGCGCAGTCGGATTTTGAGTGAAATATAAAATAAGATCTTGCATTAAACCACGGAACCCATCTGGAAAATCGGCAGGTACATTGCAATAACAAGACCACCTACAAGCACACCAAGAACGGCCATAATCAATGGTTCCATCATGGAGGTCAAACCATCAACGGCATTATCGACTTCATTTTCATAATGGGTCGCAACTTTATCCAGCATGGCATCAAGTGCACCAGATTCTTCACCAATCGAGACCATTTGCACAGCCATAGAAGGAAATTTATTGGTGACACGCATAGCAAACTGCAGTTGTTGACCAGTAGCAACATCTTCACGAATTTTCATGACAGCATCTTCATAAACTACATTATTGGTCGCGCCTGCAGTTGATTCCAGTGCATCAATTAATGGAACACCAGCAGCAAAAGTCGTTGCCAGAGTACGACTATAACGAGCAATAATCGCTTTATAAACCAGATCACCGAAGATAGGTGCTTTTAGTGCAGCCTTATCCAAGAAATCACGGAATTTTTTACTACGCTTTTTAGCTTCTAAAAATGCTGTAATTGCAATACCAATAAAGATAATTAATAGAAACCAGTATTTCTGCATCCATTCAGACATATTGACTACCATTTTTGTAAATGCTGGCAAGTCTGCACCAAATGACGAGAAGAGATCCTGGAAAACTGGAACGACTTTAACCATCAAAATAATCGTAACAATAATTGCAACAACAACCACTGTTGCTGGGTATTTCATGGCTTTTTTAATTTTCTGCTTTAACAGTTCACTTTTTTCTTTATAAATCGCAACACGATCCAGCATGGTCTCTAAAGCACCGGATTGTTCACCGGATTCAACCAGCGAACAGAATAGCTTATCAAAGTATTGAGGATACTTGCGCAGTGCACCTGCAAAGGTATTTCCGCCTTCAACCTCACCTTTAATCCCGAGTACAACCTCGCGCATTGAAGGATTTTCAAGGCCTTCCGCCACAATTTCAAAGCCTTGTACGAGTGGTACCCCGGCTTTCATCATGGTAGCAAGCTGACGGGTAAAAATGGTGATATCCAGTGTGGTCACTTTTTTCTTCATCAGGCCTTCAAGAATATTCTTCTTTTTTTCTCGAATACTCTTGATACTGATACCCTGCTTACGCAACGTGACCTTGGCCAAGGCGAGGTTACGTGCAGGTATTTCCCCTTTAATCTTTATACCTTTACGGTCTACCCCTTCATAGGTGAAGGTCGGCATCATTTGACCTTTTTTCACTGAAGCCATGAGTTTATCCTTATTTTATAGCAGCACCTGATCATTCGCTGGTAACACGATTGACTTCCTGAAGAGAAGTCACCCCCTGCATTACCTTTAATAACCCTGATCGGCGTAAATTGTTAAAACCTGCGCGTGCGGAAGCTTCGGCAATCTCAATTGCATTGCCATCTTCCATAATAATACGTGAAATCTCTGGTGTCACTTTCATGACTTCATAAATACCGACTCGACCTTTGTAGCCTTCGCGACATTCGTTACATCCGACAGGTTCAAAAATATTAAATTCCGGATTCTGTAAATCATCATCGCTAAAGCCCATTTCAAGCAGGCTCTGACGTGGAATATCTGCCGGTTTTTTGCAATGTGGACAAAGGCGACGCGCCAAACGCTGAGCGATCACCAAATTCACCGAGGTGGCAATATTAAATGATGGCACACCCATATTCCGTAAACGGGTCAAGGTTTCTGGTGCGCTGTTGGTATGTAGTGTTGACATCACCATATGACCTGTTTGTGCTGCCTTGATCGCAATCTCTGCAGTTTCCAGGTCACGAATCTCACCGACCATGACAATATCAGGATCCTGACGCAGAAATGATTTCAAGGCAGCAGAGAAGGTTAGGCCGACTTTATTATTGACGTTAACCTGGTTGATCCCTTGCAGGTTAATTTCGACTGGGTCTTCAGCAGTTGAAATATTGGTATCTTCACGATTCAGGATATTTAAACCGGTATATAGAGATACGGTTTTACCAGAGCCTGTCGGACCGGTGATCAAGAGCATGCCCTGTGGTTTGTCTAATGCTTCCATAAACAAGGCTTTTTGATCAGGCTCATACCCCAGTGCATCAATACCCAGCATGGCACTCGATGGATCCAGAATACGCAGTACCAGTTTTTCCCCAAACAGGGTTGGGAGTGAGTTGACACGGAAATCGATAGCCTTATTTTTAGAGAGTTTTAACTTGATCCGACCATCTTGAGGCACACGCTTCTCGGAAATATCCATTTGTGACATAACTTTAAGACGTGAGGCCAGACGTGTTGCAAGCTGTAAAGGTGGCGTGGCGATTTGACGCAAGACCCCGTCGACACGGTAACGCACACGGTACATTTTTTCATAAGGTTCAAAGTGTAAATCAGATGCACCCATACGGATTGCATCAATCAGTAACTTATTAATATATTTAACAATTGGTGCTTCATCACCTTTATTGTCATTCTCATCATCTTTATTCGGGTCAGAGCTATCGATATCAACATCTAGATCAAAATCATCATCAAAGTCAAAGGTGCTTTCTTCAGTAAAATTCTGCTCGATCAGTTTTTCGAGTTTATTATGTTCAACAATGATGGTTTCAATGTTGAGTTTGGTCGCAAAACGAACGGCATCAATTGCCTCTATATTGGTCGGGTTACTGGTCGCGATAAACAGAATATTGCTATTTTTAAAGATCGGCAGTACGCGGTGTTTGGTAATAATCTTTTCATCAAAATCTTCGCGTACGATCAGGGCAGGATCATAAGCACTGATGTCAAATAGCGGTTCACCGAATTCAAGAGAAATCGTTTCTGCGATTTTGGTTGGCGAGAGGCGGTGATGTTCAATCAGATAGGGAACAATATCAATTTTATCTTTTTTGGCACTGCTCAAAGCACCCTGCATATCTTCTGCAGATATAACCCCTTCATCGACAAGTCGACGAATAAACCCCGTAAATCTTGGAGATCCCTGAATTGCTGTCATGCTCTAATATGCCCGTGAATCAAAATTGTTTTAATTGCTTTATCAAAATTATACGTTGCTTGCGTAAAATTACCATAGCGTAAAATGCTGCCTTCTTCGCATTAATATTCAAAATACTGAATGAATCCTAAGAAGTGATCCCCATAATCTTAAGTGATAACAAAAAATGAGCAGTTTGAACAGACCTGGCACTGAAAATGCCGCAAGAAAACTCTTCTTCAAATTTTCTAATTCCGTGTAGAATGTGCCCAATTAAAGATAGGTATTCAGAATAGGTTGTTTATGTCGTTGTCGACGATTACCCCATGGGTAGTGGGTAACTGGAAAATGAACCCGCTGCAGACAGATGCGCAGACATTGCTTCGTGGGGTGAAAGATTTACTTGAATCTACACCGATTTCAGCAGAAAAGTGTCATTTAGGCGTAGCACCTGTAGCAATTGCACTGACTCAGGTTCAGGCTGAATTGGCTTCTGCCGTTCGTCCGGTTTATACCGTTGCTCAGGATGTGTCTCGTATTGCAGGCATGGGCGCCTATACGGGCGAAGTGAGTGCAGAACTGCTGGCAGATAGTGGTATTGGTTATGTTCTGGTAGGACATTCTGAACGTCGTGAAATCTTTGGTGAGTCACGAGAGATTCTCAATACCAAAATCAAAAATGCTTTAAATGCCGGTTTGACTGTGATTTATTGTGTAGGTGAAAGTCTGGAACAGCGTGAAGCCGGTCAGGCGGAAGCTGTGGTATTGCAGCAAATCTGTGATATCGCGGCTGTAGTTGAAGCAGAGCAATGGAAGAATATTGTAATTGCCTATGAACCGATCTGGGCGATTGGTACTGGTAAAACTGCTTCTCCGGAAGATGCACAAGCGATGCATGCTCAGATCCGTCAAGGTCTAAAACAGATTACTGGTTATGGTGAAACCACTGCAATTCTGTATGGTGGTAGTGTTAAACCTGAAAATACAGTAGAGTTGGCAGCCTGTCCTGATATCAACGGGGCACTGGTGGGTGGTGCATCACTCAATGCCGAGTCATTTCATAAAATTGCCCAGGCATTTGCAAATACACAATAATTAGGAGTTCAGCATGCAAACTTTTGTGCTGGTAGTACATATTATCTTAGCGATTTTGATGATTGTCTTGATTTTAGTTCAGCATGGTAAAGGTGCAGATGCTGGTGCATCTTTCGGTGGTGGCGGTGCTGCGACTGTTTTTGGTGCTTCAGGTTCAGGTAATTTCCTGACCCGTTTGACTGCAGTATTTACGGCATTGTTCTTTATTACCAGCTTGACTTTAGCGGTATTTGCTAAAAAGCAGACCACAGATGCTTATACTCTGAATAGCGTTCCAACGACTCAGACTGCACCTGCTCAATCGACTGAAACTTCACCAACTGCACCAAAAACTGGTGAATAATTTCGCCAAAGGCTTTCTTTTTGTGCATGATGCGAATAGAATGCCTGCAGCTGCGGTGGTGGTGGAATTGGTAGACACGCTACCTTGAGGTGGTAGTGCTTTCGGGCGTGGGGGTTCAAGTCCCCCCTTCCGCACCAACTTATAATCCAGAACATAAGTTGGTGTATGCAGCTAAAAAACTTCTGTTGTTGCGGGATGGAGCAGTCTGGTAGCTCGTCGGGCTCATAACCCGAAGGTCGTTGGTTCAAATCCAGCTCCCGCTACCAATCAATCCTTTTATAAAGACGCAAACTTTAAAGAGGCAACTTGAAACCAGTTTTAAGTTGAGAAGAGTTATTTGCATGTTGTTGCGGGATGGAGCAGTCTGGTAGCTCGTCGGGCTCATAACCCGAAGGTCGTTGGTTCAAATCCAGCTCCCGCTACCAATCAATCCTTTTATAAAGACGCAAACTTTAAAGAGGCAACTTGAAACCAGTTTTAAGTTGAGAAGAGTTATTTGCATGTTGTTGCGGGATGGAGCAGTCTGGTAGCTCGTCGGGCTCATAACCCGAAGGTCGTTGGTTCAAATCCAGCTCCCGCTACCAATCAATCCTTTTATAAAGACGCAAACTTTAAAGAGGCAACTTGAAACCAGTTTTAAGTTGAGAAGAGTTATTTGCATGTTGTTGCGGGATGGAGCAGTCTGGTAGCTCGTCGGGCTCATAACCCGAAGGTCGTTGGTTCAAATCCAGCTCCCGCTACCAATCCTTTAAAGATGCAAACTTTAAAGGCAGTTCTATGAACTGAAAAGTTTTTTGTATGCTGATGCGGGATGGAGCAGTCTGGTAGCTCGTCGGGCTCATAACCCGAAGGTCGTTGGTTCAAATCCAGCTCCCGCTACCACTTTTTGGAAAGTGTGATTTCGTTATTTTAATCAGTTGCAAGCTCGTCGGGCTCAACTCTTTATAAAATCTCGAAGATCGTTGGATTAAAGTCCAGTGAGCGCTACCAATTTTTCAGCGACAAAAGACCAACATATCGATAGAGATAGTTTTGATTGAAAACTTATCGTCTTTTGTATATAATTTTTGCACGTTGATGCGGGATGGAGCAGTCTGGTAGCTCGTCGGGCTCATAACCCGAAGGTCGTTGGTTCAAATCCAGCTCCCGCTACCAAGTTTCTTAAAAGAGGCTCACAACTATGGTGGGCCTTTTTGCACAGTGGGATTTGAAAAAATCCGAAATTGTGCATTAATTGGGGCGATTTACGCCCTTTTTTATTGGCTATCGTGTAGTGTCGACAAAATTTGGTCATATCTCCATGTTTCACTACTACTATAGTTTGTATTGGTTTGTAGTGGTCAAATAGATCATAAAATCGCACCAGATGACGAGAGTAAATGAAGCTATCAAATAAAACTCAAGCACTTCAGGACTTGATTGCACCTGCAGTTGAAGCCTGTGATGTAGATCTTTGGGGAATCGAATTTGTTCCTCAGGGTAAACGTTCTCTATTACGTATTTATATCGACAAGCCAGTCGATCCAACTGCTGAACCGGTCATCAATGAAGACGGTGAAGTGGAGCAGGGCCGCGGAATTGGTGTGCAGGACTGCGTACGCGTTACCCAACAGGTGGGCGCGATGCTAGACGTACATGATCCGATTTCAGGTGAATATGCACTTGAAGTGTCGTCTCCAGGCTGGGACCGTCCATTCTTCCAGCTTCAGCAAATGGCAGATTATATCGGTCAGACCGTTGCCTTACGTCTGATCAGTGCGGTGGACAACCGTCGTAAATTCCAGGCAAAACTGGTTGCAGTCGACCTTGAAAATGAAATGATTCAGGTAGAAGTAGAAAAGCAGCAGGTTCTGGACATCGACAGTCACAATATCGATAAAGCAAATTTGGTCTATCAAGATTAACTAAATCAATAAGAATCTGAACGAATAGGTGACATATGGCACGTGAAATTCTTACCGTCGTTGAAACGGTTAGTAACGAAAAAGGTGTACCTCGTGAAGCAATTTTTGAAGCACTAGAACAAGCTTTAGTTGCAGCGACCAAGAAAAAGTTCTACGAAGGAACCAACTCGGAAGAAGCACGTTTACGTGTAGAAATCGATCGTAAAACTGGTGACTACCGTACTTTCCGTCAGTGGGAAGTGGTTGCAGACGAAGATCATGAAATGCCAGCTTGTCAGGATGCCATCTCTGATGTTGATCCGGCAAAATGGTCAATCGGTGACATTCGTGAGCTGGAAGTTGAGTCAATCGATTTCGGTCGTATTGCTGCACAGATTGCTAAACAGGTGATTGTACAAAAGATTCGTGAAGCAGAACGTGCACTGGTTGCTGATGCTTATGAATCTAAAGTCGGTGAGCTGATCTATGGTGAAGTGAAAAAACAAACCAAAGACGGTTTCATTATTGACTTAGGGGACAATGCTGAAGCATATCTTGCACGTGAAGAAATGATTCCGAAGGAAATCCTTCGCCCGAAACAACGCGTGAATGCGATTCTTTTCAATGTCAACCGTGAAGGTCGTGGTGCTCAGCTACAGCTTTCTCGTGCTAAACCTGAAATGCTGATCGCATTGATGAAAAAAGAGATTCCAGAAATCTCGGAAGAAATCATTGAAATCAAGGCAGCCGCACGCCAGCCAGGTGTACGTGCCAAAATTGCAGTGAAAACAAATGACCACCGTATTGATCCGGTTGGTGCTTGTATTGGTATGCGTGGTACACGTATCCAGGCAGTGCAACAGGAACTTAATGGTGAGCGTATTGATGTCGTAGTATGGTCAGATGATCCTGCTCAGTACATCGCAAGCGCACTTGAACCAGCAGATGTATCCAGTATTGTTATCGATGAAGATGCACGTACTGCAGACATCATTTTCGCAACGAGTGATCAGTTGGCTCGTGCGATTGGTTCACAGGGTCAGAACGTTCGTCTGGCATCAGAACTGACTGGCTACAAGCTGGATATGATGCTGGAAGAAGAATACTACGCGCGTCAACAAAGCGAAGCACAAAAATACCTGGACATGTTTGTAACACGTCTGGATATTGCTGAAGATTTGGCTATGGCGTTGGTAGAAATGGGCTTCACCTCGCTTGAAGAAATTGCATACGTACCTGCAGAAACGTTTGATGAAATCGAACTGGATGCGGAACTGGTTGAATTACTGCAAAGCCGTGCAAAAGAAGTTGCACTTGCTGATGCATTACAACAGCAAGAAAACGTACAAGCGCCAAGTGAAGAACTTGTTGCAATGGATGGCATGACAGCAGAGATCGCGCAAGCTCTAGCAGCTCGTGGTGTGGTAACAGTGGATGACCTTGCAGATCAGGCAACTGACGATATCGCAGATATTGAAGGTTTAGGCGCTGAAAAAGCGGGTCAGCTCATTATGAAAGCGCGCGAATCATGGTTTAACTAGGAGGTAGTATATGACGGACAAGTCGATTAAAGAGTTAGCCCTCAAATTGGGTCGCCCAGTTGAGAAGCTCCTGGAACAGGTTCGTGAGGCAGGTTTACCACAGAGCAAATCTGACGAAATTATTACCGCCGAACAACAAGATCACCTGATGAGCCATGTGAAAAAATCACAAGGTTCGGATGGTCATGCAGGACAAATCACGTTGAAACGTAAAACGACCAGTACGGCTAAAGTAGCCAGTACTTCGGGTAAGGCAAAAACCATTAATGTAGAAGTTCGCAAGAAACATACATTTACTAAGCCTGATCCAGAACAGATCAAAGCAGAAGCATTGGCAAAAGCCAAGGCTGAACAACAGGCCAAAGCTGCGCCTGAGCAGAATACAGCGCAAACCGTTTCTTCTGCTGAAGCTCCAAAAACTGGCGTCAATAACGCGAGTAAAGCTTTAGAAGCCATGCGTGCTGCTGCAAAGCAAACCAGCGACAAGCAAGAAGTTTCTAAAGCGGCTGTAGTTGTAAAACGCAAATCTACAAACAAACCAATTGTGAAGCAGGTTGTTAAACCGACTGAAACTGCTGAACAGAAAAAAGCACGTGAAGCGCAAGCAGCACAACTCAAAGCTGTTGAAGAAGCTGCACGTCGTAAGGCTGCTGAAGAAGCGCAACAACGTACGCTTGAACAAATGCGTCAAATGGCGTCTAAGTACACAGCGGAAGATACAACAGCAACGATTCGTGTTGTTGATGATTCTCCTCTTGCTGCTGGGCTGGTTGGTCAAGCATACGAAGACTCTTTCGCAAAAGAAGACCGTGAAATTAAACGTGGTACGAACACGAATAATACTCGCTCATCTAAGAAAGGCGGTCGTCGTGGTGAAGAGCAATCTTTCCGTGATAACTCACATAAACGTGGTCTGAAAACAAGTCAATCGAACAAACATGGCTTCGAAAAACCTGTTAAGAAACAAGTTTATGACGTTGAAATCGGTGAAACGATTGTCGTTGCTGACCTAGCTGCGAAAATGGCAGTTAAAGTTCGTGAAGTCATCAAATCACTGATGAAAATGGGTGAACTGGTTACTCAGAACCAAGCGATTGACCAGGAAGTTGCTGCGCTGATCGTTGAAGAAATGGGCCATCATCCGGTACTGGTTTCTGAAACTGCAGCAGAAGATACGCTGATGGAACAAGCTGAAGAGGCGCGTGGTGTGCAATCTACACGTGCACCTGTTGTTACCATCATGGGTCACGTTGACCATGGTAAAACATCGCTGCTTGACCGTATTCGTCGTGCCAAAGTGGCTGCGGGTGAAGCGGGTGGTATCACACAGCATATCGGTGCTTACCACGTAACAACTGATAAAGGCATCATCACTTTCTTGGATACTCCGGGACACGCAGCATTTACAGCAATGCGTTCACGTGGTGCGAAAGCGACAGATATCGTGGTGTTAGTTGTGGCGGCAGATGATGGTGTAATGCCACAAACTGCTGAAGCAATTGACCATGCGCGTGCTGCGGGTACGCCAATCATCGTTGCGATCAACAAAATGGATAAAGAATCTGCTGATCCAGATCGCGTATTGAATGAATTGACGACCAAAGAAATCGTGCCTGAACAGTGGGGCGGTGACGTTCCTGTAGCTATGGTTTCTGCGCACACAGGTGCCGGTATCGACGAGCTTCTTGATCTGATTTTAATTCAGGCTGAACTTCTAGAGCTTAAAGCTTCTGAAGAAGGTGCTGCACAAGGTGTAGTTATTGAAGCACGTGTTGATAACTCTCGTGGTGCAGTAACGTCGATCCTTGTACAAAACGGTACCTTGAAAGTAGGTGATCTTGTTCTTGCAGGTTCATCATACGGCCGCGTTCGTGCCATGACAGATGAAAACGGTAAACGTATTCAATCTGCAGGTCCTTCGATTCCAGTGGAAATCTTGGGTCTTCCAGAAGCGCCAATGGCAGGTGACGAAGTTCTTGTGGTAAATGACGAGAAGAAAGCACGTGAAGTTGCTGATGCGCGTATGGATCGTGAACGTCAAAAACGTCTTGAGCGTCAATCTGCAATGCGTCTTGAGAACATCATGGCATCAATGGGCAAGAAAGATGTGCCGATTGTGAATGTGGTTCTGAAAACTGATGTACGTGGTACATTGGAAGCATTACACGTTGCGCTTGCTGACCTGGCAACCGACGAAGTTAAAGTACGTATTATTGGTTCAGGTGTCGGTGCAATCACCGAGTCTGACGTAACACTTGCTGAATCTTCTGAAGCTGTACTTCTAGGCTTTAACGTCCGTGCCGACAACACTGCGCGTCAAAAAGCAGATGCTGACAGTATCGATATCCGTTACTACTCAGTAATCTACCAGTTGATCGACGATGTGAAAGCAGCCATGAGCGGTAAGCTTGCACCTGAACACCGTGAAACAATTCTTGGTGTTGCGCAAGTACGTGAAGTATTCCACTCTAGTAAATTTGGTGCAGCTGCGGGCTGTATGGTACTTGAGGGTACATTACACCGTAACAAACCGATTCGCGTATTACGTGATGACGTGGTTGTGTTCCAGGGTGAACTTGAATCTCTACGTCGCTATAAAGAAGTGGTTGAAGAAGTTCGTGCCGGTATGGAATGTGGTCTTGCAGTGAAAGGCTATAAAGACATCAAACCTCTCGACAAGATCGAAGTGTATGATGTTCAACTGATTAAACGGAGTCTTTAATGGCGGGTAGTCAGCGTCTTAAGCGTATGGCTGATACAGTTCAGAGAGAACTCTCTGAACTGATTCGTCAGGAGCTTAAAGATCCACGTTTGGGTGGTCTAGTGACCATCTCGGCGGTGAAAGTCAGCCCTGATTTAGGCTATGCTGAAGTTTATGTGACTGTAATGGGTCGTGAACTGGGTGATGAGCAAAGTGAAGCGGCAAATAAAGAAACGCTGGATGTGTTAAACAAAGCGTCTGGTTTCTTGCGCCACGAACTAAGCCGTCGGATCAAGACACGTATTACGCCACGTCTGCGTTTCCATTACGACAAAACCAATGCATATGGTAACTATATGTTTGGTCTGATTGCTGAAGCTGTGAAGGATTTACCTCCAGCTGAAGACAAGAAAGATGAAGAATAAACACTGATCAAGTGTAATAAAAAAGCCACCTTCGGGTGGCTTTTTTATTGGGCATGAGGAATAAAGAAAAAGGAGTTTCGCTTATTTATACCCTCTTTTTATTTTTTCCCAGAAGGAAAATAGAGGGAAATGAAAGCGCTTACTATTTTAAATCATCATCGCAGTTTTTCTTTTCAAAAAAAGCACGACGACGGGTTTTCTGCCAGGGTAGGGGACGTTCCAGTGCTTCCGGTACTTCACCACTCATTGAGCGCAAACGTAAGTGCAGTGCTGCCTGAGCCATCAGATTGGCCGAAACTGGTGCTGTAATAAAGGCAAACAGGGTAATCAGCACTTCAGCAAAACCAAAACGACCAAAGCTTGCAGAATAGATCATCGCAGCAATCAGGAAGCTACCGAGGCCCAAGGTACTGGACTTGGTCGGTGCATGCAGGCGCATAAACAGGTCAGGTAATCGAACCATACCAACCCCGCCGACCAGCATAAAGAATGAACCGATCAGCAGGAAAATCGAGATCAGAATTTCTAGGTATAATTGCATCTGAGAACTCCTAATCGATCACATGACCAGTGGTAAAGTAACGTGCCAGCGCAGCCGTAGAGACGAAACCTAACATTGCCACGAGTAAGGCACCTTCAAACATAAAGGTACTGGCCCAGTAAATACCGAGGATGACGACCAGACAGGTAGCATTCAGGAACAGGGTATCCAGAGCCAATAGTCGGTCCACAATAGAGGGTCCTATGACCAGACGTGCCAGACACAGGAACATGGAAATGGTCACGGCACCCAGACAAATCAGTAAGGCATAAGGCAAAATCGTCATGCATTTTCTCCAGTCTGAGCGCTAAAAATCTCAATCAGTGGACGTTCATAGCGCTGTTTGATAACTTCAATCTCAGCAGCTTCATCGTCGGTACTTAAGGCATGCACCAGAATGTCGCCACGATCCTGATCAATTCCGGCAGATACCGTACCTGGCGTTGTGGTAATGATCATTGCCAGTAAGGCATTTACTTCTTCATGTTCAGTATCCAAAGGAACACGGAACCATTTGGGATGTAAATTCTTGGTTGGCCCTAAGACCAGAATAGCGACTTTAATATTGGCAACAATAACGTCCCAGATCACCACAAAGAACAGACGAATGGCGGGTAGCCAGTGAATATTCGGTGTGTAGTCAATAAACCGGAATACCATTCGTGGGATTAGTACTGCAAGGACTAAGGCGGTGACGAGTGTACCGGCATCTAGACTATGATTGAGTAAAGACCAGCTTACTCCGACAATGACGGAAACCAGTGGATGAGGGAACCAGCGGCGTAAGAACGATGCTTTCATTATGGTCCCTCCTGCGGTTTAAGCTGGTTATCGCTTGGCGCATTTTTCTGTTCAATATACTGTTCATTGATCTGACGCTGTTTGAATTCAGAAATATTTTCACCTTCTAAAGTTGCCGGTGAAATTACATATGGAATCAGATGTGCATTTGGATCTGGATTTTCCCCACCATATTTGGTTTCAGGCAAATATTCCGGATCAAATGGCTGCACGCTAATGACCTTGCCTTCGGCATCACGTTTCAATAATGCCGCTTCATAGACTGGATTATCTTTAATTTGTACCGCAGTGCGATACACATAATTATAGACAGGTGAAGCAAATACCACATAGGCTGTCAGTCCAGCGAGCAACAGGTAAATCACCTTATCATTACGCAAAGGTGCCCGGCTTGGCAGGGTTTCGTACTGGGTAAAGGCTTCAGAATGGACATTATCATCCGGTTTGCTGGCGCGCCAGAACAGGATAAAACCAACCCGGGTAAAGGCTAGAATACTCAGCAAGCTGACCAGTAGCACCGTAATGATGATGATCATCTGATAAGGCGAGCCTGTCGTAGCCTGCAAGATGAAGACCTTACCGAAGAAGCCACTAAATGGTGGCAGACCCGCCATCATCAAGGCAATGATAAAGTAGACTATCGATACCAGGGTATTCTGTTTCATCTGTGGTGCGCTTTTAAAATGATCTTTGAATTCACCACGCTGAGAGGTGATCCAGCCGCTAAGCATATAGAAAGCGGCAGCAATCACGGTACTGTGCACCATATAGTACAAACCGCCTGCCCAAGCTGCTGAATTATTCAAGGCAATCGCAATCAGAATAGTACCCACTGAAGACAGCAGCATAAAACCAATAAAGCGGCGCAAACGATCTGTGCCAATAGCTGCCACAGCACCATATAAGGAGGTGATCAGACCGATGACCATCAGACAGTTCATCAGAATCTGATGGCTGTATTCATCATCAAAGACCGTACCATTGACTCGCAGGATGGCATAAATACCCACCTTGGTCATGATGGTAAACAGGGCTGCTACCGGTGTTGTTGCCACAGCATACGTTTTCGGGAGCCAGAATCCGACAGGCAGCATGGCAGCCTTGATCCCAAACACTACAAATAACAGCAGTGCACCAGCGACTGCAATTTTATGCTGATCATTTTCCAGCGTTGGCATCAGTCGGGCAACGTCGGCCATATTCAGGCTGCCAACACTGCCGTAGATCATGCCTAAGCCAATCAGAAACAGGGCAGAAGCCAGTAGGTTAATTGTGACATAGTGAATACCCAGCTGGAAACGAGCCTTGCCTTGACCATGCAGAAGCAGGACATAAGATGCCATCAACAGGATTTCAAAGAATACAAACAGGTTGAACAAGTCACCTGTGAGGAAAGCTCCACTGAGTCCCATCAGCAGGAAATGCATCATGGCATGGAAATAACGCCCGCGCATGTCCCAGTCACGACTGGCATACCAGATAATCGGCACAGCCAGTGCATAGGTCAATACCAGCATCAAGGCAGACAGCTGATCCAGAACCAGTACAATTCCGAATGGAGCAGACCATTCACTTAGGGTATAAACACTGATTTGTCCCTGACTGGTGCTTATCAAGTAACTGATCGAAACCACCAGGCCCAGCAGCGTTGAGACATGGCTGATGCCACGACGCCAAGGTTGACGCCAGTCTGTCGCCAGTGAACCTGCACCAGGATTGCCTAATAACAGCAGAATGAATGCAGTGAATGCTGGCAGGAGAATACTGAAAATAGGTGTATGTTGGACCCAGAAATTATAAAGATCAGTCATTAAGGCTCATCCTCACGTGGGTCATGGTTTGGTATTTCTTCTTTGGAATCAACGTGGTCTGTCCCTGATTCATAACGGCTGCGAAGTGCCAGCTGAACAATGAATGCCGTGGTGGCAAATCCGATTACAATAGCAGTCAGTACCAATGCCTGTGGCAGTGGGTCCGTAGTTTTGGTGGTTTCTGTAAGGACTGCAGGTGCATTGAGCTGAATACGTCCCATGGCAAACAGAAACAGGTTGACGGCATAACCGATCATTGCCAGACCCAATACTACAGGGAAGGTACGGGCACGCAGGATCAGGTAGATCCCGGTTGCTGTCAGGAGTCCAATTGCAGAGACCAATAAAAATTCTAGACTGATCATTGCATTATCCTCTTGGTACCGGGCCAGTCATAGACGAGTGACGTGAATCCCCAAGCACAGAAATCATTAACATGGTCGCGCCGACCACGGTGACATAAACCCCGACGTCGAACAGCGCTGCAGAAGCCAGATGCATATCGCCCAGTATTGGTGGATGGACATAAATATGTGCACTGGTCAGGAATGGACGTGACCAGAACCAGGCGGCAACACCAGTTAGGCCAGCAAACATCAAACCGCTACCAATCCAGATTTCATAGAGACGACCAGATTTAGCACCAAGCATTTTTTCTGCATGATCCTGACCGATGGCAATGTACTGAATAATCAAGGCTAAAGAAGTCACCAGACCTGCGATAAAACCACCGCCAGGCTGGTTATGGCCGCGCATGAAAATATACAGGCTCACCACCAGTGCAACTGGCAAAATCCAGGAAGCAGTAATTCGCAGCATCAGCGGGGAGGGGTTAAAACGATAAGTCAAACCCTGAGTAATGGTAGTACCATGGGCACGCATACCATCCATCAGGCTCAATACGCCAATCGCCGCAATACCGAGTACGGTGATTTCACCGAAGGTATCGAAACCACGGAAATCCACTAGAATCACGTTCACCACATTGGTGCCGCCGCCGAGCGGAATTGACTGCTGGGCAAAGAACCAGGAAATTGAATTATGATCTCGGGTCATGACGAGCCAGGCTACCCAGGCAATACTCAGACCACCCGTAATTGCAATAATGGCATCGCGCCAGCGTCGGGTCGGGCTGGATTCATAAGGGGTAAGCTGTGGTAATAGAGACAGGCTCATCAGCAGCAATACTGTGGTAACTACATCGACGGTAATCTGGGTCAGGGCCAAATCTGGTGCCGAGAAACCGATAAAGATCATGGTCACGACCAGACCGACTGCACCGCTGATCAGTACGGCTTTAATCCGCTCATGATGGAACCACAGCATCATCCAGCAGGCTGAGAATAACAGCAGCCATAAGATAATCGCTAAAGCCGGTGCATGGGTCAGCTCACGTGCGCCAGTACCAATCTGATGAGTCAGCAAAGGTACAGCAACCAGACCGATGGTAAAGATCACAATCCACAGCAGATAGCTTTGCAGTTTGCCATTTTCAGTGGCACGGCGAAAACGACGTGAATTTAGCAATAATGATTTTAAGAATAGGTCAAATAAAATCCGGCCCTGAAATTTGCCCAAGCTCGGATCAAGATCAATTTCACGAATCAAGCCGCCTTTGGCCAGCGAGAAATAGAACAGGATTCCGCCAATCAGGGCGATCACACTCATTAAGAGTGGTGCATTAAAACCATGCCAGATAGCAAGGTGGGTGCCTTCAAACGCCAGGTTTTGTGTGGCAGCCCGGACAGTGCTATTAACAATTTTCTCAACCAGTAAGGCAGGCAAAATACCGACCAGAATACATAAGGTTGCCAGTAAAGTTGCTGGCGCACGCATGCCAAATGCGGGTTCATGTGCATTTTTATTCGGTACATGGCGTCCAATTGGACCATCGAAGAATACGCCGTGAACCAGACGAATCGAATAGGCTACCGCGAAAATACCGGCTAAAGTCGCGACAATGGCAGAGCCAATCATTACTGGACCACTTAGGTTGGCCAGCAGTTCAGTAAAGAACATTTCCTTGGACAGGAAACCATTGGTCAATGGGACACCTGCCATTGAGGCAGCAGTGATCATGGTGAGGGTTGCAGTAAAAGGCAGTAATTGCCATAAGCCGGACAACTTGCGTAAGTCGCGTGTACCCGATTCATGGTCAATAATGCCGGCTATCATAAACAGTGCAGCTTTAAAGGTTGCATGGTTAATGATATGGAAAATTGCAGCAGCCACCGCGAGTGGTGAACCAATCCCCAGCAGACACATGATCAGGCCAAGATGACTGATGGTTGAATAGGCCAGCAAGCCTTTCAGGTCTTCCTTAAAGATGGCAAAAAAGGCTGCCATGCACAGGGTAAATAGACCGATAAAGGTAACAATATTATGAAAAAGTGCCGCGCCAGCAAAAATTGGCAGCAAGCGTGCGACTAGAAATAAGCCCGCTTTTACCATCGTGGCAGAATGCAGATAAGCAGATACCGGTGTCGGTGCTGCCATGGCATTTGGCAGCCAGAAATGGAAAGGAAACTGCGCACTTTTGGTAAAGGCACCAAGCAAAATCAGCAGCAGGGTAGGTACAAACAGGCTATGCGATTGGATCAGCTCGGTCATCCCAAGGATCTGATCAATCTGATAAGTTCCTGTGATCTCACCCAGTAAAACGAAACCACCGAGCATTGCCAGACCACCCATGCCGGTAATGGTCAACGCCATGCGTGAGCCACGTTGGGCCACTTCATAATTGCTCCAGTAACCAACCAGCAAGAACGAGGAGATACTGGTCAGTTCCCAGAAAATTAATAAAATAATCAGGTTATTCGACAAGGAAATGCCGAGCATCGCTGCCATGAACAGCATCAGCAGGATATAAAGTTTGCTGAGCGAGTTCTTCGGACTTAAATAATAGTAGGCATAAATAAAAATCAGGGTGCCGATGCCACTGATCAGCAGAGCAAATAATAGCCCCAGAGAATCCAGGCGGAAACTGAAATCAATACCAAGTTGAGGCAGCCATGACCAGCTTTCGCTAATGACTGCGCCATCTAGCACCGCAGGCGCTTGGCTGAGTAATAATGCAAAACTGCTGAGGCTGACACCAATGGCCCCTAAGGCCGTTACCCCGCGCGAAAATCTTTTCAGCCACGAGACAAGGGTTGTGCCTAATACTAACGGTAACAATATAATAATCGGCAGCACACTCGTATCCATTGTCGTGAGTTAGGTCGTCATGAACCTAGGGTGAATCTTTATCTTTCAAGGATTACAGGAATGCAAGGAGCAGCCCAAATTTCTCAATCTTGAAAGCCAAATCGTATTCAAAGAATAAAAACAGTTGTATTGCGCAACTTATAAACGATAGCAAATTCCGATTTTACAATGAAAAATGCAAGTAATTCCGATCATATTACAGGATAACAACAACATCAATCTTTTTGTGTACGACTTAACAATTATACGATGACCCCATAAAAACATGGGGTGCATGCTTGAGCACATCGACTAGATTGAACTGAAAATAAAGATCAAATTTGAAGATTCTATTGAAAAAAATGGACAGCCTTGAAGGTCTGCTTCGATAAGGAGCCATTCAGAAAAATTAAATCAGGTTAATTCAAGAGCCAGCTTATTCGCTTAAAACGGAATTTGGGGAATTTTCCGGTCATTCTGATTCAGTAAACGTAGCAACTCCTGTTGCTGCTCTTCATTCAATGTTTGCTGAATCAGTTGCAAGATTGAAAGTGGTGTTACTTGTTCAAGCTCGGGCTCGAGCAGCACGATTTCCTCAGTATTCAGTGTTTCTTGACCCAAGCCTAAATTGGCATAGAGTTGATCAAATTGCGCTGGGATTGTATCAACTTGAATTGGGGAGAGTTGTTTATTTTCAAGACACAGACATTGAAAATCCGCTGCCTGTTCCAGTAACTCAGGACGGTTAGCTGTCACAATGATTTGCAGTTCAGGAAAGGCTTGATGCAGACGAGACAGAATGACTGCTGCCATGTCCTGATCCAGCTGATGATCAATCGCATCAATCAGTAGAATGCCACTGCCTTCCTTGCATGGAAACAGGCTTTTCGGATTGAGCAGACATAGGCGACGCACAATATCTCCGACTAAGGCAATCCAGTTGCGGATGCTATTCGGTAATTGCTGTAAAGTCTGGGTTTGTCCTTGGTAGCTCACCATCAGCTGCATTTTAGGTTGGTACTGCAAATAGAGATTGCTGACTTCAGGCAGAACGATCGACAAAGCTTCACGCAGGCTATTTAAACTTGGAGTATTCACCTGGATCTGGGCATGTTCAATATGTTTGACCAGTTCATCCATATTGTGTTTTTTATCCTGCTGCGAAGCGCGGCTCAGGATCTGCTCTAGAATCTGCGCACTTTGCGCATTTTCAATGTCGCTGATTTCCCGAAACCATTCAAAAAAACGGGTAAAAGTCGTGAAGGAAATAGCTGCAATTTCATAGGCATACACCGTCTGTAAAATCGCCGGATTGTTTTTACTGAGTAGATTGATTTCATTTACAAAACGCTCAGACGGATAATAGGCAATCAGCGGTAAGCCCAGCATTGGATCTTTGGCGAGGGCTTTCTGATACAACGTGACCATCGCTTCGAGTTGCGATGTATCTACCTTACTCAGTCCCACACCCTGACTATTTAAAGTTTTATAAAGCTGCCAGCTGCACTGCTGGGTAGCAGATTGCTGTTGATCGCTACTTTCTGCAAAAGAGCCAATTTCTTCAGGAAAACGGACCTGAATATTGATCTTGGATTGCAGACGATGTTGCATGATGTCCTGATCCAGCATCACCATACCGGCAGTACGCAGGTCACGATAGCGCGCAGCGAACCAGGTCAGTGCCTGATAGGTGCTACGCAGCAGCGCCGTTTTACCCGAACCCTGATCACCGAGAATTAAGGTAACAGGCAATTTATGATATTTAAATTCAAGCTGGATATCAGAAAAATGCAGGGTATGTTTGAGTTGTATGGATTCGACTTGCATAGACCACCTGTATCGTGATGCCTACATCCATGCCGTACTAGCCTGTTGCCTGCCGTAATGATAGAGGCATTTTAATTTTTAGCTGCTGAATCAGGTCATAAATGTGGTGAATATTTAAGCTTACTTTAGCACGTGTACAAGCCACGTAAAGCAGTCTTAACTCTTCATCACTAATCTTGTGATCTTTTTCATTTAATTTAAACTGGTAGTCATCTTCAATATGGACCCGGTCCCATTCCAGTCCTTTGGCTTTGTGGGCGGTGGAGATGATGTAGTCGGCCTGTCCGATTGGCGTGATCTTGGCCAGCGCAGTTTTCAGCGGATCAGTACCATGCTCATCAACCAGTTTCACCAAAGGTTTAATGTCACTGCCTTCATTGGTCTCGCAATATTCATGTACATCATGCCAGGAGTTAAACCAAGCCAGTTCAGGTACATCCACCACGCGTTTGCCCTGTTTCAGCATGGCAGCCGCTTCGACAAAACGGTTCAGCTTGACATGATCGGCCTGCAAACTGACCTTTTCACCACGCACAAGTCCAGCAAGCAGCAGTTCCATGGCTCGGGCATTGGTACGGCATAAAATCGCATCACGCATTTTGGTATGTGGTTTATTCACTACTTTAGAGTTCAGATGCGGATTACCGAGTAAGGGCACGGTTTCATTCAAGGCTCCCAAAATTGCATTGGCATTCAGGGCAATTTCAGGACCAAAACGGAATGAGGTAGTTAGGCGGGATTCTGGTAATGGCAGTTGCTGCATGGCATTGACTGCACCACGCCAGGCATAAATCTGCTGATGCGCATCCCCGACATAGATCACCTGGGTGCTGCGCTGTTTTAGCAAAATACCCAACATCAGGGGGTCAGCATCCTGAGCTTCATCAAAAAGTACATAATCCGCTGGAATATTCGGTTCTGATAATGCCCAGAGTTTCAGATAAATATCATGTCCGATTCCGGCCTGATGATTCGGATCAATCGATTCCAGCCAGCGACGCTCAACCGCAGGATAGAGTTTCTTTTGCAGGGCTTCGACATCGTCCGGATGTAACCAGCTTGGTGCCTGAATATGCCGTGGAGCAGGGTATTGTGAACTGGTTGAACAGAAATAACCGACCGCATTCGCGACCAGACTGGCCAGACGCGAAGGCATCATGACATATTTTTCATAACGGCCACCCATCATGCGGCGCAGGGTCATCGGCTCAAGGCGATATTCCTTGGCAATGAAGCTTGGACTGAGACGGGGCAGGCGCATTTTATCCGTGACTCCACGTGGAACACTGCGATAGGCCAGTGAGTGGAAAGTCCGGCAGTCCACACCACGATGGAACTTATTTTGTGCTTCCGCAGCAATGGATTTGTTAAATGCCAGATACATGCCACGCCGCTGCGGCATGGCATCGCTGATCATTTGTAAAGTTGTGGTTTTACCTGTGCCGGCATAGGCAATCACTTTAAAAGATTTGCCCAGACGTGCGTTATCAATGGCAGTGGCCTGCTCATAGGTTGCGGTCGGTTTAATTGGCTCAGACACAGTTAAATTGAAAACTTAGTGTGAACGGTTGGCTTTTTCAACCAGACCAGATAAGCCCTGACGACGTGCCAGTTCATTTAAAACCAGTTGTGGATCAAGGTCGAAATAGCCCAGCATCACGATAGTATGGAACCACAGATCTGCCACCTCATAGATCAGGTCATTTTTATTGTCTTCGGTTGCTTCAGCTTTAAAGTCTTTGGCAGCAATCACAGTTTCAAAGCTTTCTTCACCGACTTTTTCCAGAATTTTGTTTAAGCCTTTGTGATAGAGCTTGGCAACATAAGATGAATCGGGATCAGCCTGCTTACGTTCAGCCATCATCTGACCCAGATAAGACAAGACCTCAACCTGTTCTGATTGGGCATTAGATGCATTCATCGCCATGGTATGCGGGTTTGCAGATTTTTCACCATAGATCGCTGCAGGATCTTTAATTTGTACATCGACAATTTCCCAGCCATTCGGCGTCAGTTTGCGATAGAAACAAGATTCACGACCAGTATGACAGGCAATCCCACCATGCTGTTCGATTTGCAGCACAATCACGTCAGCATCACAGTCCAGACGGATTTCATGCACCGTCTGAAAATGACCTGATTCTTCACCCTTATGCCATAACTTATTGCGGGAACGAGAGAAATACACGGCCTGATTCTTTTCTGCAGTCAGCGCCAGTGCTTCACGATTCATCCACGCCACCATCAATACACGACCGGTTTGATGATGCTGGGCAATGGCAGGTACAAGTCCTTGTTCGTTAAATTTTACTTCATCGAGCCATTGCAGGTTATTCATAAGGGTGTCCATCTGTTGAATCAATATCTAAATGTTTAATACATGCGGATCAAATATCCGTCCGATAGTGTACGTGATCTGAGATCATTTGCGGCAAAAATCTGCATCTGAAATGACAGGATCTGTCGTGATAATTCAGGGTATCTTGATTGTTAGCCGATCAAAATAATAAAGCCGCCAGCAGGCGGCTTTGTTCAAAGTGCATTTTCGCCTGAACTTACCAGTGCTCACCCGGGAAGATACGTGCATATGCTTTCTGTACCCAGTTCAGCTTCTGTGGCTGACCTACAGAGGCAGATGAACTTGGGAACAGGTTGTAGCCGATTGACATCAGTTTATTGTTAATGTCTGGTGCAATTGCATAAGTAATTGAAGCTAGACGGCCCAAACCGGTAGCAACTTTTTTCGGTCGTTTCACAATTGCATGTGCAATCAGATCAGATGCTTCTTCAGGAGAAAGCGTCGGAACATATTTATAGATCTTAGTTGGTGCAATCATTGGCGTACGTACCAATGGCATATAGATAGAAGTAATTGCGATCTTATGTGAATTGACTTCTGCAGACAGACAGCGACTAAATGCATCCAAGGCTGCTTTCGATGCCACATAAGCAGAGAAGCGGGTCGCATTTGCCAATACCCCAATCGAACTGATGTTGATGATGTGACCCTGACGACGAATCATCATATGTGGCAGGATGTTCATCACCAGACGCACAGCACCGAAATAGTTCAGCTGCATGGTACGTTCAAAATCGTGGAAGCGGTCTACAGATTCATGTACCGCACGACGGATCGAGCGACCGGCATTGTTAATCAGAATATCAATGTGATCAACAGAAGCCAGAATCTGTTTGGATACTTCATCAATGGCGTCCAGATTATTCAGGTCACACGGAAAAACTGTTGCCATGCCGCCTTTTGCTTCAATTTCTTCTTTTACCTGGTCCAGAGTCTCTTTGGTACGTGCTACTAGCAGGACATGTGCACCTGCATCTGCCAGACGGTGTGCTGCTGTCAGGCCAATGCCGCTGGATGCACCCGTAATGAGGATGGTTTTGCCTTGAACTCGTTTCAGTAGATGTTTCTGTAGTCTGGATTTCACGTTTGTTATTCCTGAAATATGCTGTAGGTTTACGTTTTTTCTTATTTGGTTTGTACGTAGGTATGCACGAAAGTTCGTACACAATGAAGTCTGTATATGATAACGAATTATGCAGGAAAATCCAGAGATTAAGTTATTGAAAATAAGAGAAATTTTAGAGTAATTGCTCTATTTTTAAACTACGTTTCAATTAATTTTTATTGTGATCTAACCATAAGATAAAGCTCATGAAAAGTAAAGCCAGATAAAAAAACTCCATCAGAAATGATGGAGTTTTTTGCTTTAAAAGAGGGCTTAAACGGCTGCGAGTGACTGTTCCAGATCAGCAATCAGGTCATCAATGTGTTCAATCCCGATAGAAAGACGAACCATATCTTCACTCACGCCAGCCGATTTAAGTTCTTCTGGATTAAGCTGGCGATGAGTCGTAGTGGCCGGATGGCAGGCCAGACTCTTGGCATCTCCAATATTGACCAGACGGGTGAACAGCTGCAGAGCATCAATAAAACGCGCACCGCCTTCACGACCGCCTTCTACCCCAAAGGTTAAGATTGCAGACGGTTTCCCTTTCACATATTTCTGTGCCAAAGCATGTTGAGGATGATCTTTCAGGCCAGCGTAATTGACCCATTTTACTTTCGGATGCTGCTGCAAATATTCCGCAACTTTAAGTGCATTTTCAGTATGACGTTCCATACGTAGACTTAAAGTTTCCAGGCCTTGCAAAATTAAAAATACATTTTGCGGGCTGATCGCAGCACCAGTATTACGTAATGGCACGACACGGGCACGGGCAATATAGGCTGCTTCACCCAAAGCTTCAACGTAGTTTACGCCATGATAGCTTGGGTCAGGTGTATTCAGGGCAGGGAAGCGTGCTGCATGTTTACCCCATGGAAACTTGCCGCTATCGACAATAATGCCGCCAATTGAATTACCATGCCCGCCAATATATTTGGTCAGCGAGTGCACCACGATATCTGCACCGAAATCAAAAGACTTCTGCAAGACAGGAGTTGCTACAGTGTTGTCGACAATCACGGGTACGCCGTATTCATGCGCAATCTTTGAAATCGCTTCCAAGTCGATAATGTTGCCGAGTGGGTTACCAATTGATTCCACAAAAACCAGTTTGGTTTTGTCGTCAATCAGACCACGCAGTGCTTCCGGGTTTTGATAGTCAAAGAAGCGGACTTCAATGCCTTGCTTTGGCAGGGTGTGTGCAAACAGGTTATAGGTGCCACCATATAAAGTAGATACTGAAGCAATATTATCCCCAGCTTCAGCAATGGTCTGAATCGCATAGGTAATCGCAGCCATACCGGAGGCCAATGCCAGTGCGCCAATACCACCTTCTAGCGCAGCAATACGCTGTTCCAGTACCGCTGTGGTCGGATTCATGATACGGGTATAAATATTGCCCTGAACTTTCAGGTCAAACAGGTCTGCGCCATGCTGGGTATTGTCAAAGGCATAAGAGGTAGTCTGGTAAATTGGCACCGCAACAGCTTTGGTGGTTGGTTCCGGGCTATAACCTGCGTGAATTGCTAAAGTTTCTGCTTTATAAGTCATGATCGTTAGTCTTCTTTGTGTTTTGCTTTAATAAAGTTGCTCAAATATTAGCACTTGAAATATGAAGAAAAGTGCATATTTATTCAGATGAATATCTTAATTAACGATATAACATCAATAAAATAATGCAAGTTTAGGGACTAAAAATTTTGTTTGAAAAATAAACAGGATTAAACTTGTAACAAGGCATTAACTTCACCGGAATGGCTTATGTTTTGGAGACATTCTGCGTATAATAGCCGATTATTTTTTCGCTCATGATTGAGCAGGGGAAATTCATTTTTTCCCCATCTGGTTTTTCAATTGAGGAGTCCTACGTGGCCCAATATATTTATACGATGAACCGAGTATCCAAGATGGTTCCGCCGAAGCGCGAAATCCTCAAAGATATCTCCTTATCATTTTTCCCAGGCGCAAAAATTGGTGTGCTTGGTCTGAACGGTGCGGGTAAATCTACTTTGCTTCGTATTATGGCGGGCGTAGATAAAGATTTCTCTGGTGAAGCTCGTGCGCAACCGGGTATCAAAATCGGTTATCTGGAGCAAGAACCACCTTTGGATGAAACCAAAGACGTTCGTGGTAATGTTGAAGATGGCGTACGTGAAGCACTTGATGCTTTGGCACGTTTGGATGAAGTTTTCGCTGAATATGCAGCAGAAGATGCAGATTTCGATGCACTTGCAAAAGAGCAAGAAAAGCTAGAAGCGATTATTCAGACTTGGGATGCGCATAACCTGAACAACCAGCTTGAACAGGCTGCAGCTGCATTAAACCTGCCAGCTTGGGATGCTGATGTAACTAAATTGTCTGGTGGTGAGCGCCGTCGTGTTGCACTTTGCCGTCTGCTTCTGTCTAAGCCAGACATGTTACTTCTAGACGAACCGACGAACCACTTGGATGCATCATCTGTATCCTGGTTAGAGCGTTTCTTGAAAGACTTCCCGGGTACCATCGTTGCGATCACGCATGACCGTTACTTCCTGGATAACGTAGCAGAGTGGATTCTTGAACTTGACCGTGGCATGGGCATTCCATACCAAGGCAACTACTCTTCTTGGTTAGAGCAGAAAAATGCCCGTTTAGAGCAGGAACAGAAGCAAGAAGAATCTTTTGCTAAAGCACTTAAGAAAGAACTTGAATGGGTTCGTTCTAATGCCAAAGGTCAGCAAAAGAAAAACAAAGCACGTATGGAACGGTTTGAAGAGCTTAACTCGCGCGAATTCCAGCAACGTAACGAAACGTCTGAAATCTACATTCCACCTGGTCCACGTCTAGGTAACAAGGTTGTAGAAGTTGAAGGTATCAGCAAATCGTTTGGTGATCGTACGCTCTATAAAGATTTATCGTTTGTTGTACCGCCTGCTGCGATTGTGGGTATTGTCGGTGAAAACGGTGCGGGTAAAACCACACTCTTCCGTATGATGACAGGCGAATTACAACCTGATACGGGTACAGTAACTTTAGGTGATTCAGTTAAAGTTGCTTATGTAGGGCAGATTCGTGACACCTTAGATAACAACAAAACTGTTTGGGAAGAAGTTTCTGGCGGTTTAGATATCTTGCGTATTGGTGAATACGAAATTGCATCACGTGCGTACATCGGCCGTTTTAACTTTAAAGGCCAAGATCAGCAAAAACGTGTCGGTCAGTTGTCAGGTGGTGAGCGTAACCGTTTACAGCTTGCAAAAATCCTGCAAATGGGCGCTAACGTAATCTTACTCGATGAACCGTCGAACGACTTGGACATCGAAACTTTACGTGCACTCGAAGACGCGATTCTTGTCTTCCCGGGTACAGTGATGGTGATCTCGCATGACCGTTGGTTCCTTGACCGTATTGCAACGCACATCCTGTCATTCGAAGGTGAAACACCTGAATTCTTCACCGGTAACTATGCAGAATTCGAAGAATATCGTCGTAAGCGGGATGGGGATGACCTTGTTGCGAAACGTCAGAAATACCGCAAAATTGGTGCTTAATTAAAGCGCAAAAAAACCAGCCCTAGGGCTGGTTTTTTATCCTCTATTCTTAAGTTTTTCAGCTTTCTATTTCTGATAAAAGTTGTGCAGCCTTACTATGATTTTGCTGTCTGGCTTTATCTAACCATAATCTGGCCTGTTCATCATTTTGATCTAGACCTAGTTTCCCATGCAAATAATACACGCCAAGTCGATATTGTGCTTCCATATGTCCTCTTAACCCTGCACTCAGGTAGTTCCAGACAGCATTGCGTTGATAGATGTGTTTTGGGGTTAGGCGTTGGCTAATCTCTGGTACAGCCTGTAGTTGTTGCAGGGTCATGCAAAGTGACTCATATTGCAAAGCCTGCAAATAATAAGTATCTGCTTCACTTGGCTGCTCCTCAATGAATGGAATAGGTGGATCATTACAAGAAAATAGAAAATTTATAATTTTTTTAAGCATTTTTATTATTCCTTTATGTTGCATCCCTGCAATAAATTGGAATCCTTTTTTATAAGAATAAATTACACCAGTTTGTCTGATGATGTTTTTAAATTTTTAGATAATCCGATAAAACTAATCTAATGAAAGGCATAAAAAAGACTGCCGAAGCAGCCTTAAATACGAAAGAGAAAAATCAGATTTCCCATTCATGATTACATTCACGGCATTTCCATTTTTTCTGGCTTTGCATGAATGCCTGCATAGAAATTTTAAAGTCAGGCAAGTCTTTATAGAACATAAAGCCTGCAATCAGACAGATCACGAATACAATCACTGTCGCAGTCTGTAGGGTAGTGCCTGCGCCGTCACCAAAAATCCACATACCAATACTGATGATCACCAGCAGAAGTAAGACAAATAGGGCAGGTACAAGAAGTACCAAGCTTTTTGGCACGACTGGACGTGCTGCTGGCTGACCTGGTTGTGCAAGCGGCATAATTTTAGGACTTTGACATTTCGGACAACGGTATTGCATTGCAACTCCAGAATTTTTCAATTTTGTCTATTTTAATCTTAATCATACAGAAAGCCAAAAGTGGCTCAAAGTTATCATAATAAATTTCAGACAATAAAAAACCCAAGTCGCAATGCTTGGGTTTTTTATTAAGATCACCATAATATATTATGGTGATCTTAAATATGGCGTCCCTACGGGGATTCGAACCCCGGTTACCGCCGTGAAAGGGCGATGTCCTAGGCCTCTAGACGATAGGGACAAATGAGGCAAATACACAAGTAAAGCAAGACTTTTGGTGGAGTCAAGGAGGATCGAACTCCTGACCTCTACAATGCCATTGTAGCGCTCTACCAACTGAGCTATGACCCCAGTCTGTGTGAGCGCTATATTATGGATATAACGTTCACACGTCAACTAAAAATTTAATTAAGCTTCATCAACTGCATCATTTTTCGGCAATTTTAAGCTTTCATTAAGTTTTTCCCAGACTTTCAGCTCTTTTTTGCTTGGACCACCGACAATTTCCAGGGCATGACGCAGACGGGCAAAGGTCAGGTCCGGTCCAATCGTCACCATGGTTTGCATCACGGGTGTAGATGCAGTTGAACCGGCAATGGCAATAAAGAAGGCTGGCATAAAGTCACGCAACTTGATGCCCATCTGATTGGCAAGATCCATCAGAGTTTGGCTGACCGTATCATTATTCCAGGTAAACAGGCTTTCCAGACGCCAAATTGCAAACTGCAAACTTTGACGTACCTGTTCTTCAGTCAGTTTTTTGCTTTCAAACTGTTCTTTAGACAGCGTAGGGAAATGGTTGAAATAATGCGCTGACCAGTTCACCGCTTCTGACAACAGGTTGATACGTGGTTGAATCGCAGCAGCAATTTCTTCTAATTTGGCACGATCAGCTTTCCAGGTCAGCAAGGTATCCAGAAGCTCAGCTGGAGAAAGTGCCTTAATCCACTGACCATTCAGCCAATTTAATTTTTCAACATCAAAGATCGGGCCGCCAAGAGAAACACGATTAATGTCAAAGTGTTCAATCATCTCAGTCAGTGTAAATTTTTCACGCTCATCTGGCATTGACCAGCCCATACGACCCAAGTAGTTCAGCAGGGCTTCTGGCAATACACCGATGTCTTTATAGTAGTTAATAGACGTCGGGTTTTTACGCTTAGACAGTTTTGATTTGTCCGGATTACGCAGTAGTGGCATGTGGCACAGCACTGGCATGTCCCAACCAAAATATTTGTATAGCAACTGATGTTTAGGCGCAGAAGGAATCCATTCTTCACCGCGAATCACATGGGTGATTTGCATCAGGTGATCATCGACCACGTTTGCCAAATGATAAGTTGGCAGACCGTCAGTTTTTAGCAGAATTTGCATGTCGACTTGCGCCCATGGAATTTCTACTTCACCACGCAACATATCATTGAAGGTACATACACCTTCAGTTGGCACTTTCATACGAATCACATGCGGTTCGCCAGCTGCCAGACGACGTGCGACTTCTTCTTTAGAGAGTTTCAAACCACGGCCATCGTAACGTGGTGATTCACCACGTGCCTGCTGTTCAGCACGCATTTCATCTAACTCTTGCGCAGTCGCAAAACAGTAGAAGGCATGACCTTTATCTACCAGCTCTTCAGCATATTTTTTATAGATGCTCATACGTTCTGACTGACGGTATGGCGCATGTGGACCGCCAACATCCGGACCTTCAGACCAGTTCAGGCCTAACCAGCGCAAAGAATCCAGAATCATTTTCTCTGATTCAGGGGTAGAGCGCAGCTGATCAGTATCTTCAATACGAAGAATAAATTCACCGCCGTGCTGCTTGGCAAAGCACAGGTTAAACAAGGCAATATAGGCAGTTCCTACATGAGGAAAACCTGTAGGAGAAGGGGCAATACGAGTACGAACAGTCATAGTCGGATGGAATCTAAATATAAATTTCTGGCTATTATAACGAAAAAGCCACATCACTTAATGCTTAATTCAACATTGAATGATATGGCTTTAGATCAGAAGCAGTTTTAAATGTTGCGAGCTGTCAGCTGATAATTAGGAATTGCTGCTAAAGAAAAAATTTTGCAGAAAACGAGTAAAACTCTGGTTTTGATCGGCAAAAAAGTTTTGTGATGGACGTACTTTAATTGCAGTCAAAACTTTCAGGTTTTCTTCAGGATGCAGAGATTTTTCAGTTTTTTGCTGCTGAATTGCCTTTTCAATAGGAGATGACTTAGTCACTGTTACTGCTGGTTTAGAGGCAGCAGCTGTTAGTGCAGCCGGATTATTAACTAGCTCAGGGTGCGCAACAACAGCGTTGCTGAATTGTGCGGTAAATAAAATGGATAGGCTCAGGATGCCGGTCTTGAACGTTGCAAATTTCATGTCCAAACTCCCTCTCTTGTTGTGGTGCTGGATTTATAGTCTTAGGTTTTTTGTTGTGTTGAATACAATTCAATCACATTTAACCTCTAAAAAGTAGAACCAAGTCACAAAATTTACAAAAAAAATAAATATGACAATGGAAAATTGAGAAAAATCAGAGATCACCTCATAACGGCGCTATTTTTAGCACAGGACTATGAAGAGACTATGAAGATTATATCCTAAAGTAATCAATTGATAGGCGATAAGTATAAAAAATGCAGAGAATTGTCATTTATAAGATATCTGAAAATAAGAAAAACTTTAAAATTATTATTATAAGCATATGATTGTTAAATATATTTCAAATTTATATAGTGTTTTTTAGATAAACAAAAGAGCTATTGTAATGAAAAAAATAATTGTATCTGCATTTTTCGCAGTGCTTTCGGGGACAAGTACACAGCTGGCAATAGCCAAAGATTTCCTGAATGTTTCCTACGATCCAACCCGTGAGTTCTATCAGGAATATAATGAAGAATTCGGCAAATTCTGGAAACAAAAAACCGGACAAACGGTTAACTTTAAGCAGTCACATGGGGGTTCAGGTAAACAGGCCCGTTCCGTAGTGGATGGTTTACAGGCAGATGTCGTAACATTGGCACTGGCCAATGACATTGAAGAAATCGTCACTGCTGGTCTGATTCATAAAGGCTGGCAAAAAGAGTTTCCGAATAACTCAGCACCTTATACTTCGACTATTGTCTTCTTGGTGCGTAAGGGTAATCCAAAACAGATTAGAGACTGGAATGACCTAACCAAGCCAGGGGTCGAAATTATTACCCCAAATCTGAAAACCGGTGGCGCACCACGCTGGATTTATCTGTCTGCCTGGGGCTATGCGCTGAAACAGCCGGGTGGTAATGATATCCAGGCCAAAGAACTGGTGAAAAAATTATATGGCAATGTCAAAGTGCTGGATTCAGGTGCGCGTGGATCTTTAACCACTTTTGCTGAGCGTGGCATCGGTGACGTGTTGTTGTCTTGGGAAAATGAAGCCTTGCTGGCGACTCAAGGTTTAGGTAAAGACAAATACGAAATTGTTTATCCGTCTATCTCGATCTTGGCTGAACCATCGGTGGCGATTGTCGACAAAAGTGTCGCGAAAAATGGTAATGCGAATCTGGCTAAAGGTTATTTGAACTACTTGTATTCACCGAAGGGACAGGAACTGGCAGCGAAATATTATTTCCGTCCGCGTGACCAAAAAGCGGCTGCAAAGTATGCAAAACAGTTTCCAAAAATTCAAACCTTTACAATTGATAAAGTGTTTGGTGGTTGGGCCAAGGCACAGAGAACTCATTTCGTAAATGGTGCAATCTACGACCAGATTTCTGCTGAAAACCGCTAATTTGCCATGGTTTTCTAAATACTTGATAAGACGGCAAAACGGATAAATTGCTTATCCGTTTTTTTCATATCTAAAGAATAAAATGCTATAAAACCTGCATAGCTCTATATTGTTAAAATTTTTATTATATAAAACATAATATTAAAACAAAAAATAACTGAATATTACCCTGTATACACTTTGTTTGCTGAATTGCGAAAAATAACTTTATTTCATATAGTTATATGAATACAAGATAATCCTCCCGTGCTCTCATGAAAACTCAGTTAAAATCAATATTTAGCGCTGCCTTATTGGCAACAGGTTTGACATTTACCGCAACTGCCACGCAAGCAGCTGACCGTGATTTTTTAAACGTGTCTTATGATGCAACCCGCGAGTTCTATGACGAATTCAATAAATCTTTTGGTGCTTACTGGAAAAGCCGCACCGGTATTAATGTAAACTTTAAACAGTCGCATGGTGGTTCTGGTAAACAGGCACGTTCGGTTGTTGATGGTCTGAAAGGCGATGTTGTGACGCTGGCTTTAGCCAATGACATTGAAGAAATCGTAAAATCGGGCCAGATCAAAGCGGGTTGGCAAAAGGAATTCCCATATAACTCTGCACCGTATACCTCGACTATTGTATTTATGGTGCGTAAGGGTAACCCTAAAGGAATTAAAGACTGGAAAGATCTGACTAAACCAGGCGTGGAAATTATTACACCAAACCCGAAAACTGGTGGTCTGCCACGTTGGGTGTATTTGTCAGCTTGGGGTTATGCAGAAAAACAACCGGGTGGCAGCAAGGCGAAAGCTCAAGAGTTTGTGGGCAAGCTTTATAAAAACGTAAAAGTCATGGACTCAGCTGCACGTGCATCGATGACTACCTTTGCAGAGCGTAATATTGGTGATGTATTGTTGACCTGGGAAAATGAAGCTTTAGTGACGCAAAAAACACTGGGTAAAGACAAGTTTGATATTATCTACCCATCTCTGACGATTCTGACTGAACCTTCTGTGGCAATTGTGGATCGTACTGTCGAGAAAAATGGCAATAAATGGTTAGCAACAGGCTATATCAATTATTTATATTCTCCACTCGGTCAGGAAATGGCAGCAAAACATTATTACCGTCCACGTAATCAGGAAGTTTTAGCGAAATACTCGAAGCAGTTCCCGAAAATCAAAACTTTTACCATTGATGAAGTATTCGGTGGCTGGGCCAATGCACAGAAAACTCATTTCGTGAATGGGGCGCTCTTTGATCAGATTTATAACTCAAAACGTTAATTTGTTGATTTAAAATTTAATTTTATAAATAAAGAAGCTTCCTCCAAGGAAGCTTTTTTATCGTTTGAGTAAAAATAAAAACGGTTTTCTCTATGGAAAATAATATTTATCTACAAAAAGTCGTTTGGAGCTTTAGCTAAACAGAGTGATAATGTGCAGTTAAATTTTTCGCCCTATTGATTGAGTTTTTATGTCCCATATTTCTGTATTGCTTCACGAAACCGTTGATGCCCTGGTGGCTGATCGAAATACGGGAATTTATGTGGATGGAACCTTCGGCCGTGGTGGCCATACGCGTCTTTTATTATCTAAATTAGATGAAAATGCCCGTGTTTATGCCTTTGATAAAGACCCTCAGGCACTTGAAACAGCGGCGATCCTGGAACAGGAAGATCCCCGGTTTAAAATTATTCATGCCAGCTTTGCTGACCTTAAAGAAGCACTTGCTGAGCATGGTATAGAAAGCGTGGATGGCGTGATGGCGGATTTAGGCGTGTCATCTCCACAGCTGGATCAGGCTGAACGTGGCTTTAGCTTTATGAAAGATGGTCCGCTGGATATGCGTATGGACAATTCACAAGGCCCGACCGCAGCTGAGTGGCTGGTGAATATTGAAGAAGAAGCTTTGGCCAATATCATTTTCCAGTATGGCGAAGAGCGATATAGCCGCCGGATTGCCAAAGCGATCAAGGCTGCCGGATATATTGATACGACAGCCAAGCTGGCAGAAATTGTCAAAGTGGCACACCCGAAATGGGAAAAAAATAAACATGCGGCAACCCGAACTTTCCAGGCGATTCGTATTGCTATTAATAAAGAATTAGAAGATATTGAAGTTTTCCTGCCACAAGCCGTTGAAGTACTTAAACCTCATGGCCGTTTGGCGGTTATTAGCTTCCATTCATTGGAAGACCGTTTAATTAAACAATTTATTCAAAAAGAATCTACCTTAGAGGAAGACTCGGGCTGGGGGATGCCGCAACAACGCAAGGATACACGTCGACTGAAAAAAGTATCCCGTATCAAGGCAAGTGATGAGGAAGTGAAAGCCAATCCTCGTTCACGTAGTGCATGGCTCCGAGTTGCAGAACGTTTAGCTTAATAGGCAAATAATGAAAACTGAAGTGGTCGAAAGGAAGTTGAATCAGTCAGGGATGAAGAAAGCCATTACTTACGGCATTCTGTTGATGATGGTTTTCATCAGTGCTGTATTTGTGGTATTTCAAGTCTTTGAATATCGTCAGGATTACCGAAAACTGAGCAGCTATCTGCGTGAGCGTGATGATCTCAATGCGGAGTGGGGGCGTTTGCTGATCGAGCAGCAGACCTTTGGTGCAACCGCCCAGATCGGAACACGTGCCGTGACCCAGCTCAGAATGTATTCTCCTCCTGTTTCACAGACCGTGGTGATTTCATTGCCACAAACTTCAGATGTAAAAAAATAAGGCTAGCGCTCAGACATGGTAGACAAGAAAACCAAGCAAGTGGCACGTAAAAAACAGTCCGTGACGACAAAAAATGCTTTAAGCGTTGATATTAGCCGTTTTTATATTATGTGGGCCGTGGTACTGCTGTGCTTTCTGGCTTTGATCGGGCGCGCTTTTTATGTACAGGTGATTAATAAAGAATTCCTGCAGAACAAGGCCAATGCCAAGATTTTAAGAACCGACAAAATTAAAGCCATGCGCGGTGTGATTTATGACCGTAATGGCGTGCCACTGGCGATAAGTACTCCAATTATGCGGGTGGTGATTGATCCACGTGATTATTTTGATAATAAAAAACTCTATGATGAAACGATTCAGGCTTTGGAAAAGGATCCGAATAACCGCAAGCTGAAACGTCAGTTACCGGATAAAAACCTGAACCTGGATGAACTGGCTGATGCGGTGGGTATGGATCGTGCCGACCTGCGCAAGAAAATGGAAGCGCGTCCGCGTTCCCGTTATCTGATCCTGAAAAAAGAAGTTCCGCCTCAACAGGCTGAGCTGATTATGAAGCGTAATTTCCAGGGTGTATACACCGAGAAAAACTATAAGCGTTACTATCCGCAGCCACAACCGAACTCACAGATTATTGGCTTGACCAACAGTGAGAGTGTGGGCATTGAAGGCCTGGAAATGCAGCTGAATACCCGTCTATCAGGTGTAGACGGCGAGCAGCAGATAGTACGTGATAAGAAGGGCAACCGCGTTAAAGACCCTGAAATTATTAAAGAAGTTGAAGCAGGGGAAAATATCACGCTTAGCATCGATTCACGCTTGCAGTACATTATGTATCGTGAACTGACTGCAGCAGGTGTTGCAAATAATGCCCGTTCTGCAACCGCAATCGCGGTGGATGTGAAGACGGGTGAAATTCTGGCGATGACTTCATGGCCAGCTTATAACCCGAATGATAAAAACGGATTATTGAACAAAGATGCGATGCGTAACCGCGGTGCGGTCGACTCTTTCGAGCCGGGTTCAACCATGAAGCCGCTGACTGTAGCGATGGCGCTGGAAAGTGGTAAATACACAGCCAATTCAGTGGTGAATACGACCCCGGGAAGTATGCGGGTCGGGAATCACACAATCCGGGATACCCACAATTATGGGCAATTAACCTTGGGTGGTATTATCCAGAAATCCTCTAACGTTGGTGTCGCCAAACTGGCGTTATCACTGCCTTATGAAACCTTGCCGACTTTCTATAAACGCCTTGGTTTTGGTCAGCGTTCTGCCGTGAAATTCCCGGGTGAAAGTGCCGGTCTGATTCTGCCACCTAGTAAATGGAACGTGTCTGAAGTGGCGACTATGTCTTATGGTTATGGTCTGAATGCGACGGTGCTACAACTGGCTGATGCCTATGCCATGCTGGCTAACAAGGGCGTAAAAGTCCCACTAAGCCTGTACAAATTAGAAGAGCAGCCGAAAGGCGAGCAGATGATTGATCCGAAAATTGCAGACCAGGTTCTGCTGATGATGGAAACTGCAACCTTGCCAGGGGGTACCGCTACTCGTGCGACAGTGCCAGGTTATCGGGTTGCAGGTAAAACAGGGACTGCGCATAAATTGCGTGCTGACCGTAAAGGTTATTCGACCAATGAATACCGTGCTTTATTTGCCGGCGTGGCACCAGTCAGTGACCCACGGATCGCTATGGTGGTGGTGGTAGAAAACCCGCAAGGCACCTACTATGGTGGTACGGTATCTGCGCCGGTCTTTGCGCGTGTAATGCAAGAGTCTTTACGCTTGCTGAATGTCCCATTGGACAAACCTTTAGAATCTCCCCAAGTCCAGTAAACAGGTGATCAATGTCGATAACATTTCAAGATCTCTACGCCGTTCAAGATAGTGCTGAATGGATGCGACAATCCTTTCAGGGCTTTGAGCTGGACAGCCGAAAAGTAAAATTAGGGCAAATTTTTATTGCCCTGACCAGTCTGTCTCAACCTGAGAAAACTGTGGAATATGCGAAAAAAGCGCTATCTCTAGGAGCACTGGCAGTCATTTCTGAACAGGATCTCGGAATCTCTCCTGCATTAGTCGTGACAAATGTACGGCATCTAATGGGGGGGTGGCAGAAACGTTATCTGCAAGCGACCCAGCCAGTACAGGCTGCAAGTATTCTGGCCGTGACTGGAACCAATGGAAAAACCACCATTTCTCGCTTGGTCGCAGAACTCTTGATGCTGCAAGGCAAACCTTGTGCGGTGATGGGCACCACGGGCAATGGAATTTTGCCAAATCTGGAAGCCTCTTCGCATACCACACTGGATGCGCTGCAATTGCAAAATGCCCTACATGGTTATGCGCAAGCGGGCGCAGAATTTGCTTCGATTGAAGCCAGTTCGCATGGTCTTGAACAAGGCCGCTTAAATGGCTGTGATATTGAAATTGCAGCTTATAGCAACCTGAGCCGTGACCATCTGGATTATCACGGTACGCTGGAAGCTTATGCTGAGGCCAAGTCACGTTTATTCAAATTTGAATCTCTGAAAGTTGCGATCATTAATCTGGATGACGCACATGCTCAGGTGATGATTGAGGCGGCTCAGGCTAATCTAGCGCAGCCGAAAATTTTGACTTATTCATTGTCGCAAGCTGCTGACTATCAGGTACAGGATATTCAATACCGGATTTCTGGTGCAGAATTTAAACTGATCACTGCGCAGGGTACATTCACCGTACACAGTCCACTCTTGGGTCATTTCAATGTTGAAAACCTAGTGGCGAGTCTGGTTGTTGCAGAACAGGCTGGTTTTGATTTAGCAAATTTGATTGAGACTGTGCCTAATCTAAAAGGCGCACCGGGTCGTATGCAGGTACTGCGTGATGGTGAGCGCTTGTTTGTAGTGGATTATGCCCATACGCCAGATGCTTTGACGCAGGTATTGGTGACTTTAAAACGCCATGTCAATAACAAGCTCTGGGCGGTATTTGGCTGTGGTGGTGACCGTGATCGTGGTAAACGTCCATTGATGGCACAAGCGGCTCTCAATGGTTCGGATATTGCGATTTTAACCTCTGACAATCCGCGTACTGAAAACCCGGAACAGATTTTCGCGGATATGAAGCAAGGTATCGATTTCGCTGGTAAAACTTATCAGGAAATTCATGACCGCCGTGAAGCGATCAAGTTTGTAGTGAAACATGCGCAAGCGGGTGATATTGTCGTGATTGCAGGCAAAGGGCATGAAAATTATCAGGAAATCGATGGCGTTCGCCATTGGTTTGATGATGTTGTCGAAGTACAGGCGGCCATTGATGCGCAGCACTGTAACTCTGATTCAGCATATCCAGCGCAGTAATAGGACGAATTTATGCATACTTCAACTACCAGTACTGTGCCTTTGGTACCTTGGACTGCAGTACAATTACAACAGGCGACTCAAGGTTACTGGCTGAATGACAAGCAGCCTGAAGGCGAAATTAAACGTATCCTGATGGATTCTCGTGATGCTGAAGCTGGTGATGCTTTTCTGGCTTTGAAAGGTGAACGCTTTGATGCACACGATTTCGTAGCACAAGTGGCGGCAAACGGTTGCCAAATTGTCATTGTCGATCATCCGGTTGATGCTGAAATCTGCCAATTGGTTGTGGACGATACCCGTCAGGCGCTGGGTCGTCTAGGCGCTTTCCGCCGTCAGCAAAATCCACAACTCAAAGTCATTGCCCTGACTGGCAGTAGCGGTAAGACCACTACCAAGGAAATGCTGGGTAGTATCTTGTCTCGTCTGGCACCAACTTTGGTGACGCGCGGTAACCTGAATAATGATCTCGGTGTGCCTGTGATGTTGCTGGAGCTGCGCCCAGAGCATCAATATGCAGTGATGGAGCTGGGGGCCAGCCATCAGGGTGAAATTGACTATACTGCTGGTCTGGTACAGCCGCACGTCGCCGGTATTATTAATATCGGCACGGCACACCTGGGTGAGTTCGGTGGTCGTGATGGGATTTGCTGTGCCAAGTCAGAAATTTATTCGCATATTTCTGAAACCTCTATTATTCCTGCAGCGGATGATTATGCCGAGCAGATTCGAGCTGCTGTGAAAACCGAAAAGACCTTAAGTTTTGGTCAGGGTGGAGAGGTCTACGCAACTGAGGTGGAATTACATCCGCAGTCTGCAAGCTTTATTTTGAATACACCTCAAGGTAATAAAACAGTAAACCTGCCATTTGCTGGTGAGCATAATGTGCAGAATGCAACTGCTGCTGCGGCCTTATCTTTAGCCCTTGGTATCAGCCTGGATGATATTGTGGCTGGCCTGGAAGAGGCAGTAGGTGCCAAAGGTCGTCTGAACTTCATCAAGCACAAAGAATTTGTGTTTATTGATGATACCTACAATGCCAACCCAAACTCGATGCGTGCTGCCGCTGACGTTTTAGCACAGCAGGAAGGTATCCGTGTCATGGTAATGGGTGATATTGGCGAACTAGGTGCGTCAGCTGCGATTGAGCATTATAAGCTGGGTCGCGATCTGGTTTCGGTAAAAGGCCTGAACTTTGTGGTGGCAGTCGGTGAATTTGCACCTGCCGCACAAGAAGGTGCGCGTAGTACACAATATGGTAAGAAAATGCAAGCTTTCCTGAATCAGGAGCAGGCATTACCGTTTTTAATTCGTTTGATTGAAACACATCAACCTCAGCCGATGTCATTCCTGTTTAAAGGGTCGCGTTTTACCCATATGGAAACATTGATGGCTGCATTGATGGAGAAACTCTAAATGCTGTTATGGCTATTTGAACAACTGGCGGGCTATGACAGCACGTTTCAGGTGGTTCGTTATTTAACATTACGTGCTTTGCTCAGTGTCTTGACGGCATTGACCATTGGTTTGGTGCTGGGCCCTGTGATGATTCGCAAGTTACAGGCACTGAAATATGGTCAGGCAGTCAGCTCATTTGCACCTGAAAACCATGCCAAAAAAATGGGTACACCGACTATGGGTGGTGTCCTGATTCTGCTATCAATTGGTATTTCGACCTTACTCTGGGCAGATTTATCGAATCCATACGTGTGGATTGTACTTGCAGTGATGGTGATTTTTGGTGCCGTTGGTTGGGCAGATGACTGGATCAAGATCCGTTATAAGGATAATGCCGGTTTGCCTGCACGCAAGAAGTTTTTCTGGACCTCTGTAGGTTCAATTGGTGCCGGTATTGCGCTTTATATGATTGCACAGCAACAACCGAATCCGGTCGTGACAGCCAACATGCTGGATGTGCTGATTCCATTCTTTAAGGATCACACGATTCCACTCTCAATTATTCCACTCGGTATTGGTTTTATTATCTTTACTTATTTCGTGATTAATGGCGCATCGAATGCCGTTAACCTGACGGATGGTCTGGATGGTCTGGCGATCATGCCGATCGTACTGGTGGCTGCTGGTCTAGGTGTTTTTGCTTATCTTGCGGGTGATGTACGTTTTGCGAACTATCTGCATATTCCATATGTAAAATATTCATCTGAGCTGGTGGTGATCTGTGCCGCGATGATTGGTGCGGGTCTGGCATTCCTCTGGTATAACGCTCACCCAGCTCAGGTGTTTATGGGTGATGTGGGTGCGTTATCTTTAGGTGCAATGCTGGGTACAATTGCCGTGATGGTGCGTCAGGAAATCGTGTTTGCGATTATGGCAGGTGTATTCTTGGTGGAAGCAATTTCTGTATTCTTGCAGATTGGTTCACTGCGGATGCGTAATAAACGCGTTTTCTTAATGGCACCTTTACATCACCATTATGAAAAGAAAGGCTGGCGTGAAACTCAAGTCGTCATTCGTTTCTGGATTATTACAATTATGCTGGTAGTTTTTGGCCTAATGACCTTAAAATTACGCTAAGAAATGCATTTGAAAAAGTCGGCGCATGCCGGCTTTTTTGTTTTGGAGAAATTAAAAAATGAACTTACTGATGTGTCCTGTTTGTCGTGAGCAGTTACGCTTAAATGAACGTACATGGCGCTGTGACAATCAGCATAGCTATGATATAGCCAAGCAGGGTTATGTGAATCTGCATGTAGTGCAGCATAAACACAGTAAAAATCCCGGTGATACACCTGAATCAGTACAGGCACGGCGCGCATTTTTAAGTGCAGGTCACTATGCTCCGTTGCAACAAGCAGTGGTACAAAAGATTCGTGAACTGCGTATTGAAAATCTGCTGGATATCGGCTGTGGAGAAGGGTATTACACTGATGCCATGCAACAGGAAGTACTGCAGTGTGTAGGCGTGGATATTGCCAAAAATGCGATTCAGGTAGCAGCGAAGCTGAATAAAGAGATTACTTGGGTAGTAGGTACAGGCGCAACTTTGCCTGTATTAGATGAGTCAATAGATCTATGTACCAGCCTGTTTAGCCCGATTCCGAAACAGGAAATTCTGCGTGTACTCAAGCCGAAATCTTATTTGATGGTTGTGACGCCTGCACCACAGCATTTGTATGCCATGCGAGAAGCCTTATTTAAGGAAGTTAAACCACACGAGCCACAAAAGTTTGTCGGGCAGTTGCAAGATGCATTTGATTTGGTGAGTGAACAGATTGTTGAAGCGCCTATGAATTTGCCACAAGCAGACTTAAAAAACCTGATTGCGATGACTCCGTACGCTTATAAGGCTAAACCGGAACGCCGTCTGGCACTTGAACAGCAGGAACAATTTGAATTAATGGCACAATACCAGATTTATCTTTTTCAAAAGAAATAATACTGATTATTATCTAAACAATATAAAGCCCTCAATTGAGGGCTTTATATTTGACTGCTTAATCGGGAAAGTTACTGAACCTGTTCAATCAGACTATCAAGAGAATCCGTTTTCTTTGGCTGCAATGGTTGTTCCTGCGTTGCTGGTGTTTCACCAGGTACAGTCAATTCTTCACCCGGTAGATCTTCAAAATCATTTTGCTCACGTCTAGGTATAACGACTGGAGCTGGACGATACAGTGGAGTGGCCATTGGTGGAGAAGAGTGGTCTTCCTGTACTTCTTCTAAATCCTGATTGATGACTCTAGTACGATTAACTGGGGCTTTGGCTTTACGATCCAGACGCACCCAGGATTCTGGTGTACCTTTTAGCGCATTGGCCATAAAGTCGGTCCAGATTGGCAGGGCAGCTACACCGCCATACTCACGGCGACCTAAAGTTGTTGGCTGGTCAAAGCCAACCCAGGTTACTGTTACTAGCTTGCCATTAAAGCCGGCAAACCAGGCATCCTTGGCATCGTTAGTGGTACCTGTCTTACCCCCTAGGTCACTACGCCCAATGCGTAAAGCTGCACGGCCAGTACCGTGCTGGATTACATCACGTAAAATGTTAGCCATTTCGTAGGCAGAGCTGGATTTAAGAATACGCTGTGCCTGACGGTAATTGCTATGTTCAGCCGAAACTTTCGGTGCTACTGCTTTGGTTTCCAGTGAGCGGTTATTCATTTCGATCACTTCATCATCTGGCGTCACCACGTCAGCAGATGCAATCGTTTGTTCTTCCTGGTTAATACAGGAAATGCAGGCATATTCAGGTTTTGCTTCAAAAATCGTCTTACCATAAGCATCTTCAATACGGCTGATGAAATGCGGCTGGATACGGTAACCGCCATTGGCGAAGGTGGCATAACCGGTTGCCATCTGAATAGGCAGTACTTGCGGCGTACCAAGGGCAATGGTGTAGTTGCGTGGAATCTGTTTGTCTTCCAGACCAAAATCCATAAACAATTGACGGGTGCGCTCAATCCCCACCGTTTGTAGCAGGCGCACAGAAACAGTATTACGTGAAAGGTATAAGGCACGACGTAAAGGAATCATGCCCAGATAACGACCATCTGAGTTTCGGGGGGTCCATTTACCAATCGTAATCGGTGCATCATTCACCATGGTATGCGGACTCATGCCGCGTTCCAATGCCAGTGCATAAACAAAAGGCTTGATGGTCGAACCCGGCTGACGCCAGCCTTGAATGGCACGGTTAAAAGTCGATTGATAAAAATTATAGCCACCCACCACTGCTTCAATGGCACCATTATTTGGATTGATGGCAATCAGCTGACCTTGAACTTTAGGAATCTGTACCAGTGCCCAGGAAGTTTTTTGTGCATTAGGACGTAAACGGACAATATCTTTCAGCTTAACAATATCCGCCGCATGCTTGGGTGCAGCGCCAACACTATTGGCGTTTCGGTAGCGGCGCGCCCATGACATTCCTGACCAGGGAACGGTGACGGTGGTTCCATCCTGCATTAAGGCTTCAAAACTATTTGGGTTGATTTTAGTGACTTGAGCAGGGTAGGTATTGGCAAAAGGCTGGAATTTTTTTAAGGGTTGATCATTTGCTTCAGCACCGCGCCAGCCATGACGTCGGTCATAAGCTTCAAGGCCTTCTTGTACGGATTGCTCAGCATACGCCTGACGTTGACTATTAATCGTGGTATAGACTTTATAGCCAGAATCGATGGCCTGTGCACCAAAATTCTGGATCAGTTCAGAACGAACCATCTCTCCGACATAGGGAAACTTATTGCGAGTGCTACGATCCGGCATATCCAGATTGATTGGTTCCGCAATCGCTTGCTGATACTGTGTCTGATTAAGATAACCAAGCTGCAGCATACGTCCCAGAATCCAGTTACGACGTTCAAGAGCACGTTTAGGGTTGGCGACCGGATTGTACTTGGAAGGGGCTTTCGGTAAACCAGCAATCATCGCCATCTGGGCAAGAGAAAGTTCTTCCAGGCTTTTGTTGTAATAGATTTTAGCCGCTGCTGCGATGCCATAAGCATTTTTACCCAAGAAAATCTTATTCACATAGAGGGTTAAAATTTCTTCTTTAGTCAGATTTTGCTCAATTTTGCGTGCCAGGAAAATTTCAGTCAGTTTGCGCTTCAGTGTTCGTTCTGGACTGAGATAATAGTTTTTTGCCACCTGCATAGTGATAGTTGAGCCACCAGTCTGTACATCGGAACCAGTGACGCTTTCACTTAGTGCCCGGCCCAAGCCTTTAAAACTGATGCCACTATGTTCGAAAAAGCTGGAATCTTCTGCAGCGAGGAAGGCATGAATAAATTCTGGTGGAATTTGATCATATTCTACAGGCACAGAAAGTTTGCCGCCATATTCTGCAATCAACTCTTGATCGGAACTAAATACTTGTAAAGGCTTAAGTAAAGGTGCCTTTTTAAGGATAGACATTTCAGGCAAAGATGGAGCAATATAAAGGTACATGCCATAAAAGCCCATCGGAATTGAGATCATAATTATGATAATGATCAAAAAAAATGGATGAACAAGGCCTGAACTGGATAGCTTTTTCATAACAAGTAAGTTTTAATAAGAGCTAATGGCAAACTAAGTGAGCGGTCAGTATATCCTTTAGATATACATAATGTTAGATGACTTATTGTATCTAGATAAAATTATTAGACCGATTATACCTAGTAGGCTACTTTATTTTTGGGGATAAAAAAATAATAGGAATGATATTGTGCGCAGGTTATATCGTAAGCCAAACAAGGGGTTAATAGGCGTCGACATCAGCTCGACTTCTGTTAAAGTTTTGGAACTCTCTATGAAAAGCGGACGGTACTGGGTAGAAAGCTATGCTTTGGTCCCATTACCAGAAGGTAGTGTTGTTGAAAAAAACATCTTAAATCCAGAAGCCGTCGGTGATGCTTTGGCTCGTGCTATTAACTTGGCCAATACCCAATCTAACCAGGCTGCATTTGCGATTCCTACGTCTATGGCGATCACCAAAACGATCGAAATGGATGCAGATATGACAAGTGATGAACGGGAAGTTCAAATTCGTGAAGATGCCGAACAATACATTCCGTTCCCGCTCGATGAAGCCAGTATTGACTTTGAAGTTTTGCCAGATCGATTGTCTAATCCAAATCGTGTCAACGTTCTGTTGGTCGCAACCCGTATTGAAAATGTCGAAGCCCGGTCTGAAGTATTGCAAATCGCGGGGATCACACCCAAGATTGCAGATGTAGAAAGCTTTGCATTGGAAAATGCTTTCAGGGTGTTTGCTGATACTTTACCAATGGGCGTAAATACTGTCGGTATTCTGGATATTGGTCATAGCATGACAACTCTATCAGTTATGCGGAACAACAAGATTATCTATACCCGTGAGCAGGTGTTTGGGGGGAAACAGCTGACTCAGGAAATCCAGAATCGTTACGGTCTGTCTTTTGAAGAAGCGGGACGCGCCAAGAAAACACGTGCATTGCCAGATGATTATGATATTGAAGTTTTAGAACCATTCTTGGATGCTGTGGTACAACAGGCGGCTCGTTCATTGCAGTTTTTCTTTTCATCTTCTCAGTTTAATGAAATTGACCATATCCTGTTGGCAGGGGGGAATGCCAATATACCGGGTCTGGCAAAATTATTACAGCAAAAGCTTGGTTACCGTGTCACGATCGCGAATCCATTTTTACAAATGGGCTTTTCTCCTCAAATTGATATTAAAAAAATTGAAAATGACGCGTCCTCACTCATGGTTGCATGTGGTTTGGCATTGAGGAGTTTTGATTAATGGCAAAAATTAACTTACTTCCTTGGCGTGATGAGCTCAGGATAAAAAGAAATAACGAATTTGTCGCATATTGCATCGGGGCCTTTTTGCTAGGGGTAACAGCAGCTGGAGGAAGCTGGTTCTACTATGATCAAAAATTACAGGATCAAGAACAAGCCAACCAACTCATCATCAGTACCAATCAGAATCTGGATGTACAGCTAAAATCTCTGGAAGGTTTACAGGAACAGCGTAATGCGATTGTGGAACGCATGAAACTGATTCAAGGTTTACAAACCCAGCGTCCAATTGCCGTACATCTTATTGACGAGATTGTACGTGTGACACCAAGTGATATGTATATCACCAAGTTTGACCGTGTCGGTGATAAGTTCACCATTGAAGGGAAAGCAGCAAGTCCAAATACGGTTGCAGAATTATTGCGTAATCTCGAAGCTTCTACCTGGTACCGTAATGCTTTCATGAATGCATTCCTGGTGGCGGAAGAGAACAAGGACAAGGCGCCAAGCTCTGTTATTCCACGTGTTGAAGAATCTTATGGCACATTTACAGTGACAGTGGATCTGGACCAGATTGCTCAACCGGTGCTTTCAGAACAACAGCCGCAAGCAGCTGCAGCAGCAGGAGGGGCGACATCATGAGCGAACAATTTGATGAATTAGGTCAGGAAGCTGTTGTTGTACCAAAAAATAAAATGACGGTAGAAAAGTTTTTTCAGCAATTTAATACCCTAGATCCAAATAACTATGGTAGCTGGCCAATGGCTGTAAAGATTACCTGCTGGGTATTTATTGTTTTCCTGGTTTTGATGCTGGCTTATTTCGGTCTGATTCGAGGCAAGATTGAATCAATTACTCAGGCCAATGCACAAGAACAGAATCTATTAAATGAATTTCGTGAGAAAGATTCCAAACTGCGTAATTTGCAACAATACCAACAGCAACTTCAGGATATGGAAGCAAGCTTTAACCAGCAGCTTGAACAGTTACCAAAGGAAACTGAAATTCCAGGCCTGGTTGAAGATATTAATTTGAGTGGTGTCAATGCCGGACTGAAGTTTAAGAATATCCGTCTTGAACCTGAAGTAAAGCAAGAGTTCTTTATTGAACAGCCAATTTCTATTGAAGCAACGGGTGATTATCATGCCTTCGGTTCATTTGTCAGCGGTATTGCAGGATTGTCTCGTATCGTGACGCTACACGACTTTACGATTACGGGTACTGAAAATAAAGAGAAGAAAACAGATATCCCGGTTGTAGATTATACCTTGAAGGCAAAAACCTATCGTTATGTCGGTAGTGCCAACTCAGCATCGGCAGATACAACAGCTGCGAATAGTCAGGGGGCACAGTAATGAAGATGATCAAGATTGCTTCAGCACTTACTGCCGGATTGATCCTGGCAGGTTGTGAATCACGTATTGATGTGGTCAATCAGGAAATGGCCAATATCCGCAATCAACCCGCATTGCCCATTGAACCAGCACCCGATTTTGCTCCGGTTGAAACTTTTAGTTATGCAGCACATCAGCTGAAAAGTCCTTTCTTGCCAAGTTCATTGGCAGCAGAACTGAAGATTATGGCAGGGAAACGGGTTTATCCAAACCTATCACGTCAATTGCAACCCTTAGAAAGTTATCCGCTTGAAACTTTGACCATGAAAGGAAGTCTCAAAAACCAGGCTGGACAGATTATGGCTTTAATTAATACGCCAGATGGGGAAATTGAACGTGTACAGCGTGGCAGTTATATGGGACTTAATCATGGTCGGGTGATCCATATCACACCGACACAAATTGATCTGATCGAGATTATTCCAGATGGACGCGATGGCTATGTGGAACGCCCTCGCAGTATGGTCCTGATTGGGCCTGCGCCATAAGTTAAAGGGAATAACAATGAATAAAAGTTTTAAAGAATTTATTTTTGGGGATGTTAATACAATGAATCATGTGTTTCGTCAGTTTTCAATGGGGGCAGTTGCCATTGCTGTAATGCAGGCGGCAAGTGCACAGGTTTCGATGACCAATGTGGTGCCAATGCAGATTCCAGGACAAGGTACTGAAATTCGTGTGATGTTTAATGGCTTGCCACCTCAACCACAAGCTTATCAATTAGAATCGCCATCACGTCTGATTCTGGATTTTGATAAAGCACAGCAGAATTTAAAACAAAGCAGTATTGCTGTTGCAACGAAAGAAGCAAGTTCTGTAGATGTGACTTCAGATGCCCAGCGTGCACGTTTAACTGTGAATCTGGCTGATGCGGGTGCATTTACCACGCGTGTTGAAGGCAATACCTTTATTCTAAAAATCAATTCAACCAATCCAGTTATCCCTGTACAGCCAGTTGTACAACAAAATACTCAAGGCATTACCAATATTGGGTTCCAGCGCGGGGCGAAAGGTGAAGGTCAGGTCGTGATCGATCTGGCGAGTGGTAATACACCGGTTGATGTACAACAGCAAGGTACTAAAGTTATTGTACGGGCATTAGGCTCCAAGATCCCGGCACATTTAACCCGTCGTCTGAATGTGAATGATTTTGCTACACCTGTTTCGACAGTAGATGCGGTCAACCAGAATGGCTCTGGAGTGGTTACCATTCAAACTTCAGATAGCTATGAATACATGGCTTATCAAACCGATAATAAACTGACAATTAGTTTAAAACGCCCAGAAGAGAAAAATCCATTACGTCCAAAAGCTGCTCAGCATTATACTGGTAAGAAAATTTCTTTAGATTTTCAGGATATTGAAGTTCGCCGAGTATTACAGCTACTAGCAGATTTCACTGACATTAATATGGTTGCAGCAGACAGCGTACAAGGCAATATTACTTTACGTCTTAAGGAAGTGCCTTGGGATCAGGCTTTAGATATTGTTTTAAAGACTAAGAATTTGGATAAGCGTCGTAATGGTAATGTAATCTGGATAGCGCCTGTATCTGAGCTCATTAAAGCTGAAGAAGAAGAAGCCAAAGCACTTGCACAAAGTGTAAAGCTTGCTCCTATTCAGACAGAATATATGCAACTCAGTTATGCCAAAGCAGCTGATATTGAAAAGCTCATCACGCAGAATAAAGGGGCCTCAAGTGCCGGTTCTAATACAGGCAGTACAAGTGGAGATGATAAGGAGAGTCTACTGAGTTCACGTGGTTCTATTTCTATTGATGCACGTACCAATACTTTAATTGTAAATGATACTCAGCCTTTTATCGATAAAATCCGCAATATGGTGGATCTGCTTGATGTACAGGTAAAGCAGGTCATGGTTGAAGCACGTATTGTGCGTGCATCGACTGAATTCACCAAAGAAATCGGGGTGAAATGGGGAATTCTTTCTCAGGGCATTACTAATAATAATAATCTATTAGTGGGTGGAAGTGACACTACACTTTGGGATTTGCGTGATCCTCAAGAAAGTGATTTAGGTGGATATACCTATGATATTCAACGCCCAGATAATTTGAATGTTGACTTGGGTGTTGCAAACCCTGCTGGTCGAATTGCTTTTGGCTTGATTAGCTTATCTGACTTTATGTTAGATCTGGAGCTTTCTGCTTTACAAGCAGATGGTTATGGTGAAGTGATCTCAACACCTAAAGTTTTAACAGCAGATAAGCAGGCGGCTAAAGTTTCATCAGGTACACAAATTCCGTATCAATCTTCAGAAGGGGGTGGTGCAAATGCAGTTTCAACTACTGAATTTATTGATGCAACCCTCAGCTTAGATGTAACTCCTAGTATTACACCTGACGGTAAAGTTCAGATGCTGCTCAATATTACCAGTGATACTCCTGGAAACCCGACTCCAACGGGTCAATTAACGATTAATAAAAATCAAATTAGCACTAATGTGCTGGTTGATAATGGAGAAACGGTAGTTTTGGGGGGGATTTTTGAGCAAGAAACACGGAATGGACAAACTAAAGTACCTTTCTTGGGAGATATTCCATATTTAGGTCATTTATTTCGTAGAGATCTTAAATCTGACAATAAGCGTGAGCTCCTGATTTTTGTTACACCTCGAATTGTTAATGACAGTGTTTCAAGAAATCATTAATATATTTTGAAATTAACAAAATGAATAGGTGACTCCTTGCCAAGCAAAGAGTTTGAATCCCTGCCAAATATCTATTTGGTAGGGCCGATGGGGGCGGGAAAGACAACAGTAGGACGGCATTTAGCAGAATTGTTAGGACGAGAATTTCTGGATAGTGATCATGAAATTGAGCGTAAAACAGGCGCAACGATTCCCTGGATCTTTGAAAAAGAGGGTGAGCAGGGCTTTCGTAGTCGTGAAACGGTTGTCATCGATGAGTTAACTTCACGACCACAGTTGGTTTTGGCCACAGGTGGTGGTGCGGTGACTCAGGCGCCTAACCGCGAATATCTGAAACAGCGAGGCATCGTTGTTTATCTCTACACTCCTGTGGAAATCCAGCTCCAGCGAACCTATCGCGACAAAAACCGTCCCTTATTACAAGTTGAAAATCCGGAACAGAAACTTAAAGATCTGCTTGCAATTCGGGATCCGCTGTATCGGGAAGTCGCACACTATATTATTGAGACCAATCAGGGTGCTGCACGTGATCTGGCACAGCGTATTCTGCATCTCATCCTTCCGAAAAAATAAGCTCAGTAGAAAAGTGGTTACCCCATCATGCAAACCTTACATGTCGAACTCGGTGAACGTCGTTACCCAATTTTTATTGGTAGCGATTTAAATCCTCAACAGCTGTTAGAACCTTATATTCATGGTAAACAGGTGATGATTGTCAGTAATGATACGGTGGCACCACTATATCTGGAACATTATAAGACAGCCTTGGAAAAACTGGGTAAAACGGTAGCGACCTGCATTTTACCGGATGGTGAGAAATTTAAGGATATTCAGCATTTAAACCTGATTTTTGATGCATTGCTTGAAGCAGGTTTTAACCGGGATTGTACGGTATTGGCATTGGGTGGTGGCGTGATTGGTGATATGGCTGGTTTTGCTTCAGCCTGTTTCCAGCGTGGTGTGTACTTTATTCAAGTGCCAACAACTTTGCTTTCGCAGGTGGATTCCAGTGTCGGTGGTAAAACCGGGATCAACCATCCACTCGGTAAAAACATGATTGGTGCTTTCCAGCAGCCACAAGTCGTGCTGGCGGATATGTCCCAGTTATCAACCTTGCCAGATCGTGAATTATCAGCAGGTCTTGCTGAAGTCATTAAATATGCATTACTCGGTGATAAGGACTTCCTGGTTTGGCTGGAAGCCAATATGGAAGGTCTGATTGCTCGTGATGAGCAGTTGCTCGCTGAAGCTGTTTATCGGTCCTGCGCGCATAAAGCCCGTATCGTGGCGAACGATGAAAAAGAGCAAGGTGAGCGTGCTTTACTCAACCTCGGTCATACTTTTGGCCATGCCATTGAGTCTTATCTGGGCTATGGTGAATGGCTGCATGGTGAGGCGGTGGCAACCGGTATGGTCATGGCCGCTGATTTATCACAGCGTATGGGCTGGATTTCCGAAGCCGAGGTAGAGCGTACAAAAAAAATCATTTCTCGTGCCAAACTTCCGATTGTTTGTCCTAAAATTCCTCTGGATGATTTCCTGGGATATATGGCACATGACAAAAAAGTCTTAAATGGACAGTTACGTCTGGTATTGCTGGAACAATTAGGACAAGCGATTATCACCCGAGACTTTGATGTAGAATTAATGAAGCAGGCCATTCTGGCCAATCAGGCATAGGTAATTTTAGAAAATGACAGCACTCCATACGCCATGGCAAAAGATTCAGCATTATTTTTGGCTGGTGACTGCGGTAGGCTGTCTTTTTGTTGCGCTCATTTTTTGGGCAATTACAGATAAGGATCAGGTCACTCCTGTAGAGAAAAAGCCTGAAACAGAGGTTGAACTACTGATTCAACCAGAAAAAGTTTCTTCAATGACCCATCTTGGTGCATTAAATGAGGAAGTTCATCCGCTGGATATGACCACACGCACCATTGTAAATGCAAACCATGAAGCCGAGTTTCGTGGTAACAAATATGTTACTCAATTTAAAAATCAGTATGCGATTGAGCTATTTCGGGTCTCTGATGAAATTATTATTAAAAACTTTTTAAGAAAACAGGTAGATCGTAATAAATTCATATACTTGCGTCTGTCAGGCGAAAATATGCCTGAGCAATATGTTTTACTCTATGGTTCTTATAAATCAGCCAATCAAGCAAAGCAGGCACTGGACCATCTGAATATGGATTTGCCAAAATCAGTCAAACCAGCTGTGCAGCAAATTCAGGATTATCAACCTTATGTGAATAACTTAGGTTCTGATGAGCTGACGTCTAACCAGAAACTCTATCAAGTACGATTAAAAAATGTGCCTCTACCAAAAGTAGAGGAAACAGTAGTTCCTGAACCGCAGAGCCAGCCCTCATCAAATACGCCAAGTACCACCAGTACAACCATTGTTCGTCGTGATCCATCGGGAAATGTGGTAGATGTGCAGAAGTCTGAAAGCACTGTACCGTCAACGCCACGTGCTCAACCTAATGGTCAACAACGTGCTGAAGAACAAGAGATAAGTGATCCTTTTAACTGATACAAATTTGGGTGCGAGCTAAAATAGCGCACCCTGTATGAAAAAATGCTATAAATGTGCGCTTTTGGTGCAAAAAATACACAATAAAAATCATCACTCTGTATCTAATATTTGCTAAATCTTTGTCATTGGTATTGTTTCTGTCTTAGTGCATCAAGTTGGCATGTTCTTTGCTTTATTGGTGCATGAATTGAATTAATCTCCCTGTTTTGGCGCGAAAATGATTCGATGATTATGCGTAAGTGTCATATTTAGTCGTTATTTTTATGTGATTTCTGAGTCTTTTAAACTTTATTTTTCATGCGTATTAATCTGAAAAGGTTTATCTTCAAGGTGTGAAGAAAAGTTTTACTCTGCTAATAGAAATTTCCTCGAAAGTAAATTGGACGCCATCGCAAAGACGGATTTAGATTGTTTAACAGCCCGCCAGGGCTTTGTGATAAGAAGGGTACGCTATGCACATGCCATCGCCTAATAATGTAGCTCCCGCTCAAGGTTTATACCAACCGGATGAGTTTAAAGATAACTGTGGTTTCGGTTTGATCGCCCATATGCAGGGTGATGCAAGCCATGATCTCGTCAAGACCGCAATTCATAGTTTAAGTTGTATGACCCACCGTGGTGGTATTGCCGCAGATGGTAAGACCGGTGATGGGTGTGGTTTGCTTTTGGCAATGCCAAAGGAATTCTTTCGTGAAGAAGCAAAGCGTTTAAGTGATATTACCTTAAGCGAAATTTTTGCTGTAGGTACGATCTTCCTGAACCTGGATCCTGCACTGGCAGCACACGCAAAACAAGTATTAACCAAAGAAATTGAAGAAGAAGGTTGCCGCGTTATTGCATGGCGTGTGGTACCAACCAATAATGGCGCGTTAGGTGAGATTGCGATGCAGTCTTTGCCTGCTTTTGAACAGGTCATTGTTAACTGCCCAATCGGTGTCACTGAGGTTGAATTTAACCGTAAGTTATTCCTGGCGCGTCGTCGTGCCGAGCAGAAACTGACCAATGATCCATACTTCTATGTAACTACCTTATGCTCAACTGTGATTAGCTATAAAGGTTTGATGATGCCAGCAGCAATTGCTGACTTCTATACTGACCTGGCTGATGAGCGTTTGGCGTCACATATTGTGGTGTTCCACCAACGTTTCTCGACCAATACCTTGCCACGCTGGCCATTGGCTCAGCCATTCCGTTATCTGGCGCATAATGGTGAAATCAATACCATTACTGCAAACCGTAACTGGGCGCTGGCGCGTACACCTAAATTCGAAAATCCATTGCTGCCAGGCTTGACTGAACTGAACCCGATTGTTAACCGTACTGGTTCGGATTCTTCTAGTCTGGATAATATGCTGGAAATCCTCATAGGTGGTGGTATGGACCTGTTCCGTGCGCTACGTATGCTGGTTCCACCCGCTTGGCAGAATGTTGAAACACTTGATGCTGACTTACGTGCATTCTACGAATTTAACTCTAAGCATATGGAAGCATGGGATGGTCCTGCAGGCCTAGTCATCCAGGATGGTCGTCATGCGATCTGTATGCTGGACCGTAATGGTTTGCGTCCTGCGCGTTGGGTCGTGACTAAAAATGGTTACATCACCCTGGCGTCTGAGATTGGTGTATGGGGTTATGAGCCTGAAGATGTAGTATCTAAAGGTCGTGTAGGTCCAGGTCAGATTCTGGTTGTGGATACCTTGACTGGTAAAGTATTAGATACTCAGGATGTCAATAACCACCTGAAACGTATGCGTCCATACCGTGAATGGCTGCGTGAAAATTCAGTACGTTTACAGGGTAGCCCTGAGCTGGAAGAATACCTGTGCGATCAAGGCTTAAAAGGCGATAGCCTGAAAGCAGCACAGAAAATGTTCATGGTGACTTTTGAAGAACGTGATCAGTTACTACGTCCAATCGCAGAAAGCGGTCAGGAAGCTGTAGGTTCAATGGGTGATGATACGCCAATGGCCGTGTTATCACGTCAGGTCCGTCACGTTTCCGATTACTTCCGTCAGCAGTTTGCGCAGGTCACTAATCCGCCAATCGATCCATTACGTGAATCGATCGTGATGTCACTGGAAACCTGTTTCGGTCGTGAACAAAATGTATTTGAGCAAAGCCCAGAACATGCAGACCGTTTGATCGTATCCAGCCCGGTGCTGACGAATTCAAAAATGCATCAGATCCGTACCATCGGCCGTAAAGGTTATGAAATTGCGGACATCGATCTGAACTATCCAGAAGCGGAAGGTCTTGAAGCGGCGATCTCACGTATCTGTGAAGAATCTGCCCAAGCGATTCGTGATGGTAAGACTTTACTGGTTCTTTCAGACAAGAAAATTCGTGAAGGCTTCTTGCCAGCCAATGCTGTAATGGTCACTGGTGCAGTACACCATTATCTGATCAATACAGGTCTGCGTACCGATGCGAACCTGATTATCGAAACTGGTTTTGCTCGTGATCCACATCAGTTTGCTGTACTTCTAGGCTTTGGTGCGACAGCGATTTATCCATACCTGGCGTATGACGTGATCAATGATCTGGTCGCGAAAGGTGAATTGCTGGGTGATCCGGTATACGCGCAAAACAACTTCCGTAAGGGTATTGAAAAAGGCTTACTAAAAGTCCTGTCCAAGATGGGTATTTCAACGGTTGCGTCTTATCGTGGCGGTCAGCTGTTTGAAGCAGTGGGCTTATCCAATGAAGTGGTGGATAAATGCTTCATCGGTGTACCAAGCCGTATTCAGGGTGCTACTTTTGTCGATCTTGAAAATGACCAGAAACAGTTGGCGGATATTGCCTGGAAAAACCGTAAACCAATTGATCAAGGTGGCTTGCTGAAATTTGTCTTCGGCAAGGAATACCATGCATTTAACCCGGATGTAATTAACTCGCTGCACAAAGCAGTACGTTCTGGTAATTATGCAGATTTTAAAGAATATGCAGAACTGGTGAATAACCGTCCGATCGCAACGATCCGTGACCTATTCAAACTGAAAACAGACAATTCGATTGCACTGGATCAAGTGGAATCTGTAGAAGAGATCCTGCCTCGCTTTGACTCTGCGGGTATGTCTTTAGGTGCTTTGTCGCCTGAAGCACACGAAGCGATTGCAATTGCCATGAACACGATTGGTGGTCGTTCAAACTCGGGTGAGGGCGGTGAAGATCCAGCGCGTTACGGTACCATCCGTAACTCGAAAATCAAACAAATTGCATCGGGCCGATTTGGTGTGACGCCTGCTTACTTAACTTCGGCAGAAGTCCTGCAAATTAAAGTCGCGCAAGGTGCAAAACCAGGTGAAGGTGGCCAGTTGCCGGGCGGTAAAGTAAACGGTCTCATTGCCCGTTTGCGTTACTCTGTACCAGGTGTAACCCTCATTTCGCCACCACCGCATCATGACATCTATTCAATTGAAGATTTATCACAGTTGATCTTTGATTTAAAACAAGTTAACCCACAGGCGATGGTGTCAGTTAAGCTTGTTTCTGAACCGGGTGTCGGTACGATTGCGGCAGGTGTAGCGAAAGCCTATGCTGACTTCATTACCATTTCTGGTTATGACGGCGGTACAGCGGCTTCTCCACTTTCCTCTATTCACCATGCAGGTTCGCCTTGGGAACTTGGTCTAAGTGAAGCGCATCAAGCCCTTCGCGTAAATGACCTGCGTGGTAAAGTCCGCGTACAAACCGATGGTGGTTTAAAAACCGGTCTGGACGTTGTGAAAGCAGCAATTCTGGGTGCAGAAAGCTTCGGCTTTGGTTCAACACCAATGATCGCATTGGGCTGTAAATACCTGCGTATCTGTCACTTGAATAACTGTGCAACCGGTGTAGCAACCCAGCAGGATCACTTGCGTCAAGAACACTACATTGGCGAACCACAAATGTTGATCAACTTCTTCACCTTTATTGCTGAAGAAACACGTGAATGGTTGGCGGCACTTGGCGTATCTAGCCTGAAAGACCTGATTGGTCGTACAGATTTGCTGGAAGTCTTGCCAGGTGAAACTGACAAGCATGCACATCTAGACCTAAGCAAACTGCTGGAGTCACATCCTGCAGCTGAAGGTAAAGCACAGTACTGTGAAGTTCAGGGCAATGCGCCGTTTGACAAAGGTGTTCTGGCTGAGAAAATGGTAGAAGAAATTCTGCCAGCGATTGAAGCAGGTACTGGTGGCGAATATCACTACAGCATTGGTAACTGTGACCGTTCGATTGGTGCACGTCTGTCTGGTGAGATTGCCAAACGTTATGGCAACCTCAGCATGGAAGCTCATCCGGTTAAAGTAAACTTGCTGGGTACAGCAGGTCAGTCACTGGGTGTATGGAATGCCGGTGGTCTGCACATCAGCCTTGAAGGTGATGCCAATGATTATGTTGGTAAAGGCATGGCAGGCGGTCGTATCTCGATCTTCCCACCGAAAGGTTCGCCATTCCAGACGCAAAATACTGCGATCATTGGTAATACCTGTCTGTATGGTGCGACTGGCGGTAAATTGTTTGCTGCAGGTACTGCGGGTGAGCGTTTTGCGGTACGTAACTCAGGTGCCTTTGCCGTGATTGAAGGTGCGGGTGACCACTGCTGTGAATATATGACTGGTGGTATTGTGACTGTGCTTGGTAAAGTAGGCCACAACTTCGGTGCAGGTATGACCGGTGGGTTTGCCTATGTGCTTGATCTGGATAACGACTTCGTTGACCATTACAACCATGAACTGATTGAGCTGAATCGTATTTCTACGGAAGCAATGGAAGAGCACAAAGAGTTCCTGGGTCGTATCCTAGATGAACATATTAAAGAAACAGGTAGTGCTTGGGCGTACAAGATCCGCCACGAGTTTGACTTCTATAGCCGTAAGTTCTGGTTGGTAAAACCAAAAGCTGCCAACTTGCAAACGCTGTTGAAAACAACTCAAGCTGATCCACAATAATTCCACTACTGCAGAAATGAAGGCAGATGCAAGGCAACTGTGAATCCCTTGCATCTACCCACGGAGAGAGACATGGCAGAACGCCTAAGTAATGACTTTCAATTCCTGGATGTAGCACGCCAAGATCCAGAGAAAAAAGAGATTGACGTCCGCAAAGCAGAATTTGTGGAAATTTATAAACCTTTCACGACTGAAGTGGCTGCAAATCAGTCACATCGTTGTCTAGGTTGCGGTAACCCGTATTGTGAATGGAAATGTCCGGTTCATAATTACATTCCAAACTGGTTGAAGTTGCTGGCAGAGGGCCGTATTTTTCAGGCAGCTGAACTGTGTCATCAAACCAATACTTTGCCAGAAGTTTGTGGTCGTGTCTGTCCGCAAGACCGTTTATGTGAAGGTGCTTGTACCTTAAATGATGGTTTCGGTGCAGTCACTATTGGTAATGCAGAAAAATATATCAATGACACCGCTTTTGCATTGGGCTGGCGTCCAGATATGTCCAATGTAAAATGGACTGATAAAAAAGTTGCCATCATTGGTGCAGGTCCTGCCGGACTTGGTTGTGCGGATATTTTAGTTCGTGCCGGCGTAAAGCCGGTCGTGTTTGACAAACGTCCGGAAATTGGTGGCCTGCTGACTTTTGGTATTCCAGAATTCAAAATGGAAAAAGATGTAATGAAACGCCGCCGTGAAATCTTCACCGGTATGGGTGTTGAATTCCGTCTGAATACTGAAATTGGTACAGATGTAACAATTGACCAGTTACTGGCTGACTACGATGCTGTATTTATGGGTATGGGTACTTATACCTATATGAAAGGTGGCTTTGCCGGTGAAGACCTGGATGGTGTTTATGATGCGCTTGATTTTCTGATTGCCAATGTGAACCGTTGCCAAGGCTGGGAAAAGGATCCATCGGAATACATCAGTGTTGAAGGCAAGAAAGTCATCGTTTTAGGTGGTGGTGATACGGCGATGGACTGTAACCGTACCTCGATCCGTCAGGGTGCTGAGTCTGTCGTCTGTGCTTACCGTCGTGATGAAGAAAACATGCCGGGTTCACGTCGTGAAGTAAAAAATGCGCGTGAAGAAGGGGTGGAATTCCAGTTTAACCGTCAACCAATCGAAATCGTTGGTGAAAATGGTAAAGTAACGGGGGTGAAATTTGTGACCACTCAACTCAGTGAGCCGGACAGTCGTGGTCGCCGTAGCCCGGAACCAATTCCAGGTTCAGAAGAAATTTTGCCTGCGGATGCTGTATTGCTTGCCTTTGGTTTCCGTACCAGCCCAGCGGACTGGTTTGCAGATGTCGAGATTAATCTAGATGGTTCTGGTCGTGTGCTTGCCGCTGAACAGCAGCAATATAAATTCCAGACTTCGAATCCAAAAATCTTTGCTGGTGGCGATATGGTGCGCGGTTCAGACCTAGTGGTCACTGCGATTTGGGAAGGTCGTCAGGCTGCCGAAGGTATCCTGGATTACCTCGATATCTAACAGTTAAAAACTCACTGAAATCATTTAAAGAACCCGCTACGGCGGGTTTTTTAAATTTTTGATGATTTGCAAACTTAAAATAGGAAGCATTAAAAAGATTATAAAAAGTAACAAAACTTTAGAAAATACTGTTTAAAATCAAATTAATTATATAAATATCAATAAAGAATTGAGGACGAGACATCATGCGTGTATTAAAACAATCTCTCATAGCTTTGATGCTGGCCAGTACCTTAACCCTGAGTGGCTGTGGCTATAACACCTTGCAAGTCAAAGATGAGGCTGTGACTGCAGCCTGGTCTGAAGTACAGAACCAGTATCAACGTCGTGCCGATCTGGTGCCGAATCTGGTGAATGTGGTGAAAGGCTATGCCGCGCATGAAGAGCAGGTGCTCACAGAAGTCACTCAGGCACGTGCCAATGTAGCAGGCCTCAAAGTCGATCAGGAAGTCTTGGAAAATCCTGAACTGTTCCAGCGTTATCAGGAAGCACAGTCACAAATGACCAGTGCTTTATCACGCCTGCTCGCGGTGACTGAAAACTATCCGGACCTGAAAGCCAATCAGCAGTTCCGTGATTTACAGGTGCAGCTGGAAGGTACAGAAAACCGGATTGCTGTGGCACGCAATCGTTATATCACTACGGTTCAGGACTTTAACTCTTATGCACGCCAGTTCCCGCAAGTGATGACAGCCAAAGTGATTGGTATGGATACCAAACCAAACTTTAGTGCCGAGCAAAGTGCCCAGACTGCACCTACCGTTTCTTTTGAATAAAGACTGAACTTTAAAACCGGGTAAAGAACGATGCTAAAAATACTGCTGAAATCTATGGCGCTGTTGGTGCTCATGCTGGGCATGGGCGTGACGCTGCCTGTTTCAGCAGAAACCGCGACAGCAACAGATCAGGAAACTGAAGAGGTCATTGTTGCGCGGGAAGTTTTGCAAAGACAAAATCAGGCCAGTCCTTCATCCCCGTCTGCTGCTGAAACTGAGAGTGAAATTGCTTCGCCACAGATTGCCAATGATATGGCTGAAGGCCAGATTCAGCGTGATTTACCCAGTCTGAATGAACCGGTGATTGATCAGGCAAATTTACTGAGTCCTGCTGAAAAGCAGCAGCTGAGCCAGCGTATCCTGAAACTTTATAATGAAGGTAAAGGTCAGATTGGTGTGGTGATTGTACCGACTACCGGACAGGAAGATATTTTTGATTATTCCATGCGCGTAGCTGAAGCTTGGCAGTTGGGTTCGGCCAAACGGGATAATGGTTTATTGATGACTATTGCCATCAATGATCGCCGCATTCAGATTTTGACTGGTTATGGTCTGGAAGGCGTATTGCCTGATATTGTGGCAGGGCGAATTATCAATGACAAAATTACGCCGTATTTTAAACAGGCTCAGTATGCTCAGGGGATTGATTCAGGACTAGCTGAAATAGAACGGATTTTAAATCTTGATCCAGAAATTGCAGCACAGGCCGCGGATGAACTGAAAGAGCGTCAGGAACAGGCTTATAAAGCCCAGCAAGCTTCTCAAGCAACTTTTGGTACTGTGATTTTTATCATCATCGCTGGTGTGGTTGCTTCGATGATTTTTGGCAGGAAATTGAGTGCTGCAACTGCTGCAGTTGCAGGCACAGCTGTAGGTCTGGTCAATGGCATGGGCTTAATTGCCAGTTTAATGATTGGGATTGGCGTATTTTTTGTATTAATCACTTCACTGGCGCAACTACTTTTATATGCCTTTGCTTCTGGTGCTGGTCGTGGCGGTAGCGGCCGCGGTGGTTTTGGTGGTGGCTTCGGCGGTGGCGGTGGTGGTTTTGGTGGGGGAGGAGCATCAGGCTCATGGTAACAACAACAGATACAACAGAGATTGTCACACAGCCGAAGCTGGAAGAGTATGCACAGCCAAGTTTTAAGCGTTGGTTAAAGCATTTCTTTTATATGCCGGCAACCAAGCGTTTTTTCTCCAAGCAGGATCAACATGCAATTGCACTAGCTGTTGAAGAAGCAGAGCATGGTCATGTCGGAGAAATTCAGGTCGTAATCGAGGGATGCTTATCCGCAAGATCAGCCTATTATCAGGATACTTTGTGTAGAGCTCGACAACTCTTTGCCGAGCTCGGTGTCTGGGATACCGAATATAATAGTGGTGTACTACTTTATCTGAACCTCTGCGAGCACAAGGTTGAAATTGTGATTGATCGGGGAATTAAGCAGGCAACTACACAAGAAGTTTGGGAGCAGATTTGTGAAAATATTATTCAACAGTTGAAGCAACAGAAGTATAAGGATGGGGTGATTTTGGGTGTTAAGCAGATTGGAGAAATTTTAAATCAATACTATGATCGAAAAATGGATGATTTAAAGAATGAATTGGGAAATAAACCCATCATTTTAGGGTGACTTTAGTTATATAAATGACAATTTTTGTCAGTTATCTACACAAAATGAAACTGAAAAATAACAAATTGAAAAATATTTTTTTAAACTGCTGTTTTTTCTGTCAAAATTATTATAATAAAAGTTGGCACATTTAGTGCTAAATACAAAATAGGCTAAATTAGCTTTTGCTTAAGCTTATAAATAAACAAAAAAACATTTGTGGAGAATGTTATGAAAACTATGCAAAAGGGTTTCACCCTTATTGAATTAATGATTGTTGTAGCAATTATTGGTATTTTGGCTGCGATTGCTCTTCCTGCATACCAGGATTATACTGGCCGAGCTCAAGCATCTGAAGGCTTAAAGGCAACTGCAGGTCTACAAACTGATATTGGTGTTTATCTAACAGAAAATAATGCATTACCTACAACTGCAGCGTTAGCAGAGAATGGTAAAGCAGAATCAATCGCTGATGCTGCTGCTGCACTTGAGGGTAAATATTTTGGAAAAGGAAAAGTTTCTGTAAAAGATGCAGGTGTAATTAACATAGAATTTACTGCTGGTGCAAATAGTGGTAAAGGAATGACCTTAACTCCAAATTTGGCTGATTCTGGTAGTCAAATTAAAGGCTGGACATGTGCTGGAGCTGCAGTCGGTACTACTACCGCGTTAGATAGTTCTCGGTTACCTTCTAGTTGTCAATAATAAAATTAAACGCATCTTTAAAGATGCGTTTTTTTATCTTAACTCAAAATTTTCTAATAATAGCGGATTATATTTTTTCAGCAGTTTTTCATAATCCTCTTCTAATGGCTCATAATCACTTTACACCGCTTTAGTTTTTTTGGCTTTTTCAACCTGCTGTGTAAGTAAAAGAATATTTTGCTCTGCTTGCTGTGTAGCTTACTAATTGCTTCAATGAATGCCGCATGGCGGCTCTTCTTAATCGAACCCCGTTTACACTCAGCTTCAAGCGCTACCGTGTCATTATTAATGGTAGAACCTTTCAAATGTTTACTCTCCTTTTGTTAGTCAAAATTGGAAAATTCAAAACTTTTAAATAATAAGATGAAGTTATAAAATCCTTTGCTTTTTTGTTTATCATACGTCCAACGTCTACTGCCTGATATTTCTATGAAATTCACGCTCGCACTTATCGCAGCAATTCTGATCTCTCTTGCATGGCTTATGCCCGTACATTACCGACCGTGGGTCACTTATACAGGTGAGTTGTATGTGTTCTTTGCACTATTTGCATTAGCTGCGATTTTCTTAAAAGAAAAACTCAAACTCCCTACAATTGGTTTACCTTTATTGCTACTCGCTTGTGTACCTTTGATCCAGTTGCTAACAGGGCGGGTGTTTTTCTTTAGTACGGCCATGATGGGAACAATTTATGTATTTAGCTTCTGGCTGGCAAGCGTACTGGGCTATAACTTTTCAACGGGGCAGTTTAATCGGGGAGAAACCTTTACCCACCTTAGCTATGTGTTTTTAGCTTCAGGCACGATTACCGGTTTAATTGCCTTATGTCAGTGGTTCAATCTGGATTCAGTATTGCCCGGTATGGTGAATATCAGTGGTACTCAACGTCCCTATGCCAACTTTGCCCAGCCGAATAATATGGCGACTTTTTTAGTCATGGCATTGATGAGCTGCCTTTACTTATATGAAAAGAAAAAAATCCAGACGAAATGGCTATTTGCATGTGCGGCAGTGATTGTCATGGGAGTGGCTTTAAGTCAGTCACGTACTGCCTGGGTCGCTGCTATTTTAATTATGTTGTATTTAGCTTTCTATCAATATAAAGGTATTATTCGCCTGAAATGGTATTACAGCACAGCTTGGTTCATCTTCTTTATTTCCTGTATTGTCGCTTTTCCATTACTCAGTCAGCTGGCTGCACAGGTTATGGATGCCCAAGTGGTGCAAAGCAGAGATGTAGTGTCTCGTGCTACTGGGGATATGTCACGTATTGCCATCTGGCAGCAAATGCTGGCTGCAATTCAGGCCCAGCCATGGTTTGGTTATGGCTGGTATCAAACCAGTGTCGCTTTTGTCTCGATCACTGATACAGTTCAAGGTCCGGTCTGGATTCGTAGCGCACATAATTTTATTATCGATTTCCTGATCTGGAATGGGGTGGTGATTGGTGTACCTTTCCTGGCTTATTTCGGCTATCTGGGCTATCAGTTACAGCGCTGGGTGAAAACTCCGGAATCGGTCGTTGGTATATTAATGATCGGTGCTTTTGTTACGCATGCCATGTTTGAATTTCCACAGCACTACGCTTATTTCCTGTTACCAGTGGGTTTTATTATGGGGACAGTGCTGGTACAACGAGCTGATATGGCTAAGCAACTTGTTATGCCGGCATGGTTGATAAAAGCCATCTTTGCAGTTAGTGTTATTTTAATTGCAGTCATTTACCGGGATTATGATACCACTGTACCAAAACTCGGTCAGAGCATTCGCTATGAACAGCAGCCGGAAAAAATTACCAATGAAAAGCCGATCTTCTTGCTAACTGAATTTAATCATCGTATTGACTGGATCCGGGTAGATCCTTATACCAAGATGAGTCAGGATGAAATCCATCAACATGAAAAATTGGTGGTGAGTTATCCAACCAAATACAACTTGTTAAAATATATTCGTTTACTGGCTTACAATGGTTATATCAAAGAGGCACATCACCAGCTCTGGCGTTTGAATACGATTCAAAAAACTGAACTGAACTATAATGAAGTCATTAAAGATATGCCGAAATAATTTGAATCTAATAAAAAAGCCATCATCATGATGGCTTTTTTGTGTCTTTAAGAAATCAAAGCTGGCTTTGAATATAGTTTTCAATACTTACACTTTGAATTAGATCAAGCTGAGTCGTTGTCCAATCTAAATATTCTTCTTCTTTTTCCAGGATTTCTTGAGCCAGATCACGAGTCACATAATCCATTTGAGTTTCAGCTAAAGCCACTGCCTGCTGGATGGTTTCAATATTCTCTTTGACTTTGCGTACGTCACATTGCAACACTTCTTGGGTGTGCTGACCAATATAAAGTTTGCCTAAATGTTGCAGGTTTGGCAGACCTTCTAAAAATAAAATTCGTTCAATAATTTTATCGGCATGTTTCATCTGTACGATCGATTCTTTGTATTCGGCAGAACCGAGCTTCTCAATACCCCAGTCATTAAACATGCGTGAGTGCAGAAAATACTGGTTAATTGCAGTCAGGTGGTGATACAACACCTGGTTCAGCTGATTAATTACATCACGATTGCCTTTCATTGTATCACTCCGTATAGCTTGATGACCCATTTGTACTTATGGGTTTTTATATCAGATTATCTTAAATCATATGGCTCGGCAATGGCGAGTAATTTATTGAACTGCAAATGAAAATCGCAATCAAATAGTATCAAATGAAATTTAAAACAATAAAAACCCGCCAGAGTCGAGGGCGGGGAGGAGTAATGATCAGAGATCATTGTTTTTATCATTATATTTATAGGGGTATTCAATATACTATTTAGGCTGCAACTGCCAGACGCGCCGCAATCTGGGAAACTTCATCACTGATGATCATACGAGCTTCAGGTGCACAGCGACCGCAACACGTGCCCAAGTCGAGCATTTCGCGTACTTCACGATAGCTTTCCGCCCCATTGGCAACAGCTTCTTTAATGTCTTGATCAGTAATGCCACGGCATAGACAAACATACATGTCAGATAACCACAGTAATTAAATAAGATAAGTGATATTATTGATAATTATTATCGTTTGTCAATAAAAATCATTTGAAAATGCGTTCAAAATAATTGGGGATTTAGATAAAAAAATAACACCTGAGCGGAAATCCGAGTGCTGCTCGGATTCCTGCGTAAAAGCGATTTATAATTTAGAATTAAATATTGCAGGCGGGAGATTTGGTGATTTTGATAACTTATTGATTAATAATCACTACACCATCCATTTCAACCAGTGCATCCTTAGGTAGGCTTGCTACACCCAAAGCTGCACGTGCAGGATAAGGCTGGGCAAAGTATTCACCCATAATCTGGTTAACCAGCTGGAAGTGAGAAAGGTCAGTCAGGTAAATGTTGAGCTTGGCAATATCTGCCAGAGAGCCGCCAGCTGCTTCACAGACTGCTTTTAAGTTGTCAAATACACGACGAATCTGAGCCTCGATGCCTTCAACCAGTTCCATGCTGTATGGATCTAGACCAATTTGACCTGAAAGATACAAGGTATTGCCAACAAGAATCGCTTGCGAATAAGTACCGATCGCAGCAGGGGCATTTTCAGTATGGATCACTTGGCGGGACATCAATTTCTCCTTTTATCATCAACATACATCATATTAGATCATGGCCATGGGCAAAAGCATTATCGTTTTAAATGATTAACTCGCCTTCGATGTGGTTTCTGAAATGCTTATCGGCTGGGGCAGACGGATAATTCGCGGGAAGCCGTAATGCATACGCAAGTCTCGAATGAGCTGGGCAATCTGCTTACGGTTATGTACGACTACGTTGACATAAGTCTTACCTTCATAACTACGTACTGACTCTACCCCGGATTTGGCTTTACGGCATTCATAGATCAGTTCGGAAATCTGTTCATCATCCATGGACAGGTCAATACAGAGATAAGCAGTAAAGCTGATATCCTCAATGTCCTCAGAGGTCCACTGCAATGGCATCATATTTTCTGGATGCAGATTTTGTTCGTGTAGCAAGTTATGGCAGCGTGCACGATGCACGATCAGACCACGGCGGGTCAGATGACCTTGAATCGGATCACCCAGTACCGGATTACAGCAGTGCGCGTATTTGACATCGACCCCTTCTGTACCCTGAATTAAACGAGTCGAGTTGGAGCCAGTTTCTGCATCTTGAGCAAAGAGGTGATTGGCGACCAATTGAGGTAATAAATCACCGACTGCAATCTGTTCATATAGACGTTCCTGAGTCGGAATATGACGCCATTGCAGAATATTGGCCCAGTCCTCGTCAGTTAAATCCTGAATAGAACGATTAAATAATTTTAAAGCACGATTTAAAGCCTGTTCACCGACCATACGCTGCTCGTCAATATCCTGATCACGCAGGATGTTTTGAATCGCACGACGGGCTTTTTGGGTATTAATAAAGCTGAGCCAGTCTGGATTTGGTGAAGCTAACACATCAGTGATCACTTCAATGACTTGACCACTACTTAAAGGCGTAGAAAGTGGTTTGGTGTCGCCATTAATTTTGGCACCAACCGCGTGATTACCTAGAAATAGACTGGCAGAATAGGCAAAATCCACTACAGTCGCGCCTTGTGGTAATTCATGTAGCTGACCGTGAGGAGTATAAACCCAGATTTTTTCCTGATGCAGATAATCCAGTAATTCATTAAAAGTGGTCTTGGCACAATCCCCATCCACCAGAACATTCAGATTCTGCATGGAAGCCTGAATGGCAGAACGGCAGGCTTGAGGTGCATTTTCACCAAGGACTACACCAAAACGTGCTGCCTTACGCATCAGTTCAGTTTGAATGGTCAGGGAAAGTGTCGTCTTTTCCCCTTTGATACGCATACTCAGCGACTGGTTGCCACCCGGCAACGGGCGACGAATATGATCGGCAAAACTTAATACCTGGAAGCTCTCTTCCAAGAGTTCTGCAAAGCGGTCACAGTCAGCAATACTTTGTAAAATGATTTCAAAGGCGTGACTATGAGTGAGTTCCTGCAGGTTAATATCATTCTTAACAAAGTGACGTAGCAACTCGATATTATTATTTTTCTTTTTGATTCGGCCCTGGATATTATACTGATTGAGTAATTCATTCAGTTTTCTTTCCCAGATCGCCTGATATTCACAGCGTTTGGATTTGGTTTGCTGTAGGGCAGTCTGGACATTATTGTACATGTCCAGATCCAGGTTCTGGTAGCAGAGATGTTCCAGATTATCGGCCATCTCATTCATACCAACCAGCCGGGCCATCGGTACGAAAATTTCAAAAGTCTCTTTGGCAATACGTGCACGTTTATCTGGGCGTAAGGCATCTAAGGTAGTCATGTTGTGATAACGGTCTGCCAGTTTCACAATAATGACACGTGGGTCCTGTAGGGTAGCCTGAAGAATTTTCCGGAAAGAAGCGGCTTTATTATATTCCTTATCACTGGATTGGCTTAGTTTGGTGACGCCGTCCACCAGTTCAGCTACCGTCTTGCCGAATTTTTCAGCAATATCGTCCTTATTGAAATCCGTATCTTCAATCACATCATGGAGTAAGGCTGCCATGAGGGTTTCGGCATCTAAACGCATATGCGCCAGAATACTGCTCACAGCGATCGGATGCAGGATATAGGGTTCGCCACTTTTACGGGTAATGCCATCATGGGCAATATCCGCATAATCACAGGCGGCAAGCACACGCTCGACTTCACTGGCACTCAAATAAGCGTCGATGATGATATTAAGCTGTTGCTTGGCTTGACTGACCTGTGGGCCTGGCATAAAACACCTTTAAAACTGAATTCTTTACTAAAAATGCGCGAATACTTTTAATGAAAAGCAAATCGCAAAGTTTGTCAATTTATTCCGTTTCTATTCACAGAAAAACCGCATAAACTTGATAACTCGACCTTATGTTATAACCGTTCTAGACAGAATATAAAAGTCACAAAACAAAAAAAGCCTAGTTGAAAACTAGGCTTTTTATAGGAAGGGTTTCTTATTGGAAAGAAAAACCGTCCAGATTCAGGTTATTTGCTGAAAGTGCAAGGTCTAGACTAGAAGTCTGGTAGTCCTGGTCACGTTGCTTCAGGATGTCTTTAGATACATGACCTACTGCAATTTCACGTAGAGCAACAACGGTTGGCTTGTCATTGTCCCATTCTACAGTTGGTTCAATGCCTTGACGTGCCAATTGACGCGCGCGTTTGCTTGCCACTAGTACAAGCTCAAAGCGGTTGTCTACATGGTCTAAACAATCTTCAACGGTTACGCGTGCCATAAGAATTCTCGTTTGAATAATATTTTAACAGACTGCGAAGTATAAAAGGCTTTGCCTGTAGACTCAAGTTTTAATCACTCTTCGCTTGGCGTAATTAAAGCCTGAATCAGTTTTTCATGACGATTCGCTTGTTGATGAAGTACCAATCGGTTGGCAATAATCACGGCTTCCAGATCATGCAGCGCTTTGTTGAAGTCATCATTGATAATGACATAATCAAAGTTCACATATTGCTGCATATCTTCTACCGCACAGCTCAAACGATGCTCAATCACGTCAACAGAATCTGTACCGCGGTTAGATAGACGTTGACGCAAGTCAAACTGACTCGGCGGCAAAATGAAAATTTGTTTGGATTCAGGAAATAAGCGACGGACCTGCTGTGCACCCTGCCAGTCAATCTCGAGCAGGACATCATGACCTTTGGCCAGTTGTTCTTTTACAGTCGCTTGCGCAGTACCATAATAGTTACCAAAGACTTCAGCATATTCAATAAAACCACCTTCATTGACCAGATTGAGAAAATTTTCTTTGGTAGAGAAGTGGTAATGCACACCATCGAGTTCGCCAGGTCGTTGACCGCGTGTCGTATGAGAAACAGAAACATGAAGATTGTTGACACGTTCAAGTAATGCTTTAACGAGGGATGTTTTGCCTGTTCCAGACGCAGCAGAAACGACAAACAAGAGACCCGACATGATATTTTTCCTGATATGATAAAATATCTTCTCTATTTTAGAGTAGAGCGACTTTAAACTAAATAGTTGTACGTCGATTGTTTTACATTTATTTCAATTGTTGCAGCATAAATTGAGTGAGTATTGAGGATTCTATGGAAATTGTTTTAGCCAACCCGCGTGGTTTCTGTGCCGGTGTGGATCGTGCCATTGCGATCGTGAATCGTGCCTTAGAATGTTTCAATCCACCGATCTATGTGCGTCATGAAGTCGTGCATAATAAATTTGTTGTAGATGACTTACGCCAACGCGGGGCAATTTTTGTTGATGAACTAGATGAAGTTCCTGATGATAATATTGTGATTTTTAGTGCACATGGCGTTTCTAAAGCAGTCCAGCAAGAGGCTGAACGCCGTGGTCTGAAAGTTTTTGATGCCACTTGTCCCTTGGTGACCAAGGTGCATATTGAAGTGACCAAGTATGCCCGTGAAGGCATTGAGGCGATTCTGATTGGTCATGAAGGACATCCGGAAGTTGAAGGTACCATGGGCCAATATGACAAAAAAAATGGCGGTGAAATTTATCTGGTTGAAGATGAAGAAGATGTCGCTGCTTTAACGGTACGAAATCCTGAAAAAGTCGCTTTTGTCACGCAAACTACTTTATCAATTGACGATACGGCGAAAGTGATTGATGCTCTTCGCCAGAAATTTCCGCTGATTCAAGGCCCACGTAAAGACGATATTTGCTATGCTACTCAAAATCGTCAGGATGCTGTACGTGACTTGGCTGAACGTTGTGATGTTGTGTTGGTAGTCGGATCTCCAAATTCATCAAATTCAAACCGCTTACGTGAGCTCGCTGAACGCATGGGTAAAGCTGCTTACCTGGTCGATAATGCCGATGAGCTAAAGCAGGAATGGTTTGCAGGTAAATCTCAAATTGGTGTAACTGCTGGAGCTTCAGCACCAGAAATTCTAATTAAGCAGGTCATTCAACGTTTGCAGGATTGGGGTGCACAAGCTCCTAAAGAGCTGGATGGGCGGGAAGAAAATATCACATTCAGTCTACCGAAAGAGTTGCGTATTCCAGTCACTCAAGCTTAAGATGTGACGCACTTATCACCTGATTTATAATTTTAAAAAAACAGATAACTAATTTTTGCAGTTATCTGTTTTTTTATGCCATTCATCTCTATTTGTGTGGGGTTTGTAAGTTAATTAGATAATATTTTTAATGAGGTAAAGTTTTGTTGCCTGGGGGAATAGTATGCAGAAAAAGAATGGATTCACATTAATTGAGTTGATGGTGGCGATTGCAATCCTAGGGATTATTGCAACAATTGCAGCGCCTTCTTTTGAAAATCTAATAATAAAACAAAATTTAAAATCAACTAGTTATCATATGCGAGATATATTGAAAGAAGCAAAAAGTCGAGCAATTTTAAATAGAAATGAAACGATAGTTTGTATTTCTCCTATAACAGAAAGCCAATGTAAAGGAAAATTAACTAATTCTGCTAGTTTGACGGCTTCTTTGGTGAAGGATAGCGTATTTATTATTGATATGAAAAATAAAGTGAATTTAAAAGAGTTATCTGCTGATCATATAGTTTTTACGCCTCGAGGAAATTTAAATTCTACTAAGCAAGTTATATTTTGCTCATCTGTGGGTTCCTATGTGCTGTCAATTAGCATACCTGGAATTATAGATATTTCAGAAGGAGCTGCTTGTTAATGAAAACTATTAACCATCAGGCGGGAGTTGGGCTAATGGAAGTTTTAATTTCTATGATTATTTTAGCAATAGCAATTTTAGGCTATTCTGCTTTACATATAAAAGCTACTGCTGCTACTGAAGAGTCTATAAAAAGATCTGATGCACTAATAATACTAAATGGTCTTGCTGAAAAAATTAGATTAAATCCTAATGGAGATTATAAGGAAGCAATACCAGAGGATTTGCCTGATTGTAGCAATGGATGTGATGCAGACGATCAAGCTTTATATGATTTAAAACAATATAGTGATGCGGCCTTGACTAAAGGTATTGCTGTGGGGGTGATTGATTGTTTGAATACATCAGAAAGTCAAAAAAGATTGTGCTTAATTGCTGCATGGAATGACACTGAGGCAATTACGGATGCTAAAGTGAGCTCGGAAGCTGAAACACCTGAGAATGCATGTTTAAAAACAGATGGTAAATATGTGGATGAGTCAAACTGCTTGGTGTTGGAGGCATATTAATGAAAGGTATAAACCAGCTAGGTTTTACACTTATTGAATTAATGATTGCCTTGACTTTAGGGTTAATTTTAGTTGCTGTAGCTATACAGTTATTAATTAGTGGGCAGTTGAATTATAGAATTCAGTCTTCTGCGTCTTCGCTACAAGAAAGTGGTATTTTTGGTGTGCATTATGTGACAAAAAATATTAGATTGGCGAATCACGGTAATGCAGGTGCAATGAATGATGAGTCACTTTATGGAGGAATTGTTCTAAGTAATCAAACTAGTGGATCAGCTACTCCTTTGGCAGATGGAAATTTAAAGGGATTAAAAATAGGAACATCTTTATTAAGTGGAAGTAACTTAGTTTCATCTAATTTAAATAACGATAGTGCATTTGATAGCTATTTAAAAAGTGATCAGTTGGTAATAATTTATCAAGCTCCCCAGAATATGTTTACATGCACTGGTCAAAAAGTGAAGGGACCTATTAAGACAGCTACCACTCATTCTAAAGGTTGGTATGTAATTGAAAGATATTATATAAATAAAGTTTCTGGTAAGGATGAAGCAAATTTGAATTGCTCCGATGCAATGTTTATTGCGACGGGGGAGATTGTTCCTCAAACGTATGAGTCAACCACAATTTCAGCGGTAAATACGCTTACCGGAAGCTATGCGACAAATCCGGGTGAAATGATTGCTAAAAATGTTGAGTACATGCGAGTACAGCTAATTGTCAGGAATAATAACGGCTCAACTCGTACTCTTGGAATAGATGAATATAACAATATCGCTATCACGGCTAGTGTTAAACATCGGCCAGCTGTTATAGGGATAAATTTAGGCTGGCTGGTTAGATCATCTGAAAAAGTGACAATGTCAAATAAAAACAGTTTTGTTGTTTTGGATAAAACGATAACTGCGCCAAGTGATGGTTATATGCGACATGTATATACCACTACAGTTGCTTTGCGTAATGGTGGATTAGGAGATGTTATTCAATGATAAATCGTTCTAATTACCAGACAGGTGCAACACTTATTACGGTATTAATATTATTAGTATTAATTACTATTATTGGTTTATACGCAATACGTAACAGTATTTTTAGTTTAAAAATCGCAACTAATGCACAGGTTCAAACTTTATTAATGCAAACTTCTGATGTTGCATTAGATCATCTAGAAAAAAACTTTAATACAAATGAATCAGAAAATTTAGCTGGAACTCCAGTGGGGCATGTTTTACTCGATGGTAATGAAGGTAAAGAATTACAATTGTGTTTTAAGCCAACTGAAGTAGAAGTAAATAAAAGTAAGGTAAAAAATAATTTATTTTTTAATCTAAGTGATTTTAGGATTATAGAAAGAAAAGCAAAAAATTCTATTGAAGCTAAATCGACTGCAGAATCAGGAAATATTAATGCATTTTGCGATCCAACTTCTATGTTCTCTATAAGCCGCAAGGCAATTGTAACCCAAGTTGCTGTTGTAAGTCCGGATGATCCTGCTATTGAAGTTAATCGCTTTGAATATGTCAATAAAGGCGGGGATCCAAAAGATTCTACTAATACTAATACTAAACGAGTAAGAGTCACAGTTACCTCGTTTGCTCCTGCTATGACATCAGCGAGTATTGCCGACATGAATGTATGTCTAAGAAATAGATTAATGGATGACTCATTATTAAAAAATCGTGCAGATACTACCTTAGGGCAAGTAAAGATAGAGACTTTACATGAATGTTTAAATAAATTGGGTGTTCCATTAAATACACAAGTGGCTGAGTATATTGTTCGATTAAATGAATCGAAATCAAACATTTAAATAAGGGGTAGTCATGAAAACTAAATATCAAATAATGGCCTTATCTCCTGTTCTACTTTTCGGCTGTATGAATGGGAGTTATTCCAGCGATTTAAGTATTTATCAAGGAAATAGTTCTGGTAAGACCAGTATTTTTATGATGCTAGATACCTCAGGAAGTATGGGGTGGGGTGCTGGATACGGTGGCTCGAGTATGAGTTTGCAGGATGATTACAATATATGTGTTGTAGATCGTAATGGAAACGGAGGTAGTAAAGCAGTATTAAGTGAAGATTCTACAACAACTCCCTCATATAAAAGATATTATTGCTCCGTTACTAAAAGTATTTATGATGGTTTGGATAATACTTATAAGCAGCGTGTGCGAAATGATTGTACTGTGAATGGAACAGGCTATAAATGTTATGACCGTTTAACACGTCTTAAAGATGCCATGTTTACTTTGCTAAATAGTCGAGCATTATCTGGAATTAAATTGGGGGCAGGTTATTATTCATACGAAGGTAAAGGGCAAAAAGGTATTGTTTCTATACCGGCAAAAGCGATGAGTGATCCTACTCATGTTACAGATTTAAAAAATTTTGTTGCCGGTTTAAAAGCAACTGGGGGTACGCCAACGGCTGCCGCGTATGCAGAAGCTGGCGCTTATATGATGGGTACTAAGACCAGTGGTATAACTACTGAAGAAGTACCTGTTTATAAAGATATGTATGCTTATACACCAGGTATTATTGGGCTTGGGGCTGGTTGGAAAGAATGTACAAGTTGGCCAAATCCTAAAAAAAACACCCCTTCTCTTAGTGAAAATGGATACTACTATTGGCCATGTGAAAACGGTACATTTTTGGGTTCTGAATTGATAACATGGAGTGATGGAGGGGCTCAAAGTGTAAAAGATCTAGAACAAAAAGAATATGTAGTAACACGTTATACGGGGTGGTTTGATTCTGCTGTATACGCTAAAAAAACAGATAGTACTTACACGATAACAAATGGTACAGACTCTATTTATAGTGGTTATTTAAATACGGGTAAATATATCTCAGGTGTAGGAAATTATTCTACTTCAACAGCACACAACACTTATTCTACTCTTGCTGATATTAAGAACTCTTCGAATTATATAAGTCCTGCTGTCGCTAATTCAACTTGTAGTGGCAATGGGATTTATTTCCTTACCGATGGTTATCCAAATGGTACAGAACCCAAAGCTATCAGAAACTTGATGAATCTAACACTCAAAAAGAGTGATGGTACTAATGCTATAAGTATGGCAAACAATTGTAGTTCCAGTCTTTCATCAACTGGGTCATCGGATCGAAATAATTCAGCTTGGGAATGTATTGGTGAGTACTCAAAAGCACTCATGAATAAAAGTAATCCGCAAGGAGTGCAAATTCAAACTGCTGTGATCGGCTTCGGGAGTTCTTTTGCTGGTATTCCGAAAAATGCAGATGGGACTTATAATTGCAATGCGCCAGGACTTTCCAAAGATATTCAAAACTCCTGTTTATGGGGAACTTCTGATTATGGGACTGGCGGTTTTTATCAGGCATCAAATTCAGAAGATATCATTAGTAGCATGACGCAATTCCTAAGCGGGTTGGAGGTGGAGTTTAAACCATCTAACCTTGGAGTCATAAGTATACCTAAAGACCCTCTTGATCAAACGAAGGCCATGAATACTGGTTTCTTCCCGATGTTGCAGCCATTACAAGACTCTACACGAGCCACCTGGTTAGGAAATCTGAAAAAGTACTATGTTTATAATGGAACATTAAGTGACAGTGAGACTGGTGGAAATACACTTTACACTTCTTCTCAAGAAATTAATCCTTTAGCAAAAGACTTATGGTCAACTACGACAGGTGATAATAGTCCAATAAATATAGGTGGAGCATGGAATAAAATCCCTGTTCCATCTTCACGCTTGATAGCTAATGATGCTATAAGTAATATAAATAGCAACCGTAATGTCTATGTGCTATCAAATGGGAATGTCAAGAAAGTTACTAAAGATAATCTTGCTGAGGATATTCCTGATAGTGACAAAATAGGAACAGAAAGTTATTTTTCTATAACTACTCGTAAATCCTTACTTAAGTATCTAGGGTATCAAGCTGAACCAGCAAATTTAAATAAAGCAACCTTGAACGCTATAGCACATCCTACAGATCCTTATCGCTTTTTAGGAGGGGTGATACATTCAAAACCATTAGTTGTCACTAAGTCATCAGATATCAATATTTTAAATAATAAAGTCACTAGTAGGGATGAATATGTAATTTATGGTTCAATTGAAGGTGGTTTACATATTGTTGATGCTATCAGTGGTAAGGAACAATCCGTCTTTATACCCAAAGAAATATTAGTAAATCAGCCTGAAACATTAGCTAGTGAAAATGCAATATCTGAAAATGGTATTAAATATGGCGTGGATGCTCCTTGGACAGCTGATAATACCTTTAAGGTTACTACTGTAACTAGTGGGGCAGTAACTACTGCGAAATATGAAGCAGATAAAATGAATATTTATGGTGGATTACGAATGGGTGGAGAGGCTCTCTATGGGCTGAATATAAGTACACCTTCTGCACCATCTTTATTATTTCATAATACTCCGGCTAAACCAGGTTTTTCGCGTATGGCACAAATCTGGTCTAAACCTACAATTGCCAATGTACGGGTTAAAGGGGAGAAGAAAAGAGTATTAATTTTTGGTGGAGGATATGATCAGTCTATTTATGAGAAACCTGCAAGTAGTTATGTTGAACCTACCACCTCTACGAGAGGGAACGCATTATATATTGTAGATGCAAGCAATGGTTCTTTACTCTGGATGACAAGTGCAGATACTTCAGACATTACTCAAAGTCATAAATATACACAGAATTCTGATATTCGTTATAGTGTTGTGGGTCAACCTACTGTATTGGACTATGATGCAGATGGTTTAACTGATGTTATCTATTTTGCAGATTTAGGTGGGCAAATATTCAGAGTCGATTTAAATAATGCGAACCAAATCTCTACAAAAGTAGATAGCAATTTAGCAGTTCGTGTTCAGACTATTGCAAACCTACAGACAGGAAGCGGTTCCACACTATTTGTTCCTCGTTTCTATGAGCGTTTGTCTGTGGCTGTATTTGATGAAGGGCAAGAGCGATTTGTATTGTTGACAGCAGGATCAGGTAATCGAAGTTTCCCACTTGAAGAAGAGAAAGCAAAAAATAAGGTTTACGGTATTATCGACCGAGATGTAGTTAGCAATACTTTAGCGACTAATTATACCCCTTCTGCAATTATTAAATATGATGATCTAGCCAAATCAGGTGTACTTGGGAAAACTGATACCACACAGATTAGTTCAGATAATATTGCAAGTATCAAAAATAAAATGTTAAAGGGGTGGGCATTTGAATTGAGATCTATCGACTCTGGTAATTATGCAAGAGCATATGAGGAATCAGATCTTAAAGGGAACGATCTATATGTTTCCTTGTATGATCCAAAAGCTACTGCTACTGGGGGAGTAGCAAATAGTTGTACTGGTGGGGTAAGAGGTCTTTCAACGATTTATCGTATATGTATGCCTTATGGAGAGTGTGCTGCTTATTTGAAAAAAGATTATCTAGGAATTGTAGGCCCAAATTTTGGTCCTACTTCTAATGATCCCCGAAAACAAATATTAGTAAATCCTAATCCTGAAACTAAGGAGATGTGTGTGGGTAATTGTAATAATAACAATACAGTGCCTACTGAGCAAAAGACTTATACCTATAGTCAATATAGAAAAATTAAACCTGTACGTTGGTTTGAATGGTGAGGAAGATAACGATGATCAAACCTCAAATTAAAAATACAGGTTTTACTTTAATTGAGTTGATGATTGTAGTAGTGATTGTTGCAGTTTTTGCAGCAATCGCTATTCCAAGCTATGAAATTTACATCGCGAGAGCGAATAAATCAAAGGCACAGTCAGAAATGCTTAAAATTGCTGAGCGTTTAGAAAATTACAAAGGAAAGCAATTAAGTTATGCTGGTTATATTCCGGAGCATCAGACCTCAACAAAAGGAGAGGTCAATATTCCATATGATTCTGCAAGTAACTACAACTATCAAATCAAGATTGTTGATATTAACGATTCAACTAAGGCCTTAGAAGACTCTACAATTGGGCAGGGCTGGAAAATGATTGCTATTCCCAATCAAACTAGAGGTAGTGCGCTTAGAAATTCTGAATATCTTTTATTGGATTCTAGAGGAATAAAGTGTATGACTAAAGATTCGTTGGGTATTACTAGTACGAATTGTGGTGCAAATACCAAGGAATGGAAATAATAATGAGTAAGATTAAGGGCTTTACACTTGTTGAAGTTATGATTGTTGTGGCAGTTTTAGCTATTCTGGCTTCTGTGGCTTATCCATCTTATCAAAGTTATGTAAAACAAAAAAATCGTATGGAAACTCAAAGTACGATGATGGAAATAGCACAAAAACTACAATCTTATAAATTAGCAAATGGAGATTATGGAAAAAATAATACAACTCTGGGTTATGCAGCTAATCCACTTACTAATCCTGAGGTGTATGGCAAAACAGTTTCACCTAGAACTGGATCGGCTTATTATAATTTAACTATAACAAATGCTCCTGATTCATCATGGACATTAACAGCTACTCCTATAACCACAGGTATTCAAAAAAATGATGGTGCATTAACTCTAACTCATAATGGTACGCAATGTTGGTATAAAGGTAAAGACGATGCTACAGGTACGTGTTTGAGTTGGACAGATAAGTAAATTCAAAATTGTGGATAACCAACTTTTGATCTTTCATTCAGGGCAAAATTCACGTAAAATACTGCCCTCTATGAAAGGGGTTTGAAATGTATCGATGGTCGATGCAGGGATAATCCGTAAAAACTATAAGGTTGTATCATGGTAGTTATTCGTCTTACTCGTGGTGGTGCTAAAAAACGTCCGTTCTATCAAATCATTGTGACTGATAGCCGTAATGCACGTGACGGTCGTTTCATCGAACGTATCGGTTTCTTCAACCCTACAGCTCAAGGTAAAGCAGAAAAACTTCGTTTAGATGCTGACCGTTTTGCTCACTGGGTATCTCAAGGCGCGCAGCCTTCTGATCGTGTTGCTTCTTTAGCTGCTCAAGCTAAGAAAGCTGCAGCTGCTGTTTAATACGGTAGTAGCTAGCCCATGACACCAACACAGAATGTTCCCGAAGATCGTATTCAGATTGGACAGCTACGTTCAGCATATGGATTGAATGGGTGGCTCTGGGTCTATTCCAATACAGAACCTATGAGCAACATATTTGACTATCTGCCTTGGTACATTGAGACCAAAGCAGGTTGGCAAATTGTTGATGTAAAACGTTGGAAACCGCATGGCAAAGGCTTAGTTGTTTCGCTTAAAGGTGTGAGTGATCGCACTGGCGCAGACGAACTGGTTGGTGCAAATATCTGGATTTCAAAAGCTCAACTACCTCAAGCAGGTGTGGACGAGTATTACTGGTCTGATTTAAAAGGTCTAACAGTGTTAGGTTTAGATGATAAAGAACAGGAAATTAACCTCGGTCAAATCCATGAAATGTTTGAGACAGGCGCTAACGATGTCATGGTGGTTCGCGCAACCCCTGATAGCATTGATGGCGAAGAGCGCATGATTCCATGGCATAAAGATGTGGTACAACGCGTTGATCTCGAAGCGGGTCGTATCTATGTCAATTGGGGCGTAGACTACTAACATTTTTGGAAACACGGGAGTCTGCGATGTTTTTTGCAGTCATTACGCTTTTTCCTGAAATGTTTGAAGCGATTACACGTTTCGGTATTAGCGGGCGCGCAGCACAACGTGATTTGATGCAAATTCATTGCATCAATCCACGCGAATTTGCTGAAGGGAATTACAAACGGGTGGATGAACGTCCATTTGGTGGTGGTCCCGGTATGGTGATGATGGCTGAGCCATTAGCGAAAGCAATTCATCGTGCCAAAGAGCTTGCAACGCAAGCGGGTGCAGTTCATGTTCCTGTGGTGTATATGTCACCGCAAGGAAAAACCTTAAATGAACCTGCGGTACAGGACTTCGTTAAATATGACGGACTAATTGTATTGTGCGGACGTTATGAAGGTGTCGATGAGCGTTTGATCCAGAAATATGTTGATCAGGAATGGTCGATTGGAGATTACGTATTGTCGGGTGGTGAACTCCCTGCGATGGTTTTATTGGACAGTATTATCCGGAGACTTCCGGGTGCGATGTCGGATGAACAATCCCATGTGCAAGACTCATTTGTGGATGGTCTGTTAGATTGCCCACAATATACCAAGCCAGACCATTTTGAAGGTATGGATGTGCCAGATATTTTAAAATCGGGACATCATGCCAATATTGAAAAATGGCGTTTTTTGCAGCGTTATCAGCGTACGCTTGAACGTCGACCTGAATTGGTCGAACAAGTCGAACTGACAAAGCAACAAAAAAAATGGCTAAAAGATTTGCAAGGAAATAGATCTTAATTTATTCTCCGAGCGCAAAAGGCAAGAAGCTTCGCTTTTTTGCCACACTTAAATAGACTCTTTATGCATTGAAGCGGTCAAGCATAAAGGGAAAGTCAATCGGGTCTATGCGCTTTAGCCTCTAGCCCCAGTGGATATCAGACCTCTTCTGATCCACAATATTGGAGATACCCCATGAGCGGTAAGCATCCTTTAGTTCAAGCTGTTGAAAATGCTCAGCTTAAACAAGACATCCCAGCTTTTGCACCAGGTGACACAGTAGTTGTCCAAGTAAAAGTAAAAGAAGGCGACCGTGAACGTCTACAGGCGTTTGAAGGCGTTGTAATCGCTAAGAAAAACCGTGGTCTGAACTCTGCGTTTACCGTACGTAAAATTTCTAGCGGTGTTGGCGTTGAGCGTGTATTCCAAACTCACTCTCCAATCGTTGCTAAGATTGAAGTGAAACGTCGTGGTGACGTTCGTCGTGCTAAACTTTACTACCTACGTGAACTTTCTGGTAAAGCTGCACGTATTCGTGAAAAGTTGCCAGCTCGTAAACAAGGTTAATTTTAGCCTTGCTTTAAAGCATAAAAAAATGCGCCTCTTGGCGCATTTTTTTATGCTTGAATTTTATAGCCCTTGCAACTTTAAACGATTGGCATGTTGGCGGTAGACATTGACAGGATCCGGTGCAAAAGTCCCTTTGATGCCAAACATCAGGTTAATTTCATCTAAATGATTCCATGGAAAATCATTACGGATAGTTTTACCAAATTTTGCATTACACACTGATACGATGCCATCATTGGCAGCTTCTTTTATAGGCAGATAATCTATTTAAGGCTTTCATGGCCACATCACTGATATTTAAAGTATTGGTTGCAGGCTTATTACCGGTGATTGAATATAGTGCTCTTGATATTTTCCTTCACCATATTTCTTTAAAGATAGTCCCGTATTAAAAAGTTAGTTAAATTCGACTGTTCCTTCAGAGGTATTATGACCGGCTGCCAATGCATTGTGTGGGAACGCTTTCCCATCTAGCTCTTGTGCCCACATTAGTACATTTCCGAAGATATTAATCAGTACATTCAGTAGTTCAGCAGTACCTGTGCTATTTGCTAGTTTCATAATATCAGATGCGACAACTGTTCCCTGATTGGCACCGCCTACCGTTAGTGCAGATGCAATTTTTTAGGCATCACACCCGCAGCATAACGTACTGCATGTGCACCATGACTATGCCCAATTAAATTAAGTTTTTTCGTACTTCTAATGGCTAGGACTTTATGAAGTTGAGCCACATATTGCTCGCCACGTAATTCGCTTAAATGGGGACATACGTATTGCAAAAGCGGTGGAACCATTTCGTGCCAAATCAGGCAGGATTTGATATCAATAATCCATTGCTAAATTTTCTGTTGCTAAGCGATTAAAGCCGAGAAGTCCATGTGCAAAGACAATCGGATATTGGGTTTTTGCATAGCTTGATATGATGAATTTTGTTTCTGCCTGTTGGAGATGAGATGTGTTGGTTTGAACATTAAAGGTTAATGTCATGGCTAACAGCATCAATGCAATATTAAGTTTTATAAAATTCAATTTTAAGAAGATATGAGAAAGCCCTACTCATGTTGATTAGGGCTGATCATACAAATTGCTTTATAAGCCTTGTAGTTTTAACCGATTGGCATGTTGACGGTAAACATCCACTGGATCTGGAGCAAACAGGTTTTTCAAGCCAAGCACCATATTCACTTCATCCAGATGGTTCCAGTTGTAATTATCACGAATGGTTTTACCGAACTTGGCGCTACAGCGTGATACCAGCCCATCATTTTCTTTGCCACCATCAATGAGCAGGGCAGTGACTTTAAGTGCTGAATCAGGATCAAGCAGGTTCGTGACTTGACCAACACCTGTGAATGAATAGTTGTAAATGCCTTTCTGTTGATAGGCACCTTCACCACAAGCTGTAGTTGGCATACCAATTGGATATTTCTGATTAAATTTCGCAGATCCTGCCAAGGTTAGACTGCTACCACCCGCCAGAGAGTCATGTGGGAAACTGTTTGGATCCAGACCTTGTGCCCAAGTAATGGCTTTAGATACCAGATTGATTCCTCCCACTAAAGGACCTTGTACAGGTGTTCCTTCTGCTTGCAGGATCAGGTCTGCAACAGGGGAACCTTTATGTGGTGCGCCGACTGAAGTCAGAGAAGCAACTAGCGCCGGTGCTACACCTGCGACATAGCGAATGGTTGGACCGCCGTGAGAATGACCAATCAAGTTGACTTTTTCTGCACCGGTAATCGCCAGAATTTCTTCAACTTGATGTTGAAGTTGTTCACCGCGGATTTCGGAGGAATTGAATGGTGAAACACGGGTTGCCCAGACATTGGCACCGTTACGCGCCAGATCTGGCAGAATCTGGTACCAGTAATCTAAGCCAAACTGATCGGTACCAATCCGAATAAAGCCCGCCATGCCATGTGCAAAAACAATTGGATATTTGGTTTTCGCATAGCTGGAACTGGCTTTTGCAGTGACCTGACTGGCTTGGGTGGATGCCTGAGTACTGAGACATGTACCCACTAGCAGTAGACCAGTGATTAACACTCCACATTTCATCATATTTTCCTCACTTTGTTGTTTTAACCGGATGATCCTCATCCTGTTGTGCAAAGTTCCCTTATCGCAGGAACTCAGTTTTCTATGCTGTTACGGTTATAAAGGTACTACTTGATTAAAAAATAAGGGTCAGCCAATCGGGAAACCCACAGCAAAAACTTAAGTGATCTATTATTTTTCCATTACAGCTTTTAGATCACGGATAAGCCAAATAAAAAAGAATCAGAAAAAAAGCCTATATTTCACTGGAAATATAGGCACTCGCGTTATAAGCCCTGTAATTTGAGTCGGTTGGCGTGCTGACGATAGAGCGCAACTGGATCTGGTGCAAACATTCCTTTCAGACCAAACATCATATTGGCCAGATCAGTATGGTTAAGTTTGTACTGGTCATGGATGACTTTACCCATGAACGCGCTACAACGTGACACCATGCCATCATTGTCTTTATTGCCATATGATAAAGGACTTAACTGCATCAGGATCGTATCAATATCCAGAGCATTGGTAGCTTGGGCTACGCCTGTCCAGGAATAGTAATGAATGCCTTTGCTGTCTTTCTGTTTTAAATTTTTATTACAGTTTTCGTTCGAAGCCAGTACACCATCTTTCACCATTTGCTGTGCCACGGTGGCATTAAAGGTATTCGAACCGGTCTGGGTCAGAGATTTCATGGAGGCATCAAAATCAATTTCCAGTTCCGGCTTCAACTGACCGAGTGCAATCAAAGGCCCAACAATATAATCACCTAGAATGTTGAAGGCAGTACGGCTCAGGCTATTGTTCTGGATATCATCTGCAACTTTGGAACCGTGGTAGGTGCCTGCCACGCCGGTAATCGAAGCGATATACTGCGGTTGGGTCGCTGCAACATAGAGTACCGTCGGCCCACCATGGGAATGACCAATCAAGTTCAGTTTTTTCTTGCCGGTAATGGCCAGAACATCTTCAACCTGATGAATCAGTTGTTCACCGCGGTGCATCGTTGTGTTTGCCGGAGACAATTGTGCAGCAAATACGGTCGAGCCATTACGAGCCATATCCGGCAGAATCTGATACCAGTAATCCAGTCCGATACTATCGGTACCAATGCGTGACCAGCCTAGCCAGCCATGTACCATCAAGATCGGATATTTGGTTTTGGCATAATCGGACTTGGTCTTTTCGATGACTTGTGTGGCACTTGCCGCTGCCTGGGTTTGTGCAGCAAAGCTTAAGCCCAAAGCCGCTGCTAAAGTCACAGTCAGTAACTGTGCTGTCTTGTTGAAAGTACGCATAACCGTCCCTTTTTAATTTTATCGTTATTCAAGCAATCATTGCTTTTCTAGAGTGATGTAGCCCACACCATCAGACGTTTTAAAATAAAATACAGTCTTAGCCTTGAGTGGCCGAGCCATTTTTCTTTGTAAGTAGCGGTATTTTTTCATTTTAGCTGTCTAAAACCATGTCATTTGGGGACATGTTTGACAGAAGGAAGTTTAATTTTAAGTGTATGTTTTATATGCACATGTATTTAAATAAAAAGTCTTTGAAATATTTATAATTTGCTTAAGTAAATTTATGTAAGAGAAAATATTTTGAAACAATCATAGAAGTAGCTCCTTGAAGTTCAAATACAAAATTGTCCAAATGGCAGTGATAAAAAAGCCATCAACAGGTGATGGCTTTTAGGCTTAATCTGCGAAGGGTAGCTTACCTCCCTGATCATGTACCTGTTCAAAAGTTTCTACACGTAGACGTTCTTCCGGTTTTTTGAAATGCTGCGCACGTAGCTCTTGAACTGCTTTTTGCTTGGCACTGTCATTCAGGCCGCTTTGCATAATGCTATCACGCTCATTTAAATAGCTGGTCACACTGGACTTCCAGCTCGTGCGTTTACTATCCAGATTTTCCAGACGCTGTGTGGCTTCAGGACCCACCAGATTTAAACGCATCTGGCGGATTTCTTCAGTCGAGCCACCACGCGCTTTAATATCTGCGGTCAGTTTGCGTAGATCTTCTAGCTTATTGAGCTGCTCCAGATTTTCCTGCCAATCTTCTGGAAGCTGCTGAAACAGTTCTTTCAGTTTCTGTGCTTTTTCAGCTTCACTTAAGTTCTTATCTGCCAGAACTGCCATACGATCCAGCGTATATTCATGATAAGTATCTTCGGTACCAAACAGTCCTTCAATTTCATAATTAGAGAAAAATCGTTTACGCAGATTCTGGGTACTGGTATAGATACTGCGGTAATAGGCAGGATCTTCCTGATTCAGACCGGCAGGTGGGGTTATTTCACCAAGACTCTGACGATACTGCATATAGCGATCCCATAGATCCAGAATCTGGGACAGGGCGGGTTCTTTGTGGTTCTGAGAAATATAGGTCTTAAAGTCCTGCTGAATCTGTTCAATAGTTTTTTCACCGTACTGGGTAATGAAATATTCAAAACAGTTGCGGGTCTGTTCATTCACGATCAGGCGATTACTGCTATCCAGCTGCATCTGACAGTTGATTTCGGTATCCTGCTGGCTGGCGCTGGCAAAAAAAGTATTGTTCTGGGCACTGACATTCAGGGCGTTTGCTTCCCTATCTAGTATGGCTGGCTGAGCGCTACCTGGTTCATTCGAAGTCTGCTTTTCATCCTGAGGGGAAAGCCACAGTAACAGCGTGACCAGACACAGGATCACTAAAGCAACAATGATCCATATTTTATATTTCTGCATGTCCTATGCACCTTTATTTTGTTTTTCTTCAATTATTATCAAGAAATGAATCGGCTCAATATGCCATAAATACAGATTGAATAGCATAGAAAAGTTGTAAAACATTGACCAGGGTTTTACCATTGCGCCAACTTAAAAATTGTCTGATTTTTTGCCATGAAATCTTCATCTCCTAAAATTCAGCGTCGTCATATCAGCGGTGTGTTCCTGTTAAATAAGCCTCTAGGCATCAGCTCAAATGCTGCACTGCAAAAAGTACGCTGGCTATATCGTGCGCAAAAAGCCGGACACACAGGTGCGCTGGATCCACTGGCATCTGGTTTACTGCCAGTCTGTCTGGGAGAGGCGACCAAGTTTTCGCATTATCTGCTGGATTCAACCAAGCGTTATCAAACGACTATTTTTCTAGGTCATAGCACGACTACCGGTGATGTCGAGGGGGAAATCCTGCTTGAACAAGCTGTTCCTGAACTGAATGAACAGCTAATCAAGGATACGATTGCCCAATTTGTTGGTGAAATCCAGCAAGTACCACCGATGTATTCAGCACTGAAAAAAGAAGGTCGTCCGCTGTATGAGCTGGCGCGTAAAGGTATTGAAATTGAGCGTGAAGCGCGTCCAATTACCATTTATGCCATCGAACTTTTATCTTTTACTGAAAATAGCATCACGCTGAACGTGACCTGTTCTAAAGGCACGTATATCCGTGTACTGGGTGAAGATATTGCCAAGGCATTGGGTACTTATGGTCATCTGACTTATTTGCATCGTACGCAAACGGGTCATTTTGACATCATTCCAAGTTATACCATTGAATATCTGGAAAGCCTGAGCGAAGAAGAGCGTGAAGCTTTATTGCTACCGGCTTATGCGCCCGTGCAGCATTTTCCGCAGGTTCAAGCGCCAGAAGGCCGTGCTGAATATTTTAGCCGTGGTATGGAAAGTAATATTGACCATCCGGCAGAGCCACAAGTGCTGGTATTTGAGGGTGAGAAATGTCTGGGCCTGGCAGAAATTACTGATCGTAAGCGTCTGGTGCCGAAGCGTGTGTTAAATCTCTAGTAAATATTAAGAGAAAGTTGATATGGACATCGAGATCATCATCAGTCTGATTGGCTTTGCCTTTATGGCAGGGGCAATTGATGCCGCCGTCGGTGGTGGTGGTCTAATCCAGATTCCAGCGATTATGAGCAGCCTACCGTATCTGCAGCCAGCGACCGTGTTCGGTACCAATAAGCTGGCTTCCATTTTCGGCACAGCCTCCGCGGCACTTTCCTATTTGCGACAGGTGAAATTGCCGTGGGCTTTGCTCGGCGTGGTTGCCTTGTGTAGCTATATCAGTTCTTTTGCTGGCGCGGCCAGCGTCACGCTAATTCCGGTCGATATTCTCAAGCCTTTTGTGCTGGTCATGCTGATCGTGATCGCGGTCTATACTTTCATGAAAAAACAGTTCGGCCGGGTACATGTCGAGCAAAAATTGACACGGAAAATGCTGATGTTCGCTGCCATTGGTAGCTTGATGATCGGGTTTTATGACGGAATTTTTGGTCCGGGCACGGGCAGTTTCTTTATATTTTTCTTTATCCGTTATCTGAGCGTGGATTTTTTACATGCGTCAGCACTTTCGAAAATTGCCAATTTCACTACGAATCTGGCTGCACTGAGTTTCTTTATTCCAACAGGTCATGTGCTGTTTATGATCGGTGCCATGATGGCGGTGGCGAATATTGCAGGCTCGATTGTTGGGGTGAAACTGGCCTTTAAATATGGCAGTGGTTTTATCCGGATTCTGTTTCTCATATTGGTCAGTTTGCTGATCTGCCGGATGGCTTATCAGATGTTTTTGATTTAAAAATAGATGTAAACCATTCTCGATATTAAAGTTTTTTATACAATTTCTACTTATAAAACCTCCTGAACCCTTGCCATTTCCTCTTTATGATGCAAAAAGGCATGACAAAAACAGGAGAAAAATTACATGACCACCATTTTTGAAGCACTCAGGGAAAGTCATGAAATTCAGCGTGATCTCGCTGAAAAACTATTACAAACTTCCGGGGATACGGCAGAACGCCGTGAGTTGTTCAAGCAGCTTAAAAACGAACTCTTTGCCCATGAAACTGCAGAAGACCGCTATTTCTATATTCCATTGATGATGACTGATTCGGGATTGAATATTACCCGTCATGCCTTGGCAGAACATCATGAAATGGATGAGATGATTGAAGAGCTGACTGCAACCGAATTTAGTAATCCGGGCTGGATTGCGATTGCCAAAAGACTTTCAGAAAAGGTTCATCATCACTTAAAAGAAGAAGAACATGGCTTCTTTCAGCAGGCAGGTAAAATTCTTGGAGAAGAGCAAAAGACCGCTTTAGCTGTGCAGTACAAGAATGAATATCAGCGTTATAAAGACATGAAAAAAGACATGCTGGTACAAAGTTAAGTTTTAAATTCAAAAACTGTATTGCAAAAAAAGATGGCTGTTCAGCCATCTTTTTTAAGAGATATTTAAGCTGTTTTTGCCTTTCTGGCCTGACGTGCAGCACGCAATGTGACCCCGACGGAAGCCAGCATAATACAGGCCAAAGCAATCCATTGTAATACGCCGGTACGTTCACCAAGCAGGATAAAACCGGTTAAGGCTGCCAGCGCAGGAGAAAGGCTGGACAGGGTGCCATAGCTCATCTTGTTCAGCTGTTTAAGTGCTTTCAGATCCAGTGCATAGGGAATTGCTGTTGCCAGAATTGCAATGGTAATGGCTTTGCCCCAATGCTGGGTATCGAGGACTGCTGCAGCATTGTGATATAGTCCGAATGGAAGTAAACATAGCGCAGAAATACTGATGGCAATGGTCAGGGCATGCATACCCATATTCTGCTGTACCACACGCTGACCAAAGAAAATATAGAAGGCCCAGCATAGACCAGCACCTAATGCACAGGCAGCACCCAGCAGGTCAAACTGATGATTGGCAGCTTGTCCCCATGGCACCATCAATGCGATTCCTAAAATTGCCAGAATTACCCAGATATAATCACTGCGATTTTTAATCGATAACAGTGCCAGCCCTAGCGGTCCTACAAATTCCAGGCCGACTGCAATCCCTTGAGGCAGTCTGCCCAGTGACATATAAAACAGGATATTCATCAGGCCAAGTGCCGCGCTGTAGCAGAGTAAATCTTTCCATTTGAGATAGGGCAGTCGCGAGATAATTTTCCAGGAACGGAACATCACACAGACAATAATGGCGGCAAAACATAGACGCAAAATGGTTACTGTCAGCGGGTCCAGTACAGTAAATAATTGCTTCGCAAAGGATGCACTGATCTGGTATGAAGTCATGGATAAAACCATGTACAACACAGCAAGGAGTTGGGCGTTTGGCATGGGAGTTTGATATGCCAGGCAGGCACAGAATTCAGGTCAGGGAGAAAGGCAGATTATAGCAAACTGGTTAATTTTTGATGAGTAGGCGGAGAGAATATTTTGTGAACAGTTGCCTTAAATTTAAAGCAAATGAATTTAAATTTTTAAGCTCCATAAATGACCAGAAAATTTTAAATTCAAAGTGTAAAAATCACTGCGCAAAACTTTGAATTTAAAAATTCCTACAGTAGAAAATGATCAATGATTTAAATATTTTTATTTTTGCGCTTTTGCATGGTCACCGTACAGCTAATTGAAGCGCTAATGATTGTGCCTAATGCCAGCCATTCGGTCCATAATAAAGTTTCACCCAAAAAGATAAAACCGGAAAATGCTGCAATTGCAGGTTCCAGACTCATCAAGGTTCCAAAACTCAAAGCGGTTAAATTTCTAAGTGCAATCATTTCCAGGGTAAAGGGCAGTGCACTGGCCAATATTGCCAGAGCTAAAAAGTACATCAGGCTGATTGGTTCAAAAGTATGAGCTGGCATTCCTGCAAAGAGTGCAATTGGCATCAGTACCAGCATACCGACAAACATGCCTAAGCACACGGTATGGTTGCCGGAAACCCCGGAAGGCTTCTGTCCCGCGACGATATACAGTGCCCAGCAGGCACCTGCACTCAAGGCAAATAGAATACCAATCGGATCAAGTGGCTGTGCGGCCTGATCAAAGGGAAACAGCAGCACCAGTCCCAGAATTGCCAGCCCGACCCAGATAAAATCAAATTTCTGCCGGGCATGAAATAGCGCCACACTGAGTGGCCCAATAAATTCAAAAGAAACTGCAATACCGAGTGGCAGGCGATCAATCGCCAGATAGAACAGCATATTCATGCCAGCCAGAGCTAAGCCATAACTGATAATCGCTGACCATTTCACCTGACGGAAATTGATTTGCCAGATCTTAAAAATCAACGCCAACACGGCTGCACCTAAGAATAGGCGCATTGCGGAAACCGTCAGAATTGGAAACTGGCCAAACAGATATTTGGCAAAGGAGCCACTGCTTTGCATGCTGATCATGGCGATCAGCAAAATCAGTGGCGCTTGCACCATCGGTGCAATTTTAAAATCTGGCATGACTAAATTTGGCTTCGAAGTAATCGAATACTGCGCACAGGAGCGGACTGTACTCAGGGAAAATAAATCCCTAAAAAATAAAAAAACCGCAGACCGAAGCCTGCGGTTTTTTCAGTAGTTGAATTAGAACAATACGCGTACGCGAATTGTGCCTTCAACTTCGTGTAGCGTATCAAGTGCTTCTTTAGATGCAGTCGCATCTACATCCATCACGAGGTAACCTACATCACCTTTGGTCATTAAAGACTGACCAGAGATGTTGATGCCGTGTTCAGCAAACAGATTGTTAATCTTAGACAGAACACCCGGGATGTTTTTGTGGATGTGAAGCAGACGGTGTTTGCCTTCAGTCAATGGAAGCGCAATTTCTGGGAAGTTCACCGCAGAAAGTGTCATACCTTTGTCAGAATAAGCCACGAATTTTTCAGCAACTTCCAGACCGATATTCGCCTGAGCTTCCATAGTAGAACCGCCCACGTGTGGAGTCAGAATCACGTTTGGAATGTTACGCAGTGGAGAAACAAATTCTTCACCGTTTGCTTTCGGCTCTTTCGGGAACACGTCAACCGCAGCACCTGCAAGGTGACCCGATTTAAGTGCATCTGCCAAGTCTTCAATCACTACACACGTACCACGTGCCGCGTTAATGAAGATCGAACCTTCTTTCATTTGCGCGAATTGGTCTTTGGTCATGAAGTTACGTGTCGATGGAACGTCTGGCACGTGTAGAGATACGACATCAGCATTGGCAAGAAGTTCACCTAATGAACCAACCTGACGTGCATTACCTAAAGGTAATTTAGTCACTGTATCGAAGTAGATGACTTTCATACCCATGCTTTCAGCAAGCACAGAAAGTTGTGAGCCAATTGAACCGTAACCTACGATACCTAAAGTCTTACCACGCGTTTCGAATGAACCTACAGCAGATTTGTTCCAGCCGCCTGCATGTGTATCTGTCGATTTTTCAGGTACACGGCGAAGAAGAAGAATTGCTTCAGCAAGTACAAGTTCAGCAACCGAACGAGTATTTGAATATGGTGCGTTGAATACCGGAATACCACGACGCATAGCAGCATCTAGGTTCACTTGGTTCGTACCGATACAGAAACATCCTACCGCGATCAGTTTGTTCGCAGCTTCAAACACTTCTTCAGTGAGCTGAGTACGGGAACGGATACCAATGAAGTGCGCATCTTTGATCGCTTCTTTCAGTGCTTCACCCTCAAGCGCCGTTTTGCGATAGTCGATGTTGGTATATCCAGCTGCATTCAATGTGTCGATTGCGTTCTGGTGAACGCCTTCTAGCAATAGAAAACGGATTTTATCTTTAGGTAGAGATAGATGTTGGCTCATTACGGCTCCGCTACAAAGGCCAAATTTAGTCGCGGTATAATAGCATAGGAAAGTACCTGATTTACATTTCCTTCGTGACGTGAATATCAGGTATTTTTGCAAGTGATATTGGTGAAAATGATGATTCTGGTTGAATTAAACTATCATTTTCAAAGGTATATTAGCTAAATTGTCATTTTTTCAGGGAATCGCCTAAAAATAGCTTATAATATTGCGCCATGCTTTTAAAGCAGCCCGTTTTGATGCTTTAATGGTCATGTATCGTCTGAATTTCATACAGGCCTTGATGCCTGAAAAATATGCGAATGAACAGACGACCTCTCTCTTGTTTACTTCATGCTAGGTCTGCAAACGATGAATGCTCCAGTCGCTTTAACCCCTGAGTTATTGACCCAATTGACTGCAATTGTGGGTGAAAACCGTATTAAAACCGATACGGACAGCCTCCAGAATTGGGGTCGCGATCATACTAAGCACTTTGATCCAAACCCGTCAGTCATCGTTTTCCCATCAACCACTGAGCAGGTTCAAGACATCGTAAAATTGGCGAACCAATTTAACGTTGCAGTGACACCATCAGGTGGTCGTACTGGTCTTTCTGCAGGTGCAGTGGCTGCCAACGGCGAGATCGTAGTCAGCATGGACAAGATGAACCAGATTCTGGAATTCTTCCCGGCAGACCGTATGGTACGCGTGCAGGCAGGTGTCGTGACTGAACAGTTGCAAAACTATGCTGAAGAACAGGGTATGTACTACCCGGTAGATTTTGCGTCTGCGGGTTCATCGCAAATTGGCGGTAACATCGGGACCAATGCTGGCGGCATTAAAGTGATCAAATATGGCATGACCCGTAACTGGGTACTTGGCCTGACTGTCGTGACAGGTAAAGGGGATATCCTGCGCCTGAACAAAGGCATGATCAAGAACGCGACCGGTTATGCGCTACAACACTTATTCATCGGTGGTGAAGGTACGCTGGGTCTAGTGACTGAAGCAGAAATTAAATTAGAACGTCAACCACAAGATTTACAAGTGATGGTGCTGGGTGTACCTGACTTTGATGCGATTATGCCGTTATTGCATGCCTTCCAGGCGAAAATTGATTTAACTGCATTCGAGTTCTTTGGTGAACTGGCAATGCAAAAAGTTTTGGCCAATGGTCATGTACAGCGCCCATTTGAAACCGAATGTCCATTCTACGTGTTGCTTGAGTTTGAAGCGCCGTTTGAGCCGATTATGGACAAGGCGATGGAAATCTTTGAACACTGTATGGAACAGGGTTGGGTACTGGATGGTGTGATGAGCCAGAGCCTGGATCAGGTGGAAAGCTTATGGCGTTTACGTGAAGACATCTCTGAGTCAATCGCGCCGTTTATTCCATACAAAAATGACATTTCAGTTCTGATCACTCACGTCCCAGCATTTATTAAAGAAATTGATGCGATTGTTTCTGAGAACTATCCTGACTTTGAGATCTGCTGGTTCGGTCATATCGGTGACGGTAACTTACACCTAAATATCTTAAAACCTGCTGATTTGTCTAAAGATGAATTCTTTGCCAAATGTCAGGTCGTAAACAAGTACGTATTTGATACCGTGAAAAAATATGACGGTTCAATTTCTGCGGAACATGGTGTAGGTATGACCAAAAAGCCATATCTTGAATATTCACGTTCAGCTGAAGAAATCGAATATATGAAAGCCCTGAAAAAAGTGTTCGATCCGAAAGGCATCATGAACCCGGGTAAATTATTCGATCTTTAATCTGGTCAAATTTACAAAAGCGCATCGAAAGGTGCGCTTTTTTTATTGTTGTGTAATCACACTTACATTGTCTCAATAGTCGGCAAAAAGAAAGCCCGGCATCATAGTTTTTGATAATAAAGACAACAATGGAAACAAGACCATGCTACGAATAATTTTATTGGCAACTTTGACTTTGGGTGTGGCTGTAACAGGTGGTTGTGCAACGACGCAGGATACAATTTTTAAATTACAGTCACCAGATACCCCACTAGAGCAGGTTTTAAAATTGCGCCCTGAACTGCGTGAGAACATTGCAACAGTGGAACTACGTCAATTCTTTAATAATATAGAGTCACCTACTGCAGGTCAGGTGAAAGTGACAGAAACCGGGCTGAAAGATGATTCGGTAAAAGCCATTCAAACCATTTATCACTTTAAGCTGGATGGTCGTCAGTGGGAGCTGGTCAATATTCAGAAAGCTTATCAATGCTTGCGGGGAAATGATAAGAAAAAATTCCAGCAAGAGCCGTGTCCATAATATTGTTTGCTCTTTAAACAGGTTTTAGTTAAAAGCGTATTTTAAGGATGCGCTTTTTTCTTTTTTTAAAGAATGGCTTAATTTATTTTAAATTTATAAAAACGCAACTTATAGAAGTTATTAAATAGTTATATTTAGATAGACTTAACCCAAAAAGCTTTAAACAATAAACTCTGCTACACTTCGCTCAATTTTTTAAATTCAGCTCTTTTAAAATTCTAAAAAGAGTAAATGAGCCTTAACTCTTCCATGCAAAATATTCAAACGACAAAACTCACCCGTGCCACCATTATGTTCCCGTTGGCGCTGGTACTGTTTGAGTTCTCCGTCTATATCGGCAATGACCTGGTACAACCCGCCATGCTCGCTATTACCAAAGAGTTTGGTGTGAGCAGTACCTGGGCGCCGTCGTCCATGTCTTTTTATTTATTGGGTGGGGCATTTATTGCGGCTGTGCTTGGGCCCTTATCAGATCGACTCGGTCGTAAAACTGTATTACTCGGTGGTGTCGCTTTCTTTGTTATAACTTGTCTGGCAATTCTGTTTGCTCCGAATATTGAAAGCTTTATTGCACTGCGCTTTTTACAAGGCTTCGGCCTGTCTGTGATCGGTGCAGTAGGTTATGCCGCAATTCAAGAAACCTTTGAAGAACGTGATGCCATTAAAGTCATGGCACTCATGGCAAATGTGTCTTTGCTCGCACCATTGTTGGGGCCTGTGCTCGGTGCCTTTATGATTGAGCATGTATCCTGGCATTGGGGCTTTATCGGCATAGCCTTCTTGGCTTTTTTGAGCTGGTTTGGTCTTAAAGCCAAAATGCCTGACCCTCAAATCAGTCGGGTTAAACAGCCGCTAAGTTATATCTGGGATGACTTCAAAGAAGTACTAAAGAATAAGCGCTTTGTGACACTAACCATGTCATTGCCTACCATCTGCATGCCGTTAATGCTGTGGATTGCACTGTCTCCAGTCATGCTGGTCGAGCATTTGGGCCTGACCAGTATGCAGTATGGTTTGGCCCAGATTCCAGTCTTGGGCGGCCTGATTGCAGGTAATCTGGTCCTGCTGAAAATCATCGACAAAATGCCCTTAGGTCACACTGTCATGCGTGCCGTCCCGCTGATGTTTATTGGAACATTGGTCATCGTCGCGGGGCTGTTTATTCCAGACTATTTTGTACACTGCCTGATTCTTGGCATGACTCTAATCAGTTTCGGTGAAGGCTTGAGTTTTTCGGTTATTTACCGTTTTGCTTTGATGTCTTCTGAAGTGTCTAAGGGCACCGTAGCAGCTGCATTATCTGTACTGATGATGCTGAGCTTCTTCGCTGTGATTGAGCTGGTTCGGGTGATTTATGAAGCTTATGCTATTTGGGGTTATAGTATTTCTTGTACTGTGCTGATTGCACTGTGGTTTGGCATTCCAAGAGTATGTTTAAAGACACTGATGGCAGAAAGAAAGGAAAGAGGGGAGTTTTGATATTATTTTCTTAATAACCTCACCTTAACCCTCTCCTGAGAGGAGAGGGAACATTCATTATAAATTTAATAGTTTTTGGAATTCAGAATAGAAAGTGAAAAAATATAAGAAGTCCTCTCTCCCTATGGGAGAGAGTTAGAGAGAGGGAAATATTAATAAAATAATCTTCCCCTTGCGCTGCAGTGCTGCTCATTTCCTAAAAGGAAAGGGAATGTCCATTACCTTTTGATAATGATTGCAATCCCCAAATTAAGCTTCAGCCGGCTGCTCCAGTTTTTTCAATTTCATATCAAAGATAAATGGCCCAAATGGCAGAATTGAAGCGATCAGGCCCATAATAAACATACTGAGTGACCATTTCTGTTTTTCACATACCGCAAACAGTACTACCAGAAAAAGAATAAATAACACGCCATGCCCCATGCCGATATATTTCACCAAAACAGGATTGTCCATCATGTACTTCACTGGCATAGCAATAAATAACAACAGCAGGAAAGAAATACCTTCAATCAGGCCAACAAGACGTAGGGTTTTGATGTTCATAAGCAAGTCAGAATATTTGGAAACTCTACGAGTGTAGCCGATATAAGTAGCAGAATAAATAGGCTTTATAACTATAAGTAATTGTATTTAAAATAAATAATTCAGAGTTGTGTAGTTGGTTTTAGCTGTGTTTTTATATTGGTAAAATAATCTGTATGATTTATAAGACATAAAAAAGCACCTCCGGGAAGGTGCTTTGCTGTAGTCAACGAATTAGATCACGCCACAGGCAATACGGTCACCGCCACCGCCAAGTGGTTTAGGTGAATCAGAGTAGTTATCACCACCGGCATGAACCATGATGGCACGGCCTTGAACATCAGCCAGCTTTAAGCGTGGTGCAACCACAGTCACTTTCGCAGTACCATCAGCAGCTACTTTCAGCGCTGGCAAGTCACCGAGGTGACCACTCATTGGCGTACCGTGATTCGGTGCCTGATTGGTATTCAGGTGACCGCCCGCAGCAATTGCAGCGCCGACTTTACCGTCTTTTTCAGCAGGGGCACATGAACCATTTTCATGGATATGGAAACCACGTTCACCCGCAGGTAAGTTGCTTAAATTGGTACGAATCACCAGACCCGCTGGACTATCAGCCAGGTAAACCATACCAATCGATTGACCCACACCTTGTGGAGATACAGCATTTACCGTAACCGCTTTCATATTGTCGATACTTGGTTGAGTCGAAGAGGTTGCACAACCAGTGAACAGGGCCGCACTGATGATACCCAGTGCAGATAACTTGAACATTGATGACTTAAACAATGCAGACATGATATGGCATCCCATACTTATTTTGATTTTGTGTCCTCATTGAAACAGAGAATTTATGACAATTCTATATGGATTAAGCACTTAAATGTTTTAGCTTTGTAATGCGATATAAGCGCTGCCAACACCACTTAAAGTGACGATGTTGGTGGATCTTTCTTTTCTTCTTCCAGATCATAGGCCAGCGTGGCTTTCGGCATCATCAGCGGTTCATTCTGGCCATTTTCATGCAGCCATTCACGCCAGATCGCCAGTAATACAGCTAGAATCACTGGACCGATAAATACCCCAATCAGACCGAAGCTGGCAATACCACCAAGTACACCAAACATGATCAGCAGGAATGGAATCTGGGTTGCGCCGGAAATGACCAATGGACGAATCACGTTATCGGCCGTGCTGACGATACAGACGCCCCATGCCATCACGCCAATCGCTTCGATGGTTTGACCTTGTGAAAATAGCCAGAGGGATACTGCACCATATGCCATAGGTGGGCCAAATGGAATCAGGGCAAAAATAAAGGTAATAATGGTCAGAACCATCGGGTTTGGCACACCTGCGACAAAGTAACTTACACCCGCAAGGAGGGCCTGTGCAATTGCAGTCAGTCCAACACCATAGACCACGGCACGCGTGGTATCAGAAATGGTATCCAGATAATGATGCACACGTGGACCAATCACTTTTTCTAAGGCTTTGCTGACCTGTTTCAGAATGATTTCGCCATCACGGTAGAAAAAGAACAAAGACAGCATCGCAAAACCTAACTTAATCAGGTTTTTGCTGATTTCATTAAATACCACTTTACCGTAGTTCAGGTGCCCCTGAATCCAGATGGAAATATTCTGGACAATGCTGTTTGGGTCGTTATTGATATCACGCAAGGTACGGGAAATTTCCTTACCTACAAGGGGCAGATTACGAATAAAGTCTGGAACATTGAGATGACCAGAAAAGACCTGTTTCTGTAATTCGTAATACAGGCTACGACCTTCATGTTGCAGCAGGAAGATGGCAAATGTTAATGGAATACCAACCACCAGCGTTACCATAATCATCATGATAATCGCACTCAGGTTCGGTCTTGAACCGACAGAGCGTTTGATAGACTGATACAGAGGCCAAGTCATATAGGCAATAATGGCTGCCCAAACTACAGGTACAATAAAGTATTTGAGTACATTAAAACTCAAATAAAGTAGGATAAAAAATAATCCAAACAATAAAACTTTTTGTAATGTAGGCGCGTATTGTTGCACTGAATTCAATGACTCATTCCTTAGGTCTGTCAGGCATATTAACTGAAAAAAAGCCGGGCGCAAATGTACACTGACAAAGTTATACGGATTCTTTTATCAAAAAAAAGATATCGTACGCTGCGAGTTTAGAACCATTGGGCTGGATCATCGATAATGGCATTTAATACAGGTTGCCATTGTGCCTGCATTTCCCGGTACATTTTTTGTGGTTTATCGAAAATCGACAGACCTTCCATTGCCAGACGTCCATATGGTGCACGTTCAGAAATCCATGCCACTGGCTGCTGTTCAATCCGGTCAAAGAACTGCTGAATTTCCTGATTCGATGCTGCATTCGGCCTGTTACGATTTGCCAGAAGCAGAATCTGGACTTTACCTTTACGAATCCGCTTGATTTCCTGAAGATGTTTCAGAAAACGGCGGGTCGAATCGATATCAAAAAATGAAGGCTGTAAAGGGATGATAATGGCATGTGCTTCACTGACCAGTTGTTCCGCATGATCGCCATTCAGGGCGCCGGGTGCATCAATGATCAGGTATTCGATTTTCTTGGGTGCATCGCCAATAGATTTGGTACTACGCCAGTCCAGACTCTGAATCGGTGCAGCATTTTCAGGGCGATGTTTTAGCCATTGCAGTGCAGATTTCTGGTTATCAGCATCAGCAAGCGCAACCTTGTAACCTTTTTGGGCCAGTGCTGATGCTAGGCTGATGGCAGTCATTGTCTTGCCACAACCACCTTTCTGATTTGCAACTAAAATTGTTTTCATGAGTCGGGGTGATTTATTTATGTACATTGCTAGCATATCATTCTTTTCTGATCGGCAGATGGCGGAAAACCTCGACTTCAGTCGAATCTAACCATAACTTAAGTGAAAATTAAGGAAGATTGAATGTCCATATGGATGGCAATGTTAATAGGAGCATGTATCGGGATTGTGCTGACCACACTCATTCTGGGGCAAAGCCGTAATGGCCGCATCAAGGCAGAATATGAACAATACATTGCCGAGCTAGAACTGGAGCATCAGCAGGCTCTGACCGCGGCCCAGAAGCGCAGTGTGAATACCAGCCGTGCTGTACTCAAGGGGAAAATGGCCGAACAGTTGGCACCGATTATGCCTGAATTTCAGTATTTACCCAGTGATGCCAAGTTCCTGGGTGATCCGGTAGATTATGTGGTTTTTGATGGTTATACCGACTTCCGTGATGGTGATGGTCTGGCCGAAGATATTGAAGTGGTGCTGATTGATATCAAAAGTGGTGGCGCACGGCTGAGCAAAGGGCAACAGGCAATTGCCCGGGCAATTCAGGAAGGGCGGGTACGCTTTGAAACCATCCGTATCGATTTTGAAGAATTCGAGGATTAGGAAAAGATCATATGGATAAGTTACTGATCACCGCAGCACTATTCGCATTTGGGATCTGGGTCTGGTCAGAGTATTTTCGCGCTATCCCTCATCTGGAAGAAAGCGGCGTCCTCAAGAATTTTAAGGTAGAAGCGGTACAGCCTGTTTCAGCAACGTATACAGTGCTGGATAAATCGTTTATCAAACCAAACCGTCGGGTCTTGCATCAGGCCAGTCCCTTTGTGGGTACTTTTAATGATCTGGCCTATGTCAGCAATATTGATGTCTTGCTGGCGACTCAGCCTTTGCCCACTATGCAGGCTAAACTGCAGCTTGATCAGCCGAAACGCTGCTTCCAGATTGAAGGTGCGGTCACTACAGCGGAGCAAGAAGCCATTAAAACCCATGTACAGCATTTTAGCCTGATTGCCGCCAATGAAAATATGGCTAATCAGATTCGCCGTCTGAAATCAGGACAGCAGGTTCATCTTCAGGGTGACATTGTCACTGTACAGTCGGGTACTACGGGTCAGGCTTTTCAGGCAGGGATCGGGTCGAAACATCGCGCTCAATGTCAGTTGCTTAAAGTGAATGCTATTCAGGTGAATTGATTTTATTCAATGCCTCAAACAGGCTTACGTGCCCGGGCCAGCAACATACGCTGTCCAATACTTGGAATACCAGCGGCATTGATATATTTTACTTCATCCAGTTCAAAACCGGCTTCAAGTAAAGCAGTTTCAATATCCCGATCAAGATGGCAGCCATCCGCGACTTTTTTCTGAATCGGGGTCAATAAATGCTGTAAACGCTGTATGTTCAGATTCTGCCGATTCAGTACATGTTCTGCTACATGCAAAGTTCCACCCGGCATCAGTACCCGATAAATCTCCTTCAGGCTTTGATGCAGATCAGGAATACTGCAGAGAGTCCAGGTTGAAACTACATTTTCCAGCTGATCACGATCAAAAGGTAATGCTTCAGCACTGGCAAGAATGTGCTCAACCACAAAAGGAGCTGCCTGAATCCTCTCTTGGCCTAATTTAAAAATTTCGAGATTAGGCTCTAAGGCATAGACGGTATGGACGCCTTGATAGAAGGGTAGATTCAGCCCGGTACCGAAACCGATTTCCAGAACTTCACCAGAAACCCCAAGTAGCAGTTCACGGCGCAGATCCATAAGTGAAGCAGTTTGCATGACCTGATTTAGCAGATGCGGGAAAATGTGTTTTTGATAAAGTTTATACAGCATGATTTTAGGTTCAATTTATTGCTGAATTGCGCTTAGCTTAACCGAAAATTTCCCGGTAAATATAATTTTTAGTACGACTCATTCATAGCACATTGTTACCAATTTCAACTATTTCCTTCATAAGTTCGCGCTAAGATATTTGGTGAACAGATGAACTGAGATGGTTGGAATAAAAGCAAGATGAGGTTGAAAAGCATGAAGCATATTGCCCTGTGTCTGGGTCTGATGCTACCGGTGCTGTCACAGGCATCCGTAGAACATAATATTGCCAAAGGCTTGCCACCCGTGGCAAAAGGCCAGTCAATTTCGGTATTGCAGCCGTTTAAAGGTGATTTCCGGATTTTGGGTTCAAAAATTTATAATAATGATCCACAAGCCAAGTTTTCTCCGATTGATTATGCAGTAAGTTGGGGACTATTCGCTGAACCGGAAATTGCCCGGCATATCACGGTAAACCAGTATGACCGCTATCTGAACTGGAAAATGGATCGTATTCCAGTGCCTAAAGCACAGGCCATGCAGATGGTATCCAATATGCATATCATTCCTGCCAATCCGCAGATTGCTAAAGCCATTAAACAGGTCAAACGTGGTGATCTGGTCCGCTTGAAAGGCGAGCTGGTTGAAGTGCGAGATAAAGATCTGGTGTGGACCTCATCATTGACTCCGACTGATACAGGTGATGGTGCATGTGAAGTGTTTCGTGTCAATTCAATTCAGTGGATTGAAAAGGTGCAACGTAGCTAGTGATAAAAGTTCATTCATGGCAATTTATAGGAAAAGAAAACCGCTCAAAGGAGCGGTTTTTTATAGCTTGATTGAGCATTTATTTAGCAGCTAGCGCTTCGCCTTCAAACTGAATACCATCCCAGCCATTGAGCATGAACTGGCGGATATTCTGATGATCGGTCGCTTCCGGCGTTGCCAGTACTGCGGCATAGTGTTCAGCAAAAAGACTTAAAGTTTGCGACTGATCCAGACCATTTAATTTGGCAAAAGAGAATACTTTTGCACTGCCCTGGTTTTCAGTAGCGGCATTGGCTTGTTGACCATTTTTAAAAGCTGTTGGTGTGTGCTGATAGCGTGCATCAATGAATGCAATTACATCAGCAAATTTTACTTCGCCAGCAGCCAATTGAGCCAGTAATTCCTGAACCATGGAGTTTTCCTTTAGAACTTAAATAAATATGAATGGCGTCGAATATACCAATTTTTTGGCAAAGATCCATGTTCATTGTGCAATTTTAGGTGCATGATGTTATTCATTATTCTCGCCCAGTATAAGGGTTGATGACGTGTTCAGGATTGAAGGATAACGGAGAGGACATGAACTGGCTTTTGGTGGCAATGGGCGGCGCAATCGGGGCGACACTGCGTTATGTAACAGGCATGCTGATTTTCAAGCCGCAGATGTTATTTCCCTGGCCGACCTGGTGGATCAATATTATCGGTTGTTTGTGTGCGGGGATCTTCTTTGCCTTTAGCCAGAAATACAGCTTTCTACAGAATGAAGCACGGCTGTTATTTATGGTGGGGATCTTAGGCGGTTTTACTACTTTTTCCAGTTTTGGTCTGGAAACTTTTCAGCTGCTTAAACAGGGGGCGCTAACAATTGCTGTCAGTTATGTCGTATCCAGTGTGATTGTCGGTGTACTGCTACTGGGAATTGGTTTCTATCTGACTCAGCTGGCTTTAGCGCAGGCATAAAAAAGTCAGGAAACTAGGGAGATTTCCTGACAATAGAGGATCTAGAAATGAGACATTAAGGTTTAGCTGCGTTTAAAGCGTGCAAAACGTTTATTGAAGCTTGCTACGCGGCCTTCATTACTGGTTTGACGCTGTTCACCAGTATAGAAGGGATGAGACGCACTTGAAATATCGAGAGTGACATAAGGGTAAGTTTTGCCCTCGTATTCACGGGTCTGGCTTGAATTCATGGTGCTGCCAATAACGAAATAAACATCGGCATTGGTGTCATGAAATAGTACTTCACGATACTCTGGATGGATATCTGGACGCATATTTTTACCTTGCTTGAACAACAATGATTAGATTTAATGTTATGTTATAATATAACAATATTGTTTTCAATATAAGCCCGGTAACGATGTGTATCCTGGTGTAACTCTTGTTAAAGCTTAGGCACGTTTCGGCACCAGCTCCTCAAATACATCACTGAGATCATCTTTAACTTTCAAATGAATCAGGTTCCAGTATTGTCCTGAAATGGTCCGGTTTACCATCAACGTATCTGGAGAAGGTTTAAATACGTCCCAATATTTCAAGGATGGCTTGATCAGCTCTACCCCGTCATGGTGCGCCGAGTTTTCCTCAAAATCATAATAGCCATTTAGTGGGCGTAACAGTACTTCCAGCCACTGTTCATACAGTTCCTGAGGGAATTTTCCAAGTTCTGTAAGTGACTTAAGCGAGTCTAGCTGTTGCTCGATCATCGGAATATTCTGTTCCCGAGCTGCATGTACTAACTCTCTAAAATGACCAATCACTTCAGTAGATAAAGTTTTTACACCACCGAAATCGTAAATAATCACTGTGCCATCTTCACGGAAGGCGAAGTTACCCGGATGCGGGTCACAATGGAAACGACGCAGATAGAAAATTTCCTGGCCAATGGCACGGAACAGGCGACGGCCCAGATCATTACGGATTTCTACCGGCCAGGTACTGGCAGTTTCAATACTTTCACCATGTTCCAGACTTAAAGTCAGAATATGCCGTGACGAATAATCCGGATAGACTTGTGGAATCACAATTTTGCTATCCAGTGTTTCGTGGAAAGCACGAGCAACCTCTAAATTTTGTGCTTCGATTTCATAGTTCAGCTCATCGTCCAGACTGTGCTGAATTTCCTTAAACAGCTGATCTTGCAGTTTACGGTCAATTTTCAATACACCCATCAGACGTAACGCCAGACGGACCTGTTTTAGGTCGCTTTCACAAGCTTCCTCCACACCCGGATATTGCACTTTCACCACGACTTGCTGACCATTCGGCAAGGTGGCTTTATGCACCTGACCAATCGAGGCAGCTGCAAAAGGTTTAGGTTCAAAATCCTGGAAAATCTGCTCCAGCGGTTTGCCAAGCTCTTTTTCAACCTGTGCTTTAATCACATTAAACGGCATGGCTGGCGCCTGACGTTGCAACTTGGAAATGGCACGTGCGACTTCAGGCGGAAAAATATCTTTATATTGAGAAGCGATCTGACCGACTTTCATCACCGCGCCTTTCATTTCCCCAAGAGTGTCGGCAATCTGTACACCAATATCCTGAAAAAGTTTGCTGCGCGCTGCATTTTTCTGCTCTTCGTCGGCAGTTAAATTTTTAATAGAATTTGATAATGTTTTGCTGGCGATACTTGCTGTCATACCGGCAAGTTTCATAAAGCGACGACCGGGTGTGCTAGCCGTTTTTGCCATGCGGAATTCCTCAAAATCATCTTTTTAATGCTGTCTTTGATCATAGGCGACAAAGGCGTAAATGCCTATAACTAATTGTAGAGGTTGTGTTGCTAGCCCAATCTCATACTTCACAATTTCTTCAATAATCTTCCAAAAACTGTGCCAATACCGCTTTGATTCATTATTTAGAGTGATTGGGTTAACCATTAATTCTGAGTTTTTATGCATTGATGAGATTAGAATAGTCAGCATGATTTAAGCTAAGATTATTCCATGAAAGTTTATCGTTATTTTACCGGTAAGGATGATGTGCATTTTTGTGCCCGTGTCACCAAGGCATTAAATGAAGGCTATGAACTGTATGGTTCACCAACCATGACTTTTAATGGGACAGAAGTGATTGTAGGCCAGGTCGTCATTAAAGAAGTAGCAGATGAGTCTGAGATTCCACAGGGTTTAAAAGCAGCTTTAGAAACAAACTAGAGTTTTGAATGATCATGCCCTCAATGTTTCATTCGCATTTTTATCTCATTGTGTAGGTAGTTTTTACTTTCACAGCGGCAAAAGTAATAAAACCCCTTTATTAATCTGATGCTCTATCCTGAGCACGCTTTAAGCACTGCTTTAAAGCATGGCGCAAGATGACTGATCAACGGCGACATCCATGTCGCTTGCGAGCTAATTGAATATAGGATTGAAAAATCATCCCTTTTAATTCTTTTTAAGCTTGCTGAATTAAACGTTTATTGTTGCCATAGAGACGCATGAGTAGTAACACACAGGCCACACTCAGACCAACAATCAGCCCCACCCAGACACCGGCCGCACTCATATCTGTAAATCTGGACAGATAGACACCGACCGGGAATGCAATCACCCAATAGGCAATCATGGTGATCCACATCGGGCCTTTGGTATCTTGCATACCACGTAAGCAACCTGCCGCACTGATCTGCCAGGCATCCATCAGCTGATAGGCAATTGCAAATAGCACCAGATACACTGCGATCTGGGAGACCTGCATTTCCGAGGTATACAGCGCCACAATTTCATGCTTAAAGAACCACAGCAGCAGCATGGTCAATACGGCAAGCACCGTAGCAGTGACTAAACCCAGCCATTGCACCTGACGCATCGCGACCCAGTTTTTCTCGCCATAATAGGTTCCAACACGGATCGTCAAAGCAATCGCCAAAGACATCGGAATCATAAATAGCTGCGATGTAATCGAGATCGCAATTTGATGTGCCGCGACAATAGTTTCACCCAGCGGACTCAGGACAATCGCTGCCGTACTGAAAATGCTCACTTCAAAGAAAATTGCCAAGCCAATCGGTAAGCCTAGCTTGAGAATACGTTTGAGCCAGTAAGTATTAATTTTTTCCCAGTGAGTAAAAGGTTGGGTTGCCTGATAAGACTTATTTTTTAGAATATAAATCGCGAGCGTAATCAGCATCAGCCATTGCAGAATCGCTGTAGCAAAACCACAACCAGCACTGCCCAATGCAGGAATTGAACCGAAACCATACATAAAAATAAAGTTGAGTGGTATTAATGCCAGCAGGGCCAATAGACTGATTACAGTGACTGGGCGTGGATAACCGATTGCCTCGGAATAGCCACGCAGTGCTGCATACATAGTCACGGCTGGCATACCAAAACCAATGGCATGCAGGAACAGGCCAGCCTTAGGCTGCAAGCTTTCCGGCACACCCAGCAAAGGTAGGGTTAGAGGTAAAATCTGCAAAACTAGCCCTGCGATTACTCCGAGTACTAAAGCCACCCAAAGGGATTGACGGGCAATCGTTGAAATTTTCTCGGGAGTGCGAGCACCGTAAGCTTCAGCCACTAAAGGAGTAGTAGCAATCATGATGCCACTAAATAATAACATCACCGGAATCCATAACCCGACCCCGACCGCAATGGCTGCCAGATCAGTTGCAGACAGATGCCCCGCCATAATGGTATCAATCAGACCAAGACCAGCTTGGGAAAACTGGGTGATCAAAATGGGCAACATTAAGGTGAACAGTCGTTTTAATTCAAAGCTTAGGGTTGTGGCTGACGAAACATTCGACACAAAAAATACTCATCTTTCATCATGTGCTTAGATAGAAGGTTTAGCGTTGTAAAGTGAGAAGCACACCAATAAAAATCACCACGCCACCCAGAAGACGTTGCCAGTTGAGTTGTATTTTTTCACTGTCGAACCAGCCAAAATGATCAATGATCATGGAAGAGACCAGCTGTCCAAAAATCACCAATGCAGACAAAGTCAGTAGCCCAAGCTTAGGCGCACTATAGATGCTCATGCTAATTGCATAGACACCGATGACACCGCCCAGCCATAAATACCAGGGCAATTGCGTAAATGTACTGAGGCTCGGTTTATCCACCTGTTGAAAAAATACCAACACAGCAAGCAATATTGTACCAATCAGAAAGGAGAAAAGGGCAGCTTGTAAGGGAGAATATAAATATTCCCGTAGCTGGGTATTGATACCGGTCTGAAAACTTAAGCCAATACCAATTGCCATTGCCAAAGGGATAAACAGCAGGATCTCGGAAGATATTTTCATTCTCAGGGTCTTGTTTTTGTTAAGTTAAACTGAGTCTACTGTAAAGCGGATGAGAATTCATAAGCAGGGTACTTTTGTCATGCTAAAATACAACAAAATTCATCTGATGTTCTGAGCACTGTCCTTGACTGATTTAAATCCTGCCGCTATTCCCTTGTCCCTGTATATTCATATGCCATGGTGTGTGCGTAAATGCCCATATTGTGATTTTAATTCGCATGCGGTACCAGATGGAAAACTGTCTCTGGATCTCGAGCAGGAATATTTGCATGCTTTGGTCGAGGACTTTAAGACCCAGGTTGACTTTGCTCAGGGACGTCAGATTCATAGTGTATTTATTGGTGGGGGTACACCATCCCTGATTTCTGCTCAAGGTTATCAGTGGTTATTTAGCCAATTAAAAGCACTGCTTCCTTTTGAAAAGGGCTGTGAAATCACCTTGGAAGCTAATCCAGGCACAGTAGAGCATGATCCATTTGCCGGTTATCTGGCAGCGGGTATTAACCGTCTTTCGATCGGTGTACAAAGCTTTAATACTGAGCATTTGAAAAAGCTGGGGCGTATTCATAGCAATGAAGATGCGATCTCGGCAATTGCGCATGCGAAAGAGGCGGGTTTTAAGCGTATCAATGTTGACCTGATGCATGGGTTACCAGAACAGACTTTAGAACAGGCTTTAAATGACTTGAAATTAGCTGTAGAAAATGGAGCGACTCATATTTCATGGTATCAGCTCACTATTGAACCAAATACGGTATTTTTCCGTACGCAGCCTATTTTACCTGTGGATGAGGTCTTGGAAGATATTCAGGAACAGGGTGAGGCTTATTTAAAGGCTCAGGGCTTTATTAATTATGAAGTCTCGGCTTGGCGTAAAGAGTTACCGTCAGTACATAACCTGAATTACTGGCAGTTTGGTGATTATTTATCAATTGGGGCAGGGGCACATGGGAAAGTCACCCAAGCTGATGGGGTCTATCGTTTCCAGAAAACCCGTTTGCCGAAAGATTATTTAGCGAAGGTGCCAGCAGAACATATGCAGTTTAAACGGATTGAAGCTGAAGATATGCCGTTTGAATTTATGATGAATGCCTTGCGTTTAAATAACGGTGTAGCAGCGAAGTTGTATGCAGAGCGTACTGGGCTCAGTCTGGAGGGTCTGAATGAATTATTGACTTCACTGCGTCAACGTAAACTCATGGTTGAAGATCCAGAACGTCTGGCTTGTACCGAGCAGGGGCATATATTTTTAAATTCAGTATTGGAAGAGTTTTTATAAGCCTGTGGATTTCTATTCAATAAAGTTTAATTCCATCTGCCTCTATTAATTTCTCAATAATTTTGTGATTATTCAAATATTAAGTCATTTGAATAACATAACAATATTGTGAGGGACGGGTGAGTTCTTTATTAGAGTTCTACAAAGTAGAATTAGACGATGCACGCTTTTTTATTTTGGATAGTAAGAGTGATCATCTGGTGTATGGTGACTTGGATTTTGAGGAATATCATTGGGACAAAGCAAAATTTAATAAAGTTCGTCCAGGTGATTTCTTTCTCTACCGTCGACCACAAAAAGCTTCAGAAATAAAAAACCAATTCTATATTTACGGTGCTGGCCGCATTGGTCAGATGATTGAAGTTCCGAATGCATCTAGGCCCGATAAAGTTCGTCAAAAGCCAGTCTATGCCACTATTGAACAAGGCATTGCCTTTGAAAATCCTATCCTGCAATCCGATTTGGAAAATTTTCAGTGGAGCTTTAAGACCCGTGGCCCAACTTGGGAATATTTTTTCCAGCAATATGGTATGAATGAAATCCATGTTGATGATTTTTGGCGATTGCTGAATATTGGGGTGCAAGGTAATACTTATGAATTCAATGCATCCCAAACTCGTGTAGAGCAAGAAGTTGCTGATTATTTTGTTGAAGATAAGCGTGCCCATGTCAAAATCCGAGGCGTTGAACAAAGAGAATTTGCTTTAAAAGTAAAGCTCAATTATCAATATCAATGTGCAATTTCAGGGATCAAAACCAAAGATTTTCTAGTAGCTTCACATATCATTCCTTGGTCAGAAAATTATGCGCAACGAACTAACCCACGGAATGGAATTTGTCTATCTTCTCTGTTAGATAAAGCTTTTGATACTGGTTTTATGACTATTGATGAAAAGTTTGAAGTTTGTATTGCGAATAAAGCACTACACGACCAGTCTTTATATATTTATTTAAAACAGTATGAGGGGCAGAGATTACAGGTGCCAAAGAGCTATCAGCCCGATCAAAACTTTTTAGCTTGGCATCGGCAGCATGTATTTTTAGATAATCACAGTGCCGATATCAGTTTCAAGTTAAAGTAAGCAATAGATTAACCTTTGATATCATTTTGATTTTTTAAAAATAAAAAAGCCCGATGGATTACCTAGGGCTTTTCTTCTATTTCAACTTTGCCTTCAAGTTATTCGTTATTAACGAGGCCTAGGCGATATTTTGTAATATGAGCTGTTGCGATGATTATGACTTAGTGTAATTTTTTACATGATTTTATGCAGATGAAGAAATTAGACAGAGTATTTTGAATTGAAAGACTAGGGACTAGAGAAAAGCAAGACCTTAATTAATGTATCTAAGATAAGTGTGTATTTATTTATGGCACAAAAAAAGCACTCTAATGAGTGCTCTTTTTCATCTTAGCAACGATTAGATTGCAGTGATGTTAGTCGCTGTAGGGCCTTTTTGACCTTGAGCAACGCTGAAAGAAACCTTTTGGCCTTCAGCTAAAGTTTTGAAACCTGAACCTTGGATTTCGCTGAAGTGAGCGAAAACGTCTGGACCGTTGTCTTGTTGAATGAAGCCAAAACCTTTAGTTTCGTTGAACCACTTTACTGTACCAGTAACTGTATTAGACATAATATAACCTATTGAGTTTTATTGATTTATAGTCAATCTATGGGATGACTAAGATGTAACTTGGAAAAATAGACTGGATGGAGCTTTTGATCTATAAAAACGGAGGTTTATGACTAAAACTGCGATACTTAAAGAAGACTAACCAAAACAAGAATTTTTCTAGTTGCAACTATCATACCCTGAATTCAGAGATATTCAAGCTGTATATCACTATTATTTTTTATGCAGTTGATATCACTCAAAATAAAATTGTAGAAAAATTATACAGCATTAAAAAATCAAGGACTTAATATGCTTTAACAAAAAGAGCGCCGTGGCGCTCTTTTTGTTATTTGACTTTCAAAGTCAGTGAAAACTTAGTAATCGAAACTGAAGTGCTCAGATGCCAGTGAAATCATCGTTTTAGATGGGTTGACCATGGCTTCAGCATGACCTTGAGTACGCGGCAACATGCGCTCAAAGTAGAAATCAGCTGTCTTGATTTTTGCCTTATAGAACTCAGGAACTTCAGTACCGTTGCCCTCAGCCAGTTTTGCGGAAGCTACCGCAGCCTGTTGTGCCCAGAAGTACGCCATCATCACATAGCCTGAGAACATCAGGAAATCTACAGATGCAGAAGAAACGATATCACGGTCCTTACGTGCAGCCAGCATGATACGAACCGTTAATGCATTCCATTGTGCGCAAAGTTTGGTTAAGTCCCAAGCAAAACGACGCATGTATTTGTTACGTGCATGTTGACCACAGAATTTCAGGATTTCTGCCGTGTAATCACGAATCACTTTGCCTTTAGAAGTTAACAGTACTTTACGGCCAATCAGATCTAGTGCCTGTACACCTGTTGTACCTTCATAAAGAGTAGAGATACGCGAGTCACGTACGATTTGTTCCATGCCCCATTCTTTGATATAGCCATGACCACCAAAGACTTGCATACCGTGATTGGCTGCTTCATAGCCCAGTTCAGTCAGGAAACCTTTCAGAATAGGGGTATAGAAACCTAAGTGATCATCATGCGCCTCGAAAGCTGCTGTATCGCCACGAACCAGAGCATCATTCATTTTGTCTGCAATTTGTGCTGCATGATAAATCATTGCACGACCGCCTTCAGCAATTGCTTTTTGCGTCAATAGCATACGGCGAACATCAGCATGGTGAATGATGGCATCAGCTACTTTTTCTGGATCTTTCTTGCCAGAAAGGGCACGCATCGACATACGCTCTTTGGCATAAGGCAGGGCACCTTGGAAAGACAGTTCTGCATGACAGATACCCTGAACTGCAGTACCGATACGTGCCGTATTCATAAAGGTAAACATTGCATGCAGACCTTTATTCTTTTCACCAATCAGGTAACCAACCGCATTGTCAAAGTTCAGTACAGCTGTTGCAGATGCACGGATTCCCATTTTGTGTTCAATCGAACCACAAGTAACCGGATTGCGTTCACCAATGCCGCCATCAGCTGCCGGAATGAATTTCGGTACGATGAACAGGGAAATACCTTTAGTGCCTGCAGGTGCATCTGGCAGGCGTGCAAGTACGATATGAATGATATTTTCAGTCAGATCATGTTCACCCGCCGAGATGAAGATCTTGGTACCTGAAATAGCATACGTGCCATCTGCATTTGGCTCAGCTTTGGTTTTTATCTGGCCCAGGTCGGTACCACATTGCGGCTCAGTCAAACACATGGTACCAGACCATGTACCTGCTACCAGGTGAGGCAGGTAAAGATTTTTTTGCTCATCTGAACCAAATTGAATAATGGTATTGATACAGCCGATACTTAAACCTGGATACATCTGGAAGGACCAGTTTGCAGTGCCCATCATTTCAGACTTAACCAGATTCAAAGATTGTGGAAGGTTTTGACCGCCAAATTCTTCAGGATAAGAAAGACCTTGCCAGCCGCCTTGTACGAACTGTTCGTATGCTTCCTTGAAGCCTTTAGGCGTAGTGACTTCACCATTTTCAAAATGACAGCCTTCCAGATCACCACTTTGATTCAATGGAGACAGTACATTTTCACAGAAATCTGCTGCACCTTCCAGAATCATGTCCACGGTATCAGCATCGGCATATTCACCATTTGATAATGTCTGGTAATGTGCAGGGTAATCAAGCACTTCATTCATAAGGAAGCGAATGTCACGTAACGGGGCTTTATATGCTGGCATGCGTTTTAATCCTGATTAATAGTTTTGGATTATCTGTATCGATTCTTTGATTATTCACATTGCGGCTAAAAATACATTGATAAGGCAAGCAAATAAAAATGTCAGAAAGGCGAATCGAGGAGATAGGAAAATTAGGGTGATTCAGGTTAAAGATATGGGCTAATAATAAATAGCTGAAAAATAAAAAAGACTTATATGAAACGACTTTAATAGATAATTATTCTGTTTGTCTAGGTGATTTTTTGGGTGAATTGTACACAAATGTTATTGTTCGAAAATAAACAGAAGTGCTGTCATTAAATCCACTTATTGCTCTGTATATTGCCTTCTGTCGGAAAATCAAAAGAGCCTCCGTAGAGACTCTTGAATCATATTAAAAGCTTAAACGGGCTTAAAGGAAATCTTTGAGCTGTGGCTTGACCCCATTCCAGATCGCGAAAGATTCAATCGCTTGACCGACCAGCATGCCAAAACCTTCAGCACTAGGAACACCACGCGCACGGGCTTGATCTAGAAAAGTAGATGGTTTGCCATAGGCCATTTCATATGCGTGTTTAAACTGCAGTGCTTCCGGCAGGATTAAGGCATCACCACTCAAGCTGGCAGAAGTTGCATTGATAATAAGATCGAACTCACCCGCCAGATCAGTCAAGGCAATCGCTTGCAGTTCAGCTTGTGGTACTGCATCTTTTAGATCCGCAATCAGCTGTTCGGCACGGGCGAGGGTACGATTGGCAATCACAATTTTCTTCACACCTGCCTGTACCAGTGGATAGATCACCCCACGAGTCGCACCACCAGCGCCAATAATCAGAATATCGGTATTTTCCAGGTTCCAGTCTAAAGCACGAATAGCTTCAACCAGACCTTGACCATCGGTATTATCACCATGCAGGACGCCATTTTCCATCCATAGTGTATTTACTGCACCGGCAATACGAGCGCGTTCAGTCAGCACCTGACACTGAGCATAAGCTTGTTCTTTAAACGGGACCGTGACATTCATACCGATACCGCCTTGGGCAAAGAAGTCCTGAATATTGGCTTCAAAGCCATCCAGTGGGGCCAGACGTTTACTATAGGTGAGATCAATACCGGTTTTAGCGGCAAATGCATGATGCAATTCTGGAGAACGTGATTGTTCAATCGGGTTGCCAACAACAGCAAATTGTTTGCTCATTTCACAGTGTCCATGTGCTGAAATGCTCAACAATATACGTGAAAACAGTTAGGGACTAAAGTATTGAAAGGTCTAATTCTAGGGGCTTATTTTAGGAATTACAGGTTTTAATAATGCGTTCAGTCAGAAGCAGGGCACCACTTAAGATAATACCGATAATCATAATAATGCTGACACTGATTGCCATACTGTCCAAGATAAGATCCTTGGTTAAGAATGTTGTGATAATTGCACTGACTGTAACGGCCAGAAATACCCACATCATCAGCACATGACTTTTGAAATGTCGTAGCTGCATATATTTTTACCCAATATTTTTTAAGATTTTACTATACAGCAGAGCTTGTGACGAAGTGAGGACATTTCTGCTTATTTATATAAAGAAAAGTTTCTAAATGTTTATAGGAAAATTTTTCGTTCAAATTAATAGTCTTGAAGAATCAGTTTTGTAAATTTGGGAACGAATTAATTGCATGGATTTTTCAGGAGAAAAAATTAGAGGTATTGTAAGCAAAAAATAATTGGAACAGTTTTACAAAAAATGCCCTCAAACTGAGAGCATTTTGGTTAAGCGTACACTTACTTCTTTAACTCTTGCAGCCATTCTCGTGGCTTTAGATAATAATCGGTGAGTTGTTTCTCTGGTGAACCTTCGGCCCATTCCGGACGATAAGACCAGCCAGTGAGTGGGGGCAGACTCACTAGAATGGACTCGATCCGGCCACCGGTCTGTAAGCCAAACAAAGTGCCACGGTCATAGACCAGATTATATTCAACATAACGACCACGACGATACAGTTGAAACTCACGCTGTGCTTCGCTATAAGGTTTGTTCTGATTGCGCTGGAAAATCGGAATGATGGCATCTAAGTAACCATTGCCTACCGCCTGCATGTATTTAAAACAGGTTTCAAAATCCCATTGGTTCAGGTCATCAAAGAACAGGCCACCGACACCACGCTGTTCATCACGGTGCTTTAAGTAGAAATAATCATCACACCATTTTTTATGCTGTGCATAAACTTCTTCGCCAAATGGCGCACACAGGTCATGCGCCGTCTGATGCCATGAAAGCACATCTTCATCATTCGGATAGAACGGTGTCAGGTCAAAACCACCGCCAAACCACCAGATCGGATCTTGACCTTCTTTTTCAGCAACAAATAGGCGCACATTGGCATGTGAGGTCGGCACATTGGGATTTTTGGGATGGATCACCAGTGAGACGCCCATCGCTTGTGCCTTAGCCCCGGCAATTTGTGGATGACGTTCAGTGGCTGAAGCCGGTAGTTTAGAAATATTGATGTGCGAGAACATCACCCCGCCTTTTTCAATCACTGTCCCATTTTGCAGCACACGTGAACGGCCACCACCACCTTCAGGCCGCTCCCAGTCATCAATGATAAACTCAGCTGAGCCACTACCAGCACGTTCTTGTTGTTCGAGAGCCGCACAGATGCGCGTCTGTAAGTCGAGGAGGAATTCGCGTACGCGTTGAATATCCGCAGAAGTTGGATGCTGCATCAAAGCCCTCATGGGGAGAAAGAAAGACTTTCTACATCAAAGCATAAAATGGCATAAAAATTAAGATGTATTTGCCGATACTGATGATCTAAAAAGACTTTGTGTTCACAGTAAATTAAAGCAAGGTAGCGTATTAAATCCGACCGAGATGCTAGGTTGAATTCTTTTTCCGAGCCCCACACAATAGCTTTAGATGGCCCATGCTTGGGTGAATTTTCGATGGTCATAGGTGGATATTATGTCGGTTCAGGCTACTTCCCTCATTCAAAAATACAATGTCCCAGGTCCACGCTATACCAGTTATCCAACTGTACCGTATTGGGAAGAACAGTACTTTTCTCTGAAACAGTGGAAACAGACTTTAAAGCGCTCTTTTGCTGAATCGAATCAGAAAGAAGGCATCAGTCTATATATCCATCTGCCATTTTGTGAAAGCCTGTGCACTTTCTGTGGATGCCATAAACGTGTCACCAAACGGCATGAAGTTGAGCAACCCTATATTCAGGCGGTGCTGAAGGAATGGGACCTGTACTGTGAATTATTGGAAGAAAAGCCAATGATCAAGGAAATCCATCTTGGTGGTGGTACACCGACTTTTTTCTCGGTTGAGCACTTAACTCAACTGATTAAAGGTATCTTGGCTAAGGCTGAAATTGCACCTGAGCATGAATTCAGTTTTGAAGGTCATCCGAATAATACCACTTATGAACATTTGCAAGGCTTGTATGACTTAGGTTTCCGCCGGGTCAGCTATGGCGTGCAGGATTATAATGAAACTGTGCAGAAAGCCATTCACCGCATCCAGCCTTATGAAAATGTCAAACAGGTCACCGAATGGGCGCGTGAAATAGGTTATACCTCGATTTCGCATGATCTGGTCTTTGGCTTACCATTCCAGAGCCTGGAGGATGTACTGACTACCATTGGTCAAACCAATACCTTAATGCCGGACCGTTTAGCCTTATATAGCTATGCGCATGTGCCATGGATCAAGGGCAATGGCCAGCGCGGTTTTAAAGATGCCGATGTGCCTAAAGATGAAATCAAGCGCCAGTGCTATGAAGAAGGCAAGAAGAAACTATTGGCACATAGCTACCATGAAATTGGCATGGATCATTTTGCGCTAGAAAGTGACAGCATGTATCAGGCTTTTAAGGAGGGTTCTTTACACCGTAACTTTATGGGTTATACGGCTTCCAAAACGCAAGTGATGATTGGACTGGGGATTTCATCAATCAGTGATAGCTGGTACAGCTTTGCCCAGAATGTAAAAACCATTGAAGAATATTATGAATGTCTGGAACAGAATGAGATTCCAGTCGTTAAAGGGCATGTATTAAGTCAGGAAGATTTAATCATCCGTAAGCATATCCTGAATCTGATGTGCAGTTTCACCACTTCTTGGGCAGATGAGCACATGCAATTTGCTGAAATTGACGAAGTACTAGAACAGCTCAAAGAAATGTCGCAGGATCAGTTGATTAAAATTGTAGACTCATCAGTCACAATTTTGGAGAAAGGGAAACCTTTTGTACGTAATATCTGTATGGCTTTTGACCTGAGATTAAAAAGTAAAATGCCGGAGAACCGGATTTTTTCGATGACGATTTAGAAATCCCTTCAATCCTCCCTTTCTTACACTTCAACTTAAAGCAGTGCTTAAGTCTTGCTTAGGGAGGCTTTTCCCCCTCATTAAGAAAGGGGAGGAACTCCCTCCTTTAGCAAAGGAGGGTTGGGGTGGATTTGTATGAAAGCTAAAAATCATCCTTCCGATACAGATGCGCCATACGCTCATGCTTGGTCTTAAGGTACTGTTCATTAAATGGATTTAGACCAACCGTCAGCGGTACACGATCTACCACATTAATGCCCAAATCTTTAAGTGCATTGATTTTTGAAGGGTTATTGGTAATCAAACGTACAGCTTTTACCCCTAAATGATCCAGCATGATGCTACACATATCGTATTGGCGTGCATCGGCTGGCAGGTTCAGCATCAGGTTGGCATCTACGGTGTCATGACCTTGATCCTGCAAAGCATAGGCCCGGATTTTATTGGTCAAACCAATCCCACGGCCTTCCTGACGCAAGTACAAAATCACACCACGACCGACTTCATTAATCAGCTTTTGTGTCGCCTGAAGTTGTGGTCCACAATCACATTTCAGTGAGGCAAAAGCATCACCCGTCAAACACTCAGAATGTACACGTACCAGCACGGGTTCATCACTCGATTCTTCCAGTCCTTTAGATAACGCGACATGTTCTTCGCCAGTCTTAGGGTCTTGAAAAACAGTAATTTTAAATTCACCATGAGCGGTAGGTAATCTTGATGTTGCGACAAACTCGATAGGCACAGCTGAACCCGTTAAATCCTGAAATTGCTCAAAGTATAGCGTAATGATTGGACATTAGTAGGGTTGCATAGATGATTTTCTGGAGAACATTTTCTTTTTTGTATAAAGCGAACGATAATAGTTGATAAACAGTAAGATTATTCAGGATAATCGTATTCTGCAAATTTTACCCTGATCAAGCTCATTGTTTAATATTGCGCCGTTAACAGCTTTAGTCAATTGAAGCTGCTACAATTCGACTATATGATCGGGACTCCCCATAGACAGACCTAGCTTAGGATTTGCCAGGCTTTTGAAGGCTTTGCCATTTATGCTGTATACAGAAATACCAACTCAACGCCCTGTAACACCGTTGCTTGATGCGATCGATCATCCAGAGCAATTGCGTTCACTTGAGCAAAATCAGCTTGAGCAGGTGGCCGATGAGTTACGTCAGTACATTTTGTATGCTGCAGGACAAAGTGGTGGGCATTTTGGTGCCAATCTGGGGGTGATTGAGCTGACTGTGGCTTTGCACTATTGCTTCAATACCCCAGACGACCGCCTGATCTGGGATGTAGGTCATCAGGCATATCCGCATAAAGCCTTAACCGGTCGTCGTGAGCAATTAACTACGATTCGTGCCAAAGATGGCTTGGCCGCATTCCCTGCGCGTGATGAATCTGAATTTGATACTTTCGGGGTAGGGCATTCTTCCACTGCGATTTCAGCAGGCTTGGGCATGGCCTTGGCGCGTCGCTATCAAAAGAATCCATGTGAAGTGGTGTCCATTATTGGTGATGGTGCAATGACGGCAGGTATGGCCTTCGAAGCCATGAATGACGCCGTCGCACACAATGCAGATCTGATGGTGGTGCTGAATGATAATGACATGTCGATTTCCTGCAGCACTGGCGGTTTTGCCAAGCATCTCGCTGCACTGTGGGAACGTGGTGAGTCGGTGAATATTACTGAAGAGGGTGAGGCCTTCGTTCAGCCGCATCCAGAATGGGTGTATAACTCACGTCTGCATTGTGCAGCGACTGATGCTGCCGATAACCTGTTTAAGGCGATCGGTTTTGATTATTTTGGTCCTTATGATGGCCATGATCTGAGTCAATTGGTTCATGTGTTTAATGCACTGAAAAAGCGTAAAGGTCCACGTCTGATTCATGTCTATACTAAAAAAGGCAAAGGCTTCGCTCCGGCAGAAGCAGAACAAATTAAATATCACGCGATTAGTCGTTTAAATGCAGGATCTACTGTGAATTCAGCACCAAAATATTCTGATGTCTTTGGTCAGTGGCTGTGCGATGAAGCGGCGAAAGATGACCGCTTGCTGGCCATTACCCCAGCCATGTGTGAAGGTTCAGGCATGGTGGAATTTGCTAAGCAATATCCTGAGCGTTTCTTTGATGTCGCGATTGCAGAACAGCATGCGGTAACGCTAGCAGCGGGTATGGCTTGCGAAGGTTTGAAGCCGGTTGTAGCGATCTATTCAACGTTTTTGCAACGTGGTTATGACCAGTTAGTACATGATGTGGCGCTACAAAATCTGGATGTGACGTTTGCTATCGATCGTGCTGGTCTGGTTGGTGAAGATGGTCCGACCCATGCCGGAGCATATGACTATGCTTATATGCGTACCATTCCGAATCTGGTGATCATGGCGCCAAAAGACGAAAATGAATGTCGCCAGATGCTACATACTGCGTATCTCTATAAAGGTCCGGCAGCAGTACGTTATCCGCGTGGGAGTGGTCTGGGTGTCGAGATTCAGCAAGACATCGTTGAATTACCAATGGGTCAGGCTGAAATCGTAGCGAGCTTTAATAGTCAGCATGATGACTATATCTCTGTACTGGCATTTGGTAGCCGAGTGCAGGCCGCTATCGATGCAGCCCAAGCCTTTGCTGCAAAACATGATGTGGCAGTACGTGTGGTGAATATGCGTTTCATCAAACCACTGGATACCCAAATGCTGGATGATATCTCGCAAAGTACCACTCTGTTCGTGACAGTCGAAGAGCATGCAGTGATGGCAGGTGCGGGCAGTGCAGTCAATGAATATCTGGCTGAAGCTCAGATCGTAAAACCAATTTTAAATCTTGGTCTTGCTGATACCTTTATGGCGCAAGCGACCCATGCACAGATGCTGCAACAGGCAGGACTTGATGCTCAAGGCATTGAAAAGTCAATGAATCAAGCTTGGTCTTCACTTACCCAGCCAGTCTGAAACAACGTCTTCAAAATTTTAGACACATTTTTTTCCCAAAAAGCCCTTAGATTTGCTAAAATGTAGGGGCTTTTATGCATTATTCTTTATCAATATCTTCAAATTTGTAGTGGGTGTTCAATGGAACCTATGGTGGTGATGGCTGCGCGTGCGGCTCAATTAGTTGGTCAAGAGCTTTTAAAAGCGCATCAAAATCGTCATAAACTCGATCTACAAGTCGAAGAAAAAGGCATTGATGGTCCTGTAACGCGTGTTGACCGTTACTTGGAACAACTGACTATCGATACGCTGCGTAAAAGTTATAAAAACCACAGCTTCCTTGGTGAAGAGTTTGGTTTGCAAGAAGGTAAAGGTCACGACGCTGAATGGTGTTGGGTGATTGATCCTCTTGACGGTACACTGAACTTCATCAACGGTTTCCCGCATTTCTGTATCTCTATTGCTGTTCAGCACAAAGGCGTAACCCAACACGGTGTGATCTATGACCCTGTGAAAGACGAGCTATTCTCTGCAAGTCGTGGTCGTGGTGCGATGCTGAACCAGCGTCGTATCCGTGTAAATGTGAAAGACAACTTGCAGAATTCTTTCCTGGCAGTCGGTCATGCTTACCGCGCTCAACGTGGCGGTGAAGTGGTGTCTTATGCGAAAAACCATTTCGAATCACTATTAAACGTTACTGAAGCAGGTGCTCAATACCGCCGTGCAGGTTCTGCTGCGCTAGATCTGGCTTATGTTGCGGCAGGTCGTTTAGATGGTTACTTTGAACTTGGTTTGAAACCTTGGGATATCGCTGCTGGTGAACTGATTGTGAAAGAAGCGGGCGGTACAGTGGTTGATGCACGTGGTGGCAGCGAATCTATGGAAAAAGGTCAGGTCATTGCCTGCTCTATGAAAATGCTGAAACCTTTAATGCAGGCAGTTGTTCCTGCATGGGGCGAGGCAGCTAAATAATCGGGTTTAGACATTTTGGTTTAAAACATATAAGAGGCATCCTAAGGGATGCCTTTTTTATGACTGGATAATATTTTTTTCTGCTAAATATAGTTAAAATATCAACTAATTTTAGATTAATACAAAATAACAATAAAACTTAATGACATTATTTTAAATCCTGCTATAATCCGCGCACGCACTTAATTTCTGTTCGTTACCTGAACATTTCTCTTCTTATCATTGTGTATGCGCGTGCGGTCCAAAGAGAGGACGATATCTCGCGCCCCAATCGCTAAAGCGATTCCTTCAGGTTATGCCGTAATCATGCGTGCGTTATATCACATCGTCGTTACTCGGATCGCCGCTGAATGATCTCTTATTTTCAGCGTATATTGCTGTACCGCTTTTTGTCGATGTTCATTTGACTTTATTTTTAATGGAGCACCCAATTTCCGGGTGAAAGACTCTATGAGCAAAACTTTTGCTGATTTTCCTCTACACGAATCCTTACAACAAGCTTTACAAGCATTAGGCTTTAATGCGCCTACACCTGTACAGGAACTATCTATTCCTGCGGCGCTTGAAGGTAAAGACCTTCTAGTGTCAAGCCAGACTGGTTCTGGTAAAACTGCAGCCTTCCTTCTCCCTACATTGAATGGCCTTGCAACTGAAGATACTTTCGTTCCGTTCAAAGAACGTATGAAAGCGGTAACTCAACCGAATATCCTGGTAATTTCACCAACACGTGAACTTGCACAACAGGTTTGTCAGGATGCGATTGCATTTGTACGTCACATGAAAGGTGTTCGTATTGCTGCAATCATGGGTGGTATGCCATTTGGTAAACAAATCCAACAATTAAAAGGTGCACAAGTTGTAGTTGCGACACCAGGTCGTTTACTTGATCTTGTTAACCGTCGCCAGATTAAACTGGACAAAGTTGATGCGTTAATCGTCGACGAAGCTGACCGTATGTTAGACCTCGGTTTCTCTGAAGACCTAGAGGCAATCGGTGACTTGGCTGCGAACCGTAAACAGACTTTGATGTTCTCTGCAACATTTGCACCGCGTATCATCACGCTTGCTGAACGCATGATGAATGAGCCAGAGCGTATTGCGATCGAAACTGGTCACTCTACGAATACTGACATCACTCAGACTTTGCACTGGACTGATGGCTTTGAGCACAAGAAAAAATTACTGACTCACTGGTTAAACGAAGAAGACGTTGATCAGGCAGTTGTATTCGCTTCTACGCAAGAAGATACCGATATGCTGGCTGAAGAACTTGCTGAAGCAGGTCTATCAGTAGTAGCACTTCACGGTGCAATGCCACAGACAGTTCGTAACCGTCGTCTACGCAGCATCCGTGAAGGTCGTGCAAAAATCTTGGTTGCAACTGACGTTGCAGCACGTGGTCTAGACGTACCAACAATCTCTCACGTCATCAACTTCGGTCTTCCAATGAAGAACGAGGACTATGTACACCGTATTGGTCGTACAGGTCGTGCGGGCCGTACTGGTAAAGCGATTACTTTAGCGACTTACCGTGAACGCGGTAAAATCCGTGCGCTCGAAGACTACCTGGATGCTCGTTTAGAAGTATCTGAAATCGAAGGTCTTGAGCCATCTCCACCTCCTGCACGCGGTAGCCGTGATGGCGCTGGCCGTGGTCGTGGTCGTGATGGCGGTCGTGGTGGCCGTGGTGGCTTCGGCGGTGGTCGTCGTTTCGAAGGTGAAGGTAACTTTAAACGTCGTGATGGTGGTGATGACCGTCCACGTCGTAGCTTTGATGACAAACCTCGTGGCGAACGTCCTGCGTTCGGTGGCGAAGATCGTCCACGTCGTGACTTCAACAGTGATCGTCCACGTCGTGAAGGCGGTTTTGGTGATCGTCCTAAACGTGACTTCGGTGATCGTCCAGCTCCACGTCGTGAAGGTGGTTTCGGTGACCGTCCGCAACGTTCTTTCGATGACCGTCCAAAACGTGATTTTGGCGACCGTCCTCGTTTCGAAGGTTCTGATGATAACCGTGGCAACCGCGTAGATTACAAACCACGTCGTGAAGGTTCTTTCGGTGACCGTCCTAAACGCGATTTCGGTGATCGTCCGGCGCCACGTCGTGAGGGTGGTTTTGGGGATCGTCCTAAACGTGATTTCGGTGATCGTCCGGCGCCACGTCGTGAAGGTGGTTTCGGTGACCGTCCAGCACGTTCATTTGGTGATGACCGTCCTAAACGTGATTTCGGTGGTGATCGTCCACGCCGTAACTTCGATGACAAACCACGTGGTGAGCGTTCGTTCGGTGAAGACCGTCCACGTCGCAAATTCAATGACTAATTGAATCTAGCCAGAAAAAACCAGCGGTAACGCTGGTTTTTTTATGGATGCATTTTTTTAAAGTTTTAGGTAAAGTGTGTGCTATTTCTGAATTTGAGTCAGTTATGATAACTAATCCTCAAAAAAAACACTTAGCTCGTTATATCCATGAGGTTGTTATGCCTTATATTGCGCTGATCCTGATCTTATGTAACATCATTCTCTTTCTCTATAATTTTTATAATTGAATGATTATTGAACATATAAGCAGACGATAAAATTATAAAAATAGATCATGCTTTCTCATTTTTTCATTCAGATATTGCCTTTTTGCCATTGTAACATTCCGATCAAAAGGTAACATTTAGAGAGTTAATCCTTTATAGTACGCATGCTGAAAAAATGCAGGAAAACGCTTAGCTATGAAAAATCAAACAGCGTTTGAGACTCAATCACTCATAGAAGTGAAAGGTTTGAGCTTCAAGCGAGGCGAACGTGTGATTTATGAGAATGTCAGCCTGAACATTCGACGTGGTCAGATCACTGCCATTATGGGACCTTCTGGTACCGGTAAAACTACATTATTGCGTCTTATTGGCGGACAGCTAACGCCAGATCAAGGACAGGTGTTGCTGGATGGCAAGGATATCGCACGCATGTCACGTAGTGAGCTGTTTGCTGCACGTGCACGTATGGGCATGTTATTCCAGAGCGGTGCTTTGTTCACAGATATGAGTGTTTATGAAAATGTCGCTTTCCCGATTCGTGCACATACCAAATTGCCTGAGCACTTGATCGCAGAAATCGTGGCACTCAAGCTGGAATCTGTCGGTCTGCGCGGTGCAGAGCAGATGATGCCCTCTGAATTATCTGGTGGTATGAACCGTCGTGTGGCTCTAGCACGTGCGATTGCACTTGACCCAGAGCTGATCATGTATGACGAACCATTCGCCGGGCAAGACCCGATTGTGATGGGCGTATTAACACGTCTGATTCGTTCCCTGCGTGAAGCATTAGACCTGACTACAATTATCGTTTCGCACGACGTCGCAGAAACTCTATCCATTGCGGACTACATTTATGTGGTCGCAGAAGGGAAGATCCAGGGCGAAGGTACACCTGAAGAATTAAAAGCACATCCTTCTGCATTTGTTCAGCAGTTCCTGACGGGTTCCGTTGAGGGACCTGTGGATTATCAGTTTAGTCATGCGGCTTATTTAAGTGATGAGGTGCGTTCATGAATGCAATTGCCTTATTGGGTAGACGTGTCATAGAACGTGTGCGCGGGATTGGGGTTGCGACCCTGATGCTGTTGCAAATTCTGATTTCGATGCCAACCTGGCTGGGGTTTAAGCTATTTGTCTACCAGATGTACCGTGTTGGGGTGCTCTCTTTACTGATCATCGTAGTTTCGGGTCTGTTTATTGGTGCTGTTCTCGGTTTGCAGATGTATACCATTCTGGCGACCTTTGGCAGTGAAGCCATGTTAGGTACCGCAGTAGCTCTAACCTTATTACGCGAACTGGCACCGGTTGTGGCAGCGCTCTTGTTTGCCGGTCGTGCCGGTTCCGCATTGACAGCCGAAATCGGTCTGATGAAAGCCACTGAACAGTTATCCAGTATGGAGATGATTGGGGTTGATCCGCTAAAAAGGGTCATTTCACCACGTCTTTGGGCGGGGATTTTCAGTCTGCCAATGCTGTCCGTAATTTTTGCTGCCGTGGGCATTATGGGCGGTAAAATGGTCGGTGTAGATTTCCTTGGCGCAGATGAAGGTGCGTACTGGAGCGGTATGGAAAGTACCGTGCAGTTTTACAAGGATATCTTTAACGGTACCATCATTAAAAGTTTTGTATTTGCATTGATTTGTACATGGATTGCGGTCTATCAGGGTTATGCCTGTGAACCGACATCTGAAGGGATTGCAACGTCCACAACACGTACTGTGGTGTATTCATCGTTGTGTGTTTTAGGTTTTGATTTCGTGTTGACTGCGGTCATGTTCGGAGGTGTTTAATGAAATCACGTACCAGTGAGCTGGCCGTTGGTGTTTTTGTCATTCTGTTTGGAATTGCAATTTTCTTCCTGGCAATGCGTGTCAGTGGTTTGGTCGGAACCAATATTGCCGACAGCTATCAAATGACAGCAACTTTTGAAAATGTAAATGGCATTAAGCCACGTGCCAAAGTGGCTTTAAGCGGTGTGAAAGTCGGTCAGGTCGATACCATTACACTTGATCCAGTCACCCGATTAGCCACTGTACATATGACGCTAGATGGTTCACTGACATCATTTAATGCTGAACAGTTAAAGAAAGTACAGCAAGAAGCCCTAGATGAGTTACGTTACAGCGCTGACTATGAAGCTGCGGCACCTGCGCAACAAAAAGCAATGGAAAAGCAACTCTTAGACAACATGACATCCATTACCAATATTGATGAAGATGCTTACATTATGGTAGCAACCAATGGTTTGCTGGGTGAAAAGTATTTGAAAATTATTCCAGGCGGCGGTCTGAATTATTTGAAACGTGGTGATCATATTGCCAATACCCAAGGCACGATGGAAATTGAAGATTTAATTACCAAATTCGTGACAGGTGGGGCAGGCAGTAAGTCATCAGAAACTCAGGAGGCATCTGCTGATGCAGTAACTTCTGAAGCTACAGATGCAGAACCTGCATTTGTTGAATAATGATTGAGGAAATTTGAGTGAATATTTTAGTAAAGCAAACCCTTGCAGCATGCATTCTATCTACTATGGCGATGGGAAGTGTTTTCGCTGCACCGGCTGAAGCACCACCTGCATTTATCAAGAAAGTTGCAGACAATCTGGTGGCTCGTCTCAAAGCAGACCATAGCAAGTTGCAGAGCAATCCGGCACTGGTGAAAACTATTATTCGTCAGAATCTTGATCCATATATCGATTCACAAGCATTTACCCGCATTGTGATGGGAACGTATGCAACTAATCAGTATAGCTCTGCTGCACAGCGTGCTCAGTTTGAACGTAATTTCCGTGAAACGCTGACTGAAAATTATGGTTCAGCATTTGCCAAATATACCAACCAGTCTTATACCATGCGTCCGTACAAAGACACGGGTAGCAAAAATCCAGTTGTAACCATTGATTTCCATAATAATGGCGAGAAAATTCCGGTTTCTTTCCAGTTGGCCGATAAAGGTTCACAATGGAAAATCCGTAATATCAACGTGTCTGGTATTGATCTAGGTTTACAGTTCCGTAACCAGTTTGCAGCGACTGTAAAACGTAATGGCGGTAACTTGGATAAAGCAATTGCAAACTTCAAGCCAGATGCAGAAGCAGCGGTTGAAAAGAAAAAATAAGATAGGTGAGCTGTGATCAGATTCAGTAATCAGGAACTGCATGTTATAGGCAAAATCGACTATAACAATGCGCAGCAATACTATGAACAGGGGCTGCGTGAAATTCAGTCACAGACAGTTTTTCCTATTGTGGTAAATCTGGCTGAGCTTGAAAGTGGCAGTACTCTGGCTTTGGCGATATTGGTCAGATGGTTACGTCAGACGCCACAAGCCAAAGGATTGCAGTTTAAAGCTGTTCCTGCAAAAGTGATGAAGATCATACAGTCCTGTCACCTAGAAAATGATTTACAGATCATTCAGTAAAAAGAAAAAGCACCGAAAGGTGCTTTTTTATTGTGATTGGATTTTAAAAAAATAATGAAAATCGAATAGATATAAGTATAGATTGCAAGTCCTCTCTCCCTCAGGGAGAGTTAAAGAGAGAGGGTGAAAATCCTCACCAAACTCCTCCTTTGCAAAAGGAGGGGGAATTTTCTTCACTTTTTTAGAGAGAAGTTGATCAGGGATTAAATAGATATGAATTAAATAGAGAGATTTCTTGCGCTTTGCTTTGAAGCAGCGCCTCAAAGCTCGCTCAAATCCATTTCTTCCATCTAAAGTAAATCAATGGTCCAATGAAGAATGCGACCAGAATTAGCCCGACAATAATAAAGCTGGTGGTGCCATGTGCAAAAGGCAGAACTTCCGTGTTCATCCCATAAATACTCGCAATCAGCATCGGTGGCGCAAGCATACTTGGCAAGATCGAGAATCGACGGATCGTGTCATTCTGTTCGGTATTAATGAATCCGGAAGTGGTATCAAGCAGGAATCGCACCTTCTGGAACAGGAACGCATCATGCTCAACCAGAGAGCGTACATCTTCACTGAGCTCTCGAATGTCTGCATCATAGATATGACTACCGAGCGCCCGTGGACGGGACAGGAAGGTCAGTACCCGGCGTAAATCGATCAGACAGAGCTGGGCTTTTCCAAGCATATCCTCGAGTTGTGCCAGACGGGTAATCATGTCATCCAGATCCAGAATCTGTTCACGATGGCGGTTATTCAGGACTTCGGTTGAGTATTTTTCCAGATCCTTGTGCACATCTTCCAGAATATCCGCCAGCTCATCCAGCTTGGCTTCAAGTAGGCCAAGTAGAATCCAGGTCGGATCCTTATAATCAATCTCATAATCATTGCGGCGCGCACGAGCACGAAAGGCACGGAACGCGACTAGTTTTTCCCCACGCAAGGTAAACAGCCGATCTTTATGCAGAATGAAAGCGACGGTTTGCACCGTGGCTAAAATGCTGGATTGATCTTCAGTATCTTCTTCGACCTGATAGTTTTTATTTTTCGTTAAAAAATAAGTGCTGATATGCAAAATACCGTCATCATCGCGGTAGAATCGGGCACTGGATGAAATGTCTTCTAATGATTTGAGGGTAGGAAGATTTTGCTCATAAGCGTCCATGATCCATTGCTGCTCTTCCTGTGAAGGAGCAATCAGATCAACCCAAACCAAATCTTGATGTAAATCAAAGTCGCCATTAATAGTGGCATCTTCTAGGCTACCGCGCTCTGTGGCATAAAAGGCTTCAAGCATGCTGTCTTTTCTCCCTTGCGCAGTATGTAAATTGGAATGGGTGTATTTTAGACAAGGAATTGAATAAAAACACTGATTGAACAGTTATTTTTTCAAAAAAAGCTTCGATCAGGAATTCCTTGCGATACAGCTATAACTAAATGGTGAAAAATGATGAATTCTATCGCAATTTTTTGTGGTTCCGCACTGGGAATTGCACCTGTTTATACCGAGATTGCTGAAAAAGTCGGCCAGACGCTGGCATCTAGACAGCAAACTCTGATTTATGGTGGTGGCCGTTCAGGCTTGATGGGAATTGTTGCGGACAGTACTCTGGCTGCGGGCGGCCAAGTGATTGGGGTGATTCCAAAGCAGCTGGTAGACCGTGAACTGGCCCATTCTGGTCTGACTGAACTGCATATTGTTGAAAATATGCACGAGCGCAAAACCAAAATGTCAGAACTGGCAGATGGTTTTATTGCGATACCGGGTGGTGTAGGAACACTGGAAGAAATCTTTGAGCAATGGACCTGGGCACAGCTCGGTATTCATGAAAAGCCATGTGCATTTTTAAATGCAGAAAACTTCTATACCGGTTTGATTCAATTTATTCAGCACACGACTGAACAGGGTTTTACCAAGGCACGTTTTACCGAGAAACTCATTGTCAGTGAAGAAATTGAAACAATTCTGGATGCTTTTGAGAATTATCAACCACCGCAAGCGAAATGGGGGATGGTTGATCAGCAAGATCTCGTGAAATAAGCCCATTGATCATTTTTAAATTTGAGTTGTTATGAAAGTTATTACTGTTGCCGCCGGCATTGTACTGAATGAAGCACAGCAATTATTGGTTGTACGTAAGAAAGGTACCAGCTGCTTTATGCAGGTGGGTGGCAAGCTGGAACCGAATGAAGCACCTGAAGTGACGATTGTTCGTGAAATTCAGGAAGAAATCTGCTGTCAGGCTGAAGTGCAGCAATTTGTTGGTCGTTTTGAAACGAAGACCGCGAATGAACCCGACCACCAACTGGTCAGTTATGTATATCTGGTCAAACTGGATCAAATGCCCAAAATTGAGGCGGAGATTGCCGAGATGAAATGGATTGATCTCAATGAACAAGACTTAGCGCTGGCCCCGTTAACCACAGAAATTGTAATTCCATGGGTGAAGTCAAATCTTTTAGCCCAAGCTTAATTTAAAGCTTTGCACCTGCGACACAGGCTGTATAAATTTGCTGGCAGCCAAGTTCTTCGAGCTTCTGATTAAGTGCACGAATTGAACTACCAGTTGTTACCACATCATCAATAACCAGCACCTTACGATAACGCAATTTTGATGATGTACTGATCTGAAATTGTGCTTCAATACCTTCAATCCGTTCCAGGCGGCTTAAGCCTTTTTGTGAATGCTGTTTGAGCCGGCTCACCGGTTGCCAAACTGGAACTTGAAGATGCTTTGCGACCTGTTTAGCCAGCAGTAAGGACTGGTTATAGCCGCGCTGTACCAATTTGTCTGTTGAGATTGGCATCGGGACGACTGCGCTAACTTTGGGAAGTTTTAAACTGATAAGCGCGCCTGCTAACAAGTTTTCCAGATAAAGCTTCTGCTCATATTTGAACAACTGAATCAGACGATCCATCGGATAGTCATAATGGCAGGCAATCTGTACCTGCATTTCCTGGCGCTGGATGGTCTGATGTGCCCAGGGTAGCTGGTTCCAGCAATCCTGGCATACTGAATGAATTGTTTGATAATCGTTGTGACAAAGCTGGCAGGGTTGTAACTTGCCCAGCCAATGCTTGCCTTGCTGAATCAGTTTAGACATAGGCATAACGTGGTGCCTCAGGTAACCAGCGTTTTAATAACGCATCGGCCTGTTTCGGATAATCCTTTAACATCTGCTGCGCCACATAATGTGCCTGATTAAGCAGGTGGTCATCCCGTTCCAGCTTGGCTACCCGGAAACCCATATCTCCGGTTTGTTTGGTGCCAAGCAGTTCACCTGGACCACGCAGTTCCAGATCCTTTTCCGCGATGATAAAACCGTCATTGGTTTCCCGCATGATACGCAAACGTTCCTGACCATTCTGAGAAAGAGGATGCTTATACAGGAGTACACAGAAACTGGCTTTCGCACCCCGACCAACACGGCCACGCAGCTGATGCAGTTGTGAGAGTCCGAGACGCTCAGCATTCTCAATCACCATCAGAGAAGCATTCGGTACATCGACACCCACCTCAATCACGGTCGTGGCAATCAATAGCTGCAATTCATTATTTTTAAATTGTTGCATCACCGCCTGCTTTTCATCAGGCTTCATCTTGCCATGGACCAGACCGATATTGATTTCCGGGAAGCGTTCCTTAATTTCGGCAAAAGTGGCTTCTGCTGCTTGGGCATCTAACATTTCTGACTGTTCGACCAGAGTACAGACCCAATACGCCTGCTTACCTTCAGCACAGTTGGTGGCAATACGTTGGAGTACTTCTTCACGGCGGTCCAGTGGGATAGTGACGGTTTGGATCGGAGTACGACCTGGTGGCAGTTCATCAATAACTGAAGTGTCCAGATCACCATACGCAGACATGGCGAGCGTACGTGGAATTGGTGTCGCCGTCATGACCAGTTGATGTGGAGACATACCATCCAGCCCTTTATTGCGCAAAGCCAGACGCTGATCCACACCAAAGCGATGCTGTTCATCAATAATTACCAGCCCCAATTTGGCAAACTCGACATTTTCCTGAAACAAGGCATGGGTGCCAACCACCAGATTGGCACTGCCATCTTTAATGCTTTGTTCTGCCGCAGTACGGGCTTTACCCTTTTGCTTGCCAGACAGCCATGAAACAGTCAGTCCCAGTGGCTCAAACCATTTTTTAAAATTTAAATAATGCTGTTCTGCTAGAATTTCGGTTGGTGCCATCAGGGCCACTTGCCAGCCTTCTTCCAGAGCATGACAGGCCGCCACACCAGCAACCAGTGTTTTACCTGCACCGACATCGCCCTGTACCAGACGCAACATCGGTTTGTTGCCTTTCATGTCATGGGCAACTTCTCGTGAAACACGTTTTTGCGCCCCCGTCATTTCAAAAGGTAGACCCGCGAGCAACTGTTTGGCATAACGCTTACTTGGTGAAAATGCAGGCGCTTCAATCTGCTGAATAAAGGCACGGCGGGTCAGTAAACTGATCTGATGCGCGACCAGTTCCTCAAAGATCAGACGCTGCTGGGCGGGGTGGGAACCCTGTGCCAGCTGCAACATGTTGGCATCGACTGGAGGGTGATGGATATATTCCAGTGCCTGCTTCAGGTCATAGCCATTGCTGAATTTAGCCGGTAGCAATTCCGGTAGATCATCACTGTGTAGGGCGAGCGCCTGTTTGATATATTCACGTAACTTGGGTTGGGTCAGGCCTTCAGTTGCCGGATAGATCGCGGTAAGTTGTGTCTGTGGAAGTGGGGTATGTTCAGTAATGACCTGTAGTTCGGGGTGATACATTTCCAGGCCACGGGCACCAACACGCACTTCGCCAAAGACTCTTAATCTTGCACCAACTTTGCAGCGGTCGGTAATGCCCTTATAGATATGATAGAAACGTAGCGTCACCTTACCGCAATCATCATCCAGCAGTACGGCCATGGACTTGCGTTTACCTGGTGGAAAATCTACGCCTTTGACAATACCTTCCAGCAAATAGCTACGTCCCACAGTCAATTGATTCATGGGAATGATCGTGCTACGGTCTTCGTAGTCACGTGGCAGATGAAAGAGCAAATCATCAGTTGTGAACAGATTTAATTTTTCAAGTAATGTGGCGGCGGCATTGCCGACACCTTGTAACTGATGGACTGCAGCCATGTCCCCTCAACCAGGTTTTGTGATTTGGTGCTGAATGCATATTTTATTTATCGGTTATGGTAAAACATCCGCACGCATAGCTAAACAATTATTTGAGCAAGGTCATCAAATTAGCACAATCAGTCGCAGTGCGAAAACAGATTCCTGTGCCACTCATCATGTTCAGGATGTGCATCAACTCGATTTAAGCAGCCTTGCACCGATTGACTGGGTCTACGTCTTGCTCAGTCCTGACCAGAGTACGGTCGAAGCTTATCAACAGACTTATCTGGACTCAGTCGGTCCAATTGTGACTGCGCTAAAATCCCATCCGATAAAACGTCTGGTTGTCGTGTCGTCCACCCGGGTCTATGGCGAGAATGCCGGAGAGCGGGTGGATGATGACAGTGCAATTTATCCGAATGATCCGCAAGGCAAAGTCCTGCATCAAATGGAGCAGATTTATTTAGCTGCTTATCCAGACCAATGTACGATCATCCGCCCAAGTGGGATTTATGGAGCTTCAGTTGCACGCTTGGAAAAAATGGCACGATTTATGTCCAGTTATCCAAATCTGCACTGGTCGAATCGGATTCATATTGAAGACTTGTCACGTTTTATGGCTGAGATGATTCACGTGGAACATCTTGAATCTTCATATATTTTGACCAATAACCAGCCACAACTGTTGCATGAAGTTCTGCAATGGTTTCAGCAGCAGATGAGATTGCCTTTATTAAAGGTAGAAAGTGAGCAGGTGACGGGGAAGAAACTATATGCTACCCGTATGCAAAAAATGGGATATGAGTTAAAGCATCAAGATTGTTTTCAGGATTATTTGGAATTGATGAAGTTATTCACTCATCTTGAATAAAGTTGGGTTCCCTCTCCTTTTAGGAGAGGGTTAGGGAGAGGTAAGTTTTTAAACATTTTCTCTCATCCCTCTTGCGAAGCAATGCTTCTCATCCCAGAGGGAGAGGGCGCTTAAATAATCTTACTTTTTCTTCCGTTTCGCACGCTTCTTGGCTTGTTCAGCTGCCAAGGCATCCAAAGCTTCTTTCAATTCTTCATCCGTAAAGGCTGTAAGGTTATGAAGCATTTGCAGCTTTACTTCATCCAGTACCAGATCCGCATACTGAGCGATATTTTTGAAGCTTTCATCAAAGACAATCGCATTGTCTTCATTAGTACTGATATAACCTTTTTGAGTTAGCGTTTTGATAAAGCTTTGGAACAGTGCCTTATCAAAGAATTCTGGTGAATTGAATTCATACAGTACAGACAAACGCTGACCTACCAGATGGCTTAATTCTTCAACCTGACGGGTGGAGATATTGCCTGAACCACGCTGGGTGATCAGTGCCAGCGTCATGTAATAGCGCTCGATACTTTGCATGACAGGTGCAGCCAAAACTTCTAGCTGATGATGCGCTTCGCTGTTTGGTGTAGGTGCCACCAAATTTTCACCATCCTGTGCAATTAACTTCGCTGCAATCAAAGCATCAATATAAGCGTTTACTGGTACCTTGATTTCATCTTCATGCCATTTCAGGAACAGTTCAGCTTTCAGGAATGGATACAGCGTGCTGCTGATATTCACCAGATCATCACGGCGAATAATACCATTATGATTTACCAGGGCGGCTACCAGTGATGGTAATACAAAGGCATGCACAATATTGTTGCGGAAATAGGTCAGTAAAATCGCCTGATTATCTTCGATGGCGATAATATTGCCCAGCACATGATTGACGCGTTTGATCAGTTTCAACTTCATTGCATAGGCAATGATTTCTTTCCCTGATAACGGCGTCACTTGCATACGTTCATCATATGGCAAAGACGTCAGCAGATTACGATAAGTATCTAACTGTTTGATACAAATCGCCTCATCCAGTGTGTGTTTTGGTGTTGCTAATAAAATGAGTGACAGCAGGGATACCGGGTTAATGACGGCTGCACGGTTAATATTTTCCAGAATCGCCTGTGCAGAACTATTTACTGCTTCAGATACTGCTGGCGGGATTGGATCATCATTTTTTTCAATCTTGATTTCATCTGCACCATGCTGTTTCAGCATGTCATCCAGAAAGACGGGTTCACCAAAATTCAGATGTACCTTACCGAAAATACGTTCAATCTTGCGCAAGGTTTTTAGAATGCCAAAAATAGATTCTGCTTCTTTTTCCTTACCGTTCATTTCACCTACATAAGTTGCACCTTCCATCAGACGTTCATAGCCGATATAGGTGGGTACAAATACGATAGGCTTCGCTTTGCCACGCAAATGACCATGCACGGTCATTGCCAGCATACCGGTTTTCGGTGGCAACAGACGGCCGGTACGTGAACGGCCACCTTCAATAAAGTATTCCAGTGGAGTATTACGTGACAGAACGCTATACAGATATTCTTTGAAAACTGTCGTATAGAGTGCATTACCGCGGAAAGTACGGCGGATAAAGAAGGCACCACCGCCACGCAAGATCTGACCAACAAATGGCATGTTCAGGTTATCACCCGCTGCGATGTACGGCACCATCAAACCACGACGATAAATCACATAAGACAATAACAGGTAGTCGATATGACTACGGTGACATGGTGCATAGACAATTTCATAGTCTTTCGCCAGTTCACGTACCGTACTGAAGTTATGTACATCAATGCCGTCATAGAGCTGAGTCCAGAGACGGGTCAGGGCCTTATCGGCAAAACGTACGGTTGAGTTGGAGTAATCTGATACGATTTCATTTAAATAACCAATGGCACGGCGTTCAGCTTCATCCACACTGATCTTGCTGCGGATACTTTCATTACGGATAGCCGCCTGCACATCTGGAGATTTGATCAGACCCTGCATCACATTACGGCGATCTGAAAGGTCAGGTCCCAGCACTACTTCTCGTTGGGCATCCAGATAGTCATTCAAGGTGCTGACAATATAAGTTGCTGGAGACAGGTTCGGATGTGTCACTTTGGCATGATCAATGAGTGCACGCAGAGACTGTGCTTCATGGAACTCCAGATAAGACTGACGACCATGCAGACCAATATTCACCAGCTGTTTCATCTTGCTTGGTGTTGACCAGGTATCGGTAAATAACAATTTGAACCAGGAATCTTCTTTCTCTGGCTCACGACCCCATAGCACGGTCACCGGAATCAGTTCTACATCCAGTTCTGGATTCTGTTCCAGTGCTTCAATCAGACGCAGCAGACGTGGTGGAAAAGCATGGGGCGGCGAGCTCAGCAGATTGCTTTCATCATGATATTGCAGGAACAATACCGAAGCTTTTTCCCGGCGCGTACCTAAATCCATTGGATCAAGTGCAGCAGGCAATTTGAGACGACGGGTTTCACCATCTACCACCAGCGCATTACTGCGAGAATGGTTTTGCAGAACATAGCAGACAATCTTTTTCTGATCTTGCTGGTCAGCCGCTGGAGCAGGGACTTCCGTTGGTACTTCCCCAAGTACATGCGGGGTAACCACAAGTTCAAGCATCTTACTTGAAAGCTTGCGATACATTTGACCAAAGCCACTCTTGGACATACCTACTCCTAATTTTACTGACCGGAACCACAGGATTTCTGAGGGGGATCTATTTTGATAGATTGTATTTGAAAACAATATGTCATTTTCTAACAAATTCTACAAAAGTTCTTTGATTTTAACGTGAAAAAACGTTTTTTTTATCGGAACATCTACAAAGTGAATGACAGGTCAGTCAGTCAATCTCTAGGGATTTACTCAGAATTTATGGCAGAATATTACCAGAAATGAAGCACATTGTTATTTTTCCAATTTTGGATATCCCGAACATCGTATAGGTTGCCTATGAATGTCTTAACACAAGAACTGGTTGAATTGCTTAGCCTGGAAAAGCTGGAAGAGAATATTTTCCGTGGAATTAGCCGTAACCTGGTAGGCAAGCGCGTATTCGGTGGGCAGGTGTTAGGACAGGCTTTGCGTGCTGCATCGTATACGACAGATCGTCCAGCACATTCATTGCATGCCTATTTCCTGTTTGGAGGAGATGTCAATGCACCGATTATCTATGAAGTAGATCGTATTCGTGATGGCAAGAGTTTTGCCAGTCGTCAGGTGCGTGCGATTCAGCATGGCCGTACTATCTTTATGTGTATGGTGTCTTTTGCCGAACCAGAAGAAGGCTTGAACTATCAGATTTCTGAACCAGAATATCCCTCAGTCGACAGCCTGAAAAATGAGGCAGAACTGAAGCATCAGATTGTTGAATTCGTACCGGAAAATGTCCGTGCTTCATTTATGCGTGATCGCCATGTAGAAATTCGTCCTGTGATGCCGGTGAATCCATTCCAGCCGCAACCGGAAGCGCCAAATTATGCGCATTATATCCGTACCCATGGCCAAGTCGCTCCGGAAGTTGATGAGGTTTCGCTGCATCAGGCGATTGCTGCCTTCTACTCAGACTTTACCTTGATGACGACAGCATTACGTCCACATGGTCTGAGCTATATTTCACCAAACCTGCAATGTGCCAGCATCGACCATGCCATGTATTTCCATAAGCCATTCCGGGCCGATGAATGGATGCTTTATGACATGGATGCGACGGTGAGTGCCAGCTCGCGTGGCCTGAACTTCGGTCGTATGTGGCAGAATGGGGAACTGGTCTGTAGTACTACCCAGGAAGGACTGATCCGTCTGCGGGAAATTGAAACCCAGTAAGAGTCAAAATAAAAAAGCCGGATTAGAGTTCCGGCTTTTTTATGGGTGTGATTTGAAGTTAGTGGCAATGTGGCACATCATTGCTTGAATGCTTATGGCAACCTTGCTGTTCTTTACCGCCCGAAGAATGTGCAAAAACCTGCCCGATGCTGCAAATGAGTGCAACAGCAATGATCATTTTTTTCATGACGTTTATTTCCTTTGTATAAAACCAGCTTATTGCACTGATTAAGCACATTGCGTGCCAAAATTTGGTACATCAGTATATGGATTAAATGAATAATAAAAGATATTTTGCTGCAAAGCGTTTATAAAATTTTACTCGATTATCCGAAACTTGCATGGCATAGTGCCGGATAAGTTCAATATTAAAATGTCCATGAAGATGAGCTTAAATACGCAGATTCTAGTTGCCGCAGTATTGGGTGTCCTGTTTGGTTTTTTATTAAATCTTTTCCCACAAACCACGTTTGAAGAGCTCAGCCTGTATGGTCTGGGTATCATGAGCAGCATCTTCATTGGTTTGCTAAAAATGTTGCTGGTTCCACTGATCTTTAGCTCGATTGTGGTTGGAGTATCGAATCTGCAAGCTGGTGGTCAGCTGAGCCGAACCTGGAAAATTACCTTGGCATGCTGTGTCACCACGACCACCCTGGCCTTAATCTTGGGATTGGCTTGTGCCCATCTGTTTGATGTGGGCAAGGGTGTCGATGTAGTAATGTTTCAGGATGCCATGGCTCAGCATAAAACTCCGGATACCTTAACGCCGTCTTCATTCTTTACCAACTTTATTCAGAATACCCTGATCAATCCGTTTAAGGCCTTTGCCGATGGCAATGTGCTGGCAGTGGTGGTCTTTGCACTCTTTGTCGGTGTGGCACTGGTGGCAGGAGGAGACAAGTTCCGGACGGTACGTAAGCTCAGTATGCAGTTCTTTGATATCATGATGCTGATGATTGGCTGGGTCATGAAACTGGCACCATTCGGGATTTTTGCGCTACTGGCCAAGCTGATTGCCACTGAAGATATTTCGGTACTGAGCCGTCTGGCAGAGTTTGCTGCGGTAGTAACGGGCACCACCATTTTCCACGGTCTGGTAGTTCTACCATTATTGTTGTGGATCTTCGGGAAAATGAACCCGATTACCTTTTTCAAAGGCACTCGCGCAGCCTTGATTACCGCTTTTGCGACCAGTTCCAGTTCTGCAACCATGCCTTTATCCATGAAATGTGCCCAGGAAAATCTGGGAGTACGTCCACATACAGCAGGCTTTGTCATTCCGCTTGGGACTCAGCTAAACATGGATGGTACGGCACTGTATGAAGCCGCAGCAGCTTTGTTTATTGCCAACCTCATGGGACTTGATCTGACGTTGGGGCAGCAATTGGTCGTGTGTGCCACAGCAATGATGGCATCTTTAGGCGCACCGGGTATTCCAAGTGCCGGGATGGTGACCATGATCATGGTATTGCAATCAGTTGGCTTGCCGGCAGAAGCTATTGCGATCCTGTTACCGATTGACCGACTGCTCGATACGGTCAGGACTGTGGTGAATGTGCAGGGTGATATGATGATCAGTGTCGTGGTTGACCGACATACCCGTGAACCGCAGCTGGATCAGTCCATCTCTAGTTGAGGATTGAAAACCACCTCCCACAGATGTCCATCTGGATCCTGAAAATAGCCTGCATAGCCGCCATAAAATGTGGCCTGTGCAGCTTTCACAATCTTGGCTCCAGCTTTTTCAGCCTGAGTCATGACCTGATCGACATCTAATGGGCTATACACATTATGTCCCAAGGTCATTTGAGTGGGACACATCGGGCTCGGTTCGAGTCCGGTATCATGCTGGATGCTGCTTTGCGGCCATAAAGCCAGTTTTAATCCAGCCTGTAGTTCAATAAATGCGACTGCGCCACATTCAAATTCTTTGCCAACAATGCCTTTACTGGGAAAGCCCAGCCCATCACAATAAAAGCGTAGTGCAGCCTCCAGGTCGCGAACACCGAGTGTAATCACTGAAATCCGTGCTTGCATGAGCTCATCCTTATGGTCATGTCTATAGCTTTATCTTAGGTCAAATAAAAAGCAGGGAAATGATCCCTGCTGTTAGAAATTGTAATAAGAGGAGAGCTTAGGCGACTTTTAAACCTGCCCGTTTGGCCGCAGGGGAATGCTCAAGATAATACAGGGCATCATCGGTACTGCCTTCATGCACCGGGTCATACCATGGCATCAGATAGCCGAGTTGCTGAGAAACCAGCCATAGGGGATTGGGTAGCAAACGATTGTCCTGCTGTGAAATACGGAACCATTCTTTCCAGATCCAGGGTTTATATACCGCTGGTTTCAGCTGCTTAAAACGAGGGTCTTGTGCCAACAAGCGTGCTGCACCGTCGACCCACAGACCAATTACTCCAATAATCACCACCACACTTAAATAGTAGCGGGCAATATAACCGCCACCAAGATGACGATATAAGTCAAATGCCACACTGCGATGCTCAATTTCTTCTGCGCCATGCCATTTCACCAGATCTAGCATATTCGCATCAGCACCAAGCCGTTCCCATTCGATGTTATAGAGCGCATATTTTCCAAGGACACAGGTCATATGCTCTACAGTCGCGACGATACCAAGCCGGAATAGATCCCATTGATGTTCTGCGATTTTAGGAATTTTCAGACCAAGCGGCTGATCGGCCAGCAATTGATTGAACAGGAAATCCATAATGTCCAGATTGCGCTGGATATCAATCTGGCGTTCAGATAGATACTCTTTATTGGCCGAATTATGTGCCTGAGCATGCATGGCTTCCTGACGGATAAAAGCCCGTACATCATGCTTTAATTTTTCATCGGTGATCTGAGCGAGAACCTTGTTATACAGGCGACAGAACCAGAATTCACCGGCCGGCAGAATATTATTAATTTCATTCACAAAGTAACTGGCAAAAGGCTGATTTGGAATCCAGTAAATCGGGGTAGCCTGCCATTCAAACTTAACTTTGCGTGGTTGGATAAAATAGGAAATTGAAGAGCCAATTTTTGTTGTTTTAAATCGTGAGAGTAAAGACATGGGTGGATCCATCACTGCTTGATCAATACAGTATGGAAAAAATGTCCCGAATCGCTGCAGGCAATACGAGACATTATTTTGTCACTTAGATCACATCAGACTTATTTTGGCTGTTCTTGTTCGACAATCTCTGTTTGATCAGCTTCAACCGGCTCATCCAGATTATTTAATTCACTCGCAGTAATTTCATGATCTGGGTCTGAGTCAGTTTCATCTTCTAGTTCAACAGATTCAATCGGTTCATCAGCTTCGTTTAAATCATGGATTGACGCTTCTGGAATACTATCCAGATCAAATTCCGTTGGTTGATCCAGGGTAAAGTTCAGACGACCGGCCATCACACTTGCCAGTTCTTCCAGACCTTCTTTATTTAAAGAGGAAAATAATTGAATCGAGAAGTTCAGCTTCATTTTATTTAATGTTGCTTTGACTTCCTGCAAGGCTTTGGACGCAGGACCACGATTCAGCTTGTCTGATTTGGTCAACAAGACATGCACGAACAGGTGACGTGAATAGGCCCATTCCAGCATCATCACATCAAAGTGTTGTAGCGGATGACGGATATCCATCAGCAGCACCAGACCTTGCAGGCTCTTACGGTGAATCAGATAGTTTTCCAGTTCTTTCTGCCAGACAATTTTCATGGCTTCTGGGACAGCTGCGTAGCCATAACCCGGTAAATCGACCAGACGCTGATCCGGATTGCCAAGGCTAAAGAAGTTGATCATCTGGGTACGGCCTGGTTTTTTGGAGGCACGGGCCAACTGTTTCTGATTGGTCAGGGCATTGATGGCACTGGATTTACCCGCATTGGAGCGACCGGCGAATGCCACTTCATAACCTGTATCTTCAACACACAGATTAAGTTTGGGTGCACTCATTAAAAATTCAGCTTTGCGCAGCCAATTGAGCGAGCGCACAGAGTATTCAGTAATCGCAGGATCGACTTTTTTGGTATAGCTAATCTTTTGCTTTGGGGCAGCAGCTGCCTTACTGTTTTTCGATTTTCCTCTGCTGTGGTGCATGGCTCAACTTCAAACTTAAATTTACAAGCAGCTATTATAAAGGAAGTCGCTTGGGCAAGCGAACTTTCAATGCAAGACTTGGTAAGCAGAAAGTGAAAACTAAAGATTGATCAGGCCGATTGGTGACTGGATGCTGTAATGGCCTTGCGGTGGTATTACCACTTCACTGAGCGTGTATTGTTCCAGGCTGGCATAAAACTGCTCTACGGCATCATCTAAAATGCCTTTTAAACCACAATTTTTACGCAGCACACAGGGTGGGGTATTGCATTCTACCACTTGGCTATCCTGTTGCAGGATACGCACGACTTGACCCAATGGTATTTTTAAGGTGAGCGGATTCATGCGAATGCCGCCGCCTCGCCCACGAGTAGTGATGAGCCAGTCCTGCTTTGCCATAAAATGTACGATTTTCATGGCATGGTTCTCTGACACCTGCAGCTCATTCGCGAGTTCCGCAATGGTATACGGCATTTCTTTCGGCTGAGCGATGTACATAAGAATCCGTAAGGCGTAATCGGTAAATTTATTTAACTGCATTATAAATCTAGAGTTTTCATACAAAGCAGGGCTAGTCTAACACAGCCAGACTAGCCCTTGCTTGATTTCAGTTTAAGCTGACTGCTTAGTGGCGAACGCCACCAGTACCAAAGGCTTCACTGTGAATATTTTCAGCAGGAATACCTCGTGCAACCAGCGCTTTGTGTTGTTCTGCCATAAACGGCATTGGGCCGCATAGATAGTAATCAGCATTTTCTGGTAATAAAGCACGATCAACTGTACTCAGATCCAGACGGCCTGCTACATCATAGTCTTCACCCAGTTTGTCACCTTGGTGTGGGAATTCGTAAGCAGTCAGCGTGCTTAAACGTGGGTATTTGGCTTTCAAATCATGAATGTGCTGTTTCATGGCATGCACCTGTTTGCTACGGCAGGCATGAATGAAAGTCACAGGTTGTGGCATATCCAGAGTTACCAACTGATTTAACATGGCTACCATTGGAGTTAAGCCCACACCGCCACTGATAAATACATTACGTTTGTTTGGATCAATCAGGTAGAAATTACCTGTTGGTGCAGACACTTCAATTTCTGAGCCTTCTGCCAAGCTATGTAAAGTATTAGATACCCAGCCTGGAACCAAATCACCTTTTTGATCTTCACGCTTTACTGAAATACGCAGGTATTCATCTTGAGGACAAGTTGAAAGCGTATATTGACGTGGTTGTCTCAAATTCAGTTCAGGCACAAACACACGTACAGAAATATACTGACCTGCTTCATACTTCGGTAATGGTCCGCCGTCGACTGGTGCCAGGTAGAACGAAGTGATCTCTTCACTTTCTACTACTTTCTTGGCAATTTTGAAATTGCGCCAGCCTAACCAGCTACCTTTAGTCTGTTCATGTTGATCATAAATCGCTTTTTCAGTCGCAATGAACAGGTCTGCTAATTGTCCATATGCAGTAGCCCACGCATCAATCAGTGGATCATCCATAGAAATATTGAGTACTTCACTGATTGAATGCAGCAGGTTTTCCCCAACAATGCCGTAATCAGGTGCTTTAATATTTAAGCTGACATGTTTGTGCGCAATGAGTTCAACCACAGGTAACAGCACAGAAGGATCTTCGATATTTTCAGCATATGCTAAAACTGCACCTGCCAAGGCTTGCGCCTGAGCACCGCTACGCTGGTGACCCATGTTGAAGGTTTCTTTTAGATCAGGGTTATTGTTTAACATACGGTTATAAAAATAACCGGTTAAAGCAACCCCATTTTCACGAAGCACAGGTACTGTAGCTTTTACTAAGTCAATTTGCTGTGGAGTCATAGCAGATCTCTCATGGCTGTTATTTATAAGATGTATTTAAAATACATCTTTAAGGATATATTCACAATACATCTTTAATTAAAAACCATGAAAAAATTATGGGATATTAAAATATCCCATAAAAATAAAGAAAATAATCGGAGAAAGAAGGGCTATCTCTTACCAAATAATGACCCTAATAAACCACGGACAATTTTCTGGCCGGTAGTGCTACCCAAAGTGCGTGCGGCACTTTTAGCAAAGGTGCCAACAATGTCTTGGGTGAACTTTTCACGCTGTTTCGCTGCACGTTCAGCTTCTTTCTGCTGTTCGCGTGCAAGACGTTCCTGTTCGCGGGCTTGCTGCTTAGCAAATGTTTCCTGCTCTTTTGCGACTTGTTTGGCATACGCTTCTTGTTCTTTGGCTTGCTGTTTGGCAAGTTCCGCAGCCTGAAGCTGTTGCTGGCGTTCAGTGACTTTGTTTTGCAGCATTTCATGCGCACTGTCACGATCAACTTGCTGTTCATAAATCTCAGCCACAATGCTTTGTTGCATTAAAGTTTTGCGTTCTTCAGGAGAAATGGGGGTAAAAGAGGAGTGTGGCGGCATCACCCAGCCGCGTTCTACAATTTGCGGTGTGCCTTTTTCATCCAGACAGCTAATCAGTGCTTCACCGACAGCCAGTTCGGTAATGGCATCCTGAACTTTAAATTCTGGATTAGCTCGAAAAGTATCTGCCGCCGTTTTTACCGCTTTTTGGTCTTTAGGGGTAAAAGCACGTAAAGCATGTTGCACCCGATTGCCGAGTTGGCCTAAAACGCTTTCGGGTAAATCAAGTGGATTCTGAGTGACAAAGTAAATCCCCACACCTTTAGAACGAATCAAACGCACCACCTGTTCAATCTTTTCTTGCAGGGCAGGGCTGGCATTATCAAACAGCAAATGGGCTTCATCAAAGAAGAACACCAGTTTAGGTTTATCCAGGTCGCCGACTTCCGGTAACTGTTCAAACAGCTCTGAAAGCATCCATAGCAAGAAAGTGGCATACAGCTTAGGTGTGTTCATCAGCTTGTCAGCAGCAAGCAAGTTGATATTGCCATGACCTTGACTGTCGGTTTGTAAAAAATCCATCAGATCCAGCGCTGGTTCACCAAAGAATTGCTCACCACCTTGATCAGCCAAGGCAAGCAGATTGCGTTGAATCGCGCCCAGACTGGCAGGAGACAGATTGCCATAGTCCGCTTTAAAATCTGCGGCATGTTCGCTGACATAACTGATCATTGCCTTTAAATCTTTAAAGTCGATCAGTAATAGTCCCTGATCATCAGCAATACGGAAAATGGCGGAGAGCACACCTTCCTGAGTGTCGTTCAGATTCAAAATACGGGCAAGAAGGAGGGGGCCAATCTCGGAAATGGTAGTGCGAATCGGATGGCCTTGCTCGCCAAATAAATCCCAGAACACCACAGGCGACGCTGAAAAAGGGATGGACTCGATATTCAGGCTTTTAATGCGTTCATCAAATTTGGGGTTGTTTTCCCCGGCTTTCGCCAAGCTGGAAACATCACCCTTGGCATCGGCCAAAAATACCGGTACACCAATTCGGGAAAAACTTTCTGCCAGTACCTTTAATGTTACGGTCTTACCGGTACCGGTTGCACCGGCAATCAGGCCATGACGGTTGGCAAGCTGAGAATGCAGCACGATATCCTGGGTGGTATCGGCGGTTTTTTTAGCGATTACGATTGGTGTACCCATATAATTTCCTATTGTTATTTATTCATTTTTAACTTTTTTCATGTTTTGTAGTGCGTGCTGAATGTCGTCAATCAGATCTTCCGGATGTTCTAATCCAATACAGAAGCGTACCAGGAAGCCTTCTTTCAAATGTGAATGTTCAAGCACGCGCATATCTTTTAAGTTATATAGCATGACCAGGCTAACAGGACCACCCCAGCTAAAACCAAGCTTAAACAGTTTTAAGCTGTCACAAAAACTGCGGATATCTTGCAGTTCATATTTACTGTCAAAAATTACACTGACCAGGCCGGCACTATGACCTTCCTTGCAAATTTCTTTCCAGTATTGATGGCCTGCGCTATGCGGATCGGCTGGATGCAGTACCTGCACAAACTCCGCTTGCTGTTTTAACCAGGTGAGAATGTTGAGTGCACTACTGGATTGATGTGCATAACGCAGCTGCATGGAAGCAAGACTACGTTGCACCTGAGCAACGTCATCACCTGAGACAGCAATGCCTTGAATGGCATGTGCGCGGAACAATTGGTGATGCAGTTCTTTATCACGCGTGACCACTGAACCCATCAGAATGTCACCACCACCGCTTGGATATTTGGTCAGCGCATGTACGGATAAATCTACACTCAGGTGTTCATCACCAAAATCAAAGGCATTAAAGGCCAGACCCGCGCCCCAGGTATTGTCCAGTGCAGTCAGAATATTGTGTGCCTGAGCTTTCTTCACGAGGCCATTTAAATCCGGAAATTCCAGTGTGACTGAGCCAGCTGCTTCCAGCCAGATCAGTTTGGCTTTATCTGAAGGATTAAAGCTTTCCAGGCATAATGGATTATAAACTTGTACCTGAATGCCATAACGTGTTTCCAGGTTGCGTAGATGCTCCATGTTTGGGCCATAAATATTGTCCGGTACCCAAACTTCCTCTCCCTGACTTAAAAAACAGCAATTCACGAGATTAATCGCAGATAAACCGCTAGGTGCAAGCAGGTGATAGAGCCCACCTTCGAGCTGGGCAATGTTATCGCCTAAGGTAAATGTGGTTGGGGTACCATGTGTGCCATAGCTATAGTCATAATCATCGGTCCAATGGCGATTAAACAGGGCATCGGTATTGTTAAAAATAATGGTTGATGCACGATAGAGGGGAGGTTGAACCGTCGAAATGTACTGAGGGGCCTTTCGTGGTGCATGAATCAGGGCGGTTTGAGGATTTTTTTTCATGCTGCAGCTCATATCTGGAGTCAAAAACAGCTTTAGCTTAAGAGAATCTTTGCTTTAGCGCTACTTGCGTTATCAATTGTTTAAAAACCTCACATAAAATAAAAAGTTGGCTTCATTTTTGCAAAACCTAGCCTATATAGATACAAGAACAGGTTCGAGCGCATGAAGTCGCATTTACGAGTACATTATTTTCAGCATATTGCTGGTGAAGGTTACGGTAGTTGTCATGAATTTTTAAAGCAGCATCAGGCGCAAATTACAGCGACTGAATTCTTTGCTTTACCTGTGGATCGTCCTTTGGAAATAGAAGCGCTACCTGCAGTAGAAGAAGTAGATTTGCTCATTATTATGGGCGGGACCATGAGTGTAAATGATGAAGCAAATTTCCCCTGGTTGAAAATAGAAAAACGCTGGTTACGTCGTTACTTGTCCCAGGGGAAGCCAGCGATTGGTTTGTGTCTAGGCGGACAGCTGATTGCCAATGCCTTGGGGGCAGCAGTTAGTTATAACCCGGAACAGGAACTGGGGTGGATGTCTGTCAGTAAAGTGGCCAATGTGCCAGCAGACTGTTTTAGTTTACCTGAGCAATTCCGGATCATGCAGTGGCATAGCGAGACCTTTGAAATTCCCAAAGGGGCGGTACATCTGGCAGAAAATGAAGCCTGTCGCAACCAGATGTATCAATTGGGCAAAAATGTTCTCGGTTTCCAGTTCCATCCAGAAATAACCCCGGAAACCTTGGACCTGTTTTTAGAAGATGAAGACGAGTTGCTAAAATTTTCAGGAAAATATGTGCAGCCTGTGCATGAACTCAGAAAAAGCCCAAAATCTAATTTTATTGAAGGAAATCAAATGCTAAATCGCGCAATCGAATATGTGATAGAGAAATCTGCCTGAAGGGTGAAAAACAAACTCTTGATTTAGCAACCAAATTGATTGCAGACGAAAACCATAAAAGGCATTTGCTTATGCATTAAACAATGGCTATAATAGGCCACCCTTCGATAGGAAGGATGTTAACTGCGAAGAAAGTAGTTAACTATCGTTACAGTCGTGGCATCGATCATGACCTTAGTGATAATTCACTGCTCTTGACACTTACCTCAAAAATTAGTGGGGTGAGATGCGTCAAGAGTGATTCTTTATATATTTGGCTTGGAGTTTACTGGTATGTCTAACCAGAGAATTCGTATCCGTCTTAAGTCTTTTGATCACCGTTTAATTGATCAATCAGCTCAAGAAATCGTAGAAACAGCAAAACGTACTGGCGCACAAGTTTGTGGTCCAATTCCAATGCCTACACGCATTGAACGTTTTAACGTTTTAACATCACCACACGTAAACAAAGACGCGCGTGACCAGTACGAAATCCGTACTTACAAGCGTTTGATCGACATCGTTCAACCTACAGACAAAACTGTAGATGCATTGATGAAGTTAGATCTTGCAGCTGGTGTTGATGTTCAAATCGCATTGGGTTAAGGCTTTCGGGTTAATTAACGCTCTAAGTTAATTAGGCCGCTTTTTTAGAGGTTTATGCACATGGCTATTGGTTTAGTCGGTCGCAAGTGCGGTATGACACGTATCTTTACAGATGCTGGTGTTTCTGTGCCTGTTACAGTGATTGAGGTTGATCCTAACCGCATCACTCAAATCAAAACGCTTGAAACTGATGGTTATCAAGCGATTCAAATCACTACTGGTGAACGTCGCGAATCTCGCGTAACTAACGCTCAGAAAGGTCACTTCGCTAAAGCGGGTGTTGCTGCTGGTCGTCTGGTTCAAGAATTCCGCGTTTCAGAAGCTGAGCTTGAAGGTCGTGAAGTTGGTGGTACGCTTACTGTTGAGTTGTTCCAAGTAGGTCAAATCGTTGACGTAACTGGTACTTCTAAAGGTAAAGGTTTCCAAGGTGGTGTTAAGCGTTGGAACTTCCGTACTCAAGATGCTACTCACGGTAACTCTGTTTCTCACCGTGTTCTAGGTTCTACAGGTCAAAACCAGACTCCTGGTCGCGTGTTCAAAGGCAAAAAAATGGCTGGCCATTTAGGTGCTGAACGCGTAACTACACAGGGTCTTGAAATCGTTGCTATTGACACTGAACGTTCAGTTCTAGTGGTTAAAGGTGCGGTTCCTGGTGCTACTGGTGGCGACGTAACTGTTCGTCCTACGATCAAGGCCTGAGGGGAAATAACGTGAATTTAAATACTGTTTCCGGCTCTGCTGTTGAATTATCAGAAGTTGCGTTCGGTCGTGAATTTAATGAAGCTCTTGTACACCAAGTTGTTACAGCTTACCTAGCTGGTGGTCGTCAAGGTTCTAAAGCTCAAAAATCACGCGCAGACGTTTCTGGCGGTGGTAAAAAACCATTCCGTCAAAAAGGTACTGGCCGCGCTCGTGCTGGTTCTATTCGTAGCCCAATCTGGGTTGGCGGTGGTAAAACTTTTGCTGCTCGTCCACAAGACTGGTCTCAAAAAGTAAACCGTAAAATGTACCGCGGTGCTATGCAATGCATCCTGGCTGAACTTGTTCGTCAAGATCGCTTAGTTTTAGTTGAAGAGTTTGCTGTTGCAGCTCCAAAAACTAAAGAATTGCTTGCAAAACTTAACGACTTAAATGCGACTCGTGCATTGATCGTTACTGATGCTGTTGATGAGAACTTGTATCTAGCTGCTCGTAACCTTCCACACGTAGATGTGGTCGATGCGACTGCAATCGATCCTGTTAGCTTGATCGCGTTCGATAAAGTTGTTATGTCTGTAGCTGCTGCTAAGAAAATTGAGGTAGAACTCGGATGAACAACGAACGTTTATATCAAGTCCTGCAAGGACCTGTTTTCTCAGAAAAAGCACAAGTTTTAGGTGAAACTGCTGGTGTTCAAGTTTTTAAAGTTGCTACTGATGCAACTAAACTTGAAATTAAAAAAGCAGTTGAGCAATTGTTTGGTGTTCAAGTTGTTAAAGTTAACACTACGATCACTAAAGGTAAAACTAAACGCTTTGGTAAAACTATCGGACGTCGTTCTGATGTTAAAAAAGCATACGTCACCCTGAAAGCTGGCCAAGATGTAGAAATGGCTGACTTGGGCGATGCCGCTGAAAGCGCAGCGGAATAAGGACGAAAACTATGCCTATTCAAAAATGTAAGCCAACGTCTCCAGGACGTCGCTTTGTAGAGAAAGTCGTTCACGACCATCTTCACAAAGGTGCTCCTTATGCTCCACTAGTTGAAGCTAAAAAACGTACTGGCGGCCGTAATAACAACGGTCACATTACGACTCGTCACGTTGGTGGCGGTCACAAGCAACACTACCGTATCGTAGACTTCAAACGTAACAAAGACGGCATCCCAGCTGTAGTTGAGCGTATCGAATACGATCCAAACCGTTCTGCGCACATTGCGTTGTTGAAGTATGCTGACGGTGAACGTCGCTACATCATCGCGCCTAAAGGTTTACGCGCTGGTGATTCAGTACAGTCTGGTAACGATGCTCCAATTCGTCCAGGTAACTGCTTACCACTTCGTAACATGCCTATCGGTTCTACTCTTCACAACATCGAGCTTAAAATCGGTAAAGGCGCACAGTTAGTACGTTCTGCTGGTACATCTGCTCAATTGTTGGGTCGTGACGGTTCATACGCTATCATCCGTCTTCGTTCAGGTGAGATGCGTAAAGTACACGTTGAATGTCGCGCTGTGTTAGGTGAAGTATCTAACTCAGAAAGCAACCTTCGTTCATTGGGTAAAGCTGGTGCAGCGCGCTGGCGTGGCGTTCGTCCTACCGTTCGTGGTATGGCGATGAACCCGGTAGATCACCCGCACGGTGGTGGTGAAGGTCGTAGCAAAGGTATTCAACCTGTAAGCCCATGGGGTCAAAAAGCTAAAGGGTACAAGACACGTACCAACAAGCGTACGACTAAGATGATTATTCGCGACCGTCGCGTTAAGTAACAAGTAAAGGAATCTGACAATGCCTCGTTCTCTGAAAAAAGGCCCATTCGTCGATGCGCACTTGTTCGCTAAGGTTGAAGCGGCTATCGCGGCTAATAACCGTAAGCCGATCAAAACTTGGTCGCGTCGTTCGATGATCCTCCCGGATTTTGTTGGTTTAACAATTTCTGTACACAATGGCCGTAACCATGTTCCAGTGATCATCTCTGAACATATGGTTGGACACAAGCTTGGTGAATTTGCACCGACTCGTACCTACCGTGGTCACGGTGTTGACAAGAAATCTAAACGTTAATAGGTGCTATGATGGAAGTAACTGCTAAATTACGCGGTGCCGCTATCTCGGCACAAAAAGCTCGTTTGGTTGCAGATCTTATCCGCGGCAAATCTGTTGCGCACGCACTTAACATTTTGAACTTCAGCAACAAAAAAGCTGCAGTCCTAGTTAAGAAAGCGTTAGAGTCTGCAATTGCAAACGCTGAACACAATAACAGTTTAGATGTAGACGACCTTAAAGTTTCTACGATCTACGTTGATGAAGGCATGAGCCTGAAACGTATTATGCCACGTGCTAAAGGCCGTGCAGATCGTATTACTAAGCGTACTTGTCACATTACCGTTAAGGTAGGGGTTTGATATGGGTCAGAAGGTTCATCCAATCGGTATCCGCCTAGGTGTTGTGAAACGTCATAACGCTAACTGGTATGCGAGTCCGAAACAATACGCTGAATACTTGCTTAAAGATTTGCAAGTTCGTGAGTTTTTAACTAAAAAACTTAAGAATGCAATGATCAGCAATATTCTTATCGAACGTCCTACAGGCGCTGCTAAAGTAACTATTAGCACTGCTCGTCCTGGTATCGTTATCGGTAAAAAAGGCGAAGACATTGAGAAATTACAACGCGAATTAACATCTATCATGGGTGTTCCTGCGCAAGTAAGCATCAACGAAATCGATCGTCCAGACTTAGACGCACGTCTTGTTGCTGAAGCTATCGCTTCTCAATTAGAAAAACGTGTAATGTTCCGTCGTGCTATGAAGCGTGCGGTTCAAAACACAATGCGTGCTGGCGCTAAAGGTATCAAAGTTGAAGTTTCAGGCCGTTTAGGTGGTGCTGAGATCGCTCGTACTGAGTGGTATCGTGAAGGTCGTGTACCTCTACATACACTTCGTGCAGACATCGACTATGCTACTATGCGTGCTGAAACTACTTACGGTACGATTGGTGTTAAAGTTTGGATCTTCCGTGGTGAGATCTTGGGCGGCATGAAACAAGTCATGAACCCGGCTCCAGCTGAAGAACGTCCAGCTAAACGCGGTCGCGGTCGTGGTGAAGGTCAAGAGCGTCGTGGTCGTCGCAATGATCGTTCTGCTGAAAAAGGAGAATAATCCATGTTGCAACCTAAACGTATGAAATTCCGTAAGGTGCAAAAAGGCCGTAACACTGGTCTTGCACACCGCGGTAGTTCAGTATCTTTCGGTACAATCGCTCTTAAATCAATTGAACGTGGTCAAATGACTGCGCGTCAAATTGAAGCAGCGCGTCGTACTATCAGCCGTCGTATTAAACGTGGTGGTAAGATCTTTATCCGTGTCTTCCCAGACAAACCTATTACTTCTAAACCTCTTGAAGTTCGTATGGGTAAAGGTAAAGGTTCTGTGGAATACTGGGTTTGCCAAATCAAACCAGGTAAAGTCTTGTACGAAATTGATGGTGTTAACGAAGAATTAGCTCGCGAAGCATTTACGCTTGCAGCTGCTAAACTTCCGTTTAAAACCACTATCGTGACTCGGACGGTAATGTAATGAAAACTAAAGATCTACGTGAAAAGTCGGTAGAAGAGTTGACAGCTTTGCTTGATGAGCAACAGCTTAACCAATTCCGTCTTCGTATGGCGAAAGCAACTGGTCAACTGGGTAAATCGCACGAAGTGCAATTAACTCGCAAGACTATTGCTCGTATCAAGACCCTCCTTACCGAAAAACAGGGGAACGGACAATGAGTGAACAAACAGTCCGCACGTTAACAGGCAAAGTAGTAAGCGACAAAATGGACAAGTCTATTGTTGTGCTTATCGAACGTCGTGTTCAACACCCGTTGTATGGCAAATCAATCCGCCGTTCAACAAAATTACATGCTCATGATGAAAACAACACAGCTAAAACTGGTGATGTTGTAACAATCAAAGAAAGCCGCCCAATTTCTAAAACTAAGTCTTGGACTCTAGTTGAAGTTATTGAAGCAGCTGCTGAGTAATTAACGTTCTTGTTGCATCATCGGTCAAATTCGAGTACTCTTTGAGCCTTTCGAATTTGCGACCGGTGATGCTCGGTTTTGGAGTAGGGCAATGATTCAGACCGAAACTATGCTCGACGTAGCAGACAACAGTGGTGCTCGCCGCGTACAATGTATTAAAGTACTTGGTGGTTCACATCGTCGTTATGCTTCTGTTGGCGACATTATTAAAGTTACTGTAAAAGAAGCAATTCCACGCGCACGTGTTAAAAAAGGTGACGTGATGAATGCAGTTGTGGTTCGTACTAAATTCGGCATCCGTCGTCCAGATGGTTCAGTGATTCGTTTCGACGATAACGCTGCTGTTATTTTGAACAACAACAAAGCGCCGATTGCAACTCGTATTTTCGGACCAGTGACTCGTGAACTTCGTACTGAACAGTTCATGAAAATTATTTCATTGGCTCCTGAAGTTCTATAAGAGGCAATCATGGCTAAGATTAAAAAAGGCGATCAAGTAATTGTGATCGCAGGTAAAGAAAAAGGCAAACAGGGTACTGTTCTGTCTGTTTCAAATGACCAAGTGAAGGTAGAAGGTCTTAACCTAGTTAAGAAACATCAGAAGCCTAACCGAGCTACTGGCGCTGAAGGCGGCATCGTAACTCAAGAAGCTTCTCTTCACATCTCAAACGTGGCACTTTTTAATGCTACAACCCAAAAGGCTGACCGTGTTGGTTACCAAGTGATTGATGGCGTGAAAACTCGCGTATTCAAATCAAATGGTGAATCAGTGGCGGTAGCGAAGTAATAGGTTGAAAAAGGCAATGGCCAGACTTAAAGCACGTTACAACGACGAACTTAAAGCTCAATTACAAGAACAATTGGGTGTTAAGAATGTGATGGAGATCCCTCGCATCACTAAAATCACTATCAACATGGGTGTTGGTGCAGCTGCTGCTGACAAGAAACTCCTTGATGGTGCTCTTTCTGATATGCAAGCTATCGCTGGTCAAAAACCAGTACTTACGTTAGCTCGTAAATCTATCGCTGGTTTCAAAATCCGTGATGGTTGGCCGATTGGTTGTAAAGTTACTTTACGCGGCGAACGCATGTACGAATTCTTAGACCGTTTGATCTCTATTGCGATTCCTCGTATCCGTGACTTCCGTGGTTTCTCAGCGAAATCATTTGATGGTCGTGGTAACTACTCAATGGGTCTTAAAGAACAGATCATGTTCCCTGAGATCGATTTTGACAAGATTGACCGTATTCGTGGTATGGACATTACCATCACTACGACTGCTCGCACCGATGACGAAGGCCGTGCGCTTATGCGTGCATTCGGCTTCCCGTTCAAATAAGAGGTCGAAATGGCTAAGAAAGGTATGATTAATCGCGAATTGAAACGCGAAGCTACTGTTGCTAAATACGCTGCAAAACGTGCTGAATTAAAAGCTGTTATTGCTAACGTAAATGCGTCAGACGAAGAACGTTTCGAAGCGATGATGAAATTACAAGCATTACCACGTAATGCATCTCCAGTACGTCTACGTAACCGTTGTGGTTTAACTGGTCGTCCTCATGGTTACTTCCGTAAGTTCGGTTTAAGCCGTAACATGGTACGCGAAAAAGTAATGCAAGGTGATGTACCTGGCGTTGTTAAGGCAAGCTGGTAAGGAGCACTATAAATGAGTATGCAAGATACCGTTGCCGACATGCTAACACGTGTTCGTAACGCACAAATGGCGAAGAAACAAACTGTTTCTATGCCTAATTCTAAGTTGAAGGTTGCTATTGCAAACGTTCTTCAACAAGAAGGTTACATCTCTAACGTAGAAGTTGCTGATGTTGAAGGCAAAGCAACTTTAACAATTACGTTAAAATATTTTGAAGGCAAACCAGTTATCGAAACTGTGAAACGCGTAAGCCGTCCAGGTCTACGTCAGTATCGCGGTAAAGATGCACTTCCAAGCGTTAAGCAAGGTTTAGGTATTGCAATTGTTTCTACAAGCAAAGGCATCATGACTGATCGCGCTGCACGTGCTGCAGGCATTGGTGGTGAAGTTATTGCTTTTGTTTCTTAATAGGTGATTCCTCATGTCTCGTGTGGCTAAAGCCCCAGTAACTGTACCTAACGGTGTAGCAGTTACTCAGAACGGCCGGCAGGTCGAAGTGAAAGGCACTAAAGGTACATTGTCTTTCAACCTGCATGCGCTGGTCGAGCTAAAACAGGAAGACGGTACTCTAGTTATTGCTCCTAAAGCTGAATCTAAAGACGCTTGGATGCAGGCTGGTACTGCTCGCGCTGTGCTTAACAACCTTGTTAAAGGTGTTAGCGAAGGTTTCGAACGTAAGTTACAACTTATCGGTGTTGGTTATAAAGCTGCGGTTAAAGGTAACATTGTTAACCTTAACCTTGGTTTCTCTCACCCGATTGATTACAACCTTCCTGAAGGTGTAACTGCAGAAACTCCTACAGCGACTGAAATTATCCTAAAATCTGCTGATAAAGCAAAATTAGGTCAAGTTGCTGCGGAAATCCGTGGTTACCGTCCACCAGAGCCGTATAAAGGTAAAGGTGTTCGTTATTCTGACGAAGTTGTACTTCGTAAAGAAGCTAAGAAGAAATAAGGCGCGAGGTTCTTATGAACGAAAAGAAACAATCCCGTTTGCGTCGTGCGAAAAGCACACGCTTGCACATCCGTGCATTGGGTGCGACTCGTTTGTGTGTAAACCGCACTCCGCGTCACATCTATGCTCAAGTTATCTCAGCAGATGGTGGCAAAGTATTAGCGCAAGCTTCTACGCTAGACGCTACTCTACGTGCTGGTACAACTGGTAATGTTGAAGCAGCTCAAAAAGTAGGTGCTTTAATCGCAGAACGCGCTAAGGCAGCTGGTGTAACTAAAGTTGCATTTGACCGTTCTGGTTTCAAATATCATGGTCGTATCAAAGCCTTGGCTGATGCTGCTCGTGAAAACGGCTTGGAGTTCTAATCATGGCTAAAGTTGAACAAAACGAAGGTCTTGTTGAAAAGCTGGTTGCCGTTGATCGTGTAGCCAAAGTTGTTAAGGGTGGTCGTATCTTCTCTTTCACAGCATTGACTGTGGTAGGTGATGGTAATGGTCGCGTAGGTTTTGGTCGTGGTAAAGCACGTGAAGTTCCAGCTGCTATTTCTAAAGCACTTGAAGCTGCTCGTCGCAACATGATCACTGTAGATCTTGCTGGTACGACTTTACAACACCCTGTGAATGCTCGTCACGGTGCAAGCCGTGTTTACATGCAGCCTGCTTCTGAAGGTACTGGCGTAATCGCTGGTGGCGCTATGCGTGCCGTTCTTGAAGCTGCTGGTGTACACAACGTACTTGCTAAATGTTACGGTTCTACTAACGCTGCTAACGTAGTTAACGCGACTTTTAAAGGTCTGCGTGATATGACTTCTCCTGAGAAAGTTGCTGCGAAACGTGGTCTTTCAGTAGAACAAATTCAAGGGTAATAATCATGAAAACGATTAAAGTTACCCAGACTAAATCTGCATCGCATCGCTTGAAAAATCACAAGCTGAGCCTTAAAGGTTTAGGTCTGCGTCGTATTGGTCATACTGTTGAAGTGTTAGACACTCCATCTAACCGTGGTATGATCAACCAAGTCTACTATATGGTTAGTGTAGAGGAATAAGCCATGACTCTGCGTTTAAATACTATTGCACCTGCAGAAGGTGCTAAGCGTGACAACCTACGTCTAGGCCGTGGTATTGGTTCTGGCGTTGGTAAGACCGGTGGCCGTGGTGTCAAAGGTCAAAACTCACGTAAGAGCGGTGGTACTCGTCCAGGTTTCGAAGGCGGTCAAACAGCACTTTATCGTCGTTTGCCTAAATTCGGTTTCACTAGCCAACAGGCTTTGAAAACTGCTGAAGTACGTTTATCTGAGCTTGCTAAAGTTGAAGGCGACATCGTGTCTCTAGAAACTTTAAAAGCTGCGAACGTTGTACGTAAAGACATGACTCGTGCACGTATCGTACTTTCTGGTGAAATTACTCGCGCATTCACTGTACAAGGTGTTGTGTTGACTAAAGGCGCTAAAGCTGCTGTTGAAGCTGCTGGCGGTAAAGTCGAGGAGTAATCTCCAGTGTCTATGTCTCCTAGTTCTTCAGGTCATGTCAACATGATGAAAGGCCAACCATTTCATGTGAAATACCGTGAAATTATTCGTCGAATGATGTTTCTCATTGGTGCGTTGTTGGTGTTTCGACTGGGAGCACATATTCCAGTACCGGGCATTAACAATGCTGCGCTGGAGAATTTGTTTAATGCAAACCAAGGTACGATCCTTGGTTTGTTTAACATGTTCTCTGGTGGTGCATTGGAGCGAATGTCTATTCTTGCTCTTGGGATTATGCCATACATCTCTGCATCGATTATCGTGCAGCTGATGTCAACAGTCGTTCCTTCGCTGGAAGCTTTAAAGAAAGAAGGCGAGCAAGGCAAACGTAAAATAAATCAATACACACGACAGGGCACACTGTTCCTTGCATTTGTGCAAGCGGTCGGTATGTGCGCGGGCTTGATCAGCCAGGGAATTACCCTGACCTCTGGTCTGGCTTTTTATGTTCCTGCGGTAACCTCATTGGTTGCGGGGACCATGTTCCTGATGTGGTTGGGTGAACAGATTACCGAGCGTGGGGTGGGGAATGGTATTTCCATGATCATCTTCGCAGGTATTGTTGCAGGTCTGCCAACTTTGGTTATGCAGTCCCTGACTTCTGTCGATAATGGTCAGTCTAGTCTTATTGGTCTGGCGATATTCGCATTGTTATCCATCGCCGTGCTTGCAGCAATTGTGTTTATCGAGAAGGCGCAACGTCGTATTCCGGTGAACTATGCTCAGAAGCAGCAGGGTCGTCGCGTATTTACTGCACAGCAGACACATTTGCCATTAAAAATTAATATGGCTGGTGTGATTCCTGCAATTTTTGCAAGTTCATTGCTTTTGTTCCCTGCGAGCTTAGGTCAGTGGGTTGGCAGTGCAGATCCTGATGCAGGAATTATCAAGCGTAGTCTGCAAGATTTGGCATTGGTGTTGTCGCCTGGTCAGCCGTTGTATTTGGTGCTCTTTGGTGCGTTAATTATCTTTTTCTGTTACTTCTATACTGCGCTAGTATTTAGCCCAAAAGAAGTGTCAGAAAACTTGAAACGCAGCGGAGCTTACGTGCCTGGTATTCGTCCAGGTGAGCAAACTGCTCGTTACTTAGATCATATTCTCAATCGTTTGACCTTCATTGGCGCGATTTACATCACTGTCATCTGTTTAATGCCGATGATCCTGCAAAGCTCGTTTGGTATTCCATTCAGCTTGGGCGGAACATCGTTGCTAATCGTGGTAGTGGTGGTGATGGACTTTATGGCTCAGCTACAAGCACATCTCACTTCGCACCAGTATGACAATCAAACATTAATGAGAAAAACGACTGCTCATCCTAAGGGATAGCGCACTTAGAGGTTTCATCATGAAAGTACAAGCTTCTGTAAAGAAAATTTGTGGTAGCTGTAAAGTTATCCGTCGTAATGGGGTTATCCGCGTAATTTGTAGCGCAGAACCTCGTCATAAGCAGCGTCAAGGTTAATCTGATCAAGACCTGTTGATTTCAGTAGGCGAATTAGGTTATTATCCGCCCCTCAAGATTTTTGTGGGGCGGTTGATTATCTCTACTGCCTTTTTGGAGAAAATTGAATGGCTCGTATTGCCGGTGTAAACATTCCGGATAACAAGCATGCTGTTATCTCTCTAACGTATATCTTTGGTATTGGTCGCCATACTTCAAAAGCTATCTTAGCTGCTGCAGGTATTGCTCCAACGACTAAGATCCGTGAATTAGATGACGCTCAGCTTGATGCGATTCGTGCAGAAGTTGCCAAGGTTCCGACCGAAGGTGATTTACGTCGCGAAATTTCCATGAACATCAAACGTTTAATGGATTTAGGCTGCTACCGCGGTCTTCGTCATCGTCGCAGCTTGCCTGTCCGCGGTCAACGCACCAAAACTAACGCACGTACCCGTAAAGGTCCGCGCAAACCAATTAAGAAATAAGATTTCTGGAAGCTAAAAGATGGCTAAAGATACTCGCACACGCAAGAAGGTCACTCGTACCGTCTCTGAAGGTGTTGCACACATTCACGCTTCTTTTAATAACACCATTGTGACTATTACCGATCGTCAAGGTAATGCACTGGCTTGGGCCACTTCAGGTGGACAAGGCTTCCGTGGATCACGTAAATCAACTCCGTTCGCTGCTCAGGTAGCTGCTGAAGTTGCTGGTAAAGCAGCTTTGGATTACGGTTTGAAAAACTTGGACGTCCTTGTTAAAGGCCCTGGTCCAGGTCGTGAATCTGCGGTTCGTGCTTTAGGTGCAGTGGGTTATAAAATTAATAGCATTACCGATGTGACTCCAATTCCTCACAACGGTTGCCGTCCACCTAAAAAACGTCGCGTGTAAGGAGAAACATTCATGGCTCGTTATATTGGTCCAAAATGCAAACTCTCTCGCCGCGAAGGGACAGACCTGCAATTAAAATCTGGCGTTAAACCATTTGACGTTAAGACTAAAAAACATGCTAAAGCGCCTGGCCAACACGGTGGTGCGCGTGGCAGCAAACAATCTGAGTACTCACTACAATTACGTGAAAAACAAAAAGTACGTCGTATGTACGGTGTTTTAGAGCGTCAATTTAGTAACTACTATAAAGAAGCAGCTCGTGTTAAAGGCGCAACTGGCGAGAACTTGTTAAAGTTACTTGAAAGCCGTCTTGATAACGTTGTTTATCGCATGGGTTTTGGTTCTACACGTGCTGAAGCTCGTCAGTTAGTATCTCACCGTTCAATCACTTTAAATGGCCGTCGCGTTAACATCGCGTCTATCCAAGTTAAAGCTGGTGACGTGATTGCAGTTCACGAAGGCGCTAAACAACAATTACGTATCAAAAACGCAATTGAATTAGCTGCTCAACGTGGCATTCCTTCTTGGATGGAAGTAGATCATTCTAAACTAGAAGGTACGTTCAAAGCTGCACCGGATCGTTCTGATTTACCTGCTGAAATCAACGAAAGCTTGATTGTAGAATTGTATTCTAAATAATCCTTGAGGTAGCAATATGACGCGTACTGCAAATGAGTTTCTAACTCCGCAAGCGATCAAGGTCGAAGCGGCAAGCGGGACCTCGGCAAAAGTTATTCTAGAACCCTTAGAGCGTGGCTTTGGTCATACTCTGGGCAATGCTTTACGTCGCATCCTTCTGTCTTCTTTGCCTGGCGCTGCTGTGGTTGAAGTTGAGATTGAAGGTGTTGAGCACGAGTACAGTACTTTGGAAGGCTTGCAGCAGGACATCGTCGAGCTCTTGCTGAACCTAAAAGGATTGTCTATTAAGCTGTTCGATCAAAATGAAGCTTATTTAACATTAGAGAAACAAGGCCCAGGCGATGTAACTGCGGCTGACCTTCGTTTACCTCATAATGTTGAAGTGGTTAACCCTGAACACTTGATCGGCACATTAAGTGCTTCAGGCAATCTTAAGATGCGCCTGAAAGTGGCTCAAGGTCGTGGCTACGAGACTTCTGACTCACGTTTCCCAGAAGGCGAGACTCGCCCAGTGGGTCGTTTACAGTTAGATGCCTCTTACAGCCCGATCAAACGTGTGTCTTACACAGTTGAAAATGCTCGTGTAGAACAACGTACTGACCTTGATAAACTGATCATTGATCTTGAAACTAACGGTACAGTTGATCCTGAAGAAGCAATCCGCAAAGCGGCAACAATCTTGCAACAACAAATTGCAATCTTTGTTGACCTTCAGAAAGATCAAGCTCCTGTTGCTCAAGAACCTCGTGAAGAAGTTGATCCGATTTTGCTTCGTCCAGTGGATGATCTAGAGCTAACTGTTCGTTCTGCTAACTGTTTGAAAGCAGAAAACATTTACTACATTGGTGATCTTGTACAGCGTACTGAGGTTGAGTTGCTTAAAACTCCTAACCTGGGTAAAAAATCGCTTACTGAGATCAAAGATGTTCTGGCTTCTAAAGGCTTACAACTCGGCATGCGTTTAGAGAACTGGCCACCAGCTAGTCTCCGTATGGACGATCGTTTCGCCTATCGTAGCCGTTAATTAAGTAGGACTATCACCATGCGTCATCGTAATAGTGGTGTGAAATTAGGCCGTACAAGCAGTCATCGTAAAGCGATGTTCCAAAACATGGCTAACTCTTTGTTCGAGCACGAGTTGATCAAAACAACTGTGCCTAAAGCAAAAGAATTACGCCGTGTTGCTGAGCCTTTAATCACTTTAGCTAAAGTCGATACAGTAGCAAACCGTCGTTTGGCGTTTGCTCGTACTCGTTCAGCTGCAACTGTTGGTAAATTATTTACCGTTCTTGGCCCTCGTTACAAAGAGCGTAACGGCGGTTATCTACGTGTTCTTAAAGCGGGCTTCCGTGCAGGTGATGCTGCACCGATGGCTTACGTTGAGCTAGTAGATCGCGAAGTTAACTAATTTCGTGAAGAGCAGCAAACGTTGTTCGGAAAGGTCGGTTGAATAAACCGGCCTTTTTTGATGCCTAAAACTTATCTTTTTATAAATTGATTATCGGTTTAGCTATAAAAATGTCCCCAAAAGATAAAAAAAATAGGGCAAACATACAAACTTGACATGGAGTATTGTCAGTTTTGTGCTTTAATAAAATAAATGACAAACTTGGGTTAAAAGAAGAATATGGAAAAACAGGTTGATATCTTAATTGTGGGTGCGGGGATCTCGGGAATTGGTTTAGCAGTACATCTTTCTAAAAATTGTCCGAAGCGTTCTTTTGAAATTATTGAACGTCGGGAAAGCGTAGGTGGTACTTGGGATTTATTTAAATATCCGGGCATCCGTTCAGATTCTGATATGTCGACTTTCGGCTTTAATTTTAAACCTTGGAAAAAAGCCAGCGTGTTGGCTGACGGTGCATCAATTAAGAACTATCTGTCTGAAGTAGTAGAAGAATGCCAACTTGAATCCAGAATTCATTATCAGCACCGTGTTTTAAATGCCAATTATGATACGCATACGCATAAATGGTCAGTGAAAATCGAAAATGCTCAAGGTAAGAATGAAACTTGGGTAGCGAATTTTGTTTTGGGTTGTACTGGTTATTATAATTATGACCAAGGTTTTCAACCAGAATTTCCAAATCAAGATGCATTTAAAGGAACTTTTATTCATCCGCAACATTGGCCTGAGAACTTCGATTATAGCGGTAAAAAAGTGGTAATTATTGGTAGTGGTGCAACTGCTATTACGTTAGTTCCAGCGATGGTCAAAGGTGGAGCAGGCCATGTGACTATGTTGCAGCGTTCACCGACTTATATTGCTTCGGTACCATCCATTGATATGGTCTATGACAAGATGCGTAAGTATCTGTCTGAAGATATTGCTTATAAGCTTACCCGTGCACGAAACATTGGTATGCAGCGCGGGATTTATGCGCTGGCACAAAAACAGCCAAAATTGCTTAAAAAGCTGCTTTTAAATGCGGTGAAGTTCCAACTTAAGGGTAAGGTGGATATGAAACACTTTACCCCGGACTATGAGCCTTGGGATCAGCGTCTGTGCGTGGTACCGGATGGAGATTTATTCAAAATTTTACGTGAAGGTCGTGCATCGGTAGAAACTGACCATATCGAGAGATTTACTGAAACCGGTATTCGGCTTAAATCCGGTAAACATCTTGATGCCGATATTATCGTATCAGCAACAGGATTAAATATTCAGATTTTGGGTGGGATGCAGGCTTCCATCGATGGCAAGCCCATCGATACTTCCAAACATATGCTGTATCGCGGCGTGATGGTGAGTGATATTCCGAATATGGCGCTGATTATTGGCTATATCAATGCATCTTGGACACTGAAAGTAGACATCGCAGCCGAATATATCTGCCGTCTGCTGAACTATATGGATATGAACGGTTTTGATGAGGTATTACCCGAAGGTAATGCTGCAGAGTTACTCGAAGATACGGTGATGGGTAGCCTGACCTCAGGTTATATTGCCCGTGCCGCAAACGTCATGCCAAAACAAGGTAAGCATGGCCCTTGGCGTGTCAGCAATAATTATTTAGCTGACCGTAAAGATCTTAAAACTGCAACTTTCGAGGATGATATTCTTCAGTTTAAATCTAAAGTTGAACAGGGAAAAGTTAACGGCAAAAAAGTTAAACCACGTCTAGTATCTTAATATCTGAACCTATAGAAAAGGAGCATTAAATGCTCCTTTTGTTATCTGTTTATATGATCTTAATTAAATTGCTCGTGAGATCAATTCTTTCATGATTTCATTGGTTCCAGCATATATACGGTTCGCACGATGATCGATGTAGGCACGAGCAATTGGATATTCCAGCATATAGCCATATCCACCATGTAGTTGCAGACATTCATCGACTACCTTACTGAACATTTCTGAAATTTTGTATTTTGCGGCAGCAGCTGCATCTACGCCTAGCTGTTGCTGTAACTGTTGTTGCATACAACAATCCAGATAAGCTCGACAGATTTCGATTTCAGTACGTAGTTCCGCCAGCTTAAAACGAGTGTTCTGAAATGCTGAGATAGGTTTGCCAAAAGCCTGACGTTCCTTAGTGTATTTCACCGTATGTGCAAAAGCAGCTTCAGCGCCTGCCTGACAGATCATTGCCACAATCAGGCGTTCCCAGGCCAGTTCTTTCATCAGCATCATAAAACCCATACCGGGCATACCCAATAAATTTTCTTTAGGAACACGCACGTTATCAAAGAATAGTTCACAGGTATCCTGGCCTTTCATGCCGATTTTATTTAGCGGTTTGCCTTTACTAAAACCAGCACGGTCAGCTTCTACCATGATCAATGAAAGATTAGCTGAGCCTTTGTCACTATCGCCTGTTTTACACACTACAATTGCCATATCGCAAAGATAGCCGTTGGTGATAAATATTTTCGAGCCATTAATCACATACTCATCACCCTCCAACACGGCACTGGTGCGTACAGCCTGAAGATCTGAACCTGTGCCGGGTTCAGTCATCGCAATCGCAGTAATCACTTCGCCACTGGCCATTTTTGCTAGCCATTGCTGTTTCTGGGCTTCATTGCCGAAATTCAGAATATAATTCGCGACGATATCGGAATGTAGGGAAAAACCGGTCGCTGAATCACCGGCATAAGCTTGTTCTTCAATCAGAATCATACTGTAAAGCCGATCCACACCTGAACCACCATATTGTTCTGGTAAAGTCGGGCAGAGTAGCCCTAGGCTTCCTGCCTTATTCCATAGTTCGCGATCTACGTGTTGTTGCTGTTCGAAGCGTTCGGTATGCGGAATGACTTCCTTTTGATAGAATTTGCGCACCGTCTCGCGGAAAGCATCATGCTCAGCATTAAACAAAGTACGCGGTAAAAGATGCGACATTGGTCGAATCGCAGCAGATTGCATGATCAGGATTCCTTGTTCTGGTTATTGTTCTCATGAACATAAGGGCAGGGTCTATCTGGGGACAATGTGCGAAATGTACAAAATACAGATAATGCTGATGCTTTCCGCCAATTCCCTCGAAAATTACTTGGCGCTTAGGTAAACTACTCATGTTTTTAACACGTTGGGGAAATATGATGACTGAAGACATCAGCCTGGAAGAGCGTAAAGTGATTTACCGCGCACGTCGTGGTCTTAAAGAGTTGGATGTGTATTTTGATCCCTATGTCAAAAACTGCTATTTGACAGCAGACCCATTTGAAAAAGAAATGTTTGCTGAACTCGTAGCGCAAGAAGACCCGGACCTGCTGGACTGGTTTATGGAAGTATCCGAACCGCCACGTCCTGAATTACGTGAGTTTATTAACAAGCTTAAACACTACGTTCATGGATAATCGTTGTTATCAGCTGAAACGCAGCCTGCTTGCACTTGCGTTTCAGTTTTTCATTTTTATTGTGTTGATGTTTGTGATGTACCAGTTATTGCCCTTATGGCTATGGGGAATCTGTCTGGTTGCAGGACTGATCATCTATCATCTGTTTTATCGCAAGCGTCCGCAGATCGCCCAGTTTGAATATCTGGATGGTCGGGAATGGAGCATTACCCATCATGATCAGCGCATACAGCGTGCCCAGATCAGTCATGTGATTGATCACCAAGCTTATCTGGTGGTGTATTTTCAGCATGCCAAAGTACCGCCATTGCTGATCTGGTGTGACCAGTTACCAACACAACAATGGAAGTCATTGAAAGTCCTTACGAAAATGATCTGATTGCCAGACAATCGGTATTTTCATCAAAATTAAAATTAAAATTAAAATTATATATTTTTCAAATTCTTATCTTTATATACTGATCCTTTGTCAGACAATTCACATAATTCTTTGGAAAATATTTGAATTGTCTGACAATTTTCTTAATTGCTTTTATTTTAAACAGGTACATTTGAATCACCGAAGTCAACAGAGGAGATTAATATGGAATTTCCAACGTGGATATTTCCAGTAATCGCGGTAATTCTGGCACTGGTCATTGGACGACTCGGCACTATAGTTAGGGAACAAATTTCAACTCAATCACATTAATAAGCTAAAACGATAAGTTAAAGCTTTCCCAGTTAATAAGTAGCATGTGCTGAACCGTCGCAATGCTACTTTTTTTTGCCCAAAATTCAGTATTTCTTTCGATCAAGTCAATTGCAGAACCGGTAATCAATGGCAAAGTGACTCATCTAATTTAGAGTAAATACTCTTTAATTCATATAGTTCATCTGCTATGTTTAGCAGCATGGACATAATCACAATTATAGAGGACAGGAAAATGTCAAAAGTCCAACAAATATGCCAGGGTATGGCGGCCATAGTAATAACAACAACGGCTTTAACAGGTTGCTCACAGGTGGTTAAAACGGGTGCCAATGTGGCGCTGGGTTTCACTGAAAAACATATAGTGCCACCAATTCTGGCGATGGATGATGCAGAAATGGTGTGTAATTCAGGCAATGCCTTAACACCAGCGATCATGTCAACCAAGGAGATGGGGGCAGATCCAACCCGTGTTGCCGTACTGATGTACTCTGCAGCCGGTATTTGTGCGGAGCAGAAAGCGCTAGATGCCGAACTACGCTATATGCGTGCATCTAAAGCCAATCAGGTTACTGAGGCGCAGGATGCTCGCGTAGAGCAGAAACGTTGGGCAGCATTGGCTGCACAGCGTCAATATAACGGTTACCAGATGTTCCAGAAGCGTTACGAGAAAAAATATAATGTCGCGCTGGGTGAGAGTTGCCCAACCTTGAAGGGTGATACAGAACAGACTGTCTATCTGCTGGGCATGCTCAGTGGCCTACAAGCCATGACCAATGATATTAACTCGGGTGGAGCGGTGCAGGTACCGAAGGACATCGCTGCTGTGGTAGAACGCGGGATGACCTGTCTGAACAATGAAAAATTCTGGGGTGCACCAAATGCTACACGTGCCGTGATCTGGACCTTGTTGCCAGGCGCAGGTGATGGCAAGCCGGATCCATATCAGACCTTGAAACAGTCGACCCAGATTGGTGAACAGAAAGGTGTACGTTTATCACATGCACTTTATGCTGTAGCTGCTCAGGCATCAGGTGATGATGCCAAGTTGCGTGATGCGCTGAAAACTTTTGCACAGGCACGTTCTGATGAAAAACCGGTCAATCCACAATTCAAGCTGATCGACAGTATGGCTTCGATTATGGTGGGTGGCATTGCAGACCGTTACTGGACCGAGCATACCGGCGTTCGCACTGGAGACGATGGCATGCAACGTTTCTGGGATGAAGCGGATACAGCATCTGACCTTGATGATCTGTTTAATGCGGATTCCTGATCCAGTCAGGTCCGTACGTTAAGGCGGACCTAAATTGACATACGTTAAGGGACTAAGCGATGCAGATGCATGATCACTATCTTCGTAACAAGATTGTCTTTCTGGCAGTCTTTGTTGCTTTCTGCGCATGGCTGCAGATTTTTAAAGATAATTTTATCTTTTGGCAAGCTAGCCTGATAAGTGAGCCCTGGCGGCTGTGGACGGCACATTGGGTGCACGTTGGCTGGACACACTATTTCCTGAATATGCTGGCCTTTATCTGCTTGCCCTTTATCTTTCCACGTGTTTCGGTGTGGAACTTCGTCAGTATTCTACTGGTCTTGCCTCCGCTGATCAGTCTTAGCTTTTATTATTTCCTGCCAGATATCGAGGCTTATGCTGGACTGTCGGGTGTCTTGCATGGTGCGTATGCCGCCGTGGCCTGTGTGCATCTGTTGTATAAGAAAGAACGCAGTTTTGCAGCTTTGGTATTGTTTCTGATTTTTGCCAAGCTGGTCTGGGAAAATACCATCGGCAGTGAGGGCACGGCCCAATTGATTGGTAGTCCGGTACTGGTTGAAGCGCATTTGCTGGGGGTGATCTGGGGGATTGTAGTGGCCAATCTATATATCATTGGTAATTACTGGCTGGATCAATGATGCAGTTGGCATAAATAACAAAAAAGAAAATGCAAATTGTCATTTTCATTTCGCACAGTCTGGTGCAGAGTCAGAAGCATAATAATCAGATTGGTCTGTAAATCGGACTTACAAGACAAAGGGAAAGTGAAGCCAAGTATGGTGGACATTCCCAGAGAATAACAATAGGAATACACATGCAAAATGATGCTGAAAACAGATCGGGACTAGGTCTGTTGCGTTATATCTGGACAGAATGGATCTCGACATTTGTCGTACTGGTCTTGCTGTTACTGACTCTTGTCATTGGTACGGGTGAAATGATCCATGGGCAATTGCTGCGCATGGGTGAACGGCTTTATGGCGACCCAGCTACGGGGATGCAGTATTCATTCCTACGTGCTGAACCAACCCGACCGCAATGTGAACGGAACATCGATGTCGATAGCCGTGTCCAACAGCAGATGAAAGCTGATGCTGCCGATGAATATGCCGATTTTTTTGGCGTGCGTTCCGAGGCGGATGTACGTGCAGCAGTCATGCAGGCGCAACAGGTTTGTGAAGAGTCTCATGCTTTTTATACCCAAGCCATAAATCATATCAATGCTCATCCGAGTATTCGTGCTTACCGTAGCTTTGAAACCAGTTTCTTTGGTCTGTTCAAGTTTGGTGTGGAAAACCGTGCATTGCTGCTGGTGATTATGGTGGTATTTGCTGCCATCAGTGCGACCTTGAAAACCCATCATATTGGCCTGCGCAGCCCAGCCACCAAAATTGATTTCCGGGTCTATACACTGGCTATGCTCGTCGCTAATGCCTTCCTGGCATTCTCATCTTATAGCCAGTATCAGTCAGTACTGAACTCTGGCGTGGCCATGGGAGAGATGAAATACATCTACTGGCTGTGGATGATTCTGTTTAGCACCTTAACCCTGATCAGCTTGTTCCAGGTGATTAAGTTGCCGAAGCCTACCCGTGAAGGCGGCAGTTTTGGTCTGGCTTTCCTGAGCGTACCGCTGTATGCCTATATGGCCATCAGTACCGGGATTAACTTTACCTTCTTCATGGATTATCCAATGGGGCAAGGGATTTATCTAGGTCAGCTGGTCGAGTTCTCTAGCATCTTCCTGAACCTGGCGCTGTTTATCTGGGCCGGCATGTTGCTGAAACAGACCCGTGTCGTGGATATGTTCCTGAATATTCTGCGTCCATGGAATCTGGCACCGGAAACCCTGACCTGGTTAATCCTGTTGGCAGCTGCATTGCCAACCGCTTATACCGGGGCATCAGGGATCTTCGTGATTGCTGCTGGTGCGATTATCTATAAGGAAGTCTGGAATGCCGGTGGTCGCCGTCAGTTTGCCTTGGCAGCTACTGCCATGTCGGGTTCTCTGGGTGTCGTATTACGTCCATGTCTATTAATTGTGGTTGTAGCCTCATTAAATAAAGAAGTAACGACAGACTTGCTGTATCACTACGGTGTGTATGTATTCTTACTAAGTTCGACCCTGTTCCTGGTAATTTCACTGTTTTTTGCTGAAAGCAAGTTCCGTATTGCCCCAGCAGGCGTAGCAGCACCACAATCAGGTCGTGCCTTCCTGGCTGTGATTCCATACATCGTGATCTTTGTACTGATCTGGATGTTTTACAAATATGCATTGTCGACCAATCTGAACGAGTTCACTGCACCAGTGATGATGCCAGTCATCCTGTTAATGATTGTACTGTATGACAAACTGCGCCATCAGCCTGCACCAATACCACCAGTAGGACATTGGGATGAAAGTCTCAATATGAATCTGAATGGAATTGGTGGTACAGCGGCACAGCCTGAATCGTCACCTGGTTCATCCTTACGTCAGTTCGGTTTCTGGAAATCCATGCATATCTCCAGCAGCGAAACGGTCGGGCATATCGGTGCACTGGTCATTTTGATGGCTTTGTCTGTCAGCGTTGGCGGTTTGCTGGAACGTCTGGAAATCATGGAAGCTTTTCCGACAGATATAAACAGCACGATTCTGGTCATTACCATGATTGTTGGTTTGATGATCTTTGTGGGCATGATCATGGATCCGTTCGGCGCCGTGATTCTGATTTCCGCAACGGTAGCACCCGTAGCGTACCAATATGGTATTCATCCGGTACATTTCTGGATGATCACCCTGATTGGCTTTGAACTAGGGTATGTGACGCCACCAGTAGCACTGAATCATCTGCTGGCCCGGCAGTCGATTGGCGATGCTGAAGTGGCAGAAGCAGATGCAGAGGTACGACATTTGTCCTTCTATTACCGCTATGAGCGTTGGATTCTACCAGTAATTGTATTACTGCCAGCAATGCTGATCATTGCCTATGTACCCTACCTATTCAAGCTGTTCGGCTGGTATCACTAACACCGGATATTAAAAAAGCACCTACGGGTGCTTTTTTATTGCTGCCTTTAAGAGGACGGATGATTTCGTTTAAAGTGGTTTTGTAATAGGGGGCTACACAGTAAAATGGCTGAGAAAATCAGAGCCAGTCCAAGCAGGCTCATAAGATCGGGGATTTCTTTCCAGAAGATATAGCCCCAAATTCCGGCAAAGATGATCGCCACATAGTTGACAGGTCCGATCTGTCCGGCAGGTGCCAGCTTGTAGGCATTGGACATCAGGATCTGGCTAATATTAGCCAAAACGCCTGCTGCAATCAGATAAGCTAGTTCAGTTAGATGATAAGGGCGCCAGTGCCAGAACATCGGAATCACTGAAACCAGTGTGCCAATAAAGCAAAAATAGAACACGATCCGTTCTGGTGGTTCAGTATCTGTCAGCGCACGTACAGTGACAAAAGCCATAGCCGCTAAAAAGCTGGCACCGAGTCCAATCACTGACATGAGATTAAACAGCCCCGAATCTGGCTTTGTTACACACAAGACACCAATAAATCCGATAGCAGCGGCAAGCAGCATCGCTTTGATGATCTTTTCTTTTAAAAATAGCCAGGCAATGAAGGGAATGAAAATTGGAGAGGAATAGGTAAACACCATGGCATTAGACAGCTTGAGATGGGCAATGGCATAGAAGAAACCATACATTGCCATTAAACCCACCACAGAACGCCAGACATGCATCCATAACTTTTCAGTTTTAAAGAAACCAATACCTTTACTGAGCAGCAAAGGTAGGAATAACAACATACCCACCGCATTACGGAAAAATACGACAGTCGCGTTATCAACCGTATGTGAAGCATAACGAATACACACTCCCATCATAGAGAACAGCAAAGCCGAGCAGGTGAGCAAAAGGATGGCTTTAATCAGATCAGAAGGGAGTGCGCTGGGCATAAGAAAAAGCATCGTTAGAAGATTGTGAAATATTCTAGCGAACTATTTGATCAAAAATTATGATTTTTCTCCAAGTTGGGCTTCCAGCAGCTTGATCTGTTCTTCCTTCAGCCTGATCAGTTCATCGGCATCTTTGTGCTGAGCATCTAGCATGATTTTTTGCTCATCTAGCTGTGACTGGATATCTTCCAGACGGGAGATTTCCTCTTTGGCCAGTGCAGGGTTTTCAGGTACTGGAGCTTTAATGAGCTCGTCCTGTACCAATCGATTGGCAAGATTTGCTTCTGTTTCAATTGGAGCTACTTGAGCCGTTGCCTCAGTCTTAATAGGCTCTCGAGCAGGAGTAACTGTTACAGTTTCCTGTTCAGGTATTTCCTGAGATGAAGATGCACTGAACCACTGATAAGCAAATACCAGAATCACGACAGTAACTAAAGCCCCAATAATCCCCACTAAAAGTTTAGAACTATGCCTTTGCTCTACACTCATATGTTCAACCTTATTTATTTTTCTATACTTAACGCGGTTTAAACTGAATCACACCCACTTCATCAGGTACAGCAGGAGCTTCAGGTTGCTCAACGTGGGTTGGACGGTTTTCCTCATAGCCACATTCAATACACTCAATCCATTCATTCTCGCCGGAGGTCAGCATGACAATCCGATCCATCGCCTGACATTTCGGACATTTAGCACCTGCAATGAAACGACGTTTGATGGTCATCATACTCACCTGTTGATTAATTTAAACCGTTAGTTTAAGCATTTTTTAATGTATTCGTCCAACCTTGATGACGTAGTAGAGCATCAATTTTTGGCTCACGGCCTCGGAAGTTCACAAATGCCTCCAGTGCAGTGTCTTTTCCACCAACTGCTAGAATGTTCTTGCGGAAAGCGTGACCCGTGTCCGTATTGAAAATGCCTTCTGTTTCAAAACGGTCAAAGGCATCACTGGCCAATACTTCTGCCCATTTGTAAGAATAATATCCGGCAGCATAGCCACCTGCAAAGATATGGCTAAAGCTATGCTGGAAACGGTTATACGGTGTCGTTGGCAACACGGCATATTTGTCTCGGATCTCACTCAGGGTCGCCTGAACCTGTTCAGCATTCAGCGCTGGATTGGCACGGTGAATGGTCAGATCGAACAGGGCAAACTCGAATTGACGCAATGTTTGCATGCCTGACTGGAAGAAGCGGGCATCTAGCAGGGCTTTCAGCAGATCTGCTGGTAGGACTTCTTTGGTTTCTATATGCTCGCTGAGCAAATTTAGACTGTCCTGATCCCAGGCCCAGAATTCCATGAACTGACTTGGTAACTCAACTGCATCCCAAGCCACACCATGTGTACCGGCAACAGAGATATTGTCTACTTCAGTCAGCATATGATGCAGACCATGACCAAATTCATGGAACAGGGTAATCACTTCATCATGGCTTAGCAGGGCGGGTTTGTCGCCGACCGGTGGGGTAAAGTTGCCGACCATATAACAGATGGGCTTTTGTAAGCCGTCATGGGTACGCATGCGAGAGCGGAAACCACTCATCCAGGCACCACCACGTTTACCTTGACGGGCATACAGGTCAAAGTAGAAACCACCGATGACTTCACCCTGATCTTCCAGTTCAAAATAATGTGCATCCGGATGCCAAAGCGGAGCTTCACGTTCGATGACCTGAATGCCATACAGACGGTTCACAATGCTGAATAGACCTTGAATTACTTTTGGGGTCGGAAAATAAGGTTTCAGTGCTTCCTGTGACAGGTTGAACTGCTGCATTTTCAGCTTTTCAGAATAATAACTGCTGTCCCAAGGTTGCAGCTCGGTAATACCATCTTCTGCTGCAATTGCTTTCAGCTCGGCAATCTCTTTTTCAGCAGGCGCACGCGCATGCTCAGCCAGATCACGTAAAAACTCATCTACGGCGTCAACACTTGGTGCCATTTTGCTGGCCAGTGAATATTCAGCATAGTTGTTAAAGCCGAGGAGCACAGCCATTTCCTGACGCAGATTCAGGATTTCTTCCATCACAGCTGTATTGTCAAATTCAGACTTGTCGGACTGATCTGATGCACGTGTGGTATAGGCCTTATAGATTTCCTCACGCAGACTGCGGTTTTCTGAATGGGTCATAATGGCTAAATAGGATGGGAAATCCAGGGTGGCTACGGGCTGATCCAATTTATGCTGTTGGCCATACTGTTTGAGCAGTCCAATATTGTTTGCCGATAAGCCTGCCAGTTCATCCTCATTTAATGGTCTGAAGTAGGCTTGAGTCGCATCCAATACATGATTGGAAAAATCTGAAGATAGCTGAGATAAACGTGCGGAAATTTCTGCATAACGTTTTTTCGCTTCACCTTCTAAAGCGACACCTGAAAGTTTGAAGTCTCGTAGTGCAAGTTTAATCGCGCTTTGCTGTGCTGCAGGCAGGTCAGTAAATACCGGTGCATCATGCACATGCTGATAAGTTTGATAAAGCGCCGTATGTTGACCAAGCGCGGTGTAGTATTCACTTAAAGCAGGGAGTAAAGACTGATAAACTTCGCGAGTTTCAGCATTGTTCATCACGGCATTCAGGTGCGAAAGTACGCCCCATACTTCACTCATGTTATTTTCAAGGGTATCGACGTGTTCGAGTACCTGTAGCTGTGCTTGTACAGATTCAGGTACAGCGGTTAATTCTTTTAAAAATGCCTGACCTTGGGCAATGCTCTGTTCAATCTTTTGTTTTAGGTCTGCAAGGGTAATTTGGTCAAATTCTGGAACAGGCAAGGTTGCCTTTTCTAATGTCATGTCGGTCTGCCGATTTATTTCCTGTGTTATTTGTAGAAGTAAGGCTTCTAGAAGGATAAATCAAGCCTTGGGTGCTATTTATTCTGTGTTGCTTTGACAATTTGGATGGATTCGATCTTTTTGATGTAAGTCCCAAATTGCCCTTGGATGACGGACAGCTTTATCTGTAAAACCTGATTTTTATAGTGTTCATATTCATTTGAACTGAGTCGAAAAATACCAGATCCATCATACGCTGTATCCAAAAAATAGCTGACGCCATGTTTATATGTCTGCTCTTTCACTGCACTTGTCTCAACGGTCACGACACTAGGTGTACCAAAAACAAGGGTATGCAGTAGAGGGGGATAAAACACCAGATTCAAATAACAAATCAAAATTGCAAAAAGAGGCAGTAGCAGTAAGAAATAGAATTTCGGTTTTTTCTTTGCATTTTTCCATGTGCGGGGAATGACCCATTCACCCTGTCGATGGAGCATATAAAAGTAGATCAAAATCACCAAATACATAACGATTGCTAAAATGAAAGCACATATTTTGACGTGATCCGTTGGGGTGAAATCTAAGCTAAAGATGGCAAAAAGCGCTGAGATCGTCAGCAAGAAAAATGCGAACAAGACATAGTTGTGATAATCATATTTCGAGATCTTTTGCGGATTCATTGTTTTTAAGTAGCTTATTTTTATATGGATATATTAAAACAAAAAGAGCGCCGTAGCGCTCTTTTTATTTAGCAAAAATCATTCACCCTTTGCTTTGGCATTGGATTTTTTCTTTTTCGCTTTGGCTTTTTTCTTTACCTTACCTTTATCCTTTGTTTCAGGCTTTCCTGCAGATTTTTTAGCAGGCTTTTTGCTGTAGGAACTGGGTTTTCCTTTGTCTTTTTTGCGTCGTATGGGTTGTTCTCCATCTGCATTATCTTTGGCTTTGGACTCGCGTTCATGTTTGCCAAAGACTTGTTCAGTAGCTTCCGGACGGACTAAAGGCTTTTTCTCTGCGACACGTGGTGCACGGGCGCGGATTTGACGGCCAGCATGGGTTAACTGTTGTACCAGTTCAAAGTCAATCTTACGTTCTTCCAGATTCACCCCGGCAACCTTGATCTTGACTTCATCCCCCAGACCGAAGATTTGCCCACGGTTCTGACCGACCAGGCTTTGGCTGCTTTGATCAAAGATAAAGAAATCATCGCCGAGCTGGCTGACATGTACCATGCCATCTACATAGAGATCTTTCAGGGTAACAAACAGACCAAATTCTGCAGTCGCACTGATAATGCCAACAAATTCTTCACCCAGATGCTGCTGCATGTAGTGACATTTCAACCAGGTCGTTACAGAACGTGAAGCTTCATCAGCACGACGCTCAGTTGAAGAGAAATGCTCACCGGCATCATCCAGCGATGCACCCGAAATCGGATATGGTTTCTGCGCCAACTGTGCTTTAATCGCCCGATGTAACAACAGGTCAGGGTAGCGGCGGATCGGCGAAGTGAAATGCGTATAGGCATCATATGCCAGACCGAAGTGACCATCATTCTTCGCGCCATAGTAGGCCTGCATCATTGAGCGTAACAAGACTGCATGAATACTTGGGGCATCAATACGGTCTTTGGTCGCTTCAATCACTTCCTGATAATCTTTCTGGGTGGGCTGTTCCGGGAATTTCAGACCGAGTAGCTTGACGAAGTCACGCACTTTCTGAATACGGGAAAACTCTGGTGGCTGATGCACACGGTACAGCATTGGAATTTCATTTTTCAGCGCATACTCTGCCGCCGCCACGTTGGCGAGCAACATGCACTCTTCAATCAGCTTATGCGCATCATTACGGGTGCGTGGCAGAATTTCTTGAATACCACCCAGCTCATCGAAAGTCATATAGGTTTCGACAGTTTCGAATTCCATTGCATGACGATCCGCACGCAATTCTTTCAGCACCTGATACAGCTGGAACAGTGTATTCAGTGATTTGCGTACATCACGATCTTCAGTAATCGCGTTACTGTCACCCTCAAAATACTGTGCAACCTGGTTATAGGTCAGACGCGCTTTGGAATGCATCACAGAAGGGTAGAACTCAAAACTGGTCACACGGCCTGCACGTGACAGTTTTAAGTCGCAAACCATACAGAGACGGTCAACATTCGGGTTTAAGGAACATAAGCCATTGGAGAGTGCTTCAGGCAGCATCGGCAAGACATAATGCGGGAAGTAAACCGATGTACCGCGTTCTTGGGCTTCGTCATCCAGGGGCTTGCCAACACGGACATAATGGCTCACATCTGCAATTGCCACGACAACACGATAACCACCGCCAGGACGTTTCTCTGCATACACCGCATCATCGAAGTCGCGAGCATCTTCACCATCAATAGTGACTAAGGCCAGGTCACGCAGGTCGATACGACCTTCTCGATCCTTAGCATTTGGTTCTTTAAAACTTTCTGCTTCTTTGATGACTTCATCAGGGAATTCGTAAGGCAGACCATATTCCAGAATGGTTTGTGGAATGATGATTTCCGTATCTGCTTTATCTGCCATTGACTGGATAATATGCGCAGTCGCAAATTCTTCTTTGGTTGGATAGGTATCAATCGCAACACGAATCGAATCACCAACTTTGACCTGAGCATGTTCAATCAGTTCTTTTTCTAGGGTGATCGGCTGATGTGCATTCGGACTGGCAGGTTGTACGAAATATTCACCTTCATGCTGGCAGACTTTACCAATAACCTGTTTGACACGATGTTGTACCACTTCAGTAATAAAACCCCAGGCCTTACCTTTGCGGTCGACTGAAGTTTGGCGGACTTTAACGCGGTCACCATTAAAGACCTGGCGCAATTCACGCTCGGGCAGTAACAGATCATCCTGACCGGAAATATTGGCTGTACCCATGCCTTTAGAATTGATATATACCGTGGCTTCATATTCCGGTTGTTCAGTAGCAATCTGGAATTTATAACCATCTTTCATTAACTGGCCATCACGCACCATGGCAATCAGGCGGTGACTCAGGGCATCAATACTTTTTTGATCTGCAATTTCAAAATGTTCCACCAGGTCGGCATGCGACTGGGCATTATTCTTTTCTATGGTTTCTAAAATCAGCGTGCGACTTGGGATAGGGTTGTCATAACGTTCAGCTTCAGCTTTTGCTTCAGGATCGACCCAATTTTTCATCATGTCTTTAAATTTTCCTAGGAGATGGGATTAGCATAAGACATGTGCGCTCAGACTGCACGTAAATGATTGCAATAATCTGTTTAAGTTTCCGTTTTTCGGCGGATTTTCGACTATTGGATAGAAAGCGGAGCTTTTTCGCACAATAAGTGTATAAAAACAGATAAATTGTTTAAAAAGTATTTAATCGAGCAAAAAACTGCACTTTTTTTTAAAGCTTTGCTTGCAGTGCTATGCCGAAATTTGTATTATGGCGGCACGTTACGGTGAGATGGGTGAGTGGCTGAAACCACGTCCCTGCTAAGGACGCATACGGGTAACTGTATCGAGGGTTCGAATCCCTCTCTCACCGCCACGCTTACTTATGTCGCGCGCTCATAGCTCAGCTGGATAGAGCACTTGGCTACGAACTAAGGGGTCGGGAGTTCGAATCTCTCTGAGCGCACCAAGTAAGTTAAGCAGAAAAACGTATTGCCAACCTAGGCACACAAGTTACGCGCTCATAGCTCAGCTGGATAGAGCACTTGGCTACGAACTAAGGGGTCGGGAGTTCGAATCTCTCTGAGCGCACCAACTTGAACAATCAACCGCACATGTTGCGGTTTTTTTGTGCCTGAAATTTTCTGGAATTAGGCTCAAATGCCAGTGCTTAATTTTCACTATGCCGCTATGAATCTGATAGCTAAACTAGCTTAAGGTCGAAAGCTGATACGCTATTAATTGCTTTTAGGTATAAATCTACAGGAAAATTCACCGATAAAACCTGAATTTAACCATATCGTTTATTTACTGTACGTTCGGTTGGGTTTTTATTAAAAAAGACTTAACAAGTTTAGAAAAACATATATAATGCACCCCATCAAGACGTCGCGCTCATAGCTCAGCTGGATAGAGCACTTGGCTACGAACTAAGGGGTCGGGAGTTCGAATCTCTCTGAGCGCACCAATCTTGATAAGAATTCTCAAAAAAAACCGCACATTGATGCGGTTTTTTTACGTCTGTAGTTTTTGATTTATAGATATAAAAAAACAATAACTGCTTTTGAATTTACTTCAGCTTTTGCTGTACTTTAAGTGCATAGACCGTATTTGCTCCAACTGCTGGCAGAATATCGTGATAAGGCATACTGCGCATGGCACGTAATAAAAATGGGGCCTGATCATGAATCTTCATGCTGCTAGTCATTTGAAATAAAGTGCCATGAGCTTGTGGCAGCAGTTTCATTCCTGCCTTTACAAATTTTAAATCTCCGCCAATCGCATCAAACTGGCTTTGCAAAGGCGAGGGTTGTTGATAACGAAGCTTAAAATCGAATGGAATCTGGATCACTCCCAACCCAACCGATACCTTATAGTTGGCATCCATCTGCTGACGATTCACTGGATTGAGTTCCACTTTACGAATCTGTCGTGGGAATAATTGCTGACTGGCATCAACTGCAAGCCAGGGCTGCAGTTTCTGAACCGGTTGTGGATAATAATGAAAACTGCTACTAAAACGCATGTTTTCTGAGGTTTGACCATATTTGAGCTGACGTGCAGGCAGAATAAAGCTGACAGGCTGGGCAGACTGCTGACTCAGTTGAGTGATTTTCTGAATTTGCCCGGCATTAAAATGTACTTGCGGGATCTGGCTTGCAGATAATGGAATGCTCGACTGGGATTTAAAACGTTGCTGTAAAGCTTCAAGCAGGAACGCATTGGTACCAGCAGGAATACCCAGTTTAGCTTCAGGTAAGGCATTTAAAATTTTGCTAAACAGAAAGCCTTTCGGCTGATTTAAGTCGCCCCATTGCGTCACGGTGACCAAAGTTTTATTTGCTCCAAGTGCAAACCATTCCAGCCGTCCAGCACCATAAGGAATCGGGGCATCCACAATTAAAGTTTCAATACTGTTTTCTGACACATGATGCTGCATCACCACATTTTCCTTAAAATTCAGCACTGGAATGGGCGTAGGAATATGTACCTGATAACGCACCTGCTGGATATGTCCGCGGGACTCCAGAATCTGAGCAGACTTGAGCGCTGGAAACAGGCCGGCATAGCCCTGATAATTTAAAAGATGTTTTTTAACCTGAGCCTCAGGAATCGGTAATATCACCGCACTGCTATAAAATTGTACACTTTGAGCAGCTGTCTGCTTAAAGGTCGGAAGCTGTAAGGATTGTCGAGGATGTGCATAGATGAATAGTCGGTCACCGGTCAAATCCGCTAGCTGCTGTGGACTACCGGAAAAGACATCGATACTGCTCGGAAGTGCTGGCGTCCAGGGAATAATTTTCGCCCAGCTAAAAGGAATATAAGTTGTGCAGAGGCAAAGAAGCAGACACGATTTTAGTGATTTCATACAACGTCCTGTTGTGCATTTTATTATTCTGATAGTTGTGGATTAAAAACGATTTTTATAACGAGCGGAAGCAAAGATATGTAATTCATTTCCGAATACATTTTGCTAATGGGGATAGCAGTGAATTTGATATAGTATGAGCCAAGGATTTTTATATTTTGATGTGATGCTATGACTGAGTCAGCACCGACTTTATCGACCCGCTATTTTCTGACTTTAGAAGAATCTCAGGATGGATTTGCTTTGGCTACTTTTGGCAAAAAGCAGATCAGCCGATTTCTGACTCCTTTGGTGAGTGTCGGAATCATCATCTGGGGCTTTTCTATGGGCTTTGATGGGGTAGGGCGTTATTACGTGGCACTGGGTGCATTCTTTCTGCTTTTACAGGGCATCATGCGTTACTGGTTCCTGCCGATGATGTTCAAACGCCAGTTTGTAAAATACCAGTTCGGCAAGAGCGAGCAGGGTATTGACCTGTATCAGGACCATGCTGAAATCTTCCATAATGGCCGCAACAAGATCGTGCATTACAGTGAAGTGCAAAACTTTGCCAAAGGCAAGCTGACCTATATGCTGGAACTTAAAAATCGTACTGTGGTGATCGTACCTAAACGCGCCTTTGCCGATGCCACTGAACAAAGCATTTTCGAACGTACTTTCAAGAAATAATTTCAACATTTAAAAGGGAAAATAGTCAATCATGAGTACACGTCCATCCAAGATCGTTTGTGTCGGCCGCAGTTATGCAGATCATGCCAAAGAGCTGGGTAATGCCATTCCGGACCGACCGGTCCTGTTTATCAAGCCACCAAGTGCATTAGGCGATCTGGATGCAGGAATTGAATGGAATCGTGATCTGGGCAGCTGTCATTATGAATGTGAGCTGAGCCTGCGTATTGACCGTACCCTGAAAAATGAAACTGATCCTGCAAAAGCTTTAGAAGCAGTGGGTGCTGTGACTTTGGGTCTGGATCTGACTTTACGTGATTTGCAGGATGACCTTAAGAAAAAAGGCCAGCCATGGGAACGTGCCAAGGCTTATGATGGCGCTTGCCTGCTCTCTGACTGGGTGTCAGTTGAAGACGTAGTAAATGACTGGAAAGATGTACACTATACGCTGCATGTAAATGATGAACTGCGTCAGAAAGGCGATACTGCTTTACTGATCTTTGATGTGGGAACATTGCTGGCAGATATCAGTCAGGTATTTACCCTAGAAGAAGGGGATGTGGTAATGACTGGTACACCAGCGGGTGTAGCAGCATTGCACTCTGGTGAACAGCTGAAAATGACCTTAAAGGGTAAAAACCAGGAATATATCTGGACTACCTTTGTGAAATAAGCTGAATCTTACGTGGAAATAAGGGAGTCGAAAGGCTCCTTTATTTTTATTTAAAATTTTTAACTGGTTTGATGAATTTTCCTGAATTGATCAGGTGTATAGCCCATCCAGCGTTTAAACATTTGAATAAAAGCTGAGGCATTGGCATAGCCCAGATCAAAGGCAATATTTTCTACAGTTTTTTGCTGTTTCAGCATAGACATGGCTTTGATGACTTTCAGACGCTGCCGCCATTCATTGAGTGACATTCTCAGCTCCTTCTGGCAGTAGCGCGCCAAGGTGCGTTCAGTCAGGTTATGCATAGCTGCCAAATGCTGCAAGGTACTGTTATTCTCTGGATTTTGATGTAGGTAATCCAGAATTTGTCTGAGTTGAGGATGTTCAGTATGCGGCAAATAACTGCCAATCATCTGTGCCTGTTTAAGTTGATCAAGCAGTACGTGTAATAAACGTTGATGCTCTTCTGACCTTACATTAGTCGGATGTAATTTTAAATGCTGCAAGAGTGAAGTGACCAGAGGACTGGTTAATAAGATCCCCGGCTGATTTGGTAAACCTGTACATAAACTTTCATGAATATAAAAAGTTCCATGTGAAACATCGGTACGATTTAAACCACTATGTTGTAAGTTAGGTGGTAGCCATACACCGTAAGGCGGAGGGGTAATATAATCAATATGCCCAATTTTCACTTCCATGATGCCATTAAAAGCATAGATAAACTCTCCCCAGGCATGATCATGCAATGGATAGACTGACAGGGCCGGGTCTTCACGAAAATTAATCCACAGAGCTGCGTCAATATCATCATTGGTTCTAAGTTGCTTGATATCTTGAGCGACTGTTTTATTGCTTCTCACGTTAGATTGCCTGAATAATGCGATTATTTGTCTGTTTTAAAGTATATCTTTTATTTCTGACAGATTTATAGTGTGCATCTTTGATAGTGTGCGTAGAGTTGAAATTGTGGAGCAGCGTAAAGCGCTTGATGCGCAAGCCTCGTTAATCATGTTTGTCCTGTGTCTGTTATGGGGACTACAGCAGGTAGTGCTCAAGCTGGCAGCATCAGATATTTCAGCCTTGATGCAGATTGCATTACGTTCAGCCTTATCTGCATTAATGGTTTATCATTTGATTCAAGCAGATGTAAGGCGCCAGCTATGGAGTCGTAGCTATCTTCCGGCAGGTTTGCTGGTCGGGGTATTGTTCGCTTTAGAGTTTTACCTGGTCGCTGAAGCACTGCGTTATACCTCTGCTTCACATACCATCGTATTACTATATACCGCACCAATTTTTGTGGCATTGGGATTGCACTGGAAACTTCCTTCAGAACATTTATCTCCATTACAGTGGGGTGGAATTCTCGTTGCGTTTAGCGGGATCGTGGTGAGCTTCTTATTTCGTAGCCACACTGGTCAGGCTATGCAAGCCAGTATGCTTTGGGGAGATTTGTTGGCTTTAATGGCTGGTATATTTTGGGCTGCTACCACTGTGAGTGTTCGATTAACACGATTAGCTGAAGCTCCAGCAACACAAACTTTGTTCTATCAGCTCTTGATGGGCGGCATGCTGCTGTTACCACTTGCGTGGATAACAGGACAAGCAACGGTGAACTGGACAACCTTATCTATTTCTAGTCTGATTTTTCATACAGTGGTCATTTCTTTTGCCAGTTATCTGGTCTGGTTCTGGATGCTGAAAAAATATTTGGCTTCACGTCTGGGTGTATTTTCTTTTCTAACACCGGTTTTTGGTATGATTTTTGGAATTCTGTTACTGGATGAAGAAATTGAGATGAACTTTATTATCGGTACGATCATGGTCATGCTGGGTGTCGTGTTAGTAAGTTTGCAGGGATGGCTAAAGCCGAAAAATATAAAAGTAGTTCCTTAAAATATTGGTTATCGATAGTGTTTAAAAAAACGTGAATAACACAGTGAAAATTTTTACTGAAAAACTTACTTATATAATTCCCAATAAAAATCCTATCATAAGAGAGGATTTTTATTGAAGTTTTTAAGGCTTAGGTGGAGTTTGAGTTTCATTCTGCATTTCCTTTTGCTTAAACAGCTCTGAAAGTGGAATGCCCAGATTTTCCGCTAAATAATGATCTGCTTCTCGTAATTTGGGTTGTAGTCGCTGCATCCAAAGGTCATTGATCTGAAGATTTTCAATTTGATGTGTGTGTGGCAAGGCATAAGGAAGTTTGAGGTAGAAATCCCAGAAATTGACCTGATCCAGATCACGTACCAAGACATATTCATTATCCTCCGTACGTTTAATCAGATTCTGTTTTTCAAACATGCTGATATAGCTTGGCAGACGGCCAATTTCATCTCGTCCTAAAACTTCGAGTGCCTGTGCTTCACTAATACTTTCTCCAGTTTTCTGCTTGCGGTAAAACAGCTCCAGTAAATCCAGTAACATCAGAATTGGATGGATTTTGCAATCTTGGCCCGATTCAAATGCCGTGATTGCATAACTGATCTCAACTCCGAGCAGGACAATATTCCAGGACAGATAAATCCAGATCAGGAAAATAGGAACCGCTGCAAAAGCACCATAGACAATTTCATAACTGGTGAAATTGGACATAACAAAGCCAAACAGGTTCTTTAAGAGTTCAAAAACCACTGCACTAAATAAACCGCCCACGAATGCAGATTTGATCGGTACACTGCGGTTAGGAATGGTCCAGTTCAGGATAAAGAAGCCGATAATCGTCAAAGAAAATGAAATGAGCCACAGTATAAAAGCACCATTCAATTCGTAGCCGGCAAAGTTATTGCTCAGTACATTCATGGACGCTACAGTGGAAGAAATCACGAAAGCGCTACCGAGTAAAATTGGACCCAAAGAAATAATGGTCCAATAGCGCATAAAGCCGATAATCCCGCCACGTGTTTCCGTGACACGCCAGATCCGGTTAAATACTGTTTCAATACTGGTCAGCATCATCACGGTGGTTATAAACAGGAACAGGATCCCGATGATGGTCAGATTGCTGGATTTGTCAGTAAAAGCACTGAGGGCTTTATCAAAGGCAATCGTGGTCTTAGGCAGGAAATTGGTATAGATCATTTCCTGAAGTTGCTGACGTGCAGGTTCTAGTGCCTTAATTGAAGAGATGATCACCAAAAAAACCGTCAGCATTGGTACTACAGCAAACAAAGTAGTGTAAGTTAATGAGCCGGCCTGTTCACGGCAACGATCCGCCTCAAAGCGCCTAAGTACAAATAAAATAAATTGAAACCAGTGTTTTTCATAAAAAGGTAATTTCTTTAAGTATTCAACGATCATGCGCTTGTTGTCTCAATTTCTTATACATCATGAATTTTCTGGTTCAGCTTACCCAAAAAAACAGAAAAATACCGTATAGTTTTCTTTTTTAAGTATCGAACATTTATCATATGCAACCTTATGTCCTTGTTTTATATTACAGCAAATATGGTTCAGTCAAAGAGATGGCACATCTGATTGCCAATGGGGTTGAATCCGCAGGTATGGCAGTGAAGATCAGAACGGTGCCGAATCTTTCCACTGTGGTAAAAGAAGCAGAGGCGAGTATCCCAGCGGAAGGGGATATCTACTGTACGCTAGATGAATTGGCGAACTGTTCTGCTTTGGCAGTGGGTTCGCCAACACGTTTTGGCAATATGGCTGCGGAAATGAAATATTTCTGGGATCAGACCACCAGTCTTTGGCTGAATGGAGCTTTGCATGCTAAGCCGGCATGCGTGTTCACAGCCTCTGGTGCAATGCATGGTGGCCAGGAAGGTACATTACTGAGTATGCTTCCGCCGTTGTTCCACCACGGTATGATGATCATGGGACTAAGTAATGCTGTTCCAGCATTATCAAATACTAAAACGGGTGGTACACCCTACGGCGCCAGCCATGTCAGTGGTGCACGCCACGATCAGGCACTAAGCCAGGATGAAAAGGTATTATGTGAAGCACAGGGTAAGCGCTTGGCAGAAATAGCTTTAAAGTTAAATCAGGTTTAATAATTCTCAATCAGGACAATAAGCTTTAGGCTTTATTGTCCTGATCACTCGATTCCCGAGAATCTTCTTTATTCACTTCTAGTGCCTGAGCAGCTGTTGCCTGGATATTAAAGCGATATTTGCACTTCAGGCAACGATAATCCAGAAACAGGTTGCGATCCACGGTTACACCAGCTTTTTTACCCAAGAAGTTACCGACTACACCACCAGTAATCCCAACACTAATTGCGCCAACGAAAGTCCCGACTGTTCCGCCGACAATTACACCAAGTGGGCCTGCCACAGTCCCGATCGCAGCACCAATCGACGCACCTGAAGCTGCGCCACCTACAGTTCCCGCTGTTGCACCTGCAGAGGTCATGAGTAGACCGCCAATTTTTTTCAGATTTTGCTCATGATCACGTTGTTCAATATCTGTTGAGCCACATTTAGGACATTGCATAAGGTATTCCATCAATGATTGTTATGAGCTGATGTTCAGCCTATTTATGATTTGTCATTTTGCCTAATCAGGTGGATATATGACAGCTCTACAGTATGTCTGTCTTATATTTTGATGTCAGGGACATTTCCTGCCAATTTGATTGTAGAGGAGATTTTGATAAGGCTTTGTATTTGTGCTGTAAATTATTTTATATCGAAATCCATCTTGGAATTCTTTTAAATTTTTAGCTGCCTGATAATCTAGAGATACTAAAAATAATATCTTCAAACTATCTTTTCTATTTCTTGTAAAAATAATTTACTTGTCACCTTTTTACACTAAATAACATGACCATCATAAATTGAAATTAAGGACTGTTTAATAGAGGTATTAAGTATCTATATTAAGTATTTTGTTTTTAGAGTTTTTAAGGAGCAAAAAAATGTATTTAGATAATGGTTTTCATATAATCGGTTAATTATATTTCTTAATAAAGTGATTTATTAAGGGTGATTAAAATATAAACTTTTATAAAATGAAAAATTATTAATAAATGATCGTGAAAATCACCATAAATATTTCCTTGATTAAAGTATTTTTTCTACTTTTATAAATATTTTTAAAATATTATTTTAATTAATTTCTTAAAAATAAATTTATGATTTGAAAATATTTATAAAATAATTTTATAAATAATGGAATTAATTAAAAAATTCTACTCTAAATTAAAACAATAGCTTAAATTTATTAAAATTAAAAAAGTATGTGAATAATAATTAAATGTAATTTTTAAATTTTTATATGATCTAATTTTTGTCAGATAAATTAAATCTTAATTAAGCAGAAAACGAATAAACATACTAAATCAGAGGATACTAAGGGTATGAAAATATTGGTCATCAATGCGGGTTTATTGTGTTTGTTTTTTTTGAGCAACGCTTATGCTACATCAGATGAGTGGACTCAGCGCTGGAAAGCATCACCTGCACGTTCTAATGAGCATCTGGCACAGGCAAATCTGATTGAACTCAGAGAGTCTGATTATTATGAAAGTTTTGGAAAAGCAAGAACTACCGTATATAACACCTCTTCAAATTCTATCGGCACTGTAAATACTCCAACCAATAATATTACGGTGGAGGGCTCAGATAATGGTGTAAATATTTCCAGTGAATTATTCAATGAAGCTCCAGTGAGTTCTAATTCCAATCGGAATTCACCACGCTGCCCAAATGTGAGTAACCAGCCGGGAGAAACACTATGCTGAATTTCCCGTATGGAAGGTCTTTATCTTCCGCCGGTATCATTTTGATTTTTACTCAATCCTTGACAGGATGTACCGGCCTGGCATCTTCAAATTCAAAGCCGGTAGAACTGATACAAGGTCCGCCAATTACTGATATTTTTACTCCATTTGATATGGCCTTATCTTGCTTAAAGGGGCAATTACGCAATGACATCAGCTTTTCTGTAGGTGCAATTTTAGACCAGACAGGTAAAGACGTCGTAACCAATGGTGGTAGTGGAAAAATGGTGACCCAAGGCGCGGGAGATATGGTGCAATCCGCCTTATTTCAGTCTGGGGTCAGTGTAATGAACCGGCGTGATCCTCGTATTATTGAAAGTGAGGCCAAGTGGGGGATTCGTGACCCAAGACAAATCCAGGCCTCTGATTATTATGTGACGGGCAGTATTAATAGCCTGGATTTTATTCCAGGTGGCGGGTTGGACATGCAGATTGCGGGGGTTGGACCGAATTATAGTCAGACCCGAATTATGGTGGGTTTGGATTTATCCCTGACTGATACACGCAGCAGTAAAGTTGTCGCGAATGTCTCATTACAGAAACAGATTGCTGCACAGGATTATGGTATCAGCGCTGGAAGATTTACCGGCCGTACCTTATTAAATATTCAGATCGGAAAAGGTGAGCGTGAAGCGACGAATTTTGCTTTACGTCAGATGTTGAATCTGGCCACTTTTGAATTACTGAGCCAGGTCGTTCCACCACCAGTATTCGAGAAGTGTCGTGCAGAAATTCCACCAGAATTTGGACGTTTAAACTTAACCCGAAGTTCGGTGGCTTTGCATAAGTATAAGAAAAATCAGCAACAAAATAATCTAGATTCAAGTACCCCGGTTCAGGAATTAACCTCGGACGATATTCAGCAATCTCAAGAGAAAAACAAATCTACCAATACACCGAGTAAAGATACCAAAGAACCAAAAAACAAAGAATCCGAGGTAATCCAAAATCCTGATCCAGAACCTGAAATAAGTAAACAGGATCTCATTAAATATATCAGTAAAAAACACTCTCCAGACTCTTCAGACAAAATGCTAGAGGAAAAAGAGAAGCAGGAAAAAAACAGCAAAGAAAAAGACGAGGAGAAAACATCCATGCTATGGGATGCCAATCCTGAAGTTGTTGAAAACTATTGGTCAAGCACATTGCGTGATTAATAGTTTCACAAGTGGGCTCGCTCCCATTAGTAAAAGAAGTACTTAGCGAGGAGTGCTTCAAAACTAGAAAAGGAAAAACAAAGATGAAAAACACGATCAAAACAATCGCTTTATCCGTCACCTTCCTGTCTGGTGCAGGTATGGCATATGCTCAAGACACAAATGTAGAGGTAGATACCGGTTTACAGGCATCTCTGGATGCAATTTCCCAGCAGGTCGAAAATGGATCTGCCCTGAATCTGGCTGTTAATAGTGCTGATATCAATGCAAGTGTTAATACAGAGGCTTATGCTAATTTAGGAACAGATCTAGGAACAGATACTCAAGATGTCGTCAATTCAGTTGAAAATACAATTGAAACTACAGCAATGGGTGCAGCTAATACAGGTAGTATTGAAATCGCGCAAGGTAGCTTGAGTACAGTGACTTCAAATACACTTAATGAAACCCTAGATTGGGCATATACTGATGTAACTAGTGAAATCAATAACGAAACAATTGGAGAAGATATTTCGGAGAGTACAACGAGTGCGGATATTTCAGATACATTGAACACAACGCTGGATAGGACTTTTGATGAGGAAGTTAATAAAACTTTAAGCAATTATAGTGTAGCGAATATTGCTTATAATGCTGGAGCAGTTGATGCCTCTGTAAGTGCGATTGCAGAAGGTGTAGATAATAGTGTGGCCAACACCATTACTACTACTGCAATTGGTGCAGTAAATACTGGAAGTATTACTGTGACAGTAGGAGAATAATATAACTTGCTTGATTTTCTTACAGGTCTAACTATTGGCAGATAGTTAGACCTCTTATTTTATATAAAAATTTTTAAAAAAATTGTCTACTTGTAGGAAAATAAAGCAATTTCTATTAATGATAATCTTTTAATTGAAATTTTTTAGGAAAAAACGAAGCAATAGAAGAATATGGTTGTCTTAAAAATATTTCAATTCAAGAAAACGGATATAAAAAAAGAGCACCTCAGTACTCTTTTTTAATTTAAGTCAAGAAATTTTATTCTTGAACAAATTCAACCGTACCATTTGCTAATGATTTCACACGCGCTAATGATTCTACGCGATAACCTTTTTCAAGCAGAATGTCACGGCCCGGCTGGAATGATTTTTCAATCACGATACCAATACCCACGACAGATGCTTCTGCTTGGTGAATCAGGTCTGCCAGACCAAGAGCCGCTTGACCATTTGCAAGAAAGTCATCAATCACCAGTACTTTATCAGCAGCGTTGATGTGCTTTTTAGAAATTGCAATAGTACTTTCAGTTTGCTTGGTGAAAGAAAATACCTTAGAGCGATACAGATCATCTTTCAGAGTTAATGATTGATATTTGCGTGCAAAGATCACTGGAACACCCAGCTCAAGGCCAGCCATTACAGCAGGTGCGATCCCTGATGCTTCAATAGTGATGATTTTAGTGATACCAGCATCTTTAAATAGACGCGCAAATTCCTGACCAATTTGCTGCATCATAACAGGATCGATTTGATGATTTAAGAAAGAATCAACTTTCAAAACTTCTTCAGATAGAACGATACCTTCAGCTAAGATTTTCTGTTCTAGTGCGTGCACGGGAGAATCCTCAAGACCAGATGCTTTTTCAAGCAAAAGCGTATTTTAAAAAGCACCCGGAAAAAATCAAGCGAAAATCATTAAAAATGCTTAGTTCGTTGGACCTTTATAGCCAGTGAGTAACAAACCATAGGAAGTTTTCTTATCGACATGCGCTACCTTGACTGGTAAATAATCAAGTTTTGGGGCTAACCAGAAGATGGTTTCGCGTCCTGGCTTGTCATGTTTCATTACGACTTTCATGGTGCTAAAGGTGCCGTAATTGGTTTTGATATTTTCTGTACCTTGTTTAACAAATTTACGTGCTTCCAGTTCTTTAGCATCTGCAATGTAATAATTGCTTTTTAAACCAGAAGCTTTTAGGTCTTCACGAATCTGTAACTCGGCGTTTAATTCATCCAGGGCACCATCTCTCCAGGCAAATGAACGTACCTTGTCATCTTTTTTAGTATGAATAGTTTTAGAAGACGGATTGAATTTGATACTCATGGTATTGTTATTAACCAATACCTTACTACTACGGCTAAAATTGCTAGAATTAATCTTGCCATTATTAAAAGTAAAATGACTGGTTTCTGTCGCAGAAGCAATCGCGGCAGCCTTGGCTGCAAATACATAAGTCCAGTTATTGCCTGACTTGGTTAAGGTTCGTGTTGCCGATCCCATGTTCTTGCCATTATAGCTAAACTGATAAGTTGCCTGGAATGGGCTCATGGCAAACGCTTGACTGGACATGCCTGTGAATACCAGTGCTGTAGTCAGTCCTGCAGTCATACCAATAGTTTTAATTAAGTGTTGTGCCATAAGTGAATTTTCCTGTATGAAAGGGCAGTCAGTCACTTCTGCCAAGCTTTTATTATCAGACTAAAATGTGGAGGGAGAATGAACTGATAAAATTCGCAGAAGTGTATCATTCATGTCATTTTTTTCATTGTTGTTTCATAACTTAAACACTTTACGAATCTTGTTTCTGCTTGATCGGTGTGACCTGATTTTCACTGAATTCATCTGTATCATCCCAGCTTTCTTCTTTTTCTTGAGACAGCTTTCTGAACAAGGCTGCTAGATTCACATTCCCAATAACGACCAGTTCAGCCTCACGTAATACAGCATGATTGACATGTACTTTGGACAGGGTATCAATCACTGATCGGCTTTTACCGAGCCAGCGGTTAAGATCTAAATGTAATAAGTCATCAACAACTTTAATTACACCCAGCTTTTCCAGAATCATACCGAGAGGATCTTTATTCAGGATACGCTGATAGAAAAATAGGGCACAACGTACGCCAATTTTATAGAACATATTTGGGTATTTAGCATCAATTACTTGGGTATCGCTAATCTGTTCAAAAACAATCAGCTGGCGGTCTTTATTCAGTTCCATTTGTACCAGTTTCAGGTCAACAGACAGAGTAATAACCATGCCGTTATAATCAAGTGTTGCATATAAGCGTAACCAGTCATCATGCAGATCCGCATGCAGATCTTTTAAGGCTTTGACGTTATCAGTTACAAAACGCTGAAAAGTTGCATTCAAAAATACCTGGGAGAGGGGAAACTCGCGTTCATCTTCAATAAACCCTTCCGCCTTCTGATACACCTGGCGAATGCGTCTGGAAATATTGGAAATGATGGTTTGCATATGGAAGCATCCTGGCAACTATATTTTTGATAGCATGTATCTTGTCGAAAAGTATAAAAAATACAAGAGCGTGTGCTTGCAGTTTAGCAAAATAAATTGCACCATTTTTAGTGTTTTGTTTATACAACGTAGAAGATTTGATATAGCTCTCACTATCTACTCAAAGTGAAAGATATATCAATATTTGTATATTGAAAAATTTTCTTTGCAAGATATTAAGGATAAAGGCTCCTGGCTGAGCCTGAAAATGTGACTAGAATGACCCTGATGCCCTTGGTTAAATCATGGTGGAAAGATCCAATTTTTAGCAGTGCTGTAGGGATTGCTGCATTATTACATATCATGATTTTAATGCTGCAGTTTGGAATGCCATCGGAACAGGATACTTCGACCAAGGAAATTGCAGTCAGCCTGCGCATCAGTAATGACAAAATCGAGCATGCCGATTTTCTTGCCCAGACAGATCAGCAAGGTTCCGGTCAGTTCCGTGAAGCGCATCGTATGTCCAGTGATGCTCCATTGCCGATGCCGGATCAGGCAGCTGGAAAAGAAGCAATGCTTCAAAACAGCCAAGATATGCTGCAACAAAAACAGGAGTTGAGCTTTGAAGAAAAAGTTCTGATGACAACCCTAAGCTGGCAGAAACAGGCAGAAGAAAATCAGCGCAAGAAACGTCAGGAAGAACTCAACAGCCAGTTTCAAGCCAAAGCTGCTATGGTCGCGAGTCTGGAAGCTCAATATACGCAGCGCCAGAAAAACTTTAGCCGTCAGCAGAAAATTAAAACTGTTGATGGTATCCAAGCCAAGCAGGATGTATCTGCAGCTTATCTGGAAAAATTCCGTCAAAAAGTCGAATTTTATGGGAATCGTTTTTATCCTGAATCTGCCCGTATACAGCGTTTGGCGGGCGACGTCCGCTTAATGGTGATTTTGAATCAAAACGGGGGTATTCGAGCGATTCGCTTGTTGGAATCTTCTGGTCATACTGTATTGGATGAAGCTGCTCGAACCTCATTACGTAAGGCTGCGCCGTTTGGTGCTTTCGATGCCAACATGAAAGATATTTCAGAATTAAGAATTATCCGAACCTGGCGTTTTGATCCGGCAGAAGCCGAGTTTGAAGTGAGGTGAGAATTAGATTTATCTTGCAATGAATTTTTCTACTTTAATTACTTCATCTAGACTTAATGACCAAAAAGTAGCTTGAATACTTTTTAAATCATAAGGCTGAGTATAGGCCGGAAAATTGTAGTCAAGATCGAAAATGTGCTGCCAACTTTGTTCAATTTCTCTTTGTAAATAATGGGGGAACTGCTCAAAGTTACTCTCTGTTAAATTGAGATCTTTTAACTTTTGTTCAAAGCGTTCATCTTGTAATTCATCGACAGCAATATAATAATGATAACAATAAGGGGAGTGCCACAAGATGAAATCTGATAATAGAACCTCTCTGATCTCTTTTTGAATAGTAAGGCGTACGCCAGGCGTACCTTTGTTTAAGTGACATGAATATCGTAAGTCTGGTTTTGCTTGTTGAATACCATTCCATTGATACCATGCCCAAATTGGATAACATGTAGGAAAAGGTCTTTTACCAATTTTATTATCCATTTGTTTTCTTAACCACTCATAACCAGTTAAATATTCTGAATCAATTTCAGGTCTTAGAGCTGCATAAACTATTTTTTCTTGAATTAGTGTTTTATAAAAATCTTGATGTTGTATAGTCCATAAAGTTATTTTTTGCGATTTTATTAACATATATAATTCTTCTAATTTTTAAAAATATAAGTAAATTTATACAGCTATATATGACAAAAAAGCGAGCCGAAGCTCACTTTTTATAATCGGAAAATTTTAGTCTCTTTCCAGATATGGATTTGCAAAACCGAGTTTTGCCAGAATCTCGATCTCAATGCTTTCCATTTCTTCTGCATCCTCTTCTGAAGTTTCATGATCATAGCCCATCAGGTGCAAGGTGCCATGAACCAGCATATGGGTAAAGTGAGTCAAAGGTGCTTTGCCTTGTTCAACGGCTTCACGCAATACCACTGGAATACAGATAACCAAGTCTCCAATCGGAAAAGCATCCAAAACTTCTGCCATTTCATCCGGAAGATCACTTGGAAAAGACAACACATTGGTGGGTTTGTCCTTTCCGCGATATTCCAGATTCAGTTTGTGGCTTTCATCATTGTCGACACAGGCAATACCAATTTCACAATCGCTTTGCGTACCGATATGACGTAAAGCAGTTTCTACAACTTTCTTGATATAGGCACGCTTAATCACGAGTTCAGGTGCCTGAAAATCCTGTTGTAGACTAAGACTAAGTTTCAAAACAAATCCTTAAAAATAAATATTAATGCTGGGCGTCAGCTGCCGCATCATTTTCAGCGACCAAGGCTTCCTGACGTGCTTTGCGTTCGGCACGTGCTTCGGCAGATAAACGTTGTTGTTCACTATCCCAGCCCTCATAGGCTTCAACGATTTTCTGAACCAGCTGATGACGTACCACATCACGGGAATGGAAGCGGGTGATATGAATCTCTTTCACATTTTCCAATACACGAAGTGAATGAGCCAAGCCAGATTGCTGACCACGTGGCAAGTCGACCTGGGTCACGTCACCGGTAATCACTGCACGAGAGCCAAAGCCCAGACGGGTCAAAAACATTTTCATCTGTTCAGGTGTCGTGTTCTGTGCTTCGTCCAGAATCACAAAGGAGTGATTCAAGGTACGACCACGCATATAAGCCAGTGGTGCCACTTCAATGATCTGACGTTCAATCAATTTGGCTACTTTTTCGAAACCCAGCATTTCATACAGGGCATCGTAAAGCGGACGTAAGTATGGATCGATTTTTTGTGACAGATCACCCGGCAGGAAGCCGAGTTTTTCACCGGCTTCTACTGCAGGACGTACCAGGAGGATACGCTGAATCTCATTACGTTCCAGCATGTCCACTGCAGCTGCTACCGCCAGATAGGTTTTACCTGTACCAGCAGGACCAATACCGAAAGAAATGTCACTTTGCAGAATGCGCTGCACATAACGTTTCTGGTTGGCACCGCGTGGATTGATACGGCCTTTGCGAGTCTGCAACCAGACATTGTCCAGACCAGTATGTTCCTGATCATGCAGGTCGTCCTGCAATTCACGGTCGGTTTGGCTGCCTTGGATCATCAGGTGCAGGGTATCTGCACTGATCTGACCGCTCTGTTCAGATTCTTCATGAAGTCGCTGTAGGAGCAACTCCGCTCTCTCAACGGCATCGATCTCACCATCAATAAAAAAGCTGTCGCCTCGATGGGAAACTTTGACGTCTAAACGTTGTTCAATTTGCTTCAAATGACCGTTATAAGCACCGAGCATGCTCTGTAAACGGTCCATTGAAATTCCAGGAAAAGCTACTGTACGTCGAATCGCTGCTGTCAAAGAGAGTTCCTTATAGAGATAGGTTCTTATATCCCTACATTACGCCACGTCAGGCTCAAGATTCAATAGCTCACCGTAAACTAAATTGAGTGTTTTTATTTCAGTGATTTCAATCTCGGCAAAACGTCCAACCCATGCAGGATCACCGATAAATGTCACATAACGTGTGTTATCTGCGGTGCCTACCAGGACATTTGGATCCTTGTCAGAAACTTTTTCAATGAGAACACGTTGAATGGTACCAAGCATCGCATCCGTTTTCTCAATGCTGGATTGCTTGATCCATTTTTGAACTTTTGCCAGACGTTCTTTTTTCACCTGTTCAGGTGTAGTGTCTTCAAGTTCCGCAGCAGGCGTACCCGGACGTTTTGAATACACAAAGCTGTACGAATGATCAAAGTCCATATCTTTAATAAACTGATATGTTTCTTCGAAGTTTTCATCGGTTTCACCCGGGAAACCAATAATGAAATCTGAAGATAGGTGCATATCCGGACGGACTTTACGGAGTTTGGCAATCTTCTCGATGTAGACATCAATCGTATGGTTACGCTTCATCGCCTGAAGGACGTCATTGGAACCACTTTGTACTGGTAAATGCAGATGTGACACCATTTGTGGCAGGTCACGATAGCATTGAATCAGGTCATCATTAAATTCGAGCGGATGCGACGTGGTATAACGTAAGCGGCCAATGCCTGGAATTTCTGCAACTAAACGTAACAGATCGGCAAAAGTACAGATCTTGCCATCAAAGGTTTCACCACGGTAGCCATTTACGTTCTGACCCAGCAATGAAATCTCACGCACGCCTTTTTCTGCCAGACCTGCAATTTCTGCCAGGACATCATCCAGCGGACGTGATACTTCTTCACCGCGGGTATATGGCACTACACAGAAAGAACAGTATTTTGAACAGCCTTCCATAATTGATACAAAGGCTTTATAACCTTCAACACGTGGTTCAGGCAGAAAGTCGAATTTCTCAATATCCGGGAAGGAAATATCGACCAGTTTAATTTTGTCTTTTTTTGGCTTTTCCACTTGCTCAAAGTGCTGATCCAGCATTTGCGGCAAACGGTGCAGGGTTTGTGGACCAAAAATCATGTCAACATAATTGGCACGTTTCTGGATGTTATCACCTTCTTGTGAAGCAACACAGCCACCCACACCAATAATCAGGTCCGGATTTTTTTCTTTTAGTTTGCGCCAGCGACCCAATTCAGAGAATACTTTTTCTTGTGCTTTTTCACGAATTGAGCAAGTATTCATCAGAAGAATATCTGCTTCTTTAGGGTCAGTGGTTAGCACATAGCCATGTGAGTCGCCCAAAAGGTCGGCCATACGATGACTGTCATACTCATTCATCTGACACCCTTGCGTTTCAATGTACAGTTTTTTGACTGCAGCATCGTGGGCTGGGGTTTGCGCTGGCTGGGTAACAGTGTTTTCTGAGGCAGCTGGGGCACTCTTCGGAATGAAGGTTTGAACCGTCATGAAGGCTCCTAGGGATAATACGTTTAAATTGTGAACGGACGACCTTATTAATCTGCGAATCAGGTCAATTAGAATTCAATTCACAGAATGAATTTTTTGGAAGTCGCATATTTTAGCAGGAAAGTCGCTTAAACTTATAGCCTTTATTGGTGGCCTGAAAATATTGATTTATGGACAGAAAATGTTTGAAAATTAATATTGCTGAATCATAAGGTTACATAAGAGAACAGTAGAGTCGGTCTAGAATTTATAAACTAGCATCGATGTTGAACAAAATTGTCTGGCACGAACTACATGATAGAAGTTAAGTTAATGTTGAAACAGATTATAAGTACACATAAATATTCAAGATTATTCACTGTAGGGATGGCCTGTCTGAGTTCAATGGGCGTTCAAGCTGCCGAAGAACAATTTAATGACGCACTCACTGCGGCAAATGCTGGAAATATTGAATTATTACAACAGTATCGTGCAGCCATGCAAAATGATGCCTTGGGTTACTACCCGGAATACTGGATTCTGAATCAAAATCTTGGTATGCAGCCGGCCAGTCAGATTATTAATTTTGCCCAGCGTTATCCGCAATCTGCCATGGCAGAAAAGCTGGCAGCAGACTATGTTGAAGAAAAAGTAAAGCAGGCCGATTTTTCAGCAGCACAGCCAGTCTTGCAATATGTAACCAATCCAGATCAGGCAGAAAGCTGCGCGATTGCTCAGGTACGTGCCAAAAGTGGTGATCCTCTGGTCTATGCCGAATATAAAGATGTCTGGCTGACCACCAATTCTCAACCGGAATCCTGTGCCGGTTTAGGTCGAATGATGCTGTCCAGTCCCTTATTAACCATTGAAGACCGTCAGCAACGACTCTGGACACAATTGCGTGCCGGTCAGTCTGGACAGGCGATTGCGACCGCCCAGAGTATCGGCCTCAACCTTTCTTTGGCGCAGCTTAATAGCATTCAGGCCAATCCGACAGCCTATTTATGGACGGCACCCAAAGCGACCACTGCTGATCATGCTTATCTGGTGTATGCCATGGGGCGACTGGCGGATAGTGATCTGAATACAGCATTTTCGAGTGTGCGACGTACTGCTGAAGGCACCCCTGAACAGATCCAAAAAGCTTTGTACCGTGTAGTCGGCTATATCGGTGGCACCACGGTGATGAAGAACAACTTTAATCGTGAAGTCCTGAATTATCTGGATCTGAGTTATGGCCTGTCATTTAGTCCGGAAGAAGCAGAAATTTATGCACGTCAGGCGATTCGCTTTAGCGCTTGGGAAAGTCTGATTCGGGCGATTGATGCGATGAGTGTGACCCAGAAACAGGAAGACCGCTGGCAATACTGGCTGGCTCGTGCAAGTGAACAGCGCTCAGACCGAGCATCAAAAAAAGCAGCTGAAGATATTTATCGAAAACTGGCCACTGGTGATGATTATCATAACTTGCTGGCACGTGACCGCTTAGGACAGTTAACCTTAGGTACGCCGAAATCCGCACAGCCTTCTGCTCAGGCCATGCAACGCCTGAATCAGGATATTCATTTCCGCCGTGCTTTTGCCTTGCGTAATATCAATGCTTCAGCTGCGTATGTAAACCGTGAATGGAACTGGGCCGTGCGTCAGGCTTACTTGAAACATGATGATGATCTACTGCTTGCCGCAGCGAAACGTGCGCATGATATGGGCTGGCATGACCGTGCTATTTATGCTGCAGATCGTACAGTGAATAAGCACAACTATGATTACCGTTTCCCAATGCCATATCGAAATTATGTGGTCAGCCATAGCCAGAATGCCAGTGTTGATCCGGCATGGGCTTATGGTTTGATGCGTCAGGAAAGCCGATTTAATACTGTGGCGCGTTCACATGTCGGGGCAGGTGGCTTGATGCAGATCATGCCAGATACGGCCAAACTGGTCGCGCGTCAGATGGGCGAAACCTATAATCCGGCAGCATTAAGCGATATGAATACCAATATTCGTTATGGCACCTTCTATTTGTCTACGATTCAACGCCAGCTCAGCAACAGTCCTGTTTTAGCAACGGCAGGTTATAATGCCGGACCGAATCGCGCACGCCGTTGGCAGCCAGACTTACAGAATCTAGCAGCAGATCAGTACACGGAAACCATTCCTTTATTAGAAACACGGGATTATGTGAAACATGTCATGACCAATGCGACACATTATGGCATCCTATTGGGCCAGGGAGCACAATCAATCGGGAAACGTATGCAAGCAATTCCGCTACGTAGTACACAATAAAAATTAATGATTTAGGGATAGTGAATTATTCATGAAGTTAATGAATAGTCGTCGAGTATCAGTATGGCTTTCTGCTTGTATAGTCGCAGGAGGAAGTTTTCCTACGCTTGCGGCACCGACGGGCTATATCATGGATGTGCAGATGGTTCCCGCACTTTGCAGTCTGTATCCTGAATTGGCCAAAAAGCGAAAATGTCTGGAAGGTTATTCCTTGAATATCTCCGGCTTATTTCCTGAAACCAGTCAACAGGATTGCAGCACGCAGACTTCATCCGCACTTCCACCTTTACAAGCCAAGGTGGTTGCTCGTGTCATGCCGGACGAGGCTTCACGGGCACGCTTATGGCAGAGTATTGGAGGGTGTATTCCCATGAGTGCCAGCCAGTATTTTCGGACCATTATTAATTATGCGGATCGTCTGAAAGTACCACAGGAACTGACAGACCAAGAAAACATGGTCATGTCGATTAATACATTGCGTACAAAATTCCTTAAGATTAATCCGCAATTACCCGCCAGCGGCATCCGGTTTAACTGCCAGACCAACCGTAGTGTCAGCCTGCTGACTGCGGTTAAGGTGTGCTATCGCAGCAATGGCCAATATAAGCAATGTCCGAGCAGTGTAGTAAATACCTGCCCTCAGAACATTACAATTAAAGGTACATACTAAGCTTTTCAGCCAAATTAATTTATATTTCCTATCAGACTTTTGTTGGAATTCATTCGCTTTTACATGCATCTCCGAAAGGATTGGAGTACAATCTTTGCCGTTTATGATTATTAAGATTAGATAGAACAGCTATTTAATCCGCATTGACTATCCTCTCAATTGGAGATAATTACATGAAGCAACCTGTTCGCGTTGCCGTTACTGGCGCTGCTGGTCAAATTGGTTACAGCCTATTATTCCGTATCGCTAGCGGTGAAATGTTGGGTAAAGACCAACCAGTTATTCTTCAATTATTAGAAATTCCTGTTGAGAAAGCTCAACAAGCGCTTAAAGGCGTGATGATGGAACTTGACGACTGTGCTTTCCCATTATTGGCAGGCATGATCGGTACTGATGATCCTAAAGTTGCATTCAAAGATGCTGACTATGCATTGTTAGTAGGTTCTCGTCCACGTGGTCCTGGTATGGAACGTGCTGACCTTCTTAAGGTAAACGGCGAAATCTTTATCGGTCAAGGTCAAGCACTGAACGAAGTTGCTAGCCGTGACGTTAAAGTGCTTGTTGTGGGTAACCCTGCGAATACAAATGCTTACATCGCAATGAAATCTGCGCCAGATCTTCCAGCGAAAAACTTCACAGCAATGTTACGTCTTGACCACAACCGTGCGTTGACTCAACTTGCGCAAAAAGCGGGTGTTGCAGTTTCTGACATCGAAAACATGACTGTTTGGGGTAACCACTCTCCAACGATGTATGCTGACTACCGTTTTGCAAACGTAAACGGCGAAAGCTTGAAAGACAAAATCAACGATGCTGCATGGAACAAAGACGTATTCCTTCCAACAGTTGGTAAACGTGGTGCTGCGATCATTGAAGCACGTGGTCTGTCTTCTGCTGCTTCTGCTGCAAACGCTGCAATCGATCATATGCGCGATTGGGCTCTTGGCACTAACGGCAAATGGGTAACGATGGGTATTCCTTCTGACGGTTCTTATGGTATCCCTGAAGGCGTAATGTTCGGTTTCCCTGTAACGACTGAAAACGGTGAATACAAAATCGTTCAAGGTCTTGAAATCGACGAATTCAGCCGTGAACGTATCAATGTTACATTGAACGAACTTGAAGAAGAGCGCGCAGCAGTGGCTGACATGCTTAACTAATTTAGTCTTTTAAGATTAAATAAAAAAAGCACTCCAAATGGAGTGCTTTTTTTATTTCAGAATATCCTAAGAACAAAAAATAACATCCTGTCAAAGAGCGACAACTGAACTTTGTATATAAGTCGTTTAATTTGTAAGCAGAGTCATCAATAAAAGAGGAGGTACTGAGATGTTAGAGCAGCGACCTACCATGGAAGTTTTTTTTGAGCAACTCGGCTTGGATTCAAGCCCTGAAGCAATCGATGAATTTATCAGAACCCATCAGATCGGGATGGATGTGCCATTACATAAAGCACCTTTTTGGACCAAGAACCAACATGACTTTCTAATTGGGCATTGGAAGCAAGATGATGATTGGGCCATTTTTGTCGATGTACTGAATGAACAATTGCATATAGAAGCAGAGGGTTCAGGTACTTGTGATCTGCCGACCTCCTCACATCCTTGAACGTTAAAAAACTAGCAGCAAATTATTTTTTATTTCTATTACGGAGCAATCAAATGGTATTGGAACAGCAACCTACTTTAGAATTATTATTTGAACAACTCGGCCTGCCAGCAGATGAAAGGTCGATTGATGAATTTACCCGTACCCATCAGCTTCCATCTGAAGTTATTCTGCCAGATGCGGAATTTTGGAGTGAGGGGCAGAGTGCATTTCTTCGTGAACATTGGCATCAAGATGATGAATGGATTGTAATTATTGATAAGCTCAATCAATTACTGCATGTAGAGAGTGATAAGCAAAGCGCTTAGTCCACTTTTATACAAAAAGATACAAACAAACCTAGTCACAGGACTAGGTTTTTTTTGTCTTATCTTATAAGTTAGTTATATAAAGAATTACAAGTTAACTGATATAAGGAGGGCGAGATGCTCGGAACAATGCAACCATCCTTACCCCTATTATTTTCGCAACTTGGTTTGCCGAATAGTCCTGCTGCCATTGAGCTATATGTACGTACTCATCAGTTACCTAAGGAAATCTCATTGCATGATGCGCATTTCTGGAATAAAGCACAGCGTTCATTGTTAATTAGTCATTTGGTACAAGACGATGACTGGGCAATTTGGGTTGATGAACTGAATCAACAGTTACACTTAGATGCCGATCGCCGTCGACTAGCTTAAGAAAATAAAACTAGTTATAAAAAATGCCTCATTCATGAGGCATTTTTTATAAGAATAATTTCACAGTTTTAATGCATCCGGCTGCGTAGAATTTGAATAAACCAGTCCTGTTGACGGTATTCTGCAAATGCTGGATGTTGATCTACCAGTTCCAGATCAAAATTGTTCAATTTACTGTATTTATTTAACCAGTGACGGGTCATAGCCGGTTCTTTTTTGCTTGCTGAGGCATATGCCAGGAAGAAATAGATATCCGCATGCTCATAACGGGTCATCGGTTTTAAAATCTGCTGGGTAATCAGTGCATAGCGATTTTCTTTAGTCAGTTCAAAATAGATCATGTAGGCTTTAGCCAAATGCAATGACAGATTGATATAAAGATCGAGTGGCATTTCTTCAAACTCGATTCGACCTTGTTCCAGCAGAACAATCGCTTCTTGCAGAAAATGCACCTGTTCCTGACGTAACTGGCTGATCGCTACCAGTTGTAGGCGAAGGTCAGCCCGTTCAAGCGCCAGCTCAGGGGTATTGCCATTTAAAAATAGCTGATCTGTTTCACCAATGCGTGCAATGATCTCTTTGGTGGTTGGTCGCATGAACGCAGTCCTCGTGTCTTAATGATTGCTATATGAGGATGATTGTCTGCTTTTAAAGGCTAGATTAAAGAGGTATCTGAGCGTAACCACGCGGTAATGGATAAACGTTGATGTTTGGCTACTAATACTTCGTGCAATAAATCACTTTGGAAGAATGCTAAACGGTTGGGCTTAGGTGAAATCGCATGCCACTGTCCATTTTTATCTTGTAAATGTAGTTCACCCCCCCAGTCATCTTGCCATTCTTCATGCAGATAATATACCGAGGAAATCATGCGGCCATTCTTACCTTGCGGGTTGTCGCGGTGAAGAGCATAGAATTCACCTGCGTTATAGCAGGCAAAATGTGCTTCGACATCTTTAATACCCAAATAAAATGCGCGGTTTAAAACTTGAGAAAATTGTTGCAGGGTTTTGGTATGTTGGTGAGAGATTTGAAATTCAGGTTGTAACCAAAGAATATGATCACTGCGGATGTTACTTACTACGCCATTTTGAATCGCGGCATCACGAAATTCGTTTAAGTGACTTAGGCATTCTTGACTGACCGCATGTTGATATTCAATTGAATAAGCACCGTCAATAACACTAAAGCCATGTTGATCTAAATCATCTAAGATTTGATCAACATTCCAATCCCCTGGGATGACAACTGCTTCCATTTTTCAATTCTCGAGCGTGTGGTAAAAAAGGTTTGCTATTTTAGAGCAATAATCGTTTCTGAACGAATCAGTTTTTCATGTTAAAATAGCTATTGATCTTAGGAATAATTGAAACATGAATTATCGTCACCACTTCCATGCAGGCAACTTTGCCGATGTCATGAAGCACGTGTTATTGCTTCAGATTTTGTCTCGCCTTAATAATAAAGACAAGCCATATCGTTATATTGATACGCATGGCGGCGCAGGTAAATATGACTTGTCGACTTCAGAAGCGCAGAAGTCTGGTGAGTTCTTAAACGGTATTCATCGCCTGATTAAACTGGATGATTCGATTAAGCGCAATGCCCCTGAAGGCATACAGCAATATTTAAAAATTGTTGAAAAAATGCGTGAAAGTTTTGGTAAAGGCGCGTATCCGGGTTCCCCGTGGTTTGCCCTTGAAGGCATGCGTGAAATCGACAAAGCCACCATTTTTGAAATGCAGCGTGATGTCTTCCAGCAGCTTGATCAGAATATTTTTGACAAGCGTGCTGGTCTGCATGAGCGTGATGCTTATGAAGGTTTGCTCGCAGTCATTCCACCGAAAGAAAAACGCGGTCTGGTAATGATCGACCCGCCGTATGAGCTGGAACGTAAAGATTTCCCTCAGTTAGTCGAGTTGATTGCAGCAGCTTATAAAAAATGGCCGACAGGCGTATTTGCTGTTTGGTATCCAATTAAAGACCGTGCCATGATTGAGCGTTTCGAGAAAAAAATGTTCAAGACCGGTATTCGCCGTCAGCTGATCTGTGAAATATGTGTATGGCCAGACGACACTCCTGTTGGTTTAAATGGTTGTGGTCTGTTGGTGATTAACCCACCTTGGAAGTTCTCTGAAGATGCTGATGAAGCACTTCAATGGTTATTCCCGCATTTACGTATGCAGGAAACTGGTGGTCACGCCGCAGTTCGCTGGTTAGTAGGCGAATAATTTTTTTTAAGATCAGGTCATAGCTAGGATCGACAAGAATGACAAATATAAGCAAACCGGAACGTGACTCTTCCACCGAAGCACCTTTTGATGGCATCACCTTTGAGGTGGAAGAAGAGGAGCATACTCAGGAAGGGCAGAAAATTAAGCGTCGAGGTATCTATCTATGGCCGAACCTGATTACAACTGCAGCGTTGTTAGCAGGTTTTTACTCAATTATTGCCAGTATGAATGGCAATTTTCAGCAAGCCATTTATGCGATCTTTATTGCAGCATTACTGGATGGTCTAGATGGCCGTGTTGCACGTGCCATTGGTGCGCAAAGTCCGTTCGGTGAACAGTTTGATTCGCTATCGGATATGCTGGCCTTTGGTGTGGCACCGGCTATCTTGATGTACAGCTGGGGCTTAAGTGAGTTGGGCCGGATCGGTCTGGCGGCATGTTTTGTTTATACCGCTTGTGCGGCTTTCCGTCTGGCACGTTTCAATGTGCAGATCGGTGTAGTTGATAAGCGCTACTTTATTGGTGTCGCGAGTCCACTTGCTGCCGTAATGATTATTTCGCTGGTCTGGGTTGGTTTAGATTTCCCGGAAATTTTCGATATTAAAGATTCAGTGGTTCAGATCATCAATGCCGTTGCGATTGTGATTACCGGTTTGCTGATGATCTCTAATATCAAATACTATTCTTTTAAAACGGTAGAGCGTAAGCGGGTTCCATTTTTTGTCTTGCCAATCGCCGTATTTATCTTTGCAGCGATGACTTACAACATTCCGGTCGGGATTCTGGTTATCTCTGTAATTTATGCTTTGTCTGGTTTTGTTACGACTTTTATGGCGAAACGACAAGTGAGCTAGTATGCAGGAGAGTCTGATATGGCGTTTCTTCAGGATTTATTGGATCGTTCGAAACAGCTGAATCAGACTCCTGCTGCCCAGGCCGATCTGGCCTGTCACGGTCCTAATAAAAAATATAAATATATTCACCATCGTTTTGTTATTCCCAATCTGCCTGCGCCATTGCATTATTTCAATTTTTTTAGCATGATCGGTCAGCCGAATGTACCGATGCTATGTAATCCGGATGCCATTCATACGGATGCCTTGGATACAGCAACGGTAATCTGTAGTACCAGTCCGCACATGGTTGGTCAGTTGAATCATTATTCCATCCAAAATGAGTGTCGCTTTGAAAGCTGTAACTTTAATTTTCATACACGTGAGCAATTGAGCAGTATATTTCCGGAATTTCATTTCACCCGCCAGGATGAAGAGCTCAGTGTTGATTTGAAAATTAGAGCTATCGAGTTGATTACCCACTTTACCCAGCTTCGATTTTCTCTGGCGGATTATTGGTCGATTCCATGCTGGTGTGAAGGTGTCATTCAATATAAAGATCAACAATACCAAATCGAAAGTCTGGGCAGCTTTGAATATGCCCGTAGTTTCAAGTTTCCCTATTTGCCATTTGCTTTCTTGACTTATCAGATGATTAATCTGAGTCAAAACCGGCAGGTTATTTTGGTTCAGGTACGAGATAGCTTTAACAAGATTATCCAGTCCCGTATTTACTATAAAGATCTGGAAAGCCAGCAGACCCAAATGCTGGATGAAAAGGTAATTTTTAAAGTGCATCGGGTCTATCCAAGTGTGACCACACCAAATGGCCAGAAAATGTATTTACCACGTGAATTCGAATGGCACTGTGAAAGTAAAGATGGAATTCAGATTTCAATTCAAGGACAAAGTCGAGGTGATTTTAAATTTGGTCTTGGGGCAGGCTATGTGGGTAGTTTTAGCTATCAGGTAAAGATTAATGATCAGGAAGAAAATGGGGAAGGGGGCTATATTGAATACATTGATTGCCGAGCTTTGCGCTTCCAGGAACTCAGCAAAGAAGAAAAAATATTAAGTAACGTGCCCGATTCTGTACCATTTTTAGTCAAAAGATAGAGAAAAACTGGTTTTTTGTAGAATAAATAAACAGACGGTAATTTTTGTTGAAAAAGGGGGTTGCACGTGGAGTGAAATACTGTAGAATGCACATCCATCGGCGGTGATGAAGATTAAAACTTCTGATAAAACAGTAACTTAGTTAAGATTGGTTGAGTTAGGTTTTATTTGATAAGTTTAAAAATAATCTGATTTACTGGTTGACTTTCTAGAGATAGAGAGTAATATAGCCGACCTAGCTTGCTGCTGACGAAGTAGCAAGAAGATCATTAAGAGATTATGAAGAACAACTTGTGTGGATTTTTACTGGTTGATTGATCGAAATTATTTTCATTGATTGATGGTAGAAATTACTCGAAGTTTATTTGAGAAATGAATGTCAGAAAATTGATGAGCCAAGATTTGGTGTTTTGAATAAAGCACTATTGATTTTAAACTGAAGAGTTTGATCATGGCTCAGATTGAACGCTGGCGGCAGGCTTAACACATGCAAGTCGAGCGGGGAAAGGTAGCTTGCTACCTGACCTAGCGGCGGACGGGTGAGTAATGCTTAGGAATCTGCCTATTAGTGGGGGACAACATTCCGAAAGGAATGCTAATACCGCATACGCCCTACGGGGGAAAGCAGGGGATCTTCGGACCTTGCGCTAATAGATGAGCCTAAGTCGGATTAGCTAGTTGGTGGGGTAAAGGCCTACCAAGGCGACGATCTGTAGCGGGTCTGAGAGGATGATCCGCCACACTGGGACTGAGACACGGCCCAGACTCCTACGGGAGGCAGCAGTGGGGAATATTGGACAATGGGCGCAAGCCT
>NZ_KB850094.1:2683139-2751050 GCF_000369585.1 Acinetobacter sp. CIP 101934 | reverse complement strand
AAGAAGGCCTTTTGGTTGTAAAGCACTTTAAGCGAGGAGGAGGCTCCTTTAGTTAATACCTAAAGTGAGTGGACGTTACTCGCAGAATAAGCACCGGCTAACTCTGTGCCAGCAGCCGCGGTAATACAGAGGGTGCGAGCGTTAATCGGATTTACTGGGCGTAAAGCGTGCGTAGGCGGCTTTTTAAGTCGGATGTGAAATCCCTGAGCTTAACTTAGGAATTGCATTCGATACTGGAAAGCTAGAGTATGGGAGAGGATGATAGAATTCCAGGTGTAGCGGTGAAATGCGTAGAGATCTGGAGGAATACCGATGGCGAAGGCAGCCATCTGGCCTAATACTGACGCTGAGGTACGAAAGCATGGGGAGCAAACAGGATTAGATACCCTGGTAGTCCATGCCGTAAACGATGTCTACTAGCCGTTGGGGCCTTTGAGGCTTTAGTGGCGCAGCTAACGCGATAAGTAGACCGCCTGGGGAGTACGGTCGCAAGACTAAAACTCAAATGAATTGACGGGGGCCCGCACAAGCGGTGGAGCATGTGGTTTAATTCGATGCAACGCGAAGAACCTTACCTGGCCTTGACATACTAAGAACTTTCCAGAGATGGATTGGTGCCTTCGGGAACTTAGATACAGGTGCTGCATGGCTGTCGTCAGCTCGTGTCGTGAGATGTTGGGTTAAGTCCCGCAACGAGCGCAACCCTTTTCCTTATTTGCCAGCGGGTAATGCCGGGAACTTTAAGGATACTGCCAGTGACAAACTGGAGGAAGGCGGGGACGACGTCAAGTCATCATGGCCCTTACGGCCAGGGCTACACACGTGCTACAATGGTCGGTACAAAGGGTTGCTACCTCGCGAGAGGATGCTAATCTCAAAAAGCCGATCGTAGTCCGGATCGCAGTCTGCAACTCGACTGCGTGAAGTCGGAATCGCTAGTAATCGCGGATCAGAATGCCGCGGTGAATACGTTCCCGGGCCTTGTACACACCGCCCGTCACACCATGGGAGTTTGTTGCACCAGAAGTAGGTAGTCTAACCGCAAGGAGGACGCTTACCACGGTGTGGCAGATGACTGGGGTGAAGTCGTAACAAGGTAGCCGTAGGGGAACCTGCGGCTGGATCACCTCCTTAACGAAAGATTGACGATTGGTAAGAATCCACAACAAGTTGTTCTTCATGACGATGTATCTGAGGGTCTGTAGCTCAGTTGGTTAGAGCACACGCTTGATAAGCGTGGGGTCACAAGTTCAAGTCTTGTCAGACCCACCACTACTGACGAAGCAAGCAATTGCAGAGTAAAACAGAAGATCAGAACATTGAATCCTATATGATAAGCTGGGGACTTAGCTTAGTTGGTAGAGCGCCTGCTTTGCACGCAGGAGGTCAGGAGTTCGACTCTCCTAGTCTCCACCAAATTTCAAGACAAGAAAAGCATGCTTTTCCTTGAAATTTAAGCAAGAAGCTACGCTTCGCGCAGTTGAAAGACTACGTAGTAAGCAAACGAACTGATAGCTTATAGAGCTTAGTGATTAAGTTGCGTATAATGCGCGGCATTGTTATTAAGCTCTGTGATTTATCACAGTTGACTGTAATCCGACGAGGATACAGTGAATCATTAACAGAATATATTTGAGTTGAAATAATTTGTTCAAACTCGTTTTAAACAACCTAACAAGCAATTGTGAAAGTTGGATGAAATGAGTTCTAGCGATTAAACTGAATCAAGCGTTTTGGTATATGAATCTAATTGAAGCTGTACGGTGCTTAAATGCACAAGACGCCAACTGTATGAGAGTGATGATTTATCATCATGATCTGTTGCTAACCTAACTTGTAAAGGTTAACGACTGTTTGGGGTTGTATAGTCAAGTAATTAAGTGCATGTGGTGGATGCCTTGGCAGTCAGAGGCGAAGAAAGACGTGATAGCCTGCGAAAAGCTCCGGGGAGGCGGCAAATATCCTGTGATCCGGAGATGTCTGAATGGGGAAACCCACCTGGTATAAGCCAGGTATCGTATGATGAATACATAGTCATACGAGGCGAACGGAGGGAAGTGAAACATCTCAGTACCTCTAGGAAAAGAAATCAATTGAGATTCCCTCAGTAGCGGCGAGCGAACGGGGAACAGCCCATTAAGTCATATCAGTTTTAGTGGAATGCTCTGGGAAGTGCAACCATAGTGGGTGATAGTCCTGTACACGAAAGGGCTGATATGATGATGTCGAGTAGGGCGAGGCACGTGAAACCTTGTCTGAATATGGGGGGACCATCCTCCAAGGCTAAATACTCCTGACTGACCGATAGTGAACCAGTACCGTGAGGGAAAGGCGAAAAGAACCCCTGTGAGGGGAGTGAAATAGATCCTGAAACCGCATGCATACAAGCAGTGGGAGCCACGTCAAGTGGTGACTGCGTACCTTTTGTATAATGGGTCAGCGACTTATATTCAGTAGCAAGGTTAACCGTATAGGGGAGCCGTAGGGAAACCGAGTCTTAATAGGGCGTTTAGTTGCTGGGTATAGACCCGAAACCGGGTGATCTATCCATGAGCAGGTTGAAGGTTAGGTAACACTGACTGGAGGACCGAACCCACTGTCGTTGAAAAGCCAGGGGATGACTTGTGGATAGGGGTGAAAGGCTAATCAAACTCGGTGATAGCTGGTTCTCCCCGAAAGCTATTTAGGTAGCGCCTCGGACGAATACCATTGGGGGTAGAGCACTGTTTCGGCTAGGGGGTCATCCCGACTTACCAAACCGATGCAAACTCCGAATACCAATGAGTACTATCCGGGAGACAGACTGCGGGTGCTAACGTCCGTAGTCAAGAGGAAAACAATCCAGACCGCCAGCTAAGGCCCCTAAATTATAGTTAAGTGGGAAACGATGTGGGAAGGCATAGACAGCTAGGAGGTTGGCTTAGAAGCAGCCACCCTTTAAAGAAAGCGTAATAGCTCACTAGTCGAGTCGGCCTGCGCGGAAGATGTAACGGGGCTAAAACTATATGCCGAAGCTGCGGATTTACACATTAGTGTAAGTGGTAGGGGAGCGTTCTGTAAGCCGATGAAGGTGGATTGAGAAGTCTGCTGGAGGTATCAGAAGTGCGAATGCTGACGTGAGTAACGACAAAGCGGGTGAAAAACCCGCTCGCTGAAAGACCAAGGGTTCCAGTCCAACGTTAATCGGGGCTGGGTGAGTCGACCCCTAAGGCGAGGCCGAGAGGCGTAGTCGATGGGAAATTGGTTAATATTCCAATACTTCTGTTTAATGCGATGAGAGGACGGAGAAGGTTAAGTCAGCCTGGCGTTGGTTGTCCAGGTGGAAGGTTGTAGGCATGTATCTTAGGCAAATCCGGGGTACTCTATGCTGAGAACTGATAGCAAGCTGTACTTGTACAGTGAAGTGGCTGATACCATACTTCCAGGAAAAGTCTCTAAGCTTCAGTTAAACAGGAATCGTACCCGAAACCGACACAGGTGGTCAGGTCGAGTAGACCAAAGCGCTTGAGAGAACTCTGCTGAAGGAACTAGGCAAAATGGTACCGTAACTTCGGGAGAAGGTACGCTGCCGGTGGTGATAGGACTTGCTCCTTGAGCTGTTGGCAGCCTCAGAAACCAGGCCCCTGCAACTGTTTATTAAAAACATAGCACTCTGCAAACACGAAAGTGGACGTATAGGGTGTGATGCCTGCCCGGTGCTGGAAGGTTAATTGATGTGGTTAGCGCAAGCGAAGCTATTGATCGAAGCCCCAGTAAACGGCGGCCGTAACTATAACGGTCCTAAGGTAGCGAAATTCCTTGTCGGGTAAGTTCCGACCTGCACGAATGGCATAATGATGGGGGCGCTGTCTCCAGCAGAGGCTCAGTGAAATCGAAATCGCCGTGAAGATGCGGTGTACCCGCGGCTAGACGGAAAGACCCCGTGAACCTTTACTGCAGCTTGACATTGAACTTTGATCTTACTTGTGTAGGATAGGTGGGAGGCTTTGAAGTGGCGACGCTAGTTGCCATGGAGCCGTCCTTGAAATACCACCCTGGTAATATTGAGGTTCTAACTCTGTCCCGTTATCCGGGACGAGGACCATGTCTGGTGGGTAGTTTGACTGGGGCGGTCTCCTCCTAAAGAGTAACGGAGGAGTACGAAGGTGCGCTCAGCGTGGTCGGAAATCACGCGTAGAGTATAAAGGCAAAAGCGCGCTTAACTGCGAGACCCACAAGTCGAGCAGGTACGAAAGTAGGTCTTAGTGATCCGGTGGTTCTGTATGGAAGGGCCATCGCTCAACGGATAAAAGGTACTCTGGGGATAACAGGCTGATACCGCCCAAGAGTTCATATCGACGGCGGTGTTTGGCACCTCGATGTCGGCTCATCTCATCCTGGGGCTGAAGCAGGTCCCAAGGGTATGGCTGTTCGCCATTTAAAGAGGTACGCGAGCTGGGTTTAGAACGTCGTGAGACAGTTCGGTCCCTATCTACCGTGGGCGCTGGAAATTTGAGAGGATCTGCTCCTAGTACGAGAGGACCAGAGTGGACGAACCTCTGGTGTACCGGTTGTGACGCCAGTCGCATCGCCGGGTAGCTATGTTCGGAAGGGATAACCGCTGAAAGCATCTAAGCGGGAAGCCTACCTCAAGATAAGATTTCCCTGTGACTTTATGTCACCTAAAGAGCCGTTGAAGACTACGACGTTGATAGGTTGGATGTGGAAGCATAGCGATATGTGAAGCTGACCAATACTAATTGCTCGTGAGGCTTGACTATACAACACCCAAACAGTTGTTGTACGAACTGCGCAAGCAGTGAGCAGAGATTGATTCATTAAAGACCAAACGGTCTTGAAATACTTGATTCAGCTAACGCTAGAACATACAATTCGACTCAGATATAAGCTGTTAATAACTCATTTGGCACGAAGTAAGGCATACACTGCAAAAGCAGTTAAATAAGACCCGAACAAGTCCATAAACAGTTGTGCTGGCGACCATAGCAAGAGTGAACCACCTGATCCCTTCCCGAACTCAGAAGTGAAACCTCTTAGCGCTGATGGTAGTGTGGGGTTTCCCATGTGAGAGTAAGTCATCGCCAGCTCATTATTCTAAACACCCCCTTCAATAGAAGGGGGTGTTTTTTTATGCGTGGGAAAAATAGGTGGGTTTAAAGTATTTGATAGGCTTGGTTTAGTTTCAGCTATCGTATATAAATTATTAAAACTTAAAAAATTATAAAAAGGGATAAGTGTGTTTGATGTATTTGCACAACTTTGTGGTGGAATAGGTTTATTCCTGCTCGGCATGACCTTGATGACCGACGGCCTGAAGGATATTGCAGGTGAATCTCTGAGACAATGGTTAGGTAGATTTACGGGTTCTCCTTTAAAAGCGATGAGCTCAGGTATTATCTTTACCTTGATTGTGCAGTCTTCAACAGCGACAACACTTGCTACTATTGGTTTTGTAAGTGCAGGAATACTAACTTTTGCTCAATCTGTTGGCGTGATTATCGGTGCAAATATTGGTACCACTAGTACTGGCTGGATGGTAGCACTGCTTGGTGTCAAATTCTCGATTGGAAAATTCGCTTTACCCTTAATTGCAGCGGGTGCATTACTCAAGATCTTAGCTCAGGGTCGGCTGGCTTTGACTGGGCTTGTAATTGCGGGATTTGGTCTGATTTTCTTTGGAATTGAGTTATTGCAGGTGGCAATGTCTAGCCTGGCAAATCGTATAGATCTTTCTATATTTAGCACCCAAAACTTTTTCTCAAAATTATTATTAGTTTTGATTGGCTTGGTGATGACGGTAATTTTACAGTCATCTAGTGCTGCAATTACGACGACAATTACTGCATTGGCAAGCCAGATTATTCAGCTAGAACAGGCACTTTTGCTGGTTATTGGTCAAAATATTGGTACTGTAGCTACGGCAGTCTTGGCGGCAATTGGGGCGAATAGCAATGCACAAAGAACGGCTGCAGTACATGTGATTTTTAATCTGAGCAGTGCAACTTTTGCCTTCCTGGTATTAATTCCACTTTTTCTCTGGTTATCCCACCAAGGTCACTTGCTGGCTTCTTGGGATTCTGTAGTAATTGTTGCAGCTTTTCATACGGCATTTAGTTTATGTGGGGCTGTATTATTAATGCCTTTCATCGAACAGTTTAAGCATTTTTTGACTTGGCTCATTCCTACTGATGAGGACAGTTTAATTCAGTCTCTGGATGAGTCGAGTCTTTCAGTACCCGCAGTCGCAGTTGCGAATGCTGAACATGTCATTGATCAGACGATATGGCAACAATATGGTTGGTTTATTGCAGCATTTAAAGATGGGCAGATGGTTGCAGCCAATCAACTTAAACAACAAGATCAACTTATTGTGAAGCTCAAACAATATTTAGCTCAAATTACCGTGTCTGAAAATACCGAAGAGCAAGCACATTTATTGGCCTTACTCAGGAAAGTGGTCTATCTCAATGTATTCCGTAGTGATCTTGAACAATTATCCTATAGTTTGGATATACGGACTCAGCCTGCTTTATATCAGGTTATATTGGATTTTGTTGAAATTTTTGATAATTATTGGAAGGAAGCTTCAGATTTAAAGGATTATGATAAAACTTGCATGTTACAAAATGAACTGATTCTGCTGGAACAATGGACGAAACAACATCATGCTGAACTTCGTGAAAAGATTAATCAGTATGCTTCTAGCAATCAATTGAGTGCTGCCAGAACCTTGGAATTACTTGCAGCACATCGCTGGCTGGATCGGTTTATTTCCCATAGCCAGCGCTTTGTAAATGTATTAAGTGAAAATGAACTCAGTACTGATCAGCTAACTGACGACGCGCATGTTTGAGTGCAGTACGTAAGCCCTCTTCTAGAGTTGGATGATAGAATGGTTTTTCTAGGATCTGATCAATTGTCACTCCTTCACCAATTAACCAGGCAAGAAGATGAGCTAGATGTTCTGCCTGTGCACAAAATAGTTCTGCACCCAAAAGTTTACGCGTAGACCTGTCTACATATATTTCAGCACCACCCATATTGGTAGCTTCCACCCGCGCTCGGCCCTGTCTTTCATAAGAAATAAAACCTGTAGCGAAATCAGTTTTTGCTTTTTGTAATTGCTGATAATTTTTTCCAATAATAGCCATTTCAGGCTGACTGAACACAATCGCCAAAGGGGTAAGTTTTGGAATTGCTTGTATATCTGGATAATTTAGGCAATTTTTGACGATTTTTTTACCTGCATATGCAGCTTCATGCTGAATTGGAGCATCAGGAGCTGCATCACCAATAATAAAAATTGGATAGTTAGCTAACTGTTTTGTAGAAAGATCAATTGGAAGATTTTTGATGTCTGTATATGAGGGATCAATTTTTTTCAGTTCGAGTTGATCAAGGTTGCTGCTTCTTCCAGTTGCAGTTAATACATAGTCAACCTCTAAATTTTCTGGTTGATCATTTTGCTTAAATTTTATCTGGACTTGATCACCTTGTCGGATCATTTCATCAGGAACAGTTTTAAATTTAATCTCAAGTTCTGAACTGAGTTGCTGTTGAGCAAGTTCCTGAAGCACTGGACTTGTAAGAGAACCGACTTTTTGACTACGGGCAAATACAGTGGTCTTGACTCCTAAGCGTTGCATGGCTTGAGCAAGCTCAATGGCAATCACTCCGCTACCAATCACTGCCAGTGACTCAGGTAGGGTAGGAAGCTCAAACACTTCATTAGAGCTAAGCAGTCGATTACCAAGTACTTCTTTTTGTTTTGAATCGATATTTGGTCGTGAGCCTACAGCCAAAATAAAACTTTTAGCTTGATAATATTGTCCATCTACTTCTACGGTTTGGGCATCTACAAATTTGGCATGACCTGAAATTTTATGTTTTGGATTCCATTGATTGACTTCTTTAAGGGTGGCTTGAGTAAAGAAATCACGTAATTCACGAACACGTGACATGACATTGGTCGGGGTAACTTCACTATCAATATTTAAAGCTAAATCATGTGCATGCTGAATCAGGTGCATACGATTGGCTGAAGCAATTAAAACTTTACTTGGCATACATCCGACGCGTGCACAGGTCGTATCCCAAGGACCAGCATTAATGATCAGAATATTATCCGTATGTTTGATTGCTTCTTTGTAGGCTGTAATGCCTGCTGTGCCTGCGCCAATGATGATAAGATCGTACATGATAATTAAGTTTTTAATAAAATTTGAATTTACTATACAAAAAAACCCTCTACAAAGAGGGTTTACTTGCAATTATTTACACTTAGAACTTTAAGCCACTTGGTCGGGTAAGGGCAGTGCTTATTGTTCCATTATTATTTATAGATTCACCTTCGTAGGTAATTCCATTGAATATATGCTTGAATTTTAATTTCGTTCCATTCAATGCTTTTTTAAATGTGAAAATATTGGTGCCTTCTAGGAAAATTGAGCCAGTAAAACTTTGAGCATTATTATTCGGACTCTCATTTTCTATTCTTGTGCCAGAAATAGAACTAACATTTGGTAAATTTAATGTTTGCATGCCTGTTGTTCCAATTCGATAAGTTGCTAATGCTGTAGCATCACCTGGAACCGAATTAATAGTGAAATTAACAGGTTCTGCATCAGGGGTCTGGGGATTGTCATTAATTAATACATCAAATCCTGAGTTATTCTGTAATACATATAACTCTCCATCTGTTGAAGTTGGATCTTTATAAATACTTAGGGCACCTTTAGTTTCTGTGGTTTGATCTTGATACGTTAATGTGACTTGATAATTACCATCAGTTTCATTCATTGATACAATACGTAACTGATCTTCCTGAATAATTCCCCAAGATTGTTTATAAGGATAACCAAATACACCTGTAACCCAAATATCATTATATTTTTTGTCAGCATTGCGATTATCAAAAATGATAATCATTGTTTTACCAGTAAAATGATCAATTTGTTCTTCGGATAATTTCATTCCATCAATTTCATTATCGTTAACATCGAAATCCCAATTAGTATATTTATTAGGGTTTACTAAATTTAAAACTCTTCTTATTTCAGAATCACCAAATAAAATATAGCAACCAGTATTGGCATATGTGCCTGAATCCATACATTTTTCACGATAGAAAAAATTATTATGATTTTGATCAAAGGCTTTTTTAGTGTCTATAGCTAATTGTAGTGGACCTTGAGCAAAAGTATCTAAAGCATGATCGATATAGCCTTTAGCTGTAGTGGCATCTGTGGCATCATAATTACCAAATAAAAATTGACCTTCCTGTTTTAGTGCATTCAGGGTAAGCTGAGCTTCATCTAAGTCAGTAGAAGGCGTAGTTGGGGGAGGAGTATTCCCGCTATTATTTGATTGGTCATTATAATAACCATCACTTCCCCCTCCGCCACACGCAACCAATAAGCTAGATAAAGTCATCGCTAAAGTCGTTTTAATAAGTTTCATGTTTACCCCAAAAAAATAAATTTTTGAAAAAAAGTTTTGTTATATTGTTCAAAGATTAACATACATAAAAAATGGCGCAAAGAGCGCCATTTATATTTTATTGGGAAATTATAGTGCTGTTCCCACACTCACACCCACCGTTGGTCGAACATTCATCGAACTACAACCAGCAAAACTTAAACTTAAGCAAATGATCAATAAAACTTTATTCATAAATTAATCCTTGGTCCTTCGCCTTGTAATACAAGGCAGCAGAGCGTGTACCACTACGGCAAACCATTAAAATGGGTTTAGGTAAGTCATTATAGTATTTGGAAAATTCTTCAATGTTCTGTTGTGTAATTTTTCCACTACTCACTGGCTGATAAATTACACTGGCATGATGGCGCTCTGCGATAGTACGAAGCTGAATAACCGATACTTCATTACCTATTTCCTGATCTGGACGATTGACAATGACAGACTTAAAACCCTGTTTCATTAATTCTTGAAACTTAATGCTGTTCATTTGTCCAGCTACACTCACTGTAGGAGTTAATGGCCGGCTTAATTCTACAGAAAAACTGAGTGTAGCAAAGCTTAGACCGAGTCCAAGCATTGCACATTTCCAGAAGAAGGAATTAGTCATCCAATAAATCCATCTGTTTCGCAATTTGGTACAGGTTATTAGAACGGTTACCAGTACGGCAGAACATCAATAACGGTTTTGGCAGTTCGTTATAGTGATTGGCAAAAGTACGGACATCGAGTTCAGTGATCTGACCTGCAACTACAGGTTGATGCACATAATCCAGACCTGCTGCACGAGCAGCTTCTTCAACTTGTGCACTGGTTGGCTGATCCGAACCACCTTCCATATCCGGGCGGTTATTGATAATGGATTTAAAGCCTTTCTCAACTACCTGTGCGATATGTTCTGGACCAATTTGACCTGCAAAGCCTACATTTTCACTCATGATGTCACTCCATCATTTCATTTATAAAGATATGCTTTATGATAGCATTAAGCTTAAAAATGAGCAGAAAGATCTGAAATTTTTATAAACGAATACAACCATAAAATAACGCAACGGAGCGCGTATGCATGTATATACAGTTGAACCACTGTATGTCAAAAGCGGTCAAGATGTCATTGCTGCCGATTTTTATCGCCCCAAGAATATACAAAAACCAGCAGTCATTTTAATGGCACATGGTTTGGCTGCCTTACGTCATTTTGAACTGGTCAAATATGCCCAACGTTTTGCAGCAGCGGGTTATGCCGTCATTTTGTTTGATTATCGCTACTGGGGTGGAAGTACCGGACGACCACGAGAACTGGTTTCAATTAAAGCCCAGCTTGAAGACTGGCGAACTATGATTGCTCACGTTAAAGCACGTAAATCCGTGGATGCTAAACGTATTGTACTCTGGGGAACGAGTTTGAGTGGCGGATATGTACTAACACTTGCCGCAGAATCCAAAGATGTACAGGCCATTATGGTCCAAGTCCCATTTGTGGATGGTGCTGAAAGTGCCAAGTTGTATCCTTTACAGCAGCTGCCTAAAGCGCTGAAAATTTCCAGTCAAGATTATATGGGCTCTAAAGTCAGGATGACGCCACGAACTTTACCCGTCGTGGCCCAGAATGAACTTTGTTTCTTGCCAACACCCGATAGCTACGAAGGTTATCTGTCAATTGTTCATCCAGACCATTACTGGAGCGGAGAAATACCAGCCCGGGTATTCTTTAAACTGATCCGCTATCGACCGATTCAGGATGTGCGCAAAATTACAGTACCGGTTCTGTTTATCGCTGCGCAACAGGATAGCCTGATTCCGATTGAGTCTAGCCGTGAAACGGTAACCAATATCGCACCATTTGCCCAATATCATGAGTGGAATATGCGACATTTCGATATATATCATGGTGAATGGTTTGAAAAAGCAATTTCGACCCAATTAGAATTCTTACATCAATATATTGGAGTTCGTTAGATGATCATTGTATGTCCGTCATGTCAGGCCAAAAACCGTGTGCCTGAAGATAAACTCACCGCGAGTCCTGCATGTGGCCAGTGTCATCAGGGCCTGATTCCACTTGCGCCGATTGAACTGAATGAACAGAATTTTAGCCAGTTCGTGACTGGTAGTGATTTACCGATTCTGATCGATCTCTGGGCGGACTGGTGTGGGCCGTGCAAGATGATGGCTCCGCATTTTGCAACGGTAGCGCAGCAGTATCCAAATGTGGTATTTGCCAAAATTGATACGGAAGCGAACCCAAGACTCAGTGCTGCATTTAATGTTCGTAGTATTCCGACACTGGTTTTAATGAATAAAACTGATGAAATTGCTAGAATAAGTGGTGCACTCAGAGCACCACAGCTACAACAGTGGCTGGATCAGCATTTGAATGCCAAATCTTAATACCCAGGCCTGGAGTTAACGTGTCAGATTCTCATGTACAACCAGAGGGAATTCTTTCCCTACAGACGATTGCAATGCCAGCAGATACCAACTGGAGCGGTGACGTATTCGGTGGATGGATTGTTTCACAAATGGACTTGGCCGGTGCAATTCACGCAGAACGTTTTTCTAAGGGACGTTGTGCGACAATTTCGATTAATCAGATGACTTTTCTGGTGCCAGTAAAAGTCGGTGATGTGATCAGCTGTTATACCAAGATTCTGAAGGTAGGGAATACCTCGATTCAAATGCAAATTGAAGTATGGGACAGTCACGATGATTCCCGTCCCCCTGTACGTGTTACTGAAGGGGTATTTACCTTTGTTGCCGTGGATGTCAAAGGCAATAAGCGCCTGATTCCGGATGAAGCAAAACAAAAGTTCATTGATGCTCAACAAGCGAATTGATGAATGCAAAAACCAGACGATATGTCTGGTTTTTTATTTTTGAAAAATTAAATCATAAAATCTTGATTTTAAAACTTGTCCTGATTTTAAAGCTAAAGATCAAATCACTATTAAGCTCAGAAGAGTATGGTAGTCATCATCTCTATAAATAATAAGAATGCTTTAACTCGATCCCAATTTAATTAGTACAGATTATTAAAATATTAAGAAGCAACTCTATTTTTAAGTTGCGATTTTGCGATCCAGGCCCAGAGCATTTCACACTGAATCGGTGCTTCGCCAGATTCATCTGTTATGACGACCTGCACCAATGTTTCGCCTTTATCTGTATTTTGCATCAATTGCTGCTGTTCAGCAGTCAGAGTGGCTACAGCACGCATTGCCCCTTGGGTAGGACGTTTATAATCAATTTTGATACTTTTGATGAGGACGACTGCAGAATCAGGCACGTTCATTGCGGTGACAAATCCCGTGGCTGTTTCTGCAAGCAGTGCCATGGCACAGGCATGAACCTGACCAATATGGTTCTGCATAGCCTTATGATTGGCCATGCTGACCATGACCTGATCATGACTCACCTGTTCATAGCGAATTCGGGCAGAACCGACCATCGGCACCACACGTCCAAAGGTTTTACTCAGCAGTGCAGTACGAATGCCTTGAGGAAGTCGTGAACTTGCTTTTACCAGTTTGGAGAGTCGATTGCTTTTGGCCATGGTTCTATTATCCGAAAATAGACTGTCTTAGTCTTTAAAGTTGTTGAACTGTAAAGGCACACCAAATTGCTGTTCTTTGAGGAATGCCATAATTTGTTGCAAAGTATCGCGTTTTTTATCGGTCACACGAATCTTGTCGCCTTGGATAGAAGACTGCGCTTTAATGCCACTTTCTTTAATGGCTTTATTAATTTTTTTTGCGGTATCTGAGTCAAGACCGTCTTTCAGTTTAATCACCTGGATATAATTTTTACCTGAAGGTGCACCTTTTTGTGGATCAAGCGCCTGAATATCTACTTTACGTTTAAAGAAGTGATTTTCTAACATGCTATAAACTTGTTCACACTGGAAATCACTTTCAGTCTTGATTTTGATTTCTTTATTTTTTTCGTTCAGCTCGATTGAAACGTCCTGACCACGGAAGTCAAAACGGGTCGCAATTTCTTTTTGCGTGTTTTGAACTGCATGGTTTACTTCAAAAATTTCTAATTCAGAAACAATATCGAAAGAAGGCATAGTTTAGACCTTTACAAATGGAAAGAATATCTGAGATGCTAGGGATGTTTTCTTCATTTGCCAAGTGTTGTTTACATCAAAGGAGTGCGCAATGATCCGTAAACAAGAAATTACAACATTTGAGTTCCCAGAAGGTGCCGTAATCTGGGATGTACGTGATTCTAATGCTTTTGCTGAAGCACATATTAAGGGCGCGGTAAACCAGCCCATTAACGATCTTTCAGCAGATAGCCTTACTCAAGTGTCCACGGATCAGCCGATTTATATCCTGTGTGGTGGAGGGAGTAAAGCCCCTCGTGCTGCTGAAAAATTAGAGGGTTTTGACAGCTCTCGTGAATATGTCATCCTGATGGGGGGTACACGTGCTGCCCGTGATGCAGGCTTGCCGCTGGAACAGGGTGCCTGATTAAGCTTTAAAAAAGAAAAAAGCGCCGTCAGGCGCTTTTTTCTTAGCTAAATTTCTTCAATGGTCCCCTTTGAAAAAGGTGAGCCATATATGGCGCAAGAGGGGTTAAATTCTTTCTATAAACCCCTCCCTTACGGAACAGTGTTCCTCACCCTTTAATAAAGGAAGGGGCTTTAACACTAAGGTTTAAAATAAGGCTTTTTGGTTTTGATTTTCTTTTCAAAGCGTTTGACATCCAGTTTCTTCACTAGATTTGTGGATGCAGGACAAGCTTCTCCTAGAATCTGTGCAGCCAAAATTTCACTACACAATGGAGCAAATAGAAAGCCTTTGGAACCTAAGCCAGCCAGACTATAGATTTCCTGATCTGATTTGAGTTTTCCAAGCAAGGGGAAATAATCTTTGCTCTGGGCACGAACCGAAGCACGACCTTGCCATTCACTGACATCAGCCAAACTCTGTGCATACTCTGGAAATACTGAATGGATCAGTTCACGGTTATGGATATGATCTTCTTCCAGTATCTCAGTATCGTTACGATTCAGGCAGAATGAAGCACCGAGCAGCAAATGCTGTTCATCAAACTGGATACAGTAACCGCCGTAGCTATAGGCAATATTCGGATTGAGTGGTTGATCGCTATTTTTGAGCCAACTGACCTGTCCACGAATGGGTTTCAGTTCAGGATGCTCTTCAAGCAGCTGTGGCGTATTTAATGCGGTACAGACGATGACATGATCAAACTGGCCGAGTGAGCTATCACCATCAAATAATTCTGGACATGAGTGTGGTTCAATTCGGCTAATTTGGGCCTGGATATAGTGAATATTACTATGTTGCAGGATTTCATCACGCAACTGATAAGGCGATACAGCTCCCGCCTGTAACAACGACAATGCTGGATATTTCGCTGTTAAAGACTGCTGATTTTGATCTGGAACTTCTAGAATACCATCAGGATACTCATCAGCCAGAGCCAACAGGTTTTCTGGATTTTTCAATGCCAGCTGCTGAACCTGAATCGCGCGAAAGGCTTTAAACTGTGCATAATGATTTAGGGCGTGTTGCCAAGCCTGGGTCATTAAATGTTCAGCGCTTTGTGCAATCGGTGACAGTTTCGGATTGAGTAGCGCTAATGGATTACCAGAACCACCGGAAAGTGGTGCTGTTTGATCGAATAGGCTGACTTGATGACCACGTAGAGCAAAAGCCCAGGCTATACTTAAACCGGCAATACCAGCACCAATGACTGCGATCTGACGTGCCTGACATTTCAACTCTTTATTGAGCGAAGTTTTTTTTTGAGTATGATGTTCAGGAATTGCTGTTACTGGCTGTGCAAATTCAGGCGGATTCCAGATGGCTTTCAGCATTTCACGTTTATGACCAAAGCCACGTGGACGTGAAATCGAAATACCATGATTTCTAAGACCGCGTTTCAGTATACCTGCGACACTAAAAGAGGCAAAGGTGGTGCCATAATCCGAGAGTCGAACAATATTGTTCAGGACATTCTCTTCCCACATATCCGGATTGCAGGAAGGCGCAAAACCGTCCAGGAACCAGGCATTTACTGGCGCAGTTTTTTCAATGACTGGAAAGACATCATGTGCATCACCTAGCCATAAATCCACAGAAAAACGTTCTTCAGGAAAACTGAGGCGATGACAGCCAGCGATTGGGAGTGGATATTGGGAAATTAGCTGATCTGCAAGGGGTTTTAGTTCCGGCCAAGCATTTAAAGCACGAATCAGATCATCTTTTGATAGAGGAAATTTTTCTACTGAAATGGCATGCAGATGGCTCTGGTTATCTGGACGAACCTGTTGCCACAGTTGCCATAAGGCCAGAATATTGAGTCCTGTACCAAAGCCCGTTTCCCCTACACAAAAATATTCAAAAGGTTTGAGATCCGCGAGCCGGGTACCGAGATCATTACCATTTAAAAACACATGGCGTGTTTCAAGCAGACCATTGTCCTTGGAAAAATAAACATCACCGAACTGTTTGGAAACTGGCACGTCAATGCCATCTACCAACTGCCAATCGAGATCGGCAGTTTGAATTGCATGAGACAAAACGGATACAACCTTGAATACGTCAGGAGAGGGAATAGCTTACCACTGACGACGGCGTTTGGTATAAACATAACTCGCGATCAGGAAGCCAAGTAGTACCCCAACTGCCAATGTCGCAGCACCGTAAAGAAACATTTGTGCACTACGTTCACTTTGTAGCACCTGCACCTGAACGCCGAGATTATCGTTTTTCAGCTGTAGTTCCTGATTCTGGGTCAATGCTTCAAGATTGGCTTTTTCCAGTTGTTGCAGACGTGTCGCCTGATCTTTGACCAAAGCCTTCACTTTGGCATCTTGCTGAGCTTTATTCTGTGCAATATCTTCTGCAGTCAATGGCTTGGCAGCAGGATTTTGAACAAGAGGATTATTCGAAGCAGCCACTGGCATGATGCCAGGTTTATTGGCAGGCAGTGTTTGCGGTGGCGTATTGGCTACCGCGGGTTGCACAGTTGCTGGTGTATTTTGCGCTGGAGCAGCAGATTCCGCTGCCGATGTTGCTTCAACTGCCCAAGCAGTTGTACAGGCAAAAGATAAACCGATTAAACTGGCAATTACAGCGTGCATGAACCTTATCCTTGTGGGAATGCTTTATTGAATGGTTTAACGTCAATATGCGCATAGACGCCTTCTTTTAAGAATGGCTCTTCCTGTAACCATTCCTCCAATGCTTCACGGCTGTCAAAGTCCACAATGATGGTGCTGCCATAAAAACCTGCTTGAGGATTACCTGGTTCTTTTGGCATCGCGCCGGCAACGATTAAACGACCTTCATCATTTAATTTTTGCAGACGTGCAAGATGTTGAGGACGAATCGCAAGGCGTTTTTCGACAGTACCTTCCTGATCGGTACAGCTGACAACAAATAATGGCATGGCAGTTCTCGATGACTTAGTCTAACTTTTATTCAGCAGTTTTAAAGTATTTGCGCAATACAATGAACTGAATAATGATAAAGGAAAACATCACGATCATGTCACCAAATGCGGTAAATTCTCCCCAATATTTTCCATCCATAAAGATATAGGCAAAGAAGCAATGCAAGAAAGACATCACCGCAAACATTGCTGCCCAAGCATAGTTGAGCTTAAACCAGCCTTTTTCAGTTAAATTAAAAACAGGTCCAAACAGACGCTGGATTAATGGTTTTTTATCTTTACTGAACCATGGTGAAAGCAGGAATACGCCAGCAAAAACCAGATTCAGCAAGACAGCTTTTAAGCGGATATAGAAATCATCACTGAGTATTAAAGTGATTCCACCGAAGATTACCGTCATAAACAATACGATCCATTGCTGTTTGTCCAGACGGAATTTCTGCGAAACAAATAACGCGCCATAGACCACTAACATGGAAATGATCAGACCTGTGGTTGCCACAAGAATATTGTTATTGTCGACACCGCCTGCGGAGCCAATCAGCTGGAGTAATGGATGGTTGGTGTCTTTAGGATCTACTGTCTTATATAAATAAAAGAAAATAATGAGTGGCACAAAGTCTAAAAGTGCTTTCATGTTAGAGTATCTAAATCTGATCAAATAAATGTCATAGTATAGAGATGCACGGCGTAGATTTACATACACACAGCAATATTTCTGATGGAACCTTAAGTCCACAGCAGCTGGTTAAGGCCGCGGCAGCGAGCTTTATCCATACGCTGGCTTTGACTGATCATGACACCATTGATGGTTTAGAGCTGGCGCGTGAAGCCGCGAAAGATCACGAAATTAAGATCATTTCTGGGGTAGAAATCTCCAGTCAGTGGTCACGTCCGGCCACCAAGAAAAATTATGGCGTGCATATTGTGGCGTTAGATGTTCAAAATCCTGAACCATTGCAACAGGCTTTAGAACAGCAAAAACGGATTCGCGCTGAACGCTCAAAAAAGATTTGTGATCTACTGATACCATTGATTGGACAAGATATTTATCCAGATGTAGTCGCTAAGGTCGATAATATTCCAGACCGTGTCACGCGAACCCATATTGCCAAAACACTGGTTGAAAAGGGGATAGTCACCCGTCCACAACAGGCTTTTGATAAATATATCAAGGAAGGCAAGAAAGCTTATGTGAAGTTTGATGGACTGGGACTGGAAGAAACCATTCAGGTGATTCATGCCAGTGGTGGTTTTGCAGTCCTAGCGCACCCCACCCGTTATGATCTGTCTGCGACCAACATCCGTTACCTGATAGAAATTTTTGCTAGGTTCGGTGGGGACGCCGTTGAGCTGCCACCAGCAGTTGATCCGGCTTCTACCCGGCAGATGGTAGATCGGATGATTGCTGAACATGGGCTAAAAGTATCTGTAGGCAGTGATTATCATGGGGAAAATATGCCCTGGATTAAGCTCGGCCATATTCCAACAGTTAAAGACGGGCAAGTGGGCATCTGGGAAAGTTTTCGGTAACAGGCGTCAGGCTTCAATAAATAGAGACTGCTTTTGCTGCTGGATTTTTATGCCTAGAAGGCAGGCCAAAGCTAAACTCAGTAATGCCAGTTGCCAAGTTGTCGTAATCGCTGCCATCAGTAATAATGCTGCAATAAGCGTATAGTTCAGTAAATTGCGATAAAGAAAAGGATGGTTCCGGGAAATTACCGCCTGCTGGATGTCTGGATGATGTTTGAATTCTCGATAGCGTAGAAAATCGATCAAATTCGCGAGCGCCAGTTCCAGCTTGTCAAAATGTACTGCCTTGCAGGACATCCGATAGTACTTACCATAATTGGTACTCAGCTTAAGCGTATAAGTTGGAGAGTCATCTTCACGACTCGCCTGAATATGTACAATTCTTGGTAAGTCCAGCATGAGTCGACTGGGAATATGGTCGAAGTAAATCCGTCCGCGGAGCGGTGTCGCGATATAGTACTGCAAATGCTGAAAATTCTGGTCTCCATCATGTGCATACAGTTGAACAATCCAGCGTGTACGCCTCAGGTAATAGACCAGAACCTGCTGGCCGAAGAGCGCATCACTTGGTTGAACATGGATATCCAGATACGACTCTGTTTTAAACACCTGATTCAAATCGACATTAAACCATTGTGGTGCTTCATGCTCATTGATCTTTAATAGCAGTTGCTGCTGTTTGCGTAGCCGGGTCGTATGAATCTGACGTTGGCCCATAATGGTGGCATCTGAGCTGCGTAAGGCTCTTTCACGGATATCCTGAGCCAGTTTCGAATCAATCAGATGTTGCTGAATCAGAAAAGGAAATTTGAAATATTGTTTCCGGTCATAGCTTAGACCAAACACCAGTATGAAACTGATGAGAAGCAGTAAAATTCAGTATTGTTCTAATCCAGAGAATAAAATATCTTGCCAGGCCAATACACAGCCAAATGCGAACACGGCTCTGCTACAAAGCAGTAAAGCCGCTAAAGTTGCACCCAGACGCGTCACCGGTTGCGTTGTATAACGATGAATCCGTTGCTTGATAGTCATGAGATCTTATTTTTATTGTTTTCATTATTTTAATTTTGAATTGAATATATGAGCTGCGTTCAGCTGTAATCGTACTTATTATAATAGATTATGATCTTGGGCTTGAATAGGTGGGGGGGTGGGTTTGCCTAAAGTACCCAATAGTTCAATTTCAATGGTACGTACCATTGAATCAAGGGGTAAGTCATTGCTTTGCGTACCAAAAGGTTCTTCAATTTCTGAACTGAGCGCATCCAGTCCCAAGAAAGTGTAAGCCAAAATTCCGACCAGCAGCGGTGTCACCATTCCAAGGGTCGAACCCAGACTAAATGGCAGCATAAAGCAGAAAAAATATACGGTACGATTCAGCAAGACTGAATAGGCGAAAGGCAGCGGTGTGGTGGCAATCCGATCACAACCTGTCTGTACAATACTCAACTCAGCTACATGCTGGTTCATCTGCGCATAAATGATGTCTGAAATTTCGCCTTCTTTCAGGGCCTGCATAAATTCCCATTGAATCAGACTGAGGGTGTACTGTGGGGCATTGGCCTGTTGATAGAGCTGTTGCAGGGCTTGAGGACTCATGCCACTGGTCTGTACCAGTTCGGTTGGATTGGCAGTCTGATGCCGCAAACGATCGCGCAGTACATTGGCAAAGACAATTACATGCTGGATGACCCGCTCACGGCGTGCCTGCGTCAACATACGGCAGTCTCGGTCAAAATGACGTGCATTGGCAATCAGGATCCCCCAGAGCTTACGCGCTTCCCACCAGCGCTCATAGGCGGCAGAGTTCTTGAAACCAAGGAAAATCGACAGTACTACTCCGATCAGGGTAAAACCGACCAAGGGTAATTCCGGTAAATGTAAATAATTGGTATAAGATAGCCCGCCAATAATGGCAGAAATGAGCATGACCACGCCTAGAGGCGGCAGTACCTTAGGTAAAATCGTTCCCCGCCATGAAAATAATACTTTAAAGATACTGGGTTGGTCACGTACGATCATTTATTGGAATCATCACAATTTTTTTCATGATCTTGTTGAGTTGTGCCTGCTTTGTCAAGTGCTATCGTTCAGGGTTTTACCGTATTGATGAGTTGCTGTTCTGCAAAGGAAAAACTGCCTTCCCGGGCAATAATACAGTGATCAATCAGGCGGATTTCGACCAAGTGACAGGCCTTTGCAATCTGCTGGGTGAGTTCAAGATCTGCTGCGGAAGGTCGAGGCTGACCGAGTGGATGATTATGGGCAATCACAATCGAGGTTGCCTGTTGCTGAATGGCATGGCGTAGTAACTGATTAATCGAAATCTCACATGAATTAATCGAGCCATAAAACATTTTCTTAAAGCTGATTTTTCTTAACCCGGCATCCAGACACAGTACAGCAAAGACTTCCTGAGTTTCTCCCAGCAGTTCAAAGCGCAGATAGTCCATAATTTTGCGGGAATGATTCAGTTCCAATGCATCTTGGCGAAGGTGCTCGGCAATATAGCGCCGTCCCAGTTCCTTAACAGCCATCAGCTGGGTAAATTTACTGACACCCATCCCGTGAAACTGACTGATCTCTTGCAGTGGGGCATCCAAAAGAGTACTTAAATGACCAAAATGCTGAATCAGAAGTCGAGCCAGTTCCACTGCGGAATGCCGCTGGGAACCTGAGCGCAGGAAAATTGCCAGCAATTCGGCATCAGAGAGGCTTTGTGGGCCTGACTGTAACAGGCGTTCGCGTGGACGTTCCTGTTCAGGCCAGTGTTTAATCGAAAATTGCATATTTATTAGACTTATTTATTATTAATTATTGTTTTTCACACAAGAAGGTCTCTTGGGCATGATCTTATTTAATGCTATTGTGAGCGCCACTGCAACAGAAAGGTAGCCTGTTTGTGAGCTTCGACGTAAGTGTAATTCCTCATAAAAATATTATTTTAGCTGTGACAGGCGGTATTGCTGCCTATAAAAGTGCAATTCTGGTCCGTCGTCTGAAAGATGCCGGTTTTAATGTTCGTGTGGTCATGACTCAAGGCGCACAGGCCTTTATCACGCCGCTGACGTTCCAGGCACTGTCGGGTAATCCTGTTCATACTGAATTACTGGATCCAGAAGCTGAAGCAGGCATGGGGCATATTGAACTGGCACGCTGGGCGGACCTGTTACTGGTCGCCCCAGCAAGCTGCGATACTTTGGCCAAATTCGCTGCCGGTCTGGCCGATGATTTGCTCAGTACACTTTATCTGGCGACCAACGCACCGGTCTGGGTAGCACCAGCGATGAATCAGCAGATGTGGGCAGCCAAGCCGACGCAACGTAACTTGGCCACTTTGATTGAAGATGGCGTGCATGTGATTATGCCGGATGCAGGTTCACAGGCCTGTGGCGATGTAGGTTTAGGCCGTATGCCGGAACCGGAAGATCTGGCACGTCAGGTAACCGAGTATTTCCATAAGGCGCAACGAGCGATTGCAGAAAAATTTGGTCAGCTTGCAGGTAAGCGCGTCACGATTACCGCAGGTCCAACGCGTGAAGCGATTGACCCGGTTCGTTATATTTCCAATCACAGTACCGGGAAAATGGGTTTTGCCTTGGCTGCAGCCTGTTATGCCGCTGGTGCAGATGTAACTTTGATTGCAGGACCAGTGACGCTGGATACACCAAATGGCGTTAAACGTAAAAATGTCAGCTCAGCCGTGAAAATGCTGGATGAAAGTCTGCATATGCTAGAACAGGGCTGTGACATTTTTATTGCGACCGCTGCGGTTGCGGATTACCGCGTAGCACAAGTGGCAGAGCATAAGATTAAAAAAGCCGGTGATGAGCTGAATGTCGCACTGATCAAAAATCCGGATATCGTTGCAACCATTGCCCAACAGGAAAAACGTCCATTTATGGTTGGCTTTGCCGCAGAAACACGAAATATTGAAGAATATGCAGCTGGCAAACTGGTCGCTAAAAAACTGGATATGATTGCCTGCAATGACGTTTCCCGTGCAGATATTGGCTTTGCCTCAGATGAAAATGCCATGACGGTATTCTTTGCAGAATCTTATCATATGGAAAAACGTGATCTGGAAAAGGCTTCTAAACAGGAAATTGCCCAGCAACTGGTTGAAGCCATTCATGATGCTCTACATCATGATCCTTCTAAGGATGATGATTTCTAAGTTATTTTATAAAAAAGCCCTGCATAGTCAGGGCTTTTTTATTTCTGCAGAATTGACTGAATGTTCAAAAGAAAACCAAGTATTTTGACCTTGAAAGACACTTTTGGCTATTTCGTGCCCAGTTTGAAAAAGATAAAATCACCTTATAAGAATCAGAATTTTTTTATTTTCCAGCCTCACTAATTTGAGCACTGGGGGTGGTATGAAAAGAATAAGTCTATTGTTTCTGACCTTGCTATTGTTTTCCTGCAGTTACTTTGTCTCTATTGATGAACTGTCGCGCAATATTCAGTCTCAGATGCAACGTGAATTTAATTCCAGTCTGGATTATCGCCATTACCGGTTAAAAGTCATGGATGTAAAAATCATGGAACGTTCTGGTGATCATTTTCAGGCCATTTCTCAGATACAATATCAAGGCCAATCTTTTCCAGTTAAGGTCTCTATCCAGAAGGTGGAGCAGGGTTATAGCTGGCAGCTGGAAGATGATGCTTTTGCCTTTATTGATGAAGTTGAAATTCAGCGTTATGAACAGCAGTTACAGCAGGAACTGGCTATGATTTCTGCAGAATTCGAACAAGATGAAGGTTTTGGGAACGAGAAGGTCAATGAGATCACTGAGGCTGCAACGCGGGAATCCAGGACGACATCACAGCGGGTTGAAGAACCCATTCCTGTGGGAAATATTACCGCTTATACCCAATAAATTATCTAGTCAAAAAACCTTAATAAAAAAGCACCGGGGAAACGGTGCTTTTTAAATTAAAGATTCTGGGTTTGCTGTTCGAGCAGGTAGTCTTCAGTGCGTTTGATCGCTTCCTGAATATTGAACAAGGCATTTTCTACATCTTTTAAGGTTTTGGCATTACCACCGCTTAATGCCTGACGCCATTTACGCGCACCTGGCAAGTTCTGGAACAAGCCCAGAATATGACGGCTAATAATCGAGAGTGGTGCACCTTCTGCCATACGCTGGGCAATATACGGCATCATTTGTTGCATGATCTCAAAACGATCAGGAGCTTCAAGATTCCAAAATTGGCCTAACTCGGCCAGTAAATACGGATTGTGATAGGCTTCGCGACCAATCATCACGCCATCCACATGTTTTAAGTGTTCAACCGTTTCCGCATAGGTTTTGATCCCACCATTGATTTCAATTAGCAGCTCAGGACGTTCCTGTTTTAAACGGTAAACATCTTCATAACGTAATGGGGGAACTTCACGATTTTCCTTCGGGGATAGGCCTTGTAACAGGGCAATTCGGGCATGCACAATAAAATTATTACAACCCGTCTTCGCCACGGTGTCGACAAAATGCAGCATCTCTTCATAAGACTGCATATCATCAATCCCGATACGATGTTTCACCGTCACCGGAATATCCACGGCATTGCGCATCTCACCAATACATTCTGCGACTAGATCAGGCTCCGCCATCAGGCAGGCTCCAATTTTATTGTTTTGTACCCGGTCACTTGGGCAGCCGACATTCAGGTTGACTTCATTATACCCCCAATCCTGTGCCATTTTACTACAGGTGGCCAAGTCTTTGGGATTAGAGCCACCAAGCTGTAACACAACTGGCTGTTCTTGCTGATTAAAGTCCAGATGACGTTTGGCATCACCATGAATGATGGCACCTGTCGTTACCATTTCGGTATAGAGAATAATATTGGGATTAAACAGACGTGCAAAGAAACGATAATCTTTGGTGGTCCAATCCATCATCGGCGCAACACTGATTCGTGGTTGAAGTTGTTGTTCAATGGTTTTGAGATCAGTCATTCAAAATCACGCCTTAAGTTAGAAATGGAAGAGACAGCACGCCGTTGGGTCTTTGGGCGCTCACCGGCAGTGATACGACCAGTAAAAGAGGGCGCAATATTAGCATAAAAATAATCAGGCTTCATGGCTGAGTACTAGCACTGCAAGAAAGCCTTCTAGGAAATTAAAAAGTATTGAATTCATTCAAATAGATGCAGAGGTCAAGGAATAGTTTACTAAACAGTAAAAGAGTTTAAGATAAAGAAAACAGGATAAAAAAGGAGAAAAATAATGATGTTACTAGAAGAGATTTACAAAACAACAAAAGCTCAGCATTCAGAATATTTCAATCTGCGTATTCAACGCAGTCTAAGCTGGTTAAGAAAAGCGGTAGAGTTACAGGCCGATTATGATTTTCAGTTTCTGAGCCTGTGGATTGGTCTGAATGCTCTTTATGTACAGGAAAATGAAGATAGTCTTGATCAGCAGGCCTTATCACAATTTCTCCATCTCATCCTTAGCAAGGATCATGAGAAAAGAATTTCTCAAATTTTATTGGGTCGTTATGAGGTTACGCTGCATGCACTAGTGGATAATCAATATCTCACTCAGCAATACTGGGACTATCAACACAATAAAATCAGCCAAAATGATTGTCGTGAAATACTGAAGCAACAGAAAATAGAGATTCAAAAAGCAGTGGAACAGCAAAACATAATGAAGCTTTTGCTAGAAGTTTTTAAGCGTTTCACTATTTTAAGGCAACAAATTCTGCAGGGTGGAGTGAGTTATGCTAGTGCTGTATGCCGCAAGCAGATGCAGGAAAGTTGTAGTCTATTTTCAGCCTTGCTGAACACCTTTATCTATATATTGCTGGAACATGCAGCAGTGATGGATTCCGGCAAAGCCTACTATCCAGTGGTTCAAGTAAATTAGATGATCATTAGTTGGTTTTTACACGCGCATGATAAAACTGATCAATCAGGGCAAAGACGGTGGCAGCTAGTGCAAATATGAGTCCAGTTAGGCAGCTCATGCTCCAGCCACCATGATGCCACGCGTATACTCCCGCTGCAGAGCCACAGGCACCTCCAATAAAATACAGGGTCATATAAATAGAGTTAATCCGGGATTTGGCATCCGGACGCAGGCGGAAAATTACATTCTGGTTACAGCTATGGGTAATCGCCAGTCCCAGGTTAATTAGCGCATAACCTGCGATATAGCTAATCAAGGATGTGCCACCAAAATAGAGAAACAGCCAGCTGCCTGCCAGAATTGAACAGCCAATCCAGCTCAGCAGTTTGATATAACCTCGGTCTGCCCATCTCCCAATCACTTGAGTTGATAATGCGCCAAAAACTCCTACTAAAGTGACTAATCCCACCATAACATCTGCCAGATGAAAGGGAGACTGTGTTAATAGCAGGGCAATGGTAGAGAACAGAATACTCATCGCAGCAAAGGCAAAAGCACCGGTAAGAGAACGAAATACCAGTCGTGGTTCTTGGGCCAACAGACTGCCCATAGAGTGGAAAATTCTGGCATAGCTGATTCTGAATTTTGGCAGCGTCGGTAGCTGCCCACGTAAATAGATTCCCAGGCACAGCATCGAGACTGAACTCAATGCATAGATGACTTTCCAGTGAAACAAGTCAGAGAGTAATCCGGCAATACTGGTCGACAGCAAAATCCCGACCAGTAAACCACTCATCAGAAAGCCAATCACTTCACCAGTTTTTTCCGGTTTGACCGTCATGGCCGCTAAAGGAATCAGCACCTGTGCCGCCACAGAAAATAAACCGGCGATAACTGTCCCTAACCAGAGCATAGGCAAATTGATTGCTGTGGCACAGATCATCAGTCCCAGCGCAGCCCCCCACATCAGGGCAGGAATCAGCTTGGTCTTATTCAGCATGTCACCCAATGGCACGATGAACAGCAGGCCCAGTGCATAAGACACCTGAGCAAAGGTCACGGTCAGGGCGACTTGCGATTCAGGTACCTGATAATGTTGCTGAATTGATGAAATCAGAGGCTGACAGTAATAATTCGCCCCAGCACATAGACCACATGCAATTGCCATCAGCCAGAGCAAAGGCTTATTTTGACTGATATCCAGTGCAGGATTCATGACAGCTACCTTATAAGAAGCGGAAAACTATTTTTGATAATGGCATCAAAAAGATGCAAAGATTGCAGGCACTATAGGTCAAAATAGCACATGATAAAAGTAGAAAAATACAACAGAAATTGAAGACAGATCTGGTTATTACCATCTCTGAATATCTTCAAAACCATAACTGATGCGTATTTGATCTTTTTTTTTCTTACAAAGTATCTTAAGTTGTCGAAACGGCACTGAAGAAAAACATTGCAATTGAGTCCGAGATAAAACTGTATTTTATTGCACAAATATAGTGCAAATTTGACAATTTATGATGCTGAGCCAGTTTAAGGTATTAATATAATAAATGACTCAAAAATTATTTTTTAACGATTAATAGCGTAGTTTTAGACTTGAGTAGAATAAGTCAAAAGAGCCAATTAAATGAAACATTAAACTCAACTGATTTAAAAATTTTATGATTAAAAAAGGAAAAAGTTATAGGAAAACATGGTTTTCAGTAGTTCCAAATGAATCATTATAATTCAGTTAAATTTGTCAAAGAAGTCAAGGAATCAAAAAGTGCCCAATAAAAGTGCCTAAATTAGGGCATTCTGGCATGGCGGAAAAGGGAAGGATTACAGCAAAAAAAATGGAATGACTGTCAGAATGATCAATGTAACAAAGTGCAACAAAACTTAAGCTAAGAAAAAATGAACAAAAAAGGAAATATCCTTCAAGAGAATGAATATCGTTTATAAATTCAGCAGATCAAAAAAGCAGGGCCTAACTTATAAATGATATATGACAACATCATTTTTATGAATCATCAGTTCAAAATATGGCTATTTATTAAATAAATATTGGGTAGTATTTTGGAATAGTTTGATTAGAATCCAAAAATTCAACAAAAACACATCCTGAGGGGAAACATCGTTTTTGCGATGTTTACTTAAGAAAAAATTAGCTTGAGGGACGCTCATGCAAATCGGAATTCCAGCCGAAACTGTCGTCGGTGAACATCGTGTCGCTGCGACACCTGAGACAGTAAAGAAATTGATCAGCGCTGGTCATAGCGTGATTATCGAACGTGGTGCAGGGGTAAAAGCTGCCTATATCGATAGCGCTTATGAACAGGTTGGTGCAAAAATTACGGATGATGCCTATACCGGTAGCCAGATGATTTTGAAAGTTCGTGCACCGAAAGGTGAAGAAATTCAAAAATTACCTGCGAATGCTACGGTGGTGGCGATGTTTGACCCATACCGCAATACCGAGCTTGACCATTTCGCGGCACAGAATGTGTCTGCATTTGCATTGGAACTTTTGCCACGTACTTTATCCCGTGCGCAAAACATGGATGTCCTGTCTTCTCAGGCAAACCTGTCGGGTTATAAAGCAGTGCTTCTTGCTGCAGCAGAATACCAGCGCATGTTCCCGATGCTGATGACTGCTGCAGGGACGGTAAAACCGGCTCGTGTCGTGATCATGGGGGTAGGGGTTGCAGGTCTGCAAGCGATTGCAACTGCAAAACGTCTCGGTGCTGTTGTAGAAGCAACTGACTTGCGTCCTACAGCTAAAGACCAGGTTGAATCTTTGGGCGGTAAGTGGTTAGACGTACCGATGTCTGAAGAAGAACAACAAAAAGCAGCTGATGCGGCTAAAAATGGTTATGGCTGGATGCCTGGTGAACAGTACATCAAGGATCAGGCGATCATCGTTGATAAAGCAGTTTCCAATGCGGATATTGTGATCACGACTGCATTATTGCCAGGTCGTGATGCACCGCGCTTAATCCGTGCCGAGACCGTTGCCAAAATGAAACCAGGTTCAGTCATTTTAGATATGGCGGTTGAAACTGGCGGTAATGTAGAAGGCTCTCAATGCGGTGAAACGGTTGTGACTGAAAATGGCGTGAAGATTCTGGGTATTCCAAATATTCCTTCAACCTTGTCGACTGAAGCATCTGCACTGTATGCACGTAACGTTTTGAACTTCATTGAAACTTTATTTGATAGCGAAAAGAATTTTGCTATCAATCCAGAAGAAGAAATTCAGAAAGCCCTACTCGTCACTCACGGCGGCCAAGTGCTGTTAAAGCGTGGTTAAGGAGAGTACTCATGGTTGAAACTATTACGATTTTTGTCCTTGCCATCTTTGTAGGCTACTACGTGGTATGGGGCGTGACTCCAGCTTTGCATACGCCGTTGATGGCGGTAACCAATGCACTTTCTTCAATCATTATCGTGGGTGCGATGATTCAGACTGTTGGTTTACCCATGGTCGGTGTTGAAGGCAGCGTAGACTTCCAGACCATTAACGTGGTGAGTGTACTTGGCGCAATTGCAGTATTCCTGGCGAGCATTAACATTTTCGGTGGCTTTGCCGTGACTGCACGTATGCTGGAAATGTTCGAACCAAAACAAAAGAAAAAAGAGGGCTAATTGATGGAATTCATTCGTGAATATGCAAATTGGTTCTATTTGATTGGTGCCATTCTCTTTATCTTGACGCTACGTGGTTTGTCAGGTCCTAAAACAGCAATTGCAGGTAACCGCTACGGTATGCTTGCCATGGCGATTGCGGTATTGACGACTTTCTTTGTCGCAGAAAATCCGGTGATCTGGATGATTCTTGGCGCAATGGTGCTTGGTGCGATCGTCGGTATTGCCCGTGCGAAAACTGTACCTATGACTCAAATGCCTGAAACTGTCGCGCTGATGCACTCTCTGGTCGGTTTGTCCGCGGTTTTGATTGCTATTGCTGCGATTATCCATAACAACAAGTTAATCGAATTGGGTCCAGACCTTTTAGCTGCAAATGGGGTAACTTTCCATGAAATGAGCAAAGTGCATTTGTTCGAACTCTTCGTGGGTTGTTTCGTCGGTGCGATTACTTTTACTGCCTCTGTATTTGCTTACGGTAAACTGGCTGCTAAGAAATGGGCAAAAACCATTTCAGGTGCTTGGGTAAAACCAGTTCAGGCATTGATCTTTATCGCAATGCTGGCAGCAGGGATTCACTTCTTCCTGACTGGTAACATGACATCCTTCTGGGCAATGACCGGTCTTGCACTGGTATTCGGTTGGGTATGGATTGCACCAGTCGGTGGCGGTGATATGCCAGTTGTGGTATCGCTTCTGAACTCTTTCTCTGGTTGGGCAGCTGCAGGTATCGGTTTTACTCTAGAAAACAACATGCTGATCGTTGCTGGTTCGCTGGTGGGTTCTTCAGGTGCAATTCTGTCTTATATCATGTGTAAAGCGATGAACCGTTCGATCATCAACGTTCTGTTCGGTGGTGCAATGGGCGGAACCGCAACAGCAACAGCGGGTGCAGGCGAGCAGGTACAACGTAATCATCGCTCAGGTTCTGCAGATGATGCTGGCTTCCTGATGTCGAATGCAGACAGTGTAGTCATTGTACCCGGTTATGGTATGGCGCAAGGCCGTGCACAGAATGCGGTGAAAGAGTTGGCGAACTTGTTAAAAGAGCAGGGTGTGACTGTACGTTTCGCGATTCACCCGGTTGCAGGTCGTATGCCTGGTCATATGAACGTATTGCTGGCTGAAGCTGACGTGCCATATGAAGACATTCTGGAAATGGATGAGATCAACTCTGACTTCCCGGCAACAGATGTAGTACTGGTAATCGGTGCGAATGACGTGGTTAACCCGGCGGCCAAAGACGATCCAAGCTCACCAATTTACGGTATGCCAATTCTGGAAGCGCACAAGGCACGTACGATTTTGGTGATCAAGCGTTCTATGGCAACAGGGTATGCTGGTTTAGACAATGACCTGTTCTATAACGATAAGACCATGATGATCTTTGGTGATGCCAAGAAAGTTGTGGAAGATATGACCAAAGCCATTAATGGTACGGGTCACTAATTCCTAAAATCTTCTTCCAGATCCTCTTTTGTAAAAGAAAGGTCGAGATGAATTAAAAGATTTAGAAAAAAACCACCTTCGGGTGGTTTTTTTATTTTTGCTCTTATTTTTTATACACCACAGTTAATTGATATTTGATCGCAGATAAATATTTATCTTGTGAATTAGGAATTATTTATTTGTGAAAATTTGATAGGTTTATCATTAAATTGCTTCTTCAAATAATTTTAAAATTCATAAATTGTATGGCATTGTTCTTGCTATTCCTTCATTAAGAGCTAGGGGGATTACATGACAAAAATAAAATATTTAGGGTTTTTACTGGGGCTACTGAGTTTACCTATCTATGCAGCTGAACCAGCAGAAATGGTAAAAAATATCCAGGAAATCCGGATATCGCTGGACAGTGTCTGGGTGGTGATGGGCGGTATTCTGGTTTTCTTCATGCAGGCAGGTTTTGCACTGATTGAGAGCGGATCAGTCAGAAGTAAAAATAGTGTGAATGTTTTAATGAAAAATTATATGGATGCCTGTCTTGGAGGGCTGGTTTTCTGGCTGATAGGTTTTGGGCTTATGTTCGGGATTAATCATACCGGGTGGTTTGGTAGCTCACATTTTGCACCGGATAGTTTAGATAGCTGGAGCTGGAATTTACTCTTCTTCCAAATGATGTTTGCCGCAACAGCAACCACTATTGCCAGTGGTGCCATGGCAGAGCGTATTCATTTTGTCGCCTATGTGGTGAGTGCCGCTTTTGTGAGTGGCTTAATTTATCCAGTTTTTGGCAGTTGGGCGTGGGGGAGTCTATTTGAGGGTGAAGGCTGGCTCAAAGCCATGGGCTTTATTGATTTTGCTGGTTCAACTGTAGTGCATTCGATTGGTGGCTGGGTTGCTTTGGCGGGCATTATTGTATTGGGTCCACGTATAGGGCGTTTTGGCCGCAATGGCCAAGTGCACTATTTACCCGGCCATAATCTGCCTTTAATTGCCTTAGGTGGTTTTATTTTGTGGTTAGCCTGGTTTGGCTTCAATGCCGCTTCCACAGTTAATGCCGATGTCAGCATTGGGCGGATTGCTTTAAATACCCATCTCGCAGCGTGTGCGGCGGCAGTGGCTTATATGCTGTTTGCCCTGGTACGACGTAAAGCAATTTTAATAAGGACTACGATTAATGCTTCCTTAGGTGGGCTAGTGGGGATTACAGCGGGTTGCGCCACAATGAGTCCTATGTTTGCTGTTATAACCGGACTGGTAGCAGGGTTGCTGGTTAGTGTATTGCCAGCACTACTCGAGAAAATGCGTATTGATGATGTGGTGGATGCTGTCACTGTACATGGCTTTTGTGGTGCTTGGGGGACGCTAGCTGCGGGTATCTTTTATGAAAGTAAAATGTTTGATAGCAGCATTATTGCTGTTCAGGCAGTAGGCGTTGGTGCCGGATTTGCCTGGGGCTTCGGGGTGGCATTTATTGTATTTAAAGTGCTGCATATTATTTTAGGTGGTTTACGTGTGAGTGCACAGCACGAGCAGCGTGGTCTGGACTATACCGAGCATGCTGAACTGTCTTATCCAGAATTCCAGCGAGATGTAACTTTCGATACGGATCACATCACCAAACGACATTAATGGACAGGAGGGTATAACATGAATGCAGAAGTGCTCAATCTAGAACAGCGCCGCCAGGCTATTCAGCGTGGGCTACAGCATTATTTTCAAGGACCTCACCTGGAACAGATCGTAGGATATTGGGAACAGGAATATAGCGGGCAGCCTGCTTTTGTACTGAATCGCTTTCTTAGCGAGATTTGTACTACAGAAGAGCTTAAGCAGAACCGGAAAGATATGCTTAAACAGGTACTGCATGAACTGACCATTCTGGAAAAAAGTGAATGGATCGAGTCTGAAGATACAGAGGCAGTATCTCTGAATCAGAAAGCACAGTACCAGGCTTATATTGAGTTTGGAGAATCAGTTCTTGATCAGGTCAAGCTAGAAGATCAGAAAGACTTTTATAGGGAGCTGGCACAGCAACTGGTACAAGACCGGATTTTGTTCCAGGAAACTAGTCAGAAATTGCAGAAAAGTGCGGATTTGCTGAGCTATGTATCTTCAAAACTTTATGCACAAGCCATTACCAGTCTATATCAGGTATTCTGTGACTTCTATGGCCCACAACGTAGTGATCAGGTCTATGCTCAGGCCAAGAATTTGATCAAACAAAAATACCCAGAAGCTAATTTACAGCAACTCCTTTGAATCTTTTCGGTTAAAGTTTATTTTGAGCCAATAAAAAAAAGCGGCCTCCATGGGCCGCTTTTTTAAGAATCTGTTTTATGCCACTGAATCTGCAGGAGCATTGCTCCACAGGCTTTCTAGGTCATAGAATTTACGCGCTGTAGGAAGCATGCAGTGAACCACTACATATCCGAGGTCTAGGAGAATCCATTCAGCATCACGTTCGCCTTCGATGCCAAGTGGACGGAAGCCAGCTTTACGTGCTTCTTCAGCAACATTGTTGGCAAGAGATTTGATGTGACGGGTAGAGGTACCGCTGGCAATGACCATGGCATCAGCAACATTGCTCATACCGCTGACATCAAGCACAACAACTTCTTTGGCCTTTACATCTTCAAGTGCAGCATGCACAACTTTCAAGCAGTCTTGTACAGTCTGTAAGTGTGAATTCATAGTAAGATCGTGAGAATTAGAAGCGCTGGGCGATGGTTCTAAATTCATGGGGGATATAATTTCCTAACAATTATGCATGATCTAATATAGCGGTTTTGCCCCGAAATTTCAAATCAGCACATTGTTCGGTTTGTAATCAATCTGCAAAATATCGGGTCTTCCAGCCAAAAGACGCTGCTGAATGCTTCAGCGGGCGATATTCTGCTGCCACATAGCCTTGATATTGGCTATTCTCTAACCATTGAAAAATCTCGACATAATTGACAATAGCTGTACCCGGTTCATGTCGTCCTGGACAGTCTGCAAATTGAATGTGTCCAATTGTGTCAATATTCTCTTTTAAAGCTTCAAATACATCTTCACCCATCATCGCCATATGGTAACAGTCATATTGCATCTTTAAGGCTGGATGTTGGACTGCTTCGAGCATTTCCTGTGCTTGAGCTACATTTTGCACCAGGAAGCGTGGCATGTCGGTCCCATTGATCATCTCAAAGACTGGCTGAATATTATGATCTGCCAACATCGAACAGGCCATTTTCAGATTATCTGCCAATGTATTCAGGCAAGGTAACAGGTCACTATCCAGCGGCTGTTTACCTGCCAGAATATTGACGCTCGGTACTTTCAGTGCGGTTGCATATGTAATCGCTTGTTGCATCGCTTGATGAAATTCAATCTCCTTGCCGGGTATACCTGCCAGTCCATGACCGCCTTGCATCAGGTCACCTGCCGGGACATTGATCAGGCATAAACTCAGCTGATGCGCTGTCAACTGTGCCTGAATCTGCTCGATAGTTAGTTCATAAGGAAACTGGATTTCTACATGGTCAAAACCATGCTCACGGGCAAGGGCAAAACGCTGCAGCAGAGGGACTTCCGTAAAAATCATGGAAAGGTTGACTGCGAATTTTAACATCTGAAGCTCCTTGCACTAAATATGGAAATAATCGTGAAAATGAAGTTATTGAACGTGCTGAATGACAGTCGCTAGATCCGTTTCGCTATAGCCATTCTCTTGATGAGCCTTGAGCTGAGATAAAGCTTGAGAAGCAACCGGAATATTTAGCGCATGTGCTGCTGCAAGCTGTACTGCATTATTGAGGTCTTTGGACAAGGTCTGAACTTTCCATTGCACCGGTTCAAAGGTCTGGGTGGCCATACGCGGTGCCAGAATCTGAAACGGTTTTGAATCCGCGAAACCACCGGCCAGCGCTGGGGCAAGCAGTGTGGTATCTACTCCTGCACGTCCAGCCAGTGCCACAGCTTCGGCAATCAGTGTACTGTTTGCCGCGACAATCAGCTGATTACAGATTTTCGTCGCTTGTCCTGTACCTGAGTCACCCATGCGAGTCACGCGTTGGGAGAGGACTTGGTAAATTGCAGCTAAAGAAGAAATAGTCTGTTCATCACCGCCGGCAAAGACCACAAGACTGCCTTGTTCAGCACCGGCAGTACCGCCAGAAACTGGGGAATCAATCCAGATCACCTGTTGGGCCTGCGCACGTTGTGCCAGTTCTAACGTCTGCTGCACAGATAAACTGGAGAAATCTACAATCACCTGTTGTGCAACCAGATAAGGCTCAATCTGTTCATACACTGCTTTGACGGCTAAATCGTCCGCCAGACAGATGAGAACTACCGGATAATTTGCAATCTGCTCAAGCTGCAATAGCTGTGCACCTTGAGCAATTAATGCATCACAAGCAGAAGCAGTACGGTTCCAGACAGCAACTTCAAAGCCTGCCTGAATCAGCCGGCTGGCCATACGGCTACCCATCAGGCCCATACCAAGAAATGCGATTTTAGTGGTTTGATCAAACTGCATGATGCTATCCGATATCTACTGAGATGATGATCTTATGAATACTGGCGAGGCTGGAACTGGACTTCTGGATTCTTGTCTTTCTTGCGTGCCAACTGGCTGTTTTTGCCGAGGAGTAATTTTAACTGCCAGATTTTTTCCATACGTAAGGATTTGTTTGGTTGATGTTCCATGGCATCCAGCACATATTTAGACGCCATTAAAGCATCTGGAGAACGCTGCAACATTTCTTCAGCCAAGGCTTGTGCTTTTGCTAGAGGTTGCTCATCTACATGAGTGATCAGGCCGATCTGCTTGGCATAGTTACCGTCAAAAATACGCGCGGTCAGTGTCAGTTCTTTGGCTAGATCCAGACTGATTAAGCCTTTTAACGAACGGCTCAGACCCATATCTGGTACTAAGCCCCAACGGCTTTCCATAATTGACATTTGAGTCTGTGGATGAGCAATCCGAATATCTGCTGCCAGTGCCAGCTGCATGCCTGCACCAAAACAATAGCCTTCCAAAGCTGCAATCACGGGAACCGGTAATTCTTGCCAGATCAAAAATGCTTTCTGAAATAGACTCTGACCCGGACGCAGCAGTTCCCAGGCTGCATAGGCACGATTTTTTGGATTATTTAAATCAGCGAGATCAATCCCGGCACTAAAGACCTGTGCTTCACCTGTCAGAATGACACAGCGGATACTTTTATCCTTTTTGATCGTGTTGGCGGTTGCAACAAGTTCACGCAATAGCGCAAAACTCATGGCATTACGTTTGTCCGGACGGTTTAAACTCACCGTAGCAATTCCATTATTTTTTTCTAAACGAACCAGTGACATGGCTAAACCCTTCATTTTTATTGCCCTGAGCATAGCATGTGCGTTAGATCACGTGCATGACACTTAAGTCACGCTTTGTGATTGTTCTTAACTTGCGCATTAGATCATATGCTTATTTAGCACCTGTTGTGCAGCCTGTTCCACCTGGCCAATGCCTGCTTTAAGCTCATCGAGGCGTTTCATCACCTCCTGAACAAAGGCTTCATCAGCTTTGCGGCGTTCTTTACGTAGGGTAGAAACAAACTGTTCAAAACTGCCTGTCAGCTGTTGCAGGTTCGGCGTACCCACATAACGTGTCGCGCCGTAGAGCCGATGCAGTACATGTTCCAGTTGTGGAAAATCTTCCAGTTCAATCAGCTGTTCTATTTCACTGAGTTCAGTTTCAAAACTGTCGACCAGCATTCTCAACAGATCTACGGCCAGATCTTCCTTATTGGCAGCCAGTTGCAGACTTTGCTGCCAGTCCAGAATATTGCTATCCAGAGCATCAATGACATTCGCACGTTCTAGCATGGGTGCCTTGCGGAAATTTTCCGTGGTCCATTGAGTCAGAATCTGGATGATCTGTTCAATCTGAATGGGCTTGGTGACATAATCATCCATGCCACCCTGTAGCAATTTATGCTTTTCATCAGACAGGGCATGTGCAGTCAGGGCAATAATCGGCAAACGTCGATGGTTTTCAAAGGTGGATTCCAGCGAGCGGATGGCACGGGTTGTATCCATGCCGGACATTACCGGCATCTGAATATCCATAAATACCAGATCAAATGCACTTAAACCTTCTTCATGGCGTTGCTGGATAATATCAATCGCCTCCTGACCGCTAGTGGCCTTGGTCGTGGTGACATTCAGTTCACCCAGTAGTGCTTCCAGTACAATCAGGTTGGGTAAATGATCATCGACTGCCAATATATGCAGCCCTTGACCATTAAAGTCTTCATGAACCTCTTGATCGAATACGGGCTGGTTATTCAGGAGTTGAATCAGGGCACTACGGCTAAGTGGCTGGTAGAGCGCACGGGCACGGTATTCATTCAGCATGTTTGGATCAAGCTGCATCTGATAGCCATAAACTGCCAGGTTGCCATGATAACGCGCACGAATTTCCTGTAGCAAAGCCTGACTGTCACCGCTATGATCAACGATTAGCCAGGTATTTTCAGTCGTGGTTTTTAGATGATTCAGACGGCTAAACAGATCCAGAATCGAAGCACACTCGGTATGCTTCACGTTATAGTTTTCCAGATAATGACGCAGTACATTCGCTGTCGCTGGATGTGCCAGATAAGAGACCACAGTCAGATTGCTAAAGTCTGGGTGTTCGATCACATCATCTTCATCGACCAGGAACTGGGCGGTAAACCAGAAGGTTGACCCTTTCTCGGTTGGGGCGCGTTCCTGGTTGTCTTCAAAGCCGATCTGGCCATGCATCAGACTGACCAGCTGTTTGGAAATCGCCAGACCTAATCCAGTGCCACCAAACTGACGTGTAACTGAGGTATCGCCTTGAGAGAAGGATTCAAACAGCTTCTTGCGGTCAGTGCCGCTGAGGCCGATACCACTATCCTGTACGCTAAAATGCAGCAGACATTGCCCGATATCATCGTGTTCCATTCGTACCCGCACGATGATTTCACCATCCGGTGTAAACTTGATCGCATTGGAAATCAGATTAGTCAAAATCTGCTTAAAGCGCAGTGCATCACCGTTGACGCATTTGGGTACATTATCGGCATAGTAGAAGGCCATATCGATATGCTTCTGCGCTGCCAGTGGCGAGAGCATGTCCATTACATCAAAAATCGCTTCTTCCAGATCAAACAGCGCCGTTTCGAGTTCTAGTTTACCGGCATCAATCTTGGAAAAATCTAGCACGTCATTGATCAGGGCCAGCAGATGCGCCGATGATTTACGGATGGTTTGTAAATACAGACTCTGCTCATTACTTAAATTACCCTGACGCAGCAGCAAATGAATAAAGCCATCAATACTGTTTAATGGGGTGCGTAATTCATGTGAAATATTGGCTAAAAATACTGACTTGGCCTGATTGGCAGAAATCGCCTGGTCACGGGCCTGACGGTAGGTGATGTTCTGCACTTCGAGAGTGTCGAGGGTGCGGCGCAAGTCATCTTCGGTCTGTTCAGTATGTTCGCGCAGTTCCAGAAAACTGAAATGCAGCCGTTTTACCACATTGGCAATATCGCGCTGTAACAGGCGCAGTTCACCAGTACTGTTGATGACCATATGCTGATCCAAAGTATCCGCATTCAGGCGTTGTAACTGCATGCGAATTTCATACATCGGCGCAATCCAGCGGCGCGAGTAGAAATTCAGACACAATAAAAGTAGCAACAAAGTCAACAGGCCGGTAGCAATCAATACGATCATCACGCGGTAGCGGGCAATTTCGAGGGGCTGATTGTCCAGCTCAATCGCAAGCCAGCCCGGACTGCCCGTATTGTCATTAATGCGAACCGCAAAAATGTGATTATTCTGATTGACAATCGGGCCAACAAAACTAGCTTCCTGCTTGAACTTTGGCCAAGGTGCCTGGTCTTGAAAACCAATACCGAGGCGGTTTTTGCCTTGAGGATCCAGAATTGCAGCACGAACCAGATGCTTTTCATTGAGCATGTTTTGCATGGCATTGCGTGCCTGTTCATACTGCCAGGGGGAGTAATTGACAATATCCAGCGCAGATTCAGAAGTGGCCTGAAAACGGGTCAGAATGGCAATCGCCATCTGTTTTTGCTGGGCACGGGCTGCATTGGAGGTTTCTGTCAAAACCAGTGCTGCACCCACACAAGCCAAAATTGTAATTGGCACAAAGATCAGGGCAATCAACTGGCCATAGGCATGATTTAAGTGTAGGCGTTTAAACAGCTTTTTATTGATATTTGACATGATTCAAGCAGTGTTTTCCTTATGCTCCGCATATTAGCACGCTTTAAATCTTCAGTTAAAATTTCATCAAGATTTTTCGCAATACCAAATCAAACAGACTTTTTAAGAATAAATCTGGATATGAAAAAAATTCAAATAGATAACGTATAAAATGCTAAGAAATGAAACCCTTTAAATCTGAAATTGACCTGAGAAATATTGAAATAACAGCGTTTAATTTACAAATAAACTACTGACAGAAAAATGTTTTTTAATTTTTAGACAATGCTGCACGAGTTTTAATCGGTTTTCTGAAAAAGACTGGCTAAATGGGTGCAGGGAAATGCAAATTTTCATACAATAGCCGCACCTCGACATAGGTGCAAATAATGAGTAATACAACCCCTGATTTTCAAGCAGACGAATTTTTACTGGACTACTACGTAGGCAAAACGCCACTGGTACGTCTACAGCGTCTGGCAAATCACACTCAAGCGACAGTGTTAGCAAAGCTCGAAGGCAATAATCCTGCAGGTTCGGTGAAAGATCGTCCGGCCTATAACATGATCATGCAGGCGGAAAAGCGTGGTCAGATCAAGCCAGGTGACACCCTGATTGAGGCGACGAGTGGAAATACAGGGATTGCATTGGCAATGGTTGCGGCAATGCGCGGCTACAAAATGAAGCTGATCATGCCGAATAACATGAGTCAGGAACGTAAGGATGCCATGCGTGCTTACGGTGCCGAACTGATTGAAGTGACCAAAGAGCAAGGCATGGAGGGTGCACGTGATCTGGCACTGCAAATGCAAAACGAAGGCAAAGGCCTGGTCCTAAACCAGTTTGGTAATCCGGACAATGTTGAAGCGCATTATCTGACCACTGGTCCGGAAATCTGGCAGCAATCGGGTGGCAAGATCACTCACTTTGTCAGTTCGATGGGTACGACCGGTACTATTATGGGTGTATCTAAATACCTGAAAGAGATGAATCCGGATATTCAGATTGTTGGTTTACAACCTTCTGACGGTTCAAGTATTGCGGGGATCCGCCGCTGGCCAGAAGAGTATCTGCCAACCATTTTCGACCGTAGCCGTGTGGATCGTATTATCGATATTCCACAAATTGAAGCTGAAAAAACCATGCGCAAGCTGGCACAAAAAGAAGGGATCAGTGCTGGAACTTCTTCCGGAGGTGCAGTCTGGGCATCGATCAAGCTGGCAGAAGAAAATCCAGGTGCCGTAATCGTGTGCATTATTTGTGACCGTGGTGACCGTTATCTGTCTACAGGTTTATTCTCTGTACAAGATCCTGAATAATTCCTGAGTAATCAATTTATGCGCTTGCCTGTTTTAACGTTTGATATTGAAACCCAGACCGATCTTAAATCAGGCGCACATCTGTTTGGCCTGGACCTGCCCGAACAAAGCCTGGATCAGGCCCTGACCAAACTGCGTCGTCAGGAATCCGGTTCTGATTTTCAGCGTCTTCCACTACATGAAATTGTCTGTATCTCCGGACTGTGGATTGATGAGCAGGGCATGAAACTGTTTTCCTTTAGCCGGGAACAGAATTCAGAAGCTGAAATTTTACGAAAATTTTTATCGATTTTTGATAAGCGTCATCCAACTCTAGTGAGTTGGAATGGTTCACAATTTGATCTGCCCGTGATTCTTTACCGGGCCATGTACCATGGCTTGTCTGCGCCAAGTCTGTTTGATCAGGGCGAAATTGATACGCAAAAGCGCTATAATAACTATCAGAACCGCTACCATCAGCGTCATGTCGATTTGATGGATGTGATGGCCATGTTTCATGCCCGTCATTTCCAGAAATTGGATGACGTGGCGCACTTGCTCGGTTATCCAGGCAAGCGTGGCGATGGTGGCTACCATGTGCCTGAATATGTGCGCAATCAGGAATGGGACAAGCTCACCAGCTATTGTGAAGGTGATGTCCTGAATACCTGGCTGGTCTATATTCGCTGGCAGTTGCTAAAGGGACAGTTATTGCTGCCTGATTATCAACATCTGCTACAAAGCACGATCCAGTATTTGCAAATGCAACCGCAGCATGCGGACTTTTTATCGGTCTGGCGTGAAACGTCACGACGGACTGAATTTACTCAATTTGATTTTCCCATCTCCACACATTAGGTTTTCATGAAACATCGAGCTCAACCACGGCCCAAGCAGCAACCCGAATACATCTTCCAGGTTGAGTCACTATCGCATGAGGGGCGTGGCATTGCTCACTATGGTTCACATCCGGACCATCCAGCGGACAAGCACGGTAAAAAAGTTTTTATTCGTTATGCACTGCCTGGTGAAACAGTTCGTGCCCGAATCACCCGTGAAGTGAAAAAGCTAGAAGAAGCTGACTCGCTTGAATTGTTGAGTGAAGCATCAGAAATTCGCATACAGCCCCCTTGTACACATTTTGGGATTTGTGGGGGCTGCAATATGCAGCATATCGCTCCGGATGCACAGATTGAGCTCAAACAGAGTGTGTTGAAATCACATCTGCAACATTTTGCTGGAATTCAGCCAGATGAATGGCTGGCGCCATTGCGTTCACAACGTGAAGATTACCGTCGTAAAGCCCGTATTGGCGTACGTTATTTACCCGGTAAAGACAAGCTGGTGGTGGGATTCCGTGAAAGCCAAAGTAACAAGCTGACTTCGATTGATCGCTGCATGATTCTGGATCGGGAGTTTGGCTCGGTTACACGTCTTAAACAATTGCTCCAAAGTCTAAATGGTAAGGCTGACGTTGGTCATATAGAATTGGCCATGGGTGATCAGGAAATCGCATTAGTAGTTCGTGAAACTGCACAATTACCTGAACAGGATGTCAACCAATTACGCGAATTTGCGTTACAGAAGGGGTGGCAGCTTTATATTCAGCCAGCAGGTCAAAACCAACTGACGCGTATTGATCACCCGCAATTGCCTGCGCGACTGCATTACCGTCTGGATGACTTTGATGTTGATTTTGGCTTTGATCCGCTAGATTTTACCCAGGTCAATTCCACAGTAAACCCGCAGATGCTACGTCTGGCATGTGATTTGCTACAACTACAACCAGGAGAGCGTGTTCTGGATCTGTTTTGCGGATTAGGAAACTTTTCTTTACCATTGGCGCGCTGTGTTGGTGCGAGTGGAAGCGTCGTAGGGGTTGAGGGTAGTGAAGAAATGGTGCAACGTGGTGCGGAAAATGCCAAAATAAATGGTATTGCACAACTTTCATTCCATTCGCAGGATTTAACCCAGGATTTTTCGCATCATTCTTGGGCAAATCAGGGTTTTGATGCATTACTAATTGATCCGCCTCGTTCAGGCGCAGAAGAAGTGATGCAATATATTCCTAAGTTTGGTGCAAAAAGAATCGTTTATGTATCATGTAACCCGGCAACTCTAGCCAGAGATGCTGGATTGCTGGTACAACAGGGGTATCGTCTGAGCAGGGCCGGTGTGATGGATATGTTCACACATACGGGCCATGTTGAGTCGATTGCCTTGTTCGAAAAAGAAAATTAAATAAACGATTAAAGAGATGATGTATATAAAAGTAGGAGAATGGTATGGTCACAGTACGTGAACAGCTGCCTGGGCGACTGAATGAGTTGTCACAGGAGGCGACTGTAGAACATGCCGATCAAGCCCTGCAGGATATGACCGAATGGTTAGATCGTGTACGCGGCATATTAGATGGGGCCCCATTAAAACAGCTCGAAGAAGTCGCCCATCTCACTTTAGAAAATGAGTTAGAAACCACGGTTCAGCATCGCTCCAATACTTTCTATACCGGTATTGAGATGGCGGATATCCTTGCCCATTTGCATGTTGATGAAGATACCTTGTCTGCAGCCATGCTGTATCGTTCGGTACGTGAAGGTGTCACACCGCTTGCAGACGTACTGGAGAAATTCGGTGAGAGTGTACATGGCCTGGTGAAAGGCACTCTGTCGATGGGTAAGCTGTCCGAGCTGATTGAAAATAACAAACGTCTGGAAGACCATTTCAACAATAACCAGCGCGAGCATTTGACCGGCATTTACAAGATGCTGATCTCAGTCACCGAAGATGTCCGTGTGGTACTGATCAAGTTGGCCGAGCGTACCTATGCATTGCGTGAACTGGCGAAATCACCTCGAGACCGTCAGGAACGTGTTGCACGCGAAATTCTGACCATCTACTCGCCACTGGCACATCGTCTTGGTATTGCCCAGTTGAAATGGGAGCTGGAAGATCTGGCTTTCCGTTATCTGGCGCCAGAACGTTATAAAGAAATTGCTTCTTTACTGAATGAAAAGCGCTTGGAGCGTGAACATTATATTCAGTTTGTAATCGACAAGTTGCGTGGTGAACTGGCTGAGCATGGCATTGAGGCCGAAATTACCGGTCGGGTCAAACACATTTATTCGATTTATCGAAAAATGAAGAGCAAGGATCTGAGCTTCGATCAGCTCTATGATATCCGTGCTGTACGTGTCCTGGTAAATTCAGTACCTGAGTGTTATCACACTTTAGGTATCGTACATCAGATCTGGCGTCATATTCCGCACCAGTTTGACGACTATATTACCAATCCGAAAGCCAATGGTTATCGCTCACTGCATACTGCCGTGATTGCAGAAAACAAATCGCTTGAAGTGCAGATTCGTACCTATCACATGCACGAAGAGGCAGAGCTAGGTGTATGTTCACACTTTAACTATAAGGAAGGGGCAAAAACCACAGACCATTCCTTTAACCATCGCCTGCATTCTTTACGTGCCGTATTGGAGCATTACCAGGAACGTAATGATGCCAGTGCACATAAAGATTCTGAGGCAGAAGTTGAGAATTTTGAACAGATTCAAGACTTTGAAGGCTTTGAAAAAATTTATGTGTTTAGCCGCGATGGAGATATTAAAGAATTGCCGCGTGGCTCAACAGTCTTGGATTTTGCCTATCATGTCCATACCGAAGTGGGTAATAAGTGCTATGCCGCACGAGTGAACCAGCGCTACGTGCCGCTGACCTATACTCTGAAAACCGGGGAACAGGTCGAGATTCTGACCAAAAAAGACCGTGAGCCAAACCGTGACTGGCTGGTGAACTCGCTCGGTTATATCAAGACTGCACGTGCACGTGACAAGTTACGTCACTGGTTCCGTCAGCAGGATCGTAGCAAGAATCTGGAAGTTGGCCGTGAAATTCTGAATAAAGAACTTTCACGTCTGGCAATTCACCCGAAATCGATCGACTTGGGCGACTATTGCAATCACTTTAATGTGAAGAGTGGCGAAGACATCCTGATTGGTATCGTAAATGGCGATATCAGCCTGCATGCGCTGATCAATCAGGTGAATCGCCATATGCACCTGGATCAGGATGAACCTGAACTGGTACTGAAGCCAGCGCTGAATCCACGTGCCAGTCATACTTTGTCTGCTCATGGTATTCTGATTGATGGCTTAGACAATGTTGAACTACATGTGGCGCAATGCTGTCAGCCTGTACATGGCGAGTCGATTGGGGGCTATATCACGCTCAATCGTGGAGTAAGCATCCATAAGGTGGCGTGTCCGGATTATGTGCGTATGATTTCACAGGAACCAGAACGTGCCGTAGAAGCTGATTGGGAAATGCAGCCAACCCGTGGTCAGAGTGTCCAGATTGTAGTAGAAGCTTATGACCGCCGTGGCCTGCTCAAAGATCTGACGCAAGTGATCTTCTCTGATCAGATCAATATCCGTCAGGTAAATACCATTTCAGAAGCTGATGGTATTGCCAATATGAAACTATTGATCGAAGTCAAAGGTCTGGCCCAGCTGTCCAAACTGCTGGCTCGATTAGAACAGCAGCCAGGGATTATCAGTGCCCGTCGTTTGGTACAAGGTAATTAAATCTACTGATTAATTTGTCTAGAAAAGCCTGCCATTTATTGGTGGGCTTTTTTATTGTAAGGTGCTCAGTAGCACTTAATAAAAATGAAGTCACCCAATTGCGATGAGTACGACAGAACTATTTGAACGTAGACGGGAAAATCTGAGCAGGATCATTGATCAATGGATTGCCAGTCAGCGCTTTAAAACAGGCAAAGAGATCTGTGAATATTATGGCCTGTCTGCGACTTATGTCGCTCAGTTACTGAATAGCAAGCGCCAGATTGGAGAAAAGGCGGCTCGGGAACTGGAACAGCAACTCGGCTTGAAATCTATGAGTCTGGATCAGCAAGAGCTTCAGATAGAACAAGTAAAAAATACTCTGGTTCTTCATTTATATAGCATGCAGGCGGTGGAGCAGGAACTGTTTTGCTTAAGGCCTCTGGCTGCTGTTCATTATGAAATAGAGTCTACGATTCAGTTGCAGGCGAATCACCATGCTCTGCAAATCAGCAGCGATGCCTATCAGCCTATACTTAAACCGGGCTGGTGGCTGCTATGTGACCGTCAGCGGCCCGCCCAAACGGCTGATCTGCTTTGCATACAGTTCATCAATAAATTCTGTTTAATTTTAGAATTACAGCGAGAAACTGAGCAGGAGTTACAATGTCAAAGTCTGGATGGCAAACGTCAGGTTCGTTTTCAGAAACAGGACGTTCAGCAAGCTGAGGTAGTGATCGCCATCCTGCATCCAGAACAGATTCAACGGCGATAAAAAAGCCCATCTGTAGATGGGCTTTTCATATTTTAAAAGAAGGCTGAAATTATGGAATTTCGTTTTCTTCCTCAAACTCAGGTTTCACTTGCACAATGAAATCCTGACGGTTCAGGCCACGCCATAAAGCAAAGGCTGTACCGATATAGATGGATGAATAGGTCCCTACAAAAACACCAACAAACATGGCGATCGAGAACCATTTCAAACCATCACCACCCATGATCATCATGGCTACGACTACCAGCAATAACGTCATAGAGGTATGAATGGTACGACGTAAAGTTTCAGTCAAGGCAATATTGATGATTTCCAATGGTTCAGCACCACGGATTTTACGGAAGTTTTCACGAATACGGTCAGAGACCACGATGTTATCGTTGAGTGAGAAGCCGATAATCGCCAATAACGCTGCCAGTACGGTTAGGTCGAATGGCCATTGCATCATGGCAAAGATACCCAGTGTCACCACGATATCGTGGAACAAGGACAGTACTGCACCAATCGCCAGCTTGAATTCAAAGCGGATGGTGACATAAACCAGCATCAGCAGCAGGGCAAGGGCAACCGCACCTGCAGAACGCACGTACAGCTCATTACCCACCTGACCACCAACCACATCAACTTTTGGTACTTCAGCTGCATTACCTGGCAGCTGAACTGCTGTGGTAATGGCTTTGGTCAAGTCTTCTGCTTCAACATCTTCCTGAACAGGCATACGCACCATCAGGTCACGATCTGACCCTAAGGTTTGTACCACAGCATCATTAAAACCAGCTTCACTCAATGCCTGAGTAACTGATTCTGGCTGAACCGGATTAGTATAGTTCAGCTCTGCTGCCACACCACCAGTAAAGTCCAGACCCAGGTTCAAGCCTTTAGTGGCAATAAAGAAGATGCTGGCAACCGTTAATAAAATTGAAAACAATGCCGCAGGCAAAGCAATTTTCATAAACGGGATAACACGTTCGTGATCCGGGCGGCCGTATTGTTTTGAATTAGGTTGAGTATTCTCAGTCATCAGTGATCTCCTTAAATGCTCAACTTTTTCAAGTTACGTTTTTTGCCATAGATGATCTGTACAATCGCACGGGTTACAGTAATTGCTGTAAACATCGAGCAGACAATACCAATCATCAGGGTCACGGCAAAGCCTTTGATCGGGCCGGTACCAATCGCGAACAGAATGAACGCCACCAGGAAGGTAGTTAAGTTCGAGTCGAAAATGGTGTTATAGGCACGATCATAACCGGCCACAATCGCCTGTTTTGGCGAAGCGCCCCATTTCATTTCTTCCCGTATTCGTTCACAGATCAGGACGTTGGCATCGACTGCCATACCAATGGTAATCACGATACCGGCAATACCTGGAAGGGTAAGCGAAGCACCAATCCATGACATGACTGTCAGGATCATCGCCAGGTTAAATACCAGGGCAAAGTTGGCAATCACACCAAACAGACGGAAGAACACGACCATCCAGATCGCCACTAAGATAAAGCCGATTTGGGTAGATAATACACCTTTATCGATGTTTTCCTGACCCAGACTTGGCCCAATCACACGTTCTTCAACAAAGTACATTGGCGCAGCCAGTGCACCGGCACGTAACATCAAGGCAAGTTCAGATGCTTCCTGTGGAGAATCCAGACCGGTAATACGGAACTGAGAGCCCAATACCGCCTGAATGGTTGCCGCGTTAATTACCACAGATTCGGTATATGGCGTACGAACTTCAGTTTGCTGACCCGTTGCAGGATCTTCAACATAGCTGATCTTCTGCTTGTTCTCGATGAACAGTACAGCCATACGTTTGCCAACGGCATTACGTGTGGCATCCGACATGAGCTTACCGCCCGCAGCATCGAGGGTAATGTTTACCTCAGCACCACCAGTGTCCTGGCTAAAGCCACTTGAGGCATTTTGAACACGTTCACCCGTCAGAATACGGGTACGGTTCAGCAATAACTGACGACCGCTGTCCAGAGATTCATAAGCAAATGCTTCAGTACCAGGGGGCAAGGTACCTGTTGCCTGACCCGTATATGGATCGATATATTGATCGTTCAGATCTGAGACCAGACGGAACTCGAGGTTTGCAGTACGGCCAAGGACACGTTTTGCCTCAGCAGTATCCTGGACACCAGGAAGTTCAACCACAATACGGTTGCTGCCCTGAGTTTGTACCAGTGCTTCAGCCACACCTAGCTCGTTAATACGGTTACGCAGTGTGGTTAAGTTCTGGTTGACTGCATAGCTTTCAATTTCCTGCTTACGCACATCGGTATAGTTCAGGCGCAGGGTAGATCCGGTATCCGTCGCTACAGCCTGCTGGGTGAACTCATTGTCATTACGGCGCAGAAAGTCCATTACCGCAGAACGATCATCATTATTGGCAAACTGCATGGTAATGGTGTTGTTGCTGAGGGTCAGGCTGTTGAATTTCAGATTGTTATCACGTAATTGACGACGCAGGTCAGTTGCCGATGTTTCCATACGCTGCGCAATCGCCTTGTCCATATCCACTTCTAGCAGGAAGTGAACACCACCACGCAAATCCAGACCCAGCTTCATTGGCTTGGCGCCAATTTTTTGCAGCCATTCTGGTGTTGTTGGTGCAAGGTTCAATGCTACAACATAATCATCGCCCAGGCCGCGACGCAGTGCTTCCTTGGCTTTGAGCTGTGCTTCGCTAGAATCAACGCGGAGTAAGGCCGCATTGTTGCTGAAGCTGTTGTCATGAGTTGCAATATTTTCAGTTTTTAATAATTGCTCTGCTCTTTGTACGATGCCCGCATCGATCTGAGTGCCGGCTTTGGCACCCGAAATCTGTACGGCAGGTTCATCTGGATACAAACTAGGCAGGGCATATAATGTACTGATCGCCAGGACAACCAGGATCAGTACATATTTCCATGCTGGGTAACGCATTTGTTTTCTTCTTAAAATTAAAAAGTCGTGCAGGGAGCACGACTTCTTTTGATTAAATGTTATTTAAAGTGCCTTCAGGAAGTACTGAGACCACGCTCGCACGCTGAACTTTTACTTCCACGCCACGGTTGAGTTCAACCACAGCAAAGTCACCTTCAATTTTTGTGATTCTGCCCATTAAGCCGCCTGCAAATACCACTTCGCTGCCAACACCCAGACTTTCAATCAGTGCACGATGCTCTTTGGCACGTTTAGATTGAGGACGCCAGATCAGGAAATAGAAGATTGCTACGAATACCGCAATCATCAAAAGGTTCGCCATCAGGCTTGGTTGTTGTGCAGCTTCACCTGCAGCGTGAGCAGTCGAAATAAATAGGCTCATTTACATTTTCCTAAACTAAAAATGGTTAATTAACTGAATGATAATAAATTGACTTGTTCTGCAATTTACCTTGTCTTTTTCTTTAGCGCAAATACTGAAAGATTAATCTTCAGGACAAGGCGGCACTTGCATGCCACGACGGGCATAAAAGTCCTCAACAAATTGCTCGAATGTGCCTTGATCCAGTGCTTCGCGCATCGCTTCAGTCAGACGCAGGTAATAGCGCAAGTTATGAATCGTACCGAGCATAGAACCTAGCATTTCACCGCATTTCTCCAGGTGAAACAGGTAGGCACGGCTAAAGTTTTGGCAAGTGTAGCAATCGCAGGCTGGATCAAGCGGACTTTGGTCATGACGGTATTTCGCGTTACGGATACGTACTAAACCGCCGGTCACAAAATAATGACCGTTACGTGCATTTCGGGTTGGCATTACGCAGTCGAACATGTCGACACCACGGCGTACTGCTTCCACGATATCTTCCGGTTTACCGACACCCATCAGATAACGTGGTTTGTCTTCCGGCATTTTCTCTGGAAGATAATCCAGCACCTTGATCATTTCTTCTTTCGGTTCACCAACAGACAGACCACCAATGGCATAACCATCAAAGCCAATTTCAAGCAGGCCTTTTAAGGATTCATCACGCAAATCTTCGTACATACCGCCTTGAATAATCCCGAACAGGGCATTGCGGTTTTTCAGTACGTCGTGATGTTGAGTCTTACAGCGTTTGGCCCAACGTAAAGACAGTTGTAGCGATTTCTGTGCTTCTTCATGCGTTGCCGGATAAGGCGTACATTCGTCAAAAATCATCACGATGTCAGAGTTCAGGGTGTGCTGAATGTCCATCGAGATTTCAGGAGACAGGAATACTTTGGAACCATCAATCGGCGAGCGGAAGGTCACGCCTTCTTCCTTGATTTTACGCATCGCACCGAGGCTAAATACCTGGAAGCCACCAGAATCGGTCAGGATCGGGTTGTTCCATTTCATGAACTGATGCAGACCACCATGCTCACGGATGACGTCCAGACCTGGACGCAGGTACAGATGGAAGGTATTGCCCAGAATTACCTGAGACTTAATTTCTTTAATGTCACGAGGCAACATGCCTTTTACCGTGCCATAAGTCCCCACCGGCATGAACATTGGGGTTTCAACCACGCCATGCTCAAGCGTTAAACGGCCACGACGGGCACGGCCCGACTGCGCTAATTTTTCAAACTTCATAGGAGTTCCAAATCAAGGCGAAAAAACAGTTCGCTGATTGTTAATGCTAAAACCGGCTATTTTCCTTGATTCTGACCGTAAACGCCAGCGCTCCATCCAGTCCGGGCTGTTTATTTATGTTGCCTGTATGAATGAAAAATGAAGAATAAGTTTGTGATCTAACGTTCAAACTGGCGGATGCGCTCCTGAATTTCCGCCTGTGTCATGGCACAACTGCCATCAATCTCAGTTGCCATTGCTGCGATATGCTGGATCAGTTTCTGGATATAAAGATTGGCATCGACAAAATGCGGTTCCAGGGTCAGTAAATAGGCCTGATGGGCTACATGTAAATAATCATAAGCTTCTAACTTGACCAGCTGCACCAGATCAATCAGCAGATCTTTATCGTTCTGGTTTAGCTTAAATGACTTTGACATGGCAGGTTGATTGGCAGGCTGTTTGCTGAACAGAAACTGTTGTCTTAATGGACTTTCCGGATTTAGAGAAATAGCCGATTGAAATTCTATTTGTGGCTGTGTTGGCATATGGATAAAAAACACAATCCGGTTTAAGTCCAGGCCATAATCCTGTTCTAAAGCATCACGTGCCTGTTGAAAGAGCTTTAGCAGTACATCCAGTGTATTGGCCTGATCGGTCTTGCTATGTTCCAGCAAAGGGTTGCCGAAACTATGCTGGTTCTTGAAATAGCTGTCCAGCAGTGCACGAAACTGCGTCATACCGTTATTAGAGCTATGGACGGTACGGTAACGCCATTTCGCTACATTCCAGCGTTCAGTTTCAGACAAATACTGTGCACGATCTTCCTGGTCGTTAAAAATACTGCGTTCGGTTGATATGGCGAGATAATCCACTCGCAGAAACTCGTCAAAGACCAGGCTACAGGCATATATTTCGTCGTCACTATAATGATCATAGAGTTGATAAAATTTCTTGATCAGGACTTCCTTTAAGGTATCGAGATGATCCAGCATAGTTTTAATTCTTTATTTTTATTCTGAAGCAAAGTGCCTTAGCTGGAATCTCCTGATTCATCGCTAAGGCAGTTGGGTATTTCTTATCATCGCATGAATATACGTCAGGGTTTAAAAATTCGGACGATAGTCAAAACTTTGGGTCACGGCCTGATCGCGGAAAGGACGCACAGCTTTCTTTTGTAGTAGCATGTTATTGATTATATTATGCGGGAAAACCTGAATCTGGTTATTAAACAGTTCGACATTGCGATTATAGATACTGATTGCGGCACCGACATTTTCATTCTGTTCTTCAATTTCGTTCATCATTTTCAGATAAATTTCATTGGCTTTCAATTCAGGATAGTTTTCGATCACCACATTCAGGTTATGCATCAGCTCCCGGTTCAGGCTTTCGATCCGTTGTAATTGCCCAATATCGGCATCTTTAATATTCAGGTTCATGATGTTCTGACGCAGTTCAGTCACTTTCTCCAGCGTGCCTTTTTCGAAACTGGAATACTGTTCGACCAATGGTTGCAGCCCATCCAGAATTTTCAGTTTCTGCCTTTCATAGCTGGCAACATCAGACCATGCACGAATTGTGGCATTATGATAACGTACGATGCTGTTACGGATCATGATGATGGCAACAATCAGCAGAATCGGGATAATGACAAAAACAACAAATCCCATAAAAGCAGTCCCCAGAGAAAATAATTATTTTAAAAACTGAATCAGGTCAGTTTGCAGCTTTTCCAGTTCTACTAATTTAAACGTTCTCAGATGTCCACGCAATGCAGAAATATCCTGGATATTTTGCTTGCGCTCAGGCGCATTAAAAATGTCATGTGGCCCTAAATAGCACAGCACACGTTGTTGGGGATGAAAAATAAGATCACCTTCACGGTATTGGAAAAATTGACTTAATCGGAGCACAAAACCCGGGCTGAGCTGTTTTGCCATTTGCATGGGATCTGTGCCATAAAATTTTAAACGCTGATTGGTGCGTATATCACTGCTATGCCAAGGATGGCGATAAGGTGAGGGGAATGGACGTCTTGATGTGCTAATGGCAAGCCCTTGCACAGAGACATCAAAGACAAATGCACCCCACAAATTTTTATGTTGTTCAATGAGTTTGACGGTATTGCCATTTTTGTCGATGGTTTTAATTTCATCTACATAGTGGTATTCAAACAGCAAGACTTGGTGTTCTTGTCCATTTTCATCTAACCATGTGGTGCTGGCATAACGTGAGATGTCATTGCGTAATGAGCCACGTTCAAACACAGGAAAAAGGCGTTTTAAATTGCCAATAAATTGCCGAGGATTAAGTGGCATTGAAATATGCTGTGGCTGTTGTTGAAAGTGGAGATGATATTTATGCGTCAGCACACGTTCTTCTAAATATTCAATCACATCATTGATGGAGCGCTCTTGCTCATAAATCAGATAGGCCCAAAATAACATGCCAAAACCCAAGGCAAAATTGCATTGCAGCCAGAAATTGTGCGGTGCAATGATAAGGCTGAATACTTGCATCAAGCCAAAGAGTGCCAAGAACCACGGCAGGGTGTTTTCAAACTTTAGAGAAATTGAACCTTGCCATGGATGCAAGCCATTAAGAATGTCCTGATGGCTTTTGGCATCACTCGATAAGTGCCACAGCCGATCGATATTTTTAAACACCACTTCATTTTTCTTACGACGAATATGAATGGAGCGTTGCACTGCATCGATCGGCATAGGCGGGTCCTTATTTGGCCTGATCAATCAGCATGGCATCACCATAGCTGAAGAAGCGGTATCTGCTTTCTACGGCATGCTTATAGGCATTTAGAATATTGTCACGATTTGACAACGCTGATACCAGCATTAGCAGGGTAGATTCAGGCAAATGGAAGTTGGTAATCAGACGATCTACCACTTTAAACTCATAACCCGGATAAATGAAGATTTGGGTGTCACCAGTCCAGCCTTTCAGCTCACCACCATTGGCCTGTGCCGCACTTTCAGTCGCGCGAGTCGCTGTTGTCCCGACAGCAATGACTTTATTGCCACGTTCTTTCGTAGCTTTGATCAGGGCCATGGATTCATCAGAGACCTGACACCATTCACTGTGCATAATGTGGTTTTCAATATTGTCGGTACGAACCGGCAAGAACGTACCTGCACCCACATGCAGGGTCACAAACGTTTTTTGAATGCCTTTTTCTTCGAGTTTTTTCAGCAAGTCTTCATCGAAGTGCAAGGAAGCTGTCGGTGCAGCCACACTGGCTAATTTTGTTGGGTCATTGAAAACCGTTTGATAGCGTAAAGTATCAATCTCTTCCGCTTCACGGTTGAAATAAGGTGGAATAGGCAGGGCGCCGTATTGATCCAGGACATCTAAAATCGGCTGGGAGAATTCCACAACAAACAGATTCTCATGACGGCCTTGAACAGTCACTTTAACGGTATCCGGGCCAATAAACAGTTCAGCACCGGCTTTCGGTGTATTACTGGCTTTAATGTGACAGTGCGCGATGAACTGATCCATCATGCGTTCAACCAGAACTTCAACTGCACCACCTGACGCACGTTTACCTTTTAGGCGGGCTTTCATCACCTTGGTATCGTTCAGAACCAGCAAATCACCTTCATTCAATAAATCCAGAATGTCGGTAAATTGGTGGTCATGATATTGACCTTCAGCATCGAGGTGTAAAAGGCGGGAAGCACTACGTTGTTCAAGCGGATAGCGAGCAATCAGCTCATCGGGGAGATCAAAGCTAAAATCAGAAAGTTGCATGACAAGTTACGGTAATAAAAACTGGGCTTAGTATAAACTTTTTTCCTTTTTAAGGAGGAAATTGCAGCTTTATAGATCAAAAAAATGAGTTTTGTTTTAAAATTAAACAAATGCAGAGAATCTGCGTTGACATCTGATTGAAACCGAGTAATATACCTTTCATCCACTCCCGAGGTGGTGAAATTGGTAGACGCGGTGGACTCAAAATCCACTGTCAGCGATGACGTGTCGGTTCGAGTCCGACCCTCGGGACCAAAATTCTAAAGAGCCCCAAGCATATTCAGTCTTGGGGTTTTTTATTGCCTGATATTTAATTTAACTATTTTAATTCCTTTAATTTCAGTAACTAAAGTGTTAAATGAATTCTTTGCTATAAAAAAATCCCTCTAAATTTAGAGGGATTTTTTTATTTCAAAAGCTTTAGGGTGCAGGATTTGGTGGAATCAGTTTATCCAAATCTTTATCGGACATCTGGTCGAGCTCAGCAATATCAGTTTTGATTTTCCATTGAGATTCATCATCCACCGGATTCGGCAGGCGTGCTTCTAACCAGTCACATACCACATCCGGCGGGAAATCTGCATGATTGCATTGAATCACCCAGCACAGGAAATCCTTCGCTTCACCATTCATATACGGAGGAGGAGATACCGGTAAAAACTGCGTCGGTAGGCGTTCATTCTTGGAAATATAATTCAGAACATGACCGAGTTCCTGTACAGTTTGCCAAGCCAGCGGATGGTCTACATCAATACGGAACTTGAACCACCATGCCTGCTTGCCATCAGATCCATAGCTATCAATCAGGTTTTTCTGAACACTTGGGACTTTACAGAAATATTCATATAAACGATCAAAACTTAAATCGGACACGATGTTGGACTCAAAATTCGGAAAATCAAAGTTTAGCACAAAGCGTGCACGCAGCACCTGAGCCGCAGCACAAATGTCTTTTCACTATCGGCTGTAAAACCTTGTGGTATAACTGGATAAATTCATATTTTCTCCGCAAATTCTGTATAAAATATAGACAAACCTATCAAAGGAAGTTCCTATGAAAATCATCTTGTCCAGCACCTGTCTAGCTGCACTATTATTTGGAGCTTCTATCCCAGCGGTAGCAGGAAATAACTGGGTCGGCTATACCAGCAAAGAGACTTATAAACGCCCGCAGCATCCACGCCCACCACAGCAGTATTATCCGCAGCGTCCGCGACCGCCTGCACATCATTATCCGAATCAGTGGGGTCACCCACCGATTCAAAACGGGGTGAGTATTCGTTATCAGGCACCGACCACTATTTATCAAAACTCGACCAGCTATAGCTGGGTAAATGGCGATCCGAACGTGGCACATATTGAAAGCTCACGTTATGTACTGATCAATGACTGGCGCCGTTTGGGTCTGCCTGATCCTCCTGCTGGAATGCACTGGATCTATGAAAATGGACGTTATGTGTTGGTGAATAATCGTTAAACCGCCCTGAATGAAGAGATACTGCGGTTATGCGTCAATAACTCAAAAAAACAAAATAATTTCCTCACCGGTGAGGAGAGGGCTAGGGAGAGGTGATCTGGAATAATATGTTTCTCAAATTCTAAATGAAATTAACACGTATACATTAAGTCCCTCTCTCTAACTCTCTCCCAAAGGGAGAGAGGATTCTTCAATACAGTTATGAATAAAACATTTTATGCCAACTCATCATCTTCAGGGCGAGGGGTCTTGCCTTGAGGAACTGGTTTTTCAGTATGTTTGTCTCGGATAATTGATGGATAGTTCCAGGATGCATAACGCACAATTAAAATGGCGAAAGCCAAAATGAGGATAGAACCCGTAATAATCACTTGATCCATACTGGCTTTATGTGTGTGTTGAATATCAGAAATCAAGAGACGTGTCAGCGCAGTAATCGCAATGTAGATCAGGAATCGGACTGGCATATGATTGGTTTTAAAATAAATACCCACCATCGCGCCTAATTCAAGATAGATAAATAACAGCAGAATATCATCAATACTGGCAAATTTTTTGACTGTCAAAATGTCGATGACGGTATGACTGGCAGACCAGATCACCATACAGCCAATAATGAACAGGGCGAGATAATGAAAACTTTCTACGGCAAGATTACCGCCGCGGTCGAGGAGGGCTTCTATTTTCTTGGCTTTGGAATTAGGTTTCATCACTATGTCCTCCTGATTAAAAATAAATAATTTATAAATCTTAGGAAATTTTCTGCAAATTTCATGCAAAGAAAATGAAAATATGGAAAATAAAAATGTAAAAAGATGAAAAAGTGTACTTTTTTCATACCAAATTGCTATATTGTAGAAGTTATACATCGAATAATGAGGGAGAAAAAAGATGTTAGAAAAAATCCAAAATAAGATTAATCAATTAGAAACAGGCAAAAAATTAATTCTGGGTACAGGGATTAAAAGTGATGACATGCAGAAAGTATTAGAGTTGTGTGAATCTTTGCAGTCTGAAGGGGAAATCCGAATTGTGAACAAGCATCTGAACCCTAAGGTGGCCAATCAGCCAGATACGATTCTGATCGAAAAAGTTTAAAAGCATAATAAAAAACGCCTGCAATTGCAGGCGTTTTTTATGGCTTAAATATTTTAAGACTGAGTTGTGAAGTACTCTTCAGAGAACTGTGTTAATGCTTCTGAACCTGCTTTGACTTTAGTAATACGCAGTGCCAGTTCAGGCAGAATGCGTTGTACGAAATAACGAGCAAGACCCAGTTTGTTCTGATAGAACTCACCTTGTTTATCTTTCGCAGCATGGGCAATGCGCGCGAACATATAAGAGAAGCTCAACAGGCCTACTGCATGCAGGTAATCTACTGCTGCACCATTCGCGTATTCTGGATTTTCTTTCGCAGCTTCAATAATATGCTGGGTTACTGCTTCAACTTCTGCAGCCGCATCAAGGGTCGCATCTTTAATAAAGTTCAGGTCAGCATCCAGTGCATTGGTAAAATCACGGATTTCCTGAATGTATTCAGCAATAAATTCACCGTTACATTTAATGGTCTTACGGCCAATCAAGTCTTGTGATTGAACACCGTTAGTCCCTTCGTAGATCTGTGAAATACGCAGGTCACGGATACACTGTTCCATGCCCCATTCACGAATATAACCATGACCACCGAAGACCATTTGTGCATCAAGTGTTGCATTGAAAGCTGTATCAGTCAGATACGCTTTCGCGATTGGTGTTAACAGTGCAACACGATCATTGGCTTTCTTAATTGCTTCTGCATCAGTCGAGAACTTGGTGATGTCAAGCTGTTGACCAACGTACACAGCGAATGCACGAGAAGCTTCATTGTTTGCACGTACATTTAAAAGCATACGACGGACATCGCCATGTACTAGAATGCTGTCTGCTGGTTTGTTTGGAGACTGAACGCCAGAAGCACTACGGCCTTGCAGACGATCTGTCGCATATTGCGCCGCATTTTGGTAAGCGAATTCAGAAGCGCCTAAGCCCTGGATCCCCATAGACAGACGTTCGTAGTTCATCATCACGAACATGGCTGCCAGGCCTTCGTTTTCTTTACCTACCAGGTAACCTTTGGCACCGTCGAAGTTCATTACGCAAGTGGCAGATGCTTTGATCCCCATTTTGTGTTCAATCGAACCTGGACCTACCGGGTTACGTTCGCCCATCGAACCATCTTCATTCACAAGGAATTTAGGCACGATGAACAGGGAAATACCGCGAGAGCCCGCAGGCGCATCCGGTGTTTTTGCCAATACCAGGTGAATAATGTTTTCAGCCAGGTCGTGGTCACCACCAGTAATGAAGATTTTGGTACCGGTAATGCTGTAAGTACCATCACCATTGCGTTCAGCTTTGGTTTTGATGATACCGAGGTCAGTACCCGCATGTGGTTCGGTTAGACACATGGTGCCTGACCATTCGCCAGAGTAGATTTTTGGCAGGTAAGTTTCTTTCTGTTCTTGAGAACCATAGCTGTTCAGTGCCATACCCGCACCGACAGACAGCAATGGATACAGCATGAAAGAGGGGTTAGTAGCGAAAAGCATTTCATCTGACAGAACGGTCAGCATTTTTGGCATTTCCTGACCGCCCCATTCAGCATCAGCACCAAGGCCAATCCAGCCGCCTTCAGCATATTGTTTGAATGCTTCTTTAAAGCCTGCAGGTGTGGTCACAGCGCCATTTTCATATTTCGCGCCTTCTTCATCACCGGTACGGTTCAATGGAAGGGTGACGTTCTGCGCAAATTTAGCCATTTCTTCAAGAATTGCTTCTGCTGTTGCAGCGTCTAAATGGGCTAAATTTTCATTGGCTTGCCAGAATTGTTCGGCATTGAATACATCGTTCAGGATGAATTTCATATCGGCAAGTGGCGCGTTATAAATTGGCATAGTGGGTCACCTGTTTCTTGTTTGAATCGATTGATTTTAAGTCAGTCTAATGCATTAAAAATCTTATTGTTAGACGACTAAAGGTTAATTCTGTAACGCTTTATAAAGAAAAAGGACGCTTTAAAAGTAACCGTCCTTTTCCTTGTTTCTGCATTTAAAATTGCATCAGCTTAGAATGCGAAATGTTCCGCATCCAGGCTCATTAACGGCTCTACACCAGTCGCAATCAGGTCAACGTGTGAACGAACACGTGGCAGGATTTTCTTGAAATAGAAACGTGCAGTCGTCAGCTTCGCGTTATAGAAGTCTACGTCTGTAGTACCTGCAGCCAATTGCTCTTGAGCAACCAGTGCCATACGTGCCCACAGGTAAGCAAGCGTTACATAACCAGAGAAGTACAGGTAGTCTACTGCAGCAGCACCCACTTCTTCAGGGTTTTGCATTGCACGCATACCGATCTGCATGGTCAGGTCGCCCCATTCCTTGTTCAGTGCAGCCAATGGTTCAACGAACTCTTTCAGACCAGCGTTGTCTTTGTTCGCTTCAGCAAACTTGTGGATGATCTTGGTGAAGTCTTTCAACATTGCACCTTGAGTACCCAAAACTTTACGGCCTAACAGGTCAAGCGCCTGGATTTCAGTCGTACCTTCGTACAGGCAGGCAATACGTGTATCACGTACGATTTGCTCCATGCCGTGCTCAGAGATAAAGCCGTGACCACCAAATACCTGTACACCATGTTTCGCAGCTTCTGAACCAGTTTCAGTCAGGAATGCTTTCGCAATTGGCGTCAATAGAGACAGGATGTTGTCAGCAAATTTGCGGTCTGCTTCTTCTACACCATGTTCAACCACATCTGCATATTGAGCCAACAGGTAAACCAGTGCACGACCACCTTCAGCAAATGCTTTTTGAGTTAACAGCATATTACGTACTGCTGGGTGAACGATAATCGGGTCTGCTTCTTTGTCAGGTGCTTTAGGGCCAGTTAAAGAACGCATTGCCAAACGGTCTTTCGCATAAGCTAACGCGCCTTGGAAAGAAGACTCAGATGCAGACAAACCTTGTACAGCAGTACCGATACGTGCAGTGTTCATGAAAGTGAACATGCAGTTCAGACCACGGTTTTCAGGTCCAATCAGGAAGCCTTTTGCGTTATCAAAGTTGATGACACACGTTGCATTACCATGAATCCCCATTTTGTGTTCGATCGAACCACAACGTACGCCATTACGCTCACCGATAGAACCGTCAGCATTCAGGTTGAACTTCGGTACGATGAACAGTGAAATACCTTTAGTACCTTTAGGTGCACCCGGTAGACGAGCCAGTACGATATGGATGATGTTTTCAGCCATGTCATGTTCACCAGCAGAGATAAAGATCTTCTCGCCAGAGATTGCATAGCTGCCGTCCGCTTGTGGTTCAGCTTTAGTACGGATAATACCTAAGTCAGAACCTGCATGAGATTCGGTTAAACACATGGTTCCGGTCCAGACACCTGATACCAGATTAGGCAGGTAAGCATCTTTTTGTTCTTGAGAACCATGGTGTTCTAAAGTACGAACCGCACCATGAGACAGGCCAGGGTACATGCCCCATGCCCAGTTCGCAGTACCGACCATTTCAGAAATGCTAATACCTAAAGAGTTCGGTAAGCCTTGACCGCCATATTGCTCTTCAGCAGAAAGCGATGGGAAACCCAGTTCGATATATTTTTGATACGCTTCTTTGAAGCCTGTTGGAGTCGTTACAACACCGTCGTTCCAGGTACAGCCTTCGCGGTCACCCACCTGGTTTAAAGGAGATAATTCATTTTCACAGAAATCAGCGGCAGCTTCCAGGTACTGGTCCACCAGCTCACGGCTTACGTTATCTTGGAATGCAGGCAGGCTGGCATAATGTTGTTCAACATTTAAAAGCTCATGCAAAACAAATTGCATATCACGTAAGGGCGCTTTGTATTGTGGCATATCGGTTTCCTCAATACTGGTTTATACCAGCGTTATAATCCTGAATTAAATTGAAACGTGCCTTCATTAACACGTATTGACATGGTCTAATCGTGCAACATCTTCCTTGTTGGCACAAGCATTTCAAGGCTATTTCTTGGTGACTGTAAAGTCAAAGATAATTACCCTTGAAATCTTAAGTATATTGAGTGTAAACGTTTTTATAAAAAAATATCTGACACGAATGGTCAAAAACCTGCACACTTAGATAGACTTAGTTCTAACAATCAACACGCATAAAAAAAGACACCCGGAAGTGCCTTTTTTAATAATAAATTTGAAACGTTCAGTTAAGAAGCTTTAACGGCTGGTGCTTTAACTGGAGCATTTGGCTGGAAACGGACGTGACACTGTCCATTAATGATTTGTTCACCTATTTTGAGCTGTACAGCTGCGCCATCTTTTTTACCCTGACAGGCCTGAACAACAGCTTTTTGCTGTGCCTGACGTTGAGCCAGACGCTGGTCGAACTGTTTTACCATTTCCGCACGTTGCGCATCAGTTAATGCTTCACCACGGTTTAATGCTCCACGGAAGTCACCACGCATTGGGCGATGTTCACCTTTCATGCCACGGAACTCGCCACGCGCAGCTTTCATATCTTTACGGTCTGCTTTGAAAGAGATCTGACAAATACCGTCTACAGTTTTATCACCGGCTTTCACCTGAACTGCACTGCCAACAGCTTTGTTATCACAGGCCTGTTGCATTTGCTTATGCAGCTGCACACGTTGTGCACGCATTTGCTTGAACTGTTCGCGCTGCTCTGGAGTCAGATGACGACCTTTATGATCTTGTTGATGTTTCATCATTTGCGGATGATCTTCACTTGGTGCATGCTTAGTCGATTGACACGCGGTCAATGCCCCCATTGATAACACACTTGTACCCAGGACGATGATTTTTGTCATTGCTTTCATTGTATTTGTCTCCAAGCCACGAGCTTGATCTGTATGTTGCAAAGAATAAATAATAAAGATGAAGAAACAATGAAGAGTTTTTTCAGCTTGTGTTCGCTACAATAATGAATCTAGAGGAAAAACTGAGAATCTGCTTTTGAATATTCGCCGCATTCCGATTGCACTCCGGCTGTTTTTAACAGTGCTATTTACCACCTTGGTGATTACCACGGTGAGTCTCGGTGTGCTTCATCTCAACATGCAGCGTAATTTCACTCGCTATGTTGCCGATGTGGAAATGCAGAAACTGGATCATGTCATTGAAAACCTGGCCGAAGTCTATGGCGTTTATAATGACTGGGGCAATGCAATTCAGGCTCAGATCCTACAGATCGAAGGTGAGGCAGCGCCGGACGATTATGACCGTTTGTCACGCTGGTGGTTACGTCGTCAGTATGATATTGCCTTACAGCAACGTTATTTTCAGGATCACACCCTAGCCAATGTAGCACCAAGCCTGATGGGCACAGATGCTGAACAACGTACTGTAAATGAGGAAGAACTACGTGTATTGGCAGCAAATTTACCTTCGCAGTTTCAGCCTTTTGAAGGTTTAAAGTTCCCGCTGAGTTCTAATCAGAACCTGTTTAGAACCGATCGTAAAAATGGCTCGCAGTTAACAACACAGCCGCAAGCGGGTAAAAAACAGTTTATCCAGATGCCTGACCGTTTGGGTCTGAGCTCACGTCTATCGCTCTATGATGCCAAACGACGTTTTGTCGTGGGTGAACCTTCCGATGAGCAGATTTCTTATCGCCCGATTATGGTAGACGATAAAATTGTCGGTTATCTGGGGCTAAAACCGGTACTGGATCAGGAAGATGCATTAAGTATCAATTTCTTTAGTAATCAGAAACGTTACCTATTCCTGGTATATGGCCTCAGTATCCTGACCAGTCTGATCGCTGCACTCCTGTTAGCGACTTATTTCAAAAAGCCGATTCAACGCTTGTTGCAAGGTACACGTGAGTTAACCAAAGGTAATTATCAGCATCAGGTTAAAGTCAACCGCAATGATGAGCTGGGTGATTTATCCAATGAGTTAAATCAATTAGCTGTCATTCTCAATCAACATGAGACTTCACGTCGCCAATGGGTAGCGGATACCTCGCATGAGCTGAAAACACCACTAGCCGTGTTGCAGGCACAGATTGAAGCGATGCAGGATGGAATTCGTAAGCCAACCCCAGAACATTTTGCTTCGATGCTGGCACAGGTGACCAGCCTGAAAAAACTGACTCTAGATTTGGCAGCCCTGGCACAGGCTGATGCCCAGCAATTGCAGGTGTATGTCAGTACGATTAATCCATGGGATGTGGTACAGCAGGAATTAATGAACTTCCATCCAAAGTTTGAACAGGCGCAATTAACTGTGACTGCGGAAGGTGAAGGCGCAGATGTAGAGCTGGATCTGGACCGCTTTAAACAGATCGTGGCCAATTTGCTGAGCAACAGTATTCGCTATACTGAAACGGGTGGACAGGTACATATTCATACTGAACAGAATGACAAAGAATGGACCTTATATGTCGATGACAGTCCGTTTGGTCTGACCGATGAACAGCTGGCCCGAATAGGTGAACGTTTCTATCGTGTAGATGACTCGCGTACCCGTGCCACTGGTGGTACCGGACTGGGTTTGGCATTATCGTGTAAAATTACGCAAGCATTAGGTGGAAGTTTAAGCTTCGATCATTCGCCACTCGGTGGATTACGTTGCAAGCTGACTTTTCCTAAACAAATAAAATCATAAGGAAGTTTATTCATGAAACACATTATGCTGGTTGAAGACGAAGTCGAACTTGCACAATTGGTGCGAGACTATCTAGAAGCTGCTGGTTTTGAAGTCAGTATGTTTCATGATGGACAGGAAGCTTATAACAGTTTCACTCAACGTAAGCCGAGCCTGATGATTCTGGACCTGATGGTGCCACGTATGGATGGTCTGACCATCTGCCGTAAGGTGCGTGAGCAGTCCGATCTACCGATTATTATGGTGACGGCACGTACTGAAGAAATTGACCGTGTACTCGGCCTGAATATGGGTGCAGATGACTACATCTGTAAACCATTTAGTCCGAAGGAACTGGTCGCGCGCGTGCAGGCAGTTCTACGCCGTCTGGATCGCAAAGCCGAACCGGAAAGCAATGATTTGTTCCGTATGGACAAATCACAACAGCGCATCTGGTATCAACAAAAAGCGCTGAACCTGACCCCAACAGAATTCCGTTTATTAGAACTGTTTTTGGAACATGTGGGTCAGGTGTATTCACGTGCGCAATTGCTGGATCATATTAACCCGGACAGCTTCGATGTGGCAGACCGTGTGATTGACAGTCATATCAAGAACCTGCGCCGCAAGATTTCCGAGGCTGCTGAAACGGGTAACCGTCATGAGTGGATTCAGGCAGTTTATGGTGTAGGTTACCGTTTTGAATATCCTGAGGACTAACTCTGGTTCAAGGAAATCACGAAAGCGAATAGATTTTCTCTATTCGCTTTTTTATTCACTAAAGAATACTGTGGTACGTTTTACTATAAAAATAGCGCGATAAAAGCAACTTAAATGAATATCTGAATTGATGAGGAATAGCAGATCGATATTCGAGCACGTAAAAATTTAATGAAAGAAACCTTCCTAAATAAGAAAATAAAAGTTTAAGAACTAATCACTTAAATTTATGAGTTAGCTGATTGGCACTAGACTCGGTACAATCCTATTTTTTTATTCATCATGAGAATATGTTTTGGAGAGTGAAACACCGCAGCTTCAACGCCGTTTGAAGAATCGTCATATCCAGCTGATTGCCATGGGCGGTGCGATTGGTACCGGTCTATTTCTAGGTTCAGCTCATATTATTCAGTCTGCTGGTCCATCCATTATTTTGGGTTATCTGATGGGCGGTTTGATTGCTTTCCTGATTATGCGCCAACTCGGTGAAATGATTGTACATGAACCTGTAACCGGTTCATTTAGCTATTTCGCCTTTAAATATTGGGGGAAGTTTCCAGGATTTTTAACAGGCTGGAATTACTGGATTCTGTATATTCTGGTAGCGATGACTGAGCTGACTGCGGTTGGTAAATATATCAATTACTGGTGGCCAGAAATTCCGGCATGGGTTTCGGTTTTATTTTTCTTTATTCTGGTCACTGGCATGAATTTGACCAATGTAAAGATTTATGGCGAATCTGAATTCTGGTTATCAATGATAAAAGTCCTTGCGATTGTCGCGATGATTTTATTTGGGATTTATCTGCTGGTCACTGCTGATGTTGATTCTACTGCTTCAATAACGAACTTATGGGCACATGGCGGTTTCTTCCCGAATGGTTTTGAAGGCCTATTTTATATGCTGGCCTTTATGATGTTTGCATTTGGCGGGATTGAGCTGATCAGTATGGCTGCTGCGGAAACCGAAAATCCGGATCAGAATATTCCAAAAGCTGTAAATCAAACTGTAATTCGTGTATTTCTATTTTATATCTGTTCACTTGCAATTCTATTATCACTTGTGCCGTGGAATCAGCTGAATTTAGGTGATTTAGAGCATAGCCCGTTTGTGATGATTTTTAATCTGATGGGTATTGATTGGGCCGCCCACTTATTAAATTTTATTATTTTGACAGCCTCGCTATCGGTGTGTAATAGCGGGATGTATGCCAATAGCAGAATGCTATTAGGTCTGGCAGAGCAGGGTAATGCTCCAAAAGCCTTTAAGAAGGTGAATGCACGAGGAATTCCAGTGCCAGCGGTGCTATTCTCAGCATTACTGATTTTTGGCTGTGTTTTATTAAACTATTTTGTACCTGAAAAAGCACTAAGCTATCTAATTTACATTGTGGTGGCAGCAGCAGTACTGAACTGGATCATGATTACACTGATTCATCTTAAATTTAAGCAAGCCATTCGCCTCCAAACTGTACAAACTAAATTCCCTGCATTGTTTTCACCCCTGAGTAACTATCTGGTTTTAGTCTTTATGCTGACAGTGCTCTATATCATGTGGGATCAAGGTTTCATGTTGTCAGTGCTGATGCTGCCAGTGTGGATTGTAATATTATTTATTCTTTTCAAAATATTACAAGCCAAGAAAACTTAAATTTTTTATCCTTTTAAAAATGGGTTCATTAGAGCCCATTTTTATGTGCCTTTTTTCATGCTTTAGTAGAAAATAATAATGTGATTTATATTTGCTTGATTAATTGAAATTGGAATAAATTGATTTGTCTATATTCTATTTAAAACAAGGTGATAAAGTTTTTATTAAGAATAAATGTAGTAAATAATTAGAATTATTTTCATAAAAAAATAAGTATTAAAAGATAATTTAATTGAGGGGTTGATTGAATCAAAAAAATAGAATTTTATTTTAATAAATACTTTTTGAATAATTGGGTTTGAAATAATTTATATTTTTATTTTCTATGGATTTGTTATATATTTTTTAGGCTTCTTAATAATAAAAATAAATACCTATTAAAAGGCGAATTATAAGAATTAATTTATTATTTTAATAAGGATTTTACTCATGAAACTCAATATTATAGCAACAATGCTGCTTGCCTCTACGGGAATGATAATGACTGGCTGTGGTTCAGATTCAGGCAGTTCTGGTAGCTCTACACCACCATCTCAAACGACCCCGGAAGAAACCGTCACGCCAGCAAATGGAGTAGAACGATTAATCATTACCGATGCAAGTCATCTGGCGCTTGCAGATGCTGACATTCGAATTTTATCAGCTGCACAATGGAGTAATAACGTCACCAGTATTTCTGATAATAATACGGTTGATCACAGTCTCTTTGTCCAGTATGACCGTCTTCCGGTGATTAATGATTTTTCCTCGGCACGAGAATATACAACAGACCATTTGGGTGTTTCTGGTTCAGTTCATTTAGCACCAGGTATTTACTATATTTTGGTCAGAAAGCATTCTGAAACTGCAATCGTGCCATTCATTATTCATCCGACAAATACCAATAAGGAATTGTCGATCAATGTGCCTTTGACTTGTAATAATGCTGAATGTGAAACGATTCATCCGGTAAATGAAGCAATTATTGGGACACTATCAGGGCAAGTTTTGGCGCAAGGTCAGCCTTTGGCAAATGCACAGGTTTCATTATCAGGTGGTGCCGCTACCAATGGCGCATTCGTTACAGCATTAACTGATGCGAAAGGATATTTCAGTCTAGCTTTTAATGTATCTGATGAGCTTGGCGATACCTTAAAAAATGCAACGCTTATGATCAGCGCACCCGGGTATATAAGTCTAACAAAGCAGGTTGCAGTGACGTCCTCTATTTCAGGGGGTAGTCAATTTACCTTGATACCAAATACTGAAGCTACGACCAGTATTTGGCAGGAAACTTTTGAAGAAGACTCTGCTACCCGAGATGAATGGGAAAATGCCTCTACAGTTGAAGAAACAAAATGGTCTTTACTGCAAAAAAATCACAAGATTATTAATAAAGATGTGAACCGTTTAGTGACCTTGGCACCAGATGATAGCAGTAATGGCAAACTGCCAGATCCTGCTCAAGGCAATTATGCATATTGGTATGGCAATGGTGTTGCAGGTAGTTTCTTAAATAAAGAAGCCAGTCTTTTAACCGAGGAAGGGCAACCAGTAGAAACCAGACTGAATGGTGGAACGTCAGCACAGGCGTATTATGGAACACTGACTTCACCAGTAATTGACCTGAGCACTACACAAAAACCAATCAGCTTAAGTTTTAAAACCTGGTGGGAAATTGAATCAGTAAATCCAAGTAGCAGAGGGTATGATGCCATGGATGTGGAAGTTTCAGTGAATGGAGGGGAATTTAAAAAACTGGCGCGATTAAATCCGCTGTCTGATCCGCAAACAGATTATAACCGCTGGTCAATTCCATTCTCAAACTTTGGCTTTAACCTTGCACCTCAATTTGCCCAGCAAGAAGCTATTTCTTTAGATGAATATGCGGGGCAATCCAAGGTTAAAATCCGGTTTAAATTCGATACTGTCGATCAGTACTATAATGCATATCGTGGCTGGATTATTGATGACATTGTGATTCAAAACCAGCCTGGTACTTTCCCGCTTTATAGCAACAATGAGGAAGTAGATGACGAGGTTTCGATGTTTGTCGCAAAAGCAGCGAAAGCTTTAATGCAATTGGCATCGAGTTCCCGATGGATAGAAAATCCGCCAGAGCGTACTCAATAAAATAGCATGTAAATAAATCATATAAAAAGCGAGCAGACTAATCTGCTCGCTTTAAACTTATAAGAAATTCAAAATGTTTTTCTTTTTAGAAAAATATAAACCTTTCATCTATATCTTTCCGGTTGCTCCCAAATAATTTACCTGGAAGTGAAGCGACCTCGGTCATCGCGTGGCGGGGTATTTCTTCCGCCTCGACCTCCCGAACGACCGCGATCGTCATCATCATCACGGCTGCGACTGCGTCCACGACCACCTGAGCGACCACGATCGTCATCATCGTCGTCATCACGGCTGCGGCCACGACCTCGACCGCTGGAACGACCACGATCGTCATCATCATCGTCGTCATCACGGTTACGACCACGGCCTCGACCATTTGAGCGGCCACGATCGTCATCATCATCGTCGTCATCACGGCTGCGTCCACGACCTCGACTGCTGGAACGACCGCGATCGTCATCATCATCGTCATCACGGCTGCGTCCACGACCTCGACCACTTGAACGGCCGCGATCATCATCATCGTCATCACGGCTAAGGCCACGTCCACGAACATTTGAGCGGCCACGATCGTCATCATCATCGTCATCACGGCTGCGACTGCGTCCACGACCACTTGAACGGCCGCGATCATCATCATTATCGTCATCACGGCTACGGCTACGGCCACGACCTCGACTGCTGGAACGACCGCGATCGTCATCATCATCGTCATCACGGTTACGACCACGGCCTTGACCATTTGAGCGGCCACGATCGTC
>NZ_KB850094.1:2653559-2683089 GCF_000369585.1 Acinetobacter sp. CIP 101934 | reverse complement strand
GGCCACGATCGTCATTATCATCGTCGTCATCACGGCTGCGTCCACGACCTCGACTGCTGGAACGACCGCGATCGTCATCATCATCGTCATCACGGCTACGGCCACGACCTCGACTGCTGGAACGACCGCGATCGTCGTCATCACGGTTACGACCACGACCTCGACCGCTGGAACGACCGCGATCGTCATCTTCGTCGTCATCACGGCTACGGCCACGACCACTTGAGCGACCACGATTGTCATCATCATCGTCATCATGGCTGCGGCCACGACCTCGACCGCTGGAACGACCGCGATTGTCATCATCATCGTCATCATGGCTGCGGCCACGACCGCGATCGCTGGAACGACCGCGATCGTCATCATCATCGTCATCATGGTTACGACCACGGCCTCGACTGCTGGAACGACCGCGATCGTCATCATCATCGTCATCACGGTTACGACTACGGCCTCGACCATTTGAGTGGCCACGATCGTCATCATCATCGTCGTCATCACGGCTGCGGCCACGACCACTTGAGCGACCACGATTGTCATCATCATCGTCATCATGGCTGCGGCCACGACCTCGATCGTCATCATCGTCATCATAGCTGCTGCGGCGTCCTGAATGACTACGGCTACCAGCTTCACGGGCTTCTTCTGAGGTAAATTCATGTGCATTACCGCTTCGATGAGCCGCACGTCCTGCTTCTCTGGCTTCTTCAGAGCTAAATTCGTGAGCATTTCCACTGGCATGGGCAGCTCGACCGCCTTGACTTGCTATTTCTCGTTGTCTTTCGGAGTCCATACTTGCAAATCCGCGATTTGAAGTATCGTTATCATTATCTTGAGTTGCCATGTTTTCCTTCCTTTAAATTATTTTTTTCAGCAAAGGTTAATTTGCCTGTACTAAGGTAGGAGCTAAAAGTTAAATACAGAAGGGATATTATGTGACTGAATTTAAAAATAGTAATACCAGTTTTTATTTTTATTATTAGAAAATGAAGAGTTAGTTGTTAATCTGTATTTTTTAATTACAGAGAACGACAATTCAATCTCATTATTTTACGCATAAAAAATATAGAGAGAAGAAAAATAGGAGTTGTGTATATATTCTGAGATGTCTAACTATATATTTAAATTTACTAGGTTAAGTCTGTTAATTATTTTATTAAAATAATAAGCTCAGTTATAAATTTAAATAATTAATAAAATAGAAATAATAATATAAGAGATAATAAATAATTTTTTAGAAGGTGGATAATTTGATCTGCTTCAATAGTTCAATATCTTTCTGTTTCACTCGAGATAAATTGAAAGCCATCTGTTGATAAGAGTTTTTTATCAACTCTTTGATTGGAGAGGCATCGAGATTTGGCTCTTCCAATCCTATAATTTAATGTTTTTTATTCATATGCTAACCGGTGCGGATATAAGGGTAAATATCTCGTAGTATTTTTCTATATTCAATTTTCAGCTTAACTGTATACATCACTGCTCTCACTGAACGATTGGGTACAACTGACCTCATGGAGAGAGTGTGATTTTCAGATGCTATTGGGTGCAAGGTCATAAGCTTTGAATAATTTAAAGAAAAGCTGTGGATAATTTAAATATTATCCACAGCTTAGTGGAAAGTTGTGAATAAATTAAGATGAACAACTCACCATGACTTCTGGGACATCACTTGGTAAAGGGCCTAAATCTTCAGGCTGTTCGAGTTCTGATTGCTTGGTAAATGGCTGGCCAAGTAACTTGAACAGGCGATCTACTTCTGAGAAGTCATCTGCTTCAGCAAGCTCGATGGCTTTCTGGGCCATATGATTACGCAAAATATAATGTGGATTGGCTTTAGTCATTTGCGTATCCAGCTCAGTGGTATCTTGAAACTCGCGAATAGTTTTATACTGGCTCAAGAAACTTTCAAAAGCACGACGGTCTAAGCAATCATCCTTAATGACGTCATACTCTTTATTCTGCAAACGGATAAAGCCTTGCGTGTAGTCCAATTGCTCAGATTGCAAGATACGCAGGAATGCCATGGCACAATCAAAACTGTCTTTGTGAAAACCTGGTAAGCCCATTTTTTGATTTAGACCGAGTTTATAGTGCTCAAGGAAAGTCGGCTCGTAATGCTCTAAACAAGCTGCTAAATCCTGCTTCCATTGTTCCCTGTCATAGTCAGTAGGGCAGAGTGGTACAAGATTATTCAGCCATTGCCATAAATTCCAGTGGGCAATACTTGGTTGCTGTTGATAGGTATAACGCCCTTGATAATCCGAGTGGTTATTGATCCAGTTCGGGCGGAAACGCTCCATAAATCCATAAGGACCAAAGTCCAGTGTAGAGCCGGTGATATTCAGGTTGTCGGTATTCATGACGCCATGAGCAAAGCCGACCAGTTGCCACTTCGCAATCATCACAGCCGTACGTTGAATGACTTTTGTTGCAAATGCCAGAATCGGCTGCTCTGCTTCAAGACATTCTGGATAATGCCACTCAATACATTTTTGGGCAAATTCACTTAAAAGATCAGGTTGATACTGATTAATCCATTCAAAATGACCAAAACGAATATGACACTCGGAAGTCCGTAGCATCATCGCGCCAGGTTCAAGTTTTTCACGCTGAATCCCTTGAGCAGAGGAGGTAAAACCAACAGCATTACTGGAAGCAATACCTAAACAGTTTAGGGCATGGCCTGCAAGATATTCACGAATAACTGAACGTAATACAGCACGACCATCGCCCATGCGGGAATATGGTGTAGATCCAGCACCTTTTAAATGTAGGTCAATAGTCTGATTATTTTTATCTAGAATTTGTGCAATCAATAGACCGCGTCCATCACCGAGCTGTCCCGCCCATTGGCCGAACTGATGCCCGGCATATACCATTGCGAGGGGTTCAAATTCAGCAAAAGTTTTCTGACCACTACAAATTTCCATCCATTCAGCTTTGTCCTGTTCCGACCACTGCAGCTGATCAGCCAAAGCCTCATTGAAATGACCTGCTTTAGGTCCTTTTAATGGAACCGGTTGTTGATGATGATAGAGGCGGGAAGAGAGCGTGTTATAACGGGCATTAAAGTGCATAGCAATCAGATTTAACGTATGTTTAGTTCACTATAACAAAGAATGATAACGAAAACTGTTGATCATTTTTGACCAGCTATAAATAAAAAATGCCCCGAATTCGGAGCATTTGTACAGGATCTAAATTATTCAGATACTGGCGTTTTTTTCAGGTTACGAACCAGTAAATTCAGAGTTTCACGGTGATGAGACAGGCGTTGCTCCACCAGCTGGAATTCCATCTTCAACTTGTCATCCATCTGATGGATTCTTTCAGCAACTGCTGCCTTTTTCACTTGAATTTCTTTTTCTTTTAGCTTAGCCCAGTCATTCAGGGTTTGTGTGAAAGCATCATATTCAAGAGCAATCTTGCTTTTGACATTGGCAATGTCTTCATTAACATCATGACCATACACGGCAAGATCTTGCTCGGCATATTTAAACTTCATTGCCAGCTCAGCTTTCTTGATGTTAAAGCTTGGAATACGGCGTAGGTTTTTTGCCAGACCCAGTTTAGAGCAGGTCCAGATCAACCATTTTGTTGGATCATACTGCCACCATTTCACCCCATTACGGTAATCGTACTGGAAAATGTGATGGTAATTATGATAACCCTCACCCCAGGTGGCAATTGCTAACCAGAAGTTATCACGTGCTGTATTTTCATCGGTATATGGACGTGAACCCCACATGTGACACAATGAGTTAATGAAGAAAGTCACGTGATGGCTCAGAATCAGACGAACTAGACCACCGAGTAACAATACACCCCAGACATCGCCTACTGCCCAGCCAATAGGAAGCAGAATCGCAGCATGCACAGCAATCACCAGCGGTACATAGTACTTGTGCTGGAACATTACGACTTTGTCATTCTGCAGGTCAGGTGCATTTTTGTAGTTCGGTTCTGCTGCCGGATAATCACGAAGCATCCAGCCCAGGTGCGCATACCAGAAACCATTGTTGATCGAGTATGGATCTTTTTCGACATCATCGACATGGCGGTGATGGGTACGGTGACCTGAGCCCCAGTATAAAATACTATTTTGTACAGCAAATGTACCCATGATCATCAAAATGATTTTTAGTGGTAAAGTCGCTTCATAAGCACGATGTGCCCAAAGACGATGGTAACCCGCTGTAATACCAAGACTACTAACGCCAAGTAAAACAAACATACTGATCCAGGCAGCAAGACTGAAATCATGGTGATACGCATACAACGGGATCGCAATGACAGCTACGATTGGCAATGCAACCAAAGCAAATACAGCGACCCAGTTAATTGGGGCTTGAGGTAGGGGAGCATTCATCTCCAACAGCACTCCTGGAACCTAGGAAGAAGATGTCTCTGAACCTAGGAAGGTATATCTAAAAGGCCAAATCCTCTATGATTTATAGGGGATTGAACTTATGCATATTAACATGGGCAATAGGGTGGCACTAGCTTTATTGCACAGGTGTATTGTACTTATGAGTAACAGAATAATTAAAACGAAATGTGACATTTTTAAGCTGTAATAAGGTGCAGTTTTTAACCATCAAAATTAAGAATTTGACCTGTTACGAAGCAGAAAATTTCTATTTAGTTCATGCGTGTATCAGTTTTAGTCATATAAATATAAGGTCGAAATAAATCGTTCTAAAAATGTATCATCAGTCATGACCATTAGGTCCGTACTTTCATGGAAGCTCTCCATAATGAGTACACTGTTAATAAGATTAGATACAGATGTATAGCAATACGTTTACTTAGCTTTTCACTATCTGAGAATTAAAAGAAAACCTCTTAAATCTAAGAGGTGGAGAAAACAAAAAATTTATTATCTTTAGAGTTGCTGCAGCATAAGTCTAGGATAATCAGTGATTAAACCTTGTACACCTAAATCACGTAATTCTTTGGCACGCTCAATATCGTTAACTGTCCATACACTGATATTCAGTTGGGCAGTTTGAGTTGCCTTAATCATTTCTTTGTTGGCCAATTCATTCATCCAGCCAATCTGACAACAACCCAGTTCAAGTGCCTGATCTATGGCTTTATGCTTCACATCGGTTTCAATCAATAAACCACGCTTAAACTGTGATTTTTGTTGTTGTAGTGCAGCATGAATTTTGGCATCAAAACTGGTGATAATAGCTGAATGTTCAAAGCCCTGGAGTTGTTGTTGTAATTCCAGGGTGATTTGTTCTGCGGCAGCTTCGGAAGCCACTTCTTTGATTTCGACTTCGATATGATCAAAATTTTGAATGACATTTAAAGTCTGATTTAAAAGGGGAGTTGGTTCAACCTGATTCCATTCAGACCATTGTACGGCATGATTATATGGAGACAGTTCTTCACGGCTGCATTCATAGAGATGCTTTTGCTGGCCTGTGGTACGTACAAAATCATCATCATGCATAATAATCAAGGCATTGTCTTTAAGTTGACGTACGTCAAACTCAACCGCGCGAATCCCGATTTCCTGAATATATTGAAATCCACCGAGGGTGTTTTCTGGTGCTTCCCCACGCGCACCACGATGGCCGATTATACGCATGTTGCGATAACCTGAAAAAATAAAGATAAATACATGATGTCGAATAATTATGACGGAACAATGACGATATTCTGCGCCATTGGAACTTTATTGCAAAGATCGTCGACGCAGATTTTTCTGTGGAGTTTAATAAGTTTTAGCGGTTTTATTGATCAATAGTTTCATTGATATTTTTCTGCCATAGTACTTCAGAACCGCCTTCAGCACGTTGTAAAGTACGTGAAGCTACAAATAACCAGTCTGATAGGCGGTTAAGTAGTTGAAGTGAGGTTGCCTGAATATTCTGGTCACGGCTGTGTACAGACATGACACTGCGCTCAGCTCTACGGCAAACAGCACGCGCCTGATGGGCATAGCTACAAGACAATGAACCAGCCGGCAAAATAAAGTCTTTCAGCATTGGCAAGGCTTCATTCATGCGGTCAATATCATTTTCTAAAAAATCAATAGATACCGGTTGAACCAAGTTAAAACCGGGAATACAGACCTCACCACCCAAATCAAACAACCAGTGCTGGATTAGGCTAAGTGATTTGTCCCAAGTCGCTTTATCTTCAATTGGACTTATGCTGATCTGTGAGCGTAATACACCAATGGTTGCGTTGAGTTCATCGACATCACCCAAAGCGGTGATACGTAAATCATCCTTAGCAACACGTGAACCATCACCCAGACCTGTGGTGCCTGAGTCGCCTGTGCGCGTGTAAATTTTAGTTAAACGGTGACCCATATGTGTTCCTTGAATTTTTAATGAAGATAATAAAAAAGGATAATGTCGGTCATAACATTATCCATAAACTGCGCTGTTTTAAAGTTTTTTTGCTGTTTAGAGCTTAGTATTTAAAGGTGATACCTGCAGAAGCGAGACGGCCACCGTTGATATAGAATTCATCGCCACCATAAGATGCAGTCTTAAACTTGTTGTCACCGATATTCTGAATATTGGTAAAGACTTTAAGATGCGGATTGAGATTCCAATACGCATTCAGATCAACCGTGGCATAGCCAGGCAGTTCTTTCGAGTTTTTTGAAGCAGAAATTTTAGATGTGGATTTCGCAGTTAATGTCGCACTCAAACCATATACATTATTTTCTAATCCAATCGTTGTTGAAAGCGATTGGCGGGGACGACGAATAAGTTCTAAACCTGTTTGTTCATCTTGAGTTTTGACATAAGCGTATTCAGTACTCATAAATAAATCATCTTTTTGCCATTTTAGACCGAATTCACCACCAGTCATTTTTGCTTTGGCTGTGTTAATGAAGTCTGTTGTTGACGTATTTGTCAGATCGTCCCAACTATAATCAGGCGAAATTAGGTTTTTAACTTTAGTTTGATATAAGGATAAAGATGTACTGAAATGATCCGTTAATATTTGATCTATCCCGATTTCGTAAGAAATACTTTCTTCGGGTTTTAAATTGGGATTACCATTAGTGATGTACGTAGTTCCTTTCCACTCACTACTATCAGAATAGAATAATTGATTCCCAGTTGGCGCTTTAAAGCCTGTACCGATATTGCTGTAAATACTCGTTGTATCAGTAAGGTTATATCGACCTGCAATTTGACCGACTACATGGCTACCAAATTGGTCATGATCTTCTAAGCGTAAACCTGCTTGGGTATGTAGCTGATTGGAATCGTAATTATGTTGAACATAGTATCCGATACTATCTAAATCTTGCTTTTCTCCTTGAATAGCATAGCTCTCGATATGGGCTTGATTTAATGCTGCACCTAAGATGAATTTTTGACTTTCTGAAATCTTCAAATTAAGGTTAAGATCAGCTTCATCACGTTCAGTATTGAACATATAGCTGCTTCTAGATCCAAGTAATTCATCTTTGAAATTCGCATATTGCGCATTTAGTGCAAGGTTTTCTGTAAGCGTTGTACTTGCTTTTGCGATAAGAACTTGGTTAAGAAAGTCTTGAGAACCACCATAATAGACATTGGTTCCCTCATTTTTACTAAAACTTAGGCTGGCGCTGTATTTCTCTTGGTCGAGACCCAATTTTGCGCTGTAACCTTTTTGATCGTATCCTGCATCTTCTTTTGCTTTATTTGTAACGGGAGTTCCACCGCTTTCAAGGCGCTGAGCTTTAATTTGAGCGTATAAACCTGACTGATCTACAAAATCTGCGCCAACAATAGATTTATAGGTATGATTTTCACCTATCTCATTGGTCAATGAGATACCTGTTTTCTTAGGTGTAGCCGAAATCACATTGATGACACCACCAATCGCATCTGTACCATACTGAACGGATGCAGGACCTCTTAAGACTTCAATACGTTCAATATCGCTTAAATCTATATAAGGAATATTAGAGCCACCATCTAGAGCGGTATTTAAACTGACGCCATCTTTTAAAAATAGAAGGTGCTTTGAATCTGTACCACGAAGGAACGCAGATGTCGTTTGACCAATACCACCTGATTGCACAATGTTAATAGATGCTTCTCTATTCAGTAGAGAACCTAAATCTGCAATAGGAGATCGTTGAATGGTTTTTTCATCAATCACTGAAATCCGCGCAGGTACATTTTCTATCTTTTCTTCAGAACGCGTAGCGGTCACTACAATCGTATTTAAAGATGCTCTAGCAATATTTTGTTCAGCAGCATGAATAGAAGATGTGAAACCCAACGCAAGTGCGATCGAACCTACCAAGGCAGTAGGTTGACAATGAAGTGACATGTTAAAGCTCCCTACATTCACTTCCCCGTGAATGATTGAGTTATAGAACACAACAAGCAGGTTTCCGGACTTAAATGTGCAGGGCCGTTGCCATGCTGCCAATCCACCTTCCCACATCTCTATATCGTTGTATGCAGTGGTGTAAACCTGAGGTTTAAACTGATTGACGTTTCATTTTTTACCGTTGCGGGGGCAGTGCTGGATTTACACCAGCTTCCCTAAAGCAGAAAGCTTTGACTTGTTGCAAGTTGAGCGCAGTATAAGTCGAGCATGTCATTTAAACAATCTGAATAAATAAATATCAGATCGAACTTTACGCAAGCTATAAAAATTGCTTTACAATGATTTGCTCAATTTTATAGATCGGCTATGACATTGAGGAAATTTTCGAGCCAAATCAATATGCGAACCCGTGCCAAAATTTGTGGAATTACCCGAGTTGAAGATGTACATGCTGTAGTCAATGCAGGCTGTGATGCGATTGGATTTGTATTTTATCCGCCGAGTCCGCGTAGTGTGACTTTAGCGCAGGCTGAAATACTGATTCAGACAGTTCCTGCCTATGTACAGGCAGTGGGATTATTCGTAAATAGCAGTGCCGATGAAATTCAGACTATTTTAAAAACTGTGCCGCTGGATATCCTGCAATTTCATGGTGATGAAACACCAGAGCAGTGTCAGTCGATTGCCAGACAGGTTGGACGCCGTTGGTACAAAGCCATTCAGGTCAAACCCGGTCTGGATGTAGTAGCTGAAATTCAAAAATATCAGGATGCAGGCGCAAGTGCAGTATTGTTAGACGCATGGCATCCAGATTTAAAAGGTGGAACTGGGCATAGTTTTGACTGGACCACTTTCCCTAAACTCAATATTCCTTTGATCTTGGCAGGGGGATTAAATCCTGACAATATCGAACAGGCAATTCTCACCACACATGCGTATGCGGTGGATGTGAGCGGCGGTGTCGAGTCCGCAAAAGGTATTAAAGACCAACAACTCATCGAACGCTTTATGCAAGGAGTCCTACGTGGATCAGCAAAATAATGTGATTGACTATACCCAATTCCCTGATGCAAAAGGGCATTTCGGTATTCATGGCGGGCGTTTTGTGTCAGAAACTCTTATGGCAGCTCTGGAAGACTTGGAGAAGCTGTATTTCCGTATGAAAAATGACGAACAGTTTTTGGCAGAATTCGACCGTGACCTCGCTTACTACGTAGGTCGTCCAAGTCCGCTTTATCATGCTGAACGATGGTCGAAAGAGTTGGGTGGTGCGCAAATTTACTTGAAACGTGAAGACTTGAACCATACAGGTTCGCATAAAGTAAATAACACGATTGGTCAGGCGCTGCTGGCAAAACTGTCTGGTAAAAAACGTATTATTGCGGAAACTGGTGCAGGTCAGCATGGCGTTGCAACAGCAACCATCGCAGCACGTTTGGGTCTTGAATGTGTTGTATATATGGGCGCAGATGATGTAAAACGTCAGGCCATGAACGTGTATCGTATGCGTTTGTTGGGTGCAAAAGTTGTTGCAGTAGAAAGTGGCTCTAAAACTTTGAAAGATGCCATGAACGAAGCAATGCGCGATTGGGTGACAAATGTTGATACTACATATTATGCAATCGGGACGGTAGCAGGCCCACACCCGTATCCGCAACTGGTTCGTGATTTCCAATCGATTATTGGTCGTGAAGCACGCCGTCAGATTCTGGAACAGGCGGGTCGTCTTCCGGATGCTCTGGTTGCTTGTGTCGGTGGCGGTTCAAATGCGATGGGTTTGTTCTATCCATTCCTGAATGATCAAGATGTGAAAATGTATGGCGTTGAAGCAGCAGGTCATGGTATCGAAAGTGGTAAGCATTCTGCACCATTGAATGCTGGTCATGTCGGTGTGCTACACGGTAACCGTACTTATCTGATGTCTGACGAACAAGGTCAGATTATCGAAACGCATTCGATTTCTGCGGGTCTGGATTATCCGGGTGTTGGACCGGAACACAGCTTCCTGAAAGATATGGATCGCGTGAAATACGTACCGATCAATGATGAAGAAGCATTACAAGGTTTCCGTGATCTTACCAAGATCGAAGGTATTATTCCTGCGCTAGAAAGCTCACATGCGATGGCATACGTAACCAAACTTGCTCCAACGATGTCTAAAGACCAGATCATCATTGCCACTGTTTCAGGTCGTGGTGATAAAGACTTGATGACCGTTGCAGGTATTGATGGCGTGGAAATGGTTGAGATGTAAATAATCTCCCTAACCCTCTTTACGAAAGAGGGAATAACCCTCCTTTGAAAAAGGAGGGTTGGGAGGATTTAAAAATCGTATTCAAGCAATTGAGTGCGATTTTTTTATGCAATAAAAATCCTCCTTCTTTGTAAAAGGAGAGGGAGGCAAGGATTGAGAGTTACCGCCTTCTTTTTAATGCTTACGTATGAGCAGATCGGTTAGACAATATAGATGTTGCCGTAAGGCTGAGGTATAGGGATATACTTGCAGTCATTACAAAATAGTTTTGTTTCTTATGCCAAAACAAAAGTAAGGATTTACTAAAGAATCAATATGCAGACTTATAATGAAAATGGGTGTGTGAGAAACATGCTTCAAAAACTTTTCTTCAGGTAGATAGTACTTTGGAAAAGCCCAAAGTAACCAAAGGCTTTTTAATCAGCAGACATTACATCCTGATAATGCTGCTCAATGACCGACATCCATGTCGCAAAAAATGTCTCTTATACAGATAACTAAAATTTTGGATCCTCCGAAAAAGAATAAGATTCAAATGAAATCAAATTCTTGCTAGTAATTTGGCGATAAACGGTAGAAAAATTTCCTTATCAAGACTAAGGAATTAGCATAATATTGAACACGGCTGTATAAACTCTCCGACTTAGATGGAATGCCTTATATGGATTTAATTCAGGCAAATGGACAACCCCGTTACGGACGTTTCAAAGAAATTCCCAAAAGTATTGATTACAACGCTTACCAGTACAAAACTCCTTATGACCAGATTGTTGCCGGCTGGCGTAAGCATCTTAAATACAAAAAATTCAAATTCTGTAGCATTCAGCATGAACACTACAGTATTGGCGTGGCGATCGCTGATATTGCCTGGGCAGGGCATGGTTTCTTCTATATATATGATCATCAGACCAATGAAGTGCGGGAATGGAATGCGATCAATTTTCTGTCACGTCACACTGTTTTAGATGAACAGCCGCTGTTTAATCATAGTTATTTTCATAAATCTCCATACCAGATTGAAATTCAGCATGCCAATGGTGTGCGTTATATCACTGTGACCAAATATGGAGATATAAAGCTGAGTGCCCGGATTTTCTGTGCCGGAACAGATCCACTCAGTATGTGTAGTCCAACAGGTATTAATGGCTGGACTTATACCCAGAAATTAACGACTTTGGGCTGTGAAGGACATTTTGTTAACAAACAAGGGCAGACCATCCAGTTTAATGAACGTACCTTTGCTTCACTGGATGATACCTGTGGTTTTCTGCGCCCCGAAACAGCATGGTTCTGGTTATCCTGTAATTTCTGGGATACTAGGCAGAACCGGATTGGAATTAATCTTGCATCAGGCGTGAATGAAAGCTTTGGCAATGAAAACTGTTTATGGGTCAACGGCAAGATTTATGCCTTGACCGACGTGCTGTTTCAGCAGGAGTCAGAAAATCAGTGGAGTATACACTCACTGGATGAGAAGCTGAATTTGCGTGTAACTACGGGCTGGCGCCGTTATGAAAATCTGAATCTGCGTCTGGTCGGTAGCCAGTTTAGCCAATGGCAGGCACGAGTATCCGGGACCATTCAGCAGGATGATCAGGAATATGTATTGCTAGATGAATATGCTTTGCTTGAACAGCATTATGCCAAATGGTAATCATCAGCAAGAAAAAAGCCTTTAGTTAAAGGCTTTTTTTTTATTATTTTTATTTTTTAGTCTTTAGCTGCTCGCCAGAATGCTTCACCCGCCTGAATTGGATCATCGGTTTCACTCAGTGTTTTTACCCAGACATCGTATTGAGCAATCACGGGATGCTGGCTAGGATGGAAATCCTTTTTAAACCAGTCACGATACTGTTTGCCCATACGGGTCAGCTTGCCTTTTCTGCCAAAGAACCATGGCAGGCCGCGAATATTCATCTGCAGACGTTGGCGTGGCGTAAAGCCGTCATGCTTTAACATCACATTGGCCCGATAAATGGTAAAGCCGATCATCAATATACTGGTCCATGCTAAGGTGAACTTTCGTAGATTTTCTGGTACATCACCTACTTGTTTCATTACATCAAACGCAACATCACGATGTTCCATTTCCTCGATTGCATGCCAGGCAAATAGAGCTCGCACATAAGGATGCGCTTCTTTCAAGGTGTCTTTATAAGCATAGAAGGTTTCGGCCATCAGCGCAGTCATATGCTCAGCCGCAGCGGTCATGGCAATGTTGTATTGAGGTGAGCGTTTTTCCAGTTCGAATTTAAAAATTCTGTTTAAACGCTGAATGAATTGATCTACCGGCATACCTTGCTGTTTCATGATCTGGTTCATCTTTTCATGCGCAATACCGTGTTGTGCTTCCTGACGGATAAAGTCAGCTACACGTTTTTGCAGATCAGGATCGGTAATTTTGTCGCGGAACAGGCGTACGCTTTGAATGAAGTAGCGTTCACCATCCGGGAAAGTCAGGCTCAAGGCGTCAAACATACGGGTCAGGAAAGGATCACCGCCAAACCAGAAGCGAGGAATTTCATCAAGTCTAAAGTCAAGATTGGTGCGAACCACCGGCTGTACAGTTGTTTTTAATGGTGCATTCATCTTTTGTCATTCTTGTTGATGTCGATGCTGACAGTATGTCGACCATTACACAAATTGTTTTGACAGTTATTGCCAATTTTTATACATTTTACGCCAAATGAAAATAAAACTTGTCAAATTGCTGCACTCATCGAGAATTACACATGCAGGACATAAGAATATCAAATGGTTATATTCAACTGTGGGCTACGCATCTGCGCAGCCTGAATATAGAACCCCTGCAGGCTGATTTTCTTGAAGATCTAAATACTCCACTGCGCCATTTAATTGACCAGCCTTTTGATACTGAAGTTCCTCTTGAGTTATTAAACACAGTTATTGAAAGGACCCAAACGTATCTGCATTGCCCGCAATTAATTTTTGAAATTGTCCAGTCTATTCGTCCAGAGCATTTTGGGGTATTGGGTTATATGGCCTCGAAAAGTAGCAGTATTTCCGAGATGATCGGTTATATCATGCGTTTTCAACGGCTAGTAGTGGATGGTAGTGAGTTTGTCCCTCTGCAGATAAAACAGCATGAACAAAGTATTGAACTGTACTGGGATTTTCTGCATGAGAAATATCAGTTGCTGAATGAGTTAACGATTGCAGCGATGGTGCAACTGGGTCGTTATATTTTACAGGATCATCCGCTGGTACTACGTTGTGTTCGGTTAGCTCATGCACCGTTGATGGCGCAACGGCATTATCAGAAATTCTTTGGCGTGGACGTGCGTTTTTCTCAGGCCTATTATAGTTTTGAGCTGGACTTACAAGATTTACAATTCAGGTCAGAACAGGCTGATCCGATGCTGTTACAGCTGCTCGTCCGCCAGGCTGAAGAAGCCATTGCTACCAAGTCTTCAAATGAATCAATATTACAGCAGGCACGAAAAATTATTGCTGATCAGCTACGTACTGAATATCAAGCAATTAAAATTGAGCAACTGGCACAGCAGCTATGGATGTCATCACGGAGTTTGCAGCGTTATTTAAGCGAGCAGGGCAGTTCCTTTAAAAAGTTGCTGGAACAGGAGCGAATGAAACGCTGTGAGACGCTATTACAGCAGGGACTTAGCCTGACTGAAATTGCTCAACAGCTGGATTATTCTGATCAATCTGCATTGGCGCGTGCCTATAAAGCTGCAACTGGGCAAACACTTTTACAGGCACGAAAACTCTTCAAAACAAAGGAAGAAAAATAGAAATAAAAAAGCGACCCATAAGGATCGCTGATTTTTACTTTTACTGCTTAAGCATTTGCTTTGACTCGGGGAAACCTAAACGCAATTGCCAGTACTGCAAAGATCGCCAGAATCCAGCAATAATAAACGCCACCAATCAATTCTACCGGAGACAGCTTGGCAATCGAACAGGCCAGCAATAGCTGTGCGCCGTAAGGAATCAGACCTTGAACTACGCAAGAGAAAATATCCATCAAGGCAGCAGATCGTTTTGGATCAACGCCATATTCTTTTGCCACTTCACGTGCCATATCACCAGACAAGATGATCGCCACGGTATTGTTGGCCACAAACAGGTTCGAAAAAATTACCAGAAAACTGATACCAATTTCACCGGCACGTTGACGGCCAACTTTAAATAAACGGGTTAGCGCATAGATGCGTTCAATCAGCCAGCGCAGGCCACCTTCACGTTGCATGATGGCGGACAAACCACCGAGGAACATCGACAGCAAAGCGACTTCAAACATTCCCACAAAACCATCATAGATTGAATTATTCAGTTTGAGCAGATCAAATTCGGCTGTGGCAAACAGGCCAAACAAGCCGGAAAGTAGCACCCCAATGGTCAGTACAGCCAGAACGTGTAAACGGCTAAAGGCTAAAACAAAAACCGCAATATAAGGCAGGACTAATAGCCAGTTAAACTCCTTATATTCCACGCCGCTTGTTGTGCTAGTGTGAAAGAAATAAATCGCAATAGTGACAATTGATGCCGGCACCGCAATCCAGACATTGACCCGGAACTTGTCCCGTAACTGGACTTTCTGGCTGCTGGTCGCTGCAATCGTAGTATCCGAGATCATCGACAGGTTATCACCAAACATTGCACCGCCGACGACCGCACCAATGGCATGAATCACGGTAATATCCGTGGCTTGAGTAAAGCCAAAGGCAATCGGTGCACAGGCAGCAATCGTCCCCATTGAGGTACCCATTGCGGTGGCAATGAATGCCGAAATAATAAATAGCATCGGCAAGACTAATTCTGGTGGAATCACCGATAGACCCATTTGCACGGTGGCATCGACACTGCCAATGGCACTGCTGACACTGGCAAATGCTCCCGCCAGCATAAACACCATGAACATCAGAATCAGGTTAGGGTGACTGGCACCTTTAAGAAATTCTTCAATGCCCTGGTTGAGTTTGCCGCGATACACTAATGCAGCCAAGATAATCGCAGGCAGGGCAGCAACAGGCGCTTTCACCTGATAGAACGCGAACTCGGTTCCAATCATGGTGTGATAAATCCCGCTGCCTAAAAAGATTGTTAAAAATACAATAAGCGGCAACAGTGCAATGGCCCGTGCCTGCACTGTAGCTTCTGAATCAGTCTGCATAGGAGATAGAAAAGTAAAAAAGTGCGCGTAGTATAAAGCAGGTTTTGCAATTTCAGAAAACTTTAAATATATGCGCTAACACCTGTGTTTTTATTCAGTTTTTAGTGATAAAAATAAGTTTATCTAAACATTCAATATTTTACAGAATAGCGAAATTAGTCATCTTTGATCATTGAGAAAAAAATCAAAATATTCGTAAATACTGTCTTTCGGGTTGTTCTGAAATCTTCGCGCAGGAAATGAAATACAATACCGCTTCGCTGTGTACTGTTCAATGAACAAAAAATAGCGTTACAATGCGGTGTCTTGTATTTCTACAATAGTCAACGCTTCAAGTTTGAAAACACGTTAAGGAACGCACAACCCTATGTCACGTTTAGCCACACGATTTGGACAACTTAAATCTCAACAGCGTAAAGCTTTAGTTTCTTATGTTATGGCTGGTGACCCGCATCCTGAGGTGACTGTACCTCTGCTCCATCAAATGGTAGATGCTGGTGTCGATGTGATTGAACTGGGTCTTCCATTTTCAGATCCGATGGCGGATGGTCCCGTGATTGCACTTGCTGCTGAACGTGCACTTGCAGGCGGAACCAATACCCTGAATGCTCTGGAAATGGTGAAAGAGTTTCGTCAGAAAGATAATGAAACTCCAGTGGTTCTGATGGGTTATTTAAACCCTGTTGAAGTGATTGGCTATGAAAAGTTCGTGGCTTATGCTCATGAATGTGGAGTCGATGGTGTACTTCTGGTGGATCTGCCACCTGAAGAAGCAGATGATTTGAAAATCGTATTGCAAAAATACGACATGGATCAAATCTTCCTGCTGGCGCCAACTTCAACCGATGCCCGTATTCAGCACGTGGTAAAACAGGCCAGCGGCTTTATTTACTATGTGTCACTAAAAGGGGTGACCGGTGCAGCAACTTTAGATGTATCTGAAGCTGCCGCTCGCATTCAGAAAATTAAGACCGAGACAGATGTTCCTGTTGGCGTTGGTTTTGGTATCAGTGATGCTGCATCTGCGAAAGCGATGGGTGTTGCTGCCGATGCAGTGATTGTAGGAAGTGCGTTCGTGAAGCAGTTTGCAACGCTCGCGCCAGAACAAGCCGTTGTCGAAACGGTGAATAAAGTCAAGGAGCTTCGAGCAGCGCTCGATGAGTTAGTATGAGTCAACCAGTCAAATCAGGCAAAATTCTGAGCCCATCGACCCCATGGACGGAACGTACAGTTCCAGGTATTGATGTTCCTGATGAGCAAACCGCGCTTAAGGCGACGTTTACTGAGCCAACGATTGAGTGTCCAGAATGTCATGCTTTGGTGACACGTACCGCGATGTCATTTAATGCCTATGTTTGTCCACAATGTGATGAACATCTGAGAATGAAGGCACGTGACCGTCTGAACTGGTTCTTTGACCAGGTACAGACAGAAATGGGTCAGGAATTTAAGGCAAAAGATCCATTAAAATTTGTCGACAGCAAAGCCTATCCAGACCGCATGTCGGAAGCGCAGAAAAAAACTGGCGAAACTGAAGCCTTAGTTGTGATGCAAGGTCAGCTGAAAGGCGTAGCAATGATTGCAACTGCTTTTGAATTTGATTTCATGGGCGGTTCAATGGGTACTGTGGTGGGTGACCGTTTTGTGCAAGCCGCTGAACGTGCGATTGAACTGCAACAGCCATTGATCTGTTTTGCCGCTTCAGGTGGAGCACGTATGCAGGAAGGCATGTTGTCTTTGATGCAGATGGCTCGTACATCAGCTGCAATCCAGCGTCTGAAAGAAGCAGGTCTGCCATACGTAGTCGTGCTTACCCATCCGGTTTATGGTGGTGTAACTGCATCTCTGGCTATGTTAGGTGATGTGCATATTGCTGAACCGAAAGCAATGATCGGTTTTGCGGGTAAACGTGTCATCGAACAAACAGTACGTGAAAAGCTGGAAGAACCTTTCCAACGTGCAGAATATTTGCTTGATCATGGTGTGATCGACCAAATTGTTCACCGTCATGCATTACGTGATACAGTCTATCGTATTGTCACGAAATTGATGAATTTGCCTTGAACACAGCAGCACCTTTAGCAACAGATTCTTTAGATACATGGCTCGATTATTGGAGCCATGTTCACGTTACGGGTATTGATTTAGGTCTGGAGCGCGTCATTCCAGTCGCTGAAAAGCTGGGCGTTACACAGCGTGAAGCCAAAGTGCTGACCGTTACTGGAACCAATGGCAAAGGTTCGACCACGACCACCTTGGCCGCCATTCTAAATGCACAAGGTTTGAAAGTGGGTCTGTATCAATCCCCGCATGTGTATCGCTTTAATGAGCGCGTCAAGCTACGCGGTATTGAAGTTGAAGATCAGTTGCTGGTAGATGCTTTTGTTGAAGTTGATCAGGCTCGCCGCGAATGTGGTTTGAGCCTGTCTTTCTTCGAAGCAACCACACTCGCTGCCTTTGTTATTTTTAAAAATGAAGCTTGTGATGTATGGGTGCTGGAAGTAGGGTTGGGCGGGCGTCTGGACGTGGTCAATGTCGTCAATCCAGACGTTGCAGTGATTACCAATATTGGTCTGGACCATACCGACTGGCTCGGTGATACCATTGAAAAAATTGCCTTTGAAAAAGCCGGCATTATCCGTCCAAATATTCCGGTGGTTTTTGGTGGACAGCAGGACATTCCTCAAGCGATTTTAGATAAGGCTGCCGAATGTACAGCGCCGTTATATGCCATCAATCGTGATTATTTTTATGAAGCCTTTGAAGATGGTGCATCCTGGGGCTTTGCATCTTCCGGGACAACACTGAAACTTCCGACAGGTTCATTGGCACTGGATAATATCTCGACAGCTGTTGCAGCAATTCTGGTGAGTGGTCTGGAAGTCAGTCAGGAAGCCATTGCACAAGGAATTCAGACGGCAAAATTGCCAGGTCGTTTTGAGATTCGTGAAATTACAAATAAAACTGTGATATTTGATGCCGGGCATAATCCGCATGGGGTCGAATTCCTGTTAAAACAGTTAAGTCACTATTTAAATCATCATTCGCAGATTTCGGAAGTAGTCTGTGTCTTTTCGATGTTAGGTGATAAAGATATAAATTCTGTAGTCGGGTTATTGAAAGACAGTATCCGATTATGGAAAATTGCACCGTTAAATGTTCCACGTGCAGCAGAGCTGTCGGTATTGACTGATGCTTTAGCTGGGCAAGCGGTGGAAACCTATAACAATGTTAAATTAGCTTTTCAATCAGCGCTGGATGAAACGAATAATAATCAGCTGATCTTGGTGTGTGGTTCATTTCATACGTTAGAAGCGGTATGGGAGTATTTGGAAGAATGTCAATGAATAACAAACAACGCTGGATGGGAGGCGTTGTTTTATTAGGTGGTGGTGTTTTATTGGCAGCATTACTCCTGAAAGGCAAAGCAGAAATTGATCATCATAGTGTGAATGTGCCGGAACAGCCGGCTCAGGTAGAAAGTCGGGATGTAGGTGGTCCGAGTTCATTGACGGTAGATGTTGAAACTGAAAAACGTCTTCTGGAGCAGCAGCGCCGTGACCGTGAAAAGGCCGTAGCTGAGCAGGAAGCACGTGCAGCAGAATTCCTGGCGATGCAACAGCAGGCTGAAGCGGATGCAGCACGTAAGGCTGCTGAAGAATATGCTGCCCTAAATGCACACCGTATGGGCCAGCAAAGCTCAGACAATATTCCGCCAGAACTGGTAGAAGATGAACAGGCCAAACAGAAACGTTTAGCCGAAGACAAAGCGGCCGCGCAAAAAAGGCTTGAGCAGCAGAATTTAACCCAGCAGCAACATTCTTCTGATGCTGTGAAGAAAGAAGCTGAGCGTAAAGCTGCAGAGGAAAAGCGCAAGGCAGAAGAGCGTAAAGCGGCTGAGAAGAAAGAGGCTGAGCGCAAGGCTGCTGAAGAAAAACGTAAGGCGGAAGAAAAGCGTAAAGCCGAACAGCAGAAAGCAGAAGAACAGCGTAAAGCGGCTGAGAAGAAAGAGGCTGAACAAAAAACTGCCGAAGAGAAACGTAAGGCTGAGGAAAAACGTAAAGCTGAAGAAGCCAAGAAAAAGGCTGAAGCTGAAAAAGCACGTAAGTTGCTGGAAGGCGAAGATGACAAGCAGTGGATGGTTCAGGTGGCACTAGCTGCCAATGAAGCCAATGCTGATGCGATTGCAGCAAAACTGCGTGCCAAAGGCTATAAGGTGACCAAGAGCCCAACCTCAAAAGGAATACGGATTATGGTGGGTCCATCGAAAGACCGTGAAGCAGCTGATGCGATCCGTAAGAAAATCGCCTCTGATGCCAGTCTGAACATGAAATCAGCTTGGGTTAACGATTGGGTGCCTTTAGATAAACGTTAATTTAAGTCTGCTTTAAACAGATGGATCCGTGAGTTGCTCTCGGATCCATTTTACATTTTCAGGGGTAAATAATTTTTCAATATTGCGCCAGATACTGTGAAAACCATAACTGCCATGTTTCATTTCTGTTACCGCATCATCAATACTCCAGTTCTGAAAAATAATCCGGTACATGGCTACACTAGCACCGGTACGATCAGAACCGTGATAGCAGTGTAATAATACCTTTTCATTATTTTGCCGTGCCTGCTGAATCAACTGCATCACCTTGAGTAAATCTTCACGTTGCATAGCCCAGGTATGGATGGGTATATGTCTCAGCTTGAGATTTTCATTGTCGAGTATTTCCGAATCTTTATCACGTGAACGCAGGTTAATGACCACATCAATGTCATACTGTTTCAACAAAGGCTTCAGTTCATGGCTGGGCTGTTCACTGCGATAGAGTTCATTACTAATCTGATAGAAATTATATTGTTGATGAATTTCCTGTCCCCAATGCGCAGGACGCTGATATTCTGGTAAGGCAGGTGTAGTCATACAACCAGCTAAGGCAAAGATAGAAACGATAAAAAATGAATAATAATTTTTCATGGTGCTCTGAATTGTAGTTTTAATCACTATTTTAAACAGAATAAAACTTTTCACAAAAAAAAAGCCTGTCTGAAGACAGGCTTAATAGAAAGCTCGATAACCCGGCTCGTCAATGGGTTTTAATCAAAACATGGAAATGAATATTTATGATTTTGACTATCTTCATTTCCATGGTGGAGAGTTGATTACAGCTTAATTTTAGTTTAATGAGCAACTCGGCTTTAGTTTACCGCTTGAAGCATGGCTTCTCGTCTTCTTACGGAATATATTCCTCAGGACGGAACATGGTTTCTATTTGGAAACTACGCGCTTCGCTTGTCTTGCGAAAAACTAAAGCAACGCTTTAGCTTTAATGCGAAGCATAGCTTCTCGTCTTCTTGCGGAATATTCCTCAGGGCAAGGCAGTGCCTTGCTGATCCTTTACTACGCACTTCGTTTGTCTTGCGCAAAATTAAAAAGGAGTCCTTTTAATTTTGCTCAGGCTGGGGCGTTAAACGCAGGTAAGGAGTTACTGCCTTATAACCTTTAGGGAAGCACTGTTTGATTTCTTCCTCGTCTTTCAATGAAGGAACAATTACTACATCATCGCCCTGTTGCCAGTTGGCAGGCGTTGCCACTTTATGGTTATCAGTCAACTGAAGTGAATCAACCACACGTAGAATTTCATGGAAGTTACGACCAGTCGATGCGGGGTAAGTGATGATCAGACGCACTTTCTTGTTCGGATCAATGATCACCAGAGAACGTACGGTCAGTGTTTCACTGGCATTCGGATGAATAAAATCATATAGGGTAGACACCTTACGGTCCTGATCTGCAATGATCGGAAAATTCACGCTGGTATTTTGAGTTTCATTAATGTCTTTGATCCAGCCATGATGCGAATCCACATCATCTACGGATAAGGCGATAGCTTTTACACCACGCTTTTCAAATTCATCTTTAAGCTTTGCGGTAAAGCCAAGTTCAGTGGTACATACTGGCGTATAATCCGCTGGATGCGAGAACAGAATGCCCCAGCTATCACCTAAAAAGTCATAGAAATTAATTAGACCTTCGCTTGATTGTTGTTCAAAGTTCGGTGCGGTATCGCCTAAACGTAAAGTCATGATATGTGCCTCAAAATTCTGTTATTGGTTTGGATAAAACTAATATGAACCAGTTTTTTTATAATTAAAAATAGCGTTTTTAGCTTTTCTTATGAGCAAAAGTGCATAAAGATAAAATCCATCTATCTGCTTTTGAATCAAACAGCCATGCATTTTACTATATTGCGTGTTCAAAATTTGCTACATTACGTTGCCTTAGATCTCCGGGCTGGAAGCTGGAATAAGGTTTTTTTATTAAAACCCTTGTAGTTCAAATTTCTAGCACCATAATAAACGACTAAGAACATATTCATTTGACAAGCAAGATTTAGAGAGTCTATTCATGTTGGCAAGTCTGATCGGAGGAATCTTCGGTACCAAAAATGAGCGCGAACTCAAACGCATGCGTAAAATCGTAGACAAGATTAATGCGCTCGAGCCGACGATATCAGCCCTAAGCGATGCAGACTTATCTGCAAAAACTGAAGAATTCAAACAACGATATAATAACGGCGAAAGTCTAGATAAATTACTCCCTGAAGCGTTTGCGGTCTGCCGTGAAGCAGGTAAACGTATTATGGGAATGCGTCATTACGACGTACAGCTGATCGGTGGTATTACCTTGCATGAAGGCAAAATTGCCGAGATGCGTACTGGTGAAGGTAAAACCCTAATGGGTACCTTGGCCTGTTATCTGAATGCTTTAAGTGGTCAGGGCGTACATGTCATTACTGTGAACGATTACCTGGCACAGCGTGATGCTGAGTTAAACCGTCCATTATTCGAATTCTTGGGTTTGAGCATTGGTATCATTTACTCCATGCAAAACCCGGCAGAAAAAGCTGAAGCTTATAAAGCCGATATCACGTACGGTACCAATAACGAATTCGGTTTTGACTATCTGCGTGACAACATGGTGTTCTCGCTGGCAGAGAAAAAGCAGCGTGGTCTGACTTATGCGATTATCGATGAGGTCGATTCGATCCTGATCGATGAAGCACGTACACCATTGATCATTTCTGGTCAAAGTGAAGACTCTTCTCAGCTTTATTCTGCAATCAATAGTATTCCACCAAAATTACATCCGCAAAAAGAAGAGAAAGTGCCGGATGGCGGTCATTTCTGGATTGATGAAAAACAGCGTTCTGTAGAAATCACCGAAACCGGTTTTGAATTTGTTGAAAATGAACTGATCTCTATGGGTTTACTAGCTGAAGGCGAGAGTCTGTATTCAGCATCTAACCTGAATCTTGTGCACCACGTGACTGCGGCAATTCGTGCGCATTACCTGTATCAACGCAATGTGCATTACATTATCCATGAAGGTGAAGTCATCATTGTTGATGAGAACACGGGTCGTACCATGCCGGGCCGTCGCTGGTCTGAAGGTCTGCATCAAGCGGTAGAAGCGAAAGAGGGTCTGGAAATCCAGCCTGAAAACCAGACGCTTGCAACTACAACTTTTCAGAACTATTTCCGTCTGTATAAAAAACTGTCTGGTATGACCGGTACAGCGGATACTGAAGCTGCGGAAATGAAAGAAATTTATGGTCTGGATGTGGTGCTGATTCCAACCCACCGTCCAATGATCCGTAATGACCAGAATGACTTGATTTACCTGAATCGTGAAGGTAAATACAACGCCATTATTCAGGAGATTCAACGTGTTCATGAAGCTGGTGTAGCACCGATTCTAATTGGTACTGCGACTATCGAAGCTTCTGAAATTCTTTCTGATAAATTGCGAGAAGCGGGCATTCAGCACGAAGTTCTGAATGCAAAACAGCACGAACGTGAAGCAGATATTATTGCCCAAGCTGGTGCACCACGTGCAGTAACCATTGCAACAAACATGGCAGGTCGTGGTACCGATATTTTGCTGGGCGGTAACTGGAAAGCCAAACTCGCTAAAATTGAAAATCCAACAGCTGAAGATGAAGCTCGCTTGAAAGCTGAATGGGAAGATAACCATGAAGCCGTATTGGCCTCAGGTGGCTTGCATATTATTGGTTCTGAGCGTCACGAATCGCGTCGTATCGATAACCAGTTGCGTGGTCGTGCTGGCCGTCAAGGCGACCCGGGTGTATCCCGTTTCTATCTGTCACTTGAAGATGACTTGATGCGTATCTTCGCAGGTGACCGTATCATTGCCATGATGCGTGCCATGGGTCTGCAAGAAGATGAAGCGATTGAGCACAAGATGGTATCGCGCTCAATTGAAAATGCACAGCGTAAAGTTGAAGCGCGTAACTTTGATATTCGTAAAAACCTGTTGAAATACGATGACGTAAATAACGAACAGCGTAAGATTATCTATTCTCAACGTGATGACATTCTGGCCGAAAGCTCGCTACAAGATTACATCGAAGAAATGATCCGCGATGTCATGAAAGGCATGATTGCGAACTATGTTCCGCCAGAATCTATTCATGACCAGTGGGATATTGAAGGTCTAGAACAGGCATTGAAAGAAGACCTGAACTTCGAATTACCAATAGGTCAATGGTTAGAACAGGACCGTCGTCTGGATGAAGAAGGTCTGGTTGAACGTATTACCGATGAAGTGATTAATCGCTACCGCGAACGTCGTGAACAGATGGGTGCTGAATCGGCAGCGACTTTGGAACGTCACTTCCTGTTGAATTCTCTGGATCGTCATTGGAAAGAGCATCTGGCTGCGATGGATTACCTGCGTCAAGGTATTCATCTACGTGGTTATGCACAGAAAAATCCGGAACAGGAATACAAGAAAGAAGCGTACAACCTGTTTGTGAATATGCTGGGTGTGATCAAATCTGATGTGGTGATGGACCTGTCCCGTATCCATGTACCAACTGCTGAAGAACTGGCTGAGATGGAAGCACAGCAACAGGCTCAGGCTGAAGCAATGCGTATCCAGTTGTCTCATCAGGAATTTGACAGTCTGCTGGAGGGTGGGGAAGAAGATCATACCCTGCAAAATGCCAATACAACTTCAGTTGCACCGGTATTTGAAGCGCCTGCAAGTCGTAATGCACCGTGTCCATGTGGTTCAGGTCTGAAATACAAACAGTGTCACGGTAAAATTTAAGTGATATAAAAAATCAGAGCTCCAGGGCTCTGATTTTTTTATGTGAAAAAGTTTTTCAAAAGCACATTTTGAATTGCAGTCCATAACATTAAGTGTTATTTAGTTGCTCATTGGACATCAAATTGCGGACAGACAATGAAAAAAGTATTAAAACCGTTGATGATTGCTGCTTTGGCAATCCCTACATTGAGTTTTGCAGCTTCAGAAACCACAACTGTAGATAAAGTCAAACAAGCCATTGGCCCAACGACTGCACCTGTTCAGGTAGATGCAAGCGGTCAGGTGACTGTGGAAAGCCCTCGTACAGGTATCCGTTATACCTTTGCCAATCCGAACCGTCCGATTGTACTACAAACTGCTGCAATTACTGCTGCCAATGCAGCCAATGCTGATCGTATTGTGGCATCTAATCCGGCATTGTCCACGACTAGTCAGCAACAGGCGAAACAAGCATTGCTAAATGAAGCTGCCCAGCTGGCAAAAAACTAAGTTTTGCTGAGCTTAATAAAACCAGTCACTATGCTGGTTTTTTATTGTGAAAAACCATAAGAAAAGTGAGCGTCTATCAGGCTTTGGCTCGATTTTTTGTCTCAGATCAACTAAGCTGTATTTTTCTAAAACTTCAATATTGGACATTTTAAAATGGCAGTTGGTGACGTATCTATGCCACAGATGCATGTGGTGAAAGGGGTAAAAATTGGTTCGGCAGAAGCGTATGTGCGTTATCAGAACCGACGTGACCTGGTGATATTTGAACTGGCTGAAGGCTCCAATGTTGCAGGGGTATTTACCCAGAATGCTTTTTGTGCAGCACCGGTTCATGTGTCTAAGGCACATTTGACAGTAGGCAAACCACGTTATTTAGTGATTAATACGGGTAATGCCAATGCTGGTACAGGCCCAACCGGTATGGCAAATGCAGAAGCAACTTGTGCAAAGCTTGCTGAGCTTGCTGGCGTAAAACCAGAGCAAGTGCTTCCATTCTCAACAGGTGTGATTGGTGAGCAACTACCAATGGAGCGCCTATTGAGCGGTTTACAGCCAGCACTAGACTCATTGTGTGATGATGCATGGGTAGATGCAGCGACTGGGATCATGACCACAGACACCACACCAAAAGGTGCTTCTGAACAGTTCGAAATGGATGGCATCACCTATACCATGACTGGTATTTCTAAAGGTGCGGGCATGATTCGTCCAAATATGGCGACCATGTTAGGGTATGTAGCCACCGATGCACCGATTAGCCGTGAACTGGTTCAACAGTTGCTATCTACAACAGTGAACGTGTCATTCAACCGTATTACCATTGATGGCGATACTTCAACCAATGACTCTTGTATTTTTATTGCGACTGGACAGGCGGGCGGTGCTGAAATTAGCTCTACTGAAGATCCACGTTATGCAGTAGTTCTTGAAGTACTTACACGTACCATGAAACGTTTGGCTCAATTGATCGTACGTGATGGTGAAGGCGCGACCAAATTTATCACTGTGGCAGTTGAGGGTGGGGCGAATACACAAGAATGTTGTGATATTGCCTATAGTATTGCCCATTCTCCGCTGGTGAAAACAGCGATCTTTGCTTCTGATCCAAACTGGGGGCGTATCCTGGCTGCGATTGGTTATGCTGGTGTGGCAAACTTAGACGTTGCAAAAATTCAGGTTTGGTTAGATGATGTACAAATCTGTAAAGATGGTGGTGCAGCGGCAGATTACACGGAAGAAGCTGGTGCGCGAGTGATGTCTCAGGCAGAAATGACCATTCGTGTTGACCTTGGACGAGGTACAGCGAAAGATACGGTTTATACCTGTGACCTGTCTTATGACTATGTCCGAATCAATGCGGACTATCGTTCATAATGCTGATTTAATTCAAAAGCCTCCGTTTGGAGGCTTTTTTATACTTTTTAATTTTTTATTGAATGGTCAAAAAAAGGCATATTGCCAAAAATGACCGGTATGTGATGTAGGGTGGATGTCTGGCGTAAGGCAGGCATATAGGAAAAGAGAAGATGTTGTTATGAATGATGCAACCAAACTGATAGCCAATGAAGCCAAATCAATTGTGCAGGCACATTTGGACCGCCTGGGTGAGACGAAAGAGCATCAGTTAAGTGAACAGGCCAAGCAGGAAAAGTTTGCACAGATCCAGGCAGAGCTTAAAAAGCGTGATGCTGTACTGGTCGCACATTATTACTGCGATCCTGAAGTTCAGGAACTGGCAGAACTCACCGGTGGTTGCGTATCTGATTCATTGGAAATGGCTCGTTTTGGTCGCGATCATCCAGCGTCCACTTTGGTCGTCGCTGGTGTGAAATTTATGGGGGAAACTTCTAAAATTTTATCACCGAATAAAACTGTACTTATGCCAACATTAGAAGCGACCTGTTCACTGGATCTCGGTTGTCCTGTCGATGAATTTACCAAGTTTTGCGATGCTCATCCTGATCATACTGTAGTGGTTTACGCCAATACTTCGGCAGCTGTAAAAGCACGTGCGGACTGGGTGGTGACGTCAAGCTGTGCAGTAGAAATTATCGAGCATTTAGATAGCTTAGGTGAAAAAATCATTTGGGCGCCAGATCAGCATCTTGGTCGTTATATTCAAAAGAAAACCGGTGCCGATATGTTGCTATGGGATGGTGCGTGCATTGTGCATGAAGAATTCCGGTCACGTGGCATTGCCAATATGAAAGCGTTGTATCCAGATGCTGCGGTACTGGTACATCCTGAATCCCCTATGTCTGTAGTTGAAATTGCAGATGCTGTTGGAAGTACCTCGCAACTCATTAAAGCTGCTCAGACTTTGCCTAATGAGCGACTAATTGTGGCAACAGATCGCGGTATATTCTACAAAATGCAGCAGGCTGTACCGGACAAGATCCTGATTGAAGCACCAACTGCTGGCGAGGGAGCTACCTGCCGCTCATGTGCGCATTGTCCTTGGATGGCGATGAATGAACTTGATGGTATTCTGCATGTGTTGCAACATGGTGATCAGGAAATTCATGTCGATCCTGCTTTGGCACAACGGGCAAAATTACCACTTGACCGGATGTTGGACTTTAGTGCCAGTCTAAAACGTTAGGATTTGTATAAAAAATGTCTGAAATGCTTGATAAATATACGCTTGAAGCGATTTTTTGATTTTTTTTAAATATAGGTGTTGACGTCTTTGGGCGTCGCGCCTAGAATGCACACCGTACCAAGCGATTAGCTTGATACGAAAGCTGAGATGAATCGGAGCATAGCACAGCCTGGTAGTGCACCTGGTTTGGGACCAGGGGGTCGTAGGTTCGAATCCTACTGCTCCGACCAATTCTTCAAGGCGGATGATAAGTATCATCGGTAAAGCGCTTGTAGCTCAGTTGGATAGAGCATCCGCCTTCTAAGCGGATGGTCACAGGTTCGAATCCTGTCAGGCGCGCCATTTGGTTGCCTGGTATTTTAGAATCAAAATGATGGTGGATGTAGCTCAGTTGGTAGAGCCCTGGATTGTGATTCCAGTTGTCGCGGGTTCGAATCCCGTCATTCACCCCAACTTTTAAAGTTGAAATCGGAGCATAGCACAGCCTGGTAGTGCACCTGGTTTGGGACCAGGGGGTCGTAGGTTCGAATCCTACTGCTCCGACCATCTCCTTAAAGATGGTCGAGATAAAAGATACCGCGTTAAGCGGTTTTTTTATGCCTGAAATTTAATAATTCAAATCAAATTAGAATGAGTTCTTAAATTACTTCTCAATTAGATTACTTATTTCTTTAAGTATTCTGCTTTGTATATTGTCTGACTTTACTGAGATAACTTTGCTTTCGTCTGATGTGATCACTGATTGGTGGTCCAATAATATAACCATAAGTAATAACGATGCTGAAACCATTATTGCGACACTACTTATTGAAAATAACGAGCTTGAAGTAATTATCTATATTTCGCTAAAAGATATTTATCGGGGTTTTTCTTGAGGATATGTTTTAAAAGTATGAAAAATTATTTTTTGAAATGATAAGAATGAGCGGCTGCTAAAATAAAAGATAATGAATATTTAAATAAAAATTATATGAAGAGTAATCAGTTTATATGCAGATTTAGAAAAGTAATGAAGCTTTTTATAAGAAAGACAAAGAAAATATTAAGTAACGTGCCTGATTCTGTACCATTTTTAGTCAAAAGATAGAGAAAAACTGGTTTTTTGTAGAATAAATAAACAGACGGTAATTTTTGTTGAAAAAGGGGGTTGCACGTGGTGTGAAATACTGTAGAATGCACATCCATCGGCGGTGATGAAGATTAAAACTTCTGATAAAACAGTAACTTAGTTAAGATTGGTTGAGTTAGGTTTTATTTGATAAGTTTAAAAATAATCTGATTTACTGGTTGACTTTCTAGAGATAGAGAGTAATATAGCCGACCTAGCTTGCTGCTGACGAAGTAGCAAGAAGATCATTAAGAGATTATGAAGAACAACTTGTGTGGATTTTTACTGGTTGATTGATCGAAATTATTTTCATTGATTGATGGTAGAAATTACTCGAAGTTTATTTGAGAAATTGATGTCAGAAAATTGATGAGCCAAGATTTGGTGTTTTGAATAAAGCACTATTGATTTTAAACTGAAGAGTTTGATCATGGCTCAGATTGAACGCTGGCGGCAGGCTTAACACATGCAAGTCGAGCGGGGAA
>NZ_KB850094.1:2581680-2652859 GCF_000369585.1 Acinetobacter sp. CIP 101934 | reverse complement strand
GAGTGGACGTTACTCGCAGAATAAGCACCGGCTAACTCTGTGCCAGCAGCCGCGGTAATACAGAGGGTGCGAGCGTTAATCGGATTTACTGGGCGTAAAGCGTGCGTAGGCGGCTTTTTAAGTCGGATGTGAAATCCCTGAGCTTAACTTAGGAATTGCATTCGATACTGGAAAGCTAGAGTATGGGAGAGGATGGTAGAATTCCAGGTGTAGCGGTGAAATGCGTAGAGATCTGGAGGAATACCGATGGCGAAGGCAGCCATCTGGCCTAATACTGACGCTGAGGTACGAAAGCATGGGGAGCAAACAGGATTAGATACCCTGGTAGTCCATGCCGTAAACGATGTCTACTAGCCGTTGGGGCCTTTGAGGCTTTAGTGGCGCAGCTAACGCGATAAGTAGACCGCCTGGGGAGTACGGTCGCAAGACTAAAACTCAAATGAATTGACGGGGGCCCGCACAAGCGGTGGAGCATGTGGTTTAATTCGATGCAACGCGAAGAACCTTACCTGGCCTTGACATACTAAGAACTTTCCAGAGATGGATTGGTGCCTTCGGGAACTTAGATACAGGTGCTGCATGGCTGTCGTCAGCTCGTGTCGTGAGATGTTGGGTTAAGTCCCGCAACGAGCGCAACCCTTTTCCTTATTTGCCAGCGGGTCATGCCGGGAACTTTAAGGATACTGCCAGTGACAAACTGGAGGAAGGCGGGGACGACGTCAAGTCATCATGGCCCTTACGGCCAGGGCTACACACGTGCTACAATGGTCGGTACAAAGGGTTGCTACCTCGCGAGAGGATGCTAATCTCAAAAAGCCGATCGTAGTCCGGATCGCAGTCTGCAACTCGACTGCGTGAAGTCGGAATCGCTAGTAATCGCGGATCAGAATGCCGCGGTGAATACGTTCCCGGGCCTTGTACACACCGCCCGTCACACCATGGGAGTTTGTTGCACCAGAAGTAGGTAGTCTAACCGCAAGGAGGACGCTTACCACGGTGTGGCAGATGACTGGGGTGAAGTCGTAACAAGGTAGCCGTAGGGGAACCTGCGGCTGGATCACCTCCTTAACGAAAGATTGACGATTGGTAAGAATCCACAACAAGTTGTTCTTCATGACGATGTATCTGAGGGTCTGTAGCTCAGTTGGTTAGAGCACACGCTTGATAAGCGTGGGGTCACAAGTTCAAGTCTTGTCAGACCCACCACTACTGACGAAGCAAGCAATTGCAGAGTAAAGCAGAAAATCAGAACATTGAATCCTATATGATAAGCTGGGGACTTAGCTTAGTTGGTAGAGCGCCTGCTTTGCACGCAGGAGGTCAGGAGTTCGACTCTCCTAGTCTCCACCAAATTTCAAGATAAGAAAAGCATGCTTTTCCTTGAAATTTAAGCAAGAAGCTACGCTTCGCGCAGTATGTAATCATACAGTGATGAAGTTGTTTAGTTCCTAAGCGATCAAGTGTTTAGATCCTAGAGATTAGCAAGTACAAGCGTTATGATACGCGCACTTGATAATCTCTGTGATTTATCACAGTTTCCTGACCTGACGAAGGCTGGAAAAATCATTAACAGAATATATTTGAGTTGAAATAATTTGTTCAAACTCGTTTCAAGTAGGCAACTACAAGAAATGAGTTCTAGCGATTAAACTGAATCAAGCGTTTTGGTATATGAATCTAATTGAAGCTGTACGGTGCTTAAGTGCACGAGACACTAAACTGTTATGTTGGTTGTTCTACTTGTAGGAACAAACGACTGTTTGGGGTTGTATAGTCAAGTAATTAAGTGCATGTGGTGGATGCCTTGGCAGTCAGAGGCGAAGAAAGACGTGATAGCCTGCGAAAAGCTCCGGGGAGGCGGCAAATATCCTGTGATCCGGAGATGTCTGAATGGGGAAACCCACCTGGTATAAGCCAGGTATCGTATGATGAATACATAGTCATGCGAGGCGAACGGAGGGAAGTGAAACATCTCAGTACCTCTAGGAAAAGAAATCAATTGAGATTCCCTCAGTAGCGGCGAGCGAACGGGGAACAGCCCATTAAGTCATATCAGTTTTAGTGGAATGCTCTGGGAAGTGCAACCATAGTGGGTGATAGTCCTGTACACGAAAGGGCTGATATGATGATGTCGAGTAGGGCGAGGCACGTGAAACCTTGTCTGAATATGGGGGGACCATCCTCCAAGGCTAAATACTCCTGACTGACCGATAGTGAACCAGTACCGTGAGGGAAAGGCGAAAAGAACCCCTGTGAGGGGAGTGAAATAGATCCTGAAACCGCATGCATACAAGCAGTGGGAGCCACTTTGTGTGGTGACTGCGTACCTTTTGTATAATGGGTCAGCGACTTATATTCAGTAGCGAGGTTAACCGTATAGGGGAGCCGTAGGGAAACCGAGTCTTAATAGGGCGTTTAGTTGCTGGGTATAGACCCGAAACCGGGTGATCTATCCATGAGCAGGTTGAAGGTTAGGTAACACTGACTGGAGGACCGAACCCACTGTCGTTGAAAAGCCAGGGGATGACTTGTGGATAGGGGTGAAAGGCTAATCAAACTCGGTGATAGCTGGTTCTCCCCGAAAGCTATTTAGGTAGCGCCTCGGACGAATACCATTGGGGGTAGAGCACTGTTTCGGCTAGGGGGTCATCCCGACTTACCAAACCGATGCAAACTCCGAATACCAATGAGTACTATCCGGGAGACAGACTGCGGGTGCTAACGTCCGTAGTCAAGAGGAAAACAATCCAGACCGCCAGCTAAGGCCCCTAAATTATAGTTAAGTGGGAAACGATGTGGGAAGGCATAGACAGCTAGGAGGTTGGCTTAGAAGCAGCCACCCTTTAAAGAAAGCGTAATAGCTCACTAGTCGAGTCGGCCTGCGCGGAAGATGTAACGGGGCTAAAACTATATGCCGAAGCTGCGGATTTGCAATTTATTGCAAGTGGTAGGGGAGCGTTCTGTAAGCCGATGAAGGTGGATTGAGAAGTCTGCTGGAGGTATCAGAAGTGCGAATGCTGACGTGAGTAACGACAAAGCGGGTGAAAAACCCGCTCGCTGAAAGACCAAGGGTTCCAGTCCAACGTTAATCGGGGCTGGGTGAGTCGACCCCTAAGGCGAGGCCGAGAGGCGTAGTCGATGGGAAATTGGTTAATATTCCAATACTTCTGTTTAATGCGATGAGAGGACGGAGAAGGTTAAGTCAGCCTGGCGTTGGTTGTCCAGGTGGAAGGTTGTAGGCATGTATCTTAGGCAAATCCGGGGTACTCTATGCTGAGAACTGATAGCAAGCTGTACTTGTACAGTGAAGTGGCTGATACCATACTTCCAGGAAAAGTCTCTAAGCTTCAGTTAAACAGGAATCGTACCCGAAACCGACACAGGTGGTCAGGTCGAGTAGACCAAAGCGCTTGAGAGAACTCTGCTGAAGGAACTAGGCAAAATGGTACCGTAACTTCGGGAGAAGGTACGCTGCCGGCGGTGATAGGACTTGCTCCTTGAGCTGTTGGCAGCCTCAGAAACCAGGCCCCTGCAACTGTTTATTAAAAACATAGCACTCTGCAAACACGAAAGTGGACGTATAGGGTGTGATGCCTGCCCGGTGCTGGAAGGTTAATTGATGTGGTTAGCGCAAGCGAAGCTATTGATCGAAGCCCCAGTAAACGGCGGCCGTAACTATAACGGTCCTAAGGTAGCGAAATTCCTTGTCGGGTAAGTTCCGACCTGCACGAATGGCATAATGATGGGGGCGCTGTCTCCAGCAGAGGCTCAGTGAAATCGAAATCGCCGTGAAGATGCGGTGTACCCGCGGCTAGACGGAAAGACCCCGTGAACCTTTACTGCAGCTTGACATTGAACTTTGATCTTACTTGTGTAGGATAGGTGGGAGGCTTTGAAGTGGCGACGCTAGTTGCCATGGAGCCGTCCTTGAAATACCACCCTGGTAATATTGAGGTTCTAACTCTGTCCCGTTATCCGGGACGAGGACCATGTCTGGTGGGTAGTTTGACTGGGGCGGTCTCCTCCTAAAGAGTAACGGAGGAGTACGAAGGTGCGCTCAGCGTGGTCGGAAATCACGCGTAGAGTATAAAGGCAAAAGCGCGCTTAACTGCGAGACCCACAAGTCGAGCAGGTACGAAAGTAGGTCTTAGTGATCCGGTGGTTCTGTATGGAAGGGCCATCGCTCAACGGATAAAAGGTACTCTGGGGATAACAGGCTGATACCGCCCAAGAGTTCATATCGACGGCGGTGTTTGGCACCTCGATGTCGGCTCATCTCATCCTGGGGCTGAAGCAGGTCCCAAGGGTATGGCTGTTCGCCATTTAAAGAGGTACGCGAGCTGGGTTTAGAACGTCGTGAGACAGTTCGGTCCCTATCTACCGTGGGCGCTGGAAATTTGAGAGGATCTGCTCCTAGTACGAGAGGACCAGAGTGGACGAACCTCTGGTGTACCGGTTGTGACGCCAGTCGCATCGCCGGGTAGCTATGTTCGGAAGGGATAACCGCTGAAAGCATCTAAGCGGGAAGCCTACCTCAAGATAAGATTTCCCTGTGACTTTATGTCACCTAAAGAGCCGTTGAAGACTACGACGTTGATAGGTTGGATGTGGAAGTGTAGCGATATGTGAAGCTGACCAATACTAATTGCTCGTGAGGCTTGACTATACAACACCCAAACAGTTGTTGTACGAACTGCGCAAGCAGTGAGCAGAGATTGATTCATTAAAGACCAAACGGTCTTGAAATACTTGATTCAGCTAACGCTAGAACATACAATTCGACTCAGATATTATCTGTTAAACTCATTTGACCAAGCAACGGCAAGCAAAGCAGCAATGCAAAGCGAATAAGACCAAACGCAAAGTCATACCAGTTGTGCTGGCGACCATAGCAAGAGTGAACCACCTGATCCCTTCCCGAACTCAGAAGTGAAACCTCTTAGCGCTGATGGTAGTGTGGGGTTTCCCATGTGAGAGTAAGTCATCGCCAGCTCATTATTCTAAACACCCCCTGTCATTTGACAGGGGGTGTTTTTTTATGTAATTTTTTAATTTATTTCCAATTTTTAAAAGCAAATAAGATCATTTGATAAAAATAAGATACTAATTAATATTAATATTTAAAATAAATAGCTTAAATAGTGCATAAAAAATACAAGGAATTGTATGTAATTTAACAAATCTATGTTATAAAAAAATAAAGCGGCATAAAAATTGCTTAGAAAGCGCGGTTTGAATAATGAGGGGTAACAATGAAATTATCAGTGGGCTTAAAAGTTGCGAACTCGCTGTCATTAACTCCACAATTACAGCAAGCAATTCGATTATTGCAACTGTCGAGTCTGGAACTTGAACAGGAAATTCAGTTACAGCTAGATAGTAATCCTTTGCTGGAAAAAGTTGAAGAACAATCAAATTTAGAAAGTTTATCTACTTCTGAAGTTGAGCATGACCAAAAAGACTTAACCAATGAATTGAATGCAGATCATTTGCCTGATGATTTGCCTGTGGATACTGATTGGGATGATGTATATACCCATCAGCCCACTAGTTTAGGTGCAGCTGAATACGAAGAACGTGAGGATAATCGGCAGGGACATTTAAGCCTGCAGCAACATCTGATTGAACAGGTAAATCTTCTGCATTTTTCTAAAATTGATAAGTTGATTGCGCATTGTATTATTGACTCCTTAGATGATAAAGGCTTTCTTGAAGTCGAAATTTCGGAAATTACCACCTCAGTTCAACACTTGTTACAAAGCATGGGCTATGAGGAGGAAATTGAAGATGATGAAGTCCTTGTAGTACTCAAACATATTCAACGATTAGAGCCTATTGGTGTCGGTTCGCGCAATTTGGCTGAATGCCTGATGGTTCAGCTGGATAATTTGTCCGCTTCCACACCTTGTCGTAATGATGCGATCAAGCTGCTACAACACTATGAACTGCTCATTACCAATGAATTACCTCGGCTGATTAAGCAAACTGGTTTGAATCCAGAGCAGTTACGCTGTGCAGTAGATTTACTTAAAACATTAAAACCCCATCCTGGTCTGGAATTTGAAGATCGCGAATCTGATTATCAGGTGCCCGATGTTGTCGTGTTGAAAAAGAATGACTGCTGGCAGGTAATGTTGAATCCTGACGTGATGCCAAAACTACGTGTGAATTCGTTTTATGCCAATATGATCCGTCGTGCTGATCAAAGTGATGACAATCAATATTTAAGAAACCAGATGCTGGAAGCAAAAAATTTCATTAAAAGTATCGATGAACGTCATAAGACTTTGTTAAAAGTAGCCACTTGTATTGTCGAACACCAAAAAGCTTTTTTAGAAATTGGTGCTGAAGGGATGAAACCTCTAGTATTACGTGATATTGCTGAAGAAGTTGAACTTCATGAATCTACTGTTTCTCGGGTAACAACCAATAAATACATGCTGACACCGCGTGGCCTTTTTGAATTGAAATATTTCTTTTCCAGTCATGTCGGTACGACTTCGGGTGGGGAAGCATCTTCAACTGCGATTCGTGCCAAGATTAAGAAATTGATTTCTGAGGAAAATATACGTAAGCCGTTGTCGGATAATGCAATTGCCAATATGTTAAAAGAGGAAGGTATTGATGTAGCAAGACGTACAGTCGCTAAATATCGTGAATCGTTACATATTCCTTCATCTTCTGAACGAAAGGTCTTGATCTAAGTTTTAAAATCTGACTATTCTAGAGATTCATCATGACACTATGATGAATCTCTTTTTCTTTTGAGGAACCGTAAAATGATTTGATCCAATTTCTGAACTGTAACCTTGCATTGGTTATTGTCATCGAATCATTTGACTGTGACTCGTCTAATCCTAACGAAGTTGAGGGATAGAACTATGCAAATAACAATTCGTGGACATCATTTATCTATTACGCCAGCAATTGAAGATACTATAAAAACAAAGTTCCAGCAGATGACTAAACATCTGGATCAAGTGAACAGTATGCAGGTTAAACTTTCAAAAGATCATCAGATTGATAAGCGCTCTAAAAAAGGAAGCAGTAATCATATTGCGGAAGCAATTATCAGATTACCGGGAATCGAATTTTTTGCGCATGCCAATGCCGATGATATGTATACCTCGATCAAGCTTTTGACAGAAAAATTAAAAAAACAAATTGATCGATATCGAAAAATGAACCTGGATTATCAGCCATTGGCTTTATAATCGGGCAGAATGGAAAAAGAGGTTTTTAAAAGCCTCTTTTTTTATATATATAATGTATGTGACTAATGAATTATTTTTTTTATTTATAGTAAAATGATCCGTTTTACACCCTTAGTCCTATAAGAGGTCTTGTGATGAATAATGAACAGCTCGCTGAAATCTTAAAAGCCGCGTTCCCAGAGGCTGACATTGCTGTGAGTGGTCAGGGCGGCAAATATGATCTCCGTATTGTGGATGATCAATTCGATGGTAAGCGACCAGTTGCTCGACAACAAGCTGTTTATGCTCCTCTCAATTCTTATATCGCCAGTGGTGAAGTCCATGCCGTAACAATTCGCGCAATGACCAAAGAAGAATGGCGCAAAGCAAGCTTATTTGGAGCTTAATAGATTAATGGATAAATTTTTAATTCAGGGCGGCAATAAGCTCGAAGGTGAAGTGCGTATTTCCGGTGCGAAAAACGCAGCACTTCCACTACTGGCTGCAATGATTCTTGCAGATACTCCCATTACCTTGACCAATGTGCCTAATCTGAAAGATGTAAACACATTGGTTAAACTTATTGCCGGTCTCGGGATCACCATGAAATATGAAGGTGATACTGTGGTTGCGGATACTTCAACCCTGGATAACCAGTTTGCACCATATGAGTTAGTAAAAACTATGCGTGCATCCATTTTGGTGCTTGGTCCATTGCTGGCGCGCTACGGTAGTGCACAGGTGTCTTTACCTGGCGGTTGTGCGATTGGTTCTCGTCCTGTTGATCAGCATTTAAAAGCTTTGGAAGCGCTTGGTGCTGAAATTCAGGTGGAAGCTGGTTATGTCCATGCCAAAGTTGATGGTCGTCTGAAAGGTGGCGAAGTTGTCTTTGACATGGTGACTGTGGGTGGTACCGAAAATATTCTGATGGCGGCTGTGCTGGCAGATGGCGTAACGACAATCCGTAATGCAGCACGTGAACCTGAAATTACCGATCTTGCGCAAATGCTGATTAAAATGGGTGCCAAGATTGAAGGTTTAGACACAGATACGCTGATTGTCACTGGTGTTGAAAGCCTGCATGGCTGTGAATATGCTGTGGTTGCTGACCGTATTGAAACTGGTTCATATTTAGCTGCTGCTGCAATTACTGGTGGTAAAGTAAAAACAACGAATACAGATCCAAACCTGCTTGAATCAGTATTGGAAAAATTTGAAGAAATGGGTGCAGAAGTTACACGTGGTGACGACTGGATCGAACTGGATATGATGGGTAAACGCCCGAAAGCTGTCAGCTTCCGTACTTTGCCGCATCCAGAATTTCCAACAGATATGCAGGCGCAGCTAATGGCAGTGAATGCAATTGGCCGCGGTTTTGCGACAATTTCCGAAACGATTTTTGAAAACCGTTTCATGCATGTTCCTGAATTGGCTCGTATGGGGGCGAATATTCAGGTGGAAGGTAATGATGCTGTGGTGACAGGTGTGGAAAAACTTTCTGCAGCACCAGTGATGGCGACAGATTTACGTGCTTCATTCTCTTTGGTACTGGCAGCGCTTGCCGCTGAAGGGGAAACAGTGATTGACCGTATCTATCATATTGACCGCGGTTATGAAGATGTCGAAGCGAAGTTACAAGGTTTAGGCGCCCAAATTAAGCGAGTAAGTTAATGAGCGATATGAGAAACGATGATCCAAACTTTGACGTAATGGGCAATTTTGATCATGGTTTAACTTTAGCATTAAGTAAGGGCCGTATTTTAAAAGAAACTCTACCGTTACTTGAAACGGCAGGTATTAACCTGCTGGAAGACCCGGATAAGTCTCGAAAGCTAATTTTCCCGACAACCCATAAACACGTTCGTATTCTGATTTTACGTGCTTCTGATGTGCCAACCTATGTTGAAAATGGCGCAGCAGACATCGGTGTGGCAGGTAAAGATGTGTTGATGGAGCATGGCGCGCAAAATGTCTATGAGCCATTAGATCTAAAAATTGCCAACTGTAAACTGATGACAGCAGGCAAGGTTGGTATGGAACGTCCGAAAGGCCGTCTTAAAATTGCGACTAAGTATGTGAATTTAACCCGTCAATATTATGCAAGCCTAGGTGAGCAGGTTGATGTGATCAAGCTTTATGGTTCTATGGAACTTGCACCACTTGTAGGTCTAGGCGATTATATTGTTGATGTGGTCGATACAGGCAATACCCTTCGTGCCAATGGTCTTGAGCCATTGGAAGAAATTTGTAAAGTGTCGTCACGTCTGATTGTCAATAAAGCCAGCTTTAAGCGTAAACAAGCCTTGCTCAATCCAATTTTGGCACAGCTTGAACAAGCAGTTGAAGCACGTGAACAAGCGAAAAAAGCTTAATTTTTATTGTTCTAAAAGACCGTCTGCAAGGACGGTTTTTTTTATATTCAGAATTTGATAGAGAGTTTAGAGAAATCATCAATTTTGCCGAATGCTATTTCCAATAAAACTCATGCTCAAGAAAGTAGATAGATAACCACAAAGCCTGTTAAAACAGGTAAACTAATCTTTTCCATATCAACCTTGTGGGTAAATTGATGCGACGTTTATCGACTCAAGATCAAAACTTCAAGCAGGTATTTGCTGACTTGTTAGCTTTTGAAACAGTGAGTGATCCTGAACTTTTAAAAACCGTAGATCAAATCATTGCTGATGTGCGTCAGCATGGTGATGCTCATGTTCTTAAACTTACTCAGCAGTTCGATCGACATCCAGCGCATCAATTTTCAGATCTGGAACTGACTCAAGAACAATTGAAAGCTGCCTTTGATGGTTTAACAGTTGAAGTGCGTGAAGCTTTAGAACTCGCTGCCAACCGTGTACGTGAATTCCACCAAGCACAAAAGCAAGATGGCTGGACCTATGTCGATGCTTTAGGTAATACCTTAGGTCAAAAAGTCACACCACTTGATCGTGTGGGTATTTATGTACCGGGCGGTTTGGCATCGTATCCATCTTCAGTATTGATGAATGCAGTACCTGCCCATGTTGCAGGTGTACCTGAAATTATTATGGTGGTACCTGCGCCAAATGGTGACTTAAATCCATTGGTACTTGCAGCAGCATATTTGGCAGGCGTGACCCGTGTATTTACCATTGGTGGTGCGCAAGCGGTTGCAGCATTAGCCTATGGTACAGAAAGCATTCCATCTGTAGATAAAATCACAGGCCCGGGTAACCGTTTCGTTGCTGCGGCAAAACGTGCGGTATTTGGTCAAGTCGGTATCGATATGATTGCCGGACCTTCTGAAATTCTAGTGTATGCAGAAGGTGAAAATAATGCTGAGTGGCTGGCAATGGATTTATTGTCACAAGCTGAGCATGACACGGTTGCGCAAGCAGTATTCATTACACCTGATGAAGCGTTGTTGAATGCAGTTGGCGAATGGATTGAAAAACACTTAGAAGCTTTACCAAAAGCTGAGATCGCACGTACGTCTATCGAGAACCGTGGTGCACTGGTATTAGTGAAAGATCGTGCTGAAGGTGCTGAACTCATTAACCAAGTGGCACCAGAACACTTGATGCTGTGCTTAGATGAAGCACAGGAAATGGCGGAAGATATTCGTCATGCTGGTGCGATCTTCATGGGGCGTTATACACCTGAAGCGATTGGTGATTACTGTGCAGGGCCAAATCATGTCTTACCAACCTCAGGGACAGCACGTTTTTCATCACCACTGGGCGTATATGATTTCCAAAAACGTTCAAGTCTGATTATGTGCTCTGAACAAGGCGTGAAAACTTTAGCGAAAACTGCTGATATCTTGGCGCAAGAAGAAAATCTTGATGCACATGCACGTTCTGCACGTTATCGTTATCAATAAGATATTAAACAGAAATTTATTAAGAAATAAATTTTCCTCTCCCTTTGGGAGAGGTTAGGAGAGGGGGAATTGATACACCTCTCCCTAACCCTCTCCTAGCAGGAGAGGGAATTTTGAGAATTTAAAAATGAATATCACCACAGAACAAATGCGTTTTTGGAGTCCTGAAGTACGTGAGCTTGAGCCGTACACACCAGGTGAACAGCCTAAAATCCAAAATCTTTTAAAATTAAATACCAATGAAAACCCATATCCACCGTCACCAAAAGTGGTGGAAGCAGTGCAGAATGTCTTGGCAAATGGTGCGGATGTTTTACGTTTGTATCCTGACCCTGATGCCTCTGAACTGAAGCACGCGATTGCGAAACAGCAAAGTGTGCCAGTTGAGCAAGTCTTTGTCGGCAATGGTTCGGATGAAGTTTTAGCGCATATTTTCAAAGCATTCTTCGTTCAAGAATTGCCATTGCTCTATCCAGATATTACCTATAGTTTCTATCCTGTATACAGCCAATTCTTTGGTGTCGAAACCAAAGTATTGCCGCTCAATGATGATTTTGAAATTGTAGTCGATGACTATAAACAGCCAAATGGTGGCATCATTATTACCAATCCAAATGCACCAACCAGTATTGCACTGGGTTTATCTGCAATTGAAGAAGTGCTTCAAGCTAATCCAAATTCGGTTGTGGTGATTGACGAAGCCTATGTCGACTTTGGTGCAGAATCAGCGGTGGCGTTGGTTGAGAAATACGACAATTTGGTGGTCTGCCAAACCATGTCTAAGTCCCGCTCATTAGCAGGTCTACGGGTTGGTTTTGCGATTGCGCAGCCACATTTAATTGCAGCATTGGAAGCGGTTAAAAACAGCTTTAACTCTTATCCAATGGATCGTTTTGCCATTGCAGCAGCAGTAGCTTCCTTTGAAGACCAAGCTTACTTTGAAGCGCAAAATGCCAAAGTGATAGCGAGCCGTGAGAAATTGACAACACAGTTAAAAGAACTTAGATTTAAAGTTTTACCATCGGCTGCCAATTTCATTTTTGCATCATTCCCAAGCAAAGATGCAGGTGAGTTAGCATCTGAATTACGTGAACATGGTATTATCGTGCGCTATTTTAATAAGCCACGTATCAATCAGTTCTTACGTATTACTATTGGTACAGATGAGCAGAATCAACGTTTGATTGATACATTGAAAAATGAGATTTTGATTTAAGTGAATCTATCCCTTGCGGAGCAATGCTCATCAAGGGGTGAGATTCATAAAAAAACGACTCAATTGAGTCGTTTTTTTATTTATTCAGGTGTGTACCAAGTATTGAGTAGATTCAACATAGCTTCGACTTTATCAAAACATTCTTGGTATTCGGCATCGCAGTCTGATGAAATGGTAATCCCGCCACCAGCCCATAGTGACATCTCATTTTGGTATTTCTGTATTGAGCGGATCAGAATATTCCAGGAACCAGTTCCATCAAAATTAAAATACCCCATTGAGCCACAATATGCACCTCGTGGCGCATCTTCAAGTTCTTCAATAATCTGCATGGCACGGATTTTAGGTGCACCAGTAATAGATCCGCCAGGAAGGGCGGACATTAAAACATTAAATGGATTTACATCTTTTTTTAATGTAGCTTGTACCTCACTAACCATATGATGAACTTGATTAAAGCTTTCAATATTGAACAGCTTTGGTGTTTTAACTGAGCCAGTTTCCGCATAAACACTTAAATCATTACGTAATAAATCCACGATCATCACATTTTCAACTTGATCTTTCTCAGAATTTTTTAAGGTCTGTTTGGACTGCTCATCCAATATTGGATCTATATAACGCGGCATCGTGCCTTTGATCGGTTTGGTAATAATCCGTCGCTCAGATTGAAACTCAATAAACAGTTCTGGTGAACAACTTAACAGCTCAAACTCACCTACGCGTAAATAACCAGCATAAGGTGCATTGGTTAGCTGCCAAAATTGTTCTGCTGTAGCTAACACAGAGCCTTTAGCTTGTGCTGAAAATTCTTGAGTCAGGTTGATCTGATAACAATCACCAGCTTTGATATATTCCTGAACCTGACTGAAAGCCTCCTGATAAGCCGATTTATTCCAACGCGCTGTACATGGAGAAACTAAATTAAATTCAGACTTATCCTGGAATTGATCAAGTAAAGCCTGAATCTGCTGAAAAATATGTTTCGCTTGAGGATCACTACTTTTAAAAATCCATCCTTGAGGGTTGAGTTCTAAATAAGTAGAGAATTGCCCAATAAAAAGTGCTGGCTGCTGGCGCTGTCTATAATGAACTTGCTGCTGAGCTGCGTAGTCATAAGAAATGAATCCTACAAAGCCGCCATTAAATCTTGTAGAGTCCGAGGTTGATTTAGACGTGAAATTAATAGTTAAATCTGGCGCAACGACTTCATACTGATTAAAAGAAACAGCCTGATAAGTTTGTATAATATCATCCTGTATAACTGTATAACGTTCAGCACAGCAGGCAATAAATGGCGTACCGTTGTCATATAAATATACAGCATGATCCAGGGAGCGCAATGCTTCCAAAATGGCATGCGGGGAACTATTTGAAGCAGACAGGAGATGTTGAAAAGTTAGGCTATGCATTCAGTTTAAAGCATTCAAGAGACTGAGATGATTCTATCTCAATTATCAAGAAAAATGAGGTAGAACTTGTATATACCGTTTATCGGTGAATAACGAAATGCGACCAACAACAGTTGAACAAAAAATGACACGCAGCTAATTTAGGGGGGCGAGCAAATCACTCAAGGATTAATTGTTCGTGCTGTCGTAAAATAAAAATACATCATGGACAAAGAGTGATTCACAACGGCTTTGTTGCACAAACCTATCTGTAAAGGCTTTTTTAGCGATATAATTTTCAAATGAAGAAGCCTACACAGAAAATCTACCGCACAACCAATTGGCCCGCATATAACCGAGCACTCATGAGTCGCGGAAATATTGCCATTTGGTTTGATCCTGCTACGCAATGGTATGCTCCATCAAAAGGCAAACAAGGGCGAAATCAAACCTACTCCGACGCAGCCATCCAATGCTGCTTAATGATTAAATCCTTATTTCGTCTGTCTTTACGTATGGTTACTGGCTTTGTACAAAGTCTGATTAAACTTTGCGGATTAAATTGGATAGCTCCAGATTACACCACGCTTTGTAGAAGACAAAAGCATATTGATATTGTAATCAGCTACCAAAAAAGTAGCGATGGGCTGCATCTACTCATGGACTCTACAGGCATGAAGTTTCTAGGTGAGGGCGAATGGAAACGCAAGAAACATGGATCTGAATATCGTCGCCAATGGCGTAAACTTCATATTGGTATAGATGCCAAAACCCTACAAATACGAGCAGTTCAGCTTACAACCAATAATGTCAGTGATTCACAGGTGCTTGGTGATTTACTTGATCAGATTCCACAAGATGAGCGGATTGACTCTGTTTATACCGATGGAGCTTATGACACCAAGCAATGCCGTCAGGTCATTGCAGATCGGCAAGCGCATGCGGTGATTCCACCTAGAAAAAATGCGAAACAATGGAAAGATACAAAGAGTAGCTCGCTAGAGCGAAATGAATTACTTCGAACAATTAAACGTTTAGGCAGGACACTATGGAAAAAATGGTCAGGCTATCATCGGCGAAGTTTGGTTGAAACTAAGATGCACTGCATTAAATTATTAGGAGATAAACTCAGCGCAAGGAGTTTTGGTAGCCAAGTGAATGAGATCCATGCACGTGTAGCAGTCCTTAACAGATTTACGGAATTAGGTCGCCCACTTACCCAAGTTACGCCTTAAATTTGGCTCAATTAGGGGCGCTTTGCATTTCAAATCTTTGTGCAACAAAGCCGTAGTACAGTCAATGGGGCCTGTATTGGCACAAATTCGGGTTGTATTGAATTTGCTTTAGATTATCCATTGCAAACTTTAGATTTCCATTGTGGTGATGATACAAAGCAAACATTTGTCACCACATATGATGTAGATAAGGGTGTGGCAACAGGTGCCTGTAAAGTAGGCCAGTCAATTACTTTCTATATTCTAGGTAAAGATGAAAGACGTGTAGATCTGGGTTCATTCTCAATGAATAGGATTGGTAATGTTACATCTAAATCTCATTATCCACGTATGAATTTATTGGATATCGCTGAGGGCATCCGTAACACCAACTCAGCAGGTGATCTGTCTCAATATGATATTGCTATTCGCTTAGTCCAGTTAATTCAAGCCATGGGTTTAAATACTGATCAATTACGATCAGCAACGGAAATCTATCCTGTTGCGATAAATGAAGATATTCGAGCTGGACTTGATCAATTAGATGAAGATATTACTGTTGAAAAAATCAAGACTTTATCTGATCAGGATTTTGATGCCTTACTGAAAAAATGGTTGGGACCAACAACGATTACTAAAGAACAGGCCGAACAGGTACTTCAAGCATTATTAAATATTTCAAATGCTGCTGTTTATCAGCCAGAATTTTCCCTGTTTTCTACTGAATCCTTAGGTAGTTATGTTACCGGTTCAGAAGGGTTAGTAGGATGCAGTAATCTTAACCGAGAATGCTCGCTAACAGATACTGACCTGACACATATCTTGGGTCATTTTATATTGATGACTGACCGTCAGGGGATGACTTTCGGCAGTGGCTTACAGTGGAAAGGCAAAATAGAAAGCACAACCCAGAATCCTGGTGATTTCACCACGATAGGTGGACTGAATGCTCATTTAATTCGTAGTATTAAACCTGTACAAATGACTGCTGATGCCCAAAATTCATGGATTGACCCGGAAACAAAACAAATTGCCAATACACCAGGTTATCTATTCAGAGTAGGTGACTCTACTACCGAGAAACTCAAGATTGAACAAGGTCGCTTATATAATGATTATATGATTGCTGGTAAAGAGCGTTTTTATAAGGTTTTGACCGGTAAGAGTGTGAGTTATAACTTAAATGAGAGTGAAAAACGTGAGCTAGGTCTGTGGCAGCAAACCGGGGGAACACTGAATTTTGCTGGTACGATGGATCTTTATAAAATCTATCCAATCACACATTTGGACCGAAGGGTTTTCACGACTCAAAATAATGTAAGAAATCAAGAAAATTATTTTTTCCCGCTTTATGGAAATTTAAAATTTACCTTAACAAATGATTCAAACAGAATAATTAATTTGGGCATTGTGATTGATGAGAATGGTGATATTCGTACGAATATTAAACCTGCTACAGCAAAAGTTGATGAATGTAGTGCTGAATACAATCCATCTACAATGCAAACAACCTATTTGGTCGAGGATTCTGAGGATACGGATGCGGTAGAAACAGTACAACAATATCGTATTGGAACCGTTTCACGTGCCTTTGTACCTGCAGCTGTGAGAAAGAAAACAGACAATACACTTTCTATTCGTATGGTTTTCGCTAATGAGGAATTAGGCGATTTGAACGGTGCTCTCATTGGTATGAATTCCACCATCAAGACCTCAACTGATGGTTCTTCCGAATCCATAGTGGTAGGGGGAGCATTAGTGAATTTGACTGATTTATTTAATGTGAGAGTAACAGGTGACGGTACGAATACTCCTAAACCGACGATCAGTTTGACAGACTCTGAAGGGAATACGGTAAAATGGGCAAATAGCTTTGCTAGCTTTAGCCAAGTTTATGGTAAACAGAATCCTTCTGATGAAAGTGTTAAGAGATTATCCAAACTTGCAGGAGGTACAGTTAGCCTGACCGCTGCTGAATGCTATAAAGTAAAAGCGAAATCCTAATATAAAAAATTCAATAAAAAACCAGTCGCATCGACTGGTTTTTTATTATTTGGTTCAGCTATTTTTCCAGACGGGCCATGTTGTTACATGAACCCTTCAAGCGGAAGCCAAGACACAAACTTTAATAGGGCTTTTTGATGCCATTTCATTTTCGGTTCTTTGGTCAAAGTTTTAATTTCACCATTCGGTTGCTGGATCTTCCAGTTGATATTCTGATTGGCATCTAATACCAGCTTATAAGCATATTTACTTAAGTTCTGATCCATGGTTTTATGCACAGCTTGTGCTAAGGAAGGGCTATTGAGTAATACACCAATCTCTGTATTTAGATAGGCTGAACGCGGGTCAAAGTTAAAAGAACCAATAAATACCTGTTTCTCATCTAAGGCCATCAGTTTTGCGTGTAAACTGGAACGACTCAGACCTTTCAAGCTCACTTTAGCCTTGTCAGCAATTTCCTTGGTATTGGCATTCAGGTTTGCTGCATCTGGCGCCGCTAGAAATTCGTACAACTGTACATCATGTTCCAGTAAATCTTTACGGTACTTAGAATAAAAAGCATGCACAACAGGAACGTCATTGGCTTTATAAGAATTGGTGAGTACTCGAATCTTTATATCTTTTTGAGCCAGACTTTTGAGCCGTTCTGCACCTTCTTTTTCTGGTACAAAATAAGCAGAGACAATATCTACACTTTGTTCAGGTTTTTCCAGATGCTGTAACAACTGGAAATTCAGGTGTTCTTCTTTTTTTGCCTTGGACTTGATCTTGGTAGGCGGGTCTTTGACTACTTCTGCTTCAACCCAATCCAGCTGGATATTATGATCAAGCCATTTATCAAAAGCCTTAGACCTGTTAGCTAAGTCGAGGTAGTTTTGTACTCGTGGGTCATCCTGATGTGCTTTTAGCTGCTGTTTAAGGCTTTCAAAGCGTAGGCTATGGTGACGTGGATTAACAATATTCCGCACTGGATAGGCATAGTCATCATTCCAGTATTCATCAAAGGAATGGATAATCTCATCTGAGGCAGCACCAACCAGCAACACATCTACATCGGAAAATTGATAGGCATCACTTACATTGTAATACTGATTGCTCATATTACGTCCGCCAATCAAGGCAATCTGATTATCTGCAATAAAGCTCTTGTTGTGCATACGACGATTGATACGTTTCAAATCCAGTACCATATCCATGGCACGATGCTGACGAAAACGATAGGGATTATATAAGCGGACATCGATATTTTGATGCTGATCCAGTGCCAGATAAATGCCTTCCATCTTCTTGGCATTGTTGTCATCAATCAGAAGGCGGACCTTTACTCCACGGTCAGCAGCCTGAATAATGCCATTTAAGGCCAGTGCACCAATCCGGTCATTGTCCCAAATGTAATATTGCAGGTCTAAAGTCTGCTCGGCCTTATGAATCAGTTGCATACGGGCTGCAAGTGCTTCAAGTGGATCATAGAGAACATGATATCCAGTCAAACCTAGATATTGATCACGTAAAGGTTGAACAATTTTAGCCAGGGAAGTCTGTGAAGTATCAGTTTCAAAGGCAGTATGTGAAGGTTGTTCTACCTGCGGAGGAAGCGTGCTGCAGGCAGAGATCCCCAGAACAAGACTCAAACCCAGTAAAACAGCAGATTTATATGGAGTATTACGTTGGGAAGTGACCATGGGCTGGTCAGCCTTGGAGCGGGGAGCATTCGTCATATGAATCTAAGCGTGATAAATTAGGTTTGAGTATAATTGCCAGCTGTGAAAAGATAAATACAGAGCAGAGAATGTACTAAAGAACTGGACAAGGCAAAATTATGGGGAATATCGATTCCGTGATCTTATATTTCTATATCGGAATGGCGATTTTGGCGCTGTGGTGTATATCGCAGGCGTGGATCAGTCAGTCACATACCCAGACGATTCATCCCTTTAAAGCCTTTACCCATCTGCTCGCTTATTATTTATCTTATCTACTGATTCCTTTATTTTTCTTTAGTATTTATGGCGGTTTTAATGGGTATTATTCCATTCATGAGGCAGTATTTATCTGTCTGCTCAGTGGTGTACTGTGTTATGCACGTTTTATTGAACCGCATTTAATCCAGATCAAGACTACCCGGTATCAGATTAATACTGATAAAAAAATGCGGCAACCTGTTCGTATTGCTTTAATTGCGGATTTGCATATTGGTTTATTTTCTGGTCATGAACGTCAGCTAAAACAAATTGTACATAAATTAAATCAGCAGCAGCCTGATTTGGTGGTCGTCGCAGGCGACTGGACCTATGAACCGGAAGATACTCTGACCCAAGAACTCGCCATTTTGCAGGAAATTCAGGCACCGGTATATTCTGTGAATGGTAACCATGACGAACAGTATCCGGGACCGCCTATTCAGGAGTTATTACATACTGCTCTAGTAAGCAATAATGTTATAGATATTGAAGGGCAAATTGTTGAGTTTGATGAATTTCGCCTGGTGGGTATTGGTGATCTCTGGGCAGGTAAAGCAGATATGCGGTTCTTGCCGGAGTTGCCGCAAGATAAGCCTTGGGTGATCCTGTCACATAACCCGGATACGGTAGACATGGTGCCGAAATTGCCAAGCCGGCCATTGATGCTCTCTGGGCATACGCATGGTGGGCAAGTGGAATTGCCGTGGTTGACGGATTATGTGATGAAACGGGTGTCAATTCTCGGACATAAGCGCGGTTTATACCGACATGCACATGCCGATGTATTTGTCACTGTCGGAACAGGTCTGGTGGGTGTACCTTTCCGTTTTCGTGTACCACCCACCATCGATATCATTGAGTTGATATAAATGATTTGGCGGATTTCAGTATCTAGCCAACCATCCAGATAATTAGCAGAATCAGAAGAATAATACCTGCAATGATCCAGATCAGATGCGGTTCATTTTTTGCAGTGACCGGTTCAGCGACTTTTTTCTGTAACTCTTGGGTCGACTCTGGAATGGGTGGGCGGGTAGCATGATCTTGTGTAGCGCTTGCAGGGATGGAGACTGCAATAAAGTCGGTTAGTGCTTCAGTCTTCAGCTGTGGATTAATGGTGACATCATCACTAAATCTTGCGCCTTGTGTCTGTAGCTGTAAGGCAGCATCATGCTCCATCACGATCGCGGCAATCACTTCAAGCGCCTGCTGTTGGTCTAATGGCGTATGTTGAACAATATATTGGATGGCTTCGGTTTTCTTGTCTTCTTCCAGTAAGACCACAATATGAACCAGCTGGTCTTCGGTCAAATGTTCGATTGGATCCTGCATATCTTATCCTTCTCGTTATGAATCCGTTTCTGTATTGTTCCGTAAATAGAGGAGGAGAAATAGCAGTTTTTTGTTGCACACCAAATTTCGGAAATAAAAAAGCCAGTGCATTCACACTGGCTTTTTAGAAGGTAATCCTAGAATTAGATCTGATTGTTCACATCATCATTCTTGGTTTCACGAATCAGCAGAAATGCCAGCAGTGACAAAATAGAGGCTGCTGTCAGATAATAACCTACGGCAGATAAGCCATATTGTGTTGCCAGCTTGGTTGCGATTAAAGGCGCAAAAGATGCACCGAAGATGCCTGCCAAGTTGAAGGTCAAAGCGGAACCTGTATAACGTACTGAAGTCGGGAAGATTTCAGACAATACGGTACCAATTGGGCCATAAGTTAAGCCCATGATCGCAAGTCCGATACACAGGAACAGGAATACGATAACTGTACTGCCTGATTCAAGCATGTCGGCAAAGAAGATACCGAAGATCGCAGAAACGATACATACACCGATGGAAGTCGCTTTACGACCGAACTTTTCTGCGAATACAGCAGATAATGGAATGAATGCAGCAAAGCATAGCGTTGCAACTAATTGCAACTGAAGGAATTCTTCACGTGAATAGCCTAACTGCTTAGTACCCCATTGCAGCGCAAATACAGTTGTTAAGTAAAATACAACAAAGGTACAGATAGCTGCAATTGTACCCAGTACTAACATTTTAGAATGTTTTTTAAATACTTGAACAAAAGGTACGTTTACTTCTTTTTGCTTGTCCAAAACGTTCTGGAATGCAGGTGTTTCATGTAGTTTTAAACGAATCCAAAGACCTACAATAACAAGAAGCGCACTTGAAATGAATGGAATACGCCAGCCCCAAGCCATGAAGTCAGCTTCAGACATCAATGCACCGAGCGTCAAGAATGAGCCAGTTGCTAGAATAAAGCCAATTGGTGCACCCAATTGCGGGAACATACCATACCAGGCACGTTTACCTTCAGGTGCATTTTCAGTTGCAAGTAAGACCGCACCTGACCATTCACCACCCAGACCAAGGCCCTGACCTAAACGGCATAATGCCAAAAGCAAAGGCGCTACAATACCAATTTGAGCATAAGTTGGCAGCAGGCCAATCGCTACAGTAGACAGTCCCATGGTCAGCAAGGCAGCGACCAGGGTGGCTTTACGACCAATTCTGTCGCCGAGGTGACCAAACAATGCCGCACCGATCGGACGTGCGATAAAGGCAATTGCGAAAGTCGCAAGTGACTGGATCGTTGCGGTCATTGGGTCTGTACTTGCCGGGAAGAACAAATAAGGGAAAATAATGACAGCGGCAGTAGCATAAATATAGAAATCGAAGAACTCGATTGTAGTGCCTACTAAACTCGCTGTTAAAACGCGGAATTTTGAGTTTTGTGCTGGCTGAGCAGCAGAATTTGACGACGCCATGAATGACCTTACACTTACTAAAAATAAAAGAACTTAGTTTTAAAAGCGTAATCTTTTTAAAAAAGGCGTAATTTCTTAAAAAAACAACTGCAATCTTCTCAATTCAACTCGCTCAGGGTCACTGAAATGGAGAATGAGAGGATTAAATCACGTAAAGATAGATAGACAGAAAATGTGATCCTGCGCCTATCAATACAAAAATGTGCCAGATAGCGTGCGTATATCTTACTCTTTTTAATGCATAAAACAATGCACCCACCGTATAAGCAAGTCCCCCAATGATGAGAAAGGTTAAAGATTGTACTGATAAATATTTCTGCATATCATCAATAACTAACAGTGCAAGCCAGCCCATTGCCAGATAAGCAAACAGGGAAAGTTTCTGAAAACGATGAATGAAAATGAACTTGAATAGTGTTCCAAGGACAGCAATGATCCATAAAGCAATCAACAAATACTGGGCTTTGGCCGTTGGAATGGCAATTGCCAGAAAGGGGGTATAAGTACCGGCAATCAGATAATAGATCGCAGTATGGTCAATTTTTTTATAGAAATAACGTCGGTCTGCAGTTGTGGCCATGTGATACAGCATGGATGCAGAAAAAAGTACAATCATGCTCAGTGCATAAACCCATAAGCCAATCCATTGACCCGTACTAAGATAAGAGCCTTTAATCACCAGTAAAATACCGGCAATTACTGACAAGGCAGCACCTACACCGTGACTGATGTAGTTGATGCGCTCTTCGACAGCATCATAATCCTGGAGTAGTGGTGCATTTGACATAGTTATCATTCTTCTTAAATATACAAATGTATAGTAATTCAATTTTGCTTTTAGGGTAAGAACATTTACACTTTAACGGCAATTCATTTCAGGTTTCTTTTATGTCCATTTTGGCTTCTCTCTCGGTTCAAGAACAGCAATTTCTGGATACTTTCCAGCAAGCTATTGAAACAGATCAATTTGATCGTCTGATTTTAAGTCAGTATAAGGGCGAACTGGAACAACTGGAGAAAATGACCTTACGCGTCATTTGGCTGAATGAGCAAAAAGTACTGAGTTGTCTGTACAGATATAAAACCCAGGACGTCACTAAAAATTATCCTTTAATTGAGGCTTTGTCTCAGGTCACTGAATTATTGGCCTGTTGCAAGCAGGTCAATCTGATCACTACAGCCGAAGAATTGCAGCTGAAAAAAAACAAGAAAAAAATCATGCTGACCCGCAGCAAAACTCAACCTGTCGTTAAATCCAAAACTGCTGAACAGGGCCATGACCGGGTCAAGCAGCGTTATGTGGATCAGGACAGTGTGTTTCTGCAGCATCTCGGCATTACTGATCAGCAAGGTCAGGTCATTCCGAGCATGGCGCGCAAGTGGAAACAGATTAACAAGTTTGTGGAAATTTTCTCGAATGCGCTTTCGCAGATTAAAGCCTCTCAGGAAGGTCTGCAGGTAGTAGATTTTGGTTCAGGTAAGGGCTATCTGACTTGTGCCTTGTATGACTATATGCAAAAGCATGGACAGACACCGTGGGTGACGGGTGTAGAACTGAATCCGAAAATGGTCGAGTTTTGTCAGAAGGTGGCAGACCAATCCCAGTTTAACCAGCTCGATTTCTTCCAGGGTGATGTGCGCACCTATGAGCCTGAGCATCTGGATGTGATGATTGCCTTACATGCTTGTGATGTGGCCACGGATTTTGCCATTCATACCGGCATTCGTCTGAATGCGCAGATCATCATGTGTGCCCCATGTTGTCACAAGGAACTACGCCCACAGTTACAGGCGCCAAAAGTTTTGAGTCCAATGCTGCAATTCGGGATTCATGCGGGCCAGCAGGCAGAAATGCTGACAGATACTATTCGTGCCTTGTTGCTGAAAGCCTATGGTTATGAAACTAAAGTATTCGAATTTGTTGCGCTTGAGCATACCAGTAAAAACAAAATGATTCTGGCGGTGAAGCGCAAGGACGATCAGGAACCGGATCAGGACGTGCTGAATCAGATTCAGGCTTTGAAAGAGATGTATGGGATTCAGAAACACTCCCTTGAATTATTGCTCAAGGATGAATGGGATCAACAGGGGATTGGTTGTAAATGCTAAATCATGCTGAGCTAAAAATTGTTGCAGGCACTTGGGCCGAGCTGGCTGCCGCAGCCAGACTGATTCGCGAAGCTGTGTTTATTCAGGAACAGCATATTGCATCGGAAGATGAATGGGATGCAGAAGATAAGCTGTGCACCCATTTTGTGGCTTATCTGCATGATCAACCGGTTGCCACAGCCCGACTATTAACAAGTAATAGTATCGGTCGTGTTGCAGTACTGAAATCAGCGCGTGGTTTCAAGATCGGTCAGCAGTTAATGCAGGCAGTGATTGACTATGCATGCGCTGAAGGACGGCAGTTTATCAAACTTTCCTCTCAAGTCCACGCTATCGGCTTTTATCAGGTTTTGGGTTTTCAGCTACAGGGTGATGAATATCTAGACTGTGGAATTCCACATATCGATATGTATTTACAACTTTAAAGATTCATTTTCAGATATAAAAAAGCGAGGCATGAACCTCGCTTTTTTTATCGTAAGATCTTAATGATCATGTGCACCATGTTCGGTATCCATATGGGCATGTTCATCTGCTGACATATGCTGTTCTTCAGCAGCTGTTGATTGCGGTTCAGTACCTTGTTGAGCTGCTGCACGTGCTTCACGATCTGCCTGAGCTTTGGCAATGGCTTCTTCTGACATGGTTGGGGCATTTTTAAATGCGTGTTGCTGGGTATCCTGTTTCTTCTGCTGGCTTGGCATGTAGTCCGGTTCATTGCTGACAGCTAACCAGAAGATAAACATGAATATACCACCAATTATGCAGAAGATAATCAGTGCTCTCCAACCCCAAGGCGAATTTTCAGGAGTATTTTGATCAGACATGGTATGAACCCAAAGAGGATATAGAATCTATGTTACTTTATAACATAGATTGGCTGAAAAGCAGACTGGATTTGCACTGTAAAATATGATCATTTTTTCAGTAGACTTATAAAAAGAGGAGCTGAACGCTCCTCTTTATTCTGTGCGAATGAGATTAAAAAGTTTCAGCAGCAGAAACCTTATTTTTTAACAGTGCCGGTGCTTTAAAGCGTTCACCATATTTTTTTTCCAGTACATTGGCACGTGCCAAGGCCTTCGCCAGTCCATACTGATTTAAATACTGCACTGCACCACCGGTCCAGGCAGGGAAGCCAATGCCAAAGATCGAGCCAATATTTCCTTCTGCAGTTGACTGCAACACGCCTTCTTCCAGGCAACGTACGGTATCCAGTGCCTGTACAAACAGGAAGCGTTCAATCATCTCCTGCTCAGAAATCTCGGTATTTTTATTCCAGTGACTGAGGCCTGACCAGAGTTGTTTTTTCCCACCTTCAGGATAGTCATAAAAGCCCGCGCCAGCTGCCTTTCCTTTGCGATTAAACTGGTGAATCATGGTTTGAATGACTGCATCGGCAGGTGAGGCCTGACGTTCTTTACCTTCTGCCTGAAGTACCTTGCGCGTTTCATTGCTAACATGCTCGGTCAGGGTTAAGGACACTTCATCCTGAACTGCCAATGGACCAACGGGCATACCAGCTTTTAAAGCAGCCATTTCAATACGTGCTGGATGCACACCTTCTGACAGCAGACGCAAACCTTCTTGTACAAAAGTACCAAAGACACGGCTAGTAAAGAAACCACGACTGTCATTCACGACGATTGGCAACTTGCCGATCTGCTGCACGAAATCAAAAGCTTTGGCGAGGGTTTCGTCTAAGGTATTTTGCCCCCTGATGATTTCTACCAGCTGCATTTTATCCACCGGACTAAAGAAATGCAGACCGATAAATTTATCTTGATCCTTACTTGCCTGTGCCAGATTGCTAATTGGTAAGGTCGAAGTATTTGATGCCATTACGCCGTCGGCAGCCAGATATTGTTCTGCTTCCTGAATCACCTGAGCTTTCAGTTCCTGATTTTCAAAGACCGCTTCGATGATCAGGTCACAGCCCGTCAAATCTTCTGTGTTTGCAGTGGGATGAATCAGATTTAAAATCTGTTCGCGCTGTCCAGCTGTAAGTCGACCTTGACTGACTTTCTTGTCCAGCAGTTTCTGGCTATAGGCTTTGCCTTTTTCAGCAGCTTCGATCGAGATATCTTTTAGAACGACCTGAATACCTCTGCTGGCGGTGACATAAGCAATTCCAGCGCCCATCATCCCTGCACCCAAAATCCCAACTTTCTTGGCTTGCCATTTGGCACAATCTTTTGGGCGATGAACCCCGGATTTAATACTGTTCATGCCATGCCAGAAGGTGCCGATCATGTTTTTCGATATCTGACCGGTCGCCAGATAGGTGAAATAACGGGATTCAATACGGAGGGCTGTATCGACATCGACCTGCGCACCTTCAACTGCTGCAGACATAATCGCTTCAGGTGCTGGATAACAAGCTTTGGTTTTATCACGTAGCATCGCAGGAGCAATTGCCAGCATTTGTGCCACTGCTGGCGTGGATGGTGAGCCGCCTGGAATCTTGTAGCCTTTTTCATCAAAAGGTTGTACGGATTTAGGATGGGCTTTAATGCATACAACTGCTTTTTCCAGCAGCTCATCAGGGCTATCAGCCGTGTCATGAATCAAGCCCAATGCTTTAGCTTTTTCTACACCGAGCTGCTTACCTTCCATCAATAAAGGAAGAGCGGTTTGCAAACCCAGCAAACGAACAGTGCGGACTATGCCGCCACCACCGGGTAGCAGACCTAAAGTCACTTCAGGTAAACCAAATTTGCTTTTTGGATCATTCAAGGCAATCCGGTGGTGGGCACACAGGGCAATTTCCCAGCCACCGCCAAGAGCGGTGCCGTTCAAGGCTGCAACCACCGGAATACCACGGGTTTCGATATAGCGCAGCTGTACTTTCATCTCTTCAATCATGTTGAAGAATTCAGTGGCATGTTCTGGTGTAGCTTGAATCAGTTCATCCAGATCACCGCCAGCGAAAAAAGTCTTTTTGGCTGAACGGAAAATAATTCCGGAAATTTCATCATCTACTTTAAGCCTATCGACAACTTCGCTAAGTGCAGTGCGAAAGTCGGCATTCATGGTGTTAGCAGACTGGTTTGGAGAGTCAAAAGTCAGAACAACAATATTGTCCGCTGTTTTTTCAAATTGAATGGCGCTCATGGTTCTCTCCTTAAACCAGTTCAATAATAGTGGCAATACCCATGCCGCCACCGACGCATAAAGTTGCTAATCCACGTTTTTTACCCTGGCGTTCCAGCTCATCTAACAAAGTACCGAGAATCATGGCACCGGTTGCACCCAGTGGATGTCCCATGGCAATGGCGCCACCGTTAACATTGACTTTGGCTGGATCAACGTTGAGTTCTTTAATAAAGCGCATAACGACTGCGGCGAAGGCTTCATTGACCTCAAACAGGTCAATATCATCAATGCTGAGACCAGCTTTAGCCAAAGCTTTACGTGCAGCCGGGGCAGGGCCGGTGAGCATAATGGTTGGATCAGCGCCCACCAGAGCCGTTGACAAGACTTTGGCACGCGGTTTCAGGTTCTGCTCTTTAACAGCCTGTTCTGAAGCAAGCAGGACCAAGGCAGCACCATCCACGATGCCAGAAGAATTTCCCGCATGGTGCACATGATTGACTGTACCGACTTCTGGATATTTTTGCAGGGCAATTGCATCAAAGCCCATCTGTCCCATGGTGGCAAAGCTTGGGTTGAGTTTGCTGAGTGTTTCAATTGTCGTATTCGGTTTAATGAACTCATCTTTATCCAGAATCACCACACCAGCTTTATCTTTAACTGGCACAATCGATTTATCAAAATGACCACTGGCCTGAGCTGTTGCCGCTTTTTTCTGGGACTGTTCTGCAAAACTATCTACATCATCACGGCTATAACCATCAATGGTCGCGATCAGGTCGGCACCAATGCCTTGTGGAATAAAATCACAAGCCATATTGGTTTCAGGATCGAGCGCCCAAGGGCCGCCATCCGAACCCATCGGTACGCGGGACATGGATTCGACTCCACCCGCAACCACTAAATCCTCCCAACCTGAACGGACTTTTTGTGCGGCCATATTGACTGCTTCCAGACCAGAAGCGCAGAAACGGTTAATCTGTACACCAGCCACATCGTTATCCCAACCCGCTGCAATTGCTGCAGTTTTGGCAATATCAGCACCTTGGTCACCAATCGGAGTGACACAGCCCAAGACAATGTCATCAACCTTGGAGGTATCTAAGGAATGACGCTCTTTCAGTTCATTGAGCAGGGTAGTGAGTAAACTGATCGGTTTGACTTCATACAAGGATCCATCCTTTTTTCCCTTGCCACGTGGTGTGCGAATGGCATCGATGATATAGGCCTCGCTCATACAATTTCCCTTTTTTGAATGAATAAGATTTGTTCTAATCATTTTGAGTGTAATGATTCTTTAACTAAGCGCAATGACGAGAACGGACCAGGTCATTTGAGCAATCTGGTCAATGGCGATGATTCAAGAAAAAGATCAGACGAAAAAATGCCCAAGTCTGGAGCTTGGGCATGAACTGAGATTAGCAAAAGAGCTAATATTGAATATGAAGAGAATGTGGCTTAATGGTAACCATGTAATTGGCGATATAAACCTGGTGTTACACCGGTCCATTTTTTGAAAGCACGATGGAAGGTGCTGGTTTCACTAAAACCAACTTGCTGCGCGACATCTTCCAGGGTTAAATCTGGATTTAACAAGAGGTGGATGGCAGCATCTCGACGCAGTGCATCTTTAACGCCTTGATAACTCTTGCCTTCAGCAGCCAGACGACGACGTAAAGTTTGTGGAGATAGATATAGCATGGAAGCGACATCATTCAGCGTCGGCATTTCTTCGCCGATCTGGCTCTTCAGTACATCACGAATACGGGAGGTTAGAGAGTTGGTATTTTTGAATTTTACCAACAGTTGAGCAGGTGCAGCTTTCAGGAACTCTTCCAAGGTTTCTTCATTCTGACGGATGGGTAAATCGAGATAATCCGCTGCAAAAGTAATTTCAGTACGTGGCGCGTCAAACTGCATCACGGGTGCAAAAAATAATGCGTCATACTCATCCGCATGATTTGGACGTGGATAGCTGAAATGTACACGTTCCAATGGAAGGCGGCGTTCAATCAACCACGAAGCCAGACCATGCCAGATCATTAGCATGCTTTCAGTGATGAAATGATCCGGGTCCATCTCTTTCGGAATTTGAGGGACTAAACGTGCTTCATGCTTGTCACGTTCCAGTGTCACCGCCCAGTCATCGCCAAACAGCTTGTAGAACTGGGAAGAAAGTTCCAGCGCATCACCTAAAGTTTTAGCATGGATGATCAGCTGACACATGATTGCAAATGTGCCCAGACGGCGAGGCTGTTTGTCAAAGCCGACATGCTCGTCCTGTGTCACCATCCACAGCATTTTAATAAAACGGGTATATTGTTCTGGCGAGATACGGGCCTTAGGCTGATGCAGAAGTTCAGCTTCAATACCAACATGAGACAATAACGTATCGACGTCCATGCCGAGACGCTTCACGCCGTAGAGTGCAGCGTTAACGAAATGGATACTGATCGTATCGCGACTCATGTTTAATCCTTCAGTCTCTTTGATGTTCACTAATGCTTGACCTAATTGACAACAAATAATAAATCAATGGCAATTTACAAAATCGGATTTGCCATTTGTTACATATTAAATTGCCGAAATGATCAAGGTAAATGGCTGAACATGACATTGTTTTTGTGTGTTTATGTTTCTAATATGCATAAAAAACCATCATAAATAGAGTAATTATTCTAATGTCCTATGCATTAAAAGGATTGAAAGTCCTCGATTTTTCTACACTTTTACCTGGTCCTTTTGCCACCATGTACTTGGCAGACCTCGGTGCCGAGGTTGTGCATATTGAATCACCAACACGTCCTGACCTATTGCGATTAGTGCCACCATACGCACATGGACAGGCAACTGCACACAATTATTTGAATCGTAACAAACAATCTATCACGCTGGATCTTAAAAATCGTGACTGTATCGAACAGATCAAAACCAGGATTTCGGACTATGACATCGTGGTTGAACAGTTCCGTCCCGGCGTAATGCAACGTTTGGGACTGGATTACGCCACCTTGGCTGAAATCAATCCGCGACTTATTTATTGTTCCATTACTGGCTATGGGCAAACTGGTTCTTATAAAGATAAGGCCGGGCATGATATTAACTACTTGGCCTTATCCGGAATTGCCGGACATAGCGGTCGGGTTCAGGGTGGTCCACCGGCTTTAGGTATTCAGGTCGCTGATGTTGCTGGCGGTTCCATGCATGCGATTATCGCTATCCTGGCAGCGGTGATTGAGCGCCAGCGTAGCGGAATGGGACAGTATATTGATATTTCCATGACCGATTGTGCGGTGACCTTAAATAATATGGCAGCCGCCGCCAGTCTGGCAGCAGGTGTGCATGCCCAACCGGAATCGGGGCATCTCAATGGCGGCACTTTTTATGATTATTACCAAACTCAAGATGGACGTTATCTTTCTATTGGCAGCTTGGAGCCACAATTTATGCAGGGTTTGGCCCAGGCATTGCAGTTACCAGTTCTGTTAGAAAAAGGTTTATCCTTAGATGCTCAAGACCAGAAAGAAGTGAAAGCAGCAATTCAAGAGAAAATTCGCAGTAAAACTCTGAATGAGTGGCAGACTATATTTGCTACTTTAGATGTGTGTGTGGAGCCGGTATTACACCTGGATGAAGCCTTAACTTCACAACTGGCACAAGAGCGGGGCTGGGTGGTGCATGTTCCAGTCAAAGCAGGGGAACAGGAGACTGAGCCACAGCTGGCCTGTCCAATCAAATTTTCCCGTTCTAGCTCACGCTATGATTTTATGGGACAGGCACTAGGTGAATCTGAACAGTGGTAAGTTTTTAGATTTTTTAATGATTATTTATTAATCAGCAGAGGTGAGCTGCTTTTATATGAAAATAAATGCTAAAGATTTAAAAAATAAATCATTATTCGTTGAAAAGGAGTTTTGCTCGACAAATCCTTTAAATCACTGAATTTCTGGTAGGCTTATCAATAAAATCGCTATGAAATATGTATAAAAAGCATTTTATTGATAGTTTTAATCTCGTTATCCTTGCCGACGATATAATAGAAACTACTAGCTGTACGCCATGTATTTATATACTGATTTCGATCAGCAACTGATTAATGAACGTGTTGCACAGTTCCGTGACCAAACGGAACGTTACTTAGCGGGCAAATTGACGGAAGATGAATACCGTCCGCTCCGCCTTCAAAATGGCCTATATGTACAACGTTATGCGCCAATGCTGCGTGTAGCAGTACCGTATGGTCTGATGAACTCTAAACAGTTACGTAAAATTGCGGAACTGGCAAAAGAATACGACCGTGGTTATGCACACGTATCAACACGTCAAAACTTCCAGTTCAACTGGCCTGCACTGGAAAATGTGCCAGATATGCTGCAAGAATTGGCATCAGTACAAATGCATGCGATTCAGACATCAGGTAACTGTATCCGTAATACGACGACTGACCAATATGCTGGTGTCGTTGCAGGCGAGATTGCAGATCCGCGTCCAACATGTGAATTGATCCGTCAATGGTCTACTTTCCACCCGGAATTTGCTTTCTTGCCACGTAAGTTCAAGATCGCTGTTTCAGCACTGGAAGAGATCGACCGTGCAGCAACTTCATTCCACGATATCGGTGTATATATCGTAAAAAATGAAGCGGGTGAGATGGGCTATAAAATCAAAGTCGGTGGTGGTCTAGGCCGTACACCAATTATTGGTAGCTTTATCCGTGACTTCCTTCCACGTGAAGACCTGATTGCATACCTTGAAGCTGTACTTCGTGTATACAACTTGCATGGTCGTCGTGACAACAAATATAAAGCGCGTATCAAAATCTTAGTAAAAGCACTCACACCTGAAGTATTTGCTGAGAAAGTAGAAGCGGAATTTGCACATACCATTAAAACATTGAAAATCGATGCTGAAACCTTGGCAAAAATGGATGAGAACTTCACGCCATTTGCTTATCAAGATTATGCAGATGAAGATTTCTCTGAACAGTTCGCGGCGCATCCGAAATTCAAGCAATGGTTCAATATCAATACCAATGCGCACAAAGTGAAAGGCTATCGTATCGTTACGATTTCACTGAAACGTACAGGTGTGGCTCCTGGTGATGTAACCACTGAAGAGATGAACCTGATTGCAGATCTTGCAGACAAGTACACTTTTGGTGAATTACGCACGACTCATGAGCAAAATATTGCCCTTGTTGATGTCCCACAAAAAGACCTGTTCGAATTGTGGACGATCCTGGAACAAAACAATCTGGCACGCGCTCACATCGGCTTCTTGACGGACATCATTTGCTGCCCGGGCGGTGACTTCTGTTCATTGGCAAATGCAAAATCAATTCCGATTTCTGAAGCAATTTCACGTCGTTTCGATGATCTGGATACGATTTATAACCTTGGCAAAATCGACCTGAATATTTCAGGTTGTATGAATGCCTGTGGTCATCACCACGTCGGTAATATCGGTATTTTGGGTGTAGACAAAAAAGGTGCTGAATTCTACCAAATTACTTTAGGTGGTAATGCAGACCATGATGCATCGATTGGTGACATTCTTGGTCCATCATTTGCTGCTGACGTAGTGCCGGATATCATCGAAGAAATCCTGAATACTTATCTTGACCTGCGTCAGGAAGGTGAAGAATTTATCGATACCTATCGTCGTGTTGGCATCCAACCATTCAAGGAGCGTGCATATGCTTAATACCGCACTACAAGTGCTCTCTAAAGATGGCACGATTGCAGACAATACTTATCAGTTAATTGGTGAAGATGGCGTATTGCCACAAGGTGATGTGGTTCTGACTGTTGAACAGTTAGAACAAATCGCCAATGTTCCGGGTAAAAAAGCACTGTACTTAACGGTAGATGCTTCTCCTGAAACCAATGAATTTCCACTTGATCAGTTGGATGCAATCTTTATCGAGTTTGCCGGTTTTAATGATGGCCGTGGTTATTCATTTGCAGCACTTCTTCGTCGCCAGGGTTTTCAGGGCGAGCTGCGTGCAACAGGTGATGTATTTAAAGACGTACTGAACTATATGAAGCGTTCGGGTTTCGATACTTTCGTGATTAAAGAAGGTAAAGATATTCAGGAAGCGGCAGCGGGTTTAAATGACTTTAGCAATCCGTACCAAGCATCCACAGCTGTGCCAAAACCGAACTATCAGACTGGAGCTTAATCCGTCTTCAGTTAAAAGCCTCCAAATGGAGGCTTTTTTATTTCTAGAAATTTGGACTACGTTCTTCTAATAGACAGTTAATCATCCACTGCACACCAAACTGATCGGTACAGGCACCGTAAAGTGCGCCCCAAAAAGTTTTTTCCAAAGGCATTTCAATTTGACCCTTGGCAGATAAAGCCTCAAACAGTCGTTGAGCTTCGGCTTGTTCACTAGCACTTAAAATAATTGCAATATAGTGATTGGTCCCTTTGGTAAAAGTAGGGGGGCTAGGACTGTCTAGCTTTTCATTAATATCTGATCCCATTAATTCAGTATATTCATTGATAGGAAGTGAAATATGCAAAATCTGGCTTCTATCCGTATCGGAGAGGTCAATGCCTTCCTGTCCGGGCATATCGCCATAACGGCTCAAATTAGAAAATTCACCACCAAACACTGAACGATAAAAAGTAAAAGCGGCTTCAGTTTCACCTTGGAAGTTGAGATAGTGATTAAATCGCATGGAGGTTTCCTTTTTTCTTGTTTTGATTCTCTCTAATTTACTCTTTGCAACGTGTCTGATTGATAAAGAAGCTTTATGAAAATGTAAGTAAGGGAATTCTTCTATTGATAGGATAATCAAGACAAAAATAATTTTTAGTTTAAGACCCGGTTTTAAATGATTGTTCGAGTAATGCTTTAGTAGACATCATTAAGGCCAGATTTTGGATTAATAAAAAAAGAGGGCTTTAAAAGCCCTCTTCAGTCGTTTGACTTTTTGAAAATTAGATTAGCTCAATCGCGACTGCAGTTGCTTCACCACCACCGATACATAGAGCTGCAACACCTTTCTTGCCGCCAGTGCGCTTTAAAGCATGGATCAAAGTCAGGATAATACGAGAACCTGTAGAACCCACTGGGTGACCTAGTGCACAAGCACCACCATTAATATTGACTTTTTCAGGATCAAGCTTGAACTCATCCATTGGACACATGGTGACCATGGCAAAGGCTTCATTAATTTCCCAAAGATCTACTTCTTCAGCTGTCCAGCCTGCTTTATCCAGTACTTTCTGAATAGCACCAACTGGAGCAATTGTAAACTCGGATGGATGCTGAGAGTTTGACGCATAGGCAACAATTTTTGCTAATGGGTTTAAATCTTGAGCTGCTGCATTGTCAGCAGAAGTTAAAACCAATGCAGAGGCACCATCAGAAATAGAGCTGGCATTTGCTGCAGTAATGGTACCATCTTTAGCAAAAGCAGGACGTAATGTTGGGATTTTATCAATATTGGCATTGAATGGCTGTTCGTCTTTATCAACCACTACATCACCTTTACGGGTGGAAACAGTGACTGGCACAATTTCATCTGCAAAGTAGCCTTCATTGACCGCAGTTTGTGCACGTTTTAATGAACGGATAGCGAAATCATCCATCTGTTCACGCGTATAACCTTTGGTATTTGCCATATCTTGGGCAAAAGAACCCATTAGGCGACCAGTTTCTGCATCTTCTAAACCGTCCAGGAACATATGGTCTTTAATTTCACCATGGCCCATACGGAAGCCGCCACGTGCTTTAGGTAATACATAGGGCGCATTGGTCATCGATTCCATTCCACCAGCAACTACATAAGTTGCAGAACCGGCCTTGATCATGTCAGCAGCTTGCATCACTGCTTTCATGCCTGAACCACAAAGCTTATTAATAGTTACAGCACCTGTGCTGTCTGGAAGACCAGCCTTACGCATTGCCTGACGGGCAGGACCCTGTTTTAAACCGGCAGGAAGAACACAACCCATAATGACTTCTTCGATGTCTGTTGGTTGTAAACCTGCACGTGCAATGGCTTCTTTGATCGTGACAGCACCTAGTTCAGGCGCAGTCACACCTGATAAGCTGCCTTGGAAGCCACCCATGGCTGTACGTGCACCATTGACAATTACGATGTCAGTCATTGTTGTATCTCCATATGAGTTTTAGTCTTTTATTCTCGACCTAAGCAGTATATTGAAAAAACTGCAAGATTAAAGCCTCAAAAAAATTGAATCATAAACCGGACAGTTTTCTCAGCATGTATTTAGATTCTCTTTACGCAGATGCCCCATTTTGCTAAGTACAATTTTGTAATAATAGGAATGCTGAAAAGAACAGTAGTAAAAGCTGCCATTGGAGCCAATAGGTAAATTGGTTTGAGCCTGATAGTTGATACTTGGGACACTTAAAGCACCTCTCCAATCCAGCTGTCCATATTTAAGCCTTAGATGATCAACATGCAGTACGGTTTCGCCGGCATCAACCTGTCTATTTTTATTTTGATCGACAAATACCAGCCAGGCATTGCTCCACTGATTTGTTTGACAGGTCGATAGATTTAATGTGGGACAAATCACAATATTCTGCCGTAATACTGCCGATTGACTGCGTGCATAGCGATTCACTGCTGTAATCTTCTGATAAATACTGTTAGCTTCTTGTTTTGACTGATATTCTTGAAACAGAGGAACTGCTAGGGTTGTAAGTATTGCAAGAGTGGAAATAACAACAATAAGCTCCACAATTGTGAACGCATTATTTCTTTTTATATACATGGTTTAACCTATTTATATATTATTTTTATTTGAAACATGCTATTAATTAGGCGTTTTTTAATGCTTTTTTTTATTTACCTAGTATTTTTGTACTTGAAATAGGAGAAAGCTGTTAAAATTAGGTAAGAGACAATAAGGTATTCACAATAAAAAATTGAGTAAAAATTTACCGAATTACAACGGAAATTGTAAGTAATTTTGTCAATAATTTACTTGATTAGATTAATCAAGCACTTGGAAAATTTATTCAGTGTTTGTATGATTCCCTGTGAATAGCTTAAAAATAAAACTGGGGTAAAAGAAGCCTATCTCAGGAAAGCCAATTTAGGCTTGAGCTTGAACAACAATTTGTTATCTCTGGAGGATAAATCCATGAAAATGAGTCGTATTGCTTTAGCAATGCTTGTAGCTGCTCCTTTCGCTGCTGCAAACGCAGGCGTAACTGTTACTCCATTACTGGTTGGTTATACTTGGCAAGATACAAAACACAACAACAGCTATGAAGATCATCTATATGGTGAAACTCCTGAGCTTCAAGACGACCTATTCGTAGGTGCTGCGCTTGGTGTTGAACTGACTCCATGGTTAGGCTTTGAAGCTGAATATAACCAAGTGAAAGGTGATATCGAAGACAGCGAAGCTTCTTACGGTGAGTATAAGCAAACTCAAATCAATGGTAACTTCTACGTTACTTCTGATCTGATCACTAAAAACTATGACAGCAAAATCAAACCATACGTACTTTTAGGTGCTGGTCACTACAAGTATGAATATGATTTAGATGGTGATGCGCGTCTTAAAGATGACGAAGGTACTTTAGGTAATGCTGGTCTAGGTGCTTTCTGGCGTTTAAACGATGCTCTGTCTCTACGTACAGAAGCTCGTGCAACTTATAACATTGACGAAGATTTCTGGAACTACACAGCGCTTGCTGGTTTAAACGTAGTTCTTGGTGGCCACTTGAAACCTGCTGCGCCAGTCGTAGAAGTTGCTCCAGTTGAACCAGTTGCTCCAGTTGCTCCAGCTCCACAAGAGTTGACTGAAGACCTGAACATGGAACTTCGTGTATTCTTTGATACAAACAAATCTAACATCAAAGATCAGTACAAACCAGAAATCGCGAAAGTTGCTGAAAAATTGGTTGAATATCCAAACGCAACTGCTCGTATCGAAGGTCACACTGACAACACTGGTCCACGTGCACTGAACGAACGTTTATCTCTTGCTCGTGCTAACTCTGTGAAATCTTCACTAGTTAACGAATACAACGTTGATGCTTCTCGTTTGTCTACTCAAGGTTTCGCTTGGGATCAACCGATTGCTGACAACAACACTAAAGAAGGTCGTGCTATGAACCGTCGTGTATTCGCGACTATTTCTGGTAGCCGTACTGTACTAGCTGAACAACCAGCTGCTCAATAATTCATTATTGAACACTGATTAAAAAAAGCGACTCTCTTATGAGTCGCTTTTTTTATTGCCCTGATTTGACTACACTGCATAGCCCTAAACCTGTTTTTGAGTCTGAGCATGAGTGTGGAACTTCCTGAAGATTTACAAAATCTGGAGGCCAATAGTGGCCTCTATGCGATCTGGATGATTTTTCATCACTATGGTATAGATCTGCATATTCCGGATCTGGTACAGCTCACACACCATGATCCTGAAATGGGAACCTCCAGTATTGCGCTTGCAGTTGCTTTAAAAACACTGGGTTTGGATGTTCATTTTTATACTGAACATGACCCAGATAAACAGCCAATTGAAATTGAGTTCTATCAACAAGCATCTCGTTTACAAATCCCGGTTATAGAACAGCCATTGTCTTATGCAGACATTCAGGAAAATGTAGAAGCTGGTCGTTTTGTGATTGTGTTCTATGACACCCTGGAGGGCGTAGGGAATCATTCTTTGGTGTACGAAATCAATAAAAGTGAAATCAGCTTCTTTGACAGTTTTGAGTCCATGCGGAAAGAAGTGTTTGAACAGCAGCGTCGGGTAGAGGGGATTTGTCAGCAAACTATCGTCATTGACGATCGAAATTTTGTTATGCGCCACAGTTAATACAATAAAAAAGCAGCCATTCAGGCTGCTTTTTCAGATCGAAAATTATTCATGATCTATTTTCATCGGCTGAACATCCATCTCTTTATAAGAAATGAGTTTGGTGTTGTGTTTCCACTTATAACCTAACCAGATTGCCAAGAATAAGAAAATACCAATGTAAGTAGAAAGTACTGCAAGCCATTCACCACTCAGTACTGCTTGATAGTTTTGCCCCAGGACCACAATCGCACATAGCACAAAAGCAAACCATGGTGCAAATGGGAAGAACTTGGCGCGATACGCCAGATCCTCAAGTTTATAACCTTGAGCCAGATATCCTTTACGGAAGCGATAATGAGATATTGCAATACCCAACCATACAATAAATCCACACATACCAGACATATTGAGTAGCCAGTTAAATACTTCCTGTTCACCAATAAATGTTGTCAGAAAACATAATGCTGCGATTGCAGTGGTGGCATATAGTGCATTCATTGGCACACCGCGCGCATCCAGACGACCAAACAATTTTGGTGCACTGCCTTTACGTGCCATATCAAACAGCATACGAGTAGAGGAGTACATGCCCGAGTTACCCGCAGACAGAATTGCAGTCAAAATCACTGCATTCATCACACTGGCAGCAAAAGCGAAACCAGCTTGTTCATATAGCAAAGTGAAAGGCGAAAGCGCAATATCTTCACTAGACGCTGCCTGTAAAAGACGTGGATCATCATAAGCAATCAGGGTGCCGATAATGAAAATACACACAATATAGAATAACAGGATACGCCAGAAAATTTGCTTGATTGCTACTGGAATGGTTTTCTGCGGATCTTTAGATTCACCTGCAGCGACACCGACCATTTCAGTCCCTTGGAAGGAGAATCCGGCAATCATTGCCACCCCGATCAGGGCAGATAAGCCACCCACAAATGGTGCTTCACCTTTGGTCCAGTTGGCAAATGTAGCAACCTCAGGAGTTAACATGATTTTTGCAATCATGAAGATACCAATGATGATAAACGCAATAATCGCCAGCACTTTGATTAAGGAGAAGAAAAATTCAGATTCACCAAAGCCTTTTACCGTCAGTGCATTAATCCCGAAGACCACCGCCAGGAACAGGGCGCTCCAGTAAAAACCAGGAATATCCGGAAACCAGAATTTCATGATGAACTGGACTGCGACCAGCTCAAAGGCTACGGTGATTGCCCAGTTGTACCAGTAGTTCCAGCCTAAAGCGAAACCAAAACCACCTTCGACATATTTAGTACCGTAGGTAAAGAAAGCACCTGAAGTCGGATTATGGGTTGCAAGCTCCCCCAAGCTGGTCATCAGGAAGTAAATCATGACACCAATGAGCGCATACGCAAGTAATGCACCACCTGGTCCGGCATTGGCAATAGTTGCACCTGAAGCCAGGAACAAACCTGTACCAATTGATCCACCGATGGCGATCATATTCAGATGACGAGCACTTAGCTTACGCTGCAGCTGTGTGCTGTGTTGAGTTTCGCTCATCATGATTCCTTAACATTTTTTTGAGTGCTGGCGAAAAGCACCTTGAAGCCTTGTTGATCTGTTTTGACTGTACACTGGCCAAAACTTTGCTCAATTAAAATCGGGTAATTTAAGAAGCGGTTTGCCACAATCCATAATTCACCACCAGACTTGAGATGACGACGTGAAGTCTTGCACAGATTTTCACTGGCATCATAGTTGGTCTGAATGCCCTGATGGAAGGGTGGGTTACTGACGATGGCGTGCAAAAATAATGGTGCATCATCAATCCCGCTCACTGCCTTAATTTCAAGTTGCTCAGGCTCAAGCTGATTTTTCTCAAAAGTCATTTTAGTAGAGGCTAATGCAAAAGCATCTACATCTAAGGCAAAGATACGATTGTTCGGATTGAGCTTGGCAAGATAGGCACTAATGACGCCGGCACCACAGCCAAAGTCGGCAATTTTACCTGAAGTCACTTCAGACAGGTAGGGCAGGAAAACTGCTGTACCGACATCCAGATGATTCTGGCTAAATACACCAGGGAGTGCACAAATCTGTAAATCGCCTTTGGGAGTGGAGACGCTATAGGTTTGTGCCCAGTCAGCTAATGCTCTTTTCTCGACGTTGCAGTCTAGTGTCAATTGCCATAATTGGCAATGTCGTGCGCTATCGAGTTTGAGGCTTTTACCATAGGGTTGCAGCTGTTTTGCCGCGCGTTCCACGCCACCTTTTTTCTCACCTACCAAAAATACCTGGCTGCCTTGTTTTAGGTAAACCGCTACATTGTGAATCAGGTAATTAAGTAATTCTCTGGATTTTGGAACAAAGATTACAGCCTGATCAAATTCACCTTCAGGAAATTCTGTACCAAAATGTACATTAGCTTGCTGGGCCTGAAAATACAGGTAGTCATTATAATTCCATGTCCACACTGCAGCCTGAATGGATTGATCAAATTCAGCCAGCAGATGATCCGTTGGAGGATTAATCAGCAGTACACGACCCGACAAATAATCATATTGTCTTAATAAAACTTCGCTTTTAGCATCCATAGGAATCTCTCCAATAGAAAAACACTGTCCAAGTTCAACTCAGACAGTGTTTTCTGGACATGAACTTACTTCTTTGTTTCAGGAAGTACAATATTTAGAATCAAGGCCGCAATACCGCCGGTCGCAACACCAGAACTAAAGATATTACGGAATAATTCAGGAAGATGTTCCAGAATCTGTGGAACCTGTGCCACACCCAAGCCTAATGCAAGAGAAATTGCAATGATCAGCAAGGCACGACGGTCCAGGTGAATACCAGACAGAATGTTAATACCAGAGGCAGCGACTGCACCAAACATTACCATCACTGCGCCACCAAGAACAGCTTGAGGAACGGCCTGAATCACGCCAGCCACTGCTGGAAGTAAACCCAGAATGACTAAAAGTGCTGCAATCCAGATGCCGACATAACGGCTCGCTACACCAGTTAGCTGAATCACACCGTTATTTTGTGCAAATACAGAACTTGGGAATGTATTGAATAAACCCGCAAGTAAAGAGTTTGCACCATTTACGAGCACGCCACCTTTAATACGCTTCATCCAGGTCGGGCCATCGACTGGCTGGTTAGAGAGTTTAGATGTTGCAGTAATGTCACCAATCGCTTCTAGCGAAGTCACCAAATAAATAAACGCCATTGGAATGAATAAACTCCAAGAGAAACTTAATCCAAAATGCATTGGTGTCGGGATCTGAACCAGTGGAGCATCTTTTAAGCCTTCAAAGTTCAGGTGACCCATAAAGCCAGCAAGAATATAACCTACAACCAGTGCGATCAGAATTGCCGAACTTTTTACCCAGGTAATGCGCACACGATTCAGTAAAATAATCAGTGCCAGAACTGTACATGACATGATCAGGTTATCAGCATTAGCAAAGGTTTTATCATTCATGGCCTGATAACCACCACCCATGCTGATTAGGCCTTCTTTAATTAAAGTCAGACCAATCAGTAAAACTACAATCCCTGTTACTAAAGGTGTGATCAACTTTTTAATCCATGGCAGGATTTGCGATACGCCCATTTCAATAAATGAACCTGCAATCACCACACCAAAGATCGAAGCCATGACAGCTTCTACCGGTGTACCGGCAGCAACCATCGCCGAACCAATACCAATAATTGGACCAATAAAGTTAAAACTGGTGCCTTGAACAATCAGCAAGCCTGCACCAAATGGACCAACTTTTTTGGATTGTAAAAAAGTCGCGATCCCTGAAATTACCAATGACATGGATAAAATCATGTTGGTGTCTTCTTTAGAGACACCTAGTGCCAGACAGATCAGCAAGCCAGGAGTCACAATTGGGACAATAATGGCCAGTAAATGCTGGAACGCTGCTAGAAATGCGATAAATGGTTTAGGGCGATCTTCAAGGCCGTACACGAGGTCAAGTTGATCTTTGGAAGAAGGAGATTGATTAAAATCAGACATGTGTCAATGCAAATTAAGGCGGGGTGGCGCTATTCTAATCGAGTTACACGTCATTACAAAAGGCATTGGAAAAAAAATTGACGAAGTCAACAAACTGTCACTGTCAAAAGTTTGTATTTTTCTGTATAATTTGCCCTCAAATTTAATACGTATCGAATTTACATGTCAGATATTAAAACTCTCCGTAACATCGCCATTATTGCGCACGTCGATCATGGTAAAACCACTCTTGTAGACAAACTTTTGCAACAATCAGGTGCTCTCGGTGATCGCGCGGGTGAGATCGAGCGTGTCATGGATTCTGGCGCTATTGAAAGTGAACGTGGTATTACCATTCTTGCAAAAAACACTGCAATCAAATGGACTGATGCACGTACTAACACAGAATATCGCATTAACATCGTGGACACCCCGGGACACGCCGACTTCGGTGGTGAAGTTGAACGTGTTCTTTCTATGGTGGACTGCGTATTGCTTCTTGTAGACTCACAAGAAGGTCCAATGCCACAAACTCGTTTCGTAACGCAAAAAGCGTTCGCACGTGGTTTAAAACCAATTGTTATTATCAACAAAGTCGACAAGCCAAGCGCACGTCCTGACTGGGTAATTGACCAAGTATTCGATTTATTCGATAACTTAGGCGGTACTGACGAACAGTTAGACTTCCCGGTTGTATATGCATCTGGTCTTCGTGGTGTAGCGGGCCCTTCTCCTGAAGAACTTGCTGACGACATGACGCCGTTGTTCCAAACAATCGTAGACATCGTTGAACCACCAGCAGTTGACGTTGATGGTCCATTCCAAATGCAAGTGTCTTCACTTGACTATAACAGCTTCGTAGGTGTAATCGGTGTTGGTCGTATCCAACGCGGTTCAGTGAAATTAAACACGCCTGTGACTGTGATCGACAAAGAAGGTAACACTCGTAACGGCCGTATCTTGAAAATCATGGGTTACCATGGTTTAGAGCGTGTTGATGTTGAATCTGCTCAAGCAGGCGACATCGTTTGTATCACTGGTATTGATGCACTAAACATTTCTGACACAATCTGTGATCCGAAAGCAGTTGAAGCACTTCCAGCACTTTCTGTAGACGAGCCTACAGTGTCTATGACTTTCCAGGTAAACAACTCACCGTTTGCTGGTAAAGAAGGTAAATTTGTAACTTCACGTAATATCCGTGAACGTCTTGACCGTGAATTAATCCACAACGTAGCACTTCGTGTTGAAGACACTGACAGTCCAGACCGTTTCAAAGTATCTGGTCGTGGTGAGCTTCACCTTTCAGTTTTAATTGAAAACATGCGTCGTGAAGGCTTTGAAATGGGCGTGTCTCGTCCACAAGTCATCATCAAAGAAATTGATGGTGAAAAACAAGAGCCATATGAAAACGTAACGTTTGACGTTGAAGAACAGCACCAAGGCGCTGTAATGGAGCAAATGGGTCACCGTAAAGGCGAAATGACCAATATGGAAGTTGACGGTAAAGGCCGTATCCGTATTGAAGCAACTGTACCTTCACGTGGCTTGATCGGTTTCCGTTCAGAATTCCTGACCATGACTTCTGGTACGGGTATCATGACGTCTAGCTTCTCGCATTATGGTCCAATGAAACAAGGTACTGTTGCGAAACGTCAAAACGGTGTACTGATTTCTATGGTTCAAGGTACTTGCTTGGGCTATGCATTGTTTACGCTGCAAGACCGTGGTCGTCTATTCGCTAAACCACAGTTAGAAGTTTATGAAGGCATGATCGTGGGTATTAACTCACGTTCTGATGACATGGTTGTTAACCCAACTAAAGCAAAACAGTTAACCAACGTACGTGCCTCTGGTACTGATGATGCGTTAACACTTGTTCCTGCAATTGAATACACGCTAGAACAAGCGCTTGAATTCATTGAAGATGACGAGCTCGTTGAAGTAACACCGAAGTCAATCCGTATCCGTAAGCGTTACCTGACTGAAAACGAACGTAAACGTAACCGTGCTAAATAAGTTCGATTACTGATACTTCAAAAAACCGCTGACATTGTTCAGCGGTTTTTTTACGTGCCTAGATAAGGTTGAACAGGATTACATAAACCTGATCAATTAGACTTAAATAGAAATATCTAACTCCTGTATAATCTATCGCAAAATTGAAAATTGTATAAGAAACAGGTGACTTTATGAGTATTATTCAAGAATTTAAGGAATTTGCGGTCAAGGGCAATGTCATGGATCTCGCAGTCGGTGTGATCATTGGTGGCGCCTTCGGTAAGATTATTGACTCGATGGTAAAAGACGTCATCATGCCTTTAGTGAGCTGGGTTCTAGGTGGTGATGTCGACTATTCCAACTGGTTTGTTGTATTAGGAGATAATCCAAACAATATAAGCAACCTGGCTGCTGCACAGGCAGCGGGTCTGAATGTCCTTGCTTATGGTAATTTCCTGACGATTCTAATTAACTTCCTGTTATTGGCATGGGTCGTATTCTGGTTAGTAAAACTAATGAACAAACTGCGTCGTAAACAAGAGGTAGCTCCAGAGCCAGCAGCAACACCGGAAGATGTTGCATTATTACGTGAAATTCGTGATGAGTTAAAAAAACGACCTGAATCTTAAGCTTTCTTGATCAAAAAACGGCGCTTCTCGCGCCGTTTTTTATTTCTTAACCTCTCCCTAAAAGAAGAGGGGAAGTCCCCTTTACTTATAGAGGAATTTAGGGGGATTAAAAATCCATTCGGAACTTGATTTCTAGCAAATGAAAACCAAACTGACTTTTGACTGGACCATGTAGAACATGTTCTGCAGCGGTAAAAACCAGTTTATCAATCACTGGAACGAGTTGGCCTTTTTTTACTTCACCGAGTTCACCACCACGTTTGGCAGAGTTGCAAGTCGAGTACTGTTTGGCAATCTTAGAAAAATCTGCGCCTGCTAGAATCTTTTTCTTGAGCTGTTCGGCAGTTTCTTTATCTTTGACCAGAATATGACGGACGATTGCAGTCTTCATTAGTTTTTACCTCGTACAGCTGCTACACGTTTGCTGGAAAGCTTTACCTTCTTTAGCGGCTGGCATTCAGGACAGTAGACAGATGCACGTTGTCCCAACTTCATGTTTTCCAGCGTGGTTTCACAGTTCACGCACATTTCCCCAGCACGGCCATAAGCCAGCAGCGTTTGCTGGAAATAGCCATTTTCTCCCATGGCATTGGTATAGTCGCGTAAGGTTGAGCCACCCAGATCAATCGCCTGTTTTAAAATGCGCTTAATTTCAATGACCAGCTTTTCAATCTGCTCAAAACTCAATGTAGAGGCAGGCTGTGCAGGATGAATGCCCATATTGAATAGGCTTTCGGTTGCATAAATATTGCCTACACCCACGACAACATGGTTATCCATAATTGCAACTTTGGTGCCAACATTTTTATTTTTTAATTTTTCAAATAGATATTCAGCATTAAAACTATCACTGAGTGGCTCTGGCCCAAGTGTATCAATCAGCTTGCTTTGAGACTGTGCATCTAACCACAGGATGCAGCCGAAACGGCGTGGGTCATGATAGCGCAGCTGGATATCTTCAAACTGAATAATCAGATGATCATGCTTACGCAATTCTTCACTGGCTTCACATAAGCGAAAGCTACCTGACATGCCTAAATGCCATAGCATCGTATCCTGTTCAAATTGCGCCAGAATATATTTGGAACGACGTGTCAGTTGAGTCAGGCGTTGTCCTTGCAGACGAGCAATATCCTCAGGAACCGGCCAGCGTAAGCTTGACTGACGCACCTCCACGTATAGAACTTTCTGATCAAGGAGAGGCAGGAGACTGGTTTTGGTGGTTTCAACTTCTGGTAATTCAGGCATAACATTTAGCAGCTAATATCATGACGCTAATATTGGGCGTTTTATAGTTGAATGCAAGTCCTGTTTAAAAGAGAACTAAAAATTGAAGATGGAAATTTATTTTAACAATTGTTTAAAAAATAAACTTTAATATCAGGTGTGTTTTTACTGTTAGGTTTAAAGAGAAACAGATTTTAGACCTTTTTAATTAATTAAATACCTGAAAAATATACATTATATAAATTAAATTTTATATGAAATATTATTTCTTATAACTTAAAGTTTTACCAATAATAAAAAAAATGCTGTGTATTTAAGTGAAAAGTTATGTAACGTTCTGTATCAAGTCATACAGGGCAAGTCTCAGGCTGCCTTTACTCTCTCCGTATGTTTAGGTTTTATATGAAAAAGTTAAGTCTAGCTTTACTGCCATTCATGGTAGCCATGACTTCAGCTCAAGCTGAATCTGCATTTGACCCTCAAGGGCAGTACCTGTTCGGGGACTGGGATGGGAAGCGTACAGAACTTGCCCAGCAAGGTATTAAGTTTGAGGCAAATATACTGACAGATACGGCTTATCTGGCAGAGGGTGGCCGTAATGAAGGAGCAGATCCATTAACTTCTGCACAGTTATGGTTAGGTACCCAGTTAGATATGGAAAAACTGGCAGGCTGGGATGGTGTAACTGTTCGTGCAGTCGCTACCGCACGTCAAGGCCAAAGTACTTCAGTGCGTGATTTACAAGGAAATGCTCCTCACATGGCTAATGTTCAAGGTACTTTTGGTCGTGGTAACCAGGACAGTCGTTTAAGCGAACTGTCAATTGAGAAGACCTTCAAAGACCAAGGATTGAGTATTAAAGCAGGTCGCTTAGGTCTGGGTATGGACTTTAATGTCATGGCTTGTGATTTTGCCAGTACAGCATTCTGCGCTGCACAGATGGGTAAATGGCAGGGTAATATCTGGATGAATACCCCGGTATCTCAATGGGGGGCACGCGTTAAACAACAGTTAAATCCTGAAGTTGCAGTTCAAGTGGGGGTTTATGAATTTAACCCGGACAATGGGAATGGCAAGGCTGAAGGTCAAGGCTGGAGTCTGGATACCGATCATGCGGATGGTGTAACCATTCCGGCAGAGGTGGTCTGGACTCCAAAATCTTTTGTGAACGGTTTACCAGGTAGCTACCGTGTTGGTGGTATGTATAACACGGCTGATGATATTGCTAACCAAAAAGACATCGCAACAGGTGAAGGAAAAAACCGTACCTTTGCAGGCTGGTTGGCAGTAGAGCAACAGTTAACATCGACAGGTAGTGGCCGTCAGGGTTTACATTCATTTGCCAATTTTACCTGGCATGACCGTGATACCAATAAAGTGGATAATTCACAACAAATTGGTGTGAAATATATCGGTTTAGTGGATAGCCAGCCAAATGACATTTTAGGTCTGGCAGTGAATCGTGTGCATGTGAATGACCGTTTTGCAGATTCACGTCCAGCATTTGATGCTAGCGCTGAATACAATATCGAACTCAACTACAGCTATAACGCAACAAAGTGGTTAATGTTACGTCCAAACCTGCAATATGTAGTAAATCCAGGGTCTAGCAATCAAGTAGACAATGCATTAGTACTAGGTTTAACTACACGAGTGATCTTCTAAAGTTGGATTGTTCACGCTATAACTAAACAGGCTCTTGGGAGCCTGTTTTTATTTTGAATATCAATCAGCCAATAAGAAGAGGAAACACCGCGTGACATTACTATTTCAGCCCGTGCAATTTGGATCATTGCAACTTGATAACAAAATCGTAATCGCTCCGATGTGCCAGTACTCTGCAACAGAGCAGGGTGAAATCACCTATTGGCATGAGCAGCAATGGGCCAATTATGCTTTGTCTGGTGCCGGTTTATGTATTGTGGAAGCGACTGCGGTACAGCCACAAGGCCGGATTAGCTATGCAGATCTGGGATTGTGGAATGATAGCCAGACAGCACAGATAAAGACCTTACTGGAAAAGGTGCGATCTCTTTCGCCAATGCCCTTTGCGATTCAGCTGGCACATGCTGGGCGTAAAGCCTCCACAGATAAACCCTGGGAAGGCAAGGGGCAAATTGCACCAGATCAACCTTTGGGCTGGCAGACTGTCTCTGCCAGTGATATTCCTTTTCAGGCACATGAACATCCACCAAAAGCCTTAAGTCTTGAGGAAATCCAGCAAGTAATTCAGGACTTTGCTGCCAGTGCCAAGCGTGCTGTTGACGCAGGCTTTGAGCTGATTGAGCTTCATGCTGCGCATGGCTATTTGCTGCATCAATTTATGTCACCTCTGTCGAATCAGCGCCAGGATCAATATGGCGGTTCATTTGAAAACCGGATTCGTCTGACTTTAGAGGTCTTTAAAGCGATGAAAGCTGCGGTTCCTGAAGGCTATCCAATTGGCGTGCGTATTTCTGCAACCGACTGGATGAAAGATGTTGAAAGCTGGAACATTGAGGCTGCTGTTGAACTTTCTAAAGCGCTGGAAGCATCGGGTGCAGCCTATATCCACGTTTCGAGTGCAGGTTTACATGTAGACCAGAAAATTGATGTGCATCCGAATTATCAGGTTCCTTTTGCGGAAGCGATTAAAAAGGCGGTCAATATTCCAGTGATTGCGGTCGGTTTGATTACGGAAGCAATGCAGGCAGAAGGAATTTTGCAATATGGACAGGCAGATGCTATCGCGCTTGCGCGTGGCATTTTGTATGATCCACGCTGGCCATGGCATGCAGCTGCGACACTCGGTGAAACAGTAGAGGTGACGCCTCAGTATTTACGTTGCCAGCCACACGGTTTGCGTGATCTGCTTAAGCCTTTCTCTTCAGCGGACAAATAAAACTGCTTGTTAAATGAGTGGAAGTTAATCGTTCAGGGATGAACATATTAAGGAACAATGCAGTAAAACTGCAGAAAATTAATGTTATTCACTATTCTATTTCCAATTTGTGCCGTCGTATTTTTAGGTTATATTGCTGCACGAACCCAATTTATCACCCCCTCGCTGATTATGGCGATGAGCCAGTTTGTAATGAAGATTTCCTTGCCAGCTTTTCTGTTACAAGCCTTGGCAAGTAAACATCTCAGCGATATCTGGAGTCCACAGTATTTTATTGCCTATGCAGGTGGTTCTTTGCTGCTCTATGGCGTGGTATTTTTCTGCTGCCGCTATTTCTTCAAGGCTTCTCTCACTGAGTCAGGGGTGCTGGCCATGGGTGGTTCCATGTCCAATACCGGGTTTATCGGCACGGCGATACTGACCTTATTGATTGGTTCACATTCAGCAATTTATCTTTCATTGACTCTTATTGTAGAAAATCTGCTGATCGTGACCTTGATGCTGATTCTGGCTGAACGGGGTCTGCAAGCCCCCGGTACAGCTGGTAAAAGTATATTGACTGGAACATTGCTACGGATCTTGAAAAATCCGGTGATTCTTTCGATTATGCTGGGTATTTTGTGCATAGTTCTAGATATTCAACTACCAGAATTACTTAGCTCTACCTTAAAAATGTTAGGGCAAACCGCATCGCCACTGGCCTTATTTGTGATTGGTGGTAGCCTGATTGGCATGAATCTCAGCTCACTGACGGCCTTTAGCTGGTTCCTGACAGCCATAAAAGTCATCGTCATGCCATTGCTGATTTTCAGTTTATTATCGGCTTTCGATGTCAGTCGTGAGATGCTTTTTATCGGCACATTGCTGGCGGCATTGCCAATGCCAATCGCTTTTGGGATTTTTGCCCAGCATTATGGGGTACAGGACAAAGCTTTACCGCCATTGGTACTCAGTACCTTAATGGGATTTATTGTGGTGGCAGTCATCCTGACTCAGTCTGGTTATTATCTCAGTTAAACATTCCAATAAAAAAGCCCCGAATCAGGGGCTTTTTATAGCTTAGGTTAGCTTTTCTTTTGCGCCGTTGGTTGAGCTGGTTTCTTGCTTTGTTCAGCAATCATTTTCTCTACTGCCGCCAGAGACTCTTTGGCTTGTGGAATATTTTCCTGAGCCAAGGCACTAAAGATTTTCTTCGCTTCAGGCAGGTTTTGCGGCACGATATTACCATTGGCAAACATGTTAGCGACTGCCATCAGGGCAGGGATATAGCCTTTCTTGGCAAGCTCCTGAATCGAGCTTAAACCTTGCTGAATCGGTTTTTCATCTTTATTTTTAAAGCCCAGGCTGATGTCATACAGGGCTTTGGCATGAATTGCCTGGAAATTATCTTTTTTAATCAGTGGTTGAAGTTTTTTCAGTGCTTGCTGATCAGAAGCAGGTTTTCCTTCAGCAAAAAGTAACACTGCCAGATCCACAGTAGCATCATCAAAACCGGCACTGGATGCACGTTCCAGATATTGTTTGGCTTTGTTCAGATCCTGTTTCAGCCCCATTGTACCGCCTGCATAATTTTTACCGAGGACATAGTTGGCAACCGGGTAGTCTTTGCTTGCTGACTGTTCATACAGTTGTACCGCTTTTTTCTCATTCTTTGCGGTGCCCTGACCAGTCTGGGTTAAATAGCCTAAGTTATACAGTGCTTGAGCATTTCCTTTCTGTGCTAACTCATTCAGTAAAGTGTGGGCACCTTTAAAGTCATTGGCTTTGACTAGGGCTTCAACCTTGGCAAATTGAGGATCAACTGCTTCAGCTTTGGTATTTGCATTGGCAAGTGCATATTGAGATGAAACTGCGAGCATCGCAGCAAATATTATTTTTTTCATGGTTCCTGGACCTTGTTGTATGCAACACCTGATTCCGTGGTGTTTTTTAAATTATTACAGCTACATCATAAAATGATTTTATACTTTGTAAATATCCTAATTGTCACGAAATACAAATATAATGAAGAGAAGATGAAGACTATCTTTACCACAAAACTTTGAAATTCTATGAATCTCTGATTAAATCCGCGTTTGAGCCATGAAGTAGGGTGAAACAATGTTTATTAAAGGCATTAAACGTGCATATGATCAAATCAGTAAGGATGACAGTATCGCTGATGAGGATAAGTTCGATGCATTACTCATGCGATTGGGTCAAAACTTTTTAGTCAGCAATGAAGACCGTGTATATATTTTTGAGCATGAAGGTAAAACTGCACGCTTCGATGCGAAACATGCACGCGCTTTTCATTTTAAAGATTATGTGATTAAAGACATGAACAAATTGTTCCATGATTTTAATCTTTAAAAAAAATCCTCCATATAGGAGGATTTTTTTTAAAGTGATTTTCTTATTGTGGACGAGCGACATCACCACTGAGTGCTTCAGGCAGGTCGAGTACAGTCAAACCTAATTCAATAAGCGCTTCCGGTTTGGCAACCACGAGTGCTTTAAAGCCGCCGTCAATATTGACACTGTTTACGACTTCTACATCATTATTCAGTTTACTTGCGATAGCTGGTGCTTCAGCTGTACCTTGTACCAGATGCAACCAGTGTTTCGGTTTGGCTTTGAACCATAAACGGGCAATGACTTCCTGACCGAGGTAACACCCCTTGTCATAGTGGATGCCTTCACGCTGATACAGGCGCAGTTCTTGTGGCTGGAATTGTTCTGCGGTTGCTGCCTGAATCCATGCCTGACCTGATTCAATTGCATTCATCTCCCAAGCTTGAATATCCGTTGCTTCAGGACCAAATTCGCTATGGATGCCTGTGACGACTGGATAAGCTAAACCTACTTCTTCTAACTTCATTTTGGAGAAAGCTCCAAACTTGCGGATGTGCTTGGCAAAGTCTTCAGCCTGATCAGCAGTCACAACGATTTCAAAGCTTTCAGCGTTAATTTTTTTCAGCCATAAACCAAATAGAATGCGTCCTTTTAAACTACAGATTGCGGTATAGCGCGTTTGGTTTTCAGCCAAGGCTTCAGTATTTAAAGTCACTTGACCTTGCAGGAATTTTTGCGCATCTACTCCATTCAGCGTAAATAAGGTAAAAGCAGGAGATGTTGCCATGATCAGCCTCAGTTTGAATACTAAAAATCAATCAAGCTATTGTGCAGCAAGCATTATCTCTAGGCAAATAAAAAAGCCCGCAATATCAGATGCAGGCTTTTAATTAAAAGCGAGAGTTAATGATGATGGTCATGTGAACCAGGTAAATCAGCATTACAGTCAAATTTCCCGCCACAGATTCGTACATATTCCATCATGCCCTGATCTTCATGATCGAGAATATGACAATGCTGTACAAAGTCACCTTCGAATTTCTTGTAATGACTTCGAACAATCACTTCATATCCCGGTTTAACAAAGATGGTATCCTTGAATTGTCCTTTTAAACCTCGGTACTGGACATCATCCAGCTCATTGGGCGTGGTTGCAGGTTCCGATATTGCTTCACTTACGTCTTTTTTATCCGGGTTTAAAATTTTAACAATCTGGAACGGATTGACATGGATATGGAAAGGATGTCCCAGATTTGCGCTGGTCAGTACCCATTCATCGACTTTACCTATTTCTAGCTTGCGCACATATTTGCCATTGACCACACTTTCTCCAGTGAAGGTTTCTCCAAAACTATAGATGCCTGGATGATCAGCATAACGATAACCGAATTTACCATTTGGACCAAAAGAGGCATCAAAAGTAGAGCGTTGTTGTGGTCGGTCTTGAATCAGGTTATCTATTTCTCTGGTCATCAATGAGGGATGATCAGTAAAGGCAGACAGATTAAGTTGCGCTAATTGCGCCTGAATCTCCTTGCTTAAGCCGATTTTCTGTGCCTGATCTTTTAAAAACTGAGCAGCAGTTTGCGCCTTCAACTTGGTGGATTTTACATTTACCCAGCCCAGCAGCTGTGCATTTAGCCTGCTATTAGGAGATAACTGTGGGGTGATTTCACCGGAAGTTCTGGTATTAATTTCATCATCAATATTTAATCTTGAATCGAAGATGCAGTATTTATTGGTGGAGGGAAAGCTGAGCATGGCATCGTGACGATAACCTGGCTGGAACACGGAAAGGGTACGGGGCTGAGCCTGGCTCATCGTTAATCCGTCTTGGGCAATCGTGTGAACTGGCAGGCTGGTCAGTTGATCGAAAGCAACTTTTGAGGCGGGAATGAGAATATTCCCCTGATAGGAAAGACAGGCATCCACCGTTTGCTTGGCAGTATATTGGCTGGAGCCAGGTAATTCTTTAATGATTAAGCCAATAGTGTCCCGTACCCCTCCATGAATCATACGCCAGCGGTTAAATTCATTTTGATTGACCTGAATTTCGCCTAATACTTTGCCATTAATTGAAGTGTAGTAGTTATTTAGCCCCCAAGAGTTGAAGCTATTCAGACCAGCATAGTTTTCCATCGTGCCTATGCCTGCACCTTTACAATCATTGCTGTTTAAAGATTGGCCTTCAGTGTCAGTACAGTCATATTGAATTTGCTGGAAGACCAGGATTTTTTCATTTGCATCATTATGCTTGGCTTTATCTTTCCATAAAATATCGAGATCACCTGTAGAAGTCACCTTGCCATTTTTCACTTTAGGTACCCGGCTTCCTTCCACAATGAGTGGACCAGCCATCCCACTAGATACCTGAATTGCGGTCGAGCCATGTAAATGGGCATGGTACCAGTAAGTGCCCGCAGGATGATTGGGTTCAATCTTATATTGATAATCAAGATTCGCCTGTGGGGCAATTTTCAGAAAGACATTGTCACTATTTCCCTGAGGGCTGACCCAGAAACCATGTGTATGCAGGTTGGTGGTATTAAAACAATGGGGTTCATTCGGATCGAGAATATTTTCACAGCTTTCAGGTGTTTCATCAGGTAGCTGATTATTTAAATTAATCGACAAGGTTTCACCCTGTTTGACCCGAATCTGTGGACCAACCAGTTCATCCACAATTCCGGTTTCACGTGCTTCCTGCCTGTTCAATAAACTGGCTTTAGTCAAATAACCCCGAACCAGTAATTGATCCCATTGCGATTGCCTCGGGTTATAAATCTTATTGGTCTTATATGCCGCAACCAGTTCGTATTTACCTTTACCACCTTTTTGCAGCAAGGGTGGATTATTAATGAGTGACTCCGATTTACCAGAGGCGGGAGGGAAAGGGGGAGAAGGATGATCCGGTTTAGTGGGGTGGGTAGGAGTAGGTTTAGTCGGATTGTATGGATCGGAGGGCTTTTTCCCTCCAATCCAGCTGGAAGCCAAAACTGCCACTAATACAGTAATGATCCCAATAATGGCGATCTGTAACATGTTATTCACCTTTATTAATTTTTTATGTTGTGTGTTGTTGTTATGAAGTACTTATCGCTTAGATGTACTGAAATGTTTTAAGGGTGAATATCACCAAATTGGGATATACAGATAGATGACAGGAAAAGGTCAAAACTATTCAGATAATAAACTACTAAGAATAAGTATTAAGTTTTTGAATTAATTATGATATTTAAAGTAATTTGCAAGAAATCATCGACTGTAAAAAAAATCTTAAAAAAGTTAGGGATTTTAATCTAGCTCACTTGCTTTACAGGTTTCCAGGTATCAAGCGCATATTGTATTTCCCTCAAAATTAAAAAGAGCTAGAAATAAACTTGGAAAATTTTATTGATGCTATGGTTTATTGTCAGGCTAAGGATCTTGCCAAAGATGGAAAAGAGTCAAAAAAATTATCTATTCAATAGTGCTCTTTCTACCCAAAAAACTCAGATCATTTAAAAACCGTCTTTTGCCTTTAAATGAAAAAATAAAACATACCGTTAATCTTAAATAAGTCTATTTTTTGAGCTATAAGGCTATTCTTATACTAAAGAATAAGAAGGATTTGCCCGGTTTTTTTCTAAAAAATAAGGATTTAAAGCCATTCTTTTAAAGAATATGTATCCATTTATTTCAAAAACGCTGTTTTTTATATATAAGTTTATGAAATATAAGAGATTTGGGAAATGGCTTTTCCACAGTGTACTATGCCTGCAAAACGATGTGAAACATCTACAACAAGTATGCAGTACAGAAGAACGATTCAAGAGGCAGGTAAGCTATGAACAACAACTACCGTAAACCACTGCAAGGTACCCAGCTGGAATATTACGACGTGCGTCAGGCCGTTGAAGATATTCAGCCAGGCGCATATGCCAAACTTCCCTATACCTCCAAAGTGCTGGCAGAGCAGTTGGTACGCCGTTGTGATCCTGCCATTCTGGAACAGTCACTGCGTCAGCTAATTGAGCGTAAACAGGAGCATGATTTCCCGTGGTATCCAGCCCGTGTGGTATGTCATGACATTTTGGGGCAAACGGCACTGGTCGATCTTGCCGGTCTGCGTGATGCGATTGCCGATCAGGGCGGTGATCCCTCCAAAGTCAATCCGGTGGTGCCAACCCAGCTGATTGTCGACCACTCGCTGGCAGTGGAATATGGTGGCTTTGATCCGGATGCATTTGAGAAAAACCGTGCGATTGAAGACCGCCGTAACGAAGACCGTTTCCATTTTATTGAATGGACCAAAACGGCTTTTGAAAATGTTGATGTGATTCCAGCCGGTAACGGCATCATGCACCAGATCAATCTGGAAAAAATGTCACCGGTGATTCAGAACCGTGACGGTGTTGCATTCCCGGACACTTGTGTTGGTACAGACTCGCATACACCACATACCGATGCCTTGGGCGTAATCTCGATTGGTGTCGGTGGTCTGGAAGCTGAGAACGTGATGCTGGGCCGTGCATCCTGGATGCGTCTGCCGGATATTATTGGGGTAGAACTGGTGGGCCAACGTCAGCCGGGCATCACCGCAACGGATATCGTTTTGGCCTTAACTGAATTCCTGCGTAAGGAACGTGTGGTTGGCGCTTATCTGGAATTCTTTGGTGAAGGTGCAGACAGCATGTCAGTGGGTGATCGCGCCACGATTTCCAACATGACCCCAGAATACGGCGCAACCGCAGCCATGTTCTATATTGACCAGAACACCATTGATTATCTGACCCTGACTGGTCGTGAATCAGAACAGGTCAAACTGGTTGAAAGCTATGCCAAGGAAATTGGTCTGTGGTCATCGGAAATGATACAAGCAGAATATCCACGTGTATTGCGTTTTGACCTGTCGACTGTGACCCGTAATATTGCTGGTCCATCGAATCCGCATGCGCGTGTTTCAACTGCTGACCTGAAAGAGAAAGGCATTGCCGGAGTAGTAGAAAACCGTACCGATGGCCTGATGCCAGATGGTGCGATCATCATCGCGGCAATCACTTCATGTACCAATACCTCCAACCCACGTAATACTGTTGCAGCAGGTTTATTGGCACGTAAAGCCAATGAGCTTGGCTTAGTGCGTAAGCCATGGGTGAAATCATCTTTTGCACCGGGGTCTAAAGCAGCTGCGCTGTACTTGGAAGAAGCAGGTGTACTTGAAGATCTGGAAAAACTAGGCTTTGGTATCGTGGCTTATGCCTGCACCACGTGTAACGGCATGTCAGGCGCGCTAGATCCGAAAATTCAGCAAGAAATTATTGACCGTGATTTATACGCAACTGCGGTACTTTCAGGGAACCGTAACTTCGATGGTCGTATTCATCCTTATGCAAAACAGGCTTTCTTGGCATCTCCACCATTAGTCGTGGCTTATGCAATTGCTGGTACGATTCGTTTTGATATCGAAAAAGATGCACTAGGCACAGACAAAGATGGCAACCCGATTTACCTGAAAGACATCTGGCCATCTGATGAAGAAATTGATGCTTTGGTAAAAGAGTCAGTCAAGCCGGAGCAATTTAATAAAGTTTATATTCCAATGTTTGATCTGGGCGAGCGCGAGAAGGCAGCAAGCCCGCTGTATGACTGGCGTCCGCAAAGTACCTATATTCGCCGTCCACCGTACTGGGAAGGTGCACTGGCTGCACCGCGTACACTCACCAACATGCGTCCACTGGCTATTCTTGGCGATAACATTACCACTGACCATTTATCGCCTTCAAATGCAATTGTGCGTGATTCGGCAGCGGGTGAATACTTAGCAAAAATGGGTGTGCCCGAGGAAGACTTTAACTCTTATGCGACGCACCGTGGCGATCACCTGACTGCACAGCGTGCAACCCTGGCTAATCCTAAGTTGTATAACGAAATGGTGGTCCGTTCTGATGGCACCATCAAGCAGGGTTCTAAAGCACGTGTGGAGCCGGAAGGTGAAGTAATGCGTATGTGGGAAGCGATTGAAACCTACATGAACCGTAAGCAGCCGTTGATCGTGATTGCCGGTAAGGATTATGGTCAGGGTTCAAGTCGTGACTGGGCAGCCAAAGGTGTGCGTCTGGCTGGTGTAGAAGCGATTGTGGCTGAAGGTTTTGAGCGTATTCACCGTACTAACCTGGTGGGTATGGGCGTTCTTCCACTTGAGTTTAAACCGGGTACAGACCGCAAGACTTTAAAGCTGGATGGTACTGAGCTATATAGCGTGATTGGTAATATTGCACCACGTTCGACTTTGACACTTGTGATTGAGCGCGCAACTGAAGATGGTAAGGAACAGACGATTGAAGTGCCTGTGACCTGTCGTCTGGATACCGAAGAAGAAGTATCTGTGTATGAAGCAGGAGGGGTATTACAACGCTTTGCGCAGGATTTCTTGGAAGGGAGTGTGGCGTAAATTTTGTTCTAAAAGTATTTGATATTATTCAAAAAAGGCCCTACTGTTAGGTAGGGTTTTTTAGTCAAATAATTATGATCAAGAATATTAAATTAAAGTCAGGCCGAGCGTTAGATACAGCCAATACAAATGTTGATGCTTTACCAATTACAGTGTTTGTGGGACCTAATAACTCAGGAAAAAGTCAAATTCTTAGAGAAATAAATCAATTTTGTATAAATGGTAATAATAATTCAAATAATAAGATTATAGATACTATTGAATTTTTAGGTATTCATGAAAATGATGTTGAAGAAGCAATAAATAAAATAAGACTAGAGCCACAATTTAATGAAGTGATTTATCAAGATCATATTTTAGTAGGTCGAAATGGTGAAAGACAACAAGTACATTTACTACATTACAAAAATATTTTAATTAATTCGAATGTACATATTTCTGACTTTTGCAACCACTATTTGAGATACAGTACATTGATTTTAAATGGAAATAATAGAATTAATCTTATAAATACTCAGTCTGCTGGAAATCTTCAAGACCCGCCACATTCAAGTTTCCAAATGCTATTCAGGGATGATGAAAAAAGAGCTCAAGTCAGAAGAATAATTTATGAAGCTTTTGGAAAGTATCTTGTTATCGATCCTACACACTTAGGAAATCTTTCATTACGTTTGTCGAGTAAGAAGCCTGATAATGACTTCGAAGAAAGGGGAATTCATGCCGAAGCTGTAGAGTTTCACAAAAATGCTATGCCTATTGAATATGCAAGTGATGGAGTAAAAGCATTTACTGGTATGGTTACGGAAATGGTAGCGGGTGATCCATCTATTCTTTTAATGGATGAACCTGAAGCATTTTTACATCCGTCTTTAGCATTTAATTTAGGCAAAGAAGTTGCAAGTATTATGTCTCACTCAGATAAGAGATTATTTGTTGCTACGCATAGTCCAAACTTCATTATGGGATGTATCCAGTCTGGTGCACCAGTAAATATAGTTCGCTTAACGTATAGGGATGGGATAGCTACTTCAAGAATTTTACCAAATGAAGATATTCTGAAATTGATGAGAAATCCTTTATTACGTTCTGTAGGTGTATTAAGTGCATTATTTTACGAATTTGTGGTAGTAACAGAGTCAGATGCTGACCGTGCTTTCTATCAGGAAGTTAACGATAGATTGCTCAAATTTACAGACAAGGGAATTCCAAATTGCCTGTTTCTTAATGCGCAGAACAAGCAAACAGTAAAAACTATTATAAAACCACTGCGTCAGTTGGGTATACCAGTAGCTGGTATAGTAGATATTGATATTTTGAAAGAGGGTGGGAGTGTTTGGAGTGACTTCTTAGACTGTGCTTCATTACCAGCGATTGAACGACAGCCTCTAGCACAAACAAGACAAGCACTTAAACAAAAGTTTACTGAGTCTGGACGAGATATGAAAAGAGATGGAGGTATAAATATCTTAACAGGTCAAGATAAAGAAGCTTTGTCTAATCTTTTCCAAAAACTTGCAGAATATGGATTATTTGTGGTCCCCAATGGTGAATTAGAGTCTTGGCTATTAAATTTGGAAGCAACTAGTCATGGACCAAATTGGCTAATTCAAATATTTGAAAAAATGGGTGAAGACCCCAATTCAGGCACATATATTAAACCTGATGATAGTGATGTTTGGGCTTTTATTGAAGAAATTGGAAAATGGTTTTTAAATCCGTGGAAAAAAGGTATTCCTAATTAAAGTATCATTTTAAATAATGTTCGCCCAAATGCCACCATCATTTACAAAAATGGACAATAGACATTCATCACCAGAGGGTTATACTAGTTTCACCATTTTCTAAAAACAACGGAGAACAAAGATGGTTATTGCTGGCTCTAAACCGGGAACAGGTTTCTATTTTTGTGTTCAATGCGGACATCGCGTTTACTTAGAAATTGGTACAGACCGCTTACCACCGTGTACCAAATGCCAAGGCACCCAATATAACGATAAGGTTGCCTAAGCTACAGCAAAAAATAAAACAGAAAAACCTGTTTTAAATAAAAGCCCTATTACCCCATAGGGCTTTTTGCTATTTTAGGTTTATAAAAAAATCACAAATCGCCACAAACAGGTTTGGAGTGCAGTATGGAAACGATCCTCGGTTTATGTATTGGTATTGGACTCAGTGCAGCGTGTGGCTTCCGTATATTCGCACCTTTGCTGGTCATGAGTATCGCTTGTAATCTGAATTGGTTTGAACCGATTCAAGGTTTTGGCTGGCTGGCTTTACCCTCGGTTTGTTTGACACTGGGCATCGCGACCTTATGTGAAATCATCGCTTACTATATTCCCTGGGTGGATAATATCCTTGACATTATTGCCACTCCCGCAGCTGTCATTGCTGGAACGGTATCTACGATGGCAGTAAGTAGTGGGGAAATGTCGCAGTTTATAGCTTGGGCAACCGCATTAATTGTAGGCGGAGGCACCGCTGGAGCAGTACAATTTGGTACGGTGGCTTTGCGAGGTTTATCAACTACCACCACCGGTGGAGTAGGAAATCCGGTCATTTCTACAGGGGAGTGGGTCAGTGCGATCCTGATTTCAATTTTATCCTTCTTGGCACCTGTAATGCTGGTGGTAGTATTAATCATTGCTGCCATCTGGTTCGTACGCTGGTTTAAACAGATCAAGAAAAATAAAGCTGATCCTGGCATAGCATAAATTCTCTAAGTCACTGTTTTAGAAATTTAAAAATGAATAACAAGTTCATATAAAAGGAATAAAAAAACTCTAAAAAGTGATTGATTTTCATCCATGAAAGGCATAATTTTAGTATGGGATTAATAAATACATACTTTTATTATGGTTTTAATTCCTTCCTTTATGAAAAAGAATATGGGGAGTTTGCATGGATATGATCAAGTTTGTGATTGATGAGCATACGACAGACAATGGTGCACATCTGATCCATAATTCAACGATGGGGTGTGAAGACTTGCCTGATCCTAATGCTCAGATTCTGATTGGTTATTTTGCCAATTATGAACTGGCGTATAAGCGTGCGCGCATGAACTGGCCTAGAGAGAAAGTGACCGGTTGTGAAAAATGCTGCAAGGCATAACTCATGAATCAATCAGTAATTGAAAATGAATATGATGTTGAGATTTTTGACCCTGCCATTGTGTAGGGTCATTTTGTTTCAGCTTTCATCTTTCTATGTTAAAAATAATAAGCAACATGTGCCTATACATATGAGATCAGGAAAATGAAAATAGCAAAACTTGCAGTTTTTTTCAGTGCAACCATATTGATCTCGAATGCAGCCGTAGCGCAACAAGCTTTAAAGCCTCAACAGCGCCAGTCACAACAAGATCAAAAAACTTTTCAAGCTTATGTCCCAAAAAACTATTCTTTCTTTGAAGCGGTGAAAGGTGACTTAAATAAAGATGGTGTGCCGGATGCTGTACTGATTGTCAAAGCTACAGATCCTAAAGCTCTAGTTAAAGATGAATATCGTGGAACCTTAGACCGGAACCGCCGAGGTATCATTGTTCTTTTGGGGCAAAAGGACAAGAGTACTTATAAACAGTTTCTGCAAAACCTGAACTGTTTCAGCTCGGATCAGGAAGATGGTGGGGTGTATTATCCACCTGAACTGGTGCCTGAAATTAACAAAGGACTACTGCAGCTTACGTATCAGCATGGACGTTATGGCTATTGGAGCTATAAATTCCGTCTTCAGAATCAGGATATGCGACTGATTGGCTATGACCAGTTTTCTCATCATGGTCCTTTACTTGAGTCGAAAACCAGCTTTAATCTGCTGACTGGCAAGAAAATTTACAGTAAAAATTTAATCACAGATCCGGAGCGCAAACCAAAATATAAAGAAACGCATTCAGTGCATAAAAAGTCACCTATTTATTTATCCAAAATTAAAGACTTTGATCAACTCACATTTTAAATATCTAACTGCCTGAAATTGGCGCACATTTTGCAATTTATTTAATACGAGGATGCAAAGCTTCATCTAATCGTAGAACTTTGACTTAATTTAGTGCGCTTTTATGCACGATAAAGAGGGCAATTGAGTATGGATATGACCAATCACGTTTCTGAATCCCCGAAACTACCGCTTTCTGCACATGCCTGTGCGGCCTGGTCGCTCATATTTGTGCCTTTTTGTGGGGCAATTGGGCTGATCTATTTTGCGCTGGCTTATCTGATCAATCTGAAAGTACTGACATCTGAATTAAGCAAAATGAATAAAGTACTGGCAATTATCATGTCCGGGATGTGTGCCATGAGTGGCTGGTGGTTTACTGCACAATGGTTGCAGGGAACTTTTTAAAGTGAAAAAAGGAGAAAAGGGATAAATAAAATTCCAATAAAGCTCATTTTTTTAAAATAAAACGTCATAAAAATGAGTCAATGAGATTTATTTCTCTGAATTGTCTTTTAAATCGGAATAATTTTTCAAAAATTAGAAAAATGATAAAAACATAGGAAATTAATTCCGTGTGCTCAAGGCTAATATATGTCTCAAGGGTGTGACGGGATCGGAAAGAGTAGCATGCTGTGAGCGGCGCAAAACGCGAGAGCAGTACTTACCCAAAAGGTCTTGATCCGGCTTAGGACGCTATGAACCACAAGTTTGTAGGCTATAAGATCAATTCTTACAAAGATTGATAGTTGAAGTAAACCATCACGAGTTTTCCCAACACCCTAAAAAATTCTCCAGTAAAACCCATTAGAAAATATAAAAATAACTCTTCCATTCAAATCCCCTTAACAGTGTTATATCCGCCATTTCTTTTTATTCAGTCAATTTATGCTAGTCTGGAAATTGAACCATATCCTTTAGGGGAATCGTGATGGAGCTTGATTTCTGGCGGCAATTTTTACTGTATGCATTGTTCGTTAATTACAGCATATTAATATTCTGGTTCCTGATCATTGTCTTTGCCCGCGACTGGGTCAAACAGTTGCATGGAAAATGGTTCCAGCTATCAGATTCAACCTTTGATGCCATTCATTATGCGGGTATGGCACTCTATAAGATTGGTATTTTTCTATTTAATCTAGTGCCTTTATTGGCTTTATATTTGATGTAAATATAGAGAGAAATAATAGATTTGAATCTTTCATTAACGTGATTTTAACCTGTGGTCGAATAGTAATCTCAAAGACCCAGTTCAACTTATTAAAATTGACCAACTAAAAACAACAACATCGCTAAAAGGAGTTCAGGCAAATGAATCAGTTTAAACCCGCCCTGATTTTAGGGGCACTCATCGGTTTGGGAATGATTATAGCGGGATGGATTCTGGGGAATAGTGCCGTCAAGATCAAACAGTATGAACGGATTGTTTCGGTCAAAGGCCTGTCTGAACGTGAAGTTAAGGCAAATGTCGCGGTCTGGCCGATTCGCTTTAGTTCGGCCAGTCAGGATCTAACTCAGCTTTATGACATGATGGAACTACAAACCCAGCAAATCCAGACTTTCCTGAAAGGTGAAGGCTTTAAAGCCGAAGAAATTACCACGGGAGCACCCGTCACCACAGATAAATATGCACAGCAGTATGGTGGTGATGCTAATGTTGCCCTGCGTTATACCGCACATCAAACCATTACCGTGTATACCCATAATATTGATGCAGTACGGGCAGCACAAACCCGTTTAGCAGAACTGGGTAAAAAGGGCATTGCCTTTGGTGGCGATGATTCTGGACAACGAACTGAGTATCTATTTACTGGCTTGAATGACATTAAACCAGCGATGATTGAACAGGCCACACAAAATGCTCGGAGCGTGGCAGAAAAATTTGCAGCTGATTCGCAAAGTCGTCTGGGAAAAATCAAAACCGCTAATCAGGGTCTGTTCAGTATTGAAGATCGCGACAGTAATACACCTTATCTTAAAAAAGTTCGTGTCGTATCTACAGTCGATTACTATCTGGCAGATTAAATTAACCGGAAGCAATTCAGCAGTACGATCTGAGCAGTTTAAATCCGGCTGACCAGGTCGCAAGCCGAGTATAACCTCCTTAAATCAACTTCCTGTAAACGTTCAGATTGACACACTGGATTGACATTGTTATTTTGCGCATCTTTCTCCCCATGCAATTGCGCCATGCCACTAAACGATAACTTTGTTTACTGCCCACCTCAAGATCCACTCAAAATTCTCTATGAAGATGATGATCTGGTGGTGATTGAAAAACCGGCAGGGTTATTATCGGTGCCGGGTCGTCTGCCAGAGCATCATGACAGCGCGTATTTACGTGTGCGCGAGCAATTTCCGGAAGCACGAATTACCCATCGCCTGGATATGGCTACTTCCGGAATTCTGATGTTTGCCAAGCATCGTGATGCAGAAGTAGCAGTCAGTAAAATGTTTCAGGCGCGTACGGTGAATAAGCATTACATCGCTTTAGTACAAGGCAAACTGGTAGGTGAGGGCGAAGTCAATGCCCCACTCATCACTGACTGGGAAAATCGGCCACGTCAGATGGTACATACGGAACTGGGCAAGCCCTCTAAAACCCTGTATCAAGTTTTGGATTATGATGTGGCACAAGATATTAGCCGTGTCTTACTAACGCCGATTACCGGGCGTTCGCATCAACTGCGTGTGCATATGATGCATATTGGTCATCCAATTACTGGCGATAAAATCTATCACCCTGAACCATTGCGCAGTCCGCTGCAACGTATGGCCCTGCATGCCAGTTATCTTGCATTTACCCAGCCCTTAAGTGATAAACCGGTAGAAATTTACGGTAGTGTGCCTTTTTAATGTTGTCTAGTTTCAACTCTATGTTTTATTAAATAATATTTGAGTTTGTGGAATGGATGCAGAACACTTTATTCATCTATTGCGTTGTATAAAGTGTGAGAAAATATTTCATATTTTTTCTTTAATTCTCCAAATTTACTTATTTTTTGATCTAAAAAGCATTAATTTAAATATAGTTATGTGCTTTGTTGAACCATGTAAATTTATAAGTTTACCTATCTTAATACTGTCTTATGAGGAAAATTAAATTTTTAAAAAGATCAAAATTTGGTAAATTTAAGTATATGTTATTAAAAAATATTATATTTTAATTCTATTAAAAATTAAGGAGTATAATATTATTTAATTAAATTCAATAACTTACTGTCTATCTTATAAGTTAATTCATACTTAAAGCTTTAATATTTTTATTCTGGCAAGATTTCAAGAGATAAAACAGTAAAATTCAACAAAAATATCAATATTATTAAATATTTATACCTAATTCTAGTGATAGGATTTTTGAGAAAATCAGTGCAAAATAAAAATCTTTCACAAGTTCTTTGGTTTGATTTAAAGCATTTTTCTTATTTTATTTTTTTAATTAGGGCACGGACGATGTTAAGCATTATTTTATTCGTTCTGGTGGGGATACTATCTGGCGTACTTGCAGTCACACTAAACAAATTAAAATCCCTGCGTGGAAACCTCGATGTTTTACAGGACAATCTGGATCATGCACGTCATAAACTGACGGATTATGAACAACAGGTAGAAGATAGTGAGTACGAGTTATCTCAGCTACGCGTGCAGATCAGTAGTTTACGCACGACTTTAGAAAAATATAAGAAATACCAGGAGATCTGCGAAATTGAACAATATGTCATTAACCGTACCTTACAGGCTGAAAATTTTGTAGAAATGACCAAGGTTGATGCTTCAATCATGGTGGATGACATTAAAGGCTATATCGAACGGGTGAAAGCATTTATAGAGGCTTATCAGGCTAAGGCAATTCAAAAGGTGGATCAGCAGGCACGGGAAAAACTGCAACGCTATTATAAACAGGCACAAGAAGAATATCGCTTGCAGGATGTGGTTACTGCCTTAGAGCATAAAATTCATGGTTATCAGCATGGATTCTCGCTAGCAGCTAAAGATGTTTTGACTGAATTAATAGAGGGTTATCAGGAGCAAGATGCTGCAAGACATTTACAGGATATTCATGAGCAGATTGGGCAGGCGATTCGAGACAAAAAAGTTGCGCAATGCAACTATGTCGATGAAGATCGCCGTAATACCACCATGGATATGATCAGTCTGGCCTTTAACAGCCGTGCCGACCTGTATCTGTCTCGTTTAACTGTAGATAATCTGGGACAGATGCTACAGGCACTACAAGATGATTTTTATTTAATTAATCATAAAGGACGTGATTTAAGTCAGGCCCGCATTCAGCAATCGTATCTGGATTTACGTTTGCAAGAACTCAAGTTTGCAGCCTTGCTTCTGGAATTAAAGAAAACACCAGGAAAAGTTCTTCACCTGGCTTAAGCCGCTTAGTCAAAAAAATTAGGCGTAAAATGAGGATGAAAATATCTCCAAAATAAGCAGTCAAAAGTATCTCTACCAGTTAAAAGTTAAAGAGATACTTTAAAAATAAAACTTCAATTTGATATATAAAATCAGTCATTTAAAAACTGTAAAAAATATTATTTTTCCTATCGTATCCTGTATAAAAATCAGCTAATCTAATTTGTATAATAAAACGGCAGCATAATAAGGACAGCCCTATGTCACGTGATTATCAGCAGTTCCCGGATGATGAAAATGGCAATGTACTCTGGCAGATGTTTCAGGATGGCGATGATCTGACTGAAGCACATGAAATTGAATTTTCGATTGCATTTAACGAAGAATCTCAAGCCGATCGCTGTGCTTTGCATCTATTAAAAGAAGAACAGAAAATCAGCCTGTTCCAGGACGAAGAAAGCGATACACTCGAGTGGGTGATCACGATTTTCGTTTATATGGAACCGAGCTACGAAGATATTGTTGATCTGGAGCAATGGTTTACCAAAATCGCGAGCGAATTTGGTGGCGTTTATGATGGTTGGGGCTGTATGGCTTATGTATATGACGACATCGACGATGATGATACGCCTTTGACCAGTTAAGCTAAATTACCGTTGAATATAGAATGAAGAGTATAAGCCCAGCCTATCTGGGCTTTTTCTTCTGGTGAATCAACAGTTTCTTAATGAATAATTTAAACTGATACTATTTAAAATGAGCAGAGAAATTGTAGAAATTAAATCCATATAAAATATAAGGTATAAAATGCTATAATGATTTTTTGATTTATCCATTTCTTATTTTTATTTTTGAGGTTCTTATGAGTCTACCCCATTGTCCAAAATGCCAGTCTGAATACACCTACGAAGATGGGGATTTACTGATTTGTCCTGAATGTTCGCATGAATGGAAAGAGGGTGAAGATACAGAAGAGCAGCTAATCATTAAGGATGCCAATGGTAATGTTCTTGCTGATGGTGATAGTGTAACAGTGATCAAAGACCTGAAAATTAAAGGTTCATCATCTGTGGTGAAAGTTGGCACTAAAGTAAAAAGTATTCGCCTGTTGCCAGATGCTGCAGATGGTCATGATATTGACTGTAAAATTGAAGGTATTGGCGCAATGAAGCTCAAGTCTGAATATGTGAAAAAAGCATAATCCAGTCCTGATCTGTTTTAATCTATTAAAGTTTGAACCAGAATGGCGGTTTAAAAAATAAGCCGTCATCACCTGCCTTGGCTTACATTTTATTTCACACGGGGCATAATCAAGAAAAAATACTGAGTAAATAAAACCTCATGCCTCATCTTCATATTGAATATTCAGATAATATCCAGAATCTGGAGGTCAAGCCGATGCTGCTTAAGATTCACCAGGCCTTATATACTGCAAATTATATTCAGGATCCGAATGATTTAAAAAGCCGGGCAATTTGTCAGCAGAATTATGTGATTGGACTGGATTTGAATACCACTCAGGCCTATGTGCATGCAAAAGTATCCTTATTGTCAGGGCGTAGTCCTGAATTGAAACAGGCAATTTCCCAGTGTGTCTTAGCAGTGCTGCGACAGCATGTACCAGCCCAGCAGGGTTTGACAATACAGCTCTGTGTAGAAATCATAGAAATGCCAAAGGACTGTTATAGTAAAGCCTTTATTTAACTTTAGTTTAACAATACTTGTATGTTGTTGGAATTATAGGTATTGTTTCTCGGGATTGTTATATTGTGACAAAACTAAAATCTCACAAACAGTGAAAAATAACTTAAATAAGCTTAAATTAACCAGGTTCCTTCTTAAGTTTTATGGAAGGTGTTTAGCTAACAATAAAATGATCTTTAAAAAATGAACTTTATGGGGCTTTTAATATATTTGATGATCTTAACTAGTTAAGGTTTTTTTGCTGTAATTCTAAAAAAATCTATGTCCTTCTGTAGGGGCAGATTGCAGTGATTATTTGACCATTTAAAAAATATAAGAGAATAGAGATGAAAATATTCGGGGACGCATCTTTAGGTAGAGAAATAGTTGATTTATTACATGAATGGGATAGTGCAATAACAGGCTTGGATATTCAGAATGTGCTTAAGTTGTGTGTATCAGATGTCAGGTTTTTTGATTTAAGTACAGAAGTTCATGGTCTGGAAGCTTATGAACAGAAATGGAATCTTTACAAGCCTTATATGCTGCATGGAGTGACCATACAGCGACATGATGTGACAATCCACGTAGAGCCTCATTTAGCTTTCATTCATGGTTATGTAAAACTTACACCAGCAAATGCTGAAAAAGTAAAATGGCTTCCCTCAGTGAAATGGTGTCGTACTAGCTTATGTTTGAAAAAGGAACAAGGGCAATGGAAAATGATGCATCAGCATATTTCGGTACCGGTAGAGATTGAAACACATAGCATGAAAGTATTAGAGCTAACCATTTAAATCTATAATGACATTATTTATATGAATTCATTCGCTATTTGAGTCCTCTACTATAGGACAATATTTTAAGTTGAATTCCAATAAAAAAAAGAGCCTGAATGATTTAGGCTCTTTTTATTTGCAGAATGAGTATTAACCAAAGCGTTTTGGAATTTTCTGTCCATTAGGTATAGGGGTTTCAGCATTTTTTAATACACCGAATAACCAGGTTTCAGCATGCTGTACGGCAGTCTTGAGCTGATCGCCTAATGCTAAACGACCGGCAATGAAACTGGCCAGTGAACAGCCTGAACCATGATATTCACCCTCCAGACGAGCACAACGGGTCTGGTTCACCAGCTCACCCTGAATATATAAACTGTTCTGGATATAATCGGGAGTATCTTCATGACCTCCTTTGACCAGTATAGCTTTGGCACCCATGGCAAACAGTTTTTGTGTCGCAAGTTCCAGATCCTGCTCACCTGTCAGTGCACGTAATTCCACTGTGTTCGGTGTAATAATAGTTGCATGAGGGATCAATTGGGTAAAAGCCTTGACCAAGGTTGCTTGATCTCCCAATGAGCCACCACTGTTCGCGACAAGTACCGGATCAAGCACATAAAAATATTCAGGATGCTCAGCAAGAAACTCGGCTAGGGCTGCAATATTGTCAGTAGTACCAAGCATGCCGGATTTGACACCACAGATGGGCAAGTCACCGACTACCGCATGAGCTTGTGCAAGCAGCAGACTTTTTGATGTTGCTTCAAAACCAAATACCTGTTGAGAGTTCTGAATGGTAAGGGCGGTACAGGCTATCGCAGCATGAGCCCCGCTTTGGCCAATAGCTTCAATATCAGCCTGGAGACCTGCTCCACCTGAAGGATCCAAACCTGAAAAGCATAGTACTGTAGGGCGCAAAACGATGTCCTTAAACTCTAGATTTGCGTTAGTATAGGCAAAATTTCATGAACACTCGATACTCATTTGCATCGAAGTAACCGGAGGACTGTGGTGATTCAGAATATCCTGATTGATCTGGATGGAACCTTAACTGATCCTAAAGTAGGGATTACTACTTCAGCACGTTATGGCTTGGAAAAAATTGGTCATCCTATTAGTCTCGATACCAATATTGACTGGATTATTGGACCACCGCTTAAAGCCTCACTCGCTAAAATTCTAAACGTTGCAAGCAATCACGTGCTGGCAGAGCAGGCACTAGAAGCCTATCGGGAACGTTTTGCAGTCACCGGGCTGTATGAAAATAAAGTCTTTCCCGAAGTGGCTGAAACTTTAGCTGAACTCAAACGCCGTGGATATCGACTATTTCTTGCGACTGCTAAACCCACCGTTTATGCACGACAGATTCTTGAACACTTTGAGCTAGATCAATATTTTAAAGGCATTTACGGCAGTGAGCTAAATGGTGATCGTACCAACAAAGGTGACCTGATCGAATACCTCTTGCAGCAAGAGCAGTTAGATCCAGCTACTTGTATCATGGTTGGAGATCGTGAGCATGACATTTTTGGTGCTAGACATAATGGGATAGAAACTATTGCAGTTACTTATGGCTATGGTTCACCAGAAGAATTTGCTCAAGCTGAGCCCAAATTTCAGATTCAACGCTTTAATGAAGTTTTTGATTGTCTAGGTAAATAATTTTTATATTTTAAAATTCTACGCTTTGTATATTTAAAATAATCTCGATTTATATTTCATGATTCGAGATTATTTTCTAGTTATTTAATTAACATATTTATATAAAGAGTAAATTAAATTATAAACTTATTATATTAAATTTAAGCTATTAAATAGTGGATTAATAACCTGTTTATAAATTTGTAATTCATGTGTTAAATCAAGTAACTTATTTGTTGTTAAGTGTAATTAATTTACAAATATACAATTAACTAGATATAAAAGCTTATAATTTAATATAAATCATTGAAATACATAATAATAAAATTAATATAAATTTTCTAATATAATTCATCAATAAATTGTATATAAATATAAATCAATAGCTTAAATCATATTAATTAATAAAATTAAACTTCAATTTAAAATTACTACATAATAATAATAAAATCTTACTTATTTTATGGTTTTAACTTGGATTTACTCCTGCTATGAAGAGCTGGTTGGGAATTATACACGGCGCGACTCATCATAAGAATATTCAGGAGTTTCTCTCATGGCTAGCATTGATATATTGGCTAAGAATAATGGACAAATTATTCAAAGTTTAAATGCCGATTCGGTTATATTAAATCAAAATTCCGTAGTTAAAATTGGCGTCAAAATAGAGGATGTTGCCAATATTTTAAGAGAAGGAAATGCGGCAGTTATCACACTTAAAAACGGTGAAAAAATTGTTGTAGAAAATTATTTCGACCCCGCGGTGAATGAAAGTTTACTTGTTTTTGAAGGGAATAATGGTGAGCTGTACTGGGCAGAATTTACCGACAGTTCAGGTCAATTATTAGATGTAGTTAAATACAACCCGATTACTGAGGAAGCCCTTCTTGGAGGAGAGGCAACTGACTTACTACCTTGGATTGGTGGAGCATTAGCTGTTGGGGGAATTGCAGCAGCGGTAGGTGGATCGGGTGGTTCAAGTAGTTCAAAAGATTCTACACCAGTAAATCCAATGGAAAATGCTGAAAGGCTAGTATCTCAAGCTGAAACGACTTATCAGAATGCATTAGAAATACTAGAACAAGCACAACAAGATGGCTTAATTACCCCTGAAGAACAACAAGCAGTTCAGGATGCGATTAATACAGCGGAAGAAGCAAAACAAGTTGCCCAAGATGCAGTAAATACTCTACCAGCTGGTACTGATAAAGAAGGTCTACAAGATCGCCTGGATGACCTTGTCGATATCGTAGTTCCACCGGTGAATGATGCCAATGAAAATGGCATTGATGATGGAGATCTTGAAGCCGAAGCAGCTGCCGAATTGGTTGCAGCAGCAGAAGCAGCACGTGCTGAACAACAAGAGATCTTGGATGGTCTTACAGATGCAGATGACAATGGTCTTATTACACCAGAAGAATATGCACAGGCTGAAGAAAGATTAGAAGAACTGCAAGGAATTGTAGATGTAGCGAAAGAACTTGCTCAAAACGCTGTCACAGGACTAGATGATGGTCCTGCAAAAGACACATTACAAGATCGTCTGGATGCGATTGAGGATCTTGTAATTCCAGCAATCACTGACTTTGATGGTGATGGTGATGTCGATGCTGATGATGCTGCAATCCAGGCACAACTTGATGCAGCGACAACAGCAGTAGAAGA
>NZ_KB850094.1:2547711-2579423 GCF_000369585.1 Acinetobacter sp. CIP 101934 | reverse complement strand
GATGCAAAAGCCCTTGTGGATGCATTACCTGAAACGATCCAGGCAGAAAAAGATGCCTTGGATACACGCTTAGACGGCTTAACAGATCCAGAGATACCAGCTGTAAGCTTTGCTTATGATGACAATGTAAATCTAGATATGGGGAGTGAAATCACAACAACCGAGACAGCTGTTGTTGATGAGAATGTTCAAGTGATTAATTTACTTGAATCAACTGGCGGTGCGGATGCAGGAACAGAAGTGGTACTTTCTGGTTCTACAAATAGCCTTGCAATTTCAATTTCACAAACATCATTACTTGCAGTAGCCGATGCGTATCGTGTTGATGTTTTAGATGAAAATGGCAATATTGTGTATTCAGCAGTCACCCAGGACTCTGAATTAGTCGGTGATGTTGCTGGGTTAGATATCTTAGGTATTACTGGTGACAATACATTAACTGCAAATGTAACAGGTCTACCAGCAGGTACATATCATGTCGTAGTGAGCAATGACGCAAGTGCATTAACGAATTTACTTGATACAGATGGTGGTGGTGTTTCACTTCAAGAACTTGGTGATGCTGGTGTGTTGTTAGGTGCTGATAATCAACAAGTCATTCTTGATGCTGTTAGTAATGCTTTAGGTGGTGGTGCGATCGCAACATTGGTGACAGATATCATATTACCGCCTGTGCTCGCTTTAGTGAATGGTCTACCAGTAGATGAACTTGTTGGTGCATTAAACGAAAGTCTCTTAAGTAATGCTAATGCGATTTCTATACTCGGTTTCAGTGTAACTGGTTTGTTAGATACAATTGTTGATGCAGCAGCAACTGCGCTGCTTTCCAATACCTTGACCTTATTGCAGCAAACCACGATTACGACACAAGTAACTTCCACAACATTTGAAAATAATACTGTGGAGGATAATGTCTTGGCCAATGATGAGGGTGGTACTTTAGCAACGGTTACTCAAATCCAATTTGGAGTAGAAACACCTCAAAGTGTGAGTGCGGCTGGTACAACAATCAATGGAGAGTATGGTGTTTTAACCATTTATTCTAATGGGTCATATACTTATGTTGGGAACGGTGAATTTGCATCTATCGGACAATCAGAAGTATTTACTTATACAGTGTTAAATGGAGATGGAGTAACTACTGATACTGCAACTTTAACTATTAATATTTTGGATCGTTATGCGCCTGATGCACCTACAGTTAATCCAATAAATAATATTAATGATATTACAGGTACCGCAGAAGCTGGCTCAACAGTGATTATAACTACTGAGGGTGGTAATGAAATTGGCAGGGCAGTAGCAGGGAGAGATGGTTTATGGTCAATCCCAAATCCAGGCTTAACAGATGGAACAATACTGAATGCCGTAACCATTGATCTAGCGGGTAATCCTTCTCAAGCCGCAAGTACAATCGTTGATGCCCAAGCTCCAATAATAACTCTTGTGACAAATACAACAGGTGATAGTACGCCAACTTTGCAAGGTGCAATTAATGATCCTACTGCAACAGTTGTTGTGACTGTAGATGGCATTAATTATGCAGCAGTAAATAATGGTGATGATACATGGACACTTGCTGATGGCCAGCTTCCAGAATTAGCTGATGGTAGTTATAATGTTACTGTGCAAGCTATTGATGTCGCAGGTAATGAAAGTACAATTACAGAAAGTTTAGTGGTTGAGGCGGTTCTATTTGCCAATGACGATTTAAATAATGTGAATGTACTAGACACGGTTGTCGAAAATAATCTGACCAATAGTGGTTTTATTTTTGGATTAGCTTCCGCTGATGTGTTATCGGGGCTAGCTAAGATTAATTTAAGTGCGGGCGCATTTAACTTCACGGTTGAAGCTGATACGACTCAAGATGTTTCGATAGATGTGAGCGGTGCAACAGGTGTAGATTTAAGTGCATTAATTACCTCAATCGGAGCACTATTCGGTCAAACACTTTCTGCAGATTTAATGCTGGTGAATCTTGATAGTGGTGAGGTTGTGGCAACAGCAGCTAATGCTCTTCAGCTAACTCCAGCAGTACTGACTACTGTGATGAGAGCAGACAATATTGAGTTTACTAGTATCCCAGAAGGTAATTATACGATTGCTTTCTCTACTCCATCGGGTAATGGTCCTCTAAGTCAGTTGTTAAATGCGATTGCTGATGTAGGACTACTCAGTGGTGTTAGAATCAATATAGATGCATCAACGCAATATTCGACAGCAGATGCTATAGGTAATGTATTAGCGGGTGGAACGGGTACGGATGTAGCAGATATCGGTGATGGTATGAAGGTGACAGAAGTCATTTCTGCTGAAACGACATATGCCGTCAATACGCCAATCGCAAACATAGGAGAGACAGCAATTGCAGGCAGTTACGGTATTCTTTATATGCAAGCAGATGGGTCATACCGTTATGTAAGTAATGGTGATGCCAATGATGTAGCTAAAGTTGATACATTCACGTATACAGTAGCTGATGCAGCTGGTAATACCTCGCAAGCCTATCTTAATATCCGTACTGATGCAGAAGGTGCAACGATTATTTGGAATGAAAATGATCTTCAAGCTGATGGGGTGATTACTGTAAATGCACTTGATGATGAGACAACTGTATCAATTGCCCAAATTAATACAGTCAGTGAGCTGTTATCAAAAGTTGAAGTTGTAGGTGCTCAGGCTACCGGAACTAATGGACCTGTTACAGGAAAGATTATTACTAATACAACTTGGACAAATACCTATACGCTCTCAGAAAGCTTTAATATCACAGAAAATACTGTAGCTAATGGAACATTAACTGTTACAGCTGAATTATTAGGTACGGTATTGAATAACTCTGTAACTGAGAATTGGGGGAGTGTTACTGCGACTTACACACTTACTGGTCAAAATGGTGAAGTGACATCGGGTATTTTAACTTTAACTGCGAATAACTCAGTGTCTGATGGTTATTATACAGCAAGCATTCCACTTAATGATTTAATTGCGGGTGATTATGTACTTAATGTTAATGTGGAAAATATAACCACTAATACAGGTGTGGGAGTAAGACCTGCAAATAATGGTGAGTTTACAGTTGATACAACACTTTCAGTGATTGAAACTTCGTTAAATGACTTTACAACTATAGAGGGTATATATAGTGAAGAGGGTAATTTACTGGAAGATGATATCGTTTCTAATATAGCGACTTTCACCATTCAACAAGGCGCAGAAATATATCGCTTTGAAAATGGGCATATTTACCAGAATGATGTTTTGCTGCAGAATCAGGATTCTGTAAATATTACTGGTACTTATGGAATATTAAATGTTGAAGCAAGTGGTAAATACACTTACACAACGCAAGATGGCAACAGTATTGGTCAAATAGAGAGCTTTACTTATACTGTAAATGATGTGGGCGGTTTATCTGATACTGCGAACCTGAATATTGGAATAGGCGCTTCAATTACAGGCAGCCGTTATGATGATAGTTATTCAAGCCATGTAGGCGTAGCAGATACTGTTATTTATAATGTACTTGAAGGTGCAGAAACAGATGCAACCGGCGGAAATGGTACAGATATCTGGACTGATTTCAGCCTGAATGAAGGTGATGCAATTGATATAAGTGCATTGTTAACAGGGGCAAATGCAGAGAATATTAGTGAATATATTTCTGTAGAAGTAAATGACAACAATGCCACAGTGATATCAATTGATCGTGATGGAGCTGGTACACAGTTCCAAGATAAGGTTGAACTTATTACTCTTGAGGGTGTGAATACGAACTTGGAAGAGTTGCTTTCAAATGGTCATATCATTTACTAAAACTAAGATAATTATTTAGAAAATGACTAACACAAAGAGGCTTCTCGAAGCCTCTTTGTTCGTTTATACAGATAAAAAGATTTTTTGATCAATTTCAGAAAGATTAAGGGATTTGATCAGTAGTGAATAAATATCAAACTCTTATTGGCATGACCTGTTCAAAAATAAGTTTTTAATTTACTTAAAAAATATAAATAAATTTCATTAAAAAATTTTGAATAATTATTAAGATTTTGATATTTATATAAATTTCATTTTTAAACTACTTAATAATATATAATTTATATTAAAAACAAACAATTTATATAAAGAGGTGTAATATATTCTCCATATAAGTGTGATTAAGGCGACACATTTAATGTCTATCTCCCAATTATCCAAGGCTGTATATACATGCTTGGCTGCTTTGCTATTGGCAAATACTGCTACTCATGCTGCGGATGCATTTAGTACAGAAAATCCATGGATGTTAGGCGACTGGAATGGTCAGCGTACTCAACTTCAACAACAAGGTTATGATTTCAGTTTTGGTTATACCGGTGAAGTAGCAACACTCATTGATGCTAAAAACTCATCTGATCACGGTACTGAATACGCCGACCAGTTTGCAATCGGGGCCCATCTGGATCTGGAAAAAATTGCAGGATGGAAAGATACCGAAGCACAAATTACAGTGACTCAGCGTAACGGTCGTAACTTATCCAATACTGCTGAAGCGCTTGATGGACACTTAAGCTCGGTGCAGGAAGTATGGGGACGTGGTCAAACCTGGCGTTTAACTGACTTCTGGATCAAGAAAAAATTCCTGGATCAGAAACTGGATGTCAAAGTTGGTCGCTTTGGTGAAGGTGAAGACTTTAACAGTTTTGATTGCGATTTCCAGAACCTGGCATTGTGTGGTTCACAGGTAGGCAACTGGGTCGGTGACCAATGGTATAACTGGCCAGTATCACAGTGGGCAGCACGTGTGAAATACAACGTCACACCTGAAATCTTTACCCAAGTGGGCGTCTATGAATATAACCCTGAGAATCTGGAACGTGGCAAAGGTTTTAACCTGAGCACAGACGGCTCTAAAGGCGCGATCATTCCTGCAGAAGTGGTGTGGACACCGAAACTGGGTGAGCAAAAACTGCCAGGTGAATATCGTGCCGGTTATTACTACAGTACCGCTGATGCCAAAATATTTGATGGCGTGACTCCACAAGATGAACAAACCCAAAATGGTCATCATCACGGGGGGTGGATTGTAGCTAAGCAACAGCTGACTTCACATCAAGGGGATACATCACGTGGTTTAAGCGGTTTCGTGAACGTCACTGTTCATGACTCTAAAACCAACCAAGTTAGTGATATGCAAAATATCGGTCTTGTCTACAAAGGTGCGATGGATGCCCGTCCACAGGATGAAATCGCTTTGGGTGTTGCCCGTATCCATATGAACAATGATGTATTGGGTAACCGTAGTGAAGAAGTCGATGCGGAAATCTATTACGGCATTCATGCAACTAACTGGCTGACCATCCGTCCAAACCTGCAATATGTCCATCATGTCGGTGCATATAAAGACGGTGAAAATGTCTGGGTGGGTGGAATCAAGTTTAATACGTCGTTCTAATCGGAGTTTTTAGTTGCAAATACACAATTGATTCTTCCATTACTTTGGGGCATTGATGAACTGATACTCCAAGTATTCATGTATTTATAACTAAGAACTTAACAATATGGTGCTCATGCATTCGAATTGCATGAGCGAAAAGAAATCTTATAAAGGTGTTCAATATGAGTACTTCGTCTTCAGGTTCAGTACTGAAAACGATTATGGCAGTCATTGCTGTTATTTTCGGTCTGGTACTACTGATCGGAGGGATTTACCTGGCAGTACTTGGTGGGTCTTGGTACTACATCATTGCCGGTATTTTCTTTATTGCGACCGCAGTGTTATTACATAAACAGAAAAGTACAGCACTGATCGTATACGCCGTGCTGATTTTAGGCACAGTGGTATGGGGGCTATGGGAAGTTGGTTCGGACTTCTTCGCACTCGCACCTCGTTTAGACATTTTAGGCCTGTTCGGTTTAGCACTTCTCATTCCAGCCGTGACGCGTGGTTTTGGGGAGACGAAAGGTGCCAAGATTGCACTCACCAGTACTTTGGCAATTACCATTGCGGTAATGATCTATTCTGTGTTTAATGACCCGCAAGAAATTCGTGGTGAGCTAAAATCGCAGCAGCCTGCAGTGCATCAGTCTATTCCCGGTATTGCTGACGAAGACTGGCCAGCCTATGGCCGTACTCAATCTGGTCTACGTTATTCTCCATTGAAACAGATTACTGCTGATAACGTAAAAGATCTGGAGCTGGCTTGGGAATTTCATACCGGTGATGTAAAAACGGATAAAGATTCTGGTGAAACTACGAATCAGGTAACCCCGATTAAAGTGGGTAATAACCTGTTTATGTGTACCACTCACCAGTACCTGATTGCACTTGATCCTGCGACGGGTAAGGAAAAATGGCGTTTTGATCCTAAGCTGAAAGCGGACAATACCTTCCAGCATTTAACTTGCCGTGGGGTGTCTTATTATGATGCCAATAACACTGCCGGTTTTGAAAGTAGTCTAGCTGCTCGTTCTTCAACGTCTGCCGAATGTCCTCAGAAAGTAATCTTACCAGTGAATGACGGACGTTTGGTGGCGGTCAATGCAACTACTGGTAAGGTATGTTCCGACTTTGGTAATAACGGCGAAGTCGATCTGCAAAAAGACATGCCATTCCCATATCCAGGCGGTTATAACCCGACTTCACCTCCTGTAGTGACGGGTACGACCATTATCATCGCTGGTTCAACCACAGATAATTATTCAACTGAAGAACCTTCAGGTGTCATTCGCGGTTATGATGTGAATACTGGTGAATTGCTCTGGGTATTTGATACGGGTGCAGAAGATCCAAATGCGATTCCTGCTCCAGGGCAAAAGTTTGTACATAACTCACCAAATGCATGGGCACCTTTAGCTTATGATGCCAATCTGGATATTGTTTATGTACCTACAGGTGTCGGTACACCAGATATCTATGGTGGTCATCGTACTGAACTGGACGAGCGTTATGCCAATTCAATGCTAGCACTGAATGCCTCTACTGGTAAATTAGTCTGGAACTTCCAGACTACCCATCATGACCTATGGGATATGGACGTACCAGCTCAACCAACATTGACTGATATCAAAGATAAAAACGGGAATATGGTGCCAGCCATCTACGTGCTGACCAAGACTGGTAATGCCTTTGTATTAGACCGTCGTAATGGTGAAGCTATTATACCAATCACTGAGAAACCGGTGCCTCAATCTGTAAAACGTGGTCCACAAACTAAAGGTGAGTGGTATTCAAAAACTCAACCGTTCTCTGACTTCAACCTGGCTCCTCAAGATAAATTGACGGATAAGGACATGTGGGGTGCCACCATGTTTGATCAGTTAATGTGTCGTGTATCGTTCAAAAAACTGAACTATGACGGTATTTATACACCACCCTCTGAAAACGGGACGCTGGTCTTCCCGGGTAACCTGGGGGTATTCGAATGGGGCGGTATGTCTGTGAATCCAGACCGTCAAATTGCATTGACCAACCCAATTGGTTTGCCATTTGTATCTCGTCTGATTCCGCAAGATCCGAACCGTAAGCAGACTGCCAAAGGTGCAGGTACTGAAGCGGGGGTACAGCCAATGTATGGGGTGCCGTATGGTGTTGAAATCAGTGCCTTCCTGTCTCCATTTGGCTTGCCATGTAAGCAGCCTGCATGGGGCTATGTGGCGGGTGTAGATCTGACCACCCATGAAGTTGCCTGGAAACGACGTATTGGTACGATTCGTGACAGTATGCCGGGTATTCCATTACCCCCATTTAAAATGGGTGTGCCAATGCTCGGTGGTCCAATCTCGACTGCGGGTAATGTGATGTTTGTTGGTGCAACTCAGGATAACTATATCCGTGCCATCAACGTAAACAATGGGGATGAGTTATGGAAAGGTCGTCTGCCAGCAGGTGGTCAAGCCACTCCAATGACTTATGAAGCTAACGGTAAACAGTACGTGGTGATTATGGCGGGTGGTCATGGTTCCTTTGGTACCAAAATGGGCGACTCTTTAGTGGCCTATGCATTACCAGACAACAAATAATGAAGTTTTGTAGTTAAGTAAAAAAGCCTGATTCGTCAGGCTTTTTTATGCAGAATACAGGCTGTTATAACAATGAATCTTAACCAGCAAATTATGATTGGTCAGATGAGCATGTTTATAAACATGATGCACTGATCTCATGCTGCTGAGCATTCGAGATACAGCAAAAAAACACTTTATAAATATTTTGGCTTCCATGACATGCGTAGACGCCAGACTTCAGGAATATAAGCTATGTACCTTTATATAAGACGGTTACCGATGAAATCAACGTTGTCCTGCCTGATCGCCTGTATCAGTCAAGGCATTCATGCGGAAGAACCGGTGACAGAGGTACAGCGACTGGCACCCATCGTGGTTGAAGCAACCCGTATTGACCGTACATTACTAAACACTCCGGCTTCAGCTTATTACCTGAGTCAGAGTCAGCAAAATAGCCTGAATGTAAATCTCTCTGAAAGCTTAAAAGGGATACCGGGCTTACAACTGAATAATCGTGAAAACTATGCCCAAGATCTGCAAATTTCCATGCGAGGCTTTGGTGCCCGCTCAACATTTGGTGTGCGTGGTGTGCGTTTATATGTCGATGGTATTCCTGCAACCATGCCGGATGGGCAAGGGCAAACTTCCAATATTGACTTAAATAGCCTCGATCATATTGAGGTACTGAGCGGCCCATTTTCATCCTTATATGGGAACTCATCAGGCGGAACCATTCTGACGACGAGCCGTGAAGGGCAGGGACCTGATTCAGTCACTTTAGGATATTCAGGTGGCAGTCAGAATAAAGGTCAAACGAACCTGGTACTACAAGGTGGCTCAGATAATGCTTCTGAACCAAGCTATATCATCAGTTCATCTTATTTTGATACGGATGGTTTCCGTGACCATAGTGGTGCACATAAAGTACTGAACAATGCCAAGCTGACTTGGGATCTGGAGGATGGCTCTAAAATTAACTGGGTCAATAACTATGTCAAAATTGCAGCAGATGATCCAGGTGGTTTAACACGTGAACAATGGCGAGCAAATCCTAAACAGGTGGCAGCAAATGTACTGCTATATAATGCACGTAAAGAAATTGAGCAATTTCAAACTGGATTAACCTGGAACAAGCCGATCAATGATCAGCATGAATTGTACGGTATGGCGTATTGGGGGCAGCGTGAGGTTACCCAATATCAGTCTATTCCTAAATGTAGATTTGAAAATAACATTTGTGTGCCAGATACTAGTCAATTAGCTGCTAAACATCCAGGTGGGGTAATTGATTTTGACCGTCAGTTTTATGGGACTGACTTGCGTTGGACAGGCAAGGATATTCTACCTAATATCAAACTGATTGCCGGTGTCGCCGTAGATGTCATGACTGACGATCGTAAAGGCTATCAGAACTTTGTCGGTGATGTGCTGGGTATTAAAGGCGAGCTGCGCCGTGATGAAGACAATACCTTATGGAATGCTGATCCATACCTGCAGGCCTCTTATAACTTTGCTCCAGATTGGACATTGGATGCCGGGCTACGTTATAGCAATGTGCATTTTAAATCGGATGATCATTACTTAAGTAATGGCGATAATTCAGGTAAAACTACTTATGAAAAATTATTGCCTTCAGTCGCGCTAAGCTGGCAGATTCTACCCGAATTGATGGTCTATACCAGTTATGCACAAGGCTTTGAAACGCCGACCTTTACTGAAATGGCTTACCCAGCAAATGACAGTAATGAAACCCTTGGTTTAAAAGCGGCTGAAAGTGAAACTTATGAGCTAGGATTAAAATCTGCGAATCGCTTTGGTGATATGACCTTAGCAGCATTTCAGACTCAAACCAAAAATGACATTGTTTCTGCGGGAAGTGATGGCGGGCGCTCAACGTTTCGTAATGCAGATAAAACCTTAAGAAAAGGACTGGAACTATCCTGGAGTAAAGACCTGTGGCGAGATCTGACTGCTCAAGTCAGCTATAGCTATATCGACGCCACGTTTGATGCAGATATTCCTGCAATTCTTAATGATGAAGGAGAAATTATAGTATCTAGAGTGGCATCTGGTAACTACATTCCGGGGATTGCCAAAAATCAGGCTTTTCTTGCTTTAGGCTGGAAACCTGAAAATGGTTTAAGTACGGGTGTAGATGTGCGTTATTCAGACAAAATTTATGTTAACGACATTAACTCGCAATATGCGCCAAGCTATACCGTGGCTGGTGCCAATGTTGGCTATCACTGGAATATGAAAGACTGGTCTGTCAAAACTTTTGCGCGTGTAGATAATTTGTTTGATAAAGACTATTCAGGTTCGGTGATTGTCAATGAAAGCAATGGCCGTTTCTATGAGCCGGCAGAAGGGCGAAACTGGAGTGCCGGATTGAGTATAACCAAAGCGTTTTAATTAAAATAATTTGTGGCTGCTCAATTTTCAAAATAAAAAATCCCACTTCTTGAGCGGGATTTTTTTATATTTAAGCTTTGACCAGTTGATCAGAGGATTTGAGATAAAACTAGATCGTTTGCTGATTCACTCGTTTCGATAATTCCTCGGCACTTTCGACCCGTTCAGAATATCGATCGGTGAGATAAGCAGATTGACCGCGGGTGAGGAGAGTGAACTTGTAGAGTTCTTCCATCACATCCACAATGCGGTTGTAATAAGGCGATGCTTTCATGCGACCATCCTCTTCAAATTCGAGGAAAGCTTTGGGTACAGAAGACTGATTTGGAATGGTGACCATGCGCATCCAGCGTCCTAAAATACGCAACTGATTCACTGCATTAAAGGATTGTGAACCACCACAAACCTGCATCACGGCCAGTGTCTTGCCTTGGGTCGCACGAATTGCACCTGCTGCCAGAGGAATCCAGTCAATTTGGGCTTTTAAAATCGAACTCATCGAACCATGACGCTCCGGTGAACACCAGACCATGCCTTCTGACCAGGCCAAAAGTTCATGCAGTTCTTTTACCTTAGGATGATTTGTATCTGCATCCTCAGGTAAGGGCAATCCTTTGGGATGGAAGATGCTGACCTCGGCGCCAAAATATTCCAGTATCCGGCCGGCTTCCTGAACAGCAAGTCGGCTATAAGAGCGATCACGGTTTGAACCATAGAGCAGCAGAATGCGAGGTGGATGATCCAGCGCTTTGGCCTGAACTTTGTTCAGTGTCGGTGTTTCTAGTAGATTCATATTGATATTCGGGAGATCCATCGGGTTATGCCTCTTTAAACACTTTTTTTCTTAGCCATAATGAAACGCTGACCAGCGCAATCAGAACTGGAACTTCAACCAGAGGACCAATCACGGTGGTGAATGCCACAGGGGAGGCGAGACCAAAAGTGGCAATCGCAACTGCCAGCGCTAGTTCAAAATTATTACCGGCAGCGGTAAAAGAAATAGCCGCAGTTTTGGGATAATCATTGCCCATCCACTTACTCATAAAGAAGCTGATAAAGAACATCACCACGAAATAAATGGTCAAGGGAATGGCGATTCTGAGTACATCCAGTGGCAAGCTGACCACATCACCGCCTTTAAGGCTAAACATGGCAACAATGGTAAATAACAGGGCCAGCAAGCTCAGAGGACTGATTTTTGGAATAAACTGCGTTTGATACCATTCCAGACCTTTTTGCTTGACCAGAATCAAACGCGTCAAAAAGCCCAGCAAAAATGGAATACCCAGATAAACTAGAACCGCGTGGGTAATCGTCCAGAAGCTGACATCAATCACCTGTGCTTCAACACCAAAATAAGGCGGCAAGAAGGTCAAGAATAGCCAAGCATAAGTACTGAAAAACAGAATCTGGAAAATGCTGTTAAATGCCACCAGTCCGGCAACATACTGGTTATCACCGCACGCCAGACCATTCCAGACCAGCACCATGGCAATACAACGCGCCAAGCCGATCAGGATGACACCGGTCATATATTCAGGATAGGATTGCAGGAAAATCAGCGCCAATGCAAACATCAGGCAGGGTGCAATCAGCCAGTTTTGAACCAGAGACAGGGTGAGCGTGCGTTTATCCTTAAATACCTGCGGTAAGGTGGCATAGTCCACTTTGGCAAGTGGTGGATACATCATGATAATCAGACCGATGGCAATCGGAATATTGACCGAATCAATACTCATCCGGTCTAAAGCAATCGATGCCTGAGGAAAGAAAACCCCAATCCCGATCCCCAGCAGCATGGCGATAAAAATCCAGATAGTCAGATTTTTATCTAAGAATGACATTTTTGAAGCAGACATGATATTGGACTCAGGATAATTCACAAGATGTTGAAATGGTGGATTTTGATTTTTGAATTTCCGGATCTTGTGCGATGACTTTTAATATTTCATTTGCCCAGACCGGCAAATCAGGATTTAAACGGTAATAAACCCATTGCCCTTGGCGTTGATCCAACAAGATGCCCAGATTTCTCAATAAAGCCAGATGACGGGAAATTTTGGGTTGGCTCAGATTTAATTGTTCTGTGAATTCACAAACACAGACATTCTGTTTGGCCATGACCAGCTTTAAAATATCTAAACGTGTTGAATCGGCAAGACATTTGAAAAAATCGGTCTGATGCATCGCGATATCCTGATATATTTACTATTGCGAATATACGGATATCCATATATAAAAGCAATATTGTTTATGCACTGAGAAAAGTCATGTCGCAAAAGATCAAGATTTATCATAATCCCGAGTGTGGAACCTCTCGAAATACCTTGGCCTTGATCCGTAATACCGGTGAGGAACCACAGGTGATTGAATATCTGAAAACACCACCGACCAAAGAGGAACTGATTCAGTTAATCCAGGATGCGGGTCTGTCGGTACGTGAAGCGATTCGTAAAAATGTAAAGCACTATGAAGAACTGAACTTGGAAAGCAGTGATTGGACAGATCATCAATTGATTGATTTCATGCTGCAACATCCGATTTTGATTAATCGTCCATTTGTGGTGACTGAACTGGGTGCGAGATTGTGTCGACCATCAGAAGTGGTTTTAGATATTCTTTCCGCTCCGCAGCGCGCAGCTTTTAGCAAGGAAGATGGGGAAATGATCATTGATGAAGCAGGGAAACGGTTGAAATAAATTCCAGAATTGAAGACGATAAATCAGATCACAAAAAAGCCACTGTAAGGGTGGCTTTTTATTTCAAGCTAAAATGACACATAGCTTGTCATTAGCATGATAATAGAATCAGTGGTTTAGTTCTTCTAATAGGTCATAATGACACTATGCTGCGACTCAACCGATGTCATTATGAGTGTAAAACGATTTAACCTCTGTCATTTTTCGAAAATGGTTCTTAGACTGCATATTCATATTTTAATGGACATTAAATCTCTTAGAGAAGTGAACAGAGATTCCTATCTTACTTGGACGCTTTAAATGGTTTCTAACATTTTTTGTTATTCCCAAGTAGAAATGTCCTACCTTAAAACTAAATAGAAATGTCCTATACAGACATTTCCAAGTCAAGCACAGGATTTAGATTTCGTTGTTGAATTGCTGTTTTCTGTGCACGTCTGCTTGGCATCTTTTGAGAACGATTGCGTTTATTTTGTTGTTCTAGTTCTTCATGCTGCTGTTGAATATGGGCTAATACAGAACCCAAACGTTTATTTTCAACAATCTCTCGCTGGTTGAGCTGACTTAATTTATCGAAGATGCTGTAATTGATTTTTCTTCCCTGATATTCAATCGCGACTGTACTATCCGGGTATTCCAGAAACTCAAGATACTTACCAATCAATCTTTGGTTTTCTTCCGTGTTTTCCAGGAGATATACGCATTTATCATAAGTGATCGTCAGGCTATTCGTGACTCTGCGGGGTTCACGCCAGGTAAAAATATCATCTAATTCTTCGGCTGTTTCAGTGACAGTCCGGTGTAGATCCTTGGGATTAAAGGCCATCTTGGCAAACTTCTGATTGAACTGCTCAATGAAGCAGGGTAGCCAGGCATTGGCTTCGGCAATCGAACTGATGCCTTCCAGACGCATTTCTTTGATCAGACGGTCCTGAAGCGTTCTATTGGCTCGTTCTACACGGCCTTTGGCCTGTGGTGAATTAGCGAAGATAATATCGATATTCAGGGTGCTGAGTACGCGCCCAAACTGGGTAATCTTGGTGTCTTTCTTACTGCTTTGATTCACCCTGAAGACTGAATGTTTATCGCTGTAGAAGGCTAAAGGCTTACCATGCTGCTCAACATACAAACGTGTTGAAATCATATAGTCAAAGGTTGATTCCGACTCACAGAAGCGTAAATGCTGTAATTTGCCTGTGGCATCATCGATAAATACCAGCAGACAGCATTTAGGGGCTCGACCTTCAAACCAGTCATGGTGTGAGCCATCAATTTGAATCAGTTCACCATAACAGTCCCGGTTATAACGAGGCTGATACGGGCGTTTCAGACGCTTGGCGCGAGGAATCCATAAATCGGCTGCAATCATCCAGGAACGCAGTGTTTCCACTGAAATATCAAAGCCATGAACGGTGGTGAGCTTTTCATGCGCTAAAGTGGGTCCGAAACCATGCAGTTGATCAGAAACAATATTGAGGCACTTGAGTCTGAGCTCTTCAGGAAGCCTGAAATTGCTGATTTGACCACGACCGGCATGGGCTAATGCAGCTGGGCCTTGAGCTTTGTATTTCTGCAGTAAACGTCTGATCTGACGCTCTGAAATATGAAGTAGCTGAGCAGCTTGGGACTGGGTTATGCGTTGATCACAGATTTCCTGCAAGACCGACAATCGTTTAAGTTCTTTATCCGACATAGACACCAACATATCAAACCGTCCGCTAAGAAAATTGCAAAAGCGCATATTCTAAAAGCGGACATTTTTACTTTGGAGAAACCGGACATTTCTACTTTGGGCTTACAATTTTTATTTCGTATAATCGCCATTATGTTAAATGGGGGGTTATTTAGTGGAAAAATCTACTTTTTAAAATTGTAAATAAGAGATTTTATGTTAAATATCATCTCAGGGTTGATCCTAGACAGTATCCTAGAAAAACGATCGGTAATACCCCATTATTAACTGAGGTTAAAAGTAAAAAAATTATAAGCCTTTATTATTGTTTAATTTTTTTAGCACTACCATCCATGCTTCTTTAGCGATTTGATTCATACCATTAAAGGCCATCTTCGCTTATGAAACGCATTCAACATAGCAATTAAAGGACTCATAGGGATCGCTAGATTAAAACGATCTCTATGAGTCAAATATTTACTCTGCTACTAATACCTTATAGCGTCCTGTTTCTTCGTCTTTACTTACGTTAAGAGTAAAAGCATTAATGCCTGTAGCACTACCAGTACTTTGCCCCATTACGAATGATTTGTTGTGCGATACACCTGTTTGGCTTTTTACTTGTAATGTCGCAACTCGACCATCCGCACGAGAGTAATTTGCTAAACCTACTCTATACGCACCGGTTTGAAGTTTTGTTGCATCACATGATGCAAAGTAATGTTCAGGTCCATTAGCATAAGTATTATCAATATCCAAATAACCTGATCCACCAATAGGGTTGGAGAACATTACTTTATTGCCAGATGGCTCAACCACATGTAGGTCTACATCTCCTAATCCATCCCAGGTGAGCATGACATTAAAAAAACCAGTTTCAGTGATTTTTGAAGGTGCTTTAAGCGTATTAAAAAGATTGTTTACTTCTGAGTCTAAGGCTGAATACATAGGAAAGTTGTGATTAGTGTAGGTTTCTAAAAACCCATGCCCAAAGGCATCACGTCCAAAATTATTCCCAAATGGTTTATAAACAGGAATGCTATGAGTATTGGATGGAACACTACCAGATAGACGCAAACCATTAATAACTAAATCTTGATCAGCTAAAATATGATTTCCATTTAATTTAATAGAAGCAGGCGCTACATGGATTACACCAACTGCGGAGGAATCAGTCTTTGAAATGGAATATTGATACGCCTTATTAACAAACAAGTTCCCTTGAGAGTGCGCAATCATTATAACTTTATTACCTTCTAGAAGGCTTTGTTGCAAGTCACGCTCATGCTTTAAATATGTTTCTCGTTCTGCAATTGGTGCAGTCAACTTTAATGCTGCAACAATACTATCAACAACCTCTCTTTGAATTAAATCAAAAGCAAATCTAGGTACTGTCGCTATTACGGTTAGAGCGTCGTTAATATGACCAAGCCAAGTTTTTCCGTTATTGTTTTGGAACTGTTGCTTTATTATTTCAGTATATAATTCCCAACGATCACCTATGGTTTCTTCTGAGAATCGTTGATAAAAAGTTTCCACAAAATCAGAGAGGAATTGACTTTTGTTGTACATTACTTGGTATTTGATGTTTTCACCTGATGGTGATTGGTCACTATAGCGTTCTTCTATTTCATTAAGATTCTTACGAGCTGTTTTCTCATCCGTAAGAACACCATTGAAATAGGCTATAGTTATATCAGACTTGTTGCACAAATCATTTACATCGTCTGTAGCATTAGTGATGCTAGATGCAACCATTAAAAGAGAAATGGCACTCAAATGAATTTTCTTATTCATCGCAGTAATCTCTTTGTGGTATCGTGAACACAAAGCCATCTAAAGCATCACTATATTTGTAATAAGCCTGTAGGCGTTTTTTGGTATTTGTAGTCATATTTCCTATTTCATCAATTACATCGGATGCGTCTATATTCGGGTTATTTTTGAATGTTTTATAAACACAAGTCGTTGCTCTATCAGCTTCATAAGATGATGCTTGTAATTCAACTTCATTCTCTAAATTAACAGCCATTTTTTGCTGACTATTCCTTGCAAATTGTTGAACCGCTTTTTTTTCAAGTTCATCTTTATATTTTTGTTCAATATGAGCGTCAATATCATCACGGATGCCATTTTGGTCCTTATCAATCCCTAAAATTGAATCTGTTCTTTCAAGTTTTGGTAATTTCCCTTCATCCTCTAATTTCTGAAAGACTTGCTCTTTTGTCGTTATTTTTTCATTTTGTGGTGCTGAGGAATCATTTTCTCCACCGCAGGCACTTAAAGCTATTAAGCAAAAAGATCCTAATAAAATAGACTTAAACATTATTACCCCTGTTGTTACTCGTATATTTTTCATAAAATTCATACAAGCTTGCTCTAGTATAAATATTGATTTTCTGGATATTTATCAATTTTGATTTTACTTGTATGTTAATTCAGTATGAATGGCAAAAATTTAAAAAAATCAAAAGCTCTCAGTATAATTAGAGTTTATATGAACACCAGTTTATTCGCTATCACGTTACACTGACTGATAAAGGCAAGAGTTTAATCTTTATTAAAAAAGAGAAAAGATGCTCATAGAGTAGCTTTCATATAACTTCCGCAAGATTATTTAAATACATTCTAGAAATGAAAATGACTGGTAGACCATGGACAAGAATAGGGGGCAGTTTATCCAATAATTTGCAATTTAATGACATTGATAAATATTATCTAAATTTAAGATTTCCTAAAATTAACATAATACACGTTATACGAAATTATTTAATTTTTTTAATTAAAAATCAGTATTTTACTATAATCTATTCTTAGATTTAGTCCACTGGAACGGCTTTTTATTGATTACTCATGTTCCATGCTTATTTATTAACCAATGTTCCACGGTTTTATGTAATCTAATTTAAATCTAAAGCAGGAAAAAATGTCCCGATAAAACAAGAATAGATGTCCAAGTAGTTATTGATTTTGCAAAACCCATAAAGTTTTAATTGTTTAAAATTAATATGAGACTTGATAAAAAACCGCCATGAATGGCGGTTTTCTCAATGATAACTTATGTGTCGCGTGATGTTCGTTAAATGACAGATAATGTGAGATTTATTTAATTAAATAAATCAATTATTTATTAGTTTTTTTGACATTCAATCTTAACGAGGTTTTGACACATAAGTTAAGATTTTCTGAGAATCTCTGACACATAAGTCAAGATTTTTTTTGATTACTTTTATAGCCATAACCGGCTTCGAGTAATTTCTCAACGTCCTCACGTAAGAATAATCGGACCGAATAAAATTTATTGCCATGAAATTTAGGCTTAATTAATCCCTGAGTTACTAGATTAGTCATATGCGTGCGATGCATACCTAAATAGTCATTAGCCTCTGAAGCTGTAAAATACTCTTGGTGAATCTTCAAGGCTTTATCAAACTCAGTTTTGGAGAAGGACCGCCAATATCCAATATGTCGAAGTTTTAAATGACCTGTCATAATCCAATTTTTTTCAAGTTGGTCATATGAGCAATCTAATGCATTGAGTACCACCTCTATATCAACATATGTAGGGTCATTCTTTTGTTGAATTAATTTGTCGATACTTCTTCTTGGGATACGATACGGGCGTATCTCTAAATTTTCTACTTGAAGCCATTTATGTTGAATAAGTTGAGCTGTTTGTAATGAGGAAATACCTAGAAGTTGAGATGCTTCATTTAGGCTTACATAAGCATCACATTTACTCTTATCTACAGTTCCAACTTTTTTACGCCCTGTATTATTTTTATAAGTAACTATATTTTCAATCATTGACTTATCTAAATGCTGAATATCTTTTCTTGCATAATAGGCTGGATAAAGTTTGTTTATATATATAGGTTCAATTTTTAAACTTGAAAGCTTGGCTCTCAGTGTAAGATGCGAAACGTCCAAGTAGTCAGCAAGTGGACTTAGAAAAATATATTTTTTATGAAAATCATTAACAAATTCTTTGGAAAGACAAGACTGTGTATAACGATGGACATATTTTTTTGTGGCTGGAATATCTGGTATTTTAAGAAATAAACGTGCATTATGATTGTTAATATTTAGTATTTCCATAATTTCTGGAATAGAAAAATAATCATTAGATTCATCGGCTTGTGGTGGTGGACGATGATATGTATAGGTGCCATTGATGTTTTTCTTTTCATTGATTAGCCATTCCTCAAGTATAGAAGCAAGAAAATTAGTTCTATCACTTACACTGAGTTGATCGTGATATAAAACTCCCGCCTTCAGTCTTTTATGAAATGCTGCAAAACTAACCCCAAGTATATGAGTAGCTTCTTTCTTATTAAATTTCCGTTGAATACATTTTGAGGAAGGAGAGTTATAATCTCCAAAATAACTTAGGATTTTATCGAGAGTAGGTTTAAATCTAGATTTATTTTCTAAAAAGGGAAGTAGTTGAATTCTTGGATGAGCATAGTCTAGGTAGCTTTTGATTTCATTTATAAGGCTAGAAATAAATTTATCCTCATTATGAAAATACTCATGACATAAATTTAAAATATAAGATTGGCTTTTTAATATTTCTAAATTGGAAAAATACTTAGATAAAGCTGTCCAGATATCAAAAAAAATTTCATTAAAATTTTCATCAGTCCCCAAGAAACTATCTAAGAACCATGTATTAATCTGGAGGTCTTCTAATGTAGATTGCTGCTTTTGGCTCTTACGTAAATCAAAAGTACAAGTTGAACATTCAAATAATGATTTTCGGCTAGTTCCTAATGGATTGTCGCATTCAGGGCATTTTTCTATCAAATCAATATGGTGATCTAGACAAACTGTTAAAGGGGTTAATAACCAATTTTTCTTCCAATACCCCTTATCTTCTAAGCAGGACGAACAAAATTTATTGAGGCCAATATCAAGTAATTTATGATGAATTACTTGAGTTTTTGTCCAGAAGAAATTTTGAAATGTTGGAGGAGTTTTTTTTATTACCAGATCTAGTAGACCATGTGAAAGCTCCAACCGTTCAATAACTTGCTTAAACTTATCTTCATTGGTAAATAACGAATCATAAAATCCCTCATAGATGGGAATACCTGCCCTGTTTAGCATTTGCTTAGGAGATTCATATCCATTTATATATGAAGCTCTAAGGAGAAAGCTTGCTAAAAATTCATCAGCAAATGGAATTGGAGTATGAGAAAGAGATAATTTTTTCATGATATTAAATTAGGATTTCAGTAATTTGAGAAGGGTTAAGTAAGAAAATATCTTTATTGGTCATAGGTTTATATAAGATACTTTTTAAGGCATAAGCAGTATGAAAGTCGCTCATTGAAACAACCGTATGATTTTTGCTTAGTGCATTTAGACAACTTTGATGTATAAGCTGCATAACATAGGCCTGGAAGCCACTAGTAGCTAAAAATATGCGCTTAGATAAATCTGTCGAGAAAATTTCGGGATCAAAACTAAGATTAAAGTTCTTGGCTATGTACAGAGAAGTCTGTTGCAAAAAGGGAATAAGAGTCCCGGATTGATCATACTTATTTAAAGTCAATGCATTGAGTTGTAAGACACAAGAAAATCTGCGAGCTAGTTGACTGTCAATAAAAAGATTATCTTGAATAGAAGGTAGCCCCACTAAACATATAGATATTTTAGTTTCATCAGCTAATGTTTTAATCCAGTTGGCTACATTTTCAGACGTTTTATTCTTTTGGGCACTGGAGCTATAAATATGATGAAATTCATCAAGCATGATAAGTTGTGTTTTACATTCTTTTAAGAGAATGCGTAATCGATAGTTTAACTCCTCACTTGTACCTTTATGATCGGTACATCCCAGCTCTTCAAGCATTCGAATGGCTAGGCTCTTAATAGTGATTGGTGAAGGAACAGGAAAGTAAAAAGCCGGTACTATCAACTTCTCAAAGTTATCCTCTATACATTTATAAGGCTTATGTCTACTTTTGATAAGCTTACATATAGTAGATTTACCTACACCCCCTGCACCAAGTAACAAGGAGCCAATAGGCCGATTTTCCATGTAACTCATTTGCATGCATTCATCAATAGACGTTAAAGCTTTTGAAAAGTCAGAATGATGACAAATAAAGTTCCTTAACTTAGAGAGAGTTTCAATATTTTTATTACTATTCATCAAGATTAACCTCCTCATAGAAAAAATCAGTTAAATTTGGAGGTAAATTGTCATATGTAAGATGATTGATCTCTTCTATATGATTTGTGTGTGAGAGGATATCAATCTCGTCATTGTTTGAATTTGCTAGATTTAACCGATCTTCTTGCTGCTTAATCATCATTTGCAAGTCATTTTTGACTTGCCTAAATCGTGTCTTTTGATTGTTCAGTGTTTGGATTTTTAATAAAAAATTTAGGCGTGCTAGATATAACTGCTCTTCATTTTTGATTTCGTTTGGATCAGATTTATACTTTTCACGCAATATTTCCTTTGCTTCTAACCATTCAGCTAAAGTCAAATCTTTAGTCGCTTCTGGATAAATTGAGTCAGCTTGAATCAGATTGTTTTTATCAAATGGGTCTTGTATATAAATAGAGCTTAAATCTAGTTGATTTACATAGATTGTAACTTTATCTTTGAAACGATGATTTAATGTGCCTTTGTTGCATAAAGATTTTAAAGATAGAGCTTTCCTAAGTTGTTTAAATTTAAGTGACAACTTGGGTGTGAGGTCGGCCGAGCTCCGTAAACTTATTTAAGATGGCCACACGTGCATGAATCTCGTTGACTTGGCTATCAAAATTCCGAGCACTGAGCTTATCGCCTAATAATTTGATGCAGTGCATCTTGGTTTCTACCAGACTTCGCTGATGGTAGCCCGACCATTTTTTCCATAGTGTCCTGCCTAAACGTTTAACAGTGCGAAGTAATTCATTTCGCTCTAGCGAATGAACTTTTGTATCTTTCCAAGGCTTCGCATTTTTTCTGGGTGGAATAATCGCATGGGCATTTCGATCTGTGATCAACTGGCGACACCGCTTTGTGTCATAAGCACCATCGGTATAAACGGAGTCAATATGCTCATCTTGAGGAATCTGATCGAGTAAATCACCAAGTACTTGTGAATCACTGACATTATTTGTCGTAAGCTGAACGGCACGTATTTGCAGTGTTTCAGCATCTATACCAATATGCAGTTTACGCCATTGCCGACGGTATTCAGGCTGATGCTTCTTACGCTTCCATTCGCCTTCACCTAAAAATTTTAAACCCGTAGAGTCGACGAGTAGGTGTAACCCATCACGACTTTTCTGGTAGTTAATTTGAATATCAATATACTTTTGTCTTCTACAAAGCGTCGTGAAGTCTGGTGCTGTCCAATCTAATCCGCAAAGTTTAATTAAGCTTTGAACAAAACCAGTAACCATGCGTAAAGTGAGTCTAAATAGAGATTTGATCATCAAACAGCATTGAATCGCTATGTCGGAGTAGGTTTGACTTCGACCTTGTTTGCCTTGAGGTTCTGCATACCATTGTGTTTTTGGATCGAACCAAATGGCAATATTCCCACGATTAATGAGAGCTCGGTTATATGCGGGCCAATTGGTTGTGCGGTAGATTTTGTGTGTAGGCTTCTTCATTTGGAAATTATATTGCCGAAGGAGTCTTTAAGAACAGCTTTGTGCAACAAAGCCGTTTCTGAATAAAATTGATTTCCTTCATCGTCATATTCTTTTCTTAAGTAGCCAAATTTCAATAATTGTTTAATTAAAGAATATGTTTGCCATTTTAGTGCATCAGGAGCACCTTCAAAGCGTATCCAAAGATCTTTAGGTTTGAACAAGAATAAGAGAATGCCATTCTCAATAACTACAAGAAACTGCTCTTTTAGAGGGTGCTTAATTTCAATCATTTAAAGGTAATACGTAAAAATAAAGGGGATTATAATCCGTTTTTCTGTCTTATTTAAGGTTTTATTTTTAAATATAAAATTTTAAAATCTAATGCTTATGAGGATTATAAGCCGTGGATACTTAGTCCTCAAAAATGAATAGTTCTATTCTTTATAGGAATAGAACTTATGAACGATTTAGCACAGAAAATTGGACATGCTATTCGGAATTGTCGAATTGAGCAGAAAATTACTCAAGAAAAATTAGCATTACTTTGCAATATCGATCGTAGTTATGTGGGACGTATTGAGCGAGGAGAAGTAAATATCACGGTACTAAAGCTCTATGAGATTGCACAAATACTTAAAGTTGCACCACATGATTTGCTGCCTAAAGACTAATGAGGCTTCTAGCTTTACTATTATTTTTATAATTATCTATCTTGAATATGAATAGTATGCGTTCAAAGATAGACTACTATTAGGTAATAAAATCATTACCACGTTTTTTAATTTTGTAAGTCCCTCGGCCAGCAAACCTTTTCGCAAGATCTGGATTGCGTCCGGATAACTTTTTGACCAATACAGGTTCGCTATTGGGAGCTTTACTCCATACGATATCATTCTTTACATAGAGTACTGTTCTAGTACGTGTAACTTCAATAAAGCGGTTCTGAAGCACAAGAGCGGCAGCTTTAGCTATTTCACGTTCGTTCTCTGGGTTTTCAATTGTCATATCTAAAACCTTAAATCGATTAAATTGGGTTAATAGTGTTATTCATATCCTTTGGGAGGGTTACCGTCACCCATTTAATTATAAAAATAATTAAATAAATATTCCTAGACTGTCATCTTATCAACAACATACCTGCCATGCCTATGAATAGCTTACTGTTGATGCGCAAATTGGCATGTTTTTTATGAAATTTTTTTCAAATTTCCTAATAAATTGAAAAATAAAAAAAGATCCAACATGTTTTTACTGTAATGAATTACTTCTTTGAGTTCTTTCATGAGATAGAATGTATTTAATAATATCTCCAATTTTTGGTGTACACTCCAATGTATTATTAGGCCGTCGGCTATCTAATTGTGTATTGTTTCAATTCATTTTTGTTACTCACAAAACTTCATTACATAGCTGTTCTAAGGATAAATCATTTTCATATACTGAAATTATTAACCTATTGATTAACTATCAATAGTTTCCAAAATTCATTATTCTAATTATAAGAATCAAATACATGGTTTTAGAATGGATAAGAAGAAACTATCTGAACGAGATATATGTAGTAAATTTATCAATCCTGCCTTAGAACAAGCTGGATGGACTGCGCACCAAATTCGTGAAGAAGTAACTTTTACCAATGGTCAAATCATGGTACGTGGGAAGCTACACACTCGTGGTGAGCGAAAACGTGCCGATTATGTTCTTTACTATAAGAAGAATATTCCTTTAGCAGTTATTGAAGCTAAAGATAATAATCATAGTCTGGGGTCTGGTATGCAGCAGGCTTTAGCTTATGCTGATTGTTTACAAGTACCTTTTGTTTTTTCAAGTAATGGTGATGGCTTCTTATTCCATGACCAAACGGGATTATTTGGAAAAGTTGAACAAGAACTAGAATTAGATGAATTTCCCTCCCCTGAGCGATTATGGAAGCTGTATGAGCAATATAATGGTTTGACTACCCCTGAATCTAAACAAATTGTTGAATACCCATATTATGACGATGGATCAGGACGTATGCCTCGTTATTACCAAGTTAATGCAATTAATAAAACAATTGAAGCAATCGCGCGTGGGCAAAATCGCATTTTGCTTGTTATGGCAACAGGTACAGGAAAAACCTATACAGCTTTTCAAATTATCTGGCGTCTATGGAAAGCTGGTGCGAAAAAACGGATTTTATTTTTAGCTGATAGAAATATTTTAGTAGACCAAACCAAAAACAAAGATTTCAAACCTTTTGGTCAGCACATGACTAAAATTTCTAAGCGTATGATTGATAAAAGTTATGAAATTTATCTCTCTCTTTATCAGGCGGTAACAGGTTCGGAAGAAGAAAAAAATATTTATAAGCAGTTTAGTCCTGAGTTTTTCGACTTAATTGTGATTGATGAATGTCATCGAGGAAGTGCAAAAGAAGATTCATCATGGCGTGAAATTTTAGAATACTTTAGTTCAGCTACTCATGTTGGTTTAACTGCCACTCCAAAAGAGACTAAAGACACGTCAAACATCACATATTTTGGTGATCCTGTTTATACATATACCTTGAAACAAGGGATTCAAGATGGTTTCCTTGCACCTTATAAAGTTGTGCGTATCGATCTAGATAAAGACCTACAAGGATGGCGACCAGAAAAAGGAAAGAAAGATCAACATGGTAATGAAATTACTGATCGCATCTATAATCTTAAAGATATGGATAAAGGGCTTGTTTTAAAGAGTCGTACAGAAATTGTTGCTCAAAAAATTACAGAGTTTTTAGTTAATACAGATCCTTATGCCAAAACAATTGTGTTTTGTGATGATATTGATCATGCAGAACGGATGCGTCAAGCATTGGTTAATTTGAATCCTGAGCGAGTTAAAGAAAACCGTAAATTTGTCATGCGTATTACAGGCGATGATAAAGAGGGTAAGGCTGAACTAGATAACTTTATTAATCCCGAAGAACGTTATCCCGTTATAGCAACAACCTCCAAATTGATGACCACAGGGGTGGATTCAGAGACTTGTAAATTGATTGTGCTTGATCAGCATATTAAGTCTATGACTGAATTTAAACAAATGATTGGTCGTGGTACGCGTATCAATGAAGAGTTCGGAAAAACGTGGTTTACGATTATGGATTTCAAAAAAGCTACAGAGCTTTTTAGTGATCCAGCTTTTGATGGTGAGCCTGTTGTCATTTATGAACCTAAATCAGATGAACCTGTAGTACCACCTGATGAGCCAGATATTGGAGATGAAGGTGATGATACAGATTATCCTGATGATGATTCAACAATAGGGGGTACTTCTGGTGGTGACGATACTGGTGGAGGTGATGGTGAACCACCGAGAAAATTCTATGTAAACGATGTTGCTGTTAATGTGATTGGAGAGCGGGTTCAGTTTTATGATAATGATGGAAAACTGGTGACTGAATCTCTGAAAGATTATACACGTCAGCATATTTTAAAAGACTATGAGTCTTTAGATGCATTTTTAAGAAAATGGAAAGGTACTGATAAAAAGTCACTTATTATTGATGAGTTCAAAAAGCAGGGCGTAATTTTTGAAGCATTAGAGGATGAGGTTGGTAAAGATTTTGATCCTTTCGATATGATTTGTCATATTGCTTTCGATCAGCCTGCTTTGACTAAAAAAGAACGTGCTAATAATGTACGTAAACGCAACTATTTCACCAAATATAATGATCAGGCTCGTCAGGTATTAGATGCCTTACTGGATAAATACGCAGATCAGGGGATTGAGCCAATTGAAGATGTAAAGATTTTACAAATTCCGCCTTTTAACCAAATGGGATCAATCATTGAAATTATTCAGTCATTTGGGTCGGTTGAAGCATATACAAATGCTTTAAAAGAGCTAGGAGATCATTTATATGAGGATGCATCTTAATCACTGGATTGATACAATTGCCGCCAAATTTTTAAGTTTAATGCAGTTGTAATATGAGCATTTCAGGAACAATTAAATCCATTCAAGATACCATGCGTGAAGATGTGGGCGTTGATGGTGATGTGCAACGTCTTGGGCAGTTGGTGTGGATGTTGTTCCTTAAGGTTGTTGATGATCGAGAGAATGAACTAGCAACTTTAGCTTTATTGGAAGGGACAACTTTTAAATCTCCGATTCCTGAAAAATTTCGTTGGCGCAATTGGGCTGCGAATGATGAAGGTATGACAGGAGATGAGCTTAAAGATTTCATCGACAATGAATTGTTCCCAGCATTACAAAATCTAGCTGTTGAAAATGATGATCCACGCGCTCGTGTAGTACAAAATGTATTTGCTGATGCATATAACTATATGAAATCTGGAGGTTTGATTCGTAAAGTCATTAACCAGATTCAAAAGGGCTTTGATTTTAATAAATCTAAAGAACGTCATGCCTTCGGTGATATTTACGAACAGTTATTACGTGATTTACAGGCTGCCAAAAACTCAGGTGAGTTTTATACCCCACGTGCAGTCACAACTTTTATGGCGCAGATGATCGATCCTCAAATAGGTGAATCTGTGCTTGATCCTGCGTGTGGTACAGGTGGGTTTCTTACTTCTGCAATTGAACATAAGCGTGAAAACTATGTTCAAACTGCTGAAGATGAAAAGATATTACAAAATAGTATTTATGGAATTGAAAAGAAGCCTTTGCCGCATTTGCTATGTACAACCAATATGATTCTGCATGGTATTGATGTACCTGTACAAATCCGTAGAGACAACACTTTATCGTACCCTTTGATTTCATGGGGAACAGATAAACGTGTAGATGTAGTTCTGACTAATCCTCCATTTGGTGGTACTGAAGAACAAGGCATTGAGAAGAATTTCCCTTCAAAATTCCAGACTCGTGAAACTGCCGATTTATTTATGGTGTTGATCATTCAGCTTTTAAAAGCACATGGTCGTGCAGCGGTGGTATTGCCTGATGGTTTTATGTTTGGAGAGGGCATCAAAACAGCTATTAAAGAAAAATTGATGGCAGATTGTAATCTACATACGATTGTTCGTTTGCCTAAGTCTGTATTCGCACCATATACATCGATTAGTACCAATATCTTGTTCTTTACCAAAGGTAAGAAAACAGAACATGTATGGTTTTATGAGCATCAATTACCACAAGGTGTAAAAGCTTATAATAAAACTAAACCACTTCAGCTTAAGGAGTTCGACACTTTAAAAGCATGGTGGGGGAAAGAAAGTGATGGCTTTGCAAGTCGTATAGAAAATGAACAGGCATGGAAAGTATCACTTCAAGATATTATTGGTCGCGGCTATAACCTTGATATAAAAAATCCGCATCAAGTTGAAGAGGATGTAAAAGACCCTAAAGAGCTTTTGGCTAAATATGAGAGCCTTGAGGCTGAGGTTGCTAAAATTCGTCAGCAATTAAAAGCAATTTTAGATGAAGCTTTAGGTCAATAATTCAGGATGAGTAAGATGACAGACGTTAAAAAACTCATTACTGAGCATTTAGACATTTGGTTAACAGCAGAAACAGAGAAAAAGTCAGGACGTGGACGTAGTTCAGGTTCTAGTAATTCAATTTATGGTGTCCAGAAACTGCGCGAATTAATTTTTGATTGTGCAATAAGAGGTCGATTAACACAGCAAAATGAAAATGAAAATGCTGATAAAATTATTCTAGAAGTATCTCAAATTATTGAATACAAAAATAATTGTCAAGTAGTGGATTATGCGTCTCCTTTTCAGAATTTACCATCAAATTGGTGTCTAACAAACCTATTGAGCATCTCTTATATCAATCCTAGAAATCAGGTAAAGGATGAGGATGTCGATGCTAGTTTTATTCCAATGACATTAATTCCTCAAATATATAGTGGTAAGCATTTATCTGAAAAAAAGAAATGGAAAGATATTAAAAAGGGATTTACTCATTTTAAAAGTAATGATATCGGAATAGCAAAAATTACCCCTTGCTTTGAAAACAGTAAGGCATGTGTTTTTGAAGGTTTAGAAAATGATATTGGTGCAGGTACAACAGAGCTTCATATTGTTAGACCTATAAAATATTTAGAATCTAAATATGTTTTAATTTTTTTTAAATCACCTACTTTTCTATCTTTAGGTGAGCAGTATATGACTGGAACAGCAGGTCAAAAACGGTTGCCTAAAGAGTTTGTAAGTTTTTTCCCATTCCCTTTACCTCCTTTTGAAGAACAACAACGTATAGTTGCTAAAGTGGATGAGCTAATACAACTGTGTGATCAACTCGAACAACAGCAAAATTTAAGCTCAGAAGCACATGATCAATTAGTTGCTACATTATTGAATATTTTGACTAATTCATCCGATGTTGATGAGTTTCAACAGAATTGGCAACGTATTTCAGAAAATTTTGATCTATTATTTATCACTGAATACAGTGTAGAACAGCTAAAACAAACGATTTTGCAGTTAGCTGTAATGGGTAAGTTGGTAAAACAAGACTCCAATGATGAACCCGCAAGTGAGTTGCTAAACCAAATTGCTGAAGAGAAAGCGAAATTAGTAAAAGAAGGGAAGATTAAGAGGTCAAAGCTTTTGCCTGAAATAAGTGCCGAAGAAAAGCAATATGAGATTCCTCATAACTGGGTTTGGGCTCGACTAGATTCTTTGACTTCAAAAATTGGTGCAGGAAGTACACCAAAAGGTGGCAAAGAGGTATATGTAGATTCAGGCATTCCCTTTTTACGCTCACAAAATGTTTGGAATGATGGCTTGGCATTAGATGATGTTGCTTTTATCTCTGAAACGACACATGAAAAAATGTCAGGGACTCATGTACAAGCTAATGATTTGTTATTTAATATAACAGGTGGTTCAATAGGCCGATGTTCATTAGTGGCAACTGATTTTGAAACTGCAAATGTTAGTCAGCATGTAACGATTGTTAGAAGTATTCATAAAGATCTAGCATCTTTCTTGCATCTGGTTTTACGCTCATCTTACATTCAAAAGCTTGTAATGGATGTGCAAGTTGGTGTATCCAGAGAAGGCTTAAGTATTGGAAAATTATCTCAATTCTTGATTCCTTTACCATCATTTGCTGAGCAAAAGCGTATTATAGAGAAGGTTGAAATATTAAACTCTATAATAGATTCTCTGCAAGTTTCTTTGAGAAAACTCCAAAAAACGAAACTTCATTTCGCAGATAGTTTGGTTGCTAACGCATTGCTTGATTCAAATGATAATAATGAATCTGAAACAGAAGGTAATATAATACAGTTTGAAAAGCCAATTAAGGTTTTTAAGCATTCGAATCAAGAAGTTACTGAGCAAATTGATCTATTTACAGATGAAAGCATCGATGATGATATAAAACTTTTATCTTTAGCTGCTGAAATCACATTTCAGTTGCATACAGAACCAACTTTTGGTCATTTAAAGCTACAAAAAATAATCTACTTATGCCAACAACTAAAATATATGGAGTTGGCTGCTGATTTTAAACAACATGCTGCTGGTCCGTATGATCCAGTTATGGCTCGTTATTTGGATCAACAGTTTAAAGATCGTGAATGGTTTAGTTATGATTCCGATCGTAATTTAAAGTACAAACCTCTCAGTAGATGTAATGATCATAGATCAGCATTTAATAGGTATTTTGCTAAAGATGTATCTGAAATTTATGATTTAATAGGACTTTTTAGAACGAGTAAGTCTGATCATATAGAAATTGTAGCAACTCTCTTTGCTTGCTGGTTACGTTTGTTAGAAAAAAAGTCATCTGTTACCGAAGAGCAGCTTCTGAAAGACTTTTATGCATGGTCTGATGAGAAGAAACGGTTTAGTAGAGCTGAAGTGTTAAATGGTTTAAGTTGGATGAAGACACATTTGATAACACCATTAGTATAATTAAAAGGGGATATTATGTCTTATCAAGCAAATTTCAGAGGGTGGGAGAATCTTCAACTAGAAGATTTATTAGTCGCTTATAGAAAAGCTAAAGCAGACTGTTTTTTTGAAAATACATTTCCGACTGCTGTAAAATTTGCAAGATATGAACAAAATTTACTAAAAAATTTGAATAATCTACTCACACAACTCAAGAAGGAGAAGGGATTTAAGGTAAATAAAAGGTTATTAGGTGATTTTCGAGTTGTTCCAAAAAAATTAAAAATTGAAAAGAAAGATACGTCTTCTGTAGGGCATGTACATTTCTCAAATCCTGAAAAAATATTAGATAATTTATTTTCTGAAAATAAATTGGAACCATCTTTTCGAATAATAGGAGATTTCCCTGTAGAAACTCATATTATTTCTGCTTTATGGATTAATATGATTGGAGAGAAGTTTGATGAAAAGTTAACAGATTCTTGTTATGGTGCAAGGCTTAAGCGAATAGACAATGATTCTCCTATTAGTACGTATAAGCCTTTCCATATTAGTGCGACAGGTTCTTTTTTACCTTATTTTCAACCATACCAAAAATGGCGTAATGATGGGTTAAATGCGATAAGAGAGGAATTAGAAAAAGATAATAGCGTGATAGCTGTCTCTTTGGATCTTAAAAGTTATTATCATTACATAGATCCGAAAATTATTTCTTCTAAAAAACTTCGTGATTCTTTTGGTCTAGAGCTTAATAACCAAGAAGTTTTATTTACTAAACAGTTAGCCATTTTTTTAACAAAATGGGCTGAAGAAGCTGTTAATTTTTCAAAAAAAATTTCAGATCATTCTGAAACTATATCGGGTGGATTAGCTATAGGTTTAACTGCTAGTAGAATCATTTCTAATATGATACTGCATCAGTGGGATAAATTGATTAATGAGAAATTAACTCCAATACATTATGGTCGCTATGTAGATGATATGTTCTTAGTCTTAAAAGATACTGGAAATATAACAAATAGTGACAAATTGATGAAGTTTTTAAGGGAGCGTTTAGGAAGTAAAGTTTTAGTACAAGATGCTAATCAAACTAATAATTGGTCAATCAATCAACCATATTTAAAAAATAATAAAACCCAAATTCGTTTGCAATCTAACAAGCAAAAATTGTTTATTTTACAGGGGCAAATGGGATTAGATTTACTTGATAGTATCGAAAAAGATATTTATGAGCTTTCAAGTGAACATCGTTTGATGCCTTCTCCTGACCAATTGGATAAATCGACAGTTGCAAAGGTCCTATCCGCTGCTGGAAGTGTTGGTGAAAATGCGGATACATTACGACGTGCAGACGGTTTAACCATAAGAAGATTAAGTTGGTCTTTACAGTTAAGACAGGCTTTGTTGCATAAAGATTTTAAAGATAGAGCTTTCCTAAGTTGTTTAAATTTAAGTGACAACTTGGGTGTGAGGTCGGCCGAGCTCCGTAAACTT
>NZ_KB850094.1:2453615-2546636 GCF_000369585.1 Acinetobacter sp. CIP 101934 | reverse complement strand
ATTAATGAGAGCTCGGTTATATGCGGGCCAATTGGTTGTGCGGTAGATTTTGTGTGTAGGCTTCTTCATTTGGAAATTATATTGCCGAAGGAGTCCTTAAGAACAGCTTTGTGCAACAAAGCCCATTTGAGACTATTTAAAAATTTTATACATCTATAAAAACTATTGATGGCTACAAGCTGATCATTTTATTTAATGAGAATTATTATTATCTTTTTGTATCTTTACTGAGCAATATTCCTTGTTAAACAAAATAAATTCAATGATTTAGTGTTGTTTTTCTAGGTTCTTTTATGGAATTGAAATAGTAAATGATAATAATTATCATTAGTTCTATCTTAACTACAAACTCCCTTGTACTTAAGATGTGTTTCAGGCCTAAAACATTTCGAAAAACAAATTAACTCTTTTGAAAGAGGATATCAACAGATGCATTCACTTGCTAATCGGTTGGCGTTACAACATTTCGTCAATGCATATACGCAAGAAACTGGCAAAGGTCACTTGTTTCATAAAAGTCAGCAATCTCTTCAACTACAGACGTTTAGCCAAGGTTTGACGCTGTTATCAATACCGATTACCTCTATTCAAGCACGTTGCTTTTTCCCTTTATCTTATGTGAGCTGTGTGGGGCGACATCGCTTAGCAGATCTTCCGCAAATTATCATCGATGAAAAAATTAAGGTATTTAGTCCTGTAGCAATTGTTGGGTTGTTGCTAGAAGAACTTGTTCAAGAAGCCGCTGTTCATCTAGATGCTGCTTCATTAGTTGAAAAATGGATTCAAAGTCGAGATGCGCTACAACAGTTTTTACAAAATCGTGAATATGAATTTGATGATTTAGTAAAAGCAGGGCAAAGCTTTATTGAAACAGAGCAAGCTTTGATTTTAGGGCATAGTATGCATCCCGCGCCAAAAAGTAGGACAGGCTTTGTTCATGAAGATTGGTTAAACTTTTCTCCTGAAAATAAAGGTAAGACTCAACTTCATTATTGGCTAGTGCACCAAGATTATATTGCAGAAGGTAGTGCGACTGATGAACCTATTTCAGCGCAATTAAAAACTGCGTTACAGTGGTATTTATCTGAAAGTGATCTCAATTTATTAAAGACACATGCGGAATATAAGTTACTTCCTTTACATCCATGGCAAGCGCGTTATTTACAGGGCAAAGCTTGGTTTGAACGATTAAAGCAAACAGGGCAACTGATTGATTTGGGCTTGCGTGGTTGGCAATTCTCTCCAACCACTTCCATACGCACATTAGCGAGCTTCAATGCACCTTGGATGATGAAGCCGTCACTTTCAGTGATGATTACCAATTCTATTCGAGTGAATTTGGCCAAAGAATGTCATCGTGGTGAATTGACACATCGTCTGTGGCATAGTGAGTTTGGGCAAAATATTCTTAAACAGTGTCCAAGTCTAAAAGCAGTCAATGATCCAGCTTGGATCGCTTTAAAAATCGATGATGAAGTGATCAATGAAAGTATTTGTATTTTCCGAGATCAACCATTCCATCCACAACAACAAGTCACTTGTATCGCATCTTTGTGCCAAGATCATCCGATCAAGCCTTTAAATCGTTTTAATGCCTTATTTGCAAAAATTGCGAAAGCCCATCCTGATGCTGAAGTTTCAGAGATTGCTTCAGATTGGTTTAATCGGTTCCTCGAAGTCAGTTTGCAGCCTTTGATGTATCTATACCATCGTTATGGTATGGCATTTGAGTCACATCAACAAAATGTATTATTAGAACTCGAAAACCATTTTCCTAAAACTTTATGGTTACGTGATAACCAAGGTTTTTATTATATTGAAGAATTTGCCACTGAAATTCTGCAAGCACTTCCTGAACTGAAAGAAAAAGCCTTTGCGGTAGGTCCGAAAGCTTTTGTTGATGAACGTTTTAGTTATTATTTCTTTGGCAATACTTTGTTCGGGATTATTAATGCCATCGGTGCAACAGGCTATATCACTGAAGATGAATTGTTAGCGCATCTAACTGGATTTTTAGAAGAGCAATTACAGCAATATCCTGAGAGTACCTTAATACAAGGACTACTGTTCAATTCAACGCTGCCTTATAAAGGCAACTTGCTGACACGTTTGCATGAATTAGACGAGTTGATCGCACCTGTAGAAAATCAATCTGTTTACGTGCAACTGCCAAATCCACTGCGTATTTCACAGAAGGATGTCAGTTATGCTTGATTTTATTGGAATTGGTCTAGGACCTTTTAATTTAAGTCTTGCTAGTTTGCTACAAAACAAAAGCTCACTCGATTACGTATTTTTTGAGCAAAAGGCGCAATTTGATTGGCATGCAGGTATGCAACTACCTAATACGGTATTACAAGTGCCATTTATGGCAGATTTAGTCTCGATGGTTGATCCAACCAGTCCATTTAGTTTTTTGAATTATCTGCGTCATCAGCAACGTTTGTATAAGTTTTACTTTTTAGAGCAGCCACATATTCCACGTTGTGAATACAACCACTATTGCCAATGGGTTGCAGAACAACTTGATTGTATCGAATACCAGTCGCAGGTTCTAAAGATTGAACCTCAAACGATAGGTTTTAAAGTAGTCGTTGAATCAAACGGTGTTCAGCAAAGTTATTTATGCCGTCATTTAGTGATTGGAAGTGGTAATGTGCCATATTTGCCTGAATGTTTGGCAAAGATTCAGAAAGTCCGTCCACAACAATGTCTGCATTCAGCACAGTATATGACGCATGCCGATACAGATTTACATGGCGATGTGGTCGTACTTGGTTCTGGACAATCTGCAGCTGAAGTGTTTATCGACTTATTTGATGAACAGCAAGATACTGTTAATCATCAGTTTGATTTGCATTGGTTTACTCGTTCTCAAGGTTTCTTCCCGATGGAGTATGCGCCATTAGGTTTGGAACATTTTAGTCCAGATTATGCACAGCATTTTTATGATTTGACTGCGCAGCAAAAGGAACAGCAGTTAAAGCAACAAGCCTTGTTATACAAGGGAATTAGTGCAAAAACCATTCGGGAAATTTATCAAAGACTTTATCACCGCAGTATTGCAGGTCAAAGCTTACAGACACATTTACATAGTCAATGTGATTTGAAAGATGCAGAAGCATTGGATACACAAAAAATCCGACTGCATTTCCAGCATCGTGCTACAGCTCAGTCTTTTCATCTCGACTGTGATTTTCTTGTAGCCGCGACGGGTTATTTCACGCCTGATTTTGGTTTTATGCAGTTGCTCAAGCCATACATCGAGTTTGATCATAAACAGCGTTGGCAGATTACAGACGACTATCGTGTTGTACATCGGCTGAATGGTCATATTTTTGTTCAAAATCAGGAAATGCATAGTCATGGTGTCGGCACACCTGATTTAGGTCTTGGTGCTTATCGTGCAGCAAAGATCATTAATCAATTGCTTGCTGAGCCTCTTTATGAATTAGGCAATCAAGCGCAGACATTCCAACACTTTAATCTCTCTCAAAATCCAAAAATTTGTATGGCAGATGACAAAGCACAATCAAACGAGTGCCTTTGCGAAAATTCTCCCAATAAAAACCATTCAATTTTCAAGAAAACAGAACAGAACGTGATGACGGCGCATCCTAATCGTCGTGGTGCAAACACACGTACACAAACTGCTTCTGTACATTCAACATATGAGAAACTGATATGAACTTTGCAACTTTAAAAATTAATCAGCAGCAATGGCGTGCCGCAGGACAACGTCTTATTGAAATGGCGATTGCAGAGTTTCTATACGAAGAAATTATTGAAGTTAAAGCATTGTCAGCAGGGCGTTATCGTTTAGATTTAGGCAATCGTCAGTATGAGTTTCAAGGAAATCAATATCTACTCGGACACTGGAATATTCAGGAAGCTTCGGTACGTGATGTGACTCATAGTCAGGAAAATGATCAACCTGCTTGGAACTTACATGAGTTTATTGTCGCAATGTCTGACAGTTCTAATGTTAAGCCATTTACCAAAGCGTATTTGATCAAAGAAATGAATAATACTTGGCTGGCAGAAGCACATTTGTTCAATGAAACACGTTTGCCAAGTATAGCGGTTTTGACAGAGCCACATTACAAAGTTGAAGGCATGCTACGTGGTCATCCTTGGCTCATCATGAGTAAAGGGCGTATGGGTTTTGGTTATGATGATTATTTAAGCGCTGCACCAGAGCTTTCACCTGAAGTTAAAGTGTTGTGGTTAGCCGTACATCGTGATTTAGCAGAGTATCGAAGTACTGAAGATTGGAGTGCCTGCGGTTTATATCAACATGAATTTGATGCCAATGAACTACAGCAGTTCATCAATATTCTCCAAGAAAAAAACCTAGATCCACAAAATTACTTTTTGATTCCCGTACATGCTTGGCAATGGCATCAATGGCTTGTTCCGACTTATGCCAATGAGATTGTGGATCAGAAAATTATTGAGTTAAATATCAGCCAAGATAGCTATGTGCCGATGCAATCAATCCGCACATTATGCAATACGTCAAACCTACAACGCCATTACATTAAGTTGCCTGTCAGTATTTTTAATACCGCTGTTTATCGTGGATTACCCTCAAAGCGTAATCTAGCAGCTCCAGCAGTGACCGCATGGTTAAAAAGAATTCATCAACAAGATCAAGACTTACAAAATACAGGTGTGATTTTCTTAGGTGAAGTTGCGACTTTAACTATCCATCAGCCGTGTTTTGACCGCATTGACGGTGCACCGTATCAATTTAAAGAGCTGTTCGGTTGTTTATGGCGTGAAAGTGTTGATCGTTATGTTGATCCATCTCATCAAGTGTTATCTCAAGCAGCATTGTTACACCGTGATATTTCAGGTCAATCGATCCTGAGCGTGTTGATCCAAGCATCAGGTTTAAGTCCTTTGGATTGGTTAGCACAATTTGCTCAAGTAAGCATGAGTCCATTATTACTTTGCTTATATCGTTATGGTTTAGCATTTTCACCACACGGTGAGAACACAATGTTGGTACATGAAAATGGTGTGCCGAAAGCAATGGTATTAAAAGACTTCATTGACGACATCAATTTAGTGGATGAGGATTTTCCTGAGTTAACTCAGTTACCATCTGAAGCAGATTTATTACTCCGTCACGAAGCGACCGATCTAAGCCATTTTATTTTCACAGGTCTGTTCATGGTGCATTACCGTTATATCTGTAATGTGTTCTTGCAAGACTATCCTGAATATTCTGAGCTTGATTTTTGGCAGACCATTTCCAACACGATTGTTGAGTTTAACCAAAAACATCCAGAACTGGCTGAACGTGCTGATAAATTCGCCATGCTGCGTCCAAGTTACACCAAAATTTGTCTAAACCGTGTACGTCTATTTACCACAAGTTATAACGATGAAGCAGAACGTCCTGTTCCTGTCTTCCTTGATCCTATTGCAAATCCAGTTAGCCCAGAAACATTGAAAACATGGGCAGAACAACCACGCCAAGCTAAAGCGGGCTAATTTTATTCGTCATTTTATAGGTTCGATATGAAAACTATCTCTCAGCAATTACCAGATTATTTTGAATACTTTGAAGATGGTACACAGTACTACTTACGCCAAGTGCAATATCCACAGGATATTCCTTTATTACATCAATGGATGCATGAGCCACATGTAATTCCTCAGTGGCAGTTAAATAAATCGGAACTAGAGTTACAAGTTTACTTCGACAAAATGTTAGCAGATGACCATCACCGTTTATTAATCGTTGGAATTGATGGCAAAGATGTGGGCTATACCGAAATTTATGAAGGTAAACGAGATCGTTTAGGCCGTTATTACGATGGTGATGACAATGATCTCGGTTGGCATCTCCTGTTTGGTGACAAATCTGTGTTTGGCAAAGGCTTCTTGCGACCAACCATTCGGTTACTCAGCTTTTACATTTTTGAACATTCGAAAGCTAAAAAAATTGTGGGTGAGCCAGATCATACCGTTAAACCATATGCAGCAGTAGTGGCAGAGCTTTGTTATGAAAGCCAACGTTTAATACCGATGCCTGAAAAAACAGCGATGTTGTACTACTGCTTCAGAGAAACTTTCTATAACAAGTTTGGGGATTATTACCAAACATCACAACAACAGCTAGCTAATCAGCCAGCCAAACTCCTGAGTGTTACATGAGCTTATATATCAATGAAATGCATATCTTAGACATGCGCTTTGCGGCGAATGTCTCTGTTGCAGAATTTGAACAATGGTTAGCACGGATTCAGCACTATTTCGAACATCAGCGAAATTTTGTGTTGATCATGCAAACCGATGCAAATACAGAATTTCCGGAGGAATATAGAGCAATCCAAGGCAAATGGTATAAGCAATATAAACAAGATTTTTACCAATATTGTTTGGGTTTTGCTCGTATTGCTCAAGATGAAGAAGATCGTATTCGATTGGATACACCAGCTCTGCACAAAGCTTGGCATGTTCCATATTTTGTGAGCGTAGATAAAGCTGAAGCCACACAATGGGCTTTGCAGAGGTATTTATGAATCAAAATTCATTAAATATTCAGAAAGTCTCAGCCTTGAGCCTGAGTGTCGTGGTGGTTTTATATCTCGCGCATGCCTTACCACTGTATTTTTATAATGTGGCCTTACCTGCGATTCTGCGTCATCAAGGCGTAGATTTACGTTGGATTGGCATGTTGTCGCTGCTCTATATTCCTTGGGCATTCAAGTTTTTTTGGGCACCACTAATTGATCGTTTTTATTTCAAAAAACTCGGTAAACGTAAAACTTGGCTTTTGTTTACGCAAATAGCTTTGGTGTTGGGGGTCGTTGCTTTGGCACTTACCCAATTCGATTACGGTCTTGGTGTATTTGTTATTGTCGGTTTATGGATTTCAACTTTTGCTGCAACTCAAGATATCGCAATTGATGGCTATACGGTCGAAACCTTTTCAGAATCTGAGTATCGACTAGGCAGTATGGCGCAAAGTATAGGTGTTGCGCTTGGCAGTATGGTTGGTGGAGCAGCAACTTTATGGCTGTATGAGCTTTATGGTTGGCAAACTGCACTGATTTCCTTAGCCGCTATGACAGCATTGACGATGTTGGCTATTTTCCAGATTAAAGAAAAATCAAATGTAGAGAAAATCTCAAAACAGCCGCCAAGTCTGATCCGTGCATTTAAACGTCCAGAAATGTTATGGGCATTAGCCTTGATCGTATGTTATCGAATTGTCGAAGCACCGGCTATGGCGATGCTGAATCCGATGCTGATTGATCAGAAATGGTCGTTGTCACAAATCGGCGTGCTGATGTCTGTAATAGGTGCAGGGATTGGATTATTAGCCGCTGTTTCAGCTGCATTTTTATTAAAAAAAATAGCCGCAACACAATTGCTGATCTGGGCTGGTTGGGCACGCAGTTTGGTTTACGCCTTGTTGGGTGTTGCAGTTTTACTCAGTTGGTTGAATCAATGGCATTTACTTCTTGGTGGCTTTGTCATTGTCATTCTTGCCATCCGCTATATCGCAATGACAGCCTTATATGCACATTTCATGCAGACCAGCTCCAAAGAACAAGCTGGTACTGATTTTACGATTTTAGTTTGCTTCGAACTATTGGTTTATTTTATTGGCGGTGCAGTCTCAGGTTTCTTAGCCAAAGCATTTGGTTATGGAAACTTCTATCTCATTCTCGCAGTTTCATCTGTTTTAAGCGTGTTGCTTAGTCAACTGCTTATTCGCAAAGCAAAACAAACGCAACAACTCATCTAGGGGTCATTTATGAAAGTTCGTTCACTTTCGACATCATTAACACTGCTCAGCTTGGCGATCAGTACGCAACTTTATGCTCAAAATGTCGAGCAGACTTCAACCGTAAATCAACTGGCACCGATTGTTATGACAGCAACTCGCTCAGCTCAAAGTATCGCTGAGATTGCGGGAACTGTTTACAGTATTAGCGAAGAAGACATTGCAAAACAAGCTGCTGCTGGTAAAAGTACCGCAGATATTTTAGGACTGTTGGTTCCATCTTTAACACCAAGTTCAGGTACGACCAGTAACTATGGGATGACCATGCGTGGTCGTACAGTGCAATATATGATTGATGGTGTTCCGCAAACGGGCTCACGCGATAGTTCACGCCAATTAAATAGCATTAGCCCAGACATGATCGAACGTGTTGAAGTCGTGTCAGGTGCAAGTAGTATTTATGGTGCAGGTGCTACAGGTGGGATCATCAATATCATCACCAAAAGAGGTTCGGGTGATGGTGTAAATTTTGAAACCAAACTCGGCGTTACTTCAGGTGATAATTTCAAAAGTGATGCTTTAGCTTATGAAGCGTTTCAGTCTGCATCATTTAACCAAGGGGATTGGAGTGGTTTTATAGGTGCTAGCTATACACAACGCGGTGAAATTCAAGATAGTCGAGGTGATCGTGTAGGTCCAGAAGTTGCACAAACAGATCGTCAAGATACTGAAACTGTAGATGTGAATGGTCGTTTAAGCTGGCAGTTGGCAGATAAGCAAAAATTAAGTATCGGTGCGCAATACTATAACGATGAGCAGGACAGTGAATATGGCGCTGATTATGGTCCAGGCTTATCTGTTTTACTTCTAGGGGCAAAACCTAGTCAAAAAGCTGTAAAAGGTTTAGAGCTTGATACTCAACCACGTACTAAGCGCAGTGCAGTAAATGCACAATATGAAAATCAGGATTTTCTTGGTCAGACTTTAAATGCAGAGGCGTATTATCGTACTGAAAAAGGGCGATTCTTCCCAAGTGCAAATGCTTTAGCACATGCATCCATTCCAGGTGGAAGAACATTTATTGTTACCCAATCAGAAACAGATATTGATGTTTTTGGTGCTCGTTTAGCACTTCAAAGTAAACTCAATCTGGCAGAACGTGCATTAAATCTAACTTATGGTGTGGATTACGATAAGGAAAATGGCAAACAAACAGCACAACTTTATGATCTAAATACTTTTATCAGTAGTAATGGTCTAAAGTTTAAGCCCCTAAATAATTATGCTTTTGGTCCTGAGGTAGATACTGAAAAGCTTGGTTTCTTCTTACAAAGTCAATTTGAAGCAACTGATCGCTTAAATCTACAAGCAGGTATTCGTCATGAGCGCATCGATAGTGATGTTAAAGACTCAGTTCCATATTCTGAAGCAATGGTTGCCGATTTCGTTCCAACATACCAAGCTAAAACCTTAAAAGGTGGTTCAGTTAAGCATGATGCAACACTCTTTAATGTAGGCGCACTTTATCATTTAACTGATGCACAACAGGTGTTTGCAAATTTCTCGCAAGGTGCAAATTTACCTGATGTACAACGTATGCTAAGAGATGTCCCTGCAAACTTTGTCGTAAGTAACCAAACAATTGATCCAATCAAAGTAAATAGTTTTGAGCTGGGCTGGCGTCTACAAGATGATGCGTTAAGCACAGGGATCACTGCGTTTTATAACAAATCTGATAAGTCATTGAAATTTGGTCCTCCAAGTTTTGCAATTGAAGTTATTGATACAGATGAACGCGTGTATGGTATTGAAGGTAATGTCAAATATACCGTTTCAGATGATTGGAATGTAGGTGGGACTTTAGCTTATACACGTGGTCAGTTCAAAAACTCAAATGGTAAATGGCAAGAGTTAGATGCAATTCGTGTAGCACCTTTGAAAGCAACGGTTTATTCAGACTGGCAATTCAATGATGGTTTAGGTTTACGAGTACAAGCTTTGGCTATTGATGGTACGGATGAAGCACGTAAAGATGCGATTGCGAATGGTAGTACTCGTCCTCCAGCAGAAATCAAAGGTTTTGCAGTGATGGATGTGATTGCCAATGCAAAAGCAGGTCCAGGAACTTTAGGTTTTGGTGTATATAACGTGTGGAATACGGACTATAAGTCTGTTTATAGCCAAGCAGTTTCAACGGTTTACGGCGATATTTCGAGCTTGGCTGCTCAAGGTCGTACCTATGGTTTGAGCTACACTCTCAAGTACTAATCTTATCCAGAAGGCATCTTTTAGATGCCTTTTCTTTTGATGAATACTACCTATGCAACAAAATTTTAAATTATTGGCTTGGGCAACTCTAGCCAACGGTACTTGTTTTTCAATGATTTTACCTTTACTTGCCCCATTAATTCGTGAGCTTGGCTTAACAGAAGTACAGGGCGGAGTAATTGTTTCAGCGGGTGCAATTTGTATGGCGATTGCATCTATTCTGATTGCCAGAGGGGAAAAAATACAGACTCCTTATCAATTAATGAATTATGGTTTCTGGGGCATGACCATTACTTGGGCTATATTTACAGCGATTCTTTATTGGGGAATACAACAAACATTACCCGTAATGATAGTTTTTGCTTTGTTGGTGATTAGTCGAGCAAGTACTGGTGGTTTTATGGCTATGCCACAAATAGGTCTACAAAGTTATGTCATGCAACATGTCACAGAGGAACAACAACGCAGTCAAAAAATGGCAATGTATGGTGCGATGAATAGTTTAGGTATGATCGTCGGCCCATTTCTAACTTCAGTGTTATTGTTCGGTGGAATTTTATTGCCAATGTGGATTGCAGTTATTTTATTAGTGATTTTTAGTTTGATTATCACAATGTATTTTAAACATGATGAGGGTAAACAAAACACAATATTGGATCAAAAACAGCCTGTAAAAATAGAGCATTCATTTTCATTAAAACCAGCTATTCCTTGGCTTATTTTAGGATTTACTACCTATATGGCTATCGTGACGCTCAATATGACGGCAGGTTTTTATATTCAAGACCATTTTCATTTAAGCTCACAACAAAGTGCGATTTATTTTTCCCAATGTATGCTCATTGTTGGTTTTAGCTTAGTGATTACTCAGATCCTGATTGTAAAAGTACTTCATTTAAAACTGAAAGCTTTGGTATTGGTGGGTACGTTTAGCATGGTTATTGGACTCATCCTATCTTTAAGTGCAATCCATATTTGGATGTTTCAATTAAGTTATTTATTTTATGGGGTCGGAGTGGCAAGCCTTTTGCCTGCATTTACCACAGGGGCGGCTCAATCTGTTACGCAAGCTGCTCAAGTCAAAATGGCAAGTATTTGTACAGCTACTCAAGCGATTGGTCTCATTGTGGCGCCTTTACTGAGCACTTTTCTATATCAGTTCGGCATTCACTTACCTTTTTATTTACTCTTAATATTGATGGTCACAGTGGCGGTCTACTTGTTGATCATATCCTATTCAAATCAGAATACGATGATAAGCAATAAGGTTAATTCCTAAATCAAATATGCTTGAAAGACAGAGAATATTAAATTTTTATGATTGCAGTCTCGTAATCAATTCTTAGATGATTATTTTTAGTTGGACATTTGATCTAGGCGTATGGATATTCATTCTGCAGTTTATTCACATTTTCTATCCAAGGGGACTGAACCGTACCGGGTTTGTCGGAGAGTCAATATTCGTAAGCGTCCGCTGAGCCCCACTTTTTCTAACTCATTAATACCGCGATAGTGTCCACTAAATTTTAAGTGGACACCTATTTATGGATTTAAAGACAGTTATAGACAGCACACCAACGCTAAAAAAGCCTCGTCGAACCTTCACGGCTGAATTTAAACATCAACTTATTCAGCAATGCCAGCAGCCAGATACATCAGTGGCCAAGGTCGCAATGCAACATCAGATCAATGCCAATCTGTTGCATAAATGGATTCGTCAATCCAGATCAATACCCCCTGCATTAACAACCCCATCTAGTCCACAGACTGACTTTCTTCCGGTCATGCTTCACCCGACTCCAGCCAAACAAGACGCACCTCCGCTATCTGTGCCGGAGAAGAATACTGTCGCTCATATCAGAATTCCACTGCATCAGAAACAATGTTCTGCAAGAGATCAGGTGATCGAAATCGAATGGCCAGTGGAATCGGCCAAGGAGTTGCTGCTTTTACTTCAGGGCTTGATCAAATGATCCGTATCGATGAAATCTGGCTCTCTACCCAGCCGATGGACATGCGTGCGGGTATGGATACGGCTATGGCGCAGATCATGAAAGCCTTTGGCTCGATCAAACCGCATTGCGCCTACCTGTTCTGTAATAAACGTGGTCATCGTATGAAAGTACTGGTACATGATGGACTGGGCATCTGGCTGTGTGCCCGGCGGCTGGAACAGGGCAAATTTCACTGGGCTCAAGTTCACCAAGGTGAAACCGTGGCCCTCAGCCCGGAACAGTTACAGGCACTGATCCAAGGTTTGCCCTGGAAGCGCATTGGACGACAGCAGGTGGTGACGATGCTTTAAACCAGGCTGTTCCATTCTGCTATTCTCCAAACGTTCTATTTCATTCTTCTCATGACCTCAGGCATACTGCGGTCATGAATACGCTGCCTGACTTAAGCCAACTGACCCATGAACAACTGCTGGAATTCACCAGGCAGTTGGCGATGCAGCATCAGTCTTTGGCACAATCAAATCAAGAATTAGAAAAATCAAACCAGCAATTAGATGCCAGAGTTCAACATCTTGAAGTCACCAATCAGCAATTAGATTCTAAAGTTCAACATCTTTCTATTCTCAATGCCTTTGTTGCATAAAGATTTTAAAGATAGAGCTTTCCTAAGTTGTTTAAATTTAAGTGACAACTTGGGTGTGAGGTCGGCCGAGCTCCGTAAACTTATTTAAGATGGCCACACGTGCATGAATCTCGTTGACTTGGCTATCAAAATTCCGAGCACTGAGCTTATCGCCTAATAATTTGATGCAGTGCATCTTGGTTTCTACCAGACTTCGCTGATGGTAGCCCGACCATTTTTTCCATAGTGTCCTGCCTAAACGTTTAACAGTGCGAAGTAATTCATTTCGCTCTAGCGAATGAACTTTTGTATCTTTCCAAGGCTTCGCATTTTTTCTGGGTGGAATAATCGCATGGGCATTTCGATCTGTGATCAACTGGCGACACCGCTTTGTGTCATAAGCACCATCGGTATAAACGGAGTCAATATGCTCATCTTGAGGAATCTGATCGAGTAAATCACCAAGTACTTGTGAATCACTGACATTATTTGTCGTAAGCTGAACGGCACGTATTTGCAGTGTTTCAGCATCTATACCAATATGCAGTTTACGCCATTGCCGACGGTATTCAGGCTGATGCTTCTTACGCTTCCATTCGCCTTCACCTAAAAATTTTAAACCCGTAGAGTCGACGAGTAGGTGTAACCCATCACGACTTTTCTGGTAGTTAATTTGAATATCAATATACTTTTGTCTTCTACAAAGCGTCGTGAAGTCTGGTGCTGTCCAATCTAATCCGCAAAGTTTAATTAAGCTTTGAACAAAACCAGTAACCATGCGTAAAGTGAGTCTAAATAGAGATTTGATCATCAAACAGCATTGAATCGCTATGTCGGAGTAGGTTTGACTTCGACCTTGTTTGCCTTGAGGTTCTGCATACCATTGTGTTTTTGGATCGAACCAAATGGCAATATTCCCACGATTAATGAGAGCTCGGTTATATGCGGGCCAATTGGTTGTGCGGTAGATTTTGTGTGTAGGCTTCTTCATTTGGAAATTATATTGCCGAAGGAGTCTTTAAGAACAGCTTTGTGCAACAAAGCCGTACTTAGTTGGAATCAAGATTTAGAAACATTTTCTACATTAATAGAGTCAGCAGCTCTTGATGTTCATGCTTATACAATTCTTGTAAATAATAGATCATATGGTGATAGTCGAATTCGTGTGCCAGCTAAACAATCCTTTAATCGAGATTTAGCAAGAGTAAGAGGTGGTGAAAATGATTTTGTTGTTGCCGCTACAATTGATATTAAAGAACTAAGAGTTTTTCAAAGTAGGTCAACACGCTGGACCCAAGAAGGCGACAAATTTAAACCATTACCTGAAGGCTTTACAATATCGAAACTTCGAAAGTTATCGCCTCCAATTAAGTAGTAAAAAAATAGAGCCATTAGGCTCTATTTTTTTTGCTTTAGCATAGCTGATTAAGTTTGTAACAATCTCGAAATATGTGTCAAAAATCTCACATTATCTGTCATTCAGCGATGTTTTTATGAATTACCAGCTTAACGCACCGCCAGTTTGGTAATCTGTTACGCGCGTCTCGAAGAAATTCTTCTCTTTACGCAAGTCCATCATTTCTGACATCCACTGGAACGGGTTATTCACACCAGCGAACTGTTCAGGCAAGCCTAACTGCGCCAGACGACGGTTCGCAATGAACTTCAGGTATTCTTCCATCATGCCAGCATTCATGCCAAGTACACCGCGTGGCATGGTATCACGTGCATATTCGATTTCCAGCATCGTACCTTCAAGAATCATCTGAATGATTTCTTCCTGGAATTCAGTCGTCCATAGACCTGGGTTTTCGATCTTGATCTGGTTGATCATATCGATACCGAAGTTCAGGTGCATTGACTCATCACGCAGGATGTACTGGAATTGCTCGGCAACACCATTCATCTTGTTACGACGGCCCATCGACAGGATCTGGCTGAAACCGCAGTAGAAGAAGATCCCTTCAAGTACACAGTAGAATGCGATCAGGTTGCGAAGCAAAATCTGGTCGTTTTCAGGTGTACCGGTTTTGAAAGTAGGATCACTTAAAGACTGCGTATATTTCAGACCCCATGCTGCTTTACGTGCAACTGACGGTACTTCGCGGTACATGTTGAAGACTTCACCTTCATCCATACCTAAAGATTCGATACAGTATTGGTACGCATGCGTGTGAATCGCTTCTTCAAACGCCTGACGCAGGATATATTGACGGCATTCAGGGTTGGTAATGTGACGGTAAATCGCCAGTACCAGGTTGTTTGCAACCAGTGAATCCGCAGTCGAGAAGAAACCAAGTGAACGCATCACGATGGTACGTTCATCTTCAGTCAAGCCATTTTCAGACTTCCATAGCGCGATGTCGTGGTTCATATTCACTTCTTGCGGCATCCAGTGGTTTGCACAACCGTCTAGATACTTCTGCCAAGCCCATTCGTATTTGAATGGAACAAGCTGGTTCAAGTCCGCACGACAGTTAATCATTGCCTTGTCGTCAACTTGTACACGTTGCGCGCCCATTTCAAGCTCTTCCAAGCCTGGAGCAACATCAAGCTGCTCTAGGGAAGCAGATGCTCTTGCCAGCGAATCGGTTGGATTTGATCCTCGGTTTTGAGTGGTTCTAAGGGGTTGTGCAGCTGCCACATCCGACGATGTGTTGCTTGCATCAGGTACCACCTGTGAATTAGACGCTTTTTGCGGCTCGACGGGCGCAGGCTGCTGTGTTTGTGCAGCTGGTTTTTGCGAATCATCTTCGAAATCGTCCCAACTTAAGATAGACATATCAGTTCTCTCTTCGATGCTTATATCTTTTATTAGACATTCAGCCTCGCTGAAATGTCCTACTATACGCTCAATTTATGTAAGCAAAATTAAGTTTTGTCGATGACTGCTCTGCTTTTGTACGGAAGAGCAAAAATCCCCACTACTTATTTTGCTTGCGCGATTTATGAGCCTTTAACCAGAAATAGGCAATTGGCAAATAAAAGGTAAGTACAAAGGAAACGACCAGTGCCACAAGTCCTAACAGGTAATTGTGAGTCATATGCGGCATGGTGGTTTCCTTTATTTTCTAATTTCTTTTGAATCCCCCTAAATCCCCCTTTTGCAAAGGGGGACTTTCACATGTCAGATGACTGAGCTGTGATCCCCCTCCTTTTAGGAGGGGTTAGGGGAGGTCAAGCGAAGCTTACTGACAAGCCTCACAATCTGGATTGTCAATTGAACATGCCATTGGCACTGGTGCTGCATTTGCAAAACCTTCTTCCTCTGCAGGAACTTCAGGTTTCGCTTCAACTGCTGGAGCGACTGCCGCAACCGGCGCTGCAGTTGCAGTCGCTTTAACAGCATTTAGTGCGCCAGTGTTAATCGTCGATTTCTCAGCAGACGTTGCACCCAATGCACGTAGGTAATAAGTTGTCTTAAGACCACGTAACCAAGCCATCTTATAAGTAATGTCCAGTTTCTTACCGTTTGCACCAGCGATGTAAAGGTTCAGAGACTGAGCCTGGTCAATCCATTTTTGACGACGTGAAGCAGCATCTACGATCCAGCGAGTTTCAACTTCAAACGCAGTCGCGAAGATGGCTTTAAGCTCTTCAGGAATACGAGAAATCTTCTGCACAGAACCTTCGAAGTGTTTCAGGTCGTTAACCATCACAGCATCCCAAAGACCACGTTCTTTCAACGCACGTACCAGGTACGGGTTGATCACGGTAAATTCACCAGACAGGTTTGATTTCACATACAAGTTCTGGAAAGTTGGCTCGATCGATTGAGACACGCCACAGATGTTTGAAATCGTTGCTGTTGGTGCAATCGCCATTACGTTCGAGTTACGCATGCCGTCTTTTTGAACTTTGGCACGTAAAGTATCCCAGTCCAGACGTTGTGTACGGTCCACTTCGAACATGCGTTCTGGACGAGTTTTCGCAACCAGGTCAAGTGAGTCGATTGGTAAAATACCTTGATCCCACAATGAACCTTTGAATGTTTCATACGTACCACGTTCAACAGCAAGATCACTTGAAGTTGAAATCGCGTAGTAAGAAATCACTTCCATTGATTCATCAGCAAACTCAACCGCAGCATCAGAACCATAAGCAAGGTTCATTTCGTATAGCGCATCCTGGAAGCCCATGATACCCATACCAACTGGACGGTGTTTCAGGTTTGAATTACGTGCTTGAGGAACAGCGTAGTAGTTGATGTCAATCACGTTGTCCAGCATACGAACCGCAGTTTTAACTGTACGTGCCAGTTTTTCACGATCAAGTACACCGCCTTGAACGTGTTGTACCAGGTTGATCGAACCCAGGTTACATACCGCGATTTCTTCTTTGCTGGTGTTCAGCGTAATTTCTGTACATAGGTTAGAAGAGTGAACTACACCCACGTGTTGTTGTGGTGAACGCAGGTTACATACGTCTTTGAATGTGATCCACGGGTGACCTGTTTCAAACAGCATCGACAGCATTTTGCGCCACAAATCTTTTGCACGGATTTTCTTGTGCAACATGTTTGTTTCTTTGGCAATGCTTTCGTAGTAAGCATAACGCTCAGCGAATTCTGCACCTGTCAAATCATGTAGATCAGGCGTTTCAGAAGGGGTGAACAGTGTCCATTCCGCATCTTCGAATACACGTTGCATGAACAGGTCAGGAACCCAGTTCGCAGTATTCATGTCGTGGGTACGACGACGGTCATCACCAGTGTTCTTACGCAGTTCCAGGAATTCTTCGATGTCCAGGTGCCAAGTTTCAAGATATGCACATACTGCACCTTTACGCTTACCACCTTGGTTTACTGCAACAGCTGTATCGTTCGCTACTTTCAGGAACGGAACCACACCTTGTGATTTACCATTTGTACCTTTGATGTATGAGTTCAGGGCACGAACTGGTGTCCAGTCATTACCTAAACCGCCTGCCCATTTAGACAGCATTGCGTTATCACGCATCGCGCCATAGATATCAAACAGGTCATCATCAATCGTGGTCAAGTAGCAGCTAGACAACTGTGGACGAAGCGTGCCTGAGTTAAACAGGGTCGGCGTAGATGCCATGTAGTCGAAGCTAGATAACAGGTTATAGAACTCGATTGCACGCTCTTCACGGTTTTCTTCGTTCAGGGCCAGACCCATTGAAACACGCATAAAGAATAATTGCGGCAATTCGAAACGTACGCCATCCGAGTGGATGAAATAACGGTCAAATAATGTTTGCAGACCTAGATAAGTAAACTGGTTAGAGCGTTCTGGTTGAATCGCTGCAGCCAATTTAGTCAGGTCAAAGTTAAGAAGTTCAGGTGAAAGAAGTTCTAGCTCAATCCCTTTTTTCAGGTAAGTTTCTAGCGCATCGCCTTCAACGGTATCTGTAGGTAAACCCAGGAACTCTAAACCAGTTGCCACCAGGTCATTACGTAATAGACGAGCAGTTACATAAGTATAGTTTGGTTCTTGTTCGATACGGGTACGGGTCGCCATCATCATGGTTGTAGAGATGTCTGACTCTTTTACGCCGTTATACAGGTTTTTTACGGTCTCATCGACAATTGCCTGAACGTCGATTCCTTCAAGGCCTTCAGCAGCTTTAGCAACAGTTTCAGTCAGTTGGCTCAGGTCAAGCGGTTTGAGCTTACCCGCTGCATCAGTGATTTGCAGGGTAGGGTGATGGTTGGCACCCAGCTGCTTACGAGCGTCAGAACGTTGTTCGCGATAGATGACATAGGCACGCGCAACTTTCTGTTCGCCAGTACGCATAAGCGCAAGTTCAACCTGATCCTGGATTTCTTCAATGTGAATCGTCCCACCAGAAGGTAAGCGACGTTTGAAAGTGTTCATAACCATTTCCGTCAGCTGCTCAATACGATCGTGAATACGGCTCGAGTCAGCACTCTGTTGGCCTTCAACAGCCAAAAAAGCCTTACCAATTGCGACAGAAATTTTTTCTGCATCAAAAGTGGCAACATCACCGGTGCGTTTAATCACCTGAAGTTGACCAGGAGTTGAAGTAATTACGCTCATTTTAGCATAGCTCCATTGTCATCTATTTTTATGTTTATGGACCGTTTGAACTGGGCAATTTTTATGCCACAGTGTTTGAGGAATAAACACAATACCTAGTGGTTTAAAAATTAATTGAACACAAGATACGGGAAAATTTAGGGTAGATCAATATTGACATTTTAATAAATATTTTAGTGAAACAACCTGAGAAACTTTATTAAAAAAATCCTTTTTTTTATCATCTTGGTGCAAGCCTTATTCGGCAAGGCATAGCATAACAAAGCTGGCAAGAAGTCCTTATAGATAACATTGTGGATAACTCTTTTTGAGCAAATTGAGGGGTACTTTTTATTCAGATAGACGGTTGCCTAGCCTAGATTTGTTCAATGTTTTGTATAAAAAATGTCGCTAACAGAAATATCTGCAAAAAAATATTACAAAATGCTACTTTGATGTATCAGTTTGGTGAACGCTATCTTGTTTACAATGTAAACGTGTGTATATTGCTTGCTATATCCACCGTATCTATCAGATTTCAAAAGGATACGTCCATCGAATAAAGGTGCACAATATATGAGCCAAGAAGAAAAGTTACCCAAAATTCTAATCGTTGAAGATGATGAGCGTCTTGCTCGTTTAACTCAAGAATATCTTATTCGTAACGGACTTGAGGTAGGGGTAGAGCCCGACGGTAATCGTGCGATTCGCCGCATTATCGCCGAGCAGCCAGACATGGTAGTTTTAGATGTTATGTTGCCAGGTGCGGATGGATTGACCATCTGTCGTGAAGTTCGTCCACATTATCATCAACCGATTTTGATGCTGACTGCACGCACTGAAGATATGGATCAGGTATTGGGTTTGGAAATGGGTGCGGACGACTATGTCGCTAAACCGGTTCAGCCGCGTGTGCTATTGGCGCGTATTCGTGCCTTGTTGCGTCGTACTGATAAAGTACCTGAAGATGAAGTGGCTCAACGTATTGAATTTGACGATCTTGTGATCGACAATGGTGGCCGTTCTGTGACCTTGAATGGTGAATTGGTAGACTTTACCAGTGCAGAATATGATCTGTTGTGGTTGCTTGCATCAAATGCAGGCCGTATTCTTTCGCGTGAAGATATTTTTGAACGTCTTCGTGGCATTGAATATGATGGCCAGGACCGTTCAATTGATGTTCGTATTTCGCGCATCCGTCCGAAAATTGGGGACGATCCAGAAAACCCTAAACGTATTAAAACAGTTCGTAGTAAAGGTTATCTGTTCGTTAAGGAAACCAATGGCATGTAAATACATGCCATTCCTAAGCTGAATAAGCGGGAAAGCTTATAAGTGTTCAAACACAATATATTTTTGCGTATTTATGCAGGACTTGTCATTCTGGTACTCCTGGTGACCCTGTTCGGCTATCTGTTGGTGCAGATTATTAACTACCAGCGGGCGCAGGTATATCGTGAGTCCCTGACTGATGGTATGGCCTATATCATGAGTGAAGGGGTAGCACGCCAGCCGAATATGCAGCAGAAACTGGACTGGATTTCGGATGCTTCAGATTTGCTGGAGCTTCCGATCTATTATGTAGAAGCTGAAAAAGTTGATCTGACCCGTGCAGAGAAACGTCGTATTGAAGACCGTAAGGCGGTAGTGCGTTGGGATGCACAAACCTCAGTGGCTTATGTGGTCATTGGGCTGCGTGATGATCCAAAGCATTTTCTATATATAAAAGCAGATAATATTACCGAGCGTCAGATGAAGGCGCTGCCGGTATTTATTCTGGACTATCTGGTTTATTACCCAGGTCAGGAAAAAGAATATCTGGAAAAGATCCAGAAGTATTTTTCTTATCCAATCAGTATTCAGGATGTGCAGAGTCTGCCGCTCGATTCAGAGCAGATTGGTCGTCTACGTCTAGATCACAGTATTATCCTCTACCGGGATAGTGCCACGATTCGCGGTACTACCATTTCAATTGTTTCACCAATTCCAAGCTCTGTTTCCGAAGTATTGGTGATGGGGCCTGTGCCTTTGTTTAACTGGATGCCATTTCAGTTGGCAGCCGGGATTACCTTGCTAAGCATGTTTGTGCTGAGTCTGGGGGTATATGGTTTGCTGGTGCCGATGCAACGTAAGCTGCGTGAAGTTAGCTATGCCTTGAACAAGATGAAGTCCGGTAACATGTCGGTACGACTGGCGATAGATGGTAAGGATGAAATGGCATTATTGGCATCCAGCTATAACGCCATGTCAGATCATATTCAGCGTCTGATCGAAGCCCAGCGTGAGTTGATGCGTGCAGTTTCACATGAACTGCGGACACCTGTTGCACGGATCCGTTTTGCCATGGAAATGCTGGCGGATGAAGATGATTATGAATATCGTCTGCAACAGATGGAACAGATCGATAAAGACATCGAGGCCTTGAACAAGCTGATTGATGAGATCATGACCTATGCCAAACTGGAGCAGGGTACACCTTCCCTTGATTTCGAGAAGATTAATCTGCATGAAGTGCTGGATCAGGTTGTAGCTGAAACTGAAGCGCTAAAAACTGGCAAGAAGGTTGAGCTGCATCAGGTGCCGATGGATATCGAGGTTGAGGCCGAGCGTCGTTATCTACATCGTGTGGTACAAAATCTGGTGGGGAATGCTGTGCGCTATTGTGATGAAAGAATCATGATTAGCGGTGGTATTGATGCCAATCATCAGGCTTATATCTGTGTAGAAGATGATGGTGCGGGGATTCCGGAAGAAGATCGTGCTCGCGTCTTTGAAGCCTTCTCTCGCCTGGATGACAGTCGTACCCGTGCATCTGGTGGTTATGGCCTGGGTTTGTCGATTGTTAGCCGGATTGCCTTCTGGTTTGGTGGCAAGGTCGAAGTAGATCAAAGTCCTAAGCTGGGTGGTGCACGCTTTACCATGAGCTGGCCAGCTCAACGTTATAAGAAGAAATCCCGCTTTAAGGCTGTTGAAGAGCATAAAGAAGACCTGGATTCCTTATAAAAAGGTGTCTGTGGATTATAAAAAAACGATGCATCCGCATCGTTTTTTTATTGAGGCTAATTAATAAAAGCACTCAGGTTTTATAATTCGCTTTATTCATGGATTTCAGCATCGGGCTCAATGATCGGTTTACCTTCGCGTAAACTTTTGGCCGCTTCCGAATTCAGATTCATCAGAAGGTTATTGTACTTTCCATCGATGCTATAGCCTTGAATCAGTTTTTGGTCGCCATGCAGAGTTTCCACGCGATATTCATCAGCAATATTTAAAATGCCTTCTAAATTTGTCGAGGCAGAAGCGAAATCCTTGCCAAACAGATCATAAATATCCTGCAAGTTGAAATTAGGAGTGTTTTCCTCAGGATGCTTCACAATATAGTTTTCAAGATGTCGAACAAACAGCTGGGCATAGAGAAAATAATCAGGTTTATGGGTAAATTTTAAACTCATATATTCAATCCTTCTTGTTCATTTTTATGCTGTTTATAGGAATAACACAAAGTGATAAAGGGATGAAGTTGCAGAGGCAAGTGGTTGCAAAAAGTACACAATTCACAGGCAGTAATTATGTTTCAGTAGAATCAGCGATTAAAACAATTAAACTGATTTTGGAAAAAATAATGAATTTATTGTTTTTGATTTATTAAAGCGATTATTTCGCAACATGGGCGATAGAACCTAGAAAAATCGGGTATTCGTCTAAAAAATCATCCAAAAGACTAAGGCTTATAAGCTAGCAAGTGAAATCCAAAATCAGGTACAATTGGCGGGATTAATTTTGTGTTTGGTGTATTTGAAGGCCAATACATACATTCTTTGTTAATACATAGGCCTGCCAGGAGTTATCCCCGCATGAGTGCCATTACTCCATACGAATGGGCAATTATTGCCTTCGTGATCGGCGTTACATTTTTATGCGTCTTTATGCTTACTGTCCCATTACTCCTCGGGGGTAAATCATGGGGCCGTGCCAAGCAGGAGCAGTTTGAGTCAGGCGTAGTCAGCGCAGGTGGAGCTCGTATCCGCTTGTCTGCAAAATTCTATTTAGTTGCAATCTTCTTCGTCGTATTCGATTTAGAAGCACTTTATCTATATGCATGGGCAGTTTCTGTTCGTGAAGTGGGTTGGATTGGTTTTGCAACTGCAGCTATCTTTATTTTAGTTTTACTTGTCGGTTTGATTTACGAATTATCCACCGGCGCACTTAACTGGGCACCTTCAGACAAACGTAAGGCGACAGGAGTTAAAACTAAGATTGGTTCGCCAAACATGGATATCGCAGAAATCACTCGCTTCAACTCAATTGAAGAATTGGTTATAGACCCGACTGGTCAAATTCCAGCTCAATCATCTGGTCGTGTGAAAGGTTCACCGGCTCCATTATCTGATAAGGAGTAACCCGGGATGAAATACACTCTAACCCGTGCGAATCCGGATGCTGATCAATATCCACTTCAGGAACGTATTGTTGTCGACGATCCGTTACTACAAGAAGAAGTGAATAAAAACGTATTCATGACTCGCTTAGAAGATGTGCTGCACACTGCAGTAAACTGGGGTCGTAAGAACTCAGTTTGGCCGTTCAACTTTGGTACATCTTGCTGCTACGTAGAGTATGCAACGACCTTAACCGGCGTGCATGACTTGTCACGTTTCGGTGCCGAAGTTATTCGTGCTTCACCGCGTCAGGCGGATTTGATGATTGTTGCAGGTACCTGCTTCGTGAAAATGGCTCCGGTGATTCAACGTCTGTATGAACAGATGCTTGAACCGAAATGGGTTATTTCAATGGGTGCATGTGCCAACTCAGGTGGTATGTACGACATTTATTCAGTTGTACAAGGCGTGGATAAAATTATTCCGGTGGATGTGTACATTCCAGGTTGCCCGCCACGTCCTGAAGCATTGATTCAAGCACTCATGCTATTGCAAGACCAGATTCAACTTGAGCGTCGTCCGCTTTCTGCGGTGATTGGTGATGATCTTCAGCCAGTGTATAAGCCAAAGATGATGCCAGAACGTGACCGTAAGAAAGATCAGCGTATTGCTGTGAAAAATCTGCGCTCAATGGATGAAATTAAATAATTTAAGCGACAAATTTCTTTATGCACCCGACTTGGGTGTAGTTGTCGTTTAGGTTGACTGAATTTGTATTAAATAGGAAGCCAAGCCAATGGCTGAAACTGACATTGCTATGCCAGAATCAACATCTGTTGATTCCCGCCCTGCATTTGCAATTGTAGAAGAGCTCAAAACCAAGTTTGGTGAGAACTTCTATGTGCAAACAACTTTCGAGGATTTCCCGACGGTTTGGGTTGAGCGCGCACGTGTACAAGACGTTTTAATGTTCTTGCGTACAGTGTCACGTCCATACGTGATGTTGTTCGACCTGTCAGCGGTAGATGAGCGTCTGCGTACGCACCGCGACGGTTTACCTGCGTCTGACTTCACCGTGTTCTATCACCTGTTGTCGCTAGAGCGTAATACGGACATCCGTATTAAAGTTGCATTGAGTGAGAGCGATCTCAATATCCCGACTGCAACCAACATCTGGCCAAATGCCAACTGGTACGAACGTGAAGCCTACGATATGTTTGGCATCAACTTCGAAGGGCATCCAATGCTCCGTCGTATCCTGTTGCCAACTTACTGGGAAGGTCATCCACTTCGTAAAGAATATTCTGCACGTGCGACTGAATATACCCCGTACCGTCAGAACCAGGCGAAGCAGGACTACGAACAGGAACATCTTCGTTTCGTTCCTGAAGACTGGGGCATGAAACGCGGCACAGCCGATGAAGACTTCATGTTCCTGAACCTGGGTCCTAACCACCCGTCTGCGCATGGTGCATTCCGTGTGATTTTGCAGATGGACGGTGAAGAAATTAAAGACTGCGTACCAGATATTGGCTATCACCACCGTGGTGTGGAAAAGATGGCTGAACGTCAAACCTGGCATTCATTCATTCCGTATACAGACCGTGTCGACTACCTTGGTGGTTGTGCGCAGAACATGCCATACGTGATGGGTGTAGAGCAAATGGCGGGCATTACTGTGCCTGAGCGTGCGCAATGTATCCGTGTCATGATGTCGGAACTGTTCCGTATCAATAACCACTTGCTGTATATCGGTACTGCGATTCAGGATGCCGGTGGTATGACGCCAGTATTCTATATGTTCGCCGACCGTCAAAAGATCTATGACGCGATTGAAGCGATCACTGGTTACCGTATGCATCCAGCATGGTTCCGTATCGGCGGGACTGCGCATGACCTTCCAAACAACTGGCAGCACCTGATCCGTGAAATCCTGGATTGGATGCCAAAACGTTTGAAGGAATACCACACTGCAGCACTAAAAAACTCAGTATTTGAAGGCCGTACCCGTAACGTTGCGCAATACGATGCAAAATCTGCATTGGCTTGGGGCGTAACAGGTACTGGTTTGCGTGCAACAGGTATCGACTTTGACGTACGTAAATACCGTCCATACAGTGGTTATGAAAACTACGATTTCGAAGTGCCGGTGGAGTACGAAGGCGATGCCTATGCACGTGTGATCGTTCACTATCGTGAAATTGAACAATCGCTGAAAATCATCAAGCAATGTCTGGACAATATGCCGTCTGGTGCATACAAAGCGGATCACCCACTGGCTGTTCCACCACCAAAAGACAAGACTTTACAAGATATTGAAACCTTGATTACGCACTTCCTGAGCGTGTCATGGGGTCCTGTAATGCCTGCAGGTGAAGCATCTGTAATGGCGGAAGTGGTAAAAGGTGCATCGAACTACTACTTGACTTCAGACAAGTCAACCATGAGTTACCGTACCCGTATCCGTACACCGACCTTCACCCACTTGCAGCAAATGCCTTCCGTGATTAACGGCAGTCTGATGTCTGACTTAATCATTTATTTAGCGACAATTGACGTCGTAATGGCTGACGTGGATCGCTAAGGGGTAAACGCTTTATGATGATTTTGACTGATAAAAAGCCACGTGTGAATGTTGAAGGGATTTTGACAGCTGACGAAATCCACGAGATTGAACATCACATTGGTCACTATCCGTACCCACGTGCAGCGTGCCTAGATGCGCTGAAGTGTGTACAGCGTCGCAATGGCTGGGTAGACGATGCACAGATGAATGCCATCGCGCAGATGCTGAGCATGAGCCTTGCCGACCTTGAAGGTGTTGCGACTTTCTATAACCGTATTTACCGTCAGCCGGTAGGCCGTCATGTGATCCTGTTATGTGACTCTATTGCGTGCTTCTTGATGGGTGCGGAAACTTTAGCAGAAGCTTTTCAGCGTGAATTGGGGATTTCGTTTGGTCAAACAACCGCTGATGGTCGTTTTACTTTGCTACCAATCTGCTGCTTAGGTAACTGTGACAAAGGTCCAACCCTGATGATTGATGAAGATACTCATGGTCTGGTTGAAGTGACCTCAATTAAACAGTTATTGGAGAAGTATGTATGAATACTGAACCAAAACCAATTTATGGCGACGGTAATCCAGAAACGCATCCATTGACCTGGCGTTTGAGCAAACAAGCCAATGTTCGTAATGTTGATGACTACGAAGCTTTAGAAGGTTATGCAGGCTTTAAGAAAGCACTGACCATGCCGCCTAAAGATGTGCTTGAAATCATTAAAGCAGCGACTGTTAAGGGTCGCGGTGGTGCAGGCTTCCCGGCAGGTATCAAGTGGTCCTTAATGGCGCCAAATGACAATTCAGGTCCTCGTTACCTGATTTGTAATGCCGATGAAATGGAACCAGGTACTTTCAAAGACCGTCTGTTGATGGAAGATCTTCCACACCAGCTGATTGAAGGTATGTTGATTGCAGGTTATACGCTGGAAGCAACCCATGGTTATATCTTCATCCGTGGTGAATACATCGAAGCTGCTCAGTACTTAAATGAAGCACTTGAACAAGTTCGTGCCAAAGGTTACTTGGGTGACAATATCCTGGATTCAGGCTGGAGCTTCGAATTACACGTGCATACCGGTGCAGGCCGTTATATCTGTGGTGAAGAAACCGCATTGATTAACTCGCTTGAAGGTCGCCGTGCCAATCCGCGTACCAAACCACCATTCCCGCAGGTCGCAGGTGCTTGGGGTCGCCCTACGATTGTCAACAACGTAGAGACCTACAACAACTTGCCAGCAATCATGCTGCGTGGTCCTGAATGGTACATTGGCTTATCTGCGGGTAAATCGAAAGATCCAGGTACAAAAATCTACGGTGCATCAGGTAAAGTTAAATTCCCTGGTCTATGGGAACTTCCATTTGGTACCACTGCACGTGAAGTGATTGAAGATCATGCGGGTGGTATGCGCGACGGTTTGAAACTGAAAGCATGGTTACCGGGCGGTGCATCAACTGACTTCCTGGCTGCCGAGCATATTGATCTTCCTATGGATGCGGAAAGCATCATGAAGGCAGGTTCGCGTTTAGGAACTTGCTTATTGATGGTGGTAGATGAAACCCAATGTATGGTTTCAGCGACACGTAACCTAGAAGAATTCTTTGCACGCGAATCATGTGGTTTCTGTACGCCTTGCCGTGATGGCTTACCTTGGGCGGTGAAAGCGCTTAAAGCACTAGAAGATGGTACAGGTAAGAAAGAAGATATCGATCACTTACAAGAGCTTACCCGTAAGCTTTGGATTGGTAAAACTTTCTGTGCTCACGCACCAGGTGCGATGGAACCGTTAATGGGCGCACTCAAACATTTCCGTGGCGAGTTTGAAGCAAAAGTGGTGAATGCCGCAGCTCAAACCAGCAACGTAGAACAAGCTTAAGGAATTCGACTATGGCTACAATTCATGTCGATGGAAAATCGTATGAAGTCAACGGCTCAGAGAACTTGCTACAAGCATGTTTGAGTCTGGGCATCGACATCCCATACTTTTGTTGGCATCCATCCTTAGGTTCTGTCGGCTCTTGCCGTCAATGTGCTGTGACCCAGTACGCGAATCCAGAAGATACGCGTGGCCGTTTGGTCATGTCATGTATGACGCCTGCGTCTGACAATACCTACATCTCGATTGAAGACAAAGAAGCGAAAGATTTTCGTGCTTCGATTGTTGAATTCTTGATGACCAACCACCCGCACGACTGTCCAGTCTGTGAAGAGGGTGGTCACTGTCACCTGCAAGATATGACAGTAATGACACAGCATGACCGTCGTCGCTACCGTTTCACCAAGCGTACGCATTACAACCAAGAACTTGGTTCGTTTATTGCGCACGAGATGAACCGTTGTATCGCATGTTACCGTTGTGTGCGTTACTACAAAGATTATGCTGGCGGTACCGACTTTGGCGTATATGCCAATGCATCACGTGTGTACTTCGGCCGTCCAGAATCAGGCACTTTGGAATCTGAATTCTCGGGTAACCTGACTGAAGTATGTCCGACTGGTGTATTCACCGATAAGACTCACTCAGCACGCTATAACCGTAAATGGGACATGCAGTATGCGCCTAGCGTATGTCATGGCTGTTCTTCAGGTTGTAACATCTCTCCTGGTGAGCGTTATGGTGAATTGCGTCGTGTAGAAAACCGTTTCAATGGTGATGTTAACCAGTACTTCCTATGCGACAAAGGTCGTTTCGGTACAGGTTACGTAAACCGTGAAGATCGTCCACGTCAGCCACAGTTCCGTACAGGTAACAATGTAGAAACTATTTCAGTTGATACTGCACTGGATACTGTGATTGCAAATATCCAAGGCAAAAAAGTTCTGGGTATCGGCTCTCCACGTGCGTCACTTGAAACCAACTATGCATTACGCGAGTTGGTTGGTCAGGACAACTACTCAACGGGTATGTCTCAAAAAGAGCAAAACCTGGTTGAACTGGCTGCATCAATCATGCAAACCGAGGGTGTTTATAACCCGAACATGCGTGAAATCGAAAGCTACGATGCTGTTCTGATTCTGGGTGAAGATCTGACTCAAACTGCGCCACGCATGGCTTTATCTGTTCGCCAAGCTGCGAAGAACAAAGGTAAAGAAATGGCGGCAGAACGCCGTACACCAGACTGGCTGGCTGAGCCTGTTCAACGTATTGCGCAAGATGCAAAATCTCCGATTTACATTTTGGCAGCAACACAAACACGTCTAGCTGACGTAGCAACAGGTGAAGTGGTTGCATCTCCAAACGACATCGCGCGTTTAGGTTTTGCGATTGCAGCAGGTGTGAAAGGCGAAAGCATCCTGGGTTTAGATGACGATGCCAAAGCATTTGCACAAACGATTGCAGATACGCTGAAAGCTGCGAAGAAACCACTGATTGTTTCTGGTACTAGCTTGCAAGACGCTGCGATCATGGAAGCTGCTGCACAGGTTGCACAGAACCTTGGTAATGCTGGTCTGACTTTGACTATTCCTGAAGTGAATTCGATGGGGCTGGCAATTTTCGGTGGTCACAGTCTTGAACAAGCATTCGCTCAAGATTACGACACTGTGGTGATTGTTGAAAACGACCTTTACCGTCGTTTACCAACCGCTCAGGTAGATGCTGCACTGGCAGGTAAAGAAGTGATCGTGCTTGATCATTCTGAAACTGAGACAGTGAAGAAAGCCAATATCGTACTTTCTGCTGCATCGTTTGCTGAAGGTGATGGTACGGTTGTTTCTCAAGAAGGCCGTGCACAACGTTTCTATCAAGTGTATGACCCAAGCTATTACAATCCTGAACTGGCCATCAAAGAATCTTGGCGCTGGTTGCATGCCATTGAAACTGGTGTGAAAGGTCAGCCAATTTCCTGGACTGTACTTGATGACGTGATTGATGCAGTAGCAAAAAATGTTCCTGCACTTGAAGCGATTCAAGACGTTGCTCCAGACGCGGGCTTCCGTGTTCATGGTCTGAAAGTTGCACGTGAACCACGTCGTTATTCTGGCCGTACTGCAATGCGTGCACCGCTTTCTGTACACGAGCCAAAACAGCCGACTGACCAAGACACTGCGTTAACCTTCTCGATGGAAGGTTATGTGGGTGACCAGACTCCATCTCCACTGGTTCCATTTGCATGGTCAGCGGGCTGGAACTCTCCACAAGCCTGGAACAAATTCCAGGATAAAGTGGGTGGTCATCTGAAAGGTGGTGATTCTGGTATCCGTCTGTTCGACCTGTTACCGAAACGTCCAGCGCGTACTTTCGTTGCACCAGCACCTGTGCTTGTGAACGCTGAAAGCTTCCGTCTGGTACCGATGCATCACATCTTTGCCTCTGGCGAATTCACGATCAAAACACCAGCAATGGAATCACGTATTCCGGATGCAGTATTTGCAGTGGGCGAACAGGATGCTACACGCTTGAACCTGCAAGACGGTCAGAAGATCACTGTGAAAGCAGGCGAGACTTCAATCGTTCTTCCTGTACAAGTGATTGAATATTTACCTACAGGTTATATTGGTTACCCAATTGGTCTAGCACCGACGGTATCTCTTGCAGAGCCTGTTTCAGTCGCGGTAGGAGTATAATTCATGGAACAAGAATTGATCCGTCAGACGCCGCTGTGGGCTGAAAACTGGCCAATTGCCTATTCAGTCATTCAAGCGATCGTGATCTTGCTGGTTGTGGTACTGATCGCAGCGTTGATGTCATTCATTGAACGTCGTTTACTGGGCTTGTGGCAGGACCGTTACGGTCCTAACCGTGTAGGTCCAGGTGGTATGTTCCAAATCGTTGCCGACATGCTGAAAATCATGTTCAAGGAAGACTGGACACCAAAATTTGCTGACAAGCTGACTTTCCGTATGGCGCCTGCAGTTGCGATGGCAACTGCTGTGCTGTCGTTCATGGTTATTCCTGTTTCACCTTACCTGGGTGTTGCAGACATGAGCATCGGCCTGTTGTTCTTCATGGCAATGGCAGGTATTGCAGTTTATGCAGTACTGTTCGGTGGCTGGTCATCGAATAACAAATACGCGCTTTTAGGTGGTTTACGTTCTGCAGCTCAGACTATTTCTTATGAAGTGTTTCTGGGCATCTCGTTGATGGGTGTAGTGGCAATTGCTGGTTCATTCAACATGCGTGAAATTGTAGAAGCACAACGCGATGTATGGTTTGTGATTCCTCAGTTCCTTGGCTTCCTGATCTTCGTGGTTGCAGGTGTGGCGGTTACTCACCGTCATCCATTTGACCAACCAGAAGCAGAACAGGAATTGGCTGAAGGTTACCACGTGGAATATGGCGGTATGAAATGGGGTATGTTCTTCGTTGCTGAATATGTCAACGTCGTACTGATCTCTGCATTGATCGTAACCTTATTCTTCGGTGGCTGGTTAGCGCCTTTTAACCTGGAAATTTCATTCATTCCACCAGCATTCTGGTTCATTATCAAAACAGCATTCTTTGTAATGATGTTCGTACTGGCACGTGGTTCATTAATGCGTCCACGTTATGACCAGGTGATGAACTTTGGTTGGAAAATTTGCTTGCCATTGGCGTTGGTTAACCTTTTGGTGACTGGTGCTGTGATTCTGATGAATCAGGCCTAAGACAGCAGGGAGAACAAAATGTTTAAATTTCTAGCTGGATTCGGGTCAATCGTTCGTTCGTTGTTCATGGTGTTCAGCCATGCAACGCGCAAACGTGACACCATCTTGTACCCAGAAGTACCAGCCGAGGAAATCGTGCCACCACGTTTCCGTGGCCGTATTGTATTGACGCGTGACCCAGATGGCGAAGAGCGTTGTGTTGCATGTAACCTGTGTGCGGTTGCCTGTCCGGTAGGCTGTATCTCTCTGCAAAAAGCAGAAAAAGAAGATGGCCGCTGGTATCCGGAATTCTTCCGCATCAACTTCTCACGCTGCATTTTCTGCGGTATGTGTGAAGAAGCATGTCCAACCACTGCAATTCAAATGACACCTGATTTCGAACTCGGTGAATATGTTCGTCAAGACTTAGTCTATGAAAAAGAACACTTACTGATTTCTGGTCCTGGTAAATATCCTGACTATAACTTCTACCGTGTAACAGGTATGGCTGTAACTGGTAAAGATAAAGGTCAAGCACAGCGTGAAAGTGCGCCTGTTGATGTACGGAGTCTATTACCATGATGTGGCCGTTTTATCTGATGGCGCTTGTGGCCATCGTCTCTACGGTTCGTGTAGTGACTAACGCGAACCCGGTACATGCTTTGTTAAGTCTGATTGTTTCACTTCTTGCAGTTGCAGGCATGTTCATGATCGTGGGAGCGCCGTTTGCCGGTGCCCTTGAGATCATCGTTTATGCTGGTGCGATCATGGTCTTATTCGTATTCGTGGTCATGATGCTGAACCTGGGTGAACAAACCATTGAGCAGGAGCGTAAGTGGTTAACTTCAAGTGCCTGGGCTTACCCGGCACTCATGAGCTTCCTGATCGGTCTGATCTTGGTTTGGGTGCTGAACTCAGATTACGCTCAGCCATCTCTGGTGATGGGTGCGGAAATCGTTGGCCCTAAAGCAGTTGGTCAAACGCTCTTTACACAGTACTTACTATTGGTAGAAGTTGCTGCGATGTTACTGTTAGGCGCACTTGTTGCTGCTTACCATCTTGGCAAACGTGAACCAGGTGCAGAAGAGGACAATAAATAATGGGCAACATCCCTTTAGAGCATGGTTTGATCGTTGCATCCATTCTTTTTGCACTGGGTTTTTACGGTGTAATGGTGCGACGCAACCTGCTATTCATTCTAATGAGCCTTGAAATCATGATGAACGCTGCTGCTTTAGCGTTTGTCCTGGCGGGCAGTGCCTGGGCACAGCCAGATGGTCAGATCATGTTCATCTTTATTCTGACGCTGGCTGCGGCAGAGGCGTGTATTGGTCTTGCGATCGTCCTTCAGTTCTATCATCGCTTCCATCATCTGGATGTGGATGCTGCTAGTGAGATGCGCGGATGAGTTATTTATATCTAACAATTTTATTTCCGCTCATTGGTTTTGTCCTTTTAGCGGCAGGGCGTAACAAGCTTCCTGAATCTGTTGCAGCCATTATTGGTGTGGGTGCCGTAGGTCTGTCTGCATTATTTGCACTGATCGCGGGTATGGACTTTACGGCTAACGGTTCCGTTGCTCAAGTTCAGCATCTTTGGACCTGGTTCAATGTAGGCAGTTTTGCTCCTGGCATCAGTCTGCATTTAGACGGTCTATCTCTGTTAATGCTTGGTATGGTGACTGGCGTTGGTTTCTTGATCCATATCTTTGCATCATGGTACATGCGCGGTGAAGAAGACTTCGCACGTTTCTTCTCTTACTTCAACCTGTTCGTTGCGAGCATGTTGCTGTTGGTTCTAGGCGATAACCTAGCATTATTGTTCCTGGGCTGGGAAGGCGTAGGTCTGTGTTCTTACCTGTTGATCGGTTACTACTACGAGAACCCGAAAAACGGTTTAGCTGCAATCAAAGCATTTACTGTTACTCGTGTCGGTGACGTATTCCTGCTGATCGCAATGTTCCTGATCTTCCAGCAATTTGGTACGCTGAATACTCAGTACATCGTCGAAAATGCTGCGACTGTGATGACTCAAAGCTCATCACTGACCATCTGGACTGCATTAATGTTGTTCCTGGGTGCTGCAGGTAAATCTGCACAGATCCCGTTACAAACATGGTTGGCAGATGCGATGGCTGGTCCTACGCCAGTATCTGCCCTGATCCACGCTGCAACGATGGTTACAGCGGGTGTTTACCTGTGCTGCCGTCTGTTCACAGTATTTGAACTTGCGCCTGAAGTGATGATGTTCATTTCGATTACTGGTGCGGTGACATTACTTGTAGCTGGTTTTGCTGCGCTGGTTCAAACAGACATCAAACGTATCCTTGCTTACTCAACCATGAGTCAGTTGGGCTATATGTTTATGGCTGTTGGTGCTGAAGCGTATCAGGCAGGTCTGTTCCATATGCTGACTCACGCATTCTTCAAGGCATTATTATTCTTGTCTTCTGGTGCAGTGATTCTGGCTTACCACCACGAACAAAATATCTTCAAGATGGGCGGTCTGTTCTACAAGAACAAATTCCTGTTTGCTTGTTTCGCGATTGGTGGCGGTGCATTGGCTGCAATTCCATTCATCACTGTGGGCTTCTTCTCGAAAGATGCCATCCTGGGTGCGGTATGGGTACAAGGTCAATCAGTTGCAGTATATAACTCACTGTACTGGGTAGGTGTTGCAGGGGCATTCCTGACTTCAATCTATACCTTCCGTCTGATCTGGGTTGTATTCTTCGGTAAAGAAAATACCCCTTATCACGAAATCAAGGGTGTGACTTACTGGGGTCCATTGGCGATTCTTGCGGTTCTTTCTACTTTCGTGGGTGCAGCATTAAAAGCACCTGTAGAAAGCATCCTGAATTCAGCTAAAGTTCCTGCGTTTAATATTCCTGAAGCACTTGAGCATGGCATGCATACTGCAGAATATATTGCGGTAGGTATTGCACTGGCAGGTCTTGCGCTAGGCGTAGTATTATTTGCCTTTGCTTATAATGCAGTGAAATCGTTTGCTAAAACTTCACTGGGTGCTGGTCTTGCGAACATTTGCCGCAATGCACTTGGTTTTGATGCACTGTATGACCTGATCTTTGTGAAGCCTTATTTATTCTTCGCGAAATTGTTCGGTCGTGATCCAATTGATGGCTTGTGGTTAGTACTGCCTGCACTTGTAAAAGGTGGTCACAGCTTTACCAGCTCACGTCAAACTGGTTCACTGCGTGAATATGCATCTAGTATGGGGCTCGGTGTCGTTGTCCTACTGATGATCTTGCTCGTGATTCAGGTAGTGGGGAAATAAAATGGAAGCTCCAAACAACATGATTTTGCCGGCTCTGATCCTCATTCCGTTCATTGCAGGTTTTGTATGCTGGTTGGTCGACAAGCTCGACCAGTCTCTACCGCGTTATATCGCGTTAATCGGGATGCTGGTAACCCTGGTGTTAACCGTGGTTCTCTGGCAAAACGGTACTTATGTTTATGAATTAGGCGGTGCTACACCTTCGTGGGCTGCTGAGTTCAAATTGCCTTGGATTCAAACCCTGGGCATTAATATTCACCTAGCGGTGGATGGTTTATCTTTACTGATGGTTGGCTTGACTGCACTGCTTGGTGTATTGGCAGTCGGCTGTTCATGGGGTGAGATTCAGAAAAACGTTGGTTTCTTCCACTTAAACCTTTTATGGTCTTTGGGTGGCGTAATTGGTGTGTTCCTGGCAATTGACCTGTTCCTGTTCTTCTTCTTCTGGGAGATGATGCTGGTACCGATCTACTTCCTGATTGCGCTTTGGGGGCATAAAGGGGCAGAAGGCAAGTCACGTGTATATGCTGCAACCAAGTTCTTCATCTACACACAGGTTGCTGGTCTGGTGATGCTGATTGGTATCCTGGGTCTGGTGGTTGCTGGTTACTCAATGACTGGCGAAATCCGTTTTGACTACAACTTCCTGTTGGGTGTTGCGAATACACTGGATACGCAAGTTCCAGCATTGGCTTATGCCTTCATGATCTGTATGTTCATCGGTTTTGCAGTCAAACTTCCAGTTTTCCCACTGCACGGCTGGTTACCAGATGCGCATGCTCAGGCACCAACAGCGGGTTCTGTTGACCTTGCAGGTATCCTGATTAAAACTGCTGCGTACGGTTTACTGCGTTTCGTTATGCCGTTCTTCCCGGCAGCTTCGGCTCAGTTTGCAGACATTGCGATCATTCTGGGTCTGATTGGTATTTTCTACGGTGCATGGTGTGCATTCCAGCAAACCGACATGAAACGTCTGTTAGCGTACACATCTATTTCACACATGGGCTTCGTTCTACTTGCACTTTATGCAGGTAACGTACTGACTTTCCAAGGTCTGATGATCATGATGCTAGCTCACGGCCTGTCATCTGCGGCATTGTTCATTATGTGTGGTCAGGTGTATGAGCGTGTTCATACACGTGACATGCGTCTGATGGGGGGGATGCGCGGTCAGTTCCCATACTTGGCATTCTTCCTGATGTTCTTCGTAGCAGCGTTGGTGGGTATTCCTGGTTTAGGTAACTTCATCGGTGAATTCCTGATCCTGATGGGTGCATTCGGTCAATATCCGACTTATACAATCCTTGCTGCAATCAGCTTGGTGTTTGCTGGTCTGTACGGTCTGATCATGATTCACAAGTCACTGTTTGGTACGCCAAACGAAGAGCAAAAACAGCATTACACGAATCCGCTGAAAGATTTAAATGCGCGTGAAGTGGTAATTCTGTTGATCTGTGCGTTTGGTCTGTTATGGCTTGGTCTATATCCACAAAGCTTCCTTGATATTTCAAACTCAAGCATGGCGTGGTTAGCAAATAGCTACATTCCTGTGTCTGAAGCAGCTGATGCTGTGCAGCAAGCTGCCGTTTCAGCTGAAAATGTGGAGATCCAATAAGCCATGAACTTCACAATGTCTTTTTCTGAGCTTATGCCCCTAGCACCTGTGATGATCGTGGCGTTGACTGCGATCGTTGCAATGCTGGTGACAGCAGTTAAGCGTAACCATAACCTGGTTGCGACGACGACAGTTATTGGTTTAAACCTGGCTGCGTTATATATGATCTTCGTCCTGTTGGCGGGTAAATTTGCACCTGCCAACGTGATGAACCTGTTCATTGTAGATCCGTTTACGATGCTGTACCAGTTTGTGATCTTGATTGCTGCACTTGCGTGTAGCACACTGTCACATGCATACATTGAAACCTATAAAGACAACCGCGAAGAACTCTACATCTTGATGTTGTGTTCGGTTGCAGGTGCAATGTTGATGGTGGCAAGCACGCACTATGCTTCATTCTTCATCAGCCTTGAGTTAATGTCGATTCCGGTTTACGGCCTGTTGGCGTATACACATCAACGTTCTCAGTCGCTTGAAGCGGGTGTGAAATACTTGGTATTGTCAGCAACTGCATCTGCAATGCTGCTGATGGGTATGGCTTACATCTATGCGTACACAGGTACACTGAACTTCACTGCTGAACCAGGCAAAATGTTCTCTGCATTTAGTCAGCCAGCTGTGGTAATCGGTCTTGCGCTAATTGTCTTTGCTGTGGCATTCAAATTATCGCTTGCACCATTCCACAAATGGACACCAGACGTATATGCAGGTGCTCCATCACCGGTTGCAACTTTCCTTGCGACTGTTGCGAAAGTGGCAATGTTGGGTCTGTTTGTACGTTATGTATTGTCTTCAGGTTTAATCCTGGCAGACAGCTTCGTCACTATCATTACGATCCTTGCAGTGCTTTCGATTCTTGCTGGTAACTTGCTGGCAGTGAAACAGGTGAACCTGAAACGTATCCTTGCATACTCTTCAATTGCTCACTTCGGTTATGTACTGGTTGCCATCGTTTCTGCACGTAACTCCGACTTCCTGCAAATCCAGGGCTTCGCGACATTTGAAAGCGTGAATGTGTATATCATCACTTATGTGTTGACGACAATCGGTGCATTCGGTGTAGTAACCCTGATGTCTAGTCCGTACAACAACACCGATGAAGCAGGTAGTTTGGCTGAGTACCGTGGTCTGTTCTGGCGCCGTCCAGTATTGACTGCTGTATTAACGGTGATGATGCTGTCTCTTGCTGGTATTCCATTAACAGCGGGCTTTATTGGTAAGTTCCTGGTTATAAAAACTGCGGTAGCAGGCGAGTCTTGGTTCCTTGCTGCAATGGTCATCCTGGGTTCAGGTATTGGTCTGTATTACTACCTGCGTGTAATGGTGGTAATGTACATGACTCCACCAGAAACGCCTCGTCTTGACGCTGTAAATCACTGGGGTCAAAAAGTGGGTGGTATTATGGTGCTGGCAGTGGCTGCACTGGTACTGATCCTGGGTGTTTATCCAGATCCAATGATTGCATTCTCTAAGCTTGCTTTCTTTGCAATCTCACCTGAGCTTCAACAGTTCATTTTCACTCTGGTGCAAAGCGGTTATAACTAATTAATCGAAAGATTAGAACGTTATTACAAAAAAAGCCTCCTCGATAGGGGGCTTTTTTATTTATATAAAAACGAAAATCGCTTTATAATAAGCAGCAATTTATCTTTAACCTTTTAGGTGTTCTCCCGTGGCTATCCATGAAATCCGTCATCCTTTAATCCGACATAAACTCGGTTTACTTCGTCGTGCAGACATCAGTACCAAGAACTTCCGTGAGCTGGCTCAAGAAGTGACCATGCTCTTGACTTATGAAGCGACCAAGGATCTTCCTGTTGTTGAGCATGAAATTGACGGTTGGAACGGCTCAGTCACTGTAGACCGTATCGCTGGTAAGAAAATTACCGTTGTGCCAATTCTACGCGCCGGCATTGGTATGCTGGATGGTTTTCTGAACCTGATTCCAAGCGCTAAAGTATCTGTACTGGGTCTTGAGCGTGATGAAGAAACTTTAGAAGCACGGACTTACTATAAAAAACTGGTACCAGATGTACAAAACCGTATTGCGATGATCATTGATCCAATGCTGGCGACGGGTTCTTCTCTGGTGGCTGCAATTGATGTGCTGAAAGCAAGCGGCTGTAAAGACATTCGTGTGATGGTACTGGTTGCTGCACCAGAAGGTATTAAACGTGTTGAAGCAGCACATCCAGACGTGGTGATCTTTACGGCTGCGGTGGACGATGGCTTGAACGAAAATGGTTACATCGTTCCAGGTCTGGGCGATGCGGGCGACAAAATTTTTGGTTCGGTTCAAAAAGACTGATTTTTGAAGATGAACAGGAAAGGGGCTTTTATAGCCTCTTTTTTATATACTGAACAATATAATGGTCAGATTAGGGTACGTAAATGAGTTCTGAACAATATCAAGGCAAAGTCAAACAATACAATGCAGAGAAGGGCTTTGGTTTTATTTCATCTCCAGAAGGTGATGTATTTTTCCATATTTCGGATTTTCCTGCAGACTCAGGTGAGCCGAAGCGTAATGAGCGGGTAAAGTTTAACGTGATTCAAAATGGTGATAAGTACAAAGCTATTAAAATTGAACGCGTAGCTGATAAGTCCAAGAAAGCGAAAAAAGCCAAGGCTGTCGCGGTAAATACTTCAATTACCACTGAATTATTGTCTAGCTTAAAACGTTAAATTTTTACTTTCCATTTAAACTTAAACTGAAAAGGGGCTTTAGAGCCTCTTTTTATTTGATTTTTTATTTAATGTAATTTTATAACGAGTTTTTTAACTTAAATGCTGTGCGATGTTGCTAAAACAATAAAATACCTACTAAAGCTCACAATATATCTTATAGCCTTCCACTTAAAATACCCATCTATGATGATTCAGGGACATATATCATGTTTACAGATGGAAGAGTTAAAACCTATGACTCCCTAAGCGGGACTGGAAGCATTGAACTGGCAAACACGGCACAGGAGTTAGGTTTCCAGTTACAGCAATTACCTTCACCTGAGATAATGCCTCAAGTTGGGGAGCGGCTTAAATTCAGAATCATTGAAGAACAAAATAAGATTCAACTGGAAAATATGGTGCGTCTAGATATTAAACCCCAACAGGAACTTGTTTCTGAAGTAGTCGTACTGCCATCTCTAGCACCTGCCATGGTGGCTGTTCCAGTACGTAACAGTATTTTCTTTAGTCCTACACTCTGGCTGGCTTTTGTATCAGCGCTTGGATTCATGATATTTGGAGAAATTTAGGTCAGTCTTCAGTTTTTAATAAGATATTTGTCCCATTCTTAAAAAAGCGCCTTAAGGCGCTTTTTTAATTTGAACAGAAATTTAGGCTTCACAGAATTTCATAAAAGCTTTTAAACCTGGACCTTGATACTTCTGACGGTGTACCAGCATAAATAATGGACGGGTTAGAGACCAGAAGGGTGTATCAAGAATCACCAACTGACCTTTTTCACGTAAAGGTTCAATTGCCAGTTTAGAAATACAGGACATACCTATGCCACCTGCAACTATCTTCAGAATTGCCTCGTTATGACCGAGTGTCAGACGGATATTAGCATCTGGAACATCTTGCAGAATAGCATTGTCAAAGACTTCGCGCGTACCTGAACCTTCTTCACGAAGAATCCATTCTACAGATTTAAAGTCTTCAGCAGTCAGTGGACGGTTTAACTGAGCAAGTGGATGATCCGGAGCACAGCACACTGCGAGTTCATCATCACGCCAATGGATACATTGCAGCTGTGGTAAGTGACAAGAACCTTCAATTAAAGCTAAATCCAGCTGGAACTGGTTCACAGCTTCAATCATCTGGCGAGTATTACCCACCTGAAGTTGTAAGTGTGCCTGTGGCTGGATTTTTAAAAAATCCGCCATTAGGTCTGGCATCAGATAGTCGGAAATGGTCAGGGTCGCACCGAGACGCAGGTCAATGCTTTGCAGTTCACCTTTAGCAGCTTGTTCAAAAGCTTCACAGCGACCAAGAATTTCAAGTGCTTGTGGGAGAAGAAAACGACCTAAGTCATTCAGCTGTAAACGCTTGCCTAGACGGTCGAATAAAGGTGCGCCAAGACCATCTTCTAAATCTGCTAAAGCCATACTCGCCGCACTTTGGGTGAGTTTGACTGCATCACTGGCTTTGGTGACGGTGCCTTCTTGAGCAACTGCTACAAAAACAGCCAACTGGCGTAGAGTCATGCGCATGAATAGAGCCTTAACATTTAAAAAATATTAATAAATTATGCTGTCATGCTACCATGAGCATAGTCTTTGATGCCACGTTTGAATCATGTCTATTGAAAAATTTAGCTTAGAAAAGGTTTTATCTGTACACCGTTGGACCGATACGCTGTTTAGTTTCACCATGACCAGACCTGCACATTTCAAGTTTACTGCAGGGCAGTTTGCGCGTATTGGCTTGAAGATAGGGGATGAACTCGTTGTCCGGGCATATTCAGTGGTGTCTTCACCTTTCGATGAAACCCTGGAATTTTTCTCAATTGTGGTGCCTGAAGGTAAATTTACTTCAAATTTACAACATCTTAAAGTAGGTGATGAACTTTACCTGGAAAAGATTCCTTATGGCTATCTGACCCTGGCACGTTACCAGCTGCCATTACCACAAGATTTATGGTTACTGGGAACAGGTACAGGTTTGGCGCCATTTTTATCCATGCTGCAAGACTTTGAAACCTGGAATAACTATAAGCAAATTAATCTGGTCTATAGCGTGCGTACGCAAGCTGAACTGGCTTATGTAGAGCGTATTCAGGAAATTGCAGAAAGCTTTGGTGAAGGACATAGCGGTTTTAAATTTATTCCAATTATTACCCGTGATCCTGAAGCAGCATTGCATGACCGTTTACCGGTTCTGATTGCAAATGGTGAACTGGAAAAAGCCGCAGCTATGCAGCTTAATCCTGAAACCAGCCATGTCATGCTCTGCGGTAACCCGGATATGGTTGAAGATACCAAAGAAGCATTAAAAGCACGTGGCTTGACCATGAACCGTCGTGGTGAAGGAAATATTGCAGTCGAGAATTATTGGTAAGCATTATTCTCCCTCGTCCTTTGGGTTGAGCAGCATCGCTGTGCAAGGGAAGGGATTAAGTTAAAAAATATTTCTTGAAATCAGAATCCCCTTAAATCCCTCTTTGGTAAAGGGGGACTTTTATTTTCTTTAAACACAAAAAAACCTCCATGTCGGAGGTTTTTTTACTTTGTATCTCTTAATGGACAAGCATATCCATAAAGTCCCGGATTTCCTGGATCGCTGTCTCTACATCAGAGGTCAGCCACGTCGGTTCAAAGAAACCGGCATAATGTTCGATACGTTCCGCAGGCACCACCAGACGTACCGGACATTCTTCTTCCAGTAAGCGCCATGGAATGATCGGCACGTCATTGTCGAGCCAAGCTGCGACATTACGCACATCAATGATCATTGCATTCACGCAGTCCGGGAATGGCATCACCGACATTTCTTCGGTACGACGACGGAAATATTCTAGATCCTGCCAGCGCAGCAAAAAGCTTGGCTTGCTGAATTCAATAATTCCAATCAGATGCTGATCGCGGGTGTGGTGTAACGCACATTGATGTGTGACGTCAGTGTCAAGATCAAGCGATACACTTTGTTGACGATACGCCATAAAAATCGAGTGTATAAATAGGAGGTGGATGATTATAGCGCATTTCGTACCGATAGGGCAGCGATTCAGTTTGCTTTCCCTGGACAATGGATGAACTGGTACGGCTTATGCATATCCTCAGGGAACAAAGATAAAAACAAAGAGGTTGCTATGTCAGAGTCAAAAAGTGTCATCGATACCGGCGTCACCGAAACAACAGTACAAGAAGATTATTTTGCCCTGCGACAGCTGAAAAAAGGTGCTGTAGGCTGGCTGCTGCTTGTGGGTTTAGGGGTGGCCTATGTAATTTCCGGTGACTTTGCCGGCTGGAATTTTGGTTTGGCTCAGGCGGGTTGGGGCGGGATGTTTATTGCCACTGTTGTGGTGGCATTGATGTATTTATGCATGTGTCTGGCCATGTCGGAAATGTCGACCATGCTGCCGACTGCTGGTGGGGGTTACAGTTTTGCCCGGACTGCTTTTGGTCCATTCGGTGGCTATCTGACAGGTAGCGCGATCCTGATTGAATATGCGATTGCACCGGCGGCGATTGCCTGCTTTATCGGGGCGTATTGCGAAGCCTTATTTGGTATTGGTGGCTGGATTATTTATCTGGTCAGCTATCTGGTCTTTATGGGCTTGCATCTTAAAGGCGCGGGTGAAGCGCTGAAGATAATGTTTATTATTACTGCAATTGCTGCTGTCGCTCTGATGGTGTTCATCTTCGGCATGCTGCCGCATTTTAATAGTGCAAATCTGTTCAATATCGCAGTCAATACCGAAGCTGCTGGTGCCAGCACTTTTCTGCCATTGGGTTATCTCGGCATCTGGGCGGCCGTGCCTTATGCGATCTGGTTCTTCTTGGCGGTTGAAGGCGTACCATTAGCAGCCGAGGAAGCCAAAGATCCGGCCAAATCCTTGCCGCGTGGCCTGATTGGTTCCATGTTGATTCTGGCATTTTTTGCCCTGAGTATTTTGCTGCTCGGTCCTGGCGCAGCTGGTGCAGATACGCTTAAAGATTCTGGTGCGCCATTGGTCGATGCATTAGTCACGGTCTATGGGGCTAATACCTGGATGGCAAGTTTTGTGAATTTTGTCGGGCTGGCGGGTCTGATCGCGAGTTTTTTCTCGATTATTTATGCCTATTCCCGTCAGATTTTTGCACTGTCACGTGCCGGTTATTTACCGAAAAAACTGTCCTTAACCAACGGCAATCATGCGCCGTATCTGGCGATCATTATTCCAGGGATTATTGGCTTTTTGCTGTCACTTTCAGGTGAGGGTGATCTGCTGATCCTTATGGCAGTTTTTGGCGCGACGATTTCCTATGTATTGATGATGATGTCTTATATCAAACTCAAAGTATCTCGACCAAATCTGGCGCGCCCGTATAAAGCACCGGGCGGTATTTTGACCGCATCGATTGCTTTAGTTTTGGCTGCGATTGCAGTGGTCGCTGGCTTCCTGGTCGATCCAAAAGTCTGGTTAATGGCAGCTGCGATTTATGTCGTACTGATTCTCTACTTCCTGTTGTATAGCCGTCATCATCTGGTGGCAGGCACACCGGAAGAAGAATTTGCCCGTATTGAGGCAGCAGAAAAAGAACTGAATTAAAACCAACAAGCAAAGGGAGCACATGCTTATGTTGTATCATATCAATGTGGCCAGTCAGCACTATATTTTTGAAGACTTAAAAACGCTGATGGCCAAGGCTAGCCCTGAACGGTCTGGCGATCAGCTGGCAGGGATTGCTGCCCATGATGCAACTGAGCGGGTTGCTGCACAAATGTGTCTGGCAGAAGTACCGTTAAAGCAGTTTTTGAATGAAGCTTTAATTCCTTATGAACAGGATGAAGTGACCCGACTGATTCTGGATGAACATGATATCGCTGCTTTCTATCCGATCTCGCATTTTACTGTGGGGGATTTCCGAAACTGGCTGTTGAGTGCAGATGCCACTACTGAAAAACTCAGCGCTTTAAAAATGGGCCTGATCCCGGAAATGGTGGCAGCGGTCAGTAAAATTATGCGGAATCAGGATCTGATTCTGGTGGCGAAAAAATGTCGTGTAGTCACGCGGTTTAGAAACACCATCGGGCTGAAAGGGCATCTTTCTACCCGCTTGCAGCCGAATCATCCCACCGATGATCTGATGGGAATTTCAGCATCGATCCTGGATGGGCTGATGTATGGTAGTGGTGATGCGGTGATCGGGATTAATCCTGCGACTGACAACCTGCAAAACCTCTCTGAGTTATTAAAATTATTGGATCACATTATTCATGAATATCAGATTCCAACTCAATCCTGTGTGCTGACCCATATCACCTCTGGCATTCAGCTGGTGAATAAAAATATCCCGATCGACCTAATGTTTCAGTCCATTGCTGGAACTGAAAAAGCCAATACCGGTTTCGGTATTAATCTGGAACTTTTACAGGAAGGTTATGAAGCGACTTTAAGCCTGAAACGTGGCACAGTGGGTCAGAATGTGATGTATTTTGAAACCGGACAGGGCAGTGCTTTGTCCAGTAATGGTCATTATGGTGTCGATCAGCAGACTTTGGAAGCACGTGCCTACGCCGTGGCACGTAAATTTAACCCTTTATTGGTCAATACCGTGGTCGGCTTTATCGGGCCGGAATATCTGTATAACGGTAAGCAGATTATCCGGGCAGGACTAGAGGATCATTTCTGTGGCAAGCTGCTCGGCGTGCCGATGGGCTGTGATATTTGTTATACCAACCATGCCGATGCAGATCAGGATGACATGGATATCTTGCTGACTCTACTCGCCAATGCCGGACTGAATTTTATCATGGGGATTCCGGGTTCAGATGATGTAATGCTGAACTATCAAACTACCTCTTTCCATGATGCTTTGTATATCCGGCAGTTACTGGGCTTAAAACCAGCGCCTGAATTTGACCACTGGCTGCAACAGCAGGGTATTCTTTCTCAGCAAGCCCATCAGTTGCAGTGGCCGACTGAATTACCCAAACAGTTTTCCCGTTTGATGCTGTCTTAAGGAGTGATGATGAAACTGGTTCCTGATGTGCAATTTCAGTCACAGCTGCAAGACAATCCCTGGCAACAGCTCAAAGCCTATACCGATGCGCGTATAGCCTTAGGCCGGGCAGGTGGCAGTTTACCAACCCGACCAAGTCTGGAGTTTCAGCTGGCACATGCCCAAGCCAAAGATGCTGTGCTTAAATCACTTGCTGCTGACCAACTTAAAGCAAGTCTAAGCAGGACTGGTTTAACGATTTTAGACATTGAAAGCCAGGCAGTGGAAAAGGATTTCTATTTAAAACGCCCCGATTTGGGCCGTATCCTGTCTGATGAATCTAAAATGATGTTACAGCAATACCGGAATGAACATCAGGACACTTGGGATGTGGTGATTGTCGCGGGAGATGGGCTATCTGCACGTGCTATTGAAGAAAATACACCACACTTTATTCCTGCTTTGGTAGAAGCTTGCAAAGTACAAGGCTGGAGGATCGCCCCTGTAATTATTGCCCGTGGTAGCCGTGTCGCACTGGGAGATGAGGTTGCAGAAATTTTAAAAGCCAAAATGCTGGTGATGCTCATTGGTGAACGTCCAGGGTTAAGTTCTCCGGATAGTATGGGAATCTATTATACTTATAATGCTTTTAAAGGCTGCCATGATGCACTTAGAAACTGTATCTCCAATGTTCGTCCGACAGGTTTGTCCTATCCGCTAGCGATCCAACGCTTAATCGCACTCATGCAAAAATCCTGTGCATTGCAGCTTTCAGGCGTACAGCTAAAAGATGAACATGAAACATTGGTTGAAGTTCAGCATGAGCCAGGCAAAGGATTATTTAAATAACCTATAGCGTAGAAACTTCTACGCTGTTACAGACTTACACGCCGTCACCATCTCACTTATTTTTGTCACACAAGTTAAAAAATCAACTTGTTATGATGAAATCCACACATGAATAAAAAACAGTGAGGATGGTTATGGCTAATGATTTCAACAAAACACCACCTTCAGGCTATGATGAAGATACACGGCAGAAGAAAAGAATCCCTGTCTATATTTTAATTTTAGTGGGTGTCTTCCTGCTGGCATTGCTACTTTATATGTTTGCCGATATTAAGCCTTCACCAGAAGAAGCACCTCCGGGTCATCCAAATCCGCAAGCTCAACCAGCAACCATGAACAATACGACCCCAGCTCAGTCAGAGGAAGGGCGTAGTCAGGATCTGAATCAGCCTGCGAACTTAAGTGGTGTTACTGGTACGACTGAAGCTACCGCAGAAGATACAGCGGGAGGTATGGATGTTGGTATAGCAACCGACTCAGAAGGATCTAGTCGAGGTGCTGGTCAGTAAGCACCCTCTTAAAAAGCCCTGGTTAAGAATCAGGGCTTTTTTGCAATCTAATGTGCGGATTTGTTGTAGTTGTGCATTTCTCAATTGAATAAAAAAAGCTCCAATTCTAATGTGAATAATGCATGACAGACGGCTTTACAACTTTCCAAAAAAGAAGTCTGTAAATACTTATAAATAAAGTAAAACCATAGAGGGCATGACAACATGAATGAATATATGAGAGGCCCAGGCGGTTATGATGCCATGTACTATTGGGAACAGTTTCATCCCATATTAAGTGCAGTGGCGATCCTGCTGATAGGCTGGGTTATTGCATTACTGGTCTCTGCAGGCGTAAAAAAAATCCTGCAAAAGCTTGGAACCAATGAGCGGCTAAACCATGCGACTGGCCATCGTTCTAATATTGAAAATATCATCACAAGAATTGTCTTCTGGTTAATCCTGATTATGGCAGTTATTGGTGCACTGAATGTGCTGAATCTGACCAATGTCAGTGGACCGTTCAGTAACATGATTCAGCGCTTCCTGCTGTTTATCCCTCAATTGCTTGCTGCGATTGCTGTCGGATTCATTGGCTGGATTGTTGCCAATCTGGTCAAGGTGGGACTACAGAAGTTGCTTGACCGCACTCAACTGGATGAAAAACTCAGTTCAGAAGTTGGTGTAAAGCCATTAAGTGAGAATATCAGTGAAATTATTTACTGGCTGATTCTGTTGTTATTCCTGCCTATCGTACTCTCGATTCTGGGTTTAAGCGGTCTGCTGTATCCAGTTCAGAACATGGTCAATGATGTTGTTGGTTATCTGCCTAATATCTTTATTGCCGGTGTGATTGTTTTTGTCGGCTATATTCTGGCGAAAATCATTCGTGGCATTGTAGAAGGTTTATTGCGTAGTCTGAATGTACAGCAACAGGCAGAAAAAGTTGGCATCTTCAAGAACTCTAATGTTCCTCAGGTGATTGGTTCCTTCATCTTTGCTGTAATCATTATTACAGCGCTGATCATCGCTTTTGAAGCTCTCGGTATTGAGGCGATTTCACAACCTGCAACCGCGATGTTGTATGAGGTAATGAATGCCATTCCAAATATCATTGCCGCAGCCCTGATTCTGATTCTGGCTTATGTCGTATCGAAACTGGTCGCGAAGCTGGTTACTGAAGTTCTGGCAGGTACGGGTGTAGATGAAGTTCCGGCCAAGCTAGACTTACAACGTTTCCTGGGTACCACTAAAATTTCGCATGTCGTGGGCGTCCTGATCATTCTGTTCACTATGCTGTTTGCTGTGTCTGAAGCGGCGAACCGTCTTGGCTTTGAACAGGTAAGTAGCCTGATTGCGATGTTCATTTACTTCGGTGCGAACATCCTGCTCGGCGCAGTGATTCTGGTGGTTGGCTTCTGGCTGGCAAATGTGGTTGCGAATGTAGTGCAGCGCGGTGAATATAACAGTTCACGCTGGTTAGCCAATCTGGTTCGTGTCCTGATTATGGGTCTGGTAGTTGCAATGGGCTTACGCGCAATGGGCATTGCCGATTCGATTGTAAACCTTGCATTCGGTCTGACTCTGGGCGCAGTAGCAGTGGCTTTTGCTCTGGCATTCGGTCTTGGTGGTCGTCAGCCGGCAGAACGTGTTCTGACTGATCTGATTGATAAAGCCAAACGTGAAGGCAAAGAACCAAATCCCTTGAAAAAAGATACCGATATCATGACTTCAGCTTTTGGTTCAGGTAGTGCGACTTCTGCGACTGAACCAGCTACTACAACAGGAGCGAGTATCGTGCCTACTCCAGGTCAGAATGATGACAATGCGCCAATGCGTACGGACTTATCGAATAGTACCCCTGCATCACTTACTACTGCACCGCAGGATGATGAAGCATCGGGTATTGATCAGGTTACTCCAGATATAGATCAGGCTGTACCGGACTCACTCGACGTCGATCCAACTCATCCACCAGCTAATAATCCATTTGGCTCTACAGGTGAAGACGAACCGAATGTCGATAGTCGTCCAAAGAAAGATGACCTGAATTAACCTGTTCCAATCAAATAAAATCGACCACGCTTAAGTGGTCGATTTTGTTCAGTCATGAGGAAAAATGAATGAATGCAAAAAAACCGAATAAAGTTCTAGCACCTTTAGTGATTGCAGGAATTACGATTGGCTTTTTTACTGCTGCCTATAGATTTGTCTTTGTTAAGAGCAAAGCGGATAAGCGCTCTGAACAAGCGCTGGAAAAGAATATGCCGGATACAGACGAATTTAACTGAAAAATCCTGTTAATTCGTTGAAATAGAATTGTCATGTTGAAAATATAGAATATTCAAATGAATACTAAATTAATTTTGGTATTCTTATTGCATTAATAATATAAAGACAAAGGAGATCAACAATATGTGGAAATTAAAACAGTCTAAATTTATTAGCTCTACTGCAAATGCAGCACCGTATTATCTGCAAGAAGCCAGCCGAAAAATGCAGCTGACGATTGACCGTCTTGAAAATACGGTCAATCTTAAGCTGTTTAAAACAGACTATCTGGAGTGAGCTTGAGACTAACTTTAGAGCATTTATAAATTAAACATATTCCGATGCGGCATGCGCCGATGACCATGCCCATTGGAAATTAAAACCACCCAGATGTCCGGTAACATCCAGAATTTCACCGACAAAGAACAAACCTTTTTGTTTCTTGCTTTCCATGGTCTTGGAAGAAACTTCGGTAGTATCTACACCCCCTAGCGTTACTTCGGCAGTACGATAGCCTTCGGTGCCTGATGGTTTCACTTCAAAGCTGTGCAAACGTTTGGCGATCTGTTCTAGTTTATCATCACTGATATTGCCAATCGAGGTTTCTGTAACCTCAGTCCAGATCAGATTCTGTAATTCCAGTACCACACTTTTGGGTAAGTGCTCGGTGAGTAGGGTCCGTAACAAGACTTTAGGCTGGCTTTGTTTTCTGGATTTGAAGAAATCAAACAGATCCACACTTGGCAGGAAATCGACCTTAAAGCTTTGACCAACATCCCAGTAGTTAGACAATTGCAACGAGCTTGGACCACTTAGGCCACGATGGGTAAACAGCAGGGCTTCAGTAAAGCTGTTCAGCTCATTGGATAAAGTTGCTTCTACCGCATTACCACTTAAGCGCGTCGTAACTTCTTTAAAATTATCCGAGAAGGTAAATGGCACTAGACCGGCACGAGTGGGATAGATAGAGTGCCCAAATTGCTTGGCAATCTCATAGCCAATACCAGAACCACCCAGGGTCGGAATTGACAGGCCACCGGAAGCCACCACTACAGATTCAACTTCAAAATATCCCAAAGATGTTGCAACCTGCAAACCTTGATCGTCGACCGCGTTGACTGCTTTGACTTCACAACTGGTTTTAATATCGACCAGACCGGTCTTATCACATTCAGACAGCAGCATTGCCAGAATTTCCTTGGCGCCATTCAGCGTAAACAGCTGCCCATGCTTACGCTCTTCATATTCAATACCGTACTCGCATACCATACCAATGAAATCCCAGTTGGTATAACGGGTCAGGGCTGAAATAACAAAATGTGGGTTATGAGAGATAAAATTTTCCGGCTCGACGTACAGGTTGGTGAAGTTACATTTGCCACCACCGGACATCAGGATCTTTTTACCGACCTTATTGGCCTTTTCAACCACGACAACACGACGACCACGTTGCGCAGCCATATATGCTGTCATTAAACCTGACGCACCTGCACCTATGACTAGAACATCGTATTGCTTGGAAGACATGACACACTCAAGGGAGAAGAAAAGGAAAGCATTATAGACAATTTTATTTCAGCTTTCTCTATTCATCCTTAAGCAAATCGAATTACAGATATTCATCACAACTGATTTGAAATACTGAAAAGCTGCTTCTATAGTTTTATACATGAGGATAGAAAGCCCCGGGAGAAAGACTGATGGCGAATATCGAACAATTAAAACAATATAATCTGATCACTTATATTCTGTATATTCTGGGCTTCTTTGTCGGCCTGACACCGATTGTTGCCATTATTATGAACTATCTGAAACGCAATGAAATGCGCGGCACCTGGCTGGAAAGTCATAGCGACTGGCAGATTCGAACCTTCTGGGTCAGTTTAATCGGTTATCTGATCGGTGGCTTATTAACCACGATTCTGATTGGATTCGGGATTCTGTTTGTAGTGTTTATCTGGCACATTTACCGTCTGGCCAAAGGTTTGATGGCTTTAAATAATAATGAGCCGATTAATCCAGTTTAATTTGCATGCAGCTCAGGGGTTCTGCCTTGCAGGCCTCCAGTATGAATAACCAATAGCTTTGATCCAGTAGGGAAATAACCCTTTGCAATCAGCTCAGTCAGACCCATCAGCATTTTCCCGGTATAAATCTGTTCTAGAGGAATACCGTATTCAGCTTCAAAGTTCTGAATAAACTGAATCAGTTCAGCTGTAGTTTTGGCATAACCACCACAGCAATAGTCATCCATAATCTGCCAGTTTTTCTTGCGGGTCAGTTTGGCGACATCTTCAGTTAAGAATGTCCCTTTCAGGGCAGAAAAACCTAAAACGTGTTGATGATTTTGACTGGCTTCAATTAGTCCTGTAATTGTACCGCCTGTACCCACTGCAGAACAGATCACATCAAACTGTCGATCTTCAGGTTTTAAAATTTCCTGACAGCCTTGAATAGCAAGCGTATTGGTACCCCCTTCAGGAATCACGTAATGATCTGGAAACTGCTGCTGTAATTCTGCCAAAAAATCGGGTTGCTGTTTACGTCGATAATCTTCACGGCTGACAAAATGCAACTGCATGCCAAAGTCTTGCGCGGTCTTTAAGGTAGGATTTAAGGGTTTTTCTTTAAGTTCTTCACCACGAATAATGCCGATACTTTCAAAACCAAACTGATGCGCCGCAAATGCCGTCGCTGCAATATGATTTGAATAAGCACCGCCAAAAGTCAGCAGCTTTTTAAACCCTTGTTGTTGCGCTTGCAGAAAATTATATTTCAGCTTAAAAAACTTATTGCCTGAAATCTGTGGATGCACCAGATCCAACCGGCGCATGGTCAGTTGCATACCGTGTACATTCAGGGTTTGGTCTATGAATTGCTGGGCAATCGAATCAAACATGGCAATCTTAAAAGTGAGAACGGCAACAGTATAACCAAGTTAAGCGTACCCGAAAGTGACTTTATTCCTATTCTAACTGCACTCTTGAATGATGCAGCTTGTCACAAAATAATTGAATAAAAAACAGACATAAAATGCTAATCTAAAACTAAGGGAATCTGTCAGGAGGGTAGCAAATGAAACATCTATCCTATGTTATGCTTGCGTTACTTCTGTCCAGTCTGGCTGGCTGTGGTAATGACAAAATGAATAAACCGAAAACTGAAGTCAGAACCATGATCATAGGCGGAATGCCGGTACATGATCACGACTATCATTTGTCTAAACCGCAATTTATCGCCCAAGAGGTTCAGTAAACCTAAACTGAATATTTATTAGATAAAGTTAAGATTTTGCACCATAAAAATGCAGCATTCGTGCTGCATTTTGCTTAGAATAGCGCAATCAAGATTTAACCGAGTTGTGTTGTGGAATCATTCTGGATTTTGGGCTCAATTGCCTTTGCATTAATGTTAGGCGCAATGAGTCCTGGGCCGACATCGATTTATGTGGCAAAAAATTCAATTGCTATTTCGCGTAAGCATGGCCTGTTTACGGCATTAGGAACCGGTACAGGTGCCGCCGTTTTTGGTCTGCTCGCAGTTCTAGGCTTACAAGCATTTTTACTGGCTGTGCCATCTGCCTATCTGGCTTTAAAAATCTGTGGTGGGATCTATTTGCTCTGGCTGGCATTTAAAATTATTAAACATGCCAAAGAGCCGATTAATGCCAATGAAGACAGCAATACCCAGATGTCACTGCGTCGTGCTTATACCACAGGCTTGATCACTCAATTATCTAACCCCAAAATTGCCATTGTATTAGCCAGTATTTTTACTGCACTTTTGCCTAAAGAAATTCCGGCCTATTTCTATGTCGTGCTTCCGGTCCTATGTTTCTTTATTGATGCAGGATGGTGTTCTTTGGTGGCAGTTGCCTTGTCTGCAGAAAAGCCACGTCGTGTGTATTTAAAATTCAAAGCAGGCTTTGATCGTGCTGCAGGTGCGGTAATGACTGTACTCGGTTTAAAGCTGATTTTTGGTATGAAGTAATCATTTCCTATAATCTCCGCTGCAGATAAAAAAAGCCCCTCGCAATAGGGGCTTTTTTACGAGAGCATTAAAAAATATTTTCTTCAGAATTCGCAGAAATGCGATGAATGGACAGGTCTGCACCTGTAAATTCTTCTTCCCGGGTGAGACGAATACCAATCCATACTTTGAGCAGGCCATAGACCAGGAAGCCACCTGCTAAAGCAACAATAATGGCGAGAACTGTACCAACTAGCTGTGAAATTAAAGAAACGCCACCCATGCCTCCCAGCCATTGCTGACCGAAGATACCTACAGCAAGACCCCCAAAAGCTCCGCATACACCATGCAAAGGCCAGACACCAAGCACATCATCCACTTTGAGTTTATTTTGGGTATACGTAAACAGTTTCACAAAAATCACGCCTGCGCTGATCCCGATAAAAAGTGCACCCAATGGATGTACCACATCTGAGCCTGCACAGATCGCTACTAAACCGGCTAATGGTCCATTATGCAGAAAGCCCGGGTCATCTTTACCTGCCACTTTGGCTGCAATTGTTCCACCGACCATTGCCATTAAAGAATTGATGGCGACCAGTCCAGAAATGGCATCGAGGCGCTGGGCACTCATGACATTAAAACCAAACCAGCCGACAATTAAAATCCATGAACCTAAAGCCAGAAATGGAATCGATGAAGGCGGATGTGCTGTAATCCGGCCATCGTTTTTATAGCGGCCATGACGTGCACCAAGCAGAATTACCGCAGCCAGTGCGATCCAGCCACCCATGGCATGCACCACCACTGAACCAGCGAAATCATGAAAGCTGGCACCAAACGCCTGAGCCAACCAGTCCTGGAAACCAAAGTTACCATTCCAGATCATGCCTTCAAAAAATGGATAGATCAGGGCAACCAGAAATAAAGTTGCTAAAGCTTGCGAGCGCATTTTGGCCCGTTCAGCAATACCACCAGAGATAATCGCTGGAATGGCGGCAGCAAAGGTAAGCAGGAAGAAACAGCGCATCAGGTTATAGCCATGATCAGCTGCTAAGGTATTGGCATCATGGAAAAAATGCTGTCCATAGGCAATATAGTAACCCACTAAAAAGTATGCGATTGCAGAGATGGCAAAGTCAGTTAGAATTTTACTTAAGGCATTGACCTGATTCTTATGTCGAACTGTTCCAAGTTCCAGAAAAGCAAATCCTGCATGCATGGCAAGCACCAGAACTGCACCGAGAAGGAGAAATAATAAGTCTATATTTTGCATGGTGCGTTCCAATTTAGTGCGTAGAATCACAAAAGAAACCCAGTATATAGAGGCAAAATGATTCTAAAAGAGGCACTAGCAAGGGAAATTTTGATGAAGAATTTATTGAAATTAATAAGACTCGATATAAGGCATAATGTGACTTGTTTGCACCAAACTAAGACACTACAAGAGAAGATAAATTTAAAATTTATACCTGATTTTTAAATATTTAGATTTATCGGACTCAATTGAATGCTAGAAATGAGTGCTAAAGGTGCACAATGAATGTAAAGCAATTTTTAAGAAAAAATTTAAAAAGTTAAGTGAAGTAGCGGATTCTAATTCTCAATCTAAATGTGATTTCTGAGTCTAAGATCTTTAATACTTGTTGGTTAGGTGTTTATAAAATAAATGAAACCCTAAAAGCTTAGGGTTTCATAGCTGAATATTGCAATCACAGTATTCAATTAATCTTTAAAGTGTACCGGTATCCACTGATAGCTTTGACCATCTTTTGAATAGATATGCCCAATGCCTGGGAAAGGTAAATGCGGTGCAGCAATCAACTGACCCGCTTTGGCATATTCAGCAAAATGTTTAAGACGTATTTCGACTGCTGCCTTAGGGTCTATATCAAAATCTACCGCTGTTTTTGGCGCATCAAACTGCAAGGTATGTGAATGCAAGATATCGCCAATAAATACCACTTCTTGAGCGTCGGTTTTCAGTTTAAAGCTGTAATGCCCTGGGGTATGACCGAAAGATGGCTTAAATTGAATATCACCCAAAGCGAAAGCTTTATCTGAAAAGACTTTAATTTTTTTGGCTTTTTCATAGGGTGCAAGTGCGGCTTTAATTTTCTCAACTGTGCCTAAAAATTTCTCTTGGTTTTCTTTGGGTAGTTTTTTGATGGTGTTTGGACTGAGCCAGTAGTCATATTCGGTTTTGGAAATATGTAGTGTGGCATTTGGATAATTTGCTACACCGTTATTTGAGATGCCGCAGACATGGTCAGGGTGTAAATGGGTCAGGAAGATGCTATTCACTTGCTCAGGCTGATACCCTGAAGCTTTCAAGTTGTTATAGATTGAACCCAAATGTGCGCCAAAGCAGCTTGCAGCTCCACTGTCGACCATGAGTAGCTGGTTGCCTGTATTGATTAAAAAAGCATTGACTGAGGTTTGTATGCCTTTGTCGTTGATGGCAGCGTATTTTTTAAGAATGCCCGTTTTTTCGCTGTCACTTAAGCCTTTAAATAGCGCAGGGTTTAAGTAGTTTGTGCCATCGAGCAGGGCGGTGATTTGAGTGTTGCCGATTTGGTGATGGTAGTAGCCAGCCACTTGTTTTTGCGTTGGAATAGCGGTTTCAGCCGCTTGAATGGGGAGGGTTGTGGTGCTTAGAATGAATGCAAGGAATAGGGGGTTAAATGTTTTCATAGGGTTCTTATAGCTTTTAAAGAGATAAATCATTTTTAGCATGTTGAGAAATATTTTTCATTGGGTTTTAATTTTAGTAATTCATTCTAATTAAAAAAGAGTTAATCAAAGTTCATGCATAGCTATATTTCAGAGCCTAATAAACATATCGAAGACTACCTGGACTATTATTTCGATGGAAACAAGAATTTTGAATATGCTGTGTTATTGAACGGAGCGTGGGGAAGTGGAAAAACATGGTTTGTAAAACAATACCTAGGGAAAAAAGAAGATCAAGGTAAAAAAATTTGCTATGTAAGTTTAAATGGTATTTCAAAAACTTCTTTGATTGATGAAGCTATTTTTAAAAGTATTCATCCAATTCTTGGTAGTAAAGGTGCAAAATTAGCAGGTCAAATTTTAAAAGGGACATTGAAAGCAACAATTAAAGTTGATTTAGATGATGATAGTAAATCAGATGGAAGTATCGCAGGTGGTATTCCCAAAATTGAGTTACCAGATTATCTAAAAATTAATGATAACTTCATATTGGTTTTTGACGATTTAGAGCGATGTGAATTAAAGAAAGAAGAAGTCTTAGGCTACATTAATTACTTTGTAGAACAAGACAAAATTAAAATCCTTATAGTATCGAATGAAGAAGAAATTAAAGATAATGAGGAATACATTAGGAAAAAAGAAAAACTAATAGGAGCAACTTTTAGCTACATCGAAGACCAAAATATGGCAATTCAGAGTATTCTAGGTGAAATTTCAGATGAAAATTTACAAGATCTTCTTAATTCAGAATTTGAACTAATTAGACAAACATTCAATCAGGTGGGCTATAAGAATTTAAGATCATTTAAGCAGGCTATTTTTGACTTTGAAAGGTTTTATAAAAAAGACTATTTTGACTTAAAAGGTTCTTTTGACTCGGAAATTTTTAAAAAAGTTTTAAAGGCTTTTTTAATTCTTTCATTAGAAAATAAAAAAGGGATTTTTGAAAAACAAATATTAGAATTCAAAAAAGATGAAAAAATAGAGGAAGAAAAAAAGATAGATACTACATCTAAGATATTAAAATCATTTCGTGGTATTACAAGCCTTGATTCTGAAAAATTTATGAATAAATATAATTGTTCACTAAATGATTTTATATTTTCACCAAAACTTTGGAATGAGATTTTAAATCTAAATATTTTAGATGGAAAAAATATAAACAGTGAGTTATATGAGACTCATTTTAGGCTTAAAGAAGAACAGCCTACATGGTTTAAGTTAATGGATTTTTGGGATTTACCTGAATTAGAATTTGAACGATTAATTAAACAGGCTAAATCCGAAATTGAAAGTAATGGTTTACAGCATACCTCTGATGTATTGCATACAATAAGTATGCTAATTTATTTAAAGAAAAATAATTTAATTTTTTTCTCTGTAGAAGATCTACTACCTATTGCTAAAAAACATTGGAAAAGTCTATTTAGTATTAATGAAAGAATGAGAGAGATAAAGGATTTTAGTTTCACTGAACATTCTGGCTCTTATGGCTTTTATGCTAAAGGTATATTGGAATTTGATAAATTTATTAAAGAAGTGATGGCTTCATATGAAGAGAAATATAGTGAGCAAGATATTGAAAGAGTAAAAAATTTATTAGATCTAATGGATACAGATGGTTGGTTATTTGCTCAACGTATTAGCCTTACCAATAGCGAAGAAAATTATTATTACGATTATCCAATTTTAAAAGAAATTGATCCAATAGTCTTTGCAAAAAAACTTTGTGATACAAATAGTAATCATTCTAATAGTATTCTTCATGGACTTTGGAATCGATATTCAATTAAAGGTTCATTTGATATGTATGCTAAAGAAAATAAGTGGTTTGCTAATGTAGAAAATAGTATTAAATCAGATATTTTACCTTCAGCACATAAGATATTAAAAGCAAAAATCAATTTAAGAATTTTGCCTAAAATTTCAGAAATTAAAAAAGAGTCTAATAAATAATAAAAATAAGGCCATTAAGACACTTTATCACCCGGTTTAGAACCAGATTCAGGTGAAATTACCCAAACACCGTCGCCATTATCCGCAGCGAGTACCATACTGTTTGAAATACCAAAACGCATCTTATGTGGTCCAAGGTTATCAACTATTAACATTAACTTAACATTGAATAGTTGAAATTTATAACAGACTAATATTTAAAGTATTTTGAGGCAACATGGATGTCGCCGTTCACTTATGGTACAGGGACGTATCATTAAGTGAACAAAAGATTTTTGTTACTTTTGATCTTTCAAAAGTAAAGCAATTCCTACGCAAAGAAAATATTTTTTATAAATTTAGAATGCGGCAATGATGCAATATGACCTCTCCCTAACCCTCTCCTTTAAAAAAGGAGAGGGAACTTACAGGCATAAAAAAGCCCCTACAACGTAGAGGCTTTTTTACAACTAAAAATTATTTTTTACATTCTGGCTGTGAACGATCAATCACCTGCGTACCTTCAACACGGTAACCGATCTGCCCTACAATAAATGCTTGATTCAGTTGAGTAATAACAACATCAGATAAAGCCACAGCACAACGATCTTTCTCAATTGCACGATCTACCGCTGTTTTGAAGTTAGGAATACCTAATGGGAATAAAACTACCGGAACCTTATCTTCACCTGTGACACGTTGACCTTTCACAAATTGGTTTGAGTTCAAGTTATAGTTCTTTGTAGAAGCTACGGTCATATCTGCCATACGAACTGAACAGCCTGTAAATGCAATTGTTGACATCGCTAGAACTGAAACTAGTAATTTTTTCATGTTTACCCCGAATAGTTATAAAAAATAAAAAGCGCTTTGATTTTATCGATATATTTTTTTAAAACAAGGAAATAAATTATATAAATGGTATAGAAAAGCCCCTACATTAGTAGAGGCTTCTTATTTAAGATCTAAATCTTAAGACACTTTATCACCCGGCTTCGCACCAGATTCAGGTGAAATCACCCAAACACCTTCGCCATTACCCGCAGCTAACACCATACCGTTAGAAATACCAAAACGCATCTTACGTGGTGCAAGGTTGGCCACCATCACCACCAATTTGCCTTTTAAATCTTCAGGCTGATAGAACTCACGGATACCGCTAAACACGTTACGTGGCTCAGCTTCGCCGACATTTAGAGTCAATTGAAGCAGCTTATCAGAACCTTCAACCGTTGCAGCGTCTAATACTTCCGCTACACGAAGGTCAACTTTCATAAAATCATCAATATTAATGATTTCCGCTTCACCGACTTTAGGCTCAGCTTTCTTCTCTTTGGCTTTCTCTTTTTTCTTTTCAGCTTTTGGTGCTTCGGCAGGTGCAGCTAAAGAATCTTTAGATGCATCCACCATAGCAGCCACAGCTTTTGGATCAACACGTTGCATTAACGGTTGGAACAATGCAATTTCGTGCGCTACTAATACTTGCTTACGAGATTCAAAGTTAAAGCTGTCTAATTGTAAGAACGCTTGAACTTGTTCAGCCAATGTTGGCAATACAGGCGCAAGGTAAACCGCCAATTGACGGAACAGGTTAATACCCACAGAACACACGTCATGAACTTGTTGTTCTTCGCCTTCAATTTTCGCTAAAGCCCAAGGCTTTTTCTCATCAATATATTGGTTGGCTTTGTCAGCTAACGCCATAATTTCACGAATCGCAGTCGAGAATTCACGTGCTTCATAAGCGGCAGCGATTGAATCACCTGCATCAATAAAGCTTTGCACCAATTCAGGCTCTGCGCATGTTGCAGAAAGTTTGTTGTCAAACTTCGTATTGATGAATTTCGCACAACGACTTGCGATGTTCACCACTTTGCCAACTAAATCTGAATTCACTTTTTGAACGAAATCATCAAGGTTTAAGTCAGAATCTTCAACTTTATCAGAAAGTTTAGACGCGAAGTAGTAACGTAAATATTCAGGGTTTAAATGCTCTAAATAGGTTTCAGCTTTAATGAATGTGCCACGAGATTTAGACATTTTCTGACCGTTTACAGTCAAGAAGCCATTAACAAATAAGCTTGTAGGCGTGCGGTAGTTTGCACCTTCAAGCATTGCAGGCCAGAACAACGCATGGAAATACACGATGTCTTTACCAATGAAGTGATACACCTCATTTTGAGAATCTTTTTTCCAGTAATCATCAAAGCTGAGGTCAGGACGTTTGGCTTTGATGTAATTTTCAAAGCTCGACATATAGCCGATCGGTGCATCCACCCAAACGTAGAAATATTTGTTTGGTGCATCCGGAATTTCAAAACCGAAGTAAGGCGCATCACGGGAAATATCCCAGTCCGACAAACCTGCTTCAAACCATTCATCCAGCTTGTTGGCAATCGACACAGGCAGACGGCCTTGGTCACGGGTCCACTTTTGCAGGTATTCACCAAAATTAGGCAGCTTGAAGAAGTAGTGATCTGAAGACTTCTCGACAGGCGTCGCACCGCTTAGTGTCGATTTTGGGTTGAGCAATTCAGTTGCGTTGTAGGTTGTGCCACACACTTCGCATGAATCGCCGTATTGATCTTCCGCTTTACATTTTGGGCATGTGCCTTTAATGAAACGATCCGACAAGAACATGCCTTTTTCAGGGTCAAACAATTGAGTCACAGGACGAACTGCAATGTTGCCTGCTTCACGGTTCTTGATATAAATCTCAGAAGCACGAGCTTGGTTTTCTGCACTGTTGGTTGAGTCGTAGTGGTCAAAGTCCACTTTAAAGCCGGAAAAGTCACGCTCATGTTCTTTTTGTACATTGGCAATTTGCTGTTCAGGGGTAATGCCATTGGCTTCAGCACGCAGCATGATCGCCGTACCATGCGCATCATCCGCACATACATAAGTCACGTTATGACCCATTGCACGCATCGCACGTACCCAAATATCAGCTTGGATATAACCGAGTAGGTGACCCATATGGATCGGGCCATTGGCGTATGGAAGGGCGTTAGTGACTAAGATATTACGCACGGATCTGACTCTCTCATTCGTATTTTATGCAATGGGCGGTAATTTTACATGAGATAGACATGACTTGCATAAGGCTTTTGGTGAATTCTTTTTCAATAACAAAGTTGACCTTGATGAAATGCTACTTTATGGCAGGATTATCAGGGATAATAGCCTATCCGCCATTTGCTTGAGTGCTTGACCATGTATGACGATTACGATGATTTTGAAGATGATCAACCAGTCAGACGGATTAAATCGAATATCAAACAACAGACTTTAGGCAAACGTATCCTTGAAGATGCGCAAAGCTATTTAGATCAGATCTCACAAGGTGAACATACATTTTTAATCAATATCTTACGTGAACTGGCACAGCAGGATGAGTATTTTAATGTATGGGCAGATCAGCTTGATCAACCTGTTGGTTCAAAAGTGGCCAATGATGCCTTAAACCTGATGCATTTTTGGCAACAGATTCATGCCTATGAAGATGTTAAAGCCTTTAACCTACTCGATGTCATCAATAGTGAAGATTTCCAAAAAGACGTACTGACTGCTTTTGATGCGATGCAAATAGATGAAGCCCATAAAGCCTTACGCCGTCCCGTGATTGTTGAAGCCTTTAAAATGTATAAATTGGGCTGTTATGCAGGTTGTGTACCTTTGCTCTATGCACAGCTTGAAGGTTTACTCACCGACGTCTTAATCCAACAAGGTTTATTAAAGCAAAACGGCACTAAATTTGTTGATGTCTACAAAATTGTACCAGGTTTGAAAGGCAACGAGATTAAGAGCCTGTGGCATAAATCTAAAATCGCTGCAGAACTGAATCCATACTTTGCAGAGCTGGCTGCCTATAAGATGGATTCTAGTTCGAACGTCACTGCAACACGCCACAACATTTTGCATGGCACAGATGTGGCACATTTCACCCAAGCGCGCAGTTTTATCCTGTTCATCTGGTTGTTCTCGGTAGTAAGTTTTATGAGTACCGTGCGTGCTTAAGCTAAGGTCGCTTGCTATCTTTAGTTTTACTCATCCTGTAAATGTTTAATATAGATCGATCATAAGCATCCTTTAGCTTGAAAAATCAGGCTATAACAGCATTTGAATAGGTAAGCTAAAGGAAATGCAATGTCATGATGACAGTAAAATGCTAACCGATGGTGCAAGAAATAAAATAAATAGAATCTTCAAAGTACAGCGCACGATCTCATCCAGTTGGGGGTGATGAAAATTTGAAACCGTGAGCTTTGTGCTATCTGATGCAATGATCAGCAACAACATGTACAGGCTTTGTTGCAGTTTGCTTAATTCGCCCGATTCATTCTCTGCTTTATGCTAAATAATTGTCTGATGACTTATATGACTTACCTAAGGAGGGTACTCATGACTCAGAATAACCAGACAAGTACTTCTAAGCAGAACCAAGATAAACAGCAACATGCACGTGAAATGCATGATCAAATTGAGAAAGAGCAGAAGCAAAATGAGATAGACAAGCAGCACAAACAGGAACATCAGGAAGTACTAGAGGCTCAGAAGAACGGGTCGGATGATAAATCTGAAAAGCAGAGCGCTAATGACTCAAATAGTGAGCAGTCAGATAAAAAAAATGAAACGACCAAGATGGATGACTTAAAAGCCAAGGCGATTGCCATTGGTGAAGAGTTATTGCAGAAAGGCGAAAAGATTCTGAATGAGCTAAAAAATGGCAAGTCTGAAGCCAAGCAGAATGATGATGCAGATGATTCCAAACAGGCTGCGCATAAAGATGGAAAATCAGACCAGCAACATGGCAATGGTCAAGATCAGCAGGATCGTATGACTCATCTTAAAGATGAAGCCTTACATAAGTTTGATGATACCAAACAGAAGATTACTGAATTGGTGAATGAAGCTTCTGTCAAACTGGCTGAGCTGAAACAGATGGCCACCGATACGATGACTAAAATGAAAGAGAATTCATCTAAAGATCAAGACGCTAAAGATGACACCTCTAAGGAGAATACGTCTGATAAAAAAGAGGCTGCCAAAGATAAGGATTCAGAATCTGATGCAGACCAGTCTAAACAGGATCAAGGCAAAAACACCAAGGACCAGCAAGATAAGTCCGAACACAACAAAAATCATAAATAAGCTTTGATCGCACTGCCACTTCAACCATAACAGGGTTGAGGTGGCTGAATCTAATCAGACTCTTATTATAAAAATAATTATTCGCATACTAAAAACTACCTTATTTCTTATTCTCTTTCACTTTCCATTATTTCTATTCGCCACAAATTAATAAAACCAAGTAAAATGGTTGGAAATTGAAAATATCTCCCTCATCTTAATGGGCAGAATGCTTAACCTTAAGTGAAAAGCCCGTTAAACTAAGCTATTTAGATATCGATCTACATTTTTGGAGTAACCTATGTCGTGGCTTTCTTCGCTTAAATCGGTTTTTTCGCCTTCCAAGGAGGTGAACGAAGAAGCTGTGCAGAATGTACTGCAAAATTATATCTTGCCAAATTCTAACAATGCCTTGAAAGATCGGATTACTCAGGTCAATGTACAAGGTGAGATCTTACAGATCACGATTAATACCTATCCTGAAGAAAAAGAGCAGCTACAGCAGATTCATGATGAACTGGCTGACGCATTGGAAAAATGTGGCATCAAAGAACTCAATATGCATGTGATCCAGCAAAAAACGGGGCATAAAAAAGAGGGCGGGTGCGGGCATCATCATGCTGAAGGTGAAAGCTGCTCTAGCCAGCCGCAAACCACAGTAGCACCAAAATCGAATTTACCACCCGTGGTGGATGCATCTGCAAGCACTGATGCTGTAAAGCAGGCGAATGAAAATTATCAACCGCAACAAGAAGAGGCGCCTATTCAAAAAGCTGCCCCGCAACAGCGTGATGTGCCGAAGCATCCACGTATTCAAAATGTGATTCTAGTGTCTTCTGGTAAAGGTGGTGTGGGTAAATCAACCACAACAGTGAACTTGGCCTTGGCTTTACAAAAATTGGGTCTAAAAGTCGGTGTACTGGATGCGGATATTTATGGTCCAAGTATTCCAACAATGCTCGGTAATGCGGGTAAAACTCCAATGATTGAAGCTGAAAACTTTGTACCATTAGATGCCTATGGCTTGGCGGTGCTGTCAATTGGTCATTTAACCGGTGATCACAATACACCAGTGGCATGGCGTGGTCCAAAGGCAACGGGCGCATTGATGCAATTGTTTAATCAGACACTTTGGCCAGATCTGGATGTCCTGATGATTGATATGCCGCCAGGTACAGGGGATATCCAGTTGACTCTAGCGCAGCGTATCCCAGTCACTGGCGCAGTGATTGTGACAACGCCACAAAATGTGGCATTACTGGACGCTACCAAAGGAATTGAACTGTTTAACCGTGTACAGATTCCAGTCATGGGTGTGATTGAAAATATGTCGACTCATATCTGTTCAAATTGCGGCTATGAAGAACAGATTTTTGGTACTGGTGGTGGCGATAAATTGTCAGAACAGTACAATATTCCACTACTTGGCCGTCTGCCTTTAAATGCTGTAATCCGTGAAAATGCCGATGCCGGAACGCCGTCAGTGATTGCTGGAGATGAGGCTGCTGATAGCTATATGGCGATTGCCGAAAAGATTGCAGCCAAACTGCCAAAGGCTCAAAAAGATCAGTCCCGTATTTTTTAATAGAGATCATTGATTAAAACCTCAGTCCAGGCTGGGGTTTTTATTTTAAAGCTGACAGTAAAATGAAAGTATTTCCTAGCAAGTAGGCCCAATAAAAGCAAGAAAATAAATTAAGACAATAAGTAGAAATAAGCTGAGTGACTTTGAAAGATTTGAAGATGAAAAAATCAGAAATGTATTATTAGATGAATCATTTTAAAGATATAAAAATTTAATTTTTGAGTTAGTAGATCTCTTTCATAAATCAAAAAACGATCTTCTTTTTGGTTAATATTTGCACTTCGGATTTCTTGGCATTCGTGCATAATCTGCGGATGAAATACATCGATTCAAACAAGCTTTCTGATCCTCAGTTCAAGCGATACACAGGCATCTCATGGTCAACTTTCTATTTGATGGTTGAGCAATTGCAGAAGCATGTCTCTGCCAAAGGCAGACCGCCCAAGTTAAGCCTGGAGGATCAGGTTCTGCTCTGTCTGAGCTATTGGCGGGAATACCGAACCTTATTTCACGTTGCGACGAGTTACGGGGTTTCAGAGCCCACAGCCTCAAGAATTGTCCGTCATGTTGAAGACTGCCTGATTCGGTCCAATCTGTTTAATTTACCCAAAGATTTACCCGAGGGCGAAGGCATCGACTGGAATGTTGTGATCGTGGATGCCACGGAAATTCCAATCCAAAGGCCTAAAAAAACAGAAGAAAAGCTATAGCGGCAAGAAAAAGACCCATACCTTTAAAGTACAGGCCATGATTCACTACAAAACTCAGCAAATTCTGAGTTTATGTACCAGTCGCGGTGCAGTGCATGATTTCGAGTTGTTCAAACGTAATTTAAACCAGATTCCTTTTGGGGCTTTTATCCTTGCAGATAAAGGCTATCAGGGGATTTATGTGTTGTATCCGAATAGCCTGTTGCCATTAAAAGCCAAAAGACACTGTAAATTGGATCCTGAATTGAAAATCTATAATCAAGAAATCAATAAAAGAAGAATCGGAATTGAGCATGTATTTGGCAGCCTGAAAACCTTCAAAATCCTTGCTGAACGTTATCGAAATAGAGGTAAAAGGCTTGGTTTGAGATTCAATTTAATCGCTGGAATCTACAACTTGGAACTGAGCAAAAAATGATTTATGAAAGAGGTCTAGTGTTTTCAGTAGAATTTTCTCATGAATAAGTCGGAGTCAACTAAAATGACTCTATCGTATATCACTTAATTTTAGCATTATTTTTATATAAGTTTTTGAATTTAAATTATAATTTAAATCATTCCAAAAAATTATAATTCTTCTTACAAATAAGATTTTGCAGGTAAAAATATTCTGATCTATGCTGCAAGCATTACAGCGAGGTCAACCCATGATTTCTTGGTTATTTATTGGTTTAGTAGTCACAATTTTATTGACTCCAGGCCCAACCAATACCTTATTGGCATCTTCCGGGATCCATGCAGGTTTTAGGAAATCATTTTATCTTATTCCTGCTGAAGCGTTAGGCTATCTGCTTGCGATCAGTTTTTGGGGAATCCTGATTGGCAAGATTTCAACCCATCTGCCAGCTTTACCGAATATCCTGAAATTATTTAGCGCCTGTTATATTCTCTATTTGGCAATCAGATTATGGCGTACAGCAGAAGTTGCTGACAGTTTAAGTCAATTCACCATTCGTGCCAGAGAGTTATTTTTAGCAACTTTACTGAACCCTAAGGCCTTATTGTTTGCATCGGCAATTTTCCCCGTAATTGCATGGCAGAACAGTTATTACTATGTCGTACATATGCTGATGTTTATAGGACTATTAATTCCAATTGCAGTTTTATGGACATTCTTCGGTACTTTACTGGGTCGTAATAATAATCGCTGGCTCAACCAAAAAAATATGCAAAAGACCGCATCATTGGTACTGATGAGCTTTTCTGTACCGCTGAGTTATTCAGCGATTATGAGTCTGTAACTTCACTCAAAAAATCTTATTAAAATTTCAAAGTAGCATCAAGAAAGAACACTTATTTTCATTGAGGTGAATTTCAGTTAAAGTACGTCGCAATAACTGAATTTAAGATTTTTGGATTAGTACCAATGGCAATTAAGTCTGATCGCTGGATTCGCGAAATGAGCGAAAAGCATGGCATGATCGAACCCTATGCAGAGAACCAGGTTCGTTTTGATGAGAATGGTGAAAAACTCATTTCTTATGGTGTATCAAGCTATGGTTATGATGTTCGTTGTGCACGTGAATTCAAGGTATTTACCAATGTGCATTCTGCAATTGTAGATCCGAAACACTTCGATGAAAAAAGCTTTATCGACATCGAATCTGATGTATGTATCATCCCGCCTAACTCATTTGCGCTTGCACGTACTGTAGAATATTTCCGTATTCCACGTAATGTACTGACTGTTTGTCTAGGTAAATCTACCTATGCGCGTTGCGGTATTATTGTGAATGTGACTCCACTTGAACCAGAGTGGGAAGGTCATGTCACCCTTGAGTTCTCCAATACGACGAACCTTCCTGCACGTATCTATGCGGGTGAAGGGGTAGCACAGATGCTGTTCTTTGAATCTGATGAAGTTTGTGAAACTTCATACAAAGACCGCGGCGGTAAGTATCAGGGCCAGACTGGTGTGACTTTGCCAAAAGCATAATTAGTTTAAAGTATTGAATAAACGGGGCTTAAGGTCCCGTTTATTTTTTTGAGTTTTCATTCATCGGAAACTTGGCTATTCAGCACTTTGCTTTTTGCATCTGAATGGAAAATAAGCATAATGGATGCAGAAATCTAATTAAAAGATGCACGATGCATCATTCAAAAATAGAAATTGCAGCTGGGAAGCTGAAAGATAAAGATGCGGAGCATCTGATAATAAAAGGACAGTGAAGATGATTTTGAACGGTAAACATTCCATCTTTAAAAAATCGTGTTTAGCAAGCATGGTGAGTTTGTTATGCATGCCTTCTACCTATGCTTTGCAGCAGTTATCGGATGAATCTTTAGCAGATACGACAGGGGAAGGGATTGCACTTACTCTAAATGATTTCAAAATGGTATTTCAGGCACCGAATGATGTATCGGCAGGCTCTAGTTATACCCGTGACATTGATAATCCTGGTCAAGCAGATACAGGTTTCATTCGCATTATTCCTACAGGGGAAAACTATACCCAGTTAGGACAACGTGCCTATGATCGTGTGTATGCGGATACATACAATAAAAGTGTATTACAGGGGAAAGCAGATCAAAATTATAGTATGCTGTATAAAAATACTTATGACACCACTTATAACTCACAATATTCTACATTATTAACTAGTTATAGCGCTAATATCGAGACTGATGCTGAAGCAAAAAGAGAAACCTTTTTGTTAGATACGCGTGAAGCATTGTTCAAGACTCCTATTATTCAACAATATTACACACAACGTCTTGCAGATTATAGGAATGGAACATGGGGATGGGATGGTATTTATAAAGATGGCCCAGGATTAGCAACAGATGGCACCACAAAACATTCTCTATCATCCGTAAGTCTTGATCCTACAGGTATTTTAGGTTATGAAAAAAAAGCCAAAGAGTATGCCCTTGGTAATACTTATGAAATGATTAATTTACTTTATGGTCCAGGTGCATTGACTGCTAATAGTGATCTTACCAATTCGACATTTTATAAAAGTCTAACTAACTTCGTCAGATCCGATCAAATTACTGTAACAGTTAATAGTCTGATTTCTAATGAAATTACTCGAGAGCGTCTTGCTGCAGAGTTACGTGCAAAATATAATGCCACTCAGCTCGCTGAAGATGCTGCAGACGCAGCAACGCAACAAATCTTGGCATTAATTATTGCGGCTGCTGAAGCCAGCGCATTACAGGCGGCAGCAAATTCCCCGGTCAAATCCTTAAAGACCAAGGCAGATGTTTTTATATACGGTCTGGCATTATCTAAAAGTGATGGCTCATTAAGCACACGTTATAGCAATGAAGGGTTTAACTGGGGTTCAGCTGAAAACCCTTGGTTATTCCGTGCAGGTACAGAGCGAGTTAAACAGTTTAAAAATGCAGATAAAAACATCGGTTATCTAGCACTAGAAGCACCATTGGCATTAATCCCTCAATATGCGACTGCAGATGACAACAATATAAAACTAGGTTTCTGGACGGATATCTTTTCTAGAAGTCTGGATTCAAGTAACCAGATTGATCCAGCAACAGGTGCGCCGACTTCAGGTTTAGAGTTAGATCAACGGCTACGTATGCAAGTGGTGGCCAATGGCTTAAGTCTAAATGGTTCGCAAGTCCGTTTATTCCAAACAGCTGAATCAAATGATGCAAACTATAATAAGACTTTAGGCTTAGCCGCATTATTACGTTTGAATACCAATGATAATCCAGCGACATTGAGTAAACTTGATTCAAATCTGGATGCACGTGGTATTCGTATTAGCTCAGCAGTTGAAAACGAAGATAATACGGTCGTTACACCTGCTATGGTGCGAGGTACACCAGCCCCAATTTTTGAAGAACAGGAAGGCTTGTATTTATATAGTCCTAATATCAATCTTGTCCTCGGTAATATGTATCAGCCTTTTATAGTGGGTTCAGAAGGTAATAATATTATTTTGGAGGTTACCCGTATTCCAGATATTCCAGAAATTTACAATAAAATCTACCAGAATTATAAGAGTAGTAATTTTAAACCGGGTGATACTGCCTATAACACACAATATGGTCTGACTGAATACTTAGGAACCAGCAGCCTAGAAGGGTCTACCTGTAATGTGTATACCTGTGGCACAGCAATTAAAGCCAATGATCGGGATACGGTCACAAAATATCAAGGGCGGAATGCAACTCACAGTAGTATTTCAATTGGTACTGTAGATCATCTGCCAGGCAACCTTTTAGATGCAAATAAAGGCGACAATGCGACGGGAATTATGTTCAAGAGCACCGCAGAAAATGGAACCGAGTTTAAAAACTTTGGTTCAGTGGCAATTGATGGGGTGCTGATCCAACATCTAAAAATTAAAACGACAGGACTATAAAGGGAGTTAGCCATGTTAAAGAAAATGACCTTAGCGACCTTGATGTGTGTATCGTTATCTAGCTATGCCAATTTAGTGAATTTAAATCAACAAGAAATGAAAGAGGTAGTTGGACAAGGGGGGGCAGACCTAAGTTGGACCTTTTCTTTAAATCATCGATATGCTACTAACCCAAATCTTAAAAATATTCATGGAATTGAAAACGGCATTGCAACTGTATATTACGATTTTGATGCAAATTCATGTGGTACAGATAATCTGTTCTGTCGTTTGGCTATTTCACCTAATAATCATGTGGATGAGGATGGCAATAAGAAATGGCTGGTTTTTAAAGATATTCAGGGTACCTTGCAAATTGACCGTTTTTCTATAGATGGGGCTACTATCATTAATTATCGGAATATTCCCCAAGCTGCGATGCAAGTCACTTTTTATGATGAAAGTCCGCTTAAAATACGTAATCTTGGGTTTAGTACCTTAGCGGTTGAAACAGGGACTACAGACGAGGCAGATAATAAAGAAGAAGGTTATTTAAATGTCGATAAATATGACACATACGTAGAAAAAATTACCGATATTAACGGAAACATTACAACTGCAGAAAAAGCAGTTCCTCAATTTGATCTTGGACAAGAAAAAGGTTTTATGGGGCTCAATGTGCATGGCAATATGCATATGTCTGGAAAATTGAAAATCTTTAGCTATAACTGCTCAGGTGGGGCACAAAGCCGTTGCTAAAATCTTAAGTGAAGGATAAGGATATCAATATGAAAACAAAAAAAATGCAATTAAAACTCCTCACTGTATGTGTATTTTTGGCACAACAAACCTATGCTTTAGAGGCTATCCAAGATCAGGACTTAGGACAAGTTACAGGTCAAGACGGGCTTAGCCTTACCCACGAAGTTTCAAAAGTGTACATTGAACAAGCCAACTGGCTTGATCCTACCGGTGATCAGAATGTACAAAGAGGTTTGGGGCTGCATCAAGTAAATGTATTAGGTGTTAATAACAATCCTATAGTGAGCCAATTACATCTTGATGTAGGTGCTACAGAGGTCGGCACAGGGATCAGGCTGGCATTTAGTGTTGATCCATTTAATGCAGAGGCAAACTTAAATATTGTTGAAAAAAACTGTAGTGAAGCAACGTGTCATGCTATCAATCGGAATGTGGCAAATGTAAGTAGCTTGGGTAAGTTGGGTATACAAACCAACTCTCCAATAAAAATGCTTTTAGAAACACAAGCAGGGCTATTTAACAGTAAAGAGCTCGCTTATCTAGATTTTCAATTGCAAAATGCGAATATAAGTCATGCCTTAGGGAATAATAAAACCCTATTAAAAGACTTTAATTTTAACTTCTCTGGTTTTGGATATATGTCTGTAAACCAGCATGAAGGTATTGTCCTAAGTACATACAATACTGCAGAAAAACCGAATATTAATAGTGAAACTAATATTGTGCATTTAGGACGTGTTGCTGATAACACTGATGTGGCAGCGGGACGTTCTGGCGCTACTAATCCTGGTATAAATCTGGATTTGCGTTATGTAACCCAACAAGATGCAACTTCTAAAGCAGTAGTCAAAAATATTATGCGTATGGGCGCATCAGGCGATATAACCAACGCAAAAATATTTATGAATGGTAATCAGTCTAATATTACTAAATTTGGAGTCAATACCAATGGTCAGACTTACAATGCTTTAACAGGTTATGAAAATATCACCAATACTGGTGGCTTGCATTTGGGTATATCCACTGATTTCACCAATGCGTCCAATAGCCAAAATACACCAACAACATTAGAAATAGGTCATACAGGGAAAGGAAGTTATGCAATTGAGTTTTCTAATTTAAGGGCACTTACAAAGCAGCAAAATGCTTATATTGATTTTGGTGATATTTATGTCAATACGATTTCAGGTAAAAGCTTAGATTTTCTGATAAATGAAAATTTAAAAAATACCTTAATGCAGAATGATCATATTCGTAAGCAAAATCTAAAGTCTACTGAAAATTATGCCTTTATAGCAGTACGTGGCATGGACTTTCAGTCAATCGCCAGTAAAGCGCGCTTTATTTCAGACAATTCGATTGCCGCTCTTACAGGCGATGGTGGTTCTTGGGGTATAGGTATTCCATTCTATAACCTGAATGCCAATGTAGCTTTGACCGGTACAACTTATAATGGTAAACAGGGGATAGCTTACAATGTTCTTGCATCAACCGAGGGTTATGGTATTGATGCTAAAACGGGTTTGCCAAGTACCACCTCTATTCTTTTAATTGATGGTCAAAATGGCGTACATGGCGAAGCTGTGAATTATTATGCTGGTTTACGTAACATTGATGCTCTGATTCAAGCTGAAGGTGTGATTAGCTATGAAGATAGTGGACTATATATTCGTGCAGATGATTTATTAATTGCAGCACAAGCGGAATTAGCCATTGGCCAATTGCCTGGTTCAAAATATAACTGTACTTCAGGATCTGCGCTATGTGGTGCTGTAGTTGCTAACGATAGCTTCTCAAAACCTGATGATGTTTTGACTACGATTGCTTTAAAACTAGATGGTTCAGGTGAACTACGCATTATTCGAGGAGTAGATCCGACTCCTGCTGATCCTGATAGTAACTTCCTTGGATTGAAAGGTAATTTCAAATTTAAAGATTTAACTGCTGCGCAACGTAATGATGAGAATTATGTAGGTAGTTATTTTAGTTTAATCAACAAAGATATTGGTGAAAATGGTCAGGTTGTACAAAGTTCAGCATTAACTTTGAACAGTCTGGAAGGAAATTTAGGTTTTAATACAAAAGTTAAATTAAGTACAGATACAGTGACCTTGGATAGTCAGATTGACTTGAATCATACTAAGGATCTGGCAACCCCATTTAGAACCAATTTCGCAATGACCACTAATAATACTATGCAGAATATGGCATCAATTGCGTTAACAGGTGGAACGATGCGTAGTACTTTAGGAATAACGCCACGTTAAAAGGGTCATCTTCTTACAGAAGTGTGCTGTGTCACATACTGGTAAGTAAGATAAATAATGAAATGTTAATGAATTATTGTTCTAAATTGAGTAACTGATACTTCATGGGATTATAAGATGAAAAAAATAATAATGAGCAGTCTTGCATTTGCAATACTAGCAACATCACAGCAAGGGATTGCTCTAACTGCTTTAGCGGATCAGGAACTGGCAGCAGTAGAAGGCCAAGCTCTTTTAAATATGCAGACTAATTATGATTCAGGGCAAGGTATCAAGTTTCATAAACTAGGCCTAGAAGCATTAATGGAACTTAATGTTAATATTAAAAGTCTCCAATTGGGCTGTGGTGGGATGAATGGTGCAAATGCCTGTGATATTGATATTTCCAATATATCATTAAGTGGTCCAGCAACAGGGCAAAAGACCGATGGCTCTCCAAGTTTTACGGGTGAACGTGCTGCAACCAGTGCTCAAATTACCAATCCATTTATTGAGTTTGCAATCAGTGGTAATCAGACAGCTACACGTGAAGTTGTGGGTTTTCGTCTAGGTGCAGAAGAAATTTTAGGCTTACTGACCTTGGGTACGGACAATATTCCAGATCCACAAGACGGAATTAAAAGCTTCAGTGGTTATATGAAAATGGCTCAAACAGAAGGTCACTCCTATACTAAGGCTGCAACCTTTGGTAATGCATCAGATCAGAAAATTAGTGGTACATTAACCGCTTTAGGACAAGACCGTACTTATACCAGTAAACCTGGTGCTGAAGGTCATACTGGAATTACTGTACCTTCGATGCGTGCAGATTTTGTGATGCCAGAAACAGTCGTAACCGGTAAACGTCTTAACTCAGCAGTCGTTTCTGGTATTCGTTCTACCTTAACATCTATTCCACTTGCTGCATCAGAGAGTGGTTCGTATGGGCCTGACGTAAATGGCACACCAGACTTTTCTAAAGACCAGCTATATGTCACGTTTCCTGCTCTAATTTCATTAGGGAGTATTGAGGTCGGAGATCACTCATTCTTTAAAATGGCAAAAGGATCAACCTTAGAAAACTTGAATATGGATATTACCTTTGTTCAAGCCTTAAATATGATTCATAACATTCCATTATCCGGTACAGGTGGATATCTGTCTTTGCAAAGCCGTGATGTGCAGTGGTTAGGCGCTGACGATAAAGATATAGCAAAAGCAGGGTGGTGGATGTCGTTTAAAGATCCAATTGACTTGGGATACTTAGAAACAAAAGATTTGGTAGATGTGTCTGCTGTATTGCCACAAGTTGCTAAAGCACTGACTACTGAGCTGATGGCAAGTTATCATAATGTAGATGTATCAGTGATTGAAGCGCTGGGTTCTTTAGCAGGCACCCCAATTGAACGAAAAATGAATATCAATGTTGGCGCCTATACAGGATATTATACTGGACAGCCTGCGCGATTAACCTTACAAAATCAGGTCTTGCAGAATCAGTCGGTTACATCTAACTGTTTCGGCGGGCACAAGTTCTGTTAATTTCAAACATAAAAAAATCCCGCACTTAGCGGGATTTTTTACTTCAAAGACAAATTATTTCGCAATTTTAGCCAATAACTCTTCTTTAGAAAGGTTGACTGATTCAGCATCACGGCGACCTTTGTATTCAAAAGTGCCTGCATCCAGACCTTTTTCACCAATCACGATACGGTGTGGAATACCAGTTAGCTCAAGGTCAGAGAATTTTACCCCTGGACGTTCATTACGATCATCCAGCAGTACGTCATAACCTGCAGCTTGAAGCTCTGCATAAAGCGCTTCAGCAGCTTCTAAAGTACGCGGTGATTTGTGCGCATTCATCGGCACAATGGCAACTTCAAATGGTGCAATTGCAGCTGGCCAGATGATGCCTTTCTCATCATAGTTTTGCTCAATTGCAGACGCAACCACACGAGTCACACCGATACCGTAACAACCCATCGTTACAGTAAATGGCTTACCATCTTCACCAAGGACTTTACAGCCTAACGCTTCTGAGTATTTTTTGCCTAACTGGAAGATATGACCGACTTCGATACCACGCTTGATTTGAAGGGTGCCTTTACCATCTGGAGATGGATCACCTTCAACTACATTACGCAGGTCATAAACTTCAGTAAATTGTGCATCACGATCCCAGTTTACACCAGTCGCATGCTTGTCAGCTTCGTTTGCACCCGCAACGAAGTCAGACAGTATAGAAGCAGCCCGGTCAGCAATTACTGTAATCCCTTTTTCTACCAGACCTTGTGGACCTACAAAACCTGCCGTTAAGCCAAGTTCAGCAAGTTGAGCTTCAGTTGCAAACGCTAAAGGAGCAGCAATTTGTGGATGCTTTTCAGCTTTAATTTCATTCAGTTCATGGTCACCACGAAGGAACAAAGCAACAACTGGAGCAGGCTGACCAGCTTCTTTTGCAACGCCTTGAACGAGGAGAGCTTTCACTGAATGTGCAGGATCAGTGCCCAAGAAGTGAGATACATCAGCAATGGTTTTTTGATTTGGCGTGTCAACAACTTTTAATTCTTGAGCGGGTGCAGCGCGTTCACCAACCAGAACTGCTTCAGCCATTTCGATGTTGGCTGCATAATCCGATTCAGTCGAGAATGCGATGTCATCTTCGCCGCTTGAAGCCAGGACGTGGAATTCGTGAGAACCTGAACCACCAATTGAACCAGTATCCGCCTGTACTGGACGGAAATTTAAACCTAAACGGGTAAAGATTTTGCAGTACGCATCATACATCTTGTCGTAAGTTTCTTGCAGTGATTCCTGGTCTGCGTGAAAAGAATATGCATCTTTCATGATGAATTCACGTGAACGCATTACACCAAAACGTGGACGAATTTCGTCCCGGAATTTAGTCTGTACTTGATAGAAATTGGCAGGCAATTGCTTATAGCTTTTTAACTCATTGCGCGCAAGATCAGTAATGACTTCTTCGTGTGTAGGACCAAGTACGAAATCATTGGTATGACGGTCTTTGAAACGAAGCAGTTCAGGACCATATTGAACATAACGGCCAGATTCTTCCCAAAGTGAAGCAGGCTGAGTTACCGGCATCAACACCTGTAATGAACCAGCACGATCCATCTCTTCGCGAACGATCGCTTCAACTTTATTTAATACGCGAACGCCCATCGGCAGCCAGGTATATAAACCTGAAGCCAACTTACGAATCATACCGGCACGAAGCATTAGCTGATGTGAAATAACTTCAGCATCGTTCGGGGTTTCTCTCAACGTTGCAAATAAAAAGCGACTCGCGCGCATGGAAACTGTCCTAAAAAAATTAAGCGTTAAAGCAGAGATTATACAATAAAAAATGAGGTGAACATTTCAGAATGTCACCCCACTGTTATGCAATAAATTATGACATGATTTTACGTGTATGACGCAGCATAAAATTTTTAAAGTCATCTAAATAAGTAAAGATGACTGGAACAACGACTAAGGTCAGTAGGGTAGAGGTGATCACCCCACCAATCACCGCATGTGCCATAGGTGCACTCTGTTCACCACCTTCACCGAGTCCAAGTGCCAAAGGAACCATACCCATGACCATAGCACTCGTTGTCATCAGGATTGGACGTAAACGGGTTTTACCGGAAGCGATAATGGCTTCATAGCGATCTTCACCACGGTCCATGGCTTTCTTGATGAAGTCAATCAGCAGGATAGCATTTTTGGTCACTAGACCCATTAACATAATGATCCCGATGATCGAGAACAGGTTCATGGTCGAGTTAAACAGGAACAGGGCTAGGAATACACCAATCAAGGACAAGGGCAACGAAGCCATGATCGCAGCTGGGTGAATAAAGCTGTTGAACTGTGAACCGAGTACAATATAAATGAACACGATCGATAGAGTTATCGCTGTCAGGGCATAACCTGCAGATTCAGCCATATCCGCATTCGAACCTTGGGTATCAAAACTATAGCCGGGTGGTAAGTCAAAATCAGCCTGTACCTTGCTAATGTCCGTACCGATATCACCTGCAGGACGACCAGCTGTATTGGCTTCTACCAGTACTTCACGCGCCAGATCACGGCGGTTAATCTGGGATGCTCCAAGTTTTTCCTCAAATTTTGTCACACTTGAGAGGGGAACCATGATTGGTTGACCATTCGCATCGGCCTTATTTGATGTGAGATACATATTTTGTAAGTCACTTGGTAGAGTACGTTTATCTTCAGTCAGGCGTAGATTCACGTCATAGGTTTCACCTTTCTCATCTTGCCAAGAGGTGACATCATCACCAGCAATTAATGGACGTATGACATTGGCAATCTGATTGACTGAAAGACCAAGATCACTTGCCAGTAATCGATTGACCTGTACACTCAGAGTAGGCTTGGGTTCTTTCAATGAACTCTCAAGGTCAACCACACCCTCTACTTTGCTAATCTCTGCCATAAAGCGGTCAGAAATTTTTTGTAATTCATCCAGATCTGGCCCTTTAATAGAGATCATGATGGGCTTTTGCCCACCAGAAACAGTTTCGTCTGCAGAGGCGACTGAAGTAATGGTAATCCCGCCTACAGATTGCAAGCGCTCACGGAATTCATTGTTAAGCTCGTTCAGGGTTTTTTCACGTTCAGTCCGTGGCGTCACGGTGACGCGCAGACTGACATGGTTTTTGCCCCGATCGGTAACTCCATTAATAACGCCATAAGTCGCACGTACATCCGGATGTTTACGGATGATCTGATCAACCTGCTGGAGTTTGGCCTGAGAATACTCCAAAGATGAATCAACCGGAGTTTCAAATTTAATCCGGATTTCACCTTTGTCTGGTACAGGTACAAATTCGGTACCAATCAATTTGGAAAGTCCGAGAGCACCGAATAGAGAAGCAACCGCAATCAGAATCGTGATCAATCTAAAACGCAGTGCCAGTTTGAGTAATTTCTCGTAGACATCGCTTAAGCCATCGAGCTTATTGGAAATCCAGGTAAAAAAGCGTTTTACCGCGTTGGGTTTTTTATTTGGGTCCTTTTTACGCTCTGCCCAATGCGCAGACAGCATTGGATCCAGGGTAAAGCTGACAAACATGGAAATCAGCACAGCGGTACTTACCGCAACGCCAAACTGGAAGAAGAAACGACCAATAATACCGCCCATAAAAGCAACGGGTAAAAATACCGCAACAATGGTCAGAGTTGTGGCGAGAACAGCCAGACCAATTTCTTTGGTGCCATCCAGAGCGGCAGTGACATGGTCTTTGCCCATATCACTGTGACGTACAATATTTTCCCGGACCACAATGGCATCATCAATCAACAGACCAATACTGAGCGAAAGTGCCAGCAGCGTCATCATATTGATGGTGAAACCAAAGGCCCAGATAAAGGTTAAGGTACCAAGCAGGGCAATCGGTAGAGTGAGGCCTGTAATGACTGTAGAGCGAAAAGAACCTAAAAATAGCAACACGATCAATACTGCAAGCACAGCCCCTTCAATGATGGTTCGTGCCACATCGCCAATCGTTCCACGAATGCTTTTGGAGGAATCAACCACTACTTGCAAGGTCGTACCTTGCGGGAGCTGGGCTTTAATGCTTTCTAAAGTTTTATAAGTTTCATCGACAACTTCAATGACATTAGAGTCAGAACTGCGCAGAATATCGATAGCCACTGCTGCCTTGCCATCCAGGAAAGCACCTGTTTCCAGTTCGGCCTGACTATCCTCAATCTTGGCAACCTGTTTCAGGAAAATAGGCGCACCATTTTTATTGGCAATGACCAGATCCCCAAAGGCTTGTGGATGCAGCACTTTAGAATTGATTTCAATCACCAGCTCAGAATTGCCAGATTTCAGCGTACCACCAGGAACTTCAATATTTTCAGATTTCAGTGTGTTAATGACACTGTCTACACCAATCCTAAAAGCTTGTAATTTTTGTGGTTCAACCTGAATACGGATCTGACGCTGGGCATCACCGAGCAGGTTGACTGTACCCACACCGGGAACAGTACGTAGCTGCGGCACAATACGTTGATCAAGATAAGAACTTAATGATTTGAGATCCATTTTGTCGGATTCAAATACAATCGACATGACTGCATTGGCAGATGGGTCATAACGCTCAACCACGGGTTCCTGAATTTCATCACGAAAATCAGCAGTAACAGACGCAATTTTATCTCGCACATCCTGTGCAGCAGTGGTTGATGGTACATCCAGGTTAAATTCTGCCGTAATCATCGACAGGCCTTCACTGGATTGTGAAATCACCTGTTTAAGGCCAGAAATGGTATTGATCTGGTCTTCCAGTTTTTTGGTGATCTCAGATTCAACCGTTTCAGGAGAAGCACCCGGATAGTTGGTATAGACCACCACGAAAGGAAAATCCACATCTGGAAACTCTTCCACACCCATACGTTGCCAAGAAGCGAGGCCCAGTACCATCAGACAGAACATCATCATGATGGTAAATACAGGAAACTTCACACTAATACGCGTCAACCACATCTTGATAATCCTTTTATGATTTTAGTTCTGGCCAAGGGTGACGGTTTTATTAATATCGGCATTCGTGAAGCTGATTCGACTGATCCGATCACTACTTTCAAGTCCGCGAACGACGGCAAGATTATCGTTATAACGCTGTTCTAGTACATCCACATTTACTTTGATGATCTTATTCTGGCGAACAGCCCAGACATAAGGCTTATTCTGAATATCCCGAATAGTATCCAGAGGTATCAGTTGTCTGGAAATCTGACGAGCACTGAGAATCTCGCCATCCACAAAGGAGCCGATACTTAAAGAAGTAATGGTTTCATTTGGACGAGCAAAGAATTCAATCTGACGACTGGCCTGATCTGCAATAGGAGAGATCCGACTGATACTGGCAGTAAGCAGGTTTGGATTGCCCTGAATACGGTATTCAATTTTACTGCCAGTTTTCAGGTCAGCCTGCATGTCGCTCGGCACTTTAGCCTGAATTTCCAGTTGATCTGGATCGACAATTTCAAAAATGGTTTGACCGGGAGCGACAGTCTGACCTGGCTCAACCTGACGTTGGGTAATTACCCCACTAATCGGGCTGCTAATGATGCCATCCCGATCTGCCTTTTGTGCAATATCGACATTGGCCTGTTGTGCACGAACATTTTCTAATTGTGTTTGATAGTCGACACGGCTTTGTTCATATTCAGCTTTGGAAATAAAACCTTGATTGAGTAGGCGCTGCTTACGTTCCATCATGAGGCGTGCCTGATTCGCCTGTGCTTGAGCCGATGCACGATTGGCCTGGGCCTGTGCAAGACGCGCAGTATTGTCTTGATTATTCAGGCGAACCAGCACCTGACCTTTCTGAACGCGTTGCCCGACTTGAGCATTGACACTGGTCGCTGTAGCGGTCACCTGAGCCTGAATGCTACTTTGATTTACCGCACGGATAGTCCCGGTAAATGCTGTTTTTTGCACAGCATTGCCTGTCTTTACCTCAATCAGGTCTTGAGCAATCAGTTCTACAGTGTTTTGATTTTTTGATGGCGTTGAATCAGCTGTTTCTTGTTTATTACATGCAGTTAAGAGCAGACTCATACAGAGTAGACTCATGACAAAAGTAGAGCGACTGGTATTATTTTTCGAAAAATAAGTATGCTGTGCAGGGTGCATAGGAGTCCTTTTTATAGCGCTGACCACAGAAGCAGCATCAGGAATAAAAGATTATTCAAGCGCTTTTAAACGCTGGATAATTCTGTCGTATTCTGCTTCCTGATTTCGATAGCGGCTTTGTAAAGATTGAATATTTTCTTTTTGTGCAGTCAGGTTTTTTTCATTGGTAACTAAGGTTTTTTTAAGGTGCTCAGGTACATTTTTACCTTTACGCAGAAATTCACGTTCCTGACGTACAAACATAATCCGATCTTTTTGTAGCTGCTTAAGTTGCTCTTGTTGGAAAGCCATTTGCTTTTTCAACTGAGAGAGTACTTCATTCTTTTTTTGTAATGCAATCTGACTATTATTATAGGCACGTTTTAACTTCTGGTCTTCTGCCTGTTGTCTGGCAAGTGCTGCGCGTTGAGGTGCCTGACGAATATCTGCTTCAACATTATAAGGTTTGGCACGCTGAATCACCTGCATATTCTGATCTAGTGCTTCATAGCCATAACGAATATGGTTAGGGGTCACATTGCTGCTAATATTTGCTACCCCCTTATGATCATAATAACGATACCATTTTGCCTTTTGAGGCACGTTATTTGTTGCGGATGCATGGCTAATAGTCAACATAGTTTGCAGCATAAGTACCATTAAAACAGCAGTCTGCCTGATTATGGATTTTCTTTGACCTATATAAGCAGGTTTTTCCCCAAACTGGCGCATTATCGGCTCCGCGAAAAAAGTTTACTAATAAAGTTCTTTTAAAGTTGACTAAATTACTTAATTAGAAGTAATAATATTGGTATATTATTCCTAATTCCGACAATAAAAAGCTATTACCACTCAAAAAAAAATCATTGAAACAGGGAAAGTGTGAAGTCGTTATTGAAATTATAATTTTTTGACTACTTGTGTAGAAAATGCTCGTTGATAATCTCTGGACAGGTATGTTAAAAATAATCGACACTTATATAAAATTCCGCTATAAGCCTGTGGACGCTTATGGTCTCTGAATGGGAAGGGGTAAGAAATGGACGATAAATTCCAAAATCTAAAAGTGATGGTCATTGATGATTCAAAAACCATTCGTCGTACAGCAGAAACTCTTCTTCAGCGTGAAGGTTGTGAAGTCATTACCGCAGTAGACGGTTTTGAAGCATTGTCAAAAATTGCAGAAGCAAATCCCGACATCGTTTTTGTAGATATCATGATGCCTCGCCTTGATGGGTATCAGACTTGTGCCTTAATTAAAAACTCGCAAAGTTATCAGAACATTCCTGTTATTATGCTATCGAGTAAAGATGGTTTGTTCGATCAGGCCAAAGGCCGTGTGGTAGGTTCAGATGAATATCTCACCAAGCCATTTAGCAAAGATGAGTTGCTTACCGCAATCCGCAACCATATCAGTGCTTAATTTATTTGATTTTTTCTTGGGGAAATTGGCATGCCACGTATTCTAATCGTAGATGATTCACCGACCGAAACTTTTCGTTTCCGCGAAATTCTATCCAAGCACGGCTTTGACGTGATTGAAGCAGCAAATGGGGCTGATGGGGTGACCATGGCGCAGGCAGAATTGCCTGATCTGGTGTTAATGGATGTCGTCATGCCAGGGGTAAACGGTTTTCAGGCGACACGTCAGATCGCTCGTGGGGCAACAACCAAACATATTCCAATTGTCATTGTAAGTACCAAGGATCAGGCAACTGACCGTGTATGGGGTAAGCGTCAGGGTGCAGCAGATTATCTGACCAAACCTGTAGATGAAAATCAGTTAATTGATGTGATTAAGCAACACCTCAATGCAGGATAAGCGCTATGGCAGCGAATGGATTTATCGAACTGCTTCGGATTGCGAAACGGGGTAACAAAAACTACGTTTCCAATGACAACGAAGTCAACCGATGGTCAGGCATTGCTTTTGAAATGATGGGGCAATATTTTGTTGCTCCGCTCGGGGAAGTATCGGAAGTTATCTATCCGCCAAAATATACACCTGTTCCCAATACTCAGCCGTGGGTAGTGGGACTGGCAAATATTCGGGGCCGACTGCTTTCAGTCTCAGATCTGGCTCAATACATGTCTGGACATAGAAGCCAGTATTCACCTACTCAAAAAGTATTATGCATTAACCATAATGATCAGTATGTCGGCCTGGTTGTAGATCAGGTTTTGGGGATTCAACACTTTAATAAGAAAAGTTTCTTTTCTAAAACAACTGAATTAGACAAAAATTTACAGGAATATTGTCAGGGGTATTTCCACCAGCATAATCAGAAGTGGCATGTCTTTTTATTCAGTCGTTTGTTGCAAAATCCAAAATACATGAATGCATCTATAAAATTTATAAATTAATTGTCGCACGAAAGTAAAAGGGCGTAAATTCGGGGAGAAGCTTTATGGGCTTTAAGCTTAAGAAGAAAAATACAGGCGAGAGTAGCAGCCGCAGCGGCGGTAATGCTTTTTTAGCCAAGATTCAATCACAAGCAGATCAGCTATCACGTGTATTTGGTGATAGTGAAAAGTCTAAGCCACTCATTTACGGAGCAATTGGCTGTCTTGTTGCTGCAACTATCACACTGTTATACCTTTTCTATAGCGTTCCTCGTGCCAACGAACTTACACAAAGTTTGGGTGAATTGCGTCTACTTTCACAAACCATTTCGCGTCAAGCAACTGAAGCGACTGCTTCCGGCACGCCTGAGGCAATGAAGAAACTGACCGAATCACAGCAGTCATTTGCTGAAAATCTGGAAACGGTAAAAAGTATCCATTCGAATAATGAAGCCCTGCAAGCGGTAGACAAGCAATGGACTGAAGTATCTTCAAGTATTGACCTGATTTCTTCACAACAAAAAATCATTAACCAACTTTACGATACTAACATCGCGATTGGTGAAGCAATTCCAGGAATTCAGGCAGAATATAACCTGATGGTCGATCAGATGGCACGTCAGGACATGCCGTCGAACCAGGTGGTTATTGCCAAAAACCAGGTATTCATTGCAGAACGTATCTTGCGTTCGATCAGCTTGGTGTTAACCGGTACAGATGGTTCACGTGAGTCTGCAGATGACTTCAGTTCGGATACTGAAACATTCGGTGCTTACTTAAATGCACAGTTAGATGGTTCAGCACAACTGGGTGTACAACGTATCGATGATCCGAACTTACGTGAGTCATTAGAAGGTATTAAAGCTGAATATGATGATGTATTACAGTCAGCTGCATCTACAATTTTGAAAAACTCAGCGCAGATTGTAAAAGTACGTCAGGCATCTGCATCTATTTTTTCTCAATCTGACCAACTATTAGATAACCTGAACAAACTGTCAGGTGGTTCAACTTTAAAAACAGTTATTCCGGCAATATTGTTACTTACCTTCCTGGCTGGCTTCATTGTTTGCGTATTCCGTTTGCTTTCATTACGTGGTGCATCGGATAAACAGCGTGTAACTCGCCTACAAGAAGAATATGACCGTAACCAGAATGCGATTCTTCGTTTACTTGACGAAATTGCTGACCTTGCAGATGGTGACTTACGTTCATATGCAACGGTATCTGAAGACTTTACCGGTGCGATTGCTGACTCGATTAACTTTGCGATCGATCAATTACGTGATCTGGTATCGCGTATTACTGAAACATCTCAGGAAGTTGCACAATATACTGCAACTACTCAGAGCATTACCAACCAGTTAGCCGAAGCATCTGAACACCAGGCACAAGAGATTGCCGGTGCATCTGCAGCGATTAACGAAATGGCACTGTCGATTGACCAGGTATCTGCCAACGCCGAAGAGTCTGCTGTCGTTGCGGAACGTTCAGTACAAATTGCAGCAAATGGTGCAGACGTTGTACATCGTTCTATTGAGGGTATGGATACGATTCGTGAACAGATCCAGGAAACCTCTAAACGTATTAAACGTTTGGGTGAGTCTTCTCAAGAGATTGGTAACATCGTCGCACTGATTAACGATATTGCCGACCAGACGAACATCCTGGCACTGAACGCTGCGATTCAGGCATCTATGGCGGGTGAAGCAGGCCGTGGTTTCGCCGTAGTTGCCGATGAAGTACAGCGTCTGGCAGAACGTTCTGCATCTGCGACCAAGCAGATTGAAGGCCTGGTAAAAACCATTCAGACCGATACCAACGAAGCTGTAATTTCGATGGAACAGACTACTGCCGAAGTTGTGCGTGGTGCGAACCTGTCTAAAGATGCCGGTGTGGCACTAGACGAGATTCAAACCGTATCGAATAACCTTGCAAAACTGATTGCGAACATTTCCGATGCAGCAAAACTTCAGGCTGCATCTGCGGGTCATATTGCAACGACGATGAACGTTGTACAGGAAATTACTTCACAAACAACGACTGCAACCTTCGATACGGCACGTTCGGTATCTGAACTTGCCAACATGGCCGATGCATTACGTGAATCTGTATCTGACTTTAAACTTCCAGAATAAGTCAGACAAATTTGGGGGAAGGAGCGTGTCTTAATTCCGGTTAGGACACCTCCACATACAGATCAAGCCTCGACAAGATGTACTTAACTTCAAACGTTAGGTCTCGCGTGACGGTCACAATCAAGTTTGAGCGCCCTTCTTGGCGGCAGAACGTAAGAAGCCTTAGCTATGAAAGAAATATTAAAAGATCTAGTTGAAACAACAGCGCTTCCTGAAGATAGTTATCTTGATCAAGATGCTGAAATTTTAGAGATATTTGTCGAAGAGATTGAAGAAATCTTTGTCGAGTTAAATGCTTTATTGCCACAGTGGTTTGCCACACCAGATCATCAAGAAACATTAACCACCATTCGCCGCCATTTCCATACGCTGAAAGGTTCGGGTCGTATGGTCGGTGCGAAGCAGGCGGGTGAAATTGCCTGGGCAGTTGAAGATACTTTGAACCGCGTACTTTCCGGTTCAATCAAATTAACGCCAGTCATTCAGAAGTTCGCGCAAGCAACTTTAAATATCTATCAATATGTATTGTATCCATGCTTTAAGCAGGTACAGCCATTAACCGTGGATTTACGTCCAGTCGTACTTTTAGGACAACAATTACAACAGCAATTGAGTCCAGAACCGGCACTTGAAGAATTATTGCTACTTGCGGACAATCTGACTGCTGAAGGTCAGCTAACAGGTCTTGAACTTGCGGATACTGCAGAAGCAGATTCATCAGGAGTAGAGATTGCTGAAACTGCTACCGCAGGACGAGTAGAAGTTGCTGAAGAACGTACTGACCTTGAAGAAACGGTGGCGATCTTTGTTGAAGAAGCCGAGGAACATCTTGCGACAATCCATGATTTCCTGAAACACGAAAATAGTGCCAAGCAAGACTATAATGGTTTGATTCGTGCATTGCATACCCTGCGTGGCAGCTCTTCTATGGCACAAATTGATGATATCTGTGAGGCCAGCGTTAAAGTAGAGAATTTATTTAAAACGCTGGTTCAGGATGAAATTGCTTCAACTTCCAAAGAAACAGCACTATTACAGCAATATTCAGAATTTATCGGTGATTATTTACATCTATTGAAACAAGGTAATACTGAAAAGCTGGCAGGGATTTCTGCTACTTTTGAGGATGCCTGGGATACCTATGGCTTTACTGTGACTGAACAGCAGGATGCTGATCAATCTCAAGGTATGGTTACACGTCTGGTTGAACTGAATATTGATCAGTTACTGGATGCCGAATTTGAGTTTGATAAGCGGGTACTTGAAGAATATCCAGATTATATTGAAGCTTTGAGCCAGCAAGCCGCAGAGCTGATGGTACATACGGATAACCGTGCATCGATCGGTATTCATGAATTCGCATCCCAGTTAAAAGCAGCTTATGATGCTTTGCTGGCGAGACCGGTCTTGCTTGAAAGTGATTATGCCTTCGAACTGTTTGCACAGGCACACCAGGAATTTATTCACCTGTTCGATACGCTCGCGGCAGGACAGCGGGTGATTTTGAATGCCGAAGTTGAAAAACTTCTGGCGGATCTGTCTGCCTTTGTACAGCAAGACATCGAAGTATTCGCTACAGACAAAGTTGTTGAAACTGCGGTATCTGCCCCAGTAGAGTCAAATATATCCACAGCAGTTGATTTTACTGGGCTCAGCCAGCGTATTGCAGCGGATCGTCAGCAGCAGGACGCTGAAGATGCCAACCGTGATTTCGATGAAGACTTGCTGGATATCTTCCTGGAAGAAGCAGATGAGTTGCTGGCAGGTATTGATGAAGACCTGAATACCTGGTCCAAAGAACCTGAAAATACTCATTCATTGAACAATCTGATGCGTTATTTGCATACCCTGAAGGGGGGTGCAAACATGATTGCTGCCACGCATATCGGTTCGATTGCACATGAGCTGGAAAGTATTTATGAGCGCGTGATCCGTCAGCAGATTACCGTAACACCTGCATTGATCCAGATTATCCGACTGGTACAGGATAACGTGTCAGACCGTATCCAGAGTATTCGTGATGACAAGATCGATTATCCGGCACCTGAAGCTATTCATATGCTGCAAAATATCCAGGCACTTGTGGCTGGAACAGCTACTGCAACTCCGGTGGCTGCTGTTGAGACGGTAGAAGCAGAGACTTCTGTAGAACTAGAAGTTATTGACGATGCATCGGAATCTGCTGAGATCGTTGTGGAATCACAAGCGCTTGAGCGAGTAGACAGCTTTGAAACTGAATCTGTTCCTGCATCAGATGAGCAAATTCAGGAACATCAGTCAGGCGAAACACTTACGGCTGAGTCAGCTGAATCTATGCTTGCTGATGAAGATGATCTGCAATCGATTGTTGAAGAAACCTTCCTGGAAGAATCGCAAGAGATTCTGGAAAATGCAGAAAAATTACTGAACCAATGGTTCGATCAGCGAAGTGACCGTAGCTTATTGCTGCAACTTCAGCGTGCTGCCCACAGTATCAAGGGTGGCGCCCGCATGATCAGCAATGAAAGCATCGCAAGTATTGCTTATGGTCTGGAAAGTGCATTTGAACAGTTTGCTGTTCATCATTTTAACTCCAATGCCTATGACAGTCTGCTACAAAAGACCCTGAAATGGCTGGGTCAAGCCATTTTTGATCATGATTACAATGGTTTTGAGCAAATCAAAGCAGCGCTGGATGCGATTGAGTTTGTAGATGTCACTGCACAGCTACCTGAACGTCTGACCAAAACTGAAAATCTGGAAGTTACAACTGGTTTCGAGTTTGTCCAGGGTGATGGTACTGAACCACCAAATATGATGGGTGAGTGGAATGAGAACACCTCAAGCGATAGCAATAACGAGATGATCCGTATTTCAGCCGAATTGGTCGAGAAGATGATTGACCTGTCAGGCGAAAATGCAATTAACCGTTCGCGTATCGAGATGGATCTGGGACAGCTCGGCAATACCTTAAATGAGATGGAACTGGCGATCAAACGTCTGGCTGATCAGCTGCGCCGTATGGAAGGCGAGCTGGAATCTCAGATTATTGCCAAACATGGCTCAGAAAACTCACGCTATGCTGACTTCGATCCGTTGGAGATGGACCAATATTCATCTCTGAACCAGTTATCTAAATCTCTTGCTGAATCTGCATCGGACTTGGTCGACTTTAAGACCACGTTGGCAGAAAAAATCCGTGATACCGAAGGTCTGCTATTGCAACAATCGCGTATCCAGGCTGAGATTCAGGAAAGTCTGATGCGTACCCGTCTGGTACCATTTGACCGTATGTTGCCACGTTTACAACGTATTGTGCGTCAAACTTCGACCACACTGAACCGTCCGGCAGAGCTGATTGTTCAGAATACCGAAGGTGAACTCGACCGTACCATTCTGGAACGTCTGGTAAACCCATTCGAGCACATGCTACGTAACGCGATTGACCATGGTCTGGAAGATACTGCAGAACGGCTTGCGCTGAATAAGCCAGAAGTCGGTTCAATTGTCTTGAACATTAGCCGTCAGGGTACCGATGTCATTATCTCCTTTAGTGATGATGGTAAGGGGATTGATGCGGAGAGTATTCGAGCTAAAGCCATCAGCCTGGGCTTGATCAAAGCGGAACAGCAGGTGGATCAGGAAGAATTGCTGCAATTCATCTTCCATCCAGGTTTCAGTACGGCTAAAGCAGTCACCCAGATTTCTGGTCGAGGTGTTGGTCTGGACGTGGTACAAAGCGAAATCAAAACGCTGGGCGGTCACGTTTCGGTAAATTCTGAACTGGGCAAAGGCACGACCTTTACGATTCGCGTACCGACCACTGTGGCAGTCAGTGATGCCTTAATGGTGAAAGCGGGTGACCAGCAATTTGCTATTTCCCTGGCACAGATTGATCGTATTGTCCGTATTGCACCAGCAACACTGGAAACTTACTTCAACAGTAAGGATGATTACTTCAAGATTGATGGTGTGAACTACAAGCTGCGCTATCTGTCTGAGTTTGTCTCTAATCAGCCAATTCCACGTTTGAATAATGTCGCACATTCATTACCAGTACTCCTCATCAAGGGTAATGGTGGTCAAAGTATCGCTTTGCTGGTGGATCAATTAGTTGGCTCACGTGCACAGATCGTAGTGAAACCGATTGGACAGCAGTTTGCCAGTGTGGGTGTGATTGCAGGGGCAACCATTCTTGGTGATGGTCAGGTCTGTCTGATTCTGGATGGTCAGAATATTGCTCGTCAGGTTCAGGCGACTCAGCGTATCAAACAGTTATCTGATCAGCAGGATCTGTCACGTCGTGGTAATGCACGTCGTCTGGTCATGATTGTCGATGACTCGGTAACTGTACGTAAGGTAACGTCACGTCTGTTAGAGCGTCAGGGTTATGATATTGTCACTGCCAAAGATGGTGTCGACGCGATTGAACAGCTGGAAAATGTCCGTCCAGACCTGATGTTGCTGGATATTGAAATGCCACGTATGGATGGTTTCGAAGTAACTAACCTGGTTCGCCATCATGATATTCACCGCAACTTGCCAATTATCATGATCACCTCACGTACTGGGGAGAAGCATCGTGAGCGTGCCTTCAGTCTGGGTGTAACACACTATATGGGTAAACCGTTCCAGGAAGCGGAGCTGCTTGCCAATGTTCAAGAATTAATTGCTGCTCAACAGGGGTAATGAATGAATAGTCAGACTAATGTGAACGCAGTGTCGGCCGATAAAATCAGCCAACAGGAGCTACAGCATCTCATTACCGTATCTACGGGATTTATTGATGCGTATATCATCGACTGTCATGGCAAGGATCCGATGTTGCTGCCGCAGAACATTGTTCTGTCAGCGCTGGATAGTGCTACACAGGTAAAAACTGTAGAGTGGCATGATGCACAACTTCCGGTTTATGCAGTGAATGATCCAGACCGTAAGAATGGTGTAGCATTAGTTATTGAAGGGGATGAAGCGAATCAGCGTTTTGCTCTGATGTGCAATGAAATGCCCAAGACCATCCGTTTACGTATTTCGGAAATTGTCGATGATGAACGCGAAGTGACAGATCCGACGATTTTCCAGTATGTACGTATGGGCGAGGAGATGTACCATATTCCGCAGATGGCACATATTCAGTCCCTAGTCGGCCATTAAGCTATATAGATCTAAGAATATAAAAAAGGAACTCAACGGAGTTCCTTTTTTATTTGGAGCTTTTCAATTTGGCTTAGTTTGCCAACAGATTGATCAGGATTTTTTCGTAAATTTCAGCCAGTGGTTCTAGATCTGCAATATCGACATGCTCATTGATCTGGTGGATGGTGGCATTTAATACGCCTAGCTCAAGGACTTGAGCACCGGTAGGGGCAATGAAACGGCCATCTGAAGTACCTCCAGAAGTTGACAGTTCGGTTTCAGTACCAGTGACATCACGAATCGCATCTTTTGCAGCATTCACCAGTTCACCGACTGGTGTCAGGAATGGCAGGCCAGATAAAGTCCACTGAATGTCATATTCCACACCATGACGATCCAGAACTTCTAAAGTGCGTGCTTTTAATTCGTCAGCAGTCACTTCAGTTGAATAACGCCAGTTGCACAGCAAATTCATTGTGCCTGGAACAACGTTGGTTGCACCTGTGCCAGCATTGATATTGGAAATCTGGAAAGAGGTTGCCGGGAAGTATTCATTGCCATTATCCCAAACAGTTTCACAGAGTTCAGCGATGGCTTTAGATGCAGTATGAATTGGATTCACAGCAAGATGCGGATAGGCCACATGACCTTGTTTACCTTTGACAGTCAGGTTGGCATTCAATGAGCCACGACGGCCGTTTTTAACAATATCACCAAGTTTATTGGTACTAGATGGTTCACCTACCAGACACCAGGTAATTTTCTCATTACGCGCTTCTAAGGCCTGAATGACTTTTACTGTACCATTGATTGATGGACCTTCTTCATCAGAAGTGATCAGGTAAGCAATTGAACCTTTATGATCTGGATATTTCTCTACAAAGCGCTCAGTAGCAACGACCATGGCTGCCAATGCAGTTTTCATATCTGCACTGCCGCGACCATAAAGTTTACCATCACGGATTTCTGGCAGGAACGGGTCAGAGTTCCAGGCATCCAGATTGCCGGTTGGCACTACATCTGTATGACCTGCAAAACAGAACACCGGGCCTTCCGTCCCTTTGCGCGCCCAAATATTATCGACATCTTCAAAACGCATGTTTTCGATGTTGAAGCCTACCTTTTTCAGGCGTTCTGCCATGATGTTCTGGCAATCATGATCGACTGGAGTAACGGAAGGCTGACGTAACAGTTGCAGGCTTAAATCGAGAGTTGCGGAAGATGTCATATGAGATTCATTCATAAATCAAGAATATTGTGTGCACTATGATAGGCGAAGAAATAGTAATTTGGGAATCTCAGGCATAAAAAAACCCTGGCAATGACAGGGTTTTTTTATTGGCGCAGTCGAATTAATTGCGACGGATTTCTTCAGAAGTTTTTTCTGCTGTACCTGTTACTGCATCACCAGCTTTAGATACATCTTTACCGAAACCCTTAAAGGTGTTACAGCCTGTTAATACAAATGCCATTACTAAAGTCGTAGCTAAAATTTTTTTCATCATCATCTCCGTATTATCAATAATAAAATTATTATGATGTGGAACTTAGATTAGAAAATATACGAAAGAAAAAATATATGGTTTTCATAGTGCTTGAGTAAATTAATGTAATATTTATCAAATTTTCCAGTAATCAGTTAGAGCAAGGTAGGAATCCGAAACATATAAAATTCTTCGCTCAGTGCCGATTTATATAAACCATTGGTCCACCACTGTGGATAGTCACTGCTCATATGCAGGTTCGGATAGATCCATTCATGCCGTTGCAGGCGATAAAAGTATTTCTCCTGGGTGGGAATCTGATAGCCCCAGCGACCCAAACGCCGTCCGGTATTGACCCAGTCTGGAATAGGCGCGATATGGTGAATCGGTAAATACAGTTGACCTTTCAATACACAGAAACGCTGATCAATTGGATAATCCAGCGCATCCTGAAACTGGAACTGCTTTTGGGTGAAATGCTTCAGCTTGCGATTCAATGTATCGCTTCGGTTTAATCCATACCAATGCGGCAAGCTAAAGTCTGCTTCAGCCAGATAATATTTTAAAGCAATTTCCCAGTGTTCGATTTTTCCGGTGAGTTTATTGAACAACAGAAAATCAAGTTCACCTAAGGTTTTGGGTCCATCAATCTTCTGAATACTATGTCCAAGCAGGGTATAGGGATGATAACCCTTATCCAGCAGCCAAAACCAGATCAGCATTTCGAAACGCAGTCCAAGACGGGTACTTTTGAGTTGTGCAACAAAGTTTTCCAAAGCCTGTGGATTTTGATCCAGTTCTAAAAGTCGTGGATGATAATTTTCCAGATATTGTTGCCACATTTGATCTGAATGCAAGTCAAAGGCATGCTCTAGTTCAAGTTTGTCAGGCACCTGAGAAAGGATATTTGGACTGCCAACAGCGAATGCCAGCTGACGTACCAGTGGATGCTGATACTGTTGCCACGGTTCAATAAAGTCCTGAGTCAGGCAGGGTACAGGCATGAAGAGTCCTAGCTAAATATGCAGAAATACAACGGATAAGAATCAAAAACACCTTATACTACCCCAATTCCATGGTTAGGGTTGCTGTATGAAAGTGTTGTTTTGGCGAAGTCTGGTGGTCATTTTTGTGACATTAGGCTTTATAGGTGCGGTTTTGCCTGGCATGCCAACAACGGTTTTCTTGATTCTGGCCACATGGGCTGCCTCTAAAGGCTGGCCGCAGATGGATGAGTGGCTGCTGAATCACCCTAAATATGGACAGACTTTACGCGACTGGCGTGCCAATCGGACCGTGCCGCGTAAAGCCAAATGGTTTGCCAGTATCATGATGCTGGTTAGCGGGATTATCATGTTATTTACCAATGCACCGCTGGCTGTCAAAATCTTTACTGATCTGACCATGCTAATCGTGGCAATCTGGTTATGGTGCCGCCCGGAACCCAAGCCAATCTTTGAAAAGCATATACCGTCTGAAAGGGAATAAATGTATGCAGCAATGGACTATAGAACAAGCCGATATTCAGATTGATCTGGCTGCACAAAAACTGTATCTACCTCGTTTTGCCAAGAGTTATTCAATTTCAAGTGGTAAAAATGGTATCGGAGAAATAGAAAATAGTGGTAAAACGCCTCGAGGCTGGCATAAAGTTGCGCAAAAAATCGGGACTGATACACCATTGAATAGTGTATTCATTGCCCGTCAGGCTACAGGAGAGATTTATTCTGAATCACTGGCAGCAGAATTTCCCAATCGGGACTGGATTCTGACCCGGATTTTATGGCTGAGTGGTTTGGAAGACGGTTTTAACTATGGTGAAGGTTGTGATACTTACCGCCGTTATATCTACATTCATGGCACGCCAGATACAGAACCGATGGGGATACCAATGTCACATGGCTGTATCCGTATGCGTAATACCGACCTGATCGAGCTGTTTGATCTGGTTAATGAGCAGGCTCTGGTTTATATCTCAGAACATTCTTTAGAAAAATAGTCTCTTACCAATGTTTTCATGGCTCCTATTTTAAATCTCTACAGAGAGTGAGATAGGGTAGAGAGCGTAAAAGGATTTTATCTCACTATTCACCTTTAAATATGAGTAACCAGGCAGCTTTAGAGCATAATGAAAAGCATGGTTTGCCTTTGAAATAAGCTGAATTTCCTCCTGAATCGAAAAATATGGCATAAATCCCGACTTATTTTTGATTAAAAATAATTGCAGATACGTTTTTACATGATCACAACGTGTCCTTAGATAAAGCTTTGTATACTATTTCAGTGAAATAGCGGCTTTTGGACCGTATGGTGTATATAAGGAACGATCCAGCAAGCAATGAATACCGCCTTATCTGAGTTCGAGATTCAATAAATTTCGGTATAGACTTAAAAAATAAACAAAAAGTGTTGTTTTTTTTGGCGATCAACCTATTTTTTAATCACTCGAACCTAAAAAGTGGAAAACATTCGGAAAAGCGTTTGACACGCTGTGAAGATTCTCTATAATGCACCTCATCAAGCGATGAAGTCGATTTGAAAGGGCGCTTAGCTCAGTTGGTAGAGCGTCTGCCTTACAAGCAGAATGTCGGCGGTTCGATCCCGTCAGCGCCCACCAAGCTTCTTTCAAAGTTGA
>NZ_KB850094.1:2089526-2452908 GCF_000369585.1 Acinetobacter sp. CIP 101934 | reverse complement strand
GCAGCGGTAGTTCAGTTGGTTAGAATACCGGCCTGTCACGCCGGGGGTCGCGGGTTCGAGTCCCGTCCGCTGCGCCATTTTTCATTTCCTGATGTGAAGAATGTGTTATCAAAGTCTAAGACTACGCGCTTCGCTTGTCTTGCATCATAAAAAATAACGATGTTATTTTTTACTCTTCAGGGCGCTTAGCTCAGTTGGTAGAGCGTCTGCCTTACAAGCAGAATGTCGGCGGTTCGATCCCGTCAGCGCCCACCATATTCTCTCTTGCTTAAAATCTAAATTTTCCATAGAATCCTAAGTCTATAATAATTTATAAAATTTCATGGCTATGAGAAATCCATATCAGCGCAAGGCCGCGGCTAAAACTCAAAATACTCCTTACGATCCTCTACAAGTTTATAAACAGTTCATTGAAACAATTGTGGCACAAGGCTGCATTTACGCCTTATACCAAGATGGCTGGGCACTCTGTGCAACGCCAACAGGGCAAAAGGCTTTTGCAACCTGGCAGAGTAAAGGCTTGGCAAAACTGCTCATCAAAGATAACTGGGAAAAATACGAAATTCAGGAAATCAGCTTCAAAGACTTTATTGAAAAAGTGATTCCTTTCCTGCGTGAAGAACATACCGCTTTATCTCTAGATCTGACGCCTGAAGGGCAAAATATTCTGGTTGCACCAGAAAAAATGCTGCTGGATATCAAGAATTATCTGTATCAGATTTATGTACAGAAGCCGGAGATCTTTAAAAACGGTCATATTCCATTGCCACGCCAAATCCGATTGCATTGATTTTTATCTTTTAAATAAATCTTTTTTAATATTCATTCAGCAACCAGCCGCTAAGAAAAGCAAAATACTCGCGTAGCCACGAGTTATAGCGAATATATAGTGGTGTTTCTGCGCTAATACTGATGACCTGTGTATAGCCCTGATGTCTGGCTATGGCACGAGCACGAATGCTATGAAAGTCACTGGTGACAATGGTAATTGGATCATTCAAAGTAATCTGATGACGGTTTAAAATCTTTTTGGAGTTGATCAGATTGAGTTGGGTGCTGGTACTTTGATCTTCCATTGCAACTGGATTACGAACAGCAGGATATGACTGTTTAAGGTAAGTCTGCATCACTTCAGCTTCAGTATATTTCTCCTGAAAACTCAAGCCACCCGTCATAATGATCAATGCTTCTGGATGCAATTGTACATAGTCAGCTGCAGTGTCGAGACGTTTTTGCAAGGTTGGCGAGGGTCGGTTGTTTTCTATACCACTACCTAAAACCAGGATTGCCTTGGTTGGCAATTGGGTATTATCACTATTGATATTGCTTTGAATATAGCCAAAGAAGATCAGAACACTGGCAACCCAGGTAAAAAGTCCAATCCACATCCATTTCCATACACTGGAACGAAACCTGGAGTGCTGGTGCCATTGCTGGAAATAGGAAAAGAACAGGGCGTAAATAATCAGTAACACGCCAATCAATAGTGGTAGCAAGATTCCCAGATGAATCTTGTTCTGTAAGAGTAACCAGAGACTGTCTGCACTCAGTAAAATCCCTACAATACTACTGATCAGGCATTTATAAAAATCTGACATGAATAATCCTGTAATTTTCATATTTTATTGTAGGTATTTCAGTTTTATAGGCAAGAAAAAACCGGGCAACATGGCCCGGTTTTTCTATCATTCACTGATTAATACACATCACGGCGATAACGACCGTCCTGACGTAATTGATCAACAGTTGATTCACCTAGAATATCAATCAGTGCCTGATCGACATCACTGGCCATGCCATCAATGCTACCGCAGACATAAATCACAGCACCATTGTTCATCCAGGTTTTCAGCTCATCCGCCTGTTCACGGAGCTTGTGATGTACATAAACTTTTTCAGCCTGATCACGTGAGAATGCCAGATCCAGACGTTTTAGTGTACCTACAGTCAACCAGGCTTCCAGGGTTTCCTGATAGAAGAAATCGTGTGCACGCTGACGTTCACCGAAGATCAGCCAGTTTTCATTATAGTCCTGACGGTTACGAGTATGCAGTAAACTCATCAGGCCAGCGATCCCGGTACCATTACCAATACAGATAATTGGGCGGTTATCATCCACCAGATGGAAGGAATCATTGCTGCGAATACGCAAGGCAATAGGTGCATTGAGTGCGGCATATTGTGTTAACCAGCCTGAACCTAGACCAAGTTCACCGGATGCATCCTGTTGCTGACGAACTACGAGACGCAAGATCTGTTGGCTTGGAATACTGGCAATAGAATATTCACGTGTTGGTAACACGGGTAACTGATTCAGTAATTCTTCTGAAGAAATAAATGGGAAAATTGGCTGAGTCAGATCACGATTCCAAAGGATGTCTTCTATACGTTGCTGCATAGAGGCAACCACAGTACCTGCAGGAATTTGGTGTGCTGCCAGGAATTGCGCAATGCGTTCAGCACTGTTCCCTGGCTGGATTTCTGCAATATCACCCGCTTGCCATTGTGCTTCATGTTCAGGTTTAAATTCCAGGTTAAAGGCTGGAGCTCCCAGACTGCCTGGATTCAACACCTCACGTTTTACAAGGGTCCAATGGTCAAAGGTTTTATCAATGTCCATGGCCTGAAGTTCTAGCTGAGTTGACTGAGCGAGTGCGGCATTCCATTGCTGGATATGCTCGTTACTGGCATTGTCGACTTCAATAGTGGTAAATAATTGCTGAGCACCATTATTTTTCAGCCATTGATCAATACGGTGACCAAAACTACAGAAAGTATCCGGATATTCTTTAGAACCCAGCGCCAGTACAGCATAATGAAGATGACTCAGGTCAGCCTGACCGGACATAATTTTCTTCTCAAATGACGAAGCCAGGTCTGGTGCTTCACCGGTACCATAAGTACTTGCAATAAAGAGCACCTGTTCAACCTGTTGCAGATCAGCCAGCGTCAGCTGTTGTACGGATTTTACCGTTGCTGGTTGATGCGCTTGTTGTAAGGCTGTTGCGGTACGCCATGCCAGCTGTTCAGAAACACCGGTTTGTGTGGCATAAGCAATCAGCCAAGGCTTGGCATTTGGATCAATATCGACGGCTGTAGCGCCTTGACGTGCGGCAAGGGTTAATTTCTTCTGTTTACGACGCTTCAGATACAGCATCCAGCCGGTCACAAAGAAAAGTGGCATGAGCAGTGACGCGACCATGGCAAAGAACTGATAAATCGGACCAAAGAAGCTGCCACGGTGCACCGGTAGCATACTGCTCATGATCTTTTCATTCAGCTTTTTGTCTTCATACATTTCTACCAATGTAAAAGCTGCATCCTGATAGTTATAAGTAGCATTATTACGGGCACGCTCATGCTGAACTTCAACATCGGTAAAGCTGAGTTTTAATTCACCATCGGCTTTTTTAGGAATATTAAAAGTAACTGTTGAATATTTGTCATTGAATTCATTCTGGAAACCTGCCCAGCTCTTGTTCAATGCAGTAAGTAAAACGGTATCATCAACACCTTTCTCACGACCTTCACCGCGATTTTCGCGCTGACCTTCGCTTTGTGGACCGCGTTCGCCTGCACCTTCACCACGAGAACCACGTTGACCTTCACCACGTGATTCGCCAGCACTACGACCTTGTTCTTCACCACCACGGCCGCCTTGACCTTGCTGCATTTCAGGTTGTGGACGTTCTACACCCAGCACCTTGAACATACCATTGCGCCACCAGTCATAAGACCAGTACAGTCCGGTACACGCCAGGATCAGGTAAAAAATCACGACCCAGGTTCCAACAACCGCGTGCAGATCCCAGATAAAGTTACGACCTTTCAGTTGCGGCTTCACAGCTAGCCACTGCTTCACTGAATGGCGTTTTGGCCAGCGTAGGTAAAGACCCGACAAGACAAAGAAAATTAGCATCAGGGCACAGGCACCTGTGATCTGCTTGCCAACAGGACCCATGGTTAAATAACGGTGTAGCTGCTGTATGAACTGGAAGAACTCGCGGCCTTTGATTTCAGGCAGTACTTCAGCCGTATATGGGTTGACCATCATGTTGTAGCCACGACGAGCACCTTCTTTGGCAATATTAACCGTACTGGATCCTGTTGGACTGGCATCCAGGCTCACGCTGTTGATCTGCATTTCAGGATTTTGCTGCTTAAAATGCTGATACAGCTCAGCCGGGCTGAGTTTCGGCCCTGATTGTGCCTGTACGGTATAACTGTCCGTATTGATCCATTTCAGGATCTGTTGTTCATAGGAATATATCGCCCCGGTAACGCCCATAATTGACAGGACCAGACCGGCAGTAATTCCAAGAAACCAGTGGATCTGGAAAAAGGTTTTTTTAAACATGGTCGTTGGATGAAAATACGAATATTAGAAAATGGTCTGATTATAAAGGAATATCGCAATAGAATGATGGATTTTGCGGATAATATTTATTCTCATTATCGTTTACAGTTATGAATACAAAAAAACCTCCGTACCCAGGTAGGAGGTTTTTTAATGAAAGTTCGTATCAGATTTCTTTCGGTTCGCCTACTTCTTCACGTAAATGCTTGCGAATGGTTTCGAATGAGAAATTTTTGCTATCCAGGCGTTTTGGCAGGATATAAGCACCTTGCTGACCTTTAACTTTGAAATTAACCAGCATGAATTCAGGTGTATTGTACCATTCATAGATGTCTTTCCAGCCAATCGCACCTACACCTTCTTGTAGACCCATTTTCTGACGCATCACGATCCCGTGAGGTTGTACACCCAGACGAATACCTTTAATTTCCTGAACTGGAAATTCGTTCATCTTGCGCTTTACATACCATTCCAGACCAAAAGTACGGATCAGGTAGTACAGCACCACACACACCAGTGCCACCCAGCAAAAAATCGTAGAATAGTTCTTGAGCATGATAATGCCCAGAATAGAAAGTGCCACAACTGCACCCATGATCAGCCAGGCTTTCATGCCAATTTTATTGGTACTGCGCCAGATCATTAGCTGAGCATGACGTTGTTCCTGTTCTGTCACTTCATAGTTCACAGGCTGTAGGGTATAGGCGTATAAATTTTTCGCGGTCATAGTGAAATTTACAAATTTAAAACTGCAAAAAGTTTAGCATTATTTGTACCAATTCAGTGAGTATATTGTTCCAAAATCAGTCAAATTATAATGAGGCTAATTCGGTTGCCTGCTCATCACGTTCATGGCTTAAACTTTGCTTTAACTGGCTGAGTTGATTCAAGATACTGAACATTAAGGACAGTTGCTGCAAAATGATTAGGGATTTCTGGTCTTCATCCTGCTGGTGTGACAGGCGTTGACGAATATTGTGGATCATATTCTGTGCATTGAGACCGGGCACTTCATCGGCCAGCAATGCCCCACGAATGTCTTCAAGCGCCTGATCTAGCAGGCTTAAAATTTCCTGATCCTCGATTTTCTCACGATGTGCACCCAGCGCAGCAATATAGCTGATCAGGGTATGATTCAGACAAAGAAATTCGAAAGCCTGGCTCTTTTGCAAAGGATCAAAATCGGGCTCAGTCGCCAAGGTCGAAATCAGGGAAGCAACTTCAGCATCGGTATTATGTGCAGCGCGACGTACGATCCGGTAACGCAGACCATTGTTACGCCCAGTTTTATACTGTTCAATCACTTCGCTAAGATAATCGACCTCAGCATTTAAAGAACGTTTGATTGAACGCGGCAGACGGCGGAATTTCCAGTCAGGGAAGATAAAGCTCACCCCGAACCAGGCAATCGCACAGCCAATGAGGGTATCAATCATCCGTGGCAATGCTGCGGAAAAGCCCACACCATCCAGGTTAAAGTTAATCAAAGCCAGAATGGTGATGAAGGCTGTAGCTTGCGCATACTGCTTGCTGCGTAATTCAAAGAACAGCACGCCACTCAGGATCAGAAGCAGTAATTGACCTTCGATTGAGGGGACAAAATACAGAACGGCAAAGCCCAGGCTAATCCCAATTAGTGTGCCGATTATCCGCAGACGTAGGCGGCGCTTGGTGGCGTTAAAGTTAGGCTGACTCACGAACAGGGCAGTCAGCAGAATCCAGTATCCATATTCGATATTGGTCAGCTGTACAAAGATATAAGAAATCAGCAGTACAATCGACAAACGCACCGCATGACGAAACAGTACGGATTCCGGGGTCAGATGCTGTTTGATCCGGATCCGGATATCTTCCCAGCCTTTTAAGTCGTCATCTTTGAGCTGGTTTTCAATATGTTTGGCACGCTCGAACTTAATATTGCGTTCGGTTTCCAGGTTACGTAACTGGGCATCAATCGATTTTAAGTTCTGATACAGAGAAAACAGTGCATTGATCCAGACTTCATCATATTGCTGTTCCTGACGTAACTTATCCAGCGAATAGCGCAGGTTCTTAAAGGCATGTTTAAACCGCGAATTATGCTGGTATGTTTTGCGCTGAAGGATACTTTCGCTCAGGTCCTTACAGGCTTTGCCCTGAATCGACAAAATGCGCTGAAAGCGGAACAGAATATCGCTATGCTCAAAAATCTTTGCTAGTTTTTGATAATCAATATGCGCTGAGTCCGCCCGCTCATGAATGTCTTGGGCAATAAAATAATATTGCAGGCTGCGACGGGTGTCTTTCTGTCCTCGATCTCCCTTGAGTCGGGTCAGTAAAGCAGCTTTCATATCATTAAAAATCGCAATTAATTTGCCATTTTCAAGTGAAAGTTCAATCATGCTTTGCTGATAACTACTCGATGTCATATCAACATCAAATAGATTCGATTTGGCATAAAGAAAGTTACCGAGCGACGAATAGCACTTGGCCAAATTGTCTTGTGCCAGACGGGCAGGGAACAGCAGGAAACTAATTGTAGATAACAGGCCATACCACATGGCACCGATAACCAGCAGGCCTGCCTGGGTGTACCAGTTATCAAACAGTTCTACCCCGAGCATGGAATAGACCGAGATCACCAGACAGCCATAGGAAATCGTAGCATAACGCCGTCCCAGCGAGCCGAGCAGAATTAAGCCAATACAGGACACGATGAGTGCCAAGGCGAACAGGATCGGGTACGGAAATAACAGATAAACGGCAGAGGCTGTAATAAAGAAGCCAATATAAGTATAGAGGAGATTCAGAATCCGGACCGAGAAGCGGTCGTCAATATCGCTTAAACCTGCTGCCACCACACCCAAGGTCAGTGGAATGGTCATTAACTGCTGACCCATCAGATAAGGCACAAAGGCAGTTCCTGCAAAGGCAATGATCATCCGCAGATTATACATAAAGGTCGTATTGCCGGTGGTTTGCTTGAAACGAGTGAGCCAGGATTTCAAGATTCGTCCTTCTATACCACTGTCTTTAGATAAAGACTTAATAAATGTGTGAAAATTTAGCAATAAAAATAAGTAAATTTGCTTCACAAATCATACTATGCCCTGTGTAAACTTGTCTGCACAGCGCTCATTTAAATTCTAAATATTATTATGTCGACAACAACGACCAATAAAAACTATGCCATGTCCTGGATCATATTACTGGCATCCCTCACTGCACTTGGCCCGCTTTCTATTGATATGTATCTGTCGGCATTGCCACAAATGGCTGATGATTTTGGTGTCACTACCCAGCAGGTGGCAAACAGTTTGCCCGCCTATTTTCTGGGGCTAGCGATCGGGCAGCTGGTCTATGGTCCGGTCAGTGACCGTATCGGACGTAAACCGCCATTGTACTTTGGTTTAGCCTTATATGCAGTGGCAAGTCTGCTCTGTGTATTTGCTCAAAATGAATGGAGTCTAATTGCCGCACGGGTGCTGCAAGCCTTAGGCGGATGTGTCGGTGTGGTAATTGCCCGCGCTGCGATCCGTGATCGCCTAGATATGCATTCAGCAGCTCAGGCTTTTGCCAGCATGATGATTGTCAGTACGATTGCTCCAATTCTAGCGCCGAGTATGGGTGCCTGGGTATTGCTGGTATTTGAATGGAATATGATTTTTGTATTGCTGATGCTGTTTGGTCTGGTGATTCTGGCATGCGTACATTTTTTCTTTAAAGAAACCCTAGAGCCAGAACGCCGTTTACAACTGAATTTTACCCAGGTCATGAGCCTATATCAGGCAATTTTTCAGGATGAAAGTTTCAGAAAGCCAATGTTTGCTGGTTGTTTTTCCAGTGCAGTCTTGTTCTGTTATATCACCTCATCTTCAGCGATTCTGATGGATCATTTTCATTTAAGTGAGCAGCAGTTTGCTTATGTCTTTGGTGGTAATGCGGTCGGGATTATGCTGTTTTCCACCTTGAATAAAAAGCTGGCACATCGGTTTGGGATTTTAAGTCGTTTAAGAATTGGAACGACCTTACAACTTAGTGGCGTAATTGCTTTGTTGGTGCTGGGAATAATTGAGACTGAATCTTTAATTCTGGTCATTGTTGCCATGTTTATGGTGGTGGCATCTATTGGTTTTACCGGACCAAATGCCATGGCGATTGCGATGTCTGAGCAGGGGGCACGTGCTGGAACTGCCAGTGCCATTATGGGCAGCATGCAGTTTGCCTGTGGTCTGCTTGGCGGGATTCTGCTGAACTTTATGTGGTGGAATGCTTTATTTAATATGGCGCTGGTAATGGCGATCTTTGTTGGGATTGCGGCAGTGACCATTTACCGTCTGCAGCTGCCGTCGCCTAAAGGGGATTAAACATAGGGACGGCATAACTGCTCAAGATAAGCTTACAAGTTCAGACAATTAGTCATTTAAAAAGACAGCGAAGTCCTCAACTGGCACACGTGGCGTAATGAAAGTATTTACAATATCCTCTGGATCTGCATAGCCGAGAGCCATACCGCAAACCAATTCTTCATCTTCAGGAGCACCCACCACGTCTAGCACAATAGGATGAAAATAGTTCCAAGCTGCCTGTGGGCAAGTATCTAATCCACGTGCTTTAGCTGCCAGCATCACATTCTGGATCATCATGGAAATATCCATTTTCGAGCCAATGCCTAATGATTTGTGTACAGTAAAAAATAAACCTACTGGAGCATCAAACAGCTGGAAATTACGCAACTGCTGGCGTGCCATTTTCTCTTTTTCGCCTTTCTGAATATTCAGCAAGCCATACAGTCCCCAGCCATTTTCACGGCGACGGTCAATAAAAGGTGAAAGCCATTGTTCAGGATAATAAGAGAAAGTTTCTTTGTATTGCTCAGCCAGTTTTGGATTCTGATAAATCTCCATTTGTGCCTGACATACTTTCTCGACCAGTTCATCGCGTTTTTTACCTGTAAGTACATAGACTTTCCAGGGCTGGGTATTGGTACCGGAAGGTGCGCGACTGGCAACCGTTAAAATATCTTTCAAGGTATTTTGATCTACAGGCGTATTCAGAAAAGCACGAACTGAATGACGGGAAGTGATGGTTTGATCCACAGCATTGACGATTGTTTGATCCATATGAATTGTTATTTCCTTGATGGTAAGTTCTGACTATAAACTAAACAAATGATATTAACTGATGCGATGAAGTAAGTTCATCTATGAACAAAGGCTAAGCTAAAAATATTGGTTTTTAAGAATTGATCAATACTTCATTACTCTAAAACATGCCGCTGCACCTTTTATTCTTGGCTAAATTCGATATTAGCTATCTATAAATTAATTTTTTCTTAAATATCCTGTGATTAAGATAAATAAAACTTTCATAAAAATGCTGTATAAGCAATATAGACTACAATAATCCTAATAAAATAGATCGAAGCTTCAATGAATCTCCATTAAATATGCGGTATTTATAATGAATTGTTAAAACTTTAAAATAAGGAAAGATAGATCAAAAAATTATCTATTTATGAATTATTTTTATGAAAAGTCAAAATATTGTTAATAAAAAACAATAATACAGTGCATTAAGACACCGCATAATGTCCGACTTTTCATCTGAAGGTTCATTCTAAACATTCTGAACGGATCGTAAATATAAAAAACTGTGGTTATCGCGGTATTTCTGTAGCGTATCTGTGGGTTTGGAATGAATTTAAAAATATTGTGCTTCGAGATCCTGCAGGATGATGAAGCTTTTATCTCATCTTTCGATGCAGAACCGACTGTTTAACAGCCTCAAGATTTCGCACATTGTATTTTTAAGATGGTCTTAGGGTTATATGCAATCTGCCAGATTGCATTAACGAATTTGAATCAGGTGCTGAATTGTTTTGTTTTTCTAAAAGAGATTACTGTCCGTGTTGACTGATATAGGGTAGGGAGGTGGACATCATCCACTAAACTTAGGTCAAAAGATTACTTTTAGAACAACAAAAATTCAGAATCATCTTGGGCAAATAATTATGGATTTTACTTTTAACGCATTTTATACCTTGATTGCTGCAGTGATTGTCTTATTGCTCGGTCGTTTCCTGGTCAATAAAATCGATTTTTTAAAGCGCTATAACATTCCAGAACCTGTTGCAGGTGGTCTGGTTGCAGCGATTATCTCCCTGATCATCCATAGCTTGTGGGGTTACAGTATTACCACAAGTGCAGAATTGCAGACCAGTTTTATGCTGATCTTCTTCGCATCGATTGGTTTGAGTGCAAACTTTGCCAAGCTGCGTGAAGGTGGTATTGGTCTGGTGATCTTCCTGATCGCAGTTTCAGTGTTTATCATAGTACAGAACACTGTCGGTATGACATTGGCTAGCCTGTTGGGTATTGATCCACTGATTGGTCTGATTGCAGGTTCAATTACACTCACTGGCGGTCACGGTACGGCAGGTGCATGGGGCGAGATTCTGGAAACGCAACATGGTATCCAGGGTGCCCTGGTGATTGGTATGGCCAGTGCGACTTTCGGTCTGATCATTGGCGGTATCATCGGTGGCCCTTTGGCGAAAATGCTGATTAACCGCCATGAATTAGCCACGCCTCGTACTGCGGCTCAGGTTGAAAAACGTGATAATACTCCGCTAGATGTGAATTCAACTGAATACATTCCATTTGAATATCCACACCGCGTACGCCTGATTACCGCAGATAATGCAATTACTACACTGGGTCTGTTTGCAGGCTGTCTGGCATTTGCAGAATTTATGACCGGTTTCAGTAAAGGTACTGCATTTGAACTGCCAACCTTCGTTTGGGCGCTGGCTGGTGGTGTAATCCTGCGTAACGTGCTTGAAGGTGTGTTTAAGGTTAAGGTCTTTGATCGCGCGATTGATGTATTTGGTAATGCTTCATTATCACTTTACCTGGCGATGGCATTGTTATCTCTGAAATTATGGCAATTAGCCGACCTTGCGGGCCCACTGATGGTGATCCTCGGTGCACAGACTATTACCATGGCACTGTACGCAGCATTCATAACCTTTCGTGTCATGGGCAAAAACTATGATGCGGCTGTCCTGGCAGCAGGTCACTGTGGTTTCGGTATGGGGGCAACACCGACGGCAGTTGCAAACATGCAGGCCATTACCAATATGTACGGTGCATCACATAAGGCCTTCCTGATTGTACCGCTCTGTGGTGCGTTCTTCGTAGACTTGATCAATGCCACTGTGATTCAGGTAATTCTGAAATTCTTTGTATAAGGATAGATATGCAGAGTCATAACAATAAATCTAAGACGGATAGAAAGGATTGAATATGAATGAACAGCTCAATGAAACCCTGCTGGGTTGGGTCAATGCCCTAAATGGTCCACTTTGGGATTTTCTGGTCGTCTTCCTAGTGGCAGTGGGTATTCTGTATACCATCATGACTGGGGCCGTACAGATTCGTCTGTTCTGGCACAGTATGAAAGTCATGAAACGCAGCCGGAATGAAACCAAGGATGAGCATGGGATTACGCCATTCCAGGCCTTTGTAACGGGTTTGGCTAGCCGTGTAGGTGTGGGTAATGTTGCTGGTGTTGCGATTGCCATTGCCATTGGTGGTCCAGGTGCCGTGTTCTGGATGTGGTTTACCGCTTTTCTGGGGATGAGTTCGGCATTTGTTGAATCTTCATTGGCACAGCTGTTCAAGATTCGTGATACCCAGAACAAGCAGTTCCGTGGTGGACCAGCGTATTACATTACGCAAGGTTTGAAACAGAAATGGTTGGGTATCCTCTTTGCTATCGCGCTGATTTTGACGTACGGCTTTGTCTTTAATGCGGTGCAGGCCAATGCGATTATTGGTGCAACTTCACATGCCTGGGGCTGGGATCAGGCGAATCTGAACTTGCCATTGGGTGGTTTTGACCTTGAAGTTTCATGGTTAGGTCTATTTCTGGTCTTGATCACTGCGGTGATCATTTTCGGTGGCATCAAGCGGATTGCAAAAGTTGCTGAAAGCTTTGTGCCATTTATGGCGCTTCTCTATCTGATTGTGGCGCTTTATATTGCTGTGATCAATTACGATATGCTGCCATCTATCTTCCAGCTGATCTTCACTAAAGCGTTTGAGTTTGAAGCTGCTGCAGGTGGTTTCTTCGGTGCCATGGTTTCTATGGCGATGATGATGGGTATCAAGCGTGGCCTGTTTTCTAATGAAGCAGGGATGGGTTCTGCGCCGAATGCTGCTGCTGCGTCGGATGTAAAACATCCGGTGAATCAGGGCCTAGTACAAATGCTGGGTGTATTTGTAGATACCTTTGTGGTGTGTTCATGTACCGCGATCATTATTCTGGTGTCTGGACTGTATGAAAATGCCGGATTTGAAGGCGTAACCCTGACCCAGATGGCACTAGAAAGCCAGATCGGTGCCTGGGGGGATGACTTCCTGGCATTGATTCTATTCCTGTTTGCATACTCTTCCATTATCGGGAACTATGCCTATGCAGAAGGGAATGTGCAGTTCATCAATAACAATCCAGGTGTGATGATGATCTTCCGTATTCTGGTACTGTTCATGGTGTATTTCGGTTCGATTGCCAGCGTACCACTGATCTGGAACATGGCAGATCTGTTCATGGGCGTGATGGCAAGTATTAACCTGATTGCGATTCTGTTATTGATGCCATTTATCCTGATGCTTCTGAAAGACTATACTGGTCAGTTAAAGCGTGGGGTGAAAGAGCCAGTGTTTAAACTGGATCAACATCCTAAGTTTAAAGACAAAGTCAAATCCGATATCTGGTAAAACCCTATTGAAAAAGCCCCGAATCATTCGGGGCTTTTTTATGGCTCCAGTTTATAAAAAACTGAGATAGCTATAATAGACTGCGAAGCCTGTAATCAGGCTGAACCAGAGTGGAAGTTTTGACCGTAGCAGGTAAATTATCACGATTACAAATACCACATCTTCCCAGCGCTTCAGGTAACTTTGTCCAAGTTGCAGGACCAGATAAAGTAACAGTCCGACCACTGCTGCATTAATCCCTGCCACTGCATGACGGATCACAGCTTGCTGCATCAGCCAGGACCAGTAAGGTAAGCTTGCAAAAATCAGTAAGAATGAGGGCAAGAAGATAGCAATAGTCGCCAGTAGGGCATTGAGCCAGAGCTGATCCGTCCAGTCCAATAAAGCACCAAGATAACTAGCAAAACTGAACAGCGGACCAGGCATCAACTGGGCAAAAGCATAGCCTAGGTCAAAAGCCTGTGCACTGACCAGCTGGGTGCTGACAAAGTCCTGATGAAGCAGGGGCAAAATGACATGTCCACCACCAAAGACCAGAGAACCTGTTCGATAGAAATCGGCAAAGAAACCGAGTTCAGACCAGTGCAGGTACTGAACCAGAAGGGGGATACTTATGAAGGGCAGCAAAAAGGCGATAAACCAGTAAATTGCATGCTTTTTCTGAATATAGGGGGTGTCTAGAGTGGCATTTTTCACTGGTGTCGATTGTAACAGTGCTTGACTTTGAAACTTGCTCATCGCAATACTGATCAAGCCAGCCAGTAGAATCACCAGGATCTGGTTAAAGCTGAGTGGGATGACGGCCAGAAGGATTGTGGCAGCGATCATCAGGCTATATTGCCACCAGGATTTACAGAAGCTACGCAACATTTGCCAGAATGCCCAGCTGACCACTGCAAACACAATAAGCTGGATCACATGAAAGCTATGCGAGTTTAAAATGTGAAAGTAGCGTTGTCCGAGCAGGGCAACCAAAGTCATTAACAGTGCAGATGGCAAAGTAAAACCTAGCCAGGCCATTAAGGCACCGCTATAACCTCGTTGCATATAGCCGATGCCGATGCCGACCTGACTGCTACTGGGTCCTGGCAGGAGTTGGGCCAATGCCACCAGTTGTTGATATTGGGTATCATTCAACCAGTTCAATTGACCGACCATCTTATGGTGAAAAAATACCAGATGTGCAGCAGGTCCGCCAAATGCGGTACATCCAAGCTTGAAGAAAGTCAGAAAAATCTGATAAAGGGTAGGTGACTGCATGATAATACAGGTTTAAATAGCTACAAGTTATTCAAACTGTATGACAAATTTACGAAATTCAACAGTTAATTTAACATGGTGTTTATACACTATGCAGCTATTAAAATGAGGATAAGTGCTGTATGCGGAACTATGGGTTGAGCTTCATCATGCTGGGACTGTTTTTAAACGGCTGTCAGAGCATGCCTGATCAGCGAGTGATGGCAGTGAATGCAGGTATTCAATCCAAGCAAATGCAGTACAGCACAGCACAAGCACGTCCGAATCAAATCGATTTTCTGAAGATTAAAACGACCGAGCAGCGTCCTGTGGTTGCGCTGGTTTTAGGCAGTGGTGGTGCTCGTGGTTATGCGCATATTGGCGCGATTGAGGTACTGGAGCAGGCAGGCATTCAGCCGGACATGATTGTGGGAACCAGTGCTGGCAGTATTGTGGGTTCTATTTATGCCAGTGGCAAACCTGCGATTGAGCTGCGCAATATTGCGCTGAGCATGAAAGCCAATGATGTTCGTGATTTCAGAATCGATCTAAAAGGCTTCTTTGATGGCAAAAAAGTCGAAGATTATGTCAACTTGCAGGTAGACAATGTTCCTTTACAGGACCTGAAGATCCCCATGTTTGTGGTGGCGACAGACCTGAAAGAAGGCAAGAAAGTCGTATTTAATTATGGTAATACCGGTCAGGCGGTACGTGCATCGGTCGCGATTCCAAGTATGTTTATTCCCACCATGATTGAAGAAAAGGAATATGTGGATGGCGGTCTGGTTAGTCCGGTACCTGTAGATGTTGCTCGTGAACTGGGTGCAGATATTGTCATTGCCATAGATATTCTGGCGCAGCCGATTCATACCGAAACGACCAATGTCTGGGGCTTGTTTAATCAGAACATCAACATCATGCAGAAGCGACTTGCCTTTGAAGAATTAAAACATGCGGATGTAGTGATCCAGCCAGACTTGCGTGAGAAAGGACATATTTTTGATGTGCGTGGCAGAACCATGACTATGGAAGCGGGTATTGAAGCGGCACGGGGGAAATTGCTTGAAATTGAACAGGTATATCAGAAATATGATTATGCAAAGGGACATCAGATTCCACAGTTACTGGCCCGTGAAAAATAATCTCTAAAGTAGCTATTCAATTAAAACCCTTATTTGTAATAAATGAGGGTTTTTTAATTCATATATTCAAAAAAATAATAAGAATTACTTATAAGAAAATATCAATCTATAGAAAATATGAGCTAAGTGTTATTAAGTATATATTAATAAAAAACAATCAGCCTTAAAAATATAAGCTGCTGAAATTTAAATAAATTACTAGAATTAATATATTATTAAAGTATATATTTTTAGAATTTTATATGGTTATTTATATACTTAAGTTTATCAATTGTTTGAAAATTCAATCAGTCATGTCAGAATGCAATTGATGAAAACAGATAAGATCAAATCTAGGATGACATATGAATAATCTTGAAGTCGGGCAGCAGGTCAAACTGGCTCAGTTTGAGCAATACATCTTTAAAGTAACTGCTACACATCAGGATGGCACTTATACCGTAGAAACACAGCTCGACGGTCAGCAAGTATTGAGTTATCAAAATGTCGCTCAGGAAATGTTAAGACTCAGTGCTGACTAAAGGATGAGTAGAAGAATTTATCTATGAGAGGTTATGAAAACAGTCTGGATAAATTCTTAATTCAATCTATATACAGATTATTCATCATGAAAATAATAAATGAATAATGATTTTCTGGAATACAGGTTCGATGGAATATCATTCAAGCGGCTTCTATTATATTTATTTCTGTATGAAATCATTTTTCATATAAATAATAATGATGGATTTTTTGCCGAATAGAACATTTAATTAGTAGTAAAAACGATATAATAATGTGCTTATATCATTGTCATTCAAAGAGTTCAAAGAAAGCGATGGCCCCATTAGATCAAATTGCACCAGCTTCAGACGATCAGTCAGAATTAACAATGACTGTTCTTATGACGCCAGACATGGCGAATTTTTCAGGAAATGTCCACGGTGGTACCATTCTGAAATTGCTGGATCAGGTTGCTTATGCCTGTGCGAGCCGCTATTCAGGCAGTTATGTGGTTACGCTGTCCGTGGATAAAGTGAATTTTAAAGAACCTATTCACGTGGGTGAACTGGTGACTTTCCTGGCGAGTGTGAACCATGTGGGCCGTACTTCGATGGAAATCGGGATCCGTGTAGAGGCGCAGAATATCCAAAAACGTACTGTGCGTCATACCAACAGCTGCTACTTTACTATGGTGGCAGTCGATGAAAATGGTAAACCGCAACATATTCCGCCACTGAATCTGGATAATGACTGGAAACGTTGTCGTTTTGAAGCAGCTGAACAGCGTAAGATTGCTCGACTGCAAGAAAATCATCATCCTTCTTGCAGTATTTATAAGAAAACAGCCCACAGCTAATTTCTATAAAGTGAAAAAAGACCTCAAATTAGAGGTCTTTTTTTGGCCTGTGCTTTTCATACGGACTGGTCATAACCCTATAAATCATCCAATATGAAACGATACGTATCGTTTCGTTTTTTGATGGATTATATGACACTAGAAGAAAAAGGCTCACGTCGTCAGAAATGTATTTTGCAGGCGGTGGCGGAAGCATTGACTGAATATGAATATCATCAGCTCACCATTGAAGATGTCGCTGCACGGGCGGGGGTGGGTAAGTCCACCATTTATCGCTGGTGGAAACATAAGTCTGAACTGGTTCTGGATACCTTCAGAGCACATACCGCGTCTATTTTTGATCTGGATTTTTCCAAGTCCTTGGAAGATAACCTGGTACAGCAATTAATACGGTTATCTCAAGCACTGGATCATCCGGTAGGACGGGCATTACTGGTGGTGATGGCTAATCATCGTGAACTTGCAGGGGAATTTTTTACCCAGTATCTGCTACCGCGTCGAGAACAAATGCGCGGCTTGATCCAGCAAGCGATTGAGCGTGGAGAAATCTATGCGGACTATAATTTTGAATTGATGCTGGACTGTTTGTACGGGCCGATTCACTACCAGATTATCTTTTTTAACAAAATGCCGGATGAGAATTATATTCGCGCGCTGGTTGCACTGAACCTACAGCCTGCAAGACCTCAGGCCTGATTTTAGAATTTTCTGTATATAGTTGGTTTTTATGTCTAGCACGACAGCTCCCTTATGGAATCGCTCATTTATTTTGTGCGTACTGAATAATTTATTTCTGTTTACCTATTATTTTGCCCTGATCGCGATTTTGCCAATCTACATCACCACGGATCTGGGTGGAACGGTGAAAGAAGCGGGCTTGGCGCTGACCTTATTTTTGGTGTCTTCTATTGCCATTCGTCCTTTTTCAGGTTTGATTATTGAGAAATTGGGTAAGAAACTGGCGATGCGTGGGGCAGGACTCCTATTTGCGCTGTTTGCCTTTAGTTATCTGCTGATTGATAGCATGAGTTCATTACTGATCGTGCGTTTTCTGCATGGTATCTGGTTCAGTATTTTGACTACGGTGACCGTACCGGTAGCCAATGACTTTATTCCGGATCAGCGTAAAGGGGAAGGTATGGGCTATTTCGTCATGTCGACCAATCTGGGCGTAGTATTTGGTCCGCTGATTGCTTTAACTACGATTCAGTTCACCAGCTTTCAGATGCTGTTTGGCATTCTCGCCGTCCTGATCAGTTTGGGATTGATTTTTAGTTTAATCTTGAATATTCGAGAGCTGCCTCAAGCGAAACTAAAAACCGCAGAAAAATCGCGATTAAGCTTGCAGGATATTATTGAAACTAAAGTCCTGGCTGTGAGCTTTGTAGCACTACTTACTGCATTTGCTTATTCCAGTATTACCAGCTTTATTACGGTCTTTGCAGAAACCAAGCAGCTGCTAGCCTATGTCAGCCTGTTCTTTATTGTCTTCGCGTTGTCCATGTTGCTGGTACGTCCTTGGGTCGGTAAGTTTTATGACAGTAAAGGTCCAGACGCCGTGATCTACCCATCATTGATCTTTTTTGCCTTAGGTCTGGTGCTGGTCACTTTAGTCAATAATCAATGGATGTTGTGGCTCTCCGCTGTTTTCATTGGGATTGGCTATGGTTCACTTTTCCCATGCCTGCAAACTCTGGCGATTCAGGCTGTGGAGAAACAGCGTATGGGACATGCCATCTCAACCTTCTTTACCTTGTTCGATCTTGGTTTGGCAGTCGGGTCTGTAATGATGGGTATTTTTATAGCGCATTGGGGGTATCAAACCACATATATGTTATGTGCGATGATCGTGATATTGACTCTGCTGGTCTATCGATACACCATATCCAAAAAACGAACAAAAGTAGCGATATAACAGGAATAAGAACATGGAACTTAGACATTTACGTTATTTTTGTATGGTTGCACGCGAACTCAACTTTACTCGTGCTGCGGAAAAGCTAAATACAGTGCAGCCTTCTCTTAGCCAGCAGATCAAAGATCTGGAACAGGAAGTTGGGGTCAAGCTATTAGAACGTTCTAACCGTAAAGTTGAGCTGATCGAAGCAGGAGAGGTATTTCTCAAAGAAGCTTTGCAGAGTCTGGAACATGCTGAACGGGCGATCCAATTGGCTCGCCAAGTCGCAGAAGTGGAAAAAGAGCATCTGGATATTGGTTTTGTACCTGTGGCAGAAATGAAAATTTTCCCTTACATCATGCCGAATATCCGTGCGCATTTTCCGGATTTAAAAGCCCAGTTCCATAGCTTGACCGATGCTGAACAGTTCTCATGGCTTCGCCAGGGGACAATTGATATCGCTTTTACCCGCTATCCAGATCCTTCAGCAGAATTTGAATCGATCAAGATTTTTGATGAGCCATTAACCTTGATCGTACCGCGCGACTCCGATGTAAGAGATATACCTGCCTTAAGTATCAAGAATTTTGCAGGACGTAACTTCGTGATCAGTGATGAACAGGCTTCACCTCAGCTCTTTAATATCATCCATGAATTTCTGAAGAATTCCGGTATTAAGGTCAATGTGGTACAGCATTCCACCAATATTTTGCTGAATGTGAATCTGGTCGGTATGGGAGTAGGCTGGAGTTTAGTACCGGCTTATGTCATTCCGTTATTAGGTGAAAATATTGTGGTGAAAAAGACCATCGAGCCGCTCCCGATGATTGGTTTGTATGCGACTTATCGCAAGGATCAAAAACATGAAGTGATTAACCTGATCCTGAAAGTGTTAAAAGAAAAATTCTGCCTGGATTTATTTTAATTTAGGGAGAGGGATCGGCTAGGGAAACCGACACAGATGAGGATGAAATGATTGGTAGCATATCCTCACTCATTACGCTCTAAAATAACGCTATAGTCAGGGAATAAAATAAACCATAGGTCCACGATTATGATGACCTTATATAATAATCCGCAGTCTCGCGGCCTGACTTTGTTGCCCTTGCTGAAAGAGCTGGAAATTGAAAATCAGCTTGAGCAGATTGAAATTGCTTATACTGAGATGCACCAGCCAGCTTATGAGCAGATTAATCCCATGGGCAAGGTTCCATGTCTAGTGGATAACGATATTGTCATTTCAGAAATGGCAGCAATTTATGTCTATCTGGCAGATAAATATCGGGAGAAAGGTCTGGCACCTGCACTAGATGACCCTAAACGCGGGGCTTATCTGAAATGGATGTTCTTCTGCCATGGTCCTTTGACTGAATATATTGATATCAAAAACCTCAAGGTACTTCAGACAGAGATCGAAAAGAATCGTAGAAGCCTGAGCTTTGGTCACGAAGATTCTGTGTTTAATTTCCTTAAGCAGGGAATACAGAAAGCGAATCCGTATTTACTTGGTGAAGAATGTTCGGCTGCAGATTTATATGTGGCTTATTGTTTAATCTTTGCTATTTCCTCCGAAATATTACCGCCTTTTGAGGAGTTCAAGCCTTTTTTACAGCAGATGGCGTACCGTGATTCACTCAAAGATATTCCATGGTTTCAGCGATACCGTACTTAGCTGAAACCTTATTTATTGTCATCCATACATAAAAAAAACCACGCCGTAGCGTGGTTTTTTAAGTCAGGTCAATTATTATTTAACATGAAGCTTGTTGAACAGCGCCTTGCTTGTGCTTTCCATAGATTGAGGAATGGCAAGAGCTGCTACGAAGCGGTCTGGACGCAGGATGACGATAGAATCTTGGGTCTTGCCAAACCATGTACGGATATCAGTGCCGATATCACCAATGGTAATAACATCTTCATATTGCTTACGCTGTTGATTAGACAGCTGAACCGCAGGAATGACCTGAATGAACTTCACGCCAAGTTTTTTCCATTGCTGCATTGATTCCTTGCTTAAGCCCCATTTCGGATCTACCCCCCAGGCAATGATGGCAAAGTCATTGCCAATGACTTCATCCAGTAATACAGTTTCACCAGATTCCAGTTTGACCTGTGGCTGAATGAACATTTTGCCAACTGGAGAATCTTTCTGAGCATTCGCCAGTAACGCACCATCATGATATTTCGGCATTGGTTTAAAGCGCATTTCCAGCAAGTACTGTTTGATTGGCTTAATATAGTTCAATGCATAGGCAATACCGTCACGCACAAAACCTTGCCATTTTTTCGGTGGCGCAAGCACATGGCCTGCCATGACTGAAAGATCGATCATCGCTTTGGCATGGTCCTTACGTTCTACCTGGTAAGAGTCCAGCAAGTCTGGGCCTGCTTTGCCTTGTACCACTAGAGCCACTTTCCAGGCTAGGTTAAAGGCATCACGCATACCGCTGTTATAGCCTTGACCTTGCCATACAGGCATGATGTGCGCAGCATCACCGGCAAGCAGAATACGGCCGGCACGGAATTTGTCCGCAATACGCGCATTATGGGTGTAAACACGCTGACGGATCACTTCAATACCATCAGTATTTGGCAGGACTTTAGACAATAGTTTGGCAATATTTTCTGGCTTGCTCAATTCTTCCTGCGTTTCACCTGGCATGACCATGAATTCAAAACGACGGATACCATGAGGCAGGGCAGCAGATACATAAGGACGCACCGGGTCACAGCACAGGTAAATATGCGGGGTTGCCAATGGGTCATTGTCAATATCGATCACAATCCACTGGTTTGGTGCAGTTTCCCCCTCAAATGGAATATTTAAAGTACGACGCACATAAGAGTTGCCGCCATCACATGCGATCAGGTATTGCGCGCGTACAACTTCCGAACCACCATCTTTGCTCTGAACATTTAGTGTTACGCCGTCAGCATCTTGGCTGAAATGAGTCAAGTGACGAGAGAACAGTACTTCAGTTTTCTTATACTTTTTTAGACCTTGCAGTAGAACATTGTCTACCTGTGGCTGAATAAATGCGTTACGGCGAGAGAAGCCAAACTCACGCGTCAATGGTTGAATATCCGCAAAACAGCGACCTTTCGGAGTCAGGAAACGCATCGCATGGTTGGGTGTGGTATGTGGAAGGACCTGATCCACCAGACCTAATGATTGAATCGTACGCAATGATTCATCATCAATGCCAATTGCACGAGGGTAATCAATCAGGCTGTCCAGCTGTTCAACTACAGTGACCTGTACGCCCTGTTTACTCAGGTAGTTGGCAATCGTCAGACCTACCGGACCTGCACCCAAAATGGCTACTTCAGTTGTGTAATTTGCATTGCTCATCGCAAGGTTCCTTAAATCCGTCCAGAATGAAGTTGATTAAGGGCTAAATCCAAAGTCTAAACAAGCTATGCCATAGTCGGTGCTACATAGTTATAATGCATGGTGAAAAAACAAATTTAATATTTATGTTATTGATAAACAATATAATTTATAAATATATCTCATAGTCTAGAGTGATTTAATAATCATCATTTATTATGATGGAAAGCAAAAAGAGCTTAGAAAAATGGCTGAATGCAAAGGTCTGCAATCAGCCATTTAAAGTTCCTGTAGAGTATGGACCATAAATCCACTGGAGAGTTACCCAACAGGAGCTATGAGTACCCGAATGAACGGCTACTCATTATCGGTAAAAGCAAAATTGCCTTATTGAGCAGAGGATGCTTTTGGTGTTTTAGTTGCAGGTTCAGCAGCTGCTTCTGAAGCTGGTTGTTCTGCAGTCGCCGGAGCAGTTGCAGCTTGAGTTTCAGGAAGCTCCTGAGTACTCACGACAACTTTTTCTTCTTCAGTTGTTGTTTTGCTATCTGTGGTTTTAGTTGCTGCGAAGCTAGTTGCCGCTGCTGCGCTGAGTGTGGTTGCAAGTAGAATTTGAGCATAGTTCATGTTTGGCATCCTTATAGGTTTTATTCACAAGTCATTTATTGCGTTGACCATCACATCAACACAACAGGGGCTTATGCTAGGGGCTGAAAATTCGTACCGCAATTGATTTAACAGAAGCTATAGAATAATGTGTACGTCCGGTATACAAAACTCAGGGTTATGTTTTATTTTTGTTAAATTTAACCCCAAAAAATCAATTAAAATGTTTTAAAACATTTCATAAATGGTTAAATTTTAAGCTTATGTCGGTGGTTGTCTACGCTGAAAATTGGTAAAAACTGACAGAATTGAAGTTTTGAGGAACTTAATAGTTACGTTAGTAAATTAACTCCCTGCAAGCCAAATGGCATTGTTATAATGTATCAATTTCCTCATTTTCATCGCTATGTGAGCTCGCCTTGAAACTCCTTTCTCCTTCATCTGCAGTGCCCGTGCACATTATTTCCGGTTTTTTAGGGGCAGGAAAAACCACATTGCTGAAACATTTGCTCAGTCAAAAGCCGGAAAATGAAGTCTGGGCAGTATTGATGAATGAGTTTGGTCAGATTGGCGTGGATCAAGCCTTATTACCACAAGATGAAGGCTACGCCGTCAAAGAGCTATTGGGTGGCTGTTTATGCTGTAGCAGTCAGTTGCCAATGCAGGTAGCATTGTCGCGATTATTATCCGAATCCAAGCCAGATCGCCTGTTTATTGAACCAACCGGGTTGGGGCATCCAGCGCAGTTATTGGAACAGCTCACAGAACCGCACTGGCAGACTCATCTGAAGATGCAGGCATTAATGACTGTCGTCGATGGTTCGCGTTTGCATGATCAGGTCTGGACGACCCAGAACCTGTATGCCGATCAGCTCAAGGCTGCCCATATTGTCATTGTGTCGCATACCGATTTAATGACTGCAGAAGATCAGGAAAGTTTGAAACAGCTACAGCAAGAGTACCAGGCTTATAACCAGGTCTGGTTATTTAGTGCAAATGGCCAGATTGATATTGAACAGCTCAAGCAGGACTATATCGGTTCTGTTCGTCAGATTCAGCCCTTGTTAAAACAGCAGCGTTCCCTTGGCGCAGATGCGGTTGCAGTGAAAATCCAGCAGCTACCTTATCATTATGTGGAATCCGCACAAGGTTATGCAGTGGCTGGTTGGAAGTTGCCAAAACGCTGGCAGTTTGATTTTTATGATCTGCTTGATTTGCTCTGTGAACAGCAGGACTGGCTACGTATCAAAGGGATTTTTAATACCAATCAGGGCTGGAAAAGCTTTAACTTTAATCCGGAGCAGTTTAACTATCAGTCAGCAGAAGAGGGTATTGATAACCGGGTCGAGATTATTTACCAGACTGAACGTGACTGGCTGAATTTTGAAACTGCGCTGATGCAATGCCGGATTGATGCGGAAGCAGGACATTCTGCTGGCTAAATTTTCTGGAATGGCGATAAATCTGTTCAGCAAAATCGATATAAATCTTATATGCTAGGCGCCAAATTTGAGGATTGTGTTATGGCGCTTAAAGCAACGATTTACAAGGCTGACCTGAATATTGCCGATATGGATAACCATCGTTATGAAGACTATCAGTTAACGATGGCATTGCATCCTTCGGAAACCATTGAACGTCTAATGGTGCGTGTTTTGGCTTATGCACGTTTTGCTGGTGAAGCGCTTGAATTTACTAAAGACCTGTTTGAAACTGATGAACCTGCTCTCTGGGAGAAAGACCTGACTGGTCAACTGATACAGTGGATCGAAGTCGGCTTGCCCGATGAAGATAAGGTCAAAAAGGCAAGTGCCCGTTGCAAGAAAGTTGCAGTCGTGGCTTATGGTACTTCTGTTGATGAATGGTACAAGCGCAGTTCTAAACTGAAGACCCTATCCAATGTGGAAGTGTGGAAGCTGTCTCCGGCCAGTACCGAAGCGGTACAACAACTGTGTGAACGCACTATGCAGTTGCAGCTAAACATCATGGATAGTGAATGGACTTTGATTGGCGATCAGGCACAGGCTGTAATTGAGTGGGAACAGTTACAATAACAACTCACAAGGATGCAAGTTTCGACTTGTATCCTCGCCCCAATATTTCGTATATCTGGAGAGAATAATAAGTTCCAGGGACGAAGCATGTATCATGAACTTTATGATTTGCTGTTAGCAGTCGTGATTGGTGCGGTTATTGGAGCAGAACGGGAATATCATAGTAAATCTGCCGGACTGCGTACAATGATCATGGTCAGTCTGAGTTCCTGTCTATTTACTATTATTTCCTTAAAAATCGGCGTCGCCAACCCCGACCGTCTGGCAGCCAATGTCTTAACTGGCCTGGGTTTTCTGGGAGCCGGAGTGATTTTAAAAGATGATAACCGGATTTCTGGTATTACCACTGCAACTACGATCTGGATGACAGCTGCACTGGGCATGGCAGTCGGTGCCGGCTATGAACTGTTAAGTGTCTGGGCAACGGTGATCGTGCTGATCGTACTGGTTCTACTGGTCTATGTACAACGTGGGATTGAGCATCTGAATCAAGAACGTAACTACGAAATTGTCTGTCCTTTTGAGCAGCATGAGCCGGATCATTATGAAAAACTGTTTAAACAATACAAATTAAAAGTCATTCATTCCAGCCAGCAAAAAATTGACCGGCGGATCACAGGCCGCTGGATCCTGATGGGTTCGGCTAAAAATCACCAGAAATTAACCCAGTATTTATTACAGGATAAGAAGATTCAGGAACTCAGCTTTTGATCCATTGCAGTTAAAGTCTGAGGAATTTGGCTCAATCGTGTTTATACTAGGGCTATTTGCAAAATGAAGGATATTGGCGATGACCAAAGAACTAGAAATTATTGACCTGGTGGTGGGTGAAGGTAAAGAAGCGGTAAAAGGTGCACTGATTACCACGCATTACACTGGCTGGCTGGAAGATGGAACCAAGTTTGATTCATCGCTGGATCGTGGTAATTATTTTGAGACGGTCATCGGCACTGGTCGTGTGATTAAAGGCTGGGATCAAGGCATTATGGGCATGAAAGTAGGGGGCAAACGTAAGCTGATCGTACCTGCTCATCTGGCTTACGGTGAACGTAAAATGGGGAACATTATCCCGGCAAATTCCAACCTGATTTTTGAAATCGAACTGTATGACGTTAAAACACGTGACTGATATTATGTGACTTTCTGAACAGTACAATATGTCAGGAATTCAGCAGCAGGATAGCTCGTCGGTTATCCTGCTTTTTTATATGAAAAATCATTGGCAATATCCAACATTCCACGTACATTAGAATTAATAACAGTAGCTACAGGATGGCCTTTTTGCTCAGGTTTAGGGAGATTATGCTGATATTGGCATCGTGGTTGATGCTGATATTTTTGATGGGGACTACACGGATCGTGTGGGCTCAATATGATGCTGCTCCAGAATCTTATTTCCTAGCTCATCAGAATGAGGTCACCGAACTAAAATTTGATGAAGATAGTACCACCTTGTTGCAAGGCAAATGGCAGTTCTATCCACGTCAGTTCATTGAGCAACCAGATCCTGAACTCGAATCACAAGTAGTTGAACTTCCAGCTTCATTCAAGACTCTCACCGGAACCAATGCCACTTATGGCACTTTTATTAGCCATTTTAAAATTCCCAAAAAATTTATCGGACAACGTTTAGCGATTCAGATTCCGAGTCAGTATGGTGCTTATAGCATTTATTTAAATGGGGATATCTTGCTGCGTCTTGGTAAAATCAGTAAAACCCCGACAGGGCAGGTGACTGAAAAGGCACCTAAGATCGCATCTTTTGTGCCACAGAATGAATATTTTACCTTAAGTATTCAGGTTTCCAACTATACTAATTTACATGGCGGACTAGAAAAGCCGCTGAAAATTGGCCCCTCTGCGACCATTAATCGACAGTTTATGCTGCAAATGATGAGTATCGCCGTGGTCTGTGGCACAGTGCTGGGTGTAGGACTATTTACCATTTTATTTTCCCTGTTTCGCGGATCTGTGGAGCGAAATAGCCGCAGTGTATTTATTTTTGGCTTATTTATTATTTTTTTGGCACTGCATAATCTGTTTTCTGCGCCGCATCCATACGCCATTGTGAGTAAAATCAGTTGGCTATGGGGTGCTCGTCTAGAATATCTGTTCACTTTTCTGGCGATCTTATTCTTCCTGAGCTACATGTACCTGTTTAAGCCGCGTTATATCCGACGTTCAATTTATTACGTAGGGGCGGGATTACTAATTTTTAATATCGCAGTAACCTTGTTTAGCACACCAGAAGTTTTTGAGCGTCTGGCTTTGTATAGCGTTATCTATGGTCTGGTGATACTGGGTAATTTTATTTACGGGTTTTATGTGACACTTTCTCAAGGAGATGAATATTCGTTCACTAACCTGTTTGCCATCATCTTTTTGTGTGTGACCTTTCTTAATGATTATCTGGTATTACTGAATGTAATTGAGAGCGTGCATCTGTCATTTATTTCGACCAGCCTGTATGTCTTGATCATTATGTTTCAACAATCTCGTAATTATGCCCATCAAACCTACTATACCGAGCGACTGAATAATAAATTAATGGTATTGAACAGTTCACTGGATCAGAAAGTTCGAGAAAGAACAGCACAGTTACATGAACTGAATACCAAACTGCAGTATCAGATTAATGTCGATGCATTGACTGGCGCCTATAACCGGCGTGCCTTAAATGAAGAAATCCAGCGCCTGTTTAATCAGACCATTCAACATCCTGAACAGACCTTGTCCTTTGCCATGATCGATGTGGACTACTTTAAAAAATATAATGATTACTATGGTCACTTAAAAGGTGATGAAGTATTGCAACGGCTGGTTCAGGTGATTCAGCAGGTTCTGCCTAAACAGGGATATCTAGCGCGTTACGGAGGGGAAGAATTCGCAATTCTGTTACATGATATGCCGATTGCGGAAGCCCGGGAAATTTTTGAAATTGTCCTGCTTGCAGTGCGGGCAGAGCAGTTAGAGCATGATAACCGCGGGGATGATAAAGATTATGTCACTGTGAGTATAGGGGTTGCCTATATGGATGCTCATCATCCTTATGCGGATATTCATACACTAATGAAAACAGCAGACCAGCATCTGTATGAAGCCAAACTTGCAGGTAGAGACCAAATCAAAAGCAAGGCTGTGGCAGCCTGATCAGAACTGAGGATAGGTGCTGGAAGATAAAGCTTTGAACAGGTGCAACGCAGGCTCATCCTGCATGTGGGGAGAAATATTCTGAAAACCAAGTTTAGTATAGTAGGGCAATGCAGTTCGTGTGGTTTCAATTTCGAGACGGTCAATTTTTTTAGGTGTCATAAAATCCAGCATGTAATAAAATAACTGTGTTCCATATCCCATGCGCTGCATACCGCTACTTACATAATGCATGCGGATTTCTCCCTGATCACTCACCATCAGAAAACCGACCACTCTGTCATGTACGGTATACACCCAGCAATCATTATATAGCATTTCCACAATCAGGGTGGAATGGGTAAATGCTTCAAGCCAGGTTTGTATACGGGTTTCCTCGCGTTGATGATCCATGACACAGGAGCGAATACTGTCATGAACAACGTGTACAATTTGAGGAATATCCTGAACCTTTCCTTCACGAATCATAAGGCAAATTTAACTAAACTAAATAATAACGAGTGTTTCATTTAGCAGCATCTAGAGTATGAATGAAAGTCTAGGATTGTTATATTTTTAGGGAATTTTCCGGCAAAAAAACTCTTTATACAGCGTTTCTGTGGCGCATTTGTGTGGCTTGTTTAAATTTTCAGACAGTGTGTATTGATTTTTATTCGCATTTCCATTAGAGCTAAATTCTTTAGTCAGGATAAAAAATATTTTAGAGGTATTAAAGAAATCATACTGTAGTGGGCAATATAAAGTTTTCGAAATATTTTGAAATGACTAAAGTTGGGTATTTTTCAATCAATATGTTATGGTTTGTAAATGAACTGTAATTGAGTAGATCTGTAGTTACAGATTGAAGATAAGAAAAATGAATAAGAGGCTTAGCCTATGGTCAAAGTAATGCTTATTATCTGTAGTGTTTTGGTGATGTATGTTGCCTGGATAATCGCCTTCAAAATCTATAAAGCCCGCTATCATGGTCAGCGCTTAAAGCCTGAAGCAGTGCAGCCGTCTTCCCAAGATCAAACGTCTATTTCTACTGCACAAAAGCCACATGAACTGGCTATGACGGTAGATGCTTATGAGCTAGAACTGTTCGATGATATCGCTAAAATGTTATTTAAGCAGCCCGCGATCATTACTGAGCGTACTCAGGCTCAAGGGTTACAGCAGAAATGGTTGAATCGAATGCCGTTGCAGACCAATAGTGTGATCCGAAAAATGGACTTGGGAGAGTGGTCTATTTACTGGAATTTTTATGGTCAATCCATCGAGTATTATGTGGGACGTTACGGAGTTTTCTATACGCATGTGGACCGGCATGGAGAAGAACATCGATATGAACATCGTTTCGAGTCAGACCATGCACATTGTGCCTAATAAAGTTTTGAATGAATACAGATAACTGTTCAGGTTGATGTAATCTGTTTGGTCTATAACTTTCTTAACTATTAATAGCCCTCATTCTTGTTTTTTGTCTATTGATGAAGCAGTGCATATATTCTATAGGATCGAGGTCCTCAGCTATATGTCACTGTGCAAATATCCCTCTCTGTTATTCGCAAGCAGTCAGCATGCTAAAATCTGCTTTTGTCAGGAGCACGACAATGCTGATTGACTTCCGGCAGGCCCAACTGGGTCTTTTTATCGAATTGGCATGGAAAATTCAGGCACAGCCGCAGCAGTATCTCCAGTTTGATTCGGTATCAGATTTTTATAAGGCTACCTGGTTGAATGATTTTCCGAAAGGTACGACCTGGTATACCTCTGGGCTGGATGATGGTGCAGATGAGTTTGAAGCTGTCATTTGCTATCCTGGAGCCAAGCTGATCATCAGTAGTGGAGTGAAAACTCAAGTGTGGTTAAAGGTGGATGATTGACTTATGTGCCTTAATTTACCTAAACACTGCATAATGACTCTGGATCAGAAATTCAGTTTAATACTGTCGATATACAGCAAAGTTATCTGATCCTAAATTTGGCTTTATAATAAGCTTCCCCAATACAAGCCACATCCACAATTTAAAAAATAAAAAGGAAAACCACATGGCACATCAATTTACTGTAAAGGCAAACATCAATGGTGTTTCTATTGATGAATTTAAACGTCTGGTCAGTGATATCAGCATGCACGAAGCGGTCTGTCGTCGTATTCCGGCGCAGAACATGGAGATTCTGATTTCTGAGAAACAGGGTGAAATCTATACCTTGAAACGTGCATATAACTTGGACGTGAATATTCCAGATATCGCAAAAAAACTGTTACGTGATGCTTTTCGTCTGCAACGTACCGACATCAGTAATCTGGAACATTTAACTTCTACAGTGGAGCTTGGTGCGAACCTGCCAATCGAAGCGACTTGCCAACGCGCAGTAAAAGGTGATGAACGTCAGATTGAGTTTCAACTGGACTGGACCGTAAAAGTAAAGGTGCCATTGGTCGGCGGCATGCTGGAAAAACATGCGGAAGGCGAAATCCGCAAATTTAGCCAGATTGAAATCAGTATCATTGAAGATGAAATCCGTAAAAGCCTGACTGCCTAAATGGCAAGAAGGTCAAAGAAAGAGCCCATATTTGGGCTCTTTTTTATCACAATATTTTATTGATCAGACTACCGATTTTTCAAATTTACTTCTGTAAATCAGGGCAGTGAACAGGGTCACCAGACATACAGTCCAGACATAGTACATTGCACCAATATTGCTATACAGGCTAAGCCATTGTACGAGTGGCAAGGTAATTCCGCCGGCAATGGCATACGCCAGATTGTAAGAGAAAGAAATCCCGGTAAAGCGGATCTGTGCCGGAAACATTTTCACCATGCTGTAAGACACCATCCCGACTGTACCGGAGCTTAAACCTAACAACATATACAGCATGAACACGGTTGACGGTGCAACATGGCCTAGGCTGTTATAGAAAATGCCCGCCATAGTCGCAACTAGAAGAGAACCAAACAGAATGACACGCCCAGCACCAAAACGATCGGCCAATATACCTGCCAGTACACAGCCCACCATTTGCATCACAATCGCCGCACTTTGCATTTTGAAAGCATCGGCACGTTCAAAACCAAAAGCACCAACCAGCAGGTTTGGCATCGCCAGAATCAGCACCACTACACAGCCCGTCAAGAACCAGGTAAAAAGCATTCCAATCACGACACCGGTTTTATGCTTTGCCAGAACCTGTTTCACCGGCAATTCTTTTGCCAGTTCTTTTTTGGCCTGCATGGCTTTAAATACCGGTGTTTCTTTCAGGTAACTCCGCAGGTACAACGCTACAAAACCAAAAATACCACCGAGGATAAAGGGAATACGCCATGCCCAGTCTTTAATTTCTGCTTCAGAGAACTGTAAGGAAATAAAGAGTGACATCAAGGCTCCCAGCAGAATCCCGAGTGACAGGCCTGCGGTAAGCACACCATTGGCAATCCCGATACGGCGTTCAGGGACATGTTCAGAAACAAAAGTCCAGGCAGCAGGAATTTCACCACCAATGGCAATTCCTTGTAGCACACGCATTAACAGCAACAGAATTGGCGCTGCATAACCAATGCTTTCAAAGGTCGGCATGACCCCGATCATCAGGGTAGGTAGTGCCATTAATAGAATTGACAGGCTAAACAGTCGTTTACGTCCAATTAGATCACCAAAATGTGCCATCACTACACCGCCCAATGGACGGAAGAAATAACCCGCAGCAAAAATGCCGTAAGTATTCAACATGGCCCAGAAAGGACTGAGTGTGCTGGGGAAGAACAGCTCTGAAATGAGCTTGGCATAAAACACATAGATGACAAAATCATAAAACTCGAGCGCGCCGCCCAGTGATGAAAATCCAAGAGTGCGTTTATCTGCTTGTGAGAGGCGCGGAGGTGCATCCATGCTGAAATCCTTAATCCATTGCTGAGTATTTATTTGATTTTAAAAGAAACATTTTTTATTGAATAATCAATCTTTCTTTGTTCAAAATAAACTAAAAGTTATAAAAAAAGATATTTATAAAATGCTTTGGAATAATAAAAGTTGAAATTGAGCAAAGAACTGAACTAAAAAATAGAGATGACTTATTTTAGTTCGTATTGATGTTCTTTGCTGATCAGGCTATTCGTTTAAACAGTTTTCAGTGATACAGATTACAAAAAAATCTGCTTTGGAAGGCGCTAAAACTGGTCTATAAAGAGTAGAGGGACTGCCTTAAATAAAGAGAGATTTGACATGACTGTGTTAACCGTGGCCAGGCAAGGTGAGGCAATTTTAGGACTCGTTGCAACTGCTGTGGCAGATTCGGAATTCGGCAGTGAGTGGCTGTATCAGCTCAATAAAGCCATGATGGATACCATGCTTGACCGTCAGGGGGTAGGTATTGCTGCCCCGCAAGTGCATATTTCCAAGCGGATCATTATTGTTGCTTCACGTCCAAACCTGCGTTATCCCGAGGCACCGTATATGGAAGCAGTGACAATGCTCAATCCGGAAATTGTACATGTTTCTGAAGCACAAGTTCTGGGTGAAGAAGGCTGTTTGAGTGTGCCGGATCAAAGAGGCAAAGTTGCCCGGGCACAAGATATTCGGGTGCGTTATTACACCATGGAAGGTGTGCAGGTTGATGCTGAATTTAGTGGCTTTGCTGCACGGATTGTGCAGCATGAAATCGATCATCTGAATGGAATATTATTCACTGAGAGACTTTGAATCTAAGACTTAAGGCTTTTTAATGGCAGTGCCATAAGCAAAGACTTCCACCATTCCACCTTGCATGCCCAGTTCTGTAGTACTCAAGCGTAATCCCATAATCTGAGTAGCACCGATTTTCTCAGCTTCACGCTTCAGGCGAACAACAGCTTCCCGGCGTGCACGTTCCACAATACTTTCATAGCTGACCAGACGTCCACCCAAAATGTTCTGAATATTGGCAATCACATATTTAAAATAATCATGGGAAATCACTACATTGGAGCTAATCAGCTGACCTTCAAATTCTGAAGTTGTAAAACGGTGAGTATCCAGCACAATATGAGCAAGCCGTACTTCCTGTTCCGCCAGCTCTTTTAGATGTTTTCGTTCATAATAACGACCAAAGCCAAAACCTACCGAAAACAGCAGGGCAAAAACGACAAACTGAAAAATCAGGTTATCCATAGCTTATCCTGCTGACGGGAAGGGATCTGGAAGCTTTGGAACATTCGGCTCCACTACCACCGCTGTACCATATACAAACAGTTCAGATGCACCTTGGGCGATGTTAGACGTTGAGAAACGAATGCCGACAATTGCATTGGCACCCATCTGACGAGCTTTTTCAATCATCCGGCTCATCGCTTCTTGGCGCGATTCTTCCAGAAGTTCGGTATAGGCAGTCAGCTCACCGCCAACAATATTTTTCAAACCTGCGAGCAAATCACGGCCAACGTGTTTACTACGTACCGTACTGCCATAGACCACATCGATTTGACGGCTAATAACATGTCCCGGGACGGATTCCAGATTACTGAGTAGCATAAGGGATAGAGAACCTGATTCTGTTGCTTTGAAGATAAGAAACTCCAAGATAAAAAGCAATAAAAAAGCCCACCGAAGTGAGCTTTTTCAATAAGATCGAAAACCGAGACTTACTGCTGATTTGCCTGTTTACGTTCAGCTGTAGATGGCGGGTATTGAATCGTATCTGAGGTATTGGTTTTTAAACCACCACCCAGAGATTTGTACAATTCTACCTGGTTGTTCAGGTTCGCCTGTTCCAGCAATAACAAGCCTTGTTCGGCTGCATATGAAGTACGCTGTGCATCTAAGACAGTTAAATAGCTGTCAATCCCAGCACGGAAGCGGGCATTGGACAGACGATATGTCGTATTGGTTGCATCCACCAGACGACGTTGTGCAGCTAAACGGTCGCCAATGTTCTGACGCACTGCTAGTGCATCGTTGACTTCACGGAAAGCAGACTGAATCGATCTTTCATAATCAGACAGCGCGATTTGCTGGTCTGTTTCTGAAATTCTGATATTTGCTCTACGTGTACCCCAATCGAAGATCGGAATATCCAGACTAGGACCCAGCGACCAGACGAAACTTCCTGATTTAAACAGATCGCTTAAGTCAGCTGAAGCATAACCTGCAGAACCAGTCAGACTGATCGTTGGGTACAGACGCGCACGGGCAGCACCAATATTGGCACCTGCAGCAGACAGACGATATTCAGCTGCACGTACATCCGGACGGTTAATCAGCAGATCACTTGGTAAACCTGCACCTAGTGCCGCATTAGAGGTAATGCGGGTAACACGTTGTGCCGGTAACAGGTTGGCCGGTACAGGTTGACCTACAAGTAGATTTAGCAGGTTTTGTGCCTGAGCCACCTGGGTGCGATAGTTGGCAACATCATTACGTGCAGTTTCAACAGAAATCTGTGCCTGACGAACAGGAACTTCACTGTCGATGCCCACATCGAAACGTTTCTTGTTGAGGTTAAAAGACTCAAGCTGGGTTTGCAGGGTTTGATTGGCAAGCTTCAAGTTAGCATTGGCAAATGAATAATTTAACCATGCCTGTGCTACCTGACTGATCAGCGAGATTTGTGTTGCATCACGCGCACTCGCAGTGGCCAGATAAGTATCTAAAGCATTGTCTTTCAAACTGCGTACACGTCCCCAAAAGTCCAACTCATAAGCAGTCACACCTAAACCGACGTTATAGCGTGTTTGTGCGCCACCGCCTTGATCTTGACGTAATACACTGCCACTTGCACCAATGGTAGGTAACTGGTTGTTTTCGGTAATTTGATAGGCTTGTTGGGCACGTTGGATATTCAGCGTCGCTGTGCGTAAATCACGGTTATTGTTCAATGCCATATCTAAGACTTGTAACAAGCGTTGATCGGCAAAGAAATCTTTATAACCTTGTTCAGCCACTGAAGTACCCGATGCAGCAGTATAGCTGCTTGGAATACTTGTCTGAGCGACGGGTTCTGGCCCACGCATACTTTGACAAGCTGTCAAAGCAAGCGCGAGGGCAGAAACCGCAATACCACGGCCTGTATGCGACCATAAGTTTTGCATCACGATACATGCTCCTGATGATTTTGTTGTTTTGGTTTGTATTTAAAGATACTTCTAATCCAAACATAGAATACAGGAATAAAGAAGATCCCTAACAAGGTTGAGCTAATCACACCACCTAAAACACCATAACCGACCGAGTGTTGGCTACCTGCACCCGCACCTGATGAAAGTGCAAGCGGCAATACACCAAAACCAAAGGACAACGTGGTCATAATGATTGGACGTAAACGCATTTTTGCAGCATGCAAAGTCGCTTCAAACAGGTCTTCACCTTTTTCTTGTAGCTCTTTGGCAAATTCCACAATCAAAATCGCGTTTCTAGCAGATAAACCAATCACGGCAATAATTGCCACTTGGAAGTAAATGTTGTTGGATAGGTTCGGGTTTTTGAACAAAATCATGCCCCCGAAGGTAAGCAATAACGCTCCGACAATACCCAACGGTACCACCAAGAGGACTGAGAATGGAATAGACCAGCTTTCATACAAGGCCGCCAAACATAAGAATACAATCAGTAATGACAGTGCATAGAGGAATGGTGCCTGATCGCCCGATTCACGTTCTTCAAGCGATAAACCTGTCCATTCATAATCAAAGCCATTTAAGCCCATAGACGGTAGTTTTGCGACAATTTCTTCCATCGCTTGCATGGCTTCACCAGAGCTGACACCTGGCGCAGGTGAACCCTGAATGTTCTTGGCAGATACACCGTTATAGCGTTCCAAACGCGGTGAACCATAAGTCCATTCACCTGTTGCAAAGGCAGAGAATGGCACCATATCACCACTATTGTTGCGGACATACCACTTGTTCAGGTCTTCAGGCATCATGCGAGAGTCTGATTCAGCTTGAACATAGACTTTTTTCACACGACCACGGTCAATGAAATCATTGATATACGAACCACCCCAAGCCATGCTCATGGTGCTGTTGATTTCAGCAATGCTGACACCTGCCGCACCTGCTTGCGCTTGGTCAATAATAATACGGTACTGTGGTGTATCTTCCTGACCATTTGGACGCACCCCCATTAAGCGTGGGTCTTTCGCTGCTTCACCCAACACTATATTACGTGCCATGGTGAGTTTTTCGTGGCCATTGCCCGCAGCATCTTTCAGTTGCAAGTTAAAGCCTGAGCTGACACCTAATTCTGGCATCGCAGGAAGCTGTAATGGCATGATGTAAGTCGCATCTTTCACAATCATGTTCAGTGCCATACCACGTTGGATAATTGCACCAATTTGTGATTCAGGGCTGGTACGCTCACTCCAATCTTTTAACTTAATGAACGCCATACCTGCGTTTTGACCAATCCCTGAGAAAGAGAAGCCCGAAACACTAAATACCGATTGCACATGCTCTTTTTCATTTTCTCTGAAAAAATTAGACATGCTGGTCATGGTAGCTTCAGTACGTTCCAAGGTTGCATTTGGTGGGAGTTGTACCAATGTCATCACCACACCCTGATCTTCATCAGGTAAGAATGATGATGGTAGTTTTTGGAACAATAACACAATAATGCCCAGTACCACTGCATATAAAACCCCCGAGAAGATTTTATGATGCGTCATGCGGTTAACACCGCCTTGATATTTAACTGAGAGCTTATCGAAACTGCGGTTAAACCAGCGGAAGAAACGTGCAAAAATACCGTTGCTTTCTGGCTTGTTTGGATCGTGCTGTTTAAGAATCGTGGCACACAGGGCAGGGGTAAAGGTCAATGCTACTAATAGTGATAGCACCATTGCAGTCACAAGGGTAATGGAGAATTGACGATAAATAACACCTGTCGTCCCACCAAAGAATGCCATAGGTACGAATACTGCAGACAATACCGAGGTAATCCCGATCAGTGCGCCTGAAATCTGTTTCATCGACTTTTCAGTCGCCGCTACAGGGTCAAGATGTTCTTCGACCATGACACGTTCTACGTTTTCCACCACGACAATTGCGTCATCGACCAATAAACCAATCGCCAATACCATGGCAAACATGGTCAGAGTGTTAATCGTGAAGCCAAACATATTGATTACGGCAAAAGTACCCAGTACCACCACAGGCACGGCCATGGTTGGAATAATTGTGGCACGCCAGTTCTGCAAGAACAGGAACATCACAATAAAGACCAAAATGATCGCTTCAATTAAAGTTTTAACAACACTCTTAATCGAAAGTTCAATGAATGGTGTGGTATCAAAGGCCAATTCATCCTTTAAACCCGCAGGGTAGTTTGGACGTAACTGTTTGAGACGTTCTTCCACAGCAGCAGCAGTATCTAGGGCGTTAGCACCTGTAGACAATTTAATTGCGACACCGCCTGCAGGCTTACCGTTGTATTTAGAAATAAACTGATAGTTGTCTGCACCAAGTTCAACACGCGCAACATCACCCAAGCGAACCTGAGCACCTGAAGCTGTATTTTTTAGAAAAATATTTCTAAACTGCTCAGGCGTCTGCAACATACTTTGCGCAGTTACCGTCGCATTCAAAGCTTGACCTTCAATTGCAGGTGCACCGCCCAATTGACCTACCGCAACCTGTGCGTTTTGGGTGCGAATGGCTTGAGCAATATCACTTGGTGTGACTTGCAAACTTGCCATTTTGGCAGGATCCATCCAAATACGCATTGCGTATGAACCACCAAAGACTTGAAGTTCACCAACACCTGCAACACGGCTAAGTGGTTCAGAGATGTTTGAGTTTACATAGTCATTAATGTCTGACGCCGATAGGCTTCCATCTGGAGAGTAAAATGCAAGAACCTGCATAAAGCTCGCACCAGACTTGGTGACTTTTACACCTTGACGTTGTACATCTTCAGGTAAAAGCGCCGTTGCCGATTGCAGTTTGTTCTGTACTTGAACTTGAGCAATATCAGGATCGATGCCTTGTTCAAAGTTCAAGTTAATAGACGCTTGACCATTACCCGCACTGTTTGAAGAGATATAACGTAGACCATCCAGACCATTCATTTGTTGTTCAATGATTTGTGTTACCGTGTTTTCCACAGTTTCAGCAGATGCACCCGGATAGGTTGCAGCAATGGTGACCGTTGGCGGTGCAATGGTCGGATATTGGGCAATTGGCATGTTGGTGAGGGTAATAACCCCCGCCAGCATGATCACCAATGAAATCACCCACGCAAAAATGGGGCGATGAATAAAAAAGTGAGCCATTAACGTCTACTCCTTATGTATTTGAAGTAGTTTTTGGTTCAGTGGCTTGGGCTTCTGAGGCTGGTTTTGCATCACCCGATTTTGCTGGTGCAGCAGGTGCGGCTTGTGGAGCAGCGCCTTGAGGCTGGTAAGGTTTAGCCACGACCTGTTGTTCCGGTTTTACTTTCGCAATACCATCTACAATCACTTTATCACCCGGCTTCAAACCTTCAGTCACGATCCAGTTTTGGCCTTGTGTACCCGCAGTAGTGACTGGGCGTGGGATTACCTTATTATCAGCACCCACTAACATCGCCATAGCTTGACCGGTAGGCGTACGTGTTAATGCTGCCTGAGGAATCAGGTAAGCATTTGGTACTTCACCCTGAACGATTTGCGCAGTAGCAAACATACCTGGTAGCAACAGGTGATTCTTGTTCGGGAATACTGCACGCAGTGTCACTGTACCAGTTTCTGGATTCACGCTGGCATCAGAGAATGCTAAACGGCCTTCAACCGGATAGATGCTGCCATCTTCCAGTTTTAACTTCACACGTGTGTTATTAGAGCTGTTCAGGTCACCTTTACTCAACTGCTGACGCAGACGCAGCAATTCCGCGCTTGACTGATTAATATCTACATAGATTGGATCCAGACGCTGAATGGTTACCAGCGGCTCTGGCTGGTTTGCAGTTACCAGCGCACCTGCAGTGATTGAAGAACGGTTAGTCTGACCAGAAATTGGCGCACGTACAGTTGAATAGCCTAAGTTAATTTGAGCATTACGCAATGTTGCACGGTTCGCATTCAAATCAGCTTCAGCCAGTTTAACCTGCGCTACAATGTCATCATATTCCTGCTTGGAAATCGCGTTAGTACCAACCAGTTGACGGTAACGACCTTCTTTAACACGTAACACGCCCAGATTTGCCTCAGCACGTGCAATTGCTGCACGAGCATTGTCCACTGTGGCACGGTTAGTACTAGAGTCGATTTCATACAGCGCCTGACCTTCACGGACATAGCTGCCTTCGCTGAATAAGCGTTTTAGCACGACACCAGTCGCCTGTGGACGTACTTCTGAAATCTCAAATGCTGTTGTGCGACCTGAGAGTTCAACAGACTGCTCAACGCTTTGTGGCTGTGCAACCAGCACACCAACTTCAGTCGGTGGCATTTGCTGTTGAGCACCAGCTTGCTGGCCCTCTTTAGGATCTTTGCTACAGCCAACAAGCGCGATACTTGTTGCTAATGCGCAAACAGTCAGGGCAGGTGCCCAAAGCTTTGCAGACATCATTGTTCCACCTCGATTAGATTTTTATCTAAATTTTTTATTTGTAACTTATTGTATTTAAAAAATTAAATACAATGACAAGATCCAAATAAAACTTATACTCCGGTCGGCGATTACTTTTAGAGGAAACCATATTCACCAAAGGTTTTTTAAAATTCTTATGCCCATCACATCATCAGTTTATGAGGAAGATATTGCTGGCTGATGTAAATCACCAAGCGACATAACTGCAATGGGCAATCTGTATTGTTCAATTTATGAAATATCCAGAAGGCCATACTGAGGCAATGAGAATTTTAAGTCGCCATTTGAGAATAAATCCTCCAAGAATTCCGATACATATAAAATTAAGTTTGCATACTTTTTATACCAAACTGGGGCAATACACCAGCAGATGGTTAAAAGTAATACAAATGGCATGCCATACAGGCACCTTATGGCTGCGGTTATTTAATACAGACAGATCTCTGTGTAGTACTTTATTTATTCAGCAATCAGCAAATCAAACTTGCTATAAGCTGAATCAAGATGAACGAACACACTGAAAATCAAATAAAAAAACCGACAAAAAGCAACAAGTAGGGCATGCCAGATATCCTTGTTCTTTCTAACCGACATGATACCGGTTAACCGTCTGTCCTGAAGTGTACTTGTCAGTACACTTTTTTTCAAGTGTGCGTAATTTATACAAAATCCATATTTTTATTAGGTGATTCTGTTAATAAATCAACAAGAATTGTCTCAGTCTCAACCTTTGCTGGTTGTATGATTTTCGTCAATATCAACATCTTGCTTTGGTGGCCAGAAGAAATCGCTCGGTCGAGTCAGGAAATGGGTCATGACCAGTTTCGCCAGTGGTTTCCATTGTTCAAAACGCACCCGACGTGCACGTAATGCCACAATAATGGTCAGACTAAAACTGACAAACAGGTTGGTCAGACCAATCAGTAGAACACCTAGAAATGACACCACCACCAGGCCAATATCAGGCCCATTAATATTTATCAGTCCTTGAATAAAGTTGGCTGAAGCAAAGGCAATATGACGAATATCCAGCGGTATACCGAGAATAAAACCAATGGTGCCCATACTGCCGAGCATGATCCCGAAAATAAAGTTACCCCCCAAGGCTCCCAAATTACGTTCCATATATTCAGAAAATTTGTTTAAGCGCTCTTGCCCCATCAGGTTAGCCAGACGGGCATGGGCTTTCAGACGTGGTCCGACCTTACGATATACCGCCATATTGTCAAAATAACCTGCGAGCAGGCCAGACAGGAACAGGCAAACCCCGGCAATTGCAGCATGTGGAATCGCAAGTGAAGTAAACGGATTCAGGTCATGTAAGGTCTTGGCCGCTTTGGCATGATTCATTAAAGGTTCATGAAGGGCAGCATCCCACATAAAGGTCAGCAAGGCAGCAACGGGTATGGCAATCGAAATATTCCCGAGGATTGCTACAAACTGGGTCCGGATAATATTCACGATCAATGCAGCCAGTTCAGCAATCTGAGCGGTTTTAGAGCCTTTACGTTGCTGTACGGTAGAAGCCAGTGCAGCTGCGGTCATCGCGGGCTGTTTGGTCGCCACAGTAAAATGCAGCACATGGATGAGCATAAAGCCCAGTGAGTAATTCATGCTGTAGCTAAAGGCTTGCATGAGCGGTGCCATGGTGACACGTGCCATGAGTATCTTCAGGGTAGCCATAGTGGCAATAATGACCCCGGCACCCGCTGCGGCCTTATACATGGCCAGGAAGCCCTGCTTGTCGGTACTTACATAATGCTCTCCAGTTTTGGAAGCATTCTCAGTCACCTGTAAAGCCAGTAATTCACTGTTGGTCGCTAGCAGGGAGCGGACACTACGTTCACTATAAAGTGCTTCAGTAATATCTACCAGAAAATACCCCATAGACTGATAACGCAACTGGTCATCATCCATGATCATATTCAGCAGAATTTCAATCCGTTCCAGACATTGTTCCAGTAGAGCCAGCATATAGGTTAAACTGACACTTACACCAATGCGTTTGGTAGAGCGGCGAATTTTCGCGACAACATCATGACATTGCTCCAGCATCACCATTGCCTGAGAAGCGTCTGGTGGCAGGATGGAATCAACCAGTTCTACATTGTTAAAGCGCTTTTTATATTCCTGAATAAATTCATTGATCTCACGGTTCTGAATCAGAAAAGGCGATTCATATTCCATCAGTTCAGGCTGGGCATTGATAAATTCAGGATGCAGGGCAATACCACTGACGCGATATGACAGGATAGTCAGTGCCTTGATCAGTTCATCTTTAATCCGGGTTTTTTCAGGCTGATTAGAATGGCCCTGATTCATCACGCTAAACAGTCGCAGCCAGTCTTCATCGGCCAGATAGTCGAGCCAATAGCGGTCACTGCGTTCATGAAATACCCGACGCATCAGTTCCTGCAGGCTTTTATCATCCGGAATCATGGGCAGAATATGTGCACCAATACGCTGATTGAGCTGATTCCAGAAACCGTCCAGGGATAAAATACCTGTATCAGAAAACAGGCTGGTCTGTTTGTAGCGGTTAATCACGCGCAGCACAAAGGTCTGCAAGGTAGAAACCGCATTAGGAGTGATCAGTAAAGACTGTAAAAATGCCTGAAATTTTTCTTCGATTTCTTCGGTATTCTTGCTGTCTATTGGTCGTATACGATTCACGAGTTCAATTAACAGGTTTTCATCCAGCTTTGCCTGAGGCTGCTCAAGCTGTTGCTGCATGCTTTGGAAAATATCGAGAAATTTAATATGCATAGGCGAGGTGGGTATCTATTGGATGCGATGAAGCGCAAGTTTGGCCAGGTTAATCAGCGCCTGACGGTATTCAGAATCCGGCAGTAGATCCAGTGCAGCGATCGCAGCTTCGGTTTCTTCAGTCGCACGCTGACGGCAGTAATCCAGAGCACCGGATGCATTGACAATATGAATCACCTGTTCAAGGTGGTCAGTACCGCCCGTTGCAATGCTCTTACGCACAATCTCGAAGTCATCTCCAGAGGTATTCTTCAGTGCCGCAATCAAAGGTAAAGTCGGTTTACCTTCCATCAGGTCATCCCCGATATTCTTGCCCAGTATTTCTGCATCTGAGGTGTAATCCAGAATATCGTCAATGATCTGGAATGCATTTCCAAAGTGACCGGCAAAAGTTCGTAGCGGGGCACGGAACTCTTCTTTACCAGTTAGGATGGCAGCACCTTCAGTCGCCAGTTCAAACAGGCGAGAAGTTTTACCATGAATAATATTTAAATACGTTTCTTCAGTTGTTTCAGGCTGATGTTGCGATTGCAACTGCAATACTTCACCCTCGGCAATTTCACAGGTACCAGTTGAGAAGTCCTTGAGTAAGACCATATTGTTCAGATCAACCAGCAGGTCAAAGGCACGTGAGATCAGGAAGTCACCGACCAATACGGCAGTCTGGTTATTCCAGGTCGCATTCGCAGTTGGACGGCCACGGCGCAGGCCAGACTCATCCACGACGTCATCATGTACCAGCGTTGCAGTATGTAGCATTTCAATGATCGCCGCGAGTTTACGATGCTGATCCAGATCATCTGCGCCACAGGCTTTGGCTGCCAGTAAACACATAATCGGGCGCATACGCTTGCCACCGGCTTCAACCACATGTTTGCTCACTGCCATGACTAAGGCAACTTTTGAAGTAATCCCCTCATTAATGAATGTGTCCATCGCAGCAAAGTCATGTGCCACAGGAGCGAGAATATCTTGCTTAAAGTCGATGGTCATGTGAAAGGAAACCTCTAGTTTGGTAAATCTCAAGTCGGTAGTTTAACAATTTATAACATCCATGAAACATAAGAAACGTACAAACTCCACTAAAAATCAGTTTTTTATGATGAATATAATCCATCCAGCCTGATTCTGGTGGCTGACTGTACTCTATCGATTTACCTTTACGGATCATGTGATCCGAAATTTGTGGCTCAGTATACTACTCAAAAATAACCGTCCGGCTCTGTTGATTTTTGTAGCAAAAAATTGCATGAGTGTCTGATTTTACTAAAATTAGTATAATCTCAAAGAGATGGATAAATGCGTTCATCAATATTTCTATAAAATGGCTTGTTGTTTATACGAATATCCCTTAAAATCTTTGCCCTTGTATAACCCCCAGTGGCGTACGTTTTAAGACCGGTATATCCCTTTATCGGCACGACGACACGGGCATATTTGGAGTACATTATGTACGCAGTAATCCAAAGCGGTGGTAAACAGCACCGTGTAGTTGAGGGTGAAACCCTTAAAGTTGAATTATTGAAAGCTGAAACTGGCGCAACTGTTACTTTTGATGACGTGTTGATGCTTGTAAACGGTGAAAGCATTCAAATCGGTGCTCCAGTGGTAGCTGGCGCTAAAGTAACTGCAGAAGTAGTTAGCCATGGTCGTCACGACAAAATCCGCATCATCAAAATGCGTCGTCGTAAGCACTACCGTAAACAACAAGGTCACCGTCAATGGTTTACCGAGTTGAAAATTACTAGCATTTCAGGCTAATTACTAGGAGTAATGAGACATGGCAACTAAAAAAGCCGGTGGTTCGACTAAGAACGGTCGTGATTCGAATCCTAAGATGTTAGGTGTTAAAGTTTACGGTGGTCAAACTGTAACTGCAGGTAACATCATTGTTCGTCAACGTGGTACTGAATTCCACGCTGGTGTTAACGTAGGTATGGGCCGTGACCATACTTTATTTGCTACTGCTGATGGCGTAGTAAAATTCGAAGTGAAAGGCCAGTTCGGTCGTCGCTACGTATCTGTTGAAGCATAATCTGCGACAATAGAAAAAACCCACAGATTCTGTGGGTTTTTTTATGCTTGAAGATTGACGAGTCAGTCTGAAACATATGGCTGAAGAATAAACGGTGGTCTTCATCATGATGAACAAAAGCAGGGATTTTGCATTAATAACAATACAAAACTTCTTATTTTCTATCATCTTAGTTTTTGAAATTCGTTTAAGATGAGCCATTAGATAAATAGCGATATGCAAATACAAAAAGGTGAGATTATGAATATGCTTCGTAAAACTGTATGTGCCATAACAATCGGTGCGGCAACACTGGCTCCTGTCATGAGCACGACTGTATTTGCCGCAACTGCAGCGACGGAGCAGCAAGCCACTGCCAATCTGGTGAAGCAGCTCAGTAATATCCGTAGCTTAACGGCAAACTTTGAGCAAACCACCAAGATTACCAATCCGAAAGCAACTCAGAAAAAGGGTTTGAGCGCCCAGCACATGAACCAGACCTTTCGTGGTGTGATGAAAGTGCAGCGTCCGGGTAAATTCTATTGGGAAACCACGGCACCTTCGAAACAGACAATTGCTACCACAGGAAAAACTGTCTGGATCTATGACCCAGACTTGCAGCAAGCCGTTCGTCAGAGCCTGGATGAACAAGTCTCCAATACACCAGCATTATTGCTCTCTGGAAACACCAACCAGATCATGCAGTCTTATCGTGTGACACAGCCAAACAAAGGCAAGACCTATTACAAGCTGTATCCAAAGGCAAGTGATGGTGTGTTTGAAAGCCTGACGATCAGCTTTGGCGCTAACAAGGCACCGAGTCTGATGATTCTGGAAGATTCATTGGGTCAAACCACTTATATCAACTTTAGCAATGTGAAAGTGAATGCCAGTATTCCGGCATCTACCTTTAATTTCACACCGCCTAAAGGAACGGATATTATTGATCAATAAGCATCAATGTCAGCAAAATAAAAAAAGCAACCTTCGGGTTGCTTTTTATTTGCCAATAATAGAAATGGATTTGGAGACATTACAAGGTTTGTCTATATCTAGAGATTCAGGCGTTTTAGAATAATCAAAAGTCAAGTCAATTAAATTATGAAATTTCAGGTGCTTAGGATGAAAATGACTACATTTAAAACCGGCTGGATCAGCTGTATTTTATGTTTAAATGTGGGGTTGTTTGCCTGTCAGCCTCAAATGTCTTCAGTCAATGCATCTGCGCAAACAGAAGAAGCAGGGCAAATACAATCCAAAACCATTCCGGTTAAAGGTGTTAATCAGGTCGTGTGCGAAGTAGAGCGTTGTGTGCGCTTTGATCTGCAAACTGTAAATACCAATATGGCTTGGATTGACCAGTATTTTCTAGAGCGTATCCAGCGTACCGAACCAGTTGCCTTTAACAAAGTAAGCAGTGATAAAATCAAAGCAAAGGATCAGCCGAAATTTTTTGAGCAGCGTTCTATTCAGGTCAGTTACCTGAATCAGTATGGTCATCTGGCGACTTTTATATTCAAAACTGCTCATCAGCCTAAACGTGCAGCACAGCCACAATCTCATACTGAATATGTCAATCTGGACCTTAAGCAAAAGAAACGTCTAGCTCTTTATCAAATTATGCTGGGCAATACTGAAGGAAAGTTAAAACAAAGCTTGTATCAAGAAAACAAAGACTGCTTGGATCGTGCCCAAATAACATCAAAGCAATTGGAATTAAGTGACAATTATTATTTTGACAGTCAAGGCTTGGTACTGATTTATCCAGCAGGTGAGTTGAGCAAGTCCACAAGTGTGATGGTAGAATTAAAAGTACCTTATACGGCATTAAATGGGATCATCCGACCTGAATATTTATCCATTTTGCCAAGAACAACCCCTTAAATATTGTGCTAATAAGGCGCAGCCATTCACCAGGTCACTGTATTTTTTGCCGTTAAGAGCTTACACTATAGCCAGTTTTTTTCTTATCTAAAGATTGGCTATGATCGACCCGAAATTACTCAGAAATAATATTGAGGCTGTAAATTTAGCCTTGGCAAAACGTGGTGTTCAACTGAATGTCGAAGAGTGGGCATCACTTGAAGCTCGCCGTAAAGAAATTCAGTCCAAAACTGAATCGCTACAAGCTGAGCGTAATGCGGGTGCGAAACAAGTTGGCCAAATCAAAAAAGCCGGTGGCGATGCGTCTGAAATCATGGCACGCATGTCTGCAATTGGCGATGAAATTAAAGCAGCAGAAGCAGCACTGGCTGAATTACAAGCTGAGCTGGAAGAAAAATCCCTGTCTATTCCAAACTTGCCAGATGAATCTGTTCCTGAAGGTAAAGATGAGTCTGACAACGTGGAAATCCTGAAATGGGGTACACCACGCGAATTTGATTTTGAAATCAAAGACCATACTGACCTGGGTGAAATGATGGGCGGTCTGGAGTTTGAAACAGCAACTAAATTGACTGGTTCACGTTTCAGCGTTCTTAAAGGTCCTTTGGCGCGTCTACAACGTGCGTTGACTCAATTCATGCTGGATACGCACACTACCAAAAATGGTTATACCGAAGCTTATGTACCGTATTTAGTAAATGCTGATTCGCTACGTGGCACAGGTCAGTTACCCAAATTCGAAGAAGACCTGTTCAAGCTGCAAGGCGAAAAAGAATTCTATTTGATCCCAACAGCTGAAGTGCCAGTAACCAACTTCGTGCGTGATGAAATCATTGATGCCGATCGCCTGCCATTGAAATACGCTGCACATACACCATGTTTTCGTAGTGAAGCAGGTTCTTATGGTCGTGATACCCGTGGCCTGATCCGTCAGCACCAGTTTGACAAAGTTGAAATGGTTCAGATCGTAAAACCTGAAGATTCTATGCAGGCGCTGGAAGATTTAACTGGTCATGCTGAAGGTATTCTGCAAGCTTTAGGCCTTCCATACCGTAAGATCATTCTGTGTGGCGGTGACATGGGCTTTGGTTCAACCAAGACTTATGACTTGGAAGTTTGGGTACCAAGCCAAAATACCTATCGTGAAATTTCTTCATGTTCAAACATGGGTGATTTCCAGGCACGCCGTATGAAAGCGCGTTACCGTGCCGACCAGAAGAAAACTGAATTCGTACATACCTTGAATGGTTCAGGTTTAGCAGTAGGTCGTACCTTACTTGCTGTGATGGAAAACTACCAACGTGCAGATGGTTCAATTGAGATCCCTAAAGTATTGCGTCCGTACATGGGTGGTGCAACTTACATCGACTAAATATCGGTGTATGCACCAAAATGTGCATGAAAATTGCTTAGACAGTCAGATCTAAATATTTGAGGCTTTTCGTGGATATTTTCCCAATCTCGTTAAAGTTGCAGCAGCAACCCTGTCTGATTGTCGGTGGTGGACATATTGCGTACCGAAAAGCGGTATTGCTACAGAAAGCAGGCGCAGTTATCTCGGTAATTGCACCTGAAATTGAAGCAGCTCTGCTTGAGATTGTTCAAGCAACTGCTGGCCAATATGTTCAGGCACCTTTCAATCCTGAAATTCCATTACGCTCTTATCGTCTGGTGATTGCAGCGACTGATGATGCTGAAGTCAACCGTCAGGTCTTTAATGCCTGTGAAGCTGAAAATGTTCTGGTGAACAGTGTAGATGATCCACCGCATTGCCGCTTTATGGTTCCGGCGATTATTGACCGTTCACCGCTGGTGATTTCGGTGGCATCAAATGGCACGTCACCAGTGTTATCCCGTCAGATTCGTACCCAGCTAGAAACCACCATTCCATATGGTATGGGTAAACTGGCTGAATTCTCAGGTAAGTGGCGTAGCGCGGTAAAAGCCAAGATTGCTAATCCAGATGAACGCCGTATTTTCTGGGAAGAGCTTTATGCTAGTCCTTTGAAAGAACAGGTCTTTAATGACAATCTGGCTGAAGCTGACCACCTGATTGAACAGGCGCTACTGGAATGGCAAAAGCCAAAAGGTGAGGTTTATCTCGTTGGCGCAGGTCCCGGTGATCCAGAACTCTTGACCTTAAAAGCATTGCGTTTAATGCAACAAGCCGATGTGGTGATTTATGATCGTCTGGTCTCTGCACCAATCATGGACTTGTGCCGGCGTGATGCAGAGAAGATCTACGTCGGTAAAGCACGATCTAATCATGCAGTGCCACAAGAAGGGATCAATGCCTTATTGGTAAAATATGCCAGTGAAGGTAAGCGTGTCTGTCGTCTGAAAGGTGGTGATCCGTTTATCTTTGGCCGTGGTGGTGAAGAGATTGAAGAACTGTTCGCTGCGGGTGTGGCTTTCCAGGTGGTGCCAGGTATTACCGCGGCTTCTGGCTGTTCAGCCTATGCCGGTATTCCACTGACTCATCGTGATTATGCGCAAAGTGTACGTTTCCTGACAGGTCACTTAAAAGAAGGTTCACCCGAGCTGCCTTGGAGTGAACTGGTCTATGAAAACCAGACTTTAGTGCTGTATATGGGTTTGGTTGGGCTGGAAAAGATCTGTACGCAACTGATCGCGCATGGCCAGCGCCCGGATATGCCGGTGGCCTTAGTGTCTAAAGGCACTACGCCTGAGCAAAAAGTAGTCATTGGAACGCTCCAAGATATTGCATCTAAAGTCTCTGAGCACCATATTCAAGCACCAACTTTGACCATTATTGGTGAAGTGGTGCGTTTACGTGAAAAACTTAAGTGGTCGTAAACGACCACTTAACTCCCCCAAAAGTAGAGAAAAGCTGTGATCCATGTTGTTTTATATGAGCCTGAAATTCCTGCCAATACAGGTAATATTATTCGCCTATGCGCAAATACGGGAGCACAGTTGCATTTGGTCAAGCCGCTGGGCTTTGAACTGGATGACAAGAAGCTAAAACGTGCCGGTCTGGATTACCATGAATATGCCAATATGCAAATCTGGGAAAATATTGAAGAATGTCTGGCAGATTTAGCTTCTCAAGGCATTGGTACAGATGCGGTCTATCCATTGACAACTAAAGGTTTTGAAACCCCACATACTTCAGACTTGAATCGTCCTGTGGCTTTGTTGATGGGGCCGGAAACACGCGGCCTGCCAGAAAATGTGCGTATGATGTTCCCGAAAGAACACTGGATCCGTCTGCCAATGGCTGAGAATTCACGTAGTCTGAACCTGTCCAATGCGACAGCAGTGATTGTGTACGAAGCCTGGCGTCAGCAGGGTTTTAAAACGCTTTAATTAGTTTCTTTTTTTAAGAAAAGCTGCCAATTGGTGGCTTTTTTTGATTTGTGTAACAAGTCTTGTGCAGTGGTTGGTCATTGGGCTTATCTTAGGTATAAATAGTTGAGAACACAAAAAAAGGAAAAGAACTTGAATAAGGGGTGGATCACAGCAAGTTGTGTGGTTTTATTAATGTTTAGTGGAGCAAGCCAAGCACAGCCAGAACCACAACAGCCTGCAGAAGAAGTAAAACCGCTCACTCAGGAGGAAATCAGGCAGGGTATGGCAAAGATGCAGCAGCAACTGAATGAGCGTATTGAAGCTTGGGGTAAAACCCTTAGTAAAGATGATTTTGAATGGAGTTGGCGCGGAAGGATTCTGAATCAATCAAAACGTCAGGAAGTCTGTAATATCTTCCAGGGTGTCGTAAATGAAACCTATCATCTAGCTGAACAGAACAAGGCGCGTTTGAGCCTTGAAAGTCAGGAGGTTTTAAAAAATCGTAATCTATTTATCGAACGGCTTGGTTATAAAGACAATATTGTTGATACCCGCATGGGCTTTAACTGTCGTCTAAAATGATTTTGAACTGAACTAAAAAATAAACAAATCAGAACTAAAAAAGGCGCACTAAGCGCCTTTTTTATTTGAATAAGAAGGATATTATTTATCATCAAATTCATTGTGCTGAGGAGCAGGGTGCTTGAAGCCTTTGGTCTTATAACCCAGGTACAAGATACCGCCAAATGCCCAGATCAGACCGTATTTAAGCGAAGCTTCGTCGACTTCTAGCCATAATGCAAACACTGAAATGAAGCCAAGTAAGGGAACGACGACAAAATTCATGATCTCTTTGGCACTCTTCGTGCGGCCATCACGCAGTGCATAACGTGAAATCACCGACAAGTTGACGAAACTGAATGCAGTTAACGCACCAAAGCTGATCAGTGACACGACAAAGTCAAGATCCATGAAACCAGCAGTTAAAGCAACTGCACCAGCGATCAGGATGTTGTATGACGGTGTGTAGTTTTTCGGACTGATGTGACCAAAGATTTTTTTGTTAATTACGCCATCACGACCCATTACGTACATCAGACGAGACACACCCGCATGCGCTGAAATACCAGAAGCCATAACTGTCACAATCGCAAAGTAAAGTACCACTGTCTTAAATGCCACACCACCTACTGCTTGTAAAATATCAGGCTGTGTTGCAGCGATATCTTCAAAGTAGGTTTTTGGATCATTCGGGAAGAAGATCTGCATGAAGTAAGTACTGATGATGAAAATGATACCCGCTATTAATGCAGTCAAGAAAATCGCTTTAGGCAAAGTTTTTTCAGTATCTTTGGTTTCTTCAGCCAGTGAACTTAAAGAGTCAAAACCTGTAAAAGAAAAGCACAGTAAGGTTGCACCGGTAATCAAGGCAGCAACAGAGGTGAACTCATTCCAGAATGGCTCTAAACTCCATAATTGATACTTTGCATCGACTAATGTGCCGTCTGCATTTACACCACCTTCCAGAAGTTGATAAACCATCCAGGTGAAGTATGCAATGACGCCCAACTGTACAAATACAATCATACTGTTGAAGTTGGCAACAAATTTTGCACCGCGGAGGTTAATCGCAGTCATGAACGCTGTTAAACCAATGACCCAGACCCAATGATTCATATCTGGGAAAAGTGCTTCCAGATAAATCACAGCCAAGATGATATTGACCATCGGTGATAACAGGTAATCTAGTAATGATGACCAACCCACCATGAAACCAACATTTGGGTGGATGGATTTTTGGGCATAGGTATAGGCCGAACCCGAAGATGGGTAGCGACGAATCATATGACCATAGCTCAAAGAGGTTAACAAAATTGCAATCAGTGCAAAAATGTAAGAGGTAGGAACGTGAAAGTTACTTTCTTCAGATACCAGACCAAAAGTATCAAACAAGGTCATGGGTTGAATATAAGCTAAACCGATAATAATGATGTGCCAGAGTCCCAGCGTTTTTTGCAGTTTAGCTGCCGATTGAGTCCCAGAGAAATTTGTCAACGGCGTTATCCTCTTAATCGTTGATCAAGGATCAGTCATATTGAATAAGGATCGTTTGAGACGAACGATCCCCCCTACAAATTAAGCAAAAGCGCGCCAATCTACTCTAGAATGAACATTTTTGCTAGCAATTTTTTTGAGATTACTACAGCATGAAATATGCCAAAATTATCATGATTGATGATGAAATTTTCATGCAAGATAAAAGCCTGATGCTTAAAAAAACACCAGGCTCTAAATTTTCGCTATATTCGCTTATTTTTCAGGAATTACCAAGCTTTTTTTAAGATGGTTTTCAAATCTTCCAGCGTGGCTTCTTTCGGGTTATAAATGATGGAACCATCATTTAATGCTTTCTCGGCAACTTCATCCAGTTGTGCCTCAGAAACCTTGCCTGTTTCACTTAATGTACGTGGTAATTTAGTCAGGCTATAAATACGGTCACGCATCGCCTGAATGGTTGCAATCGCTTTATTGGCACGCAGATGCCCCGGGGTCTGTGCATAGATATCCGGGCCAGCCAGTGGCAGAAGCAGCTCTGCAATCTTGCCACCATTCACTTCCTTGTTGTATTCCAGGACATAAGGCAGGAACAGGTTCATACATAGTCCATGCGGCAAGTGAGCCACCGCACCGAGCGCATGACCGAGTGAATGCACCAGACCAACCATCGAGTTCGAGAAAGCGATCCCAGCCATGGTAGAAGCTTGTGCCAGTTCCAGACGACCTTGAGCATCAGACGGATTATCCAGCACCTTAAACAGATTCTCACTGACTTTCTTCACTGCTGCAGTGGCATAAGCATCTGAAATCGGATTAGCTGCCATACAGGTATAGGCTTCAACCGCATGGGTCATCGCGTCCATTGCAGTCATTGCCGTTAAATGCGGTGGCAAAGTCTGGGTCATACGTGGATCAAGAATTGCAGCATGCGGCATCAGATAATAAGATGCGAACGGCATTTTCAGGTTCTTTTCAGTATCCGATACCACTGCAACCATGGTTACTTCAGAGCCTGTTCCAGACGTGGTTGGAATCACGAAAAATGGTTTTAAGGGCTTTGGCAGGTTATGTGCGCCAGAATATTTAAGCAAGTCATCACCACCTTCAGAGACCAGAATGTTGGTCGCTTTTGAGGTATCGATAACTGAACCGCCACCGATGGCAATAATCGCATCGCAGTTATTGTCACGATATAGTTGTGCAGCACGACGTACTGTACCTAAGCTCGAATCGGGTGGGACATCATCAAAAATCGCTGCAATCTCTGCATCCGTCGATTCAAAAGCAGCTTCAATCGGCACAAGCAGGTTATTGGCACGTACGCCTTTATCGGTAATGATGAGTGGACGTTTGGCACCTAAAGTCGAGAGTTCAAACGGAATATGTTCGAGCGCAGCATGACCGGCAATCACCTTGACTGGACAGAAAAATTCATAATAAGGCTTGGTCATGTTAGGCACTCCGTTTCAAATAAGATTGAGCAATTTTTAAATAGATGCTGCTTGCTTCAGTTAATTTTTCTTTCAGGCTGAGATTACTTGGATATTCTTTGACAGCCAGTTGTGCCACCATTTTCGGCAAAATCAAGGCTTCCATTTTATTCAGACAACGCACCAGACGAATAGCATAAGAGATATCACCATCGGCAATCATGCGGTCATGGGCAAAGGCCTGTGAGGTACTTTCCTGAAATGAAAAGACCAAAAAGGCATGATGCAGATGCTTAAAAGTGATCGTAAGGTCAGGTGCAGTGTCCATAGATTTCACGAGTTCAAGTTGCTTCTCTTCAGTAACCCGGGCAATAAATGCCGGGCCGTGGGGGAAGACTTTCATGGAAAGACTGAAATTCGCCGGAAACTGGGCAACTTCCTTTTTGATTTCTTCATCGACCTGGCTTGCCATGACTAAGCCTCTGCCAATCACATCCATCATGAGTTTGACATAGGCCTGTTGCAAAGCAGGTTTAACGGATTTAGTTGCAATCACGTGATGATCCCTACCTGGAATATTATTGGTTTAGAGTAATTACTCTAATTTATTTATTGTTGAAATGCAAAGGCTTTATCTTTGCTCGACGCTAACGTCCTTAAAGTAACCGCTGCTGGTTAAAGTTTCAATAATTTCGACACACAAGTCAGCAAATTTTGGCGGGTTGTTGACCAAGTCGTTAATGCGGACCATTTCCAGTCCTGCATAGCCACATGGATTGATGGTATGGAAACCTGTCAGGTCACAGTCAATATTCAAGGAAAGACCATGATAGCTGCGACCTTTACGGATTTTAAAGCCGAGGGAACCAATCTTCCGTTCATTGACATAGACACCGGGTGCATCCGGTTTGGCATAGGCTTCAATATCATGCTTCTTGAGTAGCTCAATCATCAGGTTTTCGGCATAAGACACCAACGTACGGACATTCCAGCCAAGACGGTTCAGGTCAAACATAAAATACGCCACCAGCTGGCCCGGACCATGCCAGGTCACTTGACCGCCACGATCGGTCTGAATTACCGGAATATTGGATGACATCAGAATATGTTCCGGCTTACCCGCTTGCCCTTGAGTCAGGACATCATGGTGCTGCAAAATCCACAACTCATCCGGGGTGTTTTCATCACGGTTTTCAGTCAGGGCTTTCATTTCCAGAAAGCGGTCTTCATAGGGAGTCAGGTCATTATATTGACGAATAATCAGGCAGGGTTTTTGAACCGCATCAGTCACAGTGTGCGTCCTTGGAAAGATTAAAAAATACTGCCAATAATTATAATGATTTCAGCGGCAGATAGGGGAGTGATTGCTCGTCATTGTCTACAGTAAATTCATAAGCATAAAAAAAACACGCCCATAAGCGTGTTTTTTTATGTACCTGGCATGAAGCAAAATCAGGTTTAAAGCGCAGTTTTGATCAGCGGACAAGCGGCTAAGTCGGCATAGACCGCATGAACTTGTTCCAGTTCTAGAAAACGGAGCTGTGCAGTGATCGAATGATATTTACCTGTACGTGAAGGCGTAACGGTCATTTTACTGCCATCAAATTCAGGAAAATGCTTTACAAAGATCTCATTTACGGCCTGATGCAACTCAATACCAGCAAGGCCAATCAGTTTGATCGGATAGTCCATCGGGAACACCCAGAGATGTTCCTGTAATTCGCGAGAAGGTGTACGGTCTAACATGGTAGTCCCCTTATTTGAAACGCCTGCAATCATGCAGGCGTTTGGGTCTGTCTTGGCTAGTTAAAATGGAGACCCTGAAACAAATTTCAAGTCTCCAGAACAAGCATCAAATCTTAATCATTCTCAAGGAATGAACGCAGGTGTTCAGAACGGGAAGGATGACGCAGCTTACGTAAGGCTTTCGCTTCAATCTGACGGATACGTTCACGGGTTACGTCGAACTGCTTACCTACTTCTTCCAAGGTATGGTCAGTTGGCATGTCGATACCAAAACGCATTTTCAGGACTTTCGCTTCACGTTCAGTCAGGTTTTCCAGTACTTCACGCGTCGCTTCTTTCAGGCCTTCTGACGTTGCCGCATCCACAGGAGAGGTGATGTTGCTGTCTTCAATGAAGTCACCCAAATGCGAATCTTCATCATCACCGATCGGTGTTTCCATCGAAATCGGTTCTTTGGCGATTTTAAGTACTTTACGAACCTTCACTTCATCCATTTCCAGACGTTCGCCCAGTTCTTCCGGAGTCGGTTCACGGCCCATTTCCTGAAGCAATTGACGAGATACACGGTTGATCTTGTTAATGGTTTCGATCATGTGTACTGGAATACGGATAGTACGTGCCTGATCCGCGATTGAACGGGTAATCGCCTGACGAATCCACCAGGTTGCATAAGTCGAGAACTTGTAACCACGACGGTATTCAAACTTGTCTACGGCTTTCATCAGACCAATGTTACCTTCCTGAATCAGATCCAGGAACTGCAAGCCACGGTTGGTATATTTCTTCGCAATCGAAATGACCAGACGTAAGTTCGCTTCAACCATTTCTTTCTTGGCACGGCGCGCTTTCGCTTCACCCACCGCCATACGTTTGGCGATGTCTTTGATGTCACGAACTTTCAGATCAAGTTCTTTTTCAATGTCTGCAATCTTTTGCTGGAATGCCAGCACGTCAGGGCGTACTTTTTCCAGATAAGCTTTTTGATCGGCAGGCGCTTTCGCAATTTGCTCATCTAACCAGGCTGGATTAGATTCCTGACCTGGGAAAGAAGTACGGAACTGGGTACGATCCATACGGCCACGACGGACTGCATAACGCATTACTTCACGTTCTGCACTACGGATCTGGTCGTGGGTACCACGAATCATTTCAGAAATGATATCGAACAGGCGCGGTGTGAACTTGAACATCATGAACACAGTAGCTAAAGCTTGCAGTGCCTCTTCTGCTTCTTTGCTGTTGCGGCCATGCTTTTCAATGACAGCCTTGGTATTTTTCCATGCATCTGAAAGTTCAGCAAAGCGAACTTTAGCGATTTCTGGATCTGGACCTGAGTCACCTTCAGAATCGTCATCACTGTCAGACTCTTCTTCATCTTCCTCATCATCCAGTTTTACATCTTTGGTTGACTTGGTAGTTGCTTCTTCATCTTCTTCGATGTCAGCGACTTCTTCCAGCACTTCTGGAATATCATCATCAGTTTCAGGGTCTAAATAACCTGAAAGCAGGTCGGCCAGGCGGCGTTCGCCAGCTTCATAATCTTTGTATTCTTGTAGTACAACTTCTACGGCATTTGGCCAGTAAGCAATGGAGTGAAGAACGTCACGGATCCCTTCTTCAATACGTTTTGCAATGCTGATTTCGCCTTCACGCGTTAAAAGTTCAACAGTACCCATTTCACGCATATACATACGTACTGGGTCAGTTGTACGACCTGGCTCATTTTCTACAGATGCAAGTACTGCTGCAGCTTCTTCTTCTGCAACTTCATCGGCAGCTTCTGCAGTATCCTCAAACATCGCATCATCAGATTCAGGCGCGCGATCATGTACCGGAATGCCGACGTCATTCAACATCTGAATGATATCTTCAATCTGTTCACTTTCTGTGATGGAGTCCGGGAGATGATCGTTAACCTCAGCGAAGGTTAAATAACCTTGTTCTTTGCCTCGGCTAATCAGAGCCGCTACTTGCGAAGTAGGGGAAGTCATATCGCTCATCTTTGCTTACTCTTCGTTGAATCTGTGACAGTAAAAAATCGTACAGCTCTGCACGATTTAAGCTCGTTAAATTTATTGAATAGCCTACATATTTCATCAGAGTATTCAGCATTAAGGCTGTCTGACAAAATATTTAAAATGAAATTCAGTAATTTAAGATGGGGATGAATTTGTTATTTTCAAGTCCAGCCCCGGCGTATCTGTATCTGACCAAAAATATATAGTCAAAAAATATAAGGACGCAGGGTGGATTATATCATGCCATACAATTTACTTGGAAAAAAAGCCCTAATTACAATTTTAAGGTACTAAAATTTAAATAAAACTTGACAAGTATTTTTAGGCAAGATAAATAGCGCCTAGGACCCTTTACATTTTTCACAATGAGGTAGTTTTAGTGTCTTCTACAGATTTTGAACTAGATGATAACTACGGTGATGATGATGTTAGCTTCGATGAGGCTTCCAGTAAGCTCAGCGCAAAAGAGTCGTTGGAAAAACGTCGTCTGATTGATGACCTGTTGACTCAACGCCGCCTCGAGCGCGAACTCAAAGATTTTGACTACGACTTCGACGATGACGATGACTTCGACGACGAAGATTAAGCAATTCGGATTTAGCATGGCCTGAATAAATGCTATGCTAGGCCTTTCGGAATTTCTAAGTTTGGATATTAGATGAGTGCTTTAGATTTAGACCTGTTGAGTGACTATCTGGATGGCGACCAAAATGAGTATGGTCTGGATTTCGCGGCAACTCACGGTTTCCTGTGTGCAATTGCAGTAGGTCCGCAGTTTGACAGATGGCTGGATGAGCTTTTTGATAACAATCAGAAAAAAGTTCCAGCAGCAATCATCGAACAGGTTAAAGTATGGCTGGAGTCTATCCGTCAAAGCTTGGCCAATGAAGAAGGCATCACTTTCCCGTTTGAAATCGAGGAAGCAGATACCGAATCAAGTCTTGGTGACTGGAGTGTGGGCTTTGTTGATGCCATGTTCCTGAACGAAGAAGCATGGTTTGCAGAAGAATTTGAAGAACAACTGGTGGATTTAACCCTGCCAATCATGGTCTTCAGTGGGATTGATGAAGAAGACCCACAAATGGAAACTTTCCGTCGTAACGGCCAGTTAATGGACGAGCTTGCGGAAGAAATTCCAGAAAACCTGAATGAATTGTACCTGATGTATCATACACCAGATTAATTCTCCCAAATCAAAAAAGCACCTTCGGGTGCTTTTTTCATATCTGCTTTTTATATCTGTGATTTTAAGCTAAGCAACTATTTTTTAGCCTGTTTTTTGGCTTCCAAACCTTTAAGTGCGCTTTTACTCATCCAGCCGAAACATAAGGCAAGGACAACATATTGAATCGCCAAGCCTAGCAGCAATACGCTTATCCAGATGCCAAAAGATAAAGATTCCAGCATGCCGAGGATAATTTCCCGTTGTTCTGCAATACCCAATATTGATAAGGATAAGATCAAGCCAATGAGTACGCTAATGCCCAGACAACCCCAAATTAACTGTTTTTTCTCTATAGCACTTGGTAGACGCTGTTGATCCTGAACAAATTTGATCGCTGCCGCTGCCCCTGCACCGAATAATGCCGGGATGGCAGTGCTGCTGCCAGGCAAATCGATAAACATATTTAAACCAGCGACAATCAGAATCGCGACCAGATAAACTATAGTGAAATAGCCAAAATATTTTTTAATCATCATTTTTATCTCGAATATTGTGTTTTTATTGTTGTTGCTTGTGTGGTTGAAAATGGGAAAAGCTATACCAACAAGTTTGTTTATTTTAATAATTTGCTCGAATATTCAGCAAGATAAATTAAAAGAATACGACGAATGTCACGTGAAGCATAGAAGGATCACGTGACATGATTTGAACTAGATTGAAATTAAGCGTGTTTCTTTGGCTGTTTAGCCAAGCTATAGCGGGTATAGCCATGATAGGCGACATGAAACAGGGCGGCATGCAAGGCAATCAAGGCAACGACAATAAATGAATTTGGGCCTCGGCCTGTATAATTCATTCGGCGCAGAATTTCCTCGGTATAAGGGTGCAGCCAGATCATCACCAAGATAAAAATAAAGCCAAGGCTCATGGCAATAATGGTAGAGCCCCAGACCAAGGTATTTTTTTCCTTGGCGTCAGGTACACGCAGTTCCTTATGCACAAAATGCCGGGCACTCAAGAATGCTGCTGCAATTAATGCAGGAATGAAGATAATGGCACCCAAGTTTAACCAATACACAATCATGCCGACCAAAACCAGCAAGGCAAGATAAACGGCTGCAAAATATTTAAGATAATGCGACATCGTTCTGGCCTCCTTAACAGGACTTACTATTCAGGATGGACGATTTTTGCGTTGATGTCTACGGTACAGAACCCAGCCGATAATAATCGCTACAATTGCAATAATGATATAACTGACCTTGCTAAAAATCTGATGCATCAAGTTCTGATTTTCGCCGAAATAAAATCCAATACAGGCCAGAAAAGTCGTCCAGATGATTGTTCCCAAGCTGCTATAAAACATGAATTTCCAGAAGGGCATACGACTCATTCCAGCAGGAATACTGATCAGGGAGCGCACTGCGGGAATCATACGTCCAACAAAAACAATGCGATGACCATACTGCTCGAACCATGCTAAAGATTTTTTTACATCATCAGATTTAATAAACAGATATTTACCATAGCGGTCGACAAATCTGAAAATCGATTCATGACTGAATTTATAACCAATCCAGTAAAGTAAGGCAGCAGCCAGCAGGGAGCCGAGGCAACCCGCAATGATCACGCCGACCAGTACTAATTGACCTTGGGACGCGGAATAGCCCGCAGATGGCATAATGATTTCAGAGGGAATAGGCGGGAAGACATTGTCGAGGAACATGAGCAGGGCAATACCCCAATAGCCCAGCTGTTCCATAATAGAAATAATCCAGTCAGTTAGATTCATAAGCAGCAGTTAATTGAAAATACTGCTTTTATCCTACGGAGTATTCCAGAATGGGTAAAGTAGATAAATTGTAGATCGCACAAATCAGCTATGCGTGAGGGTATAGATATAAACTCGACGCAGCAGATAGGCACTGAATACTGGCAATATACTTAATAGCAAAAATTGCACGATGCCAGTGTTGATGTGATAGCCAATAAATAGCGCTAAGATCGCACCAATAACAGTTCCTAGCACAACAATAAAAAGATGTGATTCATGTTCCAGCTGGTCCATGACTTCAACAGTCCGCTGTACTTTTACTTGATCCTTGCGTTGAAACTGAACAATATTATCTTCATATTTTGCGTAGGATTTTGCCATTTTGTGTTCCTTTTCATATAAAAAATATATTTAGTAATTAAACACTTAGGTGGAAAATGATTACTGTATATAGATTATCAAGACTTTTTCTTTTTAAAGGGGAATCTTGGTAAAAGCGTGTTGAGATTTTTATTTAGATTGTGAAGTTTGTGTAAAAAAAAAAGCCCTCAAATGAGGGCTTGTATACATCTAGTTACATTCTACACATTATAAACGTTTACGTTTTGCAGCGAGGATTTGTGACTGGCGCATACGGAAGCCTTCTTTTTGCTTCTCAGTTGTTTTGTCAATACAGTACACACAAGATACACCGTGTTCATAGCTTGGTAAGGCTGCTTCCTCGGGAGTGAGTGGCCAGCCACATGCATGACATTTAGTATTTTGACCTTCTTCCATACCGTGAGTCACGGCAGTACGGCCATCAAATACGAAACATTCACCTTCCCATAGACTCTCTTCTGGTGGGGTTTCTTCCAGATATTTCAAAATACCACCTTTCAGGTGATAAACCTCAGTAAAGCCTTCTTGAAGAAGTAAAGAGGTTGATTTTTCACAGCGGATCCCGCCTGTACAGAACATGGCAATTTTCTTGTCTTTGTGCTGTTCCAGATTCTGTTTTACGTATTCCGGGAATTCGCGGAAAGTTTCAGTTTTCGGGTCAATCGCACCCTTAAATGTACCGGCCTTGTATTCGTAGTCATTACGGGTATCGACCAGAATCACGTCATCACGCGCAATCAGCTCGTTCCATTCTTTAGGATCAAGGTAATGACCGACAAGATCACGTGGCTTAACAGGTACCCCTAACGTCACGATTTCTTTCTTCAGTTTGATCTTCATTTTACGGAATGGCTTGTCAGAGCTATGAGACTCCTTGTATTCCATTTCGTTGAAGCCTTCGTTTAGAAGGAACTGATGTACTTTGTCGATGGCTTCACGGTTACCTGCAACGGTACCGTTAATGCCTTCGCCTGCCACAATTAGAGTACCGCAAAGGTCGATGGTTTTTACCAGGTCAAGGAGGCGTTGCTGAAGACCTGCGGGGTCTTGAACTTCCTTAAATTGATAAAGTGCGGCAACAACCCAACCAGTCGTCGCTTGCTGTTCTACAGGTGCAAGCTGTTCTACAGTAGCGTTCATGGAATACTCCAACGTAGCATGATATTTGAAAGGCGCACATTTTAACGTGATTTGCATGATTATGCGAGTAAAACCCATAGCATTTATAGGGACTTCAATTCATGCAGGAGAGCGTGTATAGTCTTGCCCGACCCGGTATTATTACAGACCTGCCTGTGCTGAAATGATCAGCAATGTTGGAGTAAGTTTTGAGTTCAGATCGTCGTATTGCATCTTTAACCCCATGTGCAGGGCGTTGCTCGACCGTATTTGGTGATGCGGTATGTCGCGGTTGTCGCCGTTTTAATCATGAAGTGATTCAGTGGAATACCTATACGGCTGAACAGCATAACGCAGTATGGCAACGTCTGGATGCTCAACTTGATCAGATTCTAGTCCCGATGCTGCCTCTGGCAGATATGGCCCATGTCGAGAAATTTGTATTGTCCAAGCGGGTGCGGTTGCGTGATGATGCCAGTAAAGGGCGTAAGCTCTATCATGCATTAAAATTGTGTGAAAAAAACCGGCATTTGACTGATGAGAGTGGCCTAGGCATTCATTACAAACAGGTACGTCCGATTTGGGATGAATTTGAACGTCGAGTATTGGCATTGGCAAAAGCCAGTTATGATCTGGCATTCTTGCGTGCTGATGGGATGAGTCAGCATCTGATCCAGATGGAAGAAGAGGACGAGTAGGTCCTCTTTTTTTATACTGACTATATTAGACAAGGAGGAATGGGGTGAATATTACCGAATATCTGCTGTATTGTCTGGCCGTAGTAATCATGATCGCGACACCCGGGCCAGTAATGTTACTGGTCGCTAGTGCCGGGCTCAAAGGCGGCTATAAGCATGCCTTGCAGACTATTTTCGGGACTAACTTTGCCTCACTGGTTCTGATTGGTTTATCCATTCTCAGTCTAAAAGGTCTTCTGGTTGTTAACGAAAATTGGCTGAATGGCATTAAGCTACTTGGCTGTTTGTATATTGCCTGGCTGGGAATTCAGATTTTCAGGGAAGTCTGGCAAGGGCAGGGATCAACTGGACCACAAAGCCTGCAGCCTGTACAGGGCGGCTTTCGTACCGGTTTTCTGGTAGGTATTTCTAATCCCAAGGATATTATTTTCTTTGCCGCCTTTTTTCCGCAATTTATAGGCATTAGCCCAAACCTCGATTTAAGCTTGGTGATTCTGACAATCAGCTGGATTGTTCTGGATTTCCTCACCCTGTCACTGGTGTATCTGGGGTTTCAGCGATTATCTCGGTCTCAGCTTTATCCGCATTTACTGGGGCTATGCGGCTTGATCTTGTTAATGGTTGCACTGTATGGAATTTATTCCATCTTCAGTTAATTCAATCAATATACATGACACAAAAAATCCCGAACCAAATGCCGGGATTTTCTTTTTAAATAGACTTATATATTGTGTTGCTGGCGATACTTTACCAGTTCGTCAATAGTAATTACGATTAGTTGATGCGTCTGTGCATATGACAGAACCTGAATACCAGAAGCCATGCTGCCATCCGGATTAGTCAGTTCACACAACACGCCGGCAGGTTTTAAACCAGCCAGACGCGCAAGGTCAATAGTACCTTCAGTATGACCACGCCGGGTTAAGACACCACCTTCACGGGCGCGTAATGGGAATACATGACCAGGACGATTCAGATCACTGGCAACTGCCCCGTCTTTAATCGCTGTTTTAATTGTAGTCGTGCGGTCTTTGGCAGAAACACCGGTTGTTACACCCTCTGCTGCTTCGATACTTACAGTAAAGGCAGTTTTAAACTGACTAGAGTTATCTTGTACCATTGGTGGCAACTCTAAATGATTTGCCAGCTCATCAGTCAGACATAAGCAAACGATGCCTGAACCATCACGAATCATACGCGCCATGGTTTCTACAGTTAAAGTTTCAGCTGCCACAATCAGATCGGCTTCATTTTCACGGTCAAAATCATCCATGACCAGGACAGGTTTGCCTTGGCGGAGATCTTCGAGTGCCTGAAGGATACGTTGTTCAGCAGGGGCTAAAGCAGAAAAGAAAATTTCGGGTTGAATCAAACTTGACATTGAAATGCTCACCTAAACTAAAAATATGATTGAACATTTCAGGACTGAGTGAAAATAGGCTTATAGCAAAAACAGGTGTATGCACGGCATACAGCCTTGGTGCTGCTTTCGTCTTCTTTCATCCGGACTATACCGTCGGCTCTGGATTTGCACCAGATCTGCAGATCAATCGAAATTGACCGCTCGTGGGCTGATTCAAGCCTGATTATAACAAGCTGAAATTACCACCGGTGGGGAATCACACCCCGCCCTGAAGCGATGTAGGATCATTATAGTCCTGATTTTAAAAAAATGGGATGGTTGAAATGGAAAGTAATTTGCAGAATTTTAGATAAACAAAACAGATAATCTGAATTACCCAAGTTTTTAGCAAAATACTGGAAACATGCTATGGTGTGAGGAAGATTAGAAATCCTTCAATCATTCTAACAATGCATAAAACTGAGCTGATTCGAAATAATCAATTTTCGCCCTTGCTGTTCTGCAATGTAGAAGTACTACGTTATTTAAAAATCTTGGGCTTGGCACTCATCACGGTCAGTTTGCTGTATTTAATGGCAGCGAACTGGTGGATGCTACCGGATCCGGTTCAGCTGGCAATCCCGATGCTGATTTTATTCTGTAGTGCAGCAGCAAGTATTTACTTCGACCAGCAGGAATGGGTGAGACAGAGTCTGGATACGGTATCTGGTCTCATGCTGGGTTTAAGTCTGGCAGTGATTGGGCAGATTTATCAAACTGGCGCAGATAGTTATCTGTTATTTCTGCTCTGGTCAGCCTTGCTCCTACCATGGCTCTATCGCTTCAATATTGGCATTTTTGTCATGCTTTGCGTAGTGAGCCAGCTGATGTTGTATCTGTATTTTAAACAGAGCTTCTGGATGGGAAGAGCAGAAGGGTTGTATTTGCTTGGTCTAAATTTGCTGACAGCACTTAGCTTTGCGTATGCCATGCGCTATTACTCGCTGCTACGTTTTCTGTTTATCACATTTGTGATCGTGATTTCGATCAGCAGCATGATGCAGTTTACCCATCACTTTAAGCTGATCTATTTAGCTTCTTCAGTTGTTTTACCGACAGGTGCCGCATTTTATTTTTATAGGAAACATCAGGCGCTAGAAGCCATTCTTCTCATTGCAGGTTTGGCTGCCAGTGTGAGCTTATGGGTATTTGAACTGGTTGAAAATCAACTGACCAATTCAGCTGCTGGGCTATTTATGCTGGCTGTGCTGATTTTTGGCTGGTTTGCCTTAATCAGTTTTGCTTTAAATAGAATTTTTCCACAAACCAAATTCTCCGTGATTCCTCTGGCACTCGGTGCCTGGATTTCCGGGATTATTCTTGCAGTCCTGTTACTGACTTACTGGGAAGCATTTTCAATCTTAATGGGGATCATCTTTATAGGCATCGCCTGGAAACTGCAGGGTCAGCAGCTTTCAGTTTTTATGCGCCAGTTTGCCTATTGCTTATGGATCTGTGGTCAGGCAGCAGTTTTAATTCATACAGAACTGCTCACCGACAGTATGGTTGTAGTCTTGCTGCTGCAATTATTAATACTGGGGCTTACTATCATCAAACGGATGCACTGGTCTATTTTGACCCTGCAGCTGCTGATTACCCATGCATTAGCAATCGTGGTTCTGATCTTAGAAAATTCTTTTAAACATGATGATATCGTGATCAGTATCATACCCAGCTTGAACTATGTCATTTTCATCGGACTATTCCTAACAGCTCATTATTGGCAATCTTCGCATTATCAGAAAAGTATCTTTCTCTGGATGATTGCCATGCTGACAGGTTCAGCGGTGGTTCAGGCGGTAACCGGATTAGAGCACTGGCAGAGCATCGGACAGATCAGCTTTGACCAAATTCTGCTGTTTTATATTCTTCCGAGCTTATTGTTGTTCAGTTTTATTTGGCAAAACTGGCAACAATTTTCTGAAAAATGGCTGTGGTTAATTCCGGTTCTGGGTTTATTACTGATCCTGTTGGGCTATTTTGAAATTTTTATCATTATGCTGCTCATGGCTTGGGCTGTAGTCTATCAGCAACGAATGATTCAAGCCCTATCGATTTTATTGCTGATCTTTTGGTTATGGATGCTGTATTACAATCTGGGGCTGAGTTTCCTGGTAAAGAGCCTCACGATTTTCATCTCAGGTCTCATGGTTTGGTGCATGGTCTATGGCTTAAAGCAGGTAAGGATTAGATCTGGTCAGGAGGAAACTGCATGAAAAAGTTTCTTCCTCTGATTCTGGCCGGATTCAGTATTCTGATCTTTGTGGGGCTGATCCTCAAACATGAACATCATTTAGCGAACAGCCAGTCCATCTTTGTTGAGCTTGCTCCGGTCGATCCGCGCTCAATCTTGCAAGGCGATTATATGGCACTGAATTATGAGCTGCATTTCGAGGGTGATGCTGAAGCTGACCGTGGAGAAGAGGGTGGTTTAGCGGATAAGAAAATTGCAGCCTTAGAAAAGCGTATTCAGGATCAGACACATCTTTTAAGCTATGTGCAGCTAGATGATCAGCATCGTGTGATTCAAACCAGCTTGGATGAAAATCTTTTAAAAACTCATCAGGGAACTTCCGCGCGTTTGCTTCTAAAAAATCCTTCCAATCGATTAGCCAATTTATATCCGGCAGCGAGTAGCTTTCTGTTTGCAGAAGGATTGGAGCCGTGCTATCGCAACGCAAAATATGCCGAGATTAAAGTTAAAGATAATGGACAGGCTTTATTGGCGAATCTGGTGGATCAGAATCTGCGAGCTTTAAATTGCGAAAGCCAAAAAGACTGGGTACAAGGCGGTTAATTAAGATCTATTTTTAGAAGTATTTTTCAATAAAAAAGCCCGCATATTGCGGGCTTTTTAAAATCTTGGACTTAAGCTACTTGCACAGGAATACAGTTCGCTGTGTGGCTGACTGTATTGTTTGGGTTAGCATAAACTAAGCGAGGCTGATGGGCATTCGCTTCAGCTTCAGTGAAATCGCCAAAGGTTGCAATAATCACGATATCGCCTACATCGGCTTGATGCGCAGCGCCACCATTGACTGAAATGATGCCTGAATTGTCTTCGCCACGAATTGCATAAGTTGCAAAACGTTTACCATTGGTCACGTTCCACACATGAATTTCTTCGTATTCACGAATGCCAGCCAAATCCATCAAAACGCCATCAATTGCACATGAACCTTCATAGTGTAGTTCTGCATGTGTAACGTGAGCACGGTGAATTTTGCATTTTAATAAACGAGATAGCATGGCTAGCGTCCCCTGAGTTGACCTAAGAGTTTGATCATTTGGTTAAATCAATCTTGCTTGCTGTATGGTGAACAATCGAGCAAACGCATTTTGCTCTGAAATGCGTAAGATGGCAAGAAAGATTATTCAACAATTTATAGAATGATCAGTTTGGTTTATAGGCATTGATTTGGTTCATGGCCTGTTGTACTTCACCATTGACCAGCATCTTGATGCGATTCATGGCATGTGCAATCGCGTCATCCATTAAAGTCTGCTCACTGCTCGGTGCCTTACTCAGTACATGACCGGACACGCGTTCCTTAGAACCTGGGTGACCAATACCGATACGTAAGCGATGGAAGTTCGGACCGATGTGCGGCACGATATCGCGCAAACCATTGTGACCACCATGACCACCGCCAGTTTTCAGGCGAATGATTCCTGGATTCATATCCAGCTCATCATGTGCGATCAGGATTGACTCAGGAGCGATATTATAGAATTTGGCAAAGGGAACAACACTTTTACCAGAAAGATTCATGAATGTTGTTGGAAGAAGTAGACGAACGTCTTGGCCTTCGATATTACCACGACCGCTAAATCCATTGAATTTTGGGTCTTTTTTGAGGGAAATGCCATATTGTTCGGCAAGGCGTTCTACGAACCAGAAGCCTGCATTATGGCGGGTCTGGGCATACTCAGAACCTGGGTTGCCCAAACCTACAATCAGTGAAATATTTGACACTAATTTACACCATCAACACTTATGCGCGTTTGAAGTCAGCGTGCATAGGTGTGTTTTTAGCTGGGTGACGTTGAAGCGCTTGGATTTTAACGCTTTCAGTTTTGCCGTCGATGTTGATTTCAACAACTTCTTCAAAGAAAGCATTGCTTTCTAAAGCTTTAACAAGCTCACGAAGTTCAAGAGTAACAGCTACAGGAGCAGCTTCGCCACCGTAGATGATCGCTGGAACTTTAGCAGCATGACGAAGGCGGCGGCTCGAACCTTTCCCTTGTTGTGCTTCTTCACGTGCTGCTGCGTTTAATACGAAGTTTGCCATGATAGACATCCTATTTAAGTTTAAATGAACCAGACTTGCGACCAGTCCGGTGATAGAAAGCCCCGCCAAATGGCAGGGCTTTGGAAATTCAGCGCTATATTATAGATAAGAATCGAACATTGCGCTAATAGATTCTTCGTTGTTAATACGACGAATTGTTTCAGCAACCATGCTTGCTACTGAAACCTGGCGAATCTTACCAAGAGATAAAGCTTCTTCTGAAAGCGGAATGGTATCAGTTACAACCAGTTCGTCGATTACAGAATTTTTAAGATTCTCAATCGCTTTACCAGACAGTACCGGGTGAGTTGCGTAAGCCACAACTTTACGAGCACCGAAAGTTTTCAATGCATCAGCTGCTTTGCAAAGCGTACCCGCTGTATCCACCATGTCATCAACAATGACACAGTCACGATCTTTTACATCACCAATCAAATGCATCACTTGTGATTCATTCGCTTTTTGACGACGCTTATCGATGATTGCCAGGTCGATATCACCCATCTGTTTCGCAACAGCACGAGCACGTACTACACCACCCACGTCAGGAGAAACAACCATCAGGTTATGATGCTGTTGTTGACGTAAGTCAGCAAGCAATGCTGGAGTACCGTAGATGTTGTCTACAGGGATATCGAAGAAGCCTTGGATTTGGTCAGCATGAAGGTCGATCATCACTACACGGTCAATACCCACAGTCGTCAGCATGTCTGCAACAACTTTCGCGGTAATTGGTACACGGGTAGAACGAGGACGACGGTCTTGACGGGCATAACCGAAGTAAGGAATAACGGCGGTAATACGACCAGCACTTGCACGACGCAGCGCGTCAGCCATCACGAGGACTTCCATTAGGTTGTCGTTCGTTGGGGCACAAGTAGGTTGTACGATAAATACGTCTTTACCACGTACATTCTCAGTGATTTCTACAGCAATTTCACCATCAGAAAAGGTAGAAACAGATGCAGCACCTAGAGGAATGTGTAAATGGCTTACGACTTTTTGAGCGAATTGTGGATGCGCGGTTCCACTAAAAACGACAAGATTGGGCATGAAGCACCCTTGGCGGTTAGGAAATATGGGAATAGATGGCAGGGGTAGCTGGATTCGAACCAACGGATGGCGAGATCAAAACCCGCTGCCTTACCACTTGGCGATACCCCTAATGCGGCAGAACTTTAATATTTTTGCGGTATTGTGTCAAGGTAAATTAACACTCTTACTGCAAAACCATGTCCTGTCTTTTTTGAGAAAATGGCAGGGGCGGCTGGATTCGAACCAACGGATGGCGAGATCAAAACCCGCTGCCTTACCACTTGGCGACGCCCCTACTACAGTACATCTACAGGTGAAAAATGGCAGGGGTAGCTGGATTCGAACCAACGGATGGCGAGATCAAAACCCGCTGCCTTACCACTTGGCGATACCCCTAACAAACCTTAAAATGACGTAATGGTGATTCTTGTAAACTATTCACCAGGTAAGCTTTACATGGTGCATTTTCAAGAACATTGGTTACATTCATCTTTTCAGTTACTTCGATAAACACGCAGGCACCTGTACCTGTAAGCTTTGCAACACCGAACTGGTCGAGATACTGCATTGCTTCATCGACTTCAGGATATAAGCTTCTTGCCAGTGGCTCAAAGTTATTTCCGAAATCAGATGGCGTTATCTGATAGGCGCAAAATTTAGAGCTCTTCGTGTCTCTTGTCAATGTTTTTTGTGAAAAAAGCAGTTGAGTGCTGATAAAACAGTCAGGTTTGAGCACAATGAACTGTTTTTGATCTAAGTCAATGAATGTTAAGTGTTCACCGATGCCTTCTGCCCATGCATTTCGGCCATGAACAAAAATCGGCACGTCTGCACCAAGCTTGACACCCAGTTCAGCTAACTGCTCAATTGTTAGCCCACAATCCCAAAGCTGGTTTACTACAATTAAAGTGGTGGCAGCATTCGATGAACCACCACCCAGTCCTGCACCCATCGGAATATTTTTTTCCAGACGGATTTTTAGACCGGAATAAGCTTTTGCATAAGATTTAAGCACCTGAGTCGCACGATAGATCAGGTTTTGTTCCAGATCGACAGATGCCAGCCCTTCAATCTGAATCTGTTTATCTGCAGTTTGCTCAAACTCCAGCCAGTCGCACAAATCAATCAGCTGAAAAATACTTTGCAGCTCATGATAACCATCTGGTCGGCGACTTGTAATGTGGAGAAACAAATTCAGTTTAGAAGGCGAGGGAACACGAATCATGGTTAAGTTTCAATCAAATGCATTAACGATTTTGAATCACCATTGTAATACGGTTTTCACCGCCATTCCCAAGCGTCTGTTTTAAAATCAGGCGGTTTGGCAGACGTGCCTGTGCTGCATAACTGAGATCCACGGTCCAGCCATCTTCAATAATCTGGCTGATGCGTTGAGTGTCGTCTTTTTGCAATTGGGCGTTGCTGGTCGCAGGACGAGCCTGTACCCAATCGACCAGATGGGTAATCGGTGCCTGCCAGCCGGTTGCACGTTGCAGTAGCTCTTCTGGTGTAGCAGCTTGAATCAGACCTGTTTTTGCACTATTCAGTGAAACTTGACCAGGTTGGCCAGAGATCTGGGTTTTGCCTACGCCCAGAATACCCGTCAGTTCAATATCAAATTGTTCCTGCTGCTGTGCCCAGGTGAAGAAGGCACTGCCACTTTGTTGTGGGGTACGCACACCAATCTTGCCTTGGAGCTGGAATTCATTTTCAGCAGTTGGAATTGATGCAGTAGCAGGTTGTTTAGGTTGCGCAATCTGCTGACAACCGGTCAGAATCAAAGTGCCTGATGCAAGGAAGCAACAGGCCAGCTGGCTAAGCTTAGGCATAATAGAATTAACTCGTTTTTATCGGTGGTGATAACAATAACGAATGAAGCTGCTTTAATTCAGGATCATCCGGATAATTTTGTTGTAATTGTTTAAAGACTTGTTGGAATTGTTCAATATCACCGTTCATGTACAGTGAGCGAGCCAGTCGTACGCCAATTTTTGCGCTCGGATTCAGGTTGTAGGCTTTTTCCCAAGCTAGAGCAGCATTAGCAAAGTCATTCTGCTGATAGCAGATAAAGCCGAAGGTGTCTAAAATTGAGGCTTGTTCAGGAGCATATTCCAGGGCCTGCTCGACATAACGACGGGCTTCTTCCAGACGACGGTTCTGCATTGCCAGTGTATAGGCATAGGCATTCAAATAAGCTGGATTATTCGGTTCAATGTCCAGTAAGCGTTTCAGCAACTGATCGAGCAGAAGACAATCCTGATGTGGATCTAACAATAGTACTTGAGCATAGACCAGTTCTGGATCATCTGGCAGGTTGTTACTGGCTTCCTCCAGTAGACGCAGGGCAGCTTTCTTGTTGTCCATCTTCTTTAAGATGTCCGCCTGAGCCAGATACAGGAAACTGGCATGTTGTGGATAATTAACCCGTTCCTGGGTCAGGAAACGCAGGGCATCTGTCAGTTTTTCCTGCTTGCTGAAGATAGAGATCATGTTACGCCTGGAAACGGTATACAGGCTGCCATCCACCAGACGGTAATAGGCCTTGGCAGTTTCATAATGCTGCTTACGCTCGGCATTGATCGCCAAATAATAATAAGCTTCATTCTGATACTGATCTGAGTAGCGCAGTTCGACCAGATATTTTTCTGCTTTGTCGTACTCTTCAAGGTCAATACTGGTCAGGCCTGCAATAAATAAGGCCTCTTCATGCGTAGGCCATTTTTTTAGAATAGTTTCCAGTTTTTGCAGGGCTAATCTAGTTTCATTGAGCTTGATCAGGTATTTGACTTCAGCCAGGCGCACTTCGATATTGTTGCGGTTTTTGTTGCTGGCTTTTTCATACCATTTTAAGGTCTGTTCCTGGTCATCTAAGGCCTGTAACAGATTGGCCTTCAGCAGAATATAGCCCGTAGATCTGGGACGCTTCTTTAGAGCACGATTAATGGTCAGCAGTGCCTGTTCAAACTGACCATTCTGGGCTTCCAGTCCTGCGACCAGGACAAGAATAGAGGGGTTATTTTTGGCTTTGCTGGAACTGAGTGCCTGTATCAGATAATTTCGATCTTCAGTATCTGTTGGGACGATTCCTGCAAGAATTTCTTCCAGATCGGCACTGTCATCAATCTGTAGAATTTTATCTAAGGTTTCTGCTGCCAGTTCATATTCGTGGGCTTTTAAGGCGATATGCGCCAGATAGAACATTGCTGGGACATCTTGTGGTTCCTGAACTACCCAATGTGTCGAAATATCAAGGGCTGCACGCAGATCATCATGTTCCAAAGCAACATTCAAGGCACGCTGTTTTACTGTGGTGGAATTGCTCTTGATGGCCAGTACAGTATAGTTATGTAGTGCAGTTGGAATGTCATTGGAAGCTAAAGCAAACTCGGCGATCATACTCTGTTTTATTGCTTCATAATTTGGGTTGGCATGGTAAACTGTTCCTGCTGCCTGAAGCTGGGCAGTGGAAGCCATGCTACCCACAAGTAAGAATGTGGTAGAATATTGCTTAATTGTATGGCCGTGACCACGGCTGTTGATATATCGCAATTTTTTCTTGATCCAAGTAATGCTTTTTATGACACCGATGTTGCACAATAGCATAAATTTAGTGAAATGATGACCTGATATGTCTTTCTTTGCATTGGGTGTCAACCATCAAACTGCCTCTGTAGAACTTCGTGAACAAGTCGCTTTTAATCCTGAAAAATTAAGTGTCTTGCTTGCTGAACAAAGCCAGCACCCTGAGCTGAATGACATGGTGGTGGTGTCTACATGTAATCGAACTGAAATCTACGCGATGTCTGACAATGTCGACATGGTGCTGAACTGGCTCGCCCAAAAAAATGGGGTCGATGTCAAGCAGCTGCAAAACCATGTGTATCGCTATGAAAATGCTCAGGCAGTTACACATCTGATGCGTGTCGCCAGTGGTCTGGATTCACTGATGTTAGGTGAACCGCAGATTCTGGGACAAGTAAAAACCGCTTTATCCTTGGCTAAAGAAGCTCATACCGTTTCGCCAAACCTCAACCGTATATTTGAATATGCCTTCTATGCAGCCAAACGTGTGCGTTCGGAAACTGCAGTGGGGAGTCATGCCGTATCGATGGGGTATGCGGTGGCACAGCTGGCGATCCAGGTTTTTTCCAAGCCAGAAAAACTGACCGTCATGATTGTTGCCGCAGGTGAAATGAATAGCCTGGTGGCCAAGCATCTGGCGGAAATGGGTGTCGGTAAGGTCATTATCTGCAACCGTACCCGCGCACGTGCTGAAAGTCTGGCACAGGAAATCGCGCATCGTGTCGATGTTGAAATTATTGAATTTGATCAGCTGGCAGCGAACCTGCATCGTGCTGATGTCATTTCCAGTTGTACCGGTAGTCTGCATCAGGTGATCCATTTTGCTGATGTCAAAGCGGCATTAAAGAAACGCCGTTACCAGCAAATGCTACTGGTTGATCTGGCTGTACCGCGGGATATCGATGCCAAGGTTGAAAAGCTGGATGGAGTCTATCTCTATGGTGTCGATGACCTGCAAAGCGTGATTGAGGAAAACCTGGCACAGCGTCGTCAGGCGGCGGTTGAAGCGGAAGTAATGGTCAATCAGCTGGCAACTGAACTGGTTACCCAACAGAAAGTAAATCTGGCAGGTGACACTATTCATGCCTATCGTGACTATGGTGAACAGTTACGTGAAGAAGAACTGGCCCATGCCATGCAACGTATTGCCAAAGGTGATCTGGCTGTAGAGGTACTGGTAGATTTATCACATCGTCTGACTCAAAAGCTGCTACATCCCACTTCGATTGTGCTGCGTGAAGCGGCCAAGGTTGAAGACCCAAGCTGTTTTGAGATGGTACAGCATACCTTGCATGAGGTCATGCTAAAACGCCGTAAACCAAAGCACTAGATATTTTCGATCCAATAAAAAATGGAGATCTACATAGATCTCTATTACTCAACTTAAAAATAAGAAAATTATTCTTCAAGCAGTGTCATGGTACGCTTCCGGTCAATCTCAAAAATCTGTAACTTCAGATTCTTCATTTCTTCAATACTGCTAAATTTCTTCGACTTAATCTTGTTTTTTAAACACTGATATTGCAGCTTGGTCGAGAAATCAGCTGCCAGCTTGTCTGCCTGTTCAGGAGAAGAGGTATAGTCGCTGACATTGGCATGTTGCAGGATGTGCTGTAATTCATGGTGATGTGCGGCACAGGCACCGAGTACATAATAAGTCGACAACTCTGGATCATCCGGTAGATCATCAAAAATCACATTCAGAATATTCAGGATCTTGTAGAGCAGTTGATCCGGTGAAACCAGAGCACGTAGCGGCTCAAAATGAATATACAGATAGGGATGATTCAGCAAGATCGCAATTACATATTCTTCAGCATCAATCTTGGTACTAAAGCTTAAGCTGGCATCGTTATTAACCTTGGGTTGCCATTTGCGGTTAAAACCCAGTTTTTCCCGGAAAAACTGTTGCAACAGATAGCGATAAGAACCTTGCTTTGGTAATAGCTCGGTCAGCTGACGCAACTCTGCCATGACCTGGCTTTTACCCTCAGGTGTGGTCACATCATGGTTTTGGGCCAGATGAGCAAATACAAAATCGGATAACAGCGGAGCCTGATCTAATAGACGGCGAAAGTTTTCAATGCCTTCACGACGGATCAATGAATCTGGATCATGGTCATTTGGCAGTACAAAGAACTTCAACTCACGACCATCATTGAGTAACGGCAGGGCAATCTCAAGTGTACGTCGTGCCGCTTTCTGACCGGCAGCATCACCGTCAAAGGCAATCGTGATACGATGATTCTGCTTGAACAGGATATTCAGATGTTCGGTATTACTGGCAGTACCCAGTGTCGCCACAGCACCATGAATGCCATATTGTTGCAAGGCAATGACATCCATGTAGCCTTCGACCATCAGCCAGTCTTGGGCTTTCTGCTTACGGCCCTCATACAGACCATACAGCAACTGGTTCTTATGGAAAACTTCCGAATCCGGCGAGTTAATATATTTTGGTTTGATCTCATCATTTAGGGCACGGCCACCAAAGCCGACCACGCGACCTTTCGCATCCCGAATCGGGAAAATTACCCGGTCACGAAGCAGGTCGAAATCACGACCATTGTCGCTGGTACGAATCAAACCTAAGAGCTTGAGACCTTCAATATCCTGCGGGAAAGCTTTTTCCAGGTGCTGCCAGTCTTCCGGTGCATAGCCTAAGCGCCAATAGGCAATTGTTTCAGCACTGAGGCCACGTTGGCGGAAATACTGCTGTGCACTGGCACTATTCGGTAACTGGCGCTCATAGAATTGTGCGATATTTTCCAATAGGTCAAACAGGTTGCCTTCCTGAGGCGCGTCCTGCATTGGCATTTGCTCAAAAGCAGCAAACGGATCGCTATAGTAATCCTGTTCAGGATTCTGAAACTCTGCAAAAGGGTCAAAACTGGTGACCGATGCAGTATCACTGGCAGTTGAAGGTGCCTGATTCTGATTATTGGATGTATTGGTTGCTGCCTTTGGCGCAGACGGTTTTGTTGCAGCTTTAGGCTTCGCTGCTTCACGCTTATATTTAAGCTTGCTGGATTCCTGATTATCTTTAGGTAATTCAATGCCGGTCTGACTGGACAGGTCTTTCATCACTTCAATGAAATTACGGTTACCAATGTCCATTAAAAAACGGATGGCATTACCATTGGCCTGACAGCCAAAACAGTGGAAATACTGCTTGTCACGGTAAACGTGGAAAGAAGGCGATTTTTCCTGATGGAAAGGGCAACAGCCCGAATAGGTACGGCCAGTTTTTTTTAATTTCACGAACTGACCAATCACATCGACAATGTCGGTGCGATCGAGAATCTGATCAATCGTATGTTGAGGAATGGCCATAGTTTGCTGAGCTTCTCGTGCTGCGTTTATAAGGTGTAAATCATTGAAAAATTAAGAGTAGGAATTAAGCCGGCTCTATATAAATTCCTTTGTATACCTTTTGCACGATTTGTTCAAGCGTTGCTCAGAAATGGCAAAAGGGCAAGTATGATACCTTGCCCTTTGCAAAATTGCACCTGTAACAGTCGGCTTATTCAGCAGTCGGCTCAGGCTGTTCAGTTTCAGTGTTTTTAGGACGATCTAACAAACCAAATGACATGCGATTGGTCAGGCTGCGTTCCTGTTTTGGTTCCGGAATATTGTCAGAACCTGAGTAGGTACGCGCTTCCTTACCGAAGATCCCTAAGGTTGCACGGTTAAAGAAACTGCCTTCACTGCGTGCCGAACTTAAGTCCACTGTACCATCGGCATTCACCAGATTTGGATAGTTCAGTTTCAGCACTTCGATATATTGCTGTGAAGTCGCTTTATCACCGAGCTTGTCATAGCCATAGGCAATGGTCGCCAGAGCTTCCGGAGTTTGTGGCACTTGTGGGTAGTGTTCAATCACCCATTGCGCACGTTCAACAGCCGCAAGGTAGGCTTTACGCTTGATATTAAAACGCGCCGCATTCATTTCGTGCTCAGCCAGTTCCTGACCAATAAACTTCATACGTTGAGCAGCATCAACTGCATATTCGCTTGAAGGATAGCGACGAATGAAATCGACAAAATTCTGATAAGCCACTTTCAGATAGCTGACATCGCGGTGTGACTGTTTCAGTTTGGTATAGCGCAGCAGACCGTTATAGTTCTGCTCCATGTTGGCTACACCACGCACATAGTAGGCATAGTCCACATTTGGATGTTGTGGGTTCAGGCGGATGAAGCGTTCAGCCAATGCCACTGCACCTTCAAAATCCTTTTGCTGGAATTTGACATAGATCAGATCCAGTTGCGCCTGAGCTGCATACTGACTGGTAGGGAAATAGGTTTCCAGACCTTCAAGCTGACGTGCAGCATCACTATATTGCTGACGATCAAGCGCTTTTTGTGCTTTTTGAATATAAACCTGTTCGCTGGCTTCAGGGCCTTTATCCACGACGTCTTTTTTTGTTGGATTACTGCTACAGCCTACCATTGCCGATGCAACGCCTAACGTAATTGCAAGCATTGTCATTTTATAATGTGGTAGCGACATAAAAATTCCTCTGTTAATACGGGCAATGAGCTACAATTGCACTATTAAACCACTTTTGTCTGAATGAGCAAATGAGTCAAGCACAATCTTCCAATTCTAATTTCCCTGAAACTGATTTTAATTTACTTGAAGATTCTGAGGATGCAGATAACCATACTTCAGACACAACTGCAACACGTTTAGCGTTGCAATTTCAAGTGGATGAAACCTATCTGGGCCAGCGTATCGATCAGGTTGCCGCGATCGTATGGAGCGATTTTTCCCGCGAAAAGCTGAAACAGTGGATTAAAGACGGTAATTTATTGGTCAATGGCCAGCCTGTAAAGCCTAAATACAAATGTGATGGTTTTGAAACGCTTACATTAAATGTTGAGCTTGAAGCACAAACCCGCAGCCTTCCTGAAGATATTCCACTGGATATCGTCTATGAAGATGATGACATTATTGTGGTCAACAAACCAGTTGGCATGGTCGTACATCCGGGTGCAGGCAATAGTTCTGGTACTTTGGTAAATGCGTTATTGCATCATTATCCAAAATCAGCAGAACTGGCGCGTGCCGGTCTGGTGCACCGTATCGATAAAGATACCTCGGGTTTACTGGTCGTTGCGAAAAACCTTGAAGCGCAATTCTCTTTAAGCCGTCAGCTTGAGAAAAAATCGGTGTACCGTGTTTATGATCTAGTTGTATATGGCAACATCATTGCCGGCGGTACCATTGATGAGCCAATCAAACGTCATCCGGTAGATCGTGTCAAAATGACCGTACTTCCAGGTGGCAAAGATGCAGTCACGCATTACAATGTGAAAGAACGCTTCCAGCACTTTACCCGTGTTCAAGCGCGTCTGGAAACTGGTCGTACTCACCAGATCCGTGTGCACTTTAGCTATATCGGTTATGGTCTGGTAGGTGATCAGGTGTATATGCCGCGTGTCCGTATGCCAGCTGGTGCTTCAAAGTTGCTTGAAGATACCTTGCGTGGCTTTAAACGTCAGGCACTGCATGCTGCGACTTTAGGTCTGAAACATCCACGGACCAAAGAAGAAATGACCTTTAATGCGCCGTGGCCAGAAGATTTCACCAATCTGGTTGAAGTGCTGCGCAGCGAAAACAAGGCTTATTAATTTCTTCATTTCCAGCATTGGTCATTAAAAGGGAAGAGACATGCAATTTGTACAAGGTTTGCCTCAAGGCGTTTATGTGGGTCAGACCCGTGTTCATCATGAACAGGTACAGCCATCGGAGCAGCCAGAACTGGCGGGCTTTAACCTGGCATTGCATGTCAATGACAATCCGGCGCGTGTGCAAAAACACCGCATCCAGTTGCTAAAAGACTTCCAGCCTTTTGGCGTGGATAAAATCACCTGGATGACCCAAACCCATAGCACGATTTGTCATACCATCAATAAGCAGATGCCATTTGAGGCGCTGATCGGTGATGGTCTGGTGACGCAGCGCAAAGCGCACGCCTTGATGATGATGACCGCAGACTGTTTACCTGTGGTACTGGGAAATGCAGATGGCACAGAAGTTGCCAATTTACATGCAGGCTGGCGCGGGCTGGCAGGTGGGATTGTGGAAAATACCATTGCTGCCATGCAGAATCACCCAACCTGGGCATGGCTCGGTGCGGCGATTAGTCAGCCGTGTTTTGAAATTGGCGCAGAAGTAAAAGCAGCTTTCTGTTCCAAATATCCTGAACTGGACAGTGCATTTCAGGCAGGAGAGCAGACAGACAAGCACTATGCCGATCTGTATGCAATTGCCCGTTATATCCTGAATCAACATGGTATCAAAACCGTGCTGGGGGGTGATCAGTGCTCTTACCGTCAGGCAGATGAATACTTCTCTTATCGCCGTGAAGCCAAGACCGGACGTATGGCAACATTCGTGTTTATGGCTTGAAAATGTTAAACTTGACTGAAATTCTTGGTTTTTAAGTATTATGTCCCTATCTTCCCAATCTGTTGCGATTGTTTATCACAGTCCTTATGGACACACGGCTAAAGTGGCAAATTTCATTGCCGATGGTGCACGGGAAACCGGTGTTCAGGTGCATATGATGAATGTCGAACATATAGACTGGGAGGTGCTGGACGCCGCAGATGCCATTATTTTTGGCTGTCCAACTTATATGGGGAGTCTGACTTCGGCGATGAAGCTGTTTATGGAACAGTCTTCGAAACGCTGGCTGGCACGTGCATGGCAGGGCAAGCTGGCAGCAGCTTTTACCAATGGCGGCGGTCTCAGTGGCGACAAGCTGGCTGTCTTGCAGCAGATTAATCTGTTTGCCATGCAGCACGGCATGTTATGGGCAGGTTTGCCATTAATGCCAACTGGACGTAGCGTAACTGACCTGAATCGTATGTCCAGCTTTTTAGGTTTGATGACTCAATCGGATAATGCACCTGTTGAAGTAACCCCACCTGAAGGGGATTTAAAAACTGCGCTCTGGTTCGGTGAATATATTGCCTTGACGCTGGCCCGTATGAATCTGAAGGCTTAGTTGGATTCATAAAAAAACCTCCATTTTATGGAGGTTTTTTTATAGGTATTATGTAACCATTATCGATGGAAAATTCGCGCTTTGTCACGTTGCCAGTCACGGTCTTTCTCAGTTGCACGCTTATCATGCAGCTGTTTACCTTTTACCAAGGCAATTTCCAGTTTGGCATTTGGACCTTTCCAGTAACAAGCCAGTGGTACGCATGAATAACCCTTCTGGTTAATTGCACCCAGAAGTTTTTCAATTTCACGGCGATTCAGCAACAGTTTACGGGTACGCGTCGCTTCAGGTACTACATGGGTAGACGCACTCAATAGTGGCTGAATCTGGGCACCAAACAGGAAAGCTTCACCGTTTTTAAAGGTGATATAGCTCTCCACGATGGTCATACGACCAGCACGCAAGGATTTTACTTCCCAGCCTTGTAAGGAAAGTCCAGCTTCAAATTTTTCTTCAATAAAATAATCGTGACGGGCACGTTTGTTTAGCGCAATCGTTCCGCCGTTATTTTTTTTAACTACAATACTTGCTTTCGCCATAATCTGATACTTCCAAACTTGCTGCTATTGTACCGCAACTTTAATTGAGTTGAAGTTTTTAAATTGATGGAGTTTCTTCGCCAAAAAATCAAGATTTTGTTAAAATGGAAAACTTACACAATAAACAGAGTAAAAATGGATGACTAAAACTCGTGTAATTTATCCGGGGACCTTTGATCCGATCACTAATGGCCATATTGACCTGGTGACCCGTGCAGCAAAGATGTTTGATGAAGTGGTGGTTGCAATTGCGATTGGACATCACAAGAATCCGGTATTTAGTCTGGAAGAGCGAGTTGAGCTGGCCCAAGCGTCGTTGAGCCATTTGAACAATGTTGAATTTGTAGGATTTGACGGCCTGCTGGTGAATTTCTTCCGTGAGCAGAATGCTACAGCAGTCCTGCGTGGTCTGCGTGCAGTGTCAGATTTTGAGTATGAATTTCAGTTGGCCAATATGAACCGTCAGCTGGATTCACATTTTGAAGCGGTATTTTTAACCCCTTCAGAACAGTATTCCTTTATTTCATCCACTCTGGTGCGTGAAATTGCCCGCTTGCGAGGGGACGTAACCAAGTTTGTTCCGCCAAACGTGGTTGCTGCCTTCGAGCGTAAACTTCAACAAGGTTGGTAGCGTGTCTTTATATATCACCGATGAATGCATCAACTGTGATGTCTGTGAACCTGTATGCCCGAATGAGGCAATTTATATGGGGGAACTCATTTACGAGATCAATCCTGATCTGTGTACCGAGTGCGTCGGACATCATGATAAACCGCAGTGTCAGTTATTCTGTCCTGTAGACTGTATCCCGCTGGATCCGAACCATGCAGAGACGCAGGAACAGCTTCAAGCCAAGTATGAAAAACTGACTGCTCAAAAAACATCAAGCAATTAGTTGCCAGATTTGATACTATGCGGCTCGAAGTGAGCCAGACGATCGCTGCTGTGGAGATCTCCGTGATTGAAGCAGGGGAGGAAAGTCCGGGCTTCATAGGGCAAGGTGCCAGGTAACGCCTGGGCGGCGTGAGCCGACGGAAAGTGCAGCAGAGAGTAGACCGCCTTCATTATGGTTCTGAGCAATCGGAATCGGAGGTAAGGGTGAAAGGGTGCGGTAAGAGCGCACCGCATGACTGGCAACAGTTCATGGCATGGTAAACCCCACCGGAAGCAAGACCAAATAGGGATCCTTTAGGCATGGCCCATGCTGGATCCGGGTAGGTCGCTTGAGCGTATGAGTGATTGTACGCCTAGAGGAATGATCGTTCTCGACAGAACCCGGCTTATCGGCTCACTTCACCAAATTTTGATCAATCAGTGCATTATGGGGTTGACGTTTTTTTTAGAAAAACTCATAATGCGCGCACAGTTTAAGGCTATGTAGCTCAGTTGGTTAGAGCACCGCACTCATAATGCGGGGGTCACAAGTTCAAGTCTCGTCATAGCCACCATATTCTGAAAAACCCACTCCAATTGAGTGGGTTTTTTTATACCTATAAGAATTACAATGATAAAATGAGTGGAAATTAAGCAACTCGGTTAAAAATACTTAATAAAATTTTATGAAGTGAAGATTTAAATGATTTTAGAAAAGCGTAAAAAGTTAGCAGAAGATTGGGGCAGTAGTGGAATCTCTCATATTGAAGAATCTATTTGGAGTTCGACGATTCAACAAAAAGATTTGAATAAAATTAGAGAGTTTTTATCTAAGAATAATTTTAAATATGTCGATATTAGTATTGTTAGACCACTGAATAATAAGACTGAGCAAACTAAGTTTAGAACTCATTATGATGAACTTGGTCGGTGCTTTAGTACGAATTATGGTATTTGTATTCCAGCTAATAGTAATAATTTAAAACTAACTGTTGGATTGGAAAGTGAATTAAAAAATCAGGAATGTCAGGATAAAACGCTTTATATAATAAATAGTTTAAGAATTATATTTGGAATACCTATTGCTCGCGAATTAATGTTTACATCATTGGCTCAAATTGAAAGTTTTCTAGATACAGGTATAAATTCTGAATTGGGATATGCTTCAAAATTTGATGTTCAGAATCTAAATCTCTATGAAGAGATTGAATATTCAGAACTACGTGAATTGCCAATAGATGCACTAATTCTTTTAGATAAAGCATTTCAGCAAAAGTTTCCTAAAGAACGTTTTATATTAATGTGGGTAGCATTTGAAGCAATTATTAATTCTTTACCAAATTTGAAAATGAATGGAAATAAACGTCAAAAGTATTTTCAAGAAGAATTAGCATCTGAAATTCTGAACCAAGAAATTATAAGATTACGAGACTTTAGACATATTGTATTTAAAGAGGCTAAATTTAAAGATGAAGAAGTTGAGGAAATTAATTGGTCTTTATATATGGCAATACAGCTAGCAATTTTAAGTGATTGTCCGCAAAGACAGGCTTTTTTAAATGGATATGAGCAATATGTTCTTAATAAGTCATAAATTTTTAAAATATTGAACCAATTTATCAATATCATCCGTCTGCAACTGTTCATGCATTTTTAAAAACTGCTTTTGATCGATATCATAAATTTTAAGGGAAAGCAGTTTGTCTATATCTTCCTGTGGGAAACGATATTTAATAATTTTTGCAGGTACGCCACCAACCACTGCATAAGGTGGCACATCTTCAGTCACGACAGCCCCCGTTGCGACCACAGCACCTTCACCAAGCTTTACACCCGGCATAATCATGGCACGAGAGCCGATCCAGCAGCCATCACCAATGATCGTATCACCAGCAAGCTCAAAACCCCGTGTATCGAACGGAAACGCTGAAATCCAGTCGATACGGTGCAATTGGTTGCTACCCATCATAATCACACATTCTGCGCCAAAACAGACGAAATTACCGATATAAAGCTGATCAATCGGCTTCTCAGGCGTTGCAGGCTTATCATGTAAATAACGCACAACACAACGCTCAAAGCCCTGATCCCAATAGGCTGAATAGTAGGAATAATTCCCTTTAATATGAATATTCGGGTTCTTCACGGTTTTTGAGATGAACTCAAATTCACACCAATGATTCACAGGCGAATTAATTAACTTTTCAGACATAGAGGCAAGAACAATAAAATGGGTCATTATACCGAATTGCGCTGCAAGCTGAATTAACAATCTCAATCTAGTCCGTGAAGAAAATTTTAAAGTAAATGCTGATCTAAGTGCTTTGAGGGATACGTGCAATGACTTTAATTTCAAAATCAAAACCAGCCAGCCAAGTCACGCCCACAGCCGTCCAGTTTGGGTAAGGCTTTTGGGTAAAAATCTGGTTTTTAACTTTCATAATGCTTTCAAATTGCTGCTCAGGATCAGTATGAAAAGTGGTGACATCGACAATATCATCAAAAGTACAACCAGCCGCTGCCAATGTCGCAGCTAAATTTTCAAAAGCCCGTTCTACCTGTTTTTCAAAATCTGGTTCAGGAGAACCATCTTCACGGCTACCGACCTGACCTGAAACAAAGAGTAAATCTTGCGATTTGATCGCAGCAGAATAACCATGTTGTTCATACAGGGCATGGCGGTCTTGGGGAAATATTGCAGTTCTAGTCATGGCTATTCTCTTTAAAAAAATTACTATGAAAATCCTTTCTTAAAGCGTCTGGCAGTTTCACATACGCTTCGTATGTAAACATAATTGACATACGTAGCGTATGTCAATTAAAATTTTTATAATGCTGAAGTGAGAATAGAAATGTCTGTTCGTGAATTAAAAATGGCCGAGACCCGTAAAAAACTGATTCAAGTGGCACGCCGTGCATTTGGGGAATATGGCTATGCAGAGACTTCAATGGATAAACTCACGGCAGAAGCAGGGCTGACCCGTGGTGCGCTATATCATCATTTTGGTGATAAAAAGGGCTTATTTTCTGCGGTGGTCGATCAGATTGATTCAGAAATGGCTTCATCTGCCCAGCAACATCTGGAGCAGCCTGATGATCTTTGGGAAGGATTGATGCTTGAAGGACGCACTTATATTGAACATGCATTAAATGCTGAGTTTCAACGGATTGTGCTGCGCGATGGCCCGGCCGTACTCGGTGATCCAGCACATTGGCCAAGTCAAAATAAATGCCTACAGTCAACACGTGAATGTGTAGAACAGTTACTGGCTGAAGGTCGATTAAAACCAGTCGATGCGCTTGCTACTGCGGTCTTGCTAAATGGCGCAGCAATGAATGCAGCACTGTGGGTGGCATCCAGCGATGATCCTGCACAGGTTTTACCTCAGGCTTTACAGGCATTTGAAGCATTGGCTTCTGGCTTCTTAAAATAAAACCGATAGAAATTTTCAGGATTAATAAAAAACCCCTCAAGCGAGGGGTCTTACAGCCTAAAAATATCTAAATAGAAATTAGATATATTCAACTTTGGAAATTTCGTATTCCACTTCACCTTGTGGTGTCACGATTTTCACTTCATCGCCTTCGTTTTTACCTAAAAGGCCACGTGCGATCGGAGAGTTCACAGAGATCTTGTTGATCTTAAAGTCTGCTTCGTCATCACCCACAATTTTGTAAGTTTTTTGTTCTTCAGTGTCCAGATTTTCAATGGTCACTGTTACGCCAAATACAACACGGCCGTTTTGTTCTAGTGCTTTAACATCAATCACCTGGCAAGCACCAAGTTTACCTTCGATGTCCTGAATACGACCTTCACAGAAGCCCTGTTGTTCACGTGCAGCATGATACTCTGCATTTTCCTTTAGATCTCCATGTTCACGTGCTTCAGCAATTGCGGCTGTAATACGCGGGCGATCAACAGTTTTTAGCTGATGTAATTCTTTTTCCAAGGCAAGTTTGCCTTCAGGAGTCATAGGATAACGTTGCATAGTTGTCCCTCAAAATTAGGTATGTAAGTAAAATACAAAGTGTATAAATGAAAAAAAGCCCGCCACCGAGAAGGTGGCGGGACTTCTCAGTAACGAATTAACCTACTGTTAAATCTTGCAAACGATATACATCCATCGGCAATTTAATTGCTAAAGCTTGGCATACTGCATCCGCACCATTCAAGGTAGTTGTGTTATACACTTTACCTTGAAGTGCGGAACGACGGATCGAGAATGAATCTTCCTGCGCTTTTTTACCTTCAGTCGTATTGATTACAAGGTGGATTTCGCCGTTTTTGATACGGTCCACAATGTTTGGACGACCTTCAGTTACTTTGTTTACGCGTTCACATTCAAGACCAGCTTCGCTAATCACTTTAAATGTACCATCAGTTGCAAGAATCTTGAAGCCTAGGTCAATCAATTGTTTCGCAATGCCTGCTGCACGAGGTTTATCTGAGTCACGTACAGAAATGAATGCGTGTTTCACTTCACCTTCTGTCGGAAGACCAGGTAGACGTTCGTTCGCACCTAAAACAGCTTTATAAAATGCTTCACCGAATGTTTTACCAACGCCCATGACTTCGCCTGTAGATTTCATCTCAGGACCAAGGATCGGGTCAACGCCAGGGAATTTGTTGAATGGGAACACTGCTTCTTTGACAGAGAAGTGTTCAGGGATAATCTCTGAAGTAAAGCCTTGTGACTCTAGAGATTGACCCGCCATACAACGTGCAGCCACTTTCGCTAAAGATTCGCCGATACACTTAGAAACGAACGGCACAGTACGTGATGCACGTGGGTTCACTTCCAGGATGTAAACGTCTTCGCCTTTAACCGCAAACTGAACGTTCATTAGACCAATTACGCCAAGTTCTTTTGCCATTGCAATTGTTTGACGACGCATTTCGTCCTGAATCTCTTTAGACAGAGAATAAGGAGGAATCGAACATGCTGAGTCACCTGAGTGAATACCTGCTTGTTCAATATGCTGCATGATGCCGCCAATCACAACGTCTTTACCGTCAGAGACACAGTCTACGTCAACTTCGATTGCATCATCCAGGAAACGGTCAAGCAGAACAGGCGCTTCGTTTGATGCTTGAACTGCATCACGTAGGTAGCGTTTAAGTTCTTCATCGTTATAAACGATTTCCATCGCACGGCCACCAAGGACGTAAGATGGACGTACCACAAGTGGGTAGCCTACTTTAGATGCTTCAGCCATACCTTCTTCAGCAGATTTTACGATGCTGTTGTTTGGTTGACGAAGTTGCAGACGTTGAATCATTTGCTGGAAGCGTTCACGGTCTTCTGCGCGGTCAATCGCATCAGGCGATGTACCAATGATTGGCGCACCCGCTTCTTCTAAAGCACGAGCCAGTTTCAAAGGTGTTTGACCACCATACTGAACGATAATGCCTTTTGGCTTCTCGATACGTACGATTTCAAGCACATCTTCAAGTGTAATTGGTTCGAAGTACAAACGGTCAGATGTGTCGTAATCCGTAGAAACAGTTTCAGGGTTACAGTTCACCATGATGGTTTCATAGCCGTCTTCACGCATTGCAAGGGCAGCGTGTACACAGCAGTAATCGAATTCGATACCTTGACCGATACGGTTAGGGCCGCCACCAATCACCATGATCTTGTCACGAGTCGATGGATTTGCTTCACATTCTTCATCGTAAGTTGAATACATGTAAGCTGTATCAGATTCGAATTCTGCAGCACAGGTATCGACACGTTTGTAAACTGGCGTTACGCCCAGGTTCCAACGGTGTTTACGGAATTGTTTTTGTGAAATACCCATCAAGTTCGCAATGCGAAGATCTGATAAACCTTTACGTTTGAACCCACGGATATTGTCCGCATTCAAGTCACCAAAACCTAAAGTTTTGATCTGGTTTTCAGTTTTGATAATGTCTTCGATTTGGATCAAGAACCAGCGGTCGATGTTGGTCGCAGCAAATACTTCGTCTAGAGTGAAACCGTGACGGAATGCATCGCCCACGTACCAGATACGCTCAGGACCTGGAACTTTAAGCTCTTGTAAGATTTTCTCACGCGCGCCTTCAGTACCCGCTTCGATTTTCTCATCAAAGCCAGATGCACCGACTTCAAGACCACGAAGCGCTTTTTGCATAGACTCCTGGAAGTTACGACCAATGGCCATCACTTCACCTACAGATTTCATCTGAGTCGTCAAAGTTGCATCAGCTTGCGGGAATTTCTCGAAGTTGAAACGAGGAATTTTCGTTACAACGTAGTCAATCGCAGGTTCGAATGATGCAGGAGTTGTACCACCAGTGATGTCATTTTTCAGTTCATCAAGCGTATAACCCACAGCCAGTTTCGCAGCGATTTTCGCAATTGGGAAACCAGTTGCTTTAGACGCAAGCGCAGATGAACGAGAAACACGCGGGTTCATCTCGATCACAACCATACGGCCATCTTTCGGGTTAATACCGAACTGAACGTTAGAACCGCCTGTTTCTACACCAATTTCACGAAGTACAGCTAGAGAAGCGTTACGTAGTAACTGGAATTCTTTATCTGTAAGGGTTTGAGCAGGCGCAACAGTGATCGAGTCACCTGTGTGCACGCCCATTGGGTCGAAGTTTTCAATGGTACATACAATGATACAGTTGTCGTTTTTGTCACGAACAACTTCCATTTCATACTCTTTCCAACCAATGAGTGATTCATCGATCAATAACTGTTTGGTTGGAGAAAGATCGAAACCGCGTTCACAGATTTCAATGAATTCTTCTTTGTTGTATGCGATACCGCCGCCTGAACCACCCATGGTGAATGATGGACGGATAATCACAGGGAAACCGAAGCGCGCTTGAATTTCTAAAGCTTCTTCCATTGATTCGGCAATGTCTGCTTTTGGACATTCAAGACCAATTTTACGCATTGCCTGGTCGAACAGTTTACGGTCTTCAGCTTTTTCAATTGCTTCTTTGGTCGCACCGATCAACTCAACATTGTATTTTTCTAAAATGCCGTGCTCATCAAGGGCAAGGGCACAGTTCAATGCTGTTTGACCACCCATTGTAGGAAGAACTGCGTCTGGACGTTCTTTCTCAATGATTGCTGCAACAGTCTGCCAGGTAATCGGTTCGATATACGTTGCATCTGCCATTGCAGGGTCAGTCATAATGGTTGCCGGGTTAGAATTCACCAAAATAACACGGTAGCCTTCTTCACGAAGCGCTTTACACGCTTGCGCGCCTGAATAGTCAAACTCACACGCCTGACCAATCACAATAGGACCAGCACCGATAATTAAGATGCTTTTAATGTCTGTACGTTTAGCCATGATGCTTCCTTAATTACTTCTTAGATGCTTCGATAAGTTCGATGAAATGATCGAACAATGGTGCGCAGTCATGTGGACCAGGGCTTGCTTCAGGGTGACCCTGGAAGCTGAACGCAGGTTTGTCTGTGCGATGGATACCTTGGTTAGTACCATCAAACAGTGAGCGATGAGTCACACGCAATACCGCAGGCAAGGTGCTTTCATCCACTGCGAAGCCGTGGTTTTGAGAAGTAATCATCACTGTACCAGTTTCAATGTTTTGTACAGGATGGTTGGCACCGTGATGGCCGTGAGGCATTTTCACAGTCTTGGCACCGCTTGCAAGCGCAAGAATCTGATGACCCAGGCAAATCCCGAATACAGGAATATTGCGGGCATCTTCTACAATTGTTTTTACAGCTTCAATTGCGTAGTCACATGCAGCTGGATCGCCAGGGCCGTTCGACAGGAACACGCCATCTGGATTCAGTGCAAGTACGTCAGCAGCAGGAGTTTGCGCAGGCACAACGGTCAATTTACAACCGCGATCTGCAAGCATACGTAAGATGTTGGTTTTGACACCGTAATCGTATGCAACAACATGGAATTTAAATTCTGGTTGAGCGAAGCCTTTACCTAAAGTCCATGAACCTTCAGTCCATTCAAAACCTTCAGGATCACAGCATTCTTTTGCAAGGTCTAAACCATTCAGACCACCGAATGCGCGTGCTTTTTCAAGTGCTTCTTCTTCAGTGATGTTTTCGCCTGCAAGGATACAACCGTTTTGTGCACCTTTATCACGCAAAATTCGAGTTAATCGTCGCGTGTCGATGTCAGCAATAGCCACTACATTGTGCTGTTCTAGATATTCACCTAGTGATTGTTCAGCACGGAAGTTACTGTGTAATAAAGGAAGGTCACGGATAATTAAACCGTTTGCCCATACTTTATGAATACGACCTGATTCTGCGTCTTCTTCGTTGCAACCCGTATTACCGATATGTGGGTAAGTTAAAGTTACAAGCTGCTGTGCATAACTTGGATCAGTCAAAATTTCTTGATAGCCAGTCATGGCAGTGTTGAAAACGACTTCACCAGTCGTACAACCCGATGCGCCAATCGAAGTACCTTTAAAGATAGTTCCGTCGGCAAGGGCTAAAATTGCTGGGGTGCTCAAACCAAAGCTCCTGAAATTTAGGCTGTAAAAAAGCGAGTAGACGAAAAAAAAGGAAGGTTAATTTTTAAACCTACCCTCCTATGTCTGCTCGCTTGAACTTAACACGGCATTATACGCAGTAACACCTGCTAAGTCCAATAGCTTTGCTGCAAAAGTATGAGATAAATGGCTTGCTTTTTGCTTGAAAGTCTGTTTCGTGATCAATGTTAAAAAATGTAACCATTTAATAATTGTCAGACAAATCAAGTCTTAAATTTTATCGAATTTACTAATATGAAAGCGTCAAAACATAACTAAAGGCAAAAGACATGGCTACCACAACTAAAACTACAACATCTAAAAAAAATCTGAATGTCGTTGTCACTGAAACTGCCGAGCAGCTTGAAAAAGCAGCAATAGAGGCGAAAGAGCAGGCAGTGGAAACGCTTGGCGAAAGCAAAGAAAATATTGAAGCTGAAGTAAAAAAACTGAGCAATACTGTGACTGATCAGCTGACCCAGTTTAAACAGGATTTACTACAGCGCATCGATACCCTGAAAGAGCAGTTGTTTGGCTCACAAAAAGAGTTGAATGAACTGACCAGCTTTATCAAAACCGAATGTAATGCGGTCATTGATGATCTATCGAAACTCGGTAAAGAATTAAAAGAAGATGTCACCCAGATTTCGACCAAGCATAAGGATCATCTGGCAGATACCCTAAAACGCTCTAGAGACAGTACGATTGAAGTTTTGAAAAAAGTTAAACCCGTCGTTGTAAAAGGAGAAACCGAAGAAAAAGAAACTGATCTAAAAAGTTAAACAAGCAACAAAACAAAAAATCAGCCGAAGGGGAGCATCTATGTTCTCCTTTCGTATTAGACGCAACACTGACTCATAAAACAACAATAGGGGGTCATGATGCAACATCATCTTATAGCGGCAATATTGCTACTTGCCTTGATCATGGTTTTAAATCTTGAAACCTGGAAAAGCCGTCTAGCCTATCTTGCCATGGTAATACTGAGTTTTAGCTATTTCAGTGTTTTACAGGCCGCAGTTTCCATTATTGCGGTTACTATGATTCTGATTTTTTACGCTGCTGTGACAGCAGTACAGAGAAATGCAAGACTACATCACTAATCCACTTACCCTGAACTTCAGGCAAAATAAAAAACGTGAGACCGATGAGCCTCACGTTTTTATATTTTTATCATTTGTGTACTACAGGAGAGTATTTACATCCTAGAACACATGTAACCAGTCACGCTTGTTATGAAAGTCTGCCTGTGGACTGCTGTGCTGCATGGCATAGTATTGATCGCCTTGTGAGGTTTTCAATACAGCAGACAAGCCCAGGAATAGATCAGTCCATTTTAGCTTGTTCAGGGTCATGAAATCGGTTAGATCCAGGCTGACATTGAGTCCATAATGGGTACGCTTGAGCTGGTTCAGGTCGATATCATAAGCCGCTTGTGGCGGCATTTCTTCTGGATAACGGTATTCTTCAAACTGATAGGCTTGCCAGGCCTGAGAAGGAGAGAGATTGATTTCGCGATAAAAATCTTCGTCCTTTACCCCAATAAAAATTTCAAAACACGTCTGTTCCCAGAGGAAGTCCTGACGGGGATGTGCTGCGACCAGTTCTGGCCAAAGCACATACTGGTTCGGATCGCGTAGCCAAAAACCCACATTTAACGTAGATGGGCCTTGCTGTTCAATCGCGCCGACCAGCGAGATCGCCTGAAAACGACGATCGAATGCATTCAGTTCGTAACTAGCCATAGATCCTGAACTTAGTTAGACAAGTGCGCAAAGCGAACAAGGTTAGACAGTTTTTGGTTCTGTTTCGGCGCTTTTTTGTAAAGCAACGCGATTTTACCAATGGTTTGTACGATTTCAGCACCTGTTGCTTCAACAATCTCAGTAATGAGAACAGCACGTGCTTCACGATCTTCAGCCACAACTTTCACTTTAATCAGTTCGTGGTCGTTAAGCGCACGCTCAAGTTCTTCGATCACATTTTCAGTCAGGCCTTTGTCACCAAGCATTACCACCGGGTTTAATGCATGTCCGATTTGACGTAAACGTTTACGTTCCTGAATAGATAAAGACGCCATGAGAGATAACCTGATTTTTAAAACGGCTTAGTATAGCAAAAGCAAAAAACAAACGCTTTATATTCTCAGGAAATAATCGGTGCCATCACATAAAAAATCCAACCAACTGTCTTAGATTTAGATACAGATCAATACTGCAAATCATGTGTTTTTCACGTACAATTAATAATTGGAAGTTTTTTTTATTTAGAGAGTTATGGCAACACGCATTACCAACCAGAAGTTATCCAAAAGTAGTCGTGCGTGGATGAGAGAGCATCTCGATGACTTTTATGTGAAGAAAGCGCAAAAAGAAGGTTATCGGGCACGTGCAGCGTATAAACTTCTTGAGATTCAAGAAAAATACGGCATTATCAAACCAGGTATGACGGTTGTCGATCTGGGCGCAGCGCCAGGAAGCTGGTCGCAAATTGCTGGTAAACTGGTCGGTTCTAAAGGTCTGGTGATCGCATCGGATATCCTGGAAATGGATGCACTGCCAGATGTGACCTTCCTGCAAGGTGACTTTCGTGAGCAGGAAGTGTTCGATAAATTGTTAAATATTTTAGATGGACGTACGGTAGACGTTGTAATTTCCGATATGGCCCCCAATACATCAGGTAATAAGGCTGTAGATCAACCGCGTCAGATCTATCTCTGTGAACTGGCCCTGGACTTTGCCAACAAGGTTTTAGGTCCTAAAGGTCAGTTTATTGTTAAAGTCTTCCAGGGCACTGGCTTTGATGAATTCCGTAAGGAAGTTGTTAATAGTTTTAATGTTCTGAAAACGGTAAAACCTGCTGCATCGCGTGCTCGCTCGAAAGAAGTCTTTCTGGTGGGGCAGGGGCGCAAGAAGGCTTCTAAATAAAGTCTACTTGCCAACACGCTAAAAATTGTGCATTTTGTACGTTTTTAATAATTGCAAGTTGAACAAACTTGGAAATTCAGGTCACCCGCGAGGGCATGATCAAATTAGATTGGAAATGGGAATAAAGCTTTGAGCGATCTTTTTAAGAATGCCGTATTGTGGCTCGTGATACTGGGTGTGCTGGTGCTCATCTTCAGCAACGTCAGTGATCGCAATCAGCCGACAACAATGAACTATTCAGAGTTTGTTGCAGCGGTGAATGACGGCCAGATTAAGCAAGTGACAATAGATGGCGAAAGAATTCGTGGTGAGAAATCAAACGGTTCCGAATTTGAAAGTATTCGTCCGGCAGTTCAGGATCCTGAACTGATGCCAAATCTCATCAAGAACAATGTGGTTGTTGAAGGTACTGCACCACAACGCCAAGGCTTGTTGATGCAGTTGCTGATTGCAAGTTTCCCTGTGCTCTTAATCATTTTGTTATTCATGTTCTTTATGCGCAACATGGGTGGCGGTGCAGGCGGCAAGAACGGCCCGATGAGCTTCGGTAAGTCAAAGGCAAAAATGCTGTCTGAAGACCAGATTAAAGTCACCTTTACTGATGTTGCAGGTTGTGATGAAGCAAAACAGGAGGTCGTGGAAATCGTTGACTTCCTGAAAGATCCTGCGAAATTCAAACGTCTGGGTGCCACTATTCCTAAGGGCGTCCTGATGGTGGGTCCTCCGGGTACGGGTAAAACCTTGCTTGCAAAAGCGATTGCAGGTGAAGCGAAAGTTCCATTTTTCAGTATTTCCGGTTCTGACTTCGTAGAAATGTTCGTGGGTGTCGGTGCATCTCGTGTACGTGATATGTTCGAACAGGCGAAACGCCATGCGCCATGTATCATCTTCATCGATGAGATTGATGCTGTTGGTCGTCATCGTGGTTCAGGTACAGGTGGTGGTCACGATGAACGTGAACAGACCCTCAACCAGATGCTGGTTGAAATGGACGGTTTCGAAGGCAATGAAGGGATTATCGTCATCGCGGCAACTAACCGTGCCGATGTACTGGATAAAGCCTTACTTCGTCCCGGTCGTTTTGACCGTCAAGTGATGGTTGGCTTGCCAGACATTAAAGGCCGTGAGCAAATCCTGAATGTTCACTTGAAGAAACTGCCGTCTACAACGGGTGTGGATGTGAAAGTCCTGGCTCGTGGTACTCCTGGTTTCTCTGGTGCGCAGTTGGCAAACCTTGTAAACGAAGCAGCATTATTCGCGGCACGTCGCAACAAGAATACTGTCGACATGCATGACTTTGAAGATGCTAAAGACAAGCTGTATATGGGGCCTGAACGTAAATCGATGGTACTTCGTGAAGAAGAGCGTCGTGCTACGGCTTACCATGAAGCAGGGCACGCAATTGTTGCGGAAATGCTGCCAGGTACTGACCCTGTGCATAAAGTAACGATCATGCCGCGTGGTTGGGCATTAGGTGTAACCTGGCAGTTGCCTGAATTTGACCAGACCAGCCATTACAAAGATAAAATGCTGAATGATATTTCGATCTTGTTCGGTGGTCGTATTGCAGAAGAAGTCTTTATTAACCAGATGTCGACTGGTGCCTCAAATGACTTTGAACGTGCAACCAAAGTTGCGCGTGCGATGGTGACCAAATATGGTATGTCTGACAAGTTAGGCGTAATGGTCTATGAAGATGACTCGCAACAGTCATTTATGGGCAGCATTGGCAGTCGTACGATTTCTGAAGCGACTCAACAGCAGGTTGATGCTGAAGTACGCCGTATCATCGATGAGCAATATAAAGTGGCTCGTGATATTCTGGAAAATAACAAAGATATCGCGCATGCCATGGTGAAAGCGTTAATGGAATGGGAAACAATTGATCGCGAGCAAATCCGAGACATTATGGAAGGTCGTGAGCCTAAGCCACCTAAGGTCTATGTTTCAGATAATCCTGTAATTGATGTAACACCGAAGGATGGGCCGTTGACTCCTCCACCATTACCAGCTAATTAAGCAGAAAATAAAATAACCACCTTCGGGTGGTTTTTTTATGGCAATGATTTGGATTGTTTTGGCGTGATGCTATATTCAGCTATAAAAAACTAATGAGCAAAAATAAAAATGACAATACCTGTTTTGGAATCCCGTATTTATCAGTTACGTTTAGAAGCGCTGACTTGGAAGCATTTTACAGATTTAGAAGGAGCTTGTGCTGAAGGAGATTTGGGCGAAGTGCTTTATAATTCTGTACCTTACTTAAGCGAATTAAAACAATATGTACAGCAAGCTTTGGTTCAACAAGCTCAGGGTACAAGGATGGCTTTTGCTGTGATTGATTTAACATCGGGTCGAGCGATTGGAACCACCAGTTATCATGATATCAAGCCTGAAATTCCACGTGTGGATATTGGTTATACCTGGTATGCACAGCGTTATCAGCGTACCTATGTGAATCGGGTCTGTAAATATCTTCTTTTAAGTCATGCCTTTGAAGAGCTTAATGCTCGGGTAGTAGGCTTTCGTACGGATCATCTGAATCTAAAAAGTCAAAAAGCAATTGAAGCTCTAGGAGCTAAACGGGATGGCATCATTCGATGTCATATGTTGCGTAAAGATGGTCAGACAGTGCGGGATAGCTATATCTATAGTATTTTAAGAAGTGAATGGGTAGAGGTAAAATCACAGTTACAATCTAAGCTTATGCAATACTCAAATAAACCGCAGTTTGAAATTTAATTCTGGCTTGTTTCAGCTTTGCTTTATATCGCTATCCATACGACAATACGCCAGTTATTGGATTTAGGATGAAAACATGCAGCTGATGCCGTTATTACCACGCGTATGGACATTTGAACACTTAACACTGGATCTGTCCCAGCCGCATGTGATGGGAATTCTGAATGTTACACCGGATTCATTTAGTGATGGGGGCAAACATAATTCTCAAGATGCTGCAGTAGCGCGTGCATTAGAAATGATGGCAGAAGGTGCAACAGTTATTGATGTGGGTGGCGAGTCGACCCGTCCGGGTGCATCGGCGGTTGAAGTAAAAGAAGAAATTCGCCGTGTAGTGCCTGTGGTTGAAGAACTGGCCAAGCACAATGTCGTGATTTCAATTGATACTTCCCAGCCAGAAGTGATTAAGGCTGCAGTGAAAGCTGGAGCACATATCTGGAATGATGTTCGTGCACTGACACGACCGAATGCCTTGGTAACTGCTGCTGAGTTGGATATTCCGGTCATTATTATGCATATGCGTGGTGAACCTACTACGATGAATAATCTGGATCAGTATCAAGATGTCACGCTTGATGTCATTGCGGAATTAAAACAGCGCGTGCAGGATGCTTTAGATGCCGGGGTGAAAGCTGAACACATTATGATTGATCCCGGTTTTGGATTTGCCAAAAATGCTGAACAGAACCTGAAACTACTGAATGAATTGTACAAACTAACTCAACTTGGTTATCCAATATTGTCGGCGTTGTCACGTAAACGCTTTATTGGACAGGTGCTGGATGGAGCAGAAGCCGTAGAACGCGCAGTGGGGTCAGTAGCAGCACACTTGCTAAGTATTCAACAAGGTGCCTGCATGGTACGTGTACATGATGTTAAAGCGACAGCAGATGCGATTAAGGTCTGGAAGGCAATGCAAGCCGCGGTTTAATTATTGGCTAGATTGCATGTTAGGCGGCGTGCTGTTTGGCTTTTAAGCGGCAATATGGTATATAGGGCACGCTTAATTTTTAGTTATAGTTTTAGAGTGCCTGTAATGTTTGCAGATTTACTTCTCCCAATGTTCGATGATGAATATTATCCCGATATTCTGGTTGCTGAAGTAAAGCAGCACATCGAACGTTTTGCCAAAAAGGTGACAAAATCTGGTTTATCTAAATATGAGATTTATCAGTTTGCCAATGCGACTGTGGCAGAAATCAATGAAATGAAGCCGCAGTTCGAAGACCTGGATTCCTCTTTAGATGATACCGCAGCAGATTATATTGCTGAAGCCATGATGATGGTGGTGCAGGAACAGGGATACTTCGAAGTTGAAATGGAAGAACTGGTCGCTACCCGCGAATGGTAAAAAAAAGCCCTGTTTTCACAGGGTTTTTTTTAATGATCTAAAAATGCTTCTTTAAAATTTTTATAATGAATTTCATCCAGCAGTTTCTGTTCTTCCTGCATGCAGCGTTGATGTAATTCCAGATAATATTTTTTTAAATCCTTTTGCAGTGGCACAGGTTCCGGCTCTTTGCTTTGCGACTGTTGATAAGACCAGTAAGCCAATTGACGGATGTGCTGCAAACGTACCAGCAGGGTGCTGCGGGTAGAACTTCTAAAGCCGGGCTCAATTAACACCGCTACAAAACTGCTGAAGGCAAGTAGACCCAGGCAAGGTAAAGCAATGAACGCTGAATGAAAATACTGGTAATTGATCAGTGACAGAACAACAATCAGGGTTTGAATATATAAACAGGATTGCAGGCGCTTTGCGTAGCGTACAGAACTGTACTTGGCCTGAAACTGGGCACGCCAGATATAAGGATAGAGCATACTAATAAGTACGATCGTACCTGCACTAATGGCCTGATTCTTTGAATCCATAAAGTCTGGATAAAAAGGCAGGGAAAAGCACAGACCACAAAATGCTGTAATCAGCATCAAAATCCCGATACGCAAATATAAATACGGATCAATGGTTTGATTCAAATATTTATAGCGGCTATAGCTAAGTCTGCAAAAGAATGCATCAGGATGGCGTAACTGTAATCTGGCTAGATCGAAAGAGCGGGGTGCGGACATGAGGAGGCACACTCTATTTATAAATTTCAGGCACAAAAAAACCAGCTCATTGCTGGGTTTCTGCATTTGCACCATTTTAAACTGAATCAAAATGGTGCCCGAGGCCAGACTCGAACTGGCACGCTTTGTGGGCGGGGGATTTTAAATCCCCTGTGTCTACCGATTTCACCACTCGGGCATGCGCGCCATCATAGATGAGCAGCGAGAACTTGGCAAGATGATTTCTTATTATTTGTTTTATTTTCAGGCAATTTAGCCATTAAAATTTAAAAGAAAGCAAAGCTGATGTTATTCAAAGCTTTAAATTTCAATAAATTAATCGATTTACAGCATTTCATCCAGATAACTGTCCACATCAATATGTTTAATGCTTTTACAGTACTGGTGTTCAGATTTGAATAACTGGCTATATAGGTCGGCATAGCGGTTTAGCTGACGCTTGAGTACTTCATATTCAGGACTTTGAGCCGAAGTCATATAGAGTTTTAATCGGGTTCTCAGGCTTTGTTTGTATGCCCAGAAACACACACGACGCAGTTGATGCAGCTGATAATATTCACTGTCCTGACTGTTTTGACGAAACAGATTTTCCTTATAAAAACGCACAAAGCCAAAACTGACACCAAAGAACAGGAGCGCCCACATCACAAACTGACTTTGTAAAAATTGAATATTCAGGGCAGACAGAATGACGATTACAGCAAGCTTGACAGGACTATGTCGTAATAGTTGATAAAGTGAATGCGAAGAATGTCGAATCTGTTTAATGACCAAAGGAACAATCACCATCAAGAATAAAAGAATTGCCAGAATGGCATAGGCTTGTGCCTGAAAGTTACTCAGCTCAGTAAAATTACTCAGGAAAATATCTTTCAGTACGAAACTGATTGGCACAAAAATCATGCTCGCCAATAGCCAGGGAATAAATTCACGACGGTCATCCAGTACACCTCTGGTCTTGATCTGGCTATAAAACAGGTAATTGTGCTTAAAAGCCGCTGGATAGAGCCGCTGAAGTTGCTGAAGCAGCACATTGACTTGTTGGTTTTGCATGTATGAAGTCGGGCAGGAGATGGATGAGTAAGATTACTATAAAGTAAATTGCTGAATTTTTCCGAAAAATTGCAATGCGCAATTAAATCATCTCACTTGCAACAGGATTTTGTCTTTTTGTCCGGGAATTATGCGAAAATAGCCTATTGTAAATATTATTTGTAAGGGCAGTTCATGACTGATCAATCTCCTGAGACTTTAAGCGACATCGAAATTCTGGACCTGTTACAGGCAATGAAAAACGATGAATTAGATACCGAAGCGAAAGAAGCTATTCGTCAGGGTGGTAAAGCGGGTCGTCAGGAAGCGCATAAACAGGCGCTGGTTAGATTGCATCAGTCATTTGAAGAAAAATTTGTTGAAGCAGTGTCTATCGCGCTTCATTTGAATGAAGCTCAGATCAAAAAGATTCGTTACAAGAAAGACCGTATCCGTATTTTAAAGGCGCGTGGTATTGATTACCTGGCGATTGATGGTGCGGAAACTGCATTTGTATTGGCACAGATCGCGCAGGCTATTGTGCGTGAAGATGCAATCGTGACGCATGACCTGCATAATATTTTCCCATTCTGGAAAGAAGGCTGGCCAATGGTGCAGTTCGATAATGCCTATAAAATTCTGGAAGATGATATTCGTATTCACTACCAGGCAGTATTAGATGCATTGATCAGCAAATACTGATTCAAATGAAAAAGCACCTTAGGGTGCTTTTTTAATCTCTATAGATCAGGGCAATCAGCCAGCTGACCGGTAGAATAAACACTCTCCACCAGCTAATAAGTGGCCAGTAAAAATATTCACCCCACGTCAGGGTGGAATCAAAGCCACGTCGTCTGCGTTCATGCGGATAAGGAATTAAAATTACAGTAAAAACCAGCAGGCCAATTCCTGCCAGTATTAAAATCGGATTCTTTTCCTGCATAAAAAAGAAATACAGCAGATAAATTCCGGAATAAAAACTGAGACAGGCCAACAAGGCAGACAGATTCATCCAAGTTCCTTTTTATTATTGATTTTAAAAGAGAAGAATCAGATTAGCCTGATTCTTCCTCAATATTATTTTTATTGGGTTCCAGTAAGCGAGTCACCAGTAACTGGTCAATTTTGAAATGATCGACATCGACAACTTCAAATTTATAACCCGCATGAATCACGATATCAGCCGGACGTGGAATCTTGCGCAGCTTGTACATCATAAAACCAGCCAGCGTTTCATAATTTTCTTCATCTGGCATTTCATCAATGCCTAAGGCATGTTTCATGTCTTCAATTGGCGTACTGCCTTCAATCAGCCATGAATCAGCATCACGTTTAAAGATCTGCTGATCTTCTTCCATTGGTGTTACCCAGTCACCCATTACGGTAATCATGATGTCAGACAGGGTAATCACACCCACGACAAGTGCATATTCGTTAATGACCACTGCAAACTTTTCTTTGCTCGAACGGAAGCGGTCCAGAAGTTCGGATAAGGTCAGAGTGTCCGGAATCATCAACACATTACGAATGGTAGATTCATTCAGCTGATTGATTTTCTGGTTGTTGAGAATACGGACCAGAATGTCTTTGGCATCGACATAGCCAATTACCTGGTCGATATTTTCATTACAGACCAGAAATTTGGAATAAGGATATTGCGCCAGCTTTTGACGAATACTGTCTTCAGCTTCAGTCAGGGTAAAGAACACCACATTTTCACGTGTGGTCATACTGGAAGGAACATTACGTTCTTCAAGTTCAAACACGTTTTCAATAAAGTGGTGTTCCTGCTTTTGTAGTACGCCAGCCTGAGCACCGGCATCCATCACGGCAGAAATATCTGCAAAGGTAATATTGTCATCCCGGATCGTATTGACTTTGAATAACCGGAACAACAGATTGGCAATGGCATTAATTATCCAGGCCAATGGCTTGCAGATTTTAATAAAAATTTGAATCGGGTTGATAACTGCGACTGAAATTTTTTCCGGTGCAATCATTGCCAGGCGTTTTGGCATCAGATCAGCAAACAGAATGAATAATGAAGTCACCAGAGTGAAAGATAAGGCGAAGCTAATGTTCTCGGTCCAAGGACCATCATATATACGCGAGACAAATTCGGCGATATAAGGACGGAAAGCCCCTTCACCCAGAATACCGCCGAGAATGGCGACAGCATTTAAGCCAATTTGGGAGGCAGCAAAGAAGTCTGCTGAGTTTTCCTGTAAATCCAGCACTTTCTGGGCACGGACGTCGCCTGATTCGGCCAAAATTTTAAGTTTGACCTTACGGGCACCTGCGAGTGCGATTTCAGTCAGTGATAAAAAACCAGCCCCCGCGATGAGTATTAAGATAATCACGATGTTTTGAAAGAGGCTCACGTAATCCACCTGTGGATTGATATTATCTTGGAATATTTTTAACACAAAAAAGGACTTGAGGTGTAAAAACAGATCTCAAGTCCTTACAGTATAAGCTTAAAAAATAATAATTTATGCGAAATTCATTTTAATAAGGTGAAAATTGCGAATTATTCTGCATAAATTCACGATTCTCTTCTTCAATCATCTGGCGCGCTACATACAAAATCAGCTGACGCAACCAGCGATGTGCCGGATGATGATGCAGTAATGGACACCATGCCATCTTCAGTTCAAATTCAGGAATATAGAAAGGGGGATCTTTAAGTAGCAAATTATGGTTCTTGGCTTGCAGGCGGGCAATACGCGTTGGTAGCGTTGCTACCAGATCTACATTTGACGCCAAAAGTCCCGGCATCTGATAGTGACGGGTAAATACTGAAATCTTACGTTTTTGCCCAATACGTTCCAGCGCCTGATCAATCCAGCCAAGTCCGGCCTGCTTTTCAGGATTAACCCCGAAACCCACGCCCATGCCGGTTTTAGATACCCAGATATGCTGTGCATCTAAATAGCTTTTCAGGTTCAGGTTACCAGCAGCAGGGTGTTTATTATTTAACAGACAAGAAAAGCTGTCACGCCACACCAGTACCTGATGGAAACTTTGCGGAATTTCATTAAACCGGTTAATCGCCAGGTCAACCTTACCTTGTTCCATGTCACGATAAGACACATCACTAGGTGTCAGGAAGTCCAGAACAACATTGGGTGCTTCAGAGCGTAAAGCCTTGACCAGGCGCGGTACCAGCGTCGCTTCAGCATAATCTGAAGTCATGATACGAAATACACGATTTGAGGTATAAGGGCGGAACTCGGTACGGGGTTCCAGAATCATGGACAGATCAGATAGGGCATCGCGAATACGTGGCTGCAGTTCGAGTGCACGTTCAGTCGGTGTCATCCCTTCAGAAGAACGGATCAGGAGGGGATCATTAAATAAATTGCGCAGACGACGCAAAATGTTACTCATGGCAGGCTGGGTCACGCCAAGTTGCTCAGCTGCACGTGTGACATTTTTTTCGCGAAGAAGTACATCAAGATAAATTAATAGATTGAGATCGACCCGCTCCAGATTCATAAAAAAAATACCGAAAATAAAATCATGAAATTATAGTGATTATGCCATAAGTACTGCGGCTTGTGTACGTGACTGATGAAAAAAAAGCCACCGAATTTATAGCAGTTTTTATTCATTTTCAAGCAAGAGGAGTCTATTAATCAAGTCTGGGTTTTTTCTGTCAATTTGGTCAATTACCGGATCGAACTGGATACCTGTTTTTAGTTAAATCAGGGTAAGTGAAAATGATTTCAAGACAAGAAATGAGTCAATGATTAATAATATATAAATTATGTGAAATATATAGTTTTGCATTAATTCAGTTTGCCGGAAATATAAAGGAAGACTGGCAAAAAAGACCAAAAAAATTAGGTCATCAAGCGAGTCAAGACTTAAGTCTAATGAATATTTTATATTCAATAAGCTGAAATTTTAGACAAAAATCTATTTTAAAAATTCAGAAATAAACTATTAATTACAATAATTTATATAAAAATGATCAATATATGATTAGACTTTCATCTACATATTTTTTAAATAAATAGTGATAATTCTTGCAGAATATTGGATTAATTTTTTTATTGCATCTAATCTCTAAACATCGCAACGAGCTGACTAAAATCTAAACAAAGTTTTGAGGGTCTGATTTTAGAACAACGTTGCAGAAAAATCCTAATATTATTACAGGAATATATCATGACTACATATCAAACAGCGATTGATGCAATCCGCGAATTAAAAGCGAAATTCGGCAACACTTGGGCAGACATCAGTCCTGAAGATGCTGCGCGTATGCAACTTCAGAACCGTTTCAAAACAGGTTTAGACATTGCAAAATACACAGCAGCAATTATGCGTCGTGATATGGCTGCTTATGATGCTGACTCTAGCAAATACACTCAATCTCTGGGTTGCTGGCACGGTTTCATCGCACAACAAAAAATGATTGCGAACAAAAAATACTTCGGTACAACTGAACGTCGCTACATCTACCTTTCTGGCTGGATGGTTGCAGCACTTCGTTCAGAGTTCGGTCCACTTCCTGACCAATCTATGCACGAAAAAACTTCTGTTCCTGCATTGATTGAAGAAATCTACACATTCTTACGTCAAGCTGACGCGAAAGAATTGAACGATCTGTTCCGTTCACTTAAAAAAGCTCAAGAAGCTGGTGACACTGCTAAAGCTGCTGAAATCACTTCTCAAATCGACAACTTCCAAACTCACGTTGTGCCAATCATTGCGGACATCGACGCTGGTTTCGGTAACGAAGAAGCAACTTACTTACTAGCGAAGAAAATGATCGAAGCGGGTGCTTGTGCACTTCAAATCGAAAACCAGGTGTCTGACGCGAAACAATGTGGTCACCAAGCGGGTAAAGTAACTGTTCCACACGAAGACTTCATCGCGAAAATCCACGCGCTTCGCTATGCATTCCTGGAAATGGGTCTAGACGACGGTATCATCGTTGCACGTACTGACTCTGAAGGCGCTGACTTGACTCAAAAAATCCCAGTGGTTAAAGAGCCAGGTGACATCGCTTCTCAATACATCAGCTACTTAGATACAACTGAAATTGACATTTCAGAAGCGCAAGAAGACGAAATCCTGATCAAACGTGATGGCAAACTTCACCGTCCAAAACGTCTTGCTTCTGGTCTGTACCAGTTCCGCGAAGGCACTCAAATCGACCGCGTTGTACTTGACTGTGTAACTAGCCTTCAAAACGGTGCTGACCTTCTTTGGATCGAAACTGCGACTCCAAACGTAGCTGAAATCGCTCACATGGTTAACCGTGTTAAAGAAGTTGTTCCAAATGCGAAACTTGTTTACAACAACTCTCCATCATTCAACTGGACACTGAACTTCCGTCAACAAGCGTACGACCGTTGGGTTGCTGAAGGTAAAGACGTATCTGCATACGACCGCGCTAAATTGATGAGCGCTGAGTACGACGATTCTGAATTGGCTGCTGAAGCTGACGAAAAAGTACGTACATTCCAAGCAGACGCTTCTCGTGAAGCAGGCGTGTTCCACCACTTGATCACTCTGCCTACTTACCACACAGCTGCTCTTTCTACTCATGAGCTTGCTCAAGGTTACTTCGGTTCTGAAGGTATGTTGGCTTATGTTGCTGGCGTACAACGTAAAGAAATCCGCGGCGGTATCGCTTGTGTGAAACACCAAGCAATGGCTGGTTCTGACATCGGTGACGACCACAAAGAAATCTTCGCTGGTGACAACGCGCTTAAAGCGGGTGACGATGCGAAAAACACAATGAACCAATTCTCTGCTTAATCAGCTCTGAATCGATTCTAAAAAAACCCTGCGCAAGCAGGGTTTTTTTATGCCTAAAATAAAATGAATAACCTTATAAATTGTTGAAACAGCTAGATGAAAGGCAAAATCTTCATATTTTCTTCATGATTCAATTTTATACATATTTTTCTGTGATCAAGCCTTGCATTCTCTAGGCCACTGCCTGAATATCCTTAAGCTGACTCAATAATGCAACGCTTTCCATAATTCATTAAATTCAAAGTGATTCAGACTTATGCTGTCTAAGTTTTTCATTCATCGTCCTATTTTTGCAGGTGTGTTGGCCATTGTAGTCATGGCCATTGGACTTTTTGCGGTGATGAATTTACCTGTGGAACGTTATCCGGATATTGCACCACCGCGAGTGACCGTATCGGCAACCTATTCCGGCGCATCTGCGGAAACGGTGGAGGAGAGCGTGACCCAGGTACTGGAACAGCAGATTAAAGGCATTGATCACTTGCTGTATTTCAGTTCCAGCAGCGATTCCTCCGGGCGTAGCCGGATCAATATCAGCTTTGAAAACGGGACTGATCCAGACACGGCTCAGGTACAGGTACAAAATGCGATTAATGGGGTGCTAAACCGCTTGCCTGAAGATGTACAGCGGCAGGGTGTGAATGTGTTCAAGTCGTTGGGCGATACGCATATGGTGATCAGCCTGTATGACGAATCCGGGCGCAGTGACAATATTGCCTTGTCGGACTACCTGATGACACATCTGGAACAGGACATTTCCCGGATTGAAGGCATTGGTGAGGTGGATGTTTTTGGCTCGCAATATGCCATGCGAATCTGGCTGAATCCACTGAAACTGAAACAGTATAACCTGATGCCTAGCGATGTGCGTGCTGCGATTGAATCACAGAATACCCAGGTCGCAGCTGGTGCTGTGGGCGATCTGCCTACGGTCGAGGATCAGTATCTGAATGCCAAGGTAACTTCGGGCACGCGACTCAGAACTGTAGAAGAATTTGAAAATATCATTGTAAAGTCTGCCCGGGATGGCAGCTTTATCTATTTAAAAGATGTAGCACGTGTTGAACTCGGTGCAGAAAATTATCAATCCTATAGTACCAATAATGGTTATGCATCCGCAGGTCTGGCGATCTCGCTGGCTTCCGGTGCCAATGCCATCGCGACCTCAGAACGAATCAAGGCGGAAATTGCCCGTCTGTCTAATCAGTTGCCGGAAGGCTATAAGATTGCCTATCCACGAGATAACACGCCATTCGTTCAGGAATCCATTAAGGAAGTCCTTAAAACACTGGTTGAAGCCATCATCCTGGTGATTGTGGTGATGTTTATTTTCCTGCAAAACTGGCGCGCTACCCTGATTCCAGCAGTCACTGTGCCAGTGGTTTTACTCGGTACTATGGCAATCTTGTATGCTCTTGGGTTCAGTATCAATACCCTGACTTTATTTGCCCTGGTTCTGGCAATCGGCCTGCTGGTGGATGATGCTATTGTCGTGGTGGAAAACGTTGAACGTCTGATGCATGAGAAGCAGCTGACCGCCAAGGAAGCAGCACTGGAATCCATGCAGGAAATTAGTGGGGCTCTGGTCGGTATTACTTTGGTATTGACGGCAGTATTTATTCCTATGGCGTTCTTTGGTGGTTCCACCGGGGTTATTTATCGTCAGTTTTCCATTACGCTGGTTGCTGCCATGACCTTATCACTGATGGTGGCCCTGATTCTGACACCAGCCCTGTGTGCCCTGATTCTCAAACCAAATCCGAATCCGGCACGCTGGGTGCAATGGTTTAACCATAAATTGGAAAGTGTTAAGCAGCGTTATCTGAAACTTTCTAATGTCACCCTACAACATAAGGCCATCTGTTTAATTTTATTTGCCGGTTTGGTTGCTGTATTTGGTCTGTTCTATAAGGCTTTGCCAACCAGCTTCCTGCCAAGTGAAGATCAGGGAACGCTTAGCATTCAGGTGCGCCTGCAAGAAGGTGCGCCGCTAAAAAATACGGTGGCCACCGGAGAAAAGATTCGTGAATATTTCCTTGAACAGGAAAAAGACAATATTAATCTGGTGATGATGCGTTATGGCCGTAACTTCTCGGGTACCGGTCAGAATCTGGCAACCGGTTTTGTGGCACTGAAACACTGGGATGATCGTCCTGGCGAGGAAAATACTGCGCAAGCTATTCGTGAACGTGCCTTAAAACATTTCCGTGGTTTTAAGGATGCACAGGTCAATATCAATATGCCAGCTTCAGTCAGCGGTCTGGGACAAACTGATGGACTGGAATTCTGGATTCGGGATATAGAGGGAAATGGCCGTCAATATCTGGAACAGCAATTTAAAGAACTGGAAGAAAAAACCAAACAATATTCAACGTTTGAAAATCTGGGTAAGCGCTCCAATCCGGAGAAGGCTGAATTAAAGGTTAATATTGACCAGAAACAGGCCATGGCCAATGGCCTGACCCAATCCGCGATCAACAGTACACTTTCTGCTGCCTGGGGGGGTAACTATGTCAATGACTTCATCGACCGAGGCCGGATTAAACGGGTAATGATGCAGGGTGATGCAGAATTCCGTTCCAAACCTGAAGATCTGGCGATGTGGCATGTGCGCAATGACCAGAATCAGATGGTGCCGTTCAGTAATTTTGCGACGGTAGACTGGAGCGGTGGCCCGGAAGTGGTAAATCGTTTTATGGGTTATACCGCTTTGCAGATGGAAGCGGATGTCACCAAAGATACCAGTACTGGTGAAGCAATGCGGGATGTAGAAGCATTAGTGGCCGATCAAAAAGGTATTGATGTGACCTGGAGTGGATTGTCCTTCGAAGAAAAACAATCCAGCAATCAGGCCATCTGGCTGTATGCGATTTCGATTGGCTTTATCTTCCTGTGTCTGGCTGCACTCTATGAAAGCTGGAGTATTCCAACTGCGGTAATGTCAGCAATTCCACTGGGTATTGGTGGGAATATTATTTTCAGTTATTTCGCAGGCTTTCCGAATGATATCTATTTCCAGATTGCCTTACTGACCACAATTGGTCTGTCCTGTAAGAACGCCATTCTGATTGTAGAATTTGCTGCTTTGGCAGAGCAGCATGGCAAATCCGTTGTCGCGGCAGCATTGGAAGGTGCAAGCTTGCGTTTACGTCCAATTTTAATGACGTCGTTGGCCTTTGGTGCCGGAATTCTACCACTGGTGTTTGCCTTTGGTGCCGGGGCGGTCAGCCGTCAGGAAATCGGGGTTAGTGTTCTGGGTGGGGTAATCTTTGGAACTGTGTTAGTACTGATCTTTATTCCATTTATGTATGTGATGATCCGTAGCCTGTTTCAGAAGAAAAAGCAGGAACTGAATTAAGATGCCTGTCATCTACCTTCAGCTATAAAGATCAATGAAGTAACACCATGCTTCACTCAGCTGAGGCATGGTGAATGAAATTAGAATATAAAAATACATGATAACAAGAGGGCAGCAGCGCGCAGATGGATCAGCAAGTTGAACAGGTACGGGAATTATTAAAATTGCATCAGACAGGTGCAGACCAGCAGCTAGCACAATTGAATATCGCCGATCAGGCAAGGCTATTAGCCGAACTGAAACCAGCTGAACGGCAGCATCGCTTTGAGCAGCTGCAACGCCCGGTAGAAGTCTTTGAATACTTGCCTCTGCATCAGCAGCTTCAGCTTACGGCATCATTATCTCTCGAAGAACTGGTGGCCTTACTGGATGCAATGCATTCGGATGACTTTATTGACCTGTATAAACAGCTGCCTCTTTCGGTACAGCAGCAATTGCTGGGCAAGCTTTCAGCACAGTCATGTCAGGTACTGAAAGTACTCCATGCCTATCCGGAGGAAACTGCCGGTGCATTGATGAGTTCGGATTATTTGACGCTGCCTCCTGAACTCAGCATGAACGAGGCGATTGAAACGCTACGTGATATCGCTGGAAATCATGACACGCTGTATCTGATCTATATTGTAGATGCACAGCAACATCTGCTGGGGGTAATTTCATTACGTCAAATTATTCAGGCACTGCCTACCGCGACTATTGCCGAGGTTATGACGAAAGAAGTGATTTATGGCACGGTGGATGAAGATCAGGAAAAGATTGCACGCACACTGGCTTATTACGACTTTATTGCCTTGCCAATTGTTGATACTTCCAAAAAGCTGGTCGGGATTGTGACTTATGACGATGCCATGGATATTGCCGAGGCCGAGAGCACGGAGGATTTCCAAAAAGCAGGTGCGGTGTCACCGCTAGATCAACACAGTATCAAAACTGTGCCGATTTTATCGCTGTATAAAAAGCGGGTATTCTGGCTGGTACTGCTGGTGTTTGGCAGTTTGCTGTCCAGTTTTGGTATTGCCAAATATGAGGACATCATTGCGGAACATATCGTATTGGTATTTTTCCTGCCGCTGCTGGTGGGAAGTGGCGGGAATGCGGGTTCTCAGTCTGCTACATTGATGGTTCGGGCATTGGCAACTGGTGATGTACAGTTTTCAGACTGGTTCCGTCTGGTTGGACGGGAGTCTCTGGTGGCGCTGTGTCTTGGTCTAACTATGGCCTGTGCAGTGTCGATTCTGGGTTATATCCGGGGCGATCTGATGGTTGCCGTAGTACTTGCCATCAGTATGACCGGGATTGTTTTACTCGGCTGTCTGATCGGCATGAGTCTGCCATTTGTCTTGAATAAGCTGAAACTCGATCCTGCCAGTGCTTCAGCGCCACTGGTGACATCGATCTGCGATGCCAGTGGGGTGGTGGTGTATTTGTTCGTGGCATCCAGACTTTTGTTTTAAGTTAATAAAATTACGCTATATTTTTGATATCTAATTAGGTTAGGCTGAATCATTACACAATGATAAACGGGTTGTTCCGATGATTGAGACAGACAACAGCAACTCACCAAAACTGACACAACAGGAAGTCATTCGCCTGGAACGGGATTTGGCCAAGTTTGCCAATATGATGGACTCCGTAGTCCGGATTCCGTTTACCAAGCAGGGTGTTGGTGCTGATGCTGCACTCAGTACCGTACCTGTGGCGGGAGATCTGGCTGGTTTTGCCTTGACCTGTTATGCCATTTATAAGGCACGTCAGATCGGAGTGCCACAGTCCAAACTGAATCCGGTCATTAAATTGGCAACCATGGACGCCGTGGTCGGTTTCATTCCCGTGGCTGGAACCATCTTCGACATTTTTATCCGTCCTAGCCGTAAGGCCTTAGATATCGTGCATGATCATATCCGTGAGGAATACCAGATCCACACGGATCGGCATGTGGTACATCCTTTTCTGCATGAAAAACTGGAACAGAAACAGCAGCAGTCTGCATTCTGGCGCAATCCAGTGGTTGCCTGGATCTGGATTCATATTCCGGATATTCTGGGTACCATCTTCCTGATTCTGTTTGTACTGGCAATTGGCTGGGGCGGGATGGCCCTGTATCAATGGATCAGTCAAACTGCTTAAACACAAAAGTATAAATAAAAGAAAAGCCTCCGTCAGGAGGCTTTTCGGTATAGCGTTGTGCTCAGTAGATTAAGGACAATCAAGCTGATGCAAAGCGGCTACACGTTGTTCAATCGTTGGATGTGTCTGGAACAATGCAGCTAAGCTGAAACCTTGTTCTTGACCTGCTGAAATTGCAAAGGCTTTCATTTCTTTCGGCATGGCATCTGGCATTTCAGATTCTGCCTGTAAGCGTAATAGCGCAGAAATCATGGCCTGTTTACCTGCTAAACGTGCACCGGCTTCATCGGCACGGTATTCACGATGACGTGAGAACCACATCACGATAGCGGATGCCAGGATACCAAATACGATATCAAGCACAATGGTAATCACGAAGAAAGCAATTCCTGGTGCTTCACCATCTTCACGGCCAAATACGTTACGGTCGATAAAATCACCAGCAACACGGGCAAAGAACATGACGAAGGCGTTGACCACACCCTGAATCAGAGCAAGTGTTACCATGTCACCATTGGCAACGTGACCAATTTCATGGGCAAGTACAGCACGTAACTCATCTTTGTTCATGCGTTCTAGCAAGCCTGTAGAAACAGACACCAGTGCATCGTTTTTGTTCCAGCCGGTCGCGAAGGCGTTTGACTGGTAAGATGGGAAAATACCCACTTCTGGCATTTTAATACCAGCGCGCTGAGATAGCTGTGCTACTTCCTGTAATAACCATGCTTCTGCCTGGTTACGAGGAGCATTCGGATCAATCAGTTCAGTACCAGTAGTCTTCTTCGCCATCCATTTAGACATGAATAGTGAGATTAAAGAGCCCACCATACCGAACACAAAACAGATCACTAGCAGGTTGCCTAGATTCAAGCCACCCGCGCCATGGTAACTACCGACACCGAAGAGTGACAAGATAATGCCAGCTACAACCAGTACCGCGAGGTTGGTTAGCAAAAACAAACCAATCCGCATCATTGAGAAATCCTCTTATTATAGAAAAATAATCTGATTAGCAAATTACAATCATTACCCTCAATATGAGGTGAAATGACTCAAATTTCAAGAAAAAAAATAGTAAATTACGCAGAATTTACCTCCTCACCATGATCAATCAAAACTTAGGATGAATGATGAAGAGGAGGGGCTTAATCGTTGATATATATTCTGGCGGATGCAGTGGCATGTGCGGTGGCATAAGATCCGGCAGGCGCATCAGTGAAGCTGCCATCTGCATTGGCAATGATCTGACGCTGATAATTGCTGGCTTTGATGGTAGGTGCTGCTGACGTTTTATAATTGGCAGAGCTGGCCAGAATCTTGGCGGTTTCAACCGGTGCCGCAGCGGCAGTCAGATTAACGCCACTGGAATATAGATTGTGATACCGGCTGGTCACACGGCGTACATAGTCTTGTGTTTCGCGGAAGGGGGGGATACCGCCATATTTGCTGACATTGCCTTCACCAGCGTTATAACCTGCCAGTGCTAAAGCGGTATTACCATTAAAACGTTTCATTAACCAGGCCAGATATTTGGCACCTGCCATAATATTCTGATGCGGATCATAAGCATTGGATACATTAAAGCGGCGTGCGGTAGCAGGCATGAGCTGCATTAGTCCCTGAGCACCGACTGGAGAACGGGCATGGACATTAAAGCCGGATTCAGTATGCATTACAGCCTTGATCAGACCTTCAGAAATACCGTGCTTTTGTGCAGCCTCACGGATAATTGAATCAAAGGCATTTTTGTTTTTGCTATAGCTCGGCAATACCGAAGCCTCACTTGAGCCCCAGTTGCTATAGCTATGAATGTTACTGTCCGGATAATAGGTCTTTTTTTCTACTTTTAGATTACTGTAGCGACCTTTATTATTCGTCAGCAGGGTAACACCATTGCTATCTTTCATTTGATAGATCGTCTGACCTGCATGCGAAAAAGCAGCAGTTCCCATCAAAATATAAAGACAACTTAGTACAGAAGTCCCCTTAAACCACAAATTTTTATTCATTGTAAGTATATGTATTGAACATTTGTCCCCAAAACTTACTACAGAGTTTAACAAAATTTACTGTAATGAAAAGTGATGAGCGACGCATTTATAAACAAGTTTGTAAATGCAAGTCCCTAATGTTGAAGAACTAACCAAAAAAAATATTTATTTTTTTTTAATATGGCTTTCTTGACACACTTAAGTTATTGATTTTAAATATAAAATAAATTGGTTAAAAAATGATCAATTTAAATAGAACCCTTATTTTTGGGGCCGATAAAGCTGTCAAGTCGTTTTAAATCCACAAAGTTATCCACAGGTTTTGTGGAAAACTGTGGAAAAGTCCAAAACATAAGCATCCTGGATAAAAAATGAACTGTTTCGTTCAATTTATCAATCTAAATAAAACATGAAGTTTAGAGTATTACTTCAATAACAGGAAAATAAATTCTTTTGATGCGAGAAGCACCCGAATCGGATAAAATTGCGCGGTATTTTTATTTATGGGTTATTCTCGTCTATGTACTCGCCAGTTGAATCCGAGCAAGGATTTAATTTCAAACCGGAATTGCCAACAAGCTCTGCCTATTACCGTTTGTTGAAAAAGCTTCGCCGTCAGGTCGGACACGCTATTCGTGACTTTAAAATGATCGAAGATGGCGACAAGGTCATGGTATGTATTTCTGGTGGTAAAGACAGCTATACCTTGTTAGATATCATGCTGCAGTTCAAGCGTATCGCACCTATCAACTTTGATGTGGTTGCAGTAAACCTGGACCAGAAACAGCCGGGCTTCCCTGAAGATGTATTACCACGTTATCTTGAAGAAAATAACATTCCGTATTACATCCTGGAAAAAGACACTTACAGCATTACCAAGAAGCTAACGCCTGAAGGCAAGACTTACTGTGCCGTATGTTCTCGTCTGCGCCGTGGCTCGCTGTATGGTTTCGCGCAAGAAATTGGTGCGACCAAAGTTGCGCTCGGTCATCACCGTGATGACATCCTGGCGACGTTCTTCCTGAACCTGTTCCATGGCGGCAGCTTAAAAGCGATGCCACCAAAACTGTTGTCTTCAGACAAGAAGAACATCCTGATCCGTCCACTGGCTTATGTGGAAGAGAAGGACATCATCAAATATGCCGAGATGCGTCAGTTCCCGATCATTCCGTGTAACCTGTGTGGTTCTCAGGAAAACCTGCAACGTGCCATTATTAATGACATGCTGCGTGACTGGGATAAAGCTCATCCGAAACGTCTGCACAGCATTTTCGGTGCACTGCAAAATGTTTCACCGTCACAACTGGCTGACCGTGAACTGTTTGACTTCGAGGCACTCGACAGCCAACGTGAATTCGACTTTAAAGATTCTTGCTCAACTGAAGAAGCAGTAGAAGGCGAAAGCAAACGAATTAATATGGTCAACCTCGGTTTTGCTGCGGATTAAGACCTTTTTGACGGGTATTCATTCAAGTTGAATGCCCGTCAAGCCTTATCAATCAAGGCGATGTACATAAAAACAGAAAGATAATGACAAAAATTGAACGCTGCGTACAAAATTCGTTAGCCATTCGACAAATGATCATGTTATAACAATCTGCAAGCGCAATAGCGTCAACAATGATGTTGTCTGGATAGACGACACACACGAACTAATAAATTGAGGAAAGATCATGCCTGCTTTTTTAACTGATGATTGGTTTTCAACTGTAGAAACTCTGACTGCTCAAGCAGGTGACCTAAACCTGGCGCCAGCGCTTGCGAATCTTGCAATCAATCTGGTGGTTGCGGACGCTACAGGTAATACTGAATTATCTTTAGATGGTGGAGCGATCAAAAAAGGTCTGTCTTCAAATGCGAAGACTACGCTGAACATGGATGCAGAAACTCTGCGTAAAGTATTCCTTGAGTTTGACATGGCTGCTGCAATGCAAGCATTCATGACCGGTAAGATCAAGGTTCAGGGGGATATGTCTCAGCTGATGGCATTGCAAACTGCAAAACCAAGCCAAGAGCAAAAAGATCTGTTCAAGAAAGTGCTTGAACAAACAACCTGATCAGTCCTATCTGCATAAAAAAAGCTTACCCCAGGGTAAGCTTTTTTTATGGCTTGAATAAATTAGATATTCACAAGCTCTGAACTTTTAATCTGTTCCAGATAAGAACGGATACGGGTTACATATTGCAACGCCTGACGATAACGGCCATTACTGGCTTTGTTATGCTCCAGATAGCTATACAGGTTCACCCAGTTATCCGGATCCTTACCCTGGTTACGGATACTGTTCTGAATTTTCTGAACTGCACCCGGACCCATGTTATAGGCTACTAAGGCATACCAGTTACGGTCCGGCATAGGAATATGCTCAAAGCGTGACAGCATCTTGTCATAGTATTTCGCACCGCCCTCAATACTTTGAACAGGATCGGTACGGTTATTTACACCCATTGCCTTTGCGGTTGAGCTTGTCAGCATCATCAGACCACGGACACCGGTCGGGGACACGGAGTTTGGCTTGAGATAAGATTCCTGGTAGCCGATCGCGGCGAGCAGATGCCAGTCCAGGCCGTATTGCTGTGCAGATCGCTGGAAGCTGGCCTTGTAAATGGGGAGGCGCTGGCTAAGATCCTGATGGATATTATCCTTGAAATGCTCCTCGACTACATTCTGATTGTAAAAGGAAGCGAGCTGATTGATTGCGCCGCTTTGCTTGCTGTTACATACGAAATTACTTGCAGTCTGGCTCAATGGATCATTGGCTGATTTGAAAACCCAGTTCAGGTTGGCATTCAGGCCTTTAGACGACAGAGAACTGCCATCACCACAAGTTGCAGAGAATGACGTCAGTTTACGCGCTTCAATGCTGCTGATACTGCTTGTAGTCATTGCCATGTTGGCTTTGCCTTGAGCAACCATTTTCAATGCAGTGGCATCATCGCTGACTGTTTTGAAATCCAGTTTTACATTCATGTTTTTGGCATAGTTACGAACCAGATCATAACCAAAACCATGCAGGTGACCGCCTTCTTCAAACACTGTGGTCGGGCTCTTCACAGCAACGACAGTAAGCTTATTGCTGTTAACGACACTATCAAACTGATGTGCTGGTGTTTTACTTGCATTGATGGCGTGGAATGGAACAAGCGCAGTGCTCAATACAAGAATTTTTACAGGGAGAGAGGAAAATAAAGATCTTAGGCAAAGCCTCGACCCAGAAGATGAACTACTGTGCATGTTGTCTCCGCTACAAGTAATTTATGCCCTCGAAAGTTTTAGGCAAAAGACACCACAGAACTTTCTTAAAGTTGATAAATTCAATTAGGGTTGGGCAGTCATGACGTCATTCAAAATGACTTGGGATTAAACGGCAATGTGTAGAAAAACTACACAGAGTAAAAAATAAACAAAGTTAATTAGATGTGCGCATGGTAATGATCAAAAAATAGATTGTCAAATTTTGTACGCAAAAATGTTTAAAAATGTAATTTAAGTATTTAAAATCATTGGAAAATTTTTTTAGTATTATGTTTGCTTGTTAAAATAGCCAATAAAATAGGGCAGTTAGCAAGGAAAATGATGTCATGAGTGGTGTAAGAAAACGATGAAATCCAATTTGATTACCCGTGGTGGGCATGACAAATTAGTGGCAGAACTTAAATATCTGTGGCATGAAGAACGACCGGAAATCACTAAAAAAGTGAACTGGGCCGCCAGCCTCGGCGACCGTTCTGAAAACGCTGATTACCAGTATAACAAGCAGCTGTTACGCAAGATCGACCGTCGTGTCCGTTATTTGGGCAAACGTCTGGAAGAGCTACGGATCATTGACTTTTCACCTGAGCAGGAAGGGAAGGTTTACTTTGGTGCTTGGGTCGAAATTGAAAATGAAGCCGGAGAACAAAAGACTTTACGTATAGTGGGAGTCGATGAAATTTATGACCATCATCCACAGCATATTTCGATTGATTCGCCAATGGCACGTGCGCTGCTTGGCAAGCAGGTTGATGATGAAGCAGAAGTAATAACACCCTCTGGTAAGAAAGTCTGGTTCATCAATACCATCCGCTATGAAAAGCCTGAAAATTCAGCAAATTGACCGAATTGATTTTATTTTGTGCATTTGATAGCTAAATTTCTCAAAAATATTTGCCAAGCCGGATTTTTATTTATATGATGGCGCCCATGGAAGCGTGGCAGAGCGGTTTAATGCACCGGTCTTGAAAACCGACGAGGGCTTATACCCCTCCGTGAGTTCGAATCTCACCGCTTCCGCCAGATTTGCAAAACCTCAGTCGAAAGATTGGGGTTTTTTTTATGGGGCTTCAGAATCAGCCTGAATGGGTTCTTGCTGTAGTTCTTCTTTCATCCAGTTTACAAATCTGGCAATGAGCGTGGAATGTTCATTATGGGCATGAATCAGGTGATAGGCCCGGCGTCGTTCCAGTTTCTGATCAGAAATTTTCACCAGTTCTCCACTGGCGAGTTCTGTTTCAATTAACATCTGCGGAATCAGGGCCATTCCCATATCATGTTTGGCTGCAACGGCAAGCATAGAAAATAATTCATGCCGCTGTCCGCCTAAAGGATTTGGATGTTTTACCTGATGCAATTCGAACCAGTCCTGCCAGATTGTGGGGCGGGTCGTCTGTTGTAAAAGCGGTAACTGTAATAGCTGTTCAGCACTCAGTATTAAATGTGGTGTGTTAGCTGTTACATTCATTTTTAAATGTGTTTTGATGAGACTGGGTGAACAGACAGCAACCACATCTTCATGCATCAGGAAATGGCTGGTAATTCCAGGCCACTGTGCGACCTGTTCTGGTGTGCCTGCATAAATGGCAGCATCGAAGATAGTTTCATGAAACAGGAAGGGGCGTGTGCTGGTTTCCAGATGTACAGTAATTTCCGGATGACGCTGCTGGAAACGATGTAGCTTAGGTAATAGCCACCGGGTTGCAAAAGTAGGAACAACCCCCAGTTTCAGCGTACCGCCTTGACCTTTATGTTCTATGACATCCAGCGTAGCTTGTTCCAGACTTATTAATAAAGGTTTGATACTTTCATAATATTGCTGTCCTGCTGCGGTCAGTTCCACGCCATGACGCGTACGGCTAAACAATTGTACCTCGAGTAATTCTTCCAGATGCTGGATCTGGCGTGAGATCGCACTCTGCGTCAGAAAGAGCTCCTGTGCAGCATGGGTATAACTGGCATGGCGTGCTGCAGATTCGAAGCACATGAGGCTTTGGGTAGAAGGGATTTTCCGGCGCATAATTTCCTCCTTGAAAATATCGTCCTATCACAAAATGACATATTAAACTTAAACCTATATACAACTTTGGTCTACAGCGTTGAGTTAATCAGGCTTCAAGGGTTGTTGATTAAAAGGCTTATATCTCAGTTATGCAATTAACGCATATCTACATGCTAAATACTCGTTTGAAAGCTATTTCATTCCTGCCTAGGATCAAGTCAGAAGATCGAGAACAATGGACAGTTAAGCAGAGGATGCGATGAATCAAATGGTCAATACAAAAAAAGCCCAGAAAAACTATTTTGACTGGCAAGACCCATTTTTACTGGAGCAGCAACTGACAGAAGAAGAGCGCATGATTATGCAATCTGCACGCGCTTATTGTCAGGGGAAGCTTCAACCACGTGTATTGGAACAATTCCGTCATGAACAGACTGATCCGAATATTTTCCGTGAGATGGGTGAGCTCGGCTTGCTAGGACCGACGATTCCTGAACAGTATGGTGGTGCCGGGTTGAACTATGTCAGCTATGGCCTGATTGCACGTGAAGTTGAACGTGTCGATTCAGGTTACCGTTCTATGGCCAGCGTACAAAGCTCGCTGGTGATGGTGCCAATCAATGAATTTGGTTCTGAAGAGCAAAAACAGAAGTATTTGCCAAAACTGGCAACTGGTGAATATATCGGCTGTTTCGGCCTGACTGAACCAGATCATGGTTCAGATCCGGGCAGCATGATTACCCGTGCCAAGAAAGTCGATGGCGGTTACCGCTTAACTGGCGCAAAAATGTGGATTACCAATAGTCCGATTGCCGATGTATTTGTAGTATGGGCGAAAGAAGTCTCTGTTGAAGGTAATGTTGGGGATATTCGTGGCTTTATTCTGGAAAAAGGCTGGGAAGGTTTATCTGCACCAGCGATTCACGGCAAAGTGGGTTTGCGTGCTTCGATCACCGGCGAAATCGTGATGGATAATGTATTTGTTCCAGAAGAAAATGCGTTTCCGGAAATTCGTGGCTTACGTGGACCATTTACCTGTCTGAACAGTGCACGTTATGGCATTGCCTGGGGTGCGATGGGCGCAGCTGAATTCTGCTGGCATACTGCGCATCAATACACCATGGACCGTAAACAGTTTGGTCGCCCATTGGCAGCCAACCAGCTAATTCAGAAAAAACTGGCGGATATGCAAACTGAAATCGCGCTTGGCTTACAGGTCGCTTTACGTTTTGGCCGTATGAAAGATGAAGGGATTGCTTCGGTAGAAGGAACTTCACTGATCAAACGAAATAACTGTGGTAAAGCCCTGGATATTGCTCGTGTTGCGCGTGACATGATGGGCGGTAACGGCATCTCTGATGAATTTGGTGTGGCACGTCATCTGGTCAACCTGGAAGTGGTGAATACCTATGAAGGTACCCATGATGTACACGCACTGATTCTCGGTCGTGCCCAAACAGGTATCGCAGCTTTTTCTAATTAATTTATTTTCTAAATTCGGGATGCTCAGGGTTGAGCATCCTTAGGGCTTTTGTCCCTAAAAAACGGTCAATAACTTAAATAAAGGATTCATCGTGAAGCTTTCTTGTCATTCTCAGTATTAATAAGCAGAAGTTCATAAGATGTAAGCAGAAAAAGAATAAAGAACGCTGCTGTAAACCTGAAGACAGAGGAATGTCGATGACTCATTTGGGAAAATGAGGTAATACATGAACAACGAAAATCAAAATAGTCTCCATCAGGACGCTGTTGCCTTGGGTATAAAGCTGCCGAATAATGTCGGCACAGCTCATCGCATTCATGCCCATACCTGGAAACTGGCATTTATCTTCGCATTCGTCTCTCTGGTGATTGACGGTGTGGATATTATGCTGTTGTCATTTAGCTTGACCAGTCTCAAAGCAGAGTTTGGCCTGACTTCATTTCAGGCCGGAATGCTGGGGAGTGCCTCTTTGGCCGGGATGGCACTTGGCGGGATTACGGGTGGATGGGCATGCGACAAGTTTGGACGGGTAAAAACCATCGCCTGGTCAGTCGTGTTTTTCTCAATTATGACCTGTATCTTAGGTTTCACTCAAAGCTATGAGCAATTCATGGTACTTCGTTTTATTGGTGCATTCGGCTTGGGTTCACTGTACATGGCCTGTAATACCTTGATGGCAGAATATGTACCGACCAAATACCGCACTACAGTACTAGGTACCTTACAGACGGGTCAAACTGTCGGTTATATCGTGGCGACTTTGATGGCTGGTGCGATTATTCCAGACTATGGCTGGCGCATGCTGTTCTACGTGACAATCATTCCCGCCGCTTTTGCATTGCTATTTATGCGTTTTGTGCCAGAGCCAGCATCCTGGCAGGAAGCGAAAATCGAGCAGGCGAAACGTAAAGCGCTGAAACTGGAAAATCCAGAAACAACAGTTACTGCTCAACAACCATCAGAAAGCATTTATAAGCGTATCTTTGGTCATCAGTCGCATCGCCGTATGTTCCTGTTATGGATGACAACTGCCGCATTTCTGCAGTTTGGTTATTACGGTGTCAATAACTGGATGCCGACCTATCTGGAAACCGAACTCAATATGAATTTCAAAGCCTTGACTGGCTATATGGTCGGTGCTTATACCGCCATGATTCTGGGCAAGATTATTGCCGGTTATGCAGCGGATAAATTTGGACGTCGTATTACCTTTGTATTTGGTACGGTCAGTACAGCGGCTTTCCTGCCAATCATCATTTTCTATAATACCCCAACCAATATTGCCTACTTATTGATTACTTTCGGTTTCCTTTACGGAATTCCATACGGTGTCAATGCAACTTATATGGCTGAAACCTTTTCAACTGATGTACGCGGTACGGCAATTGGTGGGGCCTATAACATGGGCCGTCTAGGTGCTGCGATTGCACCGGCAACTATCGGTTTTATTGCCGCAGGTGGTTCATTCACCATGGCATTTATCGTGATGGGAACTGCGTACTTTATTGCCGGGGTGATTCCAGGATTGTTCATTCGTGAGCGTCAATATGATCCACAACAGTCCAGTCTGGTGAAGCCGGCTGAAGCAGAAAATGGTGATTCAACTGGATCAGTGGCTGCGAAAAAACCAACTCGTCCAGCGACTGCAAGTCAGTAATCATCAACATTATAAAGGCTGGGTTTCCTGGCCAATGAAAAAAGGATTGAGTATGAGTGCATTAAAAGGAATACGTGTACTGGATTTAAGCCGAGTACTGGCAGGACCATGGTGTGGACAAATTCTGGCAGATCTGGGTGCTGAAGTGATTAAGATCGAGCGTCCAGGTGTGGGGGATGATACCCGCATGTGGGGACCGCCGTGGATGAAAACGCCATCTGGTGAAAATACCCGTGAGGCAGGCTATTTTCAGTGTGCCAATCGTAATAAATATTCGGTCACTGTCGATATTGCCTCTGAACCAGGACAGGAACTCATCCGGGATATTGCCAAAACTGCCGATGTGGTGATTGAAAACTATAAAGTGGGTGCATTAGCGCGCTATGGGCTGGATTATGAAAGCTTAAAGGCCATTAATCCGAAGCTGGTGTATTGTTCGATTACTGGCTTTGGCCAGAACGGGCCTCGTGCCGAAGAGCCGGGTTATGACTTTATTATTCAGGGCATGTCAGGTCTGATGAGCATTACCGGTGAAGCAGATGATGTCCTGGGTGGTGGTGCGCAGAAGGTCGGTGTAGCGGTTGTGGATATTCAAACCGGGCTGTATGCGACCATTGCCATTCAGGCTGCGCTGTTGGCTCGTCATCATACAGGTAAAGGTCAATATATTGATATGTCTTTGCTGGATGTACAGGTAGCTGCTTTGGCCAATCAGGGGATGAACTATCTAACTTCAGGCACGGCACCAAAACGAATGGGAAATCATCATCCCAATATTGTGCCTTATCAAACCTTTAAAGCCAAAGATAAGGAATTTATTATCGCCTGTGGCAATGATAAGCAATTCCGGGATTTATGCATGGCAATTGAGTTACCTGAACTTTTGCAGGATGAAAAATTCCAGCGCAATCAGGATCGGGTGAAACATCGTGATGAACTGATTCCCTTATTGTCAGAATATTTTCTTGCAAAGAATGCCAAAGACTGGGTTGATGCCATTCACGCGGTCAAAGTCCCCGTCGGTGTGATTAACTCGATTGAAGATGCTTTGAATGAGCCCCAAGTTGCTGCACGGGAAATGCTGGTAGATTTACCGCATCCTTTAAACGCCCAGTTTAAAATGATTGGTTCACCGATCAAGCTGTCGGATACACCTGTACAATATCGTCATGCACCGCCAAAACTGGGACAGCATACCCAGCAGATTCTGTCGCAGTTCCGTAGTCCCGAAGAAATTGCCGCGCTCAATGCGCAGGGTATTATTGATCATGTTGTATCTGCGGCTTCCTAAACTGTTAATGTTTTTTTCTACTTAAACCGAAGCCAGTCTTCGGTTTTTTTAATCACTTAAGAAAATAGAAGTCCACATAACTGAATAGTCATCAGCAGCATCACGCGTTAAGATAACGGCATTGTGTTGTTGGAAGGCATTATGAAAATTGTCGCAGATGAAAATCTGGCATTTACCAATTATTTCTTTGCAGAATTTGCCGAGATTCAGCATTGTGCAGGGCGTACACTGACTGCGGCAGATGTGCAGGATACAGATGCCTTACTGGTGCGTTCAGTGACCAAAGTCAATTCACAGCTACTGGAAGGCAGCCCGGTCAGGTTTGTTGGTAGTGCGACGATTGGTACGGATCATCTGGATATTGCTGCACTTGAACAGCAGGGGATTGCCTGGAGCAATGCCGCCGGTTGTAATGCCCAAGCCGTGGCTGAGTACGTGATTACTGCCTTATTAAAACTTCGTCCAGCCCTCCTGGATGCTGGCGCCAATTTTACCTTGGGAATTATTGGGCTAGGCAACGTGGGTACGCGACTGGCTTATATGGCAGATCTGCTAGGCTGGCGTGTGATCGGTTGTGATCCTTTTGTACAACGAGACCATATTGAACAGGTTGATCTACAAAGCTTATTGGCGCAATCCGATGCGATCAGTATTCATGTTCCTTTGACCAAACAGGGTGAGCATCTGACTTATCATATGATCAATGCAGATGCCTTTGCCCAAATGAAGCCTGAAACTATCCTGATCAATTCAGCACGTGGACCAGTCGTTGAAGAAGCAGCATTAATCGCTGATATCCAGGCAACTCGGCGTCAGGTGGTACTGGACGTATTTGAACATGAACCGTTGATTTCGGCTGAAGTGCTGGATCTGGCCAGCTTGGTAACGCCACATATTGCCGGTTATAGTCTGGAAGGTAAGGCGCGTGGTACACAAATGATCTATGAGGCTTTCTGTCGTCATTTTGGCTATGAAATTAATAAGCAGTTTGAAAGCCAGTTACCAGAATGTGTGCCATATTTTGCAGGACAGGATCTAAAAGCAGCTCTCAAACAGCACCTGGGTGAAATCTATGATATCCAACGTGACGATGCCAATCTGCGTGCTTGCTTAAAAGACGCTAAAGTCGATCAACAGGCTTTTGACCATTTACGTAAGACCTATCCGTTACGTCGTGAATGGGCGGCACATGGAGGACCGAAAGCATGACGATTGCTTATCAACCGAGCTGTGATGTAAATGCGATGCGCGCACGTGCTCATTTATATGCACAGCTGCGTCAGTTCTTTGCGGAACGTGATGTGCTGGAAGTAGAAACCCCGATTTTGTCTCAAGCGGGTGTGACCGATGTGCATCTGGCATCTGTGCAAGCACAACGTCATGTACTGGGTAAGCTCAATACCCATTATCTGCAAACTTCTCCTGAATTTGCGATGAAACGCCTGTTGGCAAGTGGTAGTGGCCCGATTTACCAGATCTGCAAAGTGTTTCGTGATGATGAGCATGGGCGTAAACATAACAGCGAATTCACCATGCTGGAATGGTATCGTCCAGGCTTTAGCCTGAAAGACCTGATGTTTGAAGTTTCAGATCTGTTAAATGTGGTATTAAAAGCCCGTTTTGGTGAAGTCCGTCCAACGGTACTGAGCTATAAGCATGCTTTTATGGATCGACTAGATCTGAATCCCTTACAGGCAACTTTACAGGAATTGAAAGACTGCTGCCGTCGAGTCGGTTTAAATCTGGATCTGGGGCAGGATCGTCTGGCCTATATTGACCTGTTGTTCTCGCATATGGTGGAACCGAGCTTGGGATTTGACACAGCGGTATTTCTGACCGATTTCCCGCCTGAACTTGCTTCATTAGCAAAAACCAAACTCAATGAAGATGGTGAACTGGTTGCAGCACGTTTCGAACTTTATATAGAAGGTCTGGAACTGGCGAATGCCTATGATGAGCTGATTGATGCGGAAGTGTTACGCTCACGCTTTGAAGCAGATAATGTAGAGCGTAGCTCTCTCGGTTTACATGTCATGCCGATTGATGAGTATCTGTTGGCTGCTTTACCGAATATGCCGGAATGTTCCGGGATCGCACTTGGGGTGGATCGTCTGTTGATGATCGCCACCAATCAGATGAAGCTTGAAAAGGTAATTACTTTCCCGGCAGATATTTCATGATCCTCTTCCTGATCTAATCAGCCTGTTATCTGAGCAGGCTGATTAAGCCAGATATTTCCGAAAAATCGATACTGTAAGCATCAAAACCCAGATTCTTATAAAAAGCATGTGCAGTTAAACGTTCCTCACGATTGCCGCTATTTACTTGTATCAATTTTAAAAGACGTTGTTTAGCTAACTCTTCAATCGCTGCAATGAGCCTTTTCCCACACCTTGCCCGCGATGAGCCTGATCAACTACAAAAGCCTGAATTCGCAAATATTCCCCATCAAATTTCCAGGTGTCTTTCTGAATTAAACCTGCATAGCCTATAACCTGTTATTCATGTTCAACGACCAGCGTCAAATCATTCGCATCCTGATGAATGCGTTGCCAGCGCTGCTGAATATTTTCTACTGTGGTGGGATAGCCAAGTTGTGTAGTAAGTGCATGGATTGCATACAAATCCTGTCAAAGTTGCAAAGGACGAATCAGAAAATTCATAAGTTTTTATCCAGACAGAAGCGAAAGAGAGATAACCTGATTTTAGGCGGAAGGTGAGGTCAATGAATTCTAATAATTTTGAATATGAATATAAGTGCGCAGAATAAAAGTATTTTAGATATCAATATATACAAAGAAGAAAGCTCCCGAAGGAGCTTTCTTAAATTAAGGCAGTATGGCGTTCTTTCAGCTCGGCTAAGGCATGGATACGACGTTCAATCAGCATCTCGCCAATATCAGGACCTTGAATATCTGCTGGTAAATCCTGAGCCTTGATGCCACGAACCACTTGCATGGCTTCCCGCACATATTGCGCTTGTGGATAGGCACGGTCTTCCAGACCTAAACGGCCACGAGAATCACATTCACAGGCTTGCACAAAAGCTTCTACACGTTCCGGGCGACGTAATACATCCAGACGCTGCAATAGCCGCCATAAAGTACCTGGTTTCAGATTGAGTGCCTGATGACATTTTAAATGTTCTTTACAGACTGCAATTGCCAGTTGTTTGGTATAAGTTGGTACTTTGAAACGTTCGCACAATTCAGTTACCGGCTGTACACCACGCTCTTCGTGCATGATATGACGTGGCAATTCCTCGGCAGGTGTTAAGGCTTTACCTAAGTCATGCACCAGAACAGCAAAACGTACATCCAAATCATAGTTCTGGCGACAAGCCTGTTGTAGCGACATCATGGTATGAATACCGCAGTCAATTTCCGGATGATATTCCGGACGTTGCGGGACGCCGAACAGGGCATCAATTTCTGGGAACAGTACTTTTAATGCACCACAGCTGCGTAATACTTCAAAATAAATATCCGCATGTGATTCCATCAGGGCACGGGATGTTTCTTTCCAGACCCGTTCAGGTGTTAGCGTATTTAATTCCCCTGATTCAGTGAGTTGACGCATCAAATCGAGTGTTTCTGTGGCAACATGGAAGCCCATTGCATGATAACGCGCAGCAAAGCGCGCTACACGTAATACGCGGAGTGGATCTTCAATAAAAGCATCAGAAACATGACGTAAAACGCGGTCAGCAAGATCCTGTTGACCATTATAGGGATCATGCACATGACCGGCTTCATCCATGGCCATGGCATTGATCGTCAGGTCGCGACGGATCAAGTCCTGTTCAAGCGTGACGCTGGTATCGGTATGGAATTCAAAACCATGATAACCAGTGCCGGATTTACGTTCGGTACGTGCTAATGCATATTCTTCTTTTGTTTCAGGATGCAAAAATACAGGAAAATCCTTCCCAACCGGCTGATAGCCCAGATTGAGCATTTGATTGGGGCTTGCGCCCACCACTACATAATCTTTTTCGTGATAGGGGTGTCCGAGCAAATGATCCCGAACTGCACCGCCTACTAAATAAACTTGCATGAAAAAACCTCTATTCTTAGAAGCATCATGCTACAGAATAGAGGTTTTCTCAAGTCAAGAAACTCGGCGTTCGCCGCGTTTGCTTACAGGGCGTCTTGTTCCGCTTGTTGGATTTCTGCAACAGTCAAAGCAGTCATATTCACGACACGGCGTGTAGTCGCTGTCGGCGTTAAAATATGAACTGGTTTCGCTGCACCCAGTAAAATCGGGCCAATGGTCACATTGTTACCAGAAGTTGCTTTTAACAGGTTAAACGAAATGTTAGCTGCATCCAGGTTTGGCATGATCAACAGGTTCGCAGCACCTTTGAAGCGTGAGTTCGGATAAGCAAACTGGCGGATATTTTCATCCAGTGCCGCATCGCCATGCATTTCACCTTCAACTTCTAGTTCAGGCGCAATCTCAGACAGAATGTCGTAGACCTTACGCATTTTCTGTGCACTGGCATCGTTCTGGTCAGAACCGAAGCTAGAGTGAGACAATAGCGCAATACGTGGTGTCATACCGAAACGACGTACTTCTTCAGCAGCAAGAATGGTCATCTCAGCAAGCTGTTCAGCAGTTGGATTACGGTTGATATAGGTATCTGCAATAAACAGGTTACGCTCTTCAAGCATCAAGGCATTCAAAGTAAAGAAGGTATTGTGACCGTCTTTTTTACCAATGATATTGCTGACGAAGTCCAAGTGGATGTCATAGCTTGAATAAGTACCACACAACATACCATCTGCAAGGCCGTGTTTGACAAGCATAGATGCGATAAGTGTTGAACGACGACGAGCTTCACGTTGTGCGTACTCTGGTGTTACCCCTTTACGCTGCATAATGCTGTAGTAGTCATCGGCAAATTTTTCGTAATCTGGATTCTTTTCTTGGTCAACGATGGTGATGTTCACCCCGTTTTCTAAGCGTAAGCCCAATTTTTTGATATTTGCTTCAATTACTGCTGTACGACCCACCAAGATTGGCTTCGCCATGCCTTCATCCACTGCAATTTGTACAGCACGAAGTACACGAAGATCTTCACCTTCCGCATATGCAATACGCTTAGGATCTGATTTTGCTTGAGCAAAAATCGGTTTCATCATAAATGCTGAGTTATAAACAAACTCAGACAAACGTTGATGATATACAGAGAAGTCTTGAATTGGACGTGTTGCTACGCCAGAATCCATCGCTGCTTTAGCAACTGCTGGTGCAATCTCTAAAATCAAACGTTGATCCAGTGGGCGAGGAATTAAGTAATCACGACCAAATGATGCTGATTTTTCACCATAAGATGCAGCATCTGCTTCGACATGTGCCATACGCGCAATCGCATGTACACAAGCAATCTTCATTTCTTCGTTAATGGTGGTTGCACCAACGTCGAGTGCGCCACGGAAGATGTATGGGAAGCAAAGTGCGTTATTCACCTGGTTCGGATAGTCTGAACGGCCAGTTGCCATGATCACGTCTGAACGTGCTTCATGGGCATGTTCTGGCAAAATTTCCGGATCCGGGTTAGCCAAGGCAAAGATGATTGGATCTTTGGCCATTTTCTTGACCATGTCTTGAGTCAGAATGCCTGCAGCAGACAGACCCAAGAACATATCTGCGCCGTCCATTACGTCAGCAAGCTGAGTACCTTCGATGTCTTGTACATACGCTTTTTTCGATTCATCTAAGCCTTCACGTTTTGTGGTCAATAAACCACGTGAGTCCGCAACGATAATATTTTCTTTCTTCGCGCCTAGTGCACAAAGAAGGTTCAAGCAAGACAATGCAGCAGCGCCTGCACCAGATGCTACGATCTTGATTTCTTCAATTTTTTTACCATTGATAATTAAAGCATTGAGTAATGCTGAACCTACAATGATTGATGTACCGTGTTGGTCATCGTGGAACACCGGAATGTTCATGCGTTCACGAAGTTTCTGTTCGATATAGAAACATTCTGGTGCTTTAATATCTTCGAGGTTAATACCACCAAAAGTCGGTTCTAATGCTGCAACGATATCGACAATTTTGTCTGGATCATTTTCTGCGATTTCGATATCGAATACGTCGACGCCAGCAAATTTCTTGAACAGGACGCCTTTACCTTCCATAACCGGTTTAGATGCTAAAGGACCAATGTTACCCAGGCCAAGAACTGCTGTACCATTACTTACTACCGCAACCAGGTTACCACGTGCTGTATACAGCGCTGCTTTAGATGGGTCTTTTTCAATTTCCAAACATGGCGCTGCAACACCTGGAGAGTAAGCTAGTGCTAAATCATGTTGGTTAACGAGTTGTTTGCTTGGGGTGACGCTGATTTTGCCGGGGGTAGGAAATTCGTGGTAGTACAGTGCCTGTTGTTTTAAAGATTGTTCGTCCATTAGTCTCTCGATGTATCAATAATTACCCAATTACAGGTAACATAACCGCGGAATACAGGAGAATATATCACTAGTTGTGCGCTTAGCCCAGCCAAACACACCCGTTTTTTGAAGAAATAATTGGTCTTAGGTCTGGATTTATACCTGATAGGTATAAGTCTCAGGTGTCATATTTTGTTCAAGAAATTCGGTCGCTTGCTGTTCAGGAAGTGGCTTGGAAAACAGATAGCCCTGTGCAATATCACAACCGAGTTGATGCAGGAAATCTAGCTGCTGCTCTGTCTCAATACCTTCAGCCACTACTTTCATTCCCATGGCTTTGCCCATTGCAACCATTGCACTGACAATAGCATCCTGTTTGGATTCACCAATTTTAGATACAAAACTTCGGTCAATCTTTAAAATATCGATTGGGAACTCTGCAAGATAAGATAGGGACGAATAGCCCGTACCAAAGTCATCCAGGGAAATGTTGATGTCACGTTCCTTGATCTGATTCAGTACATTCATTACGGTTTCAGAATTTTCCACTAATGAAGATTCGGTAATTTCCAGCTCCAGATTCGAACCAGAAATACAGTTCAGTTTGATCGCTTCATCCAGATCATCCAGTAATTGTCCGCGGCGGAGTTGTTGCGCCACAATATTCACTGAAACACAGATATTATGGAAACCCTGGTCATTCCATTTACGGATCTGCTTTGCCGTTTGCTGTATCACCAGTTGACCGATTTCCGAAATCATACTGGTCTGTTCTGCCAATGGAATAAACATCCCCGGTGGAATAATGCCTTTCTCCGGATGATTCCAGCGGATTAAGGCTTCAAAACCGTAGATCTTCTGGTCATTAAGATTGATCTTCGGCTGATAATAGACGATCAGTTCACCATTCTGGATGGCTTTACGCAGATCGCGTTCAATGAAAATTCCTTGTTCCAGCAGGGCAGTATTTTCACTTGAATAAAAGTGAATGGTATTACCACCGAGATTCTTGGCTTCACTCAGTGCCTGTTCGGCACAGTTATTGAGATAGTCCAGTTGACGGCCATGATCTGGATAGAAAGCTACCCCCATTGAAAGTGTAATTTCATAGTCCTGACCAAAGATATTGAATGGCTGGCTAAAGGCTTTCGCAATATGCTCACAATGTTCCTGCACGGAAGGGCGAATATGCGAGATTTCATACAGAATGGCAAAGTCATCGCCATTCAAATGCGCAACAAACATGGCTTCAGCATTAGTTAAGCGTAAGCGCTGTGCCACCTGACGTAATAACTCATCACCACCGTTGTTGCTCAGATATTCATTCAGCGGACGGAAACGGTCGATATTGATCCGAATCACCGCCATCTGCTTGATGGAATCTTTTTGTGTCACCAGGTACTGGTGCAGCTGATAGTTATAATAGAAACGATTTGGCAAGTCGGTCAGGGTATCGTAATTTTCCAGATAAGACAGACGCTGTTCCTGAAGCTTACGTTCAGTTAAATCTGACACAATCCCGATATAGTGAGTGATACGGCCTTCATCATCCATAATGGCATTGATATGCAGCCATAGTGGCATCTCTTTGCCGGACAAGAATTTTTCATTAAGTTCGCCATCAAAAGAACCAATCTTCATGACCTGCTTGATGATATTAGCATGTACACTGCGCTGCTGAGATTTGGTATTTACCGTAATATCAAACAGGTGCTTGCCCAGAATTTGCTGACGTTCAAAACCAGAAAGTTGCTCGAAAAAAGGATTCACTTCGATATAGCTCAGCTCTTGATTAAGTATAAAGATACCTTCAGCCGCTTGCTCTAATACGCTGGCTGCAAGTTTTAATCCTTCCTGAGAATTACGTTCCTGCTGAATGTCACGGCGAATACCGACCATGCGTACAGGTTTATTGGTTTTTGGATCACGGCTAATGACACGCCCGATATCATGAACCCAGCCCCATACCCCTTGGGTATTCTGGATGCGGTAGGTGGCTTCATAGCGTTCTACCTGACCGCGTAAATGCTGTTTCATCATATCTTTGAAATGATGAAGATCATCCGGATGGATCAGATGATGCAGTTGTGCCTGATGCTGACCAGAACTGCGCTGGATTTTTTCTTGTGTATGTGTCGTCAGGGTAATAGTTCGATCTTTAATGTTCCAGTCCCAAGGGCGGATGCCTGCAATTTCATGCGCAAGTTCCAGATTCTGATGCTGGTCCTGTAAGGCAAGATTAATCTGCTCGATATCATAAGTACGTTCCCGCACTTTTTGTTCTAGCAGCTGATTATTGAGCTGTAACTGAAGTTCGATATCTTTGGATTTATTCACTTCAGTTTGTAACTGTTTACACAGTTCATCAGTCCAGGTAACTTGCTGTTCAGCATTTGTCACCAACAGATTATTCTCCGCATATAGACGTGAAGTACGTTGATGAATACGGTAAGTACTATTGGCACACAGCAAAATTACAATGACAGAAAAGTTTAGTGCCAGACTGAAAAACGGATTAAGTGAAGAGGAGGCCGTGATCTGCAGAAAGAAGAATGGGACCAGGGACGGCAAGAATATCAGGCAGAAATAACTCAGTTTTTGCGTGAGATAGGTGAGACCAAAAGCTTGAGTCACCATAATCAGCAAGCCAGTCAGGGTCAGTGCTTCAATCAGTTCAAAAGATGGATTTACACGCGGCAAATAAACATACAGGGTAAAAATCCCAGTTGAAATACAGATACCTACCAGTAAACACTGGATTTGTAGCCAGCGGTGAGCAGTTTCCAGCTTAAATTCATTCGGTTTAAAGTAGACGGTACTAATCAGCCAGCACATGCAGACCACCATCTCGGTAAGAATAAACCAGAGATTCAGGTAATTGTCTGCCGGATGATAATGTAACTGGTAAATACAGAAGATATAAAGACATACCAGCAGGATACTAATTAAAAAGTATCGACTGTGACGAATCGTATTCACGATTTGTGCACTGTTTAGCTGCTGCTGAATATAATCATCCTGATTATGAATCATGATTAAGATGCCTTTAATCTACGTAAGGGTGGTACTGCATTGTTTTTATTAAGCCCCTTAAATAAGTAACTTTTATCATTTAATAGGTCATTCATTTTTATCTTATTAAGACTAAAGTGCCAATATATAAAAATCAATCAAAAGCCCCACAAATTTTTACAAATGCGATAAAGTAAAATTGATCATTGAGAGAAATTAAAATTTGTAGTTCAAAATAGATAAAGCTACGACAGGCGCAGTTTCGGTACGCAGAACACGTTCACCAATACACCAGTTCACAAATCCCTGAGTATTGGCAGCAGAGATTTCAGCTTCACTGAGTCCGCCCTCTGGGCCAATTAGTAATGCCAAGTCTGGTGTTGCATTGTAAAGAACATCCACTTCATCTTTGTTTGGAGCTAACACGAGCTTGGTTTGAGGAAGTTCACTTTGCAACCAGTTTTCCAGTGACATCGGAGGAAGAATTTTTGGAACGATATTCAAACCACATTGTTCGCAGGCTGCCGTAGCAATACCCTGCCAGTGATCGAGCTTTTTTTGGTCACGATCGTACTTGAGGCGCATTTCGCAGCGCTCAGAGGTTAAAAGCTGAATTTCTGAGACACCAAGTTCAACCGCTTTTTGAATGGCATAATCCATACGGTCGCCCTTACTCATGACCTGACCCAGTAAAGCTTTGAATTTTGGCATGCGGTTGCTTGGGTTAAAGCTATTAACCTGTACATTAGCTGACTTTTTGGCAACTTCTACAAGTTCAACTTCATATTCACCACCTTGCCCATTGAACAGGGTAGCTTTTTCACCGACTTTAGCACGTAATACCTTCACCCAATGATGAAAAACGGTTTCAGTTAACTCAACCGTGGAATCAACATTTAAGTCTGCTTCAATAAAAAAACGTGGCATTTAAGGATTACTCTCAAGTGGAAAAAACAAGACGGTATTTTTTTTATGCCCTCTCTGTATTTCTCCCAAAGGGATAAATTAAGGAGGGAAAATACCGCCTCAAAACTTATGCAAGACCTAAGTCTTTTACAAGTTGACGTGTAGGATCAGTGGTGTTCATGGTGTAGAAGTGCAGGCTTGGTGCACCGCCAGCAATCAGGCGTTCGCAAAGTTTAACGATCACTTCATGACCAAATGCTTTGATGGACGCAGTATCGTCACCATAAGTTGCCAATTGTTTGCGAATCCAGCGTGGAATCTCTGCACCTGTACCATCGGCAAAGCGGATTAAATTGCTGGCATTGGTAATTGGCATAATGCCCGGTGCGACAGGAATATTCACACCTTCTTTTTGGATACGTTCTACAAAGTAGGAGTACGCATCTGGATTAAAGAAGAACTGTGTAAGTGCAGCATTGGCACCAGCATGGGCTTTTTCACAGAAACGTTTGATATCAGCGTCAAAGTTGTCTGCTTGTGGATGCATTTCAGGGTAAGCTGCCACTTCAATATGGAAATGATCACCTGAATGTTCACGGATAAAACGAACCAAATCTTGCGCATATGGTAGTTCACCTAAACCGACTTGACCTGATGGTAAATCACCACGCAGTGCCACAATACGGTTGATACCCTGAGATTTATATAAATCCAGTAATTCTGCGATACGTTCTTTGCTATCACCAATACATGAAAGGTGAGGGGCAACTGGCGTCCCTTTACCATTAAAGTCATTGATTGTAGATAAAGTACGTTCGCGTGTTGAACCACCCGCGCCATAAGTCACAGAGAAAAATTCTGGGTTTAACAATTGTAGTTCTTGATGAACTACTTTAAGTTTTTCCGCACCAGCATCAGTTTTGGTTGGGAAGAACTCAAAAGAAATAGGAATCTGTTTCGACATGTTTAAATCCTTTTTATAAATACTTTTTATTCACCCTCTCCCTGACCTCTCCCAAAGGGAGAGGAGTATTCATTACTGAATAACACAGGGTTTTGAATCAAATTATTTACATGTCATAAATAAAACCTGAGATGTAAATGACTTGAGAGTTTCACCCTCTCCCTATGGGAGAGGGATGGGGTGAGGGCTAATTAATATTTATAAGCGTCAGACTTAAACGGACCTTCAACAGCTACACCAAGGTAATCCGCTTGTTCTTGCGTTAACTGCGTTAACACACCACCAAAGCCTGCAACCATGGCTGCCGCAACTTCTTCATCTAATTTCTTAGGAAGAAGTTCAACGCGAATCGCTGCTTGTTTTTGATCTTCAGGTAGATCAGCAAATTTCTCAGCGAATAAATGCATTTGACCCAAGACTTGGTTAGCAAATGAACCGTCCATCACACGTGAAGGGTGACCTGTTGCATTACCAAGGTTCACCAGACGACCTTCAGAAAGAAGGATCAGGTAATCATTTTCGTTTTCTGAACGATACACTTGGTGTACTTGTGGCTTAACTTCAACCCACTTGTAACCACGTAAGTAGTTGGTGTCGATTTCAGTGTCGAAGTGACCGATGTTACATACCACAGCACCTGCTTTTAATGTATCAAGCATTGCAGCATCACATACGTGGTAGTTACCCGTCGTTGTTACGATCAAGTCAGTGTTTAAAAGAAGGTCAGCATTTACGTCTTCTTTCTTACCTGTTTGCACGCCATTTTTGTATGGAGATACAACTTCGTAACCGTCCATACATGCTTGCATTGCACAGATTGGGTCGATTTCAGAAACACGTACAATCATGCCTTCTTGACGAAGCGATTGTGCAGAACCTTTACCTACGTCACCGTAACCAATGACAAGCGCACGACGACCAGATAACAACATATCTGTTGCACGTTTGATGGCATCGTTCAGTGAGTGACGGCAACCGTATTTGTTATCATTCTTAGATTTAGTTACTGAATCATTTACATTGATTGCAGGCACTTTAAGTGAACCGTCTTTCCACATTTCAAGCAGACGTTGAACACCAGTTGTTGTTTCTTCAGTAATACCGTGGATTTTCGCTAATACTTCTGGGTATTTTTCATGAACAAGTGCAGTTAAGTCACCGCCATCGTCCAGAATCATATTGGCATCCCAAGGTGTGCCGTTTACATTGATTTGTTGTTCAAGACACCACATGTATTCTTCTTCAGTTTCGCCTTTCCAGGCAAATACTGGAACACCAGACGCAGCAATGGCAGCAGCAGCGTGGTCTTGAGTTGAGAAGATGTTACAAGATGTCCAACGAACTTCAGCACCCAGTTCTACCAAAGTTTCGATAAGAACAGCTGTTTGGATTGTCATGTGGATACAACCCAAAATTTTAGCGCCAGCAAGTGGTTTAGCAGCAGAGTAACGCTTACGCAGACCCATTAGGGCTGGCATTTCAGCTTCTGCAAGTTTGATTTCTTTACGGCCGTAGTCAGCCAGTGAAATATCGGCAACTTTATAATCTGTAAATGAAGCATTAACCGCGTTCATCACGATCTCCTTATAAAAAACAATAATTGATCATTCAGTTCGCGGATGCCGTTGTTGGTCTGTCTAGAAAAAGATGGACCGATCGTCGAGCCTGGCGCTTTTACATTTCGTACCTGTAAAACGTCGCAGCATCCCTCGACTAGCGGGGTATTGTACTTGGAAATTAATTTGGTTCCAATCCGAAATTGTTTAATATCTGACTAATAAGAAAATTTTGAGATTAAACTATGACGGACAATGAAAAGTATTCAATTAAAGAATGGGTTGAAATTAAAGATAACTATAGGCATAGCAATTTAATTATTGGAAATGGTGCTAGTATTACTTTGCACTCTAAATTTGGGTTTAGCTCATTAAAAGCAGAAGCTGAGAAATTAAAACTTTTCAGTGAAGATATATCTAAACTTTTTGTTGAATTTGATACATGTGATTTTGAGCTAATCTTGAGATTAGTTTGGCATGCAAAGTTGGTAAATAAACATTTGGGAATAGTAGATCCGAAAATTGATTCAGCATATGAGAATATCAAACAAGCACTGATCGAAGTTGTTAAAGAGGTTCATTGTGAACATGCTCAAATAGTTAAGCAATTACCTATTCTTTATAAGTTTACCAAGCAATTTTCTACTATCGTTTCACTTAATTATGATCTTATTTTACATTGGATAAGAATGTATGGAAATGAAAAAAATAATGATGGTCATGTATTTAAAGATGGATTTAAGAATGAAGGGATTATATTTGATCGATGGGATTATTTGAAAACGCCATATTACAGAAGACCTTATGAAAAGGAAATTACTAGAACCTTTTATCAGCATGGTAATCTAACGTTATTTCGCTATGCAAATAAAGTTGAACGTAAAGTGAAAAGAAAGGATCAATCGGATCTATTAGAAATAATCGAAAAAAATTGGGTTGACGATAATATTCCTATTTTTGTTGCTGAAGGGACTAGTGTAAAAAAAATGGATGCAATCAGAGATAGTAATTATTTGAGTAAAGTCTTTTATGAAATTCTTCCTGAGTTTTTAGATGATGGTAAAAATCTAGTCATTTATGGTTGGGGGTTAGGAGAGCAAGAGCACCATTTAGTTAAACAAATCTTTAAAAACAAAGCTGATGGTAAAGTAGCAATTTCAGTTTTTAAAAATGATCAAGACTATTGTTATAGAGTAAAACAGCTAATAAATAAACTTAACTCAAAGATAGAAATAGAGTTTTTAACAGTGAAAGTTCAGGCTGTTGGAACAATCCATAAATAAAGCCCATCATCTGATGGGCTTCTTCTTTATTCTATTTCCTGCTCAGCTTCGTCTGCTTTTTGTGTCCAGTAATCTGCCTGTATGTCATCTGCTACCACACCCAAACCATTGGCATAGATAAAGGCAAGGTCACGCATGGCCTGAACTTCACCCCATTCAGCTGCCTGTTTCACCAGTGCAATAGATTTTTCGACATCTTTTTCAACTACATCACCACGACGATAAAAACCTGCCAGTTCTAAAGTCGCCGCTGGGTGTTTTTCGAAATTGGCTTTGCTAAGCCAGTAATAGGCTAACTCAAAGTGAGCTTTAGAATCTTCCGGGTCTTCCTCCGCAATTTCTTTGGCATAAACCGTATAACCTTCACCGAGCCAGTACATGGCTTCAACCAGACCGCCATTAGCCGCTTTCAGTGCCCATTCTTCAGCCAGGATAATGTCATCTTCATGCTCGCTGTGCATATATAGTTCGGCAAGCTCAAATTGTGCTTCGGCATTGCCTGCCAGTGCGCGGTTTGCCAGAGTGGCAGGGGGAGAAACACGCTCGGTCATGTCAAAATCTCAAAAATCTTTGCATGTAGATTAAAAGGTTCAAAATAAAAAAGCCAATCCGAAGACTGGCTTTTTTATAAAAGGAATTAAATTGAGCTTAAAATACGCAAATTAGTCCAGAAATGAAGGCAATAAGCACAAAGCCAATACTGATTATTTTAATTTTTGATTCAAAGTAAGTTAGGCTCAGACCAACTGCTAATGCTGCAAAAGTCAGACTGCCTAGCCAATAGCTGACCATATTGCTGATCGTACCGCTAAACAGGCAAAAAATTAGCGCAATGATCAGTAGTCCCCAGCCAGCAAGTGTGGCTAATCGGTTTTTGCCAGCATCCAGTTCTTTGCCAAATATCTGTTTTTGATGTTTAGACATTGAAGCAGCCAGGGCAATAAAGCCCAGTGAAGATACAGACCAGATGAATAAGAAGAACATCATACTTCAGTCTCCACAGCTGTAGTCTTGGCTTTTTTAGCAGGCAAGCCTTGGTGATTTTTCACTTTCTTAAGGGCAAGCCAGAACACAACAGCTAGTAGCCACATAGCCAGATCAAAGCTCGCAATGACCCATTGACCATTCGCTATAGTATTCCAGATTGGCTGTCCACCAGTCAGGACATTTATGACCGGAAGCAGGGCAAATAAAGCAGTTGCCAGTGCCAGCAGCTCTAACCAGGCCTGACGATGCGTCCGGATCATGGCATAGAAGAAAGTCAGCACCCATACTATAAAAAAGGTACGGATTTCCCAGTTGGCACGCATTTCCAGTTCCACCGGAATAAAACGATTGGCATAGAAGTAAGCAGCACAGGCAATAGGTAGACCGATAATTGCTGCGATATTGGTCACTTCCACCGTATGATAACCAAAGGATTTATAGCCCTGTTTCTGCTGTTGCGGTGCACGTTTCACACACCATAGAATCAGACCAGTAGCGATCATCAATGTGCCGACAATACCGGACAGGAACAATAACCAGCGCAGGGCTAGATCCACACCGCGTGCTTCATGCAGTGAAGTCACTACGTTATAGATGCCATTCGCGACTGAAGGGGTTTTTAGTTCGGTTTGATCCGGTTTGAGCGCACCGGTTACGCCGTTGAATTCCAGACTTGGGTACACGCTACGATAGGCAACACTGATACCATTCAGAGCACGTAATTCGATTTCAGCTTGGCTGGTATTTGGCCGAATAATGGTGATGGTACCAACCGGATTGTTATTCCATTCTTTGTCCGCAGCTGCCAGAACCGGTGCCAGATCGGTTAAAGGCGCTGGACGGGCAGAGGAATTTTCGTCACGAGATCGACGTGCTTCACCGCGACCTGCCATTTTACCTCGTTCGCCACGACCTGCACGAGATTCAGCTTCCTGACTATTATCTTGAACTAAAGTTTTACGCTGATCTTGGAGGAAAGCACCACGATTTTCATAAATCTGGTTTACGCCCCAAGGCATGATGGTAAATAACAGCAGCAATAAGCCACTGAATGTAATCATAATATGGAAGGGAAGTGCAAATACCGCGGTTGCATTGTGTGCATCTAGCCATGAACGTTGTCCTTTGCCTGGGCGGAAGGTAAAGAAATCCTTAAAGATTTTCTTATGGGTAATAATCCCGCTGATAATCCCCACCATCATCAGTAAAGTCGCAATCCCGACAATCCAGCGTGCCCACATACGTGGCATGCCATATAAATCAAAATGAAAACGGTACAGGAAACCACCACCACGGGTTTCGCGTGCTTCTAGTACTTCACCGGTTGCACTGTCCAAAGTAATTCGTGTGCCGCCGCGGCGTGCACGAGGATCTTCACCAGCGCCACGGATATTGAGCGTGGTATAGTTCTGACGCGCATGCGGCAGCTGAATGGCCCAGCTACCCGCATCAGGATGATTTTTCTGTAAATAGGCGAGTGCCACTCGGGTCTGTTCAATCTGGGTGGCTTGCGGAACAGACTGGTGCAACTCTGGTTTCATCCAGATAGTAATTTCATTCTGGAAAAAACTTAATGTACCTGTCAGAAAAATCGCATAAAGCAGCCAGCCCAAGATTAAACTGGCCCAAGTATGCAACCATGACATTGACTGGCGTGGACCTTCCGGTTTTGCATCTGGTCTCATCTTATTTCCCTAAAAACTGGTAAGCGATATAGAACAACCCAGCTGGAACCAAAATGCCCAGCGTCGCTTTTAGGGTTTTATTGACCATAAATACCCAGATGAAAGCCCCTGTCTGTAAAAGAAAAGCGATCATAGTGGCGGATATGGCAGCACTACTTTGATAATCACTGAAGTACTGAGCAATGACTATGGCTGCAAAAGTGGCTAAAGCATATCCGCCTAAAGCAGCAAGTATGAAACGGTAGAAAATCATAAAGCGATAAGCCGTGAGTTTGGGCTGCACTTTCTTTTTAGATCGGATGACTGGATTCGGGACAGCTAATTTTTCAGTAGCTGTAAGATCCATATGAGGACTGCTGGTCATTGAAAATACTGCTATTTAACTGTGGGAATTTCATTGATGCGAATGATAACAATTATTGTTTATATTTTAAATAACTATTTTTAAAGATCTTTTAAATGATTAAACTGAAGTGTGAGTTTAAGCAGTATAAATAGGGGGATAAATAGATTGTGAAACACAGCATGGGAACCCAATAATGAAAATAAAAACAGCGGCTCGAAGGCCGCTGTTTCATTAAAAATACTTAAGTCTTAGCTTTCTTGCTGGATACCCGCAACCAACCAGTCTTGGTTAGAACCTGCAGGTTTTACAAAGTGCCAAACTTCAGCAAATGGCTGTGGCAGACTGTTCAGGTCTTCACTTACTGTACCGGTAAAGCGTACGCTCACCACGTATTGACCATTTTCATTTGATGAATCTACAACCATGGCATTCAGGTTAGAGAACTCAGCAACGTCCTGATCCTGATTCGCCATAATGTCGTTATACATAGACTGATACAGGTCAGGGGTCAGATAACGCTGAATTTCTGAAATGTTGCTTGCCGTATTCATAGACTGAATATGGTTAAAACGCTGACGCGCAACACGCAAGAAGGCAGCAGGTTCAGTACCATCAGGAAGCTGACTACCGCTTTGAGTATAAGCAGTACCAAACGGCGCATTATTTACCGGAGCAGAACCAAATGGGGCATTATTGCCTGGTGTTTGACCACCGACATTCTGACCAAAGATATTGGTGCTATCGCCACCGCGAGGTGCAGCAGGTGCTTGACCAAATGGTGCTGACGAACCAGCACCATTGTTTGGAGCGAATGGATTGCTAGAAGTTACTTTTTTTTTTGCGCCCATCTTACGGAAAATGAAGAAGGCAACAGCTGCAGCAAGTAAGATCCAGATCCAGCCTGGGATACCACCTTGTTCTTCTTCTTGAACAGCTTCAACTTGTGCTTGAGATGCCGCGTTGTCATCTGCCAAAGCATTCGCTGCGACGGCACCAATTGCAGCACCCGCTACACCCGCAGCAACCATACCACCAACACCTGAACCAGATTTCTGCTGAGTTGCTGCACCTGCAGTCGGAGCCTGTTGTGCAGGAGCTGCCTGACGAGGTTGCTGATAAGTCTGAGTCGGCGCAGCAGAACGTTGCATACCATGGCTTTTACCACCACCGGCACGTTTTGCTTCAGCAGCTAGAGGCGCAACCAGTAATGCTGCAGTCAAGAAACCCGCGATCAAACCGCGCTGTCGAACTTCCATTCAATTTTCCTATGTAAAAAATATATTTGAACACTCTATTTATATAGGCTTTACATGGAATTTCAATCAAAAAACTGTATTTTTTTACCGAAATTCCAAACTGAGTGCTACAAATTGAATCCTACAGTTCATCACTCAAAGTCATGGCTTCACTGAGGGCTTCATGCAGACGGGCAACCGCAATAAAGCGTACGCCCGGAATTTCTTTCTGCGGGGCATTAGCACGCGGCAGGATAATATATTTAAAACCATGCTTGATGGCTTCTTTGAGACGCTCCTGACCATTAGGTACCGGACGGATTTCTCCTGATAGACCAACTTCACCAAACACAGCCAGTTGCTGCGGCAGAGCTTTACCACGGATACTCGATGCACAGGCAAGTAGAACTGCCAGATCAGAACCCGTTTCGGTAATCTTTAAACCACCGACGATATTGACATAGACATCCTGACCAGAGGTTTGTACGCCGCCATGACGATGCATTACGGCTAACAGCATATTCAGACGGTTTTGTTCCAGACCTAACGCTACACGACGCGGTTGACCATGCGCATCATCGACCAGTGCCTGAACTTCAACTAGCAGTGGACGTGTACCTTCACGGCTGATCATCACAATTGAACCGGGTATGGCTTCATCATAACGACTCAGAAAAATGGCAGACGGGTTGGAGACTTCACGCAAGCCCTTATCGGTCATGCCGAATACACCAAGTTCATTCACCGCACCAAATCGGTTTTTTACCGCACGGATCATTCGATAACGCGAATCTGACTGACCTTCAAAATATAGAACGCAGTCCACCATATGTTCCAGCACACGCGGACCTGCGAGTGCACCTTCTTTGGTGACATGACCGACAATAAACAGGGCAGTTCCGCTATTTTTGGCAAAACGGGTCAGGAGCGCTGCTGATTCACGAATCTGTGATACACCACCCGGTGCAGACTGCAAGGTTTCAGTATAAAGCGTTTGAATCGAGTCGAGGATTGCAACCGCTGGTCGTTCCTGTGCCAGTACTTCACAAATGCGTTCCACACAGGTTTCTGCCATAACTTTAAGATGTTCAGTTGGCAAGTCTAGACGCTGGGCCCGTAATGCCACCTGTGATAAAGATTCTTCACCTGTCACATAGAGCGCAGAGCTATTACCCGCGGCCATATGTGTGGCAGTTTGTAGCAGAATAGTCGATTTACCAATCCCCGGATCACCACCAATCAACACAACGGAACCTGTCACCAGACCACCACCCAGAACCCGGTCGAATTCTCCAATTCCGGTCGGCATGCGACTTTCATGTGAAACGGAAACTTTATTAAGCGTGGTAATCGCAGCGGCCTGACCAGCATAGCCGCCAATTTTAGGCTGGGCACGATGAGTCACCGCAGGTGCAATGTTGACTTCCAGCAAGCTGTTCCACTCACCACATTCAGCGCACTGACCAGACCATTTAGGATGGTCTGCACCACATTGCTCACAACGATAGACACTTTTTGCTTTAGCCATAGTTTCCGAAAAACAAGATTGGGAATAGGGCTACAGCATAGCGGTGAATGCCACTGAAAACCAAGATCTTCACCTGAAAAATTCGCTGTTTTACGTCAGCGTGTGACGTATCTGCATCTGCTACTCTACATGAGCATCAAATACACCCTATAATGACCTTAATCATCACGGGAACAGGAAACCAAACATGCCACAACATATGCAACATATTGATGCAATCGCACGTGAAAAAGACCGTGATGTATTATTTGTACATTTTGAAAATTATGAACATGTAAATGCAGATGCTGACTCCTATCACCTGCGCCAGAATCTGATGGAGTGGCTGGAGCAACGCCAAATTGCTTTTGCACCATGTATGGGGATTGAACAACCCGGTATGATTGAAAGCTATTCAGGTGATCTTTATATCGATGTGCCATTTGATGAAGCCAACCCGATCTATCAAATGCTGAGTGACTATCTGGAAGATAGCGAAGGAGAAATGAAAATTCCTGGCGTACTATTTTTTGTCTTATCTTTGGAAACTGCGCTTGAGATTAAAGCAGAGCGTGAGGAATTTCTGAATCTTAATCAAAATCATGATGACGATGAATTTTCAGGTCGTCTGAACTGATTTTGTTTAGAACACTGGGACCGTAAAAAAAAGCCACTTTTACAGTGGCTTTTTTCTTTAGGGCTTTAGATTATATTAATAAAGCTCACCAGACTTGCGTCGGGCAATAAAGTCTTTCGATTCTTTGGCAATCACACCTGAAAGCAGTAACAAGCCGATCAAGTTTGGAATCGCCATCAGACCGTTGAAAGTATCGGCAAATAGCCAGACCAGATCTAGTGTAGCTATACAGCCAATGAATACGGTAGCAATGTAAATAATGCGATAAGGCAAAACAAACTTTTCACCGAGTAGGTAAGTCGCACATTTTTCGCCGTAGTAGCTCCAGCCTAGAATAGTGGAGTAGGCAAAGAAGATAATGCCGAAAGTCACGACCCAACCACCAACGCCTGGTAACAGTTTGTCGAATACACCGATGGTCAGTACCGCACCAGTTTGACCACCAAAATCATTGCCCGCCATGATAAAGCCCATCACCAGCACAATACCGGTAATCGAACAGACAATAATGGTATCAATAAAAGTACCGGTCATCGATACCAGACCCTGACGAGCCGGGTGATCCGTTTTTGCTGCAGCGGCGGCAATCGGTGCTGAACCCATACCGGCTTCATTCGAGAATACACCACGTGCCACACCGTAGCGAATCGCTGCACCAATAGCGCCACCAACTGCTGCTTCACCGGTGAATGCATAGGTAAAGATCATTTTCAGGGCAGGGCCAACCAGCTCCAGATTGTTAAAAATAATGATCAGACCGCCCGCGACATAACCAATCGCCATGATCGGTACAATAAAGGAAGAAGCTCTGGCAATGGATTTAATCCCGCCTAGAATCACCAGTGCAGAAAAGGCTGTGATGATCACGCCTGTAATCCAGGTTTCCAGACCAAAACCATTTTCAACGGCCAGTGCTACAGTATTAGACTGCACCGAGCTGCCGATCCCGAAAGAGGCAACAGCACCAAAAAATGCGAAAATTAAGGCTAGCCATTTCCATTTCAGGCCGCGTTCGATGTAATACATCGGACCGCCAGACATTTCACCTTTCTCATTTTTTACTCGGTATTTTACCGCCAGAACGCCTTCGCCATATTTGGTCGCCATACCGAACAGGGCAGTCATCCACATCCAGAAAACGGCACCTGGGCCACCCAAGACACAGGCAGTTGCCACGCCTGCAATATTACCGGTACCAATGGTGGCAGAAAGGGCGGTCATGAGTGAGCTAAACTGGGAAATATCGCCTTCGTGGGAAGGGTGTTTGCCAAAAACCTGTTTAAAGGCCAGTGGCAACATACGGAATTGCCAGAAAAGTAATCGGAAAGTAAGGAATACACCAGTACCGACAATCAGTACCAGCATATATGGACCCCAGACCCAACCACTGAGGGTTTCCATGATGCTTTGTAAATTTTGCATAAAGTTCTTCTTATTCGTCCTGAGTATCAGTTTAAAGTTCACTTAATTTTAATCAAGCAAATGACATGCCAGACGTGCTCATCCTCAGCACTATTCACGACATTTTTATAGGTTTATTTTTTACACAGTTTCGGAACTTTTACAACAAATATGCAGGAAATTTATCCAGAGCTTCTACGACTAAAGAGAACCTATTCGTTATATAAGAAAAATAAATTAACTTTTAAGATTAAGTGGAAAATACAAATGATGCGAATTTTCTTTTTGTATTCCCCCTTTTTTGCGTTAATTTGTCGCGATTAGACATCGAAGTTGAAAAATAATGTCAGGTCATCATACTGGTTCGCCGTCCGAAAACGGCGAGCTGCAGCGTAGTTTATCCAATCGACACCTGCAGCTGATTGCGATTGGAGGTGCTATTGGTACCGGCCTGTTTATGGGCTCAGGTAAAACCATTAGTCTGGCAGGGCCTTCGATTCTGGTGATCTATATGATCATCGGTTTCATGGTATTTCTCGTGATGCGTGCATTGGGCGAGTTATTACTGTCAAATTTACAATATAAGTCATTTATCGACTTCTCTACGGATCTGATCGGACCATGGGCAGGCTATTTTGTCGGCTGGACCTACTGGTTATGCTGGATTACGATCGGAATCGCTGACCTGTCTGCGATTATTTATTATTTACAGTTTTTTAATAATGGCCTCCCATTTACCCCAGGCGAAGGGGTATTAATCAGTATCGCTTCTATTGTCTTTATCATGGGGCTGAATCTGGCCACCGTGAAGCTCTTTGGTGAAATGGAATTCTGGTTCGCCCTGATCAAAATTATTGCGATTGTAGTACTGATTGCGGTTGGCCTGTGGATGATTTTCACCGGCTTTACCAATGATGCTGGTACGGTCGCATCCTTTGCGCACATCTGGGATCATGGTGGTTTGTTCCCAACCGGTGCCATGGGCTTCCTGGCTGGTTTCCAAATTGCGATTTTTGCCTTTGTGGGTGTTGAGCTTGTAGGTACCACGGCTGCCGAAACCAAAGACCCGGAGCGTAACCTGCCAAAAGCGGTGAACTCGATTCCGATCCGTATCATTATTTTCTATGTACTTGCTCTAGTCATTGTAATGTCTGTGACGCCATGGGATCAGATTAATCCAAGTGTTTCTCCGTTTGTGAATCTGTTTAGCCAAGCCGGTATTGCAGCTGCTGCGATCATCATGAACCTGGTGGTGTTGTCCTCGGTGATGTCATCGATGAACAGTGGGGTATTCTCGACCAGCCGTATGCTGTTCGGTCTGTCGCGTGAAGAACAGGCACCGAAAGCTTTCGGTCGTTTGAACCCGCGTGCTGTACCTGCTAATGCTCTGTATTTCTCTGCAGTCTGCTTATTATTAGGCGCGGCATTACAGTATTTTGTACCGAATACTGTTGAAGCCTTTACATTGGCGACAACATTATCAACCATCCTGTTTATCTGTGTATGGCTGATGATTATCTGGAGTTACATGATTTATTACCGTACCCGTCCAGAGCTACATGCCAAATCAGTATTTAAGCTACCAGGTGGTTTGGTGACTTGCTGGATCGTGATTATTTTCTTTGTCGGCATGATTGGTGTGCTGGCATTAGAAGATGATACTCGCCGTGCCTTGATGGTCAGTCCGATCTGGTTTGTTCTACTGATTTTGGGCTATTTAGGCTTCTATAAACAGAAACATAAATAATCCATATCAATAAAAACGTCAGCGATCTGCTGGCGTTTTTTTTTGTCTAAAGATACTCTCTAGCGTTTAACGCTTTGGTCATGGCGAATGATCGCGTTATACTCATCGAAACTATTCAATTAGGTGGTCAGATGCGCCAAGTCATTTGCTACATCAGTATCTTAGCAGCAGGTCTTGCTCTTGCAGGTTGTGGTCAGTCAGGTGCCTTGCACTTGCCAAATGATCCGGATTACGACAAGCGTGCCAAATATCTGCTCTATAAAAATACCGAAGCTGAGTCTAAAACTTCCGATGAAGAACGAGATGCCCCTGTGCAACAACAGTTTGCTGCGCCCGAAACATCAGATTCAACCATTACACCTTAACGCTTTCAAAGAAAGGATACCTTCATGAGTTTCACCCGTATTAATGGGGTATTGCATGCCGAGCAATGTTCACTGCAACAGCTGGCAGAGCAATTTGGCACACCACTCTATGTTTATTCAAAAGCGACTTTTGAAAAGCATTATCTGGACATGGATCGTGCATTTGACTTTATTGATCACCAAATCTGTTTTGCCGTGAAGTCAAACTCCAATCTTGCGGTATTGAATGTATTGGCAAAGCAAGGGGCGGGTTTTGATATCGTCACGGGCGGAGAGCTGGCACGTGTACTGAAAGCGGGTGGTGAACCTTCTAAAATCGTATTTTCGGGTCTAGGTAAATCAGAAGCGGATATCAAGAAAGCGCTAGAAGTTGGTATTGCCTGCTTTAACGTAGAATCTTATGCCGAACTGGATCGTATTCAGAAAGTTGCAGCGGAATTGGGTGTAAAAGCGCCGATCTCACTGCGTGTGAATCCAGATGTGGATGCGAAAACTCATCCCTACATTTCAACGGGTCTGAAAGAAAATAAATTCGGCATTCCATCGGATAGCGTATTTGAAACTTATCAGTATGCAGCATCTTTAGCCAACTTGAATGTCGTCGGAATTGACTGCCATATCGGTTCACAGCTGACTGAAACCCAACCTTTTGTAGATGCGCTGGATCGTGTCATCGTGATGATCGACCAGTTAAAAGAGATGGGGATCAACCTTAAACACATCGATATCGGTGGTGGTTTAGGAGTGACTTATAAAGATGAGACACCTCCATCTGTTCAAGAATATGCCAATGCGCTGCGTCCGGCTTTAGAAAAGCTGGGCCTGAAAGTCTATATGGAACCGGGCCGTAGTATTTCTGCCAATGCAGGCGTGCTACTGAGCAAAGTGGATCTGCTCAAACCGACCAATCACCGTAATTTTGCAATTATTGATGCGGCCATGAATGACCTGATTCGCCCAGCTTTATATGAAGCATGGATGGATATTCAGTCTGTGACACCGCGTAATGATGTCGAAACGAAAGAATGGGATGTGGTGGGTGCGATCTGTGAAACTGGTGATTTCCTCGGTAAAGAGCGTGAGCTTGCGATCAAGGAAAATGATGTGCTGGCAGTACTCGGTGCTGGTGCTTATGGTTTTGTGATGAGCTCGAATTACAATAGCCGTGGCCGTGCTGCTGAAGTGATGGTCGATGGTGATCAAGGACATCTGATTCGCGAACGCGAAACGATTGAATCACTGTGGGAACGTGAGCGTTTATTGCCTTAAGGAGACAGAATAATGTTACTTGAATTTACCAAGATGCATGGTCTGGGCAATGACTTTATGGTGGTTGACCTGATCAGCCAGCGTGCTTATCTGGATACCTTGACTATTCAGCGTCTGGCAAATCGCAATTTTGGTATTGGGTTTGATCAGTTACTGATTGTAGAACCACCTGATGTACCGAGTGCTGATTTTAAATACCGTATTTTCAATGCCGATGGTTCTGAAGTAGAACAATGCGGCAATGGCGTGCGCTGTTTTGCCCGTTTTGTGCATGAGCGTCAGCTGACGACGAAAACCAAAATCAAAGTACAGACCAAATCTGGCATTGTGGAACCTGAATTGGGCGCCAATGGTTGGGTGCGCGTCAATATGGGCTATCCAAAATTCTTGCCTCAAGAAATTCCATTCCTGGCCGATGAACCGGATAACCTGTATGACATCGATCTGGCAGAGGGTGAAAAACTGACGATTGATGTAGTGAACATGGGTAATCCTCATGCAGTAACAGTCGTACCGGATGTGATTAATGCAGATGTAGCTCGTATTGGTCCACAAGTAGAATCGCATGCGCGTTTTCCGGCACGCGTCAATGCAGGCTTTATGCAGATCATTGATGAAAAGCATGCGCGTTTACGCGTATATGAGCGTGGTGTAGGTGAAACACTGGCATGCGGTACGGGTGCTTGCGCAGCCGCAGTATCTGGTATGCGCCGTGGTCTACTTGCCAACAATGTCGAGATTGAACTGGCGGGCGGCAAGTTGCAGATTGAATGGGTCGAGGGGGATGTAGTCTGGATGACTGGTCCAACCGCAACTGTTTATGAAGGTCGCTTAGACTTACGTTATTTCCAAGCTTAATTTAAAAAGCCCTGAAGAGTCAGGGCTTTTTTATATAGGCCGAATAAATTATTTTTGCATTATTTGATAGACTGATGTTTGTCGGATTCAAACAGCCAAGGAGGATAGAATGCAGCTTAATCCACAGCAATTGTTATCCATATGGCTCAAAGAACGTGAAATCCAGAACCAGTCTAAACATACTTTGCAGGCGTATGAACGTGATGTTTCGGACTTTCTGAATTTTTGTCAGCGTCATGCTTTAGCACTTGGAGATGTTGAATCAACAGATTTACGCCAGTTTATGGCGGAAAAAGTTGAACAACAGGGCCTAAGTTCCAGCAGTCTGCAGCGGCTACTTTCAGCAATTCGCCAGTTTATGAAATGGGCTGAACAGGCACAGTATGTCAGTTTTAATCCGGCAGATGATTTTCAGCTGAAAAGACAATCCAGACCTTTGCCCGGTATGGTTGATATTGAAACCATTCATCAGATTCTGGATCAGCCTGAACCTGAAGGTGAGGTGCAGCAGCAGATGTGGAAGCGTGATAAGGCAATTCTGGAACTGCTTTATTCTAGTGGGCTACGTCTGGCTGAGGTACAAGGCCTCAGAATTAAAGATATTGACTTCAACCGTCAGCTGCTTCGCATTACGGGTAAGGGGAATAAAACCCGTATCGTGCCATTTGGTTCCAAAGCCAAAGATAGTGTCATGGCGTGGTTACAGATTTATCCTCTATGGCATGGTGATTTTGTGCCAGAAGCACATGTCTTTATCACTCAGAAGGGTAATCCGCTAGGAGCAAGGCAGATTGAAAATCGGGTCAAGCTTCAGGCGCAACGGGCAGGCGTCAATGTTGACCTGCATCCGCATTTACTGCGTCACTGTTTTGCCAGTCATATGTTATCCAATAGCCGAGACTTGCGTGCAGTACAGGAAATGCTGGGACATAGTAATCTGACCACAACCCAAATTTATACTCATGTCGATTTTGATCATCTGGCGCAGATTTATGATCAGGCACACCCAAGGGCACAACATAAAAAGGAGGCTTAGCCTCCTTTTTATTTAAGTTATATAAATTAGTAAACTGCTGCACTTAATGCTGGTGTATGTGTAGGTGTAACACGAGCTGGATTTACTTTCTCAAAAGCAGTCGCAATATTGAATAATGTTGGTTCATCAAATTCACGTCCGATAAATTCGATATTAACATTTAATGGATAAGCACTACGACGCTCATAATTCACAGTTCCGGCTGGTATAGATAATGCTGGGAATCCACTGAATGGACTTAAGCGGTTGTTACTACCTGTTGTTGGGCTGCCACCTAAATTGCCAACAAATCCTGTGATTGATGGATACGCAAGTGCATCATAACGTGGACCTTTAGGCGTACCATCTAAGGTACGGTTGCCTAAAGCAGTATTTAAACGTAATCGAACATAAGGTGCACGGAAGGTAGTATTGTTGTAATAGCGATTGATAAATGTCTCACTGTTCGGATCTGTATTGTAACCTTGGAAACTAGAAATCATCTTACCGTTATTTAAAAGTTCATCATATGACTTGAAAGCAGTAGTAGCTGTAGATAAATAATCAGTTAATGCTTGCTTGAATTCTACTCCTGAAAGACTTCTAAAAGTTTCTGTGAAACCTTTATCATTCATAACAGCTGTACTTCCTATGATTGTTTTGAAATCTGAAACTTCTATTTCCTCAACAATTGCACCTTCTTCACGCATCTTTGCAGCCGCTTTAGCAATAATATCTTTAACTAGTGCACCTTCTTCACTATTTGCATAAGTATCTTTAATTAAACCAATACGTTTACCTTCTAAAGATGCTCCAGTAGGAACGTAGGTTTCTGGCGGGTTAATTAATGCACGATATGCTGTTTCTGATGCTAGTAGTGGTGCATCATGTGCAAAATCACTACGTTGGTTAGAGCTTGGTGATGAATCATAACCAACCATTGCATTGAATAATTTTGCACAATCAACCGTTTGACGACACATTGGGCCTGCTGTGTCTTGAGTAGGAGCCAGTGGAATAATTCCATCTAAGCTTAGCAGGCGAAGTGATGGGCGTAAGCCAACAAGACCTTGTACAGATGAAGGTACACGAATCGACCCACCTGTATCTGTCCCTATACCAACGGTTGCTAAGCTAGCAGAAATGGCAGCACCCGTACCTGATGATGATCCGCCTGGGCCTTTTGTTAAATCATAAACGTTTTTAGCCTGACCACCTACTGTAGACTTACCCCCAAAACCAAAAGCAAACTCATCCAGATTAGCTTTCCCGATAATTAAGCCACCCTTTTCTTTAATATTTTTAATAATATATGCATCATCAGGTGGGAAATTATCAAGTAATGCAGAAGATCCCGCAGTATTGGCCATATTTACAACATCAATATTATCTTTAGCTAAGACAGTTACGCAGTGTAAATCGCCCTTAAATTTACCATTTTTATTATAATATTCATCTAATTCGGCGGCTTCTTCTAAAGCATAAGGATTGACCGAAATAACACTGTTAAGAGTAGGGCCTTGTACATCATAAGCTTCTATTCGTTCAAGATAACTTTGCACAACATCAACACATGTTGCCCCTTTGGTTTTAATGGAGGTGTGTAAGTCCTCAATAGTTGCTTCAACTGGCTCAAATGGAACAGGTTCTACCTGTGGGGCAAAATTAGCAGCTTTTTTTGAATCATTGTCGTCATTACATGCAGTGAGTAATGCTGTAAGAGAGATACATAAGAGCGTTTTAGATACTGTATGCATTTAATTATTCACCTGGTTATAGAAAAGTACCAGGGATGAATTGCAAATCATGTGCCACTATTTATGTAAATAAGAAAGTAGATAAAATAAGACTTTTAAATAAATTAACTATTTAGACAAATGAAGAAGTTGCTTGAAACTAGTGCAATTTAAAGTAATATTGGCGATAAATGTAACAAAATAGAGATATTACTAAATATTATAAATGTTGGTTCTATATGATTTGCATTGCTCAATAAAGAAAAATATTCTTAGATTTTATTGAAAAAGAGATAGCTAGAATGAGCTGAATGATTGGTTGAAGAATATAGTAATCTAAAACCGTTCGGATTTATATCCATATCAATTTTGATCATCTAGCGCAGATTTATGATCAGGTGCATCCACGGGCACAACATAAACCTGAAAATCTTAAATAATCATTATTAAAAATATAGGTTGGCATAAAAATTTCATAAAGAATATTTATGCTGAGAGAAATAGAATGACCATGCAGATTATTTCACCATGGTCTTATTCGCGAAAAGCTAAAATTCAGGTATAACAAAAGAACAGAATTTAAGCTGAAAAATAGGGTATGGCTGAAAAGAATTCAGCCTGACAGGACTGGAAGTATATGGGCACAGAAATTATTGTAGATATACAACAAAAATATGATCGGTTAAGCGAAGCACAAAAAGAAATTTTTGCAGGTTATGGTCTGCGCCAGATCAAACATTTTGTGGAAATCAGTCTACCAAATATTGAAACATCTTTACCCGAAGGTGCTCATGTGCAGGGAATTAATACAGATGGTAAGGTTCAAGCCTATAATCCTGATAGCCATGAATACTATATCTGGATTTCAGACTTGCAATGGCAAGCGACTACTCGTGCGACCCAGGCAGTGGACTTAAAAGAAGATGCCATCGAAATCTGGAAGATCTTCGATTTAAAATCTTATGAACTGATTGACCTCAGTCATGTGCACCGTGACTTTCTGGACAGTCGTGTCTAAAACTGATCTTCAGTAAAAAAAGGACGATATCAATCGTCCTTTTTATTTGACCAATATTAAAGATCATCTAAAGGTAGTTGAAAACTCTGCTTGATAATCTGACTCGGTAAATCAGTTTTGACGCTGGTAATCCCATTCTTTTTAGTTAAATGCGTGGACTGGAATTTACGATAACTTTCCAGATCGGGCACCACCACTTTGAGCATTGCATCACATTCACCCAAAATGATATAGCACTCCATTACTTGGGGCAGTTCTTTCATGGCTTCAATAAAGGTGTCAATCGTTTCAGCATCCTGACCCACTAGCCAGATACGAGAAAATAAAATCAGCTGGAAACCAATCTTCTGCTGGTCCACGATCGTGGTATAGCTCTGGATTACCCCCGCATCTTCAAGCAGTTTTACCCGACGCAAACACGAAGAAGGCGAAAGACCAATTTCACGTGCCAGATCGTTATTCTGAATCCGGCCATTGGCTTGCAAGTGTTGAATGATATTTTTGTCAATACGATCGAGTTTTACTCGAATAGACTTGGAAGATATCTTCATAAAATAGAATAATATTCTAAAAATAATGCATATTATAAAATAAATTGAAAGCCTATTTTGTAAAAAATCGCAGATACTAATTTCACTTTCCGACATGTACAGAGGAACAAGGAAATGTCTGTATTTGCACTTTTTGCACTGACCGTGCTTCCCCTTATTTTTACACCTGGACCAGATATGCTATTTATCCTGTCTCAAGTGATGGGTAAAGATGCAAAAGCAGGCATGATGGCGACTATAGGGGTATGTTGCGGTTATCTGGTGCATTCGATTCTGGTGGCGTTAGGAATTGCAGCAATTATTGTGTCTTTTCCAGTGCTGTTTGAAACCATTCGCTGGTTAGGAATTGCTTATCTGTTATTTCTGGCATTTAGTCTGGTGAAATCGGTATTCAGCAAAAATACGCTGACCATTGAAAAGAAATCATCCAGCAATCCAGTAAAAAAAGGGTTCATTACTGCGTTACTGAATCCGAAAGGCATGCTGATTTACTTTGCAATCCTGCCGCAGTTTATAGATAAAAGCGGGAATACGGTGAGCCAGGGTTTAATTCTGTCCTTTATCTTTATTGCCATGATCTTTGTGGTGTATTGTGCCTTAAGCCTTTTATTTGCCCGACTTACCCGTTCGGCTCAGATTGATGAACGTAAGCAAAAGTGGATTGATGGGACTTCAGGTGGTTTATTGGCACTCGCTGCTTCATGGCTAATCATTAATTAATGAGCTATAAAATTCACCAATGTTCATCAAATAAGTCATAAATTCATTTTAAAAATTTAAAAGCACGTGATCACAGCGTGCTTTTTTTAATATATTTCCTTATAAAAATTATTTTCTGCTATTTCATTGATCTATTTATAAGAGGGAATTTTGACCAAATCTGGAAAAATGAACCGAACCCATCACCATATGTCATAAATGACAGATTTAGATAGGAGTAATTTGTATTCTTTATAATAATAGTGACAAGAAATGAAATTAAATTTTATAAAATAGATCAAATCTTTTGATGTGCATAATCAAATAAAAAGATACTAAAAATCAATAGTTAAATTTTAAATAAAATGATGGGAATTTGTTCTGTATAAATGTCAAATCTTGAAATGTGAACGCGACGTTCAAGGAAAATTACGCATTTTTACACCCTATTGGTGAATTGTGACTTGACCGAAATGCCGAACGCATTGCAAGATAGGGCACCTAAAAAAATTTAAGTGAAGAGTTATTATAACTTTTCTAAATATTTACATTTGCTAAAACAGCCGAGGATTACATGAAGGCTCTTGTTGCTGTAAAACGTGTGGTTGATGCCAACGTTAAGGTTCGCGTTAAGCCGGACAACAGTGGTGTTGACTTAACAAACGTTAAAATGTCAATTAACCCATTCTGTGAAATCGCAGTGGAAGAAGCGGTTCGTTTAAAAGAAAAAGGAACTGTTTCAGAAATCGTTGTTGTTTCTATTGGTCCTAAAGAAGCTCAAGAACAAATCCGTTCTTCTATGGCTCTTGGTGCTGACCGCGGTATCCTGGTTGAAGCTGATGACAGCCAATTAGGTGCGTTAGAAGTAGCGAAAATTCTTAAAGGCGTTGTTGAAGCTGAACAACCGCAATTAATCCTTCTTGGTAAGCAAGCGATTGATGATGACTCTAACCAGGTTGGTCAGATGCTTGGTGCACTTCTAGGTGCAGGCCAGGGTACTTTTGCTTCTGAAGTGAAAGTTGAAGGCGACAAAGTACAAGTGACTCGTGAAATCGATGGTGGTTTACAAACTGTTGAATTGAACTTGCCAGCAATCATTACCACTGACTTACGTTTGAACGAGCCACGTTATGCTGCTCTTCCAAACATCATGAAAGCGCGTAAAAAACCGCTGGATACTAAGTCACCTGCAGATTTCGGTGTAACCACTACAACTAAACTGAAAACAGTAAAAGTTGAATCTCCTGCAGAGCGTAAAGCTGGTGTACAAGTGAAGTCTGTAGACGAACTTGTAGAAAAATTGAAAAACGAAGCGAAAGTGATCTAATACAGAAGGATAAAAATCATGAGTATTTTAGTTATCGCTGAGCACGACAACAAAGCATTAAACGCTGCTACTTTAAACGTTGTTGCTGCGGCGCAAAAAATCGGTGGTGATATCACTGTATTGGTTGCTGGTTCTGGCGCTCAAGCAGTTGCTGACCAAGCGGCTAAAGTTGCTGGCGTAAGCAAAGTATTGCTTGCGGATGATGCTGCTTATGCAAACCAGTTGGCTGAAAATGTAGCGAAACTGGTTGCTGAATTGGGCAAAGGCTATAGCCATATTCTTGCAGCTTCTACCACGACTGGTAAAAACATCCTGCCACGTGCAGCTGCATTACTAGACGTAAGCATGATCACAGACATCATTGCTGTTGATTCTGCAAACACATTCAAACGTCCGATCTATGCAGGTAACGCGATTGCAACTGTAGAATCTTCTGAATCAGTAATTGTTGCAACTGTTCGTGGTACTGCATTCGATCCAGTTGCTGCTGAAGGTGGTTCTGCTGCTGTTGAAGCTGCTACAGCGACTGGTGATGCTGGTATTTCTAAGTTCATTAACGAAGAAATCGTTAAATCTGAACGTCCAGAATTAACAGCTGCTCGTATCGTTGTTTCTGGTGGTCGTGGTGTGGGTTCTGGTGAGAACTATCACAAAATCCTTGATCCACTTGCAGACAAACTGGGTGCAGCTCAAGGTGCATCTCGTGCGGCTGTTGACGCAGGCTTCGTTCCTAACGATATGCAGGTTGGTCAAACCGGTAAGATCGTTGCGCCTGACCTGTACATCGCTGTAGGTATCTCTGGTGCGATCCAGCACTTGGCAGGTATGAAAGAATCTAAAGTGATCGTTGCGATCAACAAGGACGAAGAAGCACCAATCAATGCAGTTGCTGACTACTGGTTAGTAGGTGACTTGAACACTGTTATTCCAGAATTAGTATCTAAAATCTAATTCCTGAATACAGTTTAAAAGACGCTCTTGCGTGAGTGGTAAGTGAATGCTTACTGCTCTGCTCAGGGGCGTTTTTTATTTATAATGAAAATGAATAAAATAATAATCAAATTTTTTATGTTGCCTCTATATCAGCCTTTAATCGAAAATGCTCGATTTTATCGATTGTTTTGTTCAACTCTAATACTATTTGTTCTTGCTGTATTGGCTTATTTGATCATCTTAATACAGATCGCTGGACTGTGGCTTATTTTTGCTGCCTGTAGTTTTGTAGGGTTTATCCATTTGATCTATTTGAATGTGCTTTCAGATGCACAGGTGCTTGCGAAAGCAGAGCAATGGATCGAGCTTGATAATCAGCGATTTCAGAACAGTGCTTATGGTATTCAAGGCGATGCGCTGATGGTATTGGCGCTTATTCTTCCTTTTGTATTATCTACGTGGTTGTTATATGGATGTTCTAAATTATTTAAAAATTAAGTATGAAAATTTGAATAATGATTAGAAAATTGGACTGAAAATAAAGATTAGATGTGTTGCTTTTGGTACTTAATAGGGCAGATATTAAGCGAGCTTTAGAAGATTTAAAAGTAATACTAATATTCATATTTTAATTTACTTGCCGGTTTGGCAGCGTCTCCCTGTGAACTTTGATGGTCTGTCGCCCTGACGCATGCTGGTGATATTAATTATTATCCAGTATTTAATTACCTGGCTATTGATGCAGCTGGATTGCATGCAGGAAAATCTTCTTTGTATGCTTGATCAAGAAAGGAACAGTGGATTCAGTACAAGATATTTCCGTGCATAAAATGCGATAATTCAAGCTAAGAATGAACCTCTGTGTGCAGAGGTTTTTTTATGCGTTAAAAATTGTGAAGTGGTTAAAATTTCTACCAAAAATCCTTTGGATAGTTGGGTCTGAAACGGCTTAATTTAGCCTGATTTATGCTATACTGTCCGACTGAATTTTAAATATTGGTTCAGCGTTTTTTGAACCAATTTATAGCTGGATTTACGACATATAAATACAGGTCAAACAGGGCCTGTAGAATAAGGAGTATGCATGAGCGTATCGGAAATTAGACCGATTGCCATTGAGGATGAACTTAAAAGCTCATATCTCGATTATGCGATGAGCGTGATTGTGTCACGTGCATTGCCAGATGTACGAGATGGTTTAAAACCGGTTCATCGTCGTGTGCTTTTCGCAATGCACGAATTAGGCAATGACTATAACAAAGCATATAAAAAATCTGCACGTGTAGTCGGTGACGTGATCGGTAAATATCACCCGCATGGTGATTCTGCTGTTTATGAAACGATTGTCCGTATGGCACAAGACTTTAGCTTGCGTTACCAGTTGGTTGATGGCCAGGGTAACTTCGGTTCTGTCGATGGTGATAGTGCAGCGGCAATGCGTTATACCGAAGTACGTATGCGTAAGCTGACCCATGAGCTCCTTGCTGATCTTGAAAAAGATACAGTGGAATGGGAAGATAACTACGACGGTTCTGAGCGCATTCCACAAGTCATGCCGACGCGTATTCCTAACCTGTTGATTAATGGTGTTGCTGGTATTGCCGTAGGTATGGCGACCAATATGGCACCGCATAACATGACTGAAGTCATCAATGCGTGTTTAGCCTATGCCAATGATCCGAATATCAGCATTGAAGGGCTGATGGAACATATTTCGGGTCCAGATTTTCCTACTGGCGGTATTATTTACGGTAAATCGGGTATTGTAGATGCCTACCGTACCGGTAAAGGCCGTTTGCATATCCGTGGTAAATACCACATCGAAGAAGATGCCAAAACTGGCCGTAGCACGATTGTATTCACTGAAATTCCTTATCAGGTCAACAAAGCGAGAACCATTGAGCGTATTGCTGAGCTGGTAAAAGAGAAAAAACTCGAAGGGATTTCTGAACTTCGTGACGAATCTGATAAAGAAGGGATGCGTATTGCGATTGACCTGAAGCGTGGTGAAAACGCTGAAGTGATCGTGAACAACCTGTTCCAGAATACCCAGTTAGAAAACTCATTCAGCATCAACATGGTTTGTCTGGACAATGGCCAGCCGAAATTGATGAATCTGAAAGACATCATTGCTGCGTTTATTCGTCACCGTCAAGAAGTCGTGACACGTCGTACTATGTATGAACTGCGCAAAGCACGTGAACGTGGTCATATTTTAGAAGGTTTAACCGTTGCTCTGGCAAATATTGATGCCATCATCGAAACTATTAAAACTTCTGCCAACCCGGCTGAAGCGCGTGAGCGTTTGCAAACAGGTGAGTGGGCAGCAGGCGGTGTAGCAGCCTTGCTCGAAAAAGCGGGTGCTGTTTCTGTACGTCCTGATGAAATTGAAGGCGAAGATCCAAACCGCCCGTTTGGTATTGATGGCGATGTGTATCGTTTATCTCCGACTCAAGTTAACGCGATCATGGAACTACGTCTCCATCGCTTAACTGGTCTTGAGCAGGATAAACTACAAGCTGAATATTCTGAAATCTTGGGTCAAATTGCTGAATACACTGCCATCTTAAATGACTTCAACTTATTGATGAATGTAATTAAGGAAGAGCTGGCACTGATCCTTCAGCAATATGGTGATGCACGTAAAACAGATATTGTTGAATCTCGTATCGACTTCTCTCGTGAAGATCTGATTCCTGAAGAGCAAATGGTTCTGACCGTTTCAAAAACAGGCTATGCGAAAACTCAACCATTATCTGACTATGCTGCTCAGCGTCGTGGTGGTCGTGGTAAGTCTGCAACCAGCATGAAAGAAGATGATTACATCCAGCACATGGTAGTGACGTCGAATCATGCCACTGTGCTTTGCTTCACCAATGTCGGTAAGGTTTACCGTCTGAAAGTTTATGAAGTACCACAAGCTTCGCGTGGCGCCAAAGGTCGCCCAATGGTGAACTTGTTGCCGCTGGATGACAACGAAACCATTACTGCTATCTTGCCAGTGATTGATGCACCGAAAAAATTCAAAGAACGTCTAGCTGACTTCAAAGCATTTGTGAAGGCTAATGCTGCCCAACTTCAAACTAATGAAGTGATCAATAGTCACTTTGCTGCACTAGAAGCTGCTCTTGCTGAATCTGAAGATGGTGCAGATGATATTTCTGATGCACTGCGTGTTCAATTAAAAGAATTAGGCTTAGCACTTTCTACGACTGATCTTGATGATGACATCATCAATGACTTTGCTCAGCAGGCTGAAGCTGTTCGTAAGAACTTCTATGTGTTTATGGCGACTGAGTACGGTACGATTAAACGTGTAGAACTGGAACAATTCTCAAATGTTCGTTCAAACGGTTTACGTGCGATTGAACTGAATGGCGATGACACCTTAATTGGTGTTGCGATTACCGACGGTGAACAGCAAATCATGTTGTTCTCGAACGAAGGTAAAGCAATTCGTTTCGCAGAGACTGACGTACGTTCAATGGGTCGTTCAGCCAAAGGTGTACGCGGTATGCGCGTGACCATCGGTGCTTCTCAGGTTGAAGATGCAGAAGATGCAGATGTTGAATCTGATGATGAAGATACAACTGAAGCTAACTTCATTAGTCGTATCGTATCTCTGGTTGTTGTACCTGAAACCGGTGAAGTGCTGTGTGCTTCTGCAAATGGTTATGGTAAACGTACCCCAGTGGATGACTTCCCGACCAAAAAACGTGGCGGTAAGGGTGTAATTGCAATCAAGACCTCAGAACGTAACGGTGAGCTGGTCGGTGCGGTTGCGATTGACGCATCTAAAGAACTGATGCTAATTTCTGATGGCGGCACTCTGGTTCGTACCCGTGCTTCTGAAGTGGCACAAACTGGCCGTAATGCACAAGGTGTTCGTCTGATCCGTCTGGCTGAAGATGAAAAACTGGTTGGTGTAGAAGCGATTGAAGCCGTTGAAGATGAAGAATTGGATGTATTGGAAGAAACAGAAGTTTCTGAAGATCATCTGGCTGAAACTCCTGAGGCTGTAGATGCGGCTCAAGATGGCGAAAATACAGCAGAAGACTAAGTCTTCAATTCTTATAAAAAGGGCGCTTCGGCGTCCTTTTTTACAGACTTTACTGGAAATGACCATGATGAAAACTAAATTGATGTCACTTGCTGGGCTAGCTCTTCTTGCCGGCTGTAGCACTAACGAGCAGGTAGCAGATCCAAGTACAGCCCAAGCCCAGGCAGCAGAAATTGCCTATAACGACTTGCGTGATGGTAAATATGAAGAATTTTTAAGTTATCTGGATCCGAAATTACAGCAGTATTTTCAGGAAAATCAGAAAACCATGAAGAAGTTTTCGCATTCCATTCCTGACGGTGAGTATAAGTCTAAGACATTGATGGTAAAGACTTTTGTTGAAAAATCAGGTCAATCAAGTGAATACAAGGTCAGCTATGAAATCGCTTATCCAAACAATCTGGTGCAATACGATGTCAGCTTTGACAAGCCCAACGGCAGCAGCAAAATCCAGAACTTTTATATCCGCGTATATGGGGAATAAGCTTTTAGCTTAACAGGGTTCAAGCTTATTTAATGCGTGAGCATAGGCGATAATAACCTAAGCTAAAGCAAAAAAATCCAACAACCAGCAGATAGGCGAATTTCCCCAAAATCATGCTGGTCGGTACGCCCATCTGATTCAGTTGAATAAACATCTGTACGATCTGTGTGGAAGGCAAGGCCTGTCCAAACATTTGCATCCAGACGGGCATCGCAGCATGTGGCCAGGCGACCCCGGACAGCATAAATAAGGGAATTGAGGTAAAGACAATAACATGTCCGGCACGCTCTGGCATATCCAGAAAACTGGCGAACAGGGTTGTTATACCGATGATGCAGAATACAAAAACCGGAACAGCCAGCAGCATGCCCCAGAAATTCCCGCCACGTGGATAGTCAAACAACCAGAAGGTGAAGCCAAACAGGTAGTAGCACCCCAGACAGCCAATGGTCAGAATTGCCAGACTGATTCCACATAAGGTCGTCAAATTGATTACCTGTTTATTTTCACGATACAGCGCAATCAACATGCTCAGTCCCAGAAAAATCGTCTGATGAATAATCAGTGGGGCAACTGCTGGAAATACATAGCTCCCATAGCCAGAAAGTGGATTAAATAGTGGAATCTGGTGAATCGATAGGGCAGGAGAGAAATGCGAAATTTCGCTAAAGCGTTCTGCATATTCACTTAAGGTATTTTCGACAGAACCAACCAGGCCTAAACCAATCTGTTTGGTAATCAGGAAATTCGCTGCACTTAAATACAGTCCAATCCCGCCATTTTCACCATGTCGAATGGATTGTGAAAGGTTGTCTGGTAATAATAAAATCCCGTCAGCCTTTTGAGCCTCTACCCACTGTTTGGCCTCCGCAAAATTTCCGGTGACTGCCTTGATCTGTACATTCGGGCTTTGGCTAACATGACTGATAATAGTATTGGTTAGGTCGCTTTGCTCTTCATCGACAATAATAATGGGCAAGGCTTCGGCGTGTTCAGCCTTATACGCGGTTGGATAGAAAAAACTGTAAAACAGTACAGATAGGATTAACGTAGTAAAAATACTGGTATTGCTAACAATATCTTTAAAAGTTTTACAGTAAGCGGCCCAGAGTGCTTTCATGTGGACACTCCTTTCGCTATTTTCTTTAAAAATACATAGGCCAATACAGCATAAAGCACCACATAGGCGGTCAGTATGAACATTGGTTGAGCTGAGAGATATAAGGGACTACCAATCACCCATTGTTCAGTCTGTAATTTGGCATAAGGTGTATAGGGAATAATATTGGCCCAGAGCTGGGTAAACAGTGGCGCATTATTGAGAGGCAACGTTACACCGGCGAAGCTGAGCGATGAGCCACCATAGACTGCCAGCAAACCAAAAGATTTGCTTAGATCCTGCGTTGCCAGTACGACCGCGCTACTGATAAAGGCATAGGCACTATAGAATAGGACTTGTGCCAATAAAATCAGCCATAATGAACCAGCAATAAACCAGCCACGAAACTCCACCATCCACAGCATCCAGACCCAGGTCCAGAAACAGAAAATCGCGATATAGACCAGATTTTTAGACAGTAATACTGACCAGAGATTTTGTCCATTAATCCAATGATTAAAAGTATGACGCTTGATTTCCTGTCCTACAGCAAACGCCACACAGCAGCACAATAATAGATGCAAAATTGCCGGAACCATATAAGGTTCCAGATAAAATTCATAATTTAATTGCGGGTTATACAGCGGGGAAATTTTAATATTAGGTGTCGGTGCATCCAGATAAGGTAGGGTATTACCCAGATACTGCCTGCCAGTAAATTCCGCCATTGCCTGAAGCGTGCTCAATAACATAGCCGAAGAAATAGTATTGCCAATACTAAAATAGCTCTGATTAAAGGCAATACTAATTTCAGCATCCTGGGCTGTGACTAATCGTTGTTCTGCGCCCGCAGGAATATGGATATAACCCCAGATTTTATTCTGATTCAGCAGTTTTTCTACTTCAACGGTCTGATCAGAAACGATATATATCTGTAAGGTATGATTTAGCGATAAATGATCATAAATCCGGGTACTCAGGCGGCTTTGATCCTGATCAATAATCGCAATCGCTAAATGATCGGGCTTGCCTTGAGCAAACATGCTGCCGAGTAAAATCAAAATGCAGGCAGGGGCAAGTACAACCAAGGCCAGATCCCATTTTTCCCTGAGTAAATAGCACAGTTCGCGCCGGATACCTGCCCACATTATTTTGAAGACTCTTGCAGCTTAAACAGCACACTCATGCCAACTTTCAGTTCAGGAATTGTAGTCGCTGGTACAAGGTGGACTTTGAAGCTGCGAACATCATAGCCACCAGTCTGACGTGTGGTTTTAATGGTGGCAAATTCACCTTCAGCACTAATACTTTTTACTTTAAATATTGCGTTTTTATTGAGTGCCGGGATAAAACCTTCGAGCTGCTTTTGTTCACCTAGAGAAGCATATTGGTCTTCACGAATATTCACACTGACCCAGCGTTCTGCCGAAATCAGACTGACCACAGGTACTGCGGTTGCAACCAGCTCAGAGAGATTGCCATAGGTTTTAGATACTGTGCCATCAATAGGCGCCAGTAGTTCGGTCTCTGCTTCCAGGGCATTGGCTTCAGCGACTGCTGCACGGGCAATGTCGACCTGTGCATCTGCTGAACTCTTCTGTTCTGGTGTGCTGCCACGTTTAGCGCGAATATATTGCTGATAAGCAGCTTCGGTCATCTGGGAGGCAGACTGTGAGGCAGCAAATAGCTCATCTCGGCGTTGACGGGAAATTACACCTTCTTGAAACAGGTTTGCACCGCGCTGATAAGAGGTTTTTGCCAGCTGTTCCTGTGCTTTGAGAGATTGCCAGTTGGCATACAGTGAAGCGACATTTTCTTCTTGTGATCCGCGTTCGGCTGTCGATTGTAAGGCTAAGGCAGATTGCAAGCTTGCTAATGCCTGCTGTTTTTTCGCTTCTATTTCAGGGCTATGCAACTTAACTAATACCTGACCTTGCTTGACGTCATCACCTTCCTGCACATAAATTTTTTCAATCCGGCTTGGAACTTTGGTCGCGATCTGTACGGTTTCAGCCTCAACCCGACCTTGCAGTTCGATGTCTTTGGGCTGATAAGTTTTCCACAAGCCAAAGCCAATTAAAACCAGGATGACTGGAATCAGACCTAACAGCAGGTATTTCTTGGTAGATTTGTCCTGTTTAGTTTCAGCAGGACTTTCTTTGGGTGAATCGATGTGATTCATTTCTGAAGCCGGTTCATCAACAGGAAATTCTGGCTTTTGCTCATCAGTCATGTTTGGCTCCATTAACGAATATAGTGAGTATTGGCATGTTGCATATAGTCTGGAAATTCAGTAATTGAGCCATGGCTTTGCAATAAAGTGGCAAGTGATATGACGTATTTATAGGCATTCAGGGCCATTTCAGCTTTCAGGCCACTCAACATATTTTGCGCATCAATTACCTGTGTCGCGGTGCCAACATCTTCCTTAAAAGACAGTTGCTGAATACGCAGATTTTCTTGTGCTGCTTTCAGGTTTCGTTGTAATAACAGATCACTTTGCTGGGCGCTGACTGCTTCACTAAATGATTTATAAATCAGGCTCTCAATTTCCTGCTGGGTACGGGCCGTCATCAATTCTGCTGCATGGCGCTTCAGTTCGGCAGCCTGAATATTCTTGTTTTTATCAATGCCGGAAAATAAGTTATAACGTGCTGCAACGCCGACAATCCAGTTCTGGTTTTCATCTAGGCTATATTCACCAAAGGCAAATACATTGGGTCTTTTTGTTGCCTGCTGGGCTTTAACATTGGCTTTGGCCAGCTCAGTATCCATTTTCATCTTTTTAATAAGCGGGGAGTTCTGGCTAAAACTGCTGAGCAGAATATTTACATTTTGAGGTTCAGCACGATTTACAAATAAAGGTGTGCTCAGTTCGGTAATATGGCTGTCCTGTAGAAAATTATTCAGCTGGAATAAGGCAGCATTCAGATTCGCCTGCGTATTTTGTTGTGTTCGATCAGCATTGTTGCGCGCCACTTCAAACTGCATACGCTGACCCTTACTGATGAATCCCTGCTGTTCCATTTTCAGCGCATTACGGTAATGTTGTTGCATGGCATTTGAGTTAAAACGTGCGGCTTCCAATAACTGTTTTTGCAGTTGCACATTAAAATAAGCCTGAATCAGTTCAAAGCGTTGTGTATCCTGCTGTTGCTGGTTGCTCAATTCACTGCGTCCCGCCTGAATACTGGCTATTTCTTTGGCACTACGGGTAAGTCCGCCGGTATAAAGTGGCATCATCACTGAAATAGTAGGGCGAATAACTTCATCTCTAAGTACAACATTGGATGAATCTGGAATTAAACCAACACCATCCTGAATAGGTTGCTTCAGGCTTTCTTTAAGCGGGTCGGCAATAGCCTGGTCTAAATTAAACTCATCAATTTTATTATTTAAGCCATTGGTAAGTGACTGCTCAAGGTTATTTTTAACAGCACCTAAAGGAATGTCTAATTCATTACGAAAGGCATAGGCACGGACATTCAGATCAATCCGTGGCAAACCAATGCCTTTAACCGCTTCTGCTTCCAGTTTTGCAGCCTGTTCCAGATTCTGGAAAGCCTGACTGGTATAGGAACGTTGCAGCAGTTGTCGTTCTGCATCCTGAAAGCTGATAGTTTGTGCATAGGCAAAGCCGCCATACATCATGGATGCAAGTAAAGACAGACCCCAGTAAACATATCGTTTATTTTTCTTCATATTCATAAAGTAAAGATGCAAAATTACATTAAATCAGTTTTATGGGCATTATAAATCAAGTGCTTGTAGGTTAGGAGAAAAGGAAGGTTATAGTATTGTTTCTATGATAAAAGAAAAGGATGCATTTGCATCCCTTCAATCCTCTTTCTTACCTTTTCTTTTTAAATAACGTTTTCTAGCTACTTTTTCTCTATATTCTTTAAGAAGTCTTGGATTTGAGGCTATTAATTTATCCATATTCTTTTTATTACCTCTGTATTCAGGATGTTGTTCCCTAAGCTGTTTTGCTTTTACTCTTTTTTCTCCAGTACTCTTAATCGAATAAATAAATGAAGCTAAAGGGAATTTAGTTAAAGCTTCATTCTTATATATAGGAGTGGCGATATTGGTAAATAAGTAGTTGTGACTGTAGCTAATTATGCTATCTAGAATCTGAGAAGGAAGTAGTACAACAGGACCATAACATTTGTTTATTCCCCATGGAGCATGAGGTAATTCAAATTTAGATTTTTTCCACTCTCGTGTACTGTCGCAGAAATAATAAAAATATTGACTAGTTTCTTCTAAAGGAATCCCTAATTTTAAACACTGATCTTTAGTGTATTCAGCAAAGTGTTTTAGGCAAATATTTGTAGTAATGTCTGAAATAGTATCTGCACCAATTCCTTCAGTTACTAAGATTAAATCTTCCAAATCTTCTAAATTTCCAGTTTTAGCGGCTTCAGAAGCTTTTAAGCACGATATAATTCTTTCAACTTTAATATCTTTAGAACCTCTACCATTAACGCTATTTTTTGAAACACCAATTCCAGTAAATTTAGGTTCTGAAAAATGGGAACAGAGTCGAAATGCTTTATCATTATCTTCATTTTTTAATGCAAGCATTAGTTCTTCCATGAAAATTTTTTGTGTTTGTAATGCTCTTTTTGAATAATCATCATTAGCCCAAGTTAGATAATAGCTATCAATAAATTGTGGGCTATCTTTTTCAAGGTCAGGGTTAAAAAATTCCACTTTTACTGAGAGAGGAGAAATTTTAAAAAAATCCAAAAATGTACTCATATTACAATCCTAGTTAATTGATTTGTATAAAATATCACCAAATCAAGAGATTGTTTATTAAGTAATCAATTTTCGCGACGCAGATTGTCGTTTAAATATTAATCAATAGCTTGGGTTGTTTAATTTATCCCTCGAATCTACATTGATTTTTTGACTCTATCTTCATTCATGGATTGAAATAATTTTGTGCAAGCTAAGCCCAGATATGGTTAAATGCCATCATTTTATTGTGTTTCACTCTGAAAGGAAAAATCATGCGCGCGTACAACTTCTGTGCTGGTCCTGCTGCATTACCTACTGCCGTTCTTGAAAAAGCTCAAGCTGAAATGCTCGACTGGCAGGGCAAGGGTCTTTCGATCATGGAAATGAGTCACCGTAGTGCAGACTATGTCGCGGTTGCTGAGAAAGCAGAAGCAGATCTACGCAAACTCATGAACATTCCTGAGAATTATAAAGTATTGTTCTTACAGGGTGGTGCATCGCTACAGTTCTCTGCAATTCCGTTGAACTTGTTGGGTAAAAACAACAAGGCTGACTATATCCATACTGGCATCTGGTCTGAAAAAGCATTGAAAGAAGCAAAACGCTATGGCGACATCAATGTCATTGAAGCAGGTACTAAAACTGCTGATGGTAAATTAGCGATTACTGAGCAAAGTACCTGGAACTTGTCAGATGATGCTGCTTATGTGCACTATGCAGATAACGAAACGATTGGTGGCCTGCAATTTGCCCATATTCCTGAAACTGACAAGCCATTGGTATGTGATTTCTCTTCAAGTATTCTATCTGCGCCAATCGATGTAACTAAATTTGGCCTGATCTATGCCGGTGCACAAAAGAATATTGGTCCTGCTGGTCTGACGCTGGTGATTATCCGTGAAGATCTATTGGATCAAGCGAAACCGGAAATTCCAAGCATCCTGAAATATGCAGATCAAGCGAAAAACGGCTCTATGGTGAACACTCCATCAACTTATGCCTGGTACCTGTCAGGTCTGGTATTTGAATGGTTGTTAGAGCAGGGCGGTGTAGACGCAATTTATAAAGCTAACCTCGCAAAAGCTGAACTGCTGTATGGTTATATCGACTCTAGCGATTTCTATGCAAACCCGATTGCTAAAGAAAACCGTTCAATGATGAACGTGCCATTTACTTTGGCGAAACCTGAACTGGAAAAACAGTTCCTGAAAGAAGCTGAAGAAAATCATCTGTTGAACCTTGCAGGTCACCGTTCAGTAGGTGGTATGCGTGCAAGTATCTACAATGCGGTTCCGCTTGAAGGTGTTCAGGCACTGGTAAAATTCATGGATGAGTTTGCAAAACGCAATGCTTAAATCCAGCATGCAAAAAACCCAGCTCAGGCTGGGTTTTTTTATCTTCCGATTCTGAAAATTAAAACACGAAAAGATGAAGTAGAAAGGCGCAGATCAGCATGCCCAAGGCAAAAAACAAGCATGACATCATGTCAATGTCATAGCTCGAGCGAAGATGATGCTCGACTTGATGTAAATTTTCTTCCTGTACGATTTTCATAGATATTATTGTCCGATCTATTTATCGTTAATTACTATTTGTTATGAGCCTTTTTATCATAAAAAATTGGTTAAATAAAGTACATTCTTAATTTAACTGCATAAAGTTATTATTTTTTTATCCATTAAATAAATCTATTTATTTAATCCTGCGAAAGCAAGAGTCACTGTTTACAGGGTATTGCCAATATCATAAATAATATTCGTTATTTTAAAAAATGAATTTATTTGAATTTAAAATTGTGGATAAGTGATTAATTTGTGAATTTATAAAGTGTATTTAGAAGAGTAAGTTGTGGATAAAATAACCAGCTCAATAAAAATCATTAATTAAAATCTTTATTTAAAAAAACAGGAGATATTCAACGGATGTGAATATTTCCTGTTTTTGAATTTAAACTGTAAAATTTTTAGGCTTTGCTATAAATGTTGGCCTGAATCCATAGATTGCCACGGATATATTGCCCGATACTAAAGTCTTTATGTGCTGGATTGCGTGTAGCAACACGGAGCAGGGTGGCAGGACGACCTTCATCATGAATCAGGGTGACATCATAAAGTGTGTATTCCTGATCCATAAATTGCATTGAAGTCTTACCGACAATATTGCCCTGGAACCACGCTTCATCTTCCTGACCAATGGTTTCACCATAGAGGTAAGCCACCATTTTAGAGAAATCCACAGTAACCGGAGCTTTATCATCTTCAGATTTAGGTTCCCACGCATCAATCTGTTCCTGCAGATTTTCAGGTGCAACGCCATTGTTGGCTGCCAGAATATCATTCAGCGCACGGTGGTGCTTGATTGAAGCCGGATCATCGACAATCAGATGTTCATGTTCCGCTACAGGCTCGAGTTCATAAGCCCAGGCATTCAGATTCACCAGATAATTTTGATCTTTATCGTATTGTGTATGATTGACGCTATACAGACTGTCAAACGCATACACAATATTGTTCAGACCCAGATTCAGGCGTAATACGGCTTGAGTATTAGACTTGCAGCTGATAATCCGTTCAATTTGTGCCTTCACTTTATAAGGACTGTCGAAGCATGGAAAAGCGGTTTTCACAGCTTTGGGTTTATTGCTTTCCACCTCAATGATCTGGCTTAACTGCACAGTGGCCTTGCTCGGACCCTGAATCAGCCAGGTGTTTTCATCCATATCGCATTCTTGTTTGCAGAGACCCATCGGCATGACCGGGGCATCAAGTGCCTGAGTTAACCACTTCGGTACATCGGTACCTGGATTGTCTGTAAGGAGATTCCAGTGTTCAACATGACTACCGAAGTTTTGATCATCGATAGTGATGATCTCAGGACTATTTGAATTTTTCATATGCACAATTGATCTGGGATTGCTTATTTATAGTTAATCGAGGGTCATTCTGATTTTTCAAGTCAATCAGATGAATTTTAAAATTAAATTGCCATCAGATTCTTGTCAATTCTTATTCGCAGTCTAGAGATCAGCATAGTTGTAATTGTCCAAAGGGTGTACCAAACATGGTCATATCAAAAGGGTATAAAGAAAACCGGAACGATGAGCACTGCATTTGCTAGAATAGATGACATTCATTTCTATCCCGGACCCATGCGTGTTGCCATTTAAACTTTGGGTAGATGCCGATGCATTACCCCGTATTCTTAAAGATGTCATTATTCGCGCTTCAGACCGTTATCAGCTTGAAGTGACTTTTGTAGCAAACCAGCCTGTAGGGATCACTCCTTCAATTCGTATTAACTCGATTCAGGCACTCAGTGGTGCCGATGCGGCAGATCAGGAAATTGTAGATCGCATGAATGAACATGACATCGTGATTACCCAGGATATTCCGCTGGCGGCACAGGTCATTGAAAAAGGTGGTATTGCCATTCATCCACGAGGTGAAATCTATACCACGGCGAATGTCAAAGCGCGTCTGCATTTACGTGATTTTATGGATACGCTGCGTGGCGCAGGGGTACAAACTGGCGGACCGCCACCAATTTCTGAGCGTGATAAACGCGAGTTTTCCAGTTCACTCGATCAAACCATTCAAAAGCAAAAGCGTAAAACAGCTGCAAAATAACGAGAAAATTTTCAAATGCCCAAACAAAGTAACCTGATGGTAACCTATGCCTTACTGGTTTTCATCTGGTCCACCACACCACTGGCAATTGTCTGGAGTGTGGAAGATCTGCATCCAATGTGGGCATTGGCAATCCGGTTCTTTCTGGCTCTGCCTTTGGCTTTGGGACTACTTTGGCTGTTTAAAACCCGGTTACCATTTGATCGTGTTTCCTTGCACAGCTATCTGGCAGGGGCCTGCAGTTTTATCGGCTCGCAGACCTTTACCTATTGGTCTACAGACTATCTTAGCTCCGGTATCATTGCCCTGATGTTTGGTCTTTCACCTGTGATTTCCGGCCTGATTGGGCGCTTCATGTTTGGGATGCATCTTTCTCTCAATCAATGGCTAGGGATGACAATTGCCTTAATAGGACTTTCCATCATTTGTCTGGGGGATGCAGATCAGCATATTCAACCAGTCGGGATTGTGATTGCGCTGATTGGTGTGCTGGTTTATTGCATGTCCATGTATTGGGTGAAAAAGATTAATGCGCCAATTGACCCGATGGCACAGGCAGCAGGCTCAATTGGCTTGTCGGTAATCTTCTCTATCGGTATGCTGCCTTTTATCTGGCAATACGCACCTACTGCCATGCCACATGCCAAGAGTCTATTTGGATTAGGGTATGCCGTAATAATGGCTTCGCTGATTGCGATGTTCTGTTATTTTAAACTAGTACAGAAGATCAAACCGACTACTTTGTCGCTTACCAATGTATTGACACCGATGTTGGCACTAATGATAGGCGCTTTACTGAATAATGAAAAATTGCCCCTCATTGCTTTGGTGGGGGTCGTAATTTTATTGTCTGGTCTTGTTGTATATTTCCTGAAAGAAATTCGGGCGAGCATTCAGGCCCGTCATAAAAAGCAATAATTTAGTCAGATTATGGAATTTCGTAAGCTTTCACACATTCGCTAATTTTTGCCCGATCCTGTGGATGTAGAGTAATGAAATAAGCCCCAGTGCGGAATTGGCCATTATCTTCGGCACGGCTATAAACCACTTGCGCTGTCGCTGCAATATGGAAGAAGTTCTCCGGATGGCTTAAGGTCAGGTGAATATAGGTGCCTTCCTTGATGAGATGTTTACTAAAAAAGCTTAAGCCAGACTCGGAAAAGTTCACATCTTCAGGGACAGGTAACATGCTCTGTACAATTGAATCGTATAAAGACCCGGTGATCAGGTTTAATTTTTGGTTAAATAAGGATAAGATTCGAGCAATTTGTTGATCTTTTTCAGCTAATTGTTCTAATTCGTAGTTGAGTGCATGATCAAATTGATCTAACTCAGCAAGTAGTAGAAAATAGCGGGGCAATACGAAATTAGCATCGTAAGGATCATTTAAGGCTACATCATCGGAAATAATCTGATAATTAATTCGTAAGGCAGCATCGATGCGTGACATGACACGTCTTTCAGTAACTCCATGCTGATGCTGTAAATTTTCCATAATTTATTACCTCGGACTAGATGGTTATGTTCAAACCAATCTCGCTGTACATAGGGTTGAAATATACTCGCGCACGGCGCAGTAACCACTTTATTTCTTTTATCGCTTTAGTCTCTATGATCGGCCTCACGCTTGGTGTGGCAGTCCTCATTACAGTACTGTCTGTAATGAATGGTTTTGATCGAGAATTAAAAAATCGTGTCTTAGGAATGATACCTCAAGCTACTGTTTCTTCAACACAAATTTTAACAAATTGGCCTGAACTTGCAAAAAAAATTGAACAACATGAACATGTTCAAGGTGTTGCTCCATTTACCCAGTTACAGGGAATGTTGACTGCGCAAGGGCAGGTTGCCGGGATCATGGTCACAGGAATCGAACCAGATTATGAAAAGAATGTTTCTATCATTCAAAATCATATGGTTGAAGGCAGTATCGATCAGCTGAAAAAAGGCGAGTTCGGAATTGTGCTCGGCAAGCAGATGGCAGACTCCATGGGGGTCGGTTTAAACGACAGTATTACCCTGGTATTACCGGAAGCCACGCCGTCACCTGCTGGTGTAGTGCCACGCTTTAAGCGCTTTAATGTGGTCGGAATATTCAGCATTGGTGCAGAAGTGGATTCAATGATGGGCTATATCGCCTTGAATGATGCGGCAACTTTGCTGCGTCTGCCAGATGGTGCGCAAGGGATCCGCATGAAGCTGGATGATATCTTCCTGGCACCACAAGTTTCACGTGATATTGTCATGAATTTGCCAGCAAACTTCTATGCATCTGACTGGACTTATACTCACGGTAACCTGTTTAGTGCCATTCAGATGGAAAAGGCAATGGTGAGCTTGCTGCTGTTCCTGATTGTCTTGGTCGCAGCGTTTAATATTGTCTCCTCTCTAGTAATGGTGGTAACCGACAAAAAATCGGATATTGCCATTTTACGTACCTTAGGTGCTTCACCTGCGACTATTACCAAAATCTTCATGGTGCAGGGCACTGTCATTGGTGTAATTGGTACCTGTGCCGGCGCAATTCTGGGTATTATTGCTGCGACTAGTATTAGTAGTCTGGTGGGCTGGCTGAACAATACCTTAGGTCTGCATATGTTTGATGCCTACTTCATTAACTACTTGCCGTCTTATCTACGCTGGCAGGATGTAGTCCTGATTGTCGTATTGTCATTGGTCTTAAGTTTTGTAGCAACAATCTATCCTGCGCTACGAGCAGCCAAGATTCAGCCTGCGGAGGCATTACGTTATGAGTAATATCATTCTAGATGCCCAGAATATTCAAAAATCTTTTACCGATGGTAAATCTACAGTTGAAGTGATCCGTGGTCTGTCTTTGCAGGTGCAGGCGGGTGAATTTGTTTCAATTGTTGGTTCAAGTGGTTCAGGCAAAAGTACTTTGCTGCATGTGCTCGGTGGTTTAGATCGTCCAACTTCGGGTCACGTGATGGTGAACGGCCAGCGTTTTGATACGCTGTCTGAAGCTGAGCGCGGTTATGTGCGTAATGAGCACTTGGGCTTTGTGTATCAGTTCCACCACCTTCTGCCTGAGTTTACCGCGCTTGAAAATGTGGCGATGCCACTGATGCTACGTAAGGCCAGCAAATTCAAGGAAGTAAAAAAACAAGCTGAGTATCTGCTGGAACGTGTGGGCTTAAGTCATCGTTTAACCCATAAACCGGGCGAGTTGTCTGGTGGTGAACGCCAGCGTGTGGCCATGGCGCGTGCCTTAGTGGGGAAACCAAAATTGATGATGGCCGATGAACCGACCGGGAATCTGGATCGTAAAACTGCGGTAAAAATTTTTGAGCTACTGACCGAATTACGTCAGGAGTTCAATATGGCCATGCTGATCGTAACCCATGATGAGCAATTGGCTCAGTCAGCAGACCGTATTCTGCATATGCAGGATGGATTATGGGTGAATGACTGATATTGTCCTAAAAATATTGGAATAATCCTCTTTGATTGAAGCTCACTCCGGTGGGCTTTATTATTGCGTCATAAAATAACAATAAAAAGAAAAATCATGCTGCAATGGCTAGGTGTAGGCTGGATTCTTGGCTTGACAACAATGGGGTGGAGTAAAGCTGAATACCAGTTATCAGCAGGATCAGTCTGCTTGATTATGCTGGTATGGCTGCTTATCTACCGGGTCATCCATTTAAGGCTGCATCATGTTTATCTACGTTTTATTTCTATTTTATTTTCCTTAAGTCTGAGCTTTTTATTAGGGCAGGGCTTTGCCAATCATGCTCTTGATCAGCAATTGCAATTTATCGAGAAAGAAGTTGGGCAGCGAGAAGTTATCGTTTATATCTCCCGGCTTAACAAAATAAATACTAACATTATTCAGCAACCCTTACAGGTATTACAGCCGAATGGGACGATAGTGCAGTGGCTGGGTTCTGTTAAACAGGAAGGACCAGTGCAGGCTGCGTTTAATATGTCAAATCAACTCCAGCTGGGACAGTATTATCGACTGAATGGGGATGTACGACCGGCACATGCCTATGCCACGCCTGGTGCATTCGATGTGGAGAAATGGTATCTCGAACAAAACCTGATGGCAGGATTTCGTATTCAACAGATTCAGCCTTTAACCCAGCAAGAAGTTTATGCACTCGGTTTTAGCCAGCATTTACGCCAACAGCAAAGTTTAAGATCCCAGCTACTTCTTTGGATTGAACAAAAACGATTAGAGTTAAGAGTATTTATTTACCAACAGCCAATACGAAACAAAGGGTTGATGTTGGCTCTGCTAACGGGAGATGAGAGTTTACTGGATCCAGCAATTGAACAGCAGTTTCGCCGTTTTGGTATGAGTCACCTGCTGGCAATTTCTGGGCCGCATGTAGTGATTTTTGCACTGATATTCTGTGCGAGTCTACAGTTTTTGACAGCCAGGCTTTTTCCAGCTCTCTATCTGAAATGGCCCAGACAATATTACCTGAGTATACCTTTTTTACTTTGTGTCTTGCTGTACTGCGCCTTTGTCGGCTTTGAAATTCCGGCCTTACGTACCTTGTTGATCTGTGTGATGATCACGGCCAGTATCTGGTTGAGGCAGTATGTACAACCTTTAAAGTTACTGATCTTAAGTGCAGCAATATTACTGTTACTGGATCCTTTTAGTATTTTGTCCGCAGCTTTCTGGTTGTCTTATGGTGCCTGTTTTGTCTTGCTGCGAATTTATCAGACCATCCAGCGACAACCACGAGATGTAATCCAAAGTACAGGACAACGTCTATATTTCGCAGTAAAAGTTTTAGTCGAATCTCAGTGGAAAATTTTTGTCGCGTTATTTCCCTTAATGATTATTTTCTTTAAACAGCTGGCCTGGATCGCACCATTGAGTAATTTGTTCGCGATTCCATGGATTGGTCTACTTATTGTGCCACTGGATATTATTGCTGCTCTATTTTTCTTTATTGCAGAACCATTCGCGGCACTGGTTTTTCAAATGAACGATCTGATGATCAGTATGTTAGTTGGTTTTTTAAATCTACTGGATCATCTGTTTTCACCTGAACTGATCCTGGTCGTAATGACACCATGGCTACTGATATTGAGTGTAGTCATTCTTATAATTCTTTTTATGCCGCGTGGAGCGGTACCCAAGTCATGGGCAGCGTGTGGACTGGTCCCCATGATGGCGATACCGCTTTATCATTCGCCATTTCAATTGCATGTGCTGGATGTGGGGCAGGGTCAAAGCATCTTTATCCGTCAAGGCCAACATAACATGATGGTAGATACTGGTGGCAATTATGATGAAAGCCGTTTTAGTGTTGGTGAGCAGATCATTCTTCCATTTCTATCTGTGCAGGGAATATCTAAGCTTGATCAGCTGGTATTGACCCATTTGGATCAGGATCATAGCGGAGCTTATATACATATCCGTGGTCAACTTAAGGTTTCAGAGCTTATCGCCAGTGAACAGCCTGAACTGAATGAAAGCACTCAATTTAAATTATGTCAGCAGGGACAGTCCTGGAACTGGAATGAACAGGTTTATTTTCAGGTGTTATCACCGCGGTCAGAATCACTTAATCAGTTTAAACCTGATAAAAATGAAAATTCCTGTGTTATCCATATACAAGTTAAAGATGCCTGGCCTTATCAGCATTTTTTACTGATGGGCGATACAGGCTGGCAAACTGAGTTTCAGTTGCTAAGAGATTATCCGGATTTAAAAGTCGATGTGTTGATCTTGGGGCATCATGGTAGTCAGCACAGTTCAGCCTATCAGTTTTTACAGCATTACCGCCCCAAAATCGCGATTGCTTCTGCTGGGCGATTTAATCGTTATGGCCATCCAAGTCGATTGACTCAAGCACGATTACAAGCTTTAAATATTCCACTGTTAAGTACGCCAGAGCACGGTAGCATCGAGTTTTTTAGTAAAGAAAAACAAATACATCTTGCATCTTATCGATCAAAATATAGATGGTTGCAAAGAGAAGATTTTAAGATTCAATAGCAGTATTCGTATTTAAAGTCTGTAAAGTTTCTGCTGCAAGTTTTGCCTGTTCATCCTGATAAGCCCGGCGCAGATCATTAATTTTAGCCAGTGCTTCATCTTGTGGAATGCGATAAATGGTGCCGCCCAGAGACTCATGCGCTTTAAAGCGTTTATAGCTCCAATGGTAGTGCTCCGGGTAACGATGAATCAATTCTTCCATTTTCTTGAAAATAATCTCGGTACCCTGATTCGGGGTAGAGCTATAAATTTGCTCATCGAGGGGTTCGAAGAACACATCAAAGCCTCCTTCAGTATTACGCATTGCAAAAAGGAACAGGCATTTTGCCTTGGTCTTTTGAATCAGTTTGGCGCTGAGGTTGCTTGAGCTGAGTGGTACACCAAAAAAAGGAATATATTCACCGCCTGCAGTTGGGGTATGGTCTGGAAGGATGACTGTCGTGCCACCTTGTTTCAAGGCTTTAAAAATCTGACGAACGCCTGTTTCATCGGTGGGTAATAAGGTGGCCTGCTCACGACTCCGTGCCTCACGAACAAAGTCATCCACGGCAGGATCTTTGACCGGCTTATACATGATGCTCATTTGAGTAAATTGAGCGAGATAAGCATTCATGATTTCCCAGGTACCAAAATGCGGCACAATCAGTACCAGCCCTTTATTTGCTGCAAGTGCTTCCTCAAGTAAATGTTGTCCTTCTACATGATGGACACGTTGAAGATTTCTTTCATTGCTCGAACCCCAAATACTAAAAAACTCAAAATAAGACATCAATTCATTCCGGATTGAGGCACGCGTAATCTCTTCGCGTTGCTGCTCTGAAAGCTCCGGAAGTGCAATTTTCAGATTAAAGCGAATGGTTTCTGAGGTCTTGGAAGTCTTCAATAGATTTACAATGCCCGCAAGACTGCTTGCCATCAATCTCGTAATTGGAAGTGGAAGTCGGCTGACGAATTTAAGCAAACCATAGGTTGAATTCTTTGAGCTTTGTGCAGTCATTGAATTGATATTAAGAGCAATGGGAAGGAATAATTGAAATTTATTATAGGATAAAACTGCTGGTTTAGACAGAAATACTCAAATCGGTGTATATAATGGGCACAATATAATTATGTGTTGGATTGTTTATGTCCGATTGGCCACCAAAACCTGAAAATCAAATACAAAATACGCCACAACCTCAGCAACCAACAGGACCTGAGTGGAAACTGCTTGAAAAAGCGGTACTTGCCTCTGTAGAAGAGCAACGCCGTGCACGTCGTTGGGGAATCTTCTTTAAATTCCTGACGTTTGCCTATTTGCTGTTTATTATACTTGCCATGGGCAAAAGCTGCAGTACAGCATCGACTGATGCCACTAAAACTTCAGATGAGCATCTGGCGGTGGTTGATATTATTGGCACGATTGCATCAGACAAGCAAAGTGTGAATAGTAACAACACCATCAAGTCGCTGAAGAAAGCTTATGCAAGTAAGCAGGCGAAAGCAGTGGTTCTGAATATCAATTCTCCAGGGGGGTCACCAGTGCAATCTGATGAAATCTGGCAGGAAATTCAGTACCTGAAAAAGCAGTATCCGCAGAAAAAGCTGTATGCTGTAATTGGTGATACTGGCGCTTCGGGTGCTTATTATATTGCTTCTGCTGCAGATGAAATTATTGTCAATCCATCGAGTCTGGTCGGTTCAATTGGCGTGATCATGCCGAACTATGGCGTGAGTAACCTGATGCAGAAACTGGGCGTGGAAGACCGTACCATGACTTCGGGTGAAAATAAGGCACTACTTTCGATGACCCAGCCAGTTGATGCTGCACAGAAAGCCCATGTTCAAGGTGTGTTGGATAATGTGCATGCTCACTTTATCAATGCAGTGAAACAAGGTCGTGGAGCAAAGCTTAAATCAACTGATCCTGCAATTTTCTCTGGTCTGTTCTGGACGGGTGAACAGGCAGTACAATTAGGTATTGCTGACCGTACCGGTAGCTTACAAACCCTGAAGCGTGAGCTGAAAACTGATAAAGCCTTGAACTACACCGTTGAATATAGCCCATTTGAGTCTATCTTAGGTCGTATGGGGGCTTCCCTAGGCGAAGGTATTGCCAGCTCGGTTGCTCAGAAACTCAGTACTGAAAGTCAGACCAAACTGCAATGAAGCCAATTATTCATTTTGCGCACGCCAATGGCGTGCCTTCTCGTGTCTATCAGAAACTGTTTGATGGACTAAAAGATGAGTATGACATTATCTATGTGCCGTTGCTGGGTCCAGATAAACGTTATCCGATTGATAATCATTGGAATAGCCTGACCCAGCAAGTGATCGACAGTATCGTACGCCAAGCACAAGGTCGCCAGGTGATTGGTCTGGGGCATTCGCTAGGTGGAGCCTTAACCATGATGGCTGCTCGGCAACGGCCCGAACTGTTCGAGCAGGTGATCATGCTGGACCCACCTTTGATTATGGGACCATCTTCATTGATGCTGCATATGGCAAAAGTATTCAAGCTAAAGGCTGTAGATACGATGTCACCTGCTGCTTTGTCTTTACGCCGTCGTGATCATTGGGAATCCCGTGAGCAGGCAGCAGAATTACTACGTTCAAAGGGCTTTTATAAAGATTTTGATCAGGATTGTTTTCAAGCCTATATTGATCATGCCTTGAAAGATGACCCAGTGCGGGGTGGGGTTGAGCTGACCATTCCCAAAATGGACGAAGTGAATATCTTTCGTACCAATCCATCCTTATGGTGGTTACCGCAAGCAAAGGTCAAACTGCCGATGCATCTTGTTGTAGGTGATGAAAGCCTGTTTCATAAAAGACAGTTTCCAAGATTGGTTCAGAAGAAGTTTGGTATTCCCTTTACGGTAACACCAGGTGGACATATGTTTCCTTTAGAAAGACCGTATGAAGTCGTCGGTCTGATCAAGCAGCTCATTGCAGAGCAGTCTTTAAAGTGAAAAATGAATCATAAAAAAACGCATCCGGGGATGCGTTTTTTTATGCAGTGTATTCTTTAGAGTTTGCAGAATTGAACCGGTTCCTGCATCAACTGACCGCGATACATCACGCCAGCAGCAGTATGCTGAATGACACCTGTACAGATCCATTCCACCACTTGCGGGTAAATCAAATGTTCCAGTACATGCACGCGCTGAGCTAAAGAGTGTGTCGTATCTTGATGAGATACTTTTAAAATACCTTGAGCCAAGGCCTGACCGGCATCCAGTTCAGCGGTTACATAATGTACGGTACAGCCGTGCAGGGTATCCCCAGTATTCAGCACCCGTTGATGCGTGTGCATACCTTTGTAATTCGGCAAGAGAGAAGGATGGATGTTCACCATTTTACCTTCCCAGGCTTTAACAAATTTTTCACTTAAAATTCGCATAAAGCCTGCCAGTATCACTAAATCCACATCCCAATCTAACAGTTGCTGATGCATTACATCATCAAAGGCTTCACGATTCGGATACTGCTTGTGTTCAATGACTGCAGTCTGAATTCCAGCTTTTTGCGCACGCGCTAAAGCATAAGCTTCAGGCTTGTTGGAAATTACGCCGACAATTTGCCCTGACAGATTGGCATCAATCAAGGCTTGCAGGTTAGATCCACTGCCTGAAACAAGAACAGCAATTTTAATCATGCGATTATGCGAAGATCACACGGATTTTTTCATCAGCGCCTTCTACAGACTCGGCATTGTCCGCAATGTGACCCATCGTCCATGCTTTTTCGCCAAGGCTGTTCAGTACGTCTACAGTCTTGTCTGCATCTGCTGCGTCAACAACAAGTACCATACCTACGCCGCAGTTAAATGTACGATACATTTCAAACTGTTCTACACCACCTTCGCGTTGAAGAAGCTTGAATAGTTCAGGCCATTCCCAAGAAGACTCATTCACAACTGCTTGAGCCCCGTTTGGAAGTACGCGAGGCAGGTTACCTGGCAAACCACCACCAGTGATGTGTGCCATTGCATGCACATCTACCTGTTTAAGCAATTCAAGAATCGGTTTTACATAAATACGTGTTGGTTCCATTGCTACGTCAGCAAGTGGTCGACCATCGATGATCTGGTTTAAATCAACGTTTTTCACGTCAAGAATTTTACGAAGTAGTGAGTAACCATTTGAGTGTGCACCTGAAGATGCAACACCAACTAGCACATCGCCTGCTTTAACTTTAGAGCCATCAATAATTTTACTTCGCTCAACAACACCCACACAGAAACCTGCAAGGTCGTAGTCTTCGCCTTCATACATGCCTGGCATTTCAGCAGTTTCACCGCCAACCAATGCACAACCAGCAAGTTCACAGCCAGCACCAATGCCAGTAACAACATTTGCTGCGACATCAACATTCAAGTGACCAGTTGCATAGTAATCCAGGAAGAACAGTGGTTCAGCACCACAAACGAGAAGGTCGTTTACACACATTGCAACCAGATCCTGACCAATTGTGTCATGACGGTTCAAATTCAATGCTAAACGTAATTTTGTACCAACACCATCAGTGCCAGATACGAGAACAGGTTCTTCATAACCTTTAGGGATTTTACAAAGTGCACCAAAGCCACCAAGACCGCCCATAACTTCAGGACGTTTAGTGCGCTTAGCGACGGACTTGATTCGGTCGACTAACGCGTCTCCCGCTTCAATATCGACACCTGCATCTTTGTAGCTTAAACCAGTGTTTGGGGTAGAAGTTGAGTTGCTCATAATGAAGTCTCCGCATTCGCGGCGCTGATTATACCCGAATATACGAAACTCTTATGTTATTTATGTCCTAAAATGCTATCTTTATTCAAATATTTTACTTTTTATAATGATTAATAGAGAAAAGGCAAGACTTTATGGTAGATCGTACCTTACGTCGCATTTTTATCTTGGCTGGTATCGCCTTGATTATTTGGGTGTTATACCTGCTTAAGCCTGTTGTTGTTCCATTTGTCGTCGCATTTTTTATCGCCTATCTATTTAGTCCTTTGGTTGATCGTTTACATCGTATTGGTCTGCCGCGCTGGCTCTCTATCAGTATTGTTTTTATCGGGATCGGGGTGGTGCTGACCCTAGCCATGTGGTACTTGGTGCCGTTGGTGTGGAAACAGTTAATGTATGCCCGCGACAGCATTCCTGCTGGAATTCACTGGGTCAATTATACTTTCCTGCCATGGTTGTCTGATACCTTTAATCTCGTGCCAATGGAAATTGACACCAACCAGATTTCCAGTGTGGTCATGGATTATGTCCAGACCAATTATAGTGCCGACAGCATTCAGGCAATGGCCTTGAAATTGGCACAATCTGGCATTAGTTTTATTCAGATTGGTGGAACGATTGTTCTTGTTCCCATCATTGCTTTTTATTTCCTGCTCGACTGGGAACGCATGCTCGACAGCATGCGCCGACTCATTCCACGTCCATACGAGCGTAGTACTTTGGAAGTTGTTGGTGAATGTCACGAAGTTTTGGGTGCATTTGTGAAAGGACAATTTCTGGTCATGGTATTACTAGGCGTTGTTTATGCCGTCGGTTTACAATTGATTGGCCTGGAAATCGGCCTAATCATCGGGATGGTCGCGGGCCTTTGCAGTATTATCCCGTATCTGGGTTTTGCAGTTGGGATTATTGCAGCAGTAGTGGCGACTTTATTCCAGTTTGGAATTGACTGGTGGCAACTGGTTCTAGTGGGTATTGTATTCATGGTGGGTCAGGCGGTAGAAGGCTATATCCTGCAACCATTCCTGCTTGGCGATAAAATAGGCCTGTCACCAGTCGCTGTGGTATTTGCCGTATTGGCAGGTGCTCAACTGGCAGGATTCCTGGGTATGCTGATTGCCTTGCCAGTCGCTGCGGTGATCGTTGTATTGCTGCGTCATGCCCGTGAATTCTATGAAAAAAGTGCACTCTACGATAATAGAACCCTCATCATCCAAAAAGCCTCTACTGGCTCTATCAATATTGAAACCCCTAATGTAGATGTAGATATTGACCTGAAATCGCCTCATGAGAAAGCACTGCAAGCAGATGAAAAATCGAGTAAGATTGAAAAAACCCAGCTTAAAGATGGATAGGCCAAAAAATAGATATGCGTCAATTGCAACTTGATATTGAACCCCAGCTCGATGCCCGAATCAGTGATTTTTCGGGTCCGGGATGGGGGCATGTAATTGATGCGATTCGCCAGCTCCATGCGGGTCTGATTAATCGTTTCTATGTCTATGGGGGTGCGGGAACAGGTAAGAGTCATTTGCTTTCTGCTATTTGTGATTCTTATCTGGAAGTGGGGAAAACTGCAATTCAGGTCTCTTTATTGGAACTTTTGGATGCGCCTACAGAAGCCATTACCTCACTTGACCGCTATGATCTGGTAGCTTTAGATGATATTGAAGCGATTAGTGGCGTACCCCACTGGCAAAAGGCAGTTTTTCACTTAATTAATTATAATAATGAAGGCGGTGGTCAGCTGGTTTTTTCTTCAAGGTTTGCTCCGATTGAACTTAAGCTGGAATTACCGGATTTACAATCTCGTTTGACCCAAGCGGTAAGTACGCGCGTTCCGAACGGAAGTCTTTATGCTGACCGTTTTGCCTTGGTATCATCAGTATTGGATAGACGTGGGATTCATCTGGATCAGCAAATTTTTGATTACCTGTTGAGTCATGGTCCGCATCAGACCTCAGTACTTTTACAAACACTTGAACAAATTATTCAACTTTTAAAGGGCGAAAAACTTAAAGTGAGTAATGCTAATTTAAGGCAGATCTATGCATTGATTGACGAATATCGATAAATAATAAAAATTCTTGAGTAATTACTCAAGTTATGACAGATTAGAGCAAAATAATTCAAATATCGCTAGAATGATGCGATTTTAGAATAAAAAGAAAGAATATAAAAAAATTAGGAGAAGGTCATGCTCAAGAAGAGCTTAGGCATTGTTTTGCTATGTATTATGGGGCAGGCATACAGTGCTGAAATTGTCGTCACCACCACTGAAGATATCGTCAGGGATGATAAAGAATGTTCCCTACGTGAGGCCGTGCAATATATTAATCAGGGGATGGATAAGCCTTATCTGGGCTGTGGGGATGACAAGCCTGTTCCTGTTATTAAGTTAAAAGAGAAGGAAATTTATAAGCTAAATTCTCCATTACAAATAATACGCTCTATGTATATCCATACCACTTATGAAAAGAAGATGGGGGATAACCTAGAGGATGGTTTGAGCAATGCAACTATAAGAATTATGGACAATCTGCCTGCTAATACCTTGGGCGGAATTTTCAATATTGCTAATTCTGAAACAGTTTCAGAAAAAAATCAGACCGTATCTGTCAGACTGCGTGAAGTTACACTAGAAGGATGTGGTGCTATCAGTTGTAAAGTGAGCAAAGGGGGCTTAATTTATAACCAAGGTAAGCTCACCCTAGAGTATGTGAAATTACATCGCGGTATGGCCAACGATGGAGGCGCAATTTATATCGCTGGCATAAATAAGACCGATCAAACTAAAAATGGTAGCCTCACGGTTCAAAACTCCTTACTCGAAAACAATACAGCGAATGAAGGGGGGGCTATTTATAATGAATTACCAAACTTCCATATCAGGCAATCTGTAATTAGTAAAAATACAACGACAGCTACAAGTTCTCGTTCATCCAATATTTATACTGAAGATGTGTTATCCAATGAAGAAACTGATGTACTTGTTTTGCCACAATCTTCAATTTACAGTTCTACTCTGTATGGAAATACAGGGGCAGCAGTAACTATTCTTGATGCTATTGCTATTAATAACACCACAATTATAAATAATTCAATTGGGGTCAAGTTTGATGTAGTAAACAAACCTGGTTATCTAGCAAATAGTATTGTATTGAATAATCCAGGGAGTACTTCTGCTAACACTGATCAGAACTGTCAATTTAGTTCTGAGCAAGTCAAAATGAGTTCCATTTTGCAGAATAACTTGGTAGGGAATTCCTGTGGTACGGGAGCTTCTATTTATGCGAATGAAATTCTGGATGATGCTTATACGGTTCTTGCTGGTGATCAGTTAGAGGGCAAGTGTCCGAATATTACCACTTCAGCAAATGCGATTTTATGCCCCTATTTTAAAAATGAAAAACAATTTTTGGGGTATTTCAGGCCAAGAATCCTGATGACATATACAAGTTTGAATACCACTCCAATCTTGAATAAAGGTGAACAGAAATACTGATAAAACTAAAGCTGGATGTGTAGGTTATGACCAGCGTGGTAAGTCACCATTCGGTAAATGTGATCGAGGAGCAATCGAAATCCAGGATTCCAGAGATACGAGTCTGGTGGGACAGGATTTACTGATTGGTAAGTTAAATAATCAGGTGGCCCGGATTTCTATCATAGAAGCATTAGGTGATAGCGATCTTCTGCCTAAAGAGAAATGTAAGGAAGTGGTACTAGACCATCCTCAGGGTGAAGAATGGCAAGACGGCTGTTTACTGATTGAACAACAGGCTCATGTAAGTTCTAAGGGAACCGTTTCTTTGGATTTGGATGGTAATTTGGTTTATACCCCAAGAAACCCTAAAGCAGGCGCAGATCTATTTACTATACGTGTAGTGACTACGATGAATCGTTTTGATTCAAATGCAGCTTATCTTCCAATTCGAGTAAATATCGTAATGGAAGCAGAAAATAATATGAAAAGCGATAAGGTTAAAACATCAGGTGGGGCAACCAGTATATTCTGGCTGGTACTATTGATGGGCGGCTTGACCTGGCGAAAACTAAAAAAATAATTTGGAAATATATGATGAAGAATTATAAAAAAGGACTTTTCACAGCTGTCTTTTTGTCGACTATGTCATTGATGGCAGCTGAAAGTAGAATTATCCAAGTAACGACGACTTTGGATATAGATGATCTTAAATCATGTTCACTACGACAAGCAATCAGAACAGCTTATGAAAATAAAAGTTATGGAAGCTGTAATGTAGGCAATCGTTTACCTGGACAGCCTGATTATATTCAGTTAGAAAAAGGTGAATATATACTTACTCGGGGTGAGCTCAAGTTAAATTCACCAATATCTTTGTATGGTGCATTACCATTTGATGAGCAGGCTAAAGATTTATTAAAGGGAACTTTCCCGGCCCAACAGCCAATTCAGACCAGTATTAATGCACAAGGCCAGTCACGAATTTTCAATACGGTTACTTCTGGAACTACACTTGAAATTAATAATATTGCGCTAAAGAATGGTTATGCCAAGGCATCTAGTACCGATCGTGGCAATGGTGGAGCTTTATTTATTGGGGGAATAGTCAAAATCTACAATTCCGCCATTCTCGATTCCAAAGCGGATAATGAGGGCGGAGCGATCTACTTTGTCGGTAGTGATAGTGAAAGAACTGTATCTCTCATTAAAACCCTGATCATGCGTAATCATGCACCACTGGGTAGTGTCTGGGCAATGGATTGTGAGCGTAAAGGACTACCAACGACCTCACCAACTAGTATCAGTCATAGCAGTATTGTCGAGAATGGTAATTATCAAACGGGAATGAGTTCCAGCACAAGCATTATTGATTATTGTGGCGCAGGCAGTATTGATATTCATGCTTCTACTATTGCTAAAAATAGGGTAGATGAAGAAGATGGTGCAATTATTCAGTTCAGCTCTCGTGCTGAAAAGCCTCTTAATGGTTTAGCTTTATTAGGTTTAGTGAGTAATACGATTGTAGAAAATGAAGCTGCTGCAACCCTCTTATATGATGATAAGGGAATGAAAGCATTTAACTCTAATATATTGGCATTTAATACCGGTCAATCCTGTAGTTATGCCTTAAATGGAGGGAATACGGCAGATCAGTCAATTAATATGATTCTGACAAATAATGCATTAGATAGTACATGTACGGTTCCGGCCGTAAAATTAATAGATGCTGCGAAAAACATCATCATCCCTGCAGCCATAGAACGTTCAGAATTGCTCTCGGATTATAAACCTGCCTCTCCATATAATATATATTTGCCACTGTATTACCCTATAGATAAAAACAGTAATACAGATTTTGTAAATGCTGGACATCTTAACTGTAGTGAAAGTGATCAGCGTGAAATTTTCCGTGTTTCGAATGGAACATTATTGCTCAATCCAGAGAATGCCAATACCTGCGATATTGGTTCTGTTGAATTGATGCGCCTAACTGCAGCGGATATACAGTCATTAAGTAATATCGCATATAGTGAAATGATTACTGTTTATGAAGATCGAATCCAGCAGCTGAAAGCTATGCTGGATGATCCTGGAAATGCACCAAGAAAATTGCAAATTCAGGCTGAACTCGATGACTTTAATTCTTTATTAACAAATACGAAAATATCTGCAAAATACCGTGCAATTTATATCGATCCATTTGAATTGGCATTACCTAAACAAATTGAAAAAGATGGTGAACTACGAAATAAACCATTTGATGCAGATCAGTATTCGATAAGTACTCAAGCCAAAGGTGTAGGAAAATTGGATGCCAGTGCTACAGGTGGAACTAACTTATTTCCTTTTGGTCCAGACGAACAACAAGTATGTGAATGGGTGCCTGAGCTGAAACGTATTATGTTTTACCGTAAGGATGGTGCTATCACACCGCCTGGTGTGAGTGAGTATTGTGTTTATACTCTTACAGAGAATCTTTCCGATAGTGAAAGAGCGAATGGTGTAGTGGCAGAAAGTTCATCGGGTGTATTAGCTGCAACCTTTAACAATATTGCACCTGTAGCTAAAAATGATATTTATACCATTCGTCCAGAAAATGATTTAAGGGTAGAAGTCAATCCATTAAGTAATGACTTCGACGATGATGGACCAATGGATAATTTAGCGCCACAATACAGGAAAACTCCAACTCATTTGGATAACACGGCAGCACCTATTCGCTTTGAAGATATTGATCCTTCATTAATCAATATGTATGCAGAACGTGAGGGAGTATGTCTGGATGGAACGACGAGTGAGAAATGTTATGGTGGTAAAATTACTTTCGAGATTAAAAATAATTTAAGTCAGTTTGATTATCCAATTAAGTATCACTATTATGATACAGAAGGTATAAAGTCAAATACTGCAACTATTATTTTAAGAAATAGCGCGAAAAATACCAATAGCGATAGCAGCGGTGGCGGTGCCATTAATATCATTGCTTTATTCGGTCTGCTTGGCATTGCAGCTTATCGTTCACGTCGTTTATTCAAGAGCTAAAGCATTATAGAAACAATAAAAAAGCCTCAATTGAGGCTTTTTTAATATCTTTTATTTTTGGCAATAATTTTAATAGTCGGGCTGGGAGAGTTAGTTTTCAGCAACTATCAAATGTTTGTTGAAATATTCTTCACGAATCACAGGGCGTTGTTCAGGCGTTGCTTTTTGCATACGTGAAGCTAACTCTTTGCGTTCATGAGAACTCATTTTCTGCCAGGTTTCGCGCATCTTTTGCTTTTCAGCTTCGGGCAGTTGGGTAAACCAGTCCATGCGCTGTTGTAAGCTTACGCTTTGCTCTGCAGGAAGTTCTTTTAAGGTCTGATAACGCTTAATTAAAGCAACCTGTTCTGCATCTGAAAGACTATTCCAGGTTTCATTGACTTGTGTATCAGCATCTTTGGAAAAAATCCAAAAACGCTCAAATCCGGCAAAGCTGGTTTGCAGAAAGCCGAATGCACAAAATGCGAGTGCTAGTTTTTTAGCTGCCATGTGGAACCTGGTCCTCACCTAAAACCATTAACATTTCTAAGTCTTCAACCATTTGGGGTGAAAGCTTAGGTACGGACACTACCTGGGTTTGAGGCTCCTCTTGGTTAGCGACATTTGGTAAAACAACAATACCTGCAATGGCAGCTGCAAGTGCAAAACCTGACATTTTGAAGAATGCAAAACGAGAATGCTTGGTCTCCTGAATTTCTTCAAGAACACGGTTCATCACAACAGGTTTGTCCTTATGCTGCTGTGCCATACCATCAAGTTTGGAAGTTACTTTTTTTAAGAAATCATCTTGATTCATTCGGATGACCCTCCCAGAAATGGATTTAAATGTGCAAGTGAGGCACGCAGACCCTGGATTGCACGGTGATAGTGAGTTTTCACACTGCCTTCGCTGCAGTTCATAATTTGTGCGGTGGTATGCGTATCAAAGCCTTCCCATGCACGAAGCATGAAAGCCTGTTGCTGACGAACAGGCAATTGGGCAATGGCTTGCTGAATTTCTTCGGCTGTAACGGCTTGATCCAGAAACTCCAATGGGGATGGCGTTGCTTCATCGACGACATCATTGAGTTCGGCATCATCGTCATCGAGCTGAACTTTTTTAAAAAATGAAAATGGCTGATTACGACGCATTTCTTTACGTCGCCAGTCCTGTAACTTGTTATTTAAAATGGTGTAAAACAGGGGATACCATTCTTCAGTGGATCGGTCTGCATAGGATTTATGCAGGGAAATAAACGCTTCCTGGACCAGATCCATGGCAATGCCATGCTGGCTTTGGGTCGCACTTTCCATCATCACCAATGCACGACCCGTTACGTCTTGCATAAAATTCTTCAGGCGTGACTCAGCTGTACTCTTTAGAGTACTGGCATCTTGCGACTGAAGCTGTTTTGGCGCTAAATCCATAGAGATGGAAAATCCTGTCATTGGATACCCACCATTATTTTCAAGTACATGTCTATATAACGTTGAAAATAATGGTTTGGTTGACATTACACTTGATTATTTTTTCTAGTGTAATCTATTTTTTATGCAGGTCGCTGAGAAATAAAATAAAGTAACTTAAATGTGTGATCAGATACGTTGACGGACCATTTCAAAGAAACAGATTGAACCTGCAATGGCAACATTCAGTGATTCCTGACCGCCTGGTTGAGGGATAGTGACGGCTTCGGCATGTTCCAGTGCATAGTCAGAAACGCCTTGACCTTCATTGCCCAGAATCCATACACAGGCCTTACGCAAATCTTTGCTATATAAGCTGCTAGAACGGTGAGAGCTGGTCACATAAACAGGAATCTTAAAGTTATTAAGCACTTCTTCTAAAGTGACATTTTCAAAACACTGTAAAGAAAAATGTGCACCCATTCCTGCACGTAATACCCGTGGAGACCAGAGCGATGCAGAACCTTTGGTGCAAATGATCTGATCAATGCCAGCCGCAGCAGCTGAGCGGAGCAAAGTACCGACATTGCCCGGATCTTGAACATTTTCAAGAATCAGTGTGTCTGCGGTGAAATCCAATGCCTGACTAGAGCTTGGAATATCCACGATCGCCATGCAGGCAATCGAAGTCCCTAATGTACTCAAGTCTTTATATAAAGATTCACCAATAACAAAAACGACACCGGTGTATTTCTGTAAAATGATCTCAAAGTCCGGATGTTGCAGGGCATGTTCGGTGGTGAAAATAGAATTGATTTTCTTGCTTTCATGAAGCCATGCAAGACAAAGGTGTGTGCCTTCAAGCACAGTTTGTCCTTGCTTTTTTCGATACGAATTCTGTTCAATCAAGCCACGCAAGTGCTTAATTTTAGGATTATCTTTAGATTCAAGGAAGATCGTTGGCATGGGAGAGAAGTCCACGGCAGTCAGCAGAACGCCAACTGCCGTTTTTAAATATTAGTTATGGTAGCTAGTGACAAGATCCACTTCGTTTTTCGAACCGATGATCACTGGAACACGCTGATGCAAGTCAGTAGGCTGGATGTCAAGAATGCGAACACGACCAGTCGTAGATGCACCACCTGCCTGTTCCATCAACATACTCATTGGATTTGCCTCATACATCAGACGTAAACGGCCAGCTTTTTTCGGATCTTTCAGGTCATATGGATACATGAAGATACCGCTACGACACAGGATACGGTGAATGTCGCCTACCATACATGCAACCCAGCGCATGTTAAAGTCTTTTTCACGAGGACCAGTTTTGCCTGCAAGAAGTTCATCGATATAACGTTTTACAGGTTCTTCCCAATGACGTTGGTTTGATGCATTAATTGCATATTCTTTAGTATCTGCAGCAACCTGAATATTTTCAGAAGTCAGCAGGAATTCCTGGGTTTCTGGATCGAAAGTGAAAAAGATTGTACCTGCACCTACAGTCAGTGCCATCATGGTAGATGGACCATACAATACATAACCGGCTGCAACCTGATTGACACCCGCTTGCATGAAGTCTTCTGCCTGAGTTACAGCATTCTTAGCAGGTAAAATCGAGAAGATGGTGCCAACACACATATTGATATCAATATTGCTTGAACCATCAAGTGGATCGAACAATACCAGGAACTGACCATTTTCCTGTGCAGGAGTGAACTCATCCAGTTCTTCAGATGCCAGACCACCTACATTTGGATGAATTTTTAATGCATCGATCAAATAGTCATTAGAGATGACATCCAGTTTTTTTTGTTCTTCGCCCTGAACGTTCTCATGCTGAGCACTGCCCAATACGCCAGCCAATGCACCTTTTTGCAGTGCTTGATCAATTGTCTTACATGTATTTGCAATTGTTTCAATCACTTGTGCAAGTTCAGGTGTGAGATTCCCAGTTTTTTGCTGTAAAAATTGGGAAAGGCTTAGGTAAGACATGTCAGAAAAACTCCGAATAAAAATTTATCAGAATGATAAAAATGTAATTGGGCTATATTTTAGATGAGAACGAGGTAAAAGAAAAATTAAACTGAGACTATTTGCTATGATTTTACACTTGCAAGTCCGCTAGAAAATGCTATGTTGATTAAAAGGAAAACATAGGTTCAGGAGCACAAATATGACAACATTAAAGTTTGATGCGACTCCTACGCCGAGCGAAGCCATTAATTTAGATGAAATTTCTGAAGATAAGATGAAGGAAGCCTGGAAGGCTTATGAGGCTAAGCCGGAGTATAAAGAGTTCAATAAACACGACATGATTGAGTCGATGCAGCATCCCGAGGACGAAGAAGCTCAACACTAAAATATTTTTCGCATTCAAAAAAAGCACTCATCAATGAGTGCTTTTTTATTTGCAGAACTGAGAACAGTTCCGGCAGTTTTATTTGAGTAGTGGTGGAACCGCTTCGTAGTTAATTTCTACACGACGGTTTTCTTTCCAGGCATTTTCGTCATGACCTGGATTCACTGGCATTTCTTTACCATAGCTCACCGCTTCAAGTTGACCTGCATTCACGCCAGTTGTTATCAGGAAGCTTTCTACCGCTTTGGCACGACGTTCACCAAGTGCCATGTTGTATTCACGTGTACCACGTTCATCGGTGTGACCTGTCAAAGCAACACGTGAATTCGCATTTGCCATCAGGAATTGGGCATGGGCTTGCAGGGTAAGAAGATCGTCATTTGACAGTTCGCTACTGTCATAGTCGAAGTGCACCACACGTTTTGCCAGGTAAGCTTTATTTTCAGCAGTCACACCTTTAGAAGATGCACCAGCCATGCTTTGTGCATTTAGTGCAGCATCTTCGCTCAAACCTTGAGTGTCGACAGTTGTTGCTGAACCTGTGCCAAGTTCACCAGTTTGCGTTTGTGTTGCCGGTTTACGGCTGGCACAGCCAGTCATCACTAGTGCAGCAGCCAGTAATGGAAGTGCGAATAATTGTACTTTTTTCATCTTCATCTCCATGAAGTTTTGAGTATGTTGAAGTAATGGATTATTTAGGTGCCCAAGCTGGTTCACGAACTTCACCTTGTTCACTTGGCAGGTTCATACGGAAACGGCCATCAAGTGACATGATCGATAGCAGCCCACGTGAACCTTCACGTGTTGCATAGACTACCATCTGACCATTTGGTGAGAAGCTTGGTGATTCATCCAGACTGGTAGGCGTGAGGATATTATTCACACCTGAATTCAAGTCTTGAATGGCAACTTTGTAATTACTGCCACTTGGACGGTGAACTAATGCCAGTTTTTTACCATCTGCGCTTAAAGTACCGCGAGCATTGAAAGCACCACGGAAAGTAAGACGCTTGGTTGCACTGTTGGCAAAATCATAACGATAGATCTGTGGTGAACCGCCGCGGTCAGAGGTAAAAATAAAAGATTTGCCATCTGGTGCATAACGCGCCTCAGTATCAATCGCTGAGTCATTTGTCAGTCGTTTTAACTGGCGAGTTTCCAGATTCATTTCATAGATTTCAGGATTGCCATGCATAGAAGCTGTAAATAGCATGCTCTTACCATCTGGGGAAAAACTTGGCGCACCATTGAGACCACGGAAGCTGGCCAATTTTTCACGTTGACCAGTTGCCAGATTTTGTAGGTAAATTGCCGGACGTTTGGTTTCAAATGAAACATAGGCAATCTTTTTCGCATCTGGTGTCCAGGCTGGGGACAGGATTGGATCACGTGAAGTCAGGATGGTTTTTGGTTGTTCACCATCGGTATCAGCAATCTGCAGGGTATAACGCTGATCAGGTGTCGCAGGATTGCGCAGTACATAAGCAATACGGCCGCTGAAATCGCCCGGAATACCGGTCAATGCCTGGAAAATGGCATCACTGATCATGTGAGCAGCTTGACGGGTGCGTGTAGCCGGTACTGTTAACAGTTCATTCAATAGATACTGTTTTTTCTCAATATCATAAAGCTGATATTGAATTTCATAAGAACCATCAGCATTGGTTTTGGATGAGCCTGTTACCACATAAGGGACACCTGCAGTCGCCCAGGCATCCGCATTCGGATTATTCAGGGTTGCTGTTGCCGGCAGGTTTTTTGAAGCACTAGTAAACTTGCCAGAACGGTTCAGGTCATTTTCCACAATCGGGTAGATGCTCTGGTCCTGACTGAATGGCACGATCGCAATCTTTGGAGCTGCTTCAGGAGCCTTGGTAATTTCAAGATGCAGTTGCGCCTGTGATTGTGTTGCAGTCAGTGTGCCCAGCGCAGCGAATATGGCAAGGCAGAGTAAGTGTTTGCGCGTTTTTTCCATCATTCGTTATTTACTCAAATCAACGGATTTATTGTGAATATGATTGCGTTACATCATCGCATGAATTTGGCTGAATGAAACCGCTCAGCAATGATCAAACTGTTATAACACTGTGAAAAGTGAATATTATTTTGCCGCTTTTTGCTGAAGTTTAACTTAAAAAAATAAAAGCCATAACTGTTTTTCAGATTATGGCTTAAATTTTCATTGTGCAGTGAAGGTAGAGGTGAAACTCCGGGCTTCACGCCGTGCATCTGGATCTGATGGCATCGGGTAGGGTGCAGCAGCACGAACTGCGGCTTCTACACTGGCTTTCATGTCCGGATCGCTAGCATTCACGATCACAGAAACCACAGAACCGCTGTCACTCAGGGTAACGCGGGCAGTCGCTTTCTGACCGGAAGAACCAGTAGGCGTATCCCAGGCACGCTTGATCTTATTTTCAAAGTCGCGTTTTGCTGTAGAGGCAATCCGTTTTACTTCAGCTTTTTTCTGGGCAGCTTCTTCAGCAGCCTGTTTAGCAGCAGAAGCCTTTGCCTCAGCTTCAGCCTGTGCTTTAGCTTCGGCATCCGCTTTAGCTTTTGCATCGGCAGCAGCTTTATTTTTGGCGGCGGCATCCGCTTTAGCTTTAGCATCTGCTTCGGCTTTGCGTTTGGCCTCAGCATCGGCTTTCGCTTTTGCAGCGGTATCCGATTTTTCCTTGGCAGCGGCATCTGCTTTGGCTTTCGCGGCAGCATCAGCCTTACGTTTTGCTTCGGCATCCGCTTTCGCTTTTGCATCAGCGGCAGCTTTATTTTTCGCAGCAGCATCGGCTTTTGCCTTAGCAGCAGCTTCAGCCTTGGCTTTCGCCTGTGCATCCGCTTGCTGTTTAGCTGCTAAGTCAGCTCGCTTTTGTGCTTCTAGTTTTGCTTTTTCTGCAGCAGCTGCTTTCTGCTGAGCTTGCTGTTCTGCACGGCGGGCAGCTTCTTGTTCAGCTTTTGATTTATTTGCAGAATCAGCTTTTGCTTTAGCAGCCGCTGCCTTGGCCTGTTCTGCAGCCTCAGCACGTTTTGCTGCTTCTGCTGCTTGTTGTTCAGTCTTGCGTTGTGCTGCTTCTGCGACTTTCGCTTCTTGTGCGGCCTTTTGAGTATCTACTTTTGGTGCCGGTGGCGTCACTGGAGGGGCAGCAGTTGGAATTACTGGGGCTGCTTCCGTAGGCTCAGCAGTCTGCGTGATCTGTTCTGCCACATTTTCATGGGCAGTTTCATCAAACTCGGTTTCTTCACGTGTGACCGGTTTTAGGTCTTCAGGATTTACCAGTACAGTTTTAATCTGTTTTGGCGGTTCCGGCGGTTTGCTCATCCCCAGATAAAGTAATCCCACCAAAGCGACTGTATGGACTCCGATCGTGAATCCAATCGCAAGCACTTTCTGCTTAGAGGGTGGCTTTTTGAAATCTTTCATAAATTACTTTATAGGGGCGGTAAGCAAGCCGACTTGTGCGAGACCGGCATCCTGTAGGGCAGACATGAGTTTCATGACTTCGCCATAAGGACGAGTCTCACTCCCATTAATCAAAACGCTAAGCTGTTTGTTCGCAGTCTGTGCTTCATTTTGTGCATTGGTCAGGACTGTTTTTAATTCATCGAGCGTTAACACATCATTTGCGTGATTTTTATCTTCTAATTTAATCGTACCATCTGCTTCTAAAGTCACGATGGCAGGGCGGTCCTCAGCTTGAATCGGATTGCTATTGGCTTGTGGCAAATCAACCTTAATACCGGTAGTAATCATAGGTGCCGTCACCATAAAAATCACCAGAAGCACCAACATCACGTCAATATAAGGCACGACGTTCATGTCACTTTTCAGTGGTTTTTTAATACGCTCAAAGCGTCCTGAACGTTGAATAGCCATTAGTCATTGTCCTGAGGCTGGCCAAGTGACTGACGTTGTAACAGGGCCACCATTTCTTCTGCGAACAGGGCACGATCAGAATAAACTGCTTCACCTTTAGCTGTGTAATGGTTGAATGCCAGGACTGCTGGAATGGCAGCAAATAAACCAATTGCGGTTGCAATTAAAGCTTCCGCAATGCCTGGCGCTACAGTTGCTAGCGTGACCTGATCCATATCTGCCAGACCAATGAAAGCATTCATGATGCCCCAGACTGTACCGAACAGACCGACATAAGGCGCAACTGAACCGATACTGGCCAAGGCACCTAAGCCATTTTCCAGGCTACCCTGATCACGGCTTAAGCCCACGCGCAGAATACGTTCAGTGCCTTCAATCGACTGGGTAGTAGAGGCATTGCGTTTTTTCAGTTTAAGAAACTCACCCAGGCCCTGATAGAAAATATCTTCCAGACCAGTACGTTTAGAGTTCAGCTGAGCATTGTTATAAAGCGTATTCAGTTCAGCGCCAGACCAGAAGATCTTCTGAAAATGTTCATCTTCTGCCTGTGCTTTTTTGTAGCCCATGTAAAGCTTGGCAATCAGATACCAGCTATACAGAGATGCCAGTAAAAGAGACAGCATAACCAGTTGTACGACAGGGCTTGCTTGTAAAATAAGATCTGATACTTGTAGGGATGATGCTAACTCGGTTGCCATAGTGTTTACATGTGCCAATTCATTTTTTTAATCTTGTTCCAATTCTTGTCGAATCAGGTCGCGTATTTCATCAGGTAGGCGACGTGGACGCATATCAGCGCCGATACAGGCCAGCTCTACCTCACCCGATGCAAGCATGATTTCACCACGATAAATATTTTGTTGCAATACAAAAGATGAAGCTTTAAGTGAAACGACACTTGCAGTGACGGTAATTAAGTCATCCATCATAATAGGACGCGAATATTTCACGTTAATTTTATGTACAACAAAATTGTAATCTTTTTGATGCCAGTAGTGGCTGATGCCTGATGCACGCAGCCATTCGGTACGTGTACGTTCCATAAAGCGAATATGATTGGCGTGATAGACAATGCCACCCGCATCTGTGTCTTCAATATAAACGCGGATATTGAATTCAAATTTATTCGCCATAATGCTTTTCCATTGGTTTTACATGCAGATTAATGCTGCTTTCTGCACCTAATTTTGAGCTTAGAATTTGCCAAAATCAGGCTACAAGTCAAGTGATATCAGGCTGGGCAGTTTAGCATACTGACTTCTTTGACCAATGGCACAAGATTTCAAAGACGTGAAAAATTTTACCTGTAGGGGCGGTATTAGAGAGACCGCTAGCGATAAGAACTAATCAATTAATTTTTAAACAGTCCTGCACTGAACTGGATGATTGTCATGGTGGCCTTTAAAGAAAATGGATTGCGTATCGCGGTTTATGGACAGTACATAACTTGGACTGTTATGAGGGTGATCACGATCTACCCAGCGAATTTGAGGAAGTTGAAGTAGGGGTTGAGCGTTGACGTAAGTCACTGAAGCTTCACCATTCCAGCAGGAATTTTTGGCACAGATGGAGACATGTTTATGATGATCGACTGAGATTGTTAATTTATCTGGTGAAGAACTAGATGGGTTTTTAATACAATTTGGATGCGGGCAAAGACTTTGCAAAATTGCATTATTGCACTCCCAGACATCTTGGGCAGAAGTTATTACTGGATATAAAATAGCGCAGGTCGCTAATAAGAACACTTTCATGACTTAATCCTCATTGAATACTTTTTTATAGTCTTAGAATGCCTATCTGCTGATTTTTATTTATATTTTAAAAAGGATGTATGGAAGAAAATTTAATCAGAATAGACAGTTTAAGCTTTATATTTTTTCTGAAGAATTTTAATCAATTTTTATTTTAAGTGAGTATTGCTTCTCATTTTTTAAATTTAAAAGTTTTATATAGACCAATCAATATCTTCAGAGAGAGGATTTGTAGCGAACGGTAAAGAGTAAGCATAATATGTAATAAAGAATTAAAGTTTTAAATCTTATAATATATTTAACATGCTTGAATATTAGACGATAAGAGAGGAGGTATTGAAGCAAAAATATATTTGAAAATACAAGTTATTTAGACAGCTTTTAAATAGATGAATGGCATGCTATTAAATAATAGCTAAAATAAATTAATCTCATTTTATACAGTTTTTAATTAAACTAATTGAACAACATTAAGAATCACTAGCAAAAGGTAAGTAAATCACCTGTTCTGATTTAAACACTAAACTCTAATTGCTTTGATCTGTTTTTTTATTATAAAAGTTCATAGACTGATTTTCTTTCTAAGGGGAGCTGAAAATAGTACGGTAAATATCTACCTATGATTATTCCGGAATATAAGAGAAGAGAGCTGATGTTTAAATCAGAACAGATAAAAAAGTGTTGTATAGAAAGATGAAAAAATGAATGAGTTCCAAAACTCATTCATTTGGATACATCAGATTATTTTTTCTTTTTCCAGTTGGCCTGGACCTGTTCAGCTACTTTCGGGTAGTCGAGGACAAAGCGAACATGACTTTCTACACCGGTTTTCAGGGTCGCATCATCCACAATGAAATTCGGGTTATGGTTTGGTGCGGCCTGCTTGATATCCTGATCGGCTGGTGTTGCTCCAACAAACACAAACAGGGATGGCATCAGCTGGCCATAGTAAGCAAAATCTTCACTAGCGCTAGCATTGTTGTCTAAAACATGCAGTTTATCTTCGCCATGCACACTCGCCAATGTCGGGCGCATCAATTCAGTCAAAATTTTATCATTGGTGGTGACCGGTGCATAGGGAGAAATTTCAACCTTGACCTTGACATCGTTGGCAGCAGCATTGTGTTCCAGCATTTTCGGCAAGTCTTTTAAAATGCCTTGACGCACATCTTCACTATTGGAGCGGATGGTGCCAACCATATTGACCTGATCTGGAATGACGTTACCTATTGTACCGCCCTGAATGCTGCCAATACTGACCACGCCCATCCCTTTAGTCAGGTCGGCTTTACGGCTGATCAGACTTTGTAAATTGGTCACCATCTGGGCAGAAGCATAGATCGGGTCTTTCCCTGCCCAAGGCATGGAACCATGTACCTGACTGCCATTCACCTGAATACGTAGATGATCGGCACTATTCAAAATCGCGCCATCTTTATAGAAAATATTGCCACTCGGCATACCTGCCATTACATGCATCCCGAAAATCACTTCAGGTTTTGGATTATTCAAGGCACCGTCGGCAATCATTTTACGTGAGCCAATCTGATCGCCATGGGTGAAATTATCAATATCTGCACCACCTTCTTCAGCTGGCTGGAATACAAACACCACTGTTCCTACAATTTTATCTTTATTGGCGGCCAGAACTTTGGCTGCCCCTAGGAGCATGGCAGTATGTGCATCATGACCACAGGCATGCATCACATAAGATTCTTTGCCTTGATAAATCGCTTTTTGCTTGCTGGCGAAAGGCACAGGTGCAGTTTCCTGGATGGGTAAGGCATCCATATCCGCACGCAGGGCCATGACTGGACCCGGTTTTGCACCTTTCAAAACTCCAATCACACCGGTTTTGGCATAGCCTTTACGTACTTCAATACCATAGGTCTTCAGTTCCCTTTGCACCAGTTCGGAGGTTTTAAATTCCATATTGCCTAGTTCCGGGTGTTGGTGGATATGCTGGCGTAATTTGATGGTATGAGCTTCAGCTTTCTGCACAGAATTATCAATCCAGTCTGCCAGACTCATCTGACTGGCAAACGCAAGTGGAAGACAAAGACAAAGCTGCTTATACATATTCATATCTGGGGAGAACCTTAAGAATCGGAGATGGTTAAAAGGATATTCTAGAATGGCATACTGGCTTTAAATTAACCAAAACCTGCACGGTATATAGTCAATACTTCTAAGGTATAAAGAGGGAGTTACCTTGCTGTTTAAGGAAATTATTCAGTAAGTTTTATTGTAATTTTATGTATCACAGGGACATGTGGTTTTTCTCTCTTCATATACCTGCTTTCTATATTGAAATTTATTCAAAGAAGTATAGATCGATCAAATGATTAAATTTTGAATATTTATGATGGGGTATGTACCAGATTGGCATTGGGATTGCATGAAGTTCGCTTGCATTAATTTTTCATGGAATTTGAACATATGTTAAAACCTTTAGCTTTGTCTCTTGCTGTTGCAGCAAGCTTTTCTTTTATTTCTGCACATGCGGTAGCTGAAGATTTTAAAATTTTAAAACAGCTTGAAAGTAAACCAGTCTTACTCAAAAGTGGGGAATATAAAGGGAATTATTATGTTCCAAGCACCTTGAATACCATCACTTGGGGCTATTTACCTAACAAAGATGCCAAACCTGTGTTGACCATTCCATCGGGCAGCACTATTACCTTTGATACAGTTTCGCATGAAGGCTTGCTTGAAGACCAAGGGCGTGATGCTGAAAAGTATTTCACTTCTAAAGGTGTGAAACCTGAGCATATTTTGCCTGAAGCGAAACTAATTACAGGTTCAAAGCTGAAACACGATTTCCATAAAGACGGTCCACATATTATTACCGGACCTGTCTATGTTAAAGATGCGATGCCAGGTGATATTTTAAAAGTCGAGATTTTAAAGGTTGAGCCACGTGTGCCGTATGGTGTGATTTCGAACCGCCATGGCAAAGGCACATTGCCTGAGTTTCCTAAGCGTCAAAAGCATGATCATGCATCGCCTGCAAACCCAGAAGCCTATGGCAATGTTTCCATCTTTACTCCAATTGAAAAGAATAAAGAGGGTATTTGGGAAGGCGTTTTAAAAACCGAGTCAGGCAAAGCAATTCGTTTCCCATTGAATCCATTTATGGGCACGATGGGTGTTGCACCAAATACGAGCGACCCTGTGCATTCTGTGCCACCATCGTTCTATGGCGGTAACATTGATATTAATGATTTAACCGCAGGTGCAACGGCTTACTATCCAGTTCAAGTACCGGGTGCGTTGTTCTATACGGGTGATAGTCATTTTGTTCAAGGTGATGGTGAGGTCGCATTGACCGCACTTGAAGGTTCTGCACGTGCGACCTTTAAAATTACGGTATTAAAAGCGGGGAGTGACAAGATACCAGGTAAATCGTTGAAGCAGCCTTTGGGTGAAAATGATGAGTTTTGGATTACACCAGGTTTAGATGAAGACCTTGATGAAGCGATGCGTAAATCAACGCGTGAAGCGGTACGTTTTCTGGTTGATGAATATGGGATTTCAGAAGAAATTGCCTATGCGTATTTAAGCGCTGCGACGGATTTTGAGGTGTCTCAAGTGGTCGATAAAACCAAAGGGATTCATGCCATGATTCGTAAAGCGGACTTTAAGGAGTTTAAGAAAGAAGAAAAATAAGCAGAATAAAACTTAGAAAAAGGTTTGTGCTTTTGCCAACTGATTTAGACATGGTCAGTTGGCTTTTTCTTTTGTAGTAGGAAATAGCAAAGTATGAGGTAACATTATTTAATTTTTATATATTTTGAAGAATTATGATAAAGTTTTACTACTATAAGCTAAATCATATAAGACTATCTTAATGGGTTTAAGAAGTAATTTTTTATCATAGCTTTTTTAATAATAATTAAATTTTTATGGGGTGAGAATGACGCAAAGAAAAAATGATAAATTTAGTCTAACGCTAAAACTTTTAATAGGCTTTTTAATCGTTTGCCTTTTTATATTGTTTTTATATTATGCATCAGTCTATCAAATTGCTATAAAAGAAAATGCAGTTGCATCGACGCTATCAAATATGTATGTAGTGGCAGCTACACTATTTACACCGATAGCAGCTTTGATATTCGTAAAAGACTGGAAAGAACAGCATAATAAAAATTTAGAAACGGATTTTGTTAAAACCGCTTTAGGTCATTTACGAAAAGTTGAGATACTCGAAAAACAAGTAAATATTGCCGTATCTGAGCTCCGTAATGAATGGAAAGAAGAAGACTTTGGACATTCATTTTTAGCTTTAAAAAATATTGATAGACAAGAATTATCTCAACAGTCATTTTTACTTTTAGAGTCGTTAAAAGAATTAGAGATTTTAACTAAAGACCCAGAGATTTCTATTATTGTTGAAACATATCAGGATTTTAATTTCGTATATGTACTTACTTTAGGTATGATAGGTTTAGTTGTAGATCGAGATAACTTTAAAGGCGATGAATCTAATTTTAATGATTTAAAAGAAATACTGAATATATCGGCACCTACTAAAAATGTGAAAATTGCCAATAAAAAATTATATGAAATTTTTGTTGGGACGGTTGAGTTAGGGATTAAATTAAAATTATTTATTTTATTAAAAGCAAAATAAAAAAGCAGCCTAAGCTGGGCGAATTCAAACATGAGGTGCGACAGTTTCAAAAGCCATATGATAATCAACAAGCTGAGCAAATTTCTCTAATGGTGTAAGCCAATCTAACGCCTTTCTAGGACGAGTATTCAGTGACATGGCAACTTGATTTAAATAATGCTGATCTGCCTGATTTAAATCAATCCCTTTAGGTAAATATTGCCTAATTAAACCATTCATATTTTCGCATGTGCCTTTTTGCCAAGGTGAATGTGGGTCACAGAAATATACATCTATGCCTAAATCTTCTTCGAGTATTTTATGTTCTGACATCTCGCGTCCACGGTCATAGGTCAACGTTTTACGCAGTTCTGCAGGTAAATATTTCAGAGCTTCAGTTAAAGCCTTGCGCACTGATTCTGCCTTTGCATCAGGTAATGTTGCCAAGATACAGAGCCGTGTATTTCGTTCAATAAGTGTTGCTATCGAACTTTTATTGTCTTTACCTTTAATTAAATCAGCTTCCCAATGACCCGGTATTTTTCTTTCTTGAACTTCGGCTGGGCGCTCATGAATAGTTTTAATATCCTGTAATATAGAATCTTTTTTAGGTTCACCGTTAGCTTTTCGCTTTTTATTTTCATGACGCAGACAGGATAATAAGTCTTTTTTCAACTCACCCTTTGGTAATGCGCGTATCGTTGAATAAATCGTTGTATGGCTTACATTCATTGTTTGATCCAAATCAGGAAATGTCTTTAAACGCTTTGCTATTTGCTGAGGAGACCATAAACAACGGATCGCTTCAACAATAAATTTCCAGAGGATTGAATCGATTTTGAGTTTTCTGTGACCACGTCTACGTCTAGCGAAGGTGTTATCAGAAGCATATCGAGCTTGATAAACGTCATTGATGCTATTTCTTTTAAGCTCACGATAGATCGTACTAGGATGTCTTTTAATGAGTTCAGCAAATTTTCTGGCTGAAAAGCCTTCTTTTCTTGACTCAAGCATTAATGCAGTACGATCTTCAAAGTTAAGATGATGGTATGACAATTTTATATACTCCATAAACCCTTTAAATTAATTAGGTGGTTTATGTCGCACTTCAAGTTTTACTCTGCCCTGCTTTTTAAATCACTTATCTTTTGGCTCAGGCGGTGTTAACCCAAACTGCAAATACGCCATATTAGTTGCTATACGACCACGTGCAGTACGCATGACATACCCTTGCTGAATCAAATACGGCTCAATGACATCTTCCAACGTGCCTGAATCTTCAGCCATCGCTGCAGCCAACGCTTCAACACCGGCAGGACCACCATCAAAACGTTCAAGCAGCATCGACAAATAACGGCGGTCGAGCGTATCCAAACCATCTTTATCCACATTCAGCATATCAAGTGCACGTTGTGCCATATCTTGAGTGACTTCGCCTGTACCTTTGACTTGAGCATAATCACGCACACGACGGAGTAAACGGTTGGCAATACGTGGTGTACCACGAGAGCGACGAGCAACTTCAAGCGCACCTTCATTAGTCATTGGCACATCCATCAAACTCGCTGAACGTTTCACAATATGGGTTAAGTCTTCAACTGAATAGAACTCTAGACGCTGCACAATCCCGAAACGGTCACGCAGCGGAGAGGTGAGCAAACCTGCACGTGTGGTAGCAGCTACCAAGGTAAATCGCGGTAAATCCAGTTTAATCGAACGTGCCGCAGGACCTTCACCAATCATGATGTCGAGTTGGTAATCTTCCATCGCCGGGTAAAGAATTTCTTCAATGACGGGTGAAAGACGATGAATTTCATCAATAAATAAAACGTCACCTTCCTCTAAGTTGGTCAGCATGGCTGCCAAGTCACCCGCACGCTCTAAAACTGGTCCAGAAGTCGACTTTAAGTTACCACCCATTTCACGCGCGATAATATTGGCCAGCGTGGTCTTGCCCAGACCGGGAGGACCAAAGATCAGGGTGTGATCCAGGGCTTCTTCACGGCCACGGGCTGCACCGATAAAAATTTCCATTTGCTCACGAACCACTGGCTGACCAATGTAGTCATCGAGGGAGGTTGGGCGAATCGCACGATCAAACTGATCTTCGGGTTTTTCAGAACCACTGATGAGACGGTCTTGCATATCTTTTGAGTCTTTCTCTATGGTTTATTTGAGGTGAATAAAGTCATAGCCTCAAAATACGCTTGGAATTTTTATGCCATTGTGCAGGCATACTCTTACTTTTAACAGGGCAAAAGTAACAAAACCCTTTGTTAGATTGAGGATATGTCCCTATATCCCAATCTAACAGCGACATCCATGTCGCTAGTCAAGTATTGAAAATAGGAGAATAAACAAACTTATTTAACATTAAGTCATTTTCCTATTATTTATTCATCGACTTTAATGCCGCACGGATAATATCACTGGCTTCAGTAAAATCACCTTTGGCTGCATTAACCAGTTTTTGGGCTTCCAAAGGTTTGTAACCCAATGACTGTAATGCAGCTTCCGCTTCTGCCACTGCAGAATTGCCAGTAAATTGAATTTGCTCAGTGGTAGAGTTGCTTGATGCTGTACCTGAAGCCATGGCTTTAAAGCGGTCACGTAATTCAATCATTAAACGTTCTGCAGTTTTCTTGCCTACGCCGGGCACTTTCACCAGTGTATTCACATCTTCATGTTCAACGGTATGAATCAGCATTTCTACACTCAGGGTAGACAGAATGCCAAGTGCCATTTTAGGGCCAACGCCGTTCACCTTTAATAAAGTACGGAAAATGGTTTTTTCCTGGGCATTGATAAAGCCATAAAGTAACTGGGCATCTTCACGCACAGCCAGATGCGTCCATAAGGTAATTTTCTGGCCTTTTTGCAGCTGGCAAAAGGTAGTCAATGGCGTATCAATTTCATAACCGATACCATTTACATTCAACAAAACAGTCGGTGCTTCCAGTGCCAGCACTTCACCAATCAGACATCCAATCATTTTTTATAAATACTCAATTTCAATACGGGCATATTAGTCAGCATTCGGGCCAAAGGCAAAATACTGCAAATCAAAAAGTTGCGATTTGTCGAGATTATCAGCAAATCGTGTAAATCATTAAATTAATCCAGCTTTATTGCCATGCAGTTCCTGAGCCAGGTTATAAGCCTGATGATCCGAAAACTTGGAAATAATATCCAGTACCTGCATGATATTGTCATAATGATCTGCATGGAACTGTGCACCTGAACGGTTCAGAATCGCCATCAGGCGCTGTTCCTTAAAGCTCAGGTTTTTATGGGGTGTGGTTAAGGGAATAAAGGCATCCAGAATGGTTTGCAGACTCTGATGGGCAATAATTTCCAGACCGGCTTTTTGCGGATGTTCAAAGATTTTGTCTCTCGCCAGTTCTTTGGCCCGGTTAATCCCGATCTCTATGTCTGAACTGCAATAACCTAGCAATGAGCCTTTTAGCTGACCCATCAAAATTTCCTGCTGGTGATGGGCAAATGCCGTCGTGACTTCAGCTACCAGACGTTTCATTACCCGACCACGCAGGGCAGCAATTTTTTGCTGCCAGGTTGTATCCGGCATCCCGATCTCGGAAGGTGTTCCATAATCGCCTAACAAGTTTAAAAATACTGGTTCTACTTCGGCATAGCTGAGCATATTCAGACTGATGCCATCTTCGAGATCAATCAGGGCATAACAGATATCATCGGCAGCTTCGAGCAGATAGGTTAGGGGATGACGACAGTAGCGATATTCACCCAGCTGTATCAGTCCAAGCTGTTCAGCAATTTCTTTTAAAATCTCTTTTTCAGACTGATAACAACCAAATTTCGGACGATGGCTGGCTGGCGTATTGCCAGTAGGATCGATGGTCTGAGAGAGCCATGGATATTTCAAGTAAGCACCTAAAGTGGCATAGGTCAAACGCATACCGCCATCGTTAGGATGATAGTCAATCTTGGTCAGCAGGCGCAGACCTTGAGCATTACCTTCAAACTGACGAACATCGGCTTCCTGCTCCGGACTTAAGTTTTTCAGGAAATCAGTATGAGAGGCATCATCAAACCATTCACGAATAGCGTATTCACCGGCATGGCCAAAAGGCGGATTACCAATATCATGTGCCAGACAGGCAGCCTGAATGATGGCACCGACATCGGCAGGAGAAATCCAGGGAGGTAACTGATCCTTGATTTTTTCCGCAGCCAGCATACCCAGGGAACGCCCAATACAGGACACTTCCAGTGAATGGGTTAAACGGGTATGAATGCCATCATGCTGAGTCAGAGGGTGGACCTGGGTTTTACGATTTAGCTGGCGAAAACTTTGCGAAAAAATAATACGATCATAGTCTTTATGGAACGGGCTACGCGCCAGTTCAGAACTTTGCTTTTTGCTGCCAATACGGACAGTGGAGAGTAATTCCAGCCAACGCATTTGAGTCATTTATCATTATTCAATCAATTCTTTAACGCATGATGCCAAAAATGGAGCTAAAAATATATGGAGTTGCGACATAAGTTGCCGTCTTAAAGTGAGATAAGAGTAAAGAGTTTTTAAAAGATGATTTTAATATTGAGATACTTCAATAGACGACAAGAAATATTTATTTTCAAATAAAGGGAGTTTTTTTAAGGTATTCGGCACACTGAAGCAAGTAAGAAGGTTTAATTCTAGATAAATTTGTTGTTGAAAAATAATACAATTTTGCGACTAAAAATAAAACTTTAACGGTTTTGATTTTTCTGCAAGAAAATGTGTTAATCTAATCGACTACATTAAATTTTTTTAACTGAAAATAAAAGTATTATTTTAAAAATCCTGATAGTTTAGCGATCAGATTTATTAATTCCTCACTAGCTGATTCCAGTATTTCACAGTAGAATATGCGCTCTCTCAAGTCACATTGTGGCATGGTTCACAAGACCATCCCGTGGAGCCAAAATCAGCATGTTTATCGTTGCCGGTGCACCTGCACATTCTTCTTTTAAGAAAACTCAACTACTTTCGCGTTTGTCGTCAATTAGTTCTGTTCAATCACTAGAAAGTCAATTTGTTTATCTTTTTGACCAAGCGCTCAACGAGCAACAACAGCAATCCGCTTTACAGCTTCTCAACGATGGTCAATCATTTGAACTGCACCAGGCTGCAAGTGATGAAATCCAGATTTTAGTCACACCGCGTGTCGGCACGATTTCGCCGTGGTCCTCGAAAGCGACTGATATTTTCAAGAATTGTAATACACCGGTTCATCGTCTTGAACGCGGTGTTTTATTTACGCTGAAGGGTGTAAAAGAGCTTTCTACAGAAGCATTACAGGTCTTGCATGACCGCATGACTGAAAGCGTATTTAATGCAATTGATGATGCGGCTGCACTATTCATCGAAACTGCGCCAAAACCTTTGAACTCGATTGATATTCTGGGTCAAGGAAAAGAAGCACTGGTAAAAGCCAATAACGAGTTTGGTTTTGCACTGTCTGATCAGGAAATTGATTATCTGACAGAAGCGTTCACTAAACTGGGCCGTAACCCGAATGACATCGAACTGATGATGTTTGCTCAGGCAAACTCTGAACACTGCCGTCATAAAATCTTTGGTTCTGAATGGACCATTGATGGTGAAGTTCAGCCATTGTCATTGTTCCAGATGATCAAAAATACCTATAAAGAATCACCAACAGACGTATTGTCAGCATATAAAGACAACGCATCCGTGATTGTTGGTTTTGATACTCAGCGTTTCTACCCAACGCAAGAAGAAAACGGTCAACACGTTTATAAATACAAGAGCCAGGCTGCTCACATCCTGATGAAAGTGGAAACCCACAACCATCCAACAGCGATTGCACCATTTGCCGGTGCAGCGACAGGTTCAGGCGGAGAAATCCGTGATGAAGGCGCGACTGGTCGTGGTGGTAAGCCAAAAGCTGGTTTAACCGGTTTCACCGTATCTAACCTGAATATTCCTGGCTTTGAACAGCCTTGGGAAGAAAACTACGGCAAACCATCACGTATGGCATCTCCACTTCAAATCATGATTGAAGGTCCATTGGGTGGTGCCGCATTCAACAATGAATTTGGTCGTCCTGCATTAAATGGTTACTTCCGTACGTTTGAACAAAATGTAAATGGTGAAGTCAAAGGCTTCCATAAGCCAATCATGATTGCCGGTGGTTACGGTAACATCCGTTCAGACCATGTTGAAAAAGATGCAATCCAGCCAGGTGATCTTCTGATTGTTCTTGGTGGTCCTGCGATGCTGATCGGTCTTGGCGGTGGTGCAGCGTCTTCTGTAGACAGCGGTAAACTTGGTGAAAACCTGGACTTCGCTTCTGTACAGCGTGAAAATCCGGAAATGGAACGCCGTTGTCAGGAAGTGATTGATACTTGCTGGCGCATGGAAGATCACAACCCGATCGTGTCTGTACATGATGTGGGTGCGGGTGGTATTTCAAATGCAATGCCTGAACTTGTGAACGATCACGAACTTGGTGCGGTACTTGATCTGCGTAAGATTCCATCGCTTGAGCCAGGTATGTCTCCAATGGAAATCTGGTCAAACGAAGCACAAGAACGTTATGTGCTTGCGATCCGCCCGTCTTCATTAGAATTATTTGAATCAATCTGTGCACGTGAACGTTGTCCGTTTGCGGTATTGGGTGAAGCGACTGAAGCGCGTCACTTGACTGTTGAAGATCCGTTATTCGGCAACAAGCCTGTGGATATGCCAATGCAGGTGATGCTTGGCGGTACACCACGTATGAGCCGCTCATACGAAACAGCTGAACGCAAAGGCGACGACTTTGATGCGTCTAAAGTGACTGATCTGAAAGATGCGATTTATCGTGTTATCAAGAACCCAACTGTTGCCTCTAAATCATTCTTGATCACCATTGGTGACCGTTCGATTACCGGTATGGTTGCACGTGACCAGATGGTTGGTCCATGGCAAGTGCCTGTAGCCGATGCTGCAGTCACCACAACAAGCCTTGTAGGTTACACTGGTGAAGCAATGGCAATGGGCGAACGTCCACCAGTTGCATTGTTAAACCCAGCAGCTTCTGCGCGTTTATCTGTTGCTGAATCAATCTCGAATATCATGTCTGCCAAGATTGAGCAAATCAGCGATATTAAATTGTCTGCGAACTGGATGGCTGCTGCTGGTCAACCGGGTGAAGACCAAGCATTGTTCGAAGGCGTTAAAGCGATTGGTATGGAAATGTGCCCAGCATTGGGTATCGCGATTCCAGTGGGTAAAGACTCATTGTCTATGCGTACCACGTGGAATGACGAAGGCGAAGACAAATCTGTCACTTCTCCAATGTCAGGCGTGATCACTGCATTTGCACCAGTCACTGATGTTCGTAAAACATTAACACCTGAGCTTAAAAACCTTGAGTCTGTACTGGTACGTATCGACTTGTCTAAAGGTCAATTCCGCCTTGGCGGTTCGATCCTGGCTCAGGTTTACAAAGCAATCGGTTCAGTAACTCCCGATGTCGATAGCTTCGATGACTTCAAAGCATTCTTTGCTCTAGTTCAAGACTGGAACAACCGTGGTCTGATCAAGGCTTACCATGACATCGGTGATGGTGGTTTACTAGCAACTGTTACGGAAATGATGTTTGCTTCACGTCTGGGTGTGGCATTAGAAGAACAATCGGTTGCAGGTCTATTTGCTGAAGAAATTGGTGCAGTGCTTCAAATCGCGAAAGCAGATTGGGAAGCGTTACAAGCTGAAGTTGCAGCATCTACATTGAAAGATGCAATCAGCGTAGTTGGTACTGTGAACAATACAGACCAATTGTCTGTAAACGGTCTTGTACTTGAACGTGCTGATCTGCAAGTAGCTTGGACTGAAGTTTCTCACCAAATCCAACGTTTACGTGACAACGTAGAAACTGCGGACCAAGAATTTGCATTAGTTACAGACAAAGCGCACAAAGGTTTGATTGCTCAACCGACATTCGACCTGAATGAGCAAATCGAAGCACCGTTCATTAACTCACGTCGTCCAAGTATGGCTATTCTGCGTGAGCAAGGTGTCAACGGTCATGTCGAAATGGCAGCTGCGTTCGACAAAGTTGGTTTTAGTACAGTTGACGTACACATGAGCGACCTGCTGGCAGGCCGTATCAGCCTGGATGATTTCGAAGGTCTGGTGACGTGTGGTGGCTTCTCTTATGGTGACGTATTGGGTGCAGGCGGAGGCTGGGCAAAATCAGTACTGTTTAACCAGCAACTGCGTGACCAGTTTGAGAAATTCTTTAACCGCCAGGAAACCTTCTCTTTAGGTATTTGTAACGGTTGTCAGATGTTGTCTCAATTGGCTCCATTGATTCCAGGGGCGGATGCATGGCCTCGTTTCCATCGCAACAAGTCAGAAGTATTTGAAGCGCGTAGCGTAAACGTTCGTGTAGAGAAATCTCATTCTGTATTGCTTGAAGGTATGGAAGGCTCAATCCTGCCAATCGCTGTGGCTCATGGTGAAGGTCGTGTGGTTGCATCAGCTGAAAGCATTGCTGCGTTGAATGCCAATAACCAGGTAATCATGCGTTATGTAGATAGCCAGGGTAATGCAACTGAGCAATATCCACTGAACCCGAACGGTTCGCCTGAAGGGATCTCTGGTGTGACCTCTAAAGATGGTCGTGCAACGATTCTAATGCCACACCCTGAGCGTAACTTCCGTGCAATCCAGCATTCTTGGAAACCAGAAGACTGGGATCAGGACGGTGCTTGGTTACGTATGTTCCGTAATGCTCGTAAATTTATTGGTTAATTAAATCAGTGAGTTGAGAAAGCCACCGGAAGGTGGCTTTTTTTATTTGCCAAAACTCGTTTTGTATAATTTTCATATGTCAGTTGAATTTAGCTGAATTGTATTATGAATTTAGAGGTAGAGTTTATTACAGCTTTATTTGATGCATAAAATAATTATAAAAATAATGACAGTGTTTATATTCACGTTTTTAGCAGGTTGTGAGTGGTATATGTGGGGAGTGAACTTTCATCGAATCGATACGGCTAAAAAATAGGATAGTTGCCAAAGCTCAGCGCAAGCAGTATTAATGGTAGATAAAACTGACACGATTCATGTGAGAAGATTAAATTTTGAAGTCGCACGAGCAATCTCTTACATATATGATGTATTTCCTCTAGAAAATCATGTTTCATCGAATGTTGTGAAAAGTATGAGGACAATCACAACCAATACTAAACAACGCTTTCACGAAAAATTAGAATTTTCTAAAGCATTGGATGGTACTTCGATGATAATGCCGCGAGATGATTATTGTAATTAATAGTTTTTAAAACAATAACTAAAATTTATCATATGGAAAAATAGTAATTTATTCAGTAAGATGTAGATACTCAGCCACCCATTCGGTGGTTTTTTGTTTTAAAGCATTTTGCTTTTATTTTTAATCTCTCACTGAACTGGTTTGGATTTTGCTTTTATATAGGTATAGAGGTGATATTGTGTAATTTATGCACAATAGATATGCATTTTAAAGCAAAGATGATATAGATCATTTCAGTATCAACACTCATGTATGAGGTGATGACATGGCTAAAACACTCAGAATAATAGATAGAACGGAACTACGTCAGAAAGGTTGGTGGTTATTTGGTTTTGTTGTTGGTTTACAGGTGCTATTTTTGCTAGGCAGTTATTTGCTACAGGGTTCTTGATCATCAGATTTAATAAAAGCCACCGAGAGGTGGCTTTTTTCATTTTTGATTTTATGTGTGTATTACTTTTAATGAAGCGTCTTGGTTACTTTGAAGAATGAGGAATATATTCCGTAAAGTAACCAAAATCCTTTGTTAGCCTGATGGGCATCTATGTCCTACAAGTTGACGAGTAGCATCTATGCCGTAGGGTATTTGTAAAATAATGAGATATTAGGGAAAAGATTTATGATCTTAATGATCGACAACTGTGATTCTTTTACCACTAATAAAGAAAAACCACCTGAAGGTGGCTCTTTATCTCTAAACAGTTAATTGAATCTGTTTCAACACCGCTTTCAGTGTATTCACAAAATCAAACTGATCATTGGTACTGTCCTGATAACGCCATGCGACATAACCATCTGGACGAACCAGAATTGCACCAGATTCATGAATTTCGGACTTGGCATTCCAGGTGCCATACACATCGCGGTAGTCACGTGAACCGATCTGAATGACATCTAAATAAGGTAAGTTCAGTGATTCGGTCGCCTGTTTCCAGCCTTTACCCGATAAACCAGTCAGCAGGGTGAAACGACCTTTACCGGTAATATCCAGGGTGGACTGCTTTTGACCATTGGCATTAACCAGCCAGGTATGTGGCACTTTAGCACCTGGACGCGTCGTTGCTTGCAGATACAGCTGTTGATCACGCTCAAATCTTTCAGGCTCAGCTTCGCTAATGACTGCATTAGAGGTATAGCGCTGATTTAACTCTACACCTTGCGCATTAAACTCATAATTTTTTACTGCTAATGCTTTGAACAATTTCTGACGGATTTCAGCACCTTGTTCATCTTCAGCAAAGATGCGTTCCAGCATTTGTTTTTGTGTGGTCACGCCTTGATCAAAACCAAAGACTTCTTTCAGGTATTTATAGTCAAAACGTGACTGGTTCGCACGCGCCACGATCTGTTTGCCCACAGGTGCACGTTCAGTTGTATAGGAATCCAGCAGGGAAGGCGCAGCCCAGCCTTTGACTGTATAAGCCAGTTTCCAGCCCAGATTAAAGGCATCCTGTATACAGGTATTTGAACCTAAACCACTGGATGGTGGATGACGATGCACTGCATCTCCGCCACAGAACACACGGCCTTTGGAATATTCGGTTGCCCAGGTCTGGTTCACATACCAGTAAGACAGTTTTTGAATTTCGACATCTTCTACTTCAGCACCAACAAATGTATTGAGGCGTGCCCGAACCTGTTCTTCAGTGACTTGCGGCTCACCTTTGGAAATGTCAAAGCCCCAGCCCATAATCCATTCATTCCATGGTGTAATTGCACGCAGTAAGCCCATACCAAGATCACCAAAACTCGCTTCCGGATTGACAATCCATTGCAGGATGGCAGGGCGGTGCTGCACATATTTAGTCAAATCAGCCTTAAAGGTCACATACACTGTACCGGCACGGGCCATGACACCTTCCAATGGCAAACCAAGTTGTTCCAGTACGCGTGACTTGGCACCATCCATACCGACCAGATATTTCGCTCTTAAGCTAAATTCAGTATTGGTAATCCGGTTCAGGAAAGTTGCTGTGACGCCATCTTCATCCTGTACATGAGAGAGATATTCAGTATTAAAGTTATAAATGGTGCCACGTTCACCCGCATTCTTCACCAGTAAAGCTTCCATTTTTGGTTGAATCAGATCAACCAGTGGGCATGGACTACCTTTGATATAGTCACCATGACGTTCATCACCGGTACCCCAGGCACTCATGCGGGCAATTTCTTCGCCAACCAAGCTGGTGGTAATCAGGCTCTCACCCATTTGATCCCAAGGTGTAGCAATTTCTTTGACCTGTTCTTCAACTCCTAAATCACGTAATACCTCCATGGCACGTTGGTTAGTAATATGTGCGCGTGGACTATTGGCCAGCCAGCTAAACTGAGTAAACAGTTGTACCTTGATACCGTAATTAGCCAAAGCCAAACCCAATGTTGAACCTGCAGGACCGGTACCAATGATCAAAACATCAGTGTCATAATGCTGTGTCATACAAGACTCCATGTATATGCGTGAAGAACAAGCCATCTATATGGTCATGCAGTCTAGTAAAACAGGATCTGTTCATATAGCGATATTCATATAAACTATCGACCTATTCTTATTTGCAATGCGCGGGTCATAATCTTAAGATGCTGACCTGATCAGAAACCGGGCAGCTTATGGAACTTCGACATTTACGCTATTTTATAACTGTGGCGCAGCAACAAAGTTTTACCAAGGCTGCCGAAAAGCTGTTTACCGCTCAACCGTCATTAAGCCAGCAAATTAAGGATCTGGAACAGGAAGTTGGGGTGAACCTGTTTGATCGTTCATCCAGAAAAGTCAAACTTACCGATGAAGGGCGGGCTTTTCAGATCTATGCGGAAAAAGCACTAGAAAATGCCAAGCTGGCAGTGGCAGCAGCACGCCAGGTCGCACAGCAGAAAAATAATCAGATTCATATTGGCTTTCTGAATGTTGCAGAAATCAAGGTGATGCCTCAGATTCTGGCGCAGCTTAAAAAAACCATGCCTGACTTAAAAATTCACTTACATAGCCTGACCTGTATGGAGCAGATTCAGCGGCTAAAAAATGCTGAACTGGATTTATGTATTACCCGTTTTCATCTGGATCATCCAGATTTTGACAATATTCATTTATTGACCGAACAGATTTACTTGCTAGCTGCTCAGCATTTGCATCCTACAGATCGAATCCTGAAATTACAGGAACTGAAAAATCAGAATATAATTATGTGTGAGCAGAATGCTTCACCCGTATTTTATGAAAAGCTGGATCAGTTGCTCAATATTGATCAACTCGAACATGAGCAGCTACTGTGGGTGACCAATGTGTTGCAACATATCAATCTGACCAATATGGGGATGGGTTTTAGTTTTGCTCCTGAGTATTTGCTGAGATTTTTGAATGATCATGTGAAAATCATCCAGACGGATCAGGTGCTCCCAAAACTAGGCTTGTATGCAACATTTAACAAGAATTCTCAAAATCCTGCATTGAAGATAATTACCCAAGCCCTTAAAAATACAATAAATATCTGAATTTCAGGAAGGAATATATGTTAAAGCTGATTTATTACGTACCGGACGAAAACTTGGAAGATACTAAAAATGCAGTGTTTGCAGCAGGAGGCGGTGGCATTGGGGAATATACCAATTGCGCCTGGCAGGTTTTGGGAACCGGACAGTTTAAGCCGCAAGAAGGTGCAGATCCTCATATTGGTGAAGTCGGTCAACTGGAACAGGTAGAGGAATGGCGGGTAGAAATTCTGGTGCCAGATGAAAAGGCAGTCAAGGTCGCTAAAGCCTTAAAAGAAAGCCATCCTTATGAAGAGCCGGCTTTTGAGTTTATCCAGCTGCTGGATATTAAAGTCTAAACTCAAAGTATTATTCATATCATATTCATTACGGCGTGTTCATCCTGGCGCGCCGTCAGTCTACATTTAAAAAACAGTCAAACTGCTTTTGTTATTATAAAATTTGCCATAGCACTCCAGATAAAAAATACAATAAGGAAAATAACAATGCATTGGCCAAAACCGCTTAGCAGAATGCTCAAAAATACGCTTAGTAAATCCATTCAATACAGTGCAGAAATTCTGCATAGTCGTATTCTCTATTCCAATGATAATCCTTATCTGGATAGTATATTTGCCCCGCAACGGCAGGAGCATTTCTCTACTCAACTCATGGTAGAAGGACAGATTCCGGCAGAACTCGATGGTGCACTAATGCGGATTGGCCCAAATCCAATTCTGGTCAAAAATCCCAGAAATTATCATTGGTTCACTGGCGATGGCATGATTCATGCCTTGAGACTGAAAGGCGGTAAGGCACATTGGTATAAGAGCAGTTACGTCGGAGTTGCCAGCGTGCAGAAGAAACTTCACCGACCACTGATTCCAGGCAAAACGCGAGGTGTTGCTGATGCCGTGAATACCAATGTCATTAACTTTGCTGGAAAAATCTGGGCTTTAGTTGAAGCGGGTGCTTATCCAGTTGAAGTCAATAGTAAGCTGGAATCCGAACGACATCATCTTTTTAAAAATGAAGAGGATTTACCATTCACAGCTCATCCGCATGTTGATCCTGAAACAGGGGATATTCATGCAGTTTGCTATGATGCCTTGAGCCAAAATAAAGTTTTTTATCTGCATATAGATTCGCACGGTAAATTAAAACACCAGGTCGAGTTTCCAGTGAAACATGGACCGATGATTCATGATTGTGCTATTACCAAATCTCAGGTGCTGATTCTGGATCTGAATGTGAATTTCTCGGTTCGCAGTGCTTTAAAAGGTTCAATGCTGCCTTATCAATGGAATCCAAAACGACAGGCACGTATAGGTGTATTACCTTTTGGTGGCAAAGTCACTGACATGCGCTGGTATGAGATTGATCCCTGTTTTATTTTTCATACCGTGAATGCCTATGATCTGAATACTGGCGATATAGTGATGGATGCGGTAGTGCACTCCAAAGCATTGATCCGCTCGATTCAGGGACCGATTGAAGATCAGGATATACGACTAGAGCGCTTTATTTTTGAACAAGGAACAGGAAAAGTGACACGAACCGTATTATCAAATATCAAGCAGGAATTTCCACGGATTAATGAAGCATTTATTGGGCGACAGTATCGTTATCTATAGTATTTATTTTGGTGAATTTGATGATCCTTCCCATGTCAGCAGCAATACGGTGATGTGTTTTAATTTAAGAACCAGAACCACAGAAAGTTATTCCTTTGGAGAAAACTGGGTCACTGGTGAGGCAGTCTTTGTCGCACGGGAAAATGCTCAGGCAGAAAATGATGGATGGTTAATGTCTTATATCCATGCTTTAGATTGTAGCCCCTCGAAAGTGGTAATTCTGGATGCCCAGCATATTACAGAAGGACCCATTGCAACGATTCATTTACCAGTTCGGGTGCCGGTCGGATTTCATTGTAACTGGATTGATTATCGGAAATTAAGAGCGAACTATTCTTAGACTAGTGGGTCAAAAATTTAAAAAATCTTTGTAGGCGTTAAGATGGCATAGCCTCATAAAGTGTGAGAAGTTGTAATATTCGTTCATAGGCTGATGTTACTTTGAGGGATGAGGAATATATTCCGTAAGGTCACCAAAATCTTTTGTTAGGCAGAAGATTCATCCCTGAATCTCTGCCTAACAGCGACATCCATGTCGCTAATCATCTAGCAAATAAAAGATTTAAATTTTAAATGCTGTTTAAACCTTTTGAATGAATAACTCACGATCAAAACGGTACTGCGGGAAGAATACCCCATCTTTAGCACGTTCACCTGCACCAATCACCATGACTGGATACTGTTCGTCATTTAATTCCAGAATTTCACGAACCATGGGCTCATCGAAGCCTTCCATCATACAGCTATCAAAACCATAAGCGCGTAAAGCTAAAACCAGATTTTCACAAGCCAGCGCCGTGGTTTTAGTCGCCCATAGTTTTGCATCAGCGGGGCTGAAAGCAGAAACCGGCATCTGCTTATCCAGAGTACGGGCTACTTTGAAAGCGACTTTCTTAAAGTTACCAAAGGCATTCAGATAGCCTGTCTTGTAGTTATAGGGAATGTACTTATAGTACTTTTTGATTGCTGGAGGCGCCTCAGGAAATGGAAACTCACTAATATTCAGTTTCGCCATTTCATCAATGCGGTCAGTACGAGCAATACAAACAATCAGTTCAGAAGCTGTTTTAGCGGCCAGTTGGCTCATGCAGGCTTTCACCAGATGCTTTTTCTTGGATGGGTTCTGCACAACATAAAATGTCCATGGCTGCAGATTTGATGAATTTGGTGCCAGTAGTGCCAGATCCAGACAGGCATCCAGTACCTCAGCAGGGATTGGTTTTTTGGTAAATTTACGCACTGAACGGCGGCTTTCAATGACCTTACGGAAATTCTCTACATCAATATCCTGTGGTGCCGGCTCGTAATAACGCTTCTTGTCAGGATTTGAACTATCAGTTGTTTGAGAAGTCATTTGGGAGTTTTCATTTGTCATAAGCTGGGTTCTTTCAGAAATATAAAAGATTGAGGCAGTCTAAACTGCCTCAATTAAAAGATAAGTTTCAGAATTAGTTGAATTGTGTGAAATCAGGTTTCCGTTTTTGTATAAAGGCCTGAACTGCTTCCATCATTTCAGGTGAGCCTACACGCTTCATAAAGATTTCTGCCTCATCATCAATGCATTCAATAATTTCAGCCAGATTATGCTTCATTAGTGCTTTGGTCTGCTTAATAGAAGCCAAGGGTAAAGCGGCAAGAGTTTGAGCCTGTTTTTGTGCAGCTGCATACACATCTTCTTCGATGCTATTGATCAAACCTGCACTTAAGGCTTTTTCACTATTAAATCTTTGAGCTGTCAGGAGCAGTTCAGCGGCTCTGTGATAGCCAGCCTGTTGTACCAGCAGTTTGCTTGATGCACCTTCAGGAGACAGACCAAGGCTGACAAATGGAATCTGGAACAGGGCCGTATTATCGCTATACACCAGATCGGCGTGCAGCAGAATCGTTACCCCGATGCCAATGGCAACACCACGCACTGCAGCAATCAAAGGCTTGGAGAATTTTGCAGCAGACTTGAGCAGAACAAAGGGCGGTGTATCACCGGCTTTACCCTGTAAAGGTGTCTGGATGAACTTCATAAAGTCCTGCATGTCATTGCCGGCACTAAAGTCCGCATCCTGACCACGTAGAATCACCACACGCACGCTACTATCCTGGTCCGCTTCATCCAGGGCCTGAGCAATCCATAAGTACAGCTCGCCGTAGAGCGCATTTTTCGCTTCAGGACGGTGAATGGCTAAGGTCAGTATGCCATTGTCTAAATTCGCATTTAAATGCTGATGCGGTTGTTGAATACAGCTCAGTGTCATCGTACTATCCTTGCTTTATTAATATGAATTTATTGGCGCTTATTATGTCGTAAAAATTTCCCTACGACATAACTGATGCGTTCATAAAAGTAAGATGTGCTATGAAATATAAATTTGATTATCTGGTTTTTATTGGTCGCTTCCAGCCTTTTCATCTGGCACATATGCAAACCATTAAAATTGCTTTGCAGCAAAGCCAGCAGGTGATTCTGGCTTTAGGATCAGCGCAGCAGGAACGTAATATTAAAAACCCATTTCTAGCCTCTGAACGTGAAGAAATGATCCTGTCGAATTTTTCCGAAGCAGATCAAAAGCGTATTAAATTCGTACATGTCATTGATGTCTATAATGATGAAAAATGGCAAAAACTGGTAAAATTACTGGTTGCCGGAGTGGCAGAGCTAAATGCCAAAGTTGGTCTGATTGGACATTTTAAAGATGAGTCCTCTTATTATTTAAGATTGTTCCCAGAATGGGAAATGGTGGAACTAGACAGTCTAGTCGGTGCCATTTCAGCAACACCATTACGGGAAGCCTATTATCGTGGTGACATTATGGAATCAGCATTTCCTTTAGGAACCAGCGAGTTTTTACATAAGTTTAAAAATACTGAGACTTATCAACAATTGGCACACAAGTTTAAAACGAATGATAAAACGAATCTGAGCTAAAACTGTTTTAAGGTGAGGAGTTCATTTGATTGTTAGGGAGCAACACAATGAATCTTATCCTAAAAAATATAGCCTATGCAGGATGCCTTTCAGTAATAAGTATATCAGCAGCCTACGCCAGCTGGAGCTTGACGCCTAAAAGTAGTGTGGGTTTTAGTATTAATTCATTGGGTTTGACTGTGGTAAAGGGAAGTTTCCAGCAATTCCAGGCCTCGATGCAGTTTGATCCTCAAAAACCACAACAGGCTTCAACTGAATTTACCATGCAGGTGGATAGCCTGCAGCTGTCCAAGCCAAGTCTAAAAAATATGATTATGGGTGAGGATTTGTTTGATGCTTCACGTTATAAAACTGTGAATTTTAAAAGTACCCAGTTTAAACCAAGTGGAACGAACCGCTATCAGGTATTGGGTAATTTGACTTTACGGGGTGTGACGCGTCCAGTTGTTTTTGATACCACACTAACACCAAATAAAACCAACCCGAATCTACTTGATGTTAATTCGAAAACAGTGATTAACCGTTCAGATTTTGGTATGAAAAAAGCCACAGCTGGTGTAGGTGAAAAGGTCAATATTCATCTGATCGGGCAGTGGAAAGCATCATAATTTAGCTGTTCATTTCTTTAAATGTGGCAGAGCAGTCTAAATTGGAATGGGATAATTTAAATGTTGCTCTGCCTGTTCTAGAATAGTTTGGGTGAGTTGTTGTAAAGCTGGTGACTGCTGTTTCCAGTGATGCCAATACAGTTTCACATCTGTTCTGCATTCTAGAAGTATTTCTAGCAAAGCGTTTTGTTGAAACCGATCTGCAATCTGATAATCCGGCACCAGACCATAACCCAGTCCGGTAAAGACTGCTTCTGCAAAAGCAGTCGAAGAAGGAATATAGTAAGAAGGATAGCTTTGTTGAGAAAGACCGTGATGAGTCAGTCAAGCTTCACCACGCATGTGATCCTGATCATTATAAATAATTGCAGGCGCCTTACGTAGAGACTCGCGATGGATGCCTTGACTAAACCATCGCTGAAAAAATGCAGGTGTCACTACCAATAACGCATAGCACCAATCAGTTGAGCCTGATAGCCTTTCATGGCTTGTTGCTGTGAACTGATATCTTGATGTACTGATTGCGATGGTAATGTGGGGAATTGCAGTATGCCTGATCTTTGTGTGAGTGATAAAAAATGAGTCTAATTGGGACTCATTTTTTATTTTAAATAGATTTTAAGCTGCTTGGAGTGCTTTTAAATCTTCTAAAACCTGTTCAGCATGCCCCGCTGCTTTTACTTTACGGTATTCCTTCACCAGTTTGCCATTATGGAAAATGAAAGTAGAGCGCTCAATGCCCATAACTTTTTTGCCATACATGTTCTTTTCTTTAATCACGTCAAAGTGAGTGCAGAGTACTTCTTCTTTATCACTGATCAGGTTGATGCTCAGGTTCTGCTTTTCCGTAAAGTTTTGGTGAGCTTTAACTGAATCGCGTGATACCCCTAGAATTGTCGTATTTAGTGCATCAAACTGGTCTTTTAGACAGGAAAAACCCACCGCTTGTATAGTACAGCCTGGGGTGGAGTCTTTTGGATAAAAATAGATGATTAACCACGCTGCATCTAATTGAGCCAAGTTGATTTCACCAGTCGTAGTAGGGAAAACATGGTCAAGCAAGCCGATCTCAGACATAAAAAACTCCATTGCTGTTGTAATTTTTACAAAAAAATAAGCCACATTATAGTGGCTTATTTATGCAAAGAATAATCAGAAATTATTTTTTGGCAGCAGCAGCTTTTTGGGCCTGTTCAGTTAAGGTTTTTAACTTACCAGTTAACTGTGGGCCAAAACATGCTTGCAAATCTTTATTTTGCTTTTGTACAAAAGCTAAAGTTGCTGGACTTTTCTTCTGGTTAATCGTGCTTTGAATTTCCCATTTCTGTGCATTGGTTAATTTACCATCTGCTTCAACAGCACAAGTACAATATTTGCTCACTTCAGAACTGGTCAGTTGTTTGCCTTTGCCAGTTTCTTCTTTACAAACATTGATCAGAGCAGCTTTAATATTGGTACTTTTGTAAGCATTTTGCAGTTTGCTGTCATCTGCTTGAGCAGTAGTTGCAAACAGCGCAGCGGCCGAAACTAAAGCTGAAAGAACAATATTTGACTTAAAATTTTTCATAAACTTTACCTTGTTATTACGGTATATAACGTGTCGGATCTTCAACACCTGCATCTGCAAAACCTTGTTTACGCAGACGGCAACTGTCACATGTACCACAAGCACGTCCTTGGTCATCTGCCTGGTAGCAAGATACCGTTTGGCTATAGTCTACGCCATGATCAAGGCCTAAGCGAATGATATTTGCTTTGGATAAATGTAACAGAGGTGTTTCAAATTTGAGCGCCTGACCCTCTACACCGACCTTGGTCGCAAGGCGTGCCATATTGGCAAAGGCTTCAATAAATTCAGGACGACAGTCAGGATAACCGGAATAATCGACAGCATTAATTCCGATCACAATTGCTTCTGCACCAAAAACTTCAGCTGCAGCCAGTGCATAAGACAAGAAAATTGTATTGCGTGCTGGGACATACGTCACAGGAATACCTTCCTGAAGTTGGTCTGGCACATCAATGCTGTGATCAGTCAGGGCAGAGCCACCGAGGTTGCCTAAGTCAATATTGATGACACGATGTTCTACACCTGCACGACCAGTCAAAGCTCTTGCTGCATCAAGTTCAGTGGTCGAACGCTGGCCATACATAAAACTTAAGGCAATACATTCGTAGCGTGCCTGCGCCCAGGATAAACACGTGGTTGAGTCTAATCCGCCAGATAACAATACAATGGCACGAGGGCGCATAGCTAAATCTCCAAAATATTTGATAAATAATTAACGACCAGTTTCGTCATTCCATAACAGTTTATGTAACTGTAGCTGGAAGCGAACAGGGAGATGGTCTTCTAAAATCCATTGGGCCAGATCACGTGCCAGCTGTGGCATACGCGCTGTACCTTTTTCCACTTCAAAAGCAGGCGAGAACCAAACCGTACTGACTTTTTCACTAAGCTGGTATTGTTCAACCTGCTGTTTGGACCATTCATAATCTTCACGATTACAGATTACGAACTTGATCTGATCGTGCTGGGTTAAATGGTCGAGATTGGAAAGCAAATTTCGTGCAACTTCACCCGAAGTTGGCGTTTTCAAGTCTAATACTTTTGATACACGAGGGTCTACCTTAGACACATCCAGCGCACCGCTGGTTTCCAAGGAGACTTCACAGCCTGCATCGGCCAGGCGCTGCATTAACGGCAAGGCATTCGGCTGCACCAGTGGTTCACCACCAGTCACGCAGATATAAGGTGTCTTAAAATCGAGTGTGGTTTGAATGATTTCTTCTAAAGATTTACGCTCACCACCTTCGAAAGAATAGGTGGTATCGCAATAGGTACAACGCAGTGGACAACCCGTCAAACGGATAAAGACTGTTGGCAGACCTGCTGTATTGGCTTCACCTTGTAATGAATAAAAGATCTCCGTGATGCGTAAACCCGCAGACGGATCAGAAACAGGGATAGCAGAAGATCGAAGCGTACTCATAACAAAATTAACCAGGGAAGAAAGAACAATGTATAAAAATAAAAATCCCTACGATCATTACTGACCGTAGAGACGAAGAGCGACTAAAGCTCTGAGGAACATTAAGTTCCTAAAAAGTTAAGACTTAGTCTTCACGTAACAGATCATTCAGGCTAGTTTTCGCACGTGTTTTCGCGTCAACTTTTTTCACGATCACAGCAGCGTACAGGCTGTATTTACCGCATTTAGAAGGAAGGCTGCCAGATACAACGACTGAACCAGCAGGTACACGGCCGTAGTGGATTTCGCCAGTTTCACGGTCATAAATCTTGGTGGATTGACCAATAAATACGCCCATAGAAATCACAGAGCCTTCTTCTACGATTACGCCTTCTACGATTTCAGAACGTGCACCGATAAAGCAGTTGTCTTCGATAATGGTTGGGTTTGCTTGAAGTGGCTCAAGAACACCACCAATCCCTACACCACCTGAAAGGTGAACATTTTTACCGATTTGCGCACATGAACCTACAGTTGCCCATGTATCAACCATCGTACCTTCATCAACATACGCACCGATGTTCACATAAGAAGGCATCAATACCACATTTTTCGCCTGGTAAGAACCTTTACGTGCTACAGCAGGTGGTACTACACGTACACCAGCAGCTTTGAACTGTTCTTCAGTCCAGTCACCAAATTTAGTATCTACTTTGTCATAGAAGCGAAGATCACATGCTTCCATTGGTTTGTTGTCATTCAGTTTGAAAGACAACAATACGGCTTTCTTAATCCATTGATGAACAACCCATTCACCATCGATTTTTTCAGCTACACGTAAAGAGCCATTGTCCAGGCCAGCAATTACTTCCTCAACTGCTTGACGAACTTCAGCAGGACAATCCGCTGCTGTGAAATTCGCACGGTCTTCAAACGCTTGTTCAATGATTGTTGAAAGCTGAGACATGATCTTCCTTCCAGAAAAAAAATTTCCAAGATTTTACACTATATTGAGCAAAGATTAGATGGAAAACACGACTTATATCAAAATTAATTCTTCCGAATTATGGAGAAAATGGATGTGTCAAGTTTCATTAAAAGATTAATGAATATTATATTTATATAGCTCATGATTTAATCAATAAACAGAAAATTTCTAGTAAAAGCATCCAATTAAGGTGACTGTGCAAAAAACCTCATGAAAATCATATAAAAGGCATCAAATGTATCAAAAGTTTACATAAACTCAGCAAAACTTGAATAAAGAGTGATCAGATTGTGAATTAAGATGCAGGCATAACGAAGAGTAAAAACGTTAAAAATAATTTTTTTGAGGAGACATAGATGAAAACTTTTGCTAAATATTTTGCGCTGTCTGTACTTGCTGCAGCAACCACTTCTGTCATGGCAGCTGATGAAGTCATTGTAACCGATGAAGGCGTTGCTGAATTCTCTTTCTTTAAGCCAGCATCTGTACGTGCTGAAGTCGGTACTACTGGTTACGGTGGTGCAATCTCTTGGAGCGCTAACCCATATGTAGGTGTAACCTTAGGTTATAACGGCGGTGATATCTCTTGGTCAGACGATGTTGAAGTAGACGATGTGAACTATGATGTAGACATGGACAATAATTTGACTTATTTAAATGCAGAAATTCGTCCTTGGGCTAACTGGTTCTATATGGCATTTGGGGTAGGGTATCTTGATCAACAATATGGTTTATTAGCACGTAATGATGGCGGTACTATTGAAGTAAATGGTGAAGATACAGGTCTAGAGCGATTAGGTTATGATCTAGATTACAGTAATAAAATTGCCCCTTATGTAGGTATCGGTTTCTCTCCAGCAATTACTAATCGTTGGGGCTTGTTTGGAGAATTAGGAGCGTATTATGCCGGTAATCCAACCGTTACCAATGTAAATTATTATGGTGGAACTCCAACTGATGTTGCTCTAGTAGAAGAGCACATTAATGAAGTACGTAATGATGATAAATACGAATGGCTTCCAGTAGCTAAACTGGGTGTAAGCTTCCGCTTCTAATGATTGGATTCATGAAAAAACGAGCTTTGGCTCGTTTTTTTATATCTATCAAGTTATTAAATAATTTATGTGTTTAATCTTACTTCAATAAATCCAGCTAAAAGTCCATAAGGTTGTTAATTTTTAAATATTCTTCTGAAGCTCAATTATGCCTGTATTTCAAACATACTTACTTGAACCAAACATAAAAAAGAGGCTAAATAGCCTCATTTCATTTATTTAGATTTTATAGATTAGTCATCCGGATAAGCTACTTTTTTTAGTGCTCGAATGTCTGCATCTGGAGAGCAAAGCGAGATAAATTCGTAGCCATAACCACGTAATAAATGGCCTTTACGTACAGCAATCCATGTTGTATTTACACCAAAAATATCAGTTTTAATTTGTTTTAAGCGATAATCACGTTCTGGGTCGTATGCCACATCGTTGACAATACCGACCCCCATATTTAGCTCAACATAGGTCTTGATCACGTCGGCATCGAGTGCGGACATTACGATATCCACATCAAAACCTGCTTCTTCAAAAGCGGTATCGATTTTAGAACGGCCTGTAAAACCACCGTGATAAGTGATGATCGGATAATTTGCCAGATCTTCAATACGGATATTATCTTTTTTGGTTAACGGGTGGTTTTGAGGCGTGATAATGCTGTGTTGCCAGTTATAGTACGGCACACTGGCCAGGTTATCTTCAGTAGTTAAGGCTTCAGTCGCAATGCCAATATCCGCTTCACCTTGTAGCAGCATTTCGGTAATTTCAACCGGACTGGCCTGTTGCAAAATCAAATGAACTTTTGGAAATTCTTTTTTGAACTGATTCACGATCGGCGGTAATACATAACGTGCCTGGGTATGCGTTGTCGCAATGGTCAATGTCCCTTCATCAACCTTGTTAAAGTCATCTGCCAGACGTTTGATATTGTCAGCATCGACCAGCATGCGCTCCACAATTCCGAGCAGTGCCTGACCTGGTTCAGTCAGACCAAGTAAACGCTTACCTTTACGGATGAACAGCTGTACACCAAGTTCATCTTCCAGGTCTTTAATATGCTTACTCACACCCGATTGTGAGGTATACAGTGCTGCAGAAGCTTCAGTTAAATTAAAGTTTTGGCGAACAGTTTCTCGAATAATTCTTAGTTGTTGGAAATTCATTTTCTATATACCCTATAAGCGGATGGGGCTGAAATGGCCCCATCTGAATGTGTCTTAAGCAACCTGATTTGCAAATAAATGCAGGTTCAGTGGACTTAACCATACAGTTTGATTTGGTCGGAATTGATGCGCCCGCGCTTCTTCAGGCGTCAGTGAAATTTCAATCAGGTTACCCTGACGGTCATTCAGTTCTGCAACGACTTTACCGGCAATCCATAATTCACGAATGAAAGTCGCCTGAATTGCATTTTCTTGTGGCTGAGCGGAGATACGCAGTTCATCAGGGCGGGCAAATACAATGACATCACCTTGTGGATGCTGTTGTGCCGCAGCAAATTGGATGCGATCTTCACCCAACTGAATGATGCCGCCATTATTCTGACCTTCGAAACGGTTGGCTTGACCCAAGAAGTCGAAAACGAATGGCGTTTTCGGGGTTTCATATACTTCACGTGGTGAACCAATCTGTTCGACATTCCCTTTGTTCATCACCACAATTTGATCTGCAACTTCCAGTGCCTCTTCCTGATCATGCGTCACGAAAATAGAAGTGATATGCAGCTCATCATGCAGGGTACGTAACCAGCGACGCAGTTCTTTACGCACTTTGGCATCTAGCGCACCAAAAGGTTCATCTAGTAATAGTACGCGTGGTTCAACCGCTAGGGCACGCGCAAGCGCAATACGCTGACGCTGACCACCAGACAATTGAGCAGGGTAGCGATCTGCTAGGAAGCCGAGTTGTACCAGATCCAGTAAACGGGTGACACGTTTCTTGATTTCAGTCTCTGATGGACGGGTTGAACGTGGGCGAACACGTAAACCAAATGCCACGTTGTCATACACTGTCATATGACGGAACAGCGCATAGTGCTGGAATACAAAACCGACTTCACGTTCACGCACATGGACATTAGTTGCATCCTGACCTTCCAGAATGACCTGACCACCATCTGCAGATTCAAGACCAGCAATAATACGCAGCAGGGTGGTTTTACCACAGCCTGAAGGACCCAAAAGAGCTACTAGCTGGCCATCCGGGAAATCCAGGGAAATATTATTCAGTGCATGGAATGCACCAAAGTGTTTTTCAATATTTTTAACTTGAATACTCATGTGGGCATTCCTTAAGAAACTGTTAAATCGTCATTACGTTTGTTTTGTTTTTCCTGGCGCATTTCTACCCAAGTTTTAAGCACCAAGGTCACAATTGCGAGGAGAGCCAGGAGCGAGGACACAGCAAACGCAGCACTAAAGGTATATTCGTTATAGAGAATTTCGACGTGTAGCGGCAAAGTATTGGTTTCACCGCGGATATGACCAGATACTACTGATACCGCACCGAACTCACCCATGGCACGTGCATTACACAGAATCACGCCATAGATCAGACCCCATTTAATGTTTGGCAGGGTCACTTTCCAGAAGGTTTTCCAGCCTGATGCACCGAGTACAATTGCAGCTTCTTCTTCTTCGGTGCCTTGAGCTTCCATTAAAGGAATCAATTCACGCGCTACGAAAGGTACCGTAATAAAGATGGTGGCCAAAACAATTGCGGGTACGGCGTACAGGATCTTAATGTCATTATCCATTAACCAGCTACCCATCCAGCCTTGGGTACCGAAAATCAGCACCAGCATCATACCAGCGATGACCGGTGATACCGAGAAGGGTATATCGATAATCGTGGTCAGAATGGACTTGCCCGGGAAGTTAAACTTCGCCACTGACCAGGCAGCAGCCACACCAAATACCACGTTTAACGGTACTGCAATTGCAGCAGTTAATAGTGTTAGTTTTACCGCAGATAATGTGTCTGGATGAACCAGTGCCTGAGTATATACCCCGACGCCTTGCTTGAATGCTTCAACAAAGACCAATACCAGCGGCAGAATCAGGCAGCTTAAAAAGAAGATTAGCGCAATTGTGAGAAGGGTATAACGTACCCATTTTGGCTCGCGAGTTGCATCACGGGATTGCAGCTTTTCAGCAAGTGCATTGCTGTTGGTATTTAAACTCATCGTGCAGTTCTCCCTGTGCGACGGCTAGCCCAAGCTTGTAATAAGTTAATCAGGAATAGCATCACAAATGAAATCAATAGCATCACGACAGCAATCGTGGTTGCACCCGCATAGTCATATTCTTCCAGACGCGAGATAATCATGAGTGGAGCAATTTCCGTTTTAAACGGCTGGTTACCGGCAATAAAGATGACCGAACCGTATTCACCCACGCCACGTGCAAATGCCAGGGCAAAGCCTGTAATCAATGCGGGTAGCAGAATCGGGAAAATAATTTTGGTCACGATTTGGAAGCGGTTTGCCCCGAGCGCAGAAGCAGCTTCCTCAAGTTCAGTTTCCAGATCAGACAGTACTGGCTGAACCGTACGCACCACAAAAGGAATCCCAATAAAGATCAGCGCCAAGGTAATACCTATCGGGGTATAAGCCACTTGAATACCTATTGGTTCCAGATACTGACCGATCCAGCCTGTAGGTGCATACAGTGAAGTTAATGCAATACCGGCTACAGCAGTTGGCAGGGCAAATGGTAAATCTACCAGAGCATCAATAATACGTTTACCTGGGAAGCTATAACGTACCAGACACCAAGCCAGTAACAGACCAAAAACAACATTGATCAGGGCTGCGATAATGGCGGCACTAAAACTCAGCTGAAGTGACTTGAGAATACGTTCAGAGCTCAGGATTTCCCATAAGCCATCCCAGCCAATGCCAAGCGATTTAATAAATACGGCAGACAGCGGAATAAGAACGATTAATGACAAATACGCTAGGGTAAAGCCTAGAGATAGACCAAATCCTGGCAGCACTCGGGATCGCTGCGACATGATTACTCCTCAAAAGAGAGAATGCTGATTGAAGACAACCAGCGAATATTAAAAATGAAATTTGCGACAAGCATAATTTGCAACATCTAAAATGCAAATTTAAAAAAATACTTGCCTTCATCAGCATTACTGATATGTTGCATCGACATCTCTGAATTCAGGTATTGTTTAATTTCAGGGAAGGGGCCAAAGCCCGAAGCAACATTGACATGACCGACGGCGCCCAGATTAACCGGCTGGATTTTCCAGGATCTGGCAAAAGCATGTGCATCTTCAAAACTCAGCCAAGGATCATTTTCACTGATCAGCATGATGGTCGGAACCTGAAGCTTGAGTTGATGGAAATAAGCGCTGTAATCTGTTTGGCTATCACGTGCAAAGCCATTTTCACCAAAACGGGCCGGATTGGCCGGAGCCACCAGAACCAGCTTTTTAATTTTTCGACAAAGTTCTGGATGCTGGTCAAGTGCTGCAAGACTGGTCAGGCAGCCAAAGCTGTGCGCTACGATTTCAATATCATCTTCAATCTGCTGTACAGATTTGACAAACTGCGCTACCCAGCTATTCAGTACCGGATGATTCCAGTTTTGCTGTTGAACACGGGAGCATTGCATCAGGCCACGTTGTAACCAGGATTGCCAGTGATCATGTTCACTGCCACCTACACCTGGAACAATGAGGGTATGTATCATGCGAATGCTCCTTGTCTGTTCAATACAAAACTTATTTTGCTGTATTGGCTTTTACGATTTGATCGAAAATGCCGCCATTTTCAAAGTGAGCTTTTTGCACTTTGTCCCAACCCCCAAATTCCTGATCAATAGTCACCAGTTTTAGTGGCTTGAAAACCTGACTGTACTTTGCCAATACTTTTTCATTGCGTGGGCGGTAGAAGTTACGTGCTGAAATTTCTTGACCTAGTGGTGAGTAGAGGAAGTTCAGGTAACCTTGTGCCAGGTATTTGTTGCCTTTTTTCGCTACTGTTTTTTCTACGATCGCAACTGGTGGCTCAGCCAGAATAGACAAAGAAGGTGTGATGATTTCAAACTTGCCGGGTTGTTCACGAAGTGCCAGATGCGCTTCATTTTCCCAAGCCAGTAATACGTCACCGATACCGCGTTCAGCAAATGTCGTTGTTGAACCACGTGCACCTGAATCTAGGACTTTGGTTTGCTTGTAGATTTTGCGAACAAATTCTTGTGCTTTGGCATCATTACCGCCTGGTAGGTGTTTTGCATAAGCCCACGCTGCCAAATAATTCCAACGCGCCCCACCAGAGGTTTTTGGATTTGGTGTAATGATTGCGACATTAGGTTTAACCAGATCGCCCCAGTCTTTAATATTCTTTGGATTGCCTTTACGCACCAGGAATACGATGGTTGATGTATAAGGTGTAGAGTTGTGAGGCAATTTTTTTTGCCAATCCGCAGGGAGTAATTTGGCTTTTTCTGCAATAACGTCGATATCAGCAGCCAGTGCTAAGGTCACTACATCAGCTTCCAGACCATCAATCACAGCACGTGCCTGTTTACCAGAACCACCATGTGACTGTTTAAAGTTAATAGTTTGGCCCGTACGGCTTTTCCAGTATTTGCCAAATTCTTTGTTGACGTCTTCATAGAGTTCACGCGTCGGATCATAAGAGACATTCAGAAAATCCCGCGCTGCTGCACCAAAAGAAGTTGCTGAAACAACAGCAGCCAAGACCCCAATTTTTAATTTTGTTGTAATGCTCATGTGAACCTCAAACTCTTACACGTTTTGTAACATGAGTGAAGAATAAACTTATTCTTTATGCATAAAAAATAATTAAAAATGAATTTTATATGAAAATAAAAGATAAGTGGATGAGTAAGTATCTGAAACAAGAATGGCCTTATTAAATAAGGCCATTAACGCTGCATTTATAAGACGTTATTTTGCGCTATTTGCTTTGACGATCTGGTCAAAGATACCGCCATTGTCAAAGTGTTGCTTCTGAACCTTAGTCCAGCCTCCAAATTCTTTATCAATCGTAACCAGTTTTAGTGATTTAAATACATGACTGTATTGCTTTAAAACGGCTGCATTACGAGGGCGATAGAAGTTCTTTGCTGCAACTGCTTGGCCAGCAGGTGAGTACAGATAGTTGAGGTAGGCTTTAGCCAGATTTTCATTACCATCTTTCTTAGCATTCTTTTCTACAATTGCTACAGGTGGCTCAGCCAGAATAGACAGAGAAGGTGTGATGATTTCAAACTTGCCGGGTTGTTCACGAAGTGCCAGATGCGCTTCATTTTCCCAAGCCAGCAATACATCACCAATGCCGCGTTCAGCAAATGTCGTTGTTGAACCACGTGCACCTGAATCCAGGACTTTGGTCTGTTTATAAATCTGGCGAACAAATTCTTGTGCCTTGGTATCATTACCCCCTGGCTGGTGTTTTGCCCATGCCCAAGCTGCCAGGTAGTTCCAGCGCGCGCCACCAGACGTCTTCGGGTTTGGCGTAATGATATCTACACCCGGTTTAACCAGGTCGCCCCAGTCCTTAATGCCTTTCGGATTGCCTTTTTTGACTAAGAAAACAATTGTTGAGGTATATGGTGTCGAGTTTTGCGGGAATTTCTTCTGCCAGTCTGCCGGTAACAGGCCACGTTTAGCAATTTCATCAATATCTGCTGCCAGAGCCAGTGTAACGACATCTGCATCCAGACCATCAATCACGGCACGTGCCTGTTTGCCTGAACCGCCATGCGATTGTTTAAAATTAATATCTTGGCCAGTAGATTTTTTCCAGTAAGCACTGAATTCTTTGTTAAAGTTGTCGTACAATTCGCGAGTTGGATCATAGGATACATTTAAAAAATCCTTTGCAGACACACTAAATGCAGTCGCTGAAATCAGTGCTGCAAGTACCCCAATTTTTAATTTACGAATGTTCATATTTGCCTCAAGTGTTCTTGGTTTTTGTTGGATGGGGCAAGAATAGCTGGAGTTTTTTTACATAAAAAATAATTAAAAAAGAATTTTATGTGAGTAAAACAGATATGTGGATGCAGTATAGCTTTGCATGCTGTGACATTGACCTGAGAGGTGGGAAATCATGCTGTGTTTTAAAAATGCACAACAAGTCAATCAGATAGATTTGCTTGATCGCGCCTTTCATTATGGCGATGGCTGCTTTACGACAGCCCGGATTCGCAATAACCGTATTGAACTGCAGGAACGGCATTTATCACGCCTGCATATAAGTAGTCAGAAAATGCAGCTACAAGCGGACTTAAGCCTGATTGATGCGACCTTAGAACAATTACGTGAATTAACTTCTAACTTAAACGGGACCTTGAAAATTATTCTGAGTCGGGGCATTGGCCAGCGCGGCTATAGCTTGCCAGACCATCCAGCAGATGTTTGGCTGTATTACTATCCGCAAATGCTTCCTGAGCATCACTTTGAGCAGATTGAAAGTGGTGTCTTAAATACTGCACTTGGTCTGTGTATGCCGCAATTAGTCGGGTTAAAAACACTGAATCGTTTAGAGCAGGTCATACTCAAACAGGAAGCAGATCAGCAGGGCTGGAGCGAAGCACTGGTTTGTGATGTGCAGGGTGAAATTGTTGAAGGGGTGAGCAGTAATTGTTTTTTAAGGATAAACAACACGTGGATTACTCCGGAACTTCGCTATAATGGCGTTACCGGGGTAATGCGTGCCGAGATTCTGGAACGTATGTTGCAGCAAGGCATTATGTGTGAACAGCGCAGTCTGGATTTGAATGAAATTTCTTCTATTCAGAGTCTATTCTTCTGCAACGCACTGAGCCCTATGAAAATTGTTACTCAATTTGAACAAAAAACACTGGATACAGAAGTCTGTATTGAGTTATTTCATCGTCTTCATTTACATCAGATCATTTAAAATATGTCCGCCAGCAAATCCACACGAAAAAAGAAAAATAAAGCGAAATCAGCTTTTCCACTTAAAGGTGTATTGGTCGTTGTCCTGGGTCTTGTATTGATCTTGGCCGTGATTCTCAAAAGCAGCCTGTTTAGAGATTATCCGGTTGAAGGTAAAAAACAGATGCTGGCGATCAGTGCTGGGGATACCTATTCTGGCTTTATTGACCGTGTGGCGAAAGAAGGTCATGTCAGCTTTCCGATCCTTTTGAAAGTTTATCAGCGTTTTATCATTCATGACACGATGAAAGCAGGTGTTTATGAAGTACGCGATGGCATGAGTATCCGTCAGGTGCTGGAAATGATTTCCAATTCGGAAAATGCCCAGATGAACCGTATTCTGGTAATTGAAGGTACCACTTTCAAACAGCTGATCGATACCTTAAAGAAAGATGATTTAGTCACGAAAGAAGTGGTAAATCTGCCAACTGATCAATTGCTGAAAGAGTTAAATATTCCGTTTGATCATCCTGAGGGTTTATTTGCACCGAATACCTATTTCTTTGCCAAAGGTGAAACCGACCGTAAGATTCTGACAGATTTGTATCGTCATCAGATGCAGTCTTTAGATGAGGCTTGGAAAAACCGTGCCAGTGGTTTGCCTTATCAGAATAAATACGAAGCGCTGATTATGGCCTCGATTATTGAAAAAGAAACCAGTCTGGATAGTGAACTGGAGCAGGTGTCTGGTGTATTTGTACGCCGTCTGAAAATGGGGATGCGCTTGCAAACTGACCCAACCGTAATTTATGGCATGGGGGATAAATATCAAGGTAATATTACCCGTCAGGATCTGCGCACACCGACAGCATATAATACCTATACCATTTCAGGCTTGCCGCCAACACCAATTGCCCTGCCGAGCAAAAAAGCGATTGAAGCAGCGATGCATCCAGATAATTCCCAAAATCTATATTTTGTCGCAACGGGTAATGGTGGGCATAAGTTCAGCACGAATCTACAAGATCACAATAGAGCAGTGCAGGAATATCTCACTGTTTTACGTTCAAAAAATTAAGGAGTGAGCATGTTTATCAGCTTTGAAGGCACTGAAGGTGTAGGGAAAACCACGCTCATTCGTCGTATCTATGATGATTTTGTTGCACAGGGCAAAGAAGTGGTGTTGACCCGTGAACCGGGTGGCACGCCAATGGCTGAACAAATCCGTTCACTGTTACTGGCGGTGAATCATGAAGAAGCCATGTGTAATGACACTGAGCTGTTATTGATGTATGCCGCACGAGCTCAGCATTTAGCACAGGTTATTCTGCCTGCGCTTGAGGCAGGTAAGATAGTCTTGTGTGACCGTTTTACTGATGCCAGTTTTGCCTATCAATGTGCAGGGCGTGGACTCAGTGAAGCCAAGCTGAATTTGCTGAATGATAATTTCGTAGCACGTATGCCAGATGTCACTTTCTGGCTGGATGCGCCAATTGAACTAGGCATGAACCGTGCCCGTGAACGTGGTGCACTAGATCGTTTTGAACAGGAGAAAGTCTCTTTCTTTGAGAAAGTAAGAAGCGGTTATGAAACTTTGTGGCAGCGTCATCCGCAACGTATGAAGCGTCTCGATGCGACTCAAGCTCCAGAGCAGGTTTTTGCTCAAGCCATGGCAGAATTACAGGTGGTCTGAGCAGTCAGATTAAAACCAGTTCAATTCTTTAAAAATCTTCTATATTGTTTTCAATATGGAAGATTTTTTATGAAAAGTACACTTGAACAGATTCAGCAGTTTTTAGAAGTAGAATTTCCACAAAGCCTTGAGCATTGTGAGGTCATGGATATACAGCCTCAAACCTCAACTGTTCGTTACCGTGTGAGTGATAGTCAGCTGCGCCCGGGTGGTACGATTTCTGGGCCAACCATAATGACGATCGCAGACTTTGGTTTGTATGTCGCAATTTTAGGAGAGATTGGTCTGGTGGGATTGGCTGTCACCACCAATATCAATATTAATTTTTTGCGTAAGCCGGATGGACAACGTGATCTGATTGGAAAATGTCGCCTGATGAAAGTTGGAAAAGCGCTTATTGTCGGGGAAGTTTGGATCTATTCAGAAGGTATAGAAGAACCTGTCGCACATGTCACCGGAACTTATTCGATTCCGCCTAAATCAGTATCTTAATCACATAAAATAAAAGAAATATATTTTTTTCATAATGATAAAAATAAATAAATTCAATTGGTTGTGTTTTAATTGTTATTTATACAGCTGATTTTGAAACGGCGATACAAAAGCTGGCCTTACGCAAATAATGAGGCACAATTGACCGGAAGATTGGGAAGGTCAATGGCAACCGCAGATCATAAAATGGACAGCTATTTTAGCAGAAACAGCATCTACTTGCGGAAAAACTGCTAGAGAGACTTAATGAGCATTATTCACATCAGACTGCACGCCATAGTTATGCTTATACTCAAGTGATGAGTTCAGATTTATCTCGAAATCTTGGAAGCCGCAATCAAGATATGTAGCAAATAAAAAACCGGATCATGAGATCCGGTTTTTTACACTTAAGTATTTAAACTTCTGCTGCATTCACCAATGGTTGTTCCACTTTAAAACTTGGTGGAATCAGTACGGTTTTGCGTAACTCAGGTAACTGTTCCGGATAGTCCAAGGTATAGTGCAGACCACGGGATTCTTTACGTTGCATGGCACAGCGCACAATCATCTCCGATACCAGCACCAGATTACGCAGTTCTATCAGGTTTTTGCTGACCTGATAATCCTGATAATATTCGGTAATTTCTTTTTTCAGCATTTCAATCCGGTGCAAGGCACGTTCCAGACGCTTGGTGGTACGGACAATGCCTACATAGTTCCACATGGTCTGACGCAGCTCATCCCAGTTTTGCAGAATCACTACATCTTCATCCGGATTCGTTACCTGGGAATCATCCCAAGCTGGGACTTCAGGTACGGATTGATCCGCTTTAAAATTTTCCTGAATATGCTTGGCTGCACTCATGCCATAAACAAAGCATTCCAGCAGTGAATTACTGGCCATACGATTCGCGCCATGCAGACCGGTATAAGACGTCTCCCCAATAGCATATAGACCAGCAATATCAGTCTGACTATTCTCATCAACCACCACACCGCCACAGGTATAGTGCGCTGCGGGTACCACCGGAATCATTTCCTTGGTGATATCAATTCCCAGCTCTAATAGGCGTGCATACAGCGTCGGGAAGTGCTCTTTAATAAAGTCTTCATCTTTATGGGTAATATCCAGCCAGACATGACGGATCCCCAGGCGTTTAATTTCATAGTCAATGGCACGCGCCACGATGTCACGCGGTGCCAGTTCAGCGCGTTCATCAAAACGCAGCATGAAACGTTCACCATCTGGTAGACGTAAGTATGCCCCTTCACCACGCATGGCTTCAGTAATCAGGAATGAACGCGCTTGCGGGTGGTATAAACAGGTCGGATGAAACTGGTTGAACTCCATATTGGCAACACGACAACCGGCGCGGTAAGCCATCGCAATACCGTCACCCGTAGCAATATCTGGATTAGATGTATAAAGATAAGCCTTCATTGCACCACCACAGGCTAGGGCAGTAAATGGTGCCAGGAAAGTATGTACCTGTTCGGTGTGTTCATCCAATGCATACAGGCCGAGTGCCCGGTTTTCACCTGCATGACCAAGCTTTTTGGAGCAGATCAGATCAATCGCAATATAATTTTCAAAGATATGAATATTCTGCTTTTCTTGAGCGCGCTGTACCAAAGTAGTGGAAATTGCACGTCCTGTAGCATCTGCTGCGTGAATAATGCGGCGCTGAGAATGGCCCCCTTCACGAGTCAAATGCAGTTGTTCCTGTTCATCTAGTGTGAACTGCACGCCATGCTTAAGCAGGAAATCGACTGCAGGCTTGCCACCTTCAACGGTCTGCTTGACTGCATCCATTTCACACAATTGTGCCCCGGCAATCATGGTGTCATCGATATGCTGCTCGAGAGAATCCATTTCATCAAGTACAGCTGCCACACCCCCCTGGGCATAAAATGTACTCGCATCCGTAAGCGTTGATTTGGCTAAAACTGCAATATTAAAATGTTCTGGTAAAGATAAGGCTAAACTTAAGCCGGCGCCGCCGCTGCCCACAATAATCACATCAAAATGATGTGTCGTGTGTAAATTAGACATGACTATTCAGCTAACTGAAAAAAAGTCCGGCTATCACAGCGCTTTTTTGTACAAAAGGCAAGCATTTATCTACCCATAAATTTATGAAAAAAAGTAATGAAAGCTGAAACTTAAGTCTTTAAAAATGGCATAATATCAGCAAGTAGAATAAGAACATTTCGTTACTTAAATTTTGTATAGTTTATGATAAAACTAATTTAAATAGGTTTATCAGTTATTTGAGTGAATAAATATATGAAAATCTTGGATGTTAAACACGGAATATTTGCGGCAACATTAACAATGACGGCATTGCAGGCGGGGGCAGCCACTCCAGTTGATTTTTCAAATCTGGTTGCACAAGTCAGTCCGGCAGTGGTGAGTGTCAATGTTGTTAAAAAAATGTCCGAAGAAGAGCTATTACAACAACAAATTCCAGATATTTTACGCCGTTTCTTTGGTAATCAGGTCATTATTCCTCAGCCACGTGCACCTCAAGAAAAAACAGGGTATGGCAGCGCCTTCTTTATCAGTAAAGACGGCTATTTGCTGACTAATCACCATGTGATTGAAAATGCATCCAAGGTGACCATTACCTTAAATGACCGTCGTGAAATTGATGCAACAGTTGTAGGTAGCGATGAACGTACTGACGTGGCTTTACTGAAGGTCAATGGTGCAGGTTTCCCGGAATTACGCACGGGAGATGTTGGGCGTTTACGTGTCGGTGAGCCTGTACTCGCTATCGGTTCACCATTTGGTTTTGACTATTCGGCTTCTGCCGGAATTGTCAGCGCCAAGATGCGTAATATGATGGGTGAAACTGCAGTGCCATTCATTCAGACTGACGTAGCTTTAAACCCGGGGAATTCTGGTGGACCACTGTTTAACCAGCACGGTGAAGTAGTCGGGGTGAATTCACGTATCTTTAGCGGAACTGGCGGTTATATGGGCTTGTCATTCTCCATTCCAATTGATGTCGCAATGGAAGTGGCAGACCAGTTGAAACGCAATGGTAAAGTTACCCGTTCTTATCTGGGCGTAAGCTTGCAGGATATTGACCGCAATCTGGCAGAATCTTATAAGCTGTCTAAGCCGGAAGGTTCATTGGTAACCCAGATTGCACCCAACTCGCCAGCGGCCAAAGCAGGCTTACAGGCGGGAGATGTCATTCTTAAATATAACGGGACTGATATTTCTCGTACCAGTGAATTGTTGAATTACTTAAACCGTTCTGCACCAAAACAGCAGATCCAGTTAGAAGTATTACGTGATGACAAACGCCGTAATATCAATGCGACTTTAAGTACAGCACCGGACGATACCCCAGCGAATGCCAGCAATCAGGCACAACCAAACAAAGGGCCAGTCATTGGGGTCACTATCCGTAACCTGACACCAAATGAAATGAGTAGTTTAGATATCAAAGGTGGTGTAGTGATTCAGGATGTGCGTCCAGGTGGGGTTGCGGCACAAGCACGTATTATGCCGAATGATGTGGTGACCAATATTAATGGAAAGACTGTTCTGAACAGTAACCAGTTTGTGGAAACTGTATCTGAATTAAACAAAGGCAGCGTCGCGCGAGTAACACTCATCCGTCAAGGACAGCGCGTGATCGTCGGTATGCGAGTCTCATAAACGCATCATTGGTTGGTAAAAACCGTCTGAACTCAGGCGGTTTTTTAATATTTGGCAATTTACCCTGCAAATAAAATCTGTAGACTCTAAGTCGCTATATGATCTAAAGGATAAGCAACGCGTGAAGGGTATTTTTGACCTGAAGTTAACAGTAAAACCAGAACATATTGATATCTTGGGGCATGTAAATAATGTGGTCTATGTGCAGTGGATGCAGGATGTTGCAACCGCGCATATTGAACAGATCGGTTTGGGTCTAGAGCAGTACCTGGAACTAAAGCATGCCATGGTCGCAGTTGAGCATCATGTGCAATATCGCAAGGCAGCATTTGAAGGTGATGAGCTGATTTTGCGTACTTGGTTAAATGATATCAATGCACTCTATTCATTCCGCCAATATGCCTTCTATCGCCCGGCAGATCAGAACCTAATCTTTACAGGGAGTACGCAATGGGCCTGTGTAGAAATTGCCACTGGTCGTCCGAAGCGGATGTCACCGACATTTACCCAAGCCTATCAACCCTTATTAGCAGATATCAATCCTTTGGATTTTAGTCAGTTGTATCTGACAGATTAAATATCAACAATGAAGCAGACTTAAATGTGGTTGTGTGTATTTAAACGACAATCGCTCTGATGTTGCCAAAACTTGGTCAGAGCGATTTCATGGCAAACAAAGTAGTGGAATGAGCTACGAAAATATAATTCTTTTTCTGTAACTGCATTCTGCTATAATCCTCGGCAATTTCTATTCGGCTTTTGTTGTGCAATCCCTTTATATTGCATGGCGCGTTTTTTTCTCAAGGTAGCCCATGGCGCAAGCTAAAAAATCTGTTGATATTAAAAACATTCGTAACTTCTCGATTATTGCGCATATTGACCACGGTAAATCGACCCTGGCGGATCGATTCATTCAAACCTGTGGTGGTTTGCAGGATCGTGAAATGCAGGCTCAGGTTCTCGATTCTATGGAACTTGAACGCGAACGTGGGATTACCATTAAAGCGGCATCGGTGACCTTGTACTACACACACCCGAATGGCCAGGAATATCAGCTAAACTTCATTGATACTCCGGGACACGTGGACTTCTCGTATGAAGTATCGCGTTCACTTGCTGCGTGTGAAGGTGCATTGCTGGTTGTAGATGCAGCACAGGGTGTAGAAGCACAGTCTGTTGCAAACTGCTATACCGCAATTGAGCAGGGTCTGGAAGTATTGCCAGTTCTGAACAAGATTGACTTGCCGCAGGCTGAACCTGAACGTGTGATTCAGGAAATTGAAGACATCATTGGTATTGAAGCCACTGAAGCACCGACCTGTTCTGCAAAAACAGGCCTAGGTATTGAAGGTGTGCTGGAAACTCTGGTGAATGTGATTCCTGCGCCAACAGGTGACCGTGATGCACCGCTGCAAGCATTGATTATCGACTCATGGTTTGATAACTACCTGGGCGTTGTGTCTTTAGTTCGTGTGAAACAGGGTCGTGTGCGTAAAGGCGACAAGATGTTGATGAAATCAACTGGTCAGACGCACATCATTACTTCAGTAGGTATCTTCAATCCAAAGCATACCGAAACCGATATTCTTGAAGCGGGTGAAGTAGGTTTTGTGATTGCGGGTATTAAAGACATCTTTGGTGCGCCAGTTGGTGATACGATCACACTTGCCTCTACTCCAGATGTTGAAGTATTGCCAGGTTTCAAGAAGGTTAAACCACAGGTTTATGCTGGTCTGTTCCCGATTGATGCCAGTGACTTTGAACCTTTCCGTGAAGCGCTGCAAAAATTACAGATTAACGACTCTGCCTTGTTCTTTGAACCTGAAAGTTCAGATGCACTTGGTTTTGGTTTCCGTTGTGGCTTCTTGGGCATGCTGCATATGGAGATCGTGCAGGAGCGTTTAGAACGTGAATACGATCTGGATCTGATTTCATCTGCACCGACTGTAATTTACGAAGCGGTGATGAAAAATGGTCAAACGATCTATGTCGACAGTCCATCAAAAATGCCAGACGGTTCAACAGTAGAAGACCTGCGTGAACCGATTGCAGAATGTCATATCTTAGTACCACAAGAATATCTGGGCAATGTGATGACCTTGTGTGTTGAGCGCCGTGGTGTGCAAAAAGACATGAAGTTCATGAGTAATCAGGTATCCATTACCTTTGAAATTCCGATGGCTGAAGTGGTCATGGATTTCTTCGACAAACTGAAGTCTTGCTCACGTGGTTTTGCCTCACTGGACTATAACTTTGTGCGCTTTGAAAGTTCATCATTGGTTAAGGTTGATGTTCTGATCAATGGTGACAAAGTGGATGCCTTGGCGATGATCTGTCACCGTCAGGATGCACGTCACCGTGGTATTGCCCTGGTTGAAAAAATGAAAGACCTGATTCCACGTCAAATGTTTGATGTCGCGATTCAGGCAGCCATTGGTGCGCAAATCATTGCCCGTTCTACTGTAAAAGCGATGCGTAAAAACGTATTGGCGAAGTGTTATGGTGGTGACGTGTCACGTAAGAAAAAACTTCTGTCTAAACAGAAAGAAGGTAAGAAACGTATGAAGCAGGTGGGTAGCGTAGAAATCCCACAAGAAGCGTTCTTAGCTGTATTAAAAGTCGAACGCTAAAATAATAAGGATATAAGCCCATGGATTTTGATTTTAATTTAATTCTTGTTCCTGCCACGCTGTTTTTTATTGCAATATGGCTGCTTGATAAGTTTGTTCTGAAACAGCGACAGACCAAAGGCAAGGGCAATGAAAATTTTATCATTACCTGGGCTTATGACTTCTGGCCAGTGCTGACCGTTGTGCTGGTTCTGCGTTCATTCTTGTACGAGCCTTTTAATATTCCATCTGATTCCATGGTGCCCACCCTGGAAACAGGTGACTTCATTCTGGTCAATAAATTCGATTATGGTGTGCGTCTGCCCATCATCAATAGCAAAATTATTGATACTGGAAGTCCAGAACGTGGTGAAGTAGCGGTATTCCGTTATCCACCACAACCTGGCATTAGCTATATCAAACGTATTGTAGGTTTGCCGGGTGATCATATCGTTTATGATCATGGTCAATTGATTATTAATGGTGAAAAAGTCACTAAAGTTCCTGTTGAATTTAGCCGTGAAAAAGACCGTTTAGATACGCCTGAATCAATTTATCACAAAGAGACTTTAGGTAAGCATACCTTTACCATGCGTGAGCTTGAAGGGGTAAATGTGGCGCGTCAGGCACCATTTATCAACTTTGTGGAAAATGGTAAATATTCAGGTGAAAATGGTTTATATTGGGAAGTAAAAGTACCAGAAGGTCAGTACTTTGCGATGGGGGATAATCGTGATCAAAGTGCTGACAGTCGCTTCTGGGGATTTGTTCCGGAAGAAAATTTAACCGGTCGCGCATTCTATGTATGGATGCATAAAGAATCAGGTTTTAAATTACCTTCGTTTAGCCGAAACGGAACAATTGACTAATTTATTGTTTCAATTGGGAAAATAAAAATGAGACATCAACAAGGTGCATCGTATATTGCAATATTGTTTGCAATTATGGGGTTTGCTTTTCTGGCAAAAATCGCAATTGCGGTATGGGGACCGTATTTCGATGATCGCCTGGTAGATAGCCAGATTGAGGAGCTACTAAAAACAGCTCCTGCAAATATCACGCCGGAGAAATTTAATTCGGAACTGTCTAAGCGTTTAGAGATGAATAATATTCGCGATTTTGACATTAAGCAGAATGTTATTCTCGACAATGCGCAAGCGATGGTCGTAAGAAAGAATTATGAAGTTCGCAAGAATTTTCTAATGAATATCGATTTAGTGATGAAGTTTGAGAAAGAGTTTGATCAAAGCACAGTCAAAGCTAAATGATGAACGTCTTGCCAAGCGGATCGGCTATCAGTTTAAACAGGCTGATTTGCTGAAACTGGCATTGACCCATCGTTCAGTCAGTCATAAACACAACTACGAGCGCCTGGAATTTCTGGGCGATTCGCTTTTAGGGATGATCATTGCCAATTATCTCTTCACTGCTTATCCACACGAAAATGAAGGCCGTTTAACGCGTATGCGTGCGACTCTGGTTCGTCAGGAAGCATTAGGAAAAATCGCCAATGATTTAAAGCTGAGCCAGAATTTAATTCTCAGTACCGGTGAATTGAAATCTGGCGGTCATCATCGTGAGTCTATACTGGCAGATACGGTAGAAGCCATTATTGGTGCGATCTATGTCGATTGCGGTGATCTCACCGTGTTAGAGCCGATTGTGTTAAAATGGTACGAACCGTATTTAGACCATATTGAGCCGACCGATCAGCTTAAAGACCCTAAATCTCGCTTACAAGAGTATTTACAAGCACGTAAGAAACCTCTCCCAGTTTATGAGGTTGTAGATATTCAAGGTGATGCCCCAAACCAGCATTTCAAAGTGGAGTGTCGGATTGAAGACTTACCTATCCTGATCGGCGAGGGTTCAAGTCGCCGTTTCGCTGAACAAGCAGTTGCAGCGGAAATTTTAAAACTATTGGAGCATAAGTCTTAATGACTACTCATTCCGATCACATCGATGCTGATCACGAGTCGCAAAGCGACAGCAATGACTTAATTAGTCAATTTTTTAGCGAACAAGGCACTGAAATCCCTTCGGATTACCGCAGTGGTTTTGTTGCGATTGTTGGTCGTCCAAACGTGGGCAAATCAACCTTGATGAACCATATTTTGGGCCAGAAACTTTCGATTACTTCACGTAAGCCACAAACCACACGTCACAAGATTGTGGGCATTGATTCACGTGAGAAATCTCAGGCAGTATTTGTGGATACTCCAGGGATGCACAAGAAAGAAGTACGTGCCATCAATAAAATGATGAACCGCGCTGCGCATTCTGCATTGCGTGATGTAAACCTGGTTTTATTTGTTGTTGATGCAGATAAGTGGACGCCAAACGACGACCTGGTTTTGGAAAAGCTGAAAAATGCGGATATGCCGGTCATTCTAGTGATCAATAAGATTGATACACTAGAAAATAAAAACCATGCATTACCTTTGATTCAAGAACGTGCCAAGCTGATGAACTTTGCTGAAATCGTACCGGTTTCTGCGCTTCGTGGTGCTAACCTTGAGCATCTGCGTACAACGATTGCGAATTATCTGCCATTCCAGCCACCGTTATATTCACTGGATCAGCTGACTGACCGTTCAGAGCGCTTCCTGGCATCTGAAATTATCCGTGAAAAGATCATGCGTCAGTTGGGCGAAGAGCTGCCATATGACCTGACTGTTCAGATCGAATCCTTTAAAACGGAAGAGCCGACCCTGAATGAGAAAACCGGTCGCATGAAACCGGCATGTACCTATATTGATGCGACGATTTTTGTTGATCGTCCTGGCCAGAAAGCCATTGTGATTGGTGAAAAAGGTTCTAAGTTGAAAAAAATTGGCATGGATGCACGTGTCGATATGGAAAAAATGTTCGAACAGAAAATCATGCTGACACTTTGGGTGAAAGTCAAAGGTGGCTGGTCTGATGATGAACGAGCGTTAAAAAGCTTAGGTTATAGCGATATTTAATTTTGCAGGAACGGATCATGATGAAATTGCTGACAATTACTGCATGTGTTTTATTCTTGCAGGGTTGTATTCATAAAGTTGTGACCGTTCCAGTGAAAGTTGCTTATAAAACTACAAAAGTCGCAGTCAAAGGTACTGCGGCTGTTGTGGGCGCCGCCATTCCGGATGGGGATGACGAAGAAGATGAGAAAAATTCAAAAAAGAATAAAGATTAAAGAAGCAGCCTATGCGTAATGAAGTGCTGCACGGATACCTGATTCATCACCGAAAATATCGTGATCGCAGCCATATTGTGCATTTATTTACCCAGGAATACGGCCGTATCGATGGGATTTTAAGACAGACGCCACCACCACAATATCAGCCAATCAGCGTGCAAGCATCCGGTAAATCTGAACTCAAAAATTTTACTAAACTCGAAATTGTCAATCAGCCTATTTTCTTTTTTGGGGATGCATTCTTTTCAGGATTTTATCTGAACGAGATTCTGCTGCGACTTTGCCCACTCGAAGTAGAAATGCCGCAGACTTATGCTAAATATGGCGAAACTTTAGTGGCTTTGCAGCAGCTTTCTACACAAACTGATCCGAATACCTATCTCAAGCAGATCTTGCGCCAGTTTGAGCATGTTTTGCTGGAAGAACTTGGTTATGGTCTGGACTTTTCAGTTGATGCGAATCAGGCAGTTATCGCTCCTCAACAGCATTACTATTTTCAGCTCAATGATGGTTTCATGCCTTCTGCCAAAGCCTCACGTTCAACCATGTCTGGACAGCAGATTTTAACTATGTTGAGCCATGAAAACGGTAGGGATTTTAATCCAGAACAGTTACAATTATTGACGAAGCTTTATCGACAGGTCATCACTGCCTTACTTGGTGATCGGCCACTCAAAAGTCGGCAATTGTGGATACAAAATTCTCAATCTCAATCGTAGTTAGGAAAATATTATGGCTGCATTACTTGGTGTCAATATTGACCATGTCGCAACTTTAAGACAAGCACGTGGTACGACGTACCCAGACCCAGTCAATGCTGCATTGATCTGCGAACAGGCGGGTGCAGAGGGGATTACCCTGCATTTACGTGAAGACCGTCGTCATATCCAGGATGATGATGTACGTCGTATGCGTCCGGTATTGACCACGCATATGAATCTGGAAATGGCTGTGACTGATGAAATGGTGGCTTTTGCTAAAGAAATTCAACCGCAGCATGTCTGTTTTGTGCCTGAAAAACGTCAGGAAGTCACTACTGAAGGCGGTCTGGATGTGGTTGGTCATTTTGAAGATGTAAAGAAGGCTACTCAAGAGCTAACTACGATTGGCTGTGATGTGTCGTTATTTATTGATGCAGACATTGCCCAGATTGATGCTGCGGTCGCGTGTGGTGCACCAACGATTGAAATCCATACCGGTGCTTATGCGGATGCTGAAACACCTGAAGCACAAAAAGCTGAACTAGAGCGCATTATCAAAGGGGCAGAATATGCTGCTTCTAAAGGTCTGGTGGTGAATGCCGGGCATGGTCTGAATCTGGATAATGTCACTCCAATTGCTGCAATTCCGCAAATTCATGAATTAAACATTGGTCACTCGATTATTGCAGATGCAGTTTTTGTTGGTCTGGCACAAGCTGTACAACAAATGAAGGCTGCAATTAAAGCTGCACGTTAAGATTAAAAAGTTATGTCGAATATTGATTATGATGAACTTATGAAGCCAGTCATTGGTTTCCTGGGTTGTGAAACTCCTAAAGCCTGGTTGGATGAAGCCTTACAGAATCTGGAGATCCTGATGCAGGATCATGCCAACTGTGAGAAGAAAGCTGCCAGTACTGCAATGAACCTGATGTTTCGTTATAGCTTTTTCGTAGACTTACAGGTAAAGCTGGCACAGCTGGTACGCGAAGAAATGCTACATTATGAACAGGTGCTGGAATTCATGAACAAGCGTGGTCAGCAGTGGACTGGTCTTAGTGCAGGACGCTATGCCGGTGGCTTACGCAAAGAAATCCGTACTTATGAACCGGAAGCGTTGATTGATGTGCTAGTCATTGGTGCTTTTGTAGAAGCTCGCTCTTGTGAGCGATTCTATGCACTGGCACCGCATGTGGATGAAGAACTTGGACGTTATTATCGTTACCTGCTCAAGTCCGAATCGCGCCACTTTGAGGACTATCTGGCACTCGCTATGGATGTAGCGAAAAAAGCAAAACTGAAAAATCCAAAAGAAGATATTCAGGCACGTATTGAACATATCAGAGAAGTGGAAAAAAATCTGATTTTAAGCCCTGATGATATGTTTCGCTTCCATAGTGGTGTGCCAATAAAAGTTGCCTAAAGCATCCTTAAAAAAATCCTCCGAAATGGAGGATTTTTTTATATTTTTCGAAAGTAAAGCTGAGTGTGTTTTAAGTTTAAAAAATAGCCTAAGCAATTTTAAATATCTACTATTACTGTGTGGATTTAAAGGCAACTCTACTTAGGGATATATTAATTGTCAAAAAATGTACGAGTTAAAAATAAGATCCTTCATATCTGATGGAAGTATGTTTATCAATCACGATCATTCTAGTTTCATGGAGGAAAGAGAAGGGGGAGATGAAAAGTTTTTATGTGAATAAAGCTTAAAGCAATAAAAAAAGCCCAAGTCTAAAATGCTTGGGCTTTCTTGAATTTGGCTCTCCCACCTGGGCTCGAACCAGGGACCTGCGGATTAACAGTCCGTCGCTCTACCGACTGAGCTATGGGAGAATCTGAATGCGATTATAGAGGGATTTTGACAGGGGTCAAGCAAAAACTTCCATATTTATTGCAAATATAGTTTGTCTGATTTTAATTTAGACAATCAAATTTAAAATTCAAAAAAAGCTTGTCAGCGCATAAGCGAATTGCTAAATTGAAAATATAAAGTCGTTTGACCAGATGGTCAAACAGTGTGGATTTAAACCTACTTGCCAGCACAAAAATGGCTAAACCGGAGAAAGCGAATGAATACGCTCACTATCCCTCAAATTTTCGCCCAACTGTCTTTTTATCAAGAAAACTACCTTGATATTATTCAAGATTTTACCCAATATTTTACTCCTGTTCATGGCGCTGAAATCCGTTTATGGCCCTTAGCTGCAAAACAGTTGTATTTGGGTGACTTGTTACAATTGTGGTTTGCAGAAAAATGGCTGGTTGAGAAGGAACGCCAATTTAGCTTTGAAGTATTCCTGAATGCGCCTGAAACACAGCCAAAAGATCTGTTTATTTATGCTATTTCGGGCAATTTCATCACGGGTTCAAATCAGTCTAAAGTTTGGCAGACATCTACTGCACAGACTCAAGAATTAAGTCTAGCGAATGTCTCTAGACATTATTTTGAGTATCAGGCTTTGACTCAACCAAAAGCTGTTCAAGCACCGCATGCGAAGTGGGGTATGCTTTAAGCCTTTCTTAAACTAGAAGTTTTTAACCAAAAATCATACAGGTGGCTGTTGCATGAGCATAAAGCTTGCCATCTTCATCGATAATTTTTCCTTCTGAGATTGCAAGATTTTTGCTGGTATTAATGATTTGACCAATAGCCGTCAATGGTTTGTTTTGGGGAATGGGGCGACACATTTTAATATTGAGATCAATCGTGCCATATCCTGCGCCTGCTTCTAAAACGGTATGAATTGCACAGCCTGTTACGGTGTCCAGTACTGTTGCAGCAAAGCCCCCGTGTACACCGCCTAAAGGGTTTAAATGGTGTTGATCTGCCTGCACCTCAAACGTGACCTGACCACTTTCAATTAAAGTGGGTTTCATGGGAATGATTGTTGCCATAGAAGGCATCGGCAGGTTGCCATTACACATTTCTTGCATAATCTGTAAACCTGATAGATTCTTGATATCCATTGCTTGCTCTTGTTATTTTAGATTTTGGAATGATCTTTAAATTCTAGATGGATGGAGGCTCAGGCATCAATTAAAAATTGTATGATTGGAGTATGCAGGGTTTATACCTTGGCTTAAAAATAAATATAAAAAATAAGTTCAATGAGGGATACTGATGAAAGCAAGATGTTTATGTGGTGCGACTCGGTTTGAAGTACAACTCAGGAATCATGAAGTTGCTGCCTGTCATTGCTCGATGTGTCGTCGCCAGACCGGTGGGCCATTAATGGCTATTGATATCGAAGATATTCATTTTGTCGATCAGCAGTATTTATCTGTTTTTAACTCTTCAGAATGGGCGGAGCGCGGCTTTTGTAGTATTTGTGGTACTTTTATTTTTTGGCGAACCAAAGATCATTCATTTGCCAATATCAATGTGTTTACATTGGAGGAATTACCTGAGGATCTGGATTTTAATCTAGAGATCTATGTGGATCACCAGCCAGCCTTCTATTTATTTAATAATCAAACCCAAAAAATGACTGAAGCTGAAGTCATCGAGATGTTTAATTCGGATCGCTCATAATTTTAGTTTTGAAAGTGCAAAATTTAAGGTTAAATTTAAAGAGAACAAATAAAAAACCCGCGATAAACGCGGGTTTTTTATTTAAAAACTTGAGAAAGTCTCTAAATTATTTAGCAGCTTTTTCAGCTTCGATAGAAGCAATCGCAGCATCTACGCCTTCGATTGAATCAGCAGCTTTCTTGATACGAGCAAGTGCATCAACCAGTACTTCGTCAGCAGTTGCGTAAGAGATACGCATGAAGCCGCCTAGACCGAATGCATCACCAGGAACGACTGCAACACCAGTTTCTTCCAGTAACCAAGCAGAGAATTCTGTGCAAGATTTAAGACCTTTGGCACGAATCAAGGGTTTGATGTTTGCATATGCATAGAATGCACCGTCCGCAGGTAGGCAAGAAATACCATTGATATCATTTAAGCCTTTTACAACCAGGTCATGACGACGTTTGAATGCTTCAATCATTGGCTCGAGTACGTCTTGAGGACCATTCAATGCAGCTTCCGCAGCAACTTGTGAAATAGAAGTCGGGTTAGAAGTTGATTGAGACTGGATTTTCTTCATTGCGCCAATCAGTTTCGCAGGACCAGCTGCATAGCCGATACGCCAGCCAGTCATTGCATAGGCTTTAGATACACCGTTTAATACGATTGTACGGTCATAAAGGTCTGGAGCGACAGTTGCGATATTATAGAACTCGTCATCCCAACGGATTGGTTCATACATGTCATCAGATGCGATATACACTTCTGGGTATTTGCGCAGTACTGCAGCTAAGGCTTCTAGTTCAGCTTTCGTATAAATCATGCCAGTCGGGTTAGAAGGGCTGTTTAATACCACTAGACGAGTTTTGTCAGTAATCGCCGCTTCTAATTGTTCAGGAGTAATTTTGAAACGTTGTTCTTCACCACATTTCACAATAACAGGAACACCTTCAGCAATGATCACCATATCAGGGTAGCTTACCCAGAATGGTGCAGGGATGATGACTTCATCACCTTTGTTTAACAAGGCAAGTGCCAGGTTAAAGAATGATTGCTTGCCACCACAAGAAACCAGGATCTGGTTTGCTGCATAGTCAAGGTTGTTGTCACGTTTGAATTTGGCAATAATGGCTTTTTTAAGACCTGGCGTACCGTCTACAGCGGTGTATTTGGTGAAACCGTTGTTAATCGCTGCAATTGCTGCATCTTTGATGTGTTGTGGTGTATCAAAATCTGGTTCACCTGCACCCAAGCCAATTACGTTATGACCAGCAGCTTTAAGTTCAGCAGCTTTGTTAGTCACAGCAAGCGTTGGGGACGGTTTGATGGCATTTACACGATCAGAGAGACGTACGTCCACGGCGGTATTCCTTCTTATAGGGATTAAAAAATAAAAAGCACAATATCTTAGCCTATATTGGTGCACATTAGGCAAAAGAATTTATAAAACTTTACGGAAAAAGTGTTTTGATAGCCGAAGTTTATCTTGAACTTCGATGTTAAGGCGCAGTAACTGAAGGCTTTCAGGCTAAACTTGAAATCTATAAAATATGTGAAATATAAAATAAAAAAGGCTACCTGAGGGTAACCTTTTTTGTGCGCTTCCTGTAAGGATTATGCCGTAAAACGTGACAAATCTTCTTCAGGGCGGGCAGTCAGGACTTCTACGCCATGTTTTGTTACTAAAAGAGTATGCTCATATTGCGCAGATAATTTGTGATCCTTGGTCACAACCGTCCATTTGTCACCCAGCAATTTGGTTTGCCAAACACCTGCATTGACCATTGGTTCAATCGTAAATGTCATACCTTCTTCTAAGATCATACCGGTATTTGGCTGGCCATAATGCAGCACCTGCGGTTCGTCATGGAAAGTGGTACCGATGCCATGACCGCAGTATTCACGTACTACGCTAAAACGTTCAGATTCCACATATTTTTGGATCGCATGACCGATATCACCCATGGTTGCACCTGGCTTAACTACTGCGATCCCACGATACATCGCTTCTTGAGCGACTTTACATAGGCGGTTCGCCAGAATAGAAGTTTCACCCCCCACGATGTACATCATGTTGGTATCGCCATGAAAACCATCTTTGATGACAGTCACGTCAATATTAAGAATATCGCCTTTTTTCAAGATCTTGCCTTCAGAGGGAATACCGTGACAGACCACATGGTTGACTGATGTACAGATGGTATGCTGGAAAGCAGGACGGCCTGGCGCTGCGCCATAGCCCAGACATGCTGGAATCGCATTCTGTACATTTACAATATAGTCATGACAAATCGTATCCAATTCAAGCGTTGATACACCTGGTTTGATATGCGGTTTGATCATATCCAAAACTTCTGCCGCCAGTCGTCCAGCTACACGCATCTTTTCGATATCTTCAGCGGATTTAATTAAACGACGGGGAGCTTGATAAGTAGTGTTCATGATCTCTAAAAACTTTTGGAAATTTGTGTGCGACTATGGTATAAATAGCCGCCCATTTTATCAAATGATTTTTCGTGAATATATTTGCGTAGCTTGATGAATGGTGTATTAAAAATCCGCACATATATCGTCACATTACTCTGGGTGCCCGCAAGGGTGGAGAATGCGGATATATGGAGGCCTAACCCAAATCTTTAAGGTATAGAAAATGGCAGATTACAACGTAAGCATGCGCGACCTTCTACAAGCTGGCGCGCACTTTGGTCACCAAACTCGTTTCTGGAACCCAAAAATGCGTCAATACATCTTTGGCGCGCGTAACAAAATTCACATCATCAACCTTGAGCACACTGTTCCTGCGTTAAATGATGCTTTGAACTTTGCTAACCAATTGGCTAGCAAAAAGAACAAAGTTTTGTTCGTTGGTACTAAACGTGCAGCTTCTGCAATCATCCGTGAGCAAGCTCAACGCGCTGGTCAACCATACGTTGATCACCGTTGGTTAGGTGGTATGTTGACTAACTGGAAAACTCTTCGTCAGTCAATCAACCGTCTAAAAGACCTTCAAACTCAATCTCAAGACGGTACTTTCGCTAAGCTGACTAAACGTGAAGCTCTTGAGCGTACTCGTGAGATGGAAAAACTTGAACGCGGTCTTGGCGGCGTTAAAAACATGGGTGGTTTACCTGACGCACTATTCGTAATCGACGTTGATCACGAAGCAATTGCAATCAAAGAAGCTAAAAACCTTGGTATTCCTGTAATCGGTATCGTTGATACAAACTCTAACCCAGACAACGTAGATTACGTTATTCCGGGTAACGACGATGCGATCCGTGCAGTTACTCTTTATGCTTCTGCTATGGCTGACGCGATTCTTGCTGGTAAAGAATATGCTCAATCACAAGCAAATGCACAAGCTAAAGCAGAAGAAGCTCCAGCTTCTGAGGCTTAATGCGTTAGACGCTAGCTTGTCATTTTTGCGACACGTGATGGTGGCAAAGTAAGCGTCGTGTATGCAGGCGGCCCATGAGAATCCTCTGGGCCGTTTCTGTTCTATAAAGAATTCATTTTCTACCGAATTTAGGAGATAAACATGACTGCAGTTACAGCAAGCATGGTTAAAGAATTGCGTGATCGTACAGGTCTTGCAATGATGGAATGTAAAAAAGCTTTGACAGAAGCTGGTGGTGACATCGAACTTGCGATCGATAACCTGCGTAAATCTGGTCAAGCAAAAGCAGCTAAAAAAGCTGGTAACATTGCTGCTGACGGCGCGATCACGATCGCTCAGGAAGGCAACAAAGCAATTCTTTTAGAAGTAAACTGTCAAACTGACTTCGTTGCTAAAGACGAAAACTTTGCTGGTTTCTCTGCTAAAGTTGCTGCTGCTGCTCTTGCTGCTAACGAAACTGATGTTGCTAAAATCGCTGAACTTAAACTTGAAGATGGCGCTACTGTTGAAGAAGCTCGTATCGCGCTTGTTCAAAAAATCGGTGAAAACATCCAAGTACGTCGTGCGAAAATTGTTGAAGGCGAAAACCTTGCAGTTTACAAACACGGTCTTAAGATCGGTGTTGTTGTGTCTTATACAGGTGACGACGCGACTGGTAAAGGTATTGCAATGCACGTTGCTGCGTTCAACCCGGTTGCAGTTTCTGCTGAACAAGTTCCAGCTGAGCTAATCGCGAAAGAAAAAGAAATCGCTGAAGCGAAAGCACTTGAATCTGGCAAACCAGCAAACATCGTTGAGAAGATGGTTGTAGGTTCTGTTGAGAAATACCTGAACGAAGTTGTTCTTGAGCGTCAACAATACGTTATCGACAACGACAAAAAAGTTGCTGAAATCCTTAAAGCAACTGGTACTACAGTTGCTCAATTTACTCGCTTCGAAGTGGGTGAAGGCATCGAGAAGAAAGCTGAAATGAGCTTTGCTGATGAAGTTGCTGCTGCTCAAGCTGCTGCTGCTCAATAATTTTTACCTTTAGGTAAAAGTTAGAAAAAGCCCCATTTAATGGGGCTTTTTTTATGATTAAGTCATTACTGATCAGGGGAGAATGATGGCAAATAAAGCAAATATAGGGATTGGGGCAGTCATCGCACTATTGGTTGCTGCTTATTTAGGGCTTGATCTATCTGAGTCCAAGCAACTGACCAATACTTTCACACCTGTACAGGAAGCTACTGAACAATATAAACAGCAGCCTGATCGTGCAAATATTAATACGGTAGATACGGGTACTGCACCTATACAACAGGCTTATCAGCAAAGACAAAGTGATATTCAGGTTCAAGGTGCAGGCGAGGTGATTGCGATATTAAAAGATGATAATGAAGGGTCTCGTCATCAGAAGTTTATTTTAGAACTGAACAATGGCCATACCCATACCGTGCTGATCGCTCATAATATTGATCTGGCACCGCGTATTTCAAATATTCAAAAAGGCGACGTGGTCGAATTTTTTGGTGAATATGAATATAGCGAAAAAGGTGGGGTCATTCATTGGACGCATCATGATCCAAGCCGAAAACATGTTAATGGCTGGTTAAAACATCAAGGAAGAACCTATCAATAAGGTCCTTCCCATGAAGGAAAATGGAAAATAGCGCTAAATGCGCTTCATTTCGCTTATTTGGCGACTTTTCCAAAAAGGAATTACTTTGCCTAGATAGGCATCCATGCACCAAATCGGGCCAATAAGAAGGAATTGGAGGTCTTTAAAGAAAGAAGGCTTTTTCCCTTCCACTTTATGGCCATAAAACTGGCCAACCCAGGCAAAAACAAATAGCCCGATATAAAAACCGACGCCGACTGGCAGGATCCAGATCAACCAGGCCATAACTAAAGTCAGTGCTGCCATAGCAACCGCCAATACAATATCAAGGCGCGTATAAAAGATCATCGCCAAGACAACCAGTAATGCAGTGAGTAATGCACTGAAGTGAGCAAGAATACCGATAATAGAAAAATAGATAGTGGGCACACAGACCCAGTGGATCAGCTTGTTAGTCTTGTTCTGATGACTGTCGCTGTATTCATCAAACCATTCCGTTACAGTTTTCATTTTCCACTCCTGCTGCTTCTATTTCTTAAAATATAAAGCAGAACAGGGTGGTGGTCAAAACGCACTCGTCAGGAAGTCAGCTTACTGGAAAAAGACCAATAGACGAGCAGGGCGGATAAGAGCAGTAACAGTACACCTGAAATAAGTTCTAATTTAAGCACAGCAAATCATTCCATAAAAAAAGCCACATTATCTGTGGCTTTTGGTCAAATGCGTTAATAAGCTAAATCTTAAGAGTTTGGCCCTTGTACACGCTCAATACTAACTTTGGCAGTACCCGCATTGGTGATGCCAATTTGCTTGGCTGCACCATAAGATAAATCAAGTACACGGTTGCCATGGAATGGACCACGGTCATTTACTTTCACTACCACACTCTTACCATTGTTCTTGTTAGTCACACGAATGTAACAATTCAATGGGAGGCTGCGGTGAGCTGCAGTCATTCCGTTCATGTCGAAAGTTTCGCCGCTAGCCGTTTTACGGCCGTGGAACTGACGACCATACCAAGATGCTGTACCAGTCTGGCTGAATTTACGAACTGTGTTGGAAGCAACAGTGTTCAGTTTTTCAATCACTGAAGGCTCATCTTCAGGGATTTCAATTTTAGCTGCAATCGTTTCACGGCGAACTTTATCGCCAGAACGCTCAGTGATTGAAAGGCTGTTTAAATTTGTAAAGTTTGAATTGAAGCTTTGAGCTTCACGATTCAGAACACGTGTGGCAACACGCGAACGGTCATTATCATTATTTAATGATGATGACTGAACCAATTCTGCCTGCGACTGCGTCAGTGTGACGGTCGTGGCAATGGCCATTAAGTATTTGATTGAAGAATGCATCGAATCAACTCCTAGCAGCGGGTTCAAAAGGTTAATCTAAAGTGCTGAAAAACCAAGTAAACGAGCCTGATATTTAACTTATGCAACTACATTTGACGAAATGGATAATATTCATGCCGGTAATAGCCTGTCTAGTCTTTAATTAAAATAGTCTTGAAAAGAACGTAAAATAAACAATAACTGGTTAAAAAATAACCATAATTGTAACAAGGTATGAAAAAAGTCCAGAATTTGAACTATTTATCATAAATATTTGTTGACTTTTGTGTCTTGCGGTAAATAAGAGCCTTATCGACTCACGATTTCTGTACCTAACAACCACAAAGCAGTGGCGTACATTCGGCTGCGATTATAGGTGGTAATCACCTGAAAATTTGGATAAGTAATGTAGTAAATCGGTCCATAATTTTCTTGCAATTGAATGACATTGACCAAATCCAGATCGTCGATTTTTACGATCGGATTCATAGGACTAATTCCTTGAGTTTTTAATACACCATAGGGTGTTGGCTGGGTCAGGTCTTTGGCAATTATTGCATCCGGATTTGAACCAGCATAACGTGCAGGGAAAGCAATTGGCTGGTTGCGTTGCCAGCCATGCTGAGCCAGATAATTGGCAATTGAACCAATAGCGTCCACAGCAGAGTTACGAAGATCAATATGACCATTGCCATCATAGTCGACACCAAACTTGGGAATATTGCTTGGCATAAACTGAGGATAACCGATCGCACCGGCATAAGAACCCACTACAGAGTTGGTTGGCACCCCATCTTTATATGACCAGGCAATCAGAGCAGAAAGCTCATCCTGAAAGTATTCATTGCGGCGATCACCATTAAATCCAAGAGTGGCTAATGCATCACGGGTGATAAAAGAACCTTTGTTGCTACCAAAACCGGTTTCTACTCCCAGAATCCCCAGAATAATCGCCTGTGGTACACCAAACTGCTGTTCAGCACGATTCAGGGTATCGGCATATTGCTGTTTAAAACGCACACCACGCTGAATAGTACTTTCAGCCAGAAAATTGGTTTTATAGCTATACCACGGTTTGCTTTCACCAGGACGGCTCATGATGCTCAGCACATTCGGCAAATTGCGTGTACCATTCATGGCCCAGTCAATCTGTTCATTACTTAAACCATACTGTTGCATGGTTTTGATTTTAAAAGCGGAATAAGATGGATGCGTTTGGAAATCATTGGCTTGGCTAAAACTACTAAAACTTAGTACAGCGAATACCAGAGAAAGTCGTTTAAGTTTTTTATAAAAATGTGGTTTTAACATCTGACAGTGATTTCCAATTTCATGAATGAGTTGGCAATAGGGGGCATCCTGCACTTCTATTTATGCCCGAAAAAAGAGGCAAAAAATCGATAAAATCTTGTAAACAGAACACAATTGCTCAGGACTATTAAAGATAACATTGACTGGATAATGACATCCAACCGCTTTGACAAAAAGAGACAAAGTATGGCTATTTTTAACGCATTTTTCTTGTGAAGATGCATTTACTGTAACAAGCTATTTCATTGGTAATAAAAAAGCCCGACATCAGTCAGGCTTTTTTGATCAACTTACATTAGGAATAGAACAAAGTATCGTGGTATTCCGCCATTGCCTTTAGTTCATCCTTGTTTAATTTCAGGATGATTTTATCCGCAGCAATGTTGATTGCCTTGATCACTGCAGAAGCACCGATATCCGCCGCTTTACGTTTAATCATGCCCAGATCCAGGGTTTTGTTAAAATCCACCATGAAATGACGCACAGTCGCCTCACCAAACTCTTTATAGAGATTGCTCAAGGTCTGTTTATCGATTTCATTGCCTGCTTTTACTTCAGCAAACTGGTACTTAAGGTTAGTGACCAGATTGGCATCCAGAGATTCACCGATACGGATGTTGCCTTCAGGATCCTTAAACAGACTGCGTTCAGAAAAGGCAATGGATTCACGTACCACATCATTGGGAGCTTTGCCCAATAACTGCTTGAGCAAGACTGCTACTGTGGACTTGATATATCCTGCCAGTTTTTCCGCAGTATCACGCTTATCACTTGCTGGAAACTTGCGTACAAGTTCAGTCAAAATAGCATCAATGATCTCATCATTGATCATTAATGCCGTTTTGTCACGAAGTGGATACAGCGGTTCGCTGGAATTTTTATTTTTCTGTGCAGTCTGAATTGTATTTAAAAGTTCTGCTGAAGGAATAAATCCAAAAAAAGGCATCGTTAAACCTCAATGTTTCTTATTGTCGCGCTAAACGAATAGGGCGAGGCATCCATGTGGAGTCCGATACACGGCAAGGGTTGATATCCAATCCACCACGGCGTGTATAGGTCGCATATACCATCAGCTTTTCCGGTTTTAGATTTTGCCAGATATCGGCAAATATCTGTTCCACACATTGTTCATGGAAACCGTTGTGCTGACGATACGAAATAATATAAGCCAATATGCTCTTATAACAAGGTTTTTTACCTTGATAGCGTATAAATACTGTACCCCAGTCTGGTTGTCCAGTGACTGGACAGTTACTTCTTAATAAATGTGAATATAGCTGAACTTCGACATTTTCATCACTTTCATTATCTAGAGCCAATAACGTCGCATCAGGATGATTTTCCAGACGTTCTGGGATCAGTTCATCCAGGCAGATTCCTTCAGGCTTGGAAATGTCCAGTTCATCTACATGGAATAGATCTAGCTTTACGTCCGCTTCAGCGGCTTTAGATAAATCCTGTTCGACTGTCGCAATAAAAGCTGATTTAGACTCAAACTTGGCAAAATTCAGGCTATTGAAATACAGCTTAAGAGACTTGGATTCGATCAAGTTTGGAGAAGATGCGGGTAAAGTCATTCGACCAATTGCGACCTGTGGTACACCGGCAGCATTTAACCAGGATATTTCAAAAATATGCCACCAGTCCGTACCTTGTTGAATTGCTTCAATATGAGCATATTTCTCACGCGCAGGCGCACGTGAGATTGGGTACAGAATCTCCGGTTGATATTCTGTTGGATAGTTGGTTTCTTTACCAAGAAGAGAATGTTCTACACTCATTATTCACGCATTCCTGAACCACGAGACAATAAATAGTAAGCAATACCGTATAACACAGCACACCAGAAGGTAATCACAGCCAATGAAATGGAAACATTGACATCGCTATGACCTAAAATGCCGAAACGGAATGCATTCACCATATAGACGATCGGGTTAATTAAAGAGAGATTTTGCCAAAAAGGGCTTAAAACACTGATGGCATAGAATACACCACCTAAATAAGTCAGGGGAGTCAGCACAAAAGTGGGGATAATCGAGATGTCATCAAAGGATTTGGCATATACCGCATTAATAAAGCCACCCAATGAAAACAGTAGCGAAGTAACGAGTACTGTATATATAGTGACGAACCAGTTAGTAATATATAAGTCAGTAAAAAATAGACTCATGCTGGTCACAATAATTGCCACCAAAATACCACGTGCCACGCCACCTAGAACATAGCCCCACAGGATTGCATGTAGCGGTACCGGACTCATAATCAGTTCTTCAATGCTCTTTTGAAATTTAGAGCTAAAGAAGCTGGAAGATACGTTGGCATAACTGTTGGTAATGACCGCCATCATGATCAAACCGGGCACAATGAACTGCATATAGCTAAAGCCGCCCATTTCTCCAATCCGTGAACCCACCAGATTGCCAAAAATCACGAAATATAAAGTCATGGTAATGGCAGGTGGAAGTAGGGTTTGTGGCCAGATCCGCATAAAGCGGCGGATTTCTTTATAAATGATGGTATAGAGGGCAACGCCAAGCTGATTTAAATTCATTGCGCAGCTCCATTGAGGTTTTTCTCAACCATTTTCACAAACAATTCTTCAAGACGATTGGATTTGTTACGCATACTACGTACTTGGATGTTCTGTGCTTCGAGTAACTGGAACAACTCATTCATACTATGTGCTTTATCTAAAGTGACTTCCAATGTCATTGGGTCGACCAGATTAAACTTCACACCAATAATATCGAGCTGGAGAGGTTCGATTGGTTCGGCCAGATCGAAGATAAAGGATTCTTCATTTAGCTGATTGAGGAAGTTCTTCATGGTGGTGTCTTCTTTAATGACACCACGGTCAATGATTGCAATCCGGCGACACAGCATCTCTGCTTCTTCTAAGTAGTGAGTGGTCAGAATGATTGATGTACCTTTATTGTTCATCTCATTTAGAAAGTCCCACATCGAGCGACGCAGCTCGATATCGACACCCGCCGTTGGTTCATCCAGAATTAACAGTTTTGGTTCATGCATCATAGCACGGGCGATCATCAGACGACGTTTCATCCCGCCTGAAAGCATCCGTGCCTGTGTAGCGCGTTTTTCCCACAAACCCAGTTTGTTTAAATATTCTTCGGCACGTTCTTGAGCAATTTTCTTTGGAATACCGTAATAACCCGCCTGCGTAACAAGGATGTCGAACGTTTTCTCGAACTGGGAGAAGTTGAATTCTTGTGGTACTACACCTAAACACTGTTTCGCTTCAGAAGGGTGGGTATCAAGGTTATGACCAAAAATTTCAACAGTCCCAGAAGTTTTTCTTGTTAAAGAACTAATGATGCCGATGGTTGTAGATTTACCTGCACCATTCGGGCCGAGCAGGGCATAAAACTCACCCTCTGGTACATCCAGATTAATACCTTTTAATGCTTGAAAGCCATTGCGATAGGTCTTTGACAAATCCCTTAAGGTCAATGCATCAGTCATGGAGATCTCAAATGGTGAAAAATTGAGATATTGTGAGTGATCTGTATAAATAAGCCAAGTGATTGAGTGGGAATTCTTTTATAAAGGTGTGAGAAGATTGTTCAAAGCGTAGTCACTAAAATCACTAGCTTATATATAGTTGTTTACCTTATGCGATTTTTTGTTATGATGTGCGCACTCCTCATATAAGCGCTCATAGCTCAACTGGATAGAGTACAGGTCTCCGAAGCCTGTGGCGTGGGTTCGAGTCCCGCTGAGCGCACCATCTCCTTGTTTGATTACATTCGAATTAATCCTAATGTTATTAAAAATTAATAACTTATATTTTTCTGTTGTCCGATAATATCCGAAGGCGTTTTAGGATACTGTAAAAAGATGCCTAAATTAATTATCAGTCTTACAGACTCAAAAATAAACAGCATTAGTAAAAAAGATGAATATCTAAAACTTCAATACCTCTTTTTTATCATTCTCTTGAGTAGGTTTACACCGTATATTGTATCTACCTAACATATTGCTATTAAAACGTATCAAGGGAAATGAGTGGAATTAAAACAGCTAAAATACTTTATCACAATTGTAGAGTCTGGAAGCCTGGGCAAAGCTGCACAAAAACTAGATGTTGGAACATCTGCTTTAAGTCAGCAAATTGCTAAACTGGAAGATGAACTATGCACCCGCCTGTTAAGCCGTACTTCTACCGGGGTTACACCTACTCCAGCAGGGTTAGCTTTTTTTAAGCAAGCGCAATTATCATTACGTCATGTACAGTATGCAATCGAGGCCGCGCATTCTTCTCGTCTAACAGGTCATGTAAGCGTGGGCTTTTCACCAAGTATTGCATCTGTACTGGGCATACCATTTATGCAACTCATGTCCGAACGCTATCCGGATATCAAGATTCATTTAGTGGAAAGCTTATCTGGAAACCTCACCAATCTTGTCAATTCAAGACAACTTGATATTGCTATTATTTTTACACAGGATGTAGATGCCAATTGGTCTGTTCAGCCTTTATTAAAGGAACAAATGTTTTTAATGGCTAACAGAGCCTTATTACAAGAATATGATTTAGAAAATTGTATTCAAAACGGCCAAATTGATTTGGAAAGAGTAAACCGTTTACCACTCGTTTTACCTAGCCAAAGACATGGTTTACGTAAGTTCTTAGACCAGAAAGTAGAATTATTAGATGTTAATTATGAGGTCGATGGGCTGCATTTACTGATGAACTGTGTCAGTCACTTAAATATGGCCACGATTCAGCCTGTGAGTGCTCACTTCGATTATCTTAAATCTGATATTTGCTTGTTGAAAGTAGTCGAACCGGAACTTGCCAGAATCAACTATTTAATTAGTATTTCAGAAGAAGAACTTTCTCCAGCAAGTCTTGCCACCAAAGTTGCAATAAAAATTTGTGTTAAGAAATTAATAAATAAAGGTTTATGGTCGGGTGCAGAACTATTAGACTTTTAGCCTATTTAATTTTATTAAACACCTATTTAAATTCAGCCTATCACTGAAATCCCTATTTTTAGTCTTAAATTGCATCAAATTCGAAAGGGAAGACATCGAATGCATGATGTAATTGTGATTGGCGGTGGGAATGCCGCATTATGTGCAGCACTCACTGCACGAGAAGCGGGTGCTTCAGTATTGCTTTTGGAGGCAGCTCCCAAAGAATGGCGAGGTGGAAACTCACAGCACACACGTAATTTACGTTGTATGCATGATGCACCTCAGGACGTGCTGATTGATGCCTATCCTGAAGAAGAATACTGGCAGGATTTATTAAAAGTTACTGCTGGTAAAACTAATGAGCATCTGGCTCGTCTCGTTATTCGTTCAACTGCAACCTGTCGTGACTGGATGCGTAAGCATGGCGTAAATTTTCAGCCACCTTTATCGGGTGCTCTGCACGTAGCGCGAACCAATGCCTTCTTTATGGGTGGGGGAAAAGCCCTGGTCAATGCCTATTTCAGAAGTGCACAAAACCTCGGTATTAAGATTCGCTATAACACTAAAATTACCAAGCTGATCATTGAAAATGGTGAATTTATTGCAGCGATTGCAGAAGATGGCACACGCTTTGAGGGTGCTTCCTGTGTTCTTGCTGCGGGTGGATTTGAGTCGAACCGTAAGTGGTTACGTGACGCCTGGGGCCAAAATGAAAATGGCGAATGGCCAGCAGATAACTTCATTATTCGTGGCACACGCTTCAACCAAGGTAACTTGCTGAAATTCATGATAGACCAAGGTGCAGATATTATCGGTGATCCATCACAATCGCACTGTGTTGCTGTTGATGCACGTGCACCGCTTTATGATGGTGGCATTTGTACACGAATTGATTGCGTATCTTTAGGCATTGTAGTGAATAAAAATGCCGAACGCTTTTATGATGAAGGCGAGGACTTCTGGCCAAAACGTTATGCGATCTGGGGACGCCTGGTAGCCAAACAACCGAACCAAATTGCCTACTCGATTATTGATTCAAAATCAGTGGGGCGTTTCATGCCACCTGTATTTGAAGGCACTAAAGCGAATACGATTGAAGAGCTTGCTGAAAAACTCAATCTAGATGTTGTAACACTATCTAAAACCGTCGCGGACTATAACCAGGCTTGTGTCAAAGGCGAATTCAACCATACTGTTCTCGACAACTGTCATACCGAAAACCTGACACCAGCTAAAACTCACTGGGCTGTGCCTTTGGATCAGCCACCATTTTATGCTTATGCATTACGTCCGGGGATTACTTTCACATACCTAGGATTGAAAGTCGAAGACGATGCGGCAGTACGTTTTAATAATAAACCAAGTCCCAACTTGTATGTAGCAGGCGAAATGATGGCAGGGAATGTGTTGGGCCAAGGATATACCGCAGGTGTAGGCATGTCGATTGGCACAACCTTTGGACGTATTGCTGGTAAAAATGCGGCAAAAGCTGCATTAAAGCAGGGAGTTTAAAATATGAATGCAAATGTAAAGACTTTAATTCCTGTAGTGCAGCTAACCGATAATGAACAACAAGTAAAACAGGCTTTGCAGATTTGTAATGCCTGCCGTTATTGTGAAACGTTCTGTGCTGTATTCCCTGCCATGACGAAACGTCTTGAGTTCACTCAGGCAGATATTCACTACATGGCTAATCTGTGCCATAACTGTGGTGCCTGTCTGCATGCCTGTCAGTATGCACCGCCACATGAATTTGGTGTGAATATTCCACAAGCGATGGCGCAAGTCCGTCTGGAAACCTATCAGGAATTTGCAGTACCTGCTTCTTTTGGCTCAATTTATAAGAAAACCGGTATTCCATTGGTTTCTGCAATGTCTGTGCTTTTCTTCTTGCTCATGTTGGGTGGTGTTTGGCTAAATGGTACTGATTTATTCGGTCGCTACCAAGGTAATTTCTATGCGATTTTTCCGCATAACTTCTTGGCAGTGTTGTTCGGCTCAGTATTTATTGTGGCATTCATTCTACTCGGTTTAGGGATTGCGAAATTCTGGAGACAGACTTCAAAAATTATTCCAGAAGGTGTGGCACAACCAGATATTCTACAAGCCTCTAAAAATGTACTAACGCTAAAATATCTGGATGGTGGACATGGTAAAGGCTGTAATGAAGAAGATGATCGATATACGAAAATCCGTCGTGTCTTCCATCATTTCACCATGTATGGCTTTTTACTCTGCTTCGCCGCAACCAGCGTGGCAACCCTCTATCACTATTTCCTTGGTCTGGAAGCCCCCTATGCCTACACCAGCTTGCCGGTCATTTTAGGCACCTTAGGTGGTATTGGCTTAATCATTGGCCCGATCGGATTGCTTTATCTGAATATTAAACGTCATCCATTACATGGTGATGTCAATCAGAAGCCAATGGATCGTGGATTTATTTTCTTACTCTTACTGATCAGTATCACCGGTCTATTGCTACTGGCATTCCGTGACACCGCTGCAATGGCGTTGCTACTGATTATTCACCTTGCAACCGTAATGACTTTCTTCTTGACGATTCCTTTTGGCAAGTTCGCCCATGGTTTCTACCGCAGTGCTGCGTTATTGAAGTTCGCTGTTGAAGAGCGCATTGCCAAGCATCGAGCAAAAGCAAAGTAAATACCCAAGCCAACTGATGACCTCTCTGGTCTAGGTTGGCATCAGGTAAAAATGGACATACATCAACAAATAATTCAGCAATAAGGATAGTTTGCTATGAAAAAATTGAAATGGGTAGCATTGGCTTGTACAGGCGCTGTATTGGTCGGTTGTGGTACAGGAAATGCATCTAAAGATCCTGGTCAGCCAAAACGCCCTGAATGTATCGCACCAGCTAAACCGGGTGGGGGATTTGACATGACCTGTAAGCTTATTCAGTCAGGTTTTAAACAGACTGAAACCCTAAAAGACCCGATGCGTGTGACTTATATGCCGGGCGGTGTCGGAGCAGTCGCGTATAACAAGATTGTGAATAACGATCCGGCAAATAATAACGCGGTGATTGCATTTTCTACTGGTTCACTTTTGAACCTGGCACAAGGGAAATTCGGTAATTTTACTGAAAAAGACGTGAAATGGCTGTCTGGTGTGGCCGTAGATTATGGTCTGGTTTCTGTACATAAAGATTCACCATTAAAAACGCTGGACGACTTAATGAAAGCCCTGCAAAAAAATCCAAAAGCAATCAGCTTTGGGGGGGCAGGTAGTGTAGGCGGCCAGGACTGGATGCAAACTGCCATTCTGGCGAAGAAAGCTGGTGTGAACCCTGCTGATATGAGCTTTGTGGCACTTGAAGGTGGTGGTGAAGTCCTGACTTCGCTGCTTGGTCAACATATTCAGGTGGGTGTGGGGAATGTCAGTGAAGTAGGCGCTCACCTCGAAGCAGGTAATATCCGAATTCTGGCTGTTTTCTCTGACAAACGTTTAGAGGGTAAATTCTCTCAGCTGCCAACTGCAAAAGAGCAGGGCTATGATCTGGAATGGCCTGTAATCCGTGGCTTCTATATGGGGCCAAAAGTCAGTGATGAAGCCTTCAACTGGTGGAAAAATGCTTTTGATCAAATGATGGCTAACCAGAAGTTCGATGCAGTACGTGAAAATCAGGATCTGCTTCCATTCGAGTTGACCGGTGAAGAACTGACTGCGTATGTCTATAAGCAGACTGCGGAAATGCGTCAGTTATCTGAAGAATATAAATTGTCAAAATAACAAAAGGACTGAGTTGAAAACCATTTTCAGCTCAGTTTTTGTTTTGAGGGTAGATGATGAAATCTGAACGTATTCTTACGGGCATCATTGCGGTCTGCGGATTATTTTTACTGATCTATGCTTGCAGTTTTGAGGCTCCAATTTCCTACGATCCAGTAGGACCCAAAGCCTTTCCAATTTTACTCATGGGCTTAATTACAGCAAGTGCAGTCTATCTGACCGTACGTCCAGCCATCATGTTTGAACCGGTTGAACTGGGATGGACCAAGCATTTGCTGGGCAAACTGGTGCTGTGTGTACTGGCCTTGACTGTGTATGCAGTTATTTTTGAAGGGTTCGGCTTTATCGTTGCGACCTTACTCATGACCATTGCAGTGGGCAAGCTTTTCAATGGCAAAACCATTCCAGTGGCGATCACAGGTCTGGTGCTCAGTACGTGTACCTACTACCTGTTTGACCGTGTACTAGATGTGCCGTTACCACTCGGATTCTTCGGTTAAGGATGACAACGATATGGATATATTAAATTTTTTAATGATGGGATTTGAAGTTGCCTTACAACCACAAAATCTTCTCATTGCTTTTATCGGTGCATTTATTGGTACGATTGTCGGTCTATTACCGGGTTTAGGACCAATTAATGGTGTAGCCATCCTGTTACCGTTTGCTTATGCACTCGGTTTACCTGTAGACAGTGCTTTAATTCTCTTGGCAGCAGTTTATTTAGGTTGTGAATATGGTGGTCGTATTTCTGCAATTCTACTCAACGTACCGGGTGATGCTGGCGCGATTATGACCACGCTGGATGGCTATCCGCTAGCACAGCAAGGTAAAGCAGGCATTGCACTATCGCTGTCATCAGTCAGTTCGTTTATCGGGAGTACGATTGCTTTTATTGGAATCGTATTGTTTGCACCGTTATTGGCAAAGTGGGCGATTGCTTTTGGACCAGCAGAATACTTTGCATTGATGGTATTTGCCATTGTCTGCTTAACCGGTCTGGTAAGTACGCAGCCCTTTAAAACCCTGATCATGGCGCTGATGGGCTTAGCGCTATCGACTGTTGGGATGGATGCCATTACCGGTGTATATCGCTTTACTTTTGATAGTGTTGGTCTGAGTGATGGTATTGCCTTTACTACGTTGGTGATCGGCTTATTTAGTGTGAGCGAAATTTTATTACTGCTAGAACGTACTACCATTGGCAAAGTTGTGCTGAAACAAGGTAAACGCTCATTATTTAACGTCAAAGAATTCTTGAGCGCATTGGCTACTATCATCCGTGGCTCTCTGATCGGATTCTTCTCTGGAATTTTACCAGGCGCAGGTGCAACTGTAGCAAGTGCGATGGCCTATACCACTGAACGTAAAATGGCACGTGACAACAGTCAGTTTGGTAAAGGGGATTTACGTGGTCTGGCAGCGCCAGAAAGCGCTAACAATGCAGCAGCTTGTGGTTCATTTGTACCAATGCTGACTTTAGGTGTACCTGGTTCAGGAACAACTGCGGTCATGATGGGTGCGTTAATGATGTATAACATTACCCCTGGCCCACAATTATTTAGTGAACAGCCAACATTGGTGTGGGCACTGATCGTATCTCTAATGATCGGTAACATTATTCTGCTGGTCTTAAACCTTCCATTGGTTGGCTTCTTTGCCCGTATGTTAAGTGTGCCAAGCTACATTCTGATTCCGATTATTGCGACAGTGAGCTTTGTTGGTGTTTACGCCATTCACTCCAATATCTTCGACCTATTGCTATGCATGGGCTTAGGTGTAGCGGTTATGTATTAAGAAAATTTGATTTCCCATTGGCACCGCTAATTCTTGGCTTTGTTTTAGGCGAGTTAATGGAGTCGAATCTACGTCGTGCGTTATCTATTTCTCAAGGTGAACTCAGCATCTTGTGGAGCAGTAATATCAGCATGGGACTTTGGGTGATGTCAGCATTGTTACTGATTCTTCCAGTAGTACGTAAATACCTGTTCATCAAAAAGCATCAAGCTTAACTAGACAATAATAATGATCAGTTTGTGCTGATCATTATTGCTTAGGATTATGAAAACAATAATGTTAAATGCCAAAGGATTGGCCATTGCTCTGCTTGGGGCAATACTCGCGAAATATCTGCATATTCCTTTGCCATGGCTACTCGGGCCGTTGCTGGCTGCATTATTCATGGGAAGTGTTGGAAAGCCATTGTCCTGCCATTCTCACTGGCGTAAAGGAGGGCAGATTATTATTGGTATGGCACTCGGTCTATATTTTACCCCAGCCTTGGTACAAGCCATTTCTGCGTATTGGGGCTTCATTCTGCTCGGTATTCTGTGGTCGCTGGTGCTGGGTACCATGTTGGCAGTGCTGCAATATCGGATCAATAAACTGGACTGGGCCACTGCATGGTTTTCTTCAGCAATTGGCAGTGCCAGTGAAATGGTTAATATTGCCGAGCAATACAATGCCCAGGTCGATAAAGTGGTGGCTGCACATAGTCTGCGGATTGTGATTTTGGTAGTGCTTGTCCCAATTTTTATGGGACTGTATTTTCAGGTCGAATGGTCTGATCTGATCGTGCAGGATACTGAACGTTATGGATTTGATCAGGTTCTGCTGCTTTTTTTACTGGCTTTATTTACAGGCAAAATCTTTCAATATTTTAATTTTCTTAATGCTTGGATTTTAGGTCCACTGACGATCATTGGTCTTTTGTCTTTTTTTGGCATTTTACAATTTCGCTTTCCAGAGTGGTTTATTGCCTTTGGGCAACTCTGTATTGGCTGGTCGTTAGGCAGCAAATTTCCATTTAGTTTCTTAAAAAACAGTAAAAAATTTATCGGATTGACTGTTTTATTCAATTTATTGGCATTGGCATTGTCTATTATTTTTGCCTTGTTATTAATTCATTTAAGCCATGCCGATGCCCAGATTCTGATTTTGGGATTATCTCCTGGTGGGATTGCTGAAATGTCCTTAATGGCAAAAGCCTTGGGACTCGCTGTGCCGATCGTAGTGGCTTTTCAGCTTTCACGCCTGATTTTTGTGATTTTAACCACACGCTTTTTTTATCAACGCAGTCTGCAACTGCTTTTTAAATCTACGAATAAATCTTAGGAGATGGATCACGGATGAATAGTGACGTGTATATACGGGTTTCTTATAAAAATTGGCTGTATCAGTTACAGCATGATGGCTTACTTTTAAAATATATTCCTCATCAGGATATCCAGTTGTGTACAGTGGCGGTTAAAACTAATCCTAGAGCGCTTAAGTACGTACAAGTGCAAAATGATGAAATGTGCTTACTCGCTGTTTCAAACTGTGGTGATACGCTCAAATATGTCAAAAATAAAACTCATCGAATATGTCTAAAGGCTTTAGAAAATGAAGGATTAGCGATTCGCTATTATATTGATAATCCAACAGCAGAGATGTGTTTAACTGCAGTTAGACAAAATGGTTTTGCTCTTAAATTTATTCAACAACAAAATGAATTCCTGTGTAAAACAGCTGTCTTTAACAATCCTTATGCAATTAAGTATGTGCACGATAAAACTCAGGAAATATGTCTATTAGCAGTTCGAGCTGATGGAAATACATTGCAATATATTCCTGAGCCCACTGATTTAATTTATGAAGAAGCTGTCAAATCAAAGCCAGAAGCAATTCAATATATTCATGATCAAAGCGAGTATATTTTAAGACTTGCACTTAAGAAAAAACCTTATGTTATTCAATATGTCAAAGAATGCCATGAAGCTGTCTGGCTAGATGCAATTCGAAAAAATTCATCATTTATCAAATTCTTAAAAAATAAAAATGAAAAATTAATAATTCATGCCATTCGGCAAAATCCAACTTCTATTAAATATCTTGATGAACAACCAGAACATTTATGCAGGTTGGCTATTTCCCTGGATTACGAAGCTATTGCAGCAGTGAAACATCAAACCGAAAGCCTATGTCTGTATGCACTTTCCAAGTCTAAGCATGCGATTAATTTTATTAAGCAAAAATATAAAAGTGAAATCGTGAAAAACAAGTATCTAGAACTATATGGAGGATAAAACAAAAAAACTGATTTTTAATGTATTGGATGAAATTGGATTCACTTTTAAAGGATTAATATGAAATTTTATAATTTAGCTTTTATATTTATTGGTAGTACAGTTATTTCCACAGCATATGCTGATCAAACAGCGCCTACAGAAATTGAGAAATTGAAATCAGAAGTTGCTGAGCTCAGACAAATGTTACAGGCCCAACAAATCTCAGGGACAAGCAGAGATTTTCAGCAGGAACAAAAAACACCAGCAGTAAATAAGTGGTTATCAAAATCTGGTGCAGAAATTAAGCTCTATGGCTTTGTTCGTGCTGATGCTGCTTATCAAATCGAAGGCGCAAAAGGCATGTTTAATAGCATCAATAGCGTAGCGCTAGAAGGAGATGTCAATAAGAAATCTACTGAAGATCGTTTAGATTTGACATTAACAACCACCCGCATTGGTTTGGATTTTAAGTCGCCATTTCAGGATGCTGATGTCGGCGCTAAAGTTGAAATCGATTTCCGTGGCGGTACAGATAAGGATACGGTCAGATTACGTCATGTCTACATGACTTATAACAACTGGTTAATCGGTCAAACTACGTCGACCTTCTTGTCGACCGAAACCTCACCAGAAATGCTCGATTTCAATACTCCACTCGGTGGAGGAACGACACGTACTCCAATGGTGCGGTATACAGATCAACTAAATGCCAATACCCAGTATTTTGTTGGATTAGAAAAAGGTAATGACGAAAACAGGTTACCTGCAGCTACGGCAAAATTGAGTCATAAATTTGCGGAAGGCACCGGTTTAGTCACTGCACGAGGACTTTTACAAGAAGTACGAGTACGTGATCTGGATGATGAGACAGAGCTAGGTTGGGGGATTGGTCTAGGGGTAAATTATAAGCCAGATAATCAACTTATTTTGAATGCTAATTACTCGCATATCTCTGGAGATAATAAATTTTTATTAGCAACTTCTGATAACAAACGTTATGTACAGCGTGGCAATGATATAGACCTCATTGATTTTGATGCTTTTACATTGGGTGCAACCTATAAATTTACTCCTCAAATCAGAAGTACTTTGGGCTATGGCTCTGTAATTTATGATGATAACAACGCCAACGGTAATAATCATTTACAGCAAGGCTGGTTAAATGTCATGTATAACCCGATTAAACCCGTTACGTTGGGTATGGAATATGTCTATGGTGAACGCGAGACTGTTGAAGGTAGAACAGGAAATGATAACCGTATAGAAATCATGGCGAAATATGATTTTTAAAATAGCGGGGCTAAAAGGGTAGAGAGATTTCTCTATCCCTTTTAATGGAGTTTGCTAGCTTATTTAAGCTTAGAACTATTTTATTTCACACTTAATATCTATAGGAAACTGATCCTAGACAAAATAATGGACAGCACGTCCCTCTAAAGATAACGTAACTTTAATCTTTGGAGATTCAAGAAATGGCTAAACGTTTTAGTCCAGAATTTAAACAGCAAGCGATTGATTATGCACTTTCAAACTCACACGAGTCTGTAGCTGCAATCGCCCAGAAATTAGGTGTGGGTTATTCAACATTAGATAAATGGATTCGTGAAACCAATCCGGCAGGTTCAAGCAAACGTCAACTTTCACCAGAACAACAGCGGATCGTGGAATTAGAGAAAGAAGTCAAACAGCTCAAGGAAGCCAATGACATCTTAAAAAAAGCGCATGTGTACTTTCTAACAGATCATGCCAAGAAAAGTACACGGTAATTCAAGATCTAGATATGAATGAAGTCACCGTATCTTCTGCCTGTAAATACCTAGGTGTCAGCACTTCAGGCTATTATGCCTGGCGAAAACGTCAAGCCAATACGGCACAGAAATATAATGACTTAAAAGCCGTATATTGGCAGCATCATGCACGATTGGGTGCACCTTCATTAGTACATGACATGCATGATTTAGGTTACAACATGAGCGAACGTACTATTGGAAGGATGCTAAAAAAGCTTGGTTTACGTAGCAGGATTGCGCGTAAATACAAGCATACGACTGATTCAACCCATCGTTTGCCTACAGCACCCAACTTGTTGGATCGCCAATTTACAGTTACTCAGCCTAATAAAGTCTGGACAACAGACATTACCTATATCCACACTAAAGAAGGTTGGTTGTATTTATGTGTGATGCTAGATTTATTTAGCCGTCGTATCGTGGGGTGGCAAACCAGCCATCGAATAGACCGCCAGTTGGTGTGTGATACGTTTAACTATGCAATGGCTCGTCAGGGTTATCCAACTGGTGTTATGGTTCATTCGGACCAAGGCTCACAGTACTGTAGTCGTGATTTTAGAGCGCTGTTACTGAAAAATGATTGTACTCAGAGTATGTCTAGACGTGGAAACTGTTGGGATAATGCAGTGACTGAAAGCTTCTTTCCTACATTAAAAGGTCATGTGGTACATGGCAGTGTGTTTTCGACTCGAAAAGAGGTGAATGCGGTCTTGTTTGATTATATTGAGATTTATTACAATCGGGTCAGAAGGCATTCTGCAAACGGCTGGTTAAGTCCAGAAGCCTTTGAACAGAAATATTTCAAGAATTTAGAGGGATCGATTGTCCACGATACTGTCTAGGATCAGGGATCGATTGTCCACGATACTGTCTAGGATCAAACATCCTATAGAGTTCTTTCATAAATTATTTTTTAATCATTAAAATGAAATTCCTTTCTCCTTGTAGGAGATGAGCAGCACTGCTGCGCAAAGGAGAAGTTATATCTAAGAAATCCTTTATCCTCTTGCGAAGTAATACTTCTCATCCTAAAGGGAGACGGAACTTTCAATATCCATTTAAATATAAATAATAACGATCATTTTTTGATTTATGAAATAGATCTTATATAGAAGATGTTTTTTTAATAAACAGAATAGTCATTAATGGTAAGTTATTACTCAGAATAAATTAAAATTCAAAATATAAAAAAAGGAAGTCATCTATAAGACACTTCCTCATAAAAAAATAAATTTTATCGCTATCTTTGATTAAAAATAGATCAGGATTCAAATGCATCTTTTTTTAATGCAAGTAAAGAATTACATGATTCTCTCTTTAAACTTAAATAGCTCATTACTTTGAGCATAGAAAGACCGACCGTCCATATTTAAGTCAACTTCAAGACCTGACTGTAAAAGAACTTTCTTGCCAACTTCGACCCATTTAAAGCCTTGGCGGGTATTTTGCTGTTTATTTAATGGGATAAGAGAAACCAGGATTTCAGTGCCATTGGCTGCTTTAGCAATTAAATTATTAAATTGATTCATTGTGTTACCTATTATTTTAATGTTTCTTCTATTTTTGAAAATAGAATAAAACTAGGGATTTCAAAAAATGAGAGGGAGCCTGATGTGCAGGCTCCCTCTAATGAATATTGTCGATTAAAGAGCGACAATATTCACAGCATTAGGACCTTTTTGACCTTCAACAATGCTGAAAGAAACCTGTTGGCCTTCAAATAAAGTTTTGAAACCTGAACTGCTAATTTCTCGGAAATGAGCAAAAACGTCTGGACCTGATTCTTGTTGAATAAAGCCAAAACCTTTAGTTTCGTTGAACCATTTTACTGTGCCAGTAACTGTATTAGACATAAAATAACCTTTTGATTTTTAGTATTTTTCGAATTAAATAAACGAAAATATGCTGAGAATAGGAAAGAATTGAAATGATGATCTGAAAAAACGAATGCTTATAAAATAATTAAAAACGACGATACTTAAAGAAAATAGAATAACAACACTTTGTATTTGATAGTCATCATACATGATATATCAAAATATTCAATAAAAAATTAAATTATTATACAAATAATTTATAAGAGACTGTTCATGTACAGATTATTAATCGTCTTAAGTCCTACTTGAAACTATTTTAAGTCACGTCTTAGCATTTGCTGAATACAGACTTCTCCTTAAACATTAATTGATCTATACACGGTGTCACAAAGCGCTACAACTTCCACGTATGCCCCATAGTATTTTAGAAAGGCGCCTAATAAGCGATATAACTCCTTTGAATGTGAGTGAACAATCGCCGTCATTTAAATAATAGAAGATAAAAAACAAAAGCTTAAGGCCAAATTTGTTTTCTATCAAAAGGGTAATAATAAGGAAGTCACATGAAAGAGACCAAGAGTGAGCTAGCAGGTACTGATCGTCCGGATTTGAAAAATCATAATGAGAAGAATGCCCAGCTTGATGCATACCGTCGTGATGCAACTGGGCAGGCTCTGACCACCAACCAGGGGGTGAAAATTTCTGATAACCAGAATAGCCTGAAAGCTGGTACCCGTGGTGGAACTTTGCTGGAAGACTTTATCTTTCAGGAAAAAATGACGCATTTTGACCATGAGCGTATTCCTGAACGTATTGTGCATGCCCGTGGTGTGGCAGCACATGGTGTATTTAAGGCTTATCCTGGCAATGAGCGCTTTACCAAAGCTGGATTCCTGACCGATACTGAGCGCGAGACTCCTATGTTTGTGCGCTTTTCTACCGTACAGGGTCCACGAGGTTCAGCGGATACAGTACGTGATATTCGCGGTTTTGCGATGAAGTTCTATACTCAGGAAGGGGTATATGACCTGGTGGGAAATAATGCACCAGTATTCTTTATCCAGGACGGAATCAAGTTCCCGGATTTCGTGCATGCGATGAAGCCTGAACCACATACCGAGATTCCTACTGCACAGACTGCGCATGATACATTCTGGGATTTCGTTTCTCTTGTACCTGAAACTGCCCATGCCGTGATGTGGGCAATGTCTGACCGTGCTATTCCACGTAACTTCCGTTCAATTCAGGGCTTCGGTGTCAATACTTTCCGTATGATCAATGCGGATGGTGAAGCAGTTTTTGTTAAATTCCACTGGACACCAAAACAAGGTCTGACCCAGCTGACTTGGGATGAGGCACAAAAACTGGCAGGTCGTGACCCAGATTTTCACCGTCGTGATTTGTATGATGCAATTGAGTCAGGCAATTATCCGGAATGGGAACTAGGTGTACAGATCGTGCCTGAAGCCGATGAGCACAAGTTTGATTTTGACCTGCTGGATGCGACTAAACTCATTCCTGAAGAGCTTGTACCGGTTACACCAATTGGTAGCTTTGTACTTAACCGTAATGTGGAAAACTTCTTTGCAGAAACCGAGCAGGTGGCCTTCTGTCCGGCACATATTGTACCGGGGATTGATTTCTCGAATGACCCATTACTACAGGCACGTGTGTTCTCCTATACCGATACACAGTTGATTCGTCTAGGTGGACCAAACTTCCACCAGATTCCAATCAACCAGCCAGTTTGCCCATTCCATAATAATCAGCGTGATGGTTATCATCAGCGTGCGATCCATCGTGGACAGGCCTCTTATGAACCAAATTCTATCGATAATAACTGGCCAACGGAAACCACACCGGCAGCGTCGAATGGTGGTTTCGAAAGTTATGCCGAGCGTATTGACGGACGTAAGATTCGTGAGCGTAGCCCATCATTTAGTGACCACTTTACCCAGGCACGATTGTATTACCGCAGTCTGACGCCATATGAACAACGTCATGTGGTGAATGCGTATGTTTTTGAACTGAGCAAGGTGCAACGTTTGTATATCCGTGAACGTGAAGTGCTAGAAATTCTGTGCAATATCGATCTGGATCTGGCTCAGCAGGTGGCAACCAAACTGGGGATTGTAATTCCGCCAGAAAAACTGAATGTGGAATTGCCGGAAGTAACGCCATCTAAACGCATTTCTCTGGAAGCCTTCCCGGCACCCGATATTAAGGGCAAGAAAATTGCTGTTCTAGTGCATGACAAGGTTAATCAGGCGAATGTGGATGCGGTATTGGCTTGGGCCAAGGAGGAAAGTGCCATTGCTGAGGTACTCGCTCCGACACCTGCACCTGTATTGAGCAGCAATGGTGCAGAAGTAATGGCAGATGGTATGCAACGAGGTGAGCCATCAGTACTTTATGATGCCGTTGTTATGGTCGATGGTGATAATTATGACCAGGTGTTGAAAGACGGCACGGCAAAACACTACATCATTGAAGCTTACGTACACTTAAAGCCAATTGTACTCTTGGGTGAAAAAGCTGATCTGATCAATACTTTAGGTTTGGTCGCTGATGAAGGCACGCTTTCACATCAAGATTTCAAATCCGTCGCTATGGAATTAAAGCAACTAATTATGAAACATCGTGTTTGGGCGCGTGAACCAGTATCAGAAATGATTCCAGGTTAAAACAGCCAAGTCAAAAAAACTCCCTCAATTGAGGGAGTTTTTTTAAGTGGTATAATTTAAATCAATCAGCTCGTATCTACATCTGTTTATCCATAAATGCATTCTGTTTAAAGACAATCCAAATGAGCGCCACAAAACCTATCCAGATGAGTAAAATCCTTATAAATTTTTAGGCTTGATAACTGGATTCATTATTTATTTCAGATGAACTGCTTTATTTTTCACTAAGTGGCCAGCGGCGGTTTACGGAGTTACCTGCATTATTATAATGAATCACTTTGGCATAATTTCCCACGGCTGTCGCATTTTCAGGAATGTTTTTAGTGACCACACTACCGGCACCGATCGTGGCATTGTTGCCAATTTTGACATCATCAATAATGCAAACATTCGGCCCAATATAGACATTATCGCCGATATAGGCTGCCTGTTTTCCGCCATTGGCACCAATGGTCGTAAATTGTGACAGATTCACATTGTTGCCAATAATTGTAGTGGGGTTTACCACTACAGGTCCACCATGGCCGATATATAATCCATAACCAATTTGCGTACTGCAATGAATGTCGATGCCGTATTTCTTTTTCTTATAATAAAAAATAGGATAGGCTAATTTCGCAATAAATAAGTTGGAAGAGGCCAGACGCAACCAGAAACTAAAATTAAAACCGCGGTTAAACAGATAGTTTTTAATCAGAGATTTTGCTGAAGTATTGCCGCAATAGCGATACAGATCACTAAGAATAAGTTGCCAGATCATGACTGAGCATCGGATAGAAAAGACAGCGTATTTTGCGCTGAAATGAAAAAATTCGGAAGTCTGCAAGACTAATGGAGTTTATAAAAATCACAATTGAAAAATTGTATGAATCTACTTTTAGAAATGTAATCAGGACTTGTGCCACCATGAAGTGCAGCCTATATTAAGCTTACGGTAGGTCAAAAAACCATGCGACGCTACCAATAAGTTGGACGGATCAATGACAGTTAGTTGAGCTCGAATTTCGATTCAGGCAATAAATCTAGCACTAGCCATCCAACACAGAGCCCGCAGCGATGCGGGCTTTTTAATGTCTGGTTTTTAGTTTTGCCTGTGCGATTAAAGCGAGTAGCAACAAACTATTCATTTGGTTTTGCAATTCATCTTATGCCGGAATAATATCCTGCTAAAAAATCTTACATATTCGTTTGAAAGCCTTTTAAATAAATATGTTATAAGAATTTAGAAGATGAGAATTAATAAATCCAAATTAAAAGGAGGGCACCGCAATGACAAAAGAGATGATTGATGTGCAAGTCAAAAACCAGTATGGAAAAATCCTTGATGTAAAAGCATTATTGCGCGCCGGTGCCCAGCATAGAGATCCTTCCCAACGTTTAGAACAGCAAGTTGAATACATTGTGGTGGACGATGAAATTATCCGGCCAACGATTGAATTGCTATTTGCCAGTGAGCAAACAGACTGTATTTATCGTGTTATGGAACCAAAATAGGAAACTATTTTTTAGTTAAGCCTGGCAATATAGAAGCTATAGCTCATCTAAGGATGGGCTATTTTTTTTAAATCCTATTGTTTCAGATTAACTGATTAAAAATAAATGCCAGCAGATGATAACGAACCAAGGGATGAGGATCGGATACTTCGCTACGGTTTATACGGATTTGTTGGCATACCTGTCCTAAGTCATGTTTCTGTGCAAGGAGATATTCTTGAGACAGAGGATCGGGTTGAAGCCTGAGCTGGTGACTTTGAGACTTCAAATTAAAAGCATTCAGGCATTCTTCTATATTTTGGTGAAGCTGAAATAGGACGAGGGCTTGAGTGTTATGTTGATGAGCATATCGCATAATTTAGATTCTATTCTTATCTATTATTATGCACTTAGCTTAACGCGATTTTTAACTCAATGCCTGAATAGTAGATAGTTCAAGCATTTAGTTAATAACTTGTCAACGAGCTTAAACTTAAAAACTTTTTAGAGTGACATTCACATCATAACGAGTAAATTCTTCCAGAATCTGCTGAAGCGTTTGTTGTCCCAATGCATCTGCAGCTGCAATTTGTACTTCCTGATTGGTCTTGCTGTCAAAGCATTCAATCGTCTGAATCAGCCATTGATGTTCATAGGCAGTTTTCTCAATCAGTATGCGACGTGGTTGCAACGCATCACTGATCTGGCGAGGCAAGACATACGTGATCGCCAACTGAATATGTTCTAGTTCATCGGCAGCACTGACAAAAGTAATGACCCAGTTTCCCACCTTGCTCAGTTGCATGGGATTATCAAAAGCATCGAATTCAAAATAGTTTTGCATAAGCGTGGGAAGAATAAAAAGTAATACATTCTATATGGCTTTAAATCCTTAATATAGCTATGCATCTATAGTCGAAAGTAAATGAATACAACTACTTTTGTACGAATTAAAATTATATTTTTCAATTAAATAGAAAAATTTTTTCGCCGGATTTATTCATCTTTAAACTTAAACTAGACTTAAAAAGACTGAATCTATGGAGAGTTTTAAGCCTGAGCACGCAGCATGGATAAAGCATGGCTAATTTGCTTGAACAGTTGGTTTAACTCTTGTGAAGGCATGCGGCTTTCCTGGAGAAGTGTCAACCATTGTACCTGACAGACTCTTAAGGCATTGATATCTGGTGCTTGAGCAATATTTTGAATGTGTTGTTTGGCCAATAAGCCACAGTATTTTTTTAAACTGTCCAGCATTAAGCTGCGTACCTGTTCTTGGTTGAGTGTTATATAGGGGATGTCAGCAGGTACGTCAGGCACGTGGGGCGTGGCAACTAATGTCGTGGTAATCGGCGCTTCAAGATCAGCAGATGGGGCAGGACGAGTGATTGAAGTCTGAATATTTGATTCAGGAAAGTGTGAAGTTGATGCTTTTGCTGAGTTACTAGCAGGGGCTGAAGTGTGTACTGACTCTGTACCGAATGCTGCATTTGAAGTCTCTAACTCTTGTATTTCAATTAATCCTATATCACATAATTGTTGCAGCAAATCATGTGGTGCAATACGCGCTTTAAACTGAGGTGTGAGTAAATCAAAATCTTCAGTGCCAATTAAAACCAAAAGACGTCTTTGACGTGCATTAAGCTCGACATTGCGATGTTGAAGAACATGTAGACCCTTTGCAGTTTTTGAATAGCGCATCATACCTGAATGCCTTATATACAGAGTTCAAGTAGATGCTAATATGAGAAAATTACACTAATATGAAGATGCTGTTAAATTTGCTTAAAATTAAAGTGTTGTAATTGCAGTATTTTCTAAAGCCTTACGCAGATAAGGATCGAGATCCTCCTGACGAAGCAGCCATTGCACATAGTCAGCAGGCAGTTCAGCAATCGCAGTGCCACGATGCTTACCAAAATTGATGGTACGTGGAATACGCGCATCTTCAGAAGCTTCATATAGTTCTTCAATACTGCTGATTTTCAGGTGATGCACAATATGCATCAGGATATTCGCAGTCAGAATAATATCCATATCAGCACGATGCGCTTTACGGATCATTTCACGGGCACGGTCACTGCCACGGGTGATCATATAAATCAGGGCAGAGATATTGTGGGCCTCAGCATCTGGCCATACGCGACGAGCCAAAGCGAGCGTACAAATCGCTTTAATATTAGATGAATTTACACCGCATTTTTCTAAGGCACGAATATCATAATCAATATTATGACCAATGATATAAGTAGTTTCCTGTGGAAGTTCGAAACTGCTGTAATGTGGCTGTCCTTCCAGATCTGATTCCAGAATATGATGCACAGCCATGGCTGCAAAAGAAATTGGTTCATCACAGCTATAGAGCTGATCAAACAGTCGGCTTTTATCCAGGCTGATTTTATGGTCCAGAATGTCCACAGGCGCATACGCAATTTCAATCGGCTGACCGTTTAGTGTATGGGTTTCAGTGTCGAGAATGATGGCCTGCATGACGAAAATTTGCCTGAAAAAGGTGAGGATTAAAATCTAACATTATTATTTCACTACTGACAATTGGAATGCCTGATTTTTACTTTTAATTGAAGGCTTTTTGACTGATACAGAATATTTTTAAACTGAACTAATAAATAAAGGTTTTTGTAGTTTCTGTAATTATCTCCAAAGCTTAAGTTTATTATGCCGAAATCAATCGAAACTTGGACTGTATTTGTTAGATAAATAACAAAATAATCTCTTGCCATTAAGACAATAACTTGGGAAATTAATCTCTAGTTTTATCATTTGATAAAACTATAAAAATCATAAGAGACAATAATTAAGACAAGGATAAGATCGATGAAACGTCATGTATTGACTGGTTCTCTACTCGCCCTAAGCGTAGCTTTAACTGCGTGTAATGATAGCGATGATGATGGTGATTATGAGTCCAAATCCGCTATTCCGGTAAATAATATTGCCAATCCGGTTGTAGCAACGCCTGTGGCTTATACCGAAACGGACCTGACTGCTGTTGCCGATGAAAGTGTGGTTATGACTTATAAGATGTTAGGTATCAATAATAACGAAACCCAGGCAACGGCACTGGTTTTTACTCCAAAAGGAACACCTCCTGCGAAAGGTTGGCCGATAGTTGCATGGGCACATGGTACGACCGGTGTGGCTGATCAGTGTGCACCAAGTCGCAATGAACTAAATCCTGATATCAAAGATATGATTGCCAGATTCCTTCAAGCTGGATACATGGTCGTTGCACCTGATTATGAAGGCTTAGGAGAGCCGAGTGGCACAGAACTTCATCCTTTCCTTAATCTTAAGAGTGAAGCCTATTCAATTACTGACGCAGTGGTAGCTGCAAAAAAATATTTAGGATTGGAAGCTTCTAATCAATGGATGGCTGTCGGACATTCTCAAGGTGGTCAAGCGGCTTTAGGTGCTGCTCAATATGCAGCACGTGCATCTCAAATGACTTATAAAGGTACGGTAGCTTTAGCACCTGCTTCTAATTTTAGTTTGATTTTGGCAGGTGGTGAGGCTCAAGCTGGACAGGAAACAAATCTGAATAAAAAAATTGAAACTTTAGCCTCTTTAGATACTTTTACTGCACTGATTGTAGCTGGATTGCGTAATCCGAACCCGAATCTGCAATATAGCCAAGTATTTCAAAATCCAACGGACGACATTGCTAAGAATGCTGAATCAGATTGTTATGAAGTATTGGGCGGAAAATTCGGTAATGAAATGGGAATTTATTTTAACGATAAAAAAACCTTAGAAGGATACCCGCGTACTCAAGCTAATTTTATGAGTATCCCAGTGGTCAAAACCTTCCTCGAAAAAGATTCTCAGCCTTTACAGGTAAAAGTGACTACACCAGTAATTATTTATCAGGGAGGGGCAGATAAGACTGTTCCAAAAGCTGCAACAGATGTTTTAGTTAGATCAGCAAATCAGAAACAAACCTCATTAGGATATATTACGAACAATTCATGGGATCACAGCAGTGTCTATACATCGAATATTCCTAATATTATTGAAGATGTAAAATCTCTAATGCCAATTCAATAACTTATTTTTATCTATATAGCTCATATTTTTTTAAGCATGAGCTATTTTTATTGCAAACTGAATAAAGTTCCTAGTCGAAAATAGCAAAGTTCATGCTACAATACGCGCCAATCTTAGCACGGCTTAAAAGCCCTAATTTAATAGGACCTCGCTAATGTTTGCCAATATCTCTATTGCTGAATTTGATCCAGAAATCGCTCAAGCAATCTCTAACGAAGATGCTCGCCAAGAAGCGCACATCGAGTTGATCGCTTCTGAAAACTATTGCTCACCAGCAGTAATGGAAGCTCAAGGATCAAAACTCACTAACAAATATGCAGAAGGCTACCCAGGCAAACGCTACTATGGCGGTTGTGAATATGTAGATGTCATTGAACAATTGGCAATTGACCGTGCTAAAGAATTATTTGGTGCTGATTACGCTAACGTTCAGCCACATGCTGGTTCTCAGGCAAACTCTGCAGTTTACCTAGCGCTTCTTAACCCAGGCGATACAGTATTGGGTATGAGCCTGGCTCACGGTGGTCACTTGACTCACGGTGCGAAAGTAAGCTTCTCTGGTAAAACTTATAACGCAATTCAATACGGTCTAAACCCGGAAACTGGTGAGATCGATTACGAAGAAGTTGAACGTCTGGCAGTTGAACATAAACCACGTATGATCGTGGCTGGTTTCTCTGCGTACAGCCAAATCGTAGATTGGCAACGTTTCCGTGAAATCGCAGACAAAGTAGGCGCGTACCTGTTTGTTGATATGGCTCACGTGGCTGGCCTGGTTGCTGCTGGCGTTTATCCAAGCCCAGTTCAAATTGCTGACGTAACCACGACAACGACTCACAAAACACTTCGTGGTCCACGTTCAGGTTTGATCCTTGCAAAAGCAAACGAAGAAATTGAGAAAAAACTTCAATCAGCTGTATTCCCAGGTAACCAAGGTGGTCCTCTGGTTCACGCGGTTGCTGCTAAAGCGATCTGCTTCAAAGAAGCAATGGCACCTGAATACAAAGCTTACCAGCAACAAGTTGTGAAGAATGCGCAAGCAATGGCTGAAGTTCTGATTGAACGCGGTTATGACGTTGTTTCTGGCGGTACAAAGAACCATCTGTTCTTGTTGTCTCTGATCAAACAAGACATTACTGGTAAAGACGCTGATGCTTGGTTAGGTGCTGCTCACATCACTGTGAACAAAAACTCTGTACCAAACGACCCACGTTCTCCATTCGTCACTTCTGGTATCCGTATTGGTACACCTGCAGTAACCACTCGTGGTTTTGGCGAAGCTGAAGTACGTGAACTTGCTGGCTGGATCGCTGACATCCTGGACAGCAAAGGCGAAGAAGCTGTGATCGCTGCGGTTAAAGAAAAAGTTGCAGCTGTATGTGCAAAATTCCCTGTATATGCTAAATAATTGTAGCTGAAGCAGAAAAAAAGCTCCCGATTTGGGGGGCTTTTTTATTTTTTAATTCAATCAACTAAATAGCTTGTTTACTTAATAATCAATCGCGATCAACAAGCTCAAAAAATCTGCTTTCACAGCTTATGCTTTAAATTCGGAATACAGTAGAGTAATCGTATTGATCTATGGCTTGCGGATGTCGATAATCAAAAATAAAGCTTTGAATATCTTCACTGATACTGGTCTTCATTTCCATACTTGAAAAATGCTTCAAAACATAATCAATCGGAAATACGATCTGCCCATGAAGCTCCAAGCCATAGTAATATTGTGAATTGGCAAACTCGGTACCTGGTATTAAAGCCACCATTTGGAGTTCTTTAAGGCTTAGCCAATGTTCAGTACAGTTCAATTCAGAACTGATAAAATAACCGATCCGGCTGGTGATCAAGAGCACAGTATTCAGCTTTTGAATGGTCTTGTTAAAGTCAGCTGTTAAAATTCCTAAATGCTTCTTAAATGCCTGAAAAAATTGATCAAGACGAAGCAGGCTTTCTGGACTATTATCAAAGTTAATGGTCTTTAATGCCTGACTGACATAAAAGGTACGTTCCGAATCCGGATGATGCAGCTGAGCACGCAGACCTTGCATGAAATCCGTGCTACTGTATGTTGAAGTAGATTGTGCAAATACCATCTTATTCTTCTTTTTATTTCGTTATTTTAGTTTTAAATATATTGCAAATATTTTTTAAATCAAGAATTTAATTTTAATCTGTTTATGAAGATTCATTGAAATGCTCGATCAGGAGAGAGTGCATGCAAAAAACCAAGCTTATTTTGTCGGAACAGGATCTGAACCGTCTGGAGACTATGCTTGAAAATCAACCCAAGCTGACTCCAACCATGCAGCAGCTAGAGGATGAACTGGCACGGGCAGAGGTAGTTAAACCTCAAGATATTCCTGCCAATATCGTTACCATGCATGCACGCGCCTTGGTCACAATTGCTAACCAGACCAAAGAAATTACGCTGGTCTATCCGCATGAGTTCAAGGGCGAGCCGGGACAGCTGAATATTGTAGCGCCTGTCGGTGCCGCGATCCTTGGGCTGGCAGAAGGGCAAACCATTGAATGGCCGCAGCCAGACGGTGAAATGATGAAAGTCAAAATAGAAAAGGTACTGTATCAGCCAGAACGTGAAGGGGACTATTTATAAAGTCGTTCTGATCTCTTGCATAATAGAAAAGCCTCATATCAGTGGGGCTTTTCTATTTGGCTTTGATATTTTGTAATTTTATTAAGATAGCTAAAGCTTAAATCCAACAATATCTTTAACTTATATAAAAAATTCTATGCCTTAAAGGCTTTCCTTTGCAAAATGCTACATGTTATGTTGACGGAAACCACGTACTATAAAAATTGGTTCAATTGAGTTTAAAGGGCTATGTCACAGATAGATGTTTTGATCCCGATCCAGGATGTTGCAGCAGATCCGAGTGAGATTTTAAGCATCAAGCGTAATGAGCTTGTCCCTTTGCTCAGCGATCAGTACAGGTTGAATCATTATGCCGATCAGCTGATTCAAGCCCAGGCAGTCCTGTTAAATGGGGTTGATCCGCAACTCACCCAACAGCTCAGCCAGACCATTGAAAAAATTATTCAGGCGCTGGCAAATTCCAGAAAATATCTGAAACAGCGCAAGTTTAATGGCTTGCAAAAATGGCTAGGAATTGATCTGGATTATGGCTCCAGTCAGGTTGAGTATTATAAAAATCTGGATCGCTTGCTGGACCAGGCCAGTCATCTCAGCCGTAAACTACAGATTGAAATCCAGAAATCCCAGTCACGATTTCAACAGCTTACAGGTTTACGTGAACAGATGGCTAAACATATTCTGGCCGCAGAAGAATTTCTGCAGGAATATCCACAGTTTGTGAAAAACCAGCATCCGCTGGATAATTTCTCAGAACGTTTATCCAAGAAAATCCATACCTTAAAAACCCTGCAAGCCAGTAATGATATTGCCATTACCCAGATGCAACTGTCCCAACAGCTTTCCTTTAGCCTGCTGGACCGGTTTAAGGAAGCACAGCAGGTATTGATTCCGGCCTGGCAATATCATGTCAAACAAAGCAACAGTAAACACTCGACAAGTGATCTGGAAAAACTTGATAATAGTCGGGAAAATCTGATTAAAACGTTAAGAAAATCGCTCGAAAAACCCTCGAAAATATAACAAGATAAGGTGAACTATGACCAATCCTGATACTGTGAATCTGCCTGTCAAAAAAGACAATGAAATTGCTGAACAGAAATTTCAGCAAATGGACCTGAAAGAACTGGGTTTACAGCCTGAGGATTTTCAGGAAGTACTGGCAGTGCGCAAGGAATTACAGGAAATGAGCCATAACGCTGTTGCAGAATACGGCAAGAATATTGCCAGCAAGACTGCGACCTATACTGATGAACTGCTCAATCTGGTTCAAAACCGGGATCTGGATACAACAGGCCAGAAACTGAATCAGGTGGTTCAGGTGGCACAGCAGCTGAATGCTTCCAGTATTCTGAGCAAAAATAAAACCTCAGGTTTCTTGGGTAATCTGCTTAATAAATTCAAAGGTGCCAAACAGAATTTTGATACTCATTTTAATACCACCAAAGAACAGATTGATGTACTGGTTAAAGAAATTGAGACTTCACAATCTGGCTTGAAAGCACGTGTATCGACTTTAGATAAAATGTTCGATGGTGTGCAGGATGAATACAAGCAGCTGGGCATTCATATTGCTGCAGGGCGCATCCGTGAACATGAATTACAGCAGGATATTGCTGCATTGACAGCATTACCACAAGATCAGACCACTACCCAGAAAATTTATGACCTGAATCATCTGGCCAATAATCTGGAAAAACGTATCAGTGATTTGCAGGTATTGCAGCAATCCGCGATGCAGACCTTGCCCATGATTCGCATTATTCAATCTAATAATCTGATGCTGGTCGACAAGTTCTATGCGATTAAAAACATTACCTTACCGGCTTGGAAGAACCAGATCAGCCTGGCGATTTCCCTGCATGAACAAAAGAATAGTGTCCAGCTTGCCAATAGTATTGATGATGCGACCAATGAGCTGTTACGTCGCAATGCTGACCTGCTACATCAGAACTCTGTCGACACGGCTCGTGCCAACCAGCGTTCAGTCATTGACATAGAAACACTTGAACATGTCCAAAATACCCTTATTAATACAGTAAATGATGTGATTCAGATTCAGAAAGAAGGCATGCAGAAACGTACTGAAGCAACAGCACGTTTAAAAGCCTTGCAGGATAATCTGAATTATCTGGTCATTGAATCAAGTACGGACAGGTCGGAATAATATCGAGCACCTGTCCCCGGATTTATTAGAGGAGTCAGGTTTGCCACCATTAGATGAGTATGCTGTAAATCCTCGTGAGATTGAGCAGGGTGTCGTTGCACTGAAAAAGCGTCAGAATCGCCTGACCTTACTTAGTGTCACGACGGCCACCGTCGCTATTGCATCCTTAATTGGCCTGTTTCTGCATCAGGAACTGGTCTATGGGTTTTTCGGACTCAGTACCGAAGTGCAGCAATTGCATCTACCGGTTAGTGTCGATGCCAATTTAGCCAGTATTGGTGACAGCCCAGACTATTTCTTTAGTCTATTAAGCTGGTTTGGCTGGCTGATTCTGAAATTGTTTGCTTCTTTTATTGGTGCATTCTTTGTCGTGCACTTCCTGAAAAAAATCCGTTATTTTTATGTTCGCTTTCAGTCCTTTGTAATGAAATTTGTGGGCTGGTTGATTGCTTTTATCCTGATCTGGGGCGGACTGAGCTACTGGCAGCACGACCTGAATGGTGATCATGATGATACATATCAAAAGGCGGTATATTACGATAGCAATATCAATGACAGTGATATTGCCCATTATTTAGTGGATTCGGAAGATATTAAAGCACCGGTGAAGTCCTATTTGCTTGCCCAGACCGCTTTATTGCATGAACCAGCCGATTTATCAGCCGCCCGACCGCATGTACTGCGACTAATTGAGGCGGAGAAAAGCGACAATCAGTTTGATCAATATGGTTTTAAGGCAGAGCAGCTGTGGACCATGCAACAGCAGGTATACGGCAAGACCCTGACACCGGCAGCTGAATCGGTCAGTACCCAGGTACAACAAGCCAATCAGTTGGCCGATATTGTTCAGGTAGTTATCAGTATTATATTGGCCGTATCTGTAGTGATGAGTTTGATTTTCTTTGCATTGGCCAATGCCATTAAAAAACGTTCATTGCGGATTGAACAACGCTTGAACTAAACGAATAAAGCTCCAGTCATGGAGCTTTTCTTTTTATTGCTTTCTCTTTGTTGGGAGCAGACAAAATATGGTTGTTTAATGAAATAGCCATATGCCAATGTATTGAAATTATGATAAAAATTATTTAATAATCTAAAAAAACGATCATTTGTATAAAAACAAACTGTTTTACCTGTTTTTAAATTTATCCTATTATTCTTTCATCGAATAAATTATTACTCCTTTGGAGATGTTAGCAATGTTAGATCAAAATACTTCAGCCCAATTAAAAACCCTTTTAGAACGCCTTGAAGGACCAATCGAACTGGTAGCCACTTTAGATGCTTCAGATAAATCTGCAAAAATCAAAGAACTTGTAGAAGAAATCGCTGCACTGTCTGATTTAGTGACTGCCCGTTTTGATGGTACCAACAAACGTGCACCAAGTTTTGGTGTGGCTAAAGCCGGTGAACAGCCTCGTGTTTTCTTCGCAGGCCTGCCAATGGGTCATGAGTTCACATCGCTGATTCTGGCATTGCTGCAAACTTCGGGTTATGCACCGAAAGTATCGAATGAAGCTCTTGAATCGATCAAAGGTTTAGGAATCAAGTCTGACTTTGATGTGTTTGTCTCTTTAAGCTGTCATAACTGTCCGGATGTGGTTCAGGCACTCAACCTGATTGCTATCTATAACCCGGGTACAACAGCAACCATGATCGATGGTGCTTTCTTCCAGGAAGAAGTGGAAGAACGTAAAATCATGGCTGTACCTATGGTGTTCCAGGACAATGAACACATCGGTCAGGGTCGTATGACTTTGGAAGAAATCATTGCCAAGCTGGATACGGATTCTGCTGCCAAAGATGCGGAAAAGCTGAATGCCAAAGAAGCGTTTGATGTTCTTGTGATTGGTGGTGGTCCTGCGGGAAATACCTCTGCAATCTACGCAGCGCGTAAAGGCATCAAAACCGGGATCGTGGCTGAACGTATGGGCGGTCAGGTCATGGATACCATGGACATTGAGAACTACACTTCAGTGCAAAAGACCCAAGGTCCAAAATTTGCTGCCGAGATGGAAGCCCACGTACGTGAATATGGTGTCGACATCATGAACCTGCAACGTGTATCTGACATCAAGGGTGCAGATGAAACTGCCAACGGTCTGGTTGAAGTGACTTTAGAAAATGGTGCCAAGCTTGAATCTAAAACCGTGATTCTGTCGACTGGTGCACGCTGGAGAGAGATGAATGTTCCGGGTGAGCAGGAATACAAAACCCGTGGTGTTGCCTACTGTCCACACTGTGATGGTCCATTGTTCAAAGGCAAACGTGTTGCGGTGATTGGTGGGGGGAACTCAGGTGTAGAAGCTGCAATCGACCTTGCTGGTATTGTTGAGCATGTCACCCTGGTGGAATTTGATACCAAACTTCGTGCGGATCAGGTACTTCAGGACAAGTTGAACAGCTTGCCAAACACCACGGTGATCAAGAATGCGCTTTCAACAGAAGTAGTGGGTGATGGTTCACAGGTAACTGCACTGAAATACAAAGACCGTGCGACCGATGAAGAACATACGGTTGAGCTTGCAGGGATCTTCGTTCAGATCGGTTTGTTACCGAATACGGATTTCCTGAAAGAAACCAAAGTTGAGTTAAGCAACCGCGGTGAGATTGTGATTAACGAGCGCAATGAAACCAACGTAAAAGGTGTATTTGCTGCGGGTGACTGCACCACAGTACCTTACAAGCAGATCATCATTGCCACAGGTGAAGGCGCGAAAGCATCACTGTCTGCATTTGACTACATCATCCGTTCGGGTCAGTAATAAAGGAAAGCACCTGGGTTCCCCAAAACCCAGGTGCTAGAACATCAATCGACTCTATTTCTTATTCCCTTTTTACAGGAACTCCGGACGCTAACACCAGAGTTTCTTTTTTTATATTTGCTTTCCTTCGTTTTAGATCAGTCAGAACCATCCCCAATTGCTTCTGACTGTTCCTTTCCTCTGCGCTGTTTTTGTTTTAATTTATTATTATGCCTTCCCCAAGGTTGTTCTTTAGATGAGCATAAAATATGCCATCTTTAAGATTTCATTAAGAGTTGAATAGATTCAGTCCCTTAAATTTCTCCATCAATTGTTCTTTGGTCTCCACATGCTCCGGATGGGGCACAATGCACTCAATTGGACACACGGATACACAGGTTTGATGATCATAGAAACCGACGCATTCCGTACAGCGATTGACATCGATTTCATAGATTTTGTCACCTTCATAAATGGCATCATTCGGACACTCCGGCAGACACATGTCGCAGTTGATGCATTTATCGGTAATCAAGAGTGCCATGCTTAGCCTGCCTGATAAGCGAGTGAAGATGCGGAAATATCTGCAGTCGATGTCGGCAGGTTGCGAATCAGCAGGGCATATTGCATATCAATATCTGCTGGAATCGGAATTTCGACGATATGCCCCGAACCTTTGGCATCTTCAATCAGATTGCCTTTACGGTCTTTGATTTCCGTCAAGGTGAAGGTAATGTTGCCTTTAGGCGTCATCAGCTCCAGTGAGTCACCGACTACAAAACGGTTTTTCACATCGATCTTGATGTAATCTCCATTTCGCTCTAATACTTCACCACAGAAAATTTGATGATCAAAACTGGAAGAACCATTTTCATAGTTTTGATATTCACTATGAACATGGCGACGCAGGAAGCCTTCGGTATAACCTCGATTTGCCAAACCTTCCAGTTGGGTCATCAGTGATGGGTCAAATGGCTTGCCAGCTAAAGCATCATCAATGGCTTTGCGGTAAATCTGTGCAGTACGTGCACAGTAGAAATAGGATTTAGTCCGACCTTCGATTTTTAGCGAATGCACACCGACTTTGGTTAATCGTTCTACATGCTGGACTGCACGCAAATCTTTTGAGTTCATGAAGTAAGTGCCATGTTCATCTTCTTCGGCAGCAAACATATCTTCATCGTTACGCTGAAGTAGGACCGGCTCGTCAAACTGATGTTGAGCTACTTTATGAGCTTCATCCATATCTTGGGAGCAGCAGCCTGAATCCAGATTTTTCACCGGTATTACATCACCGGTCACATCTTCTTTGGCATCCAGAACTTTGTATTCCCAGCGGCAAGCATTGGTGCAGGCACCTTGGTTGGCATCACGTTTATTCATGTAGCCAGACAACATGCAACGTCCGGAGTAGGCCATGCACAGCGCGCCATGCACGAAGACTTCAATCTCCATATCTGGTACTTGCTGTTTGATTTCTGCAATTTCTTCAATGGATAGTTCACGTGACAGAATCACACGAGTAAGCCCCATGTTTTTCCAGAACTTTACCGTTGCCCAGTTCACGGCATTGGCTTGGACAGACAGGTGAATGTCCATATGCGGGAAATGTTCACGCACCAGCATGATCAGGCCCGGATCGGACATGATCAGTGCATCTGGCTGCATCGCCACCACAGGTTCTAGGTCACGGATAAAGTTTTTCAACTTGGAGTTATGTGGCTGGATATTCACCACCACATAGAATTTTTTGCCAAGATCATGTGCTTCTTTGATGCCTATAGCCAGATTGTCATGGTCAAATTCATTGTTACGAACACGCAGGCTATAACGCGGCTGGCCGGCATAGACTGCATCTGCACCATAGGCAAAAGCATAACGCATATTTTTCAGTGAGCCAGCAGGTGAGAGAAGTTCAGTAACAGGGATGATACTCATGACGAAATCGAAAGACATATAAAAAGTACGGCTTTTATTTTATTCATTTAAAAACAAGATTCAACCAAGTAAATCACTCGGAAATCATGGTTTTTGTTGATATTTTCAACATTATCAAATAAGTAAAACTGAAATAAATATACAGACTATTGATCTTCGATTTCAGACCGTTCCAGGGTTTTCAGGATTTGACAATGGTCAACCGTAGTCGGCGTATTACAGCTATTTCTTAGCTCGGTAAGCTGAGTTTTAAAAGCTGCTAATTCTTTCATTTTATTGGTGATATCCTGTAGATGCTGGTCAATAATATTGTTGACTGCTGTACAGTTCTGCTCGGGATTTTGCTCCAGTTCGATTAAGGTCTCGATTTCCTTTAAGGACATATCCAGATCACGACAACGCTTGATAAAAATCAGTCTTTTAAGCGCTTCATCATCAAAATAACGATATTGATTATTTGCTCGAAAATTCGGCGTGATGAATCCTTTTTTCTCATAAAAACGCACCGTGTCAGTAGTTAAATGTGACTTTTTGGCGATTTCTGAAATTAGATACAAAGACATATACACCTCGGGCTTGACCTTGGAGTTACTCCATAGTTTCTAATCAATGTATCGTATTTCGTATAAAAATACATCGGAGAAGAATATGGCCTGTAGCTGTAGTCATGAACCGGCACCCATCAAGCCAAACAGCAAGTTTAGAATGGCTTTATGGATTGCCTTATGGATTAACCTCAGTATGTTTCTGGTAGAGCTGGTCGGGGGAGCCTATGCTCATTCTTCAGCTTTATGGGCCGACTCGCTAGATTTCTTTGGGGATGCAGTGAATTATGGGATTTCACTGGCTGTATTAGGCGCAAGCCTGTACTGGCGAGCCACTGTAGCCTTAATTAAAGGCCTGACTATGGCAGCCTTTGGTCTGGTGGTGATGGCTAAAGTCATCTATGCCTATCTGCTCGGTATTTCTCCTGAAGCCATCACGATGAGTATCATCGGCGCAATTGCTTTACTGGCCAATGTGATCACGGCTGTGATTCTTTATGCTTTCCGTGACGGAGACTCAAACATGAAGTCTGTGTGGCTGTGTAGCCGAAATGATGCAATTGGCAACGTAGCAGTTATTTTTGCGGCCATTGGTGTATTTGGAACCGGTAGTCTATGGCCCGATATGATTGTGGCGGTGATTATGGCCAGTCTGGGACTAACTGCAGGATATCAGGTGGTGAAGCAGGCATTACAAGAACGTCGTACAACTGCATGATAAAAATTAATACTAAATAAAAAACCGGGCAATTTTGCCCGGTTTTTTAGATTCAAGGCATCTTATTTTTCAACGAACGCACGTTCAATTACATAATCGCCTAGAACACCCATACGTGGAGATTCTTTCAGACCGTGTTGGTCAAGAAGGGCAGCAACGTCATCAAGGAAGGCTGGGCTACCGCATAGCATTGCGCGGTCAGTTTCAGGGTTAAAACGTGGCAGACCGATTTTTTCAAACAGTTCACCAGTTTCAATTGCAGTCGTTACACGGCCTTGATTTGGATATTCTTCACGAGTTACCGTCGGGTAATACACTAATTTTTCTTTAGCGCCCAATTCTGAGAAGAACTCATGATTTGGAATTTCGTTCAGAATCAGATCTTGATAAGCCAATTCTGAAATGAAACGTGTACCATGAACCACGATAATTTTTTCAAAACGTTCATAAGTTTCAGGATCACGAATAGTCGACAGGAAAGGTGCAAGACCAGTACCTGAAGACAGCAAGTACAGATTCTTACCAGGATTCAGGTCATCCAGAACCAGTGTACCTGTCGGTTTTTTAGAAACAAGGATTTCATCGCCAACTTTTACTTTTTGCAGAATAGAAGTCAGTGGACCATCAGGCACTTTAATCGAGAAGAATTCCAGTTCTTCTTCATAGTTTGCACTTGCAATTGAATATGCACGCATTAAGGGCTTGCCATTGACCTCAAGGCCGATCATCACAAACTGACCGTTTTTAAAACGTAATGCAGTATCACGAGTCGTTTTAAAAGAGAATAATGTGTCATTCCAATGGTGGACGTGAGTAATCTTTTCGACGTTAAAAGCAGCCATTAAAGGTCTCAATAAGTTATCAAATTAGAACAGGTTGCTATTCTAAACCAAATTCATTCTCGATAAACTGAATATATTTAATTGAGCTTATCAAAAAAAGTGATTATGACTGAACTGACTATACCTGTAATCGGTATAATGAAATCTCCCTATAAAGAAAAATTTGGTATTCCACGTCAGCCTAATCTGGTGGAAGTGGAATCCTATATTGAAATGCAGGGGCCTTATAATGATCTGCTGGCTTTTGAGGGGATTGAGGAGTTTAGCCATTTATGGCTGCTCTGGCAGTTCCATGACAATAAAAATCAGGAAAACAGCAAGTTTCGTCCACAGGTACGTCCACCACGTTTAGGTGGCAACCAGAAAATAGGGGTGTTCGCGACACGTAGTATGTATCGTCCTTCGCCGATTGGTTTATCCGTGGTCAAACTGAAAGAAGTGAAAAAAGTCGGCAAAACAGTCCGTATTTATGTAACAGGCAGTGATCTTTTAGATGGTACTCCAATTGTCGATATTAAACCTTATATTCATTATTCCGATACTGTGACAGAAGCGCAAAGCGGTTATGCTCAGGAGGAGCCGGTACGCAAATATGTGGTTTGGTCGGAACAGGCAGAGCTGGAAAGAGAGCGGTTAGTCCAAACGAAAGGCCTTTCGGAACAAGTCATTCGGGAACTGGCAGAGGTTTTATCCCTTGATCCACGTCCAGCCTATCAGGAGGATCCGGAGCGAATTTATGGTATGCACTTTGCAGATTTCAATATCAAATTTATTGTAAATGAAACGTCTGTTCTGATTGTAGAGATTGAGTGATGGCTAAAGGGCTAGGGTACTTATACTTTCTGCTCAAATCATTCTAAAGTTTTAGCGTCCACCACAAAATTCCGATCAAAACTGCCATATGTAGAATCTGTACAGGTACAAAATACATCGCATATTTGAATCCGCCTGACAGGCCGGAATTTACAGATTTTGCTAAAGCATGGGCTGCAAGGCCTATGAGCAGGGCCTGAATTAGCCGTGTATTGCTCGGGTCACCCTGAATGACCACACTGGCCATGGCTGCATGAATCTCGAATAGTGAAGCCAGCAGGGTACCTGCCAGCAAGCCGGCATCGCCGAGTAAGAGTTCCAGCCCATAAATCGCAGCCTGAATCAGTGTCAAAGTGACTGCAATGATGACCGCTTCTTTCAAGCTAAACATCCGGCTATCTTCTTCTTTTTCACAATTTTCTGGCGGTTTGGCTTTACGCAGCAATAGAAATGCACAGGCAGCCAGAATGGCCATTGCCACTAAGGAAGGAAGCATAATAATTTTAAGCCAGCTAAAAGATACGCCTCCGACCACAATGAACAGCAGTACTAAAGTCGAGATACAGGACATGAGTGCGGCACCCGCATTGGATCGAGCATCCATCTCACCTTTACGGACCTGTAGGCCCAGTTGGGCTACTGTGGCTGTGCTGGAAACAAAACCAGAGGCAATCGAAGAAAGCATCAGGGCATTTTTTGTAGAAAGTAAACGTTTGGCAATATGCGCTAGCGCCTGTACCACCAAAATTAAAGTTAAGAGTTTCAGAATCAGGTAGGGATTAAGCACCTTGCCCCATAGCGGTGTATCGGGTGTCAAAGGTAAACCAATCAAGACCAATGCCAGTAACAGTAAACCATCCCGGAATTCAGCTTCAGTAATCCATTTTCCAGCAATGTTATGCATGGAATGTTTGGCCATCAGAATGACGGTAATGAGTACTGCAAGTCCGGCAGCCAGCGGAATATTCCATAGACAGATTGCCCCAATAAAATAGGCCATCACAAAAGCAAGTTCGGTGGTAATTCCAGGATCATCCGGCTGATTTCGGATAGAGGAAATGACCATGCCACCAATAATTAGTGCGCCCACCAGGCCAGTGATTATTCCGAATAAAAAACAGATAGCTCCCAATAGGGCGCAGATAGCAAAAGAACGTAAGCCTGCAAAGCTTGGCTGTTGCTCCCGCTGTTTATGCCGTTCTCGTTCCAGGCCTATCAATAAGCCACAGCCCAATGCTGAAGTCAGGATAGTGAGCAGTTCCTGAAAGGAGCTGTCATTCATGGGCACTGCGCTAAAATCCATATCCGGCCTCAGCTATGAATAAGTAATTATTTTCAAAGGTATCTCTAAAATATAGGCCATAAGCTAGAGGATGAACAAGAGAGAAATGTGAGAGATAAGCTAGGGCGAAAAGATTGGTAGCGCTAAAGATTGGCATTAGCTAGCAGAAACAGCCAGAAGACACAGCAGGAGAATGCGAAAAATAGCAAAAACTTGTTATAGTGAAGGCAAGTTTAGGGACCTATAACAATGAAATTTGACTTTGAAATTGATACCGCGTGGTGTCTGGAGCAACTTTTTAAAGACGGTAAGATCAGTGATAGAGACCGTATGCTGGTACAGACGACGCATCGTCAGCGTGAACAGCTGAAATGGCATCCTTTACAGTGGATTGCCAATTTTAATCTGGTCGACCGTTCTCATCCCCAAAGTACACTTACCCTAAACCGTTTATGTCAGTGGTTGTCAGAAAAAACAAATCTGCCATTTTATATTATTGATCCTTTAAAAGCCGATGTTCAGGCACTTACCGCAGTAATGTCGCAGGAGTACGCACTCCGTAACCGTATTCTCGCTGTTGAAATACAGCCAGACAAAATTCTGATTGCTACAGATCAGCCTTATAAAATGGAATGGGTGTCGAATCTACAGCAGAATATCAGCCCGCGCCGTATTGAACGGGTGCTACTGAATCCGGAACAGTTGCAGCGATATATTGTCGAGTATTATCAGGTTAGTCGCGCTGTCAGTGGATCACAAAAATCCTCGGCTTATGACCGTGAAAATAAGGGGGTAGAAGCACTTTTACAGCTCGGTGATTCGCAAAATCCAGATGCCAATGACCAGCATATTGTTAAACTGGTGGACTGGGTATTACAGTTTGCCTTTGAACAGGGTGCCAGTGATATTCATATGGAACCACGCAAAGATACCGGGAAAATCCGTTTCCGTATTGATGGCGTGCTGCATACCATTTATAAAATGCCAGCCAATACGCTTACTGCAGTGATTTCACGTATTAAAATTCTGGGCCGGATGAATGTGGCAGAAAAGCGCAAGCCACAGGATGGCCGTCTAAAAACCCGTACGCCTAAAGGGCAGGAAACGGAACTGCGTTTATCGACCTTACCCACCGCTTTTGGTGAAAAACTGGTAATGCGTATTTTCGATCCGGAGGTATTAGTACGCAGCTTCCAGCAACTGGGTTTTGAAGGGTATTTGCTGAATGAATGGAATACACTGACCAGTCATAGTCATGGCATCATTCTGGTGACTGGACCTACAGGCTCGGGTAAAACGACTACGCTGTATTCAACTTTAAAGCAGCTGGCGACTGAAGAGGTCAATGTCTGTACCATTGAAGATCCAATCGAGATGCTAGAGCCAAGCTTTAACCAGATGCAGGTAAATACCGGGATTGATCTGGGTTTTGCCGATGGTGTACGGGCATTAATGCGTCAGGATCCAGATATCATCATGGTCGGTGAGATTCGTGATCAGGATACTGCCAATATGGCGATTCAGGCAGCATTGACCGGTCACCTGGTTTTATCCACATTACATACCAATGATGCACCGTCGAGTTTAACCCGTCTGCATGATCTGGGTGTACAACCATTCCTGACTGCTGCAACGATTCTGGGTGTGTTGGCTCAGCGTCTGGTGCGTAAATTGTGTCCACACTGCAAAGTAGAAGGCTTTATGGATGAGCAGGAATGGCAGCATTTAGCAGCAGATTATCCATTGGCCCGTCCAGAATTTGTGTTCCGTCCAGTAGGTTGTGAGGAATGTCGTCATACGGGTTATAAAGGGCGTATAGGGATCTATGAATTTATGCCACTGAGTTTGGTAACCAAACAGCTGATTGGTGCAGATGCCAACTTGAACCAGTTACGTGTTCAGGCGAAAAAAGAAGGTGTAGAACCACTTAGAATTGCGGGTGCACGAAAAGTCATTGAAGGTGTCACCACGCTAGAGGAAGTACTACGTGTAGTGCCACTGAATTAACTTTTAAAACCCATTTTTGAAAATGAAGTTTTCTTAAGATTCAATTCATCTTTAGCTGTTTTAATAGCTTCATCGAAACAAGACAGCTTAAAAGGTACTGAATATGAAAAATATGACCAAAGCATTTGTAGCAGTGGCACTTATTGGCTCAGCAACAACTGTGACTATGGCAGAAAGTACAGTAAACCAAGGCGCTTTTGCCAAAACTGTATCGGTAAAACAAGCACTCACCATGAAAGATGACAGCAAGGTACAAATCAAAGGTCATGTGGTGAAGTCAGTAGGCGACGAAAAATATCAATTCCGTGACAACACAGGCAGCATCAATGTCGAAATTGATGATGAGTTATGGCAAGGCAAACCGATTTCTGCCAAAACACCAGTAACCATTATTGGTGAAGTAGATATCGATTACAAACCAGCGAAGCGTGTTGAAATCGATGTTGATGAAGTGCGTTTCAATTAAGGCATTGGCGATAGCTGAATGACCTGACTAGAGAAAACCACATGCAATATTACAAAAAGCATGTGGTTTTTTTTGTTTAAAATTCATGATTATATGTTGAAAATAAGGGAGAATTCAGCGTGCGTATTCTTTTGGCGGAAGATGATGCCTCACAGGCAGAAAGCATTCAGACCTGGCTGGAAATGGATGGCTATGTAATTGACTGGGTTGAGCGTGGGGACCATGCCATTCTGGCGCTTGAACAGCATCAGTATGACTGTGTGTTACTGGATCGTGGTTTACCGCGAGCCAGTGGAGATCAGATTCTGACGACGCTACGTAAACTGCAGAAAGATACGCCAGTTATTTTTATTACCGCTCGAGACAGTATTGATGACCGGGTAGAAGGACTTGATTTAGGTGCCAATGATTATCTGGTCAAACCTTTTAGCCTGGAAGAATTGTCTGCACGAATTCGTGCCCAGATCCGCTTGCAGCAAAAAAATCTGAGCCATGTGCTGACCTGGGAAGACCTGCAGCTGGATATACAGGCTAAAACTCTGACTAAAGCAGGTGAAGTGGTGAACTTAACGGCCAAAGAATTTCAGATTTTGCATAAATTGATGCAAAAGCCAGAGCATGTAGTGACCCGGGAACAGCTGGAAGAATCTCTCTATGCCTGGGGGGATGAAATTGAGAGTAATGCCATCGAGGTTTTTATTTATCAACTGCGCAAGAAAATTGGAAGTCAGATGATCAAGACCATACGTGGGCTGGGTTATCGTATGCATAAAGCTGAAGGGTAGATCAATCATGGCTCAGGTGATTTCACTGCAACACAAGCTGATCAAGAATGCTATGTATAGTTCCATTCTGGCGGGTTGTCTGGCCTGGTTGTTATTACTGGGCATTTCTGGCTATCAGTCTATGCAGATTCATGATGAACTGATGGAAGATATTGCGGAACTGTTACTTGGCGATGTGACTCAGTCCCAAGGTCACAATGTGGATGATATCAGTGAAGAGTTTGAGATCCAGTATCGACTTTGGCTGAATCAGGACCAGCTAACCACTTCCGAAAAGAACAATCTGTTGCAACATCAGTTACGTTATCAATCAGGCCTACATTTTTATTTTGAAGATGGACAGTTATTACGAACTTTGATAGCTGAAGATAATGGACTTAAAGTTCAGGTCATACAGCCAGTATCCATACGCTTTGAACAGATCTGGAATAGTATTCTGGGTTTTGGTTTAATCCTTCTAATATTGTGGCTGGTGAAATGGTTATTACTACATCTATTGATTAAGCGACAGTTAAAGCCGCTTAACCGGATTTCACAGGATATTGCCTCCAAATCCGCCCAGGATCTAAGTCCGGTTCAATCACCCGAACCGCAAATTGCTGAGCTACAACCCATTGTCAGTCAGTTAAACCGGATGCTGGCTCGGGTAGAGCAGTCCTTGAGTGCAGAACAGCGCTTTACTGCAGATGCTTCGCATGAACTACGCTCACCCTTATCAGCGATTCAAATGCGCCTGCAGGTGTTAAAACGCAAATATCAGACTCATGAGACATTGTCTCAGGATCTGGCGCAGATTCAGAAAGATGTCAGTCGCGGTACTCAGGTTCTGGAAAACCTCTTGTTACTAGCTCGACTGGACCCTGAACAAAATCATAACCTGCCACAACAAAAGTTGGATCTGCCTGAGCTTATTCAGGATGCTTTAAAAACACTCACGCCGTTTGTAGAAGAGAAACAGCTGGACCTAAAACTTGAGCTAAATCCTGCTGATATTTCAGGAAATGCCGAACTCATTTTCAGTTGCGTGCGAAACCTGATCGACAATGCCATCAAATATACGCCGTCTGCGGGTACAATTCTGATCCAGTGCCAGCATCAGGCGGATAAAACAGAAGTGGTGATTGAGAATTCAGGAGAGGGAATTTCTGAGGAAACTTTACAGCGACTGGGTGAGCGTTTTTATCGCGCTTTGGGCACTAAAACCCAAGGATCAGGTCTGGGATTATCCATCTGCCAGAAAATCATGCAATTGCATCATGGTGACATTCAATTTATGGCTTCTGATCTGGGCGGGTTAAAAGTCGTATTGCGTTTTTAGATCTAGAATCAAGAAACAGACCAAATAAGAAAAAAAGCAGTACGCGCTGATTCATACTGCTGATGACCACGTTTATTATTGTGTGAGTTATTTTATTTATTTAGTGAGAATGAGACGATTATTTCGGGTCAAGCGTAGGCGGTATTCTTCACCGGCATGCATGATGCGAATTTCGCGTCCGAGAGCAAACAGGTTATTTGAATGCAGCATTGGTAATGCATGATGAGCGTCATTGTTACGTGTAAACAGGCTAAAAGGTGCGTTCATTCCATCGACTCCGTGGTATGTGCTTGGATTGATTTAAATGATAATCATTATCGAATAGAGCTGTCAACGCCTAAATTTTTCAATTCCTAAAAAATCCGCTATCACTTACAATTTGTAATATTTCCAGCCAGTTTATCTTCGTATGTCCAAAGCAAATATTCATGTCGCGATTGCCTTGTTATTTCACCAAAATCAGGTTCTGGTTGGCTGGCGGGAAGCGAAACAGCATCAGGGAAATAAACATGAATTCCCTGGCGGCAAAGTAGAAGAAGGTGAAACACCGCTGCAAGCCTGCCGTCGTGAGATCCAGGAAGAAGTCGGTATTAATATCGAGCTTTGGCATCCTTTCGATTTTATTCGTCATGAATATGAAGATGTGATTGTGCATCTGCATTTATTCCATGCCAGTGTAGCTGAAGCACAGTTAGCCCAGATTCAGCAACCCTGGAAGTGGTATAGCCGCGAGCAGTTACAGCAGCTGAATTTTCCGAAAGCCAATGCAGTGATTTTAAAAAAACTGTTATGGCCACAGATGATTAAAATCAGCAGTGATCTGGCAGATCTGCATCAGCTCGACAAAGCGCAAATGCTGTATTGGCGAGTTGACGCCAACGCAGAACAGGCCGAGAAATTGGCAACCCTGCCGTTAGAAAAATTATCCCAATTGATTATTAATCATGACTTATATCTGCTGCTGGATGAACAACAGCAACAGAGTATTCAGACTTTACATCTTAAACAGGCACAGCTGAATCAACTAAGTACCAGTGATCTGGTTATAGGGAAACGCTATATTGCGGCGTGTCATGATCATGCGTCTACACAACGGGCAGAACAGCTGGGCTGTGAAGCAATTTTTCTGAGTCCTGTGCTTCCAACAGCGACTCATACAGAAGTAGAGCCACTGGGATGGATTACCTTTGAGAAGATTGCCAAACAGATTCAGATTCCTGTGTATGCACTTGGTGGAATCAACAAAGAAGATTTGAATCTGGCTCAATCCCATCATGCCTACGGGATCGCAGGCATTCGCGGGATATAAGTAAGTTAATTACTAAAAGTAATTATAGCTTAAAGAGCGCTCAATGCCTTCTGTGCTTTTTGAATGGTTTGTGGATTTTTCTGCAGCTGACCAGCTTTAAGAATTACCTGCCAGAGCTGCTTTTTCATAGCATTACTTTGGGCATAGCTAAGGCCGCGCTGCGCAAACGCTTGCGCATTGGCGGGTTTATTCTTGCGGTTCGCCAGCATCCCTAAATACAGATAGGTTTCAGGAGACTGTGGTGCCAGTCGCTGTGCCTGGGTAACATAGGTTTCAGCCTGATCAAACTTTTGTGCTTTATACGCTGTCTGAGTCTGCTGCATCAATGTCTTGAAAGCAGGTAACTGACGGCCATCATCAAACTGCTGTGGTTTAGGTTTCTGCTGCGGCACGACCACTTTTTGACGTTTGATTTCAGGATGATCATAAGGCGTAATCACTACACCATCAGATTTCTGCACCCGTGGTTTTTCAGGTGCAGGCTTGGCTGGAGCAGATGGTTCCTGCTGTATGGACTGACAGCCGACTAAAGCAACTAAAATTGAACCAATCAGGATTTTTTGAAACATATATCTCACTCAATTAGGGTGAATAACTACCGCTTGAGATGATACGTGTATCTTGTAAAGAATCACGTTGGTTTTCCGTTTCAGTTTCTTCAATCCAGATCCCAATTTCATCGCTTGGATCGTCAGAACCTTGAGGTTCTTCTGAATCAATCGTATGTGGGGCAGGGGCATAATGCGATGCGCCACAAGCAGTAGCCTGATTTGGCATGCTGTGACGAGTCAGTGGAATATACATGGCACCTTCACAGCCTTGAGCAGACAAATGACCTGTCGCGCGATCGACCCATTGCCATTGTACCTCACCTGGTTGATGCAGATTTACCGGCTTCTGGCGTAGCTGCTTCATGACACTGGTCCATACCGGTAGCGCACCAGATGATCCGGTCAAACCAGTAATCTTATTGTCATCCAGACCTAACCAGACCACAGCTAGGTAATTACCAGAATAGCCTGCGAACCATGAGTCACGGGTATCATTGGTCGTCCCTGATTTGCCAGCCAGACCAAGATTACGTGGCAGGGTACTATAAGCAGATTGACCGGTACCGCTGCTCATGACCTGCTGTAAACCATTGTTCAGGATATAGGCATAAGCCGGATCAATGGTTGGCTGAACCGTCAGGCCATAGCGATCGACCAGACGACCATTGGCATCCACCACGGAACGAATGGCTTTGACCGGATATTTAAAACCGCCAGTTGCAAAATTGCCATACAGACTCATCACTTCCATAGGTGACATATCTACCGCACCCAGATAAATGGAAGGGTAGGACGGAATATCAGAAGTCACACCAAATTTCTTCAGGTGATTGATAAAGGTTGACATACCGAATTCCTGCGCCAAACGTACCGCGGACAGGTTATAGGAATTTGCCAGTGCTTGAGACATTGGAACCACACCATGCGGGCGGCCACTATAGTTCTTGGGTGTCCAGGTCTTGCCATCAGTTTTAATACTTAGCTCGCTGTCTTCGATCGGGCTCCCCCAATGGTAACGGTTTGATTCAATTGCGGTCAGGTAAATCACAGGTTTTAATAACGAACCCACCTGACGCTTGGCATCCAAGGCACGGTTAAAGCCGGTAAAGTCCTGGGTCGAACCAACTGCAGCAACCAGTTCACCATTTTCTGGATGAGTGACCAGCACCGCACCTTGCAAATCTTTTAAACGTTTCGGATTTGATCTGCTTAAGTTCGCTACTGTATTTTTGAAGCTTTGCTGAATACGGGTCTGTGCCAATGGATCCAACGTGGTAAAGATGCGTAGGCCCTGATTAGTAATATCACCTTCCTGATATTCGGTACGCAGCTGACGACGCACAATATCCAAGAAGTCAGGAAAACGTGCTGGACCCAGGGTTGGTTTTGTAATGACATTGAGAGGGCGTGCCTTCTCGGTTTCATATTGCTCTTGGGTCAGATAACCCATAACCAGCATATTGTTCAGCACAATATCACGACGTCTTTTCGCCGTTTCAGGGTTACGCCATGGATTGTAGAGGGAAGGACCTTGTACCAGACCAACTAAAAATGCCTGTTGGGAAATATTTAATTCGCGCAACGGCAGACCAAAATAGAATTGGGAAGCCAGACCGTAACCATTAATAGAATAATTGCCATTCTGGCCCAGATTCACTTCATTTAAATAGGCTTCAAGGATTTCATCCTTGTCATAATGCAATTCAATCAACATCGCCATAAAGGCTTCATTGACTTTACGTTTTAACGTACGCTCTGGACTTAAATAGAAGTTTTTGACCAGCTGCTGGGTTAAAGTCGAGCCACCCTGACGTTTACCGCCGGTAATATTGCTGACCACTGCACGTGCAATCCCGCGTGGAGATACACCATGATGGTGGTAGAAATTACGGTCTTCGGTGGCGATCAGTGCTTCAATCAAAGATTTAGGTACTTTATTCAGCTTGATCAGTACCCGGTCTTCATTATGTTGGGGGTAAATCCCGCCAATTAATAAAGGTTCCAGACGGGCAATTCCGGACGTGGAGGGCTTGGTGGCACTTACGTCATTAATCTGTTCACCATTGAAGCTGACTTTTAAAATCTGCTCAGGCTCAACCCGGTCACCAAAGTCAAAACCACGGGTATGTACATATAAAGTATTACCAGAAGTCACATAACTGCCGGACTTGGTATAGCTTTCAGCACTCTTATATCCAAGCAGTTTGAGCTCTTCCTGAAGATCCTGTTGGCTGACAGGTGCATTGACATAGATTTCCATCGGACGTGCGAAGACTTTCGCAGGAATGTCCCAGCGCTGGCCTTCAAATTTGTCACGTACAATATTATCTAGACGAATCAGATAGATACTAAAGGCAACAAAAGCTGAAATGACCAAAACGGAAAAGATTAAGGCAATAAACCCCAAACCACGTTCATACTTCATAAATGATGATAAGCGTCTGTAAAATTCTGCTAATCATGCGAAGCTTTTAGGGAATTTGCAATATTTAAAGAGAAATTGGTTAAAAAATATCAATTAAAAAATACACTTAGTCTGCATAATATTATTTCTAACTTGCTCTACTTATACATAAAAACCAGGGAAAATTGTCAACGAGCCAGAGCTTAATGCTATTATAGGAGCGATTCGTAGCGGAGCGACGAGACTGGTGCTAATTTCACATAAGACATTCCGAAATATCGGGTTAGTAGGACGTCCTGATAAATCTTCAGTAGTTGAAACCTTATGTCTTATTCATGATCATTTGTTGAACGTGGGCCTGCATCCAGTGTTTGATGCAGATACCGCTGCGCTGGTACCTTATGAAAATACCCAGACAGTGAGCCGCGCCTTGCTTGGTGAGGTGGTCGATCTGGTCATTGTGGTTGGTGGTGATGGTTCATTGCTGCATGCTGCCCGGGCACTGGTCAAATATAATATTCCTGTCATCGGTGTGAACCGTGGCCGCTTGGGCTTCCTGACGGATATCAAGCCGACAGAAGTCATCTTCAAGCTGGATCAGGTCCTTAAAGGTGAATTCCAGCTTGAGCGACGTTTTCTGTTAGAACTGGAAATCCGGTCTAAAGGCGAAATTATCCATGATGCGATTGCCCTGAATGATGTCGTACTTCATTCCGGTAAATCCGTGCACATGATCGACTTTGAGCTGAATATTGATGGGCAATATGTCTATCGTCAGCATAGTGATGGTCTGATCGTGTCGACACCAACAGGCTCAACTGCCTATGCACTTTCTGGTGGTGGACCAATTGTACATCCAAGTATGGATGCGATTGTGCTGGTACCCATGCATCCGCATACCCTGTCATCCCGACCGATTGTGGTTGGAGGACATAGTGAAATTAAGCTGGTGATCCGTAAAAATCGCGTGATGCCAATGGTCAGCGCAGATGGACAGCACAGCATTTCTTTGAATGTGGGAGATACGGTTCACATTCGTAAACACCCATTTAAACTGCAACTTTTACATCCACCGGGTTATGATTTCTATATGGCGTGTCGGACCAAGCTCGGCTGGAACCAAGACTTTGATTATCAGAATCGGGATTAAATCATGAATATTGAACAAATGCTTTCTATGCTCAATCCTGAGATTGTAGACCGACTGCGTACTGCGATTGAAATTGGTAAATGGCCGAACGGTGTGGCATTGACGGAAGAGCAGCGTCAGACGTGTATGCAAGCCGTGTATGCCTGGGAAATTAAACATCTGCCTGAAACTGAACGTAGTGGTTATATCGACCGCGGTACCAAAGAAGAAGGTGAAGAATGTGATGATGATCATCACAAGAATGAACCGGAATTCAGACCCATTCGTTTCGTTTAATTGAAACCAAAAAGACCACAAACGTGGTCTTTTTAATGTCTGAAATAAATGATTTTGTTCAAACCGAAAGACGAGTATTCCAGAGTTCTTTAGCTTTCTGCATCGCTGCTTCATAGCTGTCACATTTGCCCATGGTATATAGCGCAATACCGATAGTTTCAACCACTGCGGTTTCGCCATACTCATGCGAACGTTGACCATCCCAGACTTCTTTAAATACAGCCAGATTCAGCTCTTCTTCAATCGGACTGCGATTGTCCGTCAGTTTAGGCAGTTCGTGTTCATACAGTTCGCCATTCTTGATACCACAAATTAAGGTTTTGGCATCAGGGTTACGTTCAAACTCGCCACCTTCACCTTTAATCACAGCACTATTTTGATAACCGAGCTGAAAAGCAGCGCGCTGGTGTGAACCACGATAAGCCGGATGGAAAATGGCCTGTAAAGTCGCTTTGGCATTGAATGGATTAATCAGGCGCGCCAATGTATGAATAGGAGAACGTAAACCCATAACATTTCGCAGTCCGATCAGCTCAGCCAGGATAGGTGAAATCACATCTAAAGGCAGATAAGCAAAATGTCTTTCTTGCAGCTGCTGTTCGACTTCAACCTCACTGTGGCAAATAGAATAGCCTAGGTATTCTAATACTTGCTCAGTATAAACCCGATTCAAAGTATGCCCAGCTGCACCATGCATGACAATATTATAGCCATGCTTGGCCAAGGTGAGGGCAGACAGGATAAACCATGGATAATGCTTGCGCTTGCCAGCATAAGATGACCAGTCCAAGTCTACATCTAGATCTTTAAAATTAAGCTGATCCCGGGTTGCCTGAACAAAACCTGCCAGTTCTTCGACGGATTCTTCTTTTACGCGCAGTAGCATCAGGAAGGCACCTAGCTGCACATCCAGCACCTCATTTTTCAGGATCATACTAAAAGCTTGATAGGCTTCATCATAACTGAGCGAGCGTGCACCATTCTTTCCTTTACCAATAATACGAATAAACTGGGCAAAAGGATGTTCAGCATCTTTATAAATATTTCGCTTTGTGGTCATAGAGATAGGTCAATCATGTTTATCAAGTATTGGCATATTTTACGCTGATATTGGTATTTCACCTTCTTATTTTGCAGAAGAATTATAGTTTTATAAGACTATAGTCTAAGGAATATTGATTATTATTTAGACAAATTTAACATTTTGGGTTAAACAAAAGTCTAAAAAGCGGTTAAAATTTCTCTTGATTTTTTGTGTTTGCTTCATCTCCTGATCAATACACTAACTTCTGCTGAAGAGCGGTGTTCCTGTAATTGTTAAACGTACATACACAATCTATTTTCGGTATCAGATTAATTTCTTGATACGTAAGCACTTTTTTGTTTAAGGCAATGAAGTATTGGATGCTTATTTTCTTAAATAAGTGAAAACTGAATATTGCTTCTTGTTAGAAGTATATTGTGAACTAAGGTCATGGCTAAAAAACCTATTTATAAGTCACTTTATTTTCAAGTGATTGTTGCCATTATTGCCGGTATCCTCGTGGGTCACTTCTCACCAAGCGGTACGCAAATTATCAATGGTGCTGAACAATATGTTCCTGGTTTGGGCGAACAGCTGAAACCATTGGGTGATGGCTTTATCCGCCTGATCAAAATGATTATCGCACCAGTAATTTTCTGTACGGTAGTGAGTGGTATTGCAGGTATGGAAAGCATGAAATCTGTCGGCAAGACAGGTGGTATTGCTTTACTATACTTTGAAATCGTATCGACGATTGCCTTGGTGATCGGTCTGCTTGTGATCAATATTGCCAAACCTGGTGTTGGTATGAACGTTGATCCAGCAACTCTGGATACGGAAGGTATCTCGAAATATGTTGCATCAGGTGAGTCACAATCGACCATCGATTTCTTCATGAATATCATTCCAAATACGGTAGTGGGCGCATTTGCTGAAGGGGAAATCCTTCAGGTACTGCTATTTGCTCTCCTGTTTGGTTTTGCCCTGCATCAGCTGGGAGATAATGGTAAGCCAGTACTGAAGTTCATTGACCAGATTTCACATGTATTCTTTAACATCGTGAACATGATCATGAAACTTGCACCTATCGGTGCGTTCGGTGCCATGGCATTTACGATCGGTAAATATGGTATCGGTACACTGGCGCAGCTGGGTCAATTGATTCTGTGCTTCTATATCACCTGTATCCTGTTTATTTTCATTATTCTTGGTTCGATTGCACGTTTCACCGGCTTCAGTATCATGAAAATGATCCGTCTGATCCGCGAAGAATTGCTGATTGTACTGGGTACTTCATCCTCTGAATCTGTATTGCCGCGTATGCTGAAAAAGCTGGAACTGGCAGGTGCAGAAAAATCAGTAGTCGGTCTGGTCATTCCAACAGGTTATTCTTTCAACTTGGACGGGACTTCTATTTACCTGACCATGGCGGCAGTCTTCATCGCTCAGGCAACCAATACCCAGCTAGATCTATCTCATCAGATTACCTTGCTTCTTGTGCTATTGATTTCATCTAAAGGTGCAGCAGGTGTAACAGGTTCTGGCTTTATCGTAATGGCTGCAACCCTGTCTGCAGTAGGTCATATCCCGGTAGCGGGCTTGGCACTGATTCTGGGTATCGACCGTTTCATGTCTGAAGCACGTGCTTTGACTAACCTGATTGGTAACTCATTGGCGACTCTGGTTGTTGCAAAATGGGTCGGTCAGCTGGACAAAGAAAAACTGGATTATGCATTAAACAATCCGGCAGAAATTGATGAATTAATGCAGCAAGAAGGCGTTAAATCTCACTGATTTCAGTCTGTTTAAAAAAAGGAAGCTTCGGCTTCCTTTTTTAAATTTTTATTAAAATAAATTGACTGTAAAGTTTGAAAAAAAATCGTATTAGCGCATGACACTGACCTTAAAAATCGCTAGCCTGTCTGTGGAAATATAATGATAAACACCACAAGGATAGAACAATGCTGGCATATGATGCAGACCTGGAATTATTCCGCGATAACTTTAAACGCTTTATGAGCGAACAGATTGCACCGCACTATGAGCAATGGGAACGTGAGGGCAAGATTCCACGTTCAGTATGGAATGCGCTGGGTGAAAATGGCTTTCTTTGTGTGGATGTTCCAGAAGAATATGGTGGCTATGGTGTGCCAACCCATTACTCCTTAATGTTACTCGAAGAGTCGGCACGTGCAGGGTTTAGTGCACTCTCTATTGGTTTGTCATGCCACTCGGATATTGCTGCACCCTATATCCTGCATATCGCCACTGAAGAACAGAAGAAATACTGGCTGCCTAAAATGGTGACTGGTGAGGTGGTCGGTGCCATCGGTATGACTGAACCAGGTGCCGGTTCTGACTTGCAGGCAATTCGAACCAGCGCCATTTTGCAGGACGACCACTATCTGTTAAATGGTTCCAAAACTTTTATTTCGAATGGTCAGCATGCCGATCTTGTGGTGCTGGCTGTAAAAACCGACCCACAGGCGCGTGCCAAAGGTGTTTCATTACTTTTGGTAGATACTCATCTGGAAGGTTTCAAGAAAGGCACCAATCTGGACAAGATTGGCCTGCACTCACAAGATACTTCTGAGCTGTTCTTTGATAATGTCAAAGTGCCAAAAGATCAGTTACTCGGTCAACTAGGCCAAGGCTTTGCATACCTGATGCAAGAACTGCCACGTGAGCGCACTGCGATTGCGGCTACGGCTTTGGGTGCGATTCGTGGTTCAATTGATATCACCACGACCTATGTCAAAGAGCGTCAAGCCTTTGGTCAGGCAGTGGGCCAATTCCAGAATACTCGCTTTGTATTGGCACAGGCCAAGATTGATGAACTGGCAACAGCGGCGTTTTATAACCAGAATGTTGAGTTGTATATGCAGGGCAAGCTGAATGTTGAAACGGCAGCAGCCTTAAAAAGTTTTTCAACTGACATGCAGATGAAAATTGCGGATAATTTGCTCCAGCTGTTTGGTGGCTATGGCTATATGACTGAATATCCGATTTCCCGTTTCTTTGTCGATGCGCGTATCCAAAGGATTTATGGTGGTACGAACGAGATCATGAAAGAAATCGTGGCACGTAGCCTATTAGGTCGCTAAAAGTATTTCATTCGCTATAAAGTAAAAGTGAGTCTATAAGGGCTCATTTTTATGTAAGGGAGCAAATTACATTTTTCATATTTTAAGATCTTAATACTTCTAGGCACTCATCAATAAACACAGATAAATCGTCTGGTGCACGTGAAGAGATCAACTGGTTATTATCATTGACTAGTTCTGCATCATAATAACGACCGCCTGCATCTTGCAGCCAGTGCGCATGGTCACGAATACTGGTAATAATCCGGTCCTTCAGCACGTCAGCTGCACCGAGTAATAATGAAGCATCGCAGATGCTAAAGATGGTTTTATTGGCTGCATTAAATTCCTGAATCAACTTTAGAACAACAGCATCTGAAGTGAAGGTCAGGGGAGATTCTCCACCTGGAATTAGTAATGCGTCAAAATCATCGACACAGATTTGGTCAATACTTTCATCTATAGTCACTGAAGCTGTATGTTTCTGACCATATATGACCTTTCCAGCTTCATGGTCAATATTGCAGATACTGTGACTGGCAGCACGAAAGGCTTCTACAGGTTCAAAATATTCCTGATCATCAAAGTTATGAGTGACGAGCACAGCTATTCTTTTTGGCATGTATTTGCTCCTGCCTAAGTTTTGAACAGACTAGCGGGATAAGGTTTAAAAATCGTCCCTGCTTTGTAAATAAATACATGTTAAATGTAAGAAACTCTGTTAAAACAAGTAAAAAAAGCATATGTGCAGGATGTTGAGCGGTAATTTTAAAATGAACTATTGATCATCTAGCAACATCCTTCCATTGCTGATTTTTGAGTCTTTGTATGATTTTTCTTATGGTTAAAATCGTTATATAGATTAAGAAATAATGATAATTCATCCATCCTAAAATCAGTTAAGATGCAAACGCAAACTTTACAATTTGATAATGTAACTTTTGCTGAATACGCTGTGGAAAATGTTACCAAACATTGCAGATGCGATGAGTGGTTAGGCAACGCATAAATAACTGACTTTTAAAAGACAAAGTCATATTGCGTAACATTTGAAAGCTTACTATTGTTATACTGAAACAGTTACGGTTTATGAAGGGCGACATAACAATGATCAACGACGATCAAAACACTACGACTTCTCTTGATTTGGCTAAGATTCGTGAAGATATCGATTCAGTTGATCAGCAAATTCAGCAATTGATTAATCGCCGTGCGCGTTTGGCAGAAGCTGTAGCAAAAGCAAAGTTTGCTTCAGAAGAGAATCCACTGTTTTACCGTCCTGAACGTGAAGCGCAGGTTTTGCGTAATGTTATGGAACGTAATGAGGGGCCACTGTCTGATACCACCATGGCACGTCTGTTCCGTGAAATCATGTCGGCATGTTTAGCGCTCGAAGCACCACAAAGTATTGCTTTCCTGGGGCCTGTGGGTACCTATACGCATTCAGCAGTATTGAAACATTTTGGGCATGATGCTGTAGTACGTCCATTGCCAACCATTGATGAAGTGTTCCGTGAAGTAGAAGCGGGAAGTGCGCATTATGGTCTGGTACCAGTTGAAAACTCGTCTGAAGGTGTGGTGAACCATACTTTAGACTGTTTCAAAACTTCGCATTTGAATGTGATTGGTGAAGTGGAATTGCCAATTCATCACCAGTTCCTGATCTCTGAAAATACCCGTAAAGACAGTATCAAGCAGATTTATGCGCATCAACAAACTTTGGCACAATGCCGTAAATGGTTAGATGCCCATTATCCAGGTGTTGAGCGTGTCGCACTCAGTTCAAATGCTGAAGCAGCACGCCGTATTCAGAATGAATGGCATTCTGCTGCAATTGCTTCAGAAATTGCTGCGAATATCTACAATCTTGAGATCATGCACAGCAATATCGAGGACAATCCGGAAAATACCACACGTTTCCTGGTGATTGGCCGCGAGAAAGTACCACAAAGCGGTAATGACAAAACTTCACTGCTGGTGTCAGCGCATGACCGCGCCGGTGCATTGCTTGAGATCCTTGCACCATTTGCCAAGCACAACATTAGTCTAACAAGTATTGAGACTCGTCCTGCACTTCCTGAAAAATGGGCTTATGTGTTCTTTATCGATCTGGAAGGTCATATCGATCAGGAACATGTTAAAGCTGCGATTGAAGAAATTCGCCCATTGGTGAAAGAAGTTCGCGTATTGGGTTCATATCCTCAAGCTGTACTTTAAGTCAGCCATTTGTAGTCAGTGCGAGGGTGCTGACCACTGTTTCACACGTAAATCGGAAGTATAAAATGTCGTTCGTGCCAGCCAATCAAGGCATCTCAAAGTTAAAGCCATACCAGCCAGGTAAGCCAATCAGTGAACTTGAACGTGAGTTAGGGATCACTGATATTGTGAAACTTGCTTCAAATGAAAACCCGTTGGGCTGTTCAGATAAAGTCAAAGAAGCAGTCGCTGCAGAACTGGAAGAAATTGGTCGTTATCCAGATGGTGGTGGTTTTATCCTGAAAGACCAGATCAAAGCACAATTTGGTTTTAATCATGACCAGATTACTTTGGGCAACGGTTCAAACGACTTACTGGAAATGTTTGCCCGCGCATTCGTTTCTTCAAGCGATTCTGTGATTTACAGCCAGCATGCATTTGCAGTATATGCTCTGGTAACTCAAGCGATCCATGCTGAAGCGATTGAAGTACCAGCAAAAGGCTTCTCGCATGATCTTGAGGCCATGGCAGCTGCAATTAAAGACAATACCAAGCTGATCTTTATTGCCAATCCAAATAATCCGACAGGCACCTGGTTTGAAGAAGCTGAATTTGAAGCGTTCATGCAGAAAGTGCCGGCAAATGTGATCGTAGTGCTGGATGAAGCGTATGTGGAATATTTCCCGGAAAACTTCAATAGCCTGAAATTCCTGAAGCAGTATCCTAACCTGATTGTCAGCCGCACTTTGTCTAAGTGTTATGGTCTGGCTGCACTGCGTGTTGGTTTTGCATTGGCATCGGTTGAAGTAACGGACTATTTAAACCGTATCCGTCAGCCATTTAACGTTAACCATTTGGCGATGGTGGCTGCAGTTGCTGCACTGAAAGATGAAGCCTTCATCGAAAAATCTCGTGAAGTGAACAAGGCAGGTATGGCACAGCTTGAAGCGGGTTTTAAAGCTCTAGGTCTAAACTATGTGCCATCTCGTGCCAACTTCATCCTGGTCGATGTTCAAGCAGATCCTGCTGAAACCTTTAATGGTTTATTAAAGCAAGGTGTGATTGTGCGTCCAGTGGGTATTGCTAACCACTTGCGCGTATCGATTGGTACCGAAGCTGAAAATGCCAAATTCCTTGCTGCACTCGGCAAAGTACTTGGCTTAGAGGCAAAAGCTTAAGTTATGTCGCAGCCACTGTTTGAAAAAGTTGCCTTTATTGGACTTGGACTGATTGGTTCAAGTCTGGCACGTGTGATTAAGGCTGAACATTTAGCCAATGACATCGTGGCATCGACCCGTTCGCAAAAAACGCTGGAAGATGCCAAAGCCTTGGGATTAATTTCCGAAGGCTATGCAGATCCTGTAGAAGCTGTCAAAGGTGCAGACCTGATCGTCCTGGCGTTACCCGTACGTGCTACGCAAAAAGTATTGGAAACGATTCAGCCTTATCTGGCTGAAGGTGCCATTATTACCGATGTGGGTAGCACAAAGGGCAATGTAGTTGAGGCGGCCAAAGCGGTTTTTGGTGATGCATTACCTGCAGGTTTTGTACCGGGTCATCCGATTGCCGGTGCAGAACATACGGGTGTGCATGCAGGCAAAGTTGATCTGTTTGCCAATCATAAAGTGATTTTGACGCCGTTGCCGACCAGTGCAGCGTGGGCAGTCGATAAACTGATTCAACTGTGGCAGGCGGCAAAAGCGGAAGTGATTTGCATGGATGTGGAAAAGCATGATGAAGTGCTGGCGCATACCAGTCATCTTCCGCATCTGATGGCCTTTAACCTGGTCGAACAACTGGCCAAGCGTGAAGACAATTTAGATATTTTTCGTTATGCTGCGGGCGGCTTTCGGGACTTTTCCCGAATTGCAGCCAGTGATCCACAAATGTGGCATGACATCTTTTTTGCCAACAAAAAAGCAATTCTGAATGCTGTAGATGGCTTTGAGGCTCAGCTGGAAATTATCCGCAAGCTGATTGAAGACGAAGATTCCCAAGCATTGATGGGCTTACTGGGACATGCGCAGGCAGCTCGCCAGCATTTCAACCATATGCTCGCCAAGAAACCTTTCATGGAGAAAAATCAAGTGACACAACAATTTACCATTCAGCCGGGTGCCAAGAAATTCCAGGGCAAATTTACCGTGCCAGGTGACAAATCTGTGTCACACCGTTCCATCATGTTTGGTGCTATCGCTGAAGGTACAACCCATGTGACCGGTTTCCTTGAAGGGGAAGATGCTTTAGCGACTCTGCAAGCTTTCCGTGATATGGGCGTGAGCATTGAGGGGCCTAAAAATGGTGAAGTGACGATTCATGGTGTGGGGATGCATGGTTTGAAAGCACCACAGTCTGCACTGTATATGGGCAACTCAGGTACATCAATGCGTTTGTTGTCCGGTATGCTGGCAGCGCAGAAATTTGATTCTGTGATGACCGGTGATGCTTCACTGTCTAAACGTCCAATGGAACGTATTGCCAAGCCTTTACGTGAAATGGGCGCGCAGATCCAGACTACGGGTGAGCGCGGTACGCCACCTGTATCCATCACCGGCAACCAAAACCTTAAAGGGATTCAGTACGATTTGCCAATGGCCTCTGCTCAGGTGAAATCAGGAATTCTACTTGCAGGCCTGTGGGCGGAGGGTGAAACTTCGGTAACTGAGCCTGAACCAACTCGTGACCATACTGAGCGTATGCTGCGTGCATTTGGTTATGAAGTGAAAACTGAAGGTAACCGGATTTCACTGCAAGGTGGTGGTAAGCTGGTCGGAACCAATATTCAGGTGCCTTCAGACATTTCTTCAGCAGCCTTCTTTATGGTGGGTGCTGCCATTACTGAAAATTCGGACGTCACCCTTGAAGCCGTCGGTATTAACCCCACCCGTACTGGTGTGATTGAAATCCTGAAACAGATGGGTGCAGATATTACAGTTGAAAATGAGCGTATTGCGGGCGGTGAACCGATTGCAGATATTCATATTCGTGGTACTCGTACCTTAAAAGGTATTCATATGCCAGAAGATCAGGTGCCATTAGCCATTGATGAATTCCCTGCATTGTTTATTGCAGCGGCATGTGCCGAAGGTCAGACGATTTTGACCGGTGCTGCAGAGCTTCGCGTGAAAGAGTCAGACCGTATTCAGGTCATGGCGGATGGTTTAAAAACCATGGGTATTGACTGTACCCCAACTGAAGATGGCATCATCATTGAAGGTAAAGGCAAGGCAGGTGACTGGTCACCAATCTTTACCGGTGGTGAAATTGAATCGCATCATGATCACCGTATCGCAATGAGTTTCTCGATTGCAGGTCTGCGTAACTCAGGTGAAATCAAGATTGTCGGGACTGAAACAGTCGCGACCAGCTTCCCAACCTTTACTGCACTGACATCTCAGGCTGGTCTGGCGATTGAAGTGACAGAATAATCCTTAAATTTATGTGAAACGGCCAAGCTTTTGCTTGGCTGTTTTGTTTATATTGGCTTATGCTAAACCCATACAAGAAAAAAGCCATTTGGATGTAGCGATGCGAAAATTAAAATTTATTGCCAATACTCAAAGCCAACAGCAATTACAGGATAGTCGTGAGACCCAAGAGTATGTCGCGCAATTTCTTGCTGATGAACTAGGAAAATATGGCTTTCAAACCCTGCCACAAAGTGGTGGACAGGTTGCTGTTGCAGTAGATGAACACGCATTGCCACTTTCGGTGAGTTGCGAAAGTCGTGACAGTGAAGGGCATTTTGTCTGTGAGATTGTATCTTATCCAGATGAAGAACAAGACTGGCTGGATCGGATTACCGAACAAAGCCTCCTTAATCAACTGGCACAGGCCGTAGAAGCTTCACTCAAAGAGCAAGAAAGCTTTAGTGAATTCGAATGGAAAAATTAAAAAAAGCGGCCATTGAGCCGCTTTTTTTAATTATGGAATTTTTTTACAGCATTAAAAAGCGCGTAATCGCAATACGTAACTGTTTGAGGTAACCAGTAAAGAAATGATTGGCACCTGGTAAAATGGTCAACAAATGACGCTGTGGTTTAGCCCATTCAATCAGATCCGACAACAGGGTTACATCATCGGCTTCAGCATGCAGGAACAGAATGTCACCTTTAATATGCGGTGTTACATAGTGGCGTAAACCTGCTACGGTGGCGGTTGGCAAACCGCATAAAACCGTCTGTTTAGGCTGTAATTCTATAGGTAGCGTGGCATAGCTTTTGGCCATGACATGCGCACCGAAACTAAAGCCGCCTGCATAGAATGGCAAGCCAATATGTTGAGTACGAGCGAATTTAATCACTTCAAGTACATCATCAGTTTCACCATAGCCTTCGTCATGTATTCCATCACTTTGACCAGAACCACGGAAACTTGGACGATAGACAACACAACCACGCTCTAAAAACATTTGTGCCAGCAATACTGGAACTTTATGTTGTGGTGTACCGCCTTGTAATGGATGGGGGTGACAAACAACCGCGAATCCTTTCACTTCACCCTGAGGATAATCCACAAAAACTTCAATTTGTCCCACAGGACCCTGAAGGAAAATTTGCTCGGACATAGGAAAATCGATAAATGAGGGGAGAAAGGCGTATTTTAACGATTGTATTAAGTAAAAACATGAATTGGAATTAAAATAACTCGACTGATATAGTTTGATTAATCACTTTTTAACCAGGTTGGCTATGCTCGCATTAATTTCCCCTGCAAAGACCCTCGACTACGAATCATCGTTACCAACAGATCAGCATACGCAAGCAAGATTGCTGGAACATTCCCAGGAATTGATAGAAGTTGCCAGCAAGTTATCAGCAACAGAAATTTCCAGTCTGATGTCAGTAAGTGAAAAAATTGCCAATCTTAATGTTGAGCGTTTCCGTGACTGGCAGCCAGAGTTTGATCTGTCAAATGCACGACAGGCGATTTTTGCCTTTAAGGGCGATGTTTATACAGGTCTGGATGCCTATAATCTAAAAGATCATGATATTAGCTATGCCCAGGAACATTTGCGTATGCTGTCCGGCTTATATGGTTTGTTACGTCCATTGGATCTGATGATGCCATATCGATTAGAGATGGGAACAAAACTTGCCAATTCTCGTGGTCATAACCTGTATGAATTCTGGGGACATACCATTACTGAGCTGATCAATTATGATCTCGCAGCGGCGAATTCAGAACTTTTGGTGAATATTGCTTCTGATGAATACTATAAATCTGTGAAGGAAAGTAAAATCCAGGCAGAAATCATCAAGCCTGTGTTTCTGGATCAGAAAAATGGCAAATATAAAGTGATTAGCTTTTATGCCAAGAAAGCACGTGGCCTGATGGCACGCTTTATTATTGAAAACCAGATCGATCGCGTAGAGGGACTGAAAGGTTTTAATACTGATGGGTACTACTTTGATTCAGAGAGTTCTCTTAAAGGTGAGCTGGTATTCAAGCGTGATGAACAACTCGCTGCTTAGGTAGTCTTATTTAATAAAAAAAGATCATCTGTGGGTGATCTTTTTTTATATATGAATAATTAAGCATTAAAAAGGCGCATAAAATAAGTTTTTTCTTTTTACAGATAAGAATTCTGCTACAAAAAGAAGCATTAATTTTAAAGGATAAAATTTATTCTATTTCAAAGTAGAACGGCAAATATGGGAGAGTTAGCAGTTAAAATATACAAGTTTTAATCGATGATTTTGACAATGGGTCAGAAAAATTGATTTAGAAAAATTTATAGATAAGGCTGTAAGAAACTCAATTTTCCCCATTCTTTATTTCAAAACAATTAAAGTTTATTTAAATTAAATATTCACTAGAAATAGATATTTATTTAAGATTTTCATAATTAATTTTAATTATAGGATTTTTTTATAAATCATTTTTGAATCCCTATAAAGGGAATTACCTCTCCTACAAGGAGGCTTGCGGAGCATGCTCCTCAGAGAGAGATTTTTTCTAATAAATCTCCTCACCCTGTTCGAAGTAATATTTCTCATCCCAAAGGGAGAAAGGGCTTTTAATATCTATAAATATGAATAAAACAATCATTTTTTGATTTATGAAAGAAATGTATTTTAATAAAAATATTTAAAAAGATTAATGCTTTGTATTAACAATAAAAGCATTATTTTTTTATTGTAGAATTCCTGATATTGATAAAGCTAAACTGAGTCAATTAGGTTACAAATTCATAATATTGATTACAATTCATATAGAATTTCACCTACTTTGTCACATGATTAGTTGATAATTTATTCATACAATTTTAAAAATGTAAAAGAATGCCTATAATTATGAAAAGTTATGTAATTCCAGTTTGCGCTTTATTGGTCGGGGTACTGGGATACTATGTGTATAAGCAAAGTGAAAACAGGCGCCAGCAGGAAATAAGCCGCATCATTACCGATGCCAAGATTTCTTTGCAGGCAATTGAGGGTAAGCACATTCGTCATTAAGAAGATATCTGCTTGAGTGAGCTATTAACTGCATAAAATCAATGAACTTTTCAAATGACTGAACAGTTGAAAATTGAATAGAGAATTAAAGTTAAATTTTAGAAACAATAAAAAATCAATGTGTTATAATTCTGAAAACAAAATATTGGATCAGATTTGAGTTATTGTAACCAATTGATTCAATTCATTTATTAATGAGCTGCATAAGGTTATGCAGCTTTTTTGTTTAGTTTTTTTGTGCTTAGTGCATAGTTACTGTTTTGCTGTGCTTTAAGATTACTTGACCCGTCGAATAGCGATGCTGGCATATTCGTTGCTAACTCATCCGCAAAATCCTTTACCTAATAAGTAGAGGGATTTTATGGAATGCTCAGGCATAAAGTTTACTCAATAGGGGCTAGGTCATGACGACTCCTAATCCATCTTCCGAAAACATGCTGGAACGTCTGTTCAAACTGAGTGAAAACAAAACCAGTTTCCGTACAGAAGTTCTTGCAGGTGTAACGACATTCTTAACCATGTGTTACATCATTATTGTCAATCCAATGATTTTATCCGAAACAGGGATGGATCATGGGGCTGTCTTCGTTGCAACCTGTCTTGCAGCCGCAATTGGCTGTCTAGTGATGGGTCTTGTAGCAAACTATCCAATTGCGCTTGCACCTGGCATGGGCTTGAACGCTTTCTTTACCTATTCTGTATGTCTGGGAATGGGTGTGCCATGGCAAACTGCATTGGGCGCCGTTTTTGTGTCAGGTCTGGTATTTATTGCCATCAGTATGTTCAAAATACGTGAGGCAATCGTCAATGCTATTCCAATGTCCTTAAAACTGGCGATTGGTGGTGGTATTGGTTTGTTCCTTGCGCTTATTGCGCTGAAAAATGCAGGAATTATTGTCGATAACCCAGCAACTTTAGTTGGTCTAGGCGACCTTAAACAGCCATCGGTATTGCTTGCATTGCTTGGTTTCTTAATGGTTGTTGTGATGCATCATTTTAAAGTTCGTGGTGCAATTATCATCAGTATTTTAGTACTGACGGGCATTTCGGCTGCCATGGGCCTGAGCGAATTTAAAGGTGTGGTCGGTGCTGTACCTTCAATTGCGCCAACTTTTATGCAAATGGACTTTGAGGGTTTGTTTACTGCAAGCTTGATCGGTGTCATCTTCGTATTCTTCTTGGTCGATTTATTCGACTCAACAGGTACTCTTGTTGGTGTTTCTCACCGCGCAGGTTTATTAAAAGATGGTAAATTACCTCGCTTGAAAAAAGCACTATTTGCTGACTCATCTGCAATTGTGGCAGGTGCAGCATTAGGTACGTCTTCAACTACACCATATATTGAGTCTTCAGCAGGTGTAGCTGCAGGTGGTCGTACAGGCTTAACCGCAGTGATTGTCGGTTTCTTGTTTATTGCCTGCTTATTCTTGGCACCTCTTGCTCAATCTGTACCAAGCTTTGCAACAGCACCAGCCCTTTTGTTTGTGGGTGTGTTGATGATTCAAGGCATCGTACATATTGATTGGGACGATATCACAGAAGCTGTTCCAGCATTCTTGACTATCGTGTTCATGCCATTCACGTATTCAATTGCTGATGGTATCGCGATGGGTTTTATCAGCTATGCTTTGATTAAATTACTCACAGGTAAGGCTTCAACTGTACCGTATATGGTGTGGATTGTTGCTGTGCTTTGGGCATTGAAATTCGCGCTATTCGGTGGCTGATTTTTGTCAAATTCAGAAAGGGTGTAAACTCAGTTTGCGCCCTTTTTTATTTTTCTCAGGTTTAATCAGGAGTAGTGATGAACCGTCTTGAATTAATACAGGCGATGCCAAAAGCAGAGCTGCACGTGCATATTGAAGGTACTTTTGAACCTGAGTTAATGTTTGCAATTGCACAACGTAATGAGATTGCCATTCCTTACCAGTCGGTTGAGGAAGTTAGGCAGGCCTATAATTTCCATAATCTGCAATCCTTTTTAGATATTTATTATGCTGGTGCCAATGTTCTGATTCATGAACAGGATTTTTACGATCTGGCCTGGGCATATTTTGAAAAATGTGCCGAAGACAATGTTGTACATACCGAAATGTTCTTCGATCCACAAACCCATACCGATCGTGGAATTGCTTTCGAAACGGTACTGAATGGTCTGCAACGTGCGTGTGATGATGCCGCAGAAAAACTCGGTATTACTTCACATCTGATCATGTGTTTTTTGCGTCATCTCAGTGAAGCAGCAGCATTTGAAACTCTAGAACAGGCTTTGCCATATAAAGATCAAATTATTGGGGTGGGGCTGGATTCAAGTGAAGTTGGACATCCGCCCTCTAAATTTGAACATGTCTTTGCTAAAGCGCGTGAAGCAGGTTTCCTGATTGTGGCACATGCGGGTGAAGAAGGTCCGGCAGAATATGTCTGGGAAGCTTTAGATCTGTTGAAAGTGAACCGTATTGATCATGGTGTACGTTCTGAGGAAGATCCGGCATTGATGCAGCGTTTGATTGCAGAAAAAATGCCGCTGACAGTATGCCCACTGTCAAACTTAAAGCTTTGTGTGGTAGATGATATGCAGCAACATAATATTCGTCGCCTGTTACAGCAGGGCGTGCATGTCACTGTGAATTCGGATGATCCATCTTATTTTGGTGGTTATATGAATGACAATTTCATTGCTATTGCTGAAGCTTTGGATCTAAGCAATGATGAGTTAAAACAGTTAGCGATCAATTCTTTTGAAGCCTCATTTATCAGTGAAGCAGACAAGGCCAACTGGATTAGCAAGATCAAAGTATTGGTCTAAGTAAACTATATATAAGAGGTGGAGTTCGCTCCGCCTTTTTTCTGTTGAATGAGTAAATTCATGAAAAAATATATTATCGCGATATCTGTGGCTGTTTTGGCTTTCTGGACACATAGTCATGCCGATATAAGTCTGACTCAAAAAGCTTTAAAGCCAGTGATTGTCTATCAATGTGGGCAAGAACTCAAAGACTCCAAAGTCTGGAAAGTTTCGACCTATCTGATGCAGGACACTAATAAAGCCAAACTGGAACACAATGTCTGTGATTGTGTGGGTGAACATGCTTTAAAAGATGTGCCGGCATCAACTTTGCTTAAAGCAACAGTAAATGAAGAAGCGAAAAACCAGTTGGCACGTCAAGCTGTAGCGAATAGTCTGAAAGGCTGTGTACAGAAATTAGTGAAATAGGTCAGGGTTTTCAATGGGCGTCGTTTAATTGCACAACTGACTCCATGGGCTGAAATAGTGATTTATTCACGCTTTAATTTTCGGCAAAATAGTGCATCTTTAATTCACAACATAGGATTTACAGTGAAAAAATTAGCAGCTGTACTTGCACCCATGGCTTTTGTTTTAACTGCTTGTGTTACCACTGATGGTACAATAGGTACAACAGGTTCAACTGCTGCAACTACAGCGAACGGCTTGGCAATGGCTGCAGTCAAAGTAGGCGTGCAAGCAAAATGCGTCACTGAAATCAACAATAATACCTACTGGAAAACAGCATCTAAGTTGATGACTGAAACTCAGCAGACTGAATTACAAAACGAAGTATGTTCATGTGTAGCTGAGAAAGCGACTACTAGCGTAACAGCAGCTGACCTGGTTATTGCTGCAATGGACAAAACTTCTCAAGCAACCTTGGTAACTAAAGTGGTAAGTAGCACATTGAATGCCTGTGTTGTAGAAACTTTGAAAAACTAAGCAAGATTTGCTTAAATGAGCGGCCACTTTGGCCGCTTTTATATTTGGGCTGAATAATTGAAGGAAATATGATGCGAATTGCAGGTGTAGATGAGGCAGGGCGTGGTCCATTGGTGGGTTCAGTGGTGGCGGCTGCAGTTATTCTTGATCCGAATAATCCGATTGAAGGCCTGAATGACTCGAAAAAACTCACTGAAAAGAAACGTGAGAAGTTATTTATTGAAATTCAGGAAAAAGCATTGGCTTGGGCAATTGCCGAAGCATCTGCAGCAGAAATTGATGAACATAATATTTTGCAGGCTTCATTGCTGGCGATGCGTCGTGCGATAGAAGCACTTGATATTCAACCAGATCATGTACTGGTTGATGGCAACAAGATTCCTCGAGGTTTGGCGATGAGTTGTGATGCTGTCATTGGTGGGGATGCACTGCATGCCGAGATTTCAGCAGCAAGTATTCTGGCTAAGGTAACTCGTGATCATCAGATGGTTGAAATGGATCATAAATTCCCACACTTTGGTTTTGCCAAGCACAAAGGTTATCCAACCAAAGCACATTTTGAAGCAATTGCCTTGCATGGGGTAATTGAAGAGCATCGACGCAGTTTTGGTCCTGTGCGTAAAGCCATTGCAGCTATGCAAGAACAGAGTGAACTGGAGCTATAAGACATTTATAGAATATTTTATAAATACATAGAATGTCTAAGTGAAGTGCGGTAAAAGTGTAGAAAAAAATAAAAGCGGCCTAGAGCCGCTTTATTATTTTTCGCAGAAATTAACGATTAAAGTTATTCTGAGAAGAGGTATCATCTTCAAATGAAGGCTGATAGTCCTGGTCAATATGTTGAAGATGCTCATGCATTGCACGTTCATGCTGAATACGCTGGTAAATTTCTTCACGGTGGACAGAAACTTCCTTTGGCGCATTCACCCCAATACGTACCTGGTTGCCCTTTACGCCAAGCACAGTCACGCTGACTTGGTCTCCAATCATCAAAGTTTCTCCGACACGGCGAGTCAGAATCAGCATGTTTATCTCCTTGCAAAACGCTAAACGTGCATTCAATTTAGAATGTATGTTGAAACACAACTTGAAATCACAAGAGAAAATCGAACAGATCACCACGCACCATCTTGGTTGGGATTATCATCTATTTAAATTTTCTATAAATCCTCGCCCTTAATATAACAGAGCCACTATAAAAAAAACTATAGTGGCTCTGATTTTTTATGAAGTTTTGCAAAATAATGTCAGACAACGACAATAAATTACAAATCAATCATTAAGCACGTGCGCTTGATTCGCCAGACTCACGATCTAGACCAAATGCAGTGTGAAGTGAACGTACCGCAAGTTCTAGGTAGTTTTCTTCAATGATCACTGAAATTTTAATTTCAGAAGTCGAGATCATCAGAATGTTAATGCCTTCGTCTGCAAGAGCAGTAAACATTTTGCTTGCTACGCCTGCATGTGAACGCATACCTACACCCACGATTGACACTTTTACGATGTCATCACGAGTCGCTACTTCACGTGCACCAATCGCTTGCGCTGTTTCTTCAAGGATTTTTTTCGCTTTTGCAAGCTCGCCACGGTTGACTGTGAACGTGAAGTCGGTGGTGCCATCTTCTTCAACGTTTTGGATGATCATATCGACTTCGATATTGGCATCACCAATTGGTTTTAAAATTTTAGAGGCAATACCTGGTTCGTCTGGAACACCCAGAATAGTCAGTTTAGCTTCGTCACGGTTAAACGCGATACCAGAGATAATTGGCTGTTCCATGTTGTCTTCCAATTCAGTAGTGATAAGGGTTCCGACGTTGTTTTTGAAGTCTTCATCAAACGCGCCATCGTTGTCGTTGTCGAAGCTTGAAAGTACACGTAATGGCACTTGGTATTTACCTGCAAACTCAACTGAACGAATCTGAAGGACTTTAGAACCAAGGGATGCCATTTCCAGCATTTCTTCAAACGAAATACGGTCAACTTTTTTCGCTTTTGGTGCAACACGCGGATCAGTTGTATAAACACCATCTACATCTGTGTAAATTTGGCATTCATCAGCTTTTAATGCAGCGGCAAGTGCAACACCAGAAGTATCTGAACCACCACGACCTAGAGTCGTTGTGTTGCCATTGGCATCAAAGCCTTGGAAACCTGCCACGACAATGACACGGCCAGCATCTAGGTTTTCAGTCAAAACATCGGTATCAATCGCTTCAATACGAGCCTTGGTGAAAGCGCTGTCGGTTTTAATCCCAACCTGGCGACCAGTCAAAGATTTAGCTTCAACACCGATCGAGTTCAATGCCATTGCTAACATCGAAATCGTTACCTGTTCACCGGTAGAAACCATTTGGTCAAGTTCGCGCGGGTCAGGGGTTTCGGTAATGGCTTTCGCTAAAGCAAGTAAGCGGTTGGTTTCACCACTCATAGCTGATACAACAACAACCACCTTGTGGCCGTGGTCATGCCAGCGCTTCACACGACGAGCAACATTTAAAATGCGCTCGGGAGTACCCATTGAGGTACCGCCATATTTTTGAACGATTAATGCCATAGTTGTTCCATTCAAACCATGACCCTGATGTTCCAATCAGGGTCAGTTACACAAAATGAAGTTTTTATTTTGCTTCAAGCCAAGCTGCTAGATCAGCCATCACTGTTGCAAACTTCTCGTTAAGTGGCGCGCCACCTTGTGCCAAGTCAGGTTTACCACCACCTTTACCACCAAGCTCAGTTGCCAAGTGTTTGATGATGTCACCCGCTTTAATAGAAGCAGTAAAATCTTTCGCCACAGATGCGATCAAGCTCACCTTGTCACCCTCTACACCTGCAAGAACAATCACTGCATTTTCTAATTTAGATTTCACACCATCGTGCAAGTTACGAAGTGCTTTTGCATCCATGCCTTGAACGGTTGTGATGAGTGTTTGACGACCTGCAATCGTTTGAACTTGGCTTAACAGTTCACCCGCTTGTAGGCTTGCCAATTTTTGATTCAGTTGTTCGATTTGTTTTTGCAAGCTTGATGCTGTGTCAACAATCGCTTCAACTTTCTCTAAAGTTTGGTCTTTTTGTGCTTTCAATAAGCCATTAATCGTGTTGATATCACGATCCACTTTTTGAGTAACTTCAATTGCTTTAGTGCCTGTCACCGCTTCAATACGACGCACACCTGCTGCAACACCACCTTCAGAGGTGATCTTGAACAGGCCGATGTCACCTGTACGTTTTACGTGAATACCACCACACAGTTCGATTGAGAAGTTTTTCTCTTCAATCACTGAACCCATAGACAGTACGCGAACTTCGTCACCGTATTTTTCACCAAACAACATCATCGCACCTTTTGCTTTCGCAGATTCGATATCAAGCAGTTCAGTGGTTACAGGGGTGTTGGCAATCACTTCAGCATTTACAAGACGTTCAATTTCTTGTAGCTGTTCAAATGTCACAGGTTGGTCGTTGGCAAAGTCGAAACGTAATACGTCAGATGCAACCAAAGAACCTTTTTGTTGTACGTGTTCACCAAGAATTTGACGCAGTGCAGCATGCAGAAGATGCGTTGCAGAGTGGTTACGTGCAGTCGCTGCACGGATGTCTGCTTTTACAGTTGCTTCTACGTTTTGAGTAACTTTGAGGTTACCCATGGTTACGATACCTTGGTGAACGAATGCATCACCAGATTTCTTGGTGTCTTGAACTTCGAAAATACCGGTATCGTTTTTGAAGATCCCTGTATCACCGATTTGACCACCGCTTTCTGCATAGAAAGGCGTTTGATTCAGTACGATCAGTGCTTCGTCGCCTTCAACCACTTCATCGACTTGCTCGCCATCTTTATAGATTGCGATGATTTGACCTTCGCCTGCAGTTGCATCGTAACCTTCAAACTGAGTTTCGCCTTCAACTTTAACCACGCTGTTATAGTCGATGGCAAATTTGCCTGCATCACGCGCACGTTGACGTTGTGCCGCCATTTCAGTTTCAAAACCAGCTTCATCGATCGTCAAATCACGTTCACGCGCGATGTCAGCTGTAAGGTCTGTTGGGAAGCCGTAAGTGTCGTAAAGTTTGAACACCACTTCACCTGGAATCACAGAACCTTTTAAGTTTGCAAGTTCGCCTTCAAGCAATTTCAAACCTTGCTCAAGTGTTTTTGCAAATTGCTCTTCTTCTTTCAGAAGTTGCGCTTCGATACGTGCTTGGTTCGCTGCAAGTTCAGGATACGCAGCACCCATCACTTCAATCAAAGGCTTCAACATTTTGTGGAAGAATGAACCTGTCGCACCCAATTTGTTACCGTGACGCACTGCACGGCGGATGATACGACGTAGCACATAACCACGACCTTCGTTCGATGGGTTTACGCCATCAGCGATGAGGAATGAACATGAACGTGCATGGTCAGCCACCACTTTAAGTGACGCAGGGTATTCAACCGGTTTGCCTTCAGCTTGTGCTTTTGCTTCAAGTTCAGCCGTATCTAAACCAATGATTTCAGCAGCTGCTTTTAACAAGTGCTGGAATAGGTCGATTTCGTAGTTTGAGTTCACATGTTGTAGAACTGCAGAAATACGCTCTAAGCCCATGCCTGTATCCACAGAAGGCGCTGGAAGAGGGTGGAGTACGCCATCTGCAGTACGGTTGAACTGCATGAATACGTTGTTCCAGATCTCAATGAAACGGTCGCCATCTTCTTCAGGTGTGCCCGGTAAACCGCCCCAGATGTGATCGCCATGGTCATAGAAAATTTCAGAACATGGACCACATGGACCTGTATCGCCCATTGCCCAGAAGTTATCTGATGCGTATTGACCGCCTTTGTTATCGCCAATACGGATAATGCGAGATGCATCTAGGCCAATTTCTTTGTTCCAGATCTCAAATGCTTCGTCGTCTGTATGGTAAACAGTGGCATAAAGTTTATCTTTTGGCAGACCTAGCCATTGCTCAGATGTTAAGAAATCCCAAGCAAATTTGATTGCATCACGTTTAAAGTAGTCACCAAACGAGAAGTTACCCAACATTTCAAAGAATGTGTGGTGACGCGCTGTGTAGCCAACGTTATCTAAGTCGTTGTGTTTACCGCCTGCGCGTACGCATTTTTGTGAAGATGTCGCACGGACATAATCGCGCTTTTCCAGACCTAAGAAGCAGTCTTTAAACTGGTTCATACCGGCGTTGGTAAACAATAATGTTGGGTCGTTGGCAGGAACCAGAGAACTCGACGCGACACGTGTATGCCCTTGCGATTCAAAGTAGCTTAAAAAAGCTTCGCGAATTTCAGCTGATGTCATAAAACGAGTACTCACAACCAAGTCACTCCATAATTTCTGATTGGGCAAAAGCAGTGCAGTCTGACAAGAAGGTTGGTTCTTTGCTGCAATGCGGGGCTTAAATTTTTAAAAACGCCAAATTATAACGGAAAATGCCTGTTCGACCAATGATTTTCATATTTATAGATCATAAAACTCTAAGGAATGAATATTGGTAAATTCTGCAAAATGACCTGTAAAATCAAAAGCTATTGTCAGAACAGCAATTTATTTAAAATCTGTCAGGATTAAAGAGAATATTCACGATTATAAAACATAAATTATTCGGTGAAATATTGGACATACTGTGTAAATTTTAAAGGATTTGGCTGAATAGTTATCAGTCAGCTGCATAATTCTATTAATATAGGGCACTCAAAGTTTTATGCTGCTTAAGGGAATGTCGATGCAACGTATCGCAATTAATGGTTTTGGGCGAATCGGACGCAATGTGTTACGTGCATGGTTTGAAAATCCGAAAGATTTTAATTTTGACATCTTTGCCATTAATGACATTGCCGATGTGGAAACTTTACTGCATCTGTTCAAATACGACACCACTCATGGCCGCTTTCCAGGGCAGGTCGACCTCAGCTATGAACAGGAACGTGTTTATCTGCATGTGTCTTATCAGGATGCCAGTTTAAAAGTCGAAGTCCTGCGTCAAGCCAGCCCAGCTCAGATGCCATGGCAGGAGCTGAATGTTGATGTGGTACTGGAATGTACCGGTCTGTTCCGTTCCCGTGAAGCAGCGACCCAGCATATTACTGCCGGTGCCAAACGTGTGATCATTGGTGCAGCGCCGTTTGACAGTGTAGATGCTGCGATTGTTTATGGCGTGAACCATCGTGATGTGAAAAACAGTGACCAGATCATTTCCAGCGTATCTTGTACCACGCAGGCATTAGTGCCGCTGGTTAAAATCATAGATGATGCTTTCGGTATTGATACCGCGCTAATGACTGAAATTCATGCGGTCACTGCGGATCAATCAGTCCTAGACCATGCACATCGCGACTTACGTCGTGCTCGAGCTTCAGGGCAAAATATTATTCCGACGACTTCTTCGGCTTTAGGTGCCTTAAAACGCGTAATGCCGAAAATGGAAAACCGGATTGATGGTTACTCGATTCGTGTACCGACCATTAATGTGGCAGCCATTGATTTAACTTTTGTGACTCAAGCCAATATTACCGATCATCAGCTGAATGACGTCCTAATCAAAGCAGCAGCTCACGACTATACTGAAATCATGTCGATCACGGATGAACCTTTAGTCTCTTCCGATTTTAATCATTCACCGTATTCATTGATTGTGGATATGACCCAGACCCTAGTCGTAGGCAAGCAGGCCAAAGTATTTGCCTGGTATGACAATGAATGGGGTTATGCCAACCGGTTACTAGATTTATGTCATTCCTTTAATGCATAAAGCGCTCTAATCTATGGCTTAAGTAAATTTTATTCTTAAGTATATTGATGTATAAAGAAAATTAATCTACTTTACCAGTCGATATCTGGTGCTGGCATTCCGATAAAATCGTTACAATATCGCCTGTTTTTTTGATTATGATAAAACTCAGGCGACCAACTAGAAGAGCAAAAGCAATGTTATTAATGTGGGGCTTTATTACACTCCTGACACTGGCGGTGATTTTCCTGATCTGGCTGCAGTTCAATCAGGTTGAAACTGGTCCTGAATTGGAGGGTGTTGCGGTCGAGCAAAAGGTCGCAAATCTGGAAGATAATCTAAAAAAGACCTTAGAGATTATGCAGGATCTGGCGAAGAAAATGCATGTACAGCAAGAAGTACTGGACCAGACCACGAACAAACTAAAACAGGTCGAATTACAGAATGCCGAGCTGGTGCATCTGCTGGCAAAAGTAGTTGAACCAAAACAATAATCTTCGAAAATGGTTTTCTGATTAAGCAGTCTAAAAGAGCAGGCTGCACAAAACTCCTGCCGAAATTACACTCATTATAATGGTAGGCAGCATGCTGAAACCTGATGTATTACATATAGATGTAGGCTAAATTTAATCTAATAACGAACTGTATTTTTATAAGAAGTGCAGGGTACTGTCCTATTAACTTCAAATTTGCCTGAATAGTGCTGTTTTCTTAGGTATTCAAATCCGTGCAGTTTGTATTTATGCGGGATTTTTTTAAACATTTAAAAATTAATTTTTCTGAAGTATTTGCTGGTTATTTTGGAAAGTATAGAGTTCAAGATAAAACCTTAAAGTTTTTTTTAAGGAATAAATTTTTTAAAATCATGTTGATAGTTTAGCTTTTGATATCTTTTTAATCGACTTGGCCCAAGTCTTCACCGCTGGATTTTCATTATCAATGTTAGTCATTTGATCAGTCAGAGAAAATTATAAAAATTGCGATGCACAGCCTAAATGATCGTGCTAGACTAGGAGAAATCGGGTGTGCTCCCGATTTTTTTATGCGGATTTGTTCCGCGCTGACAAGAATTTAGGTTTACAACATGCCCATTTCAGAGACATGGTTATTACCTGATGGTGTAGCTGATGTATTACCAGAACAAGCGCAAGTCATTGAGCATTTGCGTCGTAAATCACTGGATTTCCTCGCATCTCGAGGTTATCAGTTGGTGTACACGCCATTCATTGAATACATTGAATCTTTATCTTCTCTCTCAGAATCGAATCAGGATTTAGACTTAGCCACTTTTAAAGTGATCGACCAGCTTTCTGGTCGTTTGCTTGGTGTGCGTGCCGATATGACACCACAAGTGGCTCGTATCGATGCGCATGTACATCCAGTGGAAGGTGTAGCTCGTTACTGCTACGCAGGTACGGTTTTACATACCAAACCCCAGGGTTTTAACACCACGCGTGCACCGCTGCAGTTGGGTGCAGAATTATTCGGTTCAGACAGTATTGATGCCGATGTAGAAATGATTGACCTTATGGTGAGTCTGATTCAGGAATCTGGTCTGGCAGATGGTATTCACCTTGACTTGGGTCATGTCGGTCTGTTCCGTAGTCTTGTAGCTCAAGCGGGCTTAAGTAAGGCAGCTGAACGTCAATTGTCTGACCTATATCAGCGTAAAGCATTGCCAGAACTGCAAGAGTTTACTGCAACCCTGAACCAAGGCCATGATTTCTACGTATTGGGTCGCTATGCAAGTGATTTGAATGCATTACAAACACAATTGAGTACTGAAGTACTGGCAAATCCAGACTTTAAACAGGCACTGGATGCATTGATCAACACTCAACAGGAAATCCAGGCACGCTGGCCGAATCTGGAAATTGGTGTCGATGTGGTTGAATTGCGTTCTTACCATTACCACACTGGCCTGATGTATGCCGTGTATGCACCAAACCGTGCTGCACCACTGGCACAAGGTGGCCGTTATGACGGTATTGGTCAACACTTTGGTCGTGCCCGTCCTGCAACCGGTTTCTCTTGTGACTTGTATAGCTTAAGTGCAGGCAAATTTGAAACTGCACAGATTATTGTTGCACCTAAAGGCAATGATGCTGCTTTGCTTGATGCGATTCAGGCAACACGTGCACAAGGCTTAAGTGTAATTCAGTTATTAGGTAATGATGGTTTAAACTCGGTGCCGTATGCAACTCACCAGCTGGTGAATGTTGACGGTGAGTGGACAGTCAAAACAATTTAATGGTCAGGCTCAGTATTCATGTCGCTGGGCCAGGCTTTTCAACTTTAACAGCATGATGTAATGAGGCTATTATGGGCAAGAATGTTGTGGTACTTGGTACCCAATGGGGCGACGAAGGTAAAGGTAAAATCGTCGACCTGCTCACAGATCAAGCGGCAGCAGTTGTACGTTATCAAGGCGGTCACAACGCAGGCCATACTCTTGTAGTTGGTGGTAAAAAGACAGTTCTTCACCTCATTCCATCAGGTATTTTACGTGAAAACGTACTGTGCTTAATTGGTAACGGTGTGGTTCTTTCACCTGAAGCGCTCATCAAAGAGATGGATATTCTTGAAAAAGAAGGCGTGCCAGTTAAAGAACGTTTACGTATTTCGCCAAACTGTCCTTTGATTCTTCCAAACCATATTGCGCTTGATCAAGCACGTGAAATCAAACGTGGTAATGCAAAAATTGGTACGACTGGTCGTGGTATTGGCCCAGCTTACGAAGATAAAGTGGCTCGTCGTGCAATTCGTGTTGCTGATCTGGTACGTGGTGGTGAACATCTTAAAGCGCAGTTAACTGAGCTTCTTGAATACCATAACTTCCAGTTAACTCAATTCTACGGCGTAGAAGCAGTTAAGCTTGAAGAAGTACTTGCACTTTGCGACCAATGGCGTGAAGTGGTTGCGCCGCTTGTTATCGACGTAACAGGTGAGTTGCATAAATACCGTAAAAACGGTGACAACATCATGTTTGAAGGTGCGCAAGGTTCACTTCTTGACGTTGACCACGGTACATATCCGTACGTGACTTCTTCAAATACGACTGCGGGCGGCGTAAGCTCAGGTTCAGGTCTTGGTCCATTACACCTCGATTATGTATTGGGTATTACCAAAGCATACACAACACGTGTAGGTGCTGGTCCATTCCCAACTGAACTTGTGTACGATGCTGCAAATGATGTTGGCGATGCAATCGGCAAACACTTAGGTACTGTAGGTTCAGAATTTGGTGCGTCTACTGGTCGTCAACGTCGTTGTGGCTGGTTCGATGCTGAAATCCTGCGCCGTTCAGTAGAAGTAAACTCACTTTCTGGTATTTGCCTGACTAAACTTGACGTTCTTGACGGTTTAGAAGAAGTAAAAATCTGTGTAGGTTACGAAGCTGCTGATTCTGGCTGTGTAGGTTCTTCTGATGCACTTGCATTCGAAACTTTAAAACCGATCTACGAAACGATGCCAGGCTGGTCTGAGTCTACTTTCGGTGCCAAATCATTAGATCAATTGCCACAAGCTGCAATTAATTATGTGAAACGTCTTGAGCAATTGATTGAATGTCCAATCGACATCATTTCAACTGGTCCAGACCGTGAAGAAACAATTGTTCTTCGTCATCCGTTTGATGCTTAATCCTTTAAGCTGAAATGAGAAAAACCCTGTGAATTTCACAGGGTTTTTTTATAACGTATCGAGTAAGGAATACGGGCGCACGACTAAAGTTGCATCACAGAGTGATGTGTAATGCTGCTGTGCTTGTTAGAATAAATATTAAAGAAATTATAAGAGCTTGCAGGATGCAAAAAAATATCTCGGCAACCATGTTCTATTCGTTGCTGTTTGCCATGGGCGGGGCGCCCACCATTGCCATGCTGATTATTCGTGCTCAAACCAGTAATCCTGAAATTATCTATAATGCGCTGGTGGGCTTAAGTGTCATTATTGCCTGCATATTGGTGCCAATGATCCTGATCCAGAACGCTATCCTGTTTGCCAAGCGCAAAAGTGAAAGTCTGGAGTTGAAGATCCAACCTTTGAGCCAGTTTTATCTGGTTTTAAATGTACTTTGTCTAATTTATTGGCTTGGCATACAATTCATCACCTGAAATATTACATAAATGCTAAAAAGATGAAGTAATTACACGTTTCAGCTATAGCGATGTTTCAATTATAATTTTTAACAAGTATTGTGCCTTGAAACTGGGGTGGAGAATCTATAATGAAAAATAATTTTTTGTTCAGCATGTGTGCGGCCACAGTCGTCACTTTATCAGGTTGTACCACTGTCGCTGATATAGCGGGCGCGGATACATCAACCTTAAACGCTGTAGCGACACAAGGCTTTAACAAGACCGTTCAGGAAGCACGTGCTGCCAATACACTGGATACGTCTTCTGTTACCTATAAGCGTATCAACACCGTATTTAACAAATTGCGTCCTTATGCAGACCAACTAAACCAGACAGGCACCCGATTTGACTGGCAGCTGGCTGTACTGAAGAGCGATCAGGTCAATGCTTATGTTGCACCAGGCGGTAAGGTAGTGTTCTATACAGGTATCGTCAATAAATTGAACTTAACTGATGCTGAAATTGCAGCAATTATGGGTCATGAAATGGTGCATGCGCTAGAAGAGCATTCTAAACAGAAGATTGGTGCTCAGGCACTGACTGACTTGGCTTTGGGCATTGGCCTGAGTGCGGCAGGTGTGGGTCAGGGTGGTGCAGCAGCTGCACAACTAGGCAGCCAGATTGGTATTGGTCTGCCATACTCACGTAATCTGGAAAGCCGTGCTGACCAAGGTGGCTTAATGTTGATGGCTCGTGCAGGTTATAACCCGAATGCTGCAATTACCCTGTGGGAAAAAATGAGTAAGCAAACCAGTAGTGGTGTCGCGTTCTTATCGACTCACCCATCAAGCAGCCAGCGTATTGCCGCAATGCGTCAAAATCTGCCAGCCGCAATGCAGATTTATAACCAACGTAAATAATTATTGCTTGAATCATAAAAAAAGCAGGGTAGAGGCTCTGCTTTTTTTATGCCTGAATAAAATATATAGGCAACAAAAAAAGGCAAAGTTTTCACTTTGCCTTTTGCACTTCAGATCAATCGATCTTAGTGGTGGTGACCGCCTGCACCGTGTACGTGACCATGGTCAAGTTCTTCTTGAGAAGCTTCACGGATTTCCACGATTTCAACGTCGAAAGTCAGGTCTTGGCCAGCAAGTGGGAAGTTCGCATCAACAACAATGTTTTCGCCTTCAACTGCTTTAACAGTTACGATTTGAACGCCGTCATCAGTTTGCGCCTGGAATTGCATACCAGGTTGGATGTTGTCCACACCCTGGAACATTTTCGCAGGAACTTCTTGTACTAGCTCTGGGTTGTATTCGCCATAGCCTTCAGCTGCTGGAACAGTTACAGTGAATTTGTCGCCTACAGTTTTACCAAGTAGTGCATTTTCAAGGCCAGGAATGATGTTGCCTGCACCATGCAAATATGCAAGTGGTTCACCTTGAGATTTATCGAGAGTTTCACCCTCTGCGTTAGTCAATGTGTAGTGGAAAGAAACCACGAGGTCATTTGCAACTGCAGTCATGATATTGATCCAATCAAATTTTTTAAGAGATACATCATAAAGTGAAATTGAGTTTTTGTAGACTAAAATTAGCAAAAAAAATGCAATTTCCCTATATAAATGCTGATTTTTTCATTGATGGGGGCGCATCTGTAAATTTCAATGCAATTTTATCTTCGGCGAGATTTTTCTTGTAACGAAGTCTTTTACCGTCATTACCCCAGCCTGAGTATAGCCCAAGATCGTGGCCTGATGCAGCCGGTATAATGAAACATACATCGACTTGGCGACAAAGCCCTGTACATTGACCTGACCGAGTAATTCACCTACGGCTTTATTTTCACTTAAGGACACCAGAGAACCTTTATCCGAGAAGACAAACATCGGTAACTGTGTCTGACCATTCGCACGTAATCGTAAAGAATTGACAAGGAAACTGGCCTGCTGGCTGGCAACCTGTGCACGTGGTCCCAAGACGGGTTCATCAGCTCTAGGCTTGCAATGTGCACAATCTCCAAAGGCAAAAATATTCGGATCTGCGGTCGTCTGCAATGTCGCATAAACTTTAAGGCGATGAATATTGTCTCTTTCCAGTCCCTCAAGTTGCGTGAGTACCTCAGGCGCCTTGATTCCGGCTGCCCAGACTTTTACTTCTGCTTCCAAACTTGAACCATCTGCAAAATAAATATGCTCTTCATCGACTTTAGCCACACGATGTTGAGTTAGTACTTCAATACCTAGCTGTTTCAGCTGCTTCATCGTGTGCTCAGCAACTTTGGGAGACAGGGCAGGAAGAATACGATCTGCAGCTTCAATCAGGGTAATTTTGACCTTATTCGGATCGATCTTGTTTAGACCATATTTATGAAAATTATTCTTGGCAGAAACCAGTTCTGCTGCCAGTTCAACGCCTGTAGCACCTGCACCAATAATGGCAATTTTCAGTTCACGGCTATCTGCTTCATTCTGGGCATTTAAGTAAAGATGCAGCAGGTCTTGCTGGAAAATATCCGCCTGTTCGCGACTGTCGAGGAAATGACAGAACTGTTTGACACCTTTGGTATTAAAGTCATTTGAAGTGGAGCCTAAAGCAAGCACCAAGGTGTCATAGTCAATATTTCTATTTTTGGTAGGTTGGACTTTTTTAGAAAAGTATTCGGTTTCAACCAAAATCTGTTTGGTTTCACGGTCAATATTTTTAAACGTGCCCAGAACAAATTCATAATGATTTGCTGCGGCATGGGCAAAATAATTGGTTTCTTCTTCATGCGGATTGAGTGTTCCCGCTGCAATTTCGTGAAGAAGAGGTTTCCAGATATGGGTCAGCTTCTGGTCGATCAGGGTAATCTGGGCCTTACCATTTCTGCCTAAGCTTTGTCCTAACTGGGTAGCCAGTTCCAGACCACCTGCACCACCACCTACAATCACAATTTTATGGGCTGTCATACCTTATTAACCTATTTATTTTTTTAATGAAATAGAAAGAAAACATACTATGACAGGCTTAAAATAAGGTCTTGATAAGAATTGTTATACAGCTTACAAATTGTAGCAATTCAAGGATATAAATTAATAATGTCTTTTATGGAGGTTGTTATTGGTAAAATTAAAAATAAATGTAGGCAATAAAAAAGGACGGCTAATTAATATAATTACCATCCTTTGTCTGTCTCAGATTTTATTTGCCAATCGGATACAATATAACGTCTGCGTTCGTATTTGAGAATAGGCCAAATAACCATTGCAGGAACTTTTCAAAAAAATTCGCTTCTTCAATATCGACCTGATCTTCAATCAGGATGGTACGAATCAACTGATTATTCTGATAGACGTTTACCGTTGCCAATTGCATGACTTTTGCCAGTGGCGCGGTCAGTTGGGTCTCATTCACTTCAATGTTTAAGTGGGTCTGAGTTTCGCGTAATGGCTCAATGCTTTGTAGAGTACCATTCCCTGTATCTAACATCACGCGTTGAGTACTTTGATCAAACTGGTTCAGGTCAATGCTATAGCTCTGATCATAGAGTGAAGTAGTAATTAATTCAGGTTTTTTGGTCGCTACCTTAAACATTTTCAGGGTAGATTGAACCACAGGCAGTTCAGCCAGCACTTGCTTGTCCTTAAGTGCTACCTCATTGCGGGTATAGGTATAGGCCAGATTCATTAGCTTATGAGCGACTTCCGCACGTTTTACCGCACTTTTGCTCCCCATCACCACGACGATTAAACGACGGTTAGATAGACTCATGTCCATGCTTGGACGGATCGCGGTGGCAGCTAGGTTATAACCCGCGGCACGGGTAAAACCAGTTTTCAAGCCGTCTACTGTTGGGTCTATTTTTAGCAATAGATTGGTGGCACGGTGGAAACGCTGGTTATAACTGAAGCTCTGTTGCTTGGAATAGAACAGATAGTTTGGCGTTTCATTGACCAAAGCCTGAGACAGTTTGGCCAGGTCGGCTGCCGTGGAATAGTGCTCAGGCATGGTGATACCAGCCGGATTCTGGAAGTTGGTATGCTGCATGCCCAGTGCTTTGGCTTCCTGATTCATACGCTCCACAAATTTGGGTACGCTTCCAGAAATTTTTTCCGCCAACGTCACTGCGGCATCATTGGCAGACATTACAATTAAGCCTGCTAATAACTGATCTACTGAAATCTGATCACCTTCTTTTAGGTACATCTGGGATTCATCCCACATCACCATATTCACTACAGACGTTGCAGTTATTACTTCATTTTTATCTAATTTTCCGGCCTGAATTTCCTTGAGCGTGATATAAGCTACCATCATTTTGGTCAGGGAAGCCGGAGCACGTTGCAGGTCTTCATTATGTGAAGCAATAGTCTGACCGGTCTGGCTGTCCAGAATGGTCCAGGCTTCTGCCTCAACACTTTCAGGATTAATATTCAGTAGGGCAGCATGCGAGATTGCGGACATAAAAAAGCACAATGTCGCAATCAGTGAGGCGATAAATTTCAAGGGGGTTCCTTATTCGACCAGTCCGTTGGCGAGCAAAAAAATTTTAGGCATGCTAAGCCTTTTTTTTTGTCATGGCTAGTACTCATTGTAGACATTTAAGACACTTCCGCAATGTATTGGAAAAAAATGTTAAGCTTAGACTTAACACATTCTAATTTCTTTTGAATCGCCCATTATGTTGCATTATCAAATCGAATTTGACGATTATCGTCAGCATCTTGTTCACGTGACTGTTCGCTTTTTAGCAGACCCTACACAGGTGTTGTCTTTGCCAACGTGGATTCCGGGCAGTTACCTGATTCGTGAATTTTCCAAGCACATTGAAGGGGTGAAAGCCTTTGATGAAGCAGGACGCCAGCTGAAAATCCAGAAATTTGAAAAGAATAAATGGCGCTTGTTTAATACCGACCATGAGCTGATTACGGTTGAATATGATGTCTATGCCTATGATCTGTCCGTACGCGGTGCATATGTCGATGGAACACGTCTATATGTGAACCCGGCCTGTACTTGTCTGGGGCTGGAAGGACAAGAAAATAAAGCGATTGAAGTTGAAATCTTCCTGCCAGATGAACTGAAACACTTCCAGTTAGCAACCGGTATGGCATCCAAGAGCCTGGTCAAAGGCCGCTATACGCTTAAAGCAGAAAATTATGCCGAGCTGATCGATTCACCATTTGAACTGGCAGAACAGACCCGTTTTAGCTTTGAAGCCAATGGTATTCCGCATGAGTTCGTGGTTTCTGGCAAACATGAGATGAATGCTGAACGTATGCAGCAGGATCTGGAAAAGATCTGTAGTACCGAAATTTCTATGTTTGGTTCGGCGCCATTTAGTAACTATACTTTTATGACCATGGCAACAGGCAACAGTTATGGTGGTCTGGAACATCCAAATTCAACCAGTCTGATTACACCACGTGACGATCTGCCGAAAGCCAACGAGCCGGAAGAGCCATCGAAGGATTATCAGCGTTTCTTAGGTTTATGTAGCCATGAATATTTCCACTCTTGGTTAGTGAAATTTATTCGCCCTGAAAACTTTGTAAATTACGATTTAAACAAAGAAGGCTACACCTCTTTACTTTGGATCTTTGAAGGATTTACTTCTTATTATGATGACCTGATTCTGCTACGTAGTGGTGTGATTAACCAGGAATCATATATTGCTTTACTGAAAGCACAGATTGACCGTTATTTGCAAAACTCAGGTCGCTTTATTCAAAGTGTGTCTGAATCAAGCTTTGATGCCTGGGTGAAATTCTATCGTCAGGATGAAAACTCCAATAATGCTGGCACCAGCTATTACAACAAAGGTTGTTTAGTGGCACTTTGCTTAGATTTAGGCTTGCGTCTACGTGGTTCAAGCCTGGATGCCTTGATGCGCAAGTTGTATGAAAATGCGCAAAATGGCATTCAGGTGAACGAGCGTACTATCTTCGAGTTATGTGAAGAATTGACTGGCGATAACTGGTTAGAACAGATCAACCATCTGATCAATACCACAGAAGAATTACCACTGGATCAGTTATTCCCTGAGTTTGGGGTAAGCTATACCCTGAAAAATGACAAGTCTCTGCCATTTGGTTTGAAATTGGTAGATAAGCCTGAAGGTGTATTCGTTCAATCCGCTCGTCGTGACAGTGCTGCGGCGAAGGCAGGCCTTTCAGCCAATGATGTGATCATTGCAATTGATGGCTTGAAAGCGACGACAAAGCTTGCCGAGAAATATGCGAAGCAGGAAGGAATTTATACTGTTCATGCATTCCGTCGTGATGAGTTAATGGCCTTTGATATTCAAGCAGCGGGTTCTGAATTGACTGAAGTCGAACTTAAAATTGAAGATCAAACTAAAGCTGAGAAATGGTTGAAAGCTTGATTTGCATAGTTTAAATAAACCATGTAAAACCGGTGCTTAGGCATCGGTTTTTTTATGTGAATATGAATAAGAAGAGTTTAAATTGGGGAATGGGAATTACGGTTGTCTGGTTAGCCATAATTTTTATATTTTGGTTTTTCGGAGATTTGAAAAGTCCAATATCTTTAAATGAATTAGGTGATTTTCTGGCAGGAATTTTTGCACCTGTAGCTTTTCTTTGGTTAGTGTTGGGTTATGTTCAGCAAGGAAAGCAACTAGAGCAAAATACCAAAGCTTTAGAACAGCAGGAAAAAGCATTACAGCTTCAAATTGATGAAATGAAGGAAAGTGTTAAACAACAACAGCAATTAGTGAGTTTGCATCAATTTGAACATGAGCAAAGAATGAAATCGGTAGAGCCCCTATTCTTATTTTTTGATTCCCAAGTCAACTTGATAGGCTATGGTTATGAAAATGATGGGCACGAAGGACCTGATTATTTATTGTCATTCATTATCAAAAATATTGGATCTGAAGTTAAAACTGTTTATGTTACAAACAATCTGAAACAACTTATCAATAAGTTTGAGGTTCTGAGCAAGGATAACAGTCAGAAAATTGAGATAGAAGTAGATAATTTTGAATGGAATAAAAATACACTTGTAAGTGAATTTACTATTACATATTTAAATCTATATGGACAAGAGCTATCTCAAATTTTTAAAGTAGAAATACTGTTTGATGATCTTAAAGATTTTGATATAGATAATCCTGATGAAATTAAAATTAATAAAATTAATTAGTAAACATTCAATTCCCCCGATACGTTGAATATCCATAAGAACTTAACAACAGTGGAATATGGTAATGCTCCAAAGGGCCATCAATCACAAACACAACCGGAATTTCTGGGAAAAAGGTGCGTTGATTATTGGTCTTAAACCAGTCACCCGTTTTAAAAGTCACTTTATAAATTCCTTTCTGCAGATTGGTATCTTTGGGATATAGTTCTTTAATCCGGCCATTACTATCGGTTTTGGCTTCATTCAGCTTGACCCATTTCTCACCTTGCTGGGCTTCTAAAGTTACCGTGATATTGGCAGAAGGCAAGCCTGTTTCCTGATTTAGCACATGCACACTGAGTGGATTGGCAAAGCCAAAAGTTGAAAGGAAAGTCGCAGCTAAAGCAAAAATGATTTTTTTCATGAGACCTATTGCAAAATAAATACTTATAATTATTCTAAAAGACTGAAAAATAAAAAATATTAAAGTTATGTAATAAAAAAAAGCCCACCTTCGTGAGCTTTCATTAATTCATTTAAATATTATCCACGACCGCGTCCGCGACCACGTGGTGCTTTGGTATTTGGACGTGTCGTACCATTGGTCTTACGACGTGGTTTTTCACCTTCTTCCAGTTGCCAAACACGTGGTGTACCGGTTTTCTTCTTGGTACCGTCTTTATTCACTTTTTTATTGAGTGGTTTGCCGCCCGTACCACCTGGTTTTTTCACATAAGAACGTGAACGGTATGGCTCTTCTGCGGGTACATCTTTAAAGTCAGGGTAAAGCAAAGGTTCAATTTCTTTGGTTTCACCCGGTTGCAGACCCAATTGAACCAGATCAATAGAACCGATTTTGGTACGGATCAAACGTAAAGTTGGGAAACCTACGGCAGCAGTCATACGACGTACCTGACGGTTACGGCCTTCACAAATTGAGATTTCTACCCATGAAGTTGGCACAGAAGCACGGTAACGAACTGGAGGATCGCGATCCCATAACCATTCAGGTTGCTGAACCTTGATTGCTTTTGCAGGTAAGGTCATACCATCTTTCAGCTCTACACCTTTACGTAACTGCTCAAGTGCTTCTTCAGTCACGTCGCCTTCAACCTGAACCAGGTAAGTCTTGAATTTTTTATTGGCAGGATTGGTAATGAACTGGTTTAAACCACCATGATCGGTCAGGAATACCAAACCTTCCGAGTCCATATCGAGACGACCTGCCAGACGCAGTGTAGGATCATCTACGAAATCAGACATCGTCATGTGTGCTTCGTCTTTACGAAACTGGGAGAGGACGTCATAAGGTTTATTTAGAATGACGATTTTCATAGGAAAAGACTTCTATAATTACAAAAATTTGAAAATGAGCAGATTTCTTCGCGTGGGGATAGTCGTGATCTCCCATTGAAATCTAAAAAACGGTGGATTTATATATGGGTATTATGAGGGAAGACGGCCTTAAAGTGTTGCTTATCTCGAAATATTTTTGAAACCGCTGGCAGTTGAACCTGTGAATAGTATCTTGTAAAAGGGTAAAGTGCAGCTATAAGTGTTAATAAAATCAAACCTGAATCTGTTTTAAAATTAAACGGAACAGCTCAGCCTGAAAAATCGCATCCTGTAATGCATTGTGATTGCCTCTGCTTTGTGGCTTTAAAATTTCAATAATATTCTTTGCCCGTGTATCTGACCAACGTCCGCCAAATGCACCCATATAAAGAGATTTAATATCGAGTGAGGAAACACCAAAAGGATTGTGTCCGATAAATTTATGGAAATAATAATTCATAAAAGACCAGTCAAAACCGGCATTTAATCCGACAAAAATTGGTGTTTCAGATTTGGAAAGATGTTGCTCAAGCCAAGTGGCGCAATTCTGCATCGCAGTGGTGGGGTCTATCCCATTTTTTGTTAAATCTTCTAAATTGAAACCGCTAACGGCCAAGGCTTTCGGGTCAGCTTTATGGGAGACCGGCTTTAATTCACAATAAAACTGGATCTCAGGTTGATCGACAAGACACATGCCGATAGATAGCAAATCATATTCCCCAGGAATCGGGCCGGAAGCTTCAATATCGACGGAAATAAACACTTCTTTTTTAGCCATTTTTGTCTGATCACTCTCATCTATCTGTAAAAATTTTAATCTTGCTTGCCAGGTTTTCTGAATATCCATATTAAAATCACTATTGTGGCAGAGAAGGGACTCTTCCAATATCTTAGATAAACAATACAGGGTTAAAATGACCGAGTTAAAGTCATCATAATCTATGATCTTTACAGTCGGAGCTGACACTAAAATCTTGGCTTCATATTTATAAATCTCAATATATAAATTATACGCTGAGTAATCTCATGTTTCAGTCTGCAAAAATCTGTAAAACTTGTAATTACAAAAAACCATGTCCCCTTAAAACAGAATAACTTAGCTAAAATGTAATTACATTGAAGCAATTAGATACGACTCTGGCATTGGTTATTTATTTATAGTGGTTAGAGTAGAAAAACAATCTTTTTGATCGAGATGAGTAGGAGTCAAAAATGGCTAGATCTCAGGCAAAACATAAGCAGGTTCAGCAAAAGGACAAAAAGGATTCCATGCAGGATGAGGAACAACAGCAGCAACAGCAGCAACCTCAAAAATCTAAACCATCACGGGCGAAAAAACGTAAATAGTCCATGATTTTGAATCGGTGATAATCAATGACAAAACCCTCTATAAGAGGGTTTTTGCTGTTTAGAAGAGAAAATAATATTCAAAGGAATCATCAATAAAAATTACAAGAACAGCACGTGTAATCAGATTGAATTGAATAAGATTATTCTAAGAAGAATGAAAGAGAAATTGCAGTGCCGAATTTAAGCGCTTCCCTGTTACTGATTACTATATTAATACTCCTGAGTGGCTGTCAGCCACCACCTTCTGGTGAGTCAGCGGGCTGGAAAAGTCCTTATCTGTATTGGCAATTAAGAAAAGAAACTTTATCGCAACCTTTAACCATTCCAGTCGAAGGTGTGACGCAAAGACAGCTCAATGATACTTGGGGTGCTTCACGAAGTGCAGGCCGTAAGCATGAAGGAATTGATATCTTTGCTAAACGAGGTACACCTGTGCTGAGTGCGACCAGAGGTATTGTTAGAAATATTGGAACTAATAACTTGGGCGGTAAAGTGATCTGGATAACAGGACCTGAGCTGAGCCAGCATTATTATGCACATCTGGAGGATTATGCTGAGCATATTCAGGAAGGTGACTGGGTGGAAGCTGGCGAAGTCATTGCCTATGTGGGCAATACCGGTAATGCTAAAACCACGCCACCACATCTGCATTATGGAATTTATTTTAGTGGGCAGGGTGCTACGAATCCTTATCCTTACTTGAAAGCTGAGGAATTGGAATAAACGTCATAATGTAAGATAAATATAAAAGAATTTATTCTGAAATTGGAAAGGCATAAAATAGCTTATCTCCCGCTTTTCCTGTTTTTATGAGTATTGCCTACAGACCAGATATCGATGGCCTACGTGCTATTGCGGTATCTCTGGTTATTTTCAATCATTTAGGCTGGTCACTATTTTCTGGTGGCTATATTGGTGTAGATATCTTCTTTGTGATTTCAGGTTATCTGATCACCATTATTCTCACACGCGATATTCAGGCCCAACAATTTTCAATTGCACGATTCTATAAAAAACGTGTAGTCCGTTTGGCACCAGCGTATTTTACCGTACTCGCTGTGGTTAGCCTGATTGCCTGGCAGGTGATGCTGCCGGGTGAACTGACTGAATACTTTAAGAGTGTCATGTATGCCACTGTGCTCATTGCGAATCTCTATATGCGCAATGAAGTGGGGGATTACTTTAGCCCGAGCGTGGAAAATGTACCCCTATTGCACTTATGGTCATTGGGGGTGGAAGAACAGTTCTATATTTTCTGGCCTTTAATATTATGGCTATTTTTTACCAGAGCATCACGCAAATATCTCTGGTTGATGATCAGTACATTCATTATTGTTCTACTGGTTTATGCCCAGTACCAACTCACGCAAAATCCAGCCAAGGCCTATTACAGCATGCCGGTCCGGGCTTTTGAGTTACTGATTGGCGCATTGATTACCTGTTTGCCACGACCAAAACTCCCTAAAAAATTACTACAAATTCTGGTGTGGCTTGGGGTTCTTGTTTTATTTGCAGCAGCGATTTATTTTGATCAACAAACACCATTTCCCGGTCTTATGGCGCTGATTCCGTGTCTGGCAACAGCAGTAATTATTTATCTGGGCCAATCTGTACCCGCAACCAATCTGTTGCTCAGTAATCAGCTGAGCACCTGGATCGGAAAAATTTCATATCCGCTGTATTTATGGCACTGGCCGATTATCGTGCTATTTGGCATTTATATGCTGCCACTCAATACAGAAAATCAGATCATCATTCTCCTGCTGTCAGTGCTTTTGGCATTTCTTACCTATCAGCTGGCAGAAAAACCCCTAAAACGCTTTGTAATGGCTGCCAATTACAAGGTGATTCTTCTCGGATTTGTAATTCCTGCGATCATCTTTATTGTTATCGCTCAGATTATTAAAAACAATGAGGGTTTTCCTGATCGGTTTCCACCCTCCGTATATGTCAAGCAGGAAGCATTGCAGGCTTATGCGCATGTGATTCGTAGCCAGTGTATGGATACGAATCCGAAAACCTTACCTGATCCCAAAGATTGCATATTAGGACACACGAAGGATGATATTGATTTCTTATTGATCGGTGATTCACATGCCAATGCCTATACTGCAATGCTGGATGAATGGGCTAAAGATGCCAATTTACGTGGTTATGATATTGCCCAGAGTTCAACTTTTTATTTGCCTGGTATACAGCGTTCTGAGTTAAAGCTCGGACGTTGGGAAGAACTCATTAAGTTTCAGCAACGTAATAATGCTCTTACCGAACATCTGTCTAAAACCCATTATCCAATGATTATTTTAGCCGGTTCTTATGCGCCATATTTTGGAGATGAGGTGAAACTTAAAGATGGGATTCATCAGCGCAATCATGAAATCTTTAAAATCGGCTTGATGAAAGCGCTAGAAATTGCCCACAAAGCGAGTGATCAAGTAGTAATACTGAACGATGTACCACGATTGGATTGGGATGGAATACCTTCAGACTGTAATATCCGTAACGAGATTCTAAATCGACATGCACAATGTACGGTTTCCAGAAAAAGCTACGATACTTATCTAAAACCATTTAATCAGATTCTGGCTGAAGCCAAACTGAAATACCCTGATTTGAAAATCATTGATCCGACCAAAGTGATCTGTGATCAGCAGGTATGTAAGATCATCGTGAATGATGTGCCTTTATATCGTCTAAAAGATGATAACCATATTAATGATCAGGGTTCACGTCAATTAGGGATTGAATATCTGAAACAATTTGGTAATCCACTAAAAGATTTAAAAGCAAATTAATTATAAAAAAACCGCGTTATTAAACGCGGTTTTTTTATCGGTGCTATTAACGAATTTTTGCCAGGAAACGGCTCAAACGGTTAATAGCTTCACGTAGTTCATTTTCTGCTGGCAGAAATACCACACGGAAATGATCCGGAGTTGGCCAGTTAAAGCCTGTACCTTGAACCAGCAATACTTTCTCGGCACGCAGCAGATCCAGCATCAGTTTTTCATCATCTTCAATCGGGTAAATTTCCGGATCCAGACGCGGGAAGCAGTACATTGCACCTTCTGGTTTCACACAAGTGACACCAGGAATTTCATTGAGCATTTCCCATGCAATATTGCGCTGCTCATACAGGCGACCACCTGGGCGGATCAGGTCATTAATTGACTGGTAACCACCGAGAGCAGTCTGAATTGCGTATTGCGCCTGATGGTTGGCACAAAGGCGCATCGATGCCAGCATATCCAGACCTTCGATATAATCTGCTGCACGAGACTTATCACCCGTAATAGCCATCCAGCCAGAACGGTAACCTGCAATACGGTAAGCTTTAGACAAGCCATTGAAAGAGATACATAGCTGATCACCGGCAAGTGATGCAACGGCAACATGCTCAACACCGTCATAAACGATCTTGTCATAAATTTCGTCAGCAAACAAAATCAGGTCGTGCTTTTTCGCCAGATCCACGATTTGCTGTAATACGTGACGTGGATAAACTGAGCCTGTCGGGTTATTCGGGTTAATGATCACGATACCGCGGGTATTTGGTGTGATCTTGCTTTCCATATCTGCGATGTCTGGATACCAGTAATTTTCTTCATCACATTTATAGTGAATCGCAGTACCACCAGACAGGTTCACTGCCGCAGTCCACAACGGATAATCAGGCATTGGAATCAGCATTTCATCGCCGTCATCCAGCAAGCCTTGCATTGCCATTACAATCAGCTCGGACACGCCGTTACCCACATACACATCATTGACGTGCATATCCAGAATACCTTTTTGCTGGTAGTACTGACAGATCGCCTTACGTGCCGGGAAAATACCTTTTGAGTCGGTATATCCAATCGCATTTGGCAGGTTGAGCGCCACATCATTGATAATTTCTTGGGGTGCTTCAAAACCAAATGGAGCAGGGTTGCCGATATTCAGCTTGATGATCTTATGTCCGGCTTCCTCCATCTCGTTGGCTGCTCGTAACACTGGTCCGCGAATATCGTAGCATACATGCTCGAGTTTAGACGATTTTTTGATTTCGCGAGATTTTTGGAAAGTGTTCGGCATTTTGATGTTCTCTGAAAGAGTGGAGGTCACTTTTGCATAACGATATAAGTAGCTTTTAAATGTCTCAGTGGTGACTAGATCGAGATCGTGCTCATCTCGGAGTAATGCCACAATTTTTTCATGCGTAAATCCAAGCTGTTGATATTGTTTAATCTCCGGCAATAGATTTTTAAAAATTACGCTTTTTTTTTGCGACATTATTTAATCCTCAGCAAATTTAGTACCAAGCCTAACACTAAAATTGCTCACAAAAAAGCATTTAATGAACAAAATGCTTACTTTTATTTTGTTAATTTGCTTACTTTTTGCTTTTTTGGGGGATTATATGTCTTTTGTAAAATGTTAAACAAACACTAGAATTTTTAAAATGAATCACGTAAATATAGAATTATCCTATTTAAAATAGCAAGATAGAAAGGACCGTCATCATGGGAAAACTCAGTAAATCAGACAGAGAATGGCAAAGAGAGTTATCACCTGAAGAGTTCCGTATTACACGTCAAAAAGGGACGGAGCCAGCATTTACCGGTAAATACTGGAATACGAAACAAGATGGTACTTATGTATGCCGTTGTTGTGGTGAACCTTTATTTACCTCAGAAACCAAATATGACAGTGGCTGTGGCTGGCCAAGCTTCTATAAGGCGATCAACGGCTCTGCAATTGAAGAGCATTTAGACACATCTCATGGTATGGTCAGAACAGAAATTGTTTGCCATCATTGTGATGCACATTTAGGGCATGTTTTCACTGATGGACCTCAGCCAACTGGCTTACGTTATTGTGTGAACTCCGCTTCATTAGAATTAAAAACACAAGAAAAAAATGATGAGGAAACTTATCCATGACCAGCATATATCAGTTTGAAGCTGAATTGTTAGATGGAAAAACCAAACAATTTGCAGACTATGAAGGAAAGGTACTGTTAATTGTGAATACCGCAAGTAAGTGCGGTTTCACACCGCAGTTCGCCGGCCTGGAAAAACTTTACGAGAAATATAAAGATCGTGGCCTGGAAGTTTTAGGCTTTCCCTGTAACCAGTTTGGCGGACAGGATCCGGGCAGTAATGAGCAAATTGGTGCATATTGCCAGAAGAACTATGGGGTGACATTTCCGATGTTCTCCAAGATCGATGTCAAAGGTCCTGAAGCACATGCAATTTTCCGTTATCTGACCAATAATTCTAAAGGGATTCTGGGTAATGGTATTAAATGGAACTTTACCAAGTTCCTGATTGGGCGTGATGGCAAGGTGCTGAACCGTTTTGCGCCAACCACCAAGCCTGAAGACCTGGAAGCTGAGATCGAAAAAGCGCTGTAAGACGCTTATTCAGGGCGGTTATTGGCCGCCTTTACTTTCTTCAAGCTATTGCCATGCCATTCAGAATCTTCGTTCAGAGCCTGTTATTTAGCATATGTATCGGGCTGTTTTTAGCTCCTGCTTATGCACAGGATGAAAAAACCCGGCAATTACTAAAAAGGCTGAAGCAGCCTGTTCCAGCTTATCAGCCGCCTACTGTCAAAAATGCTGTTCCGCCACATTTGCTGGCGAAGCAGGGCTATGAAGTCAGCTGGCTAAAAGCACCATATCTGAGATTTAGTGATGCAGAATTGCAACGTGCCAAGACAGTAATCGTGCAAATGACGGTCATCGCCAATACAGGGCGGATTACCGACGTTGAGATCATTCAGAGTTCTGGCTTGAGAGTTGTCGATGCTAAAGTTAAAGAAGCGGTGTTGGCTGCCAAGCTAGAGCCAATCAAGGGTGTAGACCACAATCTGGTGTATAGCCTGGAACATAAGATTGAAATAAAAAATCCACTATAAATATAGTGGATTTTTTATTAAAAATTTTAGGTTAAAGAATGGCTTTTAATCGCTCAATGACCTGCTCACATTGTGCCAGATCAGCAACCAGTGCCAGACGTACATGGTTTTCACCTGGATTGCCTTGCTCAGTATCACGAGACAGGTAGCGGCCAGGAAGTACTTTGATATGTGCCTGTTGCATTAAGCGTTTGGCAAATTCTTCGTCATTGTCTACTTTCAACCAGTAGTAGAAACCCGCATCCGGTTTTTTTAGTGGCAACAAGTGACCAAGCTCTTTCTGGAACAGATCAAACTTGGCACGGTACTGTACGCGGTTTTCTTCAACATGTGCTTCATCATCCCAGGCAGCAATTGAAGCCAGCTGATGTTGAACCGGCATCGCTGCACCGTGGTAAGTACGATATTGCAGATAAGGTTTAAGCAAAGCCGCATCCCCCGCAACAAAGCCTGAACGCATGCCTGGAAGATTCGAGCGTTTAGAGAGCGAATGAAATACTACGCAGTTTTTGTAGTCATCACGTCCAATTTCTGCACAGACTTCCAGTAAACCCACAGGGGCTTCATCAAACCATAACTCTGAGTAGCATTCATCTGAAGCAATTACAAAATCATATTTATCAGAAAGTGCAACTAGCTTTTTAAACTGTTCTTTGGACAGAATTGCACCTGTCGGGTTACCCGGTGTGCAGACAAATAGGAGTGCGGTTTTTTCCCAGACTTCAGCAGGCACTGTATCAAAATCACCAAGATAATTATTTTCCTCAGTGCAGTTGATAAAGTACGGTTTTGCACCTGCAAGTAGTGTTGCACCTTCATAAATCTGATAAAAAGGATTTGGCATCACCACATAAGGTGCATCTTCACGATTAATCAGTGCCTGTACAAAAGAGAAGATTGCTTCACGGGTACCCGATACTGGCAAGATATTGCTGTCTGCGCTAATGCTGTTCAGTTTAAAACGGCGAGTCAGCCAGTTGGCGATACTGGTACGCAGTTCAGGTAAACCTTTCGAGTTTGGATAAGTCGAAAGGTGCTGAAAATTATCAATAATGGCCTGTTTCACGAACTCAGGAGCTGGATGCTTTGGTTCACCAATCGATAGGGGAATGAGTGGCATATTCGCAGGCTTAATATCCGCAAAAAGTTTATTCAACTTTTCAAATGGATAAGGAGGCAATAAAGACAAGCTAGAGTTCATGAATGAGTTACCGCGTTTTAATGTGAGTGTTGACTGTTGACCTGATTAGAGGCTTCATCCAGCGCTGCTTTTAAAGCACAGGCAAATTCAGAAGATTCTTCAGGGTTCAACGGCATGCCATCTTTTTTGGTGACAAAGAAAATGTCTTCGGCACGTTCGCCAAGTGTGGCAATTTTAGCAGAATGGATATCCAGACCACGCATCATAAATAATCCGCCTACTTTGGCAAGTAGACCCGGTTGGTCGAGCGTGGCAATTTCCACCATATTCTGGTTCAAAACAGGGTTCAGGCTGATATCTACCGTATTTTCAATATCAAAATGACGGAGCTGACGTGGAATACGGCGCTGCATCAGGCCTGGGTATTTGTCGGAATGACTTAAAGCATCTTTAAGTGCATCAATCACTTTCAGCTCGCGTTCCGGATCGGTAAGCAGCGTACCGAAACGGTCAAGCACGACATAAGTGTCCAGACTGAACGCCTTGGTTGCTGTGATAATTCTTGCATCCTGTACATCCAGGTCCATGCGGTCCAGAACGGCCACTGTGGTGGCAAACAGGTTTGGTTTATCTTGCGTATAAATAAAGATCTGCACTGCATCTTGCGCATATTTACGATGCGGGCGCATCAGCACCAGCGGTTCAGAATTATCACCATGCTGTAAAATGGCACGGGTATGCCAGGCGATTTCATCTGGCGATTCTTTCAGGAAGTAGTCATCACCGAGTTCCTGCCAGATGGTTTCCACATCATACAAAGAAAAATCCTGTACCAGCAGTTCGCTGGCAGCAAACTTGGTGTCTTCAATCAGCATCTGATAATCCACCGGACGGCCCAGACCAGAACGAATTACATCACGCGCATGCGTATATAGCTGACGCATTAAAGACGCGCGCCAGGTATTCCACAGTTTTGGATTGGTGGCATTAATGTCGGCAACAGTCAGGGTGTACAGATAGTCCAGGTGCTCCATATCACCCATTTTTTCTGCAAATTCACGGACCACATCCGGATCAGAAATATCTTTTTTCTGTGAAGTCACTGACATGATGAGGTGATTCTGAATCAGCCATGCAACCAGATTGCATTCACGCTCGGTAAAGCCATGCGTGCGGCAGAATGCAATCGCATCAGTGGCACCGAGTTCGCTATGGTCACCACCACGACCTTTGGCAATGTCATGGAACAGGGCAGCCAGATAGACGATGTCACGACGGGCCAGACGCTGGAACACCGAACTGACTACCGGAAATTCCTTGGCGAATTCCGGTTCCTTAAAGCGGTTCAGGTTGCGTAATAGCAGTAGGGTATGCGCATCTACAGTATAGATATGGAACAGGTCATACTGCATCAGCCCCATAATCTGGCCAAAGGCCGGAATATAATTCCCTAATACGCCGTAGCGTTTCATTGCTACCAAGGTTTCATATAAACGATATGGTGAACGGATAATCGCCATGAACAGCGCTTGATGAACGGGATTATTGCGATAATCCTGATCAATCCGTTTTGCTGCGAGCGTTAAAAGACGCAAAGTACGGGCACGGATGCCTTCAATCTCCGGACGGTTTGCCAGAAGATAAAAGATTTCCAGAATCGCGCTTGGATTTTCCGAGAAAGTTTTATGGTGCTGTACCGCAAGTTTGCCATCAACCAGTTTAAAGTTCTGGTTAATTTCTTCGATGTTACGCTCATAGTTTGGCAGGCGCGGGGTAATTACCGATTCATTGAAATAAGCCAACAGCATTTCATTCAGCGTCGATACCTGCTGTGCATTGCGGTAATAGCGCTTCATAAACTGTTCGATCGGATAGTTCTGCGGCTGGCCTTCTTCACGTACATAGCCGAACTTCGCGGCGATATCACGCTGATAGTCGAATAACAGGCGGTTTTCATCGCGTTTGGTAATGCGATGCAGATGATGACGGATTTCCCAGAGGAAGCTTTCGGCTTCTTCTAAAACGGCCAGTTCAAATTCTGAAATAAAACCAAGATGTACCAGATCATAAATACGGTTTACGCGGAAATGGCGTTTAGCAATCCAGCCGATCTGGTTAATATCCCGAATACCACCCGGAGCATTTTTAATGTCCGGTTCGAGATTACTTTCGGTATTGTTATGTTGAGCATAGCGTTTATGCTGCTCTTCCATTTTGGCATCAAAAAAGGTCTTGTCAGTCCAGGATTGAGACACGATACGACGTGGCCATTTGGCCAGGCTTTCATTACCGGTAATCAGACGGGACTCAATCAGGGTCGTGGCTACAGTCAGGTCACTGCTGGCCTGATTGACACATTCACTAATGGTGCGGACGCTAATACCTGGCTTGAAATTGCCGACATCCCATAAAGATGAAATAAAGGTCGAAATCAACTGTTCCTGTTCAGACGTAATTTCATCTTCTGACAGGATCATGATATCGACATCAGAATAGGGCAGCATTTCGCGGCGGCCGTAGCCACCGACAGCAAATAGACCCAGATCAGTCTGATCGAGTTCAGCATGCTTCCACAGGAACTGTAGCGCTTCATCAATCAGATTTGATCGGGTCAGAATAATGTCACGGATCGACTCACCATTTTCAAAACATTCCTGCAGCTGGTGCTCGACATCACTGCGCCATTCGTTAATGGCTTTAATGTCATGGTTACTTTTGGTGTAATTCAGCAATGGCAGGGTATTGATCATGAACAGTCGTCCGTTTCGTTTTTCAGCTTAGTTTTGGTTGACACTGACTTGTTGAGCCACCTGTTGCGCAAGTTCACGTGCCTGATCTGTTGTTTCAGCACGTGCAGTTGCTACACCCATACGACGTCGTTTGAAGCCTTCAGGCTTGCCAAACAGGCGCAAGTCTGTATTGCCATCTGCTAAAGCAAGATCCAGACCAGAATAAGAAAGATTCTGATCATCTACACCAGCGTAAATCACAGCACTGGCTGCAACGCTATGACGAGTGGTATTTACCGGAAGACCCAGGATCGCACGCGCATGCAACTCAAATTCACTTTGGAACTGGGAAGCTAAAGTGACTAAGCCGGTGTCGTGTGGACGTGGTGACACTTCACTAAACCATACTTTGTCGCCTTTGACAAAGAGTTCTACCCCAAAAATACCGCAACCACCGAGCGCAACGGTTACTTTATTGGCAATTCGCTTGGCTTCTTCCAATGCAGCAGGTGTCATTGGCTGAGGTTGCCAGCTTTCAACATAGTCCCCAGAATCCTGACGGTGACCAATCGGGTCGCAATAAGAAGTTTCGATTTCACCTGTTTTCGGATTTTTGGCACGAACAGTGAGCAGGGTGATTTCAAAATCAAAATCAATCTGTGACTCAACAATGACGGTACCTTGATTTACACGACCACCCGTTTGCGCATATTCCCAGGCAGCATCAACTTCATCGAAGCTTTTGACACGAGACTGACCTTTGCCTGAAGAGGACATCACAGGCTTCACAAAGTTTGGATAACCAATATCATCACAAGCGGCACGGAAAGATTCTAAAGTATTGGCAAAACGGTAAGCAGATGTTGGCAACCCCAGTTCTTCAGCGGCGAGACGACGGATGCCTTCACGGTTCATGGTCAGATTCACTGCTTTCGCGGATGGAATTACTGTTACGATGTTCTGCTCTTCAATTTCAACCAGCACCTGGGTGGCAATCGCTTCAATTTCCGGAACAATCAGATTTGGTTTCACCTGATCAATCAGCTGTTTAAGTTCTGCTGGATCAGCCATATTCAGGGTATGCGACTGATGGGCAACTTGCATGGCAGGTGCATGGTCATAGCGGTCAGCAGCGTGAACCTCGACACCTAACCGTTGCAGGGAAATCACCACTTCCTTGCCCAGTTCACCTGAACCCAGTAATAAGACCTTGAAGGCAGAAGCCTGTAGTGGGGTACCAATCGTCACGCTCATGTAAATCATCCATGCTTGATTTTATGGGCTTTTAGCATAGCAGAACTCTCTGCGGAGATAAGCCAAGTTTCATACAAAATTGTGATATTGACCAACAATTTTATTTATAAAGTTCGCAAAATTTAGATTAAGAAATCAGAAAGATACTTCCACTGGATCGATTTGAGGATCTAAATAATAAATATGATTTTGCGGATTGAGTTTTTTCATTTTCAGAAGCTGGCCCGGAATTAATTTCAGCCAAGGTAGGAGTTTCATGGTTTGGTTGCGTTGCCAAGAGAGATGAGGAGAACAAAGTCAATCGTAAATATTGTAATGCTCCACTCCAGCGCTGATGGATAAAGATTTTCCGCTCAAGCATTTGTCTTGGTTCAAACATGCCAATTTTCTTATTATCATTAAAAAAAGGCTTATACCGGAACGTAGCATAAGCCTCTTATATTCATTGATTCATTTTTTAAAAATGAATCGGTAGGTAAGTATAAATCAGGCCATAGGTGAGGGCAGCCGTCAAAGTGGCCATCACAATGCGTTTAAACTTGAAATACAGCACTGTTAATACAATAAAACCGGCCAGCATCGCCACACTTTTATCGGGAGTTTCCAGCAAAGGCGGTAGTGTCGCCACGACCAACATTGAGCTAATTGCAGAAATTCCAATCGCACCTAAGGCAATTTTCAACCACAGCGCACCACGCTTTTGTGAACCTTGCTGCGATTTCTGAATCACAAAAAAAGGTCCGAAACGGGAAGCGAAATTGGCAATCCCGACCAGAATACCAACCAGAATAATTTCTAAATTCATAGTTCTTCTCCCATATGCTCAGGATCGGGACGTTTGAGTACATAGTGCTTGAACAGGCCTGCCAGAATACCGGAACTGATGCCGATAAAGATTGCAGCAGACAGGTCAATCATGTAGCAGGCAATAGCAGAAACAACAATCGTCACACTGACAACAAAAGTATGTTTCTTTTCAAAGGCTGCCAGCAGGAAGCTTAGGAATAGCGCAGGTAACAGGAAGTCTAAAGCGGCCTGTAAAAATTGCGGTAAGTTGCTGACCTGATCTGCAAATAAGCCACCGAGAAAAGAACCTGTTGCCCAGGACAGCCAGCTGAATAAACTCAACCCCAGCATCCACGATTCAGACCATTCCTGACGCCGTTGCGACAGTTTGATCATGCCAGAGGCAAATACCTCATCGGTGAGTCCCCAAGCCCAGACTGCGGTTTTTTTCAGATTAAGCCGATCCTGAATCAAATTCTGTAGCGCAGGGCCATAAAGTAGATGACGGATATCCAGAGCAATCACGGTTAATGCAGTCATCCAGCTGGAAGTGCCACTCCCTAAGAGTGCAACAACCAGGAATTGACTGGCACCTGCATACATGGAGCAGGACAGGAATAATGCTTCCCATGCGGTAAAGCCAAACTGGGTCGCAGAAACCCCAAAGGCAAAAGAAACGGGCAAATAGGTAAAAATAATCGCCTGGCTGTCTTTGGCACCTTGCCAAAAACTGGCAGGTTTTACAGCGTGTTGATTCAGTTCGGACACAGCACACCTTGGAGGGAGAGTTGAACAAGGGGTCAAATGGTAATTGAGTATTGTACGTGAATTTAATAGCATAGTGCCGAATTGTTTAAGATGGCGAGCCTGATAATGTTCATGTTCAAGACACGTTATATACTGAGTGGTGCTTTAGTCAGCACAGCATTGTTATTACAGGCATGCGGAAATGAGGGTTCAGGCAATCAAGCACCGGAAATTAAGCCAGCCCCGAAACTGAGCAATGATGCGACCACTTATGCCCATGAAGCTTGGACATTTATGAATGAAGTAGATCCGCTGGTCTACAACAAGCAGATTGATCAAATTGAAAAACGCGTTCGTCAGCCTGCGCGCAAGTTGAGCACGGATTGGCGCATTAATGTGAAAATGACCGATTCCGTGACTGAAGGAAAATATGCATTATGTCGTAAGGCTTTAACCAGTCTGGAAATCTGGGCACGTACCACACTTGAAGATGGGAATAGTCTGGCACAGAAGCAAGCCGATTATGAACGTGACAAAAAACAGTGTGAAAGTGCAATTGCTCATCCACAACTGGGCAATACTGATCCGAAACAGGTGGGTGTTGCCAGCTGATCGATATTTTGTTTGTGTCAACTTAAGGCTGAGTCATATGCTCAGCCTTTTTGATTTTCTTAGTTCGGAATCAGTGAAGTGGAACGCCAGTCAATTGATGTAGTCGTTGCACATCCAGAATTTCAATCTGTTTAAAGGCAATTTTCAGGATATTCATTTTTTCCAGCTGTTGCAGTTCCTGATTAATAGTCTGGCGGGAACACATCAGCATTTGTGACAACTGTTCCTGCGACAACTGAATGGTACGGTTTTTAATGACCAGGTGATTGCCATAGCCTTGCAAAATAAACAGTAAACGCTGCGCTAGGCGTTGTTGCATGGTTTGGGTCTGAATAGAAAATAATTCCAGAAACACATAACGTAATTTCTGGCTCATGAGCTGGGAGATGTGAAACCAGAATGCAGGTTGTTCAGCCACCAGCTTATAAATAAATTGCGCGGGAATATGCAAGAGCAGGGATTTCTTGCAGGCGATGGCGTGATGAGAACGCGGCTGCTCATCCACCAATGAGATTTCACCAAACCAGACAATGGGTTCTACAATTGCAGAAACTGCCTCTTTACCCTCAATATTGATAGAACCTAAACCAATTGCACCTTCTAATACAGCATAAATTCCATCAAACACATCACCTGAATAAAATACGGCCTGGTCTTTATCGACGGATAAGGTAACTGCATGTTTCAGCAGGCTGTTCTGGAAATGAGAAGGTAATTTTGAGAACCAGGAATTTTTTTCTAATTCAACAAGATATTTTTCTTCCACTCGCTTTATTGCTCCAAGTTTTATGAGTTGTCGTCCAGCTGACAACTTATCTTTTATTGTTGCGCTATAGTCAAATTCTATGGCCAGTCAAGGAAGAATAATATGACCAGAGTAGAACGACTATTAAGCCAGTATGCAGCTTATCATTTAGACCGTAAGAATGTCATGACACATTTTATTGGGGTCCCATTAATTGTTTTTTCTATTATTTGTCTTACTGCACGTGTATCACTGATGATGTCCGGCTTTGAGGTGACTCTTGCCTTGGGACTTCTCATTGTTTCAATTCTTTATTATTTAACTATTGATGTATTTTTTGCATTGATCATGGCCTTCATTTTTATGTTTGTCTATCCTTATGCCTATAATGTGGCACAGTGGGATACTGGAACCTGGCTGAGTACCAGCGTTGGAATTTTTGCCATTGGATGGGCATTCCAGTTTGTAGGTCATTTCTACGAAAAGAAAAAACCGGCATTTATGGATGATCTGATTGGCCTGGCGATCGGACCTTTATTTGTTCTTGCGGAATTAATTTTCCTGTTCGGCTTTCGCAAGGAACTAGAAGCGAAAATGTTACTTGAAGCACGTAAGCAACGCTTGCTGATGGAACAAAACACCCCATATGCGGAAATAGCAGCTGATTAATTCTTTTTTAAATACATAAAAAGCCCCGATAATTCGGGGCTTTTTTTAGCTTCAACTTATACGTTGAAACGGAAGTGCAGAACATCGCCATCCTGAACGATATAAGTTTTACCTTCCAGACGCCATTTACCTGCTTCTTTGGCGCCAGCTTCGCCGTTGTACTGTACGAAGTCATCGTAAGCAATACATTCAGCACGGATAAAGCCTTTTTCGAAGTCAGTGTGGATTACACCCGCAGCTTGAGGAGCAGTCGCACCCACTTTTACTGTCCAGGCACGAACTTCCTGTACGCCAGCAGTAAAGTAAGTTTGTAGACCAAGCAATGAATAACCTGCACGAATCACCACGTTCAGACCTGGTTCTTCCATGCCCATAGCTTCCAGGAATTCAGCACGGTCTTCATCTTCAAGTAATGAAATTTCTGCTTCGATCTGGTTACAAAGTGGAACCACGATTGCATTTTCAGCAGCAGCCAGTTCACGTACAGCATCTAAATGCGGGTTATTTTCAAAACCGTCTTCAGCCACGTTGGCGATATACATGGTTGGTTTAAGCGTTAACAGACCAAAACCACGTACCAGTTTACGTTCGTCATCATCTAAGGTTGCAGCACGAGCAGGTTTGCCTTCATCTAAAAGAGGAAGAATTTTATCTAGAACTGCTTTAGTCGCGATCGCTTCTTTATCGCCACCTTTTGCAGATTTCGCTAAACGAGTCACTGCTTTAGTCACAGTTTCAAGATCGGCTAGAGCAAGCTCAGTATTAATGGTTGCGATGTCATCAAGCGGATCAATTTTGCCGTTTACGTGAATCACGTTTTCATCTTCGAAACAACGGACCACGTGAGCAATTGCATCAGTTTCACGGATGTTTGCAAGGAACTGGTTACCCAGACCTTCACCTTTAGATGCACCAGCGACAAGGCCCGCGATGTCCACGAATTCCATAGTTGTCGGGATCACGCGTTGTGGTTTTACGATTTCAGCAAGTTTGTCCAGGCGTGGATCTGGCACAGGCACGATACCGGTGTTTGGTTCAATGGTACAGAATGGGAAGTTTTCCGCAGCAATTGCAGCTTTGGTTAATGCATTGAAAAGCGTAGATTTACCAACGTTAGGCAGGCCTACAATACCACAATTAAAACCCATGAAATAACTCACAAAGCGTTATATAAAAATTGCCAGTGATTTTACATGAAAGCCATGACAAAGTCAGGTCATGGCTGAGGGCTTTGTTGAAAACTTATGAAAAGAGAGGTTTTTAAATTTTGCGTTTGTCGAGCTGATTCGACAAGGTGTCACCAGCGGTCTGAATCAGCATTACCAGAATAACCAGTACTACAATCACGGCCAGCATGATCTGCATATCAAAACGCTGATAACCATAACGGTATGCAATATCACCTAAACCGCCGGCACCAATCGCACCGGCAATGGCTGATGAATTGATCATAGTGACTAAGGTTACGGTAAAGCCAGCCACAATTCCTGGTAAAGCTTCAGGCAATAACACATGCCAGATGATCTGCTTACGGTTACAGCCAATGGCTTGTGCAGCTTCGATCAGTCCCTGATCCACTTCACGTAAACTGACTTCAGCAATCCGCGCAAAGAAAGGGGTAGCTGCCAAGGTTAAAGGCACAACTGCGGCCCAGACCCCATAACTGGTGCCGACAATCCAGCGGGTAATTGGAATCAGCGCGACCATCAGAATCAGGAAAGGCACAGAACGGGTGATATTTACAATCCAGCCCAAAGCCTGATTAATTGGTTTGGATGGATAAATGCCATGCTCTGAGGTACTGACCAAAACCACCGCCATTGGTAACCCAATCAGAAAAGCAACGATGGCAGAGACACCCACCATGATTAAGGTATCGGTAGTTCCCGTCAGTAATAAATCAATGAGTTGGTCGTGCATAGCCAATCACCTCAATCTGTGCAATGTGTTGTTTGAGTTTTTGCTGGAGCAGGTTGGTATCCAGATTGAGGTCAGCCACCGCGACAATCAGGCTGCCGACCAGATGGTTCTGGATACTGTCGATATGGCTCTGATAGAGGTAAACCGGATGATCAAAATGCTCAAAAATCACCTTTAAATCTGGTGAATACTGAACACTAGAGGCATAGCGCAGTTTGACAATGCTATGCGTGGTATCCGCGGTTACTTCAGGACTAATGGCAAATGGCAGTTCCAGTTGTTCCAGATTCAGCAGTTCCTGGGTAATCTGCTGCTGAGGATTGGAAAATACTGACCAGACTTCACCCGCTTCGACAATTTCACCTTTATCGATCACTACCACCTGATCGCAGATTTCACGGATCACCTGCATTTCATGCGTAATCAGCACAATGGTAATGCCAAGTTTCTGGTTGATTTCTTTCAGTAAAGACAGCACCACGGAGGTACTTTCTGGATCTAGTGCAGAAGTGGCTTCATCACAGAGTAAAATTTCCGGATGATGCACCAACGCGCGGGCAATACCGACACGCTGTTTTTGTCCACCAGAGAGCTGCGAAGGATAATTCTGCGCTTTTTTGCTTAAGCCCACCAGTTGCAGTACTTCATTGACACGTGCATTGATGTCTGACTTTTTATAGTTTGCAACTTTGAGCGGCAGAGCGACATTTTCCCAGACAGTTTTGGCAGACATCAGATTGAAGTGCTGAAAGATCATGCCAATGCGCTGACGTAACTGGATCAGTTCAGCATGGGTGAGTCCAGCCAGATCCTTCTGATGAATATGGATATGACCTTCGCTGATCTGTTCCAGACCATTCAAGGTACGTAGTAGCGAGGATTTTCCCGCGCCACTTTTGCCGATAATTCCGAAAATCTTGCTTTCAGGAATATCCAAGTTAATGTTTTTCAATGCATGAACTGATTTGCCTTGAACTTCATAATATTTATTCAGGTTGCGGATTTTGATATGTGGGACGGAAAACGCTACCTGAGAACCAAAACTCACCATAGTATTTTCCTTATTTCCAGCCTGGGAACCAGAGCTTCGCACCAAAGTCAGCATCAAGAGCTTCCTTTACGCGAGGTGAATTCTGATAGATGTCGACAAATTTCTTCAGCTTGTCATTCTTGTCCTGATAGTCCTCACGTACTGCAAACAGAATTGCATAGCGGTTGTCCTTATTAGAGTCAAATAACAGTGCTTTTTCAGGATCAGCTGTTTTTGCCAGTCGCAGGTAATGCGGATAACCAAATGCCAGATCGACATCATCAATGGCACGTGCAGTTTGTGGACCTTCAACTTCAACAAACTGCAGATTCTTCGGATTTGCTGCAAGATCTTTCAGGCTAGATAAATGATTATTTGGATTTTTGAGTGTTACCAGTTTGGCCTGTTGCAATAACAGTAGGGCACGACCCTGGTTTACAGGATCATTGGGAATGACCACTTTCGCGCCATCATTTAGTTCATCAAAGCTTTTAATTTTCTTGGAATAAAGGCCAACATGAGTGGCTGCACCTTTAGCAAAGGCTTTGATCTTAAAGTCGGTTTCTTTCTTGGCATTATCCAAAAACGGCTGATGCTGGAAGAAATTGGCATCAATATCGCCATGATTCAGGGTGATATTTGGCGTATTCCAGTCCGAGAATTCGACCAGTTTGACATTGATACCTTGCTGTTTGGCTTCTTCTGCTGCCACCTGTAAAGGTTTGGCAAAAGACGGACTGATACCAATAACCAGTTCATCCGAACCAGATTTTTTTTGTTGGTTCCACACCATCAGCCCGATAATGACGACGGCAATAATCACCCCAATAATGGTGAATTTTGTTTTAGCGGTTTGTGCCATGTTGCACCTCAAAATAAATTTATGCTGATTGTTTTTGCTTTAGGTTTATGTTCGCTGTTGAGGCGGAGCTTTGACATCGAAATTGCTGCACTGGATGAGCGCTGGATAAGCGATCTCCTTGCTGGTATAGCTTGTGTCTGAAACTGCCTTGTTTATATTCAGTCTTATAGCGTCCGCGCTGCTGTAATTCAGGAATAACAAAATGGATAAAATCCAGATGCGATTCTGGAGCCACCGTACGGGTCAGGTTGAAGCCATCTATCCCGGTTTCATCGACCAGCTGAATCAGTTTTTCTGCCACCGTTGCACCACTGCCCACGATCAGTGGATAACGCCCACCCAGTACATGCTGTGCTTTCAGATCAGTTGGTGTAAGCTGTTGTTCTTTAAACTTGTTATTGACTGAAGCAATGCTGTTGGTTTGCTGGTAAGGAATTGGCTCATCATCGGCAAATGTGGACAGGTCAATTCCGACTGAACTGGAGAAATGTGCAAGGCCAGCTTCAGGGCTGGCATAAAAACGATATTCTTCCAGCTTTTGCTGCGCCATTTCATCCGTTTCTGCGGTTACCACAGTGATACCAACAAAAATTTTGATCGCTTCAGGATCACGTCCTTGTTCAGTGGCCTGGCGACGGATCTGATGGACCTGTTTCTTGATTCTGTCCGGATGATCACCACCAATAAACATGCCTTCCGCATGCTGGGTGGCAAAGGCCATACCACGCGGTGAAGCACCAGCCTGGAACAATACCGGAGTACGTTGAACAGAAGGAGAAACCTGAAATACGCCCTGACTGCGGTAGAACTGACCTTGATGATTAACCTGATGCACTTTGGCCGGATCGGTAAAGATCCGCTGCTGTTTGTCTTTCAGCACAGCATCATCTTCCCAGGAGCCTTCCCAGAACTTGTAGCACAGCTGCAAAAATTCTTCGGCCTGCTCATAGCGTAGATCATGGTCTTTCAGACCATTTTCACCAATCAGGCGCTGGGCACTGTCCAGATAACCAGTGACAATATTCCAGCCGATACGGCCATGGGTCAGATGATCCAGACTGGCGAAGCGACGGGCGAATTGATAAGGCGATTCATAGCTGAGATTGACTGTAACGCCAAAACCAAGATGCTGGGTCACGGCTGCCATGGCAGACACGAGGGTGCTTGGATCATGACTCGGTAATTGAATCGATTCTCTTAGAGTCAGATCAATGCCATTTTGATAGACATCATAGACCCCGGTGATGTCGGCCATAAACAGGCCATCAAACAATCCTTGTTCTAACGTTTTTGCCAGATCGGTCCAGTAGCTCAGCTCATTAAAGCGATACGATTCATCCCATGGATGAGTCCACAGGCCATGATTGATATGACCTACGCAGTTCATATCAAAGGCATTGAGTAGGATTTCCTTCGCTTTCGAGCTGTTCATAATATTTGTCATTACAATGTCCCCCGGCGTGGAGGCAGAACACCATTCAGCAAATAATTGGCAATGAAATAATATTTCCAGCGTGAAGCATCATGCAGGGTATGCACACGGGCATTGCGCCAGAAGCGGTCCAGACCATCTTCACGCTGGCTGCCACGGCTGCCAGCCAGTTCAATCAGCTTCGATGATGCTTTTAATGCGGTTTCAGAACTGTGTGCACGCACTTTGGCTACATCTAGAGAGGCTTTGGCAACACTGACCTCAGTCGGAGCAACCTTGGCGGCATCAACAGAACGTGCGGCCTGTTTGAGTAACACTTCAGAAGCACGCACATCAGCGACCACACGGCCCAGTTCAAGTTTGGTCAGCGGATCATCGGTGGCCTTGTCCACACCAGAATCAATCCACGGACGCGCCTGACGTACACGGTCCAAGGTTTCCTCAAATGCAGCACGGGCAATGCCGGTTTCAATGGAGGCATGTAGCAATTGTGCGAAAGGACCGGAAATGGTTGGGCGGGAATAGGCCGTATCAAAACGTACCACATCTTCCTCAAGCACCTGCACGTTGTCGAATTTCACCGTGCCGCTGCCAGTGGTACGCTGGCCAAAACCGCTCCAGTCATCAATCAAGGTGAGACCTTCACTGTCACGTGGGACAAAGGCCAGGAATTGCTGTTCGCTTTCATGCACGACCAGTGTCGGAATGCGGTGCGCAAACAGGCTGCCGGTGCAATAGAATTTTTCGCCGTTAATGACATAACCTTGCTCGGTTTTGCGAATCGCAGTTTGGCGCTGTGCAGCAGTCTTGGTCTTGAATTCAGCTAGGGCATTACCAAAACGGGCACCTTTTAAGACTTCGGCATAGAGTTTCTGTTTTTGTTCCTCCGTGCCGTTATTGCGCAGGATTTCCAGACCATAGAAATGGTTTTGCGGAATCTGACCGATTGATCCATCCACACCGCTCATTAGGGCAATGACTTGTGCCACCGTATAGCTAGACACTTCTGCACCACCATATTGTTTCGGTACGGTAATCGCCCAGAGCCCGGACAGGCTATAAGCCTCGATTTCTTCAAAAGGAAGAATACGTTCGGCATCACGCTGTACGGCACCCGCCTTGAATTGCTCTGCCAGATTACGGGCAATTTCTAAGGCTTCCTTATCAGACTGGATGATATGAGCTTGCGCCAGCTGCTCGGATTGAAATGGAATAATGTTTTGAAATGAAGTCATGGCAAATCTCCCTAAATCCAGGCGTGGCGGGCAGGGAGTTTATGATTCAGGTAATGATCCCCGAGTGCATGCAGCTTCCAGCGGATCGGGTTATGCAGGGTATGCACACGTGCATTACGCCAATGCTGATCCAGATTGTGCTGACTCAGGCTGGAGCGGCTGCCGCCCAATTCCAGTAACTTTTCCGAAATATTTAAGGCTGCATCATTGGCATAGATCTTGGCTTCAGCCACTAAAATTGAGGCTTTGGCTGCCTGCTCATCAGTCACAGATTCCAGCTGATCCAGTTCATCCAGATATTCAGCAGCTTCATCCAGCAGTAAAATCGCGGCATCTAATAACACAGATGACTTACCCACTTCCTGCAGGGTGTAATGCTCAAAGCTGGCTTTTTCGACTTGTGCATCCACAACCGGACGAGCCTTATGTATGGCCGTCAGCGTATCGGAAAAAGCCGCTTCGGCAATGCCGACATCAATTGCCACTTGTAGTAATTGTGAATAAGCACCGCGGTAATTCGGTTGGTTGGAAAGCAGGCGTTCATCAAAAATCAGCAGCGGATCAACTTCGACATGCTGCAGTCTGACCGTGCCACTGGAGGTGGTGCGTTGACCAAAACCATTCCAGTTATCAATCACTTCAACACCGTCAGCAGTCCGGTCGACAATAGTGAGCACCACATGCCCTTCAGGATGAATCGCTTTAATTGCCAGCCAGTGCGCGAAGCTGCTACCAGTTGAATAGAATTTTTCGCCATCGATAAAATAGCGACCATTTTCGATTGTAAGCGTGGTCGCCAGGGTTTTAGAATCTTTGGTATGGCGTTCCGGACCGCCATTGGACAGACGTTTACCCTTTAAAATTTCACTATACATAAACTGTTTTTGTTGTTCTGTACCCATGATCTGGATCATGTTGAGTAATGCGATCTGGTTCTGAGGGATTTGTCCGACACTCGAGTCAGCTTTATTCACAATACGGAATACATGTGCCAGGGTTTTATTGGAAACGAAGGCACCGCCGTACTGTTTTGGAATACGAATACCGCCCAGACCCCTTTGGCTGAACAGGTCAATTTCAGCAAGAGGGAGTACACGTTGCTGATCACGCTGATTTCGGCCTTCCAGAGCAAAGTCTGCAACATGGTAGGCAGCATTAATTGCGTCGTGATCATTTTCAATAACATGAACTTTTTCAAAAGTTAAACGAGACATAATGACATCCTAAATCGATATCAAAACGTTACAGGCTAAGCTTTATGAGATTAAGTAATTGCTTTCGCAAAGCTTATGAAAAAACCTATTTAGGACAAAAATTGCTAGGTTTTTATCAATTTTGAATATAGTAAATAGTTAGAAAACAACAGGATTTAATTTGTTTTTCAATCTATAAGTATGGATTTTAAAAAGACATATCTGCTTTAAATATAAACAAGACAAAAAAATGTATAAAAATAAACATTGTGGAGTTGAATAAGTAACATCTTAATTTTGAATTAAAAGCACATTGTATTTCCAATGAAGGGTGTCTAAAGTATCCAACTGAAATAGATGGTTTTAATGCGACCGAATTTAATAATCAACATGGAGATTTTATGCGCACCTTATACCAGTTTCCTTTATCACATTTTTGTGAAAAAGCACGTTGGATGCTTGATCATAAAGAACTGGATTATGTCGCACAAAACCTCATGCCAGGTGCGCATCGTGCCTTTGCTCGTCTTAAAACGGGACAGAACCGTCTGCCAATTTTGCGTGACAAGGAACAATGGATTGCAGATTCAACCCAGATCGCCTTGTATCTGGATGAACATTATCCTGAGCATCGTTTATTACCAGTAGAAGCACGCTTACGCCAAAAGGTGCTGGAGATTGATGAAATGACTCAGGAACTGGGACGTCATATCCGTCGCTGGATGCTGGCCCAGGCTTTATCCCATGATCATGAATCGATGGAGATCCTGATCGGTGAAAAAGGGTATCTGCGTCAGTTCGAAAAATTTTCCAAGCCTTTGCTTAAAACCCTTCTCAGCAAAGGTTATGCACTTACTGAAGATACACTTGCTCAGTCCCGTGAATATATTAAAGAGACAGTTGAACAGCTGAACCAGACACTGATCGAGAATAAGGGAGCTTATTTTGCTGGATCGCGTTTTAGTCTGGCCGATATTGCAGTCTGTTCAATGTTGGCACCTTTGTTGGCAATTTCCGGTACACCGTGGGAGCGTGACAGCTTTGAATCTATGTCAGATGAATATCGGGATTATCAGACCTATCTCTCGGAATTGCCTTTAGGCCAATATATTAAAAACATCTATCGTCATGAACGTAATGCTCGTATTGATTGGCGCGGTGTATAAGTTAAATAGTGAAATAAAAAAACGCGCTTAAAGCGCGTTTTTTTATTTGATACTTAGCCCCAAGGGTTTGTGAGATCAATATCACTCTGTTTATTAAAGCCACTGAGAAGTGAGCTAAAGTCAAACTTCGGTAATGGACTACCGCTCGAGATATTGGAAATTGTTTCTTTGATGGTCGGAATAATTTCAGTAATACTGATATTGTTATCAACTGAGCTACCACCTGAAATAAGATCACCTAATTCTGGAATAATGCTCGAACCTAAGTCGCCTAGACTTCCATCAAGTAAGCTTTCAAATGCATTTGAACCTAAACCATTGCCTAGGTCGCCTAAACCACCCAGTAAGCCACTCAGATCAGAGCTATCATTTGCACTCACGAGACCACCAAGTAAATTGGTCAATTGTGAAAGGTCGAAGTCACCGCCATTATTGCTGAAGCCAGAAATAATATCGGTAATCGCACCTAGGTCGAAGTCACCAAGACCACCTGAACCACCAATTAAGCCACCGACCAGTTGAGCGATCTGACCGATATCGATGTCACCATTGCCTTCAATTAAGCCGCCAACCAAGCCTGCAATTGCCCCGATGTCGATACCTTCAAGACCACCAGAGCCACCGATTAAGCCACCAACGAGTTGAGCGATCTG
>NZ_KB850094.1:1877197-2089516 GCF_000369585.1 Acinetobacter sp. CIP 101934 | reverse complement strand
AACCAAGCCTGCAATTGCCCCGATGTCGATACCTTCAAGACCACCAGAGCCACCGATTAAGCCACCAACGAGTTGAGCGATCTGCGCGATATCAATATCACCATTCCCGCCAATCAGATTGCCGACTAGTCCTGCAATTGCACCAATATCAACACCTTCAAGACCACCAGAACCATTAATTAGGCCACCGACAAGCTGGGCAATTTGCGCGATGTCGATGTCACCACCTTGGATTAAGCCGCCAACAAGACCTGCGATTGCCCCGATGTCGATACCTTCAAGACCGCCAGAACCACCAATTAAGCCACCAACGAGTTGAGCGATCTGCGCGATATCAATATCACCATTCCCGCCAATCAGATTGCCAACTAGTCCTGCAATTGCGCCAATATCAACACCTTCAAGACCACCAGAGCCACCGATCAGGCCACCGACGAGCTGAGCAATTTGCGCGATATCAATGTCACCGCCTTGCAGAAGGTTACCAGCCAGGTCAGCAATTTTACTGAGATCTAAATTACCGGAACTACCACCAATTAACCCACTGACTAATTTAATCACGGCATTTAAATCTAAATTTGATGTATTGCTACCCATTAAACTACCCAGCAGATTACTGATCGAACCCAGATCAAAACTGCCGCCGTTGGCTTGAGTGAGTTTGCTAATTAAACTGTTAATATCGAGTTTTGTAGCATTCGAACCGGTAAATTGAGTAATTAAATCAGTCAGGGAGCTTGAACTTAAACTCTTACCTGAAAGTAAGCTATTTAAGAGGGAATCTAGGGAAGGAGTAGCGGGAGTAGAACCCGTGATAGAACCAATAATGCCAGAAAGACTGCCACCTAAAAAACCGCTAAGTAAACTCTTGTTTTGCGTCTCTGTCGTGAGCACCGGGCTGAGTTTACTTTTAATTGAACTAAAAATACTGAAAGCCATAACCGTTCCTTGCGTTTTTGTCTTGTTTTGATTATTTTGCGTTGTAAATAAAACGACTAATTTTTATTCAATTTCTATACAAGTGTAAATCTAAGCATGAATAATCACGTTTTGAAAATAGTATTATTTGCCTGGATAAAGCTTTAAACAGATTAATTTATGATAAATAATAATGGTTTATTAGATATTTGCGTTTATCTAAAATATATTTTATGCGATGAATGGCTATCGAAAGGACTTAAATTTCCTCTAGATCATCATCTGGTATTTTTTTGCAAATATCTGGTAATTTATGAAAAAAATATCAATATTATGCGTAAAATAATGAGGTATTTTAATAAAGTGGCAAGAGATTAAAGATGGAATTAGATCGTTTTGATAAGCACATTCTTGAAATTTTGACCCATGAAGATGTCAATTTGAATGAACTCTCTGAACGGGTGAATCTTTCGGTCAGCTCGGTTCATCGCCGTATTAAACAGTTGATTGACCATAATATTATTAGTGGTCTAAAACGGGAAATTAATTATCAAAAGCTTGGTTTCAGTCTGCATGTACTTTTGCAGGTTTCCTTAAGCAAACATGATAGTGACACTTTTGCCAAATTTCTGGGTGAGCTGGAAAGTATTCCTGAAGTGATTAATGCCTTTCTGGTAACAGGGCAGTCGGCAGATTTTATTGTCGAAGTAGTTGCACGTGATATGGAAAACTATAGTGAGATCCTGCTTAACAAGATCGGCAAGATTGAACATGTGGTCGCACTGCATTCCAGCTTCGTGATCAAGGAATATAATGTTTTTAACTGCAGTGGCTTACTCAATAAAGTTTAATTGAAGAGATTGCACTATCTAAATATTTGTCTCCGAATAACTAAGTAAATTGATTGAAATCACCTACAAAATGATTTAATAAGATAGATCAAAATAAAAAACGCACCCAAAAGTGCGTTTTTGTTTTCCTGAAGATTAAGCGTCTAGCTGAGCCAATACTTCTTCAGAGAATTCAACGTTGGTATAAACGTTTTGAACATCGTCCAGATCTTCAAGCATATCAATCATTTTCATGATTTTTTTCGCTTGATCTATATCCGTGATTTCAGCTTTGGTGGAAGGGCTCATCACAACTTCAGCATTATCAGATTTTAAACCTGCAGCAGCTAAAGCATCCTGAACTGTACCGAAGCTTTCTGGTGTAGTAATGACCAGGATTTCATCTTCATTAACTTCGATGTCTTCAGCACCAGCTTCAAGAGCGACTTCCATGATTTGATCTTCTAAAGACACATCTTCAAAAGTAATCTCACCACGTTTGGTGAACAGGAATGCAACTGAACCATTAGTCCCTAAGTTACCATCAGTTTTAGAGAAGCAGTGACGTACGTCAGGTACAGTGCGGTTCAGGTTGTCTGTCATTGTTTCTACAATTACGGCAACACCACCTACGCCATATCCTTCGTAAGTTACTTCTTTAAGATCGTCGTTATCTTCGCCGCCTGCGCCACGTTGAATCGCACGGTTGATCACATCACGTGTCATGTTTACAGACAATGCTTTTTCGACAACAGCACGTAAACGTGGGTTGCTACCCGCATCTGGTCCGCCGAGTTTTGCAGCAGTAGTTAATTCACGAATATATTTGGTAAAAAGTTTACCGCGGCTAGCATCTTGTTTTGCTTTACGATGCTTAATATTGGCCCACTTGGAATGACCCGCCATGCGAAATATGCTCCTTGTAGATTGGCTGTATGCCTATCGAATTGGGCAAATTCTACCATAAGGGCTTTTTTTAAAAAAAGAGCCTGGTTTTTAGATTTAACGATAATGACAAAAAAATAGACGCACTGAGAAATTTATTCGGGGATTAAAGGTAATAATTTAGTTTAAAAATAAAAAAATATTTATTGTGGAAAAGAGTATAGAAGGAGAAGAAGAAATGAGATGCTAGGTCATGCATAACATCTCATGGACATACATTATTTTTTTTCAGGGATCACGATATCCAGACCGACATTGTCTTTATAAAGCTGTTTCATTAAAGCCAAGTCATGTTCAAGGTCTGTTGGATAAATTTTTCCGAAAATGCCACCCTGTTTGGTTTTAGAGTTGGCATACATGAGTACAATCGGCACATTCGCTGCTTTGGCAATATGCCAAAAACCGGTACGAATTGGTCGACGCTCTTCACCATTTTTGGCACGAGTCGCTTCAGGTGCAATCACCAAATTGAATTTTTCATTACTCTGAAAAAGTTCAACCATCTGGGTCACAATATCCTTGCTCGATTTACGATCTACCGGAATACCGCCAATGCTTTCTAATAATGGCTTAAATGGACCTTTAAATAATTCTTTTTTAATCAAAGTATGAATTTTGATGTCGTATATCTGAAATAAGGCCAGAGAAAGCACGGCATCCATCATTGAAGTATGCTCAAAGCCCACAATCACTTGCTTGTCTTCAAGCACATTTGGTTCAACGTGATATTGCCAGCCTGCAAGTTTAAACGCAGATTCGCCAATGAATTTCTTAAACATAGGGGATGGAGTGTGTGAAAAAAAACATAATTTGTGCTTGTTCTTATATTTCGTCAAGTGGAATTAATTTAAAAGCCTTAAATACCTTCAAAAAGCAAGTAAATAAATATATTGAGTAATGGTTAATTAAGATCTAAAAACAATAACAAAATTAATGTTAATTAGTTAAATGTCTTATAAGAGATAAAAATACTCTTAAAAATGCTAAAAAATGGCTGTTCAGTACAAAAAATAGTTATTAGACTTTTGTCGAAGCCTAAGGATATGTTTCGGCTTTAAGACACTTCCAATCATGGTCGCGAGAGAGGATAAAGAATGACTTACTTAACGGCTTTGGTGCTCTCATTGTTCATTTTTGCACTCATTGTTGTATGGTCTTTGATCGAAATTTATCTGGATATGCGCAAAGAAGAGAATTTGGAGCACGAAGCTTAAGCTTTTAATTAATTTCATAGCTGAATTGATCCGGATATAAAAATTAATTCAGCCATTCAAAGTATTTAAATAATTATATATAAAAAGTATAAAAGCATAGTCGAAAGTTAATTTTTAAATATATTTTGATAGCAGCTCTGTTTTGTAAAGAAATGGAAATTTTCCTTCTGAATGACTATGAGAGCCTTCTAAAGTATGAGGAATTTCCAAAGTGTCTATTTTTTCTAATTTATAATTGCTGATGAAGTGTGCAAGTGGGCATAAAAAGGCTTGTCTTTTAAAAAAATCTTAGCTAGTATTCTTGTCGCCTAAACCTATTGATAAATAAGGTTTTCAGCATATAGGGCCTATAGCTCAGTTGGTTAGAGCAGCGGACTCATAATCCGTTGGTCCACAGTTCAAGTCTGTGTGGGCCCACCAAATTCTTAAGCACTTAGAAGTAAATGTCTAGGTGCTTTTTTATTTATCCCTTTCATCAAACTAACTATCTAAAATAATTAAAAATACAAAGTCTTATAAAAGGTTGGATTTTGGTAGGTAGGATTCTTTTATTGTTCATTGAATACTCAAATCACGGTGAGGGTCACCGATAATAAGATGAATGGTAGAAGGAATCGCACCATGGCTTTTAAGAATATTGCAGATCAAACCAACGGTTTTTATATCCCTTGTGTTTCACTTTTCGGTCCAGGATGTGCCAAAGAAATTGGTGTTAAAGCCCAAAATCTAGGTGCCAAAAAAGCCCTGATTGTTACCGATGAAGGCTTATACAAATTTGGTGTCGCAGATACCATCGCAACTTATTTAAAAGAGGCTGGTGTAGACAGCCATATCTTCCCGGGCGCAGAGCCAAACCCAACTGATATTAACGTCCATAACGGCGTGCAAGCTTACAATGACAATGGCTGTGATTTCATTGTCTCGCTAGGCGGCGGTTCATCACATGACTGTGCCAAGGGTATTGGACTAGTCACAGCAGGTGGTGGTCATATCCGCGACTACGAAGGTATTGATAAAAGTACAGTGCCGATGACGCCACTGATCGCCATCAATACTACAGCAGGTACAGCTTCGGAAATGACCCGCTTCTGTATCATTACCAATACCGATACCCATGTCAAAATGGCAATTGTGGACTGGCGTTGTACACCGCTAATCGCAATCGATGATCCTAAACTGATGATTGCTAAGCCTGCCGGACTCACTGCAGCAACTGGTATGGATGCCTTGACACATGCGGTAGAAGCTTATGTATCAACTGCGGCCAATCCGATTACCGATGCCTGTGCAGAAAAAGCCATTACCATGATCAGTGAATGGCTGAGTCAAGCAGTAGCGAATGGCGACAATATCGAAGCGCGTGATGCGATGAGTTATGCGCAGTATCTGGCAGGTATGGCATTTAACAATGCATCTTTAGGATATGTGCATGCGATGGCACACCAGCTCGGTGGCTTCTATAACCTGCCGCATGGTGTATGTAATGCCATTTTGCTCCCACATGTATGCGAATTTAACCTGATTGCCTGTCCAGATCGTTATGCAAAAATCGCTCAGCTGATGGGTGTCAATATAGAAGGACTAACAGTCACTAAAGCAGCCTATGAAGCAATCAATGCCATTCGCCAGCTTTCAGCTTCTATTGGAATTCCATCTGGTCTGGCAGGACTCGGTGTAAAAGAAACAGACCTTGGCATCATGGCAGAAAATGCGCAAAAAGATGCCTGCATGCTGACCAACCCTCGTAAGGCCAGTCATGCGCAAGTGGTCGACATTTTTAAAGCGGCAATGTAATGCCTCAATGTAAGTCATCTCTCCACTCGGCAGACTTACATTTTTTGCAACCCTGCTCGCACTTCTTATGAAGTGTGCCAAGACAAGCGTATCCCCATATGTTTGTCTTGGCTTATCCTAAATCCTTGAGAGGATAAGGAGCAGACGTTGCTCTTTTTTTTGCTTAAAATATCAGTTACTTCGAAGATATATCAACGGTTATTCCATCTGGGAGTGACAGATTAAGAGAGGATGAGTGATTTTTCAAAAATAAAAATGATTAAATAATATACCTTGCTACAAGGTGATTCTTGTCATGGATTCAGTGAAAAAGTTTTATAAAAATTATAATTTTAAAGTGTTTAATGACTTTTTATATTGAGCTAAATTAAAAAATTTATTGTTAGATAAATCAAATCTATTGTTGACTGAAAAGTTAAAAGCCCAACAAATTCTGATGTTTAAATATCTTGAAACTTAAGTAGTGTCTGATGCACTGGATGGTTTTTCGGCATCAATTCAATCAAACGTTCTACTGCATCAATCGCTTCAGGAAAACGTGCCACATGCTTGAGTAGTACATCAGTTTCATTGGCCTTGAAAATGGCATCACTAAGACGTGATTCCAGACAATCCCGCCAGGCACATAAAAATGGACTTTCGGTTTTTGCCAGAAATACGCCAGTATAGAGTTTTAAGGCAGAATCGATATAACCAGCATCTAACGACTGTTCTGTTTGCAGGAAATCCGCTTCCACATGGGCGAGTAAACGATAAGGTCTGGAACCGAGCATACCGCCTAATAGATCTCGCAGTTGTGACATTTCCGCTTTTAAGGTGCCGATGCTGACTTTACGTTCTCCATAGAGTGCCTGGTGCAGACTATCCAGACTTAGACCTTGTGGACATAAAGCTAGAATCGCTAAAATTTCAGTTTGACGAGGTGTTAAGACCAGCGCCTTGCCATTAAAAATTACCTGAGGCACTGAAAAAGCCCGAATATACAATCGCTGTTTCTGGTATTCCAATAAGGCTGATTGAATAAGTGTGGAGCAATGCTCAGCAGCAAGCAGCCCTAAATTGTTATGTTTATGCCAGGTTGTTGACAGATCAATCACACCCAGGATTTGTTTCGAATAAGGATCAATAATCGGTGCGGCATAACAGACCAGGTCATGTGCTGATGACATGTAATGTTCACTGGAAAACACACAACTCGACTGCTGGATTTTGATCGACAGGGCGAGGGCATTGGTGCCGACCAGTTCCTCCCGCCATTGACCACCTTCGATCAGGTGCACATTTTCAGCAACTTTGCGCATTTCAGGACAGGATGCTGTCCAGAGAACGGTGCTACCAATATCTCCCACAGCCAATACCATAGAAGACTGTTTGGCAATATGCCTTAGATTTTCAGCACAATATTGTAAAGCATGGCTTAAAGTCGAGGATGAACCGACTTTCTGGATATCGACCAGTGGGGCGGCCAAACGATCCTTCGGTATATCTGCTGAAGATGAGCGTTGCCAGGAGCTGACAATGCTCTGTTCTAACTGTGCAGCATGCAATGGCGATAAACTGCTGCTTTGACGTAGCTGGTCAATTTTTTGCCTGTGTTGTATCAAATTCTGCTCTGTCATCATTCCTTATCCTCACAATAATTCATGATTTACATCCGATGTAATTATTATTGTTTTTATGAAGAATCAATAGAAATGTAAACCTGCTGAGTTCCAACCTTTCTCCAACCTTATACAGGTTATGTTAATCAAATAATGTACGGGTGTACCTTATACCAAAGCTGTAGATGCGGCTTTTTTATAGATTAAAATAAGCAAAGGAAATACATATGCGTTATATCGATCCGAATCAGCCTGGCTCAAAAGTTCATTTCAAAGCCCAGTATGAAAATTTTATTGGAGGGCAATGGATCGCTCCAATTAAAGGCGAATATTTTGATAATCTCTCACCTGTAGACGGTAAAGTATTTACCCGAGTGCCGCGTTCCAGTGTAGAAGATATTGAGCTGGCGCTAGATGCTGCGCACAAAGCCAAAGTGCAATGGAATAAATCTTCTCCAACGACGCGTTCTAATATTCTGTTAAAAATTGCGGATCGTCTGGAAGCCAATCTTGAGCAGCTGGCAGTTGCTGAAACTTGGGACAACGGCAAGCCGATCCGTGAAACCCTGGCGGCTGATATTCCTTTAGCAATTGACCATTTCCGTTATTTTGCTGGCTGTATCCGTGCACAGGAAGGCGGCATTTCAGAAATCGATGAAGATACCATTGCCTACCACTTCCATGAACCTTTGGGTGTGGTCGGTCAGATCATTCCATGGAATTTCCCGATTCTTATGGCAGCATGGAAACTGGCACCGGCTTTAGCTGCGGGCAACTGTATCGTACTGAAACCGGCTGAGCAGACACCAGTCAGCATCCTAGTGCTGGTAGAGCTGATTCAGGACCTGTTGCCAGAAGGCGTATTAAACATCGTTAATGGTTACGGTGTAGAAGTGGGCCGTCCACTGGCGACCAATCCGCGTATCGCGAAAATTGCCTTTACCGGTTCTACCGCTGTGGGCCAGCAGATCATGCAATATGCCACTGAAAATATTATTCCGGTAACGCTGGAGCTGGGTGGAAAATCACCGAATATTTTCTTTGAAGATGTCATGGCACAGCAGGATGATTATCTGGAAAAAGCCTTGGAAGGCTTTACCATGTTCGCCCTGAATCAGGGGGAAATCTGTACCTGTCCATCGCGTGCGCTGGTACAAGAAAGTATCGCAGATCAATTCCTGGGACTGGCAATCGACAGAGTAAAGCGTATTAAAACCGGGCATCCGCTGGATACTGAAACCATGATTGGCGCTCAGGCATCTCAAGAGCAACAGGACAAAATTCTGGGCTGTATTGCCACAGGCCGCGGTGAAGGAGCTGAAGTTTTGGTAGGTGGCGGTGCACGTCATGAAGTAGGTCAGGGGTACTATATTGAACCGACCATCTTTAAAGGTACCAACGACATGCGTACTTTCCAGGAAGAAATTTTTGGACCAGTGCTTGCAGTCACTACCTTTAAGGATTTTGACGATGCGATCAAAATTGCCAACGATACTATCTATGGTCTAGGAGCTGGTGTATGGTCACGTTCAACCCATACTGCTTATCGCGCTGGTCGTGCCATTGAAGCGGGTCGTGTCTGGACTAACTGCTATCACATCTATCCGGCACATGCGGCCTTCGGTGGTTATAAAAAATCAGGCATTGGTCGTGAAAACCACAAGATGATGCTGGATCATTATCAGCAGACCAAAAACCTGCTGGTCAGCTACTCGACCAAACCGGCTGGTTTCTTCTAAAAATAATGCAAAAAGCGGACTTCGGTTCGCTTTTTTATCCTGGTGATTCTTCAATATGTAGCAGTTGCGATGTTTATCACAGTTGCTGTTTAAAAGTATGAATCAATTGAAATTTAACTTTATCGGAAAGTTGAAAAAATGCATGAAATTGATTTTACATTTCGAAAAAAGATGATTATAAGTAAGAGGTGGTTTTTTAATCAAAACAACAATAGACACTCAGGAAGAGTGGGCTACAGAAGCGTATTTAAATAATGATGAAACGGGAGTTTTGACAATGCTTCAGCTTTTGAAAAAAATATTTTGCTTGCATATTTATGAATATCAACACATGGAAGAAATTGGCACACAGCGAGAATGTCGCAAGTGTGGCATCAGTAAAGATTAAAACCTAACCCTAAGAAAAAGTGAGCATTTGCTCGCTTTTTTTATACCTGAAATTAAGAATATTCCGTTAAAATACGACATATATAAAGAGCTTAAATTGGTGTGCAATGAGCAAAGATTTTCAGGCTGAAACCTATATTGTCGATGAAAATCTGGCAGATACTTTACATTGGCTGAGTCTGCATCAGGAGAGTTTTGATTCATTCCATTATGATGCAATTACTCAGACACTTACGGTAGAACATGCCAGTGGCAGTGATGTGATTCGGATAGGGGATTATCTTAATGCGAAATATGGCATCCTGATTACAGCACATAATTTTGCTGCAAGTGGAAGTCAGAAATAACAGACCTATTAAAAACTTTATTTGATTTAAGTTGAAGAAACTAAATAACTGACTTTATACGTGATTAATATCGTTGTTGTTTTCATATCAATGAATTTTATCTTTCTCTAAAAGCGAAGCCCACAAAAAAAGTGGGCTTTGCTTGTTCAGTAAATCGATTATTTACTATGGTTGCCATGCGTGTCTTGTCCATGTAGATCTTTACGGTGCTGTTTGTTGAACACGCGTTGATCCTGTTCATGCTGGTTATTTTTTGGGGAATTAATCGGCCCATGTTGAGGCTGCTGTTGCTGCTGCATTTGCTCTTTCTGATGTTCCTGCTGCAACTGTTCCAATAGCTCTTGATTTGGATTTCTTGATGACATCATCGTTCCTCCATTTCCTTTCTGAGACTGTTTAAATTTATGACATAGTCTGGAACAGAGGTGTGTAAGACTTTTAATGGAATCTGTGACACCAGGTAAAGATAGAAAATTATCTGGATTTGGAAAGTTGTTCCTGAATCGACCAATCGATATGTACCTGTACAACTTCATCATGTTGAGCGCGAGAGTTTTGCAAGGCCTGAATAATCGCTGGATTAAACGGCGCATTGCCTAAACCAATAGCAATATTGCGCATAAAGCTTTGATAACCGGTACGCCGTAGTGGACTACCTTCTGTCGAAGCTAAAAAGGTGGGCTCATCCCATTGCCATAAATCCAGCAGGCTGGCTTGATCCAGTCCATGCCGTGGATGAAAGTCTGCAATGGTCGTCGTCTTGGCAAAGCTGTTCCATGGACAAATCAACTGACAGTCATCACAACCAAATACCCGGTTACCAATGCCACGACGAAGATCCTCAGGGATAATACCTTTATATTCAATGGTCAGATAGGCAATACAGCGCCGTGCATCCAGCATATACGGCTCAACAATCGCCTGTGTCGGGCAGATATCGATACAGGCCGTACAAGAACCACAGTGTTTGGTCGTCGGTTCATCAAATGGCAGTTCCAGTGAAGTAAACAGTTCGCCGAGTACAAAGAAAGAACCGGATTTTTTATGAATCAGCAGCGTATGTTTACCAGTCCAGCCCATACCGGCATTTTCAGCCAGAGACTTTTCAAAAACGGGTGCTGAATCGGCAAAAGGACGTGATTCAAATTCTCCGACTTTTTCTTTGATTTTAGCCGATAGCATTTTTAGCCGACCACGCATGGTCTTGTGATAATCACGACCACGGGCATAGCGGGCAATAATCGCCGAGTTTGGCGCATCTGGGACCATTCGCGGTTCAGGTGTTTCGACCAGATAATCTATACGAACACAGATGATTGATCTAGTATTTGGAATTAATAGCGTTGGATCAGCGCGTTTTTCCAGATTTTCTTCCAGAAATTTCATATCGCCATGATAACCACGCTCCAGATATTCCTTCAGGCGTGGCAATTCTGCTTGAGCATCCGGCCGGGCAATGACACAATCAGAAAAACCCAATTCCAGCGCTTGTACTTTGATCCATGCTTTGAGGACTTCTGGATCCTCTTGAAAAACCTGAATTTGCGCGGGAGAATCGGGTGTAGTCATAAACCGGGAACAGGGAATAAAAAATGCAGCAACGAGTTTACCATAGCCCCGTTTATCATAGCCAAAGTATTCAAGCTTGGGAGCAGCGTTGGTTTGCCCGAAAAAACAGTTCTTATGGTCTGATGCAGCAAGTGGCCTGGAGCATTGTACAGCGCCTGATTCCTTTATTTGTTGAAGAGAATGTTCAAAAGGTCGCGGTCTGTTGTGGGCAGGGTAATAATGCCGGAGATGGATATCTGGTCGGGAAGTACCTACAGCAGGCTGGTTTTGAGATAGAGATTTATGCAGCAGAAAAGGGTGGTTCACAGGATCTGGCTTCGGCGAGTCAGGAAGCACTTGATGCAGGCATAAAAGTCTATCCGCATTTTGATTTTCAGACTGAATATGATGCCTATATTGATGCGTTATTTGGGATAGGTCTTAACCGTGATCTCAATGACACATGGCAACAGATAATTCTAAGTATTAATGCTCAAAAGGGCTTAAAAATCGCAATTGACATTCCAAGTGGTCTCCATGCTAATACTGGGCAACCTTTGCCAGTCGCTATTCAAGCTGATTATACTTATACGGCACTGGGGCTTAAAACAGGTTTGTTTACCGGGCAGGCGAAAGCCTACGTTGGGCAAGTGGAATGTATATCTGCAATTCCAACCGATGCTGAATTGAAACCTGTTGCTCAATTATCTGGTACTCACATCCATTTACCCAAACGTCAGGCCTTTGGACATAAGGGCAGCTATGGACATGTACTGGTGATTGGCGGTCATGCTGATATGGGTGGTGCAGTAATCATGTCAGCTGAAGCTGCATTTGCAGCAGGAGCGGGTAAAGTGACTGTTATTTGTGATGCCAAACATCATACGGCAATCCTTTCACGGGCACCAAATATCATGCTTCGGGATATGAATGCCCTAGATGAAAATCAGCGTGACAATCTGTTGCAGCAAGTAGATGCCGTTTGTTTTGGTATGGGCTTAGGACGTGATCTCTGGGCTGAACAGCAGTATCAGTTCTGGTTTTCTGCACTTCAGCAATCAGAACTGGAAATCATATTAGATGCAGATGCACTCTGGTTTCTATCAACACAACCAGAACAATTAAATCCACGAACCTATTGCACCCCTCATCCGGGCGAAGCCGCGACTTTATTGAAATCTAAAACTCAAGAAATCGAAGCTGACCGAATCGCTGCCATTCATACCTTACAGCAGAAATTCCAAGGACAGTGGGTCTTGAAAGGCTCAGGTAGTCTGATTCTGGAAGATCAGCTGTATATCTGTACGGCTGGCAATCCGGGTATGGGCACTGGAGGGATGGGTGATGTACTGGCTGGCATGATTGCCAGTCTGAAAGCCCAGTTGCATGAGGATATTCATCTGCATGAAGTCGTGACTTTACATGCCTTGGCCGGAGATGAGTTGGCAAAATATGGTCAGCGTGGTTTGCAGGCACAGGATATGAAACAAGCCATTTATAAAGTGGTTAATCTTTAGGGAAGTCATGATGCAGGCCGTGAAACTGATTATTTCAGGAACAGTGCAGAAAGTAGGCCATCGAAATTGGTTTGAAGTTCAGGCAGTAGAACTGGAATTAAAAGGCTATGTACAAAATCTGCCAACTGCACAGGTAGAGACTGTAGTGGTTGGAGATGAGAGGAAAATTCAGGAGATGATTATACGTAGTCAAAAGGGACCAATTCATGCGGATGTAGCTGATATTCAGCAACTTGAATTAAATCCTGCTGAATATCAGTTTGACAATTTTCAGATCAAACGTTCATTTAATGATTAACGACGTCTGCTGACACGGCTACGTCCACGTGCCATGCCACCTAAAGCATTCAGTACTGCCATCTTGCTCATGCTACCCGAAGCATGGGCATGACAGATTGCCGCAGCCAAGGCATCCGCTGCATCCTGTTGGGGTTTGATGCTGAGGTTTAGAATTTTCATGACCATCATCTGTACCTGTTCTTTTTCTGCTGCACCGTAGCCAACCACAGACTGCTTGATCTGACGTGCCGTATATTCAGCGACTTGCAGATCCAGATTGACCAGTGCTGCAATGGCCGCACCACGGGCCTGGCCGAGTTTCAGGGCAGAGTCCGGGTTTTGTGCCATAAACACCTGTTCTACGGCCGCTTCTGTCGGACCATAGAATTTAACAATACGTTCAACCCCGGCAAAAATTCGCTTTAATCGCTCAGGCATTTCCGCAGTTTCCGTCCTGATGGTTCCTGCATCCACAAAAGACAGTTTGGAACCTTCTTTTTGAATAATGCCATACCCTGTAAGACGTGAACCTGGGTCAATCCCAATAATTAATGACATGCCTGCACTTTAAAAATAAAATAATGCCCATATTGTTACATAAGCGTATCAAAAAAGCTTGATCCTGATGAAGCAGTTGATTACATCCTTAATTATTGAATAGAGATTAGATTAATTTTCATGAAATTATTTCTTATTATCCTTGCTGGCGTAATCCTGGAAGTATTTGTGTGGATTGGCGTGGGCGACCTCGTCGGGAGCATGTGGTACGTCTTTTTCTGGTTTGTGGCCGCATTCTTTATCGGTATGAACCTGATTCGTAAATATGCCACCGGACTCATGCCGCAGATGCAACAAATGCAAATGGGCCAGATGAGTGCCGATCCGGCCATGACCAATAATCTGCCGAAAATTCTAGCTGGTTTTTTCCTGCTGATTCCAGGTCTGATTACAGACGTGTTGGCGGTATTAATGCTGATCCCCGCTGTACAACAGGCATTTAAAGCGACGATGATGAAAGTCATGATGAAACGCCAGCAAGCCATGATGGAAAAAATGATGGGTGGCATGATGGGCGATATGGGCGGTGCTCAAGGTCAGAATCCATTTGCAGAAATGATGCGTCAGATGCAGGAAATGCAAAATCAGCAAGGTGGTCGTGGCGATTCAACCATTATTGATGGTGAAGCACGTGAAGTGACGCCAGAAGCGAAAAAGATTGAAATGAAAGATGTGAATCCAAAATAATTTCGATTTACATTTATGCAGCCGGATCCCATGATTCGGCTTTTTTATGTGAGTAAATTAAGATAAAAGTACTGCGAAAATTTAAACAAAAGTTATAATGCTGCGGTTTCAGTCATTGCTAATAGAAGAAATATGTCTTTGTTGTTAACCATTTGTGGTTTGCATTTTATTGCTCAACTGAGCCCCGGACCGGACGTCCTGCTGATTGCACGAAGTGCAGCATCTACTACCCGTGCCAATACCTTAAAAATTATTGCCGGCATTTCGGCAGGGATCGTGGTTTGGGTAGTGCTGACCCTGGCTGGTTTTACCGTGCTGATTGACCAATTCCCCTGGATTCAGCAAGTACTCATGATTGTGGGTGGAGCATTTCTGGCAAGAATGGGCTGGGCGATGCTCAAAGGCGGATTACAGGCATTTAAACAACGTCATGAAACTAGCGACGATCAGATAGTAATGAATGAACCGAAAAATTATTTTACTTTGGGTTTATTGACCAATCTATCTAATCCTAAAACACTAATTTATTTTAGCAGTGTATTTTCGCTGGCATTGAGCTCATCTGCTTCAGATTATTTGAAATCACAACTGGCGGTGATTATTCCATTACAAACCTTTTTGACTTTTGCTTTACTGATGCTGCTTATTTCACAGCCTAAAATCAAAGTGCTGTACCAACGTGCGGGCAACTATATTGATCTGATTTCAGGCGTACTGTTCCTGATCTTTGCGATCTGGCTTTGGTATGATGCATTAGTATTGATGAATTAAGACGATCAATCCTGACGAGATGAATCTTGATCAGCCGGAACAGGGGAAACCGCAGTTTCCTCTTTTTTTTCTTCTGTTTTTTGTGAATTGCTGTATCGGTTTGGCTTGAGCGTGGCTTCTGTATTTTCTGAACCCTGATAGCTACGACTGCGATTGGCACGTTCTCTTAAACCACCTTTGCGAATTAACTGCACCATACTCAATACCTCAATAAGACTCGCATTATTGTAAATCAACTAGGCAGAGTGTTGCTGAATTTCTAAGGGATATAGCTAGGCTTTTGAGAATCAGTGTTTATAAAATGATTAGGCCTGATACTCAATATCAGGCCCCTGAGGAGAACGAACCGTGAAAATGAATCGTTATTAGAATTATGAAGATTGTTGTTTTACTTCAAGTTGTAATGCATTAAAAATCACATCTTTGGTGGGTACATCCTGATGTTCTTGTGAATAGACATGAACCACTTTAAACACGACTGCTGCAGCTAAGCAGGTCAATAAGCAAAACATCCAGAAACCATAGGGACTTCTGATGCTATGTGAGCCACAATTCGGGCATGAAGTATCAGTGGATGTAACAGCTTTATTGCAGCATGCACAATGATATTGATACTGCATATTTTTCTCCTTATTTTACTAGTTTTTATGGTTATTATTTTTAAACATCAATCCTTGGATGTTTGTTTATATTATGTGAGAGATTGTTTGTATTCGATAGCGTGTAATGAGGTTAAACGTGTAAGCGATTGTGGACAATCCTTTATTCAGAAAGAATGCTGCTTGAATTTAATGATTTGATAGTTAAAAGAATAATTGCCAAGAAATTATAGTCACTTAATTCAATTATGTCGTCCATTTAGCATGATCTCGAAATAGCAAAAAGCCTGCATAAAGCAGGCTTTTTGTTTCGCTCTGGCTTATTGACCAGAACGGATGATGTAATCAAATGCAGACAGTGATGCTTTAGCACCTTCACCTGTAGCGATAATGATCTGCTTGTAAGGCACTGTGGTACAGTCGCCTGCAGCAAATACACCTTTCACATTGGTTTCGTTACGTTCGTTAATCACAATCTCGCCACGGTTAGTTAACTCAACTTTAGTTTCTTTTAAGAAATCAGTGTTAGGTAATAAACCGATCTGAACAAAGATCCCTGCAAGCTCAACAGTGTGCTCTTCATCAGTCGCACGGTCTTTGTATTTCAATGCAGTCACTTGTTGACCATCACCCACCACTTCAGTCGACAAGGCATTTTTAATGACTGTTGTGTTTGACAAACTGTTCAATTTGTCTTGCAGTACTTGGTCAGCACGAAGTTTAGTGTCGAACTCCACCAGAGTCACATGCTCAACGATACCAGCCAGGTCAATCGCCGCTTCTACACCTGAGTTACCACCACCAATCACGGCAACACGTTTGCCTTTGAACAGTGGACCGTCACAGTGTGGGCAGTATGCTACACCACGAGTTTTGTATTCCGTTTCACCTGGAACATTCATTTCTCTCCAGCGTGCACCAGTAGACAGAATCACAGTTTTGGATTCAAGTTTTGCACCATTTTCTAAAGTGACTTCAACCAGACCGTTGGCAGTTTCATCTGCACCTTTGATGTTCGATACACGTTGCAGGTTCATGATATCAACACCATATTCACGAACGTGTGCTTCCATCTCAGCCGCAAATTTAGGACCTTGAGTCTTTTGCACTGAAGTGAAGTTCTCAATGTCCATGGTATCCATTACCTGACCGCCCATGCGTTCAGCGACGATCCCGGTTTTAATGCCTTTACGAGCAGCGTAGATTGCAGAGGTATTCCCTGCAGGACCACCACCGATCACCAATACATCAAATGCTTCTTTGGCATTGAGCTTTTCAGCATCTTTGGCTGCAGAGTTGGTATCCAGTTTGGCTACGATTTCTTCCAAAGTCATGCGGCCTTGACCGATATGTTCATTGTCCTGGAACACCATTGGCACTGCCATGATTTTGCGTTCTTCTACTTCGTCCTGGAAGAAAGCACCATCAATCATGGTTGCTGTTGTACCTGGGTTATAGATCGCAATCAGGTTCAATGCCTGAACCACGTCTGGGCAGTTATGGCAGCTAAGAGATACGAATACATCAAAGTCAGATTGAATGCCTAGACCTTTAATAGATTCCAGAACTTCAGCAGACACTTTTGGTGCATAACCTGAAGTTTGTAACAATGCCAAGATCAAAGATGTGAACTCATGACCCATCGGCAGACCTGCGAAGAACACGCGAGGCTGTTCACCGGCTTTTGCCACACCAAAGCTTGGTGCACGTTTGTTAGTACCATCAAAACGGGCAGTCACTAGGTCAGAAAGAGCAGCGATTTCCTCTACAAGTTCTTTGATTTTTGCAGATTTATCTGATGCATCTAAAGTAGCTACCAGTTCGATTGGACCTTCAAGGCGTTCTAAAAGGGCTTTTAATTGAGCTGTTGTATTTTGATCTAACATTGCTAACTTCCCCATAGGAGTAATAATTCATTCGATGAAGTCATATTACGTGAAATAGATGAATAGGTAAAACAGGTAGTTTTTATTTATTCAATCGGATTTGCAGATAAAATGAAAATTTCATCATTTATTTCAATCTTCTATATGTGGGTAATGTTGGAAATTTCAAGTGTTCTGCTGGTCTGAAACGGATTTTCAGTTAAGATGAGCACTACCGGAATTAGTGAGTATAACTATGGAACTTCAGCGCGGCATTTATCAACATTACAAAGGTAAACTTTATCAGGTCTTGCATGTAGCAACCCACAGTGAAACCGAAGAAAAGCTAGTGGTTTATCAATGCCTATATGGTGATTATTCGATCTGGGTACGTCCACTCAGTATGTTCACTGAAACAATCACTTTAGATGATGACCGTGAACTAGAGCGCTTTAAACTGATCACGCCACTATAAAAAATAATTTGAATAAGAGAGTAAAGCATGGAGCAGCTAAATAATTTTCAGAACTACGTCAGTGGATTATATGCGCGCTTTAGTGCGCATGATGCTGGTCTGAGCGATCGACTACAACGCTATCGTAATATCGAGCCGGAATCAGCGCAGTTCCTCTCTATTCTTATTCGTGCTCAGCAATCTAAACGAGTTTTAGAAATTGGAACTTCTACAGGTTATTCCACTTTATGGCTGGCTGAAGCCTTATCGGATACCCAAGGTCATATGGTGACTTTGGAGATTGATGCCGAACGCTCGAAAGAAGCTGAGCAACATGCCCAGCATCTAAAGCTGGATCATTGTATTGATTTTCAGGTAATGGATGCTTTGAACTATTTAAAGTCCTGTCAGAAACAGTTTGATTTTATTCTGCTCGATGCTGAGCGTGATGCGTATGTTGAGTATTGGAATTACCTGCCGCAACTGTTGCAACGGCAGGGTGGATTGCTCGTGGTAGATAATGTACTTTCCCATGCGGAACAAGTGGCAGAATTTAAGGCATTGGTCGATCAGGATGAGCGCTTTGTGTCTTCTACAATTAATATCGGTGCAGGACTACTACTGATCACGTTCCAATAATAGTATTTAATAAATGACCGGTTTTAATCACTATAAATCCGGGTAAAGTTAAGATCATATTCTAGGTATTTTTTCACAAAAGCAGCTTTGTCACGCCTCCTGAGCAGATTGTCATAAATATATTCAGGCACTGGGTGATAAAGCTCGGTCAAGCCATTGTCATAGAAAATTTTAAGGTGGCGGCTAGAAGGATTATATTTCCAGGAAATTACCGTTAAAAGTAGAGCCATACTGCACCTCCAATAGATAGGAAGATTTAGATTTAATTCTTATTGGTCTATGTCTTGAACTTAATTCAAGGGCACTGATTTCTATATAGTCGCTTTGTAAATTGTGTATCTTTCTCAGACTTTCCAAAATCATTAATTTAATAAATACAGCATGGCAAAGTCTTTATCAAGAAACTATACATTTCCATTAAGCAAAAAATATGCAAACTCTTGATACCTATTGCAAGAAAATGCTACAAAAAATTTAAAGTAGGCCAAAAAAACTGCTTTAAGATGAAGGGAAAACAAGAACGAATCAGAGTTTTTTAACATGCAATTATTCAAGTGCTCCCACTGTCATCAACCTGTTTATTTTGATAATAATTACTGTACTGCATGTCAGCATATGCTGGGCTTTGATAGCTCGACCATGTTGATCGTGGCTTTAGAACCAGATACAGATGGATCAATTTTGACAGAGCCGGATACGCAGGCTAAATACCGTTATTGTTCCAATGCTGAATATGCTGTGTGTAACTGGGTCATTCCGCAAGAAGATCCGCATGACTTTTGTCTAGCTTGTCGTTTGAACCGTGTCATTCCCAATTTAAATGAACCGCAATATCGACTGCGCTGGCATAAAATTGAACTTGCGAAACATCGTCTAGTATATTCCTTATTACGCTGGAAGTTACCGTTGCAGTCCCGACAGGAAAATCCTGAATCTGGTTTAGCTTTTGATTTTAAAGCCAATCCAAATAGCCCAGATGAACCTAAGGTGATGACAGGACATGATAATGGCGTGATTACCCTGAATATTGCAGAAGCGGATGATGTCGAGCGTGCCATGGAGCGCAAGAATATGGAGGAGCTTTATCGTACCTTGCTTGGGCATTTCCGGCATGAAATTGGGCATTATTATTGGGATGTGTTGGTCGATAACACCGAGTTTCTGGAACCCTGTCGGCAATTGTTTGGTGACGAACGTATGGATTATCAGGAAGCTTTAGACCGACATTATCATCAAGGGCCCCCTGCAGACTGGATGGAGCGTTATATCAGTACTTATGCCACCATGCATCCATGGGAGGATTGGGCAGAAACCTGGGCACATTACCTACATATCGTTGATGTTCTGGAAACGGCAGATTCCTTCGGCATGCAGATTCGTCCGCATGTCGTCGAAGAACGTGATGATCAGTTAATGACATTAACGAAACGGATTAATCCTTATTACACCTCTAGCTTTGATGAAATTTACCAGGCCTGGTTACCCGTAGCATTTGCCATGAATAGCCTAAATCGCAGTATGGGGCAGGAGGATTTTTATCCTTTCCTGATCAATCCGGTGGTGCAACAGAAATTGAAATTCATCCATGATGTGATTCAGAAAACAGCGGGTGCGCAGCGTAAAGTTGCTTAAAATCTTGCCAATAAAAAAGCCACGCAAAATGCGTGGCTTTTTCGAATCAGTTTAATCTAATACAGATTAGATTTTACCAACTAGGTCGATTGAAGGAGCAAGAGTTGCATCGCCTTCTTTCCATTTAGCTGGGCAAACTTCGCCTGGGTGAGCGTGTACGTATTGAGCTGCTTTAACTTTACGAAGAAGTTCTTGAGCATCACGACCGATACCACCAGCGTTGATTTCAACGATTTGGATTTTACCTTCTGGATCGATAACGAAAGTACCACGGTCAGCAAGGCCGTCAGCTTCGATTAGTACGTCGAAGTTTTTAGCAAGAGTCCAAGTAGGATCACCAACCATTACGTATTGGATTTTTTTGATTTCTTCAGAAGAATCGTGCCAAGCTTTGTGAGTGAAGTGAGTGTCAGTAGAAACTGAGTAGATTTCAACACCAAGTTTTTTGAATTCTTCGTAGTTGTCAGCAAGGTCACCAAGTTCAGTTGGGCAAACAAAAGTGAAGTCAGCTGGGTAGAAGAATACTACAGACCATTTACCTTTAAGGTCAGCTTCAGTAACTTCAACAAATTGGCCATTTTGGAATGCAGTTGCTTTAAATGGTTTAACTTCAGTATTAATCAAGCTCATCATTGTCTCCATGATTGAGGTTAGTCTTTAATTTTGAATAAGAATAGCGAACTTTGGGTCTTAGCTAAAATGGTATTTTTACATTACAAGAATCGGAAAAACCGAATTATGTAACTGACGCCAGTTTACCCAAGTCTTCTTTATGTACATTCGGCACAGCCAAAGCTGTCTGGATGACAAATCATGTTCGGTCATCAACCCGCATAAGAACATGATGTTTTACGAAGCAAAATTCAAGGGTAAAACTTAAAAAATTCATATTTTTTTTAAATAAATTTATCGGATTTGGAAATATTAATAGATACAAACTACTGATTTTATGAATATATTTCATTGTTATAATAGGTGAAAAGTGAAGTATGTTAGACGTAAGCAAAGGTGTCTTATTTAAATAGCCTAAGCATTATTATCGCTTATTTCAAATTTTGACTTGAAATGAATAGTTCGAGGTATTGAAAAAGAGGGTGGAGTATTTGTTTACTTGCTGTAATATTTTAAAAATACGAATCAGCTCCAGATCCAAGCGCAATGTAAATCATGGCTTTTAGTCACGCGGCGACAACTGAATTACGATCTAAGTGCACATAAGTACATTGGGAAAATGCATGAAAGTGAGTAGAATACTGTGTTTTAGAATAGTTGTAGGGCGCTGACTTGGCTGCGAAAGGTTTAAATGTCGAAAACTGGGTGATGGCACGTGACCTTCATCGTTTAAATCGTTTACGTAAAGGTAAGGACGCCAATGAAAAACAATACCAAGAATTATTCGAAAAATCGCATTTAAAAGTTTTGGAACGTGTTGAACGCATTCCCAATATCAAGCTGAATCAGGATTTGCCGGTTACCCAATATGCTGATAAACTGATTGAAGCCATTCAAAAGCACCAGGTCATTATTGTTGCCGGTGAAACCGGTTCTGGTAAAACCACGCAGTTACCCCAAATTGCCATGCTGGCAGGACGAGGCCTGACTGGTCTGATTGGTCATACCCAGCCACGTCGTCTGGCGGCACGTAGCGTATCACAGCGTATTGCGGAAGAAGTGGGAGAAACGCTCGGTGAGTCGATTTCCTTTAAAGTCCGTTTTAATGAGCAGGGTTCACAGGACTCTTTAGTTCGTTTGATGACAGACGGTATTCTGTTAGCAGAGCTGGCGAATGACCGCTTCCTGACCAAATATGACACCATAATTATCGATGAAGCGCATGAACGTTCATTAAACATCGACTTCATCATGGGTTATCTGAAGCAGTTGCTGCCACGTCGTAAAGACCTAAAAGTCATCATTACGTCGGCCACGCTGGATGTAAATCGCTTTAGTAATTATTTCAATGGCGCGCCAATCTTTGAAGTAGAAGGCCGTAGCTATCCGGTTGAATTGCGTTATCGCCCAATTTCAGAAATGACCATCGGTGGCAGTGATGACGATGAATTTGATGATTTCGAAGAAAACCTGCCCCGTGCAGTCGTAGCCGCTGTAGAAGAATGTTTTCAGGATGCACAAGATAAAGGTCATCCGGAACATGCAGATATCCTGATTTTTGCCAGTACTGAACAGGAAATTCGCGAGTTACAGGAAACCCTGATCAAGCATGGTCCAAGACATACAGAAGTTCTGCCTTTGTATGCACGTCTGGCTTTGGCTGAACAGCAAAAAATCTTTAATCCATCTGGTGGCGGGCGACGCATTATCATCGCGACCAACGTGGCAGAAACTGCGCTCACAGTTCCGAATATCCGTTATGTGATCGATAGCGGTTTTGCTCGTATTTCGCGCTATAACTATCGCTCACGTGTTCAGCGTCTACCGATTGAAGCGATTTCCCAAGCAGCAGCGAACCAGCGTAAAGGCCGTTGTGGTCGTATTGCACCGGGTGTGTGTATTCGCCTTTATTCCGAAGAAGACTTTTTAAGTCGTCCGGAATTTACTGAACCGGAAATCAAGCGTACCAACCTGGCATCGGTGATTCTGCAAATGCAGAGCCTGAAACTGGGTTCACTGGAAGAATTCGATTTTATTGAACCACCAGATCACCGTCTGGTGAATGATGGTCGCAAACTCTTAATTGAGCTTGGGGCGATGACGGAAAAGAATCCCCCTAAAGTTGCCGACGAAAAGCAGTCGACAACTTCTTCCCCCTTTAACAAAGGGGGAACACAAGGGGGATTAACCAAAATCGGCTATCAAATGGCGAAAATGCCGATTGATCCACGCTTGGCGCGAATGATTCTGGGTGGAGCACATTTCGGTGTTTTAAATGAAGTGCTGGTGATTGTTGCTGCGCTTGCCGTGCAAGATCCGCGTGAACGTCCCGCTGATAAGCAGATGCAGGCTGATCAAAAACATGCACTTTTCCGTGAAGCGGATTCCGATTTCCTGTTTTATATCAAACTGTGGGAAACCTTACATAATAACCGCGAAAGTATGAGCGAGAATAAACGCCGTACTTTTGCGCGTAATCATTTCCTCAGCTGGCTGCGTCTACGTGAATGGAAGAAAACCCATGAGCAATTGGTTGACCTCGCGAAGGGACTGAATCTGTCCTTTAATGAAAAGAAAGCCAGTTATGAAAATCTGCATCGTGCATTGTTAACCGGTTTGTTATCTTTCATTGCCAATAAGACCGATGAGCGTAACGTGTTTATGGCCGTGCGTCAGCAGAAGGCGCGTGTCTTCCCGGCATCTACTTTGCACAAGACCAATACCCCTTGGGTGATGGCTTTTGAAATGGTCGAAACCTCGCAGGTGTATTTGCGTACGCTTGCCAAGATTGAGCCGGAATGGATTTTGCTGGCTGCACGAGATCTGGTCAAACACCATTACTTTGAACCACATTGGTCGAAGAAAGCCGGTGTAGTGAATGCCTATGACCAGATTTCGCTCTTCGGTCTGATCATTGAACCGAAACGTCAAATTAATTATGAGAAAGTGGATCAGGAAGCTGCGCATGAAATCTTCCTGCGAGATGCACTGACCACAGGGTATTTGGGTATTACTCCGCCATTTTTAAAGCATAACCTGCTCAAACTTGAAGAAGTGGAACGGGTAGAAGACAAACTGCGCCGTCGCGATCTGGTGGTGGATGAAGAAACTATTTATCAGTTCTATGCCTCCAAAGTACCGCCAGAAGTGGCAAGTCGTCGTAGCTTTGAGGACTGGCGGGCTACGGTAGAACCGCAAGATCCCCGTTATCTGTTTATTGATGATGATGCCTTGTGGCTGAATGATCGTCCGACCACACAGCAATTCCCGGACTATCTGCGTAATGGTGAATTGCGTCTGGCGGCCAGCTATCGTTTTGATCCAAGCCATGATGAAGATGGGGCGACCGTTCGTATTCCGCTACAGGCCTTGCCGCAGGTAGATGAAAACCTCTGGTCTTGGGGAATTCCAGGCTGGCGTCAGGATCTCATTGAAGCCTTGTTAAAAGCTTTACCAAAAGACAAACGCCGTAATCTGGTACCGATTCCGGATACAGCACGTAAGCTGATGGCACGCATTGATGCGACCGATTTGCAAAAGCATATCTTTAGCTTCCTGGCATTCCAGTTGCGTGGTGAACAGATCACTGAGAAAGACTTTTCACTGGAACGTGTCGAGCAGTATCTATTGCCTTTAATCAAGGTGATCGATGAGAAAGGTCGTGTAATTGAACAGGGCCGTGATCTGGAAGAGTTAAAAGCCCGTTGTCGTACAGAAACGCATAGTCCAGTCAAACAGCTGAAAGGCGAACACAAAACCTTCCCGGAAAGCTTTGTCTTTGAAGCATCGCAAAAAGTGACAGGCGTGGTGGTGAAGCAGTATCAGGCACTGGTACCAACTAAAGACTTTGCTGCGCTAGAACAGAAAGATGAATCTGGTGTGGTCATTCAGACCTTTAATGACCAGGCTGAAGCGATTCGTCAGCACCGTGCCGGTGTCATTCGTCTGGTGCACATGCAGCTGGGTGATCTGATTCGTCAACTGAAAAAACAGATTTCCAAGCCATTGGCATTGGCATATTCCCCATTGGGTGATAAAGCCAAATTGGAACAAATGTTAGTTTATGCCACACTGCAGATGGCAATAAAAGAGCTTCCTGTCAATGCGCAAGAGTTCCAAAAGTTGTTGGAAGATGTAAAAAAATCTTTCTTAACGCATGGTCAAACTGCCTTGCGCGATATCACTGATATCTATACCCAGTGGCAGGAAATACGCCGGAAATTGTTGGTTTTAGACGGTTCTGTCTTTGGCAAGAACATTGATGACATTGAGGATCAGCTGGATTTGATGAATCTTTCTGACTTTGTTTATTCAGTGCCAGCGGATGTCTGGATTGAATTTACACGTTATCTCAAAGCACTGATTTTGCGTCTTGACCGTTTGCCAAATAATTTACAAAGGGATGATTCTGCCATTGATCAAATTGACCCTTGGATGGAAAAATTGTTCCAGTTTAAAAATGACGCTCGCCTGAAAGAACTGTATTTCATGGTTGAGGAATTGCGGATCTCTTTATTTTCACAACCGATGAAAACTAAAGCACCAGTTTCTCCGAATCGCCTACAAAAAGTATGGGATCGTCTTGGAATCAGTTAACATATAGGTAATTTCTAAAAGGAGTTTTACATGGGCATCCGCATTACAGGTACTGGTCTGTTCCATCCAACAGATTTCATTACCAATGAAGAGTTAGTTGAAAGTTTAAATGCTTATGTGGAACAGTATAACCTCGAGAATGCTGACAAAATCGCTGCGGGCGAAATTGAAGAATTGCGTGGTTCGAGTGCAGAATTTATTGAAAAAGCTTCTGGCATCAAACGCCGTTATGTCGCTGAGAAAACTGGTATTCTGGATCCAAAACGTCTTCGTCCTTTACTGCATGAACGTTCAAATGATGAATTGTCTATTCAGGCAGAGTGGGGCGTGGCTGCAGCGAAACAGGCGATGGAAAATGCAGGTGTAACTGCAGAAGACATCGATGTTGTGATTCTGTCATGTTCGAATATTCAGCGTGCTTATCCAGCGCTTGCAATTGAAATCCAGACCGCTCTGGGTATTCAAGGCTATGCATATGACATGAACGTGGCATGTTCTGCAGCAACTTTCGGGATTAAGCAGGCCGCTGATGCGATCAAGTCTGGTGCGCGCCGCGTATTAATGGTAAATGTTGAAATCACCTCTGGTCATACCGATTTCCGTTCACGTGACTGTCACTTCATCTTTGGTGATGTCGCTACTGCTTCAATCATTGAAGAAACTGAAACTAAAACTGGTTTCGAAATTGAAGATATTGAACTGTTCACCCAGTTCTCAAACAACATTCGCAATAACTTTGGTTACCTGAACCTAAGCGAAGTGGATGCTGATATCGATAACAACCGTTTCCGTCAGGACGGTCGTAAGGTATTTAAAGAAGTTTGTCCGCTGGTTGCGAAGATGATCACCAAGCAGCTGGAAAAGAACCAGATTGAACCGACTAATGTAAAACGTTTCTGGTTGCACCAGGCGAACGTGAATATGAATGAGCTGATTCTGAAACTGATCGTAGGTAAAGAACACGCGAAGTCAGAACTGGTACCATTGATTTTGGACGAGTTCGCAAATACATCTTCAGCAGGTGTCATCATTGCATTGCACCGTACGGCAAATGAAGTAAATGACGGCGAATATGGTGTGTTATGTTCATTCGGTGCGGGCTACTCTGTAGGCTCAATCCTGGTGAAAAAGCACGTCGCTTAAGCTAGAGCAGACATCTTGCAGGTTCAGCATGATGCAGCCTGGATCAAACGCTTAAGCGGGTTGTCCAAACTGTATTTTACGCCGACTTTTTTCGGTGCTGAGCACATTGATGCTTCACGACCAGCAATGTATGTCGGTAATCATTCGATCTATGGGGTGTTTGATTCACCCATGATTATTGATTACCTGTACAACGAACATAAAGTGGCTGTGGTCAGTATTGCGGACCATAGCCACTTTTATATTCCGCTCTGGCGGGAAATCTTCAGGAAGTTTGGTGCGATTGATGGTGTGCAGGAATATGTACGCGAAGTTATGCGCCAAGGTTATTCGATTCTGGTCTTCCCGGGTGGGGGGCGAGAAGTGCTGAAACGTCAAGGCGAGCAGTACCAGCTGATCTGGAAACAGCGTTATGGCTTCTTAAGGCTGGCGCAAGAATTTGACTACGATATCATACCGTTTGCTGCTCTGGGCGGTGATGAAATTTTCGAAATTGGCTTTGATGCCCGTCATGTCGTGGAAAATAAATATTTCCAGAAATTACTCAAAGTTTCTGCACTTAATAAACTCTTGCGTAAAGGGGATGTCATTCCTTCCTTGCCGAAAAGTCTTTTTCCAAAACGGTTACCTTTCTATTTTCAGTTCCAGCCAGCTTTATCTGTCTCTCATATCCAAAGCCAAGAAGATATGACACTATTCCGTGATCAGATTCAGCAACAGATCTATCAGGCAATTGAAGAATTAAAAAATATCCGGGCATCCGAGCTATCACCTAAATCCTGAAAAATAAAAATGAACTGGGTTTAAATGCGAGCTGTTTATCTGATTTATTTTATTTTGTGAATTATTTTTCTATATGAGCTATTTTACTGGTCTGTGTCAGATGACTTGAATATGCTTAAATGAGTTTATAGTCCATTTTAGGTGCGTGTATGGAACAGGAGAGTTTAGTACCGCAGTATCAGCAGCTCGCCAAGCAGTTGCTTCGTATTTCAGATTGCTTGCATGATATTTATCAGGATCAGTGGGACATTGTGGGGAATTTAAATGCCCAGAATATGTTCAAGCTGGATCATGAGCGATATCGGATCGTCTTGGCAAATGGCCTGTTTCATATCCAGCTGCATACGCCTCAGCACATTCAGCAGGGCACAGCGCAATTGCTGGCAGAACCACATTTTAGTGTGCAGCATCACAAGTCAGACACTCTGGAAGAGTTCTTTTTACAGGATATCCATTTCCTGACTGGTGATTTAAAACCCCAGCATTCCCTATTCTTGCGTGATAAAGCGCAACAGTTAAGTAAACTGCTGTTCGAACAGGTCTATCAATGGGTCAATGGGCCTGCACGTGTGCTGAAATTCGTGCAGCAACTTTCCGTTGTGCAGGCAGAAATCATTGATCATCTGATGAGAAGAGCGGGTCTGTATACCACGCCAGTAATGAGTGACTATGTCTTATATGGAAAAGAACCATCTCAAAACATCTTGCAGCAAATGCAGAAGATTTTTTCCTTAGAATATTTAGCGCCCGCTGACTTTCTTTCGATTCAGGGACTCATGCACAGTCTGGATGAATTCTGTTTTAGCGCAGCACAATTTCTGCATCCGGCAATCTACCGTATTATGAGTTTATCCTTTGAGGAGCGTTTTAATCTGCATGAGTTGAATGATCATGTAAACGATATTGAACTCCTGTTCAGGCACACCTTGGAGCATAGCAATATGCTGGGTTTCGTGCGTTTGATGAACCGTGATACCTGGGGACGGGATGATCTGCTGAGCAAGAAGCATTTTCTGGAAAATAATCATCAGTTATGGCAGAAAAAAGTCGCGAAACTGCCATTGTTTGACTGTAATCGGGCGATCAACTGGCTGTTCAAGCAGTCTGCTGAAGTGTTGGACTGGATTAGTACGAATATTCAGCACAGTAGTGTACGGGTTACAGTCACGGCGATCAGTTTCCTGAATACTCATCAGGTTCATCCACAGGTGCTGCTGGCGACCTTGCAATATTTTCAATATGCTTCGGCGCGGTTATTTATTCATAGTGTGCATCAGCATGCCATACAGTATAAATGGTTCACGCATCCGGATAATAAATCCGTAGTATTAAAAGGAACACGTCAGGCGATTAATGACCACCGTATTGCTATCAGTCCGTCAATTCTGTATCTGGACGAGTGGATCGGCCTGATGCGCGAAGTAGTCAAGATGGATGATTGCACCACCAAGAAGGTATATATGGGTTTAAGCCGGGTCATGCAGGCCTATATGCAGCATTTACATAAAGCAACTTCTCATCTGCCTGAAGCGGTACAGCAATATATTAGGCCAGCTACTCAACAAAATCGTGATTTTTATACCGAGTTGCAGCGTTATCGGATTCAGTTGACTGAGTTTCGACAGCTGTTTTATCTGCAAGATGCCAATGTGCGCGAATCAATTTTTGACAGTTATGTACGTGACTATCTGGCAGAATATTTTGCTATATATAAAAATATTCCAAAAAGTCTGACCTGGAAGGGTTTGTTTATTCAGGCCATTGCCTGGCATGACCAGATTCAGAAGCAGGAAATTATTGCCCGACTGAAAAAGGACTTTGCACTTAAGGACTGGAAAACTCTGACGAATGAAGCAAATTTCTATTATTTTGACTGGAAATTTGAAGAGTTAAAAAATATAGACCAGATTATTGAGGAAGCTCGGATTTTTCAGAACTGTCTGGCCGCCAGTTATGCACAGCGGATCATAGAAGGGGAATATGTTGCTTTTCATGTCAGTCATGCAGAATTATCTACGCCACTGCTCTTGGGTTGTCATATACAGGATCAGGAAATTATTTTTGATCAGCTGGAATATCCCCACAACCAAAAAGCAGATCCGCAATATATCGATATGGCAATTCATTTCATCAGCTGGTTTAACAGACGACTGCATACGTCGTGTATAGATTCTGATTTGGACCTGAATACTTAACTTTTGCCGGAAAAGTCGTTAGGCTATAGCCGTTCTTTCACGGTATAGGTCATATGAAACAGGAAACTGCACTTAAGTTACTCAAAGCGGGCGAAAATGTATTTTTAACAGGCTCGGCTGGTGCAGGGAAAACCTATACCCTGAATCAATATATCAATTATTTGAAAGCACGTAAGGTATCTGTTGCGATTACAGCGTCTACAGGTATCGCGGCAACGCACATGAATGGCATGACCATTCATACCTGGGCCGGTATCGGGATTAAGGACTTCTTGTCAGAAGAAGACCTGAAGCGTATGAAAGAGCGCAAATATCTGAAAGAGCATCTGGAAAATGCTCAGGTACTGATTATTGATGAGATTTCTATGCTGCATGCCAAGCAGCTAAATCTGGTTAATCAGGTATTAAAGTATTTCAAAGAATCTGATGAAGCTTTTGGTGGCATTCAGGTGATTGTTGCTGGCGATTTCTTTCAGTTGCCTCCAGTGGGTAAAAATGATGAACGCAACCGGGATAAATTCTGCTTTATGTCAGATGCCTGGGTCGAAGCCAAATTTCGCGTTTGCTATCTGACCGAACAGCACCGTCAGGGCAATGACTATCTGAATGATATTCTAAATGCAATCCGTGCGCAGGCGATTGGTACAGAACATCGAAATGCCTTGCAAAGAACACGTCATCAGGAGATTGGCGACACTTATACGCGTCTGTATACGCATAATATGGATGTGGACAGTATCAACTTCCGGCATTTAAATGAAATTGATAATGAGCCGCGCCAGTTTGATGCCCAGTGCGACGGCAATGACAAGTTGATCGAAACACTGAAATCTTCAGTGCGTGCACCAGAAACCTTAACGCTGAAAAAGCATGCTAAAGTCATGTTTGTCAAAAACAATTTTGACTTGGGTTATATCAATGGCAGTTTGGGTGAAGTTATTGGTTTTGAAGAAGATGATGAATTTGGGGTATTGCCTAAAGTCAAACTCACAGATGGGACGACGTTGCTGGTTGAGCCAGAAACCTGGTCAGTAGACAATGAAGCCGGTAAGACTATTGCCAGTTTCCAGCAAATTCCCTTACGTTTAGCGTGGGCGATTACGATTCATAAATCACAGGGTATGACCTTAGAAGCTGCCGAAATTGACTTGAGTCATACTTTTGAAAAAGGACAGGGCTATGTGGCACTTTCGCGTTTAAAAACTTTAGATGGTCTACGTCTAAAAGGTTTTAATGAGCAGGCATTGGAACTGGATAGTCTGGCAATTAAGGCAGACCGCCGTTTTCAGGAGTTGTCGAGTGAAGCCGAAGAACACTTTGAAAATATTGATTTAACCAAACAACATAATGCCTTTATCCGTCATTGCGGTGGTACGCTGAATGAAACTGAAATTCAGCGTAATGAAAAAAAACTGGCGAAAAATGGCGGCAAGCAGAATTATGCTGCTGCAACGCTGGATGAAACGCGTGAGCTGTTTGAAGAAGGTTATGATATTGCCGATATCGCCACTGAGCGTGGCTTAACACCGGCAACGATTATCAACCATTTAGGTCGACTGCATAAAGAGCAAGGTTTAGATATATCTGTAGCTCATCCGGGTGAGGAAGTGGTTGAACAAGTGCGTAAGATCTATAAACGTCTGACTAAGCGACAGGATACCGATCATTTCAATGATGATGGGTCTATTAAACTGCGTCCGATTGTCGAGTTAACCAGTCCACGTATGGGTTATGACCAGGTGCGTTTGGCGCTACTATTTGTGGAATAATCATCAAGATTATATTTAAGAGTTCTTAAGATGCACAGTTTATTTGTATACGGCACGCTTCGTCCGCAGCAACCCAATGCCCATGTCATGGAAGGGATTGGAGGAAGCTGGAAAGCCGATTATATTTGTGGACATTTGCAGCAGCGTGGTTGGAGTGCTGAACTGGGTAGCCCGGGTATTCAGCTCAGTGATTTGGGAGAGACTGTTCCGGGTTAGGTATTCATATCCGAGAACCTTCCCCAATATTGGGATGAGCTGGATAAGTTTGAAGGTGATGAATATCAACGTATTCCGGTTAAAGTATATTTGGAAAATGGCGAGATGATAGAAAGTCTGGTCTATGCTTTGAAAGATTAGACTGGTATGTATCATTTATTGAATTTCAAATTTTTATCAGGTCAACGCTTTTAAAAATCATTCACTTTATTTTGCTTGAATTTCGAAAGGTCGAATTAATAAAGTATTCTGTTGATCTGATAGTATCTTCTGAGCAAGCCTGAAGTACTGCTTTATAGCTTGCGTAAGGTAATCAATGTGCAACCTCTATGTCGCTAGTCATATAATTTGATCTCTAAATATTTTTAGAAATCCGAGAAAGGTGGATGTTTGAATTCGTGTTAACTGAATAGAAATTTTATTTTAAACTTATTGCGTACTAATCAACAAAGATAAAATCCCAGCCGCAATTAAAGGACCGACTGGAACACCGCGTAATACTGCTACACCTGCTACTGTGCCTAATAATAGTCCGGCTACCACATCTGGCTGATTGGACATCAGCTTCACTCCACGTCCGCCCAGCCAGGCGACAAAGACGCCAATGACGATTGCTAGTAAAGACTTCCAGCTCAGGAAAGATTTGAGAATACTTTCTCCTGGAATTTTGCCACTGGCAATTGGTGCTAATACGCCAATGGTTAAAATAATCACGCCGATATTCAGGCCATGTGTCTGGACATAGGGCAGCATTTCATTCAGCGGTGTGATTTTTAATACGAGCAGCACACCTGCAGCAATCGTCACAGCGGTATTGTGGCTGAAGATACCACACGCCAGTAAAATCAAAAGTACCAGCAAATTCAGATCGAGTTGAGGCATAAGATAGGAGTTGAGAGAATAATCACGCTATTGTAGCCATTTTCAGCAACCGAAACTAACCTTATATAAAGCTGAATCCAGAGTGCACGGTTTCGGTATAGAATAGAGCTTGAATGAAATATCAGAGATTGAAGTTTATGCTTCTGGAAAAAATGTTGCAGTCACAAGGTTTTGGCTCGCGTAAGTATTGCCAGCAACTGATCAAGAATGGCGCTGTGAGCATCCAGGGTGAAATCATTGATAATCCAAAGCATAAACTTGATTTGGATCAGCTAGAGTTCAATGTGTATGACGAAATCTATCAATATCGGGAAAAAGTCTATATTGCCTTAAACAAGCCACAAGGTTATGAGTGTTCGCATCAGGCAACCCATCATTTTAGTGTCTTTGAGCTGTTTGATGACTTGCTCATGAATCGTGGAATTCAGTGTGTAGGTCGTTTAGACCAGGATACGACAGGCTTGCTGTTACTGACTGATGATGGTCAATTTTTGCAGGCATTAACTCATCCTAAAAAGCATGTTGCCAAGATTTACCAGATGGATACCGCAGACCCTGTTACGGATGAGCAGATCAAGCAGCTAGAACAAGGTGTTGAGTTACGCAATGAAAAAGGTATGTATGCTGCTACGGATGTCATTCGTCTGGAAGAAAAGCGTTTGCAAATGACAGTGCATCAAGGTGTTTATCATCAGGTGAAACGTATGCTGGCAGCTGTGGGGAATAAAGTTGAAAAACTACATCGGGCTCAAATAGGTCAATTGACTTTGAATGATTTGCCAGAAGGTGAGTGGATTTATTTAACTGAAGATCAAGTGATTCAAGCTAAATACCGTGCCGAATAAAGCGCTGGATTTACTTGAGAAAACAATGAAAAGTGACAAATTCATCATCTCGCATAAATCCCATTGATTCATAGAGTTTATGCGATTGGTGGTTGTTTTTCTGGGTATCCAGGCTAATACGCAGTGCATTTTCATGTCGGGCAAATAAAATAGCGGTATCAATCAGTTGTCGTGCAGCGCCATGACGGCGATACAGTGGAGTGATATACACATCATCCAGCACATAAAACTTTGAACAAGCTACTGAGGAAAATCTTAAATAAAGCAGAATAAATCCGGTAAAAATATCATCCTTGGTGTTGATAAAAATCACTGTTTGCTGGTCTTCAAATCGCTGTTTTAGAAACTGATAAGAAAGTTCCTGATTTGAGGAAGCTCCATAAAACTGGCGATATTCATTAAATAAAACTGAAAGCTGTTGCAGGTCTTTTACCTGAGCACGTCGAACAAGCATTCCTTACTCCATGTCTTATTATTATGTATTCATGGAGCATAACGAAATTTTGGGGAGGAGTAGCGTATGAAATTGTTTGAAAATGCGACAGTGTTAAATTTTGTCACTTTCACCCAGAATGGCATTCAGTTCTTCAAATAAATCAAAATGATCATCATCAGCATGTAGATCCAATGCTTCCTGTTCTGCAGTGTCTGCAATCAATCCGGCAGATGCAGGTTTGGATTCGCTTTGCTTTAGTTTGCGCAGCTTGATTAATTGTTCCAAGTTGATATTCTGATTTTCAATAGAGAAGGGGATAGATTTAGTCAGCACTACCTGCTTAAAAAACAGGCGGACTGCTTGAGCTGGTGTAATTCCCAATTGCTTAAATACGGCAAAGGCTTGTTTCTTTTCTTGAGAATCCAGGCGTATTTGGTAGACTTCAGTTTTTCTCATAATATATTCAAGACTTTAAAATACTTAACTTTTCGCATTCATTTTAATCCATTACATTTGAAATACAATCCTTATACGAATCAATTCTGAAAATAAATCGTAATGACAGCTGCATTACAGTGTCAGCACTTGCTCGGAAGAAAATTGCATCAATTGCTGGGTAATAGGGTCAACAAACTGGATATATTTGGCCAATAACTGTAAGGGCGCAGAAAAATCATTATCTGCTTTATGTGCAACGCTAGGATAAAACGGATCATTCAGAATCGGTATACCCAAAAAGTTTAAGTGCACACGTAATTGGTGCTGCTTGCCAGTATGCGGTTTCAGTTCGTATTTGGCTAAATGATCTTGCTGTTCTAATAAGGTGATTTCGGTTTCACTATTAGGCTCACCTTCCAAAACCTGCATAGTATAGAAAGGCTGACCTTTATCCATGCGTAAACGCACAATTTGCGGAAAGCGAAATTCTTCACGGTAACCTGCAATCGCATGATAGGTTTTCTGTACTTGGCGTGTAGCAAACAACTGCTGATAAAGTCCACGCGATGCTACATTTTTAGAGATAAGCACTACGCCAGCCGTCTCCCGATCCAGTCGGTGAATCGGAGTTAGGTGCTCAATCCCGGTCTGTTTCTTTAGACGAACCAGCAGGGTTTCCTGTACATATTGTCCGGTCGGGCTCATGGTTAGAAAATGTGGTTTATCAATCACCATAAAATGTTCATTTTCGAACAGGATTTGGTGTTCGAAAGGAACATGCACTTCGTGTCCCAGAAAGCGATAATAAAAACAGTGGCTATTCGCCTGAAAGAGGCTATTTAGATTTAAGCTATTTCCCTGTGCATCATAAACCAGACCCTCCTGAAAACGAGATTGCCATTCACTGGTCTGGATATGCGGAAACTGTGTACATAAATAGTCATAGACTGTTGCAGCAGTGGATGGTTGCAAGAAAACTTTGCTGGCACTGACGCCGTTGATCATCGGTGGGATAAATTCAGCAGAAGTATTCATATGGGGAAGTGGATCTCATTCAGGAAACAAATGCTATGAAAAAATACAGTTTCTCATGCGGCGGAATAGGCTTTTAAACTGCGGCGATGCTATCATATTTGTTCCTTTGAATCATGTCGTGAGTCATATGCCTTATTCATTTACTGTCACCTTAAATCATGAAGAAGATACCCAACAGCTGGCTAAGGTATTGGCCGCGAATTTTAGTACGGGAGTGATCTATCTGATCGGTGATCTGGGAGCAGGCAAGACGACATTGACGCGCTATTATTTACAACAGCTCGGTCATGAGGGTTCGGTCAAAAGTCCAACCTATACATTGGTAGAACCTTATAATATTCAAGGGAAGGATATTTTCCACTTTGACCTGTACCGTTTAAATGATCCCTATGAACTGGAACTGATGGGTATTCGGGATTATCTTGAAACCCCAAAGGCATTATTCTTGTTTGAATGGCCATCTAAAGGTGGTGATGAAATACCTGAAGCAGATCTGATCATTGAAATTCTTAAATCCGAAGATGAGTTGACTCGTACTGCAACGTTGACTTCATCAAACTCAGTATTACAGCAGGCTTTGGAGCAGCAATTCCCATATGTCGAATGATTTAAGCGTACGCCGTATCCGTTCACTTGATCCTGCACTGGCGAACCAGATTGCAGCGGGTGAAGTGATTGAACGACCTGCATCTGTAGTGAAAGAACTGCTCGAAAACTCGATTGATGCTGGTGCGACTGAACTGGTGATTCGTGTAGAACAGGGCGGTAGTACACTGATCGAAATTATTGACAATGGTCGAGGAATTCACCCGGAAGATTTAGCGCTGGCGGTCATGCGTCATGCCACCAGTAAAATTCAGACAGCAGAGGAATTGCATGCCATCACCAGTCTGGGTTTCCGTGGTGAGGCGCTGGCTTCGATTGCAGCCGTATCGCGTCTAACCTTGACCAGTAGCCAAAGCGAAGATGGCATTGGTTATCAGGTTGAAGTGAATGGTACTGCTTTTGACCATCAGGAAATTCAGGCAGTTGCTACTTCACGTGGTACCCATATCCGGGTGCAGGATCTGTTCTTTAATGTACCGGCACGTCGTAAATTTCTAAAAAAACCGGGCACTGAATTTGGTCATATTGAAGAGATTGTACGTCGTCTGGCACTGACCCATTTCGATATCCGTTTTGTGCTGGAACATAATGAAAGTATCAAGCTGAATCTGCCTGTGGCAGACAGTGGAGCATTACGTTTCCAGCGTGTGCAGCAGTTATTGGGGCGCCAATTTACTGAAAATGCTTACTGGATGGATGCAGATAGTATCAACATGCGTTTGTCTGGCTGGCTCGGTCATCCTTCGGATGCGCGTGCGCAAGCCGATATGCAATATGTCTATGTAAATGGTCGTATCGTAAGAGACAAGACCATTTCTCATGCATTGCGTATGGCGTATGACGGCATTCTGCATGGAAACCAGCATGCAGCTTATCTGCTGTTTCTGGAAGTAGATCCGGAAAATATTGATGTCAATGTACATCCAACTAAACATGAAATCCGTTTCCTGAATCAGCGTGAAGTACATGAGTTTGTACGTCATTATGCCAAAGAAACGCTAGCACAGTTCCAGACCGCAACAGCTAATCTGGCTGATGCAATGAAAACTGAGGAACCTGCACCACTTACGCCTCAGCCGCGTTATCAGGAACAGTTTAGCCTGCATCAGGCTGCACCGCAGTCCCCTCCTGAACCTTATGCAGTTCAGCAGCATCTACATCCTCGTAATACGCATAAATATATAGAAGCTGAAGCTTCAGATGTGCTGACTGACTTTGAATCTTCGCGTCCACAAACTGTGCATTATGTGCAGGATTATACCAAGCCTTATAGTGGTTCACAGCAGCTTAACAATGCCTTACAAAGCTATTTGGCACCACTTAGAGCAAACTCCGAAACTGAGCAGCTGAGCCCTGAGCAGTCTTTTCAGACACATGTGCAGGCCAAAGTAGATGAGCATCCTTTAGGCATTGCGATTGCACAGCTGCATGGGATTTATATCCTTGCACAAAACACAGAAGGTCTGATTATTGTAGATATGCATGCAGCACATGAGCGTATCGTCTTGCAGCAAATGAAGTCTGCCTGGGATAAACCGGAGTTCTGGACATCGCAGCAGCTTTTAATTCCTAAGGTGGTGTCTATCAGTCGTATGCAGGCCATGCGTGTAGAAGAGTTGAAGGAACAGCTGGCCCGATTTGGTCTGGAGATTGACCAGTATGGTGATGAACAGGTGATCGTGCGCGGAGTTCCTGCGATCCTGCACAAGGCAGATTTTGATGCCTTGATTCCTGAATTACTGGATGATCTGGACCCAACGGATCAGGCGCAAGGCCTGTTGCAAAAGCGTGACCAGATCTTGGCGGGCATGGCCTGTCATGGTGCGGTACGTGCAAACCGTATTTTAAGCCTGTCTGAAATGAATGCCTTATTGCGTCAGATGGAACAAACTGAATTTGCCAGCCAGTGTAATCATGGACGTCCAACATGGCGTGCTTTCCCACTGGCTCAACTAGATAAACTTTTTGCTCGAGGAGAGTAGTGGTACATGTCAAATCAATTGCCGGTCATCAACTTAATGGGACCAACTGCAAGTGGTAAAACCGCTTTGGCATGTGAACTCTATGAGCAAGGAAATTTTGAGCTGATTTCCGTCGATTCTGCACTGGTTTACCGGGAAATGGACATTGGTACAGCCAAGCCAACCAAAGCGGAATTAGAGCAATATCCGCATCATCTGATTGATATTATTAGTCCTTTAGAGGTCTATTCAGCAGCCAATTTTGTCGAAGATGCCTGTCGCCTGATTGATGATATGCATGCACGTGGCAAAACTCCAATTTTGGTTGGTGGAACAATGCTTTATTTCAAAGCATTGCTAGAAGGATTATCTGATAATCTACCCAGTGCAGATTATAAGGTACGTGCGGAAATTGAAGCAAAAGCCGAACGGGAAGGGTGGGAAGCAGTTTATGCGGAATTATGTACGGTAGACCCAATTGCAGGGCAAAAATTTAAAGTAAGTGACAAACAGCGCATTATTCGTGCTTTAGAGGTTTATAAGCTGACTGGCCAAGCTATAACAAAACTACAAGCAGAACAACCAAAAAATCAACCATATCGTTACAGTTTTCATAATTACGCGCTGATCCCAGACCGAGTAGAATTACACAAGCGTATTGAAAAACGATTAGAAATTATGTGGGAAATCGGTTTTTTAAATGAAGTGGAAAACTTGATGAAAAAATACGATTTTGATGAAAATCTTCCATCCATGCGTTCCGTTGGTTACCGTCAGGCGATCGAATTTATAAAAAACAGTGAGCGAAGTATTGAAAAACAGCGAGAAATGGAAGACAAGGCATTGTTTGCAACACGACAACTGGCTAAACGTCAATACACATGGTTAAGATCTTTGCAAGATAAGCATAAATTTACTACATATTTTACCGCACAGCAGGCTCAAGAAGACTTGCGAAACTGTTACGGATAAAGCAAAATTTACAGACTATCTTTTTTATAATTTTTAATTGAAAAATAAAGATAGTTTTTTGCGCTGATTTTAAAATTTTTTGGAGTTATAACATGTCTAAAGGTCAAACTTTACAAGATCCGTTCTTGAATTCCCTACGTAAAGAACGTATTCCTGTTTCTATCTTCCTGGTTAACGGTATCAAACTACAAGGTCATATCGAATCATTTGACCAATACGTTGTATTATTAAAAAATACTGTAAGCCAAATGGTTTACAAACACGCGATTTCTACCGTAGTTCCTGCACGTAACCCACGTCCTGCTGGTGCTCCTGCTGGTCCTCAAGGTGCTGGCTTCGGCGGTCAAGGTGGCTTCGGTGGCGGCCAACCTGGCGGCTTCGGTGGTCAAGGCGGCTTCGGTGGCGGCCAACCTGGCGGCTTCGGTGGTCAAGGAGGCTTCGGTGGCGGTCAACCTGGTGGCTTCGGTGGTCAAGGCGGCTTCGGTGGCGGCCAACCTGGCGGCTTTGGTGGACAAGGTGGCTTCGGTGGACAAGGCGGCTTCGGTGGTCAAGGTGCTGGCTTTAGTGACGATGCAAAATTCGAAGATTCTCAAGATGACGAAAACAACCGTTAATCTGATTTAAGAATCTAAAAAACCTCTCAGAAATGAGAGGTTTTTTTATGGTAATAGTCTTATATAGATAATAAAAAACCGGCCAAAAGCCGGTTTTTTTAAAGATGCTGAATATTAATTCTTTTTACGGTCCAGTTGTGGATCTTTAATCTCAACAAAGGCATTACTGCGGGTCTCACGTAACCAGCTATCCAGTTCTGTATCAAACTGACGTTCGCCTAAAAGCTGACGTGCCATACGTTCCTGGTATTCTGAAGTCATATCCTGTTGGCGCGTATCTGTCACCTGTAGAATATGCCAGCCAAACTGAGACTGGAACGGTTCACTGATTTGGCCCACAGGTGTTTTTTTCATACGTTCTTCAAATTCTGGGACCATCACACCTGGATTCACCCAGCCTAGACTACCACTGTCACGTGCTGAACCAGGATCATTGGAGAAGGTAGCCGCCAGTACGGCAAAGTCTTCACCATTTTTTAGGCGGGTATACAGACTGTCAATCATCTGTTTGGCATTTTCAGGACTCACTACTTCCGAAGGCTGAATCAGAATATGACGCGTCTGATATTGTTGTACGAGTGCACGCTTTTCACCCGCTTTACGATCAATCAGCTTAAGAATGTGAGCACCATCGCGGGCTTCAATCAGTTCAGAGGTTTGACCAGGCTGAAGGCTGGTTACACGTGATGCGAGCTCATCTGGAATATCTGAAATATTACGGAAGCCCATGTCAGCAGCTTCAACTTTGACACCATTTTTGGAGTATTTCTTCTCAATTGCTTTCAGGTCGGTAGAGCTTTCTAACTCTTTCTTTACCTCTGCTGCAACTTGAGCTGTATTGTCACCAGAAACACGGACATGTTGTACATGAACCTGACTACCGAGTAATGCCTGACCTTGCGGGGTTTTCAGGAAGTTTTCCACATCCTGATCGCTGATTTTGATACGGGAAGTCACAATCTGTTGACGTAAACGGTTAATCGCAAGGTCTTCTGCGATACGGTTACGTAGAGCAGCATAAGTATTTGGTGCAATTGAATCCAGCTTTTGCTGGAAAGCTTCCAGGCTGGAAGAACCAGAGTCGCGTGCAACTTTTAATACTGCATCATTAAGCGCTTTTTCATCAGGACGAACATTATAACGCTTTACCTGTTCAAGTTGAGCCTGACGTAAAATCAGTTGCTCTAAGGCTTGTTGTTGCAGGATTTGTTGTGACGGTGCAGGCTTCTTTTGCTTTTCGAGTTGATGAGAAATCTCTGCAATGCTTTGATCCAGGTCACTACGAAGAATCACGCTATTGTCGACAACAGCTACAACTTCATCCTTGGTCTGTGCAACAGCAAAAGTAGGTATTGCTGCAGAAAGGCATAGCGCAAGTGTGGTTGCTTTAAAAAAATGTTTTAACTGTTTTGTCTTCATTAACGTTCTGTCCAAGTCTGATTGATATTATTAAAGCCCAGAATACGGTTTTCCAGTAGTGATGCCAATTTATTGTTGAATCCACCTAAGCCTCTAAGGCTGAGTTCTGCCATGATCATGCGTTTTGGTTTAACACCCGCTTCATTGATGTCATCCAGATCATTGTAATATGAGCGGCCATAGACGGAAACACCCCAACAGCATGACTCATAGTTCACGCCAAGTAAATATTCACGTGCAACGTTGTTTTCCAGATCGTATTGAGCATGACCAATCAGACGCCAGTTATTGAAAACAGGCTGAATGAATGAACCAACCACCTGATCATAGCTTTTTTGACGGTCAGTAATTTCTTTGCGATAGAAATAGCCTACATTGTAGAGATTACCTTGTTCACCAGTGTAATAGGCTTGCACATCGCGCTGTGCATTCTGACCATTCGACATCCATGCTGAGTTAAAGTTGACATGGAAATTATTGGAAAGCTGGCTGGATAGTTGAATTACAGGACCAGTATGCGTTTCACGGTCATATTCATCAATATCCCGTTCTAAAGTCACGCGACGGTCTTCGAAGAAGAAACTTTGGCCTATACTGGCACGCAGGCGTTCTAAACCAACATCATTGAACAGGCTGTAGCTTAAGCCTACGGATGCAAAGTTATTGTCTTCTAAACGGTCATGACCATAGAAACGACGTGGGCTGAATAGCTGATCATAGCTGATCGAAGCATTCACTGAGTCAAAATTTGGCTGATCTTCTTGATTCTCGTAAGGTGCGTAAGCATAAAACAGACGAGGTGTTAGTGTCTGTAAATAGCGTCCTTCTTTTTCAAAAATCAAACCAGCATCGAGAGTGAATTCTGGCACTACAATAGATTTATCTTCACTTGAAGAATTAGTTTGGTTCTGGTCTAAAAGATCAATCGTGTCCTTGTCATAGAAGGTATTAATGTTGCGCAAGGACAATTGAGGAAGCAGGAATAAACCAGGTGTTCGATGATTATAGCGAACTGCTAGATCGTTATAGATACGTGTACCACTCGGTTCGTAACTGCCTGTAGCTGGATTTATATTATTAACATCTTTTTTGAAATAGGCAGTATCGTGATTGGCTTCGAATTGCCAACCGAGCGGGTTGCCCGTTTTATAGTTGACTAGGAATTGTGGCAAACGCGCATAAGGACGGTCTTCATCTGCAACTTCTGGGTCTAGGGTCTGGAAATCTTCTACTTTTAACTGTGCTTTCAAGCCTGGAATACCATTTTTATAGTTAATTTCCCAAGCACGACGTAAATTCAGATCAGTTTTAGAATTTGGATTATTATTGAGATCTGAGAAGAAGTCTTTATCTGAAGCATAGTTATATTCAAGATTGGTTGAGAACTGCTCGTTAATCTGCCAGTCATGACGGAAATGCAGGTCTTTACGGTCTTGATCATCATAGCTACGATCTGAAGGTAAAATGCCCCCCCAGATTTGACCATAGCCAAAGTTCTCGGTTAAATAACGGAACTGACCATCCAGCATTGCACCACGGTCAGCGATATAACGTGGTGTAATGGTAGCATCGTAATTTGGTGCTAGATTTAAATATACTGGAACGCCCAGTTCTAAGCCACCATCATTGGTAAAACCAAAACTAGGGGTCAGAATCCCGGTGGTGCGACGATCATCAATCGGGAAGTTAAAATAAGGTACTGCAAGAACAGGCACATCTTTAACGTATATTTTGGTATTACGAGTTTCACCACGCCCAGTTTCCTGATTTAACTTGATACGATCTGCCTGAATTTTCCAGGTTGGCTTCTGTTCAGGTGGGCAAGTAGTATAGGTCGCATTTTCCAGTTCAACTGTTTCAGTGGAGGTTCTGGCGATTTTTTCTGCACGTCCATGCGCATGTTGTTCTTCTGCAATATAAAAGCTGTTATTTAAGTCGCCTTGTTGGGTTTTTAGGTTGTAATTAATGTCATCACTTTGTGAGAGCAGACCTGCTTGTGCCAGCTGTACTCGACCTTGAGCTTTTGCGTAGGTCTGGGTCTGGTCAATGGTCACTTGATCTGCACGAATCTGACGACCTTGCTGATCAATGATGACATTGCCTTCTAAGTAAGAATCGCCATTCGGATTATAGTGGCCATAGTCAGCAGTAACGGTAGAAGTCGCTTGATCTGGAGCAACTGCTTCAACTGCAGGTGAAACCGGAGTAATCCAGGTGCCTTGACAATAGGCAGAACTTAAATACTGTCCCTGTCGTTGTTGTGCTTCAGGCGTGGATTTGTCAACATAATATTGAGAGAAAAATGCTTCACCAGGATAGGTTTCCTGTAAGCTTTGTTTAAGCTGCTGATTGTTGCTGTTGGATGAGTCATTTTCTGCAGCATAGCTTGAAATTGAGCTACCACATAACAAAGTTAAGATCGCAGTCGCTAAAGGATTATATTTAAACTGATGCTTCATTTGTCTCATTAACCAATCATGCTTTTATCGCAATTAATTATTGTCGCATCATAGAGAAAAAGTTGATAAGTAGCTACACTTAGCACTTTAAAAACTCAGCCTGTACTAGAATTTATTGCAAATGAATACTCAACGCGAACAATTGATACAATCTTGGATTGCTTCTGTACTCGGTTCAGATCAATTTGAAACTCATTTTTTAGCAGGCGATGCCAGTTTTCGTCGTTATGCACGAATCAAACTGAATAATAAAACATTTATGCTAATGGATGCACCACCAGAAAAAGAAGATTGTGTGCCTTTTGTGACGATAGATGAATTTTTTGATGCGAATGGTGTTCGCGTGCCGCACATTGTGGCGAAAGATCTGGAAAATGGTCTATTACTGCTCGAAGATTTCGGCAATGTGATGCTGTCTGATCTGCTTAATGACGCCACTGTCGATGCTTATTATGAACAGAGTTTTAAACAGTTAGTTCAGTTACAGTCTATTCAAGGCCAAGGTCATTTTCCTGAGTATTCTTATGAAAAACTGATCTCGGAAATGGAATTGCTGACTGACTGGATGTTGCCCGCTTTAAAAGTCATTCCGACCGCAGCGGAAAGTGCGCTGATTAAGCGTACCTTTGCCATTCTGGCGAATGCAGCATTAGCTCAACCTCAAGTGATTGTGCACCGTGATTTCCATAGCCGTAACCTGATGCAGATTGCAGGTGAAACAGATCTGGGCGTGATCGATTTTCAGGATGCAGTCATTGGTGCGGATACTTATGACCTGATCTCGATTACCCGCGATGCCTATGTACAGTGGAATGCTGACCGTGTCTATCGCTGGTTTGAAACTTTCTACAATTTATTGCCGGCTTCTGCCAAAGAGGGTCGTGATTTTGGACAGTTCAAGAAAGATGCCGACATGATGGCCATTCAACGTCATATCAAGATTTTAGGTATTTTTGTGCGCCTGTTTGAACGTGATGGTAAATCGGGATATTTGAAAGATTTGCCGCGTGTGATGTGGTATCTGCTGGAAGAAAGTAAACCTTATGCAGAATTGCAGCCGTTTATGCAATTTATCAATGAGCGCGTATTGCCAGCTTTTGAAGAAAAATATGGTTCATATGAGGTGGCTGCATAAATGAAAGCGATGATTTTGGCTGCAGGCCTAGGTAATCGCATGCGCCCTTTAACGCTGCATACACCAAAGCCACTTTTGGAAGTAGGTGACAAGCCTCTGATCGTCTGGCATATCGAAAAGTTGACGGCGATCGGTGTGAATGAAATCGTCATCAATACCGCATGGTTAGGTGAAAAACTTGTGGAAGCTTTGGGTGATGGTTCGCAGTTTGGTGTCAAGATTTTATGGTCACATGAAGGTGAGGGACTGGAAACTGCTGGTGGTATTATCAACGCTTTGCCTTTATTAGGGGATCAGCCTTTTATTCTGGTGAATGGTGATGTCTGGACCACCATGGATTTTGCGCCATTATTGACAGTGGAGCTGGGTGAAAACCTGGCACATCTGGTGTTGGTGCAAAATCCACCTCAGCACCCACAAGGTGATTTTAGCCTGGCTGAAGGTAAAGCTTATACCTTTGATCAGAATGTTCAGGGTGAAAATCTGACCTTTAGTGGTGTCTCTTTGATTGACCCGAAAATGTTTGCAGGTCTGGAAGCAGGTAAGTGTCCACTGGCGCCATTACTCAAAGAGGCGATGCTGGCAAATCAAGTCGCTGCCTCAAAGTTGATTGGTGACTGGGTTGATGTAGGGACGCCAGAGCGTTTGGCTGCACTGGATGCTGAAATTCGTGAAGGGAAATATGCTTAAGTGAATATTCACTAAGCACTCCCTACTGTGCCAATATAGAGAAAGCGGTATACTTTCTTCTAATTTTTTCGAGCGTTAATTGTTTATGCATACGTTTTTTCAGGAATTAAAGCAGGGTAGCCAGGCTTTAGGTTTAGCATTGAGTGATGAAACTTTAAATTTATTACTCAAGTACCAAGACGCTTTGGTACTGTGGAATAAGGCATACAATCTGACTGCCATTCGTGATCCGAAAGAAATGCTGGTCAAGCATCTGCTAGACAGCTTAAGTATTTTAAAGGATTTGCCATCAGGCCGTTTGCTCGATATTGGTACCGGCGGCGGGATGCCGGGCATGATCATTGCATTATGTCAGCCGGAACGTAACTGCGTACTATTAGATTCAAATGGCAAGAAAATCCGTTTCCTGAAGCAGTTTATTGCTGACTTGAAGCTAAAAAATGTGATTGCGGTGCAAACACGCGTTGAAAATGAAGACAGTATTAATGAACTCGGTCAGTTTGATGTGATTACCAGTCGTGCCTTTGCATCATTGACCGATTTTGTAGATGCATCAAAACCTTATATGCATGAGCAAAGTATTATTGCATCGATGAAAGGTTTAATTCCTGAAGATGAAGTTAGTGCTTTAAAAGATGAATTTAGTTGTGAGATTATTGAACTTAAAGTTCCGCGCTTAGACGAACAACGTCATTTACTTTTATTAAAACGTATTTAAGATTTTCAAAGGAATTGGGGTCAACATGGCACAAATTATTGCGATTGCAAACCAGAAGGGTGGCGTTGGCAAAACCACAACCGCAGTAAATTTGGCGGCATCTCTCGCAGTATTAAAAAAACGTGTGCTGCTTGTGGATATGGATTCACAAGGTAATGCTACGATGGGCTCGGGCATTCAGAAAAATGATTTACTTTATTCAGTAACGGATGTGTTGCTTGGTGAAGTGCCGATTGAAACGGCAATTACTAAGGCGGAAGTTGGATATAAAGTATTAGGCGCTAACCGTGATCTGGCAGGTGTAGAGCTGGCAATTGCCGAACAGGAAGGCCGTGAATTTATTCTGCGTGATGCCCTGCAGGAAATTGAAAAATCATTTGATTATATTATTGTAGATTGTGCACCAAGTTTAAGCCTGATTACCGTGAACGCCTTGGCTGCCGTCGATGGCGTGATTATTCCAATGCAATGTGAGTATTATGCATTAGAAGGATTGGCTGATTTGACTCAGACCATTGACCGGATTCAGCAGGCTTTAAATCCTGATCTGCAAATCGTGGGTGTATTACGTACCATGTATGATGCGCGTAATGCACTGACACGTGATGTCTCTGAAGAATTACAACAATATTTTGGCAAGAAACTTTACGATACCGTGATTCCACGTAATATCCGTCTGGCTGAAGCACCAGCACATGGTTTGCCAGTGATTTATTTTGAAAAAAGTTCCAAGGGTGCAGTTGCTTACCTCAATCTGGCGGCTGAAATGTTAAAGAAAAGCAAAGTGAAAAAAGGAAGTAAAGCATGACCGTGAAGAAACGTGGACTCGCCAAAGGTCGTGGTTTGGATGCATTACTGGGGTCAATTCAAAAAGAAAAATTACAGCTTGAAGCACAAGGTCTGGATCATGGTCAGCTGAAGCAGATTGATGTGAATCTGTTGAAACGTGGCGAATACCAGCCACGTCGCTATATCAATGAACAGGATTTGCAGGAACTGGCTGCTTCAATTGAGAAGCATGGCATCATGCAGCCGATCGTCATCCGTCCGGTAGATGATGAACGCCATCCTTATGAAATTATTGCGGGTGAGCGTCGCTGGCGTGCAGCACAATTGGCAGGCCTTACAGAAGTTCCTGCGATTGTACGTGATCTGAATGATCAGGTGGCAATTGCGCTGGCTTTGATTGAAAATATCCAGCGTCAAGATCTGAATCCAATTGATCAGGCAATGGCGCTGCAACGTTTCCATGAAGAATTTGGTCTGAGCCATCAGGAGATTGCCGATACAGTAGGCAAGGCGCGTACGACAGTCAGTAATTTACTGCGTTTGCTGACCTTAGCTGAAGAGGTCAAAGACTTTATGCAGCAAGGGCTGTTTGATATGGGGCATGCGCGTGCGATCCTGACTTTGAAAGCCAAAGACCAGCTGAAAGTGGCTGAAATGGTAATTGAGAAGAGCCTGTCCGTACGCCAGACTGAGCAATTAGTGCGTGATTTTAATACTCCAAAACAGGATAAACCAAAGCCAGTCGTAGCGCCGGATATTCAACAACTGACACAACGTCTGTCAGAACGTTTTAGTGCAGAAGTAAAAATTGATTATAACAAGCAGGGCAAAGGCAAACTGGTCATTAGCTATCATTCACTGGAAGAGCTAGACGGTATTCTTTCGATCCTGGATGACGAATAAAACTTGATTCTTGATTGGGGATAAATCAGATGTGGGAATTGGTAAAAGCAGGTGGGTGGCTGATGCTACCCCTCGTATTATGTTCGATTTTCATGGTGGCCATCTCGTTAGAGCGATTTATTCGCCTGAAAAAGAGCCTGATATTACCTAAAGCGCTTTTGATGGGTCCCGGGCAAAATGCCAATCAGGTGATGCAAAAACTAAATGTAGATAAATCCCTGCAAGGGAGTACATTAGGCCGTGTTTTTGCAGCAGGTGCTGCCAGCCAGCAACAGACCGAGCAATATGCACGTGCCCAGATGGAAGTCGTTGCTTCGCAGGAAATTGGTTATCTGGAAAGAAATATTAATTTTTTGGGAACTTTAAGTGCAGTTGCACCTTTGCTGGGTTTGCTCGGTACAGTGATCGGAATTATTGAATCTTTCCTCATGATCGATGTGGGTACCACCAGCGATCCAGTACTGATGATGCCGGGGATTTCCAAGGCGTTAATTACGACAGCTGCCGGGATGCTGATCGCGATCCCTGCCTTATTTGCACATCGTTATTTCCAGCGTCTGGTACAGGAATATGTGGCCGAGCTGGAGCAGCAGGCCACTTTATTTCATGCTGACCTGTTTTATTCGCATGCTTCAGAAGCGGATGAAAGTCTTCAGAAGGCGAGCTGAGGTGAGTCATGAAATTCAAACGCAATCAGGTTGAAGATGTTCATATCAACCTCACTCCGATGATTGACTGTCTGTTATTTATCTTGGTATTTCTATTGCTTTCTACGACTTTCAGTCAACTCAGCCGTATGAATTTGACCTTGCCAGACGCGCAAGGAGTTCCACCGAAAAACTTTGATCAAAAGGTTGAAGTCACTGTGGATGCAAATGGGCACTATGCAGTGAATGGGCAGTCATTGGCGAGCAAAGAAGTGGCTGATTTAAATACCGCAATTAAACAGATTTCTAACGAACGACGTGATTTAATGTTCGTGATTGCTGCTGATGCAAAAGCAGCACATCAGGATGTGATTCGCGTTATGGATGTTGCAGGGCAACTTGGCTTTGTGAACATCAACATCAGTACGAAAGTACCTACCCGAGGTTATTAGTGAAGCAAGATTTAAAAGTCTATTTACGTCTTCTCAGTTATTTAAAACAATTTTGGGGATTGGCCTTACTGGTTATCCTGGGTTTTGCCATCAATGCTGCAACAGAAGTCTCCGTTGCCAAGTTGCTGGAATATATTATTGAAGCGATTCAGACTCGTGATCAGGGTTTTACAACGATCTTCCCGTTTCTGGTGGTCTTGCTGATCTTTTTCCGCGGTGTAGGTTTGTTTTTGGGTGGCTATTTTACTGCAGTCATTTCCCGAAATCTGGTCTTTAATATTCGTCAGGAAGTCTTTGCCAAGCTGATGCGTCTGCCTTCGCAATATTTTCTGGATAATACCAGTGGTCATATTACTGCTAAAATCATGTATAACGTTGAGCAGCTGACTGCTGCCTCAAGTGATTCACTTAAAGTGATTGTGCAGCAAGGTTTAATCACAATCGCGCTGATTGGCTATCTGCTTTATACAAACTGGCGTTTAACGTTAATTATTCTGATTTTTGCACCGATCATTGGTCTGCTTATTCGCAAAGCTGCACAGCGTATGCGTAAGCTGTCCAAGCAAGTGCAGAACACCATGGGGGATGTGAACCATGTGGTACAGGAATCTGTAAATGCCAATATGGTGGTAAAAGCCTTTGGCGGTCAAACGTACGAGCAGGAACGTTTTAGAAAGCACTCTCTAGAAAACTTGCGTCGTGGCTTGAAAATGGTTGTGGTGAAAGAGCTCAACAGCCCGATCGTACAGCTCATTATGTCTATTGCGCTGAGTATTGTCATGTTCCTGGCTTTGCGCCCGGAAATTTTACGTGACACGACTGCAGGTGAATTTGTCGCTTATATTACCGTGGCAGGTATGTTGTCTAAACCGATCAAGGCACTTACTGAAGTCAATGAAAAAATTCAGCGTGGTATGGCGGCAGCTTATTCAGTGTTTGAATTACTGGATATGCCGGAAGAAAAAAATGCAGGTACTTTTAAAGATACTTTAAAAGGTAATATCCAGCTGAAAAATGTGAACTTGACTTATTCTGATGGGTATCAGGCATTAACCGATCTGAATCTTGATGTAAAAGCCGGACAAACAGTAGCATTGGTAGGTCGCTCAGGTGCAGGTAAAACTTCACTGGTGAACCTTTTAATGCGCTATCAGGAAGCAAGCTCCGGTCAAATCCTGTTTGATGGCAAAGATATTGAAGATTTTGAGCTGAATGCTTTGCGTACCCAGATTTCGATGGTAAACCAGCAGGTGGTGCTATTTAACCGTACCGTGCGTGAAAACATTGCTTATGGTCAGCTGGAAGATGCTGCAGAAGAAGATATTATTGCCGCGGCTAAAGCTGCTTATGCCCATGATTTTATTATGGCTTTGCCAAATGGTTATGATACTGAGCTGGGCGCACAAGGTCTGAATCTGTCTGGCGGTCAGCGCCAGCGTATTGCGATTGCGCGTGCTATTCTGAAAAATGCACCAATTTTAATTCTGGATGAAGCAACCAGTGCGCTGGATAATGAATCTGAATACTTCATTCAGCGTGCTTTTGATGCGGCAATGCAGGATCGTACCACTATCGTTATTGCTCACCGCTTATCTACGATTGAAAATGCCGACAGTATTGTTGTCATGGATCAAGGTCGCATTCTGGAGCAGGGGACCCACCAGGAATTGATCAACCGCAAGGGTGCTTATTACCAGTTGCATCAACGCAACTTCGAGGAACAATAAGTATGTCACTGGCACAGGTCATTCAGGATGCCTGGAATACACAGGCTAAATGGCTGATTGTATTTCGACCATTGTCCTGGCTGTACCAGATCGGATTTAGCTTAAATAAAGCCTTATATGATAAAGGTTTTAAAGCAAGTTATACCGCACCTGTACCTGTGATGGTGATTGGTAATATTACTGTGGGTGGGAGTGGGAAAACTCCATTACTGATCCATTTGGTTGAATATCTAGAAAAACAAAATGTCCGGGTTGGCGTGATCAGCCGGGGTTATGGAGGTAAAGGTCCATTTCCTTGCTATGTCGATACGCAGGCGACCGCAGAAAGTGTGGGGGATGAACCCACACTGATTGTCCAGTCGACGGGTGTACCGATGGCTGTTGGTCCTAATCGTCAGCAGAGTATAGAGCTGCTATTGTCCAAACATAATCTGGATTTGATTATTTGTGATGATGGTTTACAGCATTGGGCTTTGAATCGTCAGATTGAGTGGATCGTACTGGATAATAATCGTGGTCTGGGCAATCAGAAACTTCTGCCTGAAGGTTATTTACGTGAGCCGGTTGAACGTCTAGAAACTGGTACTGTAATTGAACATACGGCTTATCCGCAATCTGACTTGCATATGCATTTGGCTCCCTCACAGCCTTATTTACTCAATCGGGCAGGGTCGCAGACTTTTGATCCAAACTTACCTTTTTATGCCGTCGTCGGGATTGGTTTTCCACAGCGTTTCTATCAGACCTTGGAAAGCCTGGGTATTCAGCAATTCCAGTGCCATGAATTTCCAGATCATCATGACTATGAAATTGAAGATCTGCAGTTTGAAGATAATTATCCGATCATTACCACTGAGAAAGATGCAGTAAAGATTATGACTTTACTCAAACAGAATCCGGAATTTAATCGTGATATCTGGGTGGTGCCTGTTGAGGCAATATTATCGCCAGCCTGTTATGCGACCTTGCAGCAACAACTTGGTGAATACGGTATTTCTATTTCTTAAGGTTTATTCATTATGAAACACATTGTTATTCCTGCACGCTTTGCCAGCTCACGTCTGCCGGGTAAACCTTTATTAGAGATTCATGGTCATCCAATGATTCTGCGTGTGGTTGATCAGGCGCGTAAAGTAGAAGGTTTTGATGATCTATGTGTGGCGACGGATGATGAACGTATTGCAGCAGTATGTCGTGCTGAGGGTGTGGATGTTGTCATTACTTCACCTGATCATCCATCGGGAACCGACCGCCTAAGTGAAGTAGCAAAAATTAAAGGTTGGGCAAGTGATGATATTATTGTCAATGTGCAAGGCGATGAACCGTTATTACCTGCGCAACTGGTTCAGCAGGTGGCTCAGCTACTGGTCGATCAGCCAGAATCGTCTATGTCGACACTTTGTGAGCCGATTCATCAGCTTGAAGAATTCCAGCGTGACAGTATCGTGAAAGTGGTGATGTCAAAGCACAATCAGGCGCTGTATTTTAGCCGTGCAACGATTCCTTATGATCGTGATGGAGCAAAACAAGCTGAGCAGAAACTGCATGATCAGGCCTATCGTCATTTGGGGCTGTATGCTTATCGGGTGAAGTTGCTTCAGGAATATGTAACCTGGGAAATGGGTGTTCTGGAAAAGCTGGAATCTTTAGAACAGTTACGAGTGCTGGAAAATGGTCACCGTATTGCCATCTCTGTTGCTGAAGTGAGTTTGCCCCCTGGTGTAGATACCCAGCAAGATCTGGATCGTCTGAACCAGCTTGATCCATCTGTATTCGCCTAATTTGAGAATTTAGCATGCCGCTTGATGCCACCGCAGAAATTTATCCTTGGCAACAACAAGTCTGGGATACGCTTACTGGGCGTTTTCCCCAGCTTGGGCATGGACTACTGTTTTATGGCAAAAAGGGCTGTGGTAAGGAAGCTTTTACCCAGCAATTTCTGGCATGGGTACTATGTCAAAATCGTCATATACGCAATTTGCCATGTGGTGAATGTGGCAGTTGTCAGTGGCTTAAAGCAGATACTCATCCCAATTATGTTTACATCAGTACCGATGAAGACAACAAAAAACAGAATGCCAAAATCAAGATTGAAAAGATCCGGGATTTATTGCCATTTGTGCAGCAAACTGTTGATGGTTGGCGTGTTATTGTCATAGAACCCGCTGAAGCACTGAATATTGCCTCTTCCAATGCTTTGCTGAAAACCCTGGAAGAGCCAGGTGAAAATATTGTCATTATGCTGCTGGCTGATCATTACTTAAAATTACCCGCGACAATTCGCAGCCGTTTACAGCATTTTGCATTGGATCGCATTACATCAGATCAGGCCACAAATTATTTAAACGAATATTTACCGGATGCAGGATCTTCCCAACAGCAATTATTAATGAATCTGGCCAATCAGATGCCGTTGCAGGCGATTGAAGTGGCTCAGAGTGCCTGGATGCCGATGCGTCAGGATTTTTTGCAAGACTGGAAAAAACTGGTCATAGAAAAAAATATGCCGATCGCAATTGCGACGCGATGGAACAAAAGCCTAAGTTTTAATGATTTTGGGCAGATGTTTGAATACTTGTTGTCGGATTTGATTTGTGTCAAGCTAAATCAAGCCGTTAAAAACATCGATTTGGAATTTGATGTATTGGCTGAATATTATTCATTAGAACAGCTTTTTGATATTTATGGGGAATTTCAGCATTCCAAACAGTATCTGGAACAGAATGTACAAAGCAATCTGGTTCTGGACCAACTCTGTATTCGACTGATGAATCTTTAACGAACAAGGAGAAGAATATGCAATCACGTATGGGGGGTATTATTCAAGCGAATATTCCTGATATTGAAACTCTATTTGCCAGCTATATGCCATTTGTTGCAGGCGGCGGTCTTTTTATTCCTTCCAATCAGACAGTAAAGCTCGGGGATGAAGTTTTCGTCCTGACTACTTTACCTGAACAATCACAAAAAATTCCTTTAACCGGTAAAGTCATCTGGGTATCACAAAAACAAAATGGCATTAAACCACAAGGTTTTGGTATCCAGTTAAGCGGTGATAAAGGCATTTTCTTTAAAAATGAGGCAGAACGACTGATTACGGGGCTTAAATCTGCAGGGCGTAGAAGCTACACTATGTAGATTCTCCCTGCTGAAAAGGACTGCACCGTGTTTGTAGATACGCATTGTCATTTAACTTTACTCGACCTAACGCCTTACAGCGGTGATCTGGATCTGGCATTGGCACAGGCACGTGAAGCAAGTGTTTCCAGGTTTATGAGTATTTCGGTAGATCTTGATGATCATATCGAACTGGCCAAGATTGCGGCGCGACATGCTGATGTAGGCTATACCGTAGGTGTGCATCCTTGTGAAGATGCTGCAACCATGGCGCGCGCAACTACGGATTATCTGGTTGAACTGGCACAGCCAGAAAAAGTTTGGGCTTTAGGTGAAACAGGTCTAGATTATTTCCATAGCACTGATTTTATCCAAGAACAGAAAGAATGTTTTGCACGCCACATCCATGCTTCACAAGTCGTGAAAAAACCGGTGGTGGTCCACACCCGTTCAGCCAAGCATGACACAGTAGATATCATTCGCGCTGAAAAATCTACACATGGCATCTTGCACTGTTTTACCGAAGACTGGGAAACAGCCAAAGCAGTTCTTGACTGTGGTTATTATGTCTCTTTCTCAGGCATTGTTTCTTTCAAAAATGCGCAGGATTTACGTGATGTGGCAAAACAGGTTCCACTGGATCGCGTGTTGATAGAGACAGATAGTCCTTATCTGGCACCCGTGCCTTATCGGGGTAAATCAAATGAACCGAAATACGTTCCATTTGTAGCCAAAGCCTTATGTGATGTATATGATAAGAGCTTGGAAGAAATGGCTGCAATCACAATGCAGAATTTTGAAAATCTTCTAAGTTTTAAGTAATACGAATTAAATAAGAGCAGAAGAGAGTTATAGGGTGAAGATGGATCGTCAGGCTCAGTTTCGAGCAAGAGAAACCTTGATTTTTCAAGTGGCAGAACAGCTGCTACTTGAAAATGGTGAAGCCGGTATGACGCTAGATGCGTTGGCTGCAGAACTGGATTTGGCTAAAGGCACACTCTATAAACATTTCCAAAGCAAAGATGAGCTGTACATGCTGCTCATTATCCGTAATGAACGTATGCTGCTGGAAATGATCCAGGATGCGGAAAAGGCTTTTCCAGAACATTTGGCTTTCTTCATGTTGCATCATCTGCATCATCCGGAGCGTACGGTACTGTTTCATCAGATTGAGGAGCGCTTATCGACGACTGGGGTGGGTATTCAGCAATTATTTACTGAGCTTTACCAGATCCGGAAACAGCGTTTACGTCTGATTATTCGCATGACAGAAAGCTATCTGGAATCAATTCAAAGCAGTATGCCAGTACGTGATTATCTTGCTTCGATCTGGTCGCTAACTCATGGTGCAGCTGCAATCCTGAACTCCAGTTTCTATCAGCGTTACCTTGGTTCTCGTGATACTTTACGTGTGGCCTATATCGACCAGGCTCTGGCTTTACCCAAAAAAATTAATTCGGTTGAGCAGTTTGCTTAAAGGCATTCCATGAAAATCCAGTCTCTATCATCAAATCGTGGTTTTACACTCATTGAATTGATGGTGGTGATTGTCATTATGGGAATTCTGGCATCTCTGGTGATGCTGAATATAGGTGGGGTAGATCAGCGTAAAGCGATGCAGGCACGTGAAGTGTTTATGCTGGATTCACAACGCATTTTACGTGAAGCGAATGATCAGGCGCGGGTGCTCGCCTTGCAGACCCAGCCGGCAACGGATGTCAGCCCATTTCAGTACACTGTGGTGGAATATCAAAAAAATTCTGCCAATACTGATTTTAGCTTAAGTAGCACATCACAGAAATGGATTCACTATACTGAATTTAAGACCCAAGCTTTGCCAGATAAAGTATCTTTGCAGATTCAGCTCTTGGACCAGCGTTATGAAAATGCACAAAACCGGGATTTGACCATGCAGGATGCGCCAAAATTGATTTGGCTCGGCAATGGGGAAGTGAAGCCGGTACGGATTCAGTTTTATCTTGATAATAATGAAGTCGGCTCTGCGATTGAAATCGACCACCTGGGTAAAATCAATGAAATTTAAATATTTCAAGCAAAGTGCTGGAGCTGATGCAATCAAGTCATTTAAGACGAGTACTGATCGATTTCATTATGTGTACCTCGAGCATAGCTCTTTATCTTACACAGCGGTGAAGCAGCATTACACTCATCGCAGTTCCTCAAGCACAGCTTTCGGACTTTCTTGTGCGACAATGCCGCTCAAGTCGAGTATTGCTCGATTTAATCGTATGCACTCCGAACAGAGTTCGTCATCTTGCGCTCGAACGAAACGTTGTTTTGTTTATCGCTGCTCCTCAAGCATAGCTTTCGGACTTTCTTGCGCGACGATGCCGCTCAGGTCGAGTGTTACTCGACTTAATCGTGCCTCAGGTTTTACTTTGCTGGAAGTCATGGTCGCACTGGCAATCTTTGCTACCGCAGCCATGGCACTGACTAAAGTGGCAATGCAATATACCCAGTCGACTTCCCATGCCATCTTACGCACCAAAGCTCAGTTTGTTGCTTTAAATGAAGCAGCACAAATGGAAGTCAATCAGGAATGGCTAACAGGAACTTCATCCCGGCAGATTACCCAGCAGGGTGAGTCCTGGCAGATTGATAAGAAATCTGAACCAACTATTAGCCCAAATGTACAGCGTGTTGATATTCAGGTCGGTATTGTCGATGCTGATACTGGGCAACTGGAATCTGGTGTCAGTAGTCTGGTGTTTTTTAATCATCGGGTGAATCAGATACAATGAAAAAAAATGGATTTACCCTGGTTGAGCTGCTGGTTGCGATTGCGATCTTTGCCGTATTGTCTGCATTAGGATGGCAGGTCTTTGATCATATCCGGGTCACGCGCGATCAAAATACCCTTCATGAACAAAAGTTAAATCAATTACAGCAGGGCTATCAGCAGATTCTGCGTGATATGGTGCAAACAGTACCCTTAACCGCAAATGTAAATGGTGATATTCAGCCAGCTTTAGTATTGCAAGATGGTCGTTTTAATTTTAGTAAGACTGGTGTTAAGGATCCACTGGAACAAGGCATTGCACCGGATGAGCGGGTAGAATATCAATATCGGGCGGATGAGCAAAAAGTCTATCGGCTTAAATTCAGGAACCTGAACCAGACCGGACGCGATCAACCGGAATCGAGCATATTGCTGAGCGATGTAGAACAGTTTCAAATTACTGCACTGAATCCAAATGAAATCACACAATGGCCGGAAAGTGGACTGGATTTAAATCGTACTGAAAACAAGCAGCTTTTACCGAAAGGCATCAAGATCAATCTGATTGTACAGGGTGTGCAATATGAATGGTTGTTCAGTCTGCTGAACACAGATTATCTGTCAAATAATACCAATAATATAGGCAGCTCATAGGATCGAAGTATGAAGCAGCAACAGGGCATCGCATTAATAACCATTCTGGTGATGGTTGCACTGGCAACCATCCTGGCGGCAACGATTGCCAAACGTCAGGCTGCGACTGCGGAAAGTACAGCTTATCTGATGCGCCAGAATCAGTCCTTGATGTATGCCAAAAGTGCTGAAGCCTTCTTTTCCGAATTGCTTGTAAATGACGCTGAAAATGCCGCTGATATTGATCATCTGAACGAAACCTGGGCACAACAGATGCCTCCTTTTCCTGTGGATGATGGCTATATTGCTGGCAGGCTAGAGGATGAGTCGGGCAAGTTTAATCTGAACAGTCTGGTGGCTGAAGATGGAACCGTAAATGAACCGGCGAAAAAATGGTTTGAACTGATTTTGAAACGGGTTGGATTACCGGAACAATTAAGTGAAGCAGTGATTGACTGGCAGGATCAAGATGAACTGCCAATTGGTGCTATGGGAGCAGAATCCATTCATTATCAAGGTTTGCCAAATGCTGCATTGCCACCCAATGCCAATTTTCATAGTATAGAACAACTCAAGCTGGTACGAGGTTTTGAAGAGAGCCGCTATAAACTGCTGCTAAAATACGTAACGGCAGCCCCGCTAAAGGATACGCAAGTGAATATCAATACGGCACCAGCGGCTTTGCTGGCAAGTCTGGATGACAAGCTGGATGTGAATGCTGTGCAACAAGCTTTGGATCTTAAATTTGGTAAACAGGAGCACTTTGCTAATGTATCTGAACTTTGGCAAGTTGCTCCTTTTGATCAGATAGCTGCTGAAAATCGTAACCAGTTTGCCACATTATTGGGCGTAAAGTCCCAGTTCTTTAAAGCACGGATTGAAGTGATGCTGAGTGAACGTAAGCGTCAGTTTAGCAGTGATCTGATACGGCAAGATAAGCAAGTCTATGTCTCGTATCGCAGTATGGCGCCATTTTAAATTATATTCATACTTCAGCCAGAGTGCGTAGAAGCTGTATATGATCCGTTTTGTCTATTAACGTGAACTGCAAAATTAATCCTCCTTCTTCTAGTTTTGCTTTATAATTGTAGTGAATTCACCTATTTTTTGACGACATTACGGCACATGTTAATTCGTAAGCTATTTAAGTTTGAAAATGCTCATATCGTGCGAAATTGCACATCGGATCGCTGTAAGCGTTCGATCCATGGTCATAGTTATAAAGTAGAATTATTACTGAAAGCCTCTAAGCTCGATCATGGTCAGATGGTATATGACTTTGGCTTGCTAAAAGGTGTCATTAAGGACTTTTTTGATTCATTCGATCATGCTATCTGCTTTTGGCAGGACGATAATCCCGAATACATTCAGGCCTGCAAGAATTTTAGTGCACGTTGGGTGTCATTGCCAGTATCGCCGTCTGCTGAACAGTTCTCGCGTATTTTCTTCTTTTTAGCGCAGCAAGTGCTGGCTTCAACCATTACCCAGAATGGTGAAGGAGATGTCGAGGTGTATTCCGTGATTGTGCATGAAACCGATACCGGTTACGCGCAAAGCTTTTTGGAAGATATCGAAAATGAGCAAATGGGGCTACTTAACCTGGATCAGATTGAATTTTCTGAACAGGTACAAGCTGAATGGACTGATCCTGATATGTTCAGCAAGTTGAAACAGGGGATTCCATTCCACAATCCAACCGTAGACTTACAGGTAAAAGTTTAAGCTGTTTCAGTTTTAAACTGCATGACATCAATTTAGGATGAAAAAATGTCTTTATTAACTGAACAGCAAATTGCAAAACTGAATAAAGTCCAGCTGGATGAAAGCTGGAAATATAGCCTGAGTGATTTTTTACTCGGTGCAAAAATGGATGCACTTAAAAATTTTCTGATTGAAGAAAAAAAAGCAGATAAAGTTATTTATCCACCGAATCATCTGATTTTTAATGCGCTAAATACGACACCGCTGGATCAGGTGAAAGTGGTGATTTTAGGGCAAGATCCTTATCATGGTCCAAATCAAGCACATGGCTTGAGTTTCTCGGTGCAAAAAGGGGTTGCATTGCCTCCATCTTTGCGTAATATTTTTCATGAGTTGCACTCGGATCTGGGCGTGCCTATTCCTAAACATGGCAACTTGACCCATTGGGCAGAGCAAGGTGTATTGCTCCTGAATGCAGTATTAACCGTAGAAGCGGGCCAGCCGACTTCACATCAAAAACGTGGCTGGGAAGAATTTACTGATCACGTGATTGATGTCATTAATGAACAACGTGAAAATGTAGTCTTTATTCTTTGGGGTGCTTACGCGCAGCGTAAAGGACAACGCATTGACCAGAATAAACACCTTGTACTTAAAGCCGCACACCCGTCGCCGTTGTCGGCAAACCGTGGCGGATTCTTTGGTTGTAAGGTATTTTCCAAAGCAAACAATTATCTTAAACAACATGGCATTGAGCCTATAGATTGGCAGCTGGACGCATGACATATTCTCCTGTATCAAAACAATATCACTCGGATCTGATTGTCGAAGAAGCCCAAAATGGATGGCGCATCGTTCGATTAAATCGTCCGAAATCACTACATGCACTGGATGAAACCATTGCATCGGCCTTGCTTGAGGTTTTTGAAGATTTTCATCACGATGACAATGTAAAAGCAATCTGGTTCGATTCGACTACCCCTAAAGCATTCTGTGCAGGTGGGGATGTACGTAAATTGCGTCAGTTAGTCATTAATGACGAAGTTGCAACTGCGAACAAATTCTTTGAGCAGGAATATGCTTTAGATCTGTTGCTACATAACTATGCCAAACCAGTGCTGGTATGGGGTGAAGGTTATGTGATGGGTGGTGGTCTAGGTTTATTTATGGCGGCACCGTTCCGTCTGGTAACGCCATATTCCCGTCTGGCCATGCCTGAAATCAATATCGGTCTGTATCCAGATGTTGGTGCAACGCGTTTCCTAGCAGACCGTGGTGCGATTGGTTTATTTACCGGTTTAACTGGTTCAATCATGACTGCGGCTGGTGCTTATGGTATTGGCTGGGCAACCCATATCTGCGATATGCAGCGCGATGCCGTTCTGCACAAAATGGTCAATGTTGACTGGGATCATTATCCGGCGGGAGATTTCCGCGCTATTGATGATACGTTAAACAGTATGCATCGTCCTGTAGGGCCTGGACCATTGCAAAATTCACTTGATGTTATTCATAGTGTCTGCCGTGGCGTTAATTTTGAACATGATTATGAAGCTATTGTTGGTTTAAGGGATGCGCGCAGCGACTGGCTGCGTCAAGCCAGTGAAAATCTTCAAAAAGGCTCTCCAGCAACTGCTGCTTTAACTTGGCTATTATGGCAATGGGGTAAACAGGTACATTCCTGGAATGAAGTTTTTGAGCTGGAAATCCAGATTTCTGACTGGAAAATTCGTCATCCGGACTTTGTCGAAGGTGTGCGTGCACGTCTGGTCGATAAGGACCTATCTCCGGAATGGGAGAAAGGTGCTGACCTGAGTCTGAAAGGTATCTTTGGCAATAATCCGCCAGTTACTCAAATTGACAGCTGGAATGCGCTATTAAGACAGTATGGTGTCATTAGCTGATTCATGACTGAATATATTAAAACCGATGCAGAATGGATGCAGTTTGCCTACGAGCAGGCTGCATTAGCGGCAGCGCAGGGAGAAATTCCTGTGGGTGCAATTATTGTCAGTAATAACCAGATTATTGGTCAAGGCTTCAATTCTCCAATTTCATTGAATGACCCTACCGCACATGCAGAGATTGTGGCCATTCGTGAAGCCTGTCAAGCTATTCAAAACTACCGTCTACCTGATGATGCAGTTCTCTACGTGACTTTGGAGCCTTGCACCATGTGTGTAGGGGCACTGGTACATTCACGGATTTCCCGCGTGGTTTTTGGTACCACAGAGCCGAAAGCAGGCTCACTGATCAGTGCACGTAAGCTCTTTGAAACTGGCTACTACAATCATGTTTTTGAGTTTGAATCGGGATGCTTGCAAGCTCAGTGTGCCGGGCAGCTCAGCGATTTCTTTAGAATGCGCCGGGAACAGAAAAGACAATTAAAGTTACAAGAAAGGCAAATGAATGCTCAGAATCAGGCCTGAATTCTGTTTAATATTAACCCTTAAAAATAACAACCCCAACCAGGACTTATGATGAACGCCATACAAGTAAAAAAAGAATTTCCTGCACCTTTAGCGCAGGTGTTTGACCTGTTGTCTAAACACGCAACTTATAATGTAGCCTTTGCCCCGATTCAGGTGGAACGTATCAAGGATTCTGCGGATCCTGAACGTCCTGATGGTCTGGGGTCAATTCGTAGCCTGGGCATTGGGCCGATCAAACCGTTAAAGGAACAGATCACACTGCTTGAGCCGAATTCGCGGATTGAATATAAAATTATTAAAAATCCGCTGGTGAAACATCACTTGGGTATTATTGAGTTTGAAGCAGTTTCAGATGATAAAACGCTGGTGACCTATACTATTGAATTACAGACTCGTGCACCCTTTGTCAGCAAATTAATCCTTGCACAGCTAAAAGCAGGGATTAAACTAGGCTTCGCGAAACTCGCAAAATCTGTTTAAACAACAATGGAAAAGCAATGACAGTTCAAATTATTACCATTGATGGACCAAGTGGTTCGGGCAAGGGGACACTCGCTGCGAAAATTGCAGCACATTACGGTTTCCATCTGTTAGATTCAGGTGCGTTATATCGCCTGCTTGGATTGTCATTGCAGCAGCAGGATTTGCTGGACTCATTAGATAATGAACTGGAAAAATGCGTACACATTGCTACAAATTTAGACATCCAGTTTACAAGTACTGCAACCGGAATACAGGTATGGTTAGAAGGTGAGGATGTGACCCATACTATCCGTACTGAACGTGTTGGTGAGTTTGCCTCAAAAGTTGCCGCAATTCCTGAACTTAGAGCTGCTTTAGTGGGTCGTCAGCATGCTTTTGCACAAGAACCAGGTCTGGTGGCAGATGGTCGTGACATGGCAACCAGTATCTTTCCGAATGCCCAAGCCAAGATATATTTGACCGCATCGGCTGAATCACGTGCGAACAGACGAGTAAAGCAGTTGCAGGGCATGGGGCTGGATGCTAAAATAAGCGACATTTTAGCTAATATACAGGCTCGAGATAAAAGAGATATGGAACGCACGGTCGCTCCGCTCAAGCCGGCAACAGATGCTTATATCATCGACAGCTCAGAACTGGGTATCGATGAAGTATTTAATCTGATGACCGCTTATATCGACAGCCAGTTAGCTCATTAACCGAATTATCAAATTCAGCAGACGCATAGCTCGATCAGTTTTATATGGGACTATGTAGACGCTTAACTAAACCGGCCTTGTCTGATCCAAGACCGCTGACTTTATCGGAAATATCATGACCGAATCTTTTGCAGCCCTCTTTGAAGAAAGCGAATTAAACCTCAACGTTGAAAAGGGTGCAGTCATCCAAGGCGTTGTAGTAAGCATCGACTCTGACTGGGTAACTGTTGACACTGGCCTTAAATCTGAAGGCGTTGTTGACCGTGCTGAGTTCTTAAATGAACAACGCGAACTTGAAGTTCAAGTTGGCGACACTGTAGACGTAGTTGTTGAAGCACTTGACAACGGTATGGGTCAAACTGTTCTTTCTCGCGAAAAAGCTAAACGCGCTGAGACTTGGACTAAACTTGAAAAAATCTTTGAAGACGGCGAAATCGTTACTGGTGTTATCTCTGGTAAAGTTAAAGGCGGTTTCACTGTTGACATCGGTCCAGTACGTGCGTTCCTTCCTGGTTCTTTAGTTGATACTCGTCCTATTCGTGATACGACTCACTTAGAAGGCAAAGAGTTAGAATTCAAAGTAATCAAGCTTGACGCTAAACGTAACAACGTTGTTGTTTCACGTCGTGCTGTTATGGAAGCTGAATCTTCAGCTGACCGTGAAGCGCTTCTTGCTCAGCTTGAAGAAGGTCAAACAGTTACTGGTACGATTAAGAACCTTACTGACTACGGCGCGTTCGTTGACCTTGGCGGTATCGACGGTCTTCTTCACATCACTGACATGGCTTGGAAACGTATCAAGCACCCATCAGAAGTTGTTGAAGTTGGTCAAGAAGTTACTGTTAAAGTACTTAAATTCGACCGCGAACGTAACCGCGTATCTTTAGGCCTTAAACAATTAGGCGAAGATCCATGGTTAGCGATCATGAGCCGTTACCCTAAAGGTTCTATCGTTAAAGCTCGCGTAACTAACCTAACTGACTACGGCTGTTTCGCAGAAATCGCTGAAGGCGTTGAAGGTCTAGTACACGTGTCTGAAATGGACCACACTAACAAAAACATCCACCCATCTAAAGTAGTTCAGATCGGTGACGAAGTTGACGTTATGGTTCTTGAAGTAGACGAAGAGCGTCGTCGTATTTCTCTTGGTATCAAACAAACTCGTGCTAACCCATGGGAAGAGTTTGCTAAGAACCACGACAAAGGCGAGAAAGTATCTGGTACGATCAAGTCTATCACTGACTTCGGTATCTTCATCGGTTTACCAGGCGGTATCGATGGTCTAGTTCACTTGTCTGACATCTCTTGGAACGAACAAGGCGAAGAAGCGATTCGTCGTTACAAGAAAGGTGACACAGTTGAAGCGGTTATCTTGTCTGTAGATGCTGAAGGCAACCGTATCAGCCTTGGTATCAAACAATTGAACAGCGATCCATTCAACGATTTCTTAGCTGCTAACGAACGCGGTGCGCTTGTTAAAGGTACTGTAACTGCTGTTGACGCTAAAGGCGCTACAGTTAAGTTAGCTGACGAAGTTGAAGCGACTCTTAAAGCATCTGAAATCAACCGCGACCGCGTTGAAGATGCAACTAAGTTCCTTGAAGTTGGTCAAGAAGTTGAAGCTAAGATCATCAATGTAGATCGTAAATCTCGCTCTATCAATTTGTCTATCAAAGCGAAAGACGAAGCTGAAGAGAAAGAAGCTGTTGCTAACTTGAAAACAGCTGCTGCTGGTCAAGAAAATGGTCCTAAGACTATTGGTGACCTGATCAAGGCGCAAATGAGCAACTAAGTAAGCACAGGAAATGTATTGTTAATGTAAGTTAACTAATATTTTCTGAACGATTACTGTAAACGGTAGCGTAGTATTTAATTATTGCGCTACCGTTTTGTATTTAAACAGGTTATTATCGCCATAGAGAGTCCAAGTAGCTTGATAATTAAAGAGGTCGCAGATGACTACTGAAGCACTTAATAAGTCTGATTTAATAGAGCGTATTTCCCTAAAGAACCCGCATTTAGCTGAGCCTTTAGTTGAAGAAGCTGTGAAGATCATGATCGATCAAATGATCGAAGCATTATCGACAGACAACCGTATTGAGATTCGTGGGTTTGGCAGCTTCGCATTGCATCATCGAGAGCCACGTATTGGCCGAAACCCGAAAACCGGTAAGTCTGTTGAAGTCGCAGCAAAAGCAGTTCCACACTTCAAACCAGGTAAGGCACTACGTGATGCTGTAAACGAATCAGCAAACAAATAATTCAAGGGGCGTGTTATGCGTTACGTACTCGTCGTTTTATTACTCGTTGTATTTGGGTATTCACTGGCACTGGTATTGCAAAATGGAACTGAACTATCTGTAGACCTGTTATTTACTCAGGTTCCTGCAATGCGTTTAGGCCTGTTATTGTTGTTGACACTGTCATTGGGTGTCATTCTTGGCCTACTGCTGGGTGTACAGGTATTTAAAGTTTTCCAAAACAGCTGGGAAATTAAGCGACTGCGTAAAGACATAGACCATCTTCGTAAAGAGCAGCTGAATACAGCGAAACTGATGGCAGCAGAAGCAGCTGCTCATTCACGCCATGAAAAGACAGTTGTTGATATCCATCCTCAGGATCGACCTTCGACACCTTTATAAGGATGTGATGTCATAACTTTGACTATTTAAACTTCTCCTGATTATATTTAAAGCACTCTGAGTCTTGCTCAGGGTGCTTTTTTATGCCTTTAAGTTTTATAAACCCATTGAAAATAAAATTAATTAAAAAAATTGTTTTACAAATAAGAGATTTAAATTGAATTAGGAAACGGTTTTCATAATTTATATATTTGTTCATACAGCTGAAATCCGTATAATGCCTTAATTTTGTCAATTTGAAGGGTCTTGTTATGAGTATTATCGTTGCCTTGGATGCAAAAAGCCAATATGACGCATTAACGATTGCCGAGCAATTAGACCCTGAGCTTTGCCGTGTAAAAGTTGGTAAAGAGTTATTTACCCATGAAGGCCCATCAGTCGTCAAAGCACTGCAAGATAAAGGTTTTGAAGTTTTCCTTGATTTGAAATTTCACGATATTCCAAATACTACTGCGCAGGCAGTATGTGCAGCCGCAGACCTGGGTATATGGATGGTGAATGTACATGCTTCTGGCGGTCGTAAAATGATGGAAACCTGTGTCGAGCGTCTTAAAGCTGGGAATTATAATACTCAACTGATCGCGGTAACGGTATTAACTTCAATGGGTCGTGAAGATTTAAAAGATATTGGTCTGGATATTGAACCCTTTGAGCATGTGAAACGTCTTGCTACTTTGACCAAAGACAGTGGTCTAGATGGTGTGGTGTGTTCAGCACAAGAAGCAAAAATGCTACGTGAAACTTTAGGACAAGATTTTGCTTTGGTAACGCCGGGGATCCGTCCGGAAGGCTCAAATGCAGACGACCAAAAGCGTATTGTGACACCGAAACAAGCAATGTTGGATGGTTCCACACATTTAGTGATTGGTCGTCCGATTACCAAATCTGAAAATATGCGTCAGACTTTAAAAGATATTCTGGCAACCTTGTAATTCTATCAATCCGATAAAAAGCCTTTCAAACGAAAGGCTTTTTTTATACATTGAAAAAACAGTATAAAAATAAAAAAGGAATTTACAGTGAAAACGCGAGAACAAAAATTACTGGAACAAAATCATGAATTGGAAAAAATAGCAGATCAGCTTGAACGGCAAACACTTCAGAAACAGTATAACTCTGCGAGTTCATGGAATTGGATGGCACGTCTTGATGGCGTTGATATTGTAGAGCTGGCTTCAGAGATGGTTGATACAGTGGAAGAGCTATTAGGAGATTAACTTAAGTATTTGAAAATGATTCTTCAATATTTTCCCTCACCTTTGCGAACTCAAAATATATTTTGAGGCTCCTCATTTCCCAAGGGGGCTTCTTCTATTATTTTAAAAGCTTCACTTCTCTCCCTTTGGGAGAGATTTAAAGAGAGCTAATGCATTAGATGGCTGCTAAAACACTGACCGTCATCGGTGCCAATACCGACAAAATAAAACCGCTTAACATGGCATGCGGAATAAAATCATTCCCACAGGCCTGTTTTACCATCGGTAAGGTGACATCCATAGATGTTGCACCTGCAGCTGCAATTGCGGCACGTGGATAGCGCCAGCCAAGACAATACATCAGTAAAATTGCAAAGATTTCCCGAAACAGATCATTCATCAGTGCAATACTGCCCAATTCAGCATTTCTGAGTTCAGTTATCACAATACCGCTCATCGAGTAGAAGCCATAACCTTGCGATAGCATAATCAGGTCTTGAAGTCTGATATCAGATTGCCATGTCGCATAGAGCAGTACACTCAGTAGTGAACCGAGAATACAACCGAGTGGTACCAGCAGAATTTTCCAGTTTAGCCATGAGCGGTCGAGTGGGGAATAGGCAAGATCGAGTCCGATCAGGAACATAAATACCAGCAGTAAATGCCAGGTACTGATTTGTGCCTGAATATTTAAGCTACCTAAACCCGCATGCAGCAAATAACCTATGCCGAGCGCAATAAAGGCATAACTGATATTGATGAGTGATTTAATTACCAGTTGTGTAGAAACCCGTCCTGAGGAAGGTTGATAGCCTGCCCACTTAAACAGTAGATAACAACAGGTAAAGGCACCCAGTGAAGTGATTGCTGCAATACTGAGAGAGGTACTCAGAATTTGATAAGGGTGCTTTAGTTCGTCGAGAAGTTGTGAAAACTCAAAAGCTATCGCGATCAGTAGCACATAACTAAAATAGGGTAGAACGGCAAAAGATACTTTAACAACAGTTTGAGGTAACTTTCTGGCACACAAAAAGCCGATCGCCAGACAGAACAGTAATTGGAAGATAAGCCAAAAGGATTGCATAATCGGGAAAAATAAAAATTTTCTATATTATGCCATCCCTTTAACGAATATGTTGTTGCTTTAACTGGCTTTACTCAGTAAGTGGTAATCTGATGGATTAGCCCACTTGGTTTTCAGCCAGTATTTCCAGGTGTAGGTGGGCCATAAGGCAAAATTTTTGCCGCCATCCTGTTGATACCAGCTCACGCAGCCCGATTGCCAGACAGTATTCTCCATCATGTGTTGTACCTGTGCGTTAAACTGCTCATGTACTTCATCTTTGACCAAGATTGCCTCAGTATGCGATCGTTCAACCATCTGGATTAACTGCAGGATATATTCTATTTGTGACTCGATCATAAACAGTACCGAGTTATGCGCCAGCACAGTATTTGGACCAAGCAGTTGGAACAAATTCGGAAAACTCTTGATACAGATACCATAATAGCTTTCCGCACCATCTTTCCAGACCTCATTGAGCTTGATGCCATTTAGACCAGTGCATTCAAAGTTTTTCAGATAAATACGCGGATCAGTAATAAAACCTGTGCCATAAATCAGGCAGTCAATCGGCCGTTTTTTACCATCTGCAGTAATAATGCTGTCTTCTGTCAGTTCCCGAATTGTGTCAGTGACCAGTTCGACATTAGGTCGATTAAAGGTGGGGAAATATTTATTGGAAACCAGAATCCGTTTACAACCCATGATGTAATCTGGGATTAACTTTTGTGCAACTTCCTTATCTTTGACCTGATAGCGGATATAAGCTTCAGCCAGTTTCTGTGTATATTTCATCACGGTCGGTTTTACGATGGGGACGACACGAGATTCATTCGACCAGTACAGACGAATACGATGTAATTTACGAAACCAGTCAAAGCGTGTAAAAAGCTTCTTTTCAAAATCATGATACAGCCGCTCATCACGTGGAATCACCCATGCTGCGGTTCGTTGCATCACATAGAGCTGTTTGCATTGTGGAGCGATTTCTGGAATGTACTGAATGGCACTGCCACCTGTTCCAATCGAAGCGACATTTTTACCAGTGAGGTCATAGCTGTGATCCCATTGAGAGGAGTGAAAGATTTTACCTTTAAATTTTTCGATTCCGCTAATCTTCGGAATTTGCGGTACATGCAAAGGGCCGGATGCAAAAATGACATATTGTGCTTCCAGCTGTTCATCTTTATTTAAAGTTAATGCCCAGCGACAACGCTTTTCATCATAATGTGCAGCTTTAACTTCGGTATTTAGACGGGTAAATGCAGGAACATTGAATTCTTTGACCAGTTGTTGAATATAGGCAAAGATTTCCGGCGCTTCCGCATATCTTTTTGACCAGTCAGCTTTCGGTGCATAAGATAGAGAATACATGTGAGATTGCACATCACAGGCTGCACCTGGATACTGATTTTCACGCCAAGTACCGCCAAAATCATTGGACTTTTCAAGAATTATAAAGTCTGTAATTCCTTGTTGTTGCAAACGAATGGCCATTGCAATTCCGCCAAAACCTGCACCAATAATAGCAATTTTGGTTGTGTTATTTTTCTTTGTAGTATTCATGCTGTGCAATCCGTGCATATTCAGATTTATTAGAATATTGTAAAGTTCTAAGATCAAACATGATTAATAAGACGACAAAATTGATCAAAACGGCAATAGAGAATTTGTAAAATTTATAGTAAAACAGGAACAATCCTATTAAATTCAAATCGCAATGAAGAGATCGATACTCAGTTTGATGTACTTGATTCAGGGGATGCGCAAGGCAGGCATTGCATTGGAGCATAAGCTGGACAATATCGGGCTGCGTATAGATGACCTTGATCCTACGTCGATCATTCATCCCAGTCTGGAATATGATGTACTCAAAGTTGTAGGTGAGGGAGTTGCACCAGAAAAAGGGATCTTGATCGGACAGCATTATGCACTGGCAGGATATGGCCCGCTGCTCATGCTACTGGTGACTAGTCCTACCGTGAGAGATGCACTAGTTCATGGTATCCGTTTTCAGCAGTTAACCCATCTGACTGGGGAAATGAGTTTCAAGCAGGCTGGGCATCGCATTGCACTTTGCTATTGTCCAAGTAATGTGCAGGACCAATTAGGTCAGCTGGTCGCGCAGGCTGAAATCTCTGGGACTTACAAGTTTATTCAGGACCTGTACAAGATGATGGGGCTTTCGGTGCCTGAAGTAAGGATTGAATTGCCATTTCCAAAGCCGGAAGAGTTAAAACAGTTACAGCTTTACCATGATTATTATGGGCATCAGGTACAGTTCAATACCGATCAGGCTGCTTTCTGGTTTGATGAAGCGGTGTTAAATGTCAAGATTCCTTCAGCAGATGAGATGACCTTCAAGCTGTATGAAAAGAAGTGTATTGCTGAACTGGAACGATTGCGTGAAGATGAAAAGACACCTTCATTAATCCAACGGGTGCAGGACTATCTGGAGCTGCAAAGTGGAGGAATGCCGACCATGGCAGAAACTGCGCAAGCCTTGAATATTCCGGAACGGACCTTACGGCACCAGCTACAGCAGCTGAATACCAGTTATAAGCAGATCCGTGAAGATATCATTAAGGATAAAGCCTTAAGAATGATTGAATATAAACAATATTCAATTGAAATGATTGCAGAACTGCTAGGATATTCTGAACCGGCGGCGTTTAATCACGCATTTAAACGCTGGTTTGGTCAGAGTCCGCGTCAATATGTAAAATAGCCTAAGTTTGCTAATGCCAAAGTGTTATGGCTTGAAGTTAAATCTTCGCTATAATTTTTTATGAATCTCAATAGTAATGAACCTTATGTCCGACTTAAATTCACATCAGCACAACGCCTTTAGCCCCTTATCTCCTGCAGAACGTTATGCACAGGCACTGTCTTCGGGTCAGTTCATGCCGGATGATGCACAAGCGATTGCAGTACATGAGCTAGACCGTGTCTGGGTGGAGTTAATTCAACGCTTTAAGGCTTCCAAGAAAGCATTCCGCCGTTTCCGCCGTCAAACCTCACCGAAAGGTGTGTATATGTGGGGTGGTGTAGGTCGTGGTAAAACCTGGCTGATGGATCAGTTCTACGATTCCATTCCATTTCGCCGTAAAATCCGCATGCATTTTCACCACTTTATGCAGCATGTGCATCGTGAGCTGAACAAATTATCCGGTCAACGTAACCCGCTAGATTTAGTGGCAGACCAGATTTATAAAGATGCCGTGGTCATCTGTTTTGATGAATTTTTCGTATCGAATGTAACCGATGCCATGATCCTTAGTGATCTGTTCCAGAAACTGTTTGAGCGCGGCATTACCTTGGTCGCGACCTCGAATATTGCCCCAGATGGCCTATATAAAAATGGCATCCACCGTGACCGTTTTATTCCGACCATTGAGCTGGTAAAAAAGAATTGTGTAATTCTAAATGTCGATGCAGGTGTGGATTATCGTTTGCGTGTACTCAAACAGGCACAGTTATTCAAGTTCCCGTTAACGCATGATAATAAAAACTGGATGGCACAGCGTTTTAGCGCACTGACCCAGACCCAGCAGCATTCCGATGAACCGATCATCATCAATAATCGTATTGTCGAAACTGTGGCACATACCGAAGATGTATTGTGGTGTGAATTCGCAGAACTGTGCCTGAAACCGCGTAGTCCAGCTGACTTTATTGAAATCGCCAATATCTATAATACTGTGCTGGTCAGCAATGTGCCGCACCTGACCGACTTCTTGAATGATGGTACACGCCGTTTCATTTACCTGGTAGATGAATTCTATGACCGTGGTGTGAAATTGTTACTCACTTCTGAAGACAATATCGTCGACATCTACCAAGGTGAAAAACTGGCTTTCGAGATTGAACGGACCCGTTCACGTCTGCTGGAAATGCAATCAGATGAATACTTGCATTCGGAGCATCGTCAGATTGAGAAAATTGCCTCCAGCAATACTGAATAAAGCTTCAAAAAGCGTCGGTTAACCGGCGCTTTTTTTATGCAAAATTACTGGGCAGTTTATCGACAATAAGCACATTTCATGGCTTAATCGGACTTCAAGAATGACAATGTATATGGAAATGCGTGATTTTTGCGCGAAAATCTGAACTTAAGTCTAATTTCTACATTTCGAAAACTTTATACACTGTCATTAGGGTATTTAGTGAATTGATGACGAAACATTCTGATCAATATTAGCGGACATGAGGGTGACGCTAAATAAAATGATCATTATTTAGGAATGTGATAGTACTATTCAGCTAAATTTTAATCGTTATACTAGAATCTCTTGTATAAAAAGTAGCAATATCAGGAAAGACAATGACTGCACGTATTCAAAAAGGCAAGTTAGCGATTGCTAAAGAACTTTACGATTTTATCGAAAATGAAGCACTACCAGGTTCTGGTTTGGACAGCGAAACATACTGGAAGAACTTTGAACAAGTCGTTGTTGATCTTAGCCCTAAAAACAAAGCACTTTTGGCTAAGCGTGATGACATTCAGGCGAAAATCGATGAATGGCACCGCAATAACACATTTGAATTACAAGCTTACAAAGCTTTCTTGTCTGAAATTGGCTACTTGCTACCAGAAGTAGAAGATTTTCAAATTACGACTGAAAACGTAGATGAAGAAATTGCACTATTGGCAGGCCCACAGTTAGTGGTACCTGTACGTAATGCACGTTACTGCTTAAATGCGGCAAACGCACGTTGGGGTTCATTATATGATGCACTTTATGGTTTTGACGTTATCTCTGAAGAAGATGGCGCAGAAAAAGGTAAAGGCTATAATCCAAAACGTGGCGAAAAAGTTATCGCATTTGCGAAAAACTATCTTGACCAAACTTTCCCATTGGCAAATGGTTCACATGCCGATGCAACCAAATATGCGGTTGAAGGAAATGCGCTTGTTGTAACTTTAAAAGATGGCTCTACAACAACTGTTGCAGATGCATCTAAATTCGTCGGTTATAACGGCGAAGCTTCTGCACCAACAGAAGTTGTACTTAAAAACAATGGTCTACATGCAATCATCCAAATTGATGCAGCAAGCGCAATTGGTCAAACTGATGCAGCTGGCGTAAAAGACGTAGTTCTTGAAGCTGCTGTAACGACAATCCAAGACCTGGAAGACTCAGTTGCAGCTGTTGATGCTGAAGAAAAAGTAGAAGGCTACCGTAACTGGTTAGGCTTGATGCGCGGTACGCTTGAAGAGTCAATTGAAAAGAATGGTAAGACAGTTACCCGTAAACTGAATGCTGACCGTACCTTCAAAAATCTTGAAGGTGGTGAGACAAAAGTTCATGGCCGTTCATTGATGTTACTTCGTAATGTAGGTCACTTGATGACTAACCCGGCGATCTTGGTAGATGGCGAAGAAATCTATGAAGGCATCATGGATGCATTGGTTACTCCGCTTCTTACGATTGCTGACATTCGTGGTGAAAACACGATCAAGAACTCACGCAAAGGTTCGATGTACATCGTGAAGCCAAAAATGCATGGCCCTGAAGAAGTGGCATTTGCAGTTGAACTGTTCGAGCGTGCTGAACAAGCGCTTGGCTTGCCTGAAAAAACCCTGAAAATCGGTATCATGGATGAAGAACGCCGTACTTCTGTTAACCTGAAAAACTGTATTGCTCAGGCCAAAGACCGCACGATCTTCATTAATACCGGTTTCATGGACCGTACTGGTGACGAAATCCATACCTTCATGGAAGCAGGTCCATTCGTACGTAAGGGCGAAATCAAAGGTCAAAAATGGTTCCCGGCTTATGAAAACCGTAACGTAATGATCGGTTTGCAAACAGGTTTACGTGGTAAAGCACAGATTGGTAAAGGTATGTGGCCGAAACCGGATATGCTATTAGACATGTACAAAACCAAGACTGAGCATCCAGAAGCAGGTGCAAGCTGTGCATGGGTACCGTCTCCAACAGGCGCAGTGATTCACGCGATTCACTACCATCAAATTAATGTGGCAAACCGTCAGCAAGAATTACTTGCAACTGAAGCATTGCCTCTTGATGACTTGTTAACACCACCATTGGCGGCCAACACCAACTGGACAGAAGAAGAGAAACTGAAAGAACTGGAAAATAACTGTCAGGGTATCCTGGGTTATGTGGTTCGTTGGGTTGATCTGGGTGTGGGTTGTTCAAAAGTGCCTGATATTAACGATGTAGGTTTGATGGAAGACCGCGCAACTTTACGTATCTCTTCTCAACACGTTGCAAACTGGTTACGTCACGGTATCGTAACTCGTGAACAGGTTGAAGAAGTGATGCAGCGTATGGCAAAAATTGTGGATGAGCAAAATGCCAATGATCCATTCTATACGCCAATGGCAGCTGACTTTGATAACAATATTGCATTCCAGGCTGCTTCTGACCTGATTTTCAAGGGTGGTGAGCAACCTGCAGGTTATACAGAGCCTTTACTTCATGCAGCGCGTTTAAAATTGAAAGGTTATACAGGTGACTAATCCTGTCTGATCTAAAAAAGCCTCTTCGGAGGCTTTTTTGTTGGCTGTCTAAAATGAATCAGTTATTAAAAATAGAGAACATATAAATTTGTCGATAAAAGCGTAACAATTCGTCGCTCAGCTCTGATCTATAAAATTGTTCTGATAAAGTAGAGAAAAATTCACAAGTTGTAGGGATGGAAATGACAGCCTATCAAAATCTAGATCAACAATTTATTGGCGGGCAATGGCAGCAAGGCGGCTCGATCCACACGATTCAAAATTTTAATCCCTATACTCAACAGGAAATTTTTACCTTGCAGGCAGCAAGTACTGAAGATGTAGATACTGCTTATCAGGCAGCGCTGGCAGCGTTTGAGCAAGGTGCCTTAACTTCGGTTCAGGTGCGTAAAGGGCTGATCCAAAACCTGGCCAATATCATTCAGCGGCGCCGTGAAGAGATTGTAGACTGGTTGATCCAGGAATCTGGTAGTACGCGCTTTAAGGCAAATCTTGAAGTAGATGCATCGCTGGGAATCATTCAGGAAAGTGCCAAATTCCCGGATCTAATCCAGCCAGAAGAGCTGGAAAGTCGAGATCCTGCACGTAAAAGTATTGTGATACGTAAACCGCTTGGTGTGATTGCAGTAATCAGCCCTTGGAATTTCCCTTTTCATTTATCCATGCGTTCAGTTATTACCGCAATCGCTTGCGGAAATACGGTGGTACTCAAGCCGGCCAGCGATACGCCAGTCACGGGTGGAACACTGCTTGGAAAATTATTTGAAGAAGCGGGTACACCACATGGCGTCTTTAATGTGGTAGTCGGTGCTGGTAAAGAAATCGGTGATTATTTTGTCGAACATCCTATTCCAAAAATGATTTCATTTACCGGTTCAACTGAAGTTGGGCAGGGTGTGGGAAGTAAAGCACTGTCAAGTTCGCGTATGAAACGTCTTGCACTGGAATTGGGTGGTAATGCACCACTAGTAATTCTGGATGATGCGGATCTGGATCTGGCAGTAGAACTCACCGTGATGGGACGCTTTATGCATCAAGGACAGATCTGCATGAGCACCAATCGGGTCATTGTTGATCAGAGCCTGCATGATGCTTATGTAGATAAACTGATAGAGCGGGTGAAAACCATCCCTGTGGGTAATCCAGACTTGCCAGAAACCATCATTGGACCAATTATTAATCAGAGCCAAGTTGAAAAGCATCGCAAGGTTATCGAACATGCTAAACAACTAGATGCACAGTTGGTCTATGAAGGCGGTATAGAAGGAAATGTAGTGGCACCGCATATCTTTACTCATGTCGATCCTTACTTTGAAATCGCTCAGGAAGAAAGTTTTGGTCCGATTCTACCGATCCTAAAAGCAGATGATGAAGAACATGCAGTGAATTTGGCAAATAACTCTCGCTTTGGGCTTTCCAGCGCAGTCTGTACCTCAAATATTGAACGCGGTGAACGTTTTGCTGCTCAGATAGATGCGGGTATGACGCACATTAATGGAATTACGGTTGCAGACCAACCAAATGCACCATTTGGTGGGGAGAAAAACTCAGGTCTGGGGCGTTTTAATGGACGTTGGATCTTTGAGGAATTTACCCGTACACATTGGATGACCTTGCCAAAACAATAGTCCTGTTAGCAAAAACACACAGGTCTGTGATCACCGAAGTATTATAATATTTCGGTGATTTTTTGTTTTTAAAGATTTTATGTGCGCTAACTTTAAACCGCTCACCTTGCAGCAACTGCATGACCTTAATCTTCCTGAAATTCCGTTTGAATATCCAGAAGAAGTCTATCCCAATTATCAGCTGCCTTTATTATTCAAGTCAGAATTTGGTTTGGAATGGCGCTCGGTGAATTTTGGTTTGATTCCAAAATGGGCTGAGGATAAAACCATCGGAACTCGCACTTATAATGCCCGTAATGAAACCTTGCTACAGAAGCCTAGTTTTGCCGAGGCAACAGCGAAATGTAAATTTGGCGTAATCCCGGTAACAGAGTTTTATGAGTCTAAATATTTCGATAATAAGCCACAGCGCTGGGGTGTAAGACGTAAGGATGGGAAAGCATTTTATATTGCTGCCCTATATGAAATTGCGCGCGTGCAGGATGAGATCGTACGTTCAAGCACCATGATTACCATGGACGCAATTGATCATCCTATGATGAAGGATTTCCATGAACCGGGAAATATCAAGCGTTCTGTTATTGTGATTCCACATCAGCGTATGGATGAATGGCTAAATCTGAAATCACCGAATATACAGTCTTTTGTTGAGGGATTTCCCGTAGAGGAGTTTGAGTGTTCACATGTACCCAAGGAGGTGATCAAAAAATTCAGTCCCCAAATGAATTTTTTTGAATGATTCCTGGAGAAGCAGAAAGATAAATCTAGCCTATGAATTCATCTTTCTGCTTAAGTCACGCTAGTGCCTGATCAGTTTTTTATAATTTTTAGATCAGCGCGCAAGGTTTTTGAAGATGTGACGTAAACTTTCCATGGTTTTTTCGATTTGAAGTGGTGTTAGGCCTTCAAATGACTGTTCCAGAACAATGTTAGTCAGGTCATTAATCTTATGGAACATCTCATGCCCTTTTTCTGTAAGAACCACACGCGTAATACGTGCATCGTCTTCACAAGAATAAGTATCAACCAGGCCTTCGTCTTTAAGACGATAGACGATTTTCGTGGTGGTCGACATTTTAGAAACCACCATCTCGGAAAGATCAGACACGCTTGCATGTGGTTTCGCTTTTAAGGCAAGCAGAATACGGCGACGTGAATTGTCAACGCCATATTTCTTGAGCGCGTGATCAACATTTAAAACATATTGTGCGTGGACTTGAGTAACCCAATAGTAGGGAAAATTTTCTAAAGTAAATTCTTCTGTTGAAGGTAAAAACTTCGCATACTTTTTAGTCATGGTAGATTCCTTGTATTTATTTTTGTAAGGCAGTTACATTCTATGAAAATGTTTATATAAGTTTCAACCATTATTTTTAAAAAATGCGACAAAATGTGAATCAATGTTTTTAATAATGCTAATAATTGACACAAATTATCGGCTGGTCGAGAAAGACCTAAGTTTACCTATTTTTAACTCATCTGTTACCTATTCACTTCTGCCATACATCGGGAAATTTGTTATGAATTTTGATCCAATTAGAAATAAAATTATATGAAAGAAAGATTTAGTAATAAGAGTTAAACTTGAAGGTGTATTTAACCCGATGAATGTCATTTTAATTTTTAAAATAAAATAAGAAAACGTGGGGAAGATCACTGATGTGAGGATAGTGCCGTCTTTATTAAGTCATTCTTCATTCCGCTATTCAGAAATTTGTTACTAAAACTATTTATGAAAATATCTCTAAGTGTTATCTCTATTTAGGGATATATCTGAGAAAAGCTGGTACTGATATTGATGATGAGAGGGTGATTGTTTACGAAAACTGATGAGTGACTTGGAAAGCAACATTTTTTTCGTATATCAGCTAAATTAATACGACGACAGGGATTAAGTGAAGCACTGAAGAACAATCCTGGCTATTAATTACTGACCAGTTTGCATAGACTTCTATATAAACAAGTATTTACCGAATTAATATAAAAAGACCATTACAAATTAAAAGCTTTGTGCATAATAAGAGAGTCTTAAGTCAAAAAGGTTAAAATTATGGATCCCTCGCCGTGCGTTGATCTTCCATCTTTATTTCTAGCTTACTCGAACGGGGTAATTCTCTAATGGAGTTTTTATTAGATCCCGGAATCTGGGTGGGTTTAATTACACTTATTATTCTTGAAATCGTTTTAGGTATTGATAACCTAGTCTTTATTGCCATTCTGGCTGAAAAATTACCTCCTGAACAACGCGATAAAGCCCGTGTGATTGGTTTATCTCTGGCGTTGTTTATGCGTTTAGGATTGTTATTTGCAATCTCTTGGTTGGTTACCTTAACCGAACCTTTAATTACCATATTTGATAAAACATTCTCTGGTCGAGATCTGATTCTCTTGGGTGGTGGCTTGTTCCTGGTCTACAAGGCTGTGGGAGAGCTGCATGAGAAGATGGAAGGCAAGCCCGAAGTCAAAGTCACAACGAATGTCGTCTATGCAGGTTTTACTGCCGTTGTTGCTCAAATTGTGATTCTAGATGCAGTCTTCTCGCTCGATTCGGTGATTACCGCAATTGGTATGGTCGACAACATCTATGTGATGATGGTGGCAATGGTTGTCGCAATGATGGTGATGTTGCTTGCATCCAAACCTTTAACTGCCTTTGTCAATCGTCATCCAACCGTCGTGATTTTGTGTTTAAGTTTCTTACTGTTAATCGGTATCAGCTTGATTGCAGAAGGTTTTGGCTTCCATATTCCAAAAGGCTATATCTATTCAGGTATTGGTGTTGCTATTGCTATTGAGGCGTTTAACCAGTTTGGTCAGCGCAATGTTGCAAAACATGAAGCAAAAATTCCATTACGTCATCGTACTGCCGACTCAATTTTAAAATTGATGGGTGGCCGAGTAGAAACCAGCAGTCCAGATATGAATGCTGAAGCACAAGAAACCTTTGCAGATGAAGAGCGCTATATGATTGGTGGCGTGCTCACTTTAGCGGAACGTTCTGTAGCATCTATTATGACACCGCGGGGCCATATTTCCTGGGTAAATCTTGATGATAGCCCAGAGCAGATTCGTGAAAAAATCTTGTCAGTACCGCATAGTCTGTTTCCAGTCTGTCGTGGCAGTCTGGATAAGGTGATCAGCGTTGTTCGTGCCAAAGAATTGCTGGATGTACTGGAAGAACCAGAAGCGTTAAAAGCATTGATTAAGCGTCATCGTCCTATCTTTATCTTTGAAAATATGAAGGTTATTGATGCAATTAATACCTTGCGGACTTCTAAAGGTTCTTTGGTTCTGGTGAGTGATGAGTTTGGTCATGTACAGGGTCTGATTTCACCACTAGATGTATTTGAAGCGATTGCAGGGGAATTCCCGGATGCAGACGAACAGCTGGATTTAGTTCGTGTGGATGATACGCATTGGATTGCTTCAGGCATGCTGGATCTGTATCAGCTGGAACTAGAGCTAGGTATGCTGGATCTGATTGAAGAAGATGCTGGTTATATCAGTGTTGCAGGTCTGATTCTGGATAAAACCAATGGTCATGTAGAAGTTGGTACAACACTGGAGCATCAACAGGTTACTTTCCAAGTGACTGAAATGGAAAACAATCGTATTAAGTCGGTGAATATCCATTACCAAGGTTAAGTTTGATGTTCTGACTTAAACTGGTTTATCCAGGAAAAGCCAGCAAGTAGTTACTTGCTGGCTTTTTTATGCCTAAATACTGTGATACAGACAGTAGAATAATTTTAAGCTTGGAAATTAGTCAGTCAGCTAAAAACTATAAAAATTGCTTATTTTCTTCAAAAAATTAAGGTTAAAAATACATAATTAAATAAAAGCTTGATACAGGTCTCATAATTTATATATAATAACTATTAAATTCAATAACTTAAATTTATAGTGAACTATTTGGTAACTGATAAGTCTGATATTGTGTATAAGAACTTAAAAATCCTATGCTAATCTGCCAAATCAGAAGATTTACTAATCACACGCTTTTAGCTCGGAATCAGTAGAAAAGTATCATGAATTAACTGATCTGCCTGCCGCTTCAATGGATGACATACATGAAAATCAGAGAAACCATCATTGATTTTGCAACTTTGCCAGCCCAGCAGAAACATGATTTTTTTCAGCAGATGCTGGAATTTGATCAACTCATTTTTCCCTTTGCGCCTGTTGAACAGCTATATCAATATGTACATGATCCAGAAGCAGTTTCTGTACCAGTCATACAGTATTTCGTCGGAGAGCGGCTGATTGGCCAGAATATTATGCCAATTCTCAAATTGCAGCTGCAGGACAAGCCTGTTTTTGTGGTGACTTCACGTGCCGGCGTACTGGAACAGTATCGTCGTAGTAATCTGACTTTAAAGACTGCCATTCGTGTGGCTTTGCGCTATCGTTTACGTTATCCGGCCATTCCACTTTGGTTTGTCACCACCTTGATGCAGCCGAAGGTCTATACCTTGTTTGCCTCACGTAGTCGTTATTTTTATCCAAGAAAAGGTTACACCATGCCGACTGCTCATCAATCCGTACTTGAGCTGATGCACAGATACAAGTCTCAGGTAGATAAACGTGGGCAGGGTATTTATGTTGCACCGGCACTGATGCCTAAAGTCACGCCAGATCAGTTGATTCGACTGCGCAAACGCAGTGATGTTCATTACCAGTTCTTTATGCAGCACGTGCCAGACTATTTTGATGGGAAAGGATTGATGTGTGTTTGCCGCTTAGATTTCAAAACAATTTCTGAAACAATTATGAATCTGGCTTTCGGGAAATCTGTGCACTAGACATAGCTTTCCTTAATGATAATAAATTAAAGCAGCTCAAAATCAGCATATTGTTGAATAATTTCAGGATTCAACAGATGAATCTGATCGATAAAGGCAACATTAAAGCTGCCCAGTGTAGAGGTAATTTCAGCAGCCCTTTTACCGGCAATCGCGAAATGCAGATGTGCAGCAGTTGCCGCAATTACCGGGTTAGCCACAGCACTATAAGCTGCAATCAATGCACCCAAGGCACAACCTGTTGCAGTCACACGTGGCTGTAATTCTGATCCGCCCATCACCTTAATCACAGGATAATTCTGGGAGATGATGTAATCTGATTCTCCGGAAATGGCGATGCACTGGCATTGTGCCAGTAATGATTTAGCTTGTTGATAGACTTCTGAGCTGTCTAATGTCGTACCTACACCTTTGCCTGTAACCTGTTTGCCTGCCAGAGTACCGATCTCGGAGGCATTGCCACGTACGATAGTTGGCTGAAATGCCATTAATTGATCAGTCACTTCTGAGCGCCAGTGCAGAATTGAACCATAACCAACGGGATCGAGCACCCAAGGTTTTTTAATCGCATTCGCAGTCTGTGCAGCAATCAGCATGGCCTGAACTTGTTCAGATGTGGGTGTTCCCAGATTCAAACTGACGGCCGCTGCAATTCGGGCAAAATTTTCAGCTTCAAAAGGATTGTCAATCATGGCAGGTGCAGCATTCGCAGCCAGCAGAACATTCGCTACATAATTACTGGCAACAGCATTGGTCATGATATGCACTAAGGGTTGCTGTTGTTGTAATGCTATCCAGGCATCACAAACACCTTCTAGAATGTCATGGTGCAGTTGAGAAAGATTGGTATTCATATTGATATTCACAGTGCGTCTGGCTGAATCCATCAGCGGGTAAAATAATGGTCTTGATGTTTGCAGTTGCGGCAGCAGAGACTGACATAGTCCGTGGCATCATAATCCACGGTCAGTTCCTCAGAACCACAATGCATACAGCGTTTATTGGAATAGAATTTTAAACGAGGCTCAATCTGCTGCCATGAACGCCAGATTGGCTGGAAGAAAATATTTTCATCATAGCCAAGAAAATGAAAGAACAGAATTGCACTCATTTTGCTTAAAGGCAATTGTGGTGGGCGCGGCAGGGTAGAGGTTTCCCATTTTTCGTTGATGGCACGTTCACGGTACTGCTGCAGGGTTTTTTTTAGCAAATTGGTATTGATGAAATTTTCATTGCGAGCTTGCAAGGCTTTCTGTTTGTATAAGTATTCCAGCGCCGTTTGTACCAGATAATAAATCTGGCCGACTGCCAATACATCCAGCATACGGTAGCAGAAAGTCTGAAAACTTTTATTACCCGCAATCTGAATGCCCCAGCTACGACAATAAAACTGGGCAAATTGAATCACTTCCTGATACAGCAGAAAATATAGGGTTTCTTTAACTTCATCTGCACTTTTAAAAGGCACGCCTTTGCTTAAGTTCTCAAAGAACCAATGGCGTAATTGCTGGGTAATGCTGAACAGGCTCGGCTCTGAATAACCATCCAGACGCACATTAATATAATAGTGCTGCTGATCGGCATTAAAGTCTTTCAGACTTAGAATATTTTCCTTGCTGAGGCGTTTAACCAAAGCATTTTGCATCAGATAATTTGGACTGATGTTGTGATATTTGATCTGATCCCAGTCTATATATTCAGCGTGCTGACTGTGCTCATGTACATGATCATCCAGAATCGCTAACAGAAATAACTTGTTTAAAAAGCTGAGCTGACCTAATTCATATTGATGTACATCTTTTTTACTTTGATGCTGGCGATTTTCCTGCAGACGTGTTTCCTTCATTTGACGTCTACGATTGGCCAGACATTTTTCACAGAAGCAATTATGTTTTTGGTCAGGATAAAGCTGATGATGACAGTGACTGCATTCGTGATAATTCAGTTCCTGATCAAATTGTTCTGCCTCGACCCAGTACATTGCTGCCTGACACAAGGGACATGCGGTACTTTCATCAAGCTGTTTCTGCAAAACATTAAGCGTCATATCAACTAGCAATCGTAAAATGAAGAAGGAAAATCATTATACACAGTGCAGCTTGGGCGAGTGTGGTTCAGGCTAAAGTTTTCATCATGAGCTGATAATCAAACATGCAAGAGGACCACTTAAGTGGCCCTCTATTTATTGTTGAAAATGGTCTTTAGACTGGGCAAGGCAGGGTTTCGTCCTCTTCACCCAGATGTTTGGCATTAATTAAAGCTTGGACTTTTTTAGGCTGAACCTTTTTGGAACCAAGTGCATTATAGCTGTTCAGAATAGCACCCACTTCATAGGCTTGCATCTTGATGCCCTCACAGCTCATAAACAGTGCAATTACTTTATGGTCAATATTGGCTTGATCGAGTGCTTGCAGGGTCTTGATGTTTTCAACACGTACGATATGTTCTTTAAGATACATAGTTCACCTCATTTTTTATTGTAGATATAGTTGTGTAATCTGCACGTTTAAATAAAAGCAAGAAGTATGCACAAAACTGTTTTTATGTATTGAACTTTTGAAATACAGAATAAATTGAATGTAGGATATTGATTTATTTAATATTAAAAATATTTAAAATCATTATTGAAATGAATGGTTTCTGGCTTGGAGATACTTAATTCCATATTAATGTGCTTTTTCAATGCAGCCTTGCGCATGAAAATGTACATAGGCTTAAATACATGTACGCAACTGATTGGCTAGCTTGCGATTCAGTGCTTCCTTTCTTGCCAGATTTAGCTGTATTCCAAACGAGATTGGCATACTCAGTTGTGGGCTGGTATACACGGCAAAAAGAATTTTATTGTCTTTATTTACAGCAAAAGTATATTCACCTGTCTGTTTTTCTTTGATCATTTCAAAGTAGGAATAGTGTATGAGCAGAGGCGGATTCCCCACACCCATCGCAGAGTCGTAGGACAGGTTAATCTTTTTTAAATGTGGAAAATACATCACATCCTGAATCTGGTCAGGTTCAGAGTTGGCGACACTGATCATAAGAATTGTATTGGTTTGTGTGGAAGCCAGACATTGATAGGGTATTTTCCCTGAATAGTTTGCAGCCTGAACAGAAGCGATATGGAAAACAGAAAAGCCGGCAAGCATTAGAATTTTTTTCATATTTATTTTAGTAATATCTTAAGACGGCATATTTTTGTTTATTGTTTAAATATAAGTCAATTACTTTCAGTAATTTAAATACCTGAATTGAAATAACTCCAGTTTAGTCCCATATATAAAAACACAATGAAATGCACAGACAGGCAGATTAAGTTGTCGTATGATCAATATGATTAACATTTTTTGCTTTACATAAGCTGTGTAAAAAGATCAGGACATTAATATGAATATTGCGGCTAATCCAGCGATCGAAGCAGATCAAACCATTTATTTAAAAGACTATCAAAAACCTTCTTATATCGTTGACTCGGTTGAGCTCAATATTCAGGTTTATGCAGATCATACGCTGGTCAGCGCTACACTGGTAATGCAGCGTCAGACTGAAGGTGAGCTGGTTTTACTCGGTCGTGATCTGGAACTGCAATCAATTCATGTTAATGGTAAGCCACTTTCTGAAAGTGAGTACAAGCTTGATACTGAACAGTTAGTGATTGGCAATGCACCGGATCAGGCTACGATTGAAACTGTTGTTCGTATTCATCCTGAATCCAATACCCAATTAGAAGGCCTGTATCAAGCCAGTTCGGATCTGTTTGTGACTCAGAATGAACCAGAAGGCTTCCGTAAAATTACCTTCTATCCGGACCGTCCAGATGTCCTGTCTGTTTTTACTACACGTGTTGAAGCAGACAAGAAATTCCCAGTACTTCTTGCCAATGGTAACCTGATTGAAACGGGTGAAGCGGGGGAAGGCCGTCACTATGCAATCTGGCAAGATCCAACCAAAAAACCAAGTTACCTGTTTGCCTGCGTGATTGGTGATCTGGCGGTGATGAAAGATCGCTATACCACTTCTGAAGGCCGTGATGTAGCACTTGAAATTTATGCTGAAGAGAAAGACATTCCAAAGTGTAAAATTGCCATGGAAGCCTTAAAGCACTCTATGCGTTGGGATGAAGAACACTATGGTCGTCCTTATGATCTCGATAATTACATGATTGTTGCCACGAGCGCGTTTAATATGGGCGCAATGGAAAATAAAGGTCTGAATATCTTTAATACTTCATGTGTACTGGCAGATGAAGAATTTACCACTGATGCTGCAATCATGCGGGTACAGTCAGTGATCGCACATGAATATTTCCATAACTGGACCGGTAACCGTATTACCTGCCGTGACTGGTTCCAGTTGTGTTTAAAAGAAGGTTTGACTGTCTTCCGTGACCAGTCTTTCTCTGAAGATCTGCAGTCTGCAGCCGTACAGCGTATTGATGATGTTGCAGTGCTTAAGGCGCATCAGTTCCCTGAAGATTCAGGTCCATTGTCGCATCCACCGCGTCCAGACCATTTTGTAGAAATTAATAACTTCTATACTGCGACGGTGTATGAAAAAGGTGCGGAAATTAACCGTATGATGGCGACCTTGCTCGGCAAAGCCAAATTCCGTATGGGTACAGATGAATATTTCCGCCGTCATGATGGTGAGGCAGTGACGGTGGAAGACTGGGTTGCAGCATTAAGCGCAGGTTCTGGTGTCGATCTATCTAGCTTCCTGATCTGGTATAACCAGCCAGGTACCCCAAAGCTGGAAGTGCATGGTGAATATGATGCAGAAGCACAGACCTATTGCCTGAACTTTAAACAAAGCCTGAAAGCACACCCGAAATATCCAAATCTGCAAGCTGTCCCGATTCCGGTGGCATTGGCCCTGTTTGATGCAGAGAGTGGTGAACAACTGACTTTGAATTCAACAGCGCTGTTTGAAAATGGTGTCAAAGATGGGGTGTACCTGTTTGATCAGGAGCAGTCACGTATCGAATTTACTGGGGTAAAAGCAAAACCAGTGGTGTCATTACTGCGTAACTTCTCGGCACCAGTCAATCTGGAATTTAACTATTCGGATAAAGAGCTGGCCTTCTTGCTACAGTATGAAACCAATGGTTTTAATCGCTGGCAGGCGACCCAGACTTTACTTGAGCGTATTCTCCTGAATGATCAGCCTGCGGACATTTATGTTCAGGCGATGTTGAATACCTTGCCGGGGGTAATTGAACAGGATCCGTTATTGGCATCTCGTCTGTTTGATGTGCCAACTGAGGGTTATCTTGGCAGCCGGATTGATGTGGACTATCGTCCAAGCAAAATTCAGGAAAAACGTAACGCCTTACTGAATAAATTGGCACGTGCTTTTGCTGATACTGCCAAAGAAATTTACCTGTCACTTGATCCAGATCTGCAATCTGATTTCTCTCAGGCAATGGGTACCCGTGCATTAAGAAATATCATGCTTACCATGATCGCACGTCAAGGGGATGACTCTGCTTTTGATTTGGCTTATGAGCAGTATCATACCGGGAACATGTCTGAACGTCTGGGAGCGCTTAAAGTCCTGGTCTGGAATGATGCACCACAAGCCCAAGAAGTTCTAGTAGACTTCTATAGCCGTTTTGAAGATGAAGCTTTATCTTTAGATCAATGGTTTATGGTGCAGGCGGCGCATCCTCAAGCAACTGCTGAAACGATTGCTTATCTGACACAGCATCCTGATTATGATCTGGCTGTGCCGAACCGTATTCGTGCTGTAAGTGGTGGTTTGAATGCAAATCCGGTCAATACTTGGGGTTTTGGTGTACAGCACTATATTACTTTGGCGAAATATCTGGATGAGAAAAACCCGATTGTCGGTTCACGTCTGCTTCAAGTTCTCTCTCGTTGGTATACTCTGGCTGAACCACAACGTAGTGAAGTGAAAGCTCAACTTGAAGCTCTGAAACCCCTGGTAAAATCTAAAAATGTTTGTGAAACCTTGAACAGTATGCTCAGTGTTTAATTAAACCTTGTTGAAAAAGCCGGGTTTAATATCCGGCTTTTTTATTTAGAGCATCAGTAATATTTATTCAATATGTTATTAAAGAAAGTATGTATTAAATTTTGCTTTACTATAGCAACACATATCGAAGTATGTGTGACGCCAATTTCAGGCGCTCACAATGTAAAGATCAAGATGATCTGATAATTGGGCGAATTGAAATGTTATTTAAAATTGAGGATGGATTTTATTTAAATACTCAACACATTATTGCTGTGCGAGTCATCAAGGACAGTGCGCGTGGAGTATTCGAACTTCATCTGGAATACACTCCAAATTCGGTACAGAAATCTGGTGAATATATCAAAGTGTTCAGCTCCCAGTTGGAAGCGGAAATGTTCCTCAACCAATTGAACCAGAAAATTCGCTAGTTTCTAGAAAATCAAAAAGCCTGTCATTAAGACAGGCTTTTTGATGAGCAAGGGTATTTATTCTTTGACAATTAGTATTGGAGTTTCAGCCAAGCCGAGTACATTTTGTGCCACGCTGCCTAAAATCAGTTTTTGTAATCCTTTACGCCCATGTGAACCCATCACAATCAAATCTACAGGTAATTCATGACTGGTCTGCAGAATGCCTTCCGAGGGTGACATGCCGTGTAGAATCCGAATATCCAGATCTATACCTTCACGCGTAAAGGTATGTTTTAGATCATTAAGCCTATCCAGTGCATTTTGCTCGGCCTGCATAAAATAATCGGTGACAGCTGGGGCAACCTTATAAAAATCTACTCCAGAAAAAGGATCAACTGCAATGACGCTGATTAAGGTCACTTTGCTGCCAAAAACTTTTGCAATATCGAGCGCATGTTCTGCAGCCGCATAAGAGATAGGCGATTCATCAATTGCGACCAGGATATGTTGATAATGCTTCATAAAAATTCCTGATAATGATGCACGCTTGGAAACAGGATACAGCTGTAGCTGGCGTGATGAATAATAGCAGTGCTTTAAAGCATGATTTATTGTCATGCGCATCAAGGGATGCGCAGAACCAGATTATTTTTTAATGATCAGCACTGGAGTTTCCGACACACCCAGAACATCTTGTGCAAAGCTGCCCAGAATGATCTTCTGGAAGCCTTTACGACCATGTGAACCCATCACAATCAAATCTGCACCAGTTTCTTCTGCAGTATTTGCGACATGCTCGGCATTGACCAAACCAGTCACAATATGTGTTTCGGCTTCCACACCTTCCTCTTGGGCAATGATGCTTGCTTGTTTCAATGCTTTTTTGGCATTGGCATGTGCTTCAACAAAATATTCTTTCATAATGGCAGAGCTATAGTAGAAATCTGCCTCAGTAAAAGGATTTTCTGCAATCAGACTCACGAGTGTCAGTCTGCTACCAAAAGCTTTCGCAATTTTTGCAGCATGACGTACTGCTGAAAAGGAAATTTCTGAACCGTCCACAGGGACTAAAATATGTTGATAGGCCATCTTATTTATACTCCGGTTTCGTTTTTGTCTTGCTTTAAACTATTGATAGCACAGTGACGGAGGGGGTTCAATTGCAAAATATAAAAAAATCTGAAAATTCATTAAATTACAGTGATATATTTACAAAAAACTGTAGACTGATTGGCAGATAAAACAGACTGGAATACCCGGATTTTAAGCAGGTTTGCTCAATCTCTATTAAGCTGGTTGGGTTAAAATATATAGAACGTTGAAACTTGGAAAATTATTAGTGGAAATATTCAAGATATGGTGAATACACATATAGTTAAAGCTGGAAAAGGGTTATTAGGATTAATACTTTTATGTGGGTTATATGGCTGTCAGAGTACGGCACAGAACAGTAAAATTATTGCCACTGCTTTTAATATGACGACAGCTGTACAGCAGAAAATCATGGATCGTTATGCACCGGATGATGTCATTGTGCAGCAAAATATTCTCTATGATTCTGATCGGCGGTTGGGTTTGGACTTATACCAGCCACAAAATATGACTCAACTAGAACAACGCCCAACAGTGATCTGGATTCATGGCGGTGGCTGGATTTCCGGATCTCGGGAACATGCACAGGGTTATTTTAAACTGCTGGCATCAAAAGGTTATAACGTGGTGTCTGTGCAATATCAGCTTGCTCCTCGGTCAACTTATCCAAGCCAGCTACAGCAAATTAATATGGCATTGGCTTATCTCCAGACGCATGCTTCTCAATACAAGATTGATCCAGATCAGCTTTATCTGGCTGGCGATTCTGCCGGTGCCAATCTCGCCAGTCATTATGCGGCCTTGTTAACCAATCCGGTTTTTGCCCGCAACTCTGACTTTGTGTCATCAATCCAGCCTGCACAGCTTAAAGGGCTGATTCTACACTGTGGCATTTATGACCTGAACGCGTTTGTGGATACGGCACCAGAAAAAATCAAACTGATTGAATGGGGAGTTCATAATATGGTGCAGGCCTATACAGGTGATCGCCGGCATGATGCGGATTTCCTGAAAAAGATCTCACCTATTCAGCACATTACTCCAAATTATCCACCTGTGCTAATCAGTGGTGGAAACAAGGACTTTCTCACAGAAACACAGTCCTATCCATTTGTGCAAGTCTTGAAAGCGAATCAGGTGCCGGTAAAGGCAATCTTTTATCCAGAATCAAAAACATGGCTGATCCATGAATATCAGTTTTATATGGGGAAAAAAGAAAGCCAGCAGACCTTTGAACAGACACTTCAATTTCTGCAATCACCTACTGATATGTTATCCACCCCTAATTGAGATAAAGATCTTAATAAGTTTTACGCCATTTAAAGAACAAATGTACCACCAGGCCAAACAATAGTCCCCAGAATGCTGAACCGATGCCTAGGAATTGCACTCCTGAAGCACTAAACAGGAAGGTTAATAATGCCGCCTCGCGTTCATCCATGTGGCTGAACGCGAGTGTAATGTTATGTCCAATGGTGCCCAACAGGGCAATACCTGCCAGTGCAGTAATAAACACGGTGGGGAAAGCTAAAAGAATACTGGTCAGTGTGGCTGCAAATAAGCCCATGAGGATATAGAAGAAACCACAGCTCATACCAGCGATATAACGTTTCTTGCTATCCGGGTGGGCCTGATCATCGAGGCTGATCGCTGCGCTAATCGCTGCAATATTGACGGCGAAACAGCCAAAAGGAGCCAGTAAGGTTTGAGCAGTGCCAGTCCAGCCAATCAGCTGATTAACATGTGGCGTATAACCATAACTTTTAATCATTGCCAAGCCTGGTAAATATTGCGATGCCATATTAATAACAAAGAGTGGCAAGGCCAGACCAAGAATCGCAGTCCAGGAGAATTCAGGGCTCACCCAGACTGGATGAGCTAGTGACCAATGCAGGCTCGGTGGATTAAAGTCCAGAAATATGGGACATAGGGCGACACCAGCAATTACGGTAACCACAATGCTATAACGAGGCGATAGCCGCTTGGCAATGATATAGGCAGCGAGTAGACACAGGATAAAGCCCAGCTCATGTTGCAAGCTGGCAAACAGACCAATCCCGAATTTAAGTAAGACTCCTGCCAGCATTGCGCTGGTTAGACTTTGCGGAATCGCATGCAGGACTTTCTCAAAAATACCTAAAAAACCCAATACTGCAGTGACAAGGCCGCAGACCAGAAAAGCGCCCAAAGCTTCAGGCAGGCTATAGCCTGTGCCGGTTGCCAGGATTAAGGCCAGACCTGCGGTTGACCAGGAAGTTGCTACTGGATATTTAAACTTCCAGGAAAGAATAAGCCCACAAAGACCAATCCCGATCCCTAGGGCCCAGAACCAGGAAGTAATTTCAGCTGTGTTCGCGCCTAAGAGCTGTGCAGCTTGAATTACCAGCACAGAGGAAACACTGATCCCAACTAAAAAAGTAATAAAACCGGCAAATGCTGCGGGTAGGGAGAAGTCTTGAAGGAATTTTTGCATATCCGTTGCAGAGATAATCAGTATGATTGAAAAGTGCACTTATCATACGCGCTTCACTAATGCTGTTAAAGGCAAAAACAACCTAAATCACGTAGGGTTATAAGTTGTTGGGACGTCATGCATTTCATAAAGTTGAAGTCGCAAGTTTTAGCCCAAAGCCACAAAACAGGATTGCCACACTGGCTACACAAAGTGAAGTCAGACGGTAACGATGCCTAAAAAATTGAGCCAGCGTAGCACCTGAAAAAATCAGAATACTGAGATAAGACATGCTGATGATCTGCAAAATAATTGCCAGAATCGTAAAAGTCAGTGCAGGGTATGAATAGGATGGATCAACAAACTGCACAAAGAAAGACAGATAAAACAGAATCGCTTTGGGATTCAGAATGCTGATGGTCATCGCGGTACGGAAGGGATGTAATTGCTCCAGATTCTGCTCGGCTTGCTGGATCTGTGCCTTGCTATGTACGGTATTCCAGGTGTGGTAAGCCGCAATCAACAATTTAATACCCAGATAGCTCAGATACACCGCACCAATAATTTTCAGAATAGTAAACAGGACCGGAAAAGCATGCAGTAAAGATGCTGCACCGAGTGCGGTCAGGAAAATTAAAACCATATCTCCAGCATAGACACCGAATGCGGCCCGATATCCGGTTTTAATCCCGTAGCGAGAAGCTACCGACATGACGTAGAGGGAATTCGGTCCGGGTAACATCACAATTAACGCTGTTCCAATGATAAAGGTCGTTAAATCAGTGATACCAAACACGCAAAATCCACATACAAAAAAGCCGATGCGGCATTATACCTGCATCGGCTTATAGCTGAATTAAGATTTAAGCCTTAATTTCTGAATCTGTTGTAAAACTTTGGCTTAACAGGGTAGATAGCTGTTCACGTGCTTTAATAAAGCCTTGAATACCCGCTTCCAGTAATTGGGAAGCCATTGGATCTTGTTCTAGTTGCTGTTTAAAGTCTTCCTGGCTAATTGGAGTTAAAGCCCCTTGCTTTGGCACATGGTCCGAAGACAACTGCGGCTCAACAACACGGTTATCCTGTTCAAGCTGATCGAGCAGGTTTGGTGCAACAGTTAACAGGTCGCATCCAGTCAGACCCAGTACCTGATCAATACTACGGAAGCTGGCACCCATCACTTCAGTCTGTATACCGTGTGATTTGTAGAAGTTATAAATACTTTTTACCGATAACACACCTGGATCTTTTTCAATCGGATACTGATCTACACCCTCAGCCTTTTTGTACCAGTCCAGAATACGGCCAACGAATGGCGAAATCAGGGTAACTTTGGCATCTGCACAGGCATGTGCCTGATGCTGACCAAAGAGCAGGGTCAGGTTGGTATGAATGCCTTCGGCTTCCAGCGCACGTGCGGCCTGAATACCTTCCCAGGTCGATGCGATTTTGATCAGGATACGATCTGAAGCAACGCCGTACTGTGCGTACAGTGCCAGTAATTCTTTGGCTTTGGCAATCGTCGCTTCAGTATCATAAGACAGGGAGGCGTCTACTTCAGTGGAAACACGGCCTTCAATCAGTTTAAGAATTTCCACACCAAATTTAACCGTAAGAATGTCAATAGTACGTTCAATCAGTTCATTACCCACATAACCTTCGGTTTTAGCCTGCGCATAGGCGTCTGCAATCAGAGCTTTGTTTTCAGCCTGATTGGCTGCAGCAGTAATCAATGAAGGATTGGTGGTTGCATCGAGTGGACGGAATTTTTCAATCGCAGCTAAATCGCTGCTGTCCGCAACAATGGTGGTGAATTGTTTTAGTTGGTTTAACGCACTTTGTGTCATTTGGATCTAGTTCTTAGGTTATTGCTTATGCATTCTGTTATATCACAAAGTGCTTATTTCCCAAGTGTTCACCGACTATTTTCAGTAACTAATCTGTGTTTTTGCGTTGATTTCTGATGTGATTAATCAAAAAATGCGCAGCCTGACCGAGTTTTGTTTCACGACTCCAGACCAGATCGACAAAATAATCAAACTTTGGGGTGAAATCATACAGATCCAGAATATGCAGTTGTTCCTGAATATGTGGATGTTCATGCAGCATTTCCATCGGTAAAATCCCCCAGCCAAGACCCTGTTTAATCAGTCGATAGGCTGAGTGATGGTTATCGGTACGCCAATAGTTTCTGGAAAATAACAGTTCTGGCTTGATCTGATGATCACGGCTGGCAACTACAATCTGGCGACTATTCAAAATCTGCTCATAGCTGACCTGATCAAGCTGACTTAAAGCATGGGATTTCGCGGCAACGGCAACCAGTGTTTCTTTTTTCAGCTCGACAAACTGCTCCCGGGTCTCCAGTTGCTCTCGTTCAAACATCAATGCAAGTTGGGCAGCACCTTCAAATAGCAGTTGGTGAGCATCTTCTTGCGGGGCAGAAAATACATTGATTTGTAAATCCGGAAACTGCTGTTCCAGTAAGACTACATAATCGGTCCAGCGCGTGTGTAGGAGCTCAGATACGATGACAATATTCAGTTCAGATTCTAGCCCTGAGCTTAATGCTTGAGCATGTTGCTTCCACTGATTCATTTCTACCAATAGTTGTTCAGTCTTTTCATACAGCACTTGAGCTGCTGTTGTAGGCTGTGGCTCACGGCCAATCCGTTTAAAAAGCTGTAAATCCAGATCAATTTCCATGTTGGCAATGGCCATACTTACAGCAGAGGGCACTTTGCCAAGCTTGCGTGCGGCTGCCGAGAAGGAGCCAGTCTCTATCACTGCTTTAAACAGCAGTAATTGTTCCTGATTAATATTCATATTTTAATCTGTCAATATTTTTGAAAGATTCTAACTCGAATAATCAGATAATAGGAAATAAACTAGGCACTATTATTAAGCTATTTGAGTAAGCAGAGATGTTAATTTCAAGCAGAAGGATAGTGCATGCGCTGAGCTATGAGATCATTCTGTTGGTCATCATTGCCATTGCCCTGAGTTATATCTTTCAGTTGCCAATGGAAGTGACCGGAACTTTAGGTGTTGCCATGGCAGTCACATCCGTAGTCTGGAATATGCTGTTTAACCATTATTTTGAAAAGATCGAGGCGAAACATCAGCTAAAAAGAACCATTAAGGTGCGTATTGCACATGCTATCGGTTTTGAAGGTGGCTTGATGCTGGCGACCATTCCGATGGTGGCATATGCCTTAGAGATGAGCTTGTGGCAGGCAATTTTGACAGATCTGAGTTTAACGCTATGTATTCTGGTCTATACCTTTATTTTCCAGTGGTGCTATGACCAGATTGAGATCAAAATGGGAATTCGCACTGAATATGCTAAAAGTTGATTTGTCTTAAAGCATTGCGTGACTAATAAAAAAGCACCTCACTTGAGGTGCTTTTTTAAATCAGGTGTAAAGATTATTTTTCAATAATCGCAGTCACACCTTGACCGCCAGCCGCACAGATCGACACCAGTACACGACCTGAACCTTTCTGGTTTAATAGTTTCGCAGCAGTCGCGATGATACGGCCACCTGTCGCAGCAAATGGGTGACCCGCTGCCAGTGAAGAGCCTTTTACATTCAATTTGGCACGGTCGATTGAGCCCAATGGTGCATCTAGACCTAAACGCTCTTTACAGAATTTCGGATCTTCCCACGCTTTTAAGGTTGAAAGTACTTGCGATGCAAATGCTTCGTGGATTTCATAGTAGTCGAAGTCTTGAAGTTTCAGACCAGCACGCTCCAGCATACGTGGAACGGCATAAGCAGGTGCCATCAACAGGCCTTCTTTCTTCTCTACAAAATCAACTGCCGCAGTTTCCTGGAAAGTTAAGTAAGCCAGTACTTCATGACCATTGGCTTTCGCCCATTCTTCAGACGCTAGCAGTACACAAGATGCGCCATCCGTCAGCGGAGTAGAGTTACCCGCAGTCATGGTACGTGCATCGCCCTTACCAAAAGCAGGTTTCAATTTTGCCAGTTTTTCAACTGAAGAATCTGGACGCAGGTTATTGTCACGCTCAAGACCTAGGAATGGTGTGATCAGGTCATCAAAGAAACCTTCTTCGTATGCTGCTGCCATTTTCTGGTGTGAAGATGCAGCCAGTTCATCCTGTGCTTCACGAGAAATGCCCCATTCCAGTGTTGTGATTGCCTGATGGTCGCCCATAGACAGGCCGGTACGTGGCTCACCATTTTTCGGTGCATCCATCAGGTCTTTCACATTAATTTTGGTTAAAGCTTTCAAACGATCTTTTGCTGTTCTAGCAATGTTCAGTTCAAGTAAAGCTTTACGTAAACCATCACCAAATGCGATTGGCGCGTCAGAGGTAGTATCTACACCACCAGCCACACCGACTTCGATTTGACCTAATGCAATTTTATTGGCAACCAGGAATGCAGCTTGCAGACCAGTACCACATGCCTGCTGAATGTCATAAGCCGGAGTTTCAGGTGCAAGGGCAGTGTTCAGTACGCACTCACGCGTCATGTTAAAGTCACGGCTGTGTTTCAATACTGCACCAGCTACGACTTCACCCAGGCGTTGACCTTGTAAATTAAAACGTTCAATCAGGCCATTCAGGGCTGCGGTGAACATATCAGTATTGGATGCCGTAAAGTAAGCACCGTTAGAACGTGCAAATGGAATGCGGTTACCACCGATAATAGCAACGCGGCGAACTGTATTTTGGCTCATGTTTTGGTCCTGTTGAACAGAAATCTGTGTTTTTGGTGTTAAGGTTTTATTGCTTGAAGTCGTATTTTCCGCACGATTAGACGCAGCACGGGGGCGCGTGGTTTTCGTCGGACTTTTTTCTGCAGACGTTGCGCTCGTCGTTTTGCTTGTGCGCTTGCGTGCTGTTGATGGTTTTGACACGCTCTCGGCTACAGGATTCTCGACCGCTGGATTTTCTTGAGTTGTTTTGCTCATAAGGCTTTACCAGGCAAATTGATCATCTTCTTGGTCGCTACATTAACATAGAAGGCTATAGGCTGAATTGACTAGAATGACATTACAGAGTGCGCTTAGGTCAAGTCATCTGTTTATTATCTCAAGTATTATTGACCAGAATCTGATGGATCTATTGAATTATAAGTATCTGACATTATATTGAAGTTAAAGCATAACTTTAGATCGATCAAAAATTAATTTGTATGAGAGATAATAATCATGACTGACCAGTACCAAGCGTTCGCAAAATCTCCTATTGGTAAATTTGTCATTAAAAACCTAGGTCTTCCATCCCCAACCTTCCTTGAGCGCTATGACTCTGCAACTCCTGTAGTCAAAGGCGCCGTTTTAGTAGGTGCTGCACCTGGCAGTACTTTGACTGGTTCAATTGCACAAGTTTTGGCAAATATTCATGCCAATAGCTATGCGGGAAATAATGCTGAACTGCAACAGGCAGCTGCACAAGCGGGTCTGAACCTGGGTGCATTTAATCAGGGCGACAAAGAATCAAAATTTAAAGTAGCAATTTTTGATGCGTCTGGTATTCAGAATTCGGACGATTTAAAAGCGTTATATGATTTCTTTAATCCGATCGCGCGTCAAATCCAGGCATCTGGTCGTGTGGTGATTGTAGGAACCACTCCTGAATCTGCAACGTCAGTGAAGCAGGCGATTGCACAACGTGCGCTTGAAGGTTTTGTAAAATCAGTTGGTAAAGAATTCAAGAAAGGCATCGCGGCGAACCTGATCTATGTGGACAATGGGGCTGAGGCAAATCTCGAGTCTGCACTGCGCTTTGCGATTTCTCCACGTTCTGCCTATGTGTCTGGTCAGGTGATTCGCGTATCTCACGCAGCAACTCACGATGTGGACTGGACTAAACCTTTGGCAGGCAAGACAGCTGTAGTCACAGGTGCTAGCCGTGGTATTGGTGAAGCGATTGCTCATGTACTGGCACGTGATGGTGCACATGTGATCTGTCTGGACGTTCCGCAACAGCAAGCAGATCTTGACCGTGTAGCAGGTGAGATCGGTGGTTCTACCTTGGCAATTGATATTACTGCAGCTGATGCTGGTGAAAAAATTAAAGCTGCGGCAGCTGCGCAGGGCGGTTTAGATATTATCGTGCATAATGCCGGTATTACCCGTGACAAGACTTTGGCAAACATGAAGCCTGAGCTTTGGGATCTGGTAATTAACATCAACCTGTCAGCGATTGAACGCGTTAATGATTACCTGTTGAATAATGATGGTCTGAACGCTAACGGCCGTATTATCTGTGTATCTTCAATCTCTGGTATTGCGGGTAATCTGGGGCAAACTAACTATGCAGCTTCTAAGGCAGGTGTAGTCGGTATTGTGAAATATACAGCTCCAACTTTAAGCAATGGTATTACCATTAACGCCGTTGCTCCTGGTTTTATTGAAACTCAAATGACTGCTGCAATTCCTTTCGCAATTCGTGAAGCTGGCCGCCGTATGAATTCAATGAGTCAAGGTGGTTTACCAGTCGATGTCGCTGAAACGATTGCAATGTTCGCTTCAACTGCATCTACAGGCTTGAATGGCAATGTGGTTCGTGTCTGTGGTCAGAGCCTGTTAGGGGCTTAATTCTTTCTGAAAAGTTCTTTTCTCTCTCTACGTTAACCCGTAGAGTAGATCAAGAATTCCCTCTCCTCGTAGGAAAGGTTAAATAAATTAAATAGAAGGTAGGATGAGATATTATCCTCATCCCAGCCTTCTCCCAGAGGGAGAAGGGGCTTTCAATCCAAATTGAAATAAAAATATTCCAAAGGTTCAGTATGCATACTCGCCATTTTAATCAACTTCCAAAGCCGTATCTTGCTTATCCAAAAATCATTCAGGGTCTCATTTCAAAAAAACCAAAGGGTGAAAAGGTCCTGCCGCAAGTTGAATACGTGGTAGATTCATTCAAGGTCGATCAAAAGCATTTAAAAGCTTACAACGCCGTCTGTGGTTTTAAGAATAATGGTTATATCCCGGCGATCTATCTGGCAGTACTTTCACAAAGCCTGCAAATGCATATGATGACCTCGGAAGCTTTCCCATTTCCAATTCTAGGATTGGTGCATATCCGCAATCAGGTCAAGCAATACCGTAAAGTGGGTGTGAATGAACAGCTGACTTTATCTTGCACGTTCGGTGAGTTGCAGCCACATGACAAAGGCGTACAGTTTGATTTCATTACTACAGTGAAAGTCGGTAATGATGTCGTGGTTGAAGCATTAACCACTTATTTGTCCCGTCAAAAAACTGATGCAAAAGCATCTGCAAAAACCACAGAAAGCAAAATACCGAATTATAAAGTGAATGCTGAATGGGACATTTCTGAAAATACTGGTCGTCGCTATGCCATGTCTTCAGGTGACTTTAACCTGATTCACATTCATGCACTAACAGCTAAAGCCTTCGGTTTTAAACAGGCGATTGCCCATGGTATGTGGAGTAAGGCGAGAGCTTTAGCCAGCCTGACCCTGCCAGATGCCTATGAAGCGGACGTGTGGTTTAAGCTACCGATGTACTTGCCATCTAAAGTGCAGTTCACGACTGCGAAATCAGACAATGATACTGAATTCCTGATCCGTAATGCGAAAAGCCAGAAACCGCATGTTTCAGGTAGCATCAAAGCTTTATAATGATCTAAAAAGCCTAAACTTGATTTAGGCTTTTTTTATTTCAGCCTGTACAAATATTAGATCTCATTTGAAACATGTATCAAGGAAGGACGCATGAAACCGATTAAACAATATCTATCTGCCAGTACCGAAAACTATCAAGGTTATGTTGATCCTCGCTTTCAGGATCTGGCCGTGCAGTTTAGTCGTTTTCAGGATGCCCGTGCCGAACAGGGGGGTGCTGCACTGGTGGTCTATCATCAGGGTGAAAAAGTCCTGGATATTTATACCGGCAAAAAATCTGAACAGGAACTGTGGCAACCGGATACGCTGTCAGTGTGTTATTCCACTGGCAAAGGTGTCTTAGCGACCTTGGCACATATCCTGGTCAGTCATGGACTGATCAGCTATGACACACCTGTAGCAGAATACTGGCCAGAGTTTGCCCAGCAAGACAAAGACCAGATCACGCTGGCACATATACTCAGCCATCAAAGTGGTTTGTATGATATTCGCAATATCATCGAGGATGCCCGGGAAATGGTAGATTGGCCGCATATACTGCAACGCGTTGCCGCAGCCAGACCACGTTTTGCTTTAGGAACGGATGCAGCTTATCAGCCGCTCACTTTTGGCTGGCAGGTCGGTGGAGTATTGGAAAAAGCGACTGGCAAAACCCTTGCTGAGTTGATGGATCAATATCTGGTGCAACCATTACAGCTAGATGGTGCTTACTTTGGTGTGCCCGAGCATGAATTGCTACGTGTTGCTCGTCCGATTCACCGGAAAAAAGAACAGACTCGGTCACGCGCAGATCAAACTCATCAACCAAGGAAGCCTAATCTGATGGAACGCGCCTTAGAGCTGAGTGGTCAAAATCCGCAGGATTTTCAAGATGCCATGATTCCTAAAGGTATGAAGCATCTCAACTTCTTTAGTGATGAAGGGCTTAAAGCCATTATTCCTGCAGCAACCGGGGTATTTACTGCTCAGAGTCTGGCAAAAGTCTATGCCATGCTGGCACAACAAGGCCAATGGCAGGGACAAGACCTTATTTCCCAACAGACTTTTACACGTTTAAGTACGGTGCAATATACCCATCGTGACCGGATTATGCCGTTTCCGATGCATTGGCGTCTGGGCTACCACCGCATCCTGACCTTAGGAAAATCAACAAAAGGCTTTGGTCATGTCGGTTTTAATGGCTCTGGAGCCTGGTGTGATCCGGAACGTAAACTGAGTTTTGCTTATACCCATAATTTTCCTACTGCTTCCATTACTGGAGATTACCGTCTGTGGGGCTTAACTCAGGAAGCCTTACGTTGCGCTGATCAGATCCAGACCGGACGTAAGGGCTGGTTTTAAGATTCCCGACAAATTAATGCAATTTACCTCACGGTATTCACTATGGTATGTTGCCGCATAATCAACATGCTGAATCTAGAATCATGAAGAAAGTTATTTTGATTCCACTCGTGGCAACGGCGGCACTATGGGGTTGTCAGGATTCCAAACAGGATAAAGCCCAAACTGCAATTGAAGCTCAGGCGATGCAAACGGCCTGGGCGGGTGAATATCAGGGCACAACACCGTGTATGGGGTGTTTATCCAGCTGTGAAGATTGTACGGGAATGGCTGTAAAACTTCGACTGAATGAAGATGAAACCTTTGTGCTGGAACGTGAGAGTCTGAGTGGTCATAATGAGATTGAAACGATTAGCGGTAAAATCCGTTTTCAGGATGACAGTCGACAGAAGATTGAATTGCTCAACGTCGCTAAACGAAATTTACTGTTTGTTGATCTGGAAAAGGGTTTACTCGAAATTCGTGAAGATCAAACAGGCAAACGCTATCAGATGCAAAGTGATTTTATTTTAGCTGAAAGCCTAAATTCTTGATAAAAGTTTTTGTTTTATATCCCTTTTTTTATCTGAATAAAAAAGGGATTTTTATTTATTCAATTCCTGCATTTATTTCACTATTTATCAAAAAAACAGTATGCTTAGACCTGTGAAAAGGAGCATACATGTATCAGGTACTTGCACGAAAATATCGTCCTCGTAATTTCAATGAATTGGTGGGTCAAAACCATGTTTCTCGTGCCTTAACCAGTGCGCTCGAACGTGGCCGTCTGCATCATGCCTATTTGTTTACGGGCACGCGCGGTGTGGGTAAAACGACGATTGCACGTATTCTTGCAAAATGCCTGAACTGTGAAACAGGGGTGACTTCAACGCCGTGTGAGGTCTGTCCAACCTGTACTGCCGTGAATGAAGGCCGTTTTATTGACCTGATCGAGATCGATGCAGCTTCCCGTACAAAAGTTGAAGATACACGTGAACTGTTAGATAACGTTCCCTATGCACCCACTCAAGGGCGCTTCAAGGTCTATCTGATCGATGAAGTACACATGCTCTCCACCCATTCTTTCAATGCCTTGTTAAAGACGCTGGAAGAACCTCCTGAACATGTGAAGTTCCTGTTTGCAACCACAGATCCGCAAAAACTCCCGATTACGGTTATTTCGCGTTGTTTACAGTTTATTTTACGTCCATTAGCAGTCGATGAAATTACTGATCACCTAGGGCATATTTTACAAAAAGAAAGTATTCAGGCTGACCAAGATGCAATCTGGCAAATTGCTGAATCTGCACAAGGTTCATTGCGTGATGCACTGTCGCTGACCGATCAGGCCATTGCTTATGGTCAGGGTGCGATTCAGCATCAGGACGTGAAAGAGATGCTGGGCCTGATTGACCGCACCATTATCTATGACCTGATTTTGGCGGTTCACCAGAATCAGAAGGCCCGTGTCAGTGAACTTTTACTCCAGTTCCGGCAGCAGGCACTAGATGTATCTCTAGTATTAGATCAGCTGATTTCGACCTTGCATGAACTGGCACTTTTACAATATTTGCCAGATTTAAGTCTGAAATATAGTGCTGAAATTAACCAGAAAATCATGCAGCTCTCAGGACTGATTTCGGCACAAGATCTGCAGCTGTATTATCAAATTGCCTGTAAGGGTCGTGCTGATCTGCAAATGGCAGTAACGCAGGAGCAGGGCTTTGAAATGACGGTGCTGCGCTTGCTGGCTTTTCGTCCATTACAGCCAAATGAGATTCCAGCCAATACTGTACCAGTACAGCAAGTGACACCTGTATCTGCACAGCCAAGTATTGTACCCCAACAGGAAAGTGCTCCAGTTGCATCACCGGTGGTCGAAGATTTTCCATTAGATGATGGTTATGAGGATGAGCCAGAATATAGCTCAGCCACTGCGCAGTCTGAATCATCTTCTGATGATTTTCTCGATGTGGAAGATGAACCAGATTTACATACTGCGCCTGTCGAAGCACAGGCAGCAGAACCTACGACAGTTAAGCAACCAAGTACGGATCAGATTATGTTTGATCCAAGTGTGGATGATGGACTGTTTGGTTTTGATGATGTGCCGGCGGAACCAGCTATAGCAAGCACAGAAGCCTGTAGTGATGATTTCCTGTTAGAAGAATATCTTCCTGAAAATCGTGCTGCTGCGCCTGTAGAACAGAATGAGCCTGAATTCAGTTTGTTTGCAGCAGCACCTGAGCCAGAAACTGTTGAAAATATTGCAGTTGAATCCCAAGTAGCGCCTATTGCACCGACAGAAGTTGGACATGTCCAGATAGCAAATGCAGATATTTCAACAGATCGTAATCTAATGCCACAGGATATCTTGCAAATTCCGGTACAGGACATGCAAGGTGAATGGACTGTAGAAAAATGGGAATTCTGGTTCCGCAATAGCCAGCTTTCACCAGCGGTACAGGAGCTGGCACAGTACGGCATTATGACTGGGCAGATTGATGGAGAATCAGTTTTTCATATTCCGGAGCGTTACCAGCAGTTACTCGGTCAGTTGCAACATACCCTAGAAGAAGCCTTAAAACAGCAATGGACAGGTACGCAATTCAAGGTGAAGTTTGAAGATGTCAATGAACTGACACCTTATACCATGCAGCGTGAACGTAAAGTGCGTGCATTTAAACGTGCTGAGGAGTTGCTACATGCAGAGCCTGCTGTGAAAGATCTGGTACAGAACTTCGATGCAGAATTGAAGAATATTCAGCTGAAATAAGTTCTAGATTTCACAGCTACTGTGCATAAATGGACATAGGGCATCCCGCATTTTATTTGAAATCGGGGTGCTTTTTCGTGTATGACGATCGACAAAAACATGTACAAAACTGCCTTGGGCAGCAGCCTGGTCGTTGCCTTGCTTAAAAATAGCCAGGTCATAAGTCAGGGAAGAGCCTCCTAGCTTGGCGATATTGACACCAACTTCAATCACTTCAGGATAAGACAGTTCCTGATTGAACTGACAACAGGAATTCACCACCAAACCGATATTCGGAGACGTTCGTGGGTCAAAACCGGCATGCTGGATCAGCAGGGCATTGGCTGCGGTATCAAAATAGCTGTAATAGGTGACATTATTGACATGACCATATAAATCATTGTCCGCCCAGCGGGTCTGGATGCTGAGGAAAAAAGTATATTGCTCACGGGTTTTGACAGGTGCTTTGCTCATGAATCATTTCTTATAAAAATTGAGATTAATTTAAGCTTCTAATTGGTAAACATTAGGCATAAATCGCCTGATAGATCTGTAAAGCATCCTCTACAGTCATATCACGTGGGTTGTTTTGCAGTAGTCGAGTTTGTTTCATGGCATCTTCAGCCAGCATCATTAACATATGCTCAGGAATATCCAGCTGAGCAAGTTTTAAAGGTAAACCACTGCGTTGCAGATGATTATTAAAATGATCAATAAACAGATCAGTTAAGCCATCATGACAGCCTTTACTGTGGGGATCGAGCCAGGTCATTAGTTCGGCATATTTCTGTTTGGCAGCAGGGGCATTAAACTTCAGTACTTCTGTCAGCACAATCGCATTGCTATGCCCATGGGACAGATGAAAATGCCCGCCAAGTGGATAAGCCAGTGCATGTACCGCACCAACAGGTGCGTTGGCAAAAGCCTGACCAGCCAGCATGGAACCGACCAGCATATTCTGGCGTGCTTCCAGGTCATCTCCATTATCCAGAACACGAGTCAGATTGTTGTTCAGGAGCTTTAATGCCTGTTTGGCCAGCATATCCGAATAGGGATTTTTCTTGATTTTCGATGTATACGCTTCTATGGCATGCACCATCGCATCAATGCCAGTCGCTGCCGTAATATGTTTAGGTAAACCACGGGTAAAGCTGGCATCCAGAATTGCAATATCAGCAAACAGCAAAGGCGAAACAATTCCGGTTTTGGTGGTTTCACCTGTGGTCACAATCGAAATGGGGGTGACTTCCGAACCGGTTCCTGCCGTAGTCGGGATTAGGATCAGTGGTAGACGTGGGCCTTCAACTTGATCGATACCATAGAGTTCATTCAGGCATTGGGTTTGCTGTGGATGGCTCAAGACCGCAATAATCTTGGCCACATCCAGTGAACTGCCACCACCAAAACCAATCACCACATCGATCTGTTCCTGACGGGCGAAAGAAATGGCATCCGCTATGATATGTTCTGGTGGATCTGCTTGCACATCGGCATAGATGGCATAATCCAGACCTGCTTCATTGATAATGTATAAAACTTCCTCATGCAGATTCTGCGCAATCATGCCTTGATCGGTCACCAGTAGCACGCGGACATATTTGCCTTTCTGTAGAATTTGGTGCAGCTCACGAATCGTGCCAAGTCCGGCAATGATGTTGGGAACAGTCTGAAATTGAAATCTTTGCATGGCTGCTTCCTTAATTTTTATCCAAATTCATATTATTGTGGCGTTGTGATATAGGATTCACTATACAAATAACTTAACATAAGAATCCTGAAAATAAAGTAGTGCTGAGGTTGTTTATGTCATCCAGAACGCCATTTAAGGTGTTATGTGTTTGTCTGGGAAATATTTGTCGTTCTCCCACGGCAGAGGTGGTCCTCAGACATTATTGCGATGTACATAATCTCAATATCATGATTGATTCGGCGGGAACCAGTAATTATCACCCGGGTAAAGCGCCTGATCTGCGTAGTCAGGAACATGCCCTAAAGCGTGGTTATGATCTGTCTGCATTGCGTGCCCGTCAGCTGACTCTACAGGATTTCCTTGATTTTGATCTGATGCTCGCGATGGATGAAGACAATCTCAGGGATATTCTTGCACTTCAGAAACGTGCTCAACGACAACTTGGCCAATTACGTGCTGAAGTCGCCCTGATGAGTGAATATGATTCTGACTATCCAAAACAGGCAGTACCCGATCCTTATTATGGCGGTGCTGAGTGTTTTGAACGTGTACTCAATCAGTGTGAATCCAGCAGTCTTGCGTGGATCGATGTCTTTAAAATGCAACAAAAAGAGCTTAAGGTTTAAGTCATGCAAATCCAAACACAGGTTCAACTTAAACCTTTTAATACTCTCAGTCTGGATGCAATTGCATCACATTACTGCAAAATTCAATCAAATGATGATCTGATTCAGGCTCTGGATTTTGCCAAACAGCAACAGCTGAATGTTCTGATTCTGTCTGGTGGTAGCAATATGCTTTTACCGGAACAGATTCATGCACTGGTATTGCATATGGACATTCAGGGCATTGAACTGCTGGATGCGGATGATCAGGTGCAACGCCTTCGTGTTGGAGCAGGCCAGAGTTGGCATGATTTTGTATTATGGACCACACAGCAAGACTTTTATGGCCTGCAAAATCTGGCTTTAATTCCAGGTCTTGTTGGTGCTTCGCCAGTACAAAATATTGGTGCCTATGGGGTAGAGGTCGGGGAATTTATTGAAAGCGTTGAAGTCTATGATCGTGAAAATCACAGTTTTAGCTCAATCAAAGCAGCAGATTGTGACTTCGCCTACCGTCATAGTATCTTTAAAGATCATCCGGGTCGTTACATTATTACCCATGTCATCTTCCGTCTGTTGAAACAGCCGGAGCTTAAACTCAATTATGGTGACCTGAAAACAGCAGTGGGTGAGGAACAGACGCCAGAAAATCTGGAGCGCCAAGTGATTCAGATTCGTCAGAGCAAATTGCCTGATCCTAAAGAATATCCAAATGTGGGTAGTTTCTTTAAAAATCCAGTAGTTGATTTACAATTCTTTGACCAAATTGCTCAACAATTTCCGAATTTACCTCATTATCCACAGCCAAATAATCAAGTTAAAATGGCAGCCGGCTGGTTAATTGACCAAAGCGGATGGAAAGGTAAACAGCTGGGGTCAGTCGGTATGTTCCATAAGCAGGCGCTGGTGCTGGTGAATTATGCCAATGCCTCGCTCAAGGACGTGCGTGCAACCTACCAAGCCGTACAGGCGGATGTTCAGGAAAAATTTGGGGTTCTGCTTGAACCGGAGCCAGTTTTATTTGCTGAAAATGGCATGATCCGCTCACATCAGGATTAAAGGATAAATAGATGGATAAAGCACACTGGATGGTTCGAATAGTTCAAGTAGTCTCAGTACTATTTGTGCTGTGCGCACTGTTCGTAGTCTTTCTTTATTCGCCGTTTTATTCACATCTGGTGGTCAAAGGACTGAACTATTTTGTTCCGGTCGAGGTCAATCAGATCGCGGCTGAAAGCCAGAAACAGGCTTCCTTAAGTGTTAATGAAACACTGGAGCCAGGTTCTGAGCTATGGATTGCGCGTCAGGCCTATCTCAAGGTGATGGAAGAAGATATTTCCAAAAATCAGTCACAGAACCTGTCACTGATTCAGGCACGCTATAAAGCTTTACAGCAGTTACTTGAAGATGAACGTGAAGCTGAGGCAGAAAAATCTGAACAGCAGAAAGTTCAGGTACCATTGCTGGTGACTGAAACAGAAGCAGCTGATGTAGTAGAACCAGATGATCTGACTGAATTGTTAAGCTTGAGCAGTGATGAAAATGCTGCCCAGATGGGACAGTTTATAGAATTCTTGAAAAGCTATGATGTTGAACAGCATCAGCAAAATATTGCGCAAATGACCAATGTGGAATTTGCCGAAGACCTCGCGACTTTAAATCATGGCCAAAAGCCAGTGCAGGATGAGATGTCCAAACCTTATGCTATTGTGGTCTTGGGCGGCGGTTTGACCCTGCATGAAAATGGCAAAGATATTATCGTCAATGACTATACTCGTCTGCGCCTGGAAAAAACCCTGGAAACCGAAAAACAGTATGATCTGCCGATTGTTTTGAGTGGTGTAGAAGCACCGTATATGCAACGCTGGTTGCAGGCCTATGACGTAGATGCCAAACTTCTTGAAGACCGTAGTATGAATACCTGTGAGAATTCTCGTTTCAGCTCATTGCTGTTACAGAAGAAGGGTGGAGCCCCTACGGTGATCTTGATCACGGACCGCTATCATATGCCGCGTACACGCCGTCTGTTCGCACTTAACGGTATTCAGACCATTCCGGTGGAAGCGCCAATGCCAAATTCACTTACTACATGGCGTCCAAGTGTTAAAAACTATGATCATAGCCGACGGGCTAACTATGAACTCTTAGCAACACTTCGGGATGTGTGGTTTGGATCAAGTGACTGTCGGGAGGTACCTTAATGTCAGATATCCCATTTTTAAACCCGACAATTCTCAAACAGCTGGAATTACCAGTCCCCAACCGGGATATTACACCACAGCTGTTGCAACCATTAAATCTGAATCGGGACATGCAGTCTACGCTGGAATTACAGGCTTACCGGAAACTGTATGGTTTTGACCTGCTCAATGCGAAACACTGGCAAGGTTATGTGCAAATGCCATTGTTTAAATTGCATGTGCAAGTCTTTGAGCCGGATCTGACCGAAAGCCGTTTTGATAAAATTCAGGGAACGGTGTTTCTATTGCATGGCTATCTAGAACATAGCGGGATCTATCAGCCAATTGTCAAAGAGCTACTGGAAGAAGGGTTTAGTGTACTCACCTTTGATTTGCCGGGGCACGGTTTGAGTAATGGTTCATCAGCCAATATTCAGAACTTTGACCATTATCAGCAGGTATTGCATGCAGTACACCGTTATGTACGTCATGCAACGCAGTTGCCTAAACCATGGTTAGGTATCGGACAAAGTACTGGTGGTGCAATCTGGATGCACCACTTGCTGGAGTTTGCAGAACGTCGTGAAAATCCCTTTGTAGATCGCGTACTGCTACTTTCACCACTGATTCGTCCAGCTAAAACAGCATGGTGGCATAACTCTGTAGGTCTCGGGATTATTCGCCGGATTAAGCGTGAAGTACCACGCCATTTCAGACGTAATAACCATAACCCTGAATTCCTGCGCTTTGTACGTTTAAAAGATCCATTACAACCCCGTATGATGGGCATGGACTGGATTCTCGCGATGTCACGCTGGATGCAGCAGATGGAAGACCGGCCAGCTTGCCGTATTCCGGTATGGCTGGCACAGGGTGCGCAGGATCAGACGGTGGATTGGCGTTATAATATCGAATTTATTCGGCGTAAATTCCGCCTGCAGACATTGTTGATGTTAGAGGAAGGTTCGCATCAGTTGATTAATGAGCGCGCTGATATTCGTGCGGCACTGACCGGTCTGATTCCAGCCTTTCTGCATGCGCAGGGTGGTCGAACTTATTATTAAGTTCAGATGATGAATAGTAGATAAGGCGATTCTAAAGAATCGCCTTTTTCATTTAGAAGTACTTAAAATTTTTCTGCAGTTGCGATATTCCACATACGGTAATAAAAGTTTTCTTCATCACGATTTTCACAATGGAGGAGCTCATTTTCCTTCATCCAGAAGTGCAATTGTGCATAGTTTTTAATCTCATGGCTGTTGATGCGTTGAGCCAGTTGATGAGGTTTAATACCAGATGGATGACAAACACCAGCAGAAGCGATCATTTCGGAGAGGGCTTTAAGGGTGCTTTTATGATAATTATAAACCCGTTCTGCCTTGCTTGGCACATGTAGCGCCTTTTGGCGGCTCTTATCCTGAGTAGTGACACCAACCGGACACTGGTTAGTATGACAGCTTTGCGCTTGAATACAGCCAATAGCAAACATAAAACCACGCGCTGAGTTGACCCAGTCTGCACCAATGGCGATCGTACTGGCGATATCGAATGCACTAATGATCTTGCCGCTTGCACCAATTTTGATCTGTTTGCGTAATCCTGCACCCACTAATGTGTTATGAACGAACAATAAGCCTTCACGTAGGGGGACACCAATATTATCAATCATCTCAATCGGTGCTGCACCTGTACCGCCTTCTGAACCATCGACCACAATGAAGTCTGGCAGGATTTTGGTATGCAGCATCGCTTTGACGATACTCATAAATTGCCAAGGCTGCCCCAGACATAGCTTAAAACCAACCGGTTTGCCACCAGACAGCTCACGTAATTGCTGAATGAATTCCATCATTTCAATTGGGGTGCCAAACGCAGGATGACTGGCTGGCGAAACACAGTCATGTTCGCGGCTAACTCCGCGAATCTCGGCAATTTCCTCAGAAATCTTGGCTTTTGGAAGAATCCCACCGTGTCCTGGTTTCGCACCTTGAGACAACTTGATTTCAATCATTTTCACTTGTGGAATTTTGGCTTTCTCCGCAAATTTGACCGGATCAAACTGGCCGTCCAGTGTACGACAACCAAAGTAAGCACTACCAATTTCCCAAACCAGGTCTCCGCCATTTTCCAGATGATAAGGGCTAATACTGCCTTCACCCGTATCATGGTAGAAATTGCCCATTTTGGCACCCAGATTAAGCGCGCGGATGGCATTGGCACTCATACTGCCAAAACTCATGGCGGAAATATTCATGATTGAAGCACTATAAGGCTGCTTGCATTGTTCATTGCCAATCGTAATCCTGAAAGTTGCTGGATCTGCGGGTGGGCAAGGGATAATCGAATGCGTGACAAACTTATAGTCATGGTTATAGACATCAATAATTGAACCAAAAGGCTTGTCAGAATTTTCATTTTTAGCGCGTTGATAAACCAGACTGCGCTGCATACGGGAAAAAGGCAGGGCATCCTGATCGGCTTCAATAAAGTACTGGCGAATTTCAGGGCGGAACTCTTCAAATAGGAAGCGGAAATGACCCATAATCGGATAATTCCTGAGAATAGAATGCCGGTGTTGTAGTACATCATATAGCCCCACCACACTCAGAACAGCGCTAATAATCCACAGCGTATTGACCAGCGTTTGAGGCATGAAATAGTAAATATAGCGGGGCGAATAGCCGATATGAAAGCCGGTAAATACCAACGCAATAAAGATACAAAGGAACCAGATGGAATAGCGTGAAAAGAAGGTATTCAGCAGTTTATGCCGGACAAGTTGAGCTGGATTTGCCATAAAATCTTGATTCCCTGTTGTTCTTATCAGACCTTCAGATTTTCAAGGCTTGGCGGTTTTATACAAGAACAAAATTGTTATTCGATTTTATAGGTTTAACTTGGAAAGATGGTTTGGATTGAAAATTAATCAAAATGGATATGTTTAGCAGGAAAAATCCTATGAAAAAAATCTGCAAAAGGCATCGCTTCTTTTTATTTCACATGCAGGAAAAGCTGGTTTAAAGTTATTTTATCCAATAGCGGGGGAGATGGTATGACGAAGAAATCAATCCGGTTCAATACTGCAGAGCTGGCGTGCTCATGTATGTAATGCCCTTAACTATGAAACTTCCTTACTGCATATATCTGGGGGAACAAGACAGATATATGCAGGATCAGCAGCCGATTAACCAGAACAATAACAAAAACAATATAAAAAATTATGAGTCCCGGGAATGGGACTTTTTTATGTCAGTTTTTATGCTTCGTCTTGTTGATATACGGCTCGGGAAACGTGCTCAGGTTCAATTTTTTGAATTTTGTTACCAAAGCTGCGTAGCCACCATACCAGCTGTGAAGTAAAAGGAACCGTGGCACTAATAAGAGCCATACCATGATCAAGTTTTTCAATCTGTTGGTCGCGGCTGAGCTGGCTTTCTTCAAAATAATGTGCATCTGCTTCAGGCATGTGCAGCTTCAGCATGACATTTTCAGTAGGCTGGTCAAAGTTGACCCGGAAGCCCAAAGCACCGGATTCAATATATTCATCAATATCAAAGTTCACCGGATGCAGGGCACGCGTATTTAAAACATTCGCAGACTTAAAGCGGTGCAAGGCAAAGGTCTGAATATCGGATTTGTCATGACGGGTACATACCAGATAAATGATCGAACCTTTCTGTACTAATGCCAGCGGATTAAGAATATAGGTTTTTTCTTCACTATTTTGCCCACGACCCTGATAGATACATTCCAGCTGCTTGTCCTGTAACAGACCTTCATAAACCGCCTGTTGTGCCTGACGGTCGACAACAGGTGGAATCAGCGGCTGAGTCGCAGGAACGATACGGACCCGGTTAATCCATTGTCGTACATTGTTCTGGGTTGACAGGCTGCGACGTGCGAGATCAAACCAGGGATTCATTTCTTCAATCAGACTGGGTGGTAACAGATGTTTGAGATGTTCCTCAACCATCATAAACGTCACTGCTTGTGAACTGGTCATGTGCGGCAGACTTTGAATCGGTGCATCGGAACGCCAACGCCAGCCCTGTGGAATAGTTTTGCTGCTTTCAATGGGAAAACGCTGCGCAATCTGATTCAGGTCACGCTGAATAGTGCGCAAACTAATTTCCACACCTTCACGTTCCAGGATTTCCTGCAATTCGCGAGTGCCCATCCATTTCCCGGTCGTCAGGCGCGATAAAATTTGCCATTGGCGATAAAGGCTATTCGAAGTTTCTTTTTCTTGTGCGGTCATAAGCTGAAATCAGGATCTGCAAATTGAGAAAAAATCATTAACACAATAAAAAATCTCTATTTTTTTCGCAAGTATTTTAAGTAATCGAGAATAGCAGAATAGATACACATTGGTGCAAAAATGCCATTGAGTCACTTGGAATTAAAGGGATTAATGGTAAGTACAAAAATACCGCATGGCATGGATATTGCTTTGTTAAATATACAATTTGATTACAATACGACGAGGTTTGTATGCTAAAAGAAACCCAGGATACAAATATCACAACGACTATAGAAAATTTTACAACAACGGCGATTAACACTAATTTTACAGAATCGAAGGACACGGTAGCAACTCACACAGGCAAACCTCTACAAGTGCTGCAGCAGATGGCATCTAAATTCTTTAATGAAATGCGTGATGACCAGAATATGAATGGTCTGGCTGGGCAAAAAATCGAAGAGTGGCTGTCAAAGCATACTTTAGATGAGCTTAACACCCTGAATAAATTGGCAAAAGAACATTTTCTTTATGAAGGAATTACCTTCACGGTTTATGGAGATGAAGAAGGCACCGAACGTACCATCCCTTTTGACATTATTCCACGCGTGATTGCACGCAAGCAATGGAATATGGTGGCACTCGGTTGTGAACAGCGTGTTAAAGCCCTGAACCTGTTTTTGCATGACATCTATCATCAGCAGGACATCCTCAAAGCTGGGATTGTGCCTGAGCTGCAAGTGCTGACCCATGAGGCTTATCAGCCACACATGTATCAGCATAGTCTAAAAGGCAGCATTTATAGTCAGATCAGTGGCATTGATATTATCCGTGACTCAAAGGGTGAATTCTATGTACTTGAAGATAACCTAAGGACCCCTTCAGGTGTGTCTTATATGCTGGAAAGCCGCAAGATCAGTGAAAAGCTGATGCTGGGCCTGTTTGAACAGACACCTATTGCTGGTATAGAGCAATACCCACATTTACTCAAAGAAATTCTGGCAGAAAACTCAGCTGTCGATAATCCCTTTATCGTGGTCCTGACTCCGGGCCGTTTTAATAGTGCCTACTATGAACATGCTTTCCTGGCAAGGGAAATGGATGTGCCATTAGTGACATCACGTGACCTTTATGTAGAGAACGCGAAAGTTTATGTAAAAACTATACGTGGTCGTCAGCAGGTAGATGTTATTTATAGACGTGTCGATGATGCCTATATCGATCCGCTTTGTTTTAAACCTGATAGTACCCTTGGCGTACCAGGCCTGATGTCTGCCTATTTGCAGCACAACGTTGTTATTGCGAATGCACCGGGAACCGGTGTAGCAGATGACAAGTCGATCTATCCTTATGTGGATAAGATGATTAATTTCTACCTTGGCGAACAACCCATTTTGAAGAATGTTCCAACTTATCAATGCCGTGAGGCTAAAGATCTCAGTTATGTATTGGCGCATCTTGATGAGCTGGTTGTGAAAGAAGCCCAAGGTTCAGGTGGCTATGGCATGCTGATCGGTCCACAGGCGTCTAGACAGCAGATTGAAACCTTTAGAGAGAAAATCATGGCTGCGCCACATTTATATATTGCCCAACCAACGCTGGATCTGTCCGTCAGCCCAACCTTAACCAATTATGGCATTGCAGAACGTCATATTGATTTGCGTCCATTTGTACTCAGCTCACCTTATCGTACTGAAATCGTACCAGGTGGACTGACACGTGTAGCAATGCAAGCAGGTTCGCTGGTCGTGAATTCCTCCCAAGGCGGTGGCATTAAAGACACCTGGATTGTTGATAACCTCCATTCATAAAAATAGCAAAGAAGGAATTTGTCATGCTCTTACTTAATTCCAATGCGCAACACATTTTTTGGTTGGGTCGCTACTTATCAAGAACACAGTTTTTATGTGCCCATTTTCCATTTTTAGAAGATGATGCGGCAGTCGCATATGCGCATGCATTCTGCCTGCCAGCCTTTGATGCCAGTTCGCTAAATGAACTGGTGCTGGATCCGGCTCAACCTTATTCATTCCATCAACAGTTTAAAGTGGCCCGTGACAATATTCAGGAACTACGTGGTGTACTGTCTGCCAAAGCTTATGCAGAACTGAACCGCCTGATTCGTACTGCTGATCAGAATGCCGGTTATATCTGTGATGTCGTGACAGATTGTCAGGATATTCTGGAAGGTGAAGCTCCGGATGTGTTTCTGTTTTTTAGTCTGGGTCAATGTCTGGAAAAGCTTGATCAGGAGCTACGTCTAGGTGAAGACACCACCACTACAATTGCAAAAATTGATTATGTGATTGAATCTTTGGTTGAGATGGGCTGGTCAGATCTGAATGAATACTGGAACCAGCTACGTGACCATACAGACCTGATCAATTTTTATCAATTCAGTGATTATATTCATCATATGTTTGAGATTAATGTATGAAGTTGATGGTGAATCACCAAACACATTATAGTTATACCGAGACTGTCACCAGTAGTATTCAGTACATTAAGATGATGCCTTCCAGTAATGTACATCAGCAGGTACATTCCTGGGATGTCAGCGTGCCGGGCAGTCGGGAGCTGAGCCGGGATGCCTTTCATAATTTGTGGATTACCAGTACTCAGCGCACACCTTATCAGTACTTAATCATTATGGCGCAAGGTATAGTCGATTTAAATCCCTTGAATAATGATCAGGGAATGAATGATCAGATCAATCCAAACCTGTTCTTGCAGCCGACTTCAACTACTCAGTGCAATGAGGAGATGAAGGACTTTGTAAAACAGTATGTGCCAGTTTCAACACGTCTAAATCTGATCGCCTTGGCTCAGGCGGTATTGGAGCATGTACCGTATATAACAAATAGTAGCTCGGTACATGGATCCGCCATTGATGCTTTTGAGGCGAAACAGGGTGTCTGTCAGGATCATGCTCATATTTTCATTGCCATGTGCAAATATCTGGGCTTACCGGCACGTTATGTTTCGGGTTATTTGTATGCTCAAAATACTTCTCATCTGGCCAGTCATGCCTGGGCAGAGGTATTTATTGACCAAGCTTGGTATTGCTTTGATGTAAGTAATCAGTTATTTGTACCTAGTGCACATATTTATGTTGCCATTGGGCGCGACTATTGGGACGTCGCGCCGGTACGTGGGGTAAGAGAAAAGGGCGGAGTGGAATCCATGCATTCCATCGTCCAGGTTCTAAGTTGTTAGTAAGGACAAAAAATGACTTATTGTTGTGCGCTTCGTTTGGAGCAGGGGATGGTGTTCATTAGTGACACTCGGACAAATGCGGGTGTAGATCATATATCGGTGTTTCGCAAATTATATACCTTTGGTATTCCGGGTGAGCGCGTCATTGTTATTCAGGCATCAGGAAATCTGGCTACGACACAAGCGGTGATCGGGCATATTAAAAATCAGCTGGAACTGAATCAGGAACCTAATATTCTCAGCTTGCATACCATGTTTGAAGTCGCGGAACTGGTCGGCCGTACCTTGAAGCATGTGATTGAAAGTGTAACTACAGATACCATGGAGCAAAGCAACTATTATTGCAGCTTATTGGTGGGAGGTCAGATTGCCGGACAAGATATGCAGCTCTATCATATTTATCCACAAGGCAACTTTATCTGTGCAACCAGTGATACGCCGTATTTCCAGATCGGGGAAAGTAAATATGGCAAGCCAATTCTGGATCGGGCACTCAGCTATGATATGCCGCTAGATGAAGCACTGCGATGTTCACTGATTTCTTTCGCTTCGACTTTACGTTCCAATGTTTCCGTAGGTATGCCGTTGGATGTGCTGGTTTATCATAAAGACACATTTGAAATTCCGGCAGGTAAACGCATTCAGGAAGATGATGAATATTTCACCAAAATCAGTAAGCAGTGGTCGGATACTTTGAAGAAAGGTTTACAGGAATTACCTAAGCCAACTTTAGATTATTTTCAATAAAACTATCTATCTGTTTGATATCACGTTACAGTGGCATGGTAAATTTAAGAAAATTTAAATTACAGAGGTTAGCATGCATCATTTTTGTTATGCCAGTCAGAGTACCTCTGATAAGTCGAATTTGCTCGATGACTTAACGGATATTCTGGCCGAAGCACGAGATTTTAATTATCGTCACGATATTACTGGGGCGTTATATTTTGCAGATGGCTATTTTTTTCAATGTCTTGAAGGTAAATTGGAACATCTGAATGTATTATTTGAAAAGCTAAGTAAAGATCCACGGCATGAGAATATCAAACGTTTTGAAATGCGTCCGCTTGAGCAGATTAATTTTGCCGGCTGGTCGATGAAGTATATTTCACGACGCGATGAAATCCGGGACTTTTGTACAAATATGGGTTTTAATGACTTTACACCACATAGTTTTGAACAAGTGCATGTAGACGCGCTATTAACTCAGCTACAAACTCAAGACCAAGAAGAAACTACAGAAAATTAAATTAAAAAGCCCAATTAATATTGGGCTTTTTAATGCACGGTATTTTAAACCAGTTTTCGGACTGGGCGTGCAGACATACGACACAGCAATTCATAGCCGATAGTGCCATTTGCTTCAGCGACATCATCGACCAGACGGGTTTTACCCCACAGTTCTACTTCAGTGCCAAGCTGCAGACTGAGATCAGTTGCATCTATCGCGATCATATCCATTGCGACACGACCAATCACGCGAGTCTGTTGTCCATTAATTGTGACATAATTCTGTTTCGGGAAGGCGCGTGGATAACCATCACCATAGCCAATTGAAACAATAGCCAATGTCATGTCCTGATCTGCGGTGAAAGTTGAACCATAGCCGACATGTTCACCCGTTTTGATATTATTCAATGCAATCACTTCGGCAGTAAACGTCATGACTGGTTTTAGATCCAGATCATGTACAGTTTTGTCTGCGAATGGAGTCGCGCCGTAGAGCATGATGCCCGGACGAACAAAGTCAAAATGCAATTCTGGATATTTATAGATCGCAGCTGAGTTACAGCAAGAACCCATTAAAGGTGCGCAGTCATTTTTTACTTCAAGAAACTGCTGGATTTGCTGTTCATTGAGTGGATGTTCCGCATCAGCATTGGCAAAGTGCATCGCCAGCACGCAGGTAAAACCTTCTGCTTTTAATTGATTGATCACATTTTTAATCACATCAATTTTAAAACCAAGACGGTTCATACCGCTGTTGAGTTTTACCCAAACTTTTAAGCCTTTCGCAATATAGGCTTCTTTATTTGCCAGTAACCAGTCCAGTTGTGGCTGATGATGCACAATGACTTCAATATTCTGAGCGATCACAACCTGCATTTCATCTGCAGAGAAAATGCCTTCGATTAGGGTAATGGGTTGCTGATAGCCGAGTGCACGAATTTCCAGTGCTTCCTGAAGGCAGGCGACACCGAAGGCATCGCTATCTTTTAAGGCTGCTAAGCAGTCTTTAACTCCATGTCCGTAAGCATTGGCTTTAACCATGCTGACGATTTTAGCGGTTGGGGCAAGTTGTTTGACACGGTTTAAATTATATTGCAGTGCTGTACTGTCAATATAAACTGTTGCTTGGCGCACCCTAGATACTCCTGCGGGATGACAAAATGATGTTGTGTGAAATACACAAAAGAGGGAGAGAAATAACTGTTTTGATAAAACAAAATCAGTCATTTCAAAACTGTAAATATTGTAGTCCTATCTGCCACAAATGGACATGCTCATTTATATAATTTCCTCCAAGGTATACTTAAGCAATAAAAAAAGAGACCATTTGAGTCTCTTTTTTTAATCAGGTTTAAGCAGAATATTTACTCTTCATCATCATACTGCGCATAGAACTCAGGAGAGAGGTTACTAAAGCGCGTGTATTGACCTTCAAAAGCCAGACGCACAGTACCAATTGGACCATTACGCTGTTTACCGATAATAATTTCGGCAGTCCCGGCTTCTTTAGATTCCTTGTTATAGACTTCATCACGGTAGATAAACATGATCAAATCGGCATCCTGCTCGATCGCACCAGATTCACGCAAGTCAGACATGACTGGACGTTTGTTTGGACGGTTTTCCAGAGAGCGGTTCAACTGCGATAAGGCAATGACAGGGCACTGCATTTCTTTAGCGAGCGCTTTTAAGCTACGAGAAATTTCCGAAATCTCGCCGACACGGTTATCACCCATGCCAGGCACTTTCATGAGCTGCAAGTAATCGACCATGATACAGCCGAGCTTACCGCCATGCATTTTGGCAATGCGACGCGCACGCGCACGAACTTCCGTTGGTGGCAGAGCAGAGGAGTCATCGATATACAGGTTCTTTTCTTGCAAATGCACAATGGTGCTGGTGACTTTAGACCATTCATCACTGTCCATTTTACCGGCACGTAAATGACCCTGATGCACACGACCAAAGGATGAAATCAAACGCATGGCAATCGAGTCGGCTGGCATCTCCATCGAGTAAACCAGAGCAGGCAGGTTATTGTTAAACAGTACACTTTCGACCAGATTCATGGCAAAGGTGGTTTTACCCATCGATGGACGGGCTGCGACAATAATCAGGTCACCAGATTGCATGCCGGAAGTTTTGTTGTCGAGTTCGACGAAGCCGGTGGTGAGACCGGTAATCGAACCTTCCATTTGTGAAAGTTCATTCAATTTATCAAAGACATCTGCAACAACGGTATTGATTGCCTTCGGCCCTTGTGCCTTGGCATTATTATTATGTTGCTCGGCAATCGAAAAAATATTGGTTTCTGCCAGATCCAGAATTTCACTGACGCTACGACCTTTGGTATCATAGGCATTTTGCAGGATTTCAGAACTGACTTTAATCATGCTACGTAGAGTCGAGAATTCCTTGATCTTGTTGGCGTAGGTTTCCAGGTTGTAGAAACTTGATGGCGAGTCAGCCATGAGCTGCATCAGGTATTCTTCACCACCGATGGCATCCAGCAGATTCTGTTTAATCAGCCAGTCATGCACCAGTACGGCATCGTAAGGAGAGTTGTCCTTGGACAGCTGATCAATCGCACGGAAGATGTATTTATGGCGGGTTGCATAAAAATCGTTCTCAGTAAGCACATCACCGACTTGTTCAAAAGATTCGGCAACCGTCATTAAGGCAGCAAGTACAGCTTGTTCAATCGCTAAATTGTGCGGAGGTGTGCGAAACTCCTTGAGCTGAGTATCAGCAACAATTTCTGGTTTAGCGCTGTTCTGCTTAGTGCTGGCATTCGCCTGTGACATATAAAGCCCTGAATTTTAATACAATGGTTTAAATATTCTCGGAGATGGATAGCAACTATCAACTACGAAGTGAAATAATACGCGTTCCGTTAAAAAATGCGAAGTGTATTTTTAAAATTACGCGAATAATAAAATGAAAGTGAGATATACCATATCTTCGAATTATTTTAGATAAAAAAAGAGCATGCCAAAGCATGCTCTTTTTCTTGGTGAGAAATTACTCAGCTACGATAGTAACTAGAACTTCTGCAACAACATCATGGTGCAATTGGATTGCGATGTTGAATTCACCAGTGTTACGAAGTGCGCCATTTGGAAGACGTACTTCTGCACGGTCAACTGTAAGACCAGCATTTGTCAACGCGTCAGCGATATCACGAGTACCGATAGAACCGAACAGTTTACCTTCATCACCAGCTTTCGCAGTGATTACGATATTTACTTCGTTCAATTGGTCAGCACGTGCTTGAGCAGCAGCTAAAATATCAGCTTCAGCTTTCTCAAGTTCAGCACGACGAGCTTCAAAAGCCGCAGTGTTTGACTCAGTAGCAGCAACTGCCATACCTTGTGGGATCAAGAAGTTACGGCCGTAACCAGCTTTAACTGAAACTTTATCACCAAGTTTACCAAGGTTTTTAATGCGTTGTAATAAGATAATATCCACAGCTCAACCTCACTTATGATTGTCAGTGTAAGGGATCAAAGACAAGTAGCGAGCTTGTTTAATAGCAAGCGCTAATTGACGTTGGTAACGAGCTTTAGTACCTGTAATACGGCTAGGAACAATCTTGCCGTTTTCAGTGATGTACTGTTTTAAAGTGTCGATATCTTTGTAGTCGATGTACGTAACGTTCTCAGCTGTAAAGCGGCAGAACTTGCGACGACGGTAAAAACGTGCCATGTTAGGTTCTCCTTATGCTTCAGCAGAGTCTTGAGCGTGTTGTGCTTCTTCACGTTGAGCTTTACGCGCGCGTTTTTCTTCAGCACTCTTAGCCAATAGTGACTCTTCAGTGATAGCGTTTTCACGACGGATGATAAGGCTACGAATGATTGCGTCGTTATAACGGAATAATTCTTCAAGCTCATCAAGAGTAGTTTGACCACACTCAACATTCATAAGAATGTAGTGAGCTTTGTGGATCTTGTTGATTGGGTAAGCCAATTGACGACGGCCCCAGTCTTCAAGACGGTGGATTTGACCTTCAGCTTCTTTGATGTGAGTTAGGTAACGTTCTACCATACCCACAACTTGATCGCTTTGGTCTGGATGTACCAATAGTACGATTTCGTAGTGACGCATTGTCAGCTCCTTACGGTTTAAACAGCCCCAATTTTTAAGTCAATTGAAGCAAGGAGTCACAACCAAGGTTGTGTCGCAATATTTGCGAAGCGTGAAGTTTAGTGGGTTTTGGGGAGAAATACAACCAGATTGGCAAGAATTGCATAATTAAACAGCGGTTTTGTACGGGCTGGAATGAGTAGCACAGAAAAGAGAAGAGAAAATTGACTGAGATTAATTAATTGGTGATTTAATGATGGTTGGTAATGAGATAATTCTAATCTCGCCATCTCGCCATCTCGCCATCTCGCCATCTCGCCATCTCGCCATCTCGCCATAATGAGTATCTTTTTACTCAAGTAGAATTCTTATTTTATGCGTTAAATGCACTTTAGAAAGATTGAAGTGTATTTTTGCAGTTGGTTTCAGAAAGACAGGATTTTAAAAGGCAAGAGTAGAAGTATTTAAAAGAGAGTCGAGGGAAATAACAGGCTTAAATAAAAAAAGATAGAGTAAAACTCTATCTTTTAAAAAATGATGTATGGCATTTGGGGAGCAGTCGATGTAAAGCAGAACAGAATACTGATCACAGTAATCAGCTTCACAGAATACATAAAATACTGCTTGGCCCACGCCTCATCATCTTTAGCCTTAAAGCCCTGAATACTTAAATAAATCCAGTACAAGGTTAAGATGTTCAACACCGCCATATAGAGCCAGTTGGCATAGCCAAAGAAAAACAGGCCATTCATGACAACCCCAAACAGAATCACATAAATCAGCGATTCGACCTTGGTGCGGTGAATTGAACGTGCTACAGGTAGAATAGGAATACCTGCATTTTTGTAATCTTGAAAACGGTAAACTGCAATTCCCCACGAGTGAGGCATTTGCCAGAAGGCATACCCAACGAAGATCAGCAGGGCACCTAAGTCAAACTGATTTGCAACTGCGGTATAACCAATCACAGGCGGAGCTGCGCCGGAAATACTGCCTACCAGAGTCTGGTGAATAGTTGTTCGTTTTGTCCATAAGCTGTAAAAACCAACGTATACGACAAAACCAATAACTGCGAATAGGAAAGCGTATGCATTTACCCAAAACCAGAGAACACTAAAACCGACCAGGCCTAATACAAAAGCAAAGGCAAGTGCGACAGGTTCAGAAATGGTTTTTTTAACAAGAGCACGATTTTGTGTGCGCTGCATTTTCTGGTCGATGTCCTGGTCAATTACATTATTGACCACACATCCTGATGCTACAACGAATGTAGTACCAAAAAGGGTAAGGAGCAGGAGAAGGAAATCTACAGAACCTTGAGCGGCTACAAAGTAGCCGCCCAAAGTGGTAACAAAGTTACCAAAGAGAATTCCTGGCTTAGTCAGGAATAAATACTTTTTCAGCATGACAACCAGTTTAGATCATCATGTTGTAGTGAAGGTAGTTCATGATCCATACAGAACCTACTAAAAGAATAGCAATGGTTAAGATGGTATACACAAATGCAATTACGTTCCAGCGTTGCTCTGAAGAAGAGTTCATGTGCAGGAAGTAAATCAGCTGTACAAGAATCTGAGCAACCGCAGTGATCGCGATGACAGTAATCAAGATACCACGGCCAAAACCGCCCGCCATAACCATACCGAATGGAATTACAGTAAGGATAACAGACAGGATGAAGCCGATAGTGTATTGCTTCACGTTACCGTGTGATTCGCCAGCAGCGTTATGATCATGACTCATTACAGAACTCCCATCAAGTAAACTACGCTGAATACACAGATCCATACGATGTCAAGGAAGTGCCAGAACAAGCTTAGGCAAGCTAGACGACGCGTGTTTGCAAGAGTCAAACCATATTTCTTGATTTGAATCATAAGCACGATCATCCAGACCAGACCAGAAGTTACGTGAATACCGTGCGTACCTACCAAAGTAAAGAACGCAGATAAGAACGCACTTGTGCTTGGACCGTGACCCGCATGAACTAAGTGATTGAACTCATATAGTTCCATGCCGATAAAGATAGCACCGAATACCCAAGTAATCGCTAACCAAGTCAGTACTTTTGCAACGTCTTTTTTGTATGCAGCAAGAACTGCAAAACCAAAGGTTACAGAAGAGATCAGAAGGGCGAAGGTTTCAGTAAGAACGAAACCTAAAGAATCGCCAAACAGATCTTTCGCACTTGGAGTGCCCACAGGAATGTGGCTACTCAAAACAGCGAATGCAATGAAGAGTGTACCGAAAAGGACAAGGTCACTCATCAAGTAAGTCCAGAAACCAAAGACAGTGATGTCAGTATCATCGTGATGATGATGCTCATCGTGTCCGTGGTTGTCGTGATGAAGTACTTCAGCCATGGTCTTAGTCCTTCTTCAAGTGTTTTTCAAGGATCGCATAGCGTTCACTTTCGATACGCTCAACTTCAGCAGCTGGGACATAGTAATCCACTTTCTTGGTGAAAGAAGAAACGATGAAGCTGATGATAGATGCAACGAAAGTAACAACTACTAACCACCAGATGTGCCAGATTAACGCGAAGCCCATAACAGTGATGAACATGGCGATAACGAAACCAGCAGCACGGTTAGTCGGCATATGGATGTCTTCGTACTTGGTTGGTTTTGCGTATGCAACACCATTCTCTTTGTCAGTCCAGAAAGTATCAATACCATTGATCTTTGGAAGGTAAGCAAAGTTATAGAATGGAGATGGAGACGAAGTAGCCCACTCAAGTGTACGACCATCCCAGATATCGCCTGTATAGTCCATATTTTGTTCGCGTTGCAAGAAACCAACAACGATCTGCATAACGAAGCAGGCAATACCTAGTGCAATAAGAATCGCACCGAACATCGCGATATTTACATATGGGTCCCATTCTGGGTTGTCAAATGTATTCAGACGACGAGTCATACCCATGAAACCAAGGATATAAAGTGGCATGAATGCAAAGTAGAAACCGAAGAACCAGAACCAGAACGCTGCTTTACCCCAAGTTTCATTTAGCTTCCAACCAAACATTTTTGGCCAGTAGTAAATGATACCTGCGAACATTGCGAATACTACACCGCCAATAATTACGTTATGGAAGTGAGCAATCAGGAATAAAGAGTTATGTACCAGGAAGTCCGCTGGTGGAACTGCCATCAATACACCTGTTAAACCACCGATACCGAAAGTCACAAGGAAGCCAAGTGTCCATAGCATTGGAGTGGTGTAAGTGATGCGGCCCTTGTACATGGTGAACAACCAAGAGAAGATTTTTACACCAGTCGGGATCGCAATAATCATGGTCATGATACCGAAGAACGCGTTAACGTTGGCACCAGCACCCATTGTAAAGAAGTGGTGAACCCAAACAACCAGTGAAAGAACACCAATTGCTACAGTTGCGTACACCATAGATTTGTAGCCGAACAATGCTTTGCGTGAGAACACTGAAGTTACTTCTGAGTAAATACCAAAAGCTGGTAATACCAAGATATAAACTTCTGGGTGACCCCAAGTCCAAATCAAGTTCACGTACAACATTGGGCTACCACCCATGTCATTTGTGAAGAAGTGGAAGCCGAAGTAACGGTCAAGAGACAGCATTGCAAGTGTTGCAGTTAACACCGGGAAGGTTGCAACGATTAATACAACTGTTACAAGCGAAGTCCAAGTGAAAATCGGCATATCCATCATCTTCATGCCAGGCGCACGCATTTTGATGATGGTAACAAAGAAGTTAACACCAGTAAGAAGCGTACCTAGACCTGAAACCTGAAGTGCCCAGATATAGTAGTCAACACCAACACCTGGAGAATATTCAATGCCTGATAGTGGAGGGTATGCCATCCAACCAGTTGCAGCGAACTCCCCAAGAGCCAGAGACACCATCATCAGACCCGCAGCACCAGCAAATAGCCAAAAGCTTAGAGAGTTCAATAATGGGAAGGCAACGTCACGTGCACCGATTTGAAGCGGTACAGCTACGTTCATTAAGCCAACTACAAGACCCATTGCTACGAAGAAGATCATGATCACGCCGTGCGCGGTAAAGATCTGGTCATAGTGTTCTGGGTGCAAGTAACCTTCACCACCACCTTTTGCAAGGAACTGCTGAAGACGCATCATGATCGCATCGGCGAAACCACGCACAAGCATGATAATCGACACGAAGATATACATGATACCGATTTTTTTATGGTCTACAGATGTGAACCATTCGTTCCACAGGTAGCCCCATTTTTTGAAGTAGGTGATACCAGCAACAACTGCGATACCGCCTAAGATCATCATTGCAACAGTAACCAATACGATTGGATCGTAAGGAATTGCATCTGGACCTAACTTACCTAATAAGTTCATGTCTTATTCCCCTTGAGAAGCAGTCGCATGTGCATCAGCTACATGTGCTTCAGAAGCAGCAGCTTCTTCGTGCGCAACACCGTGCTCTGCAGCAGGAGCTGAGTGGTCAGCACCATGGTAGTTGCTCATGTAGTGATTAATCACAGATTCAAACAAACCTTGCTCTACAGAAGAGTAATAAGTCACTGGATGTGGCTTAGTTGGGTAAGGCTTCATAGCTTCAGCAGCAGCCTTCTCTTCAGGAGTATTTGCTTTTGCGATCAGCGCTTCAATCTGGTGTTTACCACGGTTGCCGTCACGCAGAGATGCGAATTCAGCCTGGTCTAATACAGATTTCTGAACAGCTTCTGGATTTACTGAAGTACCATTACCTGCTTGAACAGCAGAAACCCATTCAGCAAACTGAGCGTCAGTCACAGAGTGAGCGCGGAAGCGCATTTGTGAGAAGCCATAACCAGAATAGTTAGCAGAGAAACCGCGGTAGCCTTCAGCTGGGCTAGTTTCGTCTGCCAACAGGTTCAGGTGAGTTTGCATGCCCGCCATTGCATAGATCTGACCACTTAACGCCGGGATGAAGAAAGAGTTCATCGTGAAGTTAGACGTAATACGAAGGCTAACCGGAGTTTTTTCTGGGAAGCGCATTTCGTTAACAGTGGCAATACCTTGCTCAGGATAGATAAAGATCCATTTGAACTGTTCAGCAATAACTTGAACGGTTAATGGAGCCTTGTCAGATTCAAGCGGACGGTATGGGTCGTACTTGTGGGAACCCCACCAAGTTAACCAGGCAAGAATAGCAATAATAATAACTGGGATACCCCAAACTACAATTTCAATTGCAGTAGAGTGTGCCCAAGTAGGTTTATAGTCTGCGTCTTTATTCGATGCGCGATATTTCCAACCGAACCATAATGCCATGATTGCTGATGGAATAACCACCAGAAGCATTAAGTAAATCGCAGTCATCATCAGGCTACTTTGGCCTGCTGCAACTGGACCTTTAGAGTTCAGAAGTACTAAATCACCACCACACCCTGTTAAAAGTGCGGACATCGCAGATAAAGACAATACAGCTAAAATCGTTTGTCTCATTTTACAACCTCGGTGAAGAGTCCCATTCCCTAAATTAATATGGGATAGCGATTAAAGTGTCGCATGATTAAAAAGATTCATTTGTTAACAAAAAATCTTCCTAATCATGAGACACCGCTACGTTGTAGGGCATTATGCCTGATTACAACAAACTAAGCTATATATAAAGAGGCTTTAAATGACTGTAATAAAAACCGATTTTACTGCTCGGGATTGTCGAATATTTATAGTAATTTTATTTTAATTTCAAAGTTATGAGCGAAAAAAGGGATGCAGAGCATCCCTTTAAAGAGAACTTAATTTTATTGCTTGATCACCTTGGTTTTCGCCAGTTTATCGTGCAAAGTCTGACGGTTTTTGCCCAAACCGAAAATCCAGTCCACAAGCGAGAACAATGGAATAAAATAAATTGTAGGCAAAATGAACACGATACTGCGCAAAGTAAAGGCACGCATGAGTGAAGTTTGAGTACCAGTTTCCGCGTCTACAATCTTAATTTTAGTCAGTTTTTTACCAATGCTTTGACCAGATTTTGCAATCAGGTAACCTTGGATAACCAGCATGATCAGCAGATATAAACCTGCTGCTGTCCAAGCCTGAGTAGAGAACATATCCAGCATTTGAGACTGCAATTCCAGCACGCGGTTCTGATCCGCACTGCCACCCATAGCTTGCGTCATGATCTGCTCATTTAGCTGAGTAAAACGCAGTTTTTCTTCAGCTGTGAAGAAGGCAGTCAAAATGAAAGTTGCTGGAATCCAGAGCAGCAGATCGACGAACTTGGCAAAAATACGCGCAGGAATACTCGCCAGTTCAAATGTATTCGCTTTTGGTGCAGGACGTGCATAAGTATTGGTTTGTGCTGCAGGCTGCTCAAATAGTGCTGCTGGCTCGGCAACTGGTGCAGGTGGAATATAACCTTCAGGTTCATAAACGAATTTACCCTGCGTGAGCTCACCCAAAGCTTTCCATTCGGTCATGCCTTGGTGCCAGGCCAAATCAGTCAATAATACCTGCTGGCTTGCAAGCATCTGATTTAGCTGTTCAAGCGTATATGGTCCAGCTTGTTGATTGTTTCGTGCCAGGTAAATCTGCATAAAGACTGAATCTCAAAATGTACGTTGAAAAGGTTTAGCTTCGATTTTATTGAATTATAGCCATAACACAAACAAAATCTTAAGCCAAACATGCGCATATGTCGGACATTTTTAGGTGAAGTACAACCAAAACAACACAAAATAAAACGAATTTGATTTAGGAAACTAAAAAATCCAAAATTTTTAGCCATCTACATAAAATAAAGTATCCAAGATTGGTGGTTTAAAAACTGTAATTTTAATGTAATGACGAAAGATTTTTTGCTGATAAATATCAAAGGAATGATTAGTTAACTCTAATATCTTAAATTCATATAAAATTTATTACTGAAATAAAAAAAGACCCTCATTTGAGGGTCTTTTTTTATTTACTGAATTTCCGCTTATTTAGCTTCTTGATCAGCAAGGAAGAACCAGGTATCCAATACTGAGTCTGGATTCAAAGATACAGATTCAATACCTTGTTCCATTAACCATTTTGCAAGATCTGGGTGATCTGAAGGACCTTGACCACAGATACCTACATATTTACCTGCTTTACGGCAAGCTTGGATCGCCATAGAAAGAAGGACTTTTACAGCAGCGTCACGTTCATCGAACAGGTGAGATACGATACCAGAATCACGGTCTAGACCTAGTGTTAACTGAGTCAAGTCGTTAGAACCGATAGAGAAGCCATCGAAGTGTTCAAGGAATTGATCAGCTAACAGCGCGTTAGTTGGCAATTCACACATCATGATAACTTTTAGACCATTTTCACCACGTTTCAGGCCATTTAATGCCAGTAGCTCAATGACACGTTTCGCCTCGTTTACAGTACGTACAAAAGGAATCATGATTTGTACATTAGTCAAGCCCATTTCATCACGAACTTTTTTCAATGCACGGCATTCAAGTTCGAAGCAGTCACGAAAGTTGTCAGAAACGTAGCGGCTTGCACCACGGAAGCCCAGCATCGGGTTTTCTTCTTCTGGTTCATACAACTTGCCACCAATCAGGTTCGCATATTCGTTTGACTTGAAGTCAGACATACGTACGATCACTGGCTTGTCAGCGAATGCAGCAGCAAGGGTAGAAATACCTTCAACCAGTTTTTCCACATAGAACTCGATTGGAGATGCATAACCTGCAGTACGCGCCATCACAGCAGCACGCGTTTCACGAGGCAGGCTGTCAATGTTCAGCAATGCTTTAGGATGTACACCGATCATGCGGTTAATGATGAACTCAAGACGAGCAAGACCAATACCTTCGTTCGGAATTTGTGCGAAGTCAAATGCACGATCCGGGTTACCTACGTTCATCATGACTTTGAATGGAAGTTCAGGCATAGATTCGATTGAGTTCGTTTGAACTTCAAAATCAAGCGCGCCTTCGTAGATGAAACCAGTATCACCTTCAGCACAAGATACAGTCACTTCCTGACCGTCCACCAGTACTTCAGTTGCATTACCACAACCAACGATTGCTGGAACACCCAGTTCACGTGCAATGATTGCAGCGTGACAAGTACGACCACCACGATTGGTTACAATTGCAGCAGCACGTTTCATCACTGGTTCCCAGTCCGGGTCAGTCATGTCAGATACAAGTACGTCACCGTCTTGTACTTTGTCCATTTCTTTAATAGACGTTACGATGCGGACTTTACCAGAACCGATACGTTGACCGATTGAACGGCCTTCACATACTACCGTACCTTTCTGTTTCAACAGGTAACGTTCCATTGTGCCAACGTTTTCACGGCTTTTTACAGTTTCAGGACGCGCCTGAACGATGTACAGTTTGCCGTCATCACCGTCTTTTGCCCATTCGATGTCCATTGGCGCACCGTAGTGTTTTTCAATGATCAGTGCTTGTTTAGCTAGTTCTTGAAGTTCCTGGTCATTTAAAGCGAACTGTTGACGTTCAGCTTTTTCAACATCTACTACAACTACTGATTTACCAGCAGCGCCTTCTTCACCATAAATCATTTTCTGGTGTTTAGAACCAAGATTACGACGAAGGATCGCGTGCTTACCAGCATTTAGAAGTGGTTTAGAGATATAGAATTCGTCAGGGTTAACTGCGCCCTGTACAACCATTTCACCCAGACCGTAAGAAGCGGTGATGAATACTGCATCACGGAAGCCTGATTCAGTATCCAGTGTGAACATTACACCAGCTGCGCCAGTTTCAGAGCGAACCATACGTTGTACGCCAGCAGAAAGGGCAACCACGTCATGGGCAAAGTTTTGGTGTACACGGTAAGAGATTGCGCGGTCATTGTATAAAGATGCGAAAACTTCTTTGATCGCGATCAATACATTGTCGATGCCACGGATGTTCAAGAAAGTTTCTTGCTGACCAGCAAAAGACGCGTCTGGTAAATCTTCTGCAGTTGCAGATGAACGAACGGCAACCGCGATGTCAGGGTTGCCGTTAGAAAGTGCGTCAAATGCTGCACGAACTTCTTGTTCTAATGCTGCAGTAAGCGGAGTCTCTACAATCCATTGGCGAATTTTAGCGCCAGTTTCAGCAAGAGCGTTTACATCATCAACGTTTAGGCTAGCAAGCTCTGCATTGATTTTAGCGTTTAGGCCGCTTTGCTCGAGAAATTCACGATATGCACCAGCAGTTGTTGCAAAACCGCCTGGTACAGATACGCCAGCGTTTGCTAGGTGGCTGATCATTTCGCCCAAAGATGAGTTTTTCCCACCAACAAGCTCAACATCGTGTTTCCCTAATTTTTCCAGACCAATTACGCGCGCTTCCAAAGTTGTTACTCCACTTTTGCAGTATTAATCATTATCTTGGCATGAGAGTATAGCAAATCACCTAGGTGGATGATTTTACTAAGCGACAGTCATGTAAGATCGGTTTACTATAAAGATTATATAGTACGAAGACAAATGTTTGAGGAGAATTTTAATGTCGGAAGGTAAACAGATAAAGCGTAGTGTTTTCTTCATTTCTGATGGTACTGCGATCACCGCAGAGACGCTGGGACACTCACTTTTGGCACAGTTCCCTCATGTCGATTTTGATATACATATCATTCCCTATATAAGCTCCGAAGAAGCTGCGACCAATGTCGTTGCCGAGATCAATGCACGTGCCCACGAGGAAGGACAGAAACCACTGGTTTTTGATACTTTGGTGGACCCATATGTGCGTGATATTATTAATACGGCTAATGCAGTAAATCTTGATGTATTTGAAGGGCTTATTAGTAAACTATCCGAAGAGCTAGGTACAGATCCAACGACGCTGGTAGGACAAACTCATGCGGTAACCGACTCTGCTTCCTATAAAGCGCGTATTGATGCTGTACATTTTGCTCTGGATAATGATGATGGCGCGCGTACTCGTCATTATGACAAGGCCGATCTGATCCTGATTGGGGTATCACGTTCTGGTAAAACACCGACTTCGATTTATCTTTCTCTACAGTTTGGAATTCGTGTTGCAAACTACCCACTGACTGAAGAAGATCTGGATGATAACCGTCTGCCAGCCGTGCTGCGCCCGCATAAAAACAAGCTTTTCGGCCTTATGATTGATGCTGATCGCCTTGTGGCAATCCGTACTGAACGTAAGGCAAATAGCCGTTATGCCAGCTTTAGTCAGTGCCAGATGGAACTGCGTGCGATTGAAGGAATTTACATTTCAGAGGGTATTAAATATCTGAATGTTTCCGAGATGTCGATTGAAGAAATCTCGACGCGTGTACTGCAAATGACCGGTTTAAAACGTCGTATTGGATAAAGTCCTAGTTCATGGAGTCAAAGCTGGTTTTTGACTCCATTGGTTATCAAAATTTATATATTAAAATAATTAATGATAGGAATTAACGATGATAAGATAGTTGATATCAATCGGTACTATTTCGCTACGAAATACCTCATAGAAAAAATATAGACGTATTTTGATGCTAAAATTGTATAAAAATCGATCAATAAAATTTAGGGCTTTATTCTTTTTTAGTATTTTTTATGGAATATATATCAGAAAAAAATAAATAGATTTTTATTTAAAGGTTTGAATAATGACCTCAACCGGATAATTTTCACCATGTATGCAATGAATTGCATGATCAGAAATTTTCAAAATTGGCCAAGTAATAAGCTGGCAGTTTTCACGTTGCAGGGCGATATAGAAGCTATCTGACTTAAAGTAATGACGATTAGAGGCTGCCAGATTAGGCATGAGCTGGCGTCTTAACCAGGGATTTTTGACCTGCTGTTCTAAAAAGCGTAAAGACAATAACCCTTTAATCCGGTTACTAATGAGATTTTTATTTTTGCTGATTAGCGGATGATTCAATACGCGTTGAAGCGTGCGGCTGGTACTCGGCATCACAAATTGCGGTTCAATCTGAAAGACTTTAACAGATGCCGCTTGCTGGCAAATGCGGTCAAGATGACTCACACTAAACTGGTCAAGCCCAATTACTGCCACATTTAAATCCTGAAAATCCATATCTTTAAGGGCGGCAGAATCGACTTTAGTCCCATTAAAGCTTGTAAAGTGCTCAGGGTTGTTTTGAAAAATACCGGCACCTGTATCCTGCTTAACGCCCATATTGATATCCTGTAATTATTTAATTTTTATTCTGTTGTGATAGATATAGACAATATCGGCAGGGGCGTAAAGTCACTTTCATGGAATCTCGAGTCATCAATAATTCGACATTTTAACATCCACTTCAGTTATGGATTTTCGGAATTATATTGATGTAATTTTTCTTGAGCTTTTTAAAGGTTGTGTTCATACAGTTTAATATCGTAAGTAATAGCGCCAATAATTAAAGTGTCCAACCTGCTGCAACAAAGGTTGCAGTCGGTTTGTTAATATAATGATTGATGTTTTTATCCTGAACGTATAATTGTTAGTTTTTTTATTTGAATGCAGATTGCATTTAATAAAGCAATGGATTACCTCCTAAAAAGAAACCGCTGACTGGCAGCGGTTTATTGAAAGATATTTATAAAAGGGAAATTTTATAAGCCCTGCTTAGCCTGCATTAACAAATCGAAGTTATATAGACGTTTTTCAGTGTCATAGATATCACAAGTAAAAATAAATTCATCTACATCATATTTGGCTAAAAGTGCTTCCAGTCCTGCCTTGACTGTTTCCTTGGAACCGACCTGTGCCATGGCAAAGAAATTATCAACGGACATTTTTTCAGGTGGTGACCAGAGTCCTTCCATTGAATCAATAGGTGCTTTCAGTTTCAGGCTTTGACCACGAATCAGGGAAAGTACACGCTGGTAGGCGCTGGTTGCCAGATATTGAGCTTCTTCATCCGTATCTGCGACACAGGTCGGTACGCCCATAGAAACATAAGGACGATCCAGGTATTCAGACGGTTCAAAGTTTTCACGATATAACTGAATAGCCTGGCCCAGCATACGTGGGGCAAAATGCGAAGCAAAGGAATACGGCAGGCCAAGTTTCGCTGCCAACTGAGCACTAAACAGGCTAGAACCAAGCAGCCAAACCGGAACATGAGTACTTTGACCCGGAGTAGCTACAATGCGTTGGCCCGGAATCGGATCTTTAAAGTACTGCAAAATTTCTAGTACATCTTGAGGGAACTGATCTTCAGTTTCCTGACGACCGCGACGCAAAGCACGCATGGTCATCTGATCGGTGCCGGGTGCACGTCCCAGACCAAGTTCAACACGCTCAGGATATAAAGTCGCTAAAGTACCAAACTGCTCAGCTACGACTAAAGGTGCATGATTCGGCAACATAATGCCACCTGAGCCTAAAGTTAAGGTTTTAGTATTTGCCAGTAAATAGCCAAGCAGGACAGCGGTTGCTGAACTGGCAATACCATCCATATTATGATGCTCAGCTAACCACATGCGGCGGTAACCCAGCTTTTCTGCGGTTTGTGCCAGTTCCAGAGCATGTTGCAGGGAGAATTGAATGGTTTTATCGTCACGAACAGGAACCAGTTCAAGAATGGAGAACTGAGTATCGTTAAGCGTACGCATAATATTACTCTTTATTTGACATGACTAAGAGCATACGATGTTCAACCGGATTTGTATATCGAAAAAAAACGATATAAGTGTAAACGAAATGTATAGGCAAAAAAATAAGCATCCGAAGATGCTCAAAAGAGGGAAGGTTGTAAAAGAGATTAAGCTTTGTATTGAACGCTTAACGACGGCCACGGTTGTTATAGCGATAGTCGTTATAACGGTAATTACGTGAGGAATTATAACGGCGGTCATAACGGTCATCATAACGACGGTCTTCACTTACTTTCTTGCCAAGTGCAGAACCACCCGCAGAACCCAATGCTGCACCAATCAGGCCACCATTGTTACCACCCATATTTTTACCTACGGCATAACCTGCACCGCCACCCAGTGCGCCACCAATAATGGCACCGTTACGGTCACGTTTATTCGCTGAAATGGCTGCACCTGCACCACCACCGATTGCAGAACCGATTGTTGCGCCAGTTGTACCACCAACTCTATTACCTACTGCAGCACCAACTACGCCACCAAGTGCAGAAGCAAGAGCAGTATTCGTTGTATTACCCGCATTCGCTGTTGTCATACCCATGCCCATAGCTGAGGTAGCAACAACCGCGATCATTAGAGATTTGTAGTTCATGAGTACACCTTTTATATATATGGCTGTATTTGTCTATGAGTTAAATTTAATCTAGCAAGAGCGAAACAGCATGGAGAGTCTGTAGATGAAATGTGTTTTTTATCTCCTTAATTTATTCATAATTAATAAACAATATTTTTCACGTATTACAAGCAGTTAGATTCATTTATGAGCAATTAAAAAAGCACCCGAAGGTGCTTTTTATATCAAATGTAAGATGCAATTGAGAGCCTATAAAGGCTGAATTAACGGTAGCGCTTTTTCCAATGTTTCGCACGTTTTTCAGCTCGACGGTCTGCTGTTTTGTCTTTGGCAATTTTATTACCTAAAGCTGCACCACCTGCTGCCCCTAACGCAGAACCAATGTAACCACCGTTGGAGCCACCCATGCTTTTACCTACGGTATAACCAGCACCGCCACCTAAAGCACCACCAATGGCAGACTCAGTACGGTTTTTCTTGTTACTTGCTACAGCTGCACCACCAGCACCGCCAAGAGCTGCACCAATTGTTGCACCTGTGTTGCCCCCCATGTTTTTACCCAAAGCTGTACCAGCCACACTACCTAATGCACTTGCAGCAGCAACACGAGCAGTGCTGTCGGCATGAGCATTAACGGTCATCATTGACCCTGCGGCTAAAACGGTACTTAATAAAACTGCGCTCAGTTTCATGCTGGAACTCCATATCCGTGATCGGATTATATTGTGTATCGATGGCGGAAAATGTAACAAAAAATCGTCATTACATTGTGAAGAAAGATCTCCATATTTAGATGCTTTATTTGCGAGTTTGTAAAATAAGTAAAGAATGCGGATTAAATTGATTAAAAAAGAGGCGTTAGGTTGATTTTAATCGTATGGAAGTTAATTATCTGGATGCTTTAGCCGCAGAAAGCTTGTACTGAATAAAGATGTTCTTTATGCCTGAGAATCGTTAAACTAGGCGCAATTTTTGATTTCGCTGTGCTAAGACCTTTATTTAGCTATAGCCTTAGTTTGAGATACTTTAAAAAATGAAAGAATCGTTACGTTTACGATTAGACCAGCTCTCCGACCGTCACGAAGAACTCACTGCCTTATTAGCAGATGCGGAAGTCATTTCAGATAATAAACGCTTTCGCCAGCTTTCCCGCGAGCACAATGATCTGACCGAAATTACTGAAGTATGGACCAAATATAAACAGGCTGAAGAAGATATCGAGACTGCTCAAGCCATGCTGAGCGATCCTGACTTTAAAGAAATGGCTCAGGAAGAGATCAAGGAAAATAAAGCCCTGATCGAAAAGCTGGAAGCAGATCTGAACATTTTGATGATTCCGAAAGATCCGAATGATGCGAACTCGGCTTATTTGGAAATTCGTGCAGGAACCGGTGGTGACGAAGCAGCGATCTTCTCGGGTGACTTGTTCCGTATGTATAGTAAATATGCAGAGAGTCAGGGCTGGCGTATCGAAATCCTGTCCGAAAATGAAGGTGAACACGGCGGTTATAAAGAAGTGATCTGCCTGGTCAATGGTGAAGGTGTCTATGGTCGTCTGAAATTCGAAAGTGGCGCACACCGTGTACAACGTGTCCCAGCAACAGAATCCCAAGGCCGTGTACATACTTCAGCATGTACAGTCGCGATTCTTCCTGAGGTTGATGTGGATACTTCAGTTGACATTAACCCGTCAGATTTGCGTATTGATACTTATCGTGCATCAGGTGCCGGTGGTCAGCACATTAACAAAACCGACTCTGCAGTACGTATTACCCACATTCCAACGGGGACTGTGGTGGAATGTCAGGATGAGCGCTCACAGCACAAGAACAAGGCTAAAGCGATGGCGCTTCTGGTGTCACGTCTGGAAAATGCCAAACGTTCAGCTGCAGATGCGGCAACGTCGGAAATGCGCCGTGACCTGGTGGGTTCGGGTGACCGTTCAGAACGTATCCGGACTTATAACTATCCACAGGGTCGTATGACTGATCATCGTATTAACTTGACTTTATATAAACTGGATGCGGTGATGGAAGGTGATTTGACCGAACTGTTAGATAGCCTGCACCGTGAATATCAGGCGGATCAGCTTGCCATGCTCGCACAGCAGAATGGTGGATAATGAATATTTTACAAGCGCTGGCTTTGCGTGGTGAACCAGAGAGCTATGAACGTCAGGAAAATGCCTGGTTGCTGGAACACATTACCAAGATTGATTCTTTTGATTTGGTGATGAAAAAGGATCAGGAACTGACGTCTGAACAGGAACAGGCTTATGTTGATGCTCTGGCGCGTATTGCTGCAGGTGAGCCATTAGCTTATGTGACTGGTTCACAACCGTTCTGGACACTGGATCTAAAAGTCACCAAAGACACGTTGGTGCCACGTCCCGATACAGAAGTACTGGTTGAAACTGTACTTAAGCTGGACTTGCCTGAAGATGCCCGTGTGGTCGATCTGGGGACAGGTACTGGCGCGATTGCCTTATCCTTGGCTTCGGAACGTCCAGCGTGGTCTGTGACTGCAACGGATATTTATGAACCGACTTTAGAGGTGGCCAAGTTTAATGCTGAACAGCATGACTTGTTGCAGGTACAGTTCGTATTGGGTTCATGGTTCAAACCATTGGGGCGTCAGTTCTTTGATGTGATTGTTTCCAATCCACCGTATATTGATGCAGCCGATGAGCATATGCATGATCTGGCGACTGAACCAAAACGTGCTTTAGTAGCAGACAATAACGGTTTGGCTGATTTAGAGCAGATCATCGCTCAAGGCAAAAAACACCTGACTGTGAATGGTTGGGTAGTGCTTGAACATGGTTATGATCAGGGGGATGCAGTCCGTCATCTATTTACCCAGGCTGGTTATAAACAGGTGCGTACTGTTAAAGATTATGGCGGTAATGACCGAGTGACCTTGGCTCAGTGGCCACATTGATTTCCCAAATCTTATTTTTAATAAAAAAGCGACCCTCAAGGTCGCTTTTTTAGTTTCAGGATTTTTTGATGACATCGCGCCAGCGCAGCAGACGATGTTCAAACAACTTCATAATACTGTCAGTAATCTTACCCAACACTGCCAGTAGAATAATGGCAATAATTACAATATCCGGTCGAGAGGTCTCCCGGCCATCACTGAGTAAATAGCCAATTCCTTGAGTCGCTGCAATCAGTTCTGCTGCAATCATAAACATCCAGGACAAGCTTAAGCTGTTTCTTAAACCTGTGAGAATTCCCGGTGATGCCGCAGGTAACACAATCTGATGAATCTGTTGCCAATATTTCAGCCGGTAGACTCTGGCCACTTCAATCAGCTTGCGATCCACGCCCTGAATGGCAGCAACGGTATTGGTATAAGTAGGGAAGAAGGCACCAATTGCAATCAAGGTAATCTTGGAGCCTTCATCAATGCCTAACCATAGTAACAAAAGTGGAATCCAGGCCAAACTCGGAATAGATTTGATTGCAGAAAATGTTGGTTCCAGGAAGTCTTCGGCATGACGATTTAACCCGACTAAGATCGCAAAAACTAAGCCCAAGCCACTCCCAATGCCAAAGCCTAAAAAGACACGCCAGCTACTTGCCCAGAGATGCTGCCATAGATCACCTTCAGCCAGTTCGGTCAGCGACTGCCATAAACTGCTGGGTGCAGGCAGTAAATAAGGCTCAATTACACCATTGCGAACCAGAATTTCACATAACAAGATCAGGATCACCGGAATGGTGGTCCCTTTCAGCAGACGAATACCACGGGGAAGGGCAACAGATTTAGGTTGATCTGCCTTCACAAGTTGTTCGGAGATAGTGTTTGGTGCAGACATTACTTCTTAACAACCTTTTGCGCATATTTGCTATCAAAGAGCTGAGTTACGACCTGATTGACATTGGTGCCTTTACGTACCAAATCTTCTTCAGTCAGAATAGAACCTGCTTTTTGTAATGCAGCAATATGTTTTGCTGTTGGAATGTTTTGATCCAGATTGGTACGGCTTAGCTGTAATTTCGCCACTTCAATTGGCAGTTTGGCTTCACGAGCTAACAGTTCAGCCAGCTTATCCGGATTGGCTTTGGCCCATTTACGTGCCTGTTCATAGACTTTAATGACTGCATCAACGGCTTCAGGACTTTGCTTGGCGAAGTTTTCTTTAATACTGAGTACACTATATGAGTTAAAGCCGACATTGCGATACAGCAATTTCGCACCCGACTGCACCTGCGCAGAAGCCATCAGCGGATCAAGACCCGCCCAAGCATCGACCTGTTTACGCTCTAAAGCTATTTTTCCATCTGGGTGTTGCAGGTGTACCAGCTCAACATCACGTTTACCTAAGCCGACGGTATCTAAAGCCTGTAGCGTAAACAGGAATGGATCGGTGCCTTTGGTGGCAGCAATTTTCTTGCCTTTTAAATCCTTGAGAGATTTGATATTGGAATCTTTGTTAATGACCAGCGCGGTCCATTCAGGCTGGCTTTGAACATAAACCGTTTTAATTGGGCTGCCATTGGCACGACTAAGTACTGCCGCTAAACCTGCGGTTGAAGCAAAATCTGTACTACCACTGTTCAGATATTCAAGCGAGCGATTACTGCCTTGGCTAAATACCCATTTAATTTTGGTTTTAGGCAGTGCTTTTTCCAGTAGTTTTTGCTCCTTAACCACCAAGCTGGTAGGCGCATAATAAGCATAATCCAGTTTTAATTCGCTTGGAATTGCCGCGACTGTCAACCCGCTCACTAGAGAGATAGAAATAGTAATTAAGCCTAATTTTGTTGTTGCTAAAGTTTTTTTCATGAGGAGCTCTAATTTATTTAGGAAATTTTCGACATAAATAGCGGTAAATGAATAAACAGACAAAAAAGAAAAACAGATAATCAAATCAACAAATAAAATATAAAGGTGTGAATTTTAATAAGTTATTGTTTATAATTAATTTAATTGTAATGAAGGTGATTTTTCTAGACTTAGCTGAAATTTCTACAAGATTATGGCTGGATTTGATAAGCAAATATTTTTAAATCTCATTGCATTGATTCTGCACAGGATAAACCTCTATAAAAAAGCGACCCTCAAGGTCGCTTTTTTATTTATATTTTTACATTGGATAATCTTGTAGACAGTCAGAAACTTCAACCTGATCCAGTGTATTGGTTTCCATTGCCAGACATAGGGTTACCACTTTCAATGTGTCTGCAATGAACTGCTCATCTTTCAGTGCAATCCCTTGTTTCAGGCTTTCAATACGTTCAGCAGAGATTTCAAGTGCCGCCGCTGCGTCAAGAACATCAATACGATTGAGGAAAGTCACCACTGCATCTTTCAAAGCTGAATCAGATGCGTTCAAAATCCCTTGATTGAGCTGTTCAGAAAGAAGGTCCGCAGAATGAAATAAAGCATTAGAGAAGTTTTGAACCAGGTTTTGGCCAAGAACATCAGTCATGTTTAACATAAGAGTACCTTAAGTAGGGAGAGGAATGAGCAACTAAATAGATGCATCAAATTGTGTGAAAAATAATCTAAATTAACGATAAATACAAAGGTATTGGGATGACCGTAGAGTCTCATTTTATTTGATGATATAGCTTGAAAACCAGATGTTCTGCAAAATTAAAAACTTAAATAGAAAAAGCTGATATTAATTGTTTTTAAGTCTAATAGAATATATTTAATTGATAATTAAACTGCTGCGGTCATAGTTTGATTTGCTTCCTATTTGGGCAAAGATTAGTCTAAGAAAAATTCAAAATGACATGGATGAGCTATGAATATTCAAAATAAAGTCTTTGTAGTGACGGGTGGAGCTTCAGGACTCGGTGCCGAAACATCACGCTATCTGGTGGAGCAGGGCGCTCAAGTCGTACTGGTCGATATGAATCTTGAACTTGGGCAGAGTCTCGCACAAGAACTTGGGGAACAGGCGCAATTCCAGCAATTAGATGTGACTGATGAAACAGCTGCCAGTGAATTTTTTAAGATATTAGAACAGACGCATGGGCAACTCAATGGATTGGTAAACTGCGCCGGTATTGCGCCGTCTGCTAAAGTACTTGGTCGTGATGGATTTCATGACTTGGCGATGTTCCAGCGTGTGCTGAATATCAATGTCACGGGCACCTTTAATATGCTGCGCTATGCTGCTGAGCTAATTTCGAAATATGAATTAAAACAGGGCGAAGAGGAACGTGGTGTGATCATCAATACCGCCTCTGTAGCTGCATTCGATGGACAGATTGGACAGGCTGCTTATTCCGCATCTAAAGGGGCAGTAGTTGCCATGACTTTACCACTGGCACGTGAACTCGCTAAAAATTCGATTCGTGTCATGACGATTGCTCCGGGAATTATGGAAACACCGATGCTGAAAGGTTTACCGCAGAATGTACAGGATTCTCTTGGGCAGATGGTACCGTTTCCTCCACGTTTAGCTAAGCCATCTGAGTATGCAAAATTAGTTGGACATATTCTTGAAAACACTTATCTGAATGGTGAAGTCATTCGTTTAGATGGAGCAATCCGGATGGCAGCAAAATAGTCTAAGCTATATTAATTCCTTAAGTTACCGTTTAATGCTGATCCTAAAATAAGTGTAATGGATTAAAAGGAATTCAACTTTTTTCGAAATGTGAGCTTCTAATAAACTAAAAATATACTTTCACCATGCAAAAATTTAGCCTCTTAGATAAGAGGCTAAATAATAAATAAATTTGCTTTAATTTTTATAATTGTACTTTTGCATGATCAGTATCTGGCTCTTCAGGCTTGCCAGTAATATTGCCTTTTAAGACTTTCAGTAGATGAGTAACTTTATTGTCCTTCACATTCCAGTACTCTGCGCTGACTGCTTTGGCAATAAGCACACGTACACTCGGATCATCCTTGCCTTCGAACCAGTTTTCTGCCCAAGGGTTCCATAATTCTTCAATCAGGATACGGTCGGTACTGATTTCGCCATGAGCACTGATAGAGACATAGATATCATCTGATGGTTTGGCAAAGGATAAACCAAGATGCTGACGACCTGCATTAATTGCTTGGACAATATCATTGGTGTCTTTCATGATGAAATACAGATTCTGACTTTCATGCATTTTTTCTGAATTAAGCATAGTCATTGGCTGGGAGTGAATTTCTTGAGTTTCAGCTTGATGGCTGATCATAGTGAAACGTACATCTTTGATGAGTTCCCATAATTTTTCACGGTCATTGTGTTCTGAATATTGTTCTGTCATATGCTGCTCCATATTCTTGTTAAAGGTTAAATTTGGATAACGTTAAGCAGCTTAATCATATTTATAGCAGGATGCTGTAACTCTCACTGAACTCGTACATTTACATACTTAAATTGAGAAGAGCACTACACGAATTACCATTAAACAGGTTTCAGTTACAGCACAGTAAAAATTATCCGATAAATTTTTTAGATAGAAGCTAATAAGAGATTTGGAGCAAGCAAGGTCTAAAAATAATGATAAATTCTGCAACCTCATTGTAATTTAAATTAATTAGTTAATTTTGATATTGCATTGTAATTACAAATAATGGACGTTTTTGAGTGTTTCAAAATAAATACCTGATTTTATATTTTTCAAAAAGAGACTTTTAGCTAGTTTAAGTACTTATTCTTTAAGAAAGCATCAACCGAATTTTTGAAGCAAATAAACAGAAAAGGAGATCCGGATTAAGAATTCTGTCGATCCTATATAAAACCTAATTTAGGAAGAATGCGATATCTTTGGGGTCAATATAGTGCAGGGATTTTTGTTTTCCATTGACCATAAGAACGGCACAAAGATTTTGACCACAGAGAATTTTATAGGCTTCCTGATTTTCTTGAGATTTAAGTTGAACTTTTCTTAATTTTTCTGAGTAATTCATTAAATCATTTTGAGCACGTTGCTTTGCTTCAGTTTCGATATAAGATAAATATTTTACTGAGCCTAACAATAAGACCAGAATAAAGTAGGAGGCAAAAAGCTTACGATTAAATTGTCTTTCATTTTCTAATTCAAAAGAGCTGTTATGGATCACCGGTCTATGCTTTGTATCCTTATGAATAGCGACCCTTAAATTTTGTAATTTTTTATGGAGCCATATATTGCCTCCAAAATTATTAAAGATGGAAGGTACAGCAATAAAAAGTACAAATAAAGCCAAAGTAAAATACAGTGTATGAACAAGGCTCTTTAAAAAGCCATAATACAATTTATCTTGAACGGTAAGATTTAGTACAGTAATGTCGGCGCCAAATATACTGATATAACCTGCAAGAAATACCTGAGCTACAAGATAAAGTAGTGCAGTTAAAGCAGTAATGATCAAGGCGGCATCTAATGAAAAATTAAATTTCATTTTATCTAAGTTATTTTTGTTGAATGCTTTATTAAATGTTATTCATTATTTTAAATCAACAAGATGGATTGAAATTATAGATTCATCTTTTAAAGAACACGGACGGTATAGTGGTAGACGCTTTAAACACTGAATTCGAACTCACCGATGCGGAAATGCATTTGTATGCACGTCAAATCCTGTTAGAAGGCTGGGACATCGAAGCACAGGAAAAACTGAAATTTTCCGATATTTGTATTATTGGCTGTGGGGGAATTGGCTGTGCACTCGCGGAGTTACTTGCCCGTGCAGGTGTGGGGAAAATTACCCTGATTGATCCGGATACGGTTGAGATCAGTAATTTGCAGCGTCAACTCGCATTTACCCCACAAGATATCGGCTTTTATAAAGCAGAAACGCTAGCGAAACGTTTACAACAGATTAATCCGCATGTGCAAATTGAATATTATAATCAGGCAATATCTATCAATAATGCACAAGACCTGATTCAGCATCAGGATTTGGTTTTGGATGGATGTGATCAATTTGAAACCCGTTATCTGGTGAATCAAATCTGTCGACAGTTTGATGTAGCATTGATCAGCGCATCTGCGATTGGTCTACAAGGCCAACTGTTTATGGTGGAAGCTGATTCTGCCTGCTATAACTGCCTGTTCCCGCAAGAAGATCAAACTGATACAGCCATGCGCTGTGCGGATTCTGGTGTGCTGACGACAACACCGAATGTCATGGCAAGTCTGCAAGCACATCATGCTTTGCTTTATCTGGGACTTGGGAAAATGCCATTACGACAAAAACTGCTGTTATGGGATGGTCAGAGCATGCAACAACGTATTCTCAAATTTGAGAAAGATACGAATTGTCCAATTTGTCAGGCAAGATAGAACAGATCAGCCTGAATATTTGTTACACTCGAGAAAATTTGAAATTACGCTGACATTATGAAAAATAATATCTTCCTGGATGGTTTGCGTTCTGTGGCACGTGTCGGTGAAACCGCCGTCATTGCTGCACGTGCAGGCATCAAGTATGCGACTGAAAAACCAAGTAATGCTAAACTGATGCGTGAAACCTTTGAATCCTTAGGTTCAACATATATTAAATTAGGGCAGTTTATTGCCTCTACACCCTCTTTATTTCCTCGTGAATTTGTCGAGGAATTTCAGGGTTGTCTAGATCAAACTCCAAGCCTGCCATTTAGCTATGTACAGCAGGTGCTGGCATCTGAGTTTGAAGGCCGTAATCTGGATGAAATCTTTGCCTCGATCGAGGAAACGCCATTGGCTTCAGCATCTATTGCACAAGTACATGCTGCCAAACTGGTTTCTGGCGAAGATGTAGTGATTAAGGTGCAAAAGCCAGGTGTAGAAACCATTCTTTATACGGATCTGAATGTACTGCATTGGGCAACCAAGCTGCTTGAAAAAGCCGTGCCAAAAGTGAAATTTGCATCTTTGGCAGATATCGTTGAAGAAATTAAAACACGTATGGTGCGTGAAGTTGACTTTATTGAAGAAGCTAAAAATCTGGATGACTTCGTTAATTATCTGAATGTCACCAATAATCATGCAGCGACAGCACCAAAAGTCTATCATCAGTATTCCACGCGTCGTGTACTGACCATGCAGCGTTTGTATGGCGTGTCATTGACCGATTTTGATGTAGTGAAGAAAGTGGCTAAAGATCCTTCTCAGGTGCTGATTACTGCAATGAATACTTGGTTTGGCAGCCTGATGATGTGTGAAAGTTTCCATGCAGACTTGCATGCCGGTAATCTGATGCTACTCGAAGATGGCCGTGTTGGTTTTATCGATTTTGGTATTGTCGGTCAGCTGAATCCGGAAGTCTGGACAGCATGTATGGCCTTTATGGATGCACTGCAAAATACCAATTATGATCTGATGGCAGAAAACATGCTGAAAATGGGCATGACTGCAGTTGCCATTGACACGAAAGTATTGGCCGCAGATCTTGAGCGTTTATTTAGTGGTGTAATTATGGCAGATCCACAAGAATTGCTAAGTTCCAATCCAAGTGACCTTAATGACGTCATGATGGATATGGTCGCCGTTGGTGAACGTCATGGCATTCGCTTCCCGCGTGACTTCGCCTTGCTGTTCAAGCAAATGCTGTATTTCGACCGTTTCATGCGTATCCTTGCGCCATATACCGATATCTATGCGGATCAGCGCTTACAGATGATTCAGACAATTGACCCGAATTTATTGTTGAAGCATTAATTCTAAAAGATGAATTCCTCCCAACCTCCCTTTGAAAAAGGGAGGAGCTACACGCTCATAAAAATACTTCGAGATGTAGAAGTCCCTCTTTCATAAAGAGGGATTTAGGGAGGTTATTGAAGTGATTTTAAAACTCCTGAGCAGAAATATGGACGCAATTATCATTGAAGGTTTGAAGGTTGAAACAGTAATTGGCTGTTTTGACTGGGAACGTCAGATTATTCAGCCTTTAATGCTGGACTTGGTTATTCAGACAGATTTGGAACAGGCATCCAATTCTGATGCCTTGGCAGATACACTAAATTATGCCGAGATCTGTGAAATTTCTGCACAGGTAATTCAGCAGGCACAGCCAGAATTGATTGAACATGCAGCAAAGTTAGTGCTAAACGCACTTTTTACTACCTTTACAGCAATTGAATCGATTAAAATTACTATTCGTAAGCCTGCCATTATCGCGCAAGCCAATTCTGTAGGGATACGTCTTGAACGCCACCGAAACGATATTCGCCTTAGCACTGGCGAGTAATTGTCATCCTCAGCAACATTTTCAAGCTGCACAACAATGCATTTCTACTTGGGGAGAAGTTCAATTCTCTCCCATCTATATTATTCCGTGTCGTGACGGGATTGGTGAGAATTACTGGAATTCAGCATGTCTATTACAGGTTGAAATGACAGTTGAAGAAATGCTTCAGCAGCTTAAACAGATGGAAGCGGATTCAGGACGAGTGCGTCCCTCACATCAGATCAGCCTGGATATCGATCTGATTGCCTGGGGCAGTGATTTAAGTCAAATGCAGTTTAATCCAAAAAAGTTACCGTTGGCTTTAGATGTCAAAATTCCAATGCATGAGATCTGGTCACATCCGGCATTCGAATATGACCATCAACTCCAGTACCCACAGGTTAAACTTAACGCAGTGCTATAAATCCTGATGCTAAACCTTGTGCAAAATAGGGTTTAGAAAGAGGAGTGGAAGCATATGCTGGTATATTAAACGAAGTTTTTTCTAGGGTTAAACCTTTAGCAGTTGTGCTGATGTGGAGCACATGTTTTGTCGGTCTAAAACGGAGTTGCAATCAGATTAGTCCCTTATAAAGCAAAAGATAAATGGTTTCATAAATTAGAAAATTGTCAGATATATATGCTGGTTTAACAACTGTCTAAAGAAGAGTGCGATGGTGATATTGGCTATATGTATGAACTGAAAATTCAACCGGAACGGATCAAATTCAATTAGTATAACGTGAGGTCTAGACGAGCACGCTTAAAATCTAAGCTTGGCTAATCAGCGCATTTTTTATATTAAATAACAAGAATTGACCAAAACTGGTTAAAGAAAAGCGCGCTGATTATTTTTTCTTGTTATAAAAAATAATCAGTAGTACGGTAATGACCGCTAATATGACAAGAATTATAACTGTTTCCATAACATGACCTTAATGAATATTTTTATTTTAAGCTTTTAAATTAGCAATAAAAGGATGTGAATGACCAGCAACCTTATCTATTTTATTAGCACTCCCGGAAAAAACAGGATATTTGAAGATAGTAAAATTATAACATCTATTATCAATCCGCTTCTTTAAGAAAATGTGACGGTCTATGAAGAGGTGGGATAGAAACTCGCTTATCTATATGACCTATAAACGAATAACAGAGCTTAACTTTTTATATTTGTTACTAAAATTACCAATACAAATAATAATTTAGAGCAAATTTATTGTTGAACTGGCGTCACGATAAAGAGAATAATCATGAAAGAAAAAAATGCAACTTATCCATGCTTGGTATGTGGAAAATATTATTCCTTAAAAAATCTTACCCCGATGGGAACGGTGAGAAAAGTCATTACCGAAGAGATTGCTAAAGATATTCCAGACTGGTCACCTGACCATTATATTTGCCAGACAGATTTGACCAAATATCGCGTACAGTATGTTCATGCATTGTTAAAGTCTGAAAAGGGTGAAGTCACTAATCTTGAATATGAAGTGATCAAGAGCATGCGCCATCATGAGCTGATTACCAAAGATGTAGAAGCCTCGTTGGAACAAAAGTGGACTTTTGGTGAAAGGCTGGCTGATAAAATTGCTTCTTTTGGTGGAAGCTGGTCATTTCTGATCTGTTTTACTGTTTTTATTACCCTCTGGATCGGAATGAATACGATGGTTATCGTAACCAAACCGGTTGATCCTTATCCCTTTATTCTTTTAAATCTGATACTTTCCTGTATTGCAGCGATTCAGGCGCCGGTCATTATGATGAGCCAAAATCGGCAAGAAGCCAAAGACAGATTGCGTTCCCAAAATGATTATCAAATCAACCTCAAAGCTGAACTTGAAATCCAGCATTTACATGAAAAACTGGATCATCTTCTTCAGCATCAGTGGGAAAGACTGGCTCAGATACAGGAAATACAACTCGATCTGCTTTCTGAGATGAGTAAGAAGTATTGAGTATAGGAGCCTGAAACCTTTGTAGTATTTAGTGGATTGAATACGCATAAAAAAGCCCACATCAGTGTGGGCTTTTCTAGCTTAGTTGTTAAATATAATAACTGGTCTTGGTCATTAATTTAGAAATGCCGGTCATGGCAATTTTGACCGGTAAAGGTAGATCTACACCACCCGCTGCTAATGCTGTATCACGGTGATGCAATTCATCTTCATTCATCTGTTCCAGAATACGGCGTGAACGCTCATCATGCGGTGGTAACTGGCTGATATGGTGTTGCAAATGCAGGCTGACCTGACGTTCTGTTTCAGCAACAAAGCCAAGGCTGTATTTGTCGCCAGCAATTCCGGCAATGGCACCCATCCCAAAAGAAAGACCGTACCAAACCGGATTCAGCAAGCTGGTATGACTTTCTAATTCTTTTAAACGATCTTCACACCAGGCCAGATGATCCTGTTCCTCAATTGCTGCCTGTTCCATTTCACGACGGACATTTGGCAGTTTGGCGGTCATCGCCTGACCATGATAAAGCGCTTGTGCACAGACTTCACCACTGTGATTCACCCGCATCAGACCCGCAACATGACGAGCATCAGAAACCGCCAGTTGGCTATCAGTATTTTCAGCAGGATTAGTGCGCTGTGCAGAAGTCGTACCTGGGACAAGACTACGTAATGCCTGGTCAAAAGAATGAATGAGCTTATCGACACCTGTAAATTGACGCATGCATTAATCCTCCAATGATGCTTGTGCAGAGTTGATCATCGGTTTAAGGCGCAGTAATAACCATAAGGTAAATATGCCGCATAAGACCGCTGTAATACAGAAAAGTATTTTAAGATCAAACTTTAAGACACTTAAAATAATAATCGAGAATATAGCAGAAGATACCATGAAAACTGCATTCAAAATGTTATTTGCTGCAACCACCCGTGCACGATGTGAGCGGGGAGAGTGTGCTTGCATCATGGCATACAGCGGAACAATATAAAAACCACCACTGATACCCAATAAGGTCACGGCAAACATCACATGGTAATAGCTCCAGCCCTGACGGAATACATCTGCCAGACCCAGCAATTCGCCAGTACGCTCAGGTATAAAGGCCATGCTGACAGCCAGATAAATAGCAAAGACGGTCAGTCCAACTGCACCAATTGGCACCATACGAATATTAACTTCAGTCCCACCTAATCTACGGCACAGATAAGATCCCAAGCCAATCCCGATCGAGAAGAAAGTTAGCAGTAAACTTGCAACATTTTCAGAAGCATGCAGGTTCTGCAGGGTCAGTTGTGGAATCTGGGTTAAATAGGTCGCGCCATAAAACCAGTACCAGGAGTTACCAAGCAGAATCAGAAAGATCAAAGGCAGGCTTTTGGCATATTTCAGGGTTTGAAAACTGGTACGGAAAAAGTTCCAGTCAATTTGAATATCAGGTGCAGGAATGCTTTGCTTTAAAATAAAGCGGCTTGATAAATAACCGAGGATGGCAATAACCACTACGGTTAAGCTGATCCAGAGTAAATTGCCAGCCGATGCTGCAATCACCGCCCCCCCCAGAATCATACCGAATAGGATCGCCAGGGAAGTTCCAGACTGAAAGAGTGCATTACCTGACATCAATTCCTCTTTCTTGAGCACTTCTGGCAAAATTGCATATTTAATCGGACCAAAGAAAGTCGATTGCGTCCCCATTAAGAACAGCGCAAACAGTAGAATCCATAGATTACCCATCAGGAAACCGATAGTACCGAGAATCATCACCACGATTTCCAAGATCTTTAAATAACGAATCAATTGGGAACGTTCATATTTATCGGCAATTTGTCCGGCAGTCGCAGAAAAAATAAAATAAGGCAAAATAAAGAGTAATGCAGCAAGATTATTTAAGGTGCTAATGCCCGCACTTTGCTGAATCCACCCATACGTAATGACCAGTAATAATGCCTGTTTAAATACATTATCATTTAACGCCCCGAAGAATTGCGTCAAAAACATGGGTAAAAAGCGACGAGAGCCTAACAAATGTTCGTTATTGTTCATATTGGACGTGCTACATTAAGATTTATTAAGAAATGTCAGTGATGCGTGAACATCTTGAAAAATCATGTAAGATACCTTTGACCACGGAAATGGCAAAATCCTATAGATTCAAGTTTCTTAGCTTATATTTTTCGGTCAAATAATCAATTAAAGAATGTATTTGTTTAGAGTTTGCTATGCCTGCAAAAATAAAATTTAAAGAAACGATACTGAGTCAGAGCATGAGTCCACTCATATCTGCACCTACAGGCAGCTGCCTGTGCATGAGTATTTTCTTGATGATGTTGGCCCAACATGGCATGGCACAAACTCCAGAAACGGAAACACCCGTGGCAGTTTCACAGGCGGAAATGATTGATGAACTGTCTAAGCAGGCGGTGCAACAGGGTGTAGCTAATTCCGAAGACGAAGCTGCCGAGAAAATTGAACAGGCTTTGCAGCCAGAAAATGAAATAGACAGCCTGGAAATGCTGCAACAGCAGGAACAGCAAGGCGCACAGCTGGATGTATTTAAGCCGATTGAGTTTGAAGACCTAGAAGAATTACCGGTTCAACCGATTGATCAGGCGATGGCGGATGAAATTTACCGAGTGGCTGAGCAAGCCAAGCAGGAAGCACAAAGCTATCGCCAGACCCAGCAGACAGAAACCGTGGTTGCCGATATCAGCCAGCAGGAACTGGTGGAAATCAATCAGGCGCCAGTCAATGTTGATCAGCTGATGCAAAGTATTCAGTCTGACAGCCAGATCATTGTGCAGGCGAATGAAATAGGCAGTACCTTGCCGGAAATTCCTCCGCAGCAACTTACGCCAGCAGATGACAAGAAACCGAATATTTTTAAACGACTCTTTTATAAAATCCGTCCGCCACGCCAGATCATGACAGCTAGTGTGCCGCGGATTGATGCAGACGTGGTTATACGTAATGGTGAAAGCAGTACTCAAACGAGCAATGGATTAAGTTCGGCTGCACGTATACGGGCCTATGAAAACCTGGCAGAGAATATTGAAAATAAACTGTCGAGTTTCACTCAGGAATCCTTTAGCGATTTTCCATCTGCATTGCCACAATTACGTAGTCTGTCTAACCAGGCTGCTCAGGCAGTTGGCTTCTATAATACCGAATTCCGTTTTGAAAAACTTTCTGAATCACGCGTCAGGGTGCATGTAACTCTGAATGAGCCAGTCATCATTCAAAGCCAGAACCTGGAATTTACCGGTGCTGGTGCTGAGCAACCACAGTTCCAGGTCATTAGTGTATTGCCGGATCAGGAAGTGGGTGATGTGTTTAATCATGGTGAATATGAAAAAACCAAGGAGCGAATTGTCGAAGCAGCGAGTAATAACGGCTATTTCGATGCGCACTGGCGGCTGCATGATGTCAAGGTCGCACAGCCACAGAATACGGCAGAAGTAAATCTGCGTTATGAAACTGGCGATCCTTATAAACTTGGACCGGTGACCTTCCGGATGAGTGATCCGGATGAGGAATTCCCGCTAGATCCAGATATCTTGCAAAGTCTGGTGCCTTGGGAAGAAAATGCTGATTACCGTTTCTGGCGAGTAAACACACTAGCCAATAACCTGACCAACTCACGATATTTTAACTATACCTTGGTCGATGCGGTAAAACCGGATCCAGTTGAAGTGGAACTTGAACTGGCGCCTGATCTGCAGTTGCTGGTCGATCAGCAAAAAATCTCTGAAGGGGCTTTGGCCCAGGAGAAAAAAGCGGAGGCTTCTTCCAGGGAAGTTACCCAAAACGTGGTTGATGAAAGCCAGTTTGCTGGTAGCCGTGAGGAAGAAAACCCGGATATACGCGCCATGCGTACTGCGCAGGAAACCAAGGCCAATGAGCAGGAACGTTTAAAAGCCCAGGCACGTGAAGAGAAAGAAATTCCGGTGATTGTGACTTTGAATGCTGACAAGAAAAACAGCGCTGAAGTCGGTCTAGGTTATGGAACCGATACCGGGACACGTCTACGGGGTCAGTACCGCCGTGCCATCGTTAACAAACGTGGCCATTCTTTTGATGCCAACCTCGAGCTTTCAGGAATCCGTCAGTCTATTGATGGCCGCTATAATATTCCGTATAAACACCCGCTCAATGATTACATCAGTATTGTCGGTGGTTATGAGCGTGAAGAACGTGATGATGTTGCACAAGGCGATGGACTCTTGATCGAATCTGCCGTAATTGGTGCCGATCGTTATATTAAAAATCCACGAGGAAGCTGGCAGCATACTTATGGCATGCGTTACCGTCTGGATCAATTGACTCAGGATGGTACTGTGAATGCTGATGATATTCCGGATGCATTCCTGGTCAGTACTGCAGAAACCCAAGAGTCTTTATTATTCGGTTATGAAATTGCTCGTACTACCAGTGACCGTCGGGTAAACCCGACCAAAGGCTTTAGACAGACCTACAAGATTGAACTGGGAAGTGAGGCACTGTTGTCCGATGCAGATATGGCGATTGCCAATGCTGGCTGGCGCTTTATCTATTCACTGGGTGAAAATGCTGATCATCAGTTTGTCGGTCGTGCCGATGCAGGCTATATTTTTACTGAAGATTTTACCAAAGTACCGTATAACTTAAGATATTTCACTGGCGGTGACCAAAGTATTCGTGGTTTTGATTATAAGAGTCTGTCACCAGAAATCGATGGCTTTAAAGTAGGTGGACAGGCCCTGGCCATTGGTTCCTTGGAATATAATTATCAATTCAGGGAAGGCTGGCGTGCGGCAGTATTTGCAGATGCCGGAAATGCCTATGACAAGGACTTTAGTAATCCGACTGAATATGGGGTAGGTCTCGGCGTGCGTTGGGCATCGCCGATTGGTCCGATTCGTATTGATGTGGCCTCAGGCATTTCGGATGATAACCATCCAATCCGCGTGCATTTCTTTATTGGCTCACAGCTATAAAATAAACTGATTAAAAATTTTAGATATTTGGGAAGAACATGGTCGAGAACCAGCAACCACAAGAAGTAGAGCCGGAAAATACACCTTTACCTAAAAAGCGCCGTATTTTAAGAAGTATCTTACTGTCGGTGCTGTTTTCTATTCTGTTTTTACTCGCGGCATTGGCGATCATGTTCTCGACGGATCGTGGCAGCAAGTTTTTACTGGATCAGGTACTGCAACGTCAGCAGATTATTCATTATGAATATGAAGGCGGTAATCTGTGGCGCGGGATTATTGTGCGCAATGTGCTGGTGACGCTCAAATCGGTTGATGTCAAAATTGACCGTGCCGATGTCATTCTAGGCTGGCGGGCAATTCTCAAACGGGAAATTCATTTAAATAATGCAGATATGCGCAATCTGCAGGTCATTAGCAAGAATCCGCCAAGTGATAAGCCGTTTTCTTATAATGATATCCGTTTACCATTTGTATTGCGGGTCGATCATCTGGATCTGGATCACCTGCTAATTAAAACACACAGTTCCTCAGTTGATTTTTATGATGTGGTAATTAATGAGGGACTTTGGTCGGGAACCAAGCTGACCTTCGAAAATTCGCGCATGAATATGGGCTATCTGTATGTTTATGATGCCACGGGTGATATGGACTTCCATGGTAAATATCCACTGAATGCGACCGGCGTACTGAATATTCCATCATTAAATAATAGTCTGAATATTCGTGATATTCGTGTAGCAGCCCGAGGTACCTTAGAGACTATTGAAGCCGGTGTTGCCACCTATACGCCAGACTTGCTGACTGGCTGGGCCGTGATTCATCCGATGAATTCACATGTGCCGATGTTTGGTAAACTTAAATTTGAGCAGTATCACTGGCCAATATTGGAAGATCAGAAACTATTCTCCAAAGATGGTATGGCGGAATTTAATGGCGATATCAAAAAACTGAATATTAATCTCAATACAGACCTGAGCGGCAAGGATATTCCGGAAGGCCAGTACAATGCCATGATGCATACCGATCTGGTCAATCAGCTGAATATTACTGACTTTAATGGACAATTAATGAAAGGTTCGGTCAGTCTGGCAGGTATGGTCGGCTGGCATGATCAGGTGACCTGGGATGTGTCTGGCCGTGTGAATCGTCTTAACCCTAAAGATAAAGTGATTCCACAGGTCGTGCAGGACTTTCTCCCACCAAGTCTGGATGGAAATATCGCTTCTAAAGGGACATTGGAAAAAGGTTTACACCTGACAGCGCTGGTTGATTTCGATCGTTATGAAACCTGGAGCATCAAGCTGGATCAGAACGAAGCGAAAAATAAAAAAGCCCAGCCGATGCTGATGAATGTGGCATGGAAGAATATCGACCGTGCAGTGCCTTATGTAGGCTGGTTAAAGAGCGAATCCGGAGATGTAAATCTGGCGCTAACCGAAGGTCAGCAGGACATCTTTGTAGCAACGCAGGTGGCTGCCCATGAGCAAGGTATGCTGCCAACAGGTATGTATCAGGCGAAACTGAATCTGAAGAATAACATTCTCAAAGTGCCAAGCTTTAGTTATGCTGCGCAAAGTGGTGGCCTCACCGGTAACGCCGTAGTAGAACTGCCGGATAAAAAACGCCAGTTAAAATGGAGCGCTGTGCTAAATGCCAAAGATCTGAATACGCAGGCACTGGCAGCAGCATCACCAGTCGATCGCCTCAATGGTCGCGTTACAGCGAGTGGTTATGCCAAGCCAAATCAGCAGATTATCAACTTAAAAGCGATCGATCTGACAGGACGCCTTGCTGGTCAAAATGAAACAGTGCGACTGACCGGTACCAGTACGGCAGCATTGTTATTCCATGATGAAAAACGGGGCGGTGGCTTCAAGGGCTATGCAGTCAATTATGATGGCAATTTAAATGCCAGCCAGTTCGCTGCAAGTAAAGGTCTACTCAAATTCAAGGTATCCGGTACACCTGAATTATTGAAAATCAATGAATTCAGGCATGATGGTATTGCAGGGAAGATCAATGCCAGTGGTCTGGTGAACCTGGCGAATGGTTTTGGCTGGGATATTAATGCTTCACTGGTTCGCTTTAAGCCACAATATTTTGCTTCCAGTGTCAAAGGTGAGCTATCGGGAAATGTGAAAACCCGTGGCGTATGGTCAGATGCGTTGAAACGTATTCAGATTGAACGTCTGAATCTTGCCGGAATACTGAATAACAAGCCGGTACGTGGTACAGGTAATCTGTCGATGATTATTGATAACAAACAGAGCGGATTTGTACCACAGCAGTTTGAAGCCAATAATCTGTTCCTGTCTTATGCCAGTAACCAGATTCAGGCAACCGGTAATGCACAGAATCTTCAACTCAAGGTGAATGCGCCAGCGCTCTATGAGTTATATCCAGGACTGCGTGGTCGTGCATATGGTTATATCAATATGCAGGCGCAGCCACGTTTGCGTGCTTCAACCAACCTGGCGGTTGATGATTTTGCCTTTAATAATCTGTTTAGCGTGCAGAAAATCCGGGTACAAGGCCAGTTGCCAACTTCACAAAACACACCAACCTTGCTTACCGCAACCATGGATAACCTGCGTAGTGGTAATCGTCAGATTACCCGCGGTGAAATATCTCTAGCTGGGACACGTGCAGCGCATATTTTAAAAGTTCAGGCAGAAAACAAACTGTCCAAGTTTTATGTACAGTTGGCCGGTGGTTTTAATGCGCAAAATAACTGGCTGGGGCAGATTCAAAATGGTGATTTCGATTCCCTGCGTACGCGTCTGGTACAGCGTCAGAATGCCTCTGTGATCTATAACACAGCACAGTCAGATCTGTTTGTCGGTGCGCATTGCTGGATGAGCCAGCAAAGTCAGTTGTGCTTTGACCGGCCAATACGTGTCAACAAGACACGTGGTAGCGTCTCATTCCAGACCCAGAACCTGGATCTGAATGATTTCAGTGCGTTCATGCCTGAAGGGTTGGCAATTACCGGTAAGGTCAATGGCTACGCGCGTGCAACATGGGCGCAAGGTGCGAAACCGAAGATTGATGCCCGACTTGTCACCCGAAATGGTGTGGTGGGGCTAGCTGCTGAAGATCCGCAATATCTGGGGCAAACCCTGAAATATGATGAAGTCGGATTGGTCGCGAAAAGTGTTGCAGATGGCTTGCAAATTCGTCTGGATGTGAAGACACCGGATATTGGAACGGGATATGCCAATGTCATTATTGATCCATATCGTGACAGTAAACCGATGCGTGGTGAAGTCGCTTTTAACGAAGTACAGCTGAAAGTATTCAAGCCATTTATTCAGGATGTGCGTACGCTGGAAGGCACCTTATCTTATGCGGGTAAGATCGGCGGTACATTAACCCAGCCATTATTAAACGGTGAGATTCGCGTAAAAGATGGGGCGATCAGTATGATTTCCCTGCCAGTGAATCTGACCAATGTGCAACTGTATTCATCTGTACGTCAGGATTCTGCGACAATTAATGGTGCATTTAACAGTGGTCGTGGTGTAGGCCGCTTGACTGGTTCGGTGGACTGGAAAAACGATCCACGTGTTCAGTTACGTCTCAAAGGTGAAAATCTGCTGATACGCCAGGCACCACTGATTACAGCTGTCGTCACGCCAGATTTGGCTTTGGACCTTTATCCATTTAACAAGAAACTCAGTCTGAATGGTTCAATAGAAGTTCCACGTGCTTTGATTTCTATGCCGGAAGCGTCTAAACCAGTTGTTAATATTTCTTCAGATGTCCGTATTGTACAGGAAGGTCAGGATCAGCTGGCAATTCTAAAATCAGCACGTCCATGGGATATTCGTGCTGATGTTGCGGTGTCACTGGGTAACCAGGTGATCTTCCAGGGCTTTGATAGCCGTATTCCATTGATTGGACGGGTCAACCTGTCTCAACGTGGTCTGGAAACAGCGATGCGTGCCAATGGTGCGATTGGTGTGTCCCAGCGGGTAAAAATCGAAGCGTATGGTCAAAGTCTGGATCTGAACCGTGCCATTGCCCGTTTTAACGGTCCATTGTCTAATCCGACCCTGGATATTGATGCCAACAAATCTGTACAAGGTAGTGTCGTAGGTGTACGTGTTACCGGTACAGCCTCAAGTCCTGCTATTCAGGTGTATAACGATGCCGGCTTGTCTGAACAGGAAGCATTAAATGCCTTGATCACCGGCCGGATCAATGAAGGTAGTTCAGCATTAAGCCAGTCTGAAAGTTTCAGGTCTGATGTTAACAATACCATTGCCGCTGCGGGGATCAGTTTGGGTCTAGGTGGTACCCGCGCATTGACCAACCAGATTGGTCGTACTTTTGGTTTAAGTGGTCTGGCATTGGATGCACAGGGTACAGGCGATGATACCCAGGTATCAGTTACCGGTTATATTACGCCAGACCTGTATATTCGCTATGGTGTAGGTGTCTTTACCCCAGTGAATAAACTGACTTTGCGTTATCAGATGAATCAGCGTCTATATCTGGAAGCGAGTCAGTCTCTCGAACGAGCCATCGACTTGTTCTATAACTGGCGTTTCTAAAAGAAAAAAAGCCCTTCAAGTGAGGGCTTTTTTTAATTGTGGAGTTGAAGCAACTCTTGTCTTTTTAAAATGATAAAGATGTATAACATTTCTAGCCTTAATGTTGGGTCCCAATCTGTCATATCTATGGGTTAAGCATATTGAGTAAAGGAACACATATGACAAATCTATCAGAGCAATCAGATAAAGATGTTACGCCACATAAAGAATCCAACGATGACAAGGGCAATCAGGCTTCTTATAAGAATGTTAAGCCTGAGAAAAAACCCAATGCAGAGCCTGAAAATCCGCTAAGAGAGCAAAAATAGACTGTTCTCATCTAAAAAAGCCTTCTTCATGAAGGCTTTTCATATTCTGAAAATAGCCTAAGTTATATTTTAAACCTTATTACTTGCTCTAAAAAATAAACATAATAGGAGATAAAACTTAAATTTTATTCCTTAAAAGTGTCATCTAATGCTTGCTGTACTGCATCGACACGTGTTTTACAGGCTTTATAGGCTGCCATGGATTCCTCAACAATCTTCATCAGATTATCAATATCCGGTTCCTGCTGGGCATCCAATAATTCCGCATTTCGTTTCAGAATTTCATAGCCTTCTTTAAAACTTAAAGTATTGTCATTATTCATGTGGATTTACCTGTGTGATATTGGCTACAAAAGTTCCATCCTGCATTTCGACCTGAACTTCACTTTCAAGTTCATGGACTGAACGCACAGCATGACCTTGTTGACGGACGATGGCATAGCCTTTGGAAAGTACTGTTTTCGGATTCTGGATCAGCGTTTCACGTAACAAGGCTTCAATCTGTTGTTGTGCAATTCGGGTTTGCTGGCGGGCCAAATTGCTGATATTAGATTTCAATTGAGTAACTTCTTTGAAAGCATCCGAGACTTTGGCATTGGCAATACTTTGAATCAATGTCATCAATTGATCATTCTGGTTTTGATAGGCCTGAATCTGCTGCCGGGAACTACGCTGAATAATTTGCAGATTGGTAATGACATCCTGCACACGCTCCACAATGTGATTGCGAATCCCAGCGATGACTTTACTCGGGGTATCATAGGAACGATGTGCAATTTCATCCAGAATGGTCCTGTCTTTTTCATGACCAATACCAACCCAGATTGGCACACTACGCTTACACAGTAGGGCAGCCAGTTCATAATCATTCAGGTAGGCCAGATCATTGACTGCACCACCACCGCGGATAATCACGATTAAATCAGGCGCCGTTGTGTAATCTTCTGCCCACTGTTTCAGCCCTTGTGCCAGGCTTTGGCGAATACTTTGTGGTGCAGTATTTCCCTGAAAAGTCGCCGAGTGATAAACAAACTCGCATACCTGTGCATCCGCTAGTGCATCTGCATCCTTTTTAAAGTCACCTAAACCAGCAGCATTTTCAGGAGCAATCACCAGAATCCGGTTTAGGTCGAATGGTGTTGGTAATTGCCGGTTGCGTTCAATCAAACCTTCTGCCGTGAGTCGTTGTACGATTTCCTGATAACGTCGGGCGATATCACCGAGGGTATAACTGGAATCTATTTCAACGATATTCAGGGAAAAGCCATATTGCGGATCAAAACTGGCTTTGACCTTAATCAGAACATTTAAATCACGACTTAACTCAATCCCAGTTTCCCGTTCAAACGGGGTCACAATTTTCTGTGCAGCAAATTTCCAGATGGTGGCACGGCAACTGGCAATCACCTGATCATTGTCAGGATCTTTTTCTGCCAGTTCCAGATAGTAATGACCTGCCTTGATATTCAGGTTGCGTATCTCTGCCTTGACCCATACCGGTGTATCGAAGGTGAGTTTAATCACCTCCTGCACGGTAGAGAGATATTCCTTAAGCGAGAATTGGGGATCTTGCATAGCCGCAGAAAAGTTTAAAATTCAAGCAAATTTTAGCTTAAACCTGCATATCACTCAAACCAGATTACTAAGTATTCTTGTGGCTTAATTGCAGCAGGGCAATATAAAAGCATCATGATTTATCGCTGATAGTAGCTTCAGCATTGATTTACATACATTTAGATAAACTTTCTTGAGTATGACTATGTTAAATTAAGTCGGAATGGTCCTTTAGAAGAAGATCGCCAATGAAAAGAATCATGTATCTGGGCATGTTGATCGCCGTATTAACAGGATGTGCAGCACAGCAACCAGAAGAAACACCGCGTATTGGCATGCCGAATCCTGCCAGTGCTTATTGTGTGGATCAGGGCGGTAAGCTTGATATCCATAATGAAGTGGATGGTCAGGTGGCCTATTGCCATCTGCCAGATGGTAAAGTGGTGGAGGAGTGGGCATTGTATCGTAGCAATCAGGACATCTGCCTGTCTGAAGCAGCACATAGTCTGATCGGTCAGTCTGGTCTGAGTGAAGCGCAAATCAAAGCCAAAACCAAAGCTAAAATTGTGCGTATGATACAACCGGGACAAGCAGTAACTATGGATTTCCGTGAAGACCGTGTTACGGTCACCGTAGATCCAAAAACTGGAAAAATTGTTCAGTCCAGCTGCGGCTAAATCATTTTGACAACAAAGCCCTGTAGAGGGCTTTTTTGTTGCAGCCGGACTTGGCAAATTAAATGACAAATACGCTGTGATCTTTTATATTGCCCTGCGTAAGGAGAAGTTCATGAAAAAGTTATTTGCTTTATCTGTTTTGGTGGCTTTGGCTGGCTGTGCCGAAAAGAAACCACTCACCCCTGAAGAGCAGTGGCAAGGTTATTGTCGTAGTGTGGGCAATGCTGCACGCAGTATCATGCTGGACCGTCAAAATGGCATTGAGAAAGAAAAAGCTGTTGAACATGCCAGCAAGGTTGAAGATGAAACTACCAAAGCATTCGTCATGACCATTATTGATGACGTTTATAAAATGCCATTGGATGAAATCACCAAAGATGTGAAAGAATCGCGTGAAAAAATCCGTGCTGAATATACTGAAAAATGTATTGCGACACCGCATGACGAATTGCCAGATTATAAACCGTTCTAAGGAACGGTTTTTTTATAGCTTTGCCATATTCAAATTATTTTATGCAAGCGTGAAGAAGTTATTTATCTAATACTAATTTCTTATAAAAATAGCCTAAGCGGCTTGTACAATTTGTGACAAATTCTAAATCTAAAATATAGCAATACTTATCTAAATATCGAATAATGAAAATATCTCCAAAATAATTAGAAAGGAGCAACATTATGAACGTTGTGGGATATTTACATCATGCAGATCTGTTGCTCGAAGATGAACAGGGCATGGCGATCATTGGTGGTGGAAACTACGTGCTGAGCGTTGGTGATAAAGTCAGTTTAAAACGTATTCTTGATCAAAATAAAAAACTCTATCTGGTGCATATTTCCTTTGCCAGTAATAATCATAACGGCACCTACGAAGACCAGTGTGTACTTAAATTTGAAGGCTGTCGTGATGCATTTAACCAATATTTGAGCACAAGCACAGTACACTAAGGTGGAGTATCTTTTTTCTTATAACTCAGGCAACATTCGTGTTGCCTTTTTTATAAGTGAAATTCAGCTAAAAGTGCTCAATGAGAGCTTAATTTATGCAAGAAAACAGATTTTTGATTATCAAATAATCATTATGCACATCATTTATTTACAAAATAATGAGCATCACAAAGAAACACTTTACTTGCATTAACTTTTAACTGGAATTTTAGTAAAATTTGAGAGTCCATATTATTTGTGAAGCTTTATAAAGTAGGAATTCACAGATAATTTTTTAAAAAAGAGGAATAAACCGTGCTAGAAGCTTACCGCCAACACGTTGAAGAACGTGCTGCACTCGGAGTCCCACCGAAGCCACTTGACGATGCTCAAACTGCTGCATTAGTTGAATTATTAAAAAATCCACCAGCGGGTGAAGAAGCATACCTAGTTGACTTGCTTGAAAACCGTGTTCCTGCAGGTGTTGACCAAGCTGCATACGTAAAAGCTGCGTTCTTAGCTGCATTGGCAAAAGGCGAAGCGACTTCTCCACTAGTTTCTAAAGAACGTGCGGTTTACTTACTGGGCACTATGCTTGGTGGTTATAACGTTGCTCCTTTAGTAGAACTTTTAGACGACGCTGCACTAGGTGAACTTGCTGCAGAAGCGTTGAAGAAAACTCTTCTTGTATTTGATGCGTTCCATGACGTTGCCGACAAAGCACGTGCAGGCAATGCAAATGCGAAAGCAGTTCTTCAATCTTGGGCTGACGCTGAATGGTTCACAAACCGTAAAGACGTTCCTGAAGAAATCAAACTGACAGTTTTCAAAGTAACTGGCGAAACGAATACTGATGACCTGTCTCCAGCACAAGACGCTTGGAGCCGTCCAGACATTCCATTGCACGCAAATGCAATGTTGAAAAACGTACGTGATGGCATCAACCCAGAAGTTCCTGGTGAAGTTGGTCCATTAAACCAGATCAAAGAACTGATCGCGAAAGGCAACAAAGTTGCTTACGTAGGTGACGTTGTTGGTACAGGTTCTTCTCGTAAATCTGCAACTAACTCTGTACTTTGGTTCTTCGGTGACGAAATTCCGCACATTCCGAACAAGAAAGAAGGCGGTTACTGCTTAGGTTCTAAAATTGCTCCGATTTTCTTCAACACCATGGAAGACGCTGGTGCGTTACCAGTTGAAATCGACGTAGCAAACATGAACATGGGCGACGAGATCACCCTGAAGATCGACAAAGCTGCTGCTAAAGTAACTGCGTTCAAAGACGGTGCTCAAATCGCTGAAGCTGAACTGAAAACTCCGGTACTTCTAGACGAAGTTCGTGCGGGCGGTCGTATTAACCTGATCATTGGTCGTGGTTTGACAACTAAAGCACGTGAAGAGCTTGGTCTTGAGCCTTCAACTCTGTTCCGTACTCCAGTACAACCTGCTGACACTGGCAAAGGCTTCACCCTTGCTCAGAAGATGGTTGGTCGCGCTTGTGGTCTTCCTGAAGGTCAAGGTATCCGTCCAGGTACTTACTGTGAACCACGTATGACTACAGTTGGTTCTCAAGATACAACTGGTCCTATGACTCGTGACGAATTGAAAGACTTGGCTTGCCTAGGCTTCTCTGCTGACCTGGTAATGCAATCTTTCTGTCACACAGCTGCGTATCCAAAACCAGTTGACGTTCAAATGCAACACACGCTTCCTGACTTCATCATGAACCGTGGTGGTGTTTCTTTACGTCCAGGTGACGGTATTATCCACTCTTGGTTAAACCGTATGCTTCTTCCAGATACTGTTGGTACTGGTGGTGACTCACATACTCGTTTCCCAATCGGTATTTCATTCCCAGCGGGTTCTGGTCTGGTAGCGTTTGCTGCAGCAACTGGTGTTATGCCACTTGACATGCCAGAGTCTGTTCTTGTGAAGTTCAAAGGTAAAATGCAACCTGGTATCACTCTACGTGACCTAGTACATGCGATTCCTTACGTAGCGATCCAAGAAGGTGACCTGACTGTAGAGAAGAAAGGTAAGAAAAACATCTTCTCTGGCCGTATCCTTGAGATTGACCTGACAGAAATGGAAACTGACCTGACTGTTGAGCAAGCATTCGAACTTTCTGATGCTTCTGCTGAACGTTCTGCGGCTGGTTGTGCGATCACGCTTTCTGAAGATAAAGTTGCTGAATACCTACGTTCTAACATCACTATGCTGAAGTGGATGATTTCGCAAGGCTATGGCGATGCTCGTACTATGGCGCGCCGCGTTGAGAACATGGAAAAATGGTTGGAAAACCCATCACTTCTTAAAGCTGATGCTGATGCTGAATACACTAAAGTGTACGAAATCGACCTTTCTACAATTACTGAACCAGTTCTTTGCTGCCCGAACGACCCAGATGATGCAAAATTGCTTTCTGACGTTCAAGGCGTGAAAATTGATGAAGTATTCATTGGTTCTTGTATGACCAACATCGGTCACTTCCGTGCAGCTGGTAAACTTCTAGACAAAGTACCTGGTGGTTCTTTATCTACTCGTCTATGGTTAGCTCCTCCAACTCGTATGGACGAACACCAGTTGATGGAAGAAGGTTTCTACAATACTTATGGTAAAGCTGGCGCTCGTACAGAAATGCCAGGCTGTTCACTATGTATGGGTAACCAGGCACGTGTAGCGCCGAACACGACTTGTGTATCGACTTCTACTCGTAACTTCCCGAACCGTCTAGGTCAAGGTGCGAACGTTTACTTGGCATCTGCTGAGCTTGCATCTGTTGCTGCTGTATTGGGTAAATTACCTTCTCCAGAAGAATACCAGCAGTACGCTGCTCAAATCGACAGCATGTCAGCTGACATCTACCAATACTTGAACTTCGACAAGATGAGCGAGTATACAGATGCTGCTAAAGACATTGATACTAAGAAAATTGCTGCTGCTCAATTAGCTTAATGAGCGAGGAGGAGAAAAGTCGAAAGGCTTTTCCCGAGCGCAAGGGTAAATCTATGATTTACTTTGAAAATTAAGCAATAAGTAGTTTAAGATAAGGGCTGAGTAATCAGCCCTTATTTTTTTGAGCATAATTATTAATGGAATTATCAAATTTATCAGTTTGGTTTTTTAGTACATTAGGATCTGCAGGCGTTCTTGTAGGCATTGGATATTTTTCTAAAGATATTATTCTTAAATATTATGAAAAGAAAATTAATATTAAATTTGAAAAAGAAATGGAAGAATTCAGACAATCGATAAGAGAAAAAGAAAGTCATATTGCATTAATAAATAGTTATTTAACTGATTTAGAAGCAAATCGTTCAAAAGTAAGGAATGATAAGCAATTAATTGCTGCGGAAGATTGTCTAAAATTAATAAAAGTGCTTAAAAAAACAAATTTACTTATTGAGATCTTAATAAGGCTTAATTTTAAGAAAATATATGCTGAAAAAAGAGAGCTAGAATTACAAGGAATGAGTGAACAGTTATTTCGAGATTGTAATATTGAAAATATTTTGCGTGAAGTAAAAGAGTTGGACGTTAACTTTTTAGATCTCTATTTGGATAGTGAGAGTTTAAATAATTTACGTATTTTTCAAGGAATCACATTTTTTGCAATAATTCTAATAACTGCATTTAAAGATAAAACTACTGAATTTTTAAGGAAAGAGAATAATGAAATTGTAAAGTCAATTATTAAATACTTACCAGATTCCAAAAAATCATTTGAAGAGTATGGCGATGAGCATATGTTTGTTTGGCATAATTATTTTGCTGAAAAAACTTTAAACTCTTTACGAAGTTTTGTTAATGGTGAAAAAAATAATGTTGATATTATTAATATCCAAAAAATAACAACGGCAGCTAGAAAAAATTATAGTGATTTACCTAGTGATTTAAAAATTCAAAGAAGTTGATGTAAGTACATGCCCAAACAATCCCGATTCCTCTGTATTGGTGGTTTCCTTAATGGAACACAAGTCAAAGACCAAGGCGACAGCTTTGTCTGCGTCGAAAATGGTAAACAGGTGAATTACCATAAAAAGGAAATCTTCCATCAAGATGCTTGGGATCATGATTATTATGTTTGTGAAACTACGACTGACCAGCAAGCACGCAACTGGGTCTATGATATTGCACCGCATTAATTGAATCCATTCAGGCTGTAAATTAAACAATTACTAGAAACAGTAACTTGCATAACATTTCTAAAATTGATTTTTCATACTTTTTTCCTAAAACTGTATAAAAATAAAGCCAATAGGGAATGTTATGAATTATGAAATCGATGCCTTTGGCACCTTGGTAATTGCAGTATTTTTTCTTTTTATTGGGCGGTATCTGGTTAGTAAAATTGGCTTCTTTAGAAACTATAATTTACCTGAACCCGTGATCGGCGGTTTAGTCGCAGCGATTGCGGCTTTTATTCTCTATAAATTTTTTAATATCAGTGCCACATTTAATTCAGAGATTCAAACCATCCTGATGCTGATGTTCTTTACCTCCGTTGGTTTAAGTGCTGACTTTTTGAAGCTCAAAGAAGGCGGAAAATCCCTTTTGATCTTTCTGGTCTGTGTCATTTTATTTGTAGTCGTACAAAATGCGGTTGGCATGAGTTTAGCAACAGCACTTGGACTTGATCCATTAATTGGACTGATTGTCGGCTCGATTACTTTAACGGGTGGACATGGTACTGCCGGTGCCTGGGGTGAGGTTCTGGAAACTCAACATGGAATCCAGGGCGCAATTGTCCTTGGTATGGCAAGTGCTACCTTTGGATTAATTATTGGTGGACTTGTCGGTGGTCCGGTTGCCAAATACCTGATTAAACGCAATCAACTGGCTGAAACAGTGGCGCAGGAAACCAATGAACAGCAACTCGATGCTAACATTAACACCGCACCCTTTGAATATCCAAAGAAGACCCGACTGATCACAGCCAGTAATGCGGTATCAACTTTGGGGATGTTTGCCTTATGTATTTTTGTCGCCAATCAGATGACAGAAATCAGTCAGGGAAGATGGTTTGAACTGCCAACCTTTGTTTGGGCTTTAGGGACAGGAGTGATTGTACGTAACATCCTGGAGCATGTGCTAAAAGTTGATATCTTTGATCGCGCCATTGATGTATTTGGGAATGCATCATTATCCTTATATTTATCTATGGCTTTACTGTCACTGCAACTCTGGTTATTGGCCGATCTGGCAGGCCCGCTTATTACGATTTTATTGGTACAGACAGCGGTATTGATCCTATTTACTGCAATTGTGACCTTTAGAATTATGGGGAAAAATTACGATGCAGCGGTATTGGTGGCAGGGCAGTGTGGTTTTGGTATGGGGGCAACACCGACCGCAATTGCAAATATTCAGGCAGTAACCAATAGCTATGGTCCATCACATAAAGCCTTTTTAATCGTGCCGCTGTGTGGTGCATTTTTTATTGATATTGTGAATGCTGTGGTGATTCAGAGCATCATTGCATTTTTTGGTTAAAGGTTGATACGACTTTAATATCATGCAGACATGAAAAAGCCCCATGGTTAGGGGCTAGTCGTATGCACATCTAAGGTACATACTGTAAGAGGCTCATCTCATACTGTAAGCATTAAAACATAAATCTCCAGTAAAAGATAATGAAACATCAACTGTTTAAAATGATTCAATGTAGGAACATCATTTTAATTTAAGTTTGTTCAAACTATAAAATTCAATTTAAATACTTTAGCTTAATATTGAAGATGATTTCTACATTCTCTGCCAGCAAAGGTTCGGATACTGAGCCGTACCAATTTCAATCAAAAGTGAACCGTACCGGGTTTGTCGGAGACTTTTTTATTTAAGTTAAGCTACCTGACCTAACAGGTTAATCTTATCATCGAACATTGTTTCAAACTCAAAAGGTGGCACATAACCTAGCGCACTAGGTACACGTTCTTTATTAAACCAATCCACCCAATTTAATGTCATAAGTTGTACATCTACTAAACCTTGCCAATCTGCATTTAAATATTCAATCACCTCTGTTTTGTATCAGCCATTCACCGTTTCAGCCAGTGCATCAAGCACCATATCTGTATTCTTACGTGTCGATACTTTCTAGCCAACAATTGCACATGAAAACACACCAATAATAAATGCGGTTTAGACCCAACCTGAATGAGTTTGAATATACGTGAAGTCAGCGACCTGAGAAGCACTGCTTCGCAAGGGTTTGCATGATCAGTATTAAAATTGCGTTTTACCAAGTCATCCGCTTGTTTTTGATCATCTCGGCTACGGGTGGTTTGTTTATTCTTATCACGCCATACAACCTTGTATTTCAAGCTTTTGCATCAATCGAGCAACTGTACAGCGTGCAATAATATAACCTTCACGTTTCAGTTTTTGCCAGACTTTACGAACGCCATACCGCCTCGAACTTTCTTTCCAAATTCGTTTAATTTGTTCAGCATGATGCAGGTCATGCAGATCTCGTTTCGCTCGATGTTCCCTTGCGAAGCGATGCTTCTCATCTCAGGAAAGTTGGTCTCCGACAAACCCGGTACGGTTCAAAAGGTTGAGAGAGATTATATTTCTAAAATTTAAATGAAAAGAATTGCTTTTAAATTAAACAATAACATCAAAAGTTTGCTATACAAAGCCTGACCGAGTTCTTAGAATAGCGGCTATTTTTCAATCTTAAAGCGCATTGATGCCAACCCAAGAACAGCTTTTATCCGTCATTCATACCCAAACAGAAATTATAAAACTAGGCCATGATCTGAATGCAGTAATGACACTGATTGCAGATAAAATTCAACAGATTACTGGTGCTCAAGGTGCTGTGGTGGAATTGGATGAAGACGAAGATATGGTCTATCGCGCAGTGTCGGGCGGGGCAGCATATTTATTGGGTTTACGCCTTGCAAGAGAGAATAGCTTGTCCGGCTTATGTATCGCAGAAAACCGTATTTTATATTGTGAAGATTGTGAAAATGATCCACGGGTAGATCGTCAAGCTTGTCATCGAGTCGGCCTACGCTCTATGGCAGTCGTGCCTTTAATTCATGCCAATGAAGTAGTCGGTGTACTTAAAATCTATTCTGATCAAGTTGCAGCATTTAAACTTCGTGATTTAAAATTATTAAGCTTGATGTCCGAAACATTTGCCGCAGCGATGTATCATGCCACCAAATTTGATGCACAAGTATTATATAAAATGGCAACTCAAGATAGTCTAACCGGACTTGCCAATCGGGCATTATTTTTAGATTGTCTACGGCAACGCATGAACCAGGCGGAACAGCAATCACTAAACGTTTGTATGCTGGATATGGATAGACTGAAATCAATTAATGATCAGTATGGGCATCGAGTAGGAGATGCAGCATTAAAAGAAATTGCAACACGACTAAAAGCAACACTAGACGATGAGGTTGTCATAGCTCGGCTGGGTGGGGATGAGTTTGCACTTATTTTAGACATGAATACTGACCGAAATCAGGCTCTATTAACGATGCAAGATATTTCTCAAGCCTGTGATGCAGTTTTTAATTTTGAAGAAATGAGCTTACAGATTGGTCTAAGTATCGGGCTGTCAGTTTATCCTGAAGACGGTGTGGAAATTGAGACATTATTAGAGTGTGCCGATTTACGCATGTATGCGCAAAAACACCAACGTAAGCAACAGGGCATAAATAAAAACCATCAGGTTGGCTTATAGGCCTGATAGTATAAATCAACAAGTTGAAAAAGCATTAGATTGAAGCCATTTCCCGCTCAATCACAGGCCATAAATTCTGATGGCTACGTTTAAACATCAACATATGACCAATCGCTTTATGTCCAAAAGAGGAAGGTTTAAGTTCTTTATGACTGGTTTGGGCGTTTGGATATAAACGGATCAAATCTTTGACATTGGCTTCAGTGGCAATTTCATCATCCGAACTCCACAGTACCGTAATCGGGCAAGTGATCTGTTCATGGTGATTTGCTGTCTTTGCAACTGTATTACCAATCGCATTGAGAATATAACCCGGTTTACTACAGAACTGCGCCCACTGTTTAGCCACATCTTTAGGCAGGTTTTCCCCCATACCAATCTTGCTGGTCGGTCCATAACCCAGCGTAAAACGTGACAGTGGAAAAATTACATCAAACATCACAGGAGCAAGTAGTTTGGTTCGACCTTTTAAGCCTTTCACATGACCGGTTGAGCCAGATACAGCTATAACTTTGGCTACTTTGTCATAGTTCGGTACGATCCCGAGTAACTGCCCACCAGCACTATGACCGACCAAAATGACTTGTTCAGCTTTGGTTTTATCTCTCAAAGCGTCAATCGCAGCGGGAATATCTAACTGTCCCCATTGCACGATGCTGGCTTTAGATTTTTTTAAAGAACCATTCAGGGACTGACCAATACCGCGAAAGTCAAAACACAATACATCATATCCTTGTGCCTGAAGCCACACATTAAAACTGTGATAGAACTTTGCTGTAATTCCGGTCGCCGGGCAGATTAGTATAGGTAAAGCTTTTCGGCTAGCTGCATTGGTGGCGTAAAAACGTGCTGTCAATGGATAGCCATCCTTGCACTTAATGGTCAATGTTTCAAATTCGGACATGCGCTACACTATATTTTTGGGATCATTATCAAGAATTAATCTACACCAGTTCCGGGCAGGAGCGGTTTTAAAACATGACTAAAAAGTCAAAATAATGAACATAATGGAATTAGGATATGCAGCTAATCGAGCTTAATCTGGCAGTTAAACTGGCAATTTTATTTAGTGGAATTTTCTTATGGGTAGGGATGTTGACAGGAGTGTGGAAATATCTGCAGATCCGCAATTCAGCCCAGTCACGGGCACATTATTATGTCGATATTGCCCATCGTAGCAGCTTACTGTATGCACCAGCAGCAATAATTCTTGCGGTATTGGCTTATTATTCTCAATTTTCAGAGACTATAAATCTGATCTGTGTAGTATTGAATCTGGCTTTTTTCAGCTTCTCAATTGGGGTTTATATTCTGCATGGCATCCTAAAAGACACCACCAACCAATTCAAAAAACCGCATCAATTGGGCAAGGTTCAGTTACCGGGCATATTAATGACTTTGGCGATGATCGGGTTAATTGTGGCAGAACTAGGTGGAACAGGAATCTTACTTTGGGGCGCAACACAGGGGCTGTTTTAGATTATTTTTATTCTGATTAGAAGGAGAAATACTTGAATTGGACTTTTTTTTCTTCTACCACATGGATGAGTGGCGAATTCATCCATGTGGTTCAACATCAAGGTTGATTAGCGATATTTCTGGTCAATGACCACCCATAGGTAAAATGCAGCCGAGACGATCAGCGCATACGCTAAATACTCTGGCTTTAAATTGCCTTGAATTACGCAGTGAACGATTAAAGTCAACATTAGCGCAAAGGTGGTGCTTAGAAACACCACAAGGTTAGAATTGGCTTTAAGAGCGTCAATGAAGACTTGCTTTTTGAAATGTACTGATAACATCTCCATCCCTCCTATTTTTAGTGTTATTGATGTCCAAAACTGAGTGGATTGATCAGAATTGAACATACAGTTGTACTTCGAATATTAGAACTTTTCAATAGCTCCGGATGACTGTTCTGGTGAAATACAGCAACTTTAGTCGTAGAGCTATAAAAATTATCAAAGTACAGCAATTTACCTGGACCATTTAAATGTTTAAATTAGGATTTAAGGCAGTGCTGGGTGATAAAATTTAAATGGCACAAGCGGAAAAATGCAAATTTTACGCCATAATATGTAGTTTACTCGGCAGAGAATGTAAGCACGTGTATACGGGATGCTGAAGAATTATAAAATTTGTTAGAATATTGATATAAGTAAATGAAATTGAATAATTTTGGAAATGATTAGGGTAGTTTAGCTAAACGAATGGTTAAATTGTGTATCAGCTAAATTTTTATCTACTTTTAACTGAACGCTTGCTTACTGATATTCATGCAGTGAATTGAACCAATAAATGTCCGTTTGGGTAAAACCTGACAATTATTGATCACGCTTAAATCGTATTCTGGGTAAAAAGACGATTTATTGACACTGCGCAGAAAGATTAGTTTCTGATACGGTCAATCACAGCTGAAATCACGAGAACAATCAGGGCTGGGATAAGCCATGCCATGTTTTGCTCAGAAAGCGGCAAATTCTGAAGTGCAGCAGGTAAATCAAATCCGGCAACTTTAAGACCATCAAATATACCGAAAATAAATGCAACCAGTGTGGTTGGTGCAACAACTTGAGCAGGCTTTTTAAAGAAATGTCCACAGAAGCTCAGCAGGATCACTGCAATTGCAGGCGGATAAATCGCGCTCAGTACAGGCACAGAAACGGCAATCAGTTTGGTCAAACCGAGGTTTGAAATCACCAGCGAGAAGCCAACCAGAACAAATACAAAGGCTTTGTATGGTAAACGAGTAATCGATGAGAAATATTCAGCACATGCACAGGTCAGGCCGATCGCAGTTACCATGCAGGCAACAAAGATCATGATTGCAAGGAAATAGGCACCCATATCACCAAAGGCATGTTGTACATAAGCATGCAGAATAATCGCACCATTGGCAGCATTTGGGGCAACTTCATGACTACCCAGACCCAATTTAAACAGGCTGAGGTAAACCAAGGTTAGGCCGATCCCGGAAATAATGGCAGCATTTACCGCATATTTGGTAATCAGCTTACGGTCAGTGACCCCACGAGAAGTAATTGCACGCACAATCACGATACCAAAGACCAAGGCACCCAAAGTATCCATGGTCAGATAACCATTGACGATGCCCTCAGTGACCGGGCTAGAAACATAATTACCAATCGCAGCAGGTGGGTTACTGGCAGGAATAAGAACTGCGGCCACCCCTAAAATGACCAAGGCGATAATTTTCAATGGAGACAGGAAGTAACCCACAGTATCCAGAATTTTATTTGGATACAGTGAAACCAATGTCACCACAGCAAAATAGATCACGCTATAGATCAGCAGATTACTTGGCTCATTGCCAAAATAAGAGGAGAAACCAATTTCGTAGGAAACGGTTGCAGTACGTGGCGTTGCGAATAAAGGTCCAACAGTGAGATAACAAACTACGGTCAGTAAAAGACTTGCAGCTTTACCTAAAGGTGAACTTAAGATCTGGATTGAACCTTCAACACGAGACAGTGCCACGATGGTGATAACAGGCAGGCCAACTGCAGTAACCAGGAAACCTAGAGCAGCTAACCATACATGCTCACCGGCTTGTTGAGCCACAATCGGTGGAAAGATAATGTTGCCGGCACCGATGAACAGTGCAAAGGTCATAAAACCTAAGGCAACAATATCCCGAGTACGGAGACTTGTCATAGAGGGAGAATAAACGAACAAAAGAAAGCGATTTTAAAGGAAATATGCTGATTTTTGGAGCACATTTTGGTTTGAGCTTCGATGAATTTCCTTGAGTAATTTTCTGTTTAACTGATAGGTAGAACTTTGGTGAAAATAAATTTATGAATTCAATCAAATAAATTTATAAATTGTAAAAATCATCATAAATTATCAATATTTCTAAAAAATCCTGAATAGTTTTATTTGTTTAATCTATAAGCAATACATATTTTAAATATACATTTTCCGATCGCTGTTATTGGAGGAATTTACCGCATCTTTCAGAAAAAGGGTCTATAATTCAAGGATTGACCAAGAGGATGAACACATGAGAGCTTCGACGATAAGTCTTAAAACTGAACAGGATATCGAAAAACTTCGTATATCGGGCCGTCTGGCTGCTGAGGTTTTAGCAATGATCGGAGAGCATGTGAAGCCGGGTGTCACGACAGAATACCTGGATGACATCTGTAATGATTTTATTGTGAATAAACTCCAAGTCATTCCGGCGAATGTGGGTTATTACGGTTATACCAAGACTACCTGCATTTCACCCAATGAAGTGGTGTGTCATGGCATTCCATCAGCAACTACCGTATTAAAAGACGGCGATATCATCAATATCGATGTTGCGATTATTAAAGATGGCTATTTTGGTGATACCAGTCGAATGTACTATGTTGGTACGCCTTCGGCTGAAGCAAAAAAACTGGTTGAAACCACTTATGAAGCAATGGTCGCCGGTATTCATGCGGTTAAACCGGGTGCAACCTTGGGTGATATCGGTTATGCAATCCAGTCTGTGGCACATCGCGAAGGTTATAGTATCGTACGCGAATACTGTGGTCATGGCATAGGTAAGGTGTACCATGAACAGCCAAACATTTTGCACTATGGTCAACCGGGTCAGGGTCTGGTGCTAAAAAAAGGCATGGTATTCACTATTGAGCCAATGGTGAATCTGGGTAAAGCGCGTGTTAAAGAACTTAAAGATGGCTGGACAGTGGTGACTGCAGATAAATCGTTATCTGCGCAGTGGGAGCATATGGTTTATGTGACTGACACTGGCTTTGAATTGTTATCTCCATGGCCAGAAAGCACGGGCTCTTATCCTACAATTTAAATAAAAGACAAATCTCTGATTGTGAAACACTGATTTTTAAAAAATCAGTGTTTTTTAATTGTAAATGAGCATACACATACGTTTTCAAAACGATACAAAATACTACGACTTGCAGTGGTGCAAATGAGATTCATTCTCTATATTTATATGAGTTAGATAGATATCTTGTATCAATCTCTTTTATTTATTAGTTCACATATAATTTAAGAAATAAGAGAGCAATATATTTTTTGATTTATAGAGTAAATATTGTTGCCCCTTAATGCTGTAGTGACTCTGACTAGCTCATCCTCCTTAGATGAGCTTTTTTTTACCTATTTATTAATAAGTACAAATTCATATTAGTTGTGATGCAGGTGCTCAACCAGATAATCGATAAAGACCCGAACAGCAGGTAACAAGCCACGACGTGACGGATAAACCATATGGAAAATACCATGTGCTGCTTTCCATTCTGGAAGTACACGTACCAGTTCACCACGTTCGACATATTGCTGCACGACGTTATCAGGTAACAGGGTAATACCACAGCCTGAAGTAGCCAGTTGTGCCAGCATACTCAGATCGGAGCCAAGCACTGTTGGCATAACGCGAATCTTTTTCTGTTGTTGCATATTATTGTGCAATATCAAAAACTGTTCAGTATGTTCATCCGCCATGCTCAGGATTTTATGCTCGGACAATTCTTCCGGATTTTTCAGATGACCAAATTCATTTAGATAGCCCTGACTGGCAAATAGATGCTGTTCGATCTGGTCAAACTGGCGAATCACCAGATTTGGATCATCATCCAGACTGGAACGGACACGTAGGGCAATATCAAAACCTTCATTGATGATATCCACACGACGATTTGTGACCATCATCTGAATTTTGATTTCAGGATATTGTTTCAGGAATGCAGGGAGAATTCGCGCGATTTCGTTTTGTGCAATGGATACTGGCAGGCTGAGTTTAATAATGCCGCGTGGTTCAGTACTGAGATGATCGACCAGATCATGGGCGGCTTGGGCGGCACTGAGCATAACCTGGGCATGACGGTAAATATTCATACCGATATCAGTCACAGCAAAATGACGTGAGCTACGTTGAATTAGCCGAACACCAAGACGTTCTTCCAGATTATAAACCCGGCGACTGAGTTTGGATTTGGGAATGTCAGTGGCGCGTTCTGCTGCACTAAAGCCACCATGTTCCACCACTTGGGCAAAACAATAAAAGTCATCCAGATCTGTCAGCATGAGTTCATTCCATATACGCAACAATAAGGTGATTAAAGAATTATTGTTGCAATGTGTCAATGCTGACTTTGTCTTTTTATTGACTATCTAGCTTCATTGAGCAATTTATCTTTCAGATATTGCATGCCTTGGGTAGCAGTCATGGCAATTTTCTCAAATTGAGGAGGTAAGTGCTGCTGATTGGCTTTAGGATCAATATAGTAAGCGCTGCAATTTGATGGAATCTCATGAATCAAGCCAGCAACCGGATAAACCTGCAAGCTGGTACCAATCACAATAAAAATATCAGTATTCTGCACACAGTCCTGTGCTTCTGCATAAGCAGGTACAGCTTCACCAAACCATACAACATGCGGACGCAGTGGATAGCCATCCGTACAGAGGTGTTTATTAAGATCCAGTTCAGCTCCATCAATTGGATAAAACTCGGTGGTGTATTGCGCTTTTGGTCCAGACGTTTTTGCCAGCCGGATATTGCCATGCAGGTGAATGACTTTTGAACTTCCAGCACGTTCATGTAGATCATCAATATTCTGGGTAATCACATGTATGTCATAAGCAACTTCCAATTCAGCAATCATTTGATGCGCAGCATTGGGTTGTGCAGCCAGAATCTTTTTGCGCCGTTCATTATAGAAGCGCTGTACCAGTTCGGGATCACGTCGCCATGCTTCTGGTGTTGCCACATCTTCTACGCGATGCTGTTCCCAAAGACCATCACTGTCGCGGAAGGTATTGATTCCGCTTTCAGCACTCATACCTGCACCAGAAAAGACCACCAGTTTTTTCATTTTGTTTCTTTTTTCCTCTAAGCTGCGTGATTGCTGTGCTTAGCACTGGCTTTTAAGAATGCCGCGATTTCCTTGCTAAATTTTACCGGTTCAGTCAAAAGTGGAGTATGCCCGGATTTTTCAAAACGTACCTGTTTGGCATGTGGAATGCTTTGGGTAATCAGGGTTTGACCTTCAACTGGATAAAGTTTGGATTGTGAGCCGCTAAGGAAAGTCACCGGGCATTTTAGTTTTTGAATCGCCGCACGGTAATCTTCTCGATGGTAAAGATAATTATTGATATACCAGGCCATATAGTCGACCCGGTTTGATGGTAATAGCAGACTTTGCAGGCGTGGCTGATTCATAATCCATTCAAAGGCTTTCAGGCTGTATTTATTGTTATTTTGCAAGCCAATAAACTGCAGCCAAAGTTTGGCAATCTGATGGCGAGTGTTACTGTCCAAATCTTTAATGTATTTTACATTCTGATGTGGTGCCAGTAATTCTGAAATCTGGGTCAGAATAGAAATAAATACCGGATGATGTTCACCAAACAGGCCATAGCCCCAACTGTCATCTACCGGGATTTTTGGGGTCTGGTCAATATGCAGATAAGCAGTGATATGCTCGGCGAAATCAGCATAGTGCATACCATGCATGGCCGTAGTAGCACCCATGGAATATGCAATCACCATCACCTTATCAAGATGTAATTGCTGGATTACCGACTGCACATCCAGCCAGTGACTGGAAATCGCATCCATATCTGGAATCTTGCAATCACTGGAAGCACCAAAACCGCGCCACTCCGGAATAATAAATCTGAACTGATGCCGATGCGGATAGAGGAAAGCCGCCCATTGCCAGCTCAACATCCCCAGGCCGGACAACACCAGTACCGGCTGACCCTGTCCATATTCGCGTACAAAAAGCATTTCGCCATCGGGCATTTTGTAATATGACATCGACTGAGTCCTTATTTTTATATGCTAGCCAGCAGCTGCATTATTAAATTGTTTTAATTTTAGAATCATGATTTCTAACCAGCTAATCCAGCCTACTTCCAGATCGATACCCAGTTGCAGAATCATTTTATGAATATACAGTGTGCGGTTATTTTCGTCAGCTGTTGCAAAATCTTTGGCAAAAATCTGTCGGTAAATATTCAGTTTTTCCCGGTGCAACTCTAGATGCCTTTCCAGTTCTGGCAAAATAGTATTGCTGCCCATTTGGGCTTCAGCACGTAAGCGTACCATCAATTCTTCACGTAGTTGAGCCGGTGGACTTTGTTCCAGCATCCAGTTGGCCAGTTCTTCACGTCCTGGACGTTCTACCTGATAAGTCTTTTTACGTGAACCGCTGTCTTCATCTTCTATGGTGGAGATCCAGCCTTTTTGTAACATGGCATTCAGTTCACGATAGATCTGCTGATGGGTGGCATTCCAGAAAAAGCCCATCGAACGGTCAAAACGGCGTCCTAACTCAATACCGGTACTTGGTTTTTCCAGTAAACTGGTCAATAGAACATGCGATAAAGACATAAACGTCTCAAGAAAAATGACTCGAGATTATTATGCAACATGTTGCATAAAAATCAATTCTGAACTATAAATTAATGCAACAAGTTGCATAAAAGCTGATGACTGAGGGGAATTTCACATCAGCCGATATAAAAATAGCCAGCTGACAGGCACGCTAAGGAGTCGAAATGTCAAAGTATCCGCATTTACTTGCCCCATTAGATCTGGGCTTTACCACATTAAAAAACCGGGTTCTGATGGGTTCTATGCACGTCGGGTTGGAGGAAGCCCCGGGTGGTTATGATCGTATGGCGGCATTCTATGCTGAACGTGCCAAAGGGGGTGTGGCCCTGATTGTGACTGGTGGCATTTCGCCAAATGATCACGGTGTGACTTTCCAAGGTGGCTCCAAGCTCGATACGATAGAAGAAGCTGAGAAGCACAAGGTAATTACTCAAGCAGTGCATGAAGCTGGCGGCAAGATCGCCATGCAGATTTTGCATACCGGACGTTATTCCTATCAGGCTGAAAATGTCGCGCCGTCTGCGATTCAGGCACCAATCAATCCGGTCAAACCGCATGCCTTAACTTCGAGTGAAGTCCAGCAGACTATTGATGATTTTGCCAACTGTGCACGCTTAGCCCAATATGCCGGTTATGATGGTGTAGAAATCATGGGATCAGAAGGCTATCTGATCAATGAATTTATTGCCGCACGTACCAACCACCGTGATGACGAGTGGGGTGGTAGTTATGAAAACCGTATCCGTTTCCCGATTGAAATTGTGCGCCGGACCCGTGAAAGCGTAGGTGAGAACTTTATTATCATCTATCGTCTGTCGATGCTGGATCTGGTTGAAGGTGGTTCAACGCTAGAAGAAGTGATTCAGCTGGCACAGGAAATCGAAAAAGCAGGTGCAACGATTATCAATACAGGGATTGGCTGGCATGAAGCGCGTATTCCAACCATTGCGACCAAAGTGCCACGTGCAGCTTTTACCTGGGTAACTGAAAAGCTAAAAGGTTCAGTCAAGGTTCCTTTAATTACCTCAAATCGTATCAATACTCCAGAAATGGCAGAATATGTCCTGGCTGCCGGTCATGCGGATATGGTTTCCATGGCGCGGCCGATGCTGGCGGATGCAGAGTTTGTGGTAAAGGCGGAGCAGGGCCGTAGTGATGAAATCAATACCTGTATTGGCTGTAATCAGGCCTGTCTGGATCATATTTTCTCGATGAAAATTGCGACCTGTCTGGTCAATCCGCGCGCCTGCTATGAAACTGAACTGATTTTCAAAGAAGTGTCTACACCAAAAAATATTGCAGTAATTGGTGCGGGTCCAGCTGGTTTAAGTTTCGCGATTTATGCTGCAGGTCGTGGTCATCATGTCACTGTCTTTGAGGCATCCAATCAGATTGGCGGTCAGTTTAATATTGCCAAAACTGTTCCGGGCAAAGAAGAATTCTACGAAACCATTCGTTACTTTAAACGCCAGATCGAATTGCAACCCCGTATTCAGCTCAAACTGAATCATACAGCGACTTTTGAGCAGCTGCTGTCTTCAGAATTTGATGAAATCGTCGTAGCGACTGGGGTGAATCCACGTCAGCTGGATATTCCAGGCATTGATCATCCAAAAGTGCTGTCTTATCTGGATGTACTAAAAGAGCGTAAGCCTGTGGGTCAGCATGTCGCCATTATTGGTGCAGGCGGTATTGGTTTTGATACCGCGGAATATTTAAGCCATGAAGGTGAAAGTGGCAGCGTCAATCCGCAGAAATTCTATGATGAGTGGGGAATCGATACCGATTATGACAATGTCGGTGGTTTAAAACAGCCAAGTGTAGAGCAGCCAAGTCGTGAAATTTACTTGATGCAGCGTAAAGCAAAATCCGTGGGCGCAGACCTGGGTAAAACAACCGGATGGATTCATCGTACAGGTCTGAAACACCGCCACGTAAAAATGATCCCTGGTGTCAGCTATGAAAAAGTGGATGATCAGGGCTTGCATATTACAGTCAACGGTCAGCCAACGTTGCTTGAAGTAGATAATGTCATCATCTGTGCAGGTCAGGAATCTTATACTGCCATGTTTGATGAACTGAAACAGTCAGGCAAGAGCGTGCATCTGATCGGGGGAGCTAAAGAAGCCGGTGAACTGGATGCCAAGCGCGCGATTCGTCAAGGTGCTGAATTGGCAGCAGTGATTTAAAAATATTAAAAACTGCATTTCCGTTTTTTGTTTGCAAACCAAGATTTGTAGTGATGTAAACAAATGGATATGTAATTTTCCCTCTCCTTTAATAAAGGAGAGGGTTAGGGAGAGGATTTAACTATTAAATATATGACTCCTCCTTGCGAAGTAGTACTTCTCACCTTTAATAAAGAGGGAAACTGCTTTCTAACAGAAGGGATATCATATTTAAAAGCATCAATCTTTATCGTTTATATGCGGAAATTAAAAAACAAAAAAGGACCCAAAAATGACTCTACAAACCACCAAAGCTTCACTCGCATTCTGGCACGAAATGTTGGAAAGCCGTGACATGAATATTCTGAATGAACTGCTGGCAGATGAAGTGGTATTTTGTTCACCAGTGGCATTTAATCCATACTCAGGTAAGCCTGTAGTCTTTTTTATTCTGACTAATGTGATTCAGGTCTTCGAGAACTTTACGTATCACCGTACTTTCTATTCAGAAGACGGTAACCATGTTGTACTTGAGTTTTCTGCCAATGTGGGGGATAAGAAATTAAAGGGTATCGATATGATTCAGTTCAATGATGAAGGCAAAATTATCGACTTTGAAGTGATGATTCGACCGAAGTCAGGTCTTGAAGCGCTTGCTGCACAAATGGGACAGCGGATGATGGCCTTCCAAAACTAGTCTGATTCAGGAGCCATCATATAACCCGGCATGAAATTTGTAAGTCACTGAAGGACAACTGGATGGAAAGACAAATGAAAATGTTGATAAAAAAAGTAGTTCAGCTTTCAGGTGAGTATTTGGACCGTGTAATTGGTGCGGACACGCCTACTTTATATTACAACCCGAATGGTGTATTTCAGAACCTGATTGATCATTTACCACAATTAAAGCAAAAATACCGTCCTACACCGTGGCTATGCAATGCGCATGCTCATATTCTGTATTTTGACCTGATCAAAAAGAAAACCATCAAACTAAAATACGATGCAATTGAGCAGCTGAACATGTCTGATGGCGGAATCACTGGTATTGCCTGGTATGGACTCGACCTGCCAGTAGATACGCCAACGATTGTTTTACTGCATACCATTACCGGTTCACCAGAATCAATGGGTGAGCTGGTCAGAGATCTGCATCTGCATACGGGTTGGCGAGTGGCATTATGTTTACGCCGTGGTCATGCCAATTTGCCGATGCCTGTTCCGAAAATGAACCTATTTGGTTCCACTCAGGATTTACGTGAACAGTTACTTTATATTCAGGATAAATTCCCGCAATCCGAACTATATGGTATAGGTTCTTCCGCTGGAACAGGTTTGTTAGTGCGTTATCTGGGGGAAGAGGGTGAACAGACCCCACTCAAAGCAGCCTTTGCACTGTGTCCGGGCTATAACACTGAAAGTGGTTTTGCTTATGTGCATCCATTTTATAGCAAGGTTATGGCTAAAAAATTACTGAAAAAATTTATTCATCCTTATCAGGACACCTGGAAAAATATACCTTCTTGGGAGCAGATTCTTTCCGTTCAAAATCTGGCCGATTTTGAGAAGCTGTATTTTCAGTTGGCTGGCTATGAAGACTATGAAACCTATACCAAAGCCACGAACCCAATTTATGTCTTTGAAAATGTCAAAATCCCATTGATGATTCTGAATGCAGAAGACGACCCAGTCTGTCATATTAATAATCTGCATCCATATAAAGACCGTATCCGTGCCATGCCGAATATTATTGTAGTTACTACGAAAAGGGGCAGTCATTGCGGTTTTTATCAGGGCTTAACCAGAACTGAATCATGGGCTACTCGTCTTATGGCACAGTATCTGAAGCAGCTTTCTATGGCCGCGGCAGCAATAGAAGAAGCAGAACCTGAATACGTAGCATTAAAAAACCCAGCATAAGCTGGGTTTTTTAACTGAAAAATAATCAGTTTTCAAGTGCTGGCGTAGCAGCTGCAATGGCTTCTGCCACAGCATCATCCTCTGACTGTTCTGCACCTGAATTGGTTTTAGGCTTGTATTCAGTCTCAGAATCCTGGGTGTTTGGTGCTTGAGCAGGTTGTGATGCTGCCGGTGCTGTAGCAGGAGTACTTTGAGCAGGTCGAGTTTCACGACGAATTTCAGTTGTGGTATTCGGCGTTTCTTCACGAATCACTTCAACTGTTTCAGGAATTTCCTCAATTAAAGGCTGATCTTGTTCTGCTGGTTCCAGTGTTTCGAAATTCGGCTGTTCTACTGGGGTTGCTTCCGATGCTGCAGCAACTTCAGTCTGTTCCTCTTCCTTTGGAGCTTCTTTCTTTACACATGCAGTAAGTAAAAGTCCGGTTGCAAGCGCGCCACAGATTAAAAGTTTCTTATTCATCATTACTTCATAGGTAAATGTAGAGGGGATTACAATATTATAGCAGTAAATTAGCAGATAGAAATGATCTGAACTTACTCTAATTTTTTATCGGAAATGCTGCTAGAATAGTCAATTGTTTATTGTTCTTTGAATTGATGCGGATTGACTTTGCTTTCTAGGTGCAAGGTAAAGTAAAATTGCGCAACATTGCAGGCCTATTTAGGCTCGATTGTACGAGAAACCCAATGACCCATTTTATTTTCGTTACTGGTGGTGTTGTATCATCACTAGGTAAAGGTATTTCAGCTGCTTCTGTTGCTGCACTTTTAGAAGCCCGTGGTTTAAAAGTGACCATGGTAAAAATGGATCCATACATTAATGTCGATCCGGGGACCATGAGCCCATTCCAACATGGTGAAGTTTTTGTTACAGAAGACGGTGCTGAAACAGACTTAGACTTGGGTTACTACGAACGTTTCTTACGTCGTGCGAAAATGACCAAACTGAATAACTTCACATCAGGTCGTGTTTACCAGGATGTTCTGAATAAAGAACGCCGTGGTGACTACCTGGGTGGTACTGTGCAAGTTATTCCACACATTACTGATAATATTAAAGAACGTGTACTTCGCGCTGGTGAAGGTTATGACGTTGCGATCGTTGAGATCGGCGGTACAGTAGGTGACATTGAATCTCTCCCATTCATGGAATCTGTACGTCAGTTAATGGTTGAACTTGGTCACAAGCGCACGATGCTTATGCACTTAACGTTACTCCCATACATTAAGTCTGCAGCAGAATTAAAAACCAAACCAACACAGCACTCTGTTAAAGAACTTCTGTCGATTGGTATTCAGCCAGACATTCTGATCTGTCGTACTGAACACGATGTTGATGCAGATACTACGCGTAAAATTGCACTGTTCACTAACGTTGAAGCACGTGCAGTTGTCGTATGTAAAGATGCGCGTACGATTTATCAGATTCCACGTACTTTCTATGAACAAAATGTTGACGATTTAATCTGTGAACGTTTTGGTTATAACGACCTTCCTGAAGCTGACTTAACAGATTGGGATAACGTTGTAGAAGCTTTACTGAATCCTGAATACACCGTACGTGTTGCAATGGTCGGTAAATACGTTGAACTTCCAGATGCATATAAATCTGTGAATGAGGCACTTTTACACGCAGGGATTCAAAATCGCGTTAAAGTTCAGATCGACTATGTTAATGCTGAAGAGCTTGAAAGTCAGGATGTAAGCGAAGTGCTGAAAGATGCTGACGCGATCCTGGTTCCAGGTGGTTTCGGTGAACGTGGTACTGAAGGCAAGATGCAGGCAATTAAATACGCCCGTGAAAATGGCGTACCGTTCCTGGGCATCTGCTTGGGTATGCAGTTGGCAGTAATTGAATATGCACGTAACGTTGCCGGTATTGCTGACGCAACATCGACTGAATTCAACCGTTCAACCAAATCTCCATTGATTGGTCTGATCACTGAATGGTTAGATGAGCGTGGTGAAGTGCAACAGCGTTCTGTAGATTCTGACCTTGGTGGTACCATGCGTCTAGGTGCACAGAAGTCTGAACTGGTACCAGGGACCAAGACTGCTGCTGTGTACGGTTCTGATGAAATCATCGAACGTCACCGTCACCGTTACGAAATGAACAACCGTTATATCCCAGTGCTGGAAGAGAAAGGCATGAAGATTTCTGGTTATTCACCAGTACAACATTTAGTAGAAACTGTTGAAATTCCTGAACATCCTTGGTTTATTGCGGTACAATTCCACCCGGAATTTACAAGTTCACCACGTGATGGTCATCCATTATTTGCTGGCTTTATCGACGCTGCGAAAAAACAGCATCAAAAAGCGCAATAATCGGTGTCAGGACACAACTAGGAAGTTTAAATGTCGCAGTTAAAACCACAAGAGATTGTATGTTTAGGCGATATACAAATGGCAAATCATTTGCCATTTGTACTATTCGGCGGGATGAACGTACTCGAGTCCAAAGACCTGGCTTTTGAAATTGCAGAAACTTATGTAGATATCTGTAAACGTTTGGGAATCCCATACGTATTCAAGGCAAGTTTTGATAAAGCCAACCGTTCAAGTTTGAACTCTTTCCGTGGCCCAGGTCTGGAAAAAGGTCTCGAGTGGTTAGCGGACATTAAAAAACACTTTAATGTGCCGATCATTACCGATGTACATGAGCCGTATCAAGCGGCTCCTGTGGCAGAGGTTGCCGACATTATTCAGTTGCCAGCTTTCTTAAGTCGTCAGACTGACCTGGTTGAAGCAATGGCAAAAACTGATGCCATCATCAACATCAAGAAAGCCCAGTTCCTTGCTCCACATGAAATGCGCCACATTCTGCACAAGTGTCTGGAAGCAGGAAATGACAAACTGATTCTTTGTGAACGTGGTTCAGCATTTGGCTATAACAATCTGGTTGTAGACATGCTGGGCTTCGACATCATGAAAGAGATGAATGTCCCGGTGTTCTTTGACGTTACCCATGCGCTGCAAACTCCGGGCGGTCGTGCTGACTCTGCTGGTGGTCGTCGTGCCCAGATCACGACACTTGCACGCGCGGGTATGGCAACAGGTCTTGCAGGCCTGTTCCTGGAAGCACATCCGGATCCGGAAAAAGCCAAGTGCGATGGTCCTTGCGCATTGCGCCTGTCACAGCTTGAGCCTTTCCTGGCGCAGCTGAAAGAATTAGATACCTTGGTCAAAGGTTTCGCAAAGCTAGATACACATTAATTCAATACACATTGATGCGTCTTTTTTGACGCATCATTTTTATTAATCAACTGAGGAATAGTTCATGAGTCAAATCGTTGACATTCGTGCACGTGAAATTTTGGACTCTCGTGGTAATCCAACCATCGAAGCAGACGTTATCTTAGCATCTGGCGTAGTTGGCCGTGCATGTGCACCATCTGGTGCTTCAACTGGTTCTCGTGAAGCTTTAGAACTTCGTGATGGCGACAAGGCACGTTACCTGGGTAAAGGTGTTAAAACTGCGGTTAACAACGTAAACACTTTAATCCGTGAAGCTTTGGTTGGTAAATCAGTATTTGAACAAAAAGACATCGATAACACGATGATTGCTTTAGATGGTACTGAAAACAAAGAAAAACTAGGTGCAAACGCAACTCTGGCAGTTTCGCTTGCTGCTGCACGTGCTGCGGCTGAAGAAAAGAAAATCCCACTTTTCCAATACATCGCAGACCTTCGTAACAACAGCATTCTGACAATGCCTGTTCCAATGATGAACATCCTGAATGGTGGTTCACATGCGGACAACAACGTTGACATTCAAGAGTTCATGATTGAGCCTGTAGGTTTCACTTCATTCTCTGAAGCACTTCGCGCTGGCGCTGAAATCTTCCATTCACTTAAATCAGTACTTAAAAAACAGGGTTTAAATACTGCTGTTGGTGATGAGGGTGGTTTTGCTCCGAACTTACGTTCAAACGAAGAAGCGATCACTGTTATTCTTGAAGCAATTGAAAAAACTGGCTACAAAGCGGGTTCTGACATCATGCTTGCGCTTGACTGTGCGTCTTCAGAATTCTACAAAGATGGTCAGTACATTCTTGCAGGTGAAGGCAATAAAGCATTCACAAGCAACCAATTCTCTGACTACCTTGCAGGTCTGGTAAATCAGTACCCGATTATCTCGATTGAAGATGGTCTAGATGAATCTGACTGGGAAGGCTGGTCTTACCTGACTTCGATTCTGGGTGACAAGATCCAGCTGGTTGGTGATGACCTGTTCGTTACGAATCCTAAGATTCTGCAACGTGGTATCAATGAGAAAGTAGGTAACTCTATTCTAATCAAGTACAACCAGATCGGTACTTTGACTGAAACTTTAGATGCAATCTACCTTGCAAAAGCAAACGGTTACTCTACTGTAATTTCTCACCGTTCAGGTGAAACTGAAGATTCAACTATTGCGGATCTTGCAGTAGGTACAGCAGCAGGTCAAATCAAGACTGGTTCACTTTGCCGTTCTGACCGTGTAGCGAAATATAATCAATTACTTCGTATCGAAGAATTGACTAATGCTGCATATCGCGGTAAAGCTGAATTCAAAGGTTTGAACTAAGCGATTATCGTTGATGTTAAATGTATTCGACTCTTTGATGAGTAAAGTACTGTTGGGCCTTGCGATCCTTATGATCGCAGGGTTTCAATATTTATACTGGTTTGGTGAGGGTGGCTATCAAGACCATCAGGCACTGACACAGAAAATACAACAACAAGTAGAACTGAATGAAGAGCTGAAAGAGCGCAACCGTGTGCTGGCAGCTGAAGTTTATGATCTGAAAAATGGTGATCAAGCCATTGAAGAACATGCACGTCTGGATCTGGGTTTAATTAAGCCGCATGAGACTTTTGTGCAGATGAGTACCATCAGTACCCAATATAAACCGATTTATCTCGATCAAAATTCTAAAGTAGACCTGCGTACCAATGAGTCAGCTGAAAATTCAAGCACACCATAAATTATGGGCTATCATTCCAGCTGCAGGTTCGGGTAGCAGATTCTCTAAAACAGAACTAAAGCAATATCAAATGATTCAGGAGCGTACTGTTCTTGAACATACGGTTGCACGTCTGAATCAACTTCCGCTGACCGGTTATGTGCTGGCGATCGGTAGTCAGGATGATGTTGCTATAACCTTGCCATTTTCCAATCAGGATAAAGCCCATTTTTGTGCCGGCGGTACAGAGCGGGTCAATTCTGTCCTCAATGCCTTAGCTTACCTAACTGAAATCACTTCAGAAGAAGATTGGGTATTGGTACATGATGCGGCACGTCCATGTGTCAGTCAAAATGCATTGATTGATTTGGTCAATACGGCGACTGAAACTGATCAAGCTGCCATTTTGGCAATTCCAGTCCGCGATACCTTAAAGCGCGTCGTACAAGGTCAGGATATCGAAACTACAGTAGACCGTTCGACTCTCTGGCAGGCTCAAACACCACAAATGGCCAAACTGGGCCGGTTAAAACATGCTATTGAACAGGCATTACAAGATGGTGCCAATATTACCGATGAAGCCAGTGCACTTGAGCATGTAGGTGAAACCGTACGTGTGGTACAGGGGCGATCTGATAATCTCAAAATTACCTATCCGGATGACCTGGAAATGGCTCGTCTGATTCTGGCAGCACAAGCCTAAATTTATTTGAAGAAATACATAATAAATAGAGCACTGGCGATCAATTCTCCGCTGCTTTCACTTATAATTTCGCCATTGTTAGTTTTGAACCTTTTGTCACAATGATACCTTCACAGCAGTATCGTTTTTTACGACAATCCGCACGTGATGGATTGAGTATAAAACACGATTCCTCAAGATGGACCAAGCTACATCTGGACCCGTGGTTGCTATGTTTCCTGTTACTGAATGCTGCCTTGGGGTTGATGGTGGTTTATAGTGCAACCTCTGAAAATTCTGGCATGGTAATCCGTCAGGCAATCAGTTTCGGTGTCGGTTTTGTGGTGATGTTTATCTGTGCGCAGGTTCCGCCAAAAGTGTATCAAGCCGCAAGCCCGTATTTTTATGCCTTCGGGATTTTTATGCTATTGCTGGTCTTTGTGATTGGTGAAAGACGACTTGGAGCAACACGCTGGATTACTTTGCCGGGCGTGGGAAGTATGCAGCCGAGTGAAGTGATGAAATTTGCCATGCCACTGATGATGGCCTGGTACTTCGCGCGTAAGCCATTTCCACCCAAGTTTATGCATATCATCGGTGCCTTAATTTTGTTGGGTATTCCTTTTGTGCTTGTGGCATTGCAGCCTGACTTGAATATCGGTCTGGTGATTCCGGGGATCTTTGTTTTATTTCTGAGTGGTATGTCCTGGCGCTTGATTGGTGGTGCAATGGCAGCATTAGCTGTGGTCGCACCATTAATGTGGATGTTCCTGTTACAGGAATATCAGAAAAAACGTGTCTTGACGCTATTTGATCCTGAATCAGATGCACTCGGTGCAGGCTGGAATATTATCCAGTCTAAAATCGCCATTGGTTCTGGAGGAATGACTGGCAAAGGTTATTCGCAAGGGACACAGTCACATCTGGGTTATCTGCCAGAGCATCATACTGATTTTATTATGTCGACTTATGCCGAAGAATTTGGCTTTATCGGTGTATTTTTATTATTTAGTCTGTTTACCGCTATTATTATTCGTTGCTTGATGATCGGAATGAACAGCTTTCATAACTTTGGCCGTCTATATGCGGGTGCTACAGGTCTAACCTTTTTCTTTTTCGTATTCCTGAACTCAGGCATGGTGAGTGGTATCCTTCCAGTGACAGGCGACCCATTACCACTGATGAGTTATGGCGGAACCGCTGTGATTTCTTTGCTCGCCGGTATGGGTATTGTGATGTCAATCCATACCCATCGCTAAATAATAGAAGAAAAGAAAAAGCCAGATTTATTCTGGCTTTTTTATTGCTTGAGATTTGATGTTATAAATATTCAATAACTTAGATAAATAACTATATTTACATATTGGGGTCGAGATGAAGAAGTTAATGTTGGTGATTGGACTTATGGGATTGTCAGCAACTGTATCGGCAAAGCCATTGAGTTCAGCGGAATTTAAATCTCAAGTTAAGCAGCATTATGATGCATTAGAGTTAAAACAGGCTGCACTCAATGTGTCGGTGGATCGTCGCGAGCATCCAACAATTATGCTTGCTAAAGCATGTGAATATTCTAAAGGTCTAAAACAGCTTAAGCAGTTTTCCGAACAAAATCTGCATCTGGCTGGAGCCAAGAATGAACTGCAATTTATTCGTTCATTGGATACAAGCTTTAATCAGTCCTTCATTGATTTGGGTACTACTTATGAAACGGGGTGCCTAAAACGGTAGGGGGTGAATTCTACCTATACGGTTCACAAAGGCTCTAAAGACGCTTTAAAAATGGCATTTTTATTTGATTAAAAGTTAGACTTTGCATTGGTTGGTTTTGTCGGGTCTATGATTTTGCTTTAGTCGCCATCCAGCAAAGCAGTGAACCAAAACACACCATCAATGCACCTTTCCAGAAGCTGAAGGTTAATTGTGTGCTCAAAATCAATGCTGAAACCACAGAAGAAAAAACCGGGATAAAGTATGAAGCTGTTGCCAATACAGTCACATTTCCATGCATAATTCCGATATTCCATGCCCCATAGCCAATGCCCATTGCAAAAGCAGCTAATACCAGATAAATGCTGGAATTCAATTCGAAATTCGGTATGGGCTCAGCAGAGAAAATCCATTGGGTCCATAGTACAATCGACACCCAAATAAAGAATAAGGTAATACCATTTTTACCATTGGCAGCACGAGCAGTCAGGGTACAATAGGCAGCCCATAGAAAGACACCGGTTAAAGCCAGTCCATAACTCAGTGGATTGGCCTGTATATTGGACAGCATTGTTTTAAAGCTAAATCCAGCTTCACCACCAAGCACCAGACAGATCCCTGCCACAGATAAACATATCCCGGGAAAGATAAGAAAATTGGCTTTTTGCCTGTTAAAAATAATTGAAAATAGAATCGTGGCTGTCGGCCACAGATAATTCACCATTCCGATTTCTATGGCTTGTCTGTTATTGGTTGAATAACCTATAGACAGGGCAAGACAAATTTCATAAGCCACAAAAAGCAGGCTTCCCCAAATCAGATATTTAAGGGGGAATTCTTTCAGATGTGTCCAGCCAAATGAGAACAATAGAATAATCGAGGCGCATGAATAGATTAACGCAGCTCCCCCGATCGGTCCAAAGTAATGACTGACTTCTTTGATGAGAGCAACAATGAGACTCCATAAGAAAACTGCCGTAAGACCAATCAATGTCGCTTTGTTTGAGTTCATTACTCTTGTTCAGGATAAATTTAGAAGATAGTTTAGGCCAAAATTGATAAAAATATCATTGTTCTTTTTAAAAATATGAGAGTAAAGATCTTGTATTTATCAAATTTAAGCTCTCCGAAAAGAGCTTAAATTTTGTTTGAATGCTCAGGCGATGAACCAGGTGTAATAGCCCCAGATCATTAAAGGCCATGCTAAAAATGGACTAAAGAGCCATTTCCAGAACCAGTGGCGTGGCATAAAGCCTACACCATGAACAAAGCCTCCAGAAATACCAATCATAATAAACATCATGGCTCGATGACTATATGCACCATTGTCATCCAGCATCGCAGCTGGATGTACCAGTAACACCGCTGCGAGTGGAAATGCCAGCAGGCAGGAAATCACCATCGCAAATTTGTTGGGTTTCTTGTCTATAACGGGTTTCTCTAGCGCAGCTTCAGTCATGATTTATTCCTCATCCAGGTCTTGGTGCTGTTCCATGTAAATTGCAGCAATCACACTGGCAAAACACGCCATAAGTACCCCTAGAATCCATGCAAAATACCACATAATTTCGTCTCCTTAGGACACAGTCTTAGTACAGGCTGTGTGAATTCTCTTGAATGTGTTTGTTGGTGATTACGCCCCACATCTTGTAGTAACACCAAGTGGTGTAAAGCAGGATAATTGGAACAAAGATACATGCAGCGACAGTCATTACCGTCAAGGTATTTTTACTGGATACTGCATCCCACATGGTCAAGCTGGCAACAGGGTTAATGCTAGATGGCATTAAGAATGGGAACAGGGCAAAACCGGCAGTCAGGATTGCACCGATCACCGCCATAGATGAACCTAGGAAGCTCAGGCCTGCTTTGGCTTTAGATGCAGCCAGCACGACAATAATACCGCCAAGGATACCCATAATTGGCGCAATCATGGTAATTGGATAAGTTGTATAGTTATTCATCCAGCCAGGGTTGCTATTGATCAGTACTTCTTTAGCCAGTGGATTTGCAACACCATTGGTGTCATATGGAGTCACCAGTGTATAACCTTGAATACCGCCGAAATATAACCATGCGCCAGCAGCAAGGAAAGTCACCAGATAAACCAGTCCCATAATTTTGGTTGCTTGAGCAGAACGTTCACGTAATGCACCATCAGTACGCAGCATTAACCAAGCGCCACCGTGTGCGCACAACATAGACAAGCTTACAATACCGCACACTAAAGCAAACGGATTCAGAAGAGCGAAGAAACTGCCGGAATAAGTTGAACGAACAGTTTCATCTAGAGTGAATGGTACGCCCAGGAACATGTTGCCGAAAGCGACACCGAAGACTAATGCAGGAACCGCACCGCCAACAGCTAGGCCCCAGTCCCAGGAATTACGCCATTTGGTATTTTCCAACTTGGAGCGGTAGTCAAAGCCGACAGGTCGCAGGAACAATGCAAATAGTACTAAGAGTAGCGCCCAGTACATGCCAGAGAAAGCAGTAGCATAGACCATTGGCCATGCTGCAAACAGGGCACCACCTGCAGTGATGAACCAGACTTGGTTACCATCCCAGTGTGGGGCAATTGTATTGATTGCCGCACGACGTTCCTGATCATTTTTACCTACAAATGGCATGATCGCCATTGAGCCCATATCGAAGCCATCAGTCAGTGCAAAGCCAATCAGCAAAACGCCAACCAATACCCACCAGATAATTTTGAGCAGTTCATATTCAATCATGATTTCACCTCGCCAGTTGCACCTTCTGGAAGAGCTGCAGCTGCGTCTTCTTGCTCGGCAGTTACTTGAGAATTAGGTTTTTCGAAATGGTATTTGCCAGTATGTAATGAGCTTGGTCCCAGGCGAGCGAACTTGATCATCAGGTACATTTCAATGATCAGTAATACTGTGTAGAACGCTGCCAGTGCCAGGATTGAACCCATAACATCGCCTGTGCTTAAAGTAGATGCAGACAGGTGGGTAGGTAATACTTCACCAATGGTCCAGGGTTGACGACCTACTTCAGCCACATACCAGCCAGTTTGTGCAGCAATCCAAGGCAGTGGTAAAGCAAACAGGGCAAATTTTAATAACCAAGGTTTGTTTTCAGCATTGCGTTTCGCTACAGCAAAAGTCGCTAATACGAACAGCAGCAACATCAGGAAGCCAGAACCTACCATGGCACGGAATGCCCAGAACAGACTTGGTACATGTGGAATAGTGTCTTTGGCAGCAGCTTTGATGTGTTCGTCAGAAGCATCGACGACATTTGGAGTGTATTTTTTCAGAAGCAGACCATAACCAAGATCTTTTTGGGTATTTTCAAATGCTGCTTTTACTTCAGGAGATTGATCGCCTGCACGTAATTTTTCAAGCTGTTCGTATGCCAGCATACCGTTGCGGATACGACCTTCATGTTCAACCAGCAGGTCCTTGATCCCTATCACTGGAGTATCTATTGAACGGGTTGCAATGATCCCCATGACATAAGGAATTTTGACTGCATAATCTGTACGCATGGTTTCCTGATTTGGGAAACCAAACAAAGTGAATGCAGCTGGGGCTGGTTCTGTTTCCCATTCTGCTTCAATCGCAGCCAGTTTAGTCTTTTGTACATCACCAATTTCGTAGCCAGATTCATCACCTAGTAAAATCACTGAAAGTGTAGAGGCCAGACCAAAAACTGCAGCAATAGCGAAAGAACGGCGGGCAAAAGGCAAGTCACGTTTTTTTAGCAGATAGAAGCTTGAGATTGCCAGAACGAAAATCGCACCTGTTACATAACCTGCAGAAACAGTGTGAACAAATTTTACTTGAGCGACCGGGTTAAAGATCAGTGCACCAAAATCAACCAGTTCCATACGCATGGTTTCATAGTTGAATTTAGAACCCACCGGGTTTTGCATCCAGCCATTGGCAACCAGAATCCACAATGCAGACATGTTGGAGCCGAGTGCCACTAACCAGGTTACACAGAGATGCTGAACCTTAGACAGACGATCCCATCCAAAGAAGAACAGGCCAATGAAAGTAGATTCCAGGAAGAAAGCCATTAAGCCTTCAATCGCTAGTGGTGCACCAAAGATGTCACCTACATAGTGCGAATAGTAGGCCCAGTTGGTACCAAACTGGAATTCCATGGTCAGACCGGTAGTTACCCCGAGTGCAAAGTTAATCCCGAAGAGTTTCCCCCAGAATTTGGTCATGTCCCGATAAATTTCCTTACCGGAAATCACATAAGTGGTTTCCATAATGGCCAGGATAAAGGCCAGGCCTAAGGTCAACGGAACGAAAATAAAATGATACATCGCAGTCATAGCAAACTGGAACCGCGAAAGATCGACCACGCTTTCAGCAATCATCAACGTGTCTCCTTGATTTGGGAAGGACTGCCGGCAATATGCTCGGCAACTTGAGAGTCAAAATTTTTGGGAATCGTAGGCGCATCAAACCAAATATGTTTGATTGTCAGTAGTAGAATGACCTTGATGATTAAAATCAAAGTGATCTCTCTTACAACTTTTTGATTTAGATTTTCTGGAACTAAGCTCATGTAAATAAGCCTGTCTTTATAACGTGTTAATTTATTATTAATCTAATATGATAAAAAATAAATAGACTAAACAGTTTAAATAAACATATATTTATAACTATTTGAATATTAAATAATTAAAATTATAGTTTTTTAAAGAATAATCAAAATATTTGTGATTATTTTGTGTAAACATAATTATTTTTAAATCCGACTTTTTTACTTATATTTAAAAATTAATATCCTATTAAAATGGTTGGATTAAGAAAAAAATAATATTTTAAATCTTGATTATTTTACTTGGTTTATTATATTTTTATTGAAAATGAGAATAGATTAAAATTTTAGGGATTAAAACGAGAAGGGTATTTCGTGGAATCTAAAGGTGAGGTGGATTCTTATTATTGAGAAAAAGCAGGCAAAAAAAAGAACATACATGCAGCATGTTCTTTTTAAGCTTTTGGAGGAGAGTAGAGCTTAGAAGTCGTAACGCATACCTACAGACAAGCCCATTGCAGTTTCACCTGCTGCATTTACACCTTGGGATGAACCTGCTTTATTACTACGTGCTTGTGACCAAGGTGTCAGGTTAGCAGCGTCATCATTCAGCATGGCTGCCAGGTTGCCATAAACACGGAACTGTTTATCTAGGCGATGCTCTAAGCCCAATGCAAGTAGGGTTGAGTTAGCATCAGCTGTATCAATATCACGGTGGAAAACGTGACCGCGTAATGTATTTTTATCTGTTAGTTTATATTCCGCGCCTACACCGAAAACATTAGCATCCGCATTGGTGCCACTGCCATCATCCAGTGCAGTAAACTGGTAAAGTGCGCCCACATTCAGTTCAGGCGTTAATTTATAAGCTGCTGCTAAACGGATACCATCTCGTTCACCGCGGCTCACATCTTCTGCATAATGTTCATAAGCAGCCGCGACATCCCAGTTACCCGCGTTATAATTTAAACCTAGGTCATACGCTTGAGATTTTTCATTACTATCCTCAGTCGTATCATTGCTGATCATCGTGCCATCATGTAAAGATAAAGCTGCTGTTGCAGTGAAACCACCACCAAATTTTGGTGTTTTATACTCAATCGTATTCGGGTTACGTTCATCGAAGCGGTGATTGTAAGCACGAGTGATATTACGCAAGTCGCCGACCTGGTCACCAAAGAAGTTTGCCGGACCACGTGCCGCTTTAAATGGGCTGTCAAAACGGCCCACTTTAACTTGACCAAAGTTACCTTTGACTCCGACATAAGTATCTCGGGTAGAGAAGTTTATAGAATCCTCACTATCATCCGATCCGCTAGAAAAGTTGATTTGCTGTTCGATCTGAGCGAATGCAGTCAGATCTTCATTAATCTTGTGATCGACTTTAAAGCCTAAGCGTGATGAGTTTGAGGATAAAGCCACCTCATTATAGTCCTTGCCGTCATCCAGATAATCCAGAGAAACGTGTGCACGACCATATACTTTAACGTCAGCAGCAGCTGCCATTACTGGTGTTAAAATTGTTGCCCCAACTGCCAATGCGCAAAGAGTTTTTTTCATGTGTAGCTCCAATAAGACTTGTTTTGGTCCTAACAAGGATGTTGTGGTAGCTTTGTTAAATTTTGCTACCGTCCTGTATTGGTGCTAAGTATCGATTACAAATAAGACAATAAGATTAAGGAAATATTTCAAATATATTAAATGTTTCGTTATGTAAAAATATGAATAGTATATGTTTTATTTTAATAAAGTTATTATTAATCAATATATTAAATTGTTTTATTTGTCGGCTTTCACAAAGATTAATATTTTACATTTTTTGGGTGGTAGAAAAAAAGGAGCCGAAGCTCCATTTCTATATCGGTTTAATCTAGCATTATAACGCTGCTTTGATTTTCTCAGCTAGCGCCTTGATTTTCTCCTGATCACCCATGACCAAGGCATGTTTGCCCAGATTGTGCAAAGAGGTAGGAACCAGATGGAAATGTACATGGGGTACGGTCTGACCCGCTGCGGTACCTGATAATTGCATCAGCACGATACCCTCTACACCTAGGCCTTTTTCGATGGCTTTGGCAACCTTTTGTACGATCTGAATGGTATATGCAGCCACTTCAGGATCCAGATCAAGTAGCGTCACCGCAGGCGATTTAGGAATGACCAAAGTATGACCGTCTGCCTGAGGCATGATGTCCATAAATGCAAGAACCTGGTCGTCTTCATACACCTTGATTGCAGGCAGTTCACCGCGCAGAATTCGTGCAAAGATATTTTGATCATCGTAAGTCATGAGGGCATTCCTTGAGCGTCATTGAATTAAATTATTTACAGTTCAATTCTTTCTGACGATCTTTGATCGCGTCAAGACGTTGTTGCTCTTTTTCTGAAAATTTTGGCTTGGTTGTGTAGCAATTGTCATTACCATACTTTGCTTTGGCATCTGGATCTTTAAAACAGAAGCCCTTGGAAGCATAAATCACATCATGATCATTTTTCAGTTTTTTGCATTCTTGTTCAGAAGCTAAAACTGAAGTTGAAGCCCCTAGCAATGCTGCAAAACTCATCACTGTCGCAACAGTCAATTTTTTCATGCGGGTTTCCTCTGGTGTTGAATCATGTGTCTATACCTAAACACAATATTGGGTTTTGTTCTCACGATTCAATGGCGATATATTACTCAATAGTAATTTTACTCCATGATTCATACATTTTTATTGCAGCAGAAAAGTCACTATTTTCTTCTGCCTGAAGGTTAGCTGCCTGAATCAGGTTCTGGGTTAGCGATAGCAATGGTGCAGACAGCTTGGCATCACGAACCAGATCTACCGCAATCCCTGTATCTTTGGCAAGTAACGGTAATGCAAAGGTAAGCGGGAAACTGCGGTTCAAAATACGCTGCGGCATCACGGTCTCAGTTACGTTACTTTTACCGCTTGATGCATTAATACATTCCAGTGCTTCATTCAAACTTACACCATGCGCTTTCAGCGTCACAAAGCCTTCTGCAACTGCACACAGGTTTACAGCCATTAACATATTATTGACTGCTTTCACTGCAAAGCCCGCGCCAGATTCACCAACATGCTTGATCAGCTTGCCGAAAGCCTGAATCGCGGGAAGGGCTTGTTCAAAACCTGCTGCACTACCACCAATCATAACAGTTAAAGTGCCATTTTCAGCACCGATCGTCTGACCGCTGACGGGTGCATCCAGAAAAATCACGCCTTGATCTGCTAAAGTTTCTTCCAGACGACGAGCTGCATCAGGTACACCACTGGTGCAGTCGACCCAGATACTGCCTGCTTTTAATTCCAGACCTTGGACTAAAGCTTCAACATCAGCACTGGTGGGTAAGCAGGAGAAGATTATATCTGCCTGGATGGCCTGTTCCAGACTTGCTGCCTGTGTACCATATTCAGTTGCATGCTGCTCTGCCTTGGCAGCAGTACGGTTCCAGACATAGACCGTATCAAAATGCTTTGGTAAATGCGCAGCCATGCGATAGCCCATAGCACCCAAGCCAAGAAACGCAACTGATTGAATCATGATAACCCTCAAAATCTTTTAATTAAAAATTATAAGCTTGAAGGCATCTCTCGAATTATTGCGCTAGTCGAGTAGAACGCTGCTCAAGCCAGGTGGTTAGTTTAGGCCAAAAAGTGTTGGCTGTCTTTTGATTTGACATTAAACCAAGGTGTCCACCTGGAATCAGGGTAAAAGTAATATCTTTGCTGCTGGTCAGCTGGGTGAGTGGTTCTGCAGCTTCTCGGGTAACAATCTGATCCGTCAAACCAGCACCGACCATGAGTGAGCAGGAAATATTTTTTAAATCAATCTTATTGCCATGCAGATTAATCGAACCATCTTTAAGAGGATTCTGTAACCACAGGTGCAGCACCATATCCTGATTGATTCCACCCGGGTAATCGATCATTTTATTCAGGAAATGACCCATGGTGGCGTGTTCATAGACATAGTCGGGTTTTTCCAGATTCAGCAAAAACTGTTTCTGACTTTTAAACCAACCCACAGGATCCAGCAGTTTAAAGCCTAAGGCATTCAAAATACCTGGCGTATGAATATAGTGTTTGGGGATTAATCCCTTATGTACGGTATTTCGCAGGGCTGGATTTTGTGAAATCAGTTTATTGGTGGTTTCAAACAGTTTACCGATGCGGCCAGAGGCATAGCTGTCAATTGGACTGCCCATGACCATCAGGTTTTTCACATGCTCTGGAGAGTGTAGCGCGGTATATAGGGTGACAAAGACACCTGCCATACTCCAGCCATGCAGGGAAATATAAGGACTGTCTGCATGTTCGCAAATATGCTCTATGGCATCTGGAATAGATTGATCGATAAAGGACAGAAAATTCAGCTCTTTGTGTTTGAAGCTGAAACGGTTCCATTCCACCAGGTATACTTCAAAACCGCTATGCTGGAAATGCTTTACTAATGAACGGTAGGGATACAGATCATAAATACCCATGTTAATCGCCAGCGGCGCAACAAATACCAAAGGTTCCTTAAACTTTCTTTCAGGTGCTGGATAATGCCGGACTTTATATAATTCAGTTTCCTTGATGTACTCAAACGGGGTTTTTTGAGACAGTACCAGTGAGGAGCTGTTGAAAAACCGCGCACGCAGGTGCTTGAGTTTTTTCTGTTGACGTTGCAGATTTTGTTTTAACTGAATCATAAAGATAAATTGTCCGTGTCCGGTAGGGAGTGATCGAAGTCTAGGCAATAATTGCTTATTATGCCTTGACCTGAAATAGCATAGGCGCTCAAAATGTTGGCAATTTTTTACAACAGGCAGTCCGCCAGGGCTGAATTAGAGCAATGAGCCAACAAGACGATTATCAATTAGATACTTTAGCCATCCGTACAGGTCATACACGTAGCTTTGAGGGTGAGCACGGAGAACCGATCTTCCTGACATCTTCTTTCGTCTATGAAAATGCGGCTGAAGCGGCAGCAAAATTCTCAGGTCAGGAACCTGGCAATATTTACTCACGCTTTACCAATCCTACGGTCGCAATGTTTGAAAAACGTCTGGCTGCGCTTGAAGGTGCTGAGCGCGCCGTAGCGACCAGTTCGGGTATGGCTGCGATTATGGCAGTGGCAATGGCCTTCCTGAAAGCAGGTGACCATGTGATCTGTTCACGTGCAGTATTTGGTTCTACGGTTTCTCTGTTTGAAAAGTATGTAGGCAAGTTCGGTGTGGCAGTTGATTTTGTGGACCTGACTGATGTCGATGCCTGGAAAAATGCAATCAAGCCCGAAACGAAACTGTTCTTTGTAGAATCTCCATCTAACCCACTGGCTGAAGTGGCTGATATTCAGGCGCTTTCAGATCTTGCACATGCTCATGATGCATTACTGGTAATTGATAACAGCTTCTGTACACCTGTATTACAACAACCAATCAAATTTGGTGCTGACCTCGTTGTATATTCAGCTACGAAGTACCTGGATGGGCAAGGTCGTGCATTGGGTGGTGCAGTTGTCGGTAATCACAAATTGCTTGAAGAAATCTTCGGTTATGTGCGTACCACAGGCCCATCTATGAGTCCGTTCAATGCCTGGGTGTTCCTAAAGGGTCTGGAAACCTTACGTCTGCGTATGCGTGAACACTCCGCAAGTGCACAGAAACTCGCTGAATACTTAAATGCACATCCAAAAGTAGAAAAAGTGTACTACGCAGGTCTGCCTGAGCATGTAGGTCATGAACTGGCGGCAAAGCAGCAAACCGGCTTTGGTGGTATCGTATCATTTGAAGTGAAAGGTGGTCGTGAAGAGGCCTGGAAAGTCATCGATAATACTCAATTCATCTCGATTACCGGTAACCTGGGTGATGCGAAATCAACGATTACTCACCCGGCAACGACAACGCATGGCAAACTTTCACCTGAAGCAAAAGAAGCCGCAGGTATTCGTGAAGGTTTAATTCGTGTTTCTGTTGGTTTGGAAGATATTGATGATATTATCCGTGACATTACACGCGGTTTAGATTTAATCTAATTTTTATAAATTTATGTTCGGAGATTTTTATGAACATTAATATGTTGATGCAGCAAGCTCAGCGCATGCAAAAGGAAGTAGAAACCAACCTGAAAAAAGCCAAAGAAGAGCTTGCGCTGGTAGAGGTTCATGCTGAAGCAGGCGGTGGTCTGGTAAAAGTAACGATGACTGCACGTAATGTGGTAAAACGCATTCAGATCGATCCAGAACTTCTACAGGATGATCCGGATATGATTGAAGATCTGATCGCGGCTGCAATGAATGATGCGGCACGCCAAGCTGAAGCAATTTCAGAAGAACGTATGAAGTCTGCAAACCAGGGCATGGGCTTACCTCCAGGTCTGGCTGGCCTGTTCTAAGGAAATTTGCGCAATGTTTAGTGATCGTTTTGATCAACTGGTTCAAGCATTACGCATCTTGCCAAGCGTTGGGCCGAAATCGGCCCAGCGTATGGCATTGCATCTGATCATGAAAAACCGTGAAGGTGCGATTGGTCTGGCACATGCATTGACTGAAGCAACCAACCATATTCATGAATGTTCAATCTGTCATTCACTCACTGAAGATGAAGTCTGTAATATTTGCACCTCAACTGAACGTGATGATGAGCTGCTTTGTGTGGTGGAATCACCAGCGGATGTGATGGCTATTGAGCAGAGTGGCAGTTTTCGTGGTAAATACCATGTATTGGGTGGACATTTGTCACCACTAGATGGAATTGGGCCTGAAGAAATTGGGATTCCATATCTACTCGAGCGTTTAAATAGAGGTCAGATTCGTGAAGTGATTCTGGCTACGAATGCAACTGTAGAAGGACAGGCGACTGCGCACTACCTCATGGAAGCCAGCAAGCATTTACCGATTCAGATTACCCGGATCGCCCAAGGTGTACCACAAGGTGGTGAACTGGAATATGTAGACAGCCATACCTTAAGCCAAGCTGTACATAACCGCATGCGGATGAAATAAACCTGTTTCTCTGCATGCGTTTTACTAAAAAGAAGAACAAGTTAGAAAAAATACGAGAATATTCATTTAATTTATCGATATTGTTATTGCCAAATTTTATAGCTAAATGTTTATTTTTTTATCATAAATATTATAAATATCAGTTAAGATAACTATATTCGGACATCCACATTACGCTAATTCAGTCATTTATGTTTCAATTTATTCAAGATCAAGCTGGACTCGATCAAGTACTCGCACAAATGGATCAAAGCTCGGTTTATGCTTTGGATACAGAGTTCATCAAGGTCGATACTTTATGGCCGAAACTTGGTGTGTTCCAGATTAATGTCTGTGGCAATGTCTATCTGCTCGACGGTACGACGCTGGATCTGACCGAGTTCTTCAAGCGTCTCTTTGCAGCACAACAGAACATTTTCCATGCCTGTGGAGAAGACATTGATCTGATCTATCACTATACCCAGCAAAAATCTCTGAGTAATGTTTTTGATACCCAAGTAGGGATGGCGTTTCTGGGGCATGGTTTACAGGTCAGCTATCAGAATGCCTTGAAGCAGATGCTGGATGTGGAAATTGAAAAAGATCAAACCCGTTCAAACTGGTTGGCACGTCCTTTAAGTCATGAACAATTGTTGTATGCAGCCAATGATGTGCATTATCTGGTGCACTTGGGTGATCAGATCAAGCAGGAGTTGAAACGAAAGCACCTGTTAGACTTGGCACTGGAAGATTGCCGCTTCATGACCCGGGAAATTGGCGAGGAAACACCAACAGCCTTGTTATATCAGGATGTTGGTAATTATCGTCATTCACGCCGTCAGCTGATGCAGCTACAGCAGCTTGCAGTATGGCGTGAGCAGATTGCCAAGGCACTGAATATTCCGCGCAGTTTCATCATGAAAAACTCTACCATGATTAATCTGGTGGAAAAGAACCCTAAGAATATGTTCCAGCTCAGCACTGTGAAAGATCTGCGTGCCAATATTATTCGTGATCATGGCAAGATGATTCTGGACCTGCTGAAATTCTTGCCAGATCAATCCGAGTGGCCATTACGTCTGGCACGTCCAATCCGTCATTCTTCAAGTGAAGTCGGTACAAAAGTTGATGCCATCATTCAAAATGTTGTAGATGAAACTTCTATCCCGAAAGAAGTCCTGATGCGCAAAAAATGGATGAATGCGTTGTACCAGCATGTTGTTTTCCACAATGATGAACAGGATTTGCCGGAATTTTTACTTGGCTGGCGTTATGATCATCTGACCAAGCCACTGGTTGAGCTGCTACGTCAGGATGAATCCTATCTTTCTAGACAGATGAAAGTTGTCGACTAAAGCCTGGATAGAAACTTAACTACAAAACTGATTAAAGAAAGAGCAATTATACAAAATCACGACTGATGCGTTAATTATGGCTAATGCCTCAGGTGACGTTTTAAGGTATCCTTGCTACTGATTTTTCTAAATTGTTGTCTAAATCAAAATCATGCAAGTGTCTATCTACAAATCGAGCAAAAAGGATGAAATGTACCTTTATGTGGCTCGTCCAGCTGAAGAAAATGAAGCTGAAACTTTCGATCCACTTCACGTACTGGGCGAAGCTGTCCGCGTAGCATTTGGTCGTGCGACTTTTGTCATGCATCTTGAACTGAGCGAAACCCGCAAGCTGGCACGTGCTAATGTGCTGCACGTGATCGACTCGATTGAAACCCGTGGTTTCTTCCTGCAAATGCCGCCTGAAGGTTTGATTAACCCGAATGCTGTAGAACCAGAAGGTCTTCGTGGTGCTTAATATTTATTCAGGAGTTGTGAAATGAATGGTTATGTAACTGTATTAGATTCAATTCCTGAAGAATCGATTGCCATCGCGGTATACCTGATAGGCAGTATAATTGCACTGTTGTGCTGGTATGGCGTGACTAAGCGCCTGCCAAAACCGGCAGGTGGCTTTCTCTGGATTTTAGTGTTTGCCATCCTGCTAACGCCGACAGTATCCGAAGGTCCGAATGCCTCATTAGCCCCGGCGATTTTCGGACTGATATTTGGTGTATTGACCAAGGAACAAGAACTGGTCTGGATCAATGCCTCACTCATTCTGTTTGTGATTGGTATTGCTTCACTGATCGGCTATTGCTGGTCAAGCTATGTAACAAATAAAGCAAAGATTGCTGTAAACAAAAAAACTTCACCACTGTAAATAAAAAAATAAGGTTAAATCATGTCTGTGGATCATCAACAGTTTTCTGGTACAAGTCAGTATATTGCAACTGATAGTTTAAAATTGGCTGTCAAAGCCGCACGCAGTTTACAAAAACCGCTGCTGGTCAAAGGTGAGCCGGGCACAGGTAAAACCCTGTTGGCAGAACAGGTGGCTGAAAGCCTGGGAATGAAACTCATCACCTGGCACATCAAGTCCACCACCAAAGCCCAGCAAGGCCTTTACGAATATGATGCAGTATCGCGTCTGCGTGACAGCCAATTGGGTGATGACCGTGTCTATGACATCAAAAACTACATCAAGCCAGGAAAACTGTGGGAAGCATTTAGCAGTGAAGAGCGCTGTGTATTGCTGATTGATGAAATCGACAAGGCAGATATTGAATTCCCAAATGACCTGTTACATGAGCTCGATAAGATGTCGTTCTTTGTGTATGAAACAGGCGAAACTATTACTGCAAAACAGCGTCCAATTGTCATCATCACCTCAAATAATGAAAAGGAATTGCCGGATGCTTTCCTGCGCCGCTGTTTTTTCCATTACATCGAATTTCCTGATGAAGCAACCATGCGTGACATCATTGATGTGCATTTCGAGAATATTTCAGCAACCTTGGTAAATGAGGCATTGCAAGTATTCTTTAAATTACGTCAGGTTCCGGGCCTGAAAAAACCACCTTCAACTTCCGAATTAATTGACTGGTTAAGTCTGTTAATGGCAGATGATATGCCAGAAGATGTATTGCGTAATGCCGATAAATCTAAAGCCATTCCACCGCTGTATGGTGCGCTGATCAAAAACGAGCAGGATGTCCAGCTGCTTGAACGCCTAGCATTCATGTCACGCCGTTAAGGGAGAAACACGCATGTTCGTGCGACTGTTTTATACCTTACGCAAATACGGCGTACCGGTATCGACCCGTGAGCTGATTGATCTGAATCAGGCAGTTGCCGCAGAACTGGTCTTTGCCGATCAGGACGAGTTCTATCAGCTGGCCAAAACCGTCATGGTCAAAGACGAGCGCTATTTCGATAAGTTCGATCGTGCCATGAAGGACTATTTTGATGGGATCGCCACTTTCGATCTGGATGAATTGCTGAATCAGGTGCATAAGCTGCCCAAAGACTGGTTTGATCTGGAACTATTGGAAAAGCATCTGACACCAGAACAGCGTGAAGAGCTGAAAAAAGCCGGTTCACTAGAAGAACTGATGAAAATGCTGGAAGAGCGCTTGCGCGAGCAGCATAAAAAACATCAGGGCGGCAATAAAATGATTGGTACTGGCGGCACTTCACCTTTTGGTGCCTATGGCGATCATCCTGAAGGTGTGCGTATTGGCGGGCCGGGGCGTAAGCGTTCAGCAGTCAAAGTCTGGGAACAGCGTCAATACCGTAATCTGGATGATGACCAAATTTTGGGTAGCCGTCAGATGCAGTTGGCACTGCGTCGCCTGCGTAAGTTTGCCCGTCAGGGTGCTGCTGAAGAACTGGATATTGACAGTACCATTCGTGAAACAGCCAAGCAGGGCATTCTGGATGTGCAATTGGTGCCGGAACGCCGTAATCGCATCAAAGTGCTTATGCTATTTGATGTTGGCGGCTCCATGGATGCACACATTACCCAGTGTGAGAAACTGTTTAGTGCTGCCAAAACCGAGTTTAAGACTTTGGAATATTTTTATTTCCATAACTGTTTGTATGACTATGTCTGGAAAGATAATTTTCGCCGTTCCAGCACCCGTATGAATACCTGGGATCTGCTGAACACTTATGGTCGCGATTATCGGGTAATCGTGGTTGGTGATGCCAGTATGGCGCCATATGAGCTGCATTCAGTGGGAGGCTCGGTGGAATATATGAATGATGAAGCAGGACAGGTCTGGTTGCAGCGTCTGCGACAGCATTTTGAAAAAACAGCCTGGTTAAATCCGGAAGAAGAGCGTTACTGGCACTATACGCAGACCATCGGATTGATTCAGCAGATCTTTGAAAAGCATATGTATCCAATGACCCTAAAAGGCATTGAAGATATGACCAAATATCTGGCGCGCTGATTCCATTTATCTATTGATGACTTTATTTATAGTTATTAGTCCTTTAAAACAAAACATTTTAATATAAAGTAGTTTTTATAAATTTAGTTCAGATTGTTAAGGATCGCTATGGATCATCAAATTAATGGTATTGCATTGCCAAATGAAGAGGGTTTTTTTGGGAACTACGGCGGTCAGTTTATTCCGCCAGATCTAAAACAGGCAATGGATGATATTAATGTTGCTTACCAGGAAATTCGTCAAACTGCTGAGTTTCAGAATGAATTAAAAGACCTGTTTGCAAACTATGTTGGTCGTCCGAGTCCATTATTTCATGCCAAACGTCTATCTGATCAACTCGGTGGGGCGCAGATCTACCTAAAACGTGAAGATCTAAACCACACAGGTGCGCACAAAATCAATCACTGTCTGGGTGAAGCATTGTTAGCAAAATACATGGGTAAAACCAAAGTGATTGCTGAAACAGGTGCCGGACAACATGGTGTTGCTTTGGCAACGGCGTGTGCATTGGTTGGTATTCCATGTGAAATTCATATGGGGCAGGTGGATATCGAGAAAGAACACCCGAACGTGGTGAAAATGAAAATTCTCGGTGCCAAACTGATTTCAGTCACTCGTGGTACAGCTACCTTGAAAGATGCGGTAGATAGTGCTTTTGAGGAATATTTAAAAGATCCCAAAAATTATATCTATGCCATCGGTTCGGTGGTCGGACCGCATCCATTTCCAATGATGGTACGTGATTTTCAGTCGATTATTGGTGATGAAATCAAGGTACAAAGTAATGATCGTTTTGGTGCAAACCCGGATTATGTCGTAGCTTGTGTAGGGGGCGGTTCCAATGCGGTGGGCGCATTTACTGCGTTTTTAAATGAACCAGAAGTAAAACTGGTGGGTGTAGAGCCGGCAGGTCATGGTCTGGATACTGACAAACACTCTGCAACGCTGACTTTAGGTAAGCCCAGCCAGATTCATGGTATGGCATGTTATGTATTAGAAGATGAGCAGGGTGAACCTTTACCAGTGCATTCAATTGCATCTGGTCTGGATTATCCAGGTGTCGGTCCGCAGCATAGTCTGCTTAAAGATTTGGGTCGTGTGGAATATACGACGGCAACAGATCAGGAATGTCTGGATGCCTTTATGACTTTATCACGTGTAGAAGGTATTGTGCCTGCGTTCGAAAGTTCACATGCGGTGGCTTGGGCGATTCGTGAAGCAGGTAAATTGCCAAAAGATGTGAAAATTGTTGTGAATCTATCAGGTCGTGGTGATAAAGACTCTGACTATGTGGCTGAAAAGTTAGGTCTCAACTAATCTAGCTATATCTGTAAATAAAAAACCGCTCAAATTGAGCGGTTTTTTATGTTTATCATTTCTTTGTCAATCTAATGTCATTACAAAATGGCTTTTTGAATTAATATTTAACCCGAAATATATTGTTGTAGTTGATCAATCAAAATTTGCTGATCATTCATGGCTGCTTTAACTAAGTCACCAATTGAAGCCAATCCCACCAGTTTTCCTGCTTCTACCACTGGTAAATGACGCAAATGTTTATTGGTCATTAAGCTGAGACAGTCCGGCACAGAAGTGTGGCAATCTACCGTGATTACATTAGAAGTCATGATCTGGCTGACAGTCGTATCAAAGGAAGTACGTTCCATCAGCACAATCTTTCGAGTGTAATCACGCTCGGAAAGAATTCCGACCACTTTATCTTCTTCGACCACTACAATCGCACCGATATCTTTATCTGCCATTAAAGTAATGGCTTCAAGAACCGTTGCTTCTGGATGAATGGTATAGATTTCTTGAGAGGGCTTGTCTTTGAGTACTTGCGCTACATTCGTCATTATTAAGTCCTTAGCTGTTATTATTTATCCTGAAGTTTAAGCTGTTTATCTTCAGGTAATTGCTGTACTGACTCTATAAATAACATGTTATGCAGCGAAGTGCAGCCCTTGTCCTGAAAAAAAGAAATGACGCACCTGTCCAATTGTCAGCTTAATTTGTTTGCCACTGCCACGTACCAGGACAGGAGTGACATTCAGACGATGCAAGGTGGGTAACAGTGCCCGCTCAAAATCCTCAGGCGTGATTTTGCGCGGAGTATAATTTGGCCAGTTCTTTTTGGCGTAATTTGCCGCATGAGATGAATTAAGCCAGAATGGGAACAGGGTTTCATCCTGATCGCGCATCATGCCCCAGCCTTCATGGAACAGTCCCCAAAGTACCCCGCAGTACATCATCGATTTCAGGATGGTGATTTTGACCGCAAGGTCTTTAGGCAGTGGTTGGATATCTTTAATATTTGGCATTTTCATTATGATCAAGCTATCGTAGAACAACGCTGTCATTTTAAGAAAACTATATGAAATTACTGTTTCAGCTTTGCAAGAAATCGTTATGTTAATGCTTCATCATGTATAAGTAATATTGTAAATATAAAAAAACGCCACCGGGGTGACGTTTTTTTAGGCTTGCATGGTGGCCATGTTTTGCCAGTATTGGGCTTTCATTGAGTCGCGCTCGACACGGAAACCTTGATAATAAAGTTCAGCTAAAAAAAGCGCCGCTTTACCATGGCCTGCACGTGCAGCATCTTCAAGTTGTTTGACAGCATCTGAAAAATTCATTTGTGACTGGATTGTATTCACAGCTTCAGCATACAGATGTTCAAGTTCATGTGGAGAGAATTGTTGAATCATATAAAAACTCCTTAATTTTAATTATGATTACGGATAGACTTTTTAGTCTAACTACAAATATAACTGAGTAATGTTAAACTAATATTACAGAATGGTTGAAAAGTCAATTATTTCATCGAATTTTATTTTTGTTATGTAGTTTACATGATTAAACTATCATCAAATATATTTTTTATTACTATAAGAAGTAACTATTAAGCTAACAACAAGGAGAATAACATGTCGCGCACATTAGATGGAATTGATTTTGATATTCCCCCGACAGCTGGCCAAGTAATGGCATTGGCGCAACTGCACCGGAAAAAATTAGATGCAGCTATTTTCCATAAAGAAATCCATCTAGGGGAGTATAGTCTGGCACAGCGTAAAGCAGTCTATGATTTTACCCGTCAGCTAGACGAGAATCAGCGTGAACAATTCTACAAACTTTATAATTCAGAACTGGTACGTCTTGCCGATCCCGACCGCCTGCACCCAGCCAGTGCAGAGTCTGGGCTGAGCAAGTTTGCTATCTTCCTGATTCTGGCAATTACTGCTGGTATGCTGGGAAGTACCGTTTTTATCGCTTTATTTAAATAGAACAGGCAATACTCAACTAAAGTAAGCCGTCTGCAAATCAGGCGAATTTCCGGTTGATTACTTGAACTTATTGCAATGCAGCCATACACTACTTTGAATTAGAGGTAGTGTATGGCTATTGACGTAGAAAAAATCAGGATATTTCTGTCCAAATTAACGCTGGAGCAAATTTATAACAGCGTTTTTATTTTTATTTTTTTATTTATTATGGTGCTGGCAAGTATTGCACTTTATCGTCCTGTCACTACGGTTCAATCTGAACAAATTCAGCAACTTTCCATACAGCAACAATTACCACAAACGCAAGATATGGCTATAGCCTTGCTTGAACGGCCAGCGGTTTATCGTGGACAATATCTTAAACTGATGCAGGCATACCAGCAGGAATCAGTCCGTGCACACCAGCTACCTGCAGTAAAAGCGGATCAGCCTTAAAATTTAAGGTGTGAGTATTAATTTTTCAGTCGTAACCGTACTTGTTAAATTCGCTTTTAAGACTGTTTTTAGTTTATCTTTATCCAGTGCCTGACTGACCACCACTACGGTTAAACGGTCTGGATGCAGATGTTTGTGTACTGCATTTTCTACATCTTTTGCAGTGATTTTGGCTAATCGTTCTGGATAGGTGGCGAGATAATCGCGCGGCTCTATATAAAATCCTATCGTTCCGAGCTGGGCGTTAATGGTGGCATTGCTACTGTAGTTATTTGGAAATGCCCTTAACATGCCAGATTTAGTTTCTTCCAGTCGTTTAGTATCTATCGGCTGATTTACAAAGCTAATCAATGCCTGATGCGCGACCTGAATACTGTCTAATAGCTGGTCTTGACGGGTCGAATAGCGGAAATTAAATACACCCGGTGCCTGAGTAAAGCTAAAAGTGCTATAGGCAGCATAAGTAAAGCCACGCTTGACTCTTAACTCCTGCATCAATACCGCATTAAAGCCACTACCACCAAATATACGATTCGCAACTTCTAAAGCCAGCCTATCTTTGTTAAAGCGACTGGGTCCGATATGCCCGAACATTACATGAGCCTGACTTGAGTTATAGGGAATATGGATTACCTCAATATCATTTTTTAGCTGTGGATCAGGCAATGACTTTGGTCGTGTGCCTTGCTTGAGATTTCCTGCAATGCGTTCTGACAGGTCTAAGGCCTCTTTGGGGCTAAGTTTTCCGGTAATCGCAATATTCATATTTTGCGCAACCAGAAACTGATCACGGAACTTCTTTAAATGTTCAGGATTTACTTTTTGAGTGCCGCCAATGGTACCTGTAATTGGCTGTGCGTAAGGATGCTGACCATATAGGGTTCTATAAAAGCGGATATCCATTAAGCGGCCTGGATTTTCCTGTAGCTGTTTTTGACCAACGTTGGTGTTGCTAACAGCCAGGCTGATGCTCTGATTTTTAAAGGAAGCATGTTTAAGTACTTCCATCATCATTGCCAATGCGGGTTCCAGTTTTTTCGGATCAGACATTACACGTAGGCGGATGACGAACATATCCCGATATGCCTGGGCACTAAATTGTGCGCCACTTTGATCAAAAACAGCCGCAATTTCCCGCGCAGTATATGTATCGGTTCCTTCCCGGATCAGTTTGGCTGCCATACTGGACAAACCAAACAAACCCTTCTGAATTTCCTCATCCCGTGCTGCACCAGCATTAAAGGTTAGTTGAATATCGACCATCGGCAGATCTTTGGTTTCGACAAACAGCGTACGTACTTTGTAGCGATTATTCAGCTCATGTACATAAGGTGCCTGAAAATGTCTTTCATTCTTGAGATTTTTTAAACTTTGTAGCAAAGGAATAGATTGCAACTGGGTGGGATTATCTTCCGGTATAACTTCTGTATTTTGAACACTTTCGGCCCAGACCACAGAAGCACAGTTCAACGCAACAATTAATAAACTATTCGAACATGCAGACTTGAACTTGATCATCATTGTGCTTTTGTTTCCGGTGCGAGGTATAAGGTGCTGAGATTTTCACGAATAAAATAGCTATTCGCGACACGCTGAATATCGCTCATACTGACATTTTCATAATATTTAGGAAGTTCATCCATCAGTCGGTAACTTAAGCCGTTCACTTCCAGATTGCCGATCATTTTAGCCTGACCAGCAATACTATCCTGATTATAAATAAGGTTGGAAACAAATCGGGTAGTGATGCGTTCAAGTTCATGCTTGGGAATATCTTCAGTTTTTAATGCATCAACTTCTGCCTGAATGGCTTTTTGCGCATCTTCAAAACTGATGCCATTTGCAGGTAATGCAGAAATACTAAACAGGCTGTCACCACGGTTATACGGATCATACGATACACTGACAGAAGTCAGTAGCTTGCGATCTCGTACCAAGCGATCTTGCAGCCGTGAGGAAATACCACTGTCCAGCAAACTCCGGATAATTGTCAGAGCATAAGCATCCTGCGGATTGATTGCTGAAGCCAGTGATTTGACATTCCAGGTCATGTACAGGTTGGGCACTTGCACATCGGTATTGATTTCCATGTGACGATAGCCCAAGTATTCAAACTCAAGTACATCATTGCGTTGCGGTGTGGCACGTGAAGGTGTGTCAGCAAAGTATTTCTGTACTTGTAACAGCGCTTGTTCAGACTCTACATCACCAACAATCACCAGAATGGCATTGTTCGGCGTATACCAGGTCTTGTACCACTGCTTTACATCATTAAGCTGGATATTGTTCAGGGTTTTCATATGACCAATCACCGGTTGGCGATAATGGCTGGTGGGATAACTGATCCATTTAAAACGTTCAAAGGCACGTGAACGAGGATTATCCTCGGTGCGCTGGCGGCGCTCTTCCATAACCACTTTGATTTCTGGCTCAAAATCCTTTTGACGTAGCAGCAGATTACTCATACGGTCTGCTTCGAGTTCGAGCGCCATCGGGAAGTAAGCCTTGGGATAAAGCTGATAATAATTGGTGTAATTGGTAAAGGTTGCAGCATTGATACTGCCCCCATAAATCCGGCTAATCCGTGTAAATTCATCGTTTGGAACTTTGCTGGTGCCCTTGAACATCATATGTTCCAGCACATGTGATATACCCAGAGTGTTACCGGATTCATCCGCACTGCCGATTTTATACCAGATCTGGGTCATGACCATCGGCGCACGGTGATCTTCTCGGATAATGACTTTTAGACCATTTTTCAGGGTGGTTTCAAAGGTACTACGCGTCAGTTCAGATTTGGATTTTTCTATAGTTTGTGCCTGAATCTGACTGCTGCTTAAACATATCAGTATTGTACCAAGCGAATACATGTATCGCTTAAACTGGATTGGACAGGCGTGCATAAAAATAAGTGATTTGAACACTGGATATTCCAAAATAAGCAGATGTATTTATAAGCCATTTTAAGAATTGTGCAATTGAAAGCAAACCGGTGCTGTTGCTTTTTGGTGTAGTAGAAATGGAATTTTAATCTAAAGCTAAAACCTTATAACTTATGGTAGAATCCCATTTTTTAACGCAATGCTTTTCAAGGATTCGGCATGCAACAGCAATCTAATGAGCAAAACAAATTTTTGATTGATGCTGATATCGGAGATGACGATGTCACATTACCGAGTTTACCTGCGGTCAATGTGCCAATTATAGAAACGCCACGCGAACAAGCCGTTGTTTCAGCGCCTGCCGCAACAGAAATACCGAGTGAAGAATCTGCTCCTAAAGGCGGTTTCTTTAGCCGTATGAAGGAAGGTTTAACCAAGACCCGCAAAAACTTTGCAGATGGTATGGTCAATATCCTCATCGGTGGTAAAGAAATTGATGACGAATTACTAGAAGAAGTAGAAGAGCAATTATTGGTTGCAGATATTGGTGTAGATGCAACCAAGACCATTATTGCCAATCTGACAGAGCGTACAGCACGTGGAGACCTGATTTACTCTCATTCATTATATAAAGCGCTTCAGGAAGAACTGGTGGCTTTATTGGCACCGCGTGTAAAACCGTTACATATTGACCCGAACAAAAGTCCTTTCGTGATTCTGGTTGTGGGTGTAAATGGTGTTGGTAAAACCACTACGATTGGTAAACTGGCGAAGCGTTTACAAGGTGAAGGCAAGAAAGTCATGCTGGCAGCGGGGGATACCTTCCGTGCTGCGGCAACTGAACAGCTGCAAATTTGGGGTGAACGTAATAATATCGCCGTAGTTGCTCAGGGTCATGGTGCCGATTCTGCTTCTGTCATTTTTGATGCTTTTGAAAGTGCACGTGCCAAAGGTGTAGATGTCCTGATTGCTGATACAGCAGGCCGTTTGCATAACAAGAGCCATCTGATGCAAGAGTTGACCAAAGTGAAACGTGTAATGCAGAAGATTGATGCAACTGCACCGCATGAAGTGATGCTGGTTGTAGATGCTGGTACGGGTCAGAATGCCATTAATCAGGTAGAAATGTTTGATGAAGCAGTCGGTCTAACGGGTATTACGATCACCAAACTGGATGGGACTGCGAAAGGGGGCGTGCTGTTTAATATTGCCAGCCGTACTCATGTTCCAATCCGCTTTATTGGTGTAGGTGAAAAGATTGACGATCTTCGTCCATTCTCTGCCAAATCATTTGTTGCTGCATTATTTGAAACTGAAAATAAATAATCGTGTAATAAGTCACATAAACTCCGCTTAGCGCGGAGTTTTTTGTTTTTAGGTCGATTGTTTGCTGTAAAAAGCAACAGGCTTGAAAGCTTATGTCATAAGCCTTTTAGTCAAAACCTTTACAATCAACAAGTCCACCTATTGGTAGGCATGTGTTGATTGGGGGAAAGTGTAAATGGCGTTATTAAATAAGATTGGGCATGTACTTACGGCAGACCTGACGAAAGATTTTAAATTTTCAAAAAAAAGCAAAACTGTACAGGGAGATGAGCTGACTTTTATTGATCAGCTGAAAAAGCGCCGTAGTATTTATGCTTTGGGGAGACGAGTTCATTATAGCCAGGCGTATATTGCTGAACTGATCCAAGCTGCGGTACGTAGTTGTCCTTCAGCATTCAATTCACAAAGTGCACGAATCGTGATTCTGTTTGGTGATTCACATTATAAATTCTGGGAAATCGTGAAAGAGGTCAAACGTCAGGAAATGCCTGTTCAGGTATTCGAAGGAATTGAAATCAAGCTTGATCAATGTGCTGCTGCCTTTGGAACTGTTCTATTTTATGAAGATCAGACAATTATTCAGCAGTTACAAAAGAAAATGCCAATGAGCGCTGAAGATTTTCCGGTCTGGTCTGAGCAAACTTCGGGTATGGCGCAGTTTGCTGTCTGGACAGCACTTGCAGATTCAGGATTAGGAGCATCCTTACAGCACTACAATCCAATGGTGGATCAGGCAGTTGCAGCACATTTTAAAATAGATGAAAACTGGCTGCTACGTGCCCAGCTTTGTTTTGGTTCTATTGAGCAGCCTGCAGAAGCCCGTCCAGATCCTAACTTTCAGGATCGCTTCCGCATATTTACCTAAAATCATAAAGACCAAGAACCCGCTGGAAATGTTTGCCAGTGGGTTCAATACAAATATTAAACGTTAAAAATCCTCTTATTGTTCTATAAATAAAACACTACGTTTTTTATATACGCCTGTTTTTGGGTGATAAAAAGATTAATCTCTCTTTATCAACTTTGAACAAGACAAGATATACAAGAGGTTCTTCATGGCATTTTTAGATCAGATCAAACAACGTCGCAGCATCTATACAATTGGTAATAATGTAAGCCTAGATCAGACAGAAGTTGAAAATACAATTAAGGAAGCGGTACGTCATAGCCCATCTTCTTTTAACTCGCAAACATCCCGCGTGGTGATCCTGTTTGGTGAATCGCATCAAAATTTCTGGAATATTGTTCGTGATACTTTAAAGAAAATTGTGCCAGCTGATGCGTTTGAAGGAACAAATAATAAAATTAACAGTTTTGCAGCAGGTTATGGTACAGCCTTATTTTATGAAGATCTGGAAGTAGTGAAAGAGCTGCAAGCACAATTCCCATTATATGCAGATAATTTCCCGGTATGGTCAGAGCATTCTTCAGCAATTGCCCAATTTGCCACTTGGACAGCGCTGGCGGAGAAAAATATTGGTGCCTCTTTGCAGCACTATAATCCGATCATTGATGATGAAGTTTCGATTGCTTTTGATGTGCCTTCAAACTGGAAGCTACGTGCCCAACTCGTGTTTGGTTCGATCGAAGCACCAGCAGGTGAAAAAACCTTTATGGATGATGCAGAGCGTTTTAAAACTTTTAATTAATTGAGTTAAATAATAAAAAAGGAGTGCTTCGGTGCTCCTTTTTTATTTTGTATTCATTTAAGACCAAGTGTTTAGCTGAATGAATCAGATGGATATATGCTTAAAGTCTTGGCTATTTGTCTAAGTGATTTATCATAAAATTGTCACGTATACTCGGCATAGTGCAAGCAGACTTAAATAATCAGGAAAAAGAAGCGAATGAATTTACGTATTATGATCGCAGTTGCGACTTTAATGGGAAGTACTTCTGTTTTTTCAGCAGTGATCTTGACGGCACCAGAAGAAATCAAAATTGTCGGGGTGAATGAGCGAGAAGTGAATAGTGGATTAATCCGTAAAAAACAGACTTATAAGCTAGATCCGGGTTCAAACAGTATTAGTGTACGTTATATCGAATTCTTCCAGCATAATGATAATAGCCATGACATTTTAAAATCGGATGTAGTAACAGTTAAAACACCTGAATTAAAAGATGGCGAAAGTTATCGTTTGGCTTTGATTAATGCACCTAAAGATTTTGATACTGCACAAAAATATAAAGACCAACCGATTATTGGTTTATACGACGCCAGAAATCAATTGTTGGTACAACAGTCAGGCGCAAATAGTGAAACCAAACCATTATTGGGTAAAAGTGTATTAGGTAAAGCACTAGACTTGACAACTAAAACAGTTGCTCCTGCAAATCAGCCTGCGCCTGTTTATGCACAGGCAGCGGTATCACCAGTGGTAGCAAATCTAAATTCAGCTGAAACAGCAATAAAAACTTCTACTGACCAAAAGCTGATTCAGCTTTGGCAACAAGCATCTAAAGAAGAGCGTCGGAAGTTTATGTTATGGCTAGCAGAGCAAGGGAATTAAAAAAAACATGAAAAAGATCGGTTTATACCGATCTTTTTTAGTTTGAGAGCTAAACGTTACACTTTGAAAATATATTTCAGGCCAGAATGATGGATTTACACACCTAAACCTGCTAAAAATACGCATTCAGAGTAAAAAATGAACGACCAAATTATATTTTCATATATTTTTATGAAAAGAACTTGCGCTCATTGTGAAACTGTATAGAATACGCAGCACACCAACGCAATGCATGAAACGAAAAGTTAAGTGATTGGGTTGGAGCTTATAACCGACGAGGTTTTAAGTAAGATCATTAAGAGATTATGAAGAACAACTTGTGTGGATTTTTACTGGTTGATTGATCGAAATTATTTTCATTGATTGATGGTAGAAATTACTCGAAGTTTATTTGAGAAATGAATGTCAGAAAATTGATGAGCCAGATTTGGTGTTTTGAATAAAGCACTATTGATTTTAAACTGAAGAGTTTGATCATGGCTCAGATTGAACGCTGGCGGCAGGCTTAACACATGCAAGTCGAGCGGGG
>NZ_KB850094.1:1528076-1876372 GCF_000369585.1 Acinetobacter sp. CIP 101934 | reverse complement strand
GAGGAGGAGGCTCCTTTAGTTAATACCTAAAGTGAGTGGACGTTACTCGCAGAATAAGCACCGGCTAACTCTGTGCCAGCAGCCGCGGTAATACAGAGGGTGCGAGCGTTAATCGGATTTACTGGGCGTAAAGCGTGCGTAGGCGGCTTTTTAAGTCGGATGTGAAATCCCTGAGCTTAACTTAGGAATTGCATTCGATACTGGAAAGCTAGAGTATGGGAGAGGATGATAGAATTCCAGGTGTAGCGGTGAAATGCGTAGAGATCTGGAGGAATACCGATGGCGAAGGCAGCCATCTGGCCTAATACTGACGCTGAGGTACGAAAGCATGGGGAGCAAACAGGATTAGATACCCTGGTAGTCCATGCCGTAAACGATGTCTACTAGCCGTTGGGGCCTTTGAGGCTTTAGTGGCGCAGCTAACGCGATAAGTAGACCGCCTGGGGAGTACGGTCGCAAGACTAAAACTCAAATGAATTGACGGGGGCCCGCACAAGCGGTGGAGCATGTGGTTTAATTCGATGCAACGCGAAGAACCTTACCTGGCCTTGACATACTAAGAACTTTCCAGAGATGGATTGGTGCCTTCGGGAACTTAGATACAGGTGCTGCATGGCTGTCGTCAGCTCGTGTCGTGAGATGTTGGGTTAAGTCCCGCAACGAGCGCAACCCTTTTCCTTATTTGCCAGCGGGTAATGCCGGGAACTTTAAGGATACTGCCAGTGACAAACTGGAGGAAGGCGGGGACGACGTCAAGTCATCATGGCCCTTACGGCCAGGGCTACACACGTGCTACAATGGTCGGTACAAAGGGTTGCTACCTCGCGAGAGGATGCTAATCTCAAAAAGCCGATCGTAGTCCGGATCGCAGTCTGCAACTCGACTGCGTGAAGTCGGAATCGCTAGTAATCGCGGATCAGAATGCCGCGGTGAATACGTTCCCGGGCCTTGTACACACCGCCCGTCACACCATGGGAGTTTGTTGCACCAGAAGTAGGTAGTCTAACCGCAAGGAGGACGCTTACCACGGTGTGGCCGATGACTGGGGTGAAGTCGTAACAAGGTAGCCGTAGGGGAACCTGCGGCTGGATCACCTCCTTAACGAAAGATTGACGATTGGTAAGAATCCACAACAAGTTGTTCTTCATGACGATGTATCTGAGGGTCTGTAGCTCAGTTGGTTAGAGCACACGCTTGATAAGCGTGGGGTCACAAGTTCAAGTCTTGTCAGACCCACCACTACTGACGAAGCAAGCAATTGCAGAGTAAAGCAGAAAATCAGAACATTGAATCCTATATGATAAGCTGGGGACTTAGCTTAGTTGGTAGAGCGCCTGCTTTGCACGCAGGAGGTCAGGAGTTCGACTCTCCTAGTCTCCACCAAATTTCAAGACAAGAAAAGCATGCTTTTCCTTGAAATTTAAGCAAGAAGCTACGCTTCGCGCAGTATGTAATCATACAGTGATGAAGTTGTTTAGTTCCTAAGCGATCAAGTGTTTAGATCCTAGAGATTAGCAAGTACAAGCGTTATGATACGCGCACTTGATAATCTCTGTGATTTATCACAGTTTCCTGACCTGACGAAGGCTGGAAAAATCATTAACAGAATATATTTGAGTTGAAATAATTTGTTCAAACTCGTTTCAAGTAGGCAACTACAAGAAATGAGTTCTAGCGATTAAACTGAATCAAGCGTTTTGGTATATGAATCTAATTGAAGCTGTACAGTGCTTAAGTGCACGAAACTCTAACTGTGAGAAAGGCTAGTTTACTAGTTGATCTTGTTGTTAATCTTACTTGTAAGGATTAACGACTGTTTGGGGTTGTATAGTCAAGTAATTAAGTGCATGTGGTGGATGCCTTGGCAGTCAGAGGCGAAGAAAGACGTGATAGCCTGCGAAAAGCTCCGGGGAGGCGGCAAATATCCTGTGATCCGGAGATGTCTGAATGGGGAAACCCACCTGGTATAAGCCAGGTATCGTATGATGAATACATAGTCATACGAGGCGAACGGAGGGAAGTGAAACATCTCAGTACCTCTAGGAAAAGAAATCAATTGAGATTCCCTCAGTAGCGGCGAGCGAACGGGGAACAGCCCATTAAGTCATATCAGTTTTAGTGGAATGCTCTGGGAAGTGCAACCATAGTGGGTGATAGTCCTGTACACGAAAGGGCTGATATGATGATGTCGAGTAGGGCGAGGCACGTGAAACCTTGTCTGAATATGGGGGGACCATCCTCCAAGGCTAAATACTCCTGACTGACCGATAGTGAACCAGTACCGTGAGGGAAAGGCGAAAAGAACCCCTGTGAGGGGAGTGAAATAGATCCTGAAACCGCATGCATACAAGCAGTGGGAGCCGACTCATGTGGTGACTGCGTACCTTTTGTATAATGGGTCAGCGACTTATATTCAGTAGCAAGGTTAACCGTATAGGGGAGCCGTAGGGAAACCGAGTCTTAATAGGGCGTTTAGTTGCTGGGTATAGACCCGAAACCGGGTGATCTATCCATGAGCAGGTTGAAGGTTAGGTAACACTGACTGGAGGACCGAACCCACTGTCGTTGAAAAGCCAGGGGATGACTTGTGGATAGGGGTGAAAGGCTAATCAAACTCGGTGATAGCTGGTTCTCCCCGAAAGCTATTTAGGTAGCGCCTCGGACGAATACCATTGGGGGTAGAGCACTGTTTCGGCTAGGGGGTCATCCCGACTTACCAAACCGATGCAAACTCCGAATACCAATGAGTACTATCCGGGAGACAGACTGCGGGTGCTAACGTCCGTAGTCAAGAGGAAAACAATCCAGACCGCCAGCTAAGGCCCCTAAATTATAGTTAAGTGGGAAACGATGTGGGAAGGCATAGACAGCTAGGAGGTTGGCTTAGAAGCAGCCACCCTTTAAAGAAAGCGTAATAGCTCACTAGTCGAGTCGGCCTGCGCGGAAGATGTAACGGGGCTAAAACTATATGCCGAAGCTGCGGATTTACACATTAGTGTAAGTGGTAGGGGAGCGTTCTGTAAGCCGATGAAGGTGGATTGAGAAGTCTGCTGGAGGTATCAGAAGTGCGAATGCTGACGTGAGTAACGACAAAGCGGGTGAAAAACCCGCTCGCTGAAAGACCAAGGGTTCCAGTCCAACGTTAATCGGGGCTGGGTGAGTCGACCCCTAAGGCGAGGCCGAGAGGCGTAGTCGATGGGAAATTGGTTAATATTCCAATACTTCTGTTTAATGCGATGAGAGGACGGAGAAGGTTAAGTCAGCCTGGCGTTGGTTGTCCAGGTGGAAGGTTGTAGGCATGTATCTTAGGCAAATCCGGGGTACTCTATGCTGAGAACTGATAGCAAGCTGTACTTGTACAGTGAAGTGGCTGATACCATACTTCCAGGAAAAGTCTCTAAGCTTCAGTTAAACAGGAATCGTACCCGAAACCGACACAGGTGGTCAGGTCGAGTAGACCAAAGCGCTTGAGAGAACTCTGCTGAAGGAACTAGGCAAAATGGTACCGTAACTTCGGGAGAAGGTACGCTGCCGGCGGTGATAGGACTTGCTCCTTGAGCTGTTGGCAGCCTCAGAAACCAGGCCCCTGCAACTGTTTATTAAAAACATAGCACTCTGCAAACACGAAAGTGGACGTATAGGGTGTGATGCCTGCCCGGTGCTGGAAGGTTAATTGATGTGGTTAGCGCAAGCGAAGCTATTGATCGAAGCCCCAGTAAACGGCGGCCGTAACTATAACGGTCCTAAGGTAGCGAAATTCCTTGTCGGGTAAGTTCCGACCTGCACGAATGGCATAATGATGGGGGCGCTGTCTCCAGCAGAGGCTCAGTGAAATCGAAATCGCCGTGAAGATGCGGTGTACCCGCGGCTAGACGGAAAGACCCCGTGAACCTTTACTGCAGCTTGACATTGAACTTTGATCTTACTTGTGTAGGATAGGTGGGAGGCTTTGAAGTGGCGACGCTAGTTGCCATGGAGCCGTCCTTGAAATACCACCCTGGTAATATTGAGGTTCTAACTCTGTCCCGTTATCCGGGACGAGGACCATGTCTGGTGGGTAGTTTGACTGGGGCGGTCTCCTCCTAAAGAGTAACGGAGGAGTACGAAGGTGCGCTCAGCGTGGTCGGAAATCACGCGTAGAGTATAAAGGCAAAAGCGCGCTTAACTGCGAGACCCACAAGTCGAGCAGGTACGAAAGTAGGTCTTAGTGATCCGGTGGTTCTGTATGGAAGGGCCATCGCTCAACGGATAAAAGGTACTCTGGGGATAACAGGCTGATACCGCCCAAGAGTTCATATCGACGGCGGTGTTTGGCACCTCGATGTCGGCTCATCTCATCCTGGGGCTGAAGCAGGTCCCAAGGGTATGGCTGTTCGCCATTTAAAGAGGTACGCGAGCTGGGTTTAGAACGTCGTGAGACAGTTCGGTCCCTATCTACCGTGGGCGCTGGAAATTTGAGAGGATCTGCTCCTAGTACGAGAGGACCAGAGTGGACGAACCTCTGGTGTACCGGTTGTGACGCCAGTCGCATCGCCGGGTAGCTATGTTCGGAAGGGATAACCGCTGAAAGCATCTAAGCGGGAAGCCTACCTCAAGATAAGATTTCCCTGTGACTTTATGTCACCTAAAGAGCCGTTGAAGACTACGACGTTGATAGGTTGGATGTGGAAGTGTAGCGATACATGAAGCTGACCAATACTAATTGCTCGTGAGGCTTGACTATACAACACCCAAACAGTTGTTGTATAAAAGCTCAATTGATTCGAAATCAAACGATCAAACTTGATTTAGTTGAAAAGCTAGATAGAATAAACAACCTAATTTAACTCAAGTATCTCTGTTAATAACTCATTTGACCAAGCATTGGCATTTAAATAAGACCAAACGCAAAGTCATACCAGTTGTGCTGGCGACCATAGCAAGAGTGAACCACCTGATCCCTTCCCGAACTCAGAAGTGAAACCTCTTAGCGCTGATGGTAGTGTGGGGTTTCCCATGTGAGAGTAAGTCATCGCCAGCTCATTATTCTAAACACCCCCTGTCAAATGACAGGGGGTGTTTTTTTATGGCTAGGATTTAAGAAAGTATCTAAATATTGATTTTTAATCTAAACCCATAGCAGAAAATCTGCACACTATATAAATTCATAGTGGTTGCTATCTTCTAGGATGGATTCCCTGTAATTGATTTTGGTAGTGGTTTTTAACTGATGCTAGGTACTACTCTGCATCGCTACTAAATACTTTGCTACAGTGCCTCGGAGGGCGGGTGGAAGGTGAATAACTTTGTTTTATTACCACCTTGGTGGTAATAAAACGTTTTGCGGGCTATCGGTAAATAGACTTGTAGCTATATAGACTCAAACGCCTTATATGAAGGGTATTGATATTTACAGAGTATGTTTTATAAAGGATGAAAGATTTACATATAAATATTATTTTTAGTCATATGTTGTACATTTAGATAGAAACTTAGATTATTAAATTGCTGGTTCTTTAATCAGGATTAGTTAAATTAAAATTGTGATTAAGTAATATCATATAAATCAGGCAGAAGTAACAGCTGCTCCCGTGATGGCTAGTTTGGGCTCTGCCATTTTATTTGTCTTACTTTTAATCATTTCAGGTATAGTCGATCATATATTTAAATATGCTTTTCTTGCAGGAATTTTGACTGGAATTATGAGCAGTTATTATGAATCTTGATTATATAATATTACAAGCCTGATTCAAGCTTGTAATATTCATATGGAATCAGATTTGAAAGTTAGAAATATCCTGAGCAATTTTTTTCGTGCAATATAACAGTTGACCTAAAAGTACATCATTAGTGGTCATGGCTAGGATCAGCATAGGAAACTTTGGATGCGGAATTGCAGTTAGGTTCGCTTTACCATTATTAGCATCCAGTGTAATGCTTTGACAGCCTTCCAGTTGTAATTCCTGCATAAATGCCTGGACCATAGCCACAATAGAACTACTTACCGCAGCAAGTTTTCCTTTACCGTTAGTTTTAATTTTTTCAAATGAGGCTAATTCAAATCCATCAGAAGAGCACAGCATGGTAAGTTCTATACCTTGCACATTGAATAAGAGTGCTTGAATCTGCTTGGCTGCAAATTCAGTTAATTCTTGGGGAGCAGTACGTTTTGCAAGATCATTTAAGGACATGGAATTTTCTTCAGACAGTAAGTTGAACTTCAGCTGTGGCGATCAAGGCATCAACCAGCATTAAAACATCATTTTTTTCACGGGCATCAATAAAGAACATTGGATAAGTACTGTCTTGCTTTTCAGCCCAGCCATGATAGAGAGCAGCATTATTTTTAGCTTTCTTATCAATATGCGTAATGCCAATCACAACGTTTTTAACTTTATCTTTGAAGTAATTTAGATAAAATTCTAGCTCTTCTAGTGGCTCATCAATACTGTCATCAATCAGTAATATTACTCCAATAGCGCCTTGTGTAATTACGTTCCAGATAAAATTAAAGCGTTGCTGGCCTGGTGTGCCATATAAGCCGACTTTGACCCCATCTTCCAGGACCAGTTCACCATAATCGATACCGACTGTTGTTAGTGATTTTTGGTGTGCTTCAAGGTCGGTATTAATTGCTTCGGTACTTAATACATCAATATTAGAAATGGTGCGAATGGCTGTAGTCTTGCCAGCACCCATGCTACCGGCAAATACCAATTTAAATTGGTGCAAGATCAAACTGAATTACTCCTAGATACCGAGCTTTTTACGTAATTTGCTAAAGAAACCCATCATTTTATTAGCTTCCTTTTGAACAGCGGTGGTTGCATGCTGTGTGAATTTGGCTTGATCTGATGAGATCGGTTCAAGTATATTGGCTAGTTGTGAAGCACATAGAAATTGATGAATATATTTTTCACCTAATTTCAACTGTTGTTGTGCATAGGCAACTGATGCACCTTCACTGAAAAGGGCAGCTAATTTGAATAGATCTTTGCGCTGGTCGAAATCTTTAATTTGTGGCCATTTAGCTAAGCGGTAATAGTCTGAATATTCAAGTTCAGCAAATTGCAGATGATGCCATACAAAATTCCAGATCCCTTGGTTAAGATCTTCTGGGCGCACTTGAGTGCGAAATTGCACAATACTATTTAAATCGGCAGGTTCAATGCTGAATTCTGAATCAGGTTGCGGATACCAGTCGATTGCTGGATAGAAGCAATGTTGTTCCAGATCGATAAGAGCTACACGTTTATCACTATTTTTGATTATGTATTTGCTATGACCTGATGGCTGAAATAGCTCATCTAGTATTAATTTAAATGACTGATATGCTATTTTGGCGCTACAAGAGGGTACTATTAATATGGGTTGTTCAATTGAATGAGGCGATTGAGTGCCTGATAAAAACTCACGTTGTAACCATTCAATTAAAGCATGGGGGTGCTCAAAGGGTAAGAACAAGGTATTTTCAATCACCTGAGATGACAATGCAGGGTTTTTCTCAATTTGTAGAAGTGTAAGATTATTACTTTTAATTTTTTGAATATGGGGTAAATCGACAAAATCAGCATTTACTAATAAAAGCTGTAGTTTCTGGTCAGTAAGATTGGTCCATACCAGATTATATTTTTCACTTAAAACATCAACCATTGTACTTTTAAATACATTTATTAAAGATAGGCTGAGGCCAGAAATGGAAATATAGAGAGTATCTTTCATGAGGATGTGCTCAATTTAAGGGTTACCGGAAAAAGTAACCCTCAAATAGCTTAATTAAGCAAAATCTAAACCTTTTTCAAAGTGTTTCAATTCATGACGTGCCATAGCCAGGTTTGAACGACTACGGTCAAGAACTAGATAAAGGAATAAATTTTCATTTGAATCAAGTGGGCGTAGCAAGTGATATTGTTTGCCTAAAGTGATTAGAATGTCTTCGATAGAATCATTCAGATTCAGGCTCGCTGCTACACGACGTTTAGCACGTACAACTTCTGTGTTGCCTGCAGCTGCGAGCTCAAGATCAATTGTATTATTGCCAAGAGTTGCTAATGCAAGACCACTTTCGTTGTCTACGAGTGCTGCTGCAACGAAACCATCAATATCTGTAAGTGCATCTAAAGTAAGCTTGGCCATACTATCCCCTGGAAAATTTTAAATAATGAAGATAAAAAAATTATCGCAAGAATGTTTATATAAAAGAACCAAGAATACAAGTTAAAATAAATTGAAAATATTTAGAAATTAGCTTATATGAAAACTATTAATTGAAATAGAGTATTATTTAAAATTAATTTAAAAATGATTTTATGTGACTTAATTCTTATTAATTTTAAATATTAACATCATATTTGAATAACTAATTGTATGTATAAACTGATTCATTATGTATTAATATTGTAAATTTTAAATAATATAAAAAAATATAACAAATAATTTTAAATGTTGTATTAATAAACAATATAGGTTTTGATATATTTAAATCAAAATGTGATTTAAATGGTATATAAAAATTTAATAGTGATGTGGGTCAAATAATATTATAAAAGTGGAAAATCATGGTTTAGATGAATAATTAAGCATAATCTATAATTATGCTTAATTACATCTATTAGAAAAACTAAATTGAATTTTTTAAAATTTTTTTATGATTAAGTACCTGTTTAGCGTATTTTTTACCTTGCTTACGCATCTTGCGATTATTTTCAAAACCAGATGGACCGACATTATAATATCCTAGCCCCTTTTTTAAGTCGCCTGCAGATTGTTGATAACGCGCTAATATATAGGAGCCACATTGGACATTGGTGGCTTCATGGAATAAATCAGCTCCACAACTGCTTTGCCAATAACGTGGAATAATTTGCATTAAACCCACAGCACCAGCAGGTGAGCTGACATACGGACGATAGGTAGATTCTTGTCGGATTACTGCTGCGACTAAGAGTGGATCTAAATTGTGCTGTTCGGCACTTTTAATAATCAGTGGCGATACGCGATTTGCTGTTTCTGGAGAGATAGAATATGCACTTTGTATCCCTTTGGAAAGTTTAGCTGAGCGTTTTTCTATGGAACCTCCACCTAAAGAAGAACATGCAGTTAAAGTAATTGCACTGCCTAGGAGGATGAGTTTTTTGAAATGCGAGGGTGTAAAAAAATGAGATAAAAGACGTTTTAAGGTAAATGACTTAAAGTAGGTCAAAATTAAATATCCGCATTATAAAATTAATTTGATACTAAAAAATGAACGGTTCAGCGTCAAGCTGATTAACCTTTTAAACCTGAGCTATAATAATTTTTGCAGCTTTTTAGCTTGATCTTTACTTGAGGCACTTTTATATAATTTTCAGCATCCAGATTTCACACGCTTCATTATGCCCCGTATTGCCCTCAGGATATGCCAGATGTTCAAAGCCCAGTTTTTCATAGAGTTTGACAGCTTGCCAAAGGGATTTTGTCGTTTCCAGATAAATCTTATGAAATTTCTGTTGTTGTGCGAAATCAAAAGCCAGATTCAAAATCTGCTTGGCAAACCCATGTTGACGAATGGCTGAGAGGAAGTACATTTTCTGGAGTTCTAGAATGCTATTATCACCTTGTAGGGGAGCAATGCCACCACCACCATAAACTTGATCATCTTCATCGACAATAACCCAGTAAGCAGCATTTGGTTGTTGATAAACCTGATATAAGCTGTCCAGAATAGAATCACCTACTGCAAAACCGGATTCAGCAGCAAGACCAAATTCAATAGAAACTTCACGAATAATTTTGGCAATTTGGGGATTATCCTTAGGCTGGATCGGTCGAATAGAATACATAAATCATGAAACATAAAAAAAGATGGAGGTTTTATAGTCCTAAAACTGTAAAAAATCCATCTTTATAGCTTATAAATCCATCAACGAGTCAGCATGTTCGAGATTCTGCAACCTACTTCAGCTCACTAGATGATTTACCCAGCTCACGACGAGCAATAATCAGCTGTTGGATTTGCTGGGTACCTTCAAAGATATCGAGGATTTTTGAGTCACGAGCCCATTTTTCGAGTAGCTCAGTCTCGCTATAACCTGCAGAAGATGCTAACTCGACGCATTTTAAAGTGATTTCATTAGCAATACGACCAGCCTTGGCTTTGGCAATTGAAGCTTCGCGAGAGTTGGGTTTACGATTGTCTGCCATCCAGGCTGCTTTCAGCATCAGCAGTCGAGCTGCTTCCCATTCTGCTTCCATCCGGTAAATCTGCGCTGCAATATGGGAGGTCTGTAAATAGGGTGTACCGTAATCCGTATCTAGCTGGTCTTTGAATATCTCTTTGATTCGTTCTAGAGATGCTTTGGAACAGCCAATTGCCATTGCAGCAACCAGTGGGCGGGTATTATCAAAGGTTTCCATTACGCCAGCAAAACCTTTGGCAACATCAATATCTGCATTACCCAACAGATTTGCCGCAGGCACACGACAGTCTACAAAGCTGATTGCGGCGGTATCCGAAGCTTTGATACCAAGTTTATGTTCCAGACGCTCGACTTTCATCCCAGGCGTACCTTTGAGTACCACAAAGGATTTGATTGCAGCACGCCCCAGGCTTTTATCCAAAGTTGCCCACACCACTACAGAATCTGCACGTTCACCTGAGGTGACAAAGATTTTTTCGCCATTCAGGATATAGTCATCACCATCTTTGGTTGCCGTAGTACGGATTGCAGCAGAGTCTGAACCACAACCTGGCTCGGTAATCGCCATTGCTGCCCAGGTGCCTTCAAAACGTGTCAATTGTTCCTCATTTGCCACCGCTGCAATCGCCGAGTTACCCAGACCTTGGCGTGGCATGGACAGGAGCAGACCTGTATCGCCATAACACATCTCAATAATACTCAGTGCAGTTGACATGTTGACGCCATTTTTATTAGACGTATCCGTATCACCACGTTTATTGACTGCGGCACCAGCATTCATACCTTCGCTACCAGCATTCATGCCATCCACAACAGAAGCCAGCATATCCAGCTCTTTAGGATAGGCATGTTCAGCCTTGTCATATTTACGGGAAATTGGACGTAATACATTCAGCGCAACTTCATGGGCCTGATCAATCAGTAATTTAAATTTTTTTGGATTTTGCAGATTCATTATAATTATTCCATATTCATGTCAATGATCAGGCATGCAGCCCACTTTGAATGACAGCAGTCGCGCGTAAGTCACGATACCAGCGTTCCACAGGATGTTCACGGGTATAGCCATGTCCACCCAGGATTTGCACGCCATCTGTGCCAATCTTCATTGATTTTTCTGCGCAGAGAATACGGGCCAAATATGCCTCACGATGGAAAGGCTTACCTGCTTCTGCAAGACTGGCAGCGTTCAGCACCAGCATACGCATAGCATCTGTTTCAATTGCCATATCGGCAATCATGAAAGCAACCCCTTGACGATGGGAAATGGGTTCACCAAACGCTGTACGTTCATTGGCATATTGAATACAGTATTTCCTGACAGCCTCGCAGGTACCGACAGCCATGGCACACCACATCAGATTACCCAGATCGATAAAGGCGGTGTAATCAAAATCTTCATCACCGAGACGTTGTGCTGGTGTATTGTCGAAATGCAGTGTGGCAGTTTCATTTGCTTTAAGACCCATCGCAGCTGACTTTTGAATACTGATACTCGGATCACGTTGCACCACAAATACATCCGGCTGACCATTGAGCATGGCACTGACCAGATAGATGTCTGCAGTGGCTGCGAGTAAGACCAGTGTTTTTTCACCCTGAATCAGATAATGATCTTGGTGTGGTGTTGCTTGGGTTGTAAGCCTAAAAGGATTGAAAGCCGGTATATTTTCCTGCGTGGCAAATGTGGCTCGAATACCTTTATCATTTGCGAAAGAAGCCAGATAGTCGGATTGAATCTGTTCTGAGCCCCATTGAGTCAGGGCATTAATCACACTAAAGGTTGAAAGCAGGCCAGCAGTCAGGCTGAAGTCTCCTTTAGCCAGATATTCAGCAATCAGCACATTGCTTACAATATTCTTTTCAGTCGCTACACCACCTAAGGACTCAGGCAAGGCATAGAAGTTAAGTCCTAAGTCGGTACCATGTTGCCACAGAACCTCTGGAAAGATTTCAGCGTGATCTGCATCGTGAGCAAGCGGATAAAGTACTTCGGCTGAGAACTGCTCCATTGCATCTACGGTCATCTGCTGCTCTTCAGTCAGGCTAAGATCAAACAGGGATTTATTCTGATTTGGCAGGCGCTGTTTTTTAATTTTTTGTCCTGATTTCAGCAGCTTTTGTGTCTGGCTTAGGGTTTTAAAACCTGCCTTAGAGCTTTGATACAGGGACTTTTCAACGAATTTTCGTAGCTTAAACTGATCCAGTAGCTCACTGCCTGCAATTTTAGTCAGTATGGATAAGCCAACTCCTTGGGCCTTATTCACCATATTGCTCATTATCATTATCCTGTTATAAATGTTTTAGATATTTTCAGAATTATGCTGACAGGTTGCCTGATAAAAAACCATGTCAGGAATGACATGATTGATTGACAATAATGAAGGAAATTTATTATATAAAATTTGCTAACAAGTTTATGAAATTATTAATATAATTATGTTATTTAAAAATATTAGAATGCAAAAAATTGACCCGGATGACAGATATCAGCCGGGTCAACTCAAAATATCACTTGATTCTCTTTAGAGATGTTTCTTGATCATGGCACGCACATTAGTTTTGGCATCAATCACGGTCATAAAGGTGTAGGCACCAATAAATTTACGGCTGATGAACATAAACTCTTTCGGTGGAACGCTGAAATAACGTGATGCCATCGATTTAGAGGCTTGTTGCATGACACGGCTATGCAACTGACTCTTTTTCCAGTCATAGCGATCTTGTGCATCCATTACGCCGGCTGGCAGGTCTTTATTGTTCATTGGCGAGCTAAATGCTTCAGTAGCCAGCAAGAAAACCTTGGCCATATCTGGTTTGATACTTTGCGGAATCGAGTCAAAGAATTCATAACCAGTCATGGCTTTGACCATCATATCTGAATCATGATGATAACCCGCTTGAATCAGATTACGCGCCACATTGAGCAGATGCTGGTCAAACTGACGGATTGCACCGAAGTCGAGCAGGACAATTTTATCCTGTGCGTCATCACCATTGCCCAAACGTACCAGATAATTCCCGAAGTTCGGGTCAGTCTGCATTTCGCCCCATTCGAAAATCTCGCGTACTGCGATTTCTAAGGAAGCTTCACCGAGTTTATTACGACGTTCCTGTGGCAGAGACAGCATGACCGGACTATTGATTGGTACACCACGCTCATAGGTCATACAGAGCACGCGATCGGTCGAGTAATCTTCAATAATGGTCGGTACGATATAACGTGGATCATTTTGCAGACGTTGACGGAAACGGCGGGTTGTTGCAGCTTCAATTTTGTAGTCCACTTCACGATGCATCATTTCACGAACTTCATCAAACCACTGATCAAATTCACGGGTTTGCGGCACCATACGGGTCAATTTGAGCATGTTTTTAAACAGGCTCATATCTGAGTCAATCGCTTCTGCAACGCCTGGATACTGGATTTTCAGTACCAGTTCCAGCCCGTCAGATTTGCGTTTGGCGCGATGTACCTGAGCCAGTGAGGCTGTTCCTAAAGGTTCATGATCAATGGTTAAATCATCAAGTTTTGAACCAAGCTGCGCTTGTAACTGCGCTTTAATCGCAGGCCAGGCCAAGGCTACAGTCTTATTATTTAATGTATTTAATGCCTGAGTGATTTCTTCGGGCAGAAAATGTTCACCATAGAGCGCCATCATTTGGCCGATCTTGACGATAGAACCTTTCAGCTTGCCGATTTCTGCAACCAAATAATCTGCCTGTTCTTTCATGGCTTTTTTGCGTTTTTTCTCTTTCTCTTCTTCACTCGAGAACATTGAAGTGGCATTTGATGCTGCCCAGCGGGTGCCTGCAAGTAGGGATGCCTTGGCGATCGATAAGCGTCGATCCATGGATGAGGTTTTCAGTTGTTTGAGCTTATCGTTCTGATCTGACATGTAGAATAAATCCTTTCCCAGCATATAGCAGAATAAATCATTGTAGCGGATATTAACCTGTCTTCACGTATTAAAAAAGTTTTAACAGATTGAATTTACGCTAAACATGATCAGGCTCGATGACCTGTATTTATATTAGCCAAGGCATTATGGCATCTGAAATTGAATTTTTAATTCAGTTCTTTGTTGCAACTGTTGGATATTTGTTTGAATGTGCTGTTGAATCAATGTAATCACGGACTCATGCTGAAAGCCCAGAGCATAACCTTTAACAATCACGATACTGGGTAAACTAAAAAACAGATAGCGTGCATCTTCTAGCGTTGCCTGCTGAAAAACACCCTGCTGAATTAACATGTCTTGCAAAAATGCCTTTTCCTGCTGCACGTTATGAGACTGTATATCATCCCAATAATTCAGGCGCATGGCCATCAGGTTGTTATGCTTGTAGCTCATAACATTCAACTCGTTTACTTGTATATCTTCGCTATATAATGGAGACAATTCTGAGAGTTTCAATTGCTTATTTGCATAAAATCGATGCTTATAAAGGAATAGGAATTTTCACTGGACTCAGGTAGTATCGGAATATAACTTAAAACAAAATTGATGAGTGCGATTGTAAGCATCATGCCAATTTGGCAAAGGGGAATGTATGCGTTTTGCATGTTTATTAACTGCTATTCTGGCAGGTACAGCTGTATATACACAAGCAGCTCAGGATTATTCAAGGGAATATTCACAGTGTATGAAGTTCACCTATGGTGACCGTACCAAGACTGAAAAATGTATTGCTAAGGAATTAAAAGGGCAGACTAAAATCTTGAAAAAAAGCTATAAAAATTATCTTAAATTAAACGCAAATAATGCTGCTGTAGTAAAAAACCATTATGCCTTGTTTGAATCCAGACTGGATAAGCAATGTGGTCGTATCCGTGCTGGAAACTATACCAAAATCCAGCAAGGGCAATGTGCCCTAGCCATGGTAATTGAGCAGTCCAATTATTATCAATCACGTTCTTTTGTCGGAAAACGCTGAGGAGCTGATCGGTACTCAAAAGCATAACGGACATGTAAGTTTGTTATGCTTTTTAAATTATGGCGAGAATTTGAGATTTATTAAGACTGGACAAAAGCGCTGAATAGGTGAGTCAGTATTATTTATCACTTACTTCATAAAACGTTCGATTTATCTCTCATACTTTAAAGCATTCAAATCCGGATTAAAGCGATCTATTGTTGACCATTCTCATCATCAAATAACAGGCTTCTAAAACCAGATTCAGCCAGGGTGGAGTCGTGCTGTTTTCGTATTTTTCATGGTTTTAGCATTATAAAAGCAGGCGAAACAAGGTATCATAAGGCGTTTTAAAATATGACCTCTGGAGACGCCTTAAGTGGATCGACCGACTATTAGCCCTGAACATTTGCAGGAAGCCGCTGAAAATCTAACAACCATTCGTGATTTTATCCGTTTTGGTGTTACAGCATTACGTCAATACGATGCGCACTTGGGCCAAGGCACAGAAGATTATTTTGCTGAAAGTTCAGCACTGGTTTTACAAACCCTTTCTCTGGACTGGAATGCTGATCCAGAAATTCTGGATTCAAAACTACTTCCAAGCGAAAAAGAAGAGTTTTTGAATCTGTTAGGACGTCGTATCAATGAAAGAATGCCGACATCTTATCTATTAAATCTGGCTTATTTCTTTGGCAAGCCATTCTATGTGGATGAGCGTGTACTGATTCCACGTTCACCAATCGTTGAGCTGATTGAAAACCGTTTTGCACCATATTGCCTGGGCGAAAATGGTGAAATGGGTGCAGCGGTAAATAACCTGCCAGAAAATCCGAATCCAAAAACACCACAACGTATTCTGGACATGTGCACCGGTTCAGGCTGTATTGCGATTGCATTGGCATACGCTTTTCCAGATTCTGAAGTGGATGCAACCGATCTGTCTAAAGAGGCTTTAGAAGTAGCGCAGATCAACTGTGAGCATCATAACAAGCAGTATCAAGTGGCATTGCTTGAATCGGACCTGTTCGCAAAAATTCCAGCTGAAAATCAATATGATCTAATCGTGTCGAATCCTCCATATGTGGATGCAGAGGATATGGCTGATCTTCCTGATGAATTCCATCATGAGCCAGAGCTGGCATTGGCTGCTGGTCAAGACGGTCTGGATCTAGTACGTAAAATGCTGGCTCAAGCGGCTGATTACCTGACTGAAGATGGTTTGATCGTGATTGAAGTGGGTAATTCTGAATGGGCGATGAAGCAAAACTTCAATACCGTTGATTTCCACTGGTTGCAGTTCCAACGTGGTGGTTCAGGTATCTTTGCACTGACTGCAGCCCAATGCCGTCAATATCGTGATTTATTCATTCAATCTGTTAATTCATAAGGAGTCGTTCACATGGCAGGTAATAGTATAGGGCAACTCTTCCGTGTAACGACTTGTGGTGAATCTCATGGTGTTGGCTTAATGGCCATTATTGATGGGGTTCCACCAGGGATTGAACTGTCTGAAGCGGATTTGCAAAAGGATCTGGACCGTCGTAAGCCGGGTACTTCAAAATTTGCAACACAGCGTAAAGAGCCAGATGAAGTTGAAATTATTTCCGGTGTGTTTGAGGGTAAAACCACCGGTACTTCAATTGGTCTTTTAATCCGCAATACTGACCAGAAATCGAAAGACTATGGCAATATCGCGCAGACTTTCCGCCCAGGTCATGCAGATTATACCTATACCCAGAAGTATGGTTTCCGTGATTATCGTGGCGGTGGCCGTTCAAGTGCACGTGAAACTGCAATGCGTGTGGCAGCGGGTGCGATTGCCAAGAAATTCCTGTTTGAGAAGTTCGGTATTGAAATCCGCGGTCATGTCACCCAGATTGGCACTGAAAAAGCCGAGAAACTGGACTGGAATGAAGTTCCAAATAATCCGTTCTTCTGTGGTGATGTTGATGCCGTTCCTCGCTTTGAAGCTTTAGTAACTTCATTGCGTGAACAAGGTACAAGTTGTGGTGCAAAACTGGAAATTATTGCTTCCAAAGTTCCAGTGGGTTGGGGTGAGCCAGTATTCGATCGTCTGGATGCCGATATTGCCCATGCCATGATGTCTATTAACGCCGTTAAAGGTGTGGAAATTGGTGATGGTTTTGGCGTAGCTGAACAGTTTGGTCACGAAACGCGTGATGAATTAACAACGGATGGTTTCCTGGCAAATCATGCCGGCGGTATTTTGGGTGGGATTTCTAGCGGTCAGGACATTCGCGTATCGATTGCACTAAAACCAACCGCTTCAATCACCACGCCGGGTAAAACCATCACCATCAATCGTGAAGATACTGACGTGTTGACCAAAGGCCGTCATGATCCTTGTGTGGGTGTGCGTGCGACGCCAATTGCTGAAGCAATGCTGGCGATTGTATTGATGGATCACTTTATGCGCCATCGTGCACAAAATGCCGATGTGGTTGCGCCGTTTGCACCAATTGAACCAAAATAATTCGCTTCTGATCTGAAGTGAATCCAAAAAGTCAGACTTCGGTCTGGCTTTTTTTATATTTGCAAAGGCAATAGATGATTTAGGTGGAGAGAAACTTATTTTTCCTATGCTTTTAAGAAGTTTAGGTTGATTAAAAACGAAATTCGAAAACTCATCCAAAAAATGATTCAAAAATTTTTAATGAGTTAGAAGGTTTAAAAGTTGAGGTATTAAATATTGCAAAAGAAGAAAGCTGGACTTAATTGGTTTATTATTTATTAAAATGCATAAGAGACTTTCTCTTACTTATTATCCGTTGATTTTTCCACTACTTTTTCTCCTAAAACTCTTCGGTTGTTGTATCCTTAATCATTGACAGGCAGTTGGGTTCGATTGCCACAAAATTGCATGTTACGAGTGGCTCAATGCTTCATACTATCTTCAGCGTCCTGTTTCCACTGATTGCCCTAATTACCCTGGGTTATACATTAAAACAAAGGAAATGGTTAGAAGACGGATTTTGGCGGGGGGCAGAAAAGCTAAACTATTATGTACTATTTCCAATCATGCTATTCCTGAATCTGGCTACTGCTCAGATTCATATAGATATTATTCAGGAGGTGGTGCTGGTTATTTCAATCATTACTGTACTGGTTTGTGCAGTGCTGTACAGTCTAAAAGCGATATACCGGATTAACTTTGCCCGATTTGGGGTCTATGTACAAAGCATGCTGCGCTTTAATACCTATATTGGCATTGCTGCGGTCAGCACCTTATTTGGGCAGGCAGGGATGACAGTATTTGCCGTCATTATGGTATTCTTTATTCCAGTCGTAAATACCGTTTCTGTGCTGGCATTTACTAAACCGGCCGATATGCAGTTTGGAAAAATTTTCATATCCCTCGCGAAAAATCCACTGATTTTAGGCTGTCTGGTAGGTGGGCTTTATAATCTGTCCGGATTGGGAATATGGCAGGGTATGAACCAGTTATTGAAACAGATGGCAGCATGCAGTTTACCTTTAGGTTTGATGTGTGTCGGGGCAGCATTAAAGTTTGGGCAAATTAATCTGGATTTATGGCGCATCGTCTGGAACACAACTGGGCGTATGATTTGCATGCCATTGCTTGGCTTGGGGGTATGCAAGATACTCGGAATATCCACGCTGACCACTCAAGTGCTGGTACTGTTTTTCGCGTTACCCACAGCTTCTGCTTCTTATGTATTGACCAAAGTTCTGGGTGGAGACAGTGAACTTATGGCGAAAGTTATTAGTGTGCAAACCCTGGTTGCAGGATTAACCTTGCCATTATTCTTAAGTTTTATCATCTAGTTAAAAGAATCCAATAGAGAAATTTTTCACTCAAAATAGCCTAAGCAAATTAAAATTTTTAATTAACCTATAATCCTGTTTCAAAAATCTAATCAAATATCTGCACCTTCATTTAAATTTCGTTTTATAGCTAAGCGAGCATAACGTATGCCTTGCTAATTACTGTGTCTTTACAACTTTGCACAGTAATTTTTTATTAAGCTCTATAGCATGGTATATAAATTGCTAAACAATACATATGCACATTATTGCAGGAGAGAAATGCACCTGCATTCGCCGAAGGAGCAACGACCCCGGAAACTCTCAGGCAGAAGGACTGTAATAATGCAAAACTCTGGAGAGAAGTGTTGAATCACTCACCGAAGGGGAAGGTTAAGGTATTGATCTCCAATACTGAAATCAAAGCTCTCAGGTAAAAATGACAGATGGGGCAGACATCATAATAAAAAAGGAGATGTCTATGCGTCATGTAATTGTCATTGGCGCCGGGATTACCGGCGTAACCACAGCTTATGAACTGGCTTTATTAGGTTATCAGGTCACTGTTGTCGACCAGCATCTTTACCCTGCCATGGAAACCTCGTATGCCAATGGCGGGCAACTTTCCGCCTGTAATGCAGAAGTCTGGAACCAAAAAGCGACGGTACTGAAAGGCCTGAAATGGATGTCGCAAAAAACTGCCCCATTACTGCTCAACCCGTCTTTTAGTATGCATAAATACAGCTGGCTAATGGAATTTATGGGGAATATTCGTCATTACGAAACCAATACCCGGGAAACAGTAAAAATGGCGTTATTGGCCCGTAAACGTTTATTTGAAATTGCTGAAACAGAACAGATTGAGTTTGATCTGGAAAAGAGGGGAATCCTGCATTTTTATCATACCGAGCAGGATTATAAGGTCGCGATGAAGGTCAATGATCTGCTTTGCAGTGGCGGGCTGGAACGCAATGCGATTTCCAATGAAGAAATTAAACAGATTGAACCCACTTTAACCGGTGATTATTATGCCGGCTTCTTTAGCCGTAGTGATGCTACCGGGGATATTCATAAATTTACTACAGGTCTGGCCAAGGCTTGTGCAGACAAAGGTGTACTGTTCCTGTTTGGTCAGAATGTACAGGCAGTAGAGCAGAAGGATGACTATACCCGGATCACCTGTATGCCGAGCAGTGAAAATTCCAATACCAATCCGCAAGAACGACTGGAACTGAAAGCTGATGCCATCGTGGTCTGTGCCGGTGTGGGTAGTTATCAACTCTCTTATCTGTTGGGTGACAGGGTCAATGTCTATCCGGTGAAAGGATATTCAATTACCGTACAGCTTAACGATGAACAAAGTCAGCAAAATGCGCCGTGGGTCAGCTTGCTGGATGAAAGCGCTAAAATTGTCCTTTCCCGATTGGGTAAAGACCGACTGCGTATTGCGGGTACAGCAGAGTTTAATGGTTATAACCGTGACATTCGTGCTGACCGGATTCAGCCTTTAATTGACTGGACGCATCGTAATTTTGATATTTCCACTGAATATGTGATTCCCTGGACCGGATTAAGGCCAATGATGCCGAATATGATGCCAGTCGTGCGTCAGGGAAAACACAAGCGAGTATTTTATAATACCGGACATGGGCATTTAGGCTGGACGCTCTCTGCTGCGACAGCAGCAATGATCAGCCAGCAGGTGGCTCAAACCTATCCTGTAGCTTAAAACAAAAAAGATCATCCTCGGATGATCTTTTTTTAATTGAATGGGTTTAGTCATATAGGCGATAGACACCGCTAAAGCGTTCACAGCCTTTCTGCTGGGTTTTTACCGAAAGAATGGCCTTGGTATAGTGAAATTCATACTTACAGTCGTTTTCGTTATCAGTGATTTCAGTTTTAGCTTCAGGAGTGGTATAAGCTAAAAAAGGGATAGTTTGAGTATCTATACGGTTTTTAGGACTGCGATAGGCAATACCTTCGATCTTGATGCGGTCTTTACTGAGCTGATGGATTTTTAGGTGTACCGGCTGTTTGGCAATCTGGCCCTGTTCAAATTTTAAATAATGCTGGGTCAGGCTTTGATTCAAAGAAATAAAGATATTCAGATCATCTAAACGCACATCAAACTGCTGTTTATAACAGTCTAGTGTTTTGCACTGTTGTAAGCGGTTTAGCCATAGTTGATGCGTATCCTGAATAATACTTAAAGGTGCATCAGTAATCAGGTAGGCCGTGAGATACTGGCTCGCCAGATTTTTTCTAAATTCAGCCAGAGGCACGGAACACAGCGTCGAAGTTGCTTTACTGGCTTGTGAGCTATCTGAACATTCTAGCGGATGTGCGGATGCTGTAGCACTTGTTGCCAAAGTGCTCAAACCCAGCATGAGACCCAGAAGTTTCATCATTTTTATATCAGTTTTCAGCAGCATGATCGCTTATACTTTCACTGTGTTACGCTTGGTCTAACTATAGCGAAATAGAAACGAAGTGTACAAGATTTCAATTGGTTATTTCTAAGGATGAAAACAGTGGTTGCACAAATTCGAATTGGTCAGGGGCTGGATGTGCATGCATTCGAAGAAGGTGATTTTGTCACACTGGCAGGCGTGAAAATTCCACATACCCATGGCCTCAAAGCACACTCGGATGGTGACGTTGTGTTACATGCATTATGTGATGCTTTGTTAGGTGCATTGGCACTGGGAGATATTGGTCAGCATTTTCCAGATACGGATCCTAACTTTAAAGGTGCTGACAGTCGTGTATTGTTGAAGCACGTGTATCAGCTGATCTTGGATCGTGGTTATGTATTGAATAATGCTGATATTACTGTGGCCTGTGAACGTCCAAAACTGGCAAAGCATAATCTGGAAATGCGTCAAAGCATTGCAGATGTACTAGAAGTAGATCTAACCCAGATTAGCGTTAAGGCGACCACCACAGAAAAGCTGGGCTTTACCGGGCGTCAGGAAGGCATTCTGTCTATGGCGACGGTCCTGATCACTCACGCAAAGTGATCAGGATTAATCATTGCCAGCTTAAGTTCTTCAGTTGCTTTACGGCCTTGTAGCTGTAAGGCAACAGCATGCAATAGACCCGTCCAGGTGTCATTCGGTTCCCAGACCTGATGCAGGCTTGCTTGCGCCGTCGGTAGATCCATATCCATATAGTATTGGCGATATAAATACATCAGGCTGCTGACATGGAAGTTCTGGTTGCAATGTACCCAAACGGCTTGTTGCTTGACTAGATGATCAATCATGTCCAGCACTAGCAGGCATTGATCATCGGATGGCATTTCCCAGGAAATTGGCAGCTGGATATAGTTGAGTCCAAGCTCCAGACAGATTTTATCTTCATGGTCCAGGTGAGGCTCTGCATCGCTCAAAGCTACATTGATAACGGTCGAGATCCCGTATTCCTTTATCAGCTTGAGCTGTTCTGCTGTCGGCTGGCCTGAAGTAAACAGGTGCTCATGGATGAATTGAAAATTATTAATTTGACAGAGTGCAGTTTCAATTTCATTCATCAGATCATTTTCCTTATGTAGAAATGCAAACGCCATCTTACGATGGCGTTTTGATCAATCGCTTAGCGATTTGGTAAAACGTCCTTTAACGCCTCATGCATATCAAGTAATGCCTTTTCAGTCGTTTCCCAGTCGATACAGCCATCAGTCACTGATTTGCCGTATTCCAGATCACAAAGGTTTGCCGGGATATCCTGACGACCACCTTTAAGATGACTTTCTACCATAATACCAACAATTGATTTATTTCCATCAATAATTTGTTCAGTGATGTTTTTTAGCACTAATGGTTGTAAGTACGGGTCTTTGTTTGAGTTTGCATGACTGGTGTCAATCATGATTTTGGTACTAACTTTCGCTTTTGCCAAAGCAGTCTCAGCCTCTGCAACAGAACCTGCATCGTAGTTCGGTTTGCCATTACCACCACGAAGTACTACATGAGCATATGGGTTACCAGAAGTACGAATGACTGCAACCTGACCTTGATCGTTCAGACCGAGGAAGCTATGACCGTGTTTCACGGATTGCATGGCATTGGTTGCAACAGTCAGGCCGCCATCAGTACCGTTTTTGAAACCTACTGGTGAAGACAGGCCAGATGACATTTCACGGTGAGTCTGGCTTTCGGTAGTACGTGCACCAATCGCTGACCATGAAATTAAATCCTGATAATACTGTGGCGAGTTTGGATCAAGTGCTTCAGTTGCACATGGCAAACCCTTTTCGTTCAGTTCAAGCAGAAGCTTACGGCCAATGCGCAGACCTTTTTCAATATTGAACGAGTCATTCATGTCTGGGTCATTGATCAGACCTTTCCAGCCAATGGTAGTACGTGGTTTTTCAAAATACACACGCATTACCAGATACAGGCTGTCTTTTACTTTTTCGCTCAGCACTTTCAGGCGCTCGGCATATTCTTTGGCAGCTTCAGGGTCATGAATTGAACATGGACCAATCACGACAAAAAGACGTTTATCGTTGCCATCAAGAATATTGCGAATCGTTTCACGACCTTTCAGTACGGTTTGATAAGCATTCTCAGTCAAAGGCAACTCAGTCTTTAATTGTGCTGGAGTTACAAGAGGAATCATGCTTTGGATATTCACATCATCAATATCTGATTGTGAAATAGGATTTGACTGTAGTGTATTCATTGCCGTCACTGGTTCGATCATACAAAAGGTTGTTTAATAGCCCGAATATAACATGAATGATGCGTCACTTTGTTATAAAAAAGATGAATAAATCTTTGAAAAAAAAGTGATGAATCTGAGGTTTAGTTTAAACGGCCTGAGATTTTTCTGCTTCCGTTACCAACTCGGGTTGAGCTGGTTGGGCAGGTTTGGATTTGACTGGATTGAGCATAAAGTTCACACCCAGACAGAACAGGGTAACACCCAGAATTTTACGGATAATTTTCTCAGGCATATGTGAACTGATCAATGTGCCGATCACGATTGCAGGAATAGAACCCACCAGTAACCAGCCTAACAAAGCAAAGTCTACATTACCTGCGCTCATATGGCTCAAGCCTGCGACTAAAGTTAAAAGTACGGCATGCACCACGTCAGAACCGATAATACGAATCATCGGCAAATTCGGGAACATCAGAATCAATGCCATAATACCGAATGCCCCTGCGCCCACTGAAGACAAGGTCACAAAAACACCAAGCACGATTCCCATGATGATAATCAGAGCGCGTTTTTTGCCAGATTTAAAATCGACTTTTTCCAGATCCTGGGTCATATCTGGCAATTCTTGTTTACGGTATTTATTAAAGAACTTCTCAATTGAAGCGCGGAATACAATAGAAATACCGGTCAGCGTTAGCATAAAACCGAGTACCATGGTGAGTACTGCTTTATAATGGGTAGATTGACTGAGATAGTTCTCAAGTACCCATTGCGTGGCAAAAGATGCTGGAATACTGCCGATTGCCAGCCAGATCACAATGGGCCAGACAATATTCATTTTTTTTGCATGGACAAAAGAACCGCAGAATTTAGAGATTGCGGCATATAGAAGGTCAGTACCGATTGCAATGTGCGGTTCAATCCGGAATAGGCTGATCAAAATAGGGGTCATCAGTGAACCACCGCCGACACCAGTAATCCCTACACAGAAACCAACTAACACACCTGCTAAAATAAACTCAATCGGACCAAACATCTATATATGCCAATATCAAAAAACGAGCATATCTTATGACTATTAAAGATAAGTAGTTGTCTTGATTAATGATTTGCTTATTCCAAAATAAGATAAAGCAAGTGATTAATGAGGTGTTTTATTATCGAAAAAATTGGTGTAAAGGATAAGTCCGGTAAGCTTTCTAAAGAATTTTCTTATAGTTAGGAAATACGATGAAGATAAATGGAGTTGAATCCATAAAATATGATTAACAGTATAAAATTTCTTCTTTATTAAAATAAGCAGATTTATTTGATTTAGAAATAGGCTGGTAGTGATAAGGGAAATTAGAAGTTTGGTAGATCATTCTTTATATCATTTTTCAATTGAGCATATTTGTAGTCATGATGATCCTGGTCATTCTTATCTAAAGTGAATTCAGAAAATCCCTGTAGTCATCATTATATTTGTAGATATAGCGCTTTAAATTCTTAGATTCATCATTTTTAAACCATTTCATACAGATCGGGATCAAGTTCAGCCTTAAGTTTTTTGTCTTATGCTAATATGCTGACAGCAATTCTCTGAGGATCACATCTTGCAAAAACGGAAGCTTAAAATTGGAATCGTCGTGGGTGAAGTATCGGGAGATACCTTAGGTGCCAGTCTGATTCGTCGTTTTCGTGAGCAGGGTATTGATGCTGAATTTGAGGGCATAGGTGGTCCACAGATGATGGCAGAAGGTTTTAAAAGCTATTATCCAATGGATATTCTGTCGGTGATGGGTATTGTCGAAGTCTTGAAAGATATCCGTAAGCTGTTTGCTGTACGTGATGGACTGCTGGAGACCTGGACGAAAGATCCAGTCGATGTATTTATCGGCATTGATGCACCAGATTTTAACCTGCGTTTATCCAAGAGCATCAAGCAACGACAGTTGCCGATCAAAACCGTTCAATATGTCAGCCCATCCGTCTGGGCGTGGCGTCAGGGACGTGTACATGGCATTAAAGCCAGTATCGATCTGGTACTGTGTTTATTTCCATTTGAAAAAGTCTTTTATCAAAAATGGCAGGTACCCGCTGCATTTGTCGGTCATCCATTAGCGAGTCAATTGCCGATACAAAATCCACTGGTTGAAGCAAAGCAGGAGCTGGGACTCGATCCTGCCCAGAAATATATTGCCTTGCTGCCAGGCAGCCGCCGTGGAGAAATTGAACGTCTTGGGCCATTGGTGCTGGATACTGCACAAATTTTGCAACAAAAACATCCTGAATATATCTTCCTGATTCCTGCCATCAATGATGCACGTAAGCAGCAAATTCAAGCCTTGCTGCAAACTTATCCGGAAAGTTTACAGGCCCAAATTCGTCTGATGGAAAATACCGGTAGCGATTCTAAAATCGGTCGTCAGGTCATGAATGCAGCAGATATCGTCGCTTTGGCATCGGGAACAGCAACTCTGGAAGCAATGTTGTTACATCGTCCAATGGTGACTTTCTATAAATTACATTGGCTGACTTATCGTATTGTTAAACTTCTGGTGAAAATTCAGTACTATTCATTGCCAAATATTATTGCGGGCAAGAAAGTGATTCAGGAGCTGATTCAATCTGAAGCAACCCCCGAGAATCTTGCTGCCGAAATTGAAGCATTAATGAATATTGAAGCAGCACAGATTCAGGCGATGCAGCATCTGACCATGCATAAGCAACTACTTTCAGGGAATAGTGAAGATCCTGTGACTGCCATTTTAGAACTGGTAAAATAATCTTCTCAGCTATTGTTGACCCTGATGCTGCTGACGATACTGGCTCGGAGTCAGTTCAAACTGCTTTTTAAAACTCTGACTAAATGCAGTTTCTGAAGAATAACCTACGCGATGCGCAATCTGTTGTACGGTCATTAAGCCATCTCTTAAATAACGTGCTGCCAGACGCATCCTGTGCTGTTGCAGATAAGCCAAAGGCGTTTCACCGACCACTTGTGTAAACAATTGTGCAAATTTGGAACGTGACATATGGCATTGTTCAGCCAGACTTTCAACGGTCCAGCTCTGTTCTGGCTGGCCATGAATGGCAGCTAAGGCACTGGAAAGTTCAGGATGGCTTAAGGCATTTAACCAGCTGGAGGCATGCCGGGCATTCAAAATATAATCCCGCACACATTCAATAAGTAAAATACTGACCAGATGATCGAGAATACGGTCACGGCCCGGACGTGTATTCTGGGTTTCTAAAGCCAGGAACTGTAATCCGATCTGTAACCATTCCGGGGCTGAATCACTCAAAATATGCTGGATATGCAGATAATCCGGCAAAGAGGTAATTAGCGGTCGCGCCATCTGGATATCCATTTTTGAACGAATCGCCAGAATAAAGTTGCGTTGTGGCTGGACCTGACCGAAATCAATACTTTGCTGTGAATGCGAAGCAAAGAAGCTGTTAATGGGACTACTTTGTGTTAGTTCTTGATCATTTGGACAATGCAGCTGGTGCGCTTTGGCAGATGGAAGCAGAATCAGATCACCCTGCTGTAAGACAATGACATGGTCTGAATCTTCAAAGCTGAGCTGTGCCTGTCCATGCAAAATCACATAGGCCAGCATGGACGGTTCATGTCTGTATAACAGTCGATAAGGGTGATGAACATTCAGGTAGATATATTCTGATTTGGCTAAATGTATGTCATCAAAAATTTTACTAAGCGCATCCATGCGTGTTCTATTCTGAATTAAAAAGATATTTTTATTTAAGTCTGCATGTGAATTGAGGTCAGAAATCGGCTGATCAGGACAAAGACGCTGACATAGCTTTTCTGGACGCTGACAACTGTGCACATGCGCTGAATTATTCAACTATAAGGGCAGGGTAACATAAAACAGGAGGGTCGCAATGAATGCCCCTGCAAAAATCACAAATATTCACCTGGAGCAGGACGCTCAGTTGCTGAAGGGCCGCCAGCTAGATAAAAAACGTTTCGGATGGCTGTTGAGTCCGGGTCTACCAGTCATCGGTATGGGTATTTTAGCCGGCTACCATTTTGGACCGAAAGCCACTAAGAAAGTTTTTGCCTTGGGTGGTCCGTTATTACTGCATGTCATCATTCCGACACTAGATGCTCTGATTGGCGAAGATGAAAATAATCCCAGCGATGATCAGATCAAAGCTTTGATCAAAGATCCTTATTATGACCGTATCGTAAAATTGTTTATTCCTTTGCAAATGGCTGCTAATACTTTTGCAGGCTATGTGGTATCACGCCCCAATGTCTCATTGACCGATCAGATTCTACTGGGGATCTCGATGGGTGCAATTAATGGAATTGGTGTAAACACTGCACATGAATTGAGTCACCGCCCGAATAAATCTGATCATTACTGGTCACATGCCAGCCTGATGCCATTGGCTTATAACCATTTCCGGATTGAACATCCTTATGGACATCATAAACGGGTCGCGACGCCTGAAGATCCTGCCTCATCAAAAATGGGAGAGTCATTTTATAAATTCTGGCCACGTACGGTATTTGGTGGACTTAAATCTGCAATTGAAATTGAAAAACGCCGTTTACAGCGTAAAGGCTTGAGTTTCTTTAGCAAGGAAAATGAATTGTTTCATGGCTGGGGGATGAGTGCTGCTTATCATGGCTTGATGCTGAAAACCTTTAGCAAGAAGATTATTCCATATACGTTAACACAGGCATTTTATGGCATCAGCCTGTTTGAAATTGTCAATTATATTGAACATTATGGTTTGAAGCGTGCTGAAACTGGGAAAGGTAAATACGAGCGTACTTTGCCTGAACACAGCTGGAATAATAACAATATTGTTACCAACCTGTTTCTGTATCAGTTACAACGCCATTCTGATCACCATGCGTTCCCAAGCCGGCCGTTTCAGGCATTGCGCAATTTTGAGGAAGCACCTGTCTTGCCAAGCGGTTATGCGACCATGCTGATTCCAGCTTTGATACCACCATTGTGGTATAAAATGATGGATAAGCGTGTGTATCAACATTATCAAGGCGACCTGAACAAAGCCAATATCTTGCCTGCTAAACGCAAGCAGATTTTCAGAAAATTTGGCATACAAGATAATGCAGCTTAACTATTTTCAGTTTTTAATATTTTCCAGTTTTTAATAAAAAATGCGCCTTTCAGGGCGCATTTTTTATTCATTTTCGTTAAATCTTAAAACCATTCTGGCTGCATATTCAGGCAGGTATCATCAAAGTTCATCAGTAATTGTGCCTGATGTTCAACTTCAGGCAGTTCCCAGCGGATAAAGTATTGAGCTGCCTGCATTTTTCCTGTCAGGAATTGTTGATCTTCTGCATAGTCAGACGAGGCAAATTTTAACTGTGCCTGATTCGCCATTTCCAGCCATAACCAGGCAATAATGGTTTTACCCATCATATCCAGATATAAACCTGAATTCGCCAATGCTGCATCAACTCGACCTTGATGCAAAGCCTGACCTAAAACCTGCGTGGTTTTTTGCACAGTCGCAAGATGCTTTTTAAAAGTTTCTGCCAGTTCAGCTAACTTGGGATCCTGAATCTCGGATAAAGTTTTCTGGATACGCTGCATGAGCAGGCTTAAACCTTTACCGTTGTGTTGCCACAGTTTACGACCGAGTAGGTCTAGAGACTGAATGCCATAAGTGCCTTCATGGATTGGATTCAGACGGTTGTCCCGGTAGCACTGTTCAATCGGATATTCACGGGTATAGCCTGCACCACCCAAGACCTGAATTGCCAGGTCATTGGCTTTGGGGCCATAGGCAGAAGGGAAGGATTTGACCACTGGCGTAATCAGATCCAGCAAAATAGCACTCTCTTCATCCTGAGCTGCCTGATGTTCATCAATCAGGCGGGCTGCAAACAGACACAGTGCCAGTGATGCTTCAACATAGGACTTCTGGGTCAACAGCATACGTTTAACATCGCTATGCTCAATGATATTCACTGGTTTACTATTTGGATCTTTATCGGCTACCGGACGTCCTTGTGGACGGTTTTTGGCATAATTCAGAGACTCCAGATAACCACGATAGCCAATCATTGCCGCACCAAGTCCCACACCGACACGTGCTTCATTCATCATCTTGAACATATATTTTAAACCATGACCTGCTTCACCAAGTAAATAGCCTAAGCAATTGTCATTTTCCCCAAAGCTCAGCACCGTCGAGGTAGTCCCGCGATAGCCCATTTTATGCAGTAGGCCGGCCAATTGAACATCATTAGACTCATCAAGTGAACCATCGGCACGGGTCTTGAATTTTGGCACAATAAACAGGGAAATACCCTTCACGCCTTGAGGTGCATCCTGAAGCCGGGCAAGCACAAGATGCACAATATTTTCAGTAATGTCCTGGTCACCCCCAGAGATAAACATCTTTTGACCTTTAATCCGATAGGATCCATCTGCCTGAGGGATGGCCTTCGTGGTCAGATCACCAAGGGATGAACCAACATCCGGTTCTGTCAGTGCCATGGTGCCAGAAAAACGGCCGCTGAACATATGGGGTACAAACGTGTGTCTTTGTTCCTCGGTGCCGAAAGCCTGAATCACATTGGCTGCGGCAGCGGTCAAGAAAGAATAAGCCACCGTTGATGGATTGGCAGACATAAAAAAGGCATTACACGCCATATTGACCAGAATTGGTAACTGCATACCGCCGGCATCATAATCATGTTGAGCGCAGAGTAACCCGGCATCGGCAAACTGTTTCCATGCGGTTTTGACTTCAGCAATGGTTTCGACTTTTTTGCCGTCAAAAGTTGGTTCGTGCTGATCTGCTTTGGCATTGTGCGGCGCAAAATAATCGGTAGCGATGCCTTGGGCCGTATCTAAAATACTGTCAAAGGTGGTTTTATCATGTTCCTGATAACGTTCAAGTTGGGTCAGCTGTTCCAGTTTAAAAACGTCATACAGCAGGAAATTTAGGTCTTTGTCATTGATAAGTTGAGTCATATTTAGTTTTAAATCGAGTGTTCATATGATGTGTTTAAGACTAGTAGTTGCTTTTATTTTTTAGAATTGTCAATAATGACACTTAAGATGTGAAAAGTGACAATGATATTCAGATGAAAAAGGTGGTGGTTTTAGGTTTTGATGGGGCTTTAGCATCGGCTATTACTGGAGTCGTGGATTTATTTGCCATGGCGGGCGTGAGCTGGAACCGGATTCAGCAGCAGGAAATTCATCGTCTGTTTCAGGTAGAAATTGCCAGTGCCCAAGGGCAGGCGATCCGTTGTATTAATGGGGTATTGATCCAGGCACATTTAGCTTATGCAGATATCAAGGATGTAGATATTGCTATTGTCCCTACGATTGCCGGACCGATTATCGAAACCTTGCAACAGAATCTGGAACTGATCCGTTATTTAAAGGAAGCAGACCGGCAGCAGAAAGTGATTGCAGGAAACTGTACGGGGAATTTCTTTTTGGCTGAAGCCGGTATTTTGAATGATCGCCAGGCGACCACGCATTGGGGCTTTCAGGATATGTTTCAGACTCTTTACCCTAAAGTAAAGCTTCATGCCGATCAGCTGATTAGTCGGGATCAGCATATCTACTGTGCAGGTGGTGGTCTGGCCTGGTTTGACTTAGGACTGCACTTGATTGAACGCTACTATGGTTTTGAGCTGGCGATGCAGTCAGCCAAATCCTTTGTGATTGATTATCGGCGTGACAGCCAGCTGTCTTATTCCTTACTGAAAATTAGCAAGCCGCATCATGACGAGCTGGTACAAAAAGTACAAGATTGGCTGGAACAGCATTTTCATGAAGCGCTTAATCTGGAACAACTGGCGACACGTTTTAACCTCACCACACGTACTTTGATTAGGCGTTTTAAACAGGCACTGGATGTGCCACCCAATCAGTATCTGCAAGCTATCCGGATTGAAGCAGCCCGTAAACGGCTGGAAGAAACCGAACAGGCGGTGGATCTGATCATGCAACATGTCGGTTACCATGATCCAAGCTCTTTCAGGCGATTATTCCATAAAAAAACGGGGTTAACCCCGTTAGAATATCGCCGTCGATTTAGCCGGCGCTTTTAGCATGCCATCAAGTTGCAGCAGCTTTGACTTTACGTCCATGCAGCAGGTAATACCAAAGCAGACAGCTGAGTGTAATGACCGCACTATACAAATACAAATGCTGATAACCGATCTGATCCAGAAACTGGCCAATAAAATACGGTCCAAAACCAAGTGCAGCATCAAGAGCAATAAAGAAAGTTGATGTTGCCAGTCCCATACGCTCTATTGTGGTACTTTTTACCGCAATGGTCTGGCAAATGGATTGAATATTGCCATAACCAAAACCTAATAACGCTGCACTGGTGAGGAGCATCCATGAATTATGTGCCTGACTGAGTAAACCAATACCGATTGCCATAATCACAATCGCAGGATACATGATGATATTTTCGCCTTTACGATCCATCAATGGGCCGGTAAATGGGCGAGAAATCAAAATTGCGGCTGCATACATCAGGAAGAAGAATGAAGCTGCCTGCAAGAGGTTAATTTCCTTGGCATACAGGTTAAGAAAAGACAGTACACCGGAATAACATGCACCAGCAATCAGGATAATAACCGCAATAGGAAAAGCTTTAGGCTCAACAAACTGCGCGAGACATGAAGTAGGCGGAGCAGACTGTTGCGTACCAGCTTTTGCAGCCAGTTTTACTTTTGAAGTATCGACACCAAAACTGAAGAACAGACAGGTGAAAGCCACAATAGAAGTAAAAGTAAAAATCACCTTATAGTCATATTGTGACATTAGCCAGATCGCCAGGAATGGACCAACTGCAGTGGCTAGTGTACTACTGGTACTGAAGTAGCCAATACCTTCAGCACGTCGGGTTGCTGGAATGGTCTGGGCAATGACAGTTCCAATAACAGTCCCTGCGACACCCATCATAAAGCCGTGAGCAAAGCGGATCGCAATCAGATAAGGTACATCCACTGGAATAAAATACAGACCAGAGAACAGGAAAAAGCCCAAAGCTCCGGCAACCAGACTGGCTTTGGCACCCAGATTGGGCAGGAATTTTCCTATCAGCAATCGGCCGACTAAAGTCCCAACCACGAATACACCGGAGATTAACCCTGCTTGTGCAGTAGTGGCATCCAGTTCAGCTAAGGCATAACCAACACTGACAATAACCAGTAGATAGAACACCAGAACCAGCTGGAAGTTCATTGCACTGAGAAAAATAAAATTTTTCGTCCAAAGTTTGGATGGAGCTTCAGTCATGTTGAAGCTCCTTTCTCGCCTGAAGGGAATGCATAAACTCTAAAACAAAAGCATGAGCACGTTTCAGCTCATCTTTATTGAAGTCTTGCAGTAATTCTGCTTCCAGAACATCAATCTTGCCACAACATTGCTGGAACTGTTGTTTACCCATTTTAGACAGCTGCAGTAATTTCTGGCGTTTATCTGTCATGGGTTGTGATTCAATAAAGTTCATTTCCATCAAAGTATTTAAACGCTTGGTTACAGCAGGTTTTGAAATCCTGAGTTCCTGGGCGATATCCAGCGCCGTACATTGACCATTCATTTTGATAATGACCAGACTTTGCCATAAGGAATAATTTAAGCCATGTTCAATTAACACCGCATTCATTTCATCCCCGAGCAATCTTGCACAGCGTAATAATGCAAATCTAAAGCGGGAGGTAGTATCCATAAGGAATAATGTTAACCTGGTTAACTAAATGTGGATAATTTACGCTTATAAACATGAAAATTCAAGTGATGTATCAGTTGCTTCGATATGGCTTAACAGATATTTCAAGGAGTAAATGAGCTAATCTGGTGGGAAAAATCTTTAGTTTTCTTTAACATGCAAATCTGGATGCGAGCAGTGGCTAAGGTGGATTTATGCAGGATTTAGACCTAACAACAATTATCAGTGAATGTTTTAAAAGCAGTTCTAATTTAATGATGGATTTACATCAACCAGCAATTACCTTACCTGAACAGCTGATCCACGCAGTTAAAGAGGCAGCACAAACACGCGGATATACTGAAACAATTCATCATGTAATGTTGCTGGATCAATTTGATGCTTCACGACTGAGTTATGTCTTTAGTCCGCTTATTCTGTCCGTGCTAAAACATAAAACCATCTTTATCGCTCCAGCCAATACTGAACTGCAACAGGTGCTGGGGGAATATTTCCGGGTAGAAGCGCTGAAACTAAACCATACCCAGGCCTTACAGGAAATGGATATTTGCTTTGATTTGGCAATTGATGGTTGTTCCATGCCAGATTTACAGCGCTATGCTGTATTCAAGGCCTTACTTGAGCGAAATTGTAAGAGCCTGATTGTCATTGGAAATGAACTGGATGCTGAGTTGAAAATATTACTCGAATCATTCGGTATACAGGTTATCCAACACAAATTGATACAACAGAATTTTGATTTAACTGAAATTGAATTTAAAAAACTGTTATGGAAAAGGAAGACAGATTCAGTTGCCGTCACTTGTGAAGAGATCACGTCAGCTAATATTGAATTAGTTACTCAACTTAGCGGAATACAGCATGCCGATGCCGAGCGTCTAATTGATGACTTGATGTATAGCGAGCATCTGTTCGAAAAAGTCTCAGTCTTTGGCGAATTTACCGAAACTATTTATAAGCATCAGCTAAAATAAAAGATAGCGGAAAGGCATTATTGTCTCAGAGTTGTAGTGATTAGATTTTAGATATGCGCGCGGTGGCAGAGATGCCACACATTCCCCATCACGACACGACGTCGTAATGGGGGAATAAAAGACTTTTGCCTACTTTGAGTTTTTCCAAAGTAAGGTTCTGCCTGCACACAGCCACTTAGACTTTTAAAGAGAAGATAAAGCTGTGCAATACATAATTATAAATATTTATGAATATCATAAATTTAAAACATTATTGAGTTGCTATGATGACCTAATATATATCCTGATTAAAATTGTGGGACGGTAGTGAGCCAAAAGGCTCTTTATTCTGCTCAGGATTTTTTCTGTTTACGGTAAATAATTGGTCGTACCGGGTGTGTGCCGCGCCAGAGACCTTTCTTATTTTTCTTGGCATTGCTTTGCAGGCTCATCAGATAGGAGAGGTGTTTCTTGTCACGGATATATTCTTCATAAACCCAAGCCGCACCACGCTTGATGAGTTCTTCATTGACATTTTTACGACGTCGGTAAATGACTCCAACACAGCGTCCATAACGGTCAATATCGGTAATTTGCACACGGACCAGTCTATTCTTGATCATTTTTGCGACCAGCTGCTGGGATTCCTTGCCATAGGCCTGACTGGATTCAGGTGCATCCACATAGGCAAAGCGTAAGCGGGTTTCTGAACGACGGATATTGAAACGATAGCAGGTGAGGGTGTCGCCATCGCTGACGGCCTTAACTCGACACCAGTATTTTTTGCCTTTTTTGAAGGGGCGGAACAGTTCTTGTAAAAACACCACAAGTTTGTGCAGCAAATAATAGGAGAAACATAGAGCCACAAGGCCAAGTACAATTTGCCAAGAAGTTGAGAGATGCAACAAAATTAAAATCCAGAAGAAGCGCAGTCAGGTGAAGAAATAGCTGACTTATAAAGTGTTCATTCTAGATCAAAGCCTCACGTCTTAAGGCTCTGTAACCGTTTATACGAAGATTTTTTTAAGCAAACAAAATAGCCTAAGCAAATAACAAAAAACCAAGCTGCGATTCTTAGGAATAAACTTTAAAGGCTCTATAAATAGCCTAAGTATTTTTAAAATTCACTTATAAAAATAGCCTAAGCAAAAATTTTATTAATTTCACTCCGTAAAAATTGATGTCTCTTATTCTCTTGTAAATCCTTATACCAATACATCCCCATATTAATTTTCTGCAGTTTTACAGGAACTTCAAAAATTTTCAGGCTTTTATCAATATGCAAATGATTTAAAACATTTCGGGGAATGGTGAGCATCGCTAAGGGATGCTGCTGCAAAATCTGTAACGCCGTCGAGTAATGCTGACAACGCAGGAAAATCTGTCGAGATAGTTGATTACGGCTTAAATACAGATCTTCAACTAATACGCCAGTCCGGCGCGAAGACACACCAATATGTGGGGAGGCGAGATAACTTTTTTCCGTGACTTGTTGCTGTTGAGTACAGACGACAAACTCATCCTGATCCAGTAATTCAAACTGGATTTTGTCGCCCAAAGGCTGTTCCAGATCGATCACAAAATCAACTTGCTGGGTTGCCAAATCAGAAACAATATTCTTTCGGTCCAGTTTAATACTGACAAACTGAATATCTAGATTAAAACGCTGAAAATGTGCGACCAGTTTTGGCAAGATCATCGGTTCAATTTCATCATGCACAGCAATCTTTAGATTTTGTACCAAGGTTGGCTCAAATTGCTGGTTCTGGATGGAAATATTCTGGATGGTGATGAGGGCATGTTTAATTTCTGAATAAATCTGTTCCGCAAACGGCGTTGGCTGCATTTTACTGCCAGTCCGTACAAACAAATCATCCTGCAGATGCTGTCTTAGACGCTGTAAGGCATGACTGGCAGCAGACTGGGTAATTGACAGGATTTGGGCAGCCCGGGAAATACTTTTCTGTTCAAAGACAGCAACAAAAAGTGGATATAAATTGATATCGATCCGATGGAAACTGCGAAGATCAATACTGTTTTCATTATGAATCTGTTGCATATTAAACTATGGAATAAAATCATTTTATTCATAATAGGTTTTAGGTTAAGGTCTTGTAAAGCAGAATAATCATATCCAGAGGAAAGTTGCCATGTTTGAGCTATCAGCACGTGCACAGGACTACGTTGAACGCACCAGAAAATTTATTAGAGATGAGATCGAGCCAATTGAGGCAGATTTCTGGCATCAGGTGCATGAGCTGAATCAGGGCGGTGACTGGACCAAATGGCAATGGCCGGCTGAACTGGAAAATTTAAAAGCCAAAGCCAAAGCAGCAGGGTTATGGAATATGTTCCTGCCATGTGCTGAATTGGGTCAAGCATTGTCGGTCAATGAATATGCGCATATTGCTGAACTGTCTGGACGTAGTCTGATTGCACCAACGGTATTTAACTGTAATGCTCCAGATAGCGGCAATATGGAAGTATTATGGCGTTATGGATCTGAACAACAAAAACAGCAATGGCTCATGCCGTTATTAGAGGGAAAAATCCGCTCGGTATTCTGTATGACTGAACCCGCAGTGGCCTCCAGTGATGCCACCAATATGCAGGCAACGGCGGTCATTGAAGGTGATGAAATTGTATTAAATGGCCGTAAATGGTGGTCATCTGGTCTGGGTGATCCAAATGCCAAAATCATTATCTTTATGGCACATACTCCCGATGAAACTAAAGACCGTCATCATCAGCATTCCATGGTTTTAGTTCCAGTCGATACTGCGGGCGTGAAAATCGAGCGTATGTTGCCCGTCTTTGGTGATTATGATGCTCCACATGGCCACGGCGAAGTTAGTTTTGATAATGTGCGGGTACCAGTATGCAATTTTATTGGGGGCGCTGGTCAGGGCTTTGAAATTGCCCAAGGTCGTTTAGGCCCAGGTCGTATTCATCACTGCATGCGTTGTATTGGTGCAGCAGAAAAATCTCTGGAACTGATGATTGACCGTGGTATGAGCCGCACGGCGTTTGGTAAAGAAATTTTGAAACTGGGTGGCAATCTGGAACGGGTCGCAGAAGCACGGGTTGCGATTGATCAGGCGCGATTATTAACCTTGTATGCTGCCTATAAAATGGATACTTTAGGGAACATGGCGGCTTTGACAGAAATCTCGGCCATTAAAGTCGTGGCACCAAGTGTGCTGGAAAAAGTCGTGGATATGGCAATCCAGATTCATGGTGGCGCTGGTGTTTCACGTGATACACCATTGACCGGATTCTTTGCCCAAGCACGTGCGCTACGTTTGGCAGATGGCCCGGATGAAGTACATAAGGGCATGATTGCAAAATTAGAGTTGGCAAAACGTGGTTATAGTACGCGTCGTAAAAAATAAGTCTTAAGTTTAAAGATATTTAGATAGTAAAAAGATTTTAAGGAAATATTATGGCAGTCATTGATGTCGGTGGAAAAGTTCGTGAGGGTGAAGAACTGGATGTCCGCGCTATAGGAAACTGGCTGATTGAACACGGTGAAAATATTAAAGGTCCAGTTGAAGTCACTCAATATTCTGGTGGTGCGTCGAACTGGACTTATCGGCTGAAATATAGCAATGCCGATTTAATTCTGCGTCGTCCACCTAAAGGCACCAAGGCCAAATCTGCACATGACATGGCGCGTGAATATCATGTGCAACGGGCACTGGCTGATCACTATCCAGTTGTTCCGGAAATGTTGTTGCTATGTCAGGATGAATCAGTGATTGGCTGTGATTTCTATGTGATGAAACGCATTGAAGGCATTATTCCACGAGCGAATTTGCCCAAAGATCTGTACTTCAGTGAAGCTCAGGTACGCGAACTTTGTATCAATGTCATTGATAAACTGATCGAGTTGCATCAGGTTCCTTATCACGGTACTGAACTGGAAAAGTTAGGCAAAGGTGAGGGTTACTGCCGACGTCAGGTAGAAGGTTGGGATAGCCGTTATGACAAAGCTAAAACGATTAACGTACCTTCATTCAAGTACGTACGTAACTGGTTAAAAGATAATATTCCTGCCGATTCTAAAACCTGTGTGATTCACAATGACTGGCGTTTTGATAATGTTATTCTGGATCCTGACAATCCAACACAGGTGATTGGGGTACTGGACTGGGAAATGGCGACTCTAGGCGATCCACTTATGGACTTGGGTTCTGCCTTGGCTTATTGGGTGGAAGAGACTGACAATGCAATTTTTAAGGCAACCCGCCGTCAGCCGACCAATCTAAAAGGGATGTTTACCCGTAAGGAGGTTGTGGATTACTACCTGGAAAAAACTGGATTACAGCCAGAGAATTGGACCTTCTATGAAGTATTTGGCATTTTCCGTTTAGCGGTAATTGCCCAGCAGATTTATTATCGTTACTACCATAAACAAACCAATAACCCGGCGTTTAAAGATTTTTGGGTGGTAATTCATGCATTGCATATCCGCGCCTTAAAGCTGATTGGCAAACAAAAGATCGAAGCCAATGATCTTGCCCAGAAGTATATGAACAAATTTAAAGAGTTAATGCCAAAATGACCACCATTTACCTGATTCGACATGGCCAGGCATCTTTTGGAGCAGAAAGCTATGATCAGCTTTCTCCCAACGGTGAGCTGCAAGCCAAGTTACTTGGACGTTATTTCGATTCTATTCTTAAAGAAGCACCTGTGGTGATGGCTGGATCAATGCAACGTCATCAGCAAACAGCGCAATTGTGTCTGGATGAATGTTTTCCTGAAAGTGAATTGATTACCAATTCTGCCTGGAATGAATTTAATCATACTCAAGTCTTTGCCAGGTATGAGCCGCGATTTAATCAGCCGGAATTATTAAAAGAAGATGTGGCACAACATGCCAATCCTCGAGCGTATTTAAGCAAAATCTTTGAAGGGGCAATTGAACGCTGGACGGGGGGAGATTATCACCATGAATATGAAGAATCCTGGCCAGACTTTAAAAACCGTATTGAATCTGCATTGCAAGATCTATGCAATGAACTGGCTGAGAAAAGACCGCGCTATGCTGTAGTGTTTACTTCGGGTGGCGTTATCTCTGTGGCAGCAGGGAAAATTCTAGGCTTGAGTCCGAGCAAAACTTTTGCCTTAAACTGGGCCATTGCCAATACCAGCATGACGACTTTGCGTTTGGTGGGTAATGAACCGCAGTTACTTAGTCTGAATGAACATCATTTTATTAAGGCAAATCAACCAGAATTACTCACCTGGATCTAAAAGATCTGGAACAAAATGATTTTAAAGGAATAAAAAATGGCTAAAACAATTCTAATTACCGGGGCAAGTTCCGGAATTGGTGCAGGTATGGCACGTGAATTTGCACAAAAAGGTTATAATTTGGCAATCTGTGCGCGTCGTATGGAACGTCTGGAAGCTTTAAAGCAGGAACTGGAAAACCAGTACGGGATCAAAGTGATTGCCAAAACCCTGGATGTGACCAACTATGATCAGGTCTTTGAAGTATTCCGTGCCTTTAAGGAAGAGTTTGGTAGCATTGACCGAATTATCGTGAATGCTGGCGTTGGTGAAGGTCGTCGTATTGGAAAAGGTAACTTTGCTATTAACAAAGCTACGGTGGAAACCAATTTTATTTCTGCCTTAGCCCAGTGTGAAGCTGCAGTGGAGATTTTTCGTGCGCAAAACTCAGGTCATTTGGTCATGATTTCATCCATGAGCGCAATGCGTGGTATGCCAAAACACCTGACCGCCTACGGGGCTAGTAAGGCAGGAGTCGCGCATCTGGCAGAAGGAATTCGTGCAGAGCTGATTGATACACCTATTAAAGTGACGACGATCTTCCCGGGTTATATTCGTACTGAAATTAATGAAGGTGCGAAAAAACTGCCTTTTGAGGTAGACGAAAAAACGGGTTCGCGTTTATTGGCTGCTGAAATTGAAAAAGCGCCGGTTAAAGCGTATGTACCAAAATGGCCTTGGTTACCGTTGGGCTTGGCTATGAAAGTATTGCCACTAAAACTGGTGAATAAACTAGGATAATTCTTGTTTGGATGATCAAAAAGCTCCTAACGGGGCTTTTTTATTTTTGGAATTGAAACATTTTGACTTTAAAAATTAAGAAAATAATGTCTGGAAATTATTTTTTATAAATATGATTATACATTATGGTTTAGCATAGCTAAGGGTTGGTGAATATATGTATATGGGCTTATAACCAAATGAAAAAATTAGCTTTTATCATTATTCTGGTATTGACAGCAATGCCATATGCTCAAGCAGCATCTGATGAAGGAAAAAATCCGGATACGACCCGATTGTGTGAGGGAAAAGGACCTCATGTAAAGCTTACGGTTAAAATTGAGGGTCATACCATAAAAGGCTCATGTCAGATCGGCTTTAAACCTGCTCAAGTAAATGCCTTGGACTATGAAGCAATACGCGCTCCCGCTGTGCAAAATGCATGTAAGAGCAAAGCACGTGGTTCGACTCTTGTCATGAATGTAAATGGTGAACAGATACCGGGTAAATGTGATCTAGTCTTTAAAAGCAATCATTTCTAATAAATTCAACGATTCATGTGACATCACTATTTAAGTTTACCTAATAGATTTTTATTTTAAATCAAAATATTTAATAAAATTTTGATCATTTAAAGGGAATATAGATTCTGACTCTATATTCCTTTAGATATGTTTATTGATATGGGAAATAGTCAAAACAATTTACATTAGACTGATTAAGACGTTGTTGTTCATACACCATTTCTTTACGTTGCTCATCATAGTAGTTGTGTTTTTCCGAAATTGTGGCTAGTAGTGAAGCAGGTAGGTCTTTTCTATTCCTGTTAGCGTCTAATTGCATAACATTTATAGCAGCTATAGCTGCACTTTCTGCTTCACATAAAATTTTTGTCTTTTTACTAAAATGTAGGTCATCCCGATTTGCTTGAACATACTCAGCGATTTTTTGATCATACTGTTTTTCGTAATAATTTAAAGCATGTATGATTTGCCCTGCTGTCATATTTACGGTAATTTGAGGCTTTGTATTAGTCTCCTGACCAATAACTTTTCCTCTCATTAATTCAGGATTATTAGTCTGAAGCATTGGGTTTAAAACATAAGTATATAAACCATCTTTAACTTTTCCCCAATTAATACCTTCCGCGAGAACCGTTGAGCTAACAGTTAGAGTTAGTGCTAAAATAGCTAATTTAATTTTCATAAATATAAGTTAAGTTATTGGAAAAAAATGAAGTTATATTTTAATATTCAACTTTATATGTATGAAAATTCACCTTTAGTCTAGGAATATATCTACTAAATTATTTAAAAGTGAAATCGCTTAAATAAAATACAATATTATTAGAGTGAAATTTATTTTGTAACAACTGCTGTTTTTCTAAACATCCTGCTTTGAAAACTAGAGATATCAACTTTTATTTTCCGTATTTTCCTTTAATGTACACCTGTCCATAAATTAAAGGTTGTACATATGTCTTCATCCTCGGATATGACCAGTCAGCAGCGGATTGCCAAAGTCAGAACTGTGGTCATGCAGGCTGGCGAGGACCTGCGAGCACGATATCCCATCCTGAAACATCAAAATTTCATTGGTGCGAGTATTCTGACTTTTGCCTGGTCAGGCATGATTATATCTGCGTTGGCCTTTTATTATGGATATCTGACCGCATGGATCACCATTCCACTGATTGCCATATTTGCATCCTTAACACATGAATTGGAACATGATTTGATCCATTACATGTATTTCAAAAAAATGCCATGGGCACATCATTTAATGCTGGCTTTGGTATGGTTGGCACGTCCGAATACGATCAGACCGTGGGCACGTCGTCGCCTGCATCTACATCATCATAAATATTCAGGGACTGAAAGTGACTTGGAAGAACGTGGTATCAGTAATGGTATGCCGTGGGGGACTCGACGTATTTTAGTGATCAGTGACCAGTTGATGTCAGTCTATCTGCGGCCATTTCAGATGTTCAAAATGATCCACCTGTTTCTGGAAAAGCAGCCTGAAAAAGAACGTAAAATTGCACAAATTTCACAGCTGCTTGGCTTTTTGCCTTTAAGTATTGTTTACTACGGTTTGTGTTATGTATTTGCAGTATTTCATATTTCCAATGCGATCGTACCCATGTTTGGTTATGAAATGCTGTGGTCACAAAGCATAATCGAGGCCATGCCATGGGTTAATTTAATGGCAGTCATTTGGGTGCTTCCCAACTTTATCCGTTCTTTTAGTTTACAGTTTGTCAGTTCAAATATGCATTATTACGGCGATATTGACCCGCGTGATGTAATCAAACAAACCCAAGTCTTGAACCCATGGTGGATGATGCCATTTCAGCTATTCTGCTTTAACTTTGGTGCAACACATGCGATCCATCATTTTGTCGTAAAAGAGCCATTTTATATCCGTCATATGACTGCCAAGACCGCACATAAAGTCATGAAAGAAGTAGGTGTGCGCTTTAATGATATTGGAACATTCCGTCGTTTAAATCGCTGGAATGAAATCAAAGCTAAGTAAAATAATAATGAAGTAAAATCCTGCTATAAGCGGGATTTTTTTATTTCTATACTTTAATTTTAATACAGAATTATTAAGAAGAATTTTAAGCGGTATATATTGATATTGTGTTTTAATTTTTTGATTATTAATTGTTTTTTATAATAATGGCGAATACTTTTTTAAAATACTACAGCCATTATTAGGGAACAAGGCATAGAAATGGATAGAAATATAAATATGTGAATATTCATAAAAAGTGACTATTAAGTTGTTACTTGAAGATTATAAACTGGGGTAAAATTAATCCTATCCTTATATAAATTAATCCATTATGTTGCTCAAAGCTGCTACGATTGCCTTAATACCTGCTCTAGTCATCCAGGGTAATCGCGTCAAGAAAAAAACGCTACGATTACCAGAACCTGCTGGGGAACGCGAAGGTTTGATTGGGCAAGGGAAACCTTTATCCATCCTGATTGTTGGAGATTCGGCAGCAGCCGGTGTCGGGGTAGATCATCAAGAAGACGCATTAACTGGGGCAATCTTAAGTCAGCTCCAGCAAGATTATCAGATTCGCTGGAAACTTCAGGCGAAAACGGGAGATGCGACTTCCAACGTCATTCGCGTATTAGAAAAAATTCCGGCTGAACACTATGATGTTGTAGTGACTTCAGTCGGTGTAAATGATGTTACCAAGCTGATACCCGCAGATGTGTGGATTAAAAAGCAGCAGAAACTTTATCAGGCGATTGAAAGTCGCTTTAGTCCTGAGTTAATTATCGCGGCCGGTGTTCCACCAATGAACATGTTCCCGGCTTTACCAAATCCATTAGCTTGGTTATTTGGTCATTATGCCAAAGCCATGAACTCTGAGCTGGAGAAATTTGTCAGCAAGAAAGCCAATATGCAGTGGATTGAGTACGATATCAAACAATATCAGGCACTCAATCTGGAAATGGCCAAAGACGGTTTTCACCCGAGTAAAGAAGTTTATACGCTTTGGGGACAGGAAGTTGCTACAAAAATCCGCCAAAAATTTTAGAATAGAATTTCTATACACTAATTTAGTGGAATTTTATGTCGGATATTGAAACCCATCCTCTAGAACCTTTTTTACCGGAAAATTCCAAACTTCTGATGATGGGCAGTTTTCCGCCACCAGAAACACGTTGGAAAATGCGTTTCTATTATCCAAATTATCAAAATGATATGTGGCGGATATTTGGTTTAATTTTCTTTCATAATAAAGATTACTTTCTGGATATTGCCAATAAGAATTTTCAGGAGATGCTGATTCGGGAATTTTTGCTGGAAAAAGGTATTGCGATTTTTGATACGGCGTATCAGATCCGGCGATTGAAAGGGAATGCTTCAGATAAATTTCTGGAAATTGTTACGCCAACTGACCTCAACAAACTGCTTGTTCAGATGCCTTTATGTCATAGCATTATGACCACAGGCGATAAAGCGACCGAAACCCTGATGCTATCCATGCCTGAAGGCACAGAAAAACCTGCTATCGGGCAGCCGAGTAAAGCACATTTTGCTGGACGTGAACTAAAACTCTATCGAATGCCATCATCATCACGAGCCTATCCATTGGCTTTGGAGAAAAAGGCGGAAGCCTATCGGCAATTGTTTAGAGATGCTGGACTGATTTAGGTTTTAGCAATAAAGGTGAATGCAATACTTATACTGTTTACGTTAAATCTATCTTGATTGAAGCACATATTTCATTTTGGGATTAAGAAAATAAAATGCATGCATATTTATAGTTAATTACCAACTAATAGTAAGTATTAAATCTATGTATCCGGCATCATTTGTGGATATTCCACCCATTTAAAACCATGCGCCTGAAAATCCCGAACATGGCTAAAGTCAGACCAGATCAGGCGGCTGCCTTTGGTCCATCTTAATAGTTTTATTCTGCGATGGACCAGCTCCAGTTCAGTTTCAGTTGCAGGTCGCAGTTCACTGATTTCCGCATATAAACGTACTCCTGGATAACTGCTAAATTTACCGCTCATTAAAGATTTTAGCCAAAATGACTGGCTACTATTTACTGCTTGAATACACGCTTTCGAACTATGTGGAAGGTTCTGTTTCAGGCTGGTACAGTAGCGGTCAAAGAAAAAGCCTGTGGGTTTATATTCATGTAAAAATAAAGTGCCGATGGGACTGCTTGTAGGAAATCCATCAGAGGTGATTGTAGATACCGAGCAGTGCATGGCAGCACGCTGGGCATCAGCAAAGACATTCCGGATCTTAAGCCAATCTTGAGGCTGAATATTTACCATCATAAGGTTATCTTCATTTTTTATTATTTTCATTAACATAGCATAGAGCATATATAAAATTGCCGAGACATTACGACTTACCATTCATCTCTATAGAAATTTTAAAATAAAAAAAGCGATTGAATCGCCCTTAAATGTTTTAGTGATGGCTTTAAATATTAACTATCATATTCCACATAATCCCAAAGATTTAAACGGGATTTAATTTCACGACGAATATTCGGTAATAAAGGCAACAGCGTGCCATCGATCCATAAACTCAAAGCTTGTGAAGATAGTAATTGTTGCTGCTCATCAACCAGTTTTGCACCTTTGACGACGACCAAAGTTTCTTCATTAACTTCAGTTTCTACACCTTTAAACAGCACCTGCAGATCATAGCCAGAATCCTGAATCAGCCATTCCAGTTCAATCTGGATATTTTCATTGGACTGGATGATAGCCTGACCTTCAATCACCTCTGTATCAGAAATACAGTCATGCTCTACACGGATTTTGGCGAGAAACCACTCCTGAGCGGATAATTCTTGAAGGGTTTTGTTTGGTGTAAGGATATCACTTAACTTAAACTGGCGGCTTAAATCAAAAAATTGCATGGGAGTGTGGCGAAAAAACTTCGCGAAAACTGGAAAAGTGTAATTTTAAGGCAATCTAGAGCTATGGTATAGATCATGACCGTATTGATCGAATAAACGTCTAAAACCTGCACGATTTTCAATTAATCCTAAAATTAACAATCTTTAAAATGAGATGGAAATTCAATTTCGTCATCTGTTTGTCATTACATTGCCCATTCAGCTGGGAAAGTCGTGACTAAATGCATCATAAAACGCTGGAATCGGGTTGTTTCAGGATCATGGGTAAATTTTAAAATTTTTCCGTCTTTCTGTTGGTCCAGCCAGATAATTTCCCCTTTATCATTCAGCTTAAGTTGATAAGCAATACGTGGCAGATATTTATCTAGTGAGGCTGCAATTTCATTTTGAAGCTTCTCTGATTCGATCACCAGTCCGACTTCAGTATTCAGGCGTGCTGAACGGGGATCAAAGTTAAAAGAGCCGATAAAGACTTTGCCATTCGCATTGAAAAACTTGGCATGCAGGCTGGAGCTGTTTTTATTTTTAGCTGGAATCACATTACCTGTCATTTTCTCATACCAGGTAGGTTCCCGACGTTCGATATAAGGTTTAAATTCCCAGATTTCTATACCATTTTTGAGTAATTGATTACGGTATTGCTGATAGTAGGCATGTACCACAGGCACATCATTCGCCAAAAATGAGTTGGTGACAACTCGAATTTTCAAGCCATTTCGGGCACGCTTGCTCAGATAATCCGTTCCCCATTGGGTGGGAACAAAATAGGAAGACACCAGGTCTAACTGATTTTTTGGTTCACCCATCAGATCTAACATCTGGGTATAGATGAAGTCTTCATCATTTATCGTGTGACGTGCTTTTCTGGGGGAATCGGCAACAAAGTGCGCACTGGCCCATTGCACAGGTTGTGACTGTAATTGTTTGGCAATTTGTTGCTCGGCAATATTGACGCGACGCTGGGTTTCCTTGGCATCCAAACGGGTTTGAGCAAATAATTTTCTTAATTCAACCAAATCATCCGGTTTAGACCTTTCCTCTAAGATCTGCTGGATATCATAACTCAGCGTATCATTCCAAAAGTCGATAAAAGACTGGTTGGCATCTGTGACCGCATTGCCAGCAAAGAAAATATCGACATCGGTAAACTGAAAATCATTGCTGGCTTCAAAATATTCACTACTGATATTGCGGCCACCGGTGACAGCCACACTGCCATCGGCAATGATCAATTTATTGTGCATACGGTGATTCACTTTCTTTAAACGCAGCCCATAATCTAGGGCGCGAAAGTGACGAAATTTATAAGGATTAAATAATTTGGTTTCGATATTAGGATGTTGGCTCAGCGCAAGCAGTTTATCATCCAGCTGGGTACCATTCTGGTCATCAATTAATAGCCGCACTTTAACTCCGCGATCAGCGGCATTCAGCAACTGGGACAATACCAGATTACCAATAAAATCATCGTTCCAGATATAATATTGCAAATCAAGATGATGCTTGGCGTGATTGATCAGGTGTAGTCGTGCTGCAATACTCATAAAACCGTCATATAGCGGCAAATAAGCGGTTAAACCTTCCTGAACATTTTCCCGGGCTTCGGTTTTTTGAATCCAGTGTTGGGATTGTACCGGTGTAATTTTTGCTTTAGTCGATATGTTTGGATCTAACTCACAGCCTGTCAAAAAAATGGATAAGCTAATAAAACTGATACAAAGTGTTTTAGTTCGGTGAGTCATTGAGTTTCCATTAATTATTTGGCTTTATTCTTCCCATATTAAAGATGTTAATGGTTGAATCTCAGAATAGAAAGAGGTTACTGTTAGTCATCTGTTAAATCAGCAAACAAAGGATAGTTTTAAATGAAATCACGTGCAGCGGTAGCGTTCGGTCCAGGCGAGCCATTACAGATCGTTGAAGTTGATGTCGCACCACCGAAAGCTGGCGAAGTTCTGGTAAAAATTAGCCATACGGGCGTGTGTCATACTGATGCTTTCACTTTATCTGGTGAAGATCCTGAAGGTGTATTCCCGGCAATTCTGGGCCATGAAGGTGCAGGTGTGGTGGTTGAAGTGGGTGAAGGTGTCACCAGCTTAAAACCGGGTGATCACGTGATTCCTCTATATACTGCTGAATGTGGTGAATGTCTGTTCTGTAAATCTGGCAAAACGAACCTGTGTGTTGCTGTACGTGCGACTCAGGGTAAAGGGGTAATGCCGGATGGTACCACGCGTTTCTCTTATAATGGCGAGCCAATTTACCATTACATGGGCTGTTCAACATTCTCTGAATATACCGTGGTTGCTGAAGTTTCTCTGGCGAAAATCAATCCGGAAGCAAATCATGAACACGTTTGCTTATTAGGCTGTGGTGTCACTACAGGTATTGGTGCAGTACATAACACAGCAAAAGTACAGGAAGGCGATACGGTTGCAGTATTCGGTCTGGGTGGTATCGGGTTGGCAGTGGTACAAGGTGCCCGTCAAGCCAAAGCCAGCCGTATTATTGCAGTAGATACCAATGCTGATAAATTTGAACTGGCAAAACAGTTCGGTGCAACCGACTTCTTAAATCCAAAAGACTATGACAAGCCAATTCAGCAAGTCATTGTGGAAATGACAGGCTGGGGTGTAGATCATTCATTTGAATGTATCGGTAATGTCGACGTAATGCGTTCTGCACTGGAATGTGCACACCGTGGCTGGGGTCAATCAGTCATTATTGGTGTCGCTGGTGCAGGTAAGGAAATTTCGACTCGTCCATTCCAGCTCGTGACTGGCCGTAAATGGATGGGGACTGCATTTGGTGGCGTAAAAGGTCGTTCACAATTGCCAGGAATGGTTGAGCAGGCTATGAAAGGTGATATCCAGCTGGAACCATTTGTAACCCATACCATGCCGCTTGAGCAGATTAACGAAGCATTTGATCTGATGCATGAAGGCAAGTCGATCCGTACAGTGATTCATTTTGACTAAGCGGATCAATTTTAAAAGACCGGTAAATACCGGTCTTTTTTATGTTTATTTATTTTAAGTTGGATACATTTGCCTCTTAAACCCTCACAGAGCTTAACTGAATCCGCACAAGCCTTCTAAAGTCATTTTGGCTCAGAGCTTTATAGTGGTGAAAGCATATTGATATGCGTTAAGAAAACCATTTTCAACAATAAGGATAAGCTCTATGTCGAATGATAATTTTGATCGTGATTTAATCAAGAATTCTCCAAAAGAAGTACGTGATGATTTAAATGCCGATCCAATTACTGGTGAACCGGGTGCGCATCCGGTAGGTACAGGTGTCGGTGCTGCAGGCGGTGCAGCTGCAGGTGCAGCAATTGGTTCTGCTGCTGGTCCGGTTGGAACTGCTGTCGGTGGCGTAGTCGGTGCAGTGGTTGGCGGGTTAGCGGGTCATGGTGTAGGTGAAGTGGTAAACCCAACCGAAGAAGAAGCATATTGGCGTGAAAATTCATTAAATACGCCTTATTATACTGAAGCACGTACAAGTTATAGCGATCTGGATTATGATCGTGATTATCATACGGCGTATCAGGTCGGTTATGAAAATCGTGCCCATTATGATGCTAACACCCGTTTTGAAGATGTCGAATCCGATTTAAGAATCAAATGGGAACAGGTAAAAGGCGAGTCGCGTCTGAACTGGGAGCAGGCTAAATATGCGATCCGCGATGCCTGGAACCGTGTTTCACGTTGATTCTGCTTTAATAATGAGTCACTGAATCTTGACAAGGTCTGAAGTAGCTTCAGATCTTGTCAAACTTTGGTATAGCTATGACAAATACGTGGATTGATAAATAAAAATAGCTACACTAATAAATATTTTTTTTACAATTTTTACTTGTCAAATACTGATATACCGCGTATTTTAAATTTCATATTCACATTTTTATAAATGACATAACATGCTCAAGCAACCTGTAAACTCAAACGCTTATTATTATTTCTGGCAGTTTAGATGATTGCCTGAATGCGTTCGGGCAAGTAAAAGGTTGCCCACCCAGTTTATACCTGATCGGCAACCCTGATCAGGTTTTTTTATGCTTGTTATATTTACTAATTTTGGAGACAGCCATGACTTATTTTAATTATTCATACTTTAGCAACTTTTATTGGTTCTACTTTAACCAGTTGATGAACCTTAGCACCCAGACACATAGACCCATAAAGCTCAAATAAAAGTTCGGACTGTATTGATCAGTCCAAAGGATGAAAGTCATGAATAGCGTTATTACATCACAACAACAGCAAACTGAAACTCTATTAAGCCTGCCGGCAGAACTGAAAGCACAATTGCCATTGTCTCCACAATTGGCTGAACAGATTGCCGGACAGCGACAAACCATACAGAACATTCTAGAGGGTAAAGATCACCGTCTGATGGTGATTACCGGACCATGCTCCATCCATGATGAAGCCTCGGCACTTGAATATGCAGAAAAATTAAAACAGTTACAGGCTCAAATTTCTGATCAGATTTTCCTGGTCATGCGTGCTTACATTGAAAAGCCTCGTACCACAGTCGGCTGGAAAGGTTTCCTATACGATCCTGTACTGGATGGTTCATCCAATATGCAGTTAGGTCTGCAAAAATCTCGCGAACTTTACCTGAAAATTATTGGCATGGGCTTACCGATTGCTTCGGAGATCCTTAGTCCAATGGCGACGGCATACTTCGATGATTTACTAGCTTGGGGTGCGATTGGTGCACGTACCAGTGAATCTCAGATCCACCGCGAAATTTCCAGCCATATGCCATACAGCATCGGTTTCAAAAATGGCACTGATGGTTCGATTCAGATTGCTTTAGATGCGATTCAGTCAGCTTCTCATCCGCATCAGTTCCTGGGCATGAGCCAATCGGGTTTACCATGTATTTTAAATTCCAAAGGTAATCCAAAAGCCCATCTGATTCTGCGTGGATCAAATAGTGGTCCGAACTACCAGTTATCTGAAATCGAGAAAATCAAAGCCAAACATTCAGCGGAATTGCCAGCATTAGTGATTGACTGTAGCCATGGCAACAGTTCCAAAAATCCGATGTTACAACCAGAGGTTTTAGAGCAGATCGTGGCAGAACGCTTACAGACCAATGTTCGCGGTGTGATGCTGGAAAGTCATCTGGTTGATGGCAATCAGAAAATTTCAAATGGTATGGTTTACGGACAGTCGGTTACAGATGGATGTCTGGGCTGGACAAAAACCGAACAACTGTTGTTAAATATGATAGATTCACTGCGACTGGAAGGTTTAAAGCGTAGTGCTTAAATTTACGGTCATGCCTTTCCTCAGACTGTTAGGGAAAGGCATGAGTGAATGCTACAGAGAGGAAGACTGCTGATAAAGTTTCGATCAGCACCTTTACTATGTTGAACATACAGAATAATAATCAATAAACATATATTTATAAAAACATCAGAAAATAAGTGATTTCACAATAACAATAATTTTTCAGGATCTGCATCAAACCGTTTTATATCGCGCGATGAACAGGATCTGAGGGAACTGGATATGTATACACCCGAATTGCTCGATGAAGCACGTAAATTTATGCACCATATGCTGACCAAAGTGGTTGAATATGGAGGTTCCGATCTTTTTATTACCGCAGATTTTCCACCAAGTATCAAACAGCAGGGCTTGATGAAACCTTTTGGTCAGCAAAAACTGGCAGCGGATAAAACCCGTTTGTTTGCCTATGCTTTAATGAATGAACGACAGATCAAGGAATTTGAATCAGTGATGGAATGCAATTTCGGTATCAGTGTACCGGGTGTATCACGCTTCCGGGTCAATGTCTTTCAGCAACAGCATAATGTTGGGATGGTAATCAGAACCATTACTACGGAGATTCCAAGCTTTCAGCAATTAGGACTACCAAACTCTTTGCAACAAGTGATTATGGAAAAACGTGGGCTGGTTCTGATTGTAGGTGCGACAGGTGTTGGTAAATCTACCACACTGGCAGCCATGATAGATCACCGCAATACCTATTCTGAAGGACATATTATTACCATAGAAGATCCGGTGGAATACGTCTATCAACATAAAAAGTCCATGATTACCCAACGTGAAATTGGCGTAGATTGTGTTTCCTGGCATAACGCGCTGATCAACACCATGCGTCAGGCCCCGGATGTAATCGTGATTGGTGAAATCCGGGATACCGAAAGTATGGAGCATGCGATTGCCTTTGCTGAATCCGGTCATCTGTGTTTGGCCACCCTGCATTCTAATAATGCCGATCAGGCTTTAGATCGAATTATTAATTTCTTTCCGGAAGAACGCCGCAATCAGTTATTAATGGATTTATCCGCCAATATGAAAGCTGTGATTTCGCAACGTTTGATCCGTACCGAGGATGGGCAAGGCCGTAGAGCTGCCGTTGAAATTTTATTGAATACGCCACTGGTGTCTGATTTTATCCGTAAAGGAGATTTTTACGAGTTGAAAACTATTATGGCGCGTTCGCGTGAACTCGGCATGCAGACCTTTGATCAGGCATTATTTGATTTGTATAACCAGGGAATTATTTCTTATGACGAAGCCTTGCGTAATGCAGATTCAAGTAATGAAATGCGTTTGCAGATCAAATTAAAGAGTAGTCGCATCAATCCCGCTCTTCAGGAAGAAGGAAGTAAAATGAGGATACTGGAACAGTCTAAGGAAACTACACTTTCCAGAATCTGACATACAACATTTTGCTGAAATCAAGCTGCATTCAAATGCAGTTAAGTTGGATGATAATTTTTCAGCGGTGGTTTAAAGCTCATAAAGCTTTAGCCACCAAGATTTTTAATTTAATTTCCTTATTTAAAAAAATATGTGGACGGATTCATTTCGATGAGTTCCCAATTTACTTTTCTAAAATCTGGACTCTAGTTTATCAATAGTTATAACTATTAGATTTTAATTTCATTAAGATCATTTCCCTTTATTTTTATTTTTCTTGAATCAGGTCACAAAATTATTTGAAAAAATTATCTTTATAAATCAAATGTGTTTGAGCCTTTTGAAAAAACGCTGCACAATAAAATCAAAATATATTGATATGGGTCTTTTTTTGAAGATTTATACCATTGTGCATTACAGAGGAAAATATGTTTACGGCAGAAGAGTTATTAGAAGAAGCACGTAAGTTTATGCATCATATGCTGACCAAGGTCGTTGAATATGGTGGTTCAGACTTGTTCATTACCGCAGACTTTCCTCCGAGTATCAAACATCAAGGATTAATGAAACCTTTTGGGCAACAGGAACTCACCCCAGAAAAAACCAAACTGTTTGCCTATGCACTGATGAACGAAAAGCAGCGTAAAGAATATGAAGCAGAACTAGAATGTAACTTTGCCATTACTGTACCGGGCGTTTCACGTTTCCGTGTCAACGTGTTCCAGCAGCAGCTCAATGTCGGCATGGTGATCCGGACCATCACTGCAGAAATTCCGAATTTCCAGAAGTTAAAATTACCAGAGTCACTCAAGCATGTGATTATGGAAAAGCGCGGTCTGGTACTCGTCGTGGGCGGTACAGGTTCAGGTAAGTCGACTTCGCTTGCTGCGATGATTGATTATCGTAATGAAAACTCAGCAGGCCATATCATTACCGTAGAAGACCCGGTGGAATATGTACATAAACATAAGAAGTCAATGATCACCCATCGCGAGGTCGGTGTAGATAGCCATTCCTGGCATAATGCCTTAAAAAATACCTTGCGTCAGGCACCCGATGTGATTCTGATTGGTGAAATCCGGGATACGGAAACCATGGAACATGCAATTGCCTTTGCCGAAACAGGGCATCTTTGTCTGGGGACGCTGCATTCCAACAATGCCAACCAGACGCTCGACCGGATTATTAACTTCTTCCCGGAAGAACGCCGTAATCAGTTATTGATGGATCTGTCTTCCAATATGAAAGCGATTGTCTCTCAGCGTTTGGTCCGTACTGAAGATGGCAAGGGGCGTCGTGCCGCGGTCGAAATTATGCTGAATACACCATTGGTATCAGATCTTATTCTGAAAGGTGATTTCCATGAATTAAAAGCAATTATGGGTAAATCACGTGAACTTGGTATGCAGACCTTTGATCAGGCATTATTTGATCTTTATAATGAAGGTGCGATTTCTTATGAAGAAGCATTGCGTAATGCTGATTCGACCAATGAACTTCGTCTGCAAATCAAACTGAAAAGTACGCGTGCTAATCCAGCCATGAATAACACGGCCACCGCATTTAGCATGGTGGAAGAGAAAAAGCCGGACAATGAAGCGGATGAAGATACCAGTAGCACAGAACAAAGCTCATAAATCTTAGGCGTTTAAACTAAAAACCGACATGAAATAGGGTCGGTTTTTATTACTGGATTAAGCTATAACAGTTGTACGTTGAACCACGAATTTAAAATACAGCAGGCTCAGAGCTGTTAGAGCGGCACAAATAATAAAGGCGAAGCTAAAGCTTTGCTTGGTAATCATCATCCCAACGACTAATGAGCCAATAGCAATGCCAATGTCGTAGCAGGTATAGAAAGTCGAAGTGGCATAGCCAATCCGATGCTTGGGAGCACGTTGAATGGCGAGAGTTTGCAAACAAGGTTGAGCACTGCCAAAACCTAATCCGATCAGTACGGCTGCCAACATAAATCCAGTCAGGTTATGAATCTGACTTAAAACCAATAGCCCCAGACTAAAGGTAAGAACCGCAGGATAAATTACATATTGTGGACCTTTACGATCATAAATTTTGCCAGTAATCGGGCGTAAGCTCATCATGGAAATGGCAAAAACCACAAAGAATAAGCCTGCGTACTGCATCAGATGAATTGAACTGGCAAAGGGGGCAATAAAGGACATGATGCTGGCATATGAGAAGGAAATCATCATGACCATTAAGGCAACGGTCAGGGATTTCTTCTCAACAAAATCACTTAAACCCAACTTGCTTTTTTCAGCTTCACTGTCTGGTTGTTTGACTTCTTGCACCGGAATTAGAAAGCAGAAGATATAACCGATAAAGATCATGGCTACCAGTACAGCAGTCACCATGGTATAGCTTAAATAAGGAATAAGACTTAGGCCAATGAGGGGGCCGAGTACAATTCCGAGATTTACCGACATGGCATAATAACCCATGCCTTCGCCTCGGCGACTATCCGAAATAAACTGGTTTACCACAGGAACACAAACTGTAGTGAGGATACTAAACCAGACCCCATGGAATAAACGCAGGATATATAAACTGGTCATATTGCTAATAAATAAATAGCCAAAAGCAATAAAACAGAACATCGTCGCCGAGATAATTAAAGTACGGCGCTGTCCCAGTTTTTCAATAATCAAACCACTAAATGGGCGGATCAAGATCGCAGAAACCATGAATAGCGTCAGGGTTAATCCGGCTTGGGTTACGCTGCCCCCAAGTTCTTTAAGAATATAAATCGGTAAAATCGTAGTTTGAGCAAAATAAAAAATAAACAAAAACAGATTATTTGCCAGACAAAGCAAAAAGGACTTTGTCCACAACGGCGTTACAGTTGCGTTCATCATGATCCAGAAATTTTAATGTGAGACGCTAGGCCAAAATTAGTATTTTTTTATGGAACATGCTGAATGCGATATTCAGCAACGAAGCGCGTCACGAAGACTATATGGGAGATTATGTGAATAATACAATAAAAAACGACAAATGTGGTGTCATTTTAATATGTAAAAGGTCTTAAAAAATCAGGTATAAAAAAATCAGCCCGCAGGCTGATTCTTAAAGCAGGTTAAATTAAAGCCCAGCTTCATATTCAGTATTGCTGAGCAGTTTTTCGACATCCGCGATATTATCTGGTTTGATTTTGTAAATCCAGCCTTTGCCATACGGGTCATCATTAATGAAATCCGGATCATCTTCCAGTGCCGGGTTAATTTCAACAACGATACCAGAAACAGGCGCATGGATATCTGACGCAGTTTTTACAGATTCGACAACACCTGCTTGCTGACCTGCAGTCACGTGTGAATCAAGATCTGGCGCTTCAACATAGACCAGGTCACCTAAAGCATCCTGTGCATGGTCAGAAATACCGGTCACCACAAGATCACCCTCAATGCGTACCCATTCATGTGTACTTGCGTACTTTAATTCTGAAGGATGATTCATTGATAACTCCTTAAATCGCTTAGGTTCATTTTTGACATAATTTATACATTCTTTTGCTGCAAAACAAAAGGCTTATAGATACGGATCTTTACGCCAGTTGCTTGGACTACGACCACTCCAGCGTTTAAAGGCACGACTGAAGTTGGCGACATCACTATAACCGAGTTCATCGGCAATCTGTTCCAGAGTGAAGTCTGTTCGTGAAAGCAGGGAAGTTGCATGACGATAACGTACTTCATCGACCAGTGTCGAGAAAGAAGTGCCTTCTGCGGCCAGCTGACGTTTCAAGGTGCGATCCGACATATGCAGACGGTCGGCGACTGCTTCAATACTAAGATAATGCTGTTCTGAATTGGTCAGAATATCCCGTACCCGCATGGCAATACGATGCCGTTCACCCAGTGCGGAAAGTTCTGCTTCACACTGGTTAATCGCAATCTGGCTGGCGATCGGATCGGCATGCACCAGTTTATTCATCAGATAGTTTTTATCGAAGCTAAGTAACAGATGTGGCTGTTCAAAACGGAACTGATGCGTAGGGAATTTCACCATAAAGCGTTCAAAACCTTCCGGCTTTTTAAAATCGAAATCGATTTCTCCGGTTGCATCGCTGATCCCGGTAATGGCTTTAGCCATACTGATCAGACCGATCATCAGGGCGATTGAAATTTCAGTACGCAGCGGTTCCATCTGAATATCAGTTTGTAGCTGTACTGTGGCCTTGACCCCAAAGGTCGAGAAGAACAGTTGCAGGAAGGGCAAACGCAACTGAATAAAACGGTTGGCCAGCACCAAAGCTTCGGTAATATTATTTGCCGTCATAATGGCATAGCCAATGAAGCCATGAATGGAAATACGCATCTGTGTGCCAAGGTGATAGCTCAAGGTCGGTTCACCAGTCAGCTTGAGTGCGTGTTTAACCATATCATTGGCAATGGCAGTTGGAATTCGGAACTCAGGATCTGCCAGCTGTTCGCTGGTTAGCCCAAAAGGTTTGAATAGCGACTCATCGTTATAGCCCCAGCGGGAGATAACGTCGAGAAGCAAAAGACCATAAACACCCGGGATGCCTTGGTCTTGGCGTGGAACAATCATCTTCATGCGCGATCCGTTGCACTCAGTCAAATTTTTTCTATTTATGTGCCCATATTGGCATGAACTAGCCAGTTTTATCTTTAAAATTGTTGGACAAAATGCTGAGCCTTACCCAGACACTTCAAGCAGATTAGCCTGAAATGTGGGTAAAAATCAAACTAAACTGCTGTAAATTCTCGCTTAAATACCAGAATATTTGTGGTTGAATTAAACAGAACCTGATCTTGCTGGTTCAAGGCCTGTGTTTCATAGCGAACGATGCCACGATCAGGTTTGCGTTTGGAAGGTTGAATATCAGTGATGGTCACAATCACCCGGATTTCATCATCAGGGCGGGTCGGGCAGGGCCAACGCACATGCGAATCCGCCCCAATCAGACCATAAGCAACCGGGAAACATTCGGTCCATAAACGCATGACCACCGCAGCAGTATGCCAGCCACTGGCGGCCAGACCCCGGAAGATCGGATGCTGTTCGGCCTGTTCCGCATCGACATGAAACGGCTGCGGGTCATAGGCATGAGCAAACTTTAGAATTTCGTCCTTACTCATGCGGTAAGAACGACTTTTAAACTCATCACCAATCTGCAGGTCTTCCAGATATAACATGTTCTATCCTTGTTTTTTTGTGTCGTGTTCCATTAAAAATCCGCCAGTCTGACGTTGCCACAGATGCGCATAAATTCCATTCAATGCCACCAGTTCATCATGTGTGCCTTGTTCAACAATCTTACCCTGATCCAGCACAATCAACCGGTCCATTTGCGCAATAGTAGAAAGACGGTGAGCAATCGCAATCACAGTTTTACCTTTCATCAGCTCATCCAGACTGCTCTGAATTGCTGCTTCAACTTCTGAATCCAGTGCACTGGTTGCTTCATCCAGAATCAGAATAGGTGCATCTTTCAGAAAGACACGGGCAATCGCAATACGCTGACGCTGACCACCAGACAGCTTGACGCCACGCTCGCCAACATAGGCCTCATAACCACGCTTACCGCGCATATCGCTTAGTTGCGGAATGAATTCCTCTGCCTCAGCTTTACGCACCGCCTCAAACATTTCTTCATCTGTCGCATTCGGACGGCCATATTTTATATTTTCAGCCACACTACGATGTAACAGTGAAGTGTCCTGTGTCACCATGGCAATATTCTTGCGCAGGCTATCTTGAGTCACATCTTCAATATTTTGTCCATCGATTAAAATACGACCTTGGTCAATACGATAGAAATTCAGCAATAGCTGAATCAGGGTAGATTTACCGGCACCAGAACGACCCACCACACCGATTTTTTCACCTGGTCGTATGGTCAGGTTCAAACCATCAATCACATTTTTGTCATTATAGGCAAAGCAAACATTATCAAATTTGATTTCACCCTGTTTCAGTTCCAGTTCTTTGGCATCCGGCTTGTCCTGAATCGAAATTGATTTACCCAGAGTTCCCATGCCGTCCTGAATGGTTCCGACATTTTCAAACAATTGCGAGGTTTGCCACATCAGGAATTCGGCAATACTGTTCAGTTTCAGTACCATCGCCGTAGTTGCAGCAATAATGCCGAGCTGAGCCTGACCTTCCATCCATAACCAGATCGCTGTCCCTAATACACCGCCATAGAGTACGAGGCTCAGTAGCAAAATACTGATTTCATACTGGGCACCCAGTCGCATCTGTTTATAAACCGTCACCATAAACTCTTGCATGGATGCTTTGGCATACTGGCTTTCACGGCCTGCATGAGCAAAAAGTTTAACGGTCTGAATATTGGTATAGGCATCGGTCACACGGCCAGTCATTACCGCACGGGCATCGGCCTGTTCATGTGAGATTTTGCTGAGACGGGGAATAAAATAGCTGGCAGCACAGATAAACAGCAGCAGCCACACCATCAGTGGAATAATCAGATAAGCAGAAATTGAACCGAGTACGATGTTAATGGTAATGAAATAAATCACTACATAGGCCAGCATATCGCCGAGAATGACCCAGAATTCACGGATCGCTAGTGAGGTCTGCATGACCTTGGCAGATAAACGACCGGCAAAGTCATTGTGGAAGAAATCTAGGCTTTGCTTGAGCAGCAGATTATGGAAACGCCAGCGCAAACGCATTGGGAAATTACTGTATAAAATCTGGTGCTTGATCAAGGACTGCGCACTGGCAAAGAAAATATTGGCCAGCAGGACTACAGTGAGTAAAGTCAGGTTGGCCGCATGTTGCTCCAAAAAGGTGTCTGGCTGACTTTGGCTGAGCCAATTGACCAGATCGCCAATTTTAGCATATAGCAAGGCCTCGAAACTGGCTGCACCGGCAGTACAAAGGACAAGAATCAACAGATAACGGCGTACGCCATAAGCCGCTTGCCAGACAAAAGGGAAAAAACTGGTGGGCAAGGGTTGGTTCAGATTTTTGGTGGGATAGGGATCTACCAGCCGTTCAAGCCATCGAAACATTAGTGTGCTCTTTTCTCATGCATTTTGCTTTTCACGGATTATAAAGGATTCTGTTTTTATAAGGCTGAATTAAGGTGAAATTGCCACAAAATGATTAACTAAATCAAACTTTAGGTTGCAAAGTTTAAAACCTAGAAAAGTTGATTTCAGGTAAATAAAAAATTTAAAAAAACATCGATGAAATTGCATAGCTACGTCAATAAAAAAAGCCTGAGATGACGTATCATTTCAGGCTTGGAGTAACTGCGTTTAAATTAAGTAATAATTGGCGAAGCAGGCGCTGTAAATACTTCCTTAAAATCGCTGCCTGAAGGTGCCTGATACACTTTCAGGCCAAATTCCGGAATAATTGCCAATACATGATCCATAATATCAGACTGAATATTCTCATATTCAGTCCACACCGTGGTATTGGTAAAGGCATAGATTTCTAGCGGTAAGCCTTCACTGGTCGGCTGTAATTGACGCACCATTAGAGAAAAGTCTTTAGTAATACCCGGATGCTGTTGCAGATAAAATTCCAGATAGGCACGGAACGTTCCTAAATTGGTTAAACGGCGCTGATTATATTGGGAATTATGCTGTAACTGCTGGTTGAATTTGACCAGTTCTTCAGTCTTGGTATTCAGATAATGATCCAGCAGGATAAAGTTTTTGAGTTTGGTCTGTTCTTCCTCACTCATAAAATGCACGCTGCTTTGATCAATATGAATCGAACGTTTGATACGACGCGCACCAGCTTCCTGCATTCCTCGCCAGTTTTTAAACGTATCCGTCACTAACTTATTGGTTGGAATGGTCGTAACAGTTTTGTCAAAGTTTTGCACGGTCACAGTATGTAATGACATATCAATTACATCACCATCCGCATTCAGTGAAGGCATTTCAATCCAGTCACCGATACGCACCATGTCATAAGAAGAAATCTGTACTGAAGCCACCAATGAAAGAATCGTGTTCTGAAACACCAGCATCAGCACGGCAGCCATCGCACCGAAACCCGCCAGCAAAGTAAACACATCCTTTTTCAGGAAGGTACCCAGAATCATCAATCCACAGACAATAAAAATCAGCAGTTTCACTAGCTGCAAATAGCCTTTAATCGGTTTATTGCGTGATTTGGGGTTGCGCTGATAAATCAGGTTAAAAATATTCAGCAATTCACCCAGTGCTAGGGCAATGGTTAGAAAAATAAAAGCCTGAGCGCCCATCTGTACAAAGGTCTGCACTTTATCTGACAAGTGTGGAACCGTGCTGATCCCATTCATAATCACAATGGCGGGTACAATATTGGCAATACGGCGAATTACACTGTGTTCCGCAAAGATCGTGTTGTTGGCAAAAGGTAATTTGGAAATCAGTTTACGAATTCCACGAACAACAACCTGTTTGGCAAACAGATTGGCGATAAAAGCCACCGCAATCACAATGCTTAAAGAAGACAGCATTTCCAGCCAAGGGTATTGATCTGCCCAATCTTGAATGTTCTGAATAAATCTAAACTGTTCCAACTGATCTTTCTCTTCAATGTAAAAATGCCATACAGTTTATAGGCTTAGAAATTATTTATTAACCTTGAATAACGTTTTAAAACATATCTGTCCCGTTACAGCATTTTGATCCTTCAATATTATGCTTATAAAAAGATACAAAAACGGATAGAGAAGCAGATCCTGCTTATTTAAAATTTGATTAACCAGCGGTCATCCTTATGACTTGTTGAAATGATCAGGAAAGTTTTAAAACTGTTAATTACATCAGATGAACAGGAGACTTTATCGGCATTTCATATCAGCTTCTAAGTAGCCCAGCTATGACAAAGATGCACATCAAAGATCACCCTCCTACAAAAATACAAAGGGTAGAATTATGCAAAAACAGTTAGCAATTGTCGGTCTAGCCTTAGCGCTGAATGCCTGCGGTGATGGGAATGATGATATTTTTAGAGGTGTAGATGGTTCATCCTCAAGCCGCTTGACAGGTGTCTATCTCGGCAGTTTTACAGATGAAAATCTGAGTCCGCGCTCTATTCTGGGTGTGATCGAGAAAAATAGTAATTTCTGGTTATTGTATTCACTGCCAGCAGATAATGGTTATACCGGTATCATGCGTGGGCAGTTTTCTTTATCGGGCAATCGCTTTAGTGCGACCAACATTCGCGACTATAATTTTGCCTTCAATCAAACTGCTAGTGTAACCCTGAATGGTCATTATACGCCGGAAAAGAACCTGCAGGGAAATGTCAATAATACCAATAATCGGCCTTTTAACCTTATTTATAATAGAGATTACAGTCGTGACAATACCAGTATATCCAGCCTGCAAGGGCGCTATAGCGGTCGAACTACAACTTTAACCAATAATGTAATTACTACAGTCAATATCGACCGTAGCGGAGTGGTGACAGGAATTGTCGGCGATCAGGACAAATGTGCATTTGCAGGAAGAGTGAGTTCGGAAAACAATGCACCATATTTTAATATTCATCTGGTCTTAACAGGTTCTGCAAGTTCCGACTGTTTGAATGGGGCACAGCAAGTAGATGGGATATTGCTGAATCAGATTGATAGCCAGTCAATTTATATGATGGCCGAGAACAGCAATCAGCAGGATGCAATTCTGTTTATTGGACAGAAAACTCAAAATTGATCTCAGTTAGAAAGCTTTTTAAACAAAGCATCTGAGGGTGCTTTTTTACAGTCTAATGAAAATGAGTTTTGACTTTTTAAATTAAATCATTCATTTTAAAACCATAATTATTTTAAGTATTTAATAATATTTTTGATTAAAAATGCGGGAATAACATGACGATCTTTGTGGTGACCAGCCCGAAACGAGGGTCAGGTAAAAGTACCTTGGCGATGAATCTGACAGAATATCTGCGTCTTCAAGCCAGAACACTCTATATTGATACTGATGACGACAAGCAGAATTTTGAATGGGTGGCTTTGCATCGTACAGGTTTTGGCTTTGAACATATTTCTTTAAAAGACCATCCAGATGAGTTAATGCGGCGTGTAGAACAGGTCAAAACTCAATATGATGATATCGTGATTGATATCGCCGGGCATGATAGTTATGCATTGCGCTCGGTGTTAATGCGAGCAGATAAACTGATTATTCCTATGTCAGCAGAGGCTGAAGAGCAGGAGATGTATACTGAGATGCTGCAACTGGCCATCAGTGTTGCACAGTTCAATACCCAGTTAAAAGTCTATGGAATACTGATGCGTGTACCTCAGCAGATCGAAATCTCGCAAATTGAAGCAAATCAGAATTTACTCAAAGGCATTCCTGGTGCACATTCTTTGAATACTATTATTTATGAGGATGAAGCCTTTGATGATGCAAAAAACTTGGGCTGTAGCATCTGGGAACATTCACCAGCACAAGGGCAACGTTTTGATCAATTTATTCAGGAGCTAATGGCTGATACAGCACAGCCAGTTTGATTGTCTACCTCGAATCATTATGTTAATAGTGCTTAAAAAAAGCTCCCGAAATAGGGAGCTTTTGGCTTTCATGGATTACCACATCAGGTCATCCGGAATCACATATGCTGCATATGGATCTTCTTCATCGGTGGTCTGTTCATTCTTCTCAGAATTATTCACAATGATGAAGCCTTCCATTTTGGCATTGATACGATCCGCCAGCGCTTTAGGCAGGAAAGCATAGCTGTCATTTTCGCGGGCGATCACCAAACTGCCTGCAACCAGGGCATTATAAATTTGCTGATTCAGATAGACTTTCTTGATTTTAGAATCATCAATAAACTGATAGGAAATCTCCCCATCAGTATCCCGAATTTTATGCTGATTGATCATTTGCATGATGGCAGCTTTGAGTTCTTTTTCCTGCAGCGCTGCCTTTTTCTCTTGTTCAATGGCCTGATCTTTTGCCAGCTTTTCCTGTTTGGCCTGTTCAATTTTCGCCTTGATTTCAGCTTCACTGCTATCACCAGTGCGCTTTTCATGAACGGCCTGCTTTGACAATTTTTTTGCTTTCTTATTATCGACCAGACCTGCCTTTAACAATTGTGCCTGTAGTGCGTTTTTAACCATGAGTATTTCCAGAGAATTAATGCTTTAAGCGTCGATAACGTAAATAAATGATCCAGTAAATCAGGCTTAGACTAAGGCTGAGTGCTGCCGGGATCAGGAATGCGTTTAATTTTAAATAAGGATAAATACAGCTGGCAAGAACACCGCCAATTAAAAATCCGATCAGGATCAGTAAATGAAGGATAGTCCGTCGAAATTCGACTTCCAGTCCACGCAACTTATAGCCTAATGACAGCCCAAGATCGGTTAATACACCAGATAAATGCGTAGTGCGGATAATCGTGCCTTTATAGTGACTGACCATGGCATTTTGCACACCCATCGCCACACAGGCCCACAGCAAGCCATAATGAGGAAAATATGGTAACAAGATCCAGCACAGGATAATAAAAAGAGCCACCAGACTAAGCGGATATCCATAACGGCGGCCTAGCTGAAAGTGGCTATTTCCCAAGATAAGACCGCTATACATTGAGCCAATGACATAACACGCAGTAACCAGGCACAGATAGAGAATCTGTTCAGGCTGCCATTGCACCAGTGCCATGGCCAGCATACTGATATTGCCGGTCATATGGGAAACGGATTGGTGCAGGAGAGTAACCAGACCGAGTACATTAATCATGCCGGCATTCACGGCAAGAAAAAATGCACCCAGTTGAACCCAGATGGGTAAACGCTGTAATGGCATAAGAACTCAACATCTATTGGCAAAATATTGAATTATCAATATAAGATCAATTAGATGCGCGGTCTACAGCTGTAGTAAATAAAACGTCAGTTGATGAGTTGAGTGCAGTTTCAGTTGAATCCTGCAATACGCTAATCACCATACCGATTGCAACGACCTGCATTGCGATATCAGAAGAAATACCAAACAGACCACATGCAACTGGAATCAGCAGCAATGAACCGCCGGCAACACCAGAGGCACCACAGGCAGAAACAGTTGCAACCACAGAAAGAATAATCATGGTGGTTAAATCAACATGAATGCCTAACGTATTTACCGCTGCAAGCGATAACACGGTAATGGTTACAGATGCACCCGCCATGTTAATGGCTGCACCCAGTGGAATGGCTACACTTGAAGTGGATTCAGACACACCTAAGCGTTTCGCCAGATCCAGATTTACCGGAATATTTGCAGCTGAGCTACGGGTAAAGAATGCAGTGATGCCACTTTCGCGCAAGCAGGTAAAGACTAGTGGATAAGGATTGGCACGTGTCACCAATGCAACCAGTAATGGATTCACCACCAGTGCTACGAAGGCCATCGTACCAAGCAATACTGCCAGCAAATGACCGTAGCTTTCTAAAGTTTCCAGACCCGCTTCGGCAAAAGTAACTGCTACCAGACCAAAAATACCGACAGGTGCAAAGCTAATTACCAGACGGATCACATGGTTAATGGCATTTGCTGCATCATTTAATACGGTTTTAGTGGTTTCAGATGCATGACGGAATGCAATGCCCAGTGCCACAGCCCAAGCCAGAATACCAATGAAATTTGCTTCAGCAATTGCAACCACCGGGTTCGCAACAAAGCTGAGCAGCAGATTTTTCAGGATTTCACTTAAACTGCCTGGTGGCTGTAAGTCACCTTGTGCAGCGACGTCCAGGAACAGCGTACTTGGAAACATGATGCTGGCAATTACAGCACTCACTGCGGCCAGGAACATGCCGATCGCATACATGTACATGATCGGGCGCATACGGGAGTTTCCTTGACCCACTTTAAAGTTAGCAATGGAAGCCAGAACTAAAATGAAAACGAGGACAGGAGCGACAGATTTAAGAGCTTTAATAAAAAGGTCGCCTAGCAGACTGAGGTAGGGCGCATATTCTGGAAAAACCAGCGCGACACCAATACCAAGTATAATGGCAATGATGATTCGGGAGACTAAACTCATACGCGAAAGGGCAGAGAACATAAGGTTGCCTTGTGTAAATTACGAGGGCTAAATGCGGAAAAAATTTGCGTTATTTTATACTTAAAATTCTATGTGCTTAAAATATATTTTTAGTTTAAATATAAGTTTATGAAAATAAATAATAATTATAGAAAACCACCTATATTTTTTGTCTATAATTTAATCAAAATCAAGTTTTGGACAAAATTTTAAGATGAAAATGTATACCATATATTTATTATAGAAATGCTCTTAAAAAAGTGATCAATTTTGCTGATACTACGAGATGCCTTCAAAATTAATCACGTTGTTCCTGGAACAGTCAAATGAGTTAAATGGAATAATCTTTACTGTGATCATTAAACAGATCGGGAGAGAGATCCCGAATTGCCTGATAGTGCGTCAGATAAATCTGTCCACTGAGATGTTTAAGCAATTTGGATTCCTGTAAGCGATCCATGACTGGTCCTTTCACTTCCGCAAAGTGTAGACGAATATTGAGTTTGGACAGTTCTGTATTCAGATCTTCCAGCATTTCCAGAGCACTAAGGTCAATGGCACTGATACTGGAACAGTTCAAAATGACATGCTCGAGCTGGTCTTTACCACTGACTGCATTAATCAAAAAGCCTTTAAAGGCATTAGCATTCAGGAAGCTTAGATTTTCATCAATACGCAAGGAAAGCACCTGATCTGAGGTCAGCACCTGATGGCGCTGCACATTGCGGAAATGCTGGGTGCCTTCAATCAGGCCGACTACTGCAATATGCGGACGGGAAATACGCAACAGCATCAGCACGAAGGTGGAAATAATGCCAATAATCAGACCTGTCGAGATATCAATCAGCACCACACCAAAGAAAGTTACCCACATGGCAATCCCGTCTGCTTTGGAATAGCGCCAAGCGTTCATAAAGGGCTGGAAATCAACCAGTTTCCAGATCGATACAATGATCGTGGCTGCAAGAATCGCCAGTGGCAGCTCTTCAAAGAAACCAGTAAAAAACAGGCTGACCAAAATAATCAGCAGAGAAGACAGTACACCCGCCATTGGCGTTCTGGCACCAGCATCTGCGTTGACTACAGTACGTGACAAGCTACCAGTAACTGGAAAGGCAGAACTGACTCCGGCACTAATATTGGCAATACCCAGTGCAATCAGTTCCTGGTTACTGTTTAGCTGGCTACGTTGCTGTAATGCTGTTGCTTGCGCGATAGACAGCGATTCCACAAAACTGATCATCGCAATCATGGTCGCGCCTGGCAGCAAGGTGAGCACTAAATCCCAGTTCCAGTGTGGAAAACTTAAAGGTGGAAATCCGGAAGGAATTGCACCTACCGTTTTGATCCCTTGTATTTGCAGATTTAGATACACCACAGCCAAAATACCTAAAGCGACTAGCATTAATGGTACAGCACGCACCAGAAAATCAGTCGATCCAATCCGGCTTTGTACAGACTGGGATTTCAGAATTTTTGGAAGATAGATCAGCAGGCCAATGGACAGCAGCCCAAAAACCAGACTTGGCCAGTGAATCAGATGGAGATATTCCAACAGGCTAAACACAAATTGCTGAAGATTATTGGCTTGTAATGGCACATCGACCAGAAACTTAAACTGTCCAACCGCAATCAGCAGCGCAGAAGCAATAATAAAACTCTGAATTACCGGATGGCTAATCAGCTGAATCAAAAAACCAAAACGCATTAAGCCTAATAATAGGGAAATGATTCCGACCATCAGCGCCAATAAAGTTGCTGCTTCGATATAGACGGGTGAACCGACTTCAAATAAAGGATTCAGCGTGGCGAAGGTCATCATGGAAATGATGGCCACAGGACCAATCGACAAGGTACTGCTACTACCTAGCATAGCGTACAGAATCATAGGCAGGATACTGGCATATAGCCCCATGATCGGCGGCAATCCAGCCAGCATGGCATACGCCATACCTTGCGGCACCAGCATGGCAACCACAATTAACGAAGCCAGCACGTCGGACTTGAATTTAACCGGACTATAGTGGCTTAACCATGACCAGGCCGGTAATAATTGCAGCAGTTTTGACTTCGAATTGGACATATAAAAGTCTAAATCACAAATATAGATATATTATGCACATTTTCTGCTAAGAAATCATGGATAAAAGTGGAGCTTGATCAACCCTCATATAAAAAATGACCTGACCAGTTCTTAGCAATAATTCTGTCTCAAAGAGATGATCTACATATTGAAGATCATCTCCAGTGCTAAGAGGAATGTTTAGACTCTAGATAAAATGCTTAAGCTTTTGCACAGTACAATTGATACAGCGTATTCAGGATGACCACCAGATTCTGATCTTTAATAGAATAGAAAATTTGCTTACCATCGCGGCGGGTACTGACCACATCACTTTTACGTAACATCATCAATTGCTGGGAAAGTGTAGGTTGCTGGATGTGGGTGAGATTTTCAATTTGGGAAACGTTGAGTTCCGCTTGGGAAAGATGACATAGGATGATGAGACGGTCAGTGTTTGCAAGAGATTTCAGGATGCCAACCACCTGATCAGCTGAATCACGCATGGTGGTGATTTCAAGATCGGTATTCATTCAGAATGTCCATAGAGATAAAATACAGCGCGAATGATTATAAAGGTCTGAATCCTTAAACATTTGGTAAAAATCACTTATTTTTATGGCTTTTTGTGAATTTAAATATCAATAAAAATTATATATTTGACATTAAGTAATCAGTTATTTTTATTTTATATTAATAACTTATATAACAGTTGATTTGCCATAATAGAGTACAGATTCCACTTTCTTCTACAAAATCTGAAAATACTTGTATGATGATAGTGCACTTCGAGCTAATAACATCAGGGATATACTAATGAGTACAGATGCAGCATTTCCTACGCCCAACAATCTGGGAATAGCGGTTTACAGTAACAATGCAGAAGCCATTGGCAATACACCTCTTGTGCGCATTAACCGTGCCATCACAGGTGGAGCAACTGTACTCGCGAAAGTTGAGAGCCGTAATCCGGCATTTTCGGTGAAATGCCGTATTGGTGCAGCGCTGATTGCAGATGCTGAAAAATCTGGTAAGTTAAAACCAGGCATGCACATTGTTGAACCAACCAGTGGCAATACCGGTATTGCACTGGCTTTCGTTGCTGCAGCAAAAGGCTATCCACTTACACTGACTATGCCAGCCAGCATGAGTATCGAACGCCGTAAAGTGGTCAAAGCCTTTGGCGCTAACCTGATTTTGACTGAACCTGCGAAAGGCATGAAAGGTGCAGTAGATGAAGCGGTTCGTCTAGTGACTGAACAGCCTGAAACATATTTCTTGCCACAACAGTTTGAAAACCCCGCTAACCCGAAAATTCATGAAGAAACGACTGGCCCAGAAATCTGGGAAGCGACTGGCGGTAATGTTGATATTCTGGTTGCTGGTGTAGGAACTGGCGGTACCATTTCAGGTATTTCACGTTACTTCGAAAAAGTCCGTAACAAGCCGATCTATTCGGTTGCCGTTGAGCCAGCTGAGTCACCAATTATTACTCAGGCGAAACGTGGTGAATCATTGACGCCTGGACCACATAAAATCCAGGGGATCGGTGCGAACTTTATTCCTGGTAACCTTGATCTTGATCTGGTAGATGAAGTCATTGCGATTGACAGTACTACGGCAGTGGAATGGGCACGTAAAACGGCATCGCAAGAAGGTATTTTGGTGGGTATATCAAGTGGTGCTGCGATGGCTGCGGCTGCACAACTTGCAGCGCGTCCTGAAAATGCAAGTAAAAACATTGTGGTAATTTTGCCAGATGGTGGTGAACGTTACCTGTCATCGATATTATTTGAAGATATTTCTGCGGAATAATTTTTAGCAAGTATTTGACAATACGTTAAAAGCCCGGGTTTATGATCCGGGCTTTTTTATTTTCACATAAAGACTTGACCTTCCAACTATGGGAAGGTTTAAGCTATAAACTAAATTCAAACTATCAATAATATAAAGGATATGTGCCATGCAGGAACTGTCGAATACTCAACTGTATCAAACGACTGTACAGATTGAAGGTATGACCTGTGCTTCTTGCGTGGCACGGGTAGAAAAGGCTTTAAAGAAAATTGAAGGCGTAGTTTCGGCTCATGTCAATCTATCTACGGAAAAGGCATCGATTAGTGCCGATCATGTGATTCCCTGTGCCGAGATTATCCAGAAAATAGAGCGTGCTGGCTTTAAGGTGGTACAACAGAAATTCGAACTGGATATTGAAGGCATGAGCTGTGCCTCTTGTACTGCCCGAATTGAAAAAGCCCTCAAAAAAATTCCAGAAGTGCTGGAAGCCAATGTGAATCTGTCTACCGAAAAGGCTTATGTCACTGCAGTCAGTTCTTTACAGCAACAGGTCTTGGTCAAAGCCATTCAGAAAGCCGGTTTTGATGTCAAAGCAGATCAGCTTGAACTAAATATTGAAGGGATGACTTGTGCATCCTGCGTCGCTCGGGTGGAAAAAGCACTCAATAAAGTGGAAGGCGTCACTGCGGCCAGTGTCAATCTGGCCACTGAAACGGCACAGGTTTCTGGTTCAAACCTGAATATTGCTAATCTGATCCAAGCGGTTAAAAAAGCCGGTTATGAGGCACAGCTAAAAACTGCAAAAGTGAATTTCACCGAGCAGCAGAATTTCCAGCATAAAAAAGCTGAAGAAACAGCTTCATTGTATCGTGATCTTTGGATTGCCCTGGCGCTGGCATTACCGGTATTTATTCTGGAAATGGGATCACATCTGCTTCCGTCCTTCCATCATTTTGTTGTGCATAATATTGGTACGCAGAACAGCTGGTATATCCAGTTTGTACTGACCACTTTGGTATTATTGTTTCCGGGGCGGCGTTTCTACCAGCATGGGATTCCAGCTTTACTGCGACTGGCACCTGATATGAACTCGCTGGTAACGGTGGGTACATTGGCAGCATATCTGTTTTCCGTTATCGCAACATTCTTCCCATTTTTATTGCCGCAAGCCACCGTACATGTCTATTTTGAAGCGGCAGCGGTCATTATTGCCTTGATCCTGTTAGGTCGCTACCTGGAAGCACGTGCCAAAGGCAAAACCTCACAGGCGATTCAATACCTGATTGGCCTGCAGCCTAAAACCGCACGTGTCTTACAGGATGGACAATGGCTGGACCTGCCCATTTCCGAAGTCCAGCAGGATATGATCATCGAAATTCGCCCGGGTGAAAAAGTCGCAGTAGATGGTGTAGTGACTTCCGGTCATAGCTATGTCGATGAAGCGATGGTGACGGGTGAACCGGTGCCTGTGGCCAAAAATACTGATGATAGAGTGGTTGGCGGCACTATTAACCAGAATGGAACCTTGCAAATCCGTGCGACCGCCGTGGGTGAAGATTCAGTACTGGCGCAGATCATTAAAATGGTCGAGCAGGCGCAAGGTGCCAAACTGCCGATTCAGGCAGCTGTAGATAAAGTTACCTTATGGTTTGTGCCTGCGGTAATGGGTCTGGCTTTATTGACCTTTATAGTCTGGTTCCTGCTTGGTCCTGAGCCACAATTGAGTTATGCACTGGTTAATGCCGTGGCAGTTCTGATTATTGCCTGTCCATGTGCCATGGGCCTGGCAACACCGACCTCGATTATGGTCGGTACCGGTCGTGCGGCAGAAATGGGGATACTGTTCCGTAAAGGCGAAGCTCTACAGTTATTGCAGCAAACTAAAGTTGTGGCAGTCGATAAAACCGGAACACTGACAGAAGGAAAACCTGTCATGACTGATTTTCACGTGCTAGAAGGTTTTAATAAACAGCAGGTTTTACAACTGATCGCCTCGGTAGAAGCCAAGTCTGAACATCCGATTGCCTATGCGATTGTGCAGGCTGCAAAAGAGCAGCAGATCGAATTAATCGAAGTAAGTAAATTTGATTCGATTACTGGCGCCGGGATTAAAGCACAGATCAATAATCAGGATATCCAGATTGGTGCTGAACGATTGATGCAACAGCTGGGTTTAAATACCGAGCACTTTGCTGGAATAGCCTCTAAATTGGGACAAGAAGGCAAGACACCGCTGTATGCAGCGCTCAATGGAAAACTGGCAGCTATTATTGCCGTAGCTGATCCGATTAAAGATACCAGCTTTAAAGCCATTGAAGAATTGCATCGTCAAGGTCTGAAAGTCGCAATGATTACGGGTGATAACCCACATACGGCGAATGCGGTAGCACAACAACTCAAGATTGATCATGTGATTGCTGAAGTCTTACCTCATGAAAAAGTCGATGCCGTAAAAATGCTGCAAAAAGAGCATGGCATTGTAACCTTTGTGGGTGATGGTATTAACGATGCACCGGCACTCGCGCAAGCAGATGTCGGCATGGCGATTGGTACGGGGACTGATGTTGCAATTGAAGCGGCAGATGTAGTGCTCATGTCTGGCAATATGCAGCATGTCGCCACCGGCATTGGCATCAGTCAGGCCACCATCAAGAATATTCGACAGAACCTGTTCTGGGCCTTTGTCTATAATATTGCATTGATCCCAATTGCTGCGGGTATCCTGTATCCATTCTTTGGCATCCTGCTTTCGCCAATGTTTGCCGCAGGTGCAATGGCTTTATCATCGGTATTTGTTGTCAGCAATGCCTTGCGTTTAAAGCTGTATCAGCCACTATCAGCACAGGAGTAAATCAGTGAATATTGGACAAGCCGCCAAACGATCCGGTATCTCGGCCAAAATGATTCGCTATTATGAAGAGATTGGTCTGTTACCTGCGCCGAAACGTAGTGAAAGTGGCTATCGTGACTATAGTGATGCTGATATCCGTATGCTCGGTTTTATCCAGCATGCACGCGAGCTGGGATTTTCCTCGGAACAGATGAAAGAGTTGTTAGGCCTATGGCAGAATGAAGTGCGGCAGAGCAGTGAAGTTAAACAGCTGGCACAAAAACATATCACTATACTGGAACAGAAAATTCAGGATATGCAGGCCATGGTCAAAATTTTGAAGCAATCTGTCGCGCGTTGTGCTGGTGATGAGCGTGCCGATTGTGCAATTTTAAAAGATATCGAGCAGGGACTGGATACAAATCCACCCTCCAGCCATCACTCAACTTCAAGTTAGAATAAATCATTCCTAAGGAGATAAGCGCATGAAATTTCGTATTGAAAATATGACCTGTGGCGGTTGTGCACGTAGTGTTACTGCAACCATCAAGGATCTGGATGAACATGCACGTGTTGAAATCGACGTAGAGAAAAAGCTGGTTGAAGTAGAAACTGGCGTACATCAGGATGAAATCGTTGCTGCACTGACTGAAGACGGTTTTCCACCTGTAGCAGTATAAGTAGCGCTACGAAAGCAAGCCTGACCTGTGTGTCAGGCTTTTTTATACAGAGGTATTGTTGGGTGCAATCATTAAAGCTTGATTGACATAGAGTTCAATCAATCGTTCACGAGAACCGATAGCTTTTTGATAGCTGGTTGAATTCAGTAACAAGGAAGCGCCATAGGTCACTGTCCAGATAAAAGACAGATAATCCCGGATCGACATGTTACTGTTATTGGCATCCAGATATTCACGAGTAAGGTCACGGATACTCAGAATCCGTTCTTCACGAACCTGATACAGTTCCTGAAACAGTTCTTTCAGACCTTTTTCAGTATTGGTCAGGCGCTCCTCAATCATATGCAGTAAAATGGTTCGATTGGAATTGTGCAAATGATAAAGCATATATTCCAATACATAAGTCCGGAAGTCAGTATTAAAACGTTTGGAAATCTCTAGAAGACGCTGTTCATTTAAAATAATCAGTTCCAGATATAACTGGTTTTTGCTTTTAAAATGCTTGTAAATGGTCCCCTTGGCAATATCCATTTCACTGGCAAGCTCATTCAGGGTAATGTCTTCGTTATTATCTAGAAGCAGGTTCTCGGCCATGCTCAGAATTTTTTCTTTACGCAGAAGAAAGTTCTGTTGTCTTACACTACTCATCTTATCTTTACTAACGTGTCGAAAAAGAACAATAACAGCCTAATTATTTTCAGATTAAATGAATATCAAACTATGGTCGTGCATGGTAATAAAATTGTTGGATAATTGATCATTTACTGACTAAATTCATAAAAATGACCAGGATCTGGTGGCTAAACGGCAATTTAGAAGATAATTCTCATTGTTTTAGGACGTGACGGGGCAGCGATTTAACTGGGTAATTTTGAATCAGCTTCTTTAAATGCTTTGTCCAGTACATGACTATGAATAAAGCGCAGCTTGTTTTTCACAACTTCGGTAAGCGTAAACGGATAGGCATCTTCCAGTCCCATGCTACGATTCAGGGCGTTCAGGTTAAACGTTAAAGTGATCCAGTTATCCAGAATGTGTTCAATGTCTTTGCCGCCAATCGGGCATTCATTAAAGGACATGCTGGCCAAGGTTTTACCATTTCCATCAACACGCAGGCCACCATAAAAAGCGGTTTCCAGAGTGTCCATAATATGCAGATAATGCGCCCAGGTTTCGGCCCAATCTTCCCATGGGTGTGCCGTCGCATAGGTGCTGATATATTTTTCTTGCCAATTTTCTGGCGCACCTTCTTCATAATGGCGCTGCAACGCAGTGGCATAATGCTGACGTTCATCACCAAAATAAAGTCTAAATTCTTCAATTAGTTCTGGATGAAGATGCTGCATGATACTGAAATAAAAATGCCCACTTTCATGGCGGAAGTGACCTAAAAGAGTGCGATAATTTTCACCCATATCAATACGCGTGGTTTCCCGATACACCACATCTGCTTCAATGGCATTCATGGTGATCAGGCCATTGGCATGTCCGGTTAACACTGGCTTACCATCCATAGGCAATAAAAAGTGAAAACGCAGACCAAATACATCATCATCTGTACGTTTTGGACGCGGCATCATATTCATGCGCTGAGTAAGATATAAAAAGCGCCGTTTGGCCTCTTCAAGTCGCCGCCAGTAGGTAATAACGTCAGGATCATCCAGATTGGGAATAATATGGGTCAGCTGACAGGACTCGCAGTAATCCTCATCGCAATCGCCCGGAATCATCCAGTTACAGACCTGATAATGGGTATAGTTATAGCAAGGCTTATAGTGCGTGGCACGATATTCTGATTTCAGCGGAATCCATTCATCTTCACTGATTTTTTCAAAAGTGCACATGTCCTTTTCCGATGCGATATAACCAATCGGAGATTTGCAGTGATGGCATTCAGTTGAATAAAAAAAGATCTGATGCTCACATTTGGGACATTCAAAATATTTCATTTTCACTCCGTGAAAAGCGTGGAACCGCTAAGCCCGAGTAGTTTTACTTAAATCCAGTTGCTATCATTTCATTTAAATAAAACTAAATAATTCAGATACTTGAATCAAAATAACTAAACTCTTAACTCAGCTGGCTGCTCTTATATTTTAGCCGCAGTTGAAGATAGGTGAAATGTCATTCGTAATTTTTATGTAAGAAAATTGAATCCAATATCTTGGCACGATAAATGCTTTATTTTGATGCAATATTTTCTGTTTTTTGATCAATTGTTCCGCTTTGGAACGTGATGAATCAAATTGATGCATATAGGGCCAAGATGAAGATTTTTACCCAACGTTTGGAAGATGCCAGTCACTCTACTGATATTGAAAGCATTGAACTTAGCTTTGATACGCGTCAAAAAAGCCGTTTCCGCGCTACGCTAAAAAATGGCACCGATATTGGTGCAGACCTGCCACGTACCGGGATTTTACGTAGTGGTTCAGTCATCGCCACCGATCGTGGTGAATTGCTGCGTGTTAATGCCAAGCCAGAAACCTTGATGCAGGTCACCGCAGATCATGAATTTGATCTTTTGAAGGCAGCCTATCACCTGGGTAACCGTCATGTGCCGCTGATGCTGACACCAACGGCACTCTACTTTGAACCGGATCATGTGCTGGCTGAAATGGTCGAAGGTTTGGGTTTACATGTAGATACAGTACAACATCCGTTTGAACCAGAGAGCGGCGCTTATGCACAGCACCAGCATGATCACCGTTTAAGCCCAATCAAGTCACTGCATCATGTCGCACATTAAGGCTTCGCAACTACTCAGCCTGCTAACCCTGTCTTCGACGGCACTACCGGTCGGTGCTTACTGCTATTCACAAGGGGTTGAAAGCGCGATTGATACCGGCTTGATTCATGACGAAGCTTCCAGCATTGCCTACTTTAATGAAGTGTTGGAAATGCTATTGCTGCGGTTCGAACTGCCAATTTTAAAATGCTTAATGCAAAGTTATGACGATGAAATCATATTTCAGCATTGGGCTGAAATTTACAGGGCAAGCCGTGAAAGTAAGGAATTACTGGCAGAATCCCAGCAGCTGGCATTTTCGCTGAATGCCTGGATTCGCGATGTACTCAAGCGACCAGTAAAAGTTAAAAAACAGTATGGCTACGTTCCAGTCTATGCCCAGTTGTGTGGCGAATTGCATTTAGAAGTCGATGATGTCCTGACTGCTTATGCATTTGCTGTTCTGGAAAATCAGGTATTAGCCGCTGTGAAAACAGTGCCTTTGGGGCAAATGAGTGGTCAGCGGATTCTTTGGCATCTGCATGGAGAAATTCCGGCACTTATCGAGCGTGCCATTAACCTGAGTGATGATGAGATGAGTAGCGCTTTGCCGAATTACGCCATGCTGAGCATGCGCCATGAAAATCAGTATTCCCGTTTATTTAGATCTTAAAAATTAAAGGAAAAATTATGTCAGAACGTAGTCCATTACGCGTTGGAATCGGTGGCCCAGTGGGTTCAGGTAAAACTGCTTTAACCCTGAATTTGTGTCAGGTATTGCGAAATAAATACAACATGGCCGTGGTCACCAATGACATTTATACCAAGGAAGATTCGAACTTCCTGACCCGTAATGAAGCCATGTCGCCTGACCGTATTGTCGGTGTTGAAACTGGTGGCTGTCCACATACTGCGATTCGCGAAGATGCCTCGATTAACTTGGCAGCTATTGATGACCTGTGTGAAAAGTTTGATGGACTGGAGCTGATCATTATTGAAAGTGGTGGAGATAACCTGGCTGCAACCTTTAGTCCTGAGCTGTCTGATCTGACTTTATATGTGATTGATGTTGCTGGTGGTGAAAAGATTCCACGTAAAGGTGGCCCGGGTATTACCAAATCGGACTTACTGATCATTAATAAAACCGACTTAGCACCGATGGTGGGGGCAAATTTGGATGTTATGGATCAAGACGCAAAACGTATGCGTGGCGAGAAACCATTTTTATTTTCCAATATGAAAACCAAAGATGGTCTTGAGCAAATTATTGAATTTATCGAAAAACAAGGTCTGTTTAAGGCATAGGTTAGTTAGTCAGGATAAGTGCACAACGAAATGAATAGCGTGGTAGAAGCAGAACACGGCTCAGCAGCAAAACTCTGGTTTGCACGTTTGCAACTGGGTTTTGAGGCAGATTGCAGTAATGGGCGAACCATTCTGCAGCATCGCAAGCATGAGGGCCCGGTTCGTGTGCAAAAAATGCTGTGGCCTGAAAAAACCGGAGTCTGTCATGCAATTATTGTACATCCACCTGCCGGAATTGCCGGAGGAGATCATCTGAGTTTCGATATGCGCGTCGGAGCAAATGCGCACGGACTGGTGACCACACCAGGTGCCGGTAAATGGTACAAGACTAATCTGAAACAGGCCTATCAGCATATTGATATTCGTGTGGAAGAAAAAGGGATTTTTGAATGGCTGCCGCAGGAAACCATGCTATTTGATGGTGCCAATGCACATGCGTCCACCACCATTCACTTAGATCAAACTGCCAGTTTTATTGGTTGGGACATGCTGGTGATTGGCCGTCAGGCAAGATACGAGCAGTTCGAGCAGGGCGGGTATCGCAGCCGTTTTTTACTGTATCGCGGTGCAAAGCTATTGGTCGCAGATCAGCTGAAATTCTCAGGACAGGATCGCTGGCTAAAATCCTGTCTGGGTATGAATGGACATGCTGTGATGGGCAATCTATGGGCTGTACCGCCTGAAAAATATCGTGCAAGTTTTTATCTGGATGAGCACATCGATCTGATTCGTGAACTCCTCATGCGTATGGATGTACCGGTGACATTAACACTACTGGATGATGTGCTGACGGCGCGTTATCTCGGGGATGACGTGCGCCAGTGTCATGATGCATTTGCTGCGATTCGTGCACGACTGCGTCGTTACTGGTTTGGACTAGATGAAGAGTTTCCGAGGATTTGGCGGACGTAATCCCTCCTTGCGTAGCCGTGCTACTCACCCTTTAAAAAGGGAGGAGAAAAGCCCCTCTTTCATAAAGAGAGATTGGGGAGATTTATAGAAATGGATTTAGGACAATTTTATTAATCCCTCCTTGTGAAGCAGTGCTTCTCATCTCCCAAAGGGAGAAGGAGTTTTTACATACAGGTGAATTTCCCTCTCCTATAAGGAGAGGGTTAGGGAGAGGTTTCTATAACGTGCACACATTTTGCATTAAAAATATTGAAGAAATAGGAAATAGACATGGAACTAAATCCGACTGAAAAGGACAAAATGCTGATTTTTATTGCAGGACTGGTGGCAGAGCGCCGTAAGGCACGCGGGCTGAAATTAAATTACCCGGAAGCCATTGCCTTTATTTCTGCTGCTTTACTGGAAGGTGCACGTGATGGCATGAGTGTGAGCGAGTTGATGCACTACGGCACGACTTTACTGACCCGTGATGATGTCATGGAAGGTATACCTGAAATGATTGCCGAAGTTCAGGTTGAAGCGACCTTTCCTGATGGCTCTAAGCTCGTCACTGTGCATCAACCGATTGTCTAGGAGCGTTATATGATTCCGGGTGAAATTTTTACGCCAGATACTGATATTGAAATGAATGTGGGTAGACAAACTTTAAAGATGACCGTGGCTAATGCGGGTGATCGTCCGATTCAGGTGGGTTCACATTTTCACTTTGCCGAGGCTAATGATGCTTTGCAATTTGACCGCGAAAAAGCCCATGGCTATCGCTTAAATATTGCAGCAGGAACAGCCGTTCGATTTGAGCCTGGACAAAGCCGTGATATTGAATTGGTGGCTTTAGCCGGTAAGCGCGAAGTGTATGGCTTTGCAGGTCGGGTCATGGGCAAGTTGGACTAAAGGAATACTTATAAAATGAAAATGTCACGCCGTGCTTATGCGGAAATGTTTGGTCCAACGGTTGGCGATCGTGTCCGTTTAGCCGACACCGAACTGTTTATTGAAGTGGAACAAGACCTCACCACCTATGGGGAAGAGGTCAAATTTGGTGGTGGTAAAGTCATTCGTGATGGAATGGGGCAATCTCAGCTTTTAGCCGATGACGTTGCTGATACTGTGATTACCAATGCACTAATTGTCGATTGGTGGGGTATTGTCAAAGCAGATGTTGGTTTGAAAAATGGCCGCATCTGGAAAATTGGTAAAGCAGGCAACCCTGATATTCAGCCTGATATTACTATTCCATTGGGTGCTGCAACCGAAGTCATTGCAGGTGAGGGGCAGATTCTCACTGCTGGCGGTGTGGATACCCATATTCACTGGATTTGCCCGCAACAAGTGGAAACGGCATTGATGTCAGGTGTGACCACCATGATTGGCGGTGGTACAGGACCTGCGGCAGGCACATCAGCAACCACAGTGACACCGGGGCCGTGGCATATCTCGACTATGTTACAAGCCATTGATGATTTACCGATGAATATTGGTTTATTGGGCAAAGGTAATTTAAGTCAACCTGAACCGATAGCCGAGCAAATTAAAGCGGGTGTGGTCGGTTTAAAACTGCATGAAGATTGGGGTTCAACACCTGCAGCTATTGATAACTGCTTAACCGTCGCAGATCAGTATGATGTACAGGTGGCGATTCATACAGACACACTAAATGAAAGCGGCTTTCTAGAAGAAACTTTGGCAGCATTTAAAAACCGGACCATTCATACCTACCATACTGAAGGCGCTGGTGGCGGACATGCGCCTGATATTTCAAAAGCTATTGGTCAGCCGAACGTATTGCCATCTTCGACCAACCCAACCCGTCCATATACCATCAACACCATTGATGAGCATTTGGATATGTTGATGGTGTGCCATCATTTAGACCCTGCAATTTCTGAAGATGTGGCATTTGCGGAAAGTCGTATTCGCCGTGAAACTATTGCAGCGGAAGACATTTTGCAGGATTTGGGCGCAATTGCCATGATGTCATCAGACTCGCAAGCAATGGGGCGTGTCGGTGAAGTCGTGATTCGCACATGGCAAACCGCACATAAAATGAAAGTGCAGCGTGGACCTTTGGAGGGTGACAATGCCACACATGATAATAATCGTGTAAAGCGTTATATCGCCAAATATACGATTAACCCTGCCATCACGCACGGTTTAAGTCATGAAATTGGTTCGGTGGAAGTAGGTAAACTTGCCGATTTAGTCTTATGGAAACCTGCATTTTTTGGCGTTAAACCGTCGATGATTATTAAAGGTGGGATGATTGCAGCTGCGCCAATGGGCGATATTAACGCGTCCATTCCAACACCTCAGCCTGTGCATTATCGTCCGATGTTCGGTGCCAATGCGCGTGGTGTGCATAACACCTGTATTACCTTCTTATCGCAAGTGGCGATAGAGGCATGTGTGCATGAAAAGCTCGGTCTGAAAAAGTTGATTAGTCCGTGTAAAGGCACACGGGATATTCAGAAAAAAGATATGAAGTTGAATACTTACTGTCCTGTGATGGAAGTTGACCCGGAGATTTATGAAGTTCGGGCAGATGGGAAATTGTTGACTTGTGAACCCGCGGAAGTATTGCCGATGGCGCAAAGGTATTTCTTGTTTTGATATAAAAAGCCCCAAAAATTGGGGCTTTTAATTTATAGTTAAATTATTTACTTAAATAAAAATAAGAGGCAATTGTGGGATTTTCTTTACAAAGTAATGATTTTACTAGTGCAATCAATCGTATCCAAGCAGTAATTAGCAAAGCTATGGAATCATCTGATCCGATTCTTAAAGATTGGGCTCAAAACCTTTTGAGAGTTGATTTTGTATTTAATAATGAATCCATAGAGCAACTAGAAAATAACTTACATGAAACTAAGAAATGGAATTTATTTAATTTAGTCGACGCATATGCTGATAATAAAAATAATGATTTAGAACTATTGAAAGTAACTACGATCATTGTTTTTATTTATTTTCAAGAAGCATATTTTAGATTAGGTGAATATAGTGAAAATATAGTTTTTAATAAGTTTAAGGATAAAGTTTATGATTTAAAAAAAGAAGAATATCAAAAATATAAAATATACTTTGATTATTTAGATGAATTACCATACAGAATTTGCAAAGAGATATATAGTGATACGAGATTAAATGAAATCAGAATTTTTTTAGAGGAAAAAGATTTTTCAGAGTTCAAAAGCTTTGTCGAAACCAACACAACAACTTTTGAAATGATAAAAAAATGGGAAGAAACTTTTGAATATAAACAAAAAATTGTTTCAGAATTGGAAAATAAACTTGAGCATAGTAAGCAAACTTATGATTTTGTCTTATTAAATAAAGGTTTTAAGGAGCTTTATGAACAGAAAAAATTAGAGTTAAAAGAAAGAAGAGAAGGTTATTCGCAATTTGGAGCTACCCTAGTATGTGTGCCATTAGCTGTAATTATTGCAATCATTATTTTAATTTTGACAGGCTACGAAGCTAAATTAGCATCAATGTGGTTTTTAGCAATACCAATTACGACATTAATGTTGTTTCTGTTTTATTTTACTCGAGTAGGATTGCAGCATGTGCGTTCAGTTCAATCTCAAATGATGCAACTCGAACTTCGAATGGCACTCTGTCAGTTTATTCATAACTATGCAGAAGACTCTGAAAAATTGCATACTAAAAATAAAGCAGGTTTTGAGAAATTTGAAAATATTATCTTCTCACCATTAGTTTCATCAGACGATAAAATTCCCACCACTTTTGATGGAATGGAGCAACTTGCCAAATTAGTGAGTGAATTTAGAAGGTAATCCAAACTTTCTGCTATCAATTCCGATCATATTTATAATTAGTCATCTCATCTGCAAAGGCATAAAATTATTTCACTTTTAACCTAACAGCAGATTAGACATGGCAATCAGTTGGATCTTCTTTACCTTAATGGCTGCATTCATGCAGGCATGGCGTAATGCATTTCAAAAACAACTGAGTTCGACTGTTGACGTCTGGGGCGTAACGCTTGCGCGTTTCTTGTTTGGTTTTCCACTTGCATTTATATATATCCAACTACTGTACCATTTTTACCCAGTCATTGAAGCTGTGCATTTTACTGCAAAGTATTGGATATATATTTTCATTGCAGGAGTGAGCCAAATTCTTGCCACTGTACTGATGGTGCAACTGTTTAAACAAAAAAATTATGCTATTGGTGTTGGTTTAGCCAAAAGTGAAGCTATCTTAGCCGCGATTATTGGCGTGGCTTTTCTATCAGATCATTTATCGTTCTTAGCCTGGATTGGCGTACTCATTGGCGGTTATGCAGTATTTTTACTAAGTAAAGGCAACCAACTGAGTGGACTTTCTGCTAAAACGTTGATGATCGGGGTAGGTAGTGGGCTTTGTTTTGCCATTACGTCCCTTTTAGTTCGAGAAGCCAGTCTAGAACTAACTAATTTGCCTGTATTACACCGTGCATCTTGGGTATTAATTTTAGTCATTGGCTTCCAATGCATCAGCATGCTCATTTATTTAAGCCTATTTAGCCGTAAAACACTCGTTGCTATGCGTGAACGTATGGGACTGACTATGAAAGTAGGCTTTTGTAGTTTCACAGCATCCCTTGGTTGGTTTACTGCCATGAGCATGATGAGTGTACCGGTGGTGAAAACCTTAGGGCAGATCGAGATTTTATTTAGTATGCTGATCTCGGCGTATTTCTTTAAAGATAAATTGGCCAAGGCTGAACATTGGGGACTGGTGCTGGTGGTGATTGCAGCAATCTTAGTGATTTGGGCTTAATTCTTACTTAATTTGATCCAGAAAAAAAGCCACTGATCAACAGTGGCTTTTTCTTTGCATCTAGTGTTCAAGCTGCAATAAATTTCTGAACGGCCTGATTAAAGGCCTCCGGTTGCTCCACACTGGAAATGTGCGAGGCATTGATTTCAAACAACTGGCTTTGTGCAATTTCAGCTTGCATGGCTTGACCATCTGCAACTGTTGTCACAGGGTCTTGCTGACCAGCCACAATCAGTACCGGCACAGAAATGGTTTTGATCTGTTCGCGTAAATCCGCCTTAGCCAAAGCTTCGCAGCAACTCGCATAACCTTCCGGGCTGCCAGCTCCAAGGTCGTTTGAAAGCTCTGCAACTATCGCTGCGTTGCTCTGGATAAAGGGATCGGTAAACCAGCGTGATGCTGCTGTCGATGCGATCGGTTGTAAACCTTGTTCACGCACCAGCGCGGCACGGTCATTCCAGGCCTGTTCCTGACCAATCTTGGCAGCAGTATTGCAGATAATCACGTGGCTAAAACGTTCGGGCTTGTTGATTGCTAACCATTGACCGGTTAAACCACCCATTGAAATACCACAGAACGCAGCTTTCTCAATTTTTAAATGATCAAGTAGGTTTACAACATCTTGACCCAGTTGATCAAGGCTATACGGACCTTGCGGTGCAGATGAAGCCCCATGACCGCGAGTGTCATAACACACTACAAAATAATCTTGCTGGAAAAATTCAATTTGTGGTTGCCACATGCTGAATTTGGTGCCCAGTGAATTAGAAAAAATCAAGGCTGGCTTAGATGCATCACCAAAGGTCTGGTAGTTGATCTGTGCATCATTCGATGTAAATGTTGGCATTTTTTAAATCCTTCATCTTCCCTCAATCCCTCCTTTACGAAAGGAGGATCGAGAGAGCATTTAATAATTAAACACGTTCAATAATCAAAGCAATGCCTTGACCGACACCAATACACATTGAACATAGAGCGTATTGACCACCGGTTTGTTCCAGCTGGTTGAGCGCAGTCGTCACCAGACGTGCGCCAGATGCACCGAGTGGATGACCCAAAGCAATTGCACCACCGTTTGGATTAACTTTCTCTGAACCTTCTTCGATACCCAAGTCACGGGTACATGCCAGTGCTTGAGCAGCAAAAGCTTCATTCAGTTCGATTACATCCATTTGCTCTAGCGTTAAGCCGGTTTGAGCAAGTAGCTTTTTGATGGCAGGTGCTGGACCAAAGCCCATAATACGTGGTTCAACACCCACAACTGTTGAGCCAATAATTTTGGCACGTGGTTTTAAGCCGTGTTGAGCAACCGCTTCATCAGATGCGATTAAAAGAGCAGCCGCACCATCGTTAATACCAGAAGCATTACCCGCCGTTACCGTACCGTCTGCTTTCACCACTGGTTTCAGTTTTGCCAATGCTTCTGCTGTGGTAGAGGCACGTGGATGTTCATCAGTATCGACAACCACCGCATCGCCTTTACGCTGCGGAATCACCACAGGCACGATTTCATTCTTAAAGAAACCATTGGCCTGCGCTGCTGCGGTACGTTGCTGGCTGGTCAGGGCAAACTTGTCCTGATCTTCACGGTTGATGTTGAACTGTTCCGCCAGATTTTCAGCCGTTTGCGGCATGGTTTCTACACCGTACATTTCTTTCAGTTTCGGATTGATAAAACGCCAGCCCATGGTGGTGTCTTCAATCTTCTGGCTACGGCCATACGCCGTTTCTGACTTGCCCATCACGAATGGAGCACGCGACATGCTTTCTACACCACCGGCAATAATCAGATTGGCTTCACCGGCTTTAATCGCCCGTGCTGCCATCGCAACTGCATCCATCGATGAACCACACAGGCGGTTCACGGTCGTTGCCGGCACTTGATAAGGCACACCTGCAAGCAGGGATGACATACGACCGACATTACGGTTGTCTTCACCAGCCTGGTTGGCACAGCCATAGATCACGTCATCGACCTGTTCCCAGTTCACCGATGGATTACGTTCCATCAAGGCTTTGATTGGTACAGCACCTAAGTCATCTGCACGGACAGGGGCGAGGCCACCGGCATAACGACCGAATGGGGTACGGATAGCATCGATAATATATGCGTTTTTCATTTATTTAATCCTTTTACCTCCCTTAATCCCTCCTGAAAGGAGGGAGACTTACCCGGACTCAAAAAGCTTTGAGTTTCGATATAAAGTCTCCCTTTCTTGCGCATCAACTTAAAGTAATGCTTAAGTTTTGCTCAGGAGGATGAGGAGGATTTTAAATTTCTTTAAAGCGTCTTAACCTTGAGTCGCATCAATCAACTTGGCGCCAGTCAATGACTGCAATTCTTCAAATGACAGACCTTCGACTTTCTCAATCACTTTCATACCTTCGTTGGTCACATCAATCACACACAGGTCGGTATAGATACGGTCGACACATTTCAATCCAGTCGCAGGATAAGACAGTTCAGCCACAATTTTTGGCTCGCCTTTTTTGGTCACGTGATCTGTGGTAATAAAGACTTTTTTTGCACCCACAGCCAGATCCATCGCACCGCCGACTGCAGGAATTGCATCTGGAGCACCAGTATGCCAATTCGCCAAGTCACCATTTTCAGCGACCTGGAAAGCACCCAGTACGGCGATGTCTAAGTGACCGCCACGCATCATTGCGAAAGAGTCACCATGATGGAAGAAAGAACCGCCTTCAAGTAAGGTCACGAATTCTTTACCAGCATTAATCAGTTCAGGATCGCGGTCTTCTTCAGCAGGAGGAGGACCGAAAGCCAACAGGCCATTTTCAGAATGCAGGAAGACGTCTTTATCGCTTGGCAGATAGCTTGAAATCTTTGTTGGTAAACCAATACCCAAGTTCACATAAGCGCCATCAGGAATATCTTGTGCCACACGTTCAGCGATCTGGTCACGGGTCAGTTTGCTATAGCTCATTATTTATCTCCGATGCCAATTATTGTGCAGGCTTAACTTGAACAATGTGTTGAACAAAAATTCCCGGGGTGATGATGTGCTCTGGATCCAGTGCACCCAGTTCAACCACTTCAGAAACTTGAGCAATGGTCACATCTGCTGCCATTGCCATGATTGGGCCGAAGTTACGCGCAGATTTACGGTAGACCAGATTGCCCCAACGGTCGCCTTTAGAAGCTTTAATTAAAGCAAAGTCAGCTTTAATTGGATTTTCTAAAACGTAGTCTTTACCTTCGTAGTTCATGGTCGGTTTGCCTTCAGCCAGCAAAGTACCAAAACCGGTAGGCGTGTAGATTGGACCTAAGCCCATACCTGCTGCCTGAATACGGCAAGCCAGATTACCTTGCGGCACCAGTTCCAGTTCAATCTTGCCTGCACGATATAACTCGTCAAATACCCACGAGTCAGACTGACGCGGGAAAGAGCAAATGATTTTACGGACAGCGCCAGCTTTAAGCAGTTTCGCCAGGCCGTAATCGCCATTACCGGCATTATTGTTGACAATAATCAGGTTTTTAATACCCAATTCGATCAGACCATCAATCAGTTCAGCAGGCTGACCCGCTGTACCGAAACCACCGATCATAATGGTAGAACCGTCCTTGATCTGGGAGAGTGCTTCTTTCAATGATAATGAACTTTTATCTATCATAATCTGGTCCTTACATATCCTAAACTGATGGATGTCTTTAAACTCGTTTTGAATCTGATGCTGTAACTGGAACTGCGTTACGGTTTTTCTGTGACAGCAGAAAATGTGCGACCAAGCCAATGCAAATTCCCCAAAAGACTGAACTCAGTCCTAAGAAATGCATGCCGGAAGCAGTCGCTAAAAAGGTGATCAATGCTGCATCACGTTGTGATTCTTTGCCCATGGCCACGGAAATGTTGGTAGCAATCGCACCGAGCAATGCCAGTCCTGCCAAAGCTGCAATGAGTTCTTTGGGCATCAGGCTAAACAGCATGACAATGCTGCCGGCAAATAAGCCGCCCAAAATATAAAAAAGCCCATTCGCCACACCGGCGATATAACGCTTTTCTTTTAGCTCATGTGCGTCTTTGCCTAAACACAATGCAGCTGTGATCGAGGCCAGTACGATGGTAATACCCCCCACACAGGCGACTGCAAGCGAGGCAATACTGGTTGCACTAATAATCGGCTTGGCGGGCATGTCATAACCACTGAGTTTGATAATCGCCATTCCCGGTAAAAACTGGCCAGACAGGCTGACCAGAATGAGCGGGAGGGCCAGATTCAGGGTTGAACTCCAGGTCCATTCTGGTGCAATAAATTGCGGAATCGCCAGACTGAAATCTGCCGTGACTGGGTTAATCTTGCCGAGTAGCATGCTTAAAACCACACCGGCAATCAGCACCCAGACCATGGCATAGCGGGGACTAAAACGCTTGGCCAGCAAAAATACCGCCAGCATGCCAAAGACGATATAGGGCATGGTATCGGTCGCGGTGAACACCCCTAAACCAAACTGCAGTAAAATCCCCGCCATCATTCCGGCAGCCACTTCCTGAGGAATCCAGGACAGCAATTTGTCGAAATAACCGGTGATCCCAATGAAAAAAATCACCACAGCAGAGGTGATATAGGCAGCAACCGCTTCATTGAGCGAAATATCCGGAAACAGCGTGACTAATAAAGCCGTTCCGGGCGCAGACCAGGCGGTGACGACAGGTATTTTGTATTTAATGGATAAAAAAATACCTGCGAGCGCAGCCCCAATAGAAATTCCCCAAATCCATGAAATCATCATGTCTGGGGAAACCTGAGCTTGCTGTGCCGCCTGGAAAAAAATGATCAGTGGCCCTGAATAGGAAATCAGCACTGCTAAGAATCCTGCAACAGTGGCTGAAATGGACCAATCATTTTTTAATGTCTGAAACAGGGTGTTCATTGGTGATGTGCCTCCTTGCGTCGAACCATGAGCCTGTTAAAAATCGTGATGATCAGGATTAGCCCTGATCACCACCACCGACCGGTACCACTGTACCTGTCATATAAGATGATTCATCCGAAGCCAGGAATACAATTGCATTCACTTGCTCCTGAATCGTACCGTAGCGTCCCATGAAAGTACGGTCAATGGTCTGATCAACCACTTGCTGCATCCATTGTTTTTCAGATTCAGTCAATGGATTGGCATTGCGCGGTACTTTACGTGGTGGTGCTTCAGTGCCACCCGTCGCGATTGCATTGACACGGATACCATCTTTGGCATGTTCAAAGGCAAGGGAAGCGGTCAGGCCGTTCACACCACCTTTGGATGCTGAATATGGCACACGGTTAATGCCGCGTGTCGCAATAGAAGATACGTTTACAATGGTACCTTTCTGATTTTTAATCATTTCCGGAAGAACTGCGCGGCAGCACCACAGTGTCGGGAACAATGAACGGTTCACTTCCTTGATAATTTCCTCTTCAGAAAATTCTTCGAAAGGTTTCATCCAGATCGCGCCACCGACGTTGTTGATCAGGACATCGACACGGCCATAGGTTTCTAGCGCTTTTTCAACGACTGATTGAGCACCGGCAAACGTTTCCAGATTGGCTTTGACCGTAATCGCATCACCGCCAGTCGCTTCAATTTCAGCCAGAACTTCTTCTACATAAGGGGAAAGGTCAGCCATGACGACTTGGGCGCCTTCGCTCGCCACTTGCAGCGCGACACCGCGACCGATGCCTTGCGCGGCACCCGTCACGATTACAACTTTATTTTCAAATCTTTGACGGTTAGACATTGAACAAATTCCCTCTATTAGTTGGCAGAGAATTTTTCAAACAGGAAGCTTGCAGGTTTAACGCCTTCAGCATCTAACCAGCCGCGAACCGCTTCTACCATTGGTACTGGACCACATAGGTAGATGTCTACGTCGCCGCCATTCAGCCATTCGTTTTCGATATGACCGGTCACATAGCCTTTACGCTCATGTGCCGATTCCGGGTTAGCAACCACTGTACGGTATTCGAACCATGAGAATTTTTCTTGTAGTTCATTCAGTTTTTCAATCGCTACCAAGTCGAAATCATTGGTCACACCAAATACTAAACGCACTGGATGTTCTGAACCTTTTTCTTCCAGCACTTGCAGCATCGACATGAATGGTGCAATACCTGTACCACCCGCCAGCATCAATACTGGACGGGTCACAGGGCGCAGGTAGAAGCTACCAAATGGACCGGTGAAAGTCATTTTATCACCAGCTTTGGCATTGACACTCAAGAACTCACTCATTTTACCGTTCGGTACGTTACGTACCACAAAGCCGGTTAAACGGTTGCCTGGTTTAGAGCTGAATGAATAAGAACGGGTTTCAGTTGTACCTGGAATACCCACGTTCACATATTGACCAGCAAGGAAGTGAATATCTGGTTGACCTTCATCTAACTGAATATCAAAGGTAATGGTCGAGTCAGACAGGTTTTCGACACGCGCCAAAGTACCCTGGAATGCGTGAATTTCAGTTTTACACACTTCCGAAGAGGCCTGAATCTGAAATACGGCGTCTGAGGTCGGTTTACATTGGCAAGCAAGAATGTAGCCTTCAGCTGCTTCTTCTGGGGTTAATGCATCTTCAATATAAGTTTCTTCAGGCATGTCAAATGAACCTGATTCACAAAACGCACGACACGTTCCACAAGCACCATCACGGCAGTCCAAAGGAATATTGATCTTTTGACGGTAAGCTGCATCAGACAGGGTCTCGCCTTGGGCAACAGAAATAAAACGTGTAACGCCATCTTCAAATTGAAGTGCAACATTGTGGTTTGACATGGCTGAATATCCTATATAAATCTTTGTAACTGGACCTTTCAGCCAATTTTCCATCTGGCTGAAAGGTTTTACCTGGCTGTAATAAAAACAGTCTTAAAGGTGATAGATGTCGATAACCTGATTGATGTAATCATTTTTCAGTACCACGTATTTGCTTAAAATTTGTGGTTTATCGCCTGAAAAATCGATTTCATAACGTGACATACCGAAGTAGCTGTAGCTGTTTTTGTAACGGAAACTCAAGGTATTCCAGTTAAAACGTACAGTGACCTTGTCGCCATCACGTTCAACAAGTTCAATATTGCTGATGTTATGGCTGGTACGGGTATCCGGCATGGTTGCAGATGAACGTTCAGTCTTGATACGGAACACACGGTCTTCTAAACCTTGACGGTCTGGATAGTAAATCAACGAGATTTCAGACTGTGGATCTGTAGTCAGTTTGTCGTCGTCATCCCAGGCTGGCATCCAGAAAGACGCAGTAGGGGCATAACAAGTTAACCAGTCATCCCATTGTTCATCATCTAAAAAGCGGGCTTCCTGATACAGGAACTGCGCAATATTTTCTAAAGTGATGTCGCTCATGCGTTTTCTCCTTCAGTAGATGCTGCAATTTCTTTTTCAGTCGCGATGCCTTTTTTGATCAGTTCTAACCAGTACTGGTGCTGAGCCAGGTATAGACCTTCATCTTCAGTTTTAATACCAGACAGTTTTGGTTTTAAACCAATTTCGTTGGCTGCATCGTCCGGGCCTTGGATCCAGTGTTTAGAACCGCGACACATATCGTTCCATTCCAGCGCGATACCGGCATAACCTGCCTGACATGCACGGAATTCTTCAAGATCGTCTGGGGTTGCCATACCTGATGCGTTAAAGAAGTCTTCATACTGACGGATACGACGGGTACGTGCTTCCGGCTCTTCACCTACAGGCGCGATACAGTAGATCGTCACTTCAGTCTTATCGACAGAAATCGGGCGCAGCACACGGATTTGTGAACCGAACTGATCCATGAAGTAAACGTTTGGATAGATACACAGGTTACGTGAACGTTCGATCATCCACTTCGCCATAGCTTCGCCATATTGCGCAGTGTATTCATCTTTCTTGGCAAAGTTAGGACGGTCTTCCGGGTTAGCCCATTGCGTCCAAAGCAGCATATGACCGTGTTCAAAGCCGTAAGAACCACCGCCTTGCTTGCCCCATGAACCTGCGCTCATAGCACGGATGTTATCGCCAGCTTCTTTTTCTTTACGTTGCTGAGTCGTTGCAGCATAGTTCCAGTGTACTGCAGACACGTGATAACCATCGGCACCGTTTTCAGCAGTCAACTTCCAGTTACCTTCATAGGTATAAGTCGAAGAACCACGTAAAACTTCCAGGCCTTGCTCAGACTGACCCACGATCATGTCAATGATTTTGGTCGCTTCGCCCAGGTATTCTTCCAGAGAAGGAACATCCGGATTCAAGCTGCCGAACAGGAAACCTTTATAGTTTTCAAAACGGGCAACCTTTTTCAGGTCATGTGAACCGTCTTTGTTAAAGCAGTCTGAATAACCCGCTTCAGCCGGGTCTTTTACTTTTAATAACTTACCTGAGTTATTAAACGTCCAGCCATGGAATGGGCAAGTATAAGTTGCTTTGTTGCCTTTTTTGTTACGGCACAATTGTGCACCGCGATGCGAACAGGCATTGATCATGGCATTCAGTTCACCTTGACGGTTACGTGCAATGATGATCGGCTGACGACCAATATAGGTAGTATAGAAGTCGTTATTGTTTGGAATCTGGCTTTCATGTGCAAGATAAACCCAGTTGCCTTCAAAGATGTATTTCATCTCCAGGTCAAACAGAGCTTGGTCTGTGAATACAGACCGGTGAAGTTTAAATTCACCAGATTCAAAATCGTCAACTAGAAGCTCATCAATACGATCAAGATGACTGGTGTTAATTACAGGAATACGAGGCATGTCCGTTCTCCGACTTTCCAAGGAGGGGAAGTCATCGGGATGAATCTAATGATTACACCCCGAATCCATTTTGCATTAAGCGCTTGCGCGGCGACGATCAACTTCAGTAGAAGGTGCGTCTGCTTTTTCTTTCACAAGTTCAATATCAAATTGAATATGTTTGAAAGGACCTTTCAAACCACGTTTTGCAATTTCAGCTTCATCAGTTACATCAACCGCAGTTGCAACCAGGCCTTCACGAGTAGCGAATGCAAAGTCATCCCACAGGTACTGGTCGCCTTCGATGTTGAACTGAGTTGTCAGCTTGCGGTAACCCGGTGCAGAAACGAAGTAATGCACGTGTGATGGACGGTTACCGTGACGGCCTAATTTGTCCAGTACGAATTGAGTCGTGCCTTCTGGAGGACAGCCATAACCTACTGGCATAGTGGTTAAAGCCACATATTTACCATCCTGGTCGCTGAAAATAGAACGGCGTAGGTTAAAGTCAGACTGTGACTTGTCAAAGAATGAGTAGTTACCCAGACTGTTGGCATGCCAAACTTCAACTTTGGCACCTTCAATGATATTGCCGTCAGTATCTTTAACTGTACCTTCAATGATCAGTGTCGGAATTTTGCCTTCTTCAGAGCCATCATCCATACGGGCAAAGCCGACAGATTCAGGAGCACCCGCCACATATAACGGACCTTCAATCGTACGTGGCGTACCGCCAGTAATACCTGCTTTGGCATCTGCTTCATCAGCACGTAAGTCTAAGTAGTGTTCCAGACCCAAGCCTGCAGCCAGTAGGCCCAATTCATTAGCTTGACCGGCATCGGTAAAGTATTCCAGACCTTTCCACAGTTCTGACTGAGAAATATCAAGATCTTCGATCGCCTGGAAAAGGTCACCTAGCAGGCGCACAACGATTTGCTGGACACGCTCGTCTACAGGACCTGTGGCTGTATCCACGTTCATTTGTTTAACTAATGCATCAATTTGTTGACGGTTCATACTATTGCTCCTTAAGTATGTCTGTTTATTGGTGGCTGTTGTTTCAATCCTTATGGCTGAAACTTGGCTGCCACAGTCCTTTGTTAATTACCCTCTGAATACCCTCATCGGATGTGTTCAGATTTGACCGACCTGGCATGTTCCAGGTCTCGGTCATTGTGATCAGGTGTCATCTTCCCGGATTGAAGAAGGGTGGCGGTTTAGTGCCATGATTTCGATATCCATATATGGATACAGTGGTAAGCCCTGCAAAATGTTGTGCAGCTCTTCGTTACTTTCCACATCAAAAATACTGATGTTTGAATACTGGCCTGTGATGCGCCAGATATGGCGCCATTTACCTTGGCGCTGTAAATCCTGTGAATAGGCTTTTTCAACAGCCTTGATTTCGTTGGCTTTCTCGGCAGGCATATCCAGCGGGATATTTACATCCATACGTACATGAAACAGCATGTCTCACTCCTCAATCTAATTGCTTATTTACGGCGTAAATTGTCGATCTTGTCTTCATCCAGCTGAATGCCCAGACCGGCACCTTGCGGTAGATGCAGCTCAAAATTCTGATATTGCAGTGGTGTTTTCAGAATTTCTTCTGTCAGCAGTAGCGGGCCGAATAGTTCAGTACCATAGGCCAGATTCTCAAAGGTCGAGAACAGGTGAGCGGATGCAATTGTTCCTACTGAACCTTCCAGCATGGTGCCACCATACAGGTCAATCCCTGCAAGGTTAGCTACTGTTGCGACATCACGGCCTTCCAGCAAACCACCTGATTGCGCCACTTTAACTGCAAATACAGAAGCTGCATTAGTACGAGCCAGCTTATAGGCAGTGCTTGGCCCCATCAGTGATTCATCGGCCATAATGGCAATATCAAAGCGACGGGTCAGACGTTGCATGGCATCAATATTGTCAATAGCACAAGGCTGTTCAATCAGGTCAACGCCACCTTCCTGTAGTAGAGTAATGCCCTTAATCGCATCTAGCTCTGACCAGGCACGGTTCACATCGACACGAATAGAAACGTCATTGCCTAAGGCTTTTTTAATTGCCAGAACATGTTCAACATCTGCTTCTACTGGACGTGAACCGATTTTTAGCTTGAAGAAGTTATGGCGTTTTGCAGCCAGCATCTTTTGTGCTTCAGCAATGTCTTTTTCAGTATCCCCAGAAGCCAGTACCCAGAGGACCGGTACGCCATCACGTAAACGACCGCCTAGAAGTTCAGAAAGTGGTAAACCTAAACGCTGCGCCTGAATATCCAGCAGGGCAGTTTGAATGGCACATTTCGCAAAACGGTTGCCATTAATATTTTTTTTGATTGCTTGTAATGTCTGTGCAACATTTAAGCCTGATAATGTTTTTAAAAGCGGTACAAAATAAGTATCAATATTTACTTTGACACTTTCAGGGCTTTCATCACCATAACCTAAGCCACCGATAGTTGTTGCTTCACCCCAACCGATGTAACCATCTTCAGTGGTGATTTTGACCAATACCAGGGTCTGGGTTTGCATCGTCGCCACTGCCATCTTGTGAGGACGAATGGTTGGAATTTCTACCAGCAAGGTTTCAACTGACTTATACATAATACGGGTTCACATTCTTGCTTTAATGCTTTGACTTGATATACCTTAAAAGAATCATAAATGGCTGTCGAAGACCATTTTTGCATTTTATTATATTTAAAAGGTATGCACGTTATGGAGCTCAGACATTTAAGGTATTTTGTAGCAGTAGTTGAAGAGCAAAGTTTTACTAAAGCTGCAGAGAAACTTTTTATTGCCCAGCCCCCATTAAGCCGTCAGATTCAAAATCTTGAGGCAGAACTTGGTATTGCGTTATTTGAGCGTGGCAGTCGACCACTTAAAACCACTCAGGCTGGTTATTTTTTCTACCAGCATGCGGTAAAAATTCTGGCCAATGCTGAAGAAGTGAAGTCCATGACCAGGCGTATTGGTATGGTGGAACGCACGGTTACCATGGGTTTTGTTGGATCTCTGCTTTATGGATTGCTGTCGCGCATTGTCTACTTATATAGGCAGCAACAGCCACACCTGAAAATTGAACTGGTGGAAATGACCACCATGGAACAGGTTAAGGCACTGAAAGAAGGGCGTATAGATGTTGGCTTTGGGCGTTTACGTATTTCTGATCCGGCATTAAAGCGGGTACTGTTGCGTGAAGAACGTCTGGTACTCGGTGTACATTCCAGCCATCCTTTATCTTCCCATAATAAAGGGATATATCTTGCTGATATTGTTGATGAAAAATTATTTCTCTATCCTAACCATACCTCTCCAAGTTTCGCCACCCAGGTACAGGGATTATTTTCAGAATATAATCTGGAACCACAACATGTCCGAATTGTAAGGGAAATCCAGCTGGCGCTGGGACTGGTCGCAGCGGGTGAGGGTGTATGTATTGTACCGGAAAGTGCTCATTCGATTCAGTTAGCTCACCTTAACTATATCCCGATTCTGGACGAGAGCGCAGTCAGCCCGGTTTTTCTGACTATGCGCAATATGGACGAGAGTGAAGATATCATGTCCTTATTTGATTGTATTTACCAAGTGTATGATTTGGAAGCAATTAAATATGATAGAAACAGTTTTTAGACATGAATTTATCCCTGAATATACCGCGCCTTAGACTTAAGTTTAAGGCTTGGGCGGAATTTTCTCCTTACCCTCTAAAAAAAGTATGCAGTGATCTACGACTTTAGTGCAATCGGGAAATTTTGATATAGAAGAAAATTTTAAATCCTCCTTTTATACCTATTTTGTTTGATTGCTGATCAAAGTGCTCTGACATTCAACCTTTTAGGTTCTTTCATACCCTAAACCTATATAAAAACCAGGTATTTCAGCCAGCAAACCCGATTTATGATGAAAACATCGGTCCTGGAAGGTCGATTCTGCCTGTAAACAACTTTGAAGGTATAGATATAGATATATTCGGTTTTGGACATTTATCCAGCCATGCTGCATTGTTGCTCCATTAATTGGAACGTTGCATTTGCAGGAGGCAAAGATGGAAGCAACCAAAGTCAATATCAATACATTAATTGATGAAGCGAAATTTACACCATTTCACTGGGGTGTTCTGATCTGGTGTTTGATCATTATTATTTTTGATGGCTATGACCTGGTGATTTATGGAGTAGCCTTACCATTATTAATGCAGGAATGGTCTTTAACAGCGGTACAGGCAGGGATGTTAGCTAGTACTGCCTTGTTCGGCATGATGTTTGGTGCCATGAGTTTCGGCACGCTGTCCGACAAAATCGGGCGTAAGAAAACGATTATGCTCTGTGTGGCAATTTTTAGCGGATTTACCTTCCTGGGGCCATTCGCCAGCTCACCGGTAGAGTTTGGAATTTTACGTTTTCTGGCTGGTCTTGGCATTGGCGGAGTTATGCCAAACGTTGTAGCGCTAATGACCGAATATGCGCCAAAACGTATCCGTAGCACTTTGGTTGCCCTGATGTTTAGTGGTTATGCGATTGGCGGTATGACGTCTGCACTTTTAGGTGCATGGCTGGTACCACAGTTTGGCTGGCAGATCATGTTCTATATTGCCGGTGTTCCTTTATTGGCTTTACCGTTAATCTGGAAATTCCTGCCTGAATCGTTGATGTATCTAACCGTCAAAAATCAGACTGTAGAAGCACGAAACATCATTAAAAAGATTTCACCTGCTCAAGATATTACAGAAAATTCTCAATTTGTCCTGAATGAAGTGAAAAAGGGTGATGAAGCACCATTAAAAGCATTATTTCAGAAAGGTCGTACATTCAGTACCTTCATGTTCTGGATTGCTTTCTTTATGTGTCTATTGATGGTGTATGCATTGGGAAGCTGGTTACCAAAGCTGATGATTCAGGCGGGTTACTCATTGGGTGCTAGTATGATCTTCCTGTTCGCCTTGAATATTGGCGGCATGATTGGCGCAATTGGCGGGGGTTATCTGGCTGATAAATTCCATATCAAAAAAGTGCTGACCATTATGTTCCTGTGTGGCGCATCTGCCTTAATTCTGCTTGGTTTTAACAGCCCGCAGTTTGTACTTTATACCCTGATTGCAATCGCTGGTGCTGCAACGATCGGTTCACAGATCTTGTTATATACCTTTGTTGCACAATATTACCCATCTACTGTGCGTTCTACCGGAATGGGTTGGGCATCGGGAATTGGTCGTATTGGTGCCATCGTTGGGCCCGTTTTGACAGGTGCATTGCTGACAATGGAACTACCACACCAAATGAACTTCTTTGCCATCGCGATTCCGGGCGTGATTGCAGCGCTGGCCATTTTTCTGGTGAACCTGAAAGCTTCTGTAGATGGTGAAGTCCTTGAAACCTCTGAATCGGGCGAAGCCATACTTGCCAAAGAAGCGAATTAATAAAGAAAATATCAGTTAATAAGTTAAATATTTCAATGGAATAGGTCACCATCATAAATGGTGGTGACCGGTTACTGGAATTAAATTGCATAATAAAAAAGCGAGTTTAGGATGAACATGTCGCAATTCACTAATCAACAATCAATCAACAATTCAACCTTCAAACATAAAGTTTTGATGAGCATGATGGCAATAAGTATAGGCGGTATCAGCCTGTCAGCTATAGCGCAAAGCACAGCTCAATCCAGTCAGGATGAAATCGAGCAGTTACGTCAGGAAGTCAAAGCCTTGCGTGCCATGCTTGAACAGCAACAGTCTCGACAAGTTACATATACAGCACAGGCAACAACACCGGCAGCTATAGCACCAGCAGCCAAACCTGTGATGAAACTTGCTAGTGGTGCTGAATTCAATCTTTACGGGAATGTCCGTGCCGATGCCTCTTATCAGGCTGAAGGCGGTGCAGCTACACGTATGTACAACCAGATTAATGCTGTTCCACTTGAGGGTGTAGGCGAGCGCAGTGATGAGTTCAAATCAACACTTTCTGCAACCCGTCTAGGGATGGACTTTAAAGCCCCTGTAGGTGCTGGGGACAAAGCCCTGAGTGCTAAAGTTGAAGTAGATTTCCTGGGTGGCGCAAGTCTGGATAATTTACGTATCCGTCATGCTTATATGAGTTATGCCAACTGGCTGATTGGTCAGACCTGGTCAAACTTTGCTATACCGGATTATATGCCAGAAACTGTAGATGCTTTAGCTTATGCAGGTGGTGCAGTAAAGCGTACGCCTCAGGTTCGTCATACCAGTACCTTTAGTCCTGCTACCAATCTGGTCCTTGCAGTAGAAGATCCAAAAGATGGAACCATTATTGGTATTAAACAGCGTTTACCGGCTTTGACAGTACGTCTAAATCATAAGTTTGCTGATAATCTTTCCGTCAGTGCCCGTGCCATGGGGAATGAAAAGCGTGTCAATGGAGATGAAAAAATGGCATGGGGTGTAGGACTTGGTGCAAAATATGAAGTCGTACCCAGTATTACTTTAAAAGCCGACTATTATCATGTCAAAGGGGATAGCAGCTTTGTGTCTTATGCTAATCCTGGTGTAGTCAGAGCGACGAACGGGGATCTTTTACAGAGTGAGTTCGACTCGATTACTGTCGGTTTAACCCAGCAGTTTAATGACAAGTTACGTGGTACCTTGGGCTATGGTTATATGAATTTCGAGCAAGATAATGGATATGTTACTGCTACCGCGAATCCAACAGCAATTAACAAGGACCTTTGGCAGGCATGGGCCAATGTATTTTATAACCCTTCCAAGCCACTCAGCTTTGGTTTTGAATATGTATATGGTGAACGTGAAGCATTAGGTGCAGCCACGAATGGTAGCACTAAGGGTGAAGATAACCGGATTAACGCCGTTGCGATCTATAGCTTTTAATACTTCTCAGATTATATTTTGAAAAGCGTGAACCCAGTTTACGCTTTTTTATTGTGTTCAATTTGATCGATGATCTGTTCTACAGCTTGAGCAAGTTCATCTGTCCATTCAAAAGAACAATTTAATCGAATAAAGTTCTGTGCTGCATGTTTAGGCCTGAACAGCAGACTCGGTGCAATGGAAATCTTCTGTTCAAGCAAATCTGTATAGAGCTGCTGCGAATCCATATCTTCAGGCAGCTCTACCCACAAAAAATAGCCCGTTGGATAATAGTGAATCTTACAGTCTTCAGGTAATCTGGCTTTGAGTTCCTGATAAAAACGTTTTTTGTTCTGATTTAAATGACGGCGCAAACTACGCAAATGCTTTTCATAATGATGATGCGCAACAAAATCTACCAATGTATTCTGTAAAAGCGGACTCACACTCAGAGTACTCATCAACTGTAGATGTTGAATGGCATTGGAATATGGGCCTGCAAAGACCCAGCCGACCCGTGCACCCATGCCCAGCGTTTTAGAAAATGAACCACAGTGCAGTACCAGATTGTGCTGGTCGAAATATTTCACTGGAACTGGTTTTTCCTTGCCAAAGTTCAGTTCCTGATAAACGTCATCTTCAATCAGATGCACCTGATACTGAGCTAAGCACTGTGCAATATTTTCTTTGATTTCTGTAGAAACTGTATAGCCAATCGGGTTCTGTGCGTTCAACATCAGCCAGCAGACTTTGATCGGATATTGTTTCAGGACTTTTTCAAAAGCTTTCAGATCAAAACCACGTTCAAGATCATCAGGAAGAGTAATGACATTTAGTCCCAGTCTTTCAGCAGCTTGCCAGGCTCCATAAAATACGGTTTCCTGTAAAAGAATATAATCACCCGGTTGGGTGAGTGCCTGTAAAGACAAATTTAGAGCATCTAGCGCACCGGACGTAATGACAATGTCATCTGAATGGCATGATATACCTTGTAATTGATAACGTCCGGCAATGATCTGGCGCAGCTCCAGATTACCCGGTGGCATATTTGGATGATTCAGATAGCTGTTTTTACGTTTGGAATGCTGGGATAATAACTGCATAAATTTGCTATTAAATAGCAGTTCAGGATTGGGGAATGCCGATCCCAACGGGATCATATCTGTTGCCTGAGTATCTTTAAGATAGTTAAATACCACCGAATTGATCTGTATTTTCTCGTGAGCTGCTAATGTTTCTTTAATGGAAGTTATTGCAAGATCAGCACGTTCAGCAATGTAATAACCGGATTTATCTTTGGCATACAGCCAGCCTTGTGCCTCAAGTTCCTGATAGGCATTTAACACTGTCATCAGGCTATAACCGGAAAGTTCGGACTGCTCACGCAATGAAGGGAGTTTGTTATGGGCTTTCCAGATGCCATCTTCAATCATATGGCGAATACTGAGTGCGAGTTTCTCAAATTTATACATACATCAAGAAAAATAAAAAATGGAAGTTTATCTGCATATATAGCATATTTAGTCAGGTTAAATATAACAGTTGGAGCAGTTATGATTTATCTGTTATATTTTTTTAGGCAGTATTTGTATCTACTCATTTTTTGCAATCGGGCTGAAAATAAGGATAGTCCCTAAATCCAGCGACAGGTGAGCATATGACTCCAGACGAACAGAAAAAAGCACCGAAATATGCAGACAGCAGTATTTCTGATGAAGCTTTCAAAAAGATGATTATTTGGTTCGCTATTTATGCAGGGTTGTTTTGTCTGGGGGTGGTTTTAGTGGTCAACGCTGATAACCTGTTCTTCTCAGGACTCAAATAATAAAGAATCCCGGTTTAATGACCGGGATGTTTATTCATATAATTATTCCATTATAAAAAATGATAGTTTTTGATACTTTCATAGACGCCGTAGTTTTTGTCACATTTTGCTACTTGCTTTCATATTTTTCCTTGCTAGATTCAAGCAAGTGATGCGTTTATTTTGCAGTGTCTGCTAATCTGCGCATCATGCTTAAATAAAAATATTTAAAAATCTCGACAACAATATGGACGTATAACAAGGATAAAGGAGCACAACATGCTTGGAAATATGATGTTTCAGCCCTTACTGATCAGCAGCATGATTGAACATGCAGGACGCTATCATGCCGATACTGCGGTAATTTCAAAAAATACTGATCTCAGCATGACCCATACGACCTGGGGCGAAATTCGTAACAATGCCAAACGTTTCGCCAATGTGCTGAATCAGCTGGGACTGCAACATGGCGACCGTGTCGCGACCATTGCATGGAATAACCATCGTCATCTGGAATCCTGGTATGCCATTTCTGGAAGTGGATTTGTTTGCCACACGATTAATCCACGTTTATTCCCGGAACAGTTGGTATTTATTATTAATGATGCATCAGACCGCGTAATCCTGTTTGATAAAACCTTTGTACCATTAATTAAAGCCGTCAAACCGATGTTAAGCAAGGTGGAGCACTTTATCTGTCTGGATGCAAAAGATGAGGCCATCCTTGAAGCTCTTCCAGATGTGAAATTCTATGATGAGCTGATTGCCGATCAATCTGATGATTTTGATTGGCCTGTACTCAATGAAAATGCAGCAAGCTCACTGTGTTATACCTCTGGAACTACAGGTCATCCAAAAGGGGTTTTATATAGTCACCGTTCAACGACATTACATAGTTTTGCGATCAGTTTGCCGGATTCACTGAATGTATCTGCACGAGATATCATGCTGCCTGTAGTACCGATGTTCCATGTCAATGCCTGGGGGACACCATATGCAGCAGCGATGGTCGGCTGTACTTTGATATTGCCAGGCCCAGGGCTAGATGGCGCAAGTTTAGTCAATTTAATTGACAGCTATAAAGTATCAGTTGCACTAGGTGTACCAACGATCTGGCAAGGTTTGATTGCAGCAGCGCAACAGTCGGGTTCCAAGTTAGAAAGCTTAAAACGCAATGTCGTCGGCGGTTCGGCATGTCCGCCTTCAATGCTAAAAGTATTTAAAGAACAGTTTGATTGTGAAACCATTCATGCCTGGGGTATGACAGAAACCAGTCCACTTGGCGCAGCCAATCAGATTAAAGCCAAACATCTGGATTTGAGTGAAGAAGAGCGTTTAGAAATTCGTCTTTCTCAAGGTCGTCCACCATTTGGTGTCGACTTGCGTTTGACTGATGAAGAAAATGGATCGAATGAAATTACTCGCGATGGTGAAACCACAGGCAATCTGCAGATTCGTGGTCACTGGATCATCAATAACTATTTTGGCAAGGAAGAATCTTCTTTAACTGCTGATGGCTGGTTTGATACGGGGGATATTGCCACCTTAAATGAAGATGGCTTTATGAAAATCAGTGATCGTGCCAAGGATCTGATCAAATCGGGCGGAGAATGGATCTCCTCGGTGGAACTGGAAAATCTGGCCATGGGTCATCCACAAATAGCCATGGCAGCTGTCATTGCTGCACAGCATCCGAAATGGGATGAGCGTCCAATCCTGATTGCGATTAAAAAACCTGACAGTCAGCTCACCGAGCCAGAATTGCTGGATTATTTTGCTGACAAAGTGGCTAAATGGCAGGTGCCAGACAAAGTAATTTTTGTCGATGCAATTCCACTGAGTGGTACTGGCAAGATGCTGAAAAAAGACTTGCGTGAAAAGTTTGGAACAGTATTGCTGGATCAGCAGACAGAGCTCAGCCCAGCTGTAGAATAATACCTATAAACTCTTCCAAAATAACAAGGCTGATTACAGAAATGTGGTCAGCCTTTTGCATATTTATAGCCATAAAGCTCATAGAAAAATATTCGATCCAAATAGTCGAACTGGCATGAAATGCCTTTCCGATTTACATGCCGAAACCGAACTTTAATCAAAAGCACATCATTTTGTCCGACAAAAAACAGGAATTCTACCGACAGAAACATGATTTGACCCGAATTGACATGGAACGAATCATAAAAGCCTATATTCTGAATACATAATAAATAGACAGATGTACATTAATTCTGTTTCTGTATGAGGTAATAAAAATGACAAGTATGCAAAGCTACAAGCCTCACTGGATCCGAGAAGACTTCATTGATTTCATTGCTGAAAAAGTTCATCCAACTTTGGCATTGAAAAAAGTGAAGGCAGAAGTGATCAGCATCCAGGTTATTGGCAATGATTTTTATAAGATCCAGCTACGTCCAAATTTCAACTTTCAGGCTAAAAAATTTCAACCAGGACAGAATGTGGCTGTGACTTTAAGGCTGGATGGTATTTTGCATCAGCGTCATTATTCTGTCGTTACAATGCTAAAAAATGGTGATGTAATTATCGCTGTTAAACAGCAGGGTAAAGTATCCCGTGCCTTGAGCTCCTCACAACTGGGTGCTGTGGTAGAGCTTTCACAGACACAGGGCGAATTCACCCTGCTGAATTCCCCTAAACCCATTTTAATGCTGGCCTCAGGCAGCGGCATCACTGCAATTTACTCCTTACTGCAAAAAGCCGTAGTGCAGTTTCAGCATCCGATTGATCTGATCTACTTCACCCGTGATGATGCGTTTCATGCTGAAATTAAAACCTTGGCACTGATGCATCCACATCTGAAATATCATCATTTTAATACTGTGGAGCATAAGCAGCATCTAAGCCTACAGTTACTCAACAAGCTGGTGCCTGATTTTGAGCAACGTGAAATTTATGCCTGTGGTTCAGCGGCCATGATGAAAACAGCACACCGTATTGCTGAAAAGCTTTCCGTGAAATCCAGTTTCCATTCTGAATACTTCCAGATCGTGGTGGATGAAAAAGTTAAAGCACAACCTGTGCAATTCCAGCGATCGCATCAGGAGTTTCAGGCCAGCTCTACCATTCTGGAAAGTGCTGAACAGGCAGGTTTGCGTCCTGCACATGGTTGCCGAATGGGAATTTGTAATACCTGTTCCTGCACCAAAGTCAGTGGCTCAGTGAAAAATATCTTGACTGGTGAAATCGATCACGAGAGCAATACCCCGATTAAACTGTGTATCTCCCAGGCCGTTAGTCCTGTGGTGATTAATCTTTAATCCCTAGAAAAATAAGAAGGTACTCTCATGAATATGCAAATTGATTTTAAGCGGCACAATAAGACCCAATTTTTAAGCCCTGAACAGATTCAGGAATTTGGTGCCAAGGTGGATGCGATCCGTCGTGAGGTGATGGATGATTTAGGTGAAAAAGATGCTGAATACATCTATAAAATCCGTAATTTTGTCCGCTATAGCGAAATTGCTTCCCGGGGCATGCTGATGGTGGCCGGTTGGTTGCCACCAGTCTGGCTACTCGGTACAGGCTTATTGGGTATTTCCAAAATCGTAGAAAATATGGAACTTGGTCATAACGTGATGCATGGCCAGTTTGACTGGATGAATGATCCAAGTCTGAATGGTTCGACTTATGACTGGGATACCATTGCCACCGGTGATGACTGGAAATACACCCATAACTATATTCATCATACTTATACCAATATTGTCGGCATGGACCACGATGTGGGTTATGGCCTGATTCGTGTCAGTGAATCGCAAAAATGGGAACCCCGTTTTCTGTTTAATATTCCACTAACAATTCAGTTGATGGTGTTCTTCGAATGGTACGTGGGTCTACAGCGCCTACATCTGGAAGATGTAATTGCCTATAAAACCAAAACCTGGAAACAGGTTTGGGATGAAGCAGCGCCACTACGTAAAAAGATGCGCCGTCAGGTACTGAAAGATTATGTATTCTTCCCGATTATTGCCGGCCCAAATGCCATTCCAGTATTTACTGGCAATGCAGTGGCCAATGTGATTCGTAGTCTGTGGGCTTCAGCTGTGATCTTTAACGGTCATTTCACGGAAGATGCTGAAACTTTTGAAATGGACAATACAGAAAATGAATCCCGTGCGGAATGGTATCTGCGTCAGATCCGCGGTTCGAGTAATTTCAGTGGTACCGAATGGCTACATATTCTAAGTGGTAACTTGAGCCATCAGATTGAGCACCATTTATTCCCGGACATGCCAGCGAACCGTTATTCAGAAGTGGCACCAAAAATCAAAGCATTATGTGCTGAATATGGTATCCACTATAACGAAGCCAGTTTTATGAAGCAGTTTTCGACCGTTTGGGTTCGCGTTGCAAAATGCTCTGTACCAAACGAATGGCATGCACAAATTGCAGAAAAAGTGCAAAGCGCAAAATCTATATTGAATGCTGTAAAAGCCAAGTTCTTTTAATCACTTTTCTTTAACAGCATTATATTGATGTTTCTTAACCAGTTTGGTACTCCTCAATAACTTTGGATGGGTTATTGAGGATTTTTTTATCTGAGCTTCTTATACATATCAACTTGGTTGTAGATTGTCTTGGATCTAGTAATATTAGTTCCAATAAGCTTAAAAAATGCTAATACCTTATCAAATTCAAGTATTGTAAAATATTTGATTCATTAGAATAATTAAGTAATACATCATATTTTATGGATAAAATGTGAAGAATTCTTTTCAAAAAAACACTCATGCAAAACAGACTTGGTACGGCTGAAACGCTTTGCCTACAACAACTCGCTAAACTTTAGGAAAGTTCTTTTTATAATGGCGGCGTCGTAACATCCAAGGTCTTAGGTTTGAAATATCTTAAATATTTTTCAGGAATCTCCTTATTATTGCTGTTAACTGCTTGTAACACCACTGAAGCGCCAGCTCCAGATTATCAAGGCAACTGGAAGAACACTCTAGAAAATCCAAAACTTGAAAATATCCTGGTAATTGCTAAAAATGGTGAAAATTATCTGATTACCAATACCATCAAAGATAAGGAAACCGGTAAAACAGAGAAAAAGAACCCGATGCCCGCGGCTGTGAATGAAAATGGCATGCTTCAGTTGAATGCAGGGGCAGGAATGGTTGATTTTGTAATTGATGAGAAAACTGGCAACCTTGTAGGGTCAGGTTCAGTCTACAAAAAAGCCAAATAATGCTCTAATCTAATCCGTTTAGAAATAACAATATAAATGTCATGAAACGGAATTATTCATGACATTTATTTATATAGATATTTAAGCAATATGCCTTAATAATTCGGTAAAATCCTGCACAAAATAATTTGCTCTGGCTTTAATCAGCTCGATTTCATGAGCAGAATACTGATCATAAATTGCCACTACCTCTATTCCTGCATTATTCGCAGCTTCTACACCAATTAAAGAATCTTCAATAATCAGGCAATCTTTGGCTTCAATTTTAAAATGCTCAAGAACATTCAGATAAATTTCTGGATGTGGCTTGATGTTCTGGACATTTTCGCGGGTGAGGATTAAGGCAAAATCATCATCAAAGCTGATTTTAGCGTTAATATTTTGATTATTGTCCTGATAACGCTGCACATTGAATAAACTGGTGGTTGTGGTTAAGGCCAGTGGAATCTCTTGCTTTTTCAGGGCCTGGATTATAAGTTCCGCCTGAGGTTTTAATTCGACCACATGATCCAGAAAATGTCGTGAAATACTGTAACGGCGGTTTTTAACGTCTTCTTTGTTTAGTTCAAAACCGTATAGTTCTTTTAAATAACCACAATATTCCAGATAAGGATCAGGCAAATGTCGAAAGGCTGTCAACTGTAGATCCCGCTGCTGCTGGATCAATTTTAAATTGGCTTTTATACCGGAAAGTTCATGAATCAGAGCTGCATCAACTTGGTTCCAGATACCGACTGAATCAATCAGGGTGCCATCTAGGTCAAAACATACTAATTTTTTGTTCTGAAACATGACACTTTTCCCTTAATTTCCACAGTCTATTCTGTGCGGCTGAGTATATAACATGCGACTTAAGTGTTTCAGCTGAAATAAAAGATAAGGGTTATCCATTTTACATGAAGTGGTATTTGACAGAGTTATAGATCGGGTAAACAGTATTTTTATTGCAAAACACATCCTGAATGATCATACAGATAGTCACAAAGTGTTATATTTGGACATTGGCACTAGATCAAATTGCGCGGATGATAGATCCACCAAAATGATTAAAAAATTGAAGGAAATGTGTTTCTGTGTTTGAACTTGACTGTAAATTGCTCAGCATCTTTTATTATGTCTACAAATTTAAGAACGTCTCCCATGCAGCCGATTATCTGGATATGAGCCAACCGACGGTGAGTAATCTGCTCAATAAAATCCGTCAGCATTATAATGATCCTTTATTTTTGCGTATTGGCAATGAAATGCTGCCGACGGATCTGTCAAAGCAGCTATTTCCTTTGGTCAGTGAAGCGCTGAGTAAAGTCGAAACCATCAATAATTTTACTATTGATTTCGATCAGACCACCTCTCAGCAACGCTTTACCTTGGCAATGACCGATGTATCGCATCTGGTCCTGTTGCCAAAAATTTCACAATATTTAAAACAGCACGCTTCGCATATTCGTCTGAATGTGCGTCCAATTACTTCAGAAACCAGCTATCAAATGGCCAATGGAGAAATTGATCTGGCTTTAGGTTTTTTGCCGAATCTGGAAAATGGTTTCTATCAGCAGAAATTGTTTGAACAGTATTATGTGGTGATTGCAGCCAAAGACCATCCACGGCTGGTTGGCGACAGCCTGACTATTGAAGAGTATTTGCGTGAAACGCATATTGATATTGATGCCGGGATGGGACATTACCATATTGAAAACGAATTGCTGAATCTAGAACTCAAGCGAGACATTCTGATGCGCTTGCCAAGCTATTTAGGCGTAGGACTGGTGGTGCAGGAAACCGATGCAATTGCGACTGTGCCTTATTATTTGAGTGAAGTATTACTATCGCGTGGCAATCTCAAGATTTTTAATGCGCCGATTGCATTCCCGACCTATTCTGTGAAGCAGTATTGGCACATGTCCTGTCATCATAAAACCAGTCATCAATGGTTACGCAATATATTGCATGAGATTTTAAGTAAATAATCCTGCAGCTATAGACCCGGACTTAGTCCTCATCTATAGATTTTAAAATCTCGGCCTATGCTGGGATTTTTGTGTTTTGGTGCATCTTGATGCCTATAACAGATTCTTGCACCTGAATTGATCAGTTAAAACCCCAAAAAGTATTACTAAATGGAAAAACAGTATTACTAAATTGGCACAGCCTTTGCATCTATCAAACTCATCATAAAGTGATCTAGGGTTCCGATACATGAACATTCATGTATGTCTGAGACCGAGAGTTCACGGCGAAAGGAAACACTGATCGCTACACGGAGGGATAAAAGCCCGGGAGGTAAACCGTCAAAGATTAGGGTAGATGCATATGAGCACAATAACTTATCACGAAGATCAAGTCCTTTGGACTGAACGTTTACCGGGTGGACACCACTGGTCTGCACGCATTCAGCGCGGCGCAGTCTTACAACTTAAATCCTTAGGCAACAATGCCAATGTCGCACTGTACTGCGTGAATAGCGGAGATAAACTTGAACGCTATAACATGCCAGACAGCTTAAAAGGGCAACACACGGCATTTTTAAGTACTGGGCATATTTTAACTTCTGATTTGGGTCGTGCCATGGTCTCGATTGTCAAAGATGATCACGGTTGGAATGATGTTTTTTGTGCACCAAGTACTGCACAGCAAATTGAAAATCAATTTGGTCAAAAGACCTTTCAAGATGCCCGTAACGAGATGTACCGCAACGGCAAAGACAGCTTATTACTTGAGATGACCAAATTTGGATTATCGGCAACCGACCTCAGCAGCACTTTAAATCTGTTTTCTAAAGTTCAACCTGATGATAATGGCAATCTCAGCTATGTGGCATCAGACAATACCGATCAAGTGATTGAACTACGTTTTGAAATGGATTGTTTGGTGTTTTTATCATCCGCACCACATGCATTAGACAATAGCACCGTGTATGCACCTGCTGATATCGAATTAAATCTGTTTAAAGCACTTCCTTTAGGCGACAGCGATGTATGTCGTGATTCATGTCCGCAAAATCAGCGTGCATTCCAAAATAACAATCGTTACTACGCATTAAGCGCTTAATTGGGGGAATACAACATGACTACACTTGTGAATTTAGAAAAATCAGTGTTAAGCGAAGTCTGTCCTGCTGGTGAAGCATGGATGTGCGAAGTCAAAAAAGGACAGTATTTCCGTATTGTTGACTTAGAGGGAAACCAAGCGGTCGATACGCTTTTTATCTCGGCTTCAAACCCTGAAGAGCGTTATAGCGCAACCGATACTTTAGCCATTAATCAGCAAATTTATTTAGAAAAAGGCACGGCTTTATATACCAACTTTGGCAACAAAATTGCCACCATTCATGATGACAACTGCGGTCGCCACGACACGTTGGGCGGTGCATGTTCATGTGAAAGCAACACAGTGCGTTATAGCTTAGATAAATATCCAATGCACAGTTGCCGTAACAATTTCATGATTGCGCTGTCACAACATCCGATTGCCAAAAAGCATGGTTTAAACGTGCGCCATATCGGTCCAAATATTAATTTTTTTATGAATGTACCTGTAACTTCAGATGGTCACCTGAAATTTGATGATGGGATTTCTGCACCGGGCAAATATGTGGAAATTAAAGCTGAGATGGATTTGATTGTGTTGATCTCAAACTGCCCACAACTGAATAACCCATGTAATGCCTATAACCCAACAAAAATTCAACTGATTGTCCGTGAAGGCGAGGTATAAGACTATGACTTTAAAATATGGGTTTAATAAAGTTCTCATCGCCAACCGTGGTGCAATTGCTTGTCGTGTCATCCGTACCCTTAAAAAATTAGGCATCCAATCGGTTGCGGTGTATTCGGAAGCAGATCGTGATTCCTTGCATGTGACTTTAGCTGATGAAGCGGTCTTTATTGGTGATGCACCTGCAAGCCAAAGCTATCTGAATGTCGATAAAATCTTAGAAGTGGCCAAACATACCGGTGCGCAAGCGATTCATCCGGGCTATGGATTCCTGTCTGAAAATGCCGAATTCTGTAATCTCTGTGAAGCACAAGGCATTGTGTTCTTGGGTCCAAATGCCGAGCAAATGAAAGCATTTGGTCTGAAACACACTGCACGTGAATTGGCGATTCAAGCCAATGTACCGTTATTGCCAGGTAGCCAATTATTGGCTGATGAAGCTGAAGCCCTGCTTGAGGCTGAGCGTATTGGCTATCCTGTGATGCTGAAAAGTACCGCAGGTGGTGGTGGTATTGGCATGCGTTTGGTGTGCAATGCGGAGGAGCTGAAAGAAGCTTATGCAACCGTGTCTTATTTAGCGCAAGCCAACTTTAAAGATGCAGGCCTTTACTTAGAAAAATTCGTACAAAATGCTCGTCATATCGAAGTGCAAATCTTTGGTGATGGCAACGGTTTAGTTCTAGCACTGGGCGAGCGTGATTGTTCGGTGCAACGTCGTAACCAAAAAGTCATTGAGGAAACGCCTGCACCACATTTAAACGATACGCAACGTGCCTATATTCAAAATGTCGCGATTCAATTGATGCAATCGGTGAATTACCGCTCGGCAGGTACCGTTGAATTTGTCATGGATACCGACACGCAAGAATTCTATTTCCTGGAGGTGAATACCCGTCTGCAAGTAGAACACGGCGTGACTGAGCAAGTCTTTGGTGTGGACTTGGTTGAATGGATGGTGACTTTAGGCAGTGGCGATTGGGTGGCACCTACATTAAAACTTGAGTCTCAAGGTCATTCGATTCAAGTGCGTCTCTATGCAGAAGATCCAATCAAAAACTTCCAGCCAAGTGCAGGGCTTTTAACGCATGTAGAATTCGATGCCAATGCACGTAATGAAACATGGGTAGAAACAGGTTCAAATGTCTCATCCTTCTATGATCCGATGATTGCCAAAATTATTGTGACTGCGGATGATCGTGAGTCTGCGATTCAAGCCATGACCGATACACTGGCTAAAACCCAAGTGGCTGGTATTGAAACCAACCTTGAATATCTGCAAAACATTATCGACTGTGATGTGTTTAAAGCCGGTACGCAAACCACACGCTTCTTAAATACTTTTGAATGGAAAACCCAAAAAATTGAAGTGTTACAAGCCGGTATTCAAACTGCGGTGCAAGATGTGACAGGTCGTTTGGGCTATTGGGATGTCGGTGTGCCGCCCTCAGGTGCGATTGATCCGTTATCTTTAAATGTGGCGAACCAACTTTTGGGCAATGCACCCAATACCGCAGGTTTAGAATGTACCTTACAAGGACCAAGCCTAAAATTCCATTGCGATAGCCAAATTGTATTGGCAGGTGGCGATATGCCATCGACCTTAGATGGTATTCAAGTTCCAATGTGGCAAACGGTGAATGTCCGTAAAGGTCAGGTGTTGAAATGTGGCAAAATCGCCACAGGTTGCCGTACTTATATTGGTATTAAAGGCGGTCTGAATGTCCCTGAATATTTAGGCTCACAAGCGACCTTCACCTTAGGTCAGTTTGGCGGTCATGCAGGGCGTAACTTACTGATTGGCGATATGCTGCCAATTACGGCATTCACAAGTGATGAAGTGAAAAGTCTTGCTCCTGAACGAATCCCGACATTCTCTAATACTTGGGAGATTGCGGTGATATATGGCCCACATGGTGCGCCTGATTTCTTCACCAAAAATGACATTGATACTTTCTTTGCCAATACTTTTGAAATTCACTTTAACTCAAGCCGTACTGGTATTCGTTTGATTGGTCCAAAACCTGAATGGGCACGAGAGGATGGCGGTGAAGCCGGTCTGCATCCATCCAATATTCATGACAATGCCTACGCGATTGGTGCGATTGATTTCACTGGCGATATGCCGATTATCTTGGGTCCAGATGGCCCAAGTTTAGGTGGTTTCGTCTGTCCTGCGGTGGTGATCAATTCTGAACTGTGGAAACTCGGTCAATTGAAAGCGGGCGATAAAGTCAAATTTGTACCTGTCAGCTATCATCAAGCCAAACTCTTAAATGAAAAATATCACGCACAGTTAGCAGCAACGGATACTCAAAATGTTGCATTTGAGGAATCGTTCTATCCAGAACTCGCAACCTTAAAAAATGCTGTCCTCGATACCTTAAAAGGTAAAGATGGTGCGCCTGATGTGGTGTATCGTCCTGCGGGAAACAACTACATGTTGTTGGAATATGGCGATTTAGTGCTTGACCTGAATCTACGTTTCCGTATTCATGCTTTGATGCAGTGGGTACAACAGCAAAATATTCAGGGCATTATCGACCTGACACCAGGTGTTCGTTCGCTACAAATCCATTTTGATTCGATCAAACTTGATCAAATTGATTTACTGCGTTTATTGCAAGTAGCAGAAGCGGAACTGCCTGATGTGACGCAAATGCAAGTTCCATCACGTACCGTGTATTTGCCACTAGCTTGGGAAGATTCACAAACCCAACTCGCTACCGAACGCTATATGCAAACCGTGCGTCCCGATGCACCATGGTGTCCGGACAATATTGAATTTATCCGTCGTATTAATGGCCTAAAAGATAAACAAGCCGTAAAAGATGTGGTGTATAACGCGAGTTATTTGGTCATGGGCTTGGGCGATGTGTATTTGGGGGCACCTGTAGCAACGCCACTTGATCCTCGTCAGCGTTTAGTCACCACTAAATATAACCCTGCACGCACATGGACACCTGAAAATGCTGTCGGCATTGGCGGTGCATATATGTGTGTCTATGGTATGGAAGGTCCGGGCGGTTATCAGTTTGTCGGTCGTACCTCGCAAATGTGGTCACGCTACCGTAAAAACCCTGATTTTGAACAGGGTATGCCGTGGTTATTACGCTTCTTTGATCAAATTAAGTTTTATGAAGTCTCCGAAGCTGAACTGATGCACATGCGTGAGGACTTTAAAGCAGGTCGTTTAAAACTGCGTATTGAAGAGGGTGTACTTAACCTGAAAGAATACAACGACTTCTTAACGGAAAACCAAGAGTCGATTGCTGCCTTTAAAGCAGTGCAACAAGCCAACTTTGATGCAGAGCGCCGTCGTTGGCATGAAGCAGGACTTGCAGAATATGTGTCTGAAAGCCTGGATGCGGTAGATGATGGCGAAGGTGTAGAAGTGCCTGAGGGGGGGTGTGCGGTGGAATCGCATATGCCAGGTTCAATTTGGAAAATTGAATGTCAGTCAGGGGATATTGTGGAAGAAGGGGCAACGCTTGCGGTGATTGAAGCAATGAAGATTGAGATTCCGATTATCGCACCTGAGCGTATGCGAGTGGATGCGATTACCATTGAAAAAGGGCAAACGGTAAAAACAGGACAGGTGTTATTTACGTTGGCGCCAGTAGCTTAAAGAATCCTCCCTAACCCTCCTTTTTCAAAGGAGGGAATTTCCTCTCTTTATTCTTGCGCTATATATAGCTCAGGGTTAGGGAAGATTAAGATCATCCATGGTTTTTTATACTTTGAATATTGGTATTCAGGTTAAATATGTGATCAATTAAAAATAATAACTTTAAATAAATATTCATTTTTAATCCCAGCTCCCTAGGGAGCTGGGATTACCTAAAAAAATAAATGAAGAGTTATTACTAACGTCTACATGTTTGGGTATGCGAGCCAATGCCTCACACAACTATCCAGATTACATATTGGGATAGGAGAAAGGCACGGCTTCGCAAGAATTATCCAAATTACATATTTGGATAATTCGGACCACCAGCACCTTCCGGTGTTACCCAGGTGATGTTCTGAGAAGGATCCTTAATATCACAGGTCTTGCAGTGTACACAGTTGGCTGCATTGATCTGGAAGCGTTTAGAACCATCATCATTTTCCATGATTTCATATACACCCGCCGGGCAGTAGCGCTGAGCTGGCTCATCCCATTTTGGCAGGTTCACGTTCACTGGAATTGAAGCATCAGTTAGTTTCAAATGCGCTGGCTGGTTTTCTTCATGAACAGTGTTGGATACAAACACTGAAGACAGGCGGTCAAAAGTCAGCTTGCCATCCGGTTTTGGATAGTTCGGCTTGAAGTTCACCGCATCAACAGTTTTCAATGTCTTAAAGTCTGGCACCAGGTCATGCAGGGTGAATGGCACTTTAAACACGTTCTGGTCGATAAAGTTGAATGCACCACCCATCCATTGACCGAACTTATGCATTGCAGGGCCAAAGTTACGCGCGCTATACAGCTCTTCTTTCAACCAGCTGTTGTTGAACTTGTCTGTATAAGCAGTCAACTCTTTTACGAAGAAATCTTCGCCTTCAGTTACACGTGCAACTGCCAGGTCACCGCCTTTCTCTACACCGGCCTTGATTGCTTCAAATACCGCTTCACCGCAGAGCATGCCTGACTTCATCGCAGTATGTGAGCCTTTGATCTTGGCAAAGTTCAGGAAGCCGGCATCATCACCGATTAAAGAACCACCTGGGAAAGTGAATTTCGGCAGAGAGTTAAAACCGCCTTTGGTTACGGCACGCGCACCATAAGAAATACGTTTACCGCCTTCCAGATACTGTTTGATCAGAGGATGGGTTTTCCAGCGCTGCATTTCCATGAACGGATACATATGCGGGTTTTCATAAGAAAGATCCACGATCATGCCCAGGGTCACCTGGTTATTTTCAGCATGGTAGAGCCACCAGCCACCTGAAGAACCGGTTTCATTGAGTGGCCAGCCAGCACCATGCATGACCAGACCCGGTTTGTGCTTGGCAGGATCAATTTCCCATAGTTCTTTAATGCCGATCCCGTAGTGTTGTGGATCTGCATCTTTATCCAGGTTGAATTTCTGGATCAGGCGTTTACCTAAGTGGCCACGGCAGCCTTCAGCAAAAATCGTGTATTTCGCGTGCAGCTCGTAACCTGGAGTGAAGTTATGCGTTGGTTCGCCATCTTTACCAATGCCCATGTCACCCGTCTGGATACCTTTGACTGAACCATCTTCATGGTAAAGGATTTCAGAGGCAGCAAAGCCTGGGAAGATCGACACTTCCAGTTCTTCCGCTTTTTGGCCTAACCAGCGCACCACATTGCCCAGTGAGATGACATAGTTGCCATCGTTATGCATGGTTTTTGGCACCATCCAGTGCGGAGCTTCTTGTGATTTTTCATCAGAGAGCAGGAAGAAGGTTTTGTCTTCAGTCACTGGAACGTTTAAAGGTGCACCTTCTTCTTTCCAGTTAGGGAACAGCTCGTTCATGGCACGCGGTTCAAGTACAGCACCAGACAGAATATGAGCACCGACTTCGGAGCCTTTTTCCACGACACAAACGGACAGATCATTCAGGTTGTTTTCAATTGCAAGCTGACGGATTTTGATCGCAGCAGAAAGACCCGCAGGGCCTGCGCCTACGATAACTACGTCAAACTCCATCGATTCTCTTGTAATATTTTCCATAATATAAAATCCAATTTCGCTATGCGATATTTATAGCATTATATAAATCGGTTATGAAGCTTATTTTTGATCTTTTTATTTGAAATAGGACTTTATCTATTTTTTAAATCTTATCTATTTCATAGCATTAAAAAGGTTTGCTGCAAATTCTAGTTAAAGTAGGAAGATGTGTAGATTGAGTATTCAATAATAAGAGCGACTTAATGTCGCTCTAATAATCATTTTTTTATATGTTATTGAGATTCAGCGCAATATTATTCACCATGTGAATCAGACGCGGTCCAATTTCATTTTCCAGTTTTTCCTGATTGAGCAGATAACTTGGTGCACCGCAGTTAAATGTTAAAATTCCATGTTTGGGATGAATCAGTGGAACTGCCACGGAATTCACATCTTTTGCCCAGTCTCCCAAAGACAGACAGTAGCCATAATCCTGATAATCACGGATTGCACGTTCCAGATTACGCTTGATGGTTGGCCATTGATCTTCATTTCTTTTCTTGATCGCATCAAATAAATATTCACGTTCTTTAACTTCCATTGCAGCCAGGCAGGCACGACCCATGGCACTACTATGCAGTGGCAAGGTTGAACCAACTGGACGGCGCATAGTCAGCGTTGATTCTGTATGTACCACTTCCAGATAAATCATGCTTAAGCGGTCACGTGTTGCCATGGCTACAGGCGCTTGTGAATAACGTGACATTTCCTCCATGAAAGGATAGGCTTGGGTACGTGCAGAAATATTGCTTAAAGCAGCATATCCTAAGGCTAAAACACCAACGTCTAACAGATATTTAGTGGTATTCGGAAGCTGTTTTAAATATCCTAACGAAACCAATGTGCTGGTGATCCGGGCTACGGTTGGTTTTGGTAAATTGGTCAGTTGTGCAATTTCCTGGTTGCCCAGTAATTGATTGGTTGCTGAAAAACATCTCAGGATTTCCAATCCACGCGCAATAGATGCGATAAATTGAGGATTGTTTTCTCTATGAATATGAGAAATCGGATCTAAACGGATCTCATCAAAATTAGGAATTTCGCCAGTTTTATTTTTTGTCATGATCAGAGCAATTAAAGGTAAATTAATAAATATGATAGCAATTAAATTTCACGATACAAAATAAAACACTTCTATTAAAGATAAAAATAAATAAAAAATATCAGCTTTATCTGTATTTAGTTCAATTAGTGCTATTCAGCTAAAAAACGATACAACATTCTTCATCATTCTAAGTAAATAAGATTCTTAAGTATCTCTAGAAAATTTAAATTACTCTCTGAAAGAAAACAACACCTCAAATTTTCGAAATAAATATAAATACAGGCCTGTATTTATATTTATTTTATTTATTGAAGGAGAATTTTCTGAAATAGCTTTCTGCCTTATAAAGATCAGAATAATCTTTCCTAAGTGCAGTTTTAACTCTTATTTGATACAAAAACAACAAATAAATTTCGTATTGTGAAATAAAACATTAAATCCATTCTCATCTTAAAACTTGAAAAAGTTTATTTTTTAGAAAGAAACAAAATTTTTTGACGATTTTTCTTGCTCATTTTGTTTTTTTATGGTTATTTATTTCGCTATGCGAAACTAAAAATTACGGTAAAGGAATTTACCGATATTAAATAAATGGAGATCCATATGATCCGTGACCCGGAAATGCTTGAACAGCTACTATCTACAATTCGTAATTTCGTAAAAAATGAACTAGTTCCTCTAGAACATGAAGTTGAAGAAAAAAATGCGATTCCTGAACATATTGTGGATCAGATGAAAGAATTAGGCTTGTTTGGCCTGACGATTCCAGAAGAATATGGTGGTTTAGGTATTACCATGGAAGAAGAAATTCTGGTCGCGATGGAACTAGGTCGTACATCTGCTGCGTTTCGTTCTTTGATTGGAACCAATAATGGAATTGGCTCAAGTGGTATCGTCATTGACGGTACAGAAGAACAAAAACAGAAATATTTACCGCGTTATGCGACTGGTGAAATCATAGGTTCTTTCTGCTTAACTGAGCCAGATTCAGGTTCGGATGCAGCATCTTTAAAAACCAATGCAGTCAAAGACGGCGATTACTATATTTTAAATGGCACCAAGCGTTTTATTACCAATGCACCTCGTGCAACAACATTCACCGTCATGGCACGTACCAATCCGGAGATTAAAGGTGCGAGTGGCATTTCAGCATTTTTGGTAGAAGCCGGCACACCGGGTTTAAGCTTGGGTAAAATTGACAAAAAAATGGGCCAACATGGTTCTTATACCTGTGATGTGATTTTTGATAACTGTAAAGTGCATAAAGATCAGCTTATTGGTGGCGTAGAAGGAATTGGTTTTAAAACCGCGATGCGTGTGCTTGATAAAGGCCGTTTGCACATTGCCGGTTATAGCGTGGGCATGGCAGAACGTATGCTGGAAGATGCTTTAAATTATGCCGTTGAGCGTAAACAGTTTGGTCAACCAATTACAAATTTCCAGTTAATTCAAGGCATGCTGGCAGATTCCAAAGCTGAAATTTATGCAGCCAAATGTATGGTGCTAGATGCGGCTCGACTTCGTGATGCTGGCAAAAATGTGACGACTGAATCTTCATGCGCAAAAATGTTTGCCACTGAAATGTGTGGTCGTGTCGCGGATCGCTGTCTGCAAATTCATGGTGGAGCTGGCTATATTAGCGAATATTCCATTGAACGTTTTTACCGTGATGTGCGCTTGTTCCGTCTGTATGAAGGTACAACTCAAATCCAGCAAATCATTATTGCACGTGAAATGATTAAACAAGCTACAGCTTGATCGGCAGATTTTAGAAGATTGGAACTATTAAAATGAGTACAAAAATTAGATTTAATTGGCAAGACCCGTTTTTAATCGAACAGCAACTAACGTCAGAAGAGCGTATGATCCGCGATGCAGCGGCAGCGTACTGTCAAGACAAACTGATGCCGCGTGTACTGGAACAATTCCGTCATGAACAGACTGATCAGACCATTTTCCGTGAGATGGGTGAGCTCGGCTTGCTAGGACCGACGATTCCTGAACAGTATGGTGGTGCCGGGTTGAACTATGTCAGCTATGGCCTGATTGCACGTGAAGTTGAACGTGTCGATTCAGGTTACCGTTCTATGGCCAGCGTACAAAGCTCGCTGGTGATGGTGCCAATCAATGAATTTGGCTCTGAAGAACAGAAACAGAAGTATTTACCAAAACTGGCAACTGGTGAATATATTGGCTGTTTCGGCCTGACTGAACCGGATCACGGTTCAGATCCGGGCAGCATGATTACTCGTGCCAAGAAAGTTGATGGCGGTTACCGCTTAACTGGCGCAAAAATGTGGATTACCAATAGTCCAATTGCCGATGTATTTGTTGTTTGGGCGAAAGAAGTCTCTGCTGAAGGTAATGTCGGTGATATTCGTGGCTTTATCCTGGAAAAAGGCTGGGAAGGTTTATCTGCACCAGCGATTCACGGCAAAGTGGGTCTGCGTGCTTCGATCACCGGCGAAATCGTGATGGATAATGTATTTGTTCCAGAAGAAAATGCCTTTCCGGAAATTCGTGGCTTACGTGGACCATTTACCTGTCTGAACAGTGCACGTTATGGCATTGCCTGGGGTGCGATGGGCGCAGCTGAATTCTGCTGGCATACTGCGCATCAATACACCATGGACCGTAAACAGTTTGGTCGCCCATTGGCAGCCAACCAGCTAATTCAGAAAAAACTGGCGGATATGCAAACTGAAATCGCGCTTGGCTTACAGGTTGCTTTACGTTTTGGCCGTATGAAAGATGAAGGGATTGCTTCGGTAGAAGGAACTTCACTGATCAAACGAAATAACTGTGGTAAAGCCCTGGATATTGCCCGTCTGGCCCGTGACATGATGGGTGGAAATGGCATTAGTGATGAATTCGGCGTAGCCCGTCATCTGGTCAACTTAGAAGTGGTGAATACCTATGAAGGTACCCATGATGTACACGCTCTGATTCTCGGTCGTGCCCAAACTGGAATTGCAGCATTCTGCAATTAAATAAAGATAAGCCTCTAGCCAGCATTGCTGGCTAGTCTGGTTTTTTCAGTTTTTATTTAATAAGCGACTGACTTAGCTCTCTAGAACATATTTGAATGTACTACATAGCTACAATTAAATTAAAAAATGATCGAATATTTTATATTTCATTTAAATAATTAAGTGAAATATGGATTCTTAAGAGGCACAGGAGTGCTGAAAAGTAGAAAGGGTATTATGGATACAATCAGTTCACAACAACACCCGGTGGAAGGTGGAAACGAACCCAAGCAGAAAGTCTGGATTCTGGCCTTTATCTTTTCGTTTTTGGCATTACTGGTCGATGGAGCGGATATTGCCTTATTGGCTTATAGCCTGACCAGTTTGAAACAGGAATTTTCATTAAGCAATATGCAGGCCGGTGCCTTAGGCAGCTGGACACTTGCAGGTATGGCAATAGGTGGTTTTTTTGGAGGTTGGGCTTGTGACCGTTTTGGCCGGGTTCGTGTGATTGTCATTGCCATTGCCTTATTTTCATCATTAACTTTCTGGCTAGGATTTACTGAAAGTTACGATCAATTTAAATGGCTGCGTTTTACTTCTGCGATTGGATTAGGGGCCTTATATATTGCCTGTAATACACTCATGGCAGAGTATGTACCTACCAAATATCGCTCCACAGTATTGGCAACCCTGATGACTGGCTGGACCTTAGGTTCGGTGGTGGCCACTGTTCTAGCGGGCTGGTTATTGCCTGAATATGGCTGGCGCTATCTTTATTACATTGCCATTATTCCTATTGTTCTTGCAGTCGCAATGTACTTTTTAGTGCCTGAACCAAAAGCCTGGTTAGATGCGCGTCAAGCACGTCTGGATGCAAAAGCCAGTGGTATTGTCCAGGAAAAGCCAAAAAACACATTTAAAATGATTTTTGTAGATGCACTTAGCCGTCGCATGTTTATCCTGTGGTCATTCAGTACCGCATTTTTACAGTTTGGATATTACGGTGTTAGTAACTGGTTACCGGCTTATTTAGAGTCAGATCTGGGGATCAAGTTTAAAGAAATGACCCTGTATATGATTGGAACCTTCCTGATCATGATGTGTACCAAAGTCATTGCCGGCTTTATTGCTGACCGGATTGGCCGTCGTGCAGTGTTTGCTTTTGGTACCATGGGTACTGCGATTTTCATTCCAGTGATTGTCTTTGGTAATACACCAGATAACATTCTTTGGTTGATGCTGTTCTTCGGCTTCCTGTATGGCATCCCATACGGTATTAATGCCACTTATATGACAGAAAGTTTCTCGACCAAAATCCGCGGAACAGCCGTGGGCGGTGCCTATAACGTTGGTCGTTTAGGTGCTGTTTTCGCTCCCTTGACCATTGGCTACTTTGCTCAAGGTGGCTCCATTGGTACCGGTTTATTGATTATGGGGATTGCCTATTTTCTTTGTGGTCTGATTCCCGCGTTTTTTATTAAAGACCGTTTATTTGACCCACAAAAAGCCGATTAATTGATAGATCCAACATTTTATAAAGACAGGAAGATGCTAGGAAGCAATTGCATGAATAAAATCACACAGGACATTGAAACTATACTCAAGCAGATTCCAGACGGCGCACATATTATGACCAGCGGCTTCGGTCTGGCAGGACAGCCAATCGAGCTTATTGAAGCGCTGATTGATATTGGTCCGAAAGACTTAACCATCATTAATAATAATGCTGCTTCTGGTGACAGAGGCCTAACCAATCTGTTGTTATCTGGGCTGGTCAAGAAAATGATCTGTTCATTCCCGCGTGCCAATAATTCTAAAGTATTTGAAGAGCTATATAAAGCTGGAAAAGTAGAGCTAGAACTGGTTCCACAAGGGAATTTAGCTTGCCGAATTCAGGCAGCGGGTGCAGGTCTGGGCGCTATTTTTACGCCTACAGGTTTTGGAACCAAAATTGCTGAAGGAAAAGAGACCCGTCATATTAATGGCAAGGACTATGTGCTGGAATATCCAATTTATGCGGATTATGCCTTGATTTATGGCAATCAGGCGGACCAATGGGGCAACTTGACCTACCGTAAAGCAGCGCGAAACTTTGGTCCTTTAATGGCAAAAGCAGCTAAAACCACCATTGCCCAAGTACACGAAATTGTTGAACTCGGCGATCTAGATCCTGAGATTATCGTGACACCGGGTATTTTTGTGCAGCATGTGGTGAAGGTAGGAGATATTAAATAATGGCTATTCAAAAACGTACACGTGAGCAGATTGTAGAAAAAGTTGCACAGGATATTCCCAGCAGTTCTTATGTGAATCTTGGTATTGGTTTGCCGACACGCGTTGCCGGTTATTTAAAGCCTGAGCAAGATATTGTCTTGCATTCCGAAAATGGCGTTCTGGGTTTTACCGCTTTAACTGATCCTGAACAGGCTGATGATGATCTGATTAATGCTGGTAAAGAACTGGTCAGCATGCTCGATGGCGGCAGTTTTATGAACTCTGCGGATTCTTTCGATATTATGCGTGGTGGCCATTTGGATTTCTGTATTATGGGTGCATTTCAGGTCGCAGTGAATGGTGATCTGGCTAACTGGCACACCGGGTCACTAGATGCAGTACCTGCGGTTGGCGGAGCGATGGATCTGGCAGTGGGCGCACGTTGTGTCTATGTCTGTATGGAACATGTCACTAAAAATGGTGAGCCTAGAATTGTAGAAGAACTGACTTATCCAATTACTGGTAAAAACTGTGTAGACCGAATTTATACTGACTTATGTATCATTGAGCTAAAAGATAATCAGGCTTGGGTAGTGGAAATGGTCGATGGCCTAAGTTTTGAAGAGCTACAGCAAAACACCGGTTGTAAGTTACTTGATGGTCGCGCTACAGAGAGCTTAAAAGTATCAGTTTAATAATCTAAAGAAATGAAACCATCTTTACAAATCGCAGCTTAGGCTGCGATTTTTTTATAAGATATTCTTTTATGCTAACAGTCAAAGAACTTAAAAAATAAGTAGTTTGTTACTCAACTGAGTTATTTAAAACTCTTAATTAAAAGAAAGCTTAAAAGATATCTTAAAAGGATTTATACAAATATTAAGATTTTAAATCAGGTTAAATTTTTAAATATCAAAATATTAAATAAAATAATCGAAAAGGATTCTGGTAGAAGAGAGTTCTTCTTATGCTGGATAATCCTGTCCTTTATTTCCCAGCGTATAGTTCTAAATAGAAACACAGGGCTAATATGTCAAATACTTTAAATATCTTTCATAAACCAAAAAATGATCGTCATCTTCATATTTAATGAATTTTGAATGTTCCTTCTCCCTCTGGGAGAAGGTTAGGATGAGGGAATTTCTTCTTAATGATTAAAAAATGATTTATGAAAGAAGCCTTTGTGAACTTAAACTAATATTCTATGAGTTCACAGTATTAAATTTTAGATTATGTATGATTAGGACTGGATATTGACCAGACTGCGTTCACGGCTTAAGTCATAGCGGTTAATACCAAATATGAGCAGGGCAAAGATAAACCCCAATGCGACACAAGCTGACCAACCATACATTTTCCATAAATGTAGTGACAAAAACGCGCCCAGACCGGCCCCTGAAAAATAACAGGTCATATAGATGGCATTAATTCGCGAACGGGCCTGTATTGAAATTCGATAGACCAGATTCTGGTTCAAGACATGCAAACAGGAAATGCCAAAATAGGCTAGAATTAAGCCCAGGATATAAATCCATAAATAGTTCTGGGCAAAGAACAAGGGAATCCACGCCAAAATCAGTCCGCATGTGGCCAGGTGCGCAATCCATTTTTCCCGATGCCTACCAATCATTTTACCAGTCCATTGAGAAGACCAGATTCCGACTACACCGACAATGCCCATGAGTCCAATCTGAAAATCATTAAAATGATAGGGTGCTTCTGCCAGTATAAAGGTCATGGTCGTAAAAATAATACTCAGCATGCCGAAGCCCAGACCGCCAATCATACTACGTCGGATCAACATAGGTTCTGTCTTGGCAAAGGTAAATAATGAGCCATAAATTTGTAAAATGCTCATCTGCAATTGGGTTTTAGCTTTTGGTAGCTGGAACCACATTGCGAGGCTGAGTAAAAGAATAGAACAGCCACTAAATAAGTACACCGCATGCCAGGACCATAAAGTTGAAATCAGTCCGGCCACGGTACGGGCAAACAGAATACCGACCAGGACACCGCTCATCAGCAGGCCAACGACTTCGGCACTTTTATCACGTTGCGACAGGCTGGCGGCAAAAGGAATCAGAATCTGGGTGGTAATCGAACAAAAAGAGGCGAGCAAGGTAAAGCCATTCAACATATGCAGGTTGGTGCTGGCGGAAAGCCCAATAAGCGCCAATCCGGTACAGAACATCAAACTACAGATATACAGCCGTTTTTCGAATAAATCGCCTAGCGGTACAAAGAAAAACAACCCAGTGGCATAACCAATCTGGGTTAAAACGACAGTCCAGCCAGACTGAGCTACACTGATCTGCAGATCCTCTGCAATAGAATAGATCAAGGGCTGGTTAAAATAGTTACAACCTGCGCAGAGTGCGCAGGTCATGGCCATCATGAACATGAAACGGCGTGAAATTTGCCCTTGGGCTGACATCCTTGTCTCCTGAGGCCTTAAAAGCTATAGTTGGCAGAGAGGTTGATACGCGAAATATCTGCTTCCTTGTTGTCAAAGGTTTCACGCTTGCCATGATGATATTCTGCACCCAGATTAATCTTTGGAACTGGAGAATAAATCAGGTTAGCGACATAGTCAGTTAAACGTTTATTGGCTTCAGGATTTGCTCGTGCATAATCACTTGAATCGTCAAAATCAACAATACTGGCATTAATACTACTACGTAGTTTTGGTGTGAATTTATGTGTGAAGCCTATATTTAAGCTATTGAACTCATTGAGCAAAAGTTCATTGTTGGCTGTATCAACTGAATAATCTCCACCCCAAGCAGCCCCATCGGATGTTGAGCCTTGAGTTAAAAAGGCTGCAATGCGCTGGTCACCGACCATATGGAAATAGTTGCCCTGGATCGAGTTTTGATCATCAAAGCGATAACGTCCACCAAGACCTACACCCCAACCGACTTTTTCAATATCACCTGTATCTGTCTGAGCTTGTTTTTGATTTACAAAACCTTGAGCTAATAGATGTACTGGGCCAGACTGATGCACATATTTAGTGGTTAAAGCAGGCAAGGCAGAAGAACGATCGCCACTGGCTATATATTCAAGACCCACATTCCAGGTATTTTCCGGATCAAGCTTAAACGCATAGCTGACTTGAGGCGTACGTAATATTGAACCACCTAGGAACAGACTATAATCTACAGCTTCGGTACTGATTTCAGGCGTAGACATCAATGACCATGCCTGACCAAAAGTCCAGTTATAATATTTTAAATGCGCATGACGAATACGCAGACCACCATCACCCTTACCATTGTTGGTCCAGAAGTCGGCTTCTAAACGAGCGGAAACGTTCGGATTACCGCCTAGATCCTTAGCTAGAAAACCAATTCGACTGGCCGCCAAAGTGAAATCTGAACGGGTTGAATCAGGTTCAGTAAAAGGCACTTTATTGATCTGGTTAATGGTTCGGCCACGAGCTTCTGGCGTACTCTTGAAATCGATCGCACCATCCAGACGGATCATTCCATACACATCAACATTGTCCAGTACGCTACTTAAACTTTTGGAGTCCGCTGTTTTAGACTGTTCTTGCTGGTTCTTTAACGCAAGTTGTGCTGCTTTTTGTTGTTCAAGTTCAGCCTGAATTTGCTTTAATTGCGATTCTAGAAACTGCATCCGATCTTCAGACGCTTCTGCCGAAAATGCCTGTACTGAAGCAAGACCACATAATGTCGCTAAAACTAATTTTTTCATTTCTTAATCCCTAAAGAAATTTTCTGATATCTAAGAAGGAAAGCTCTTTCCTTGTTGTCGATCTAATTTTTAAATGCAGAGATGCTAACTTTGGAAGAATAAGTATGAGACCAGTTCAACAGGAACCATCCAGTTCAGGTTAAATCCCATAGGTTCGATATCTAAAGTCATAAAAATTTGGATTGAGGAGGGCTGTTAATTACAGCCCTTACACAGGTTAAGTTATTCTGCTTTTTGCGGATCGTATAAACGGTCTTTAATGAACAGCGCAGGAATCAAACCACACAGGAAGTAAGCTGCACCCATGACCATCAAGCCTGTGCCGATCGAACCATGCATCGCCAGATAACCAATAGTAATTGGGGCGAAGATTGCACCGATACGACCAATGTTGAATGCACCACCGACTGCTGTTCCACGCACGGCGGTCGGGAAGCTTTCAGTTAAGTAGGTTGCATTAATGGCATATGGAATACCGTACAGGAAACCGAAGATCAGCATCAGTACACCAATATTGTCTGCGGTATGCATATAAACCACGACAGGAATAAACAGAGCCGTTCCCATGGTGCCGAAAGCAAAGACGATACGGCGGCCAATTTTGTCAGCAACATAGCCTGCGATAATTTTTGCAAAAATCATGGTGATGAATGTGCCCACCATATACAACGCCATTTCTTTAAACTTGATGCCTAATTCAGCTTCCAGATAGCTTGGTAACCAGTTACTTACACCGAAATAGCCAAATAACAGGAAACCAGAGCTGAAAGACCACAAGATAAACATTTTGCCATGGGTCTTGTCCTTAAGAATAGTGATATATGGATTGCCTTTTTTCGCGTTATTATCCACGATCTGGCCGGTTCTTTTCATTTCACGTACACGCTTCCATGATTCCGGCTCTGGCACCATAAAATGCATCAGAATACCCAAGGCTAATGGCGCAATCGTGATCCAGTACAGCATACGCCAGCCGAATTCAGGAATGATCCAGCCTGAAAGCATGGTGATGACCAAAGAACCCAAGGTAAAACCGGTCATTAATGTTGCTAATACCGTAGTACGATATTTGGTCGGTACGTATTCCGACATGAGGGTATTACAGGCAATATATAAACAGCCTAAACCCAAGCAGGACAGGGTACGTAAAATTGCGAACTCAGTATAAGACTGGGCAAAGCCTGAATAGGCAGACAAGATCGAGAAGGCAATGGTTGCTAATACGATGACTCGCACGCGACCAAACTTGTCACAGGCCCATCCACCGACAAAGCCACCAATTCCCATACCTAGAAGGGAATAACTTCCTAAAGCACCGGCCTGTACAGAAGTCAGTCCCCATTCAGCTTTCAGACTGGTCAGACTGAAAGCCAAAATGCCAATATCTGCACCGTCACAGAGTAAAATTAGAAAAGCAAAGACAAAGGCTGTCATCCACAGGCGTTTTGGTGCCTGTTTAATGGTGTCCTCGGAGGAGACAGGTGTTTTATTGTCTCCAGTTACGATGGTATCGCTTGTCATTCTTATATCCTCTATAAATTAAAAGTAGCATTTCCTCTGCTACCGCTAAATCCATTTTCCTTCCTCTCGGAAAAGTGTTTTTCCTGATTAAAGTGTCTGCTCCTGTTTTGGTTTAGCCACGTCAACAATCAGGTTAAATCTGATTTTTCAGCCCTATACTGGGTTAAAAATCACTGAACGACGAAGTATCTTTATTACGTAAATTAATTTTTAGTTTCGTTATAAGGCTAATAATTACTTAAATGAATAGCCAAAATTTACTTTAAATAATTAATTCCGCATTGCGAAATCAATTAATCATAAAACAACCAACTGAACAAGAGTTTTTACTCTATTTTTAGTAAAAAATAACTTTTTTGAATTTTTGAGTTAAAAATTCTTGATTTATAGACTTAGAAACCGTAGTTTTATATAAAATAAAATTTCGCTATACAAAATAAATGGAGATTTTAATGGAACAGGTGGTTCAAGTAGAGCAAATCTCAGCACATGTGGCGATGGTCAAGATCCATCGACCAGAAGCAAAAAATGCTTTGAATACAGAAGTGCGCCAGAAACTGGCTGCAGCTTTTCTACAACTCAATGATGACGAAAATATTCGGGCCATTATTCTTACGGGCGGTGAAACAGATTTTGCAGCAGGGGCCGATCTAAAGGAATTAGCTACCGCTGAAACCATCCAGATGATGCAACGTCGTACTGAACGTTACTGGCAAGCGATTGCGCAGTGTTCAAAACCGGTGATTGCAGCTGTAAATGGATATGCACTGGGGGGTGGATGTGAACTGGCGATGCATGCAGACATTATCATTGCTGGAAAAAGTGCCCAGTTCGGTCAACCTGAAGTGAAAGTTGGCGTGATGCCGGGTGCAGGTGGGACTCAACGTTTATTCCGTGCAGTAGGCAAATTCCATGCCATGCGTATCATCATGACCGGTTGTCTGGTACCTGCACCGGAAGCTTATCAAATTGGTCTGGTGTCCCAGGTGACTGAAGACAGTGAAACCCTTGCTACAGCAATCAAGATGGCAGAAGGGTTGGCAAAAATGCCGCCAATTGCCTTGGAGCAAATAAAGGAAGTGGCTTTATTGGCCGAAGATGTGCCGCTCAATGCCGGACTTACTCTGGAACGTAAGTCTTTCCAGATGCTGTTTTCTTCAGAAGATCAAAAAGAAGGTATGCAGGCCTTTATCGAAAAACGTAAACCGAATTATCAGGGACGATAGGCATGAGTATTCAAATTCAGAAAATCGGAATTATTGGCGTAGGCACGATGGGTGCAGGTATTGCCCAGATTGCGATTCAGTCTGGTCATGACGTGATACTGTTTGATGCCAAAGAAGGGGCAGCTGAAGAGGCACATGACAAACTGGCCAAAACATTAAATACCTTGGCAGATAAAGGTAAATTCAGCCACGAAAAAGCAGCTGAAGATATTGCCCATTTATCAATCGCACAGCAATTAGAAGATTTGAAAGATTGTGATCTGATTGTTGAGGCGATTATTGAGAATCTGGAAATCAAACAAAAGCTGATGCAGCAACTAGAAGACATTGTTAAACCGGAAGCCATTTTGGCATCGAATACCTCTTCATTATCGATCAGTGCCATTGCTGCCAATTGTAGTCAGCCGGAACGTGTTGCCGGTTATCACTTCTTTAATCCGGTACCACTCATGAAAGTGGTTGAAGTAATTGAAGGCTTTAATACCCGTGCTGACATTATTGAAGCATTAACCCAGCTTTCTACAAAAATGGGCCATCGTCCGGTCAAAGCTAAAGATACCCCAGGATTTATCATTAACCATGCTGGCCGTGCTTTTGGTAGTGAAGCCTATGCCATTTTGAATGAAAATGTCACGCCATTTTATGATATTGACCGGATTTACCGTGACGGTATTGGTTTTAAAATGGGACCATTCGAGCTGGGTGATCTGACCGGTATGGATGTGTCGCACCCAGTCAGTGAATCGATTTATCAACAGTATTATCAAGAAGCTCGTTACCGTCCAAGTGTGATTACCCGCCAGCGTTTTATCGCTAAACAGTTAGGTCGTAAAACCGGTAAAGGTTTCTATGATTATACCTCGGGAACTAAAGAGGGTGATGTTGCTCCCACATTGGTTGAAAAACTGGCGCAATATCCAGCAGTTTGGCTAGGCACCGAATATGAGCAAGACCATCAGGCGCTTGAGCAGTATCTGCAACAGTTCAATATTCAGATCGAGCAAACTGAAACACCTTCGGCAGATGCCTTAATCTTAATTGCCACTTATGGTGAAGATGCAACTTCAGCCGCTGTTCGTTATCAGGTGGCACCTCAGCAAGTGGTGTGTATCGACCTACTGTATGGGCTGAATAAACACCGCACCTTAATGCCAACTTTTGTGACCAAGCCTGAACTGACCCAAGCGGCTCAATCGATTTTCAATCTGGATGGTGTGACTGCGAGTGTAATTCAGGAAAGCGTTGGCTTTGTGGCTCAACGTGCTTTGGCAATGATTGTGAATCTCGGCTGTGATATTGCCCAGCAAGGCGTCGCGACAGTTGAAGACATCAATGTTGCGGTAAAACTAGGCCTCGGTTATCCGCATGGTCCAATTGAATGGGGGGATGTGCTGGGTGCTGAAAAAATCCTGAAAATTCTGGATAGCATGACTGCGATTACCCGTGACCAGCGTTACCGTCCAAGTCCTTGGTTGCGTCGCCGCGTTCAGCTTGGTCTGCCTCTTGTTCATACAACACATTAATTAAAAAGTTAAAGGAATAACACTCATGTTAAATGCATATATTTATGATGGTTTACGTTCACCAATCGGTCGCCATGCCGGAAGTCTGGCAAGCGTACGTCCAGATGATCTGGCAGCTACAGTCATTAAAAACCTGCTGGAAAAAACCGGTATCCCGGCAGAAGACGTAGAAGATGTAATCTTTGGTAGTACCAACCAGGCCGGTGAAGACAGCCGTAATGTGGCACGTTTTGCAGCATTGTTAGCGGGTATGCCGGTAACAGTTCCGGGGCAGACGGTAAACCGCTTATGTGCATCAGGTCTCGGTGCTGTGATTGATTCGGCACGTGCCATCACTGCAGGCGAAGGCGAGTTGTACATTGCCGGTGGCGTAGAAAGTATGACCCGCGCGCCTTTTGTGATGGGCAAAGCAGAAAGTGCTTATTCACGTGATGCCAAAATTTATGACACCACGATTGGTACACGTTTCCCGAACCGTAAATTCACGGATCAGTTTGGCGCGCACAGCATGCCTGAAACAGGTGATAATGTGGCTGAAGAATTCGGTATTAGCCGTGAACAGGCAGATACTTTTGCTGCTGCATCACAAGCGAAATATCAAGCTGCAAAAGAAGCAGGTTTCTTTGACGGTGAAATTACCCCGATTGAAGTTTCACAAGGACGTAAATTACCGCCTAAATTAGTGACTGAAGATGAACATCCACGTCTATCTTCAACATTTGAAGCATTATCCAAGTTAAAACCGCTTTTCGAAGGTGGTGTGGTGACTGCGGGTAATGCATCAGGTATCAATGACGGCGCTGCAGCACTGATTATTGGCAGTGAAAAAGTTCAGGAACAGTATGGCTTAAAACCTCTCGCTCGTATCCTGTCTTCTGCAGCCGCTGGCATTGAGCCACGCATCATGGGAGCAGGCCCAATTGAAGCGATTAAAAAGGCAGTACAGCGTGCGGGTTTGACGCTAGACGATATGGATATCATCGAGATTAATGAAGCCTTTGCCAGTCAGGTATTATCTTGCCTGAAAGGTCTGGATGTCGCTTTGGATGATCCGCGTGTCAATCCAAATGGTGGTGCGATTGCCATTGGCCATCCACTGGGCTGTTCGGGTGCGCGTTTAGCTTTAACCGTTGCACGTCAGTTACAGCGTACCGGTAAAAAATATGCCGTGATCAGTCTGTGTATCGGTCTGGGTCAAGGCCTGGCGATGGTGATTGAAAATCCTGAAGCTGCATAACAGCTTAAGTAATCGCCTTAATGCCATGTATCTATGATATGCATGGCATTTTTTATTGGAATTTTTTCAAAATAAAAAAATCCCTGCACATACAGGGATTGATTACATCAGTGTAATGATTACTTACGACCAGTGACTAATAATGTTGCCGACCCAAAGGCATAAACTTTACCTTCTTTATCGATAATTCTGCCTTCTGAGGTCAGTACATTACGTCCGATCCGGATAACTTCACCAATAGCTATATAGGTTTCGCCGCTTTTCATTGCCTTCAGCATTTTTACATTCAGGTCAATGGTCGAGAAACTGACACCTGCATCTACTGTCGTATGCACGGCAGCGCCAGTGGCACTATCTAGAACCGTTGCACAAAAGCCGCCATGAATTCCACCCTGTAAATTGTAATGGCGCTGATCAGGACGCACCTCATATTCCACATAGTTTTCGCGCACCAAGGTCAGACGCATGGGAATAATTTCACTCATGGCTGAACTGGGAATTTCCCCATTCTTAATTGCGGTGAGATATTCAAGTCCGTTTAATTGTGATGTGGGCATATCCACTCCTTGTAACGATTTATTTCGCTTTATGAAATAATATTCTGTTTTTCTAAAATTATGATATAACAGATAGTGATCGAAATGCTATATTTTTCCAGGATGGAACGATGACAATAAAAAATCTCGTCACAGATGCCGAGTGGCAGGCACGTTGTGAACTCGCAGCGCTTTATCGCATTATCGCGCATTACCGGATGACGGATCTAATTGATACCCACATCAGTTTAAGAGTTCCTAATCAGCCTGACTGTTTTCTGATTAATCAGTATGGTGTTGCTTTTGAAAAAATGCGTGCTTCAACGCTGGTCAAGATTAATCATGAAGGGCAGGTCGTAGAAAGCTATGAACAGGACAAGCCGGTGAATATGGCTGGCTTCGTCATCCACTCCGCAATTCACGAAGCACATGCTCATCTGAACTGCGTCATTCATACACATACCGCAGATGGGATAGCCGTTTCTGCCCAGAAACATGGACTTTTGCCAATTTCCCAGCATGCGCTGAAATTTTATCAGCAGGTGGCCTATCACGAATATGAAGGCGTGGCACTCTCAACAGATGAGCAGGAGCGCCTGATTCAGGACCTAGGCGGCCATCGCGCCATGATTTTACGCAATCACGGACTTTTAACGGCTGGCGAAACGATCGCTCGGGCCTTTCATGAAATCTATTTTCTGGAGCGTGCCTGTCAGGCACAGGTGAAGGCCTTAAGTGGCGGTGCTGAATTGCATTATCCAGCAGAAGAAGTCCGAATTAAAACTGCTAAACAGTTCGCCAGTCCGTTGGTAGAACCGATTTTACAGCGTGCCTGGCAGGCTGCGTTATCCCTGATTGAGCATCAATATACGGAGTATGCATCATGATTGTGATATCAAGTACTGTGCCGAACATTGAAGCCATTCTGGTCAAGTCTTTTCAGAAATATGCCCCTGAGAGCAGTTTTTGTACAGTGGACAGCCCGGAAGCAGAGCAGGCGACCACGGCCGCATGCTGGTTTCCAGATCTGGAGAAATTGCAGCAGCTCCCAAAACTTGGCCTGATTCATTCGATTGCGGCAGGAGTCGAGCATTTAAACTTGAATGAGATAAGACCTGATCAAGCCGTGTGCCGGGTACTCGATCCGCATCATCAAAAAGGCATGTTTGATTACCTGCTTTGGGGTGTGCTGTATTTTCAGCGTTATTTTGACCGCATGATTCAGCAACAAAAGCAGCAGCTATGGAAGCAGTATCGTCAGAGTTATAGCCAGCATATCCAGATCGGGATTATGGGTCTTGGGCATATGGGGTCTTATGTAGCGGAACGTCTTGCCGACATGGGCTATCAGGTCTCGGGCTGGGCCAATTCCCCGAAAGAGATTGATCAGGTTAAAAGCTATGTCGGTTCAGAACAGTTGTCCGATTTCCTGGCTCAAAGCCAGATCCTGATTAACCTGTTGCCACTTACAGAAAAAAATACCGGCATTCTATCTGCTGAATTATTCCAGCAACTCCCTGAACAGGCAGCTCTCATTCAGGTCGGGCGAGGCCAGCATTTAATCGAACAGGATTTATTGGCAGCGCTGGATTCAGGCCATCTGCGTGGTGCAATTGTCGATGTGTTTGAACAGGAGCCATTAGCTGCTGAACATCCATTCTGGCAGCATGAAAAGATCGTTGTTACACCACATGTCGCCTCACATGCGCCCATGTCTGTGGTGGTGGAACAGATTCTGGAAAACGACTGCCGTTTTAATCAGGGCCTGGATTTGTGCCATCAGGTAGATGTTAATAAGGGCTATTAATTGTAGGGATACAGGCAAAAAATAAGGAAATTGATGATGTGGGAAATGATTCAAACCCAGATTCAGCAAGGCGTCGCGACTTTAAGTTTTAACCGGCCAGATTCATTGAACAGTTTCAACCGACAAATGCATGAGGAAGTGCAGCAGGTGCTGAAAAGCTGGAATACGAATCCGGATATTCGGGTGATTGTGATTCGTGGTAATGGTCGGGCATTTTCAGCGGGACAGGATTTAAAAGAACGTGCCGGGCAGCTCGGTAGTGTGCCGTTGCCTCCCGAAGGCTCTCTAGCCAAATATTATAATCCTTTGATCAACCTGATTCGTAAAAGCCCCAAACCGGTGATTGCGGCAGTAAATGGTGTGGCTGCCGGTGCAGGGGCCAATATCGCACTAGCTTGTGATCTGGTCATTGCCAAAGAAAGTGCCAAATTTATTCAAGCCTTTTCTAAAATTGGCTTAATTCCTGATGCCGGCGGCACCTGGATGTTGCCGCGTTTGATCGGCTATGCACGTGCCATGGCACTGACTTTACTTGGTAAGCCTGTGCATGCCAAAGAAGCGGCTGAAATGGGTATGATCTGGAAAATGATCCCTGATGCAGAATTTGATGCTTATATCGATGAGCTTGCACAGCGACTGGCACGACAGCCGACCTATGCACTGGCCTTAACCAAACAGGCTTTGCAACGCAGTGCTGAAAATAATATGGACCAGCAACTGGAACTGGAACAAAACCTGCAATATCTGGCGCTGAGCAGTCAGGACTATAAAGAAGGTGTCCAGGCTTTTGTCGAAAAACGCCCTGCACAATTTACCGGATGCTAAGGAGAGCATTTATGAAAATTCAGACCCGTATTACCGAGCTTTTAGGCATTCGCTATCCGATTATTCAGGGCGGTATGATGTGGGTCGGTACCTCAGAAATGGCCAGTGCAGTTTCTAATGCTGGTGGCTTGGGAACATTAACGGCATTGACTCAACCGACGCCTGAAGCCTTGGTCAAGGAAATTGCACGCTGCCGAGAAATGACGGATCAGCCTTTTGCTGTCAATCTGACTTTATTGCCCGCTGTGAATCCGCCGCCATATGCCGAATATCGTCAGGCCATTATTGAAAGTGGAATCAAAATTGTAGAAACGGCAGGCAACAAGCCGCATGAACATATTGAGGCGTTTAAGCAACATGGCATTATTGTCATTCATAAATGTACTTCCGTTCGTCATGCGCTCTCAGCACAAAGAATAGGCGCGGATGTTATTTCGATTGATGGTTTTGAATGTGCGGGCCATCCGGGTGAAGACGATATTCCTGGCTTGATTTTAATTCCTGCGGCAGCGGATCAGCTTACTGTGCCGATTGTGGCCAGTGGCGGTTTTGCTGATGGCCGTGGTCTGGTCGCAGCTTTGGCTTTAGGTGCTGAAGGCATCAATATGGGTACACGCTTTTGTGCCACTCAAGAAGCGCCGATCCATCCAAACATCAAACAGTTTTATGTCGATAATGATGAAAGGGCGACACATCTGCTATATCGACAGTTCAGGAATACTGCCCGTGTTGCCAAAAATGCGGTATCTGATCTAGTCGTTAAAATGGGTGAAGATCCAAATCTGGAATTTGAACAGATTCGCCCTTATGTCAGTGGCTTAAAAGGCAAGCTGGCTTTGGAAAATGGCGATGTAGATGCAGGCGTACTGACAGCAGGTCAAGTCATGGGATTGATCCATGATATCCCGACCTGTCAAACGCTGATTGACAATATCATGCAAGAAGCAGAACAGATTGTTCAGCAACGTTTGGCTCAGTTTTTCCCGCGCTAGATCGATTTATTTTGATCATTTAATAAAAAGCCATTCATTACCGAATGGCTTTTTTATACCAAAGTTTTAATTTTTTAAATGTGATTTTTTATGTCATGACTAGATTTTATCCATGCACTTATATTATATTCGACCTAAAACATAATTTCGTATTATGAAATTAATTGTCATAAATATACAAATTAGAACTCATACAAGGGAATTACGATGAGAAATTATATTGCGCCATTAAAAGACATGAAGTTTGTCCTGAAAGATCTGCTCAATGTTGAACAGAAATACGAAGGCTATGCAAAGTTCGCAGACAAAGTTTCTATGGATATTATGGAACAATATCTGGAAGTCGCTGCTGATTTTTGCCAAAACGAACTTCTACCAATTAATGCGACAGGCGACCAGCAGGGCTGCCGTCTGCAAGATGGCGTCGTGACTACACCGGATGGTTTTAAAGCGGCTTATGACAAATATGTAGAACTTGGTTTTACCTCATTAACTGGTGATGAAAAATATGGTGGCCAAGGCTTCCCGACCTTATACCGTATTGCCATTTCAGAAATTATTACGGCGACTAACTGGTCTTGGGGTATGTACCCAGGCCTGTCTCATGGTGCGATGCGTACTTTAGAGCATCATGGTAGCGATGAACAGAAACAGAAATTCCTGGTACCTTTAATTGCAGGTCGCTGGACCGGAACCATGTGTTTAACTGAATCACATGCCGGTTCTGATCTGGGCCTGATCCGTACTAAAGCGGTGCCAAATGAAGATGGCAGCTACAGCATCAGCGGTGAGAAAATCTTTATTTCAGCAGGTGAGCATGACCTGGCTGAAAATATCGTACACATTGTATTGGCGCGTTTACCGGATGCGCCTGCAGGTACTAAAGGTATTTCGCTGTTTATCGTGCCTAAATACAATCTGGATGAAGCTGGAAATGTGGCTTCACGCAATGGTGTGGTGTGTAGCGCGATTGAACACAAGATGGGTATTCATGGCAATGCGACCTGTGTACTGAATTTTGATAATGCCAAAGGTTTCCTGATCGGGCCTGAAAACCGCGGCTTGAACTGCATGTTTACTTTTATGAACTCTGCGCGTATTGGTACAGCGATTCAAGGTTTGGCAGCAGCAGAATCTTCTTATCAAGGCGCGTTGGCTTATGCCAAAGACCGTCTGGCGATGCGTTCACTTGAAGGTGCGAAAGAGCCAAACCTGCCTGCGGATCCAATTATCGTGCATCCGGCAGTGCGTAATATGCTACTGACTCAAAAGGTATTTGCAGAAGGTTCACGTGCCTTGGCTTATTATCTGGCAACGTATGCTGATATCGCTGAAGCAACGGATAATCCTGAAGAGAAGAAAGCTGCAGAAGACCGTCTGGCATTATTGACCCCAATTGCTAAAGCCTTAATGACCGAAACAGGTGTAGAAGCTGCCAAACACGGTATGCAGGTCTTTGGTGGACACGGCTATATTGCTGAACATGGCATGGAACAGATTGCCCGTGATGCACGTATTGCCAGTCTGTATGAAGGTACTACTGAAATTCAATCAATCGACTTGCTAGCGCGTAAAGTACTGGGTTCAAAACTGGATCTGCTGACCGCATTAACCGATGAAATTCAGGGCTTTGTAAAAGAACACCAGCAACATGCCCAGTTAAGCCAGCAAGTTGCACAAGTCAGCCAGCTAACTGAACAATGGCTGGAACTCACCAAAACCATTCAGACTCAAGCACAACAGTCTGCCAATGAAATTGGGGCAGCATCAGTTGACTACCTATATTTCTCTGGTTATGTGGTGTCGGCTTATTTGTGGCTGAAAATGGCAATTACTGCACAACAGAAAATTGAAGAAGGCCATACCGATCCGTTCTATGCAGCCAAGATCAAAACTGCACAATTCTTCTTTGCTCGGATTTTACCAAGAACCGCGACACATACTGCCAATATTCTAGTTGGTGGTGAAAGCCTGTTTTTACTTGAACCTGAAGAGTTCAAATTCGATTAAAGTTTTTGACCCACGATACTCGTGTCGTGGGTCTTTTTTTAATAATTTTTGCATCCTAATCCCATTCAAATATTGAAAGTTATTCTTTGGTATTGAATAAACCATAAAACAACAAGATCAGGAGTCTATATGGATTTAGACATGATTACTCGACAGTTTCCTTATACTGATCGGGAGCTTACTTTTCATGAAGTCGGACAGCGCTCTGCATTTCCCACTATTATTCTGATTCATGGCACCGGTGGAAATACCGACAAGCATTTCAGCTATATTTTTCCGATGCTGGGTATTCATCAGCGGGTTTTATCCATTGATTTACATACCCCCGATAAAGCTGATCTGGCGGTGACCGATTTTAGCCAGCAGGTTGAAGCACTGATTCAGCATGCAGTTGCAGAAGATGAAATCATTACAGTGGTAGGCTATTCACTCGGTGCCGTGATTGCTGCACAAGTAGCAGCCAGTTTAAAACAGCGTGTGGCACGTTTGATTCTGTTGGCTGGTTGGACCAAAACCAGCTCGGTACAGCAACTACGGACGACTATCTGGCAACAGTTATTTAATGAACAATCTGCGGCCTTGCCTCATTTTGTCAATTATTGCCTGTATAGCGATGATTATCTGTCTGCACGAAGTGAACAGCAGGTGTTGGATCTGGCACGCTTTGTTAAGCCATCCCAAGATGCAGCCAAACAGCGCGAACTGAATTATCACATTGATATTACATCAGCTTTGTCTGACATCTGTGCAGAAACTCTAGTCGTTGCCTGTCGTGAAGACCGCATGGTGCCTGTAGCCCAAGCAAAACTGCTGTTTGCTTCAATTTCGAACAGTCGCTATATCGAAATTTCTTCAGGACATGCGCTCTATATCGAAGCACCGGCAGAAGTGGTGCAACTGGTGAATCAGTTTAGCCAGCATCCACAGCAATATCCGGTGAATCAAAAAATCCAGCCGTCGATGCCTTAAAACAGGAGAAAAATAATGCAAGCTCAAGGACAGCGCAGCAAGATTCTAATTGTAGGCAGTGGTTTTGGTGGATTAGGCATGGCAATCCGCCTTAAGCAGCAGGGCATCCACGATTTCAAAATCATTGAACGTGCAGCAGAAGTGGGCGGCACCTGGCGTGACAATACCTATCCCGGGGTCGCCTGTGATGTACCTTCCCATTTATATTCTTTCTCTTTTATTAAAAATCCCGACTGGTCACGCGTCTTTCCGCAAGGAGCAGAAATTCAGCGTTATTTAATTCAATGCTGTGATCAGGAAAATATCCGGCCCCATATTGATTTTCATACCCAACTGGAAAAAGCCAGCTGGAATGCACGAGAACGCATCTGGGAAATTCACACCTCTACAGGTCTGTATCAGGCTGAGATCTTAATTACTGCAACCGGGCATCTGGCAGATGAGCATCTCCCGCAAATTCCGGGGCTGGAAGAATTTGAAGGCCAAGTGATGCATTCTGCGCGCTGGAATCATCAGATAAATTTGGAGAATCAGCGTGTTGTTGTGGTCGGTTCTGGTGCTTCTGCCGTTCAGCTTGTACCGGAAATTGCAAAAACGGCCAAAAGCCTGACTGTCTTGCAACGTAGTGCGCCCTATATTTTGCCCCGACCAGACCGACCTTATTCTGAATCAGAAAAACAGCTTTTCCGCAAAGATCCGGACAGTATGTCAGCCCTCAGACATTCCTTGTTCTGGGGCAATGAATACAATTTTGCCCAGCGCCGTAATCTGCAAAGCCAGATTGAGCGGGTCAAGAAAAACTGCCTGAAATTCTTAAAACATCAGATTTCAGATCCTGAATTACAGCAGAAACTCACACCGAATTATGAACCTGGTTGTAAGCGTTTATTGCTGTCTAATGATTATTATCCAACCTTTTTAAAAGCGCATGTCACGCTTGAAGATTCAGCCTTGGCAGAAGTTACGAAAGACAGTGTATTAAGCCAGGCTGAAAATAAATTTTCTGCAGATATCATCGTATTCGCGACAGGATTTGAAGCAGCACGCCCACCTTATGCGGCAAAGGTGGTCGGTAAGCATGGCCTAAGTCTGGAACAACAATGGTCTAGCGGCATGCAGGGTTATCAGTCAACGACCGTACATAATTTTCCAAACCTGTTCATCCTGAATGGGCCAAATACAGGCAGTGGACATAATTCAGCACTTTATTTTCTGGAAACCCAGTTTGATCTGATTCTAGATGCCTTGCAGTTTTTTGAGCAGGAACAGATCCAGGTTTTCGAAGCGGATCAGAGCGCTGAAAATAGCTATATGCAGGAGCTACAGCAGCTTTCGCAAGGTAGTGTCTGGTTATCGGAAAGCTGTAAAAGCTGGTATCTGGACCCGGTCAGTCGTAAGCTGACTTTGGTCTGGCCGGATTATGCTCATTCATTTAGGGATAAAAATCAGCATTTTATTCGTAGCGGTTATCACTACAAGTATGTTGAATCAAAACAGCAGAAAGTGGTTTAAAAATATTTAATTAAAATCAAAATCTTATGGTTTAAATAATACAAAATAATTGTAAATCCAGGACAGGAGTATAGTCATGAGCAGTCAACCATGGATGGAAGAATATAAAAAGTGGAATATCAATCCGGAGTTTAGCCGGCCAGATCCTGAGAAAACCCTGAGCACGACCATTGCTGAGAATCTGGTGAAATTTCAGGATAAAACCGCATTTATCTATCTGGATCGTAAATTCAGTTATCACGATATCGATGTCTATAGCCAGAAATTCGCCACCTATTTACAGAGTCTTGGGCTGACTGCTGGCAGCCGTATTGCAGTGATGTTGCCAAATATTATTCAGTATCCAATTGCGACATTTGCCATTATTCGTGCCGGTTATGTGCTGGTCAATGTCAATCCGATGTACACCCAGCGTGAACTGTATCATCAGTTACAGGATTCAGGTGCAGAAGCCTTGATTATCCTGGGACAGACTTTGGAGCAATTAACAGCACTAGATGAATGTCCTGAACTCAAATATGTCATTTCAACGCATTCGCTAGATTTTATTCAAGAGCAACCAAGTGCTATTTATAGTCAGGCAGCACAATATCCGGATAAACAGTTTTTTGACTTTAAACAGGTGATTGATCAAGTCGAACAGATTGATTTTAAAACACCTGTACAACATCAGGAAGATACGGTTATTCTGCAATACACGGGAGGTACCACAGGTGTTTCTAAAGGTGCTGAACTGAGTCATCGCAATATTTTATTTAATATTGCCCAGAACAGTACCGTATTTATCAGCCATTTTGGTGACCGCTATGCTATTGAAAATGAATATGTTTTCTGTGCCTTGCCGCTGTATCACATTTATGGATTTACCATCTGCCTGTTCAGTTATGGTTTAAGCCGTGGTTTCGCCAATGTCCTGATTCCAAATCCGAGAGATCTGGATGCTTTGGCGGATCAATACCAGAAACATCCACCCACTGTTTTCCCCGGGGTGAATACCATGTTTAATGCCTTGGCGCATCATTCACCTTTCCGTGAACTGGATCATTCACGCCTGAAAACCACAACCGGCGGAGGGGCATCTATTTTGAAAAATACGGCAGAGTTATGGCATGAGGTCACAGGCTGCCAGATTTATGAAGGTTATGGGCTTTCCGAAACTTCACCGACTGCAACTTTTAACCCGCCTTTAAGCCGGCGATTTAGTGGCACGATTGGCTTGCCATTGGCAGGGACTGAAATTCTGATTCTGAATGATGAAGGAGAACCTGTAGAGCTTAATCAGGCTGGAGAAATCGCCATACGTGGTCCACAGGTGATGAAAGGATACTGGCAGCAACCGGAAGCAACAGCACAGGTATTTACCAAAGATGGTTACTTCCTGACAGGTGATATCGGTTGTATGGACGAACAAGGCTATATCACCATTCTGGACCGCAAAAAAGACATGATTCTGGTCTCCGGATTTAATGTTTATCCCAATGAGCTGGAAGGCGTACTGTCCAAACATCCTAAAATACTGGAATGTGCAGTGATTGGTATTGATGATGAAAAATCTGGACAGGTACCCAAGGCATTTATTGTGAAACAGGATGAAACTCTGACCCAAGATGAAGTCATGACTTATCTGAAACAGCAACTGACCAGTTATAAATTGCCGAAATACATTGAGTTTGTGTCCGAACTACCAAAGTCTGCAGTAGGAAAAATTCTGCGTCGCGAGCTGCCTCGTACTGTTCAGCCGAGTGCAAAAGCCTGCTAAGGAATGATCTAATCCATTATTTTTAAAATAAAAAAGGAATCTAAAGATTCCTTTTTTACTGCTTGCAGGCTTATCGATGCTGGATGACTTTTTTTCTTTTCAGTTCTTCCATTTCAGCAGAACTTAAATATTGACTCAAAATGGCATCGGTATCTTCACCGAGACAAGGTGGGGCCTTTTTATATTCTACCGGTGTCTTGGAGAGTTTGATTGGTGAACCGATTGAGGTGTAATCTTCACGTAAAGTATGCGGCATCTGAATCACCATATTACGTGCCAATACCTGTTCTTCTTGCAAAGTCTGTTTCAGGTCATTGATCATTCCTACCGGCACTTTAACCGCATGGATTAAATCCACCCAGGTTTTTGCCGGTCTAGTATAGAAATGAGCCTGTAGAACTGTGGTCAATTCTTCACGATGTGTAACACGTCCAGAATTTTTTAAGAAGCGAGGATCTTCTGCCACCTTAGCCAGACCAACGGCCTGACACAAAGCTTGGAATTGCAGATCGTTGCCACAGGCAATAATAAATTCGCCTTCCTGGGCTTTAAACACCTGATAGGGCACAATATTGGCATGCGCATTTCCGAAGCGACCGGGTACTTTGCCTGAGATGAGATAATTCATGGCCAGAACAGAGAGGGAAGCCACCTGGGTGTCCAGCAGCGCCATATCAATATACTGACCTTCACCAGTTTTCTCACGGGACAACAAAGCCGCCTGAATGGCAATTGCGGCATATAAGCCGGTGGTCAAATCGGCAAAGGCCAGACCTGCTTTTTGCGGGCCACCACCGGGCAGATCGTCACGTTCGCCAGTGACACTCATCATGCCGCCCATTCCCTGAACGATAAAATCATAGCCCGGCTCTTGCGCACGCGGACCGTTCTGGCCAAAACCAGTAATAGAACAATATACCAGTCGCGGATTTAGCTGACTCAGACTTTCATAATCCAGTCCATATCGTTTCAACGAACCGGCTTTATAGTTTTCAATAACTACATCACTCTGTTCAGCAAGTTTTTTGATAATACGTTGACCTTCAGGTGTAGATAAATCGATTGCAACCGAGTGTTTTCCACGGTTGGCTGACAGGTAATAAGCCGATTCATGGGTATCTTGCTGCTGATTGTTTTTAAGCCAGGGTGGTCCCCAGACACGTGTATCATCCCCATGATCCGGTTTTTCAATCTTGATCACTTCTGCACCCAGATCAGCCAGAATCTGGCTACACCAGGGCCCAGCCAAAATCCGGCTTAAATCCAGTACACGAAATCCTGTTAAGGCACCCATTATTACGCTCCCTGTCCGATCTTATTCAAATGACATATCGTTCTTATCCCTCTTTTTAAAGCTATAGGAAAATGAAAGAACAATCAACTTTATGATAATAAATTTCGCATAACAAAATAAAACATCTAAAATGATTGAATATTCATCTTATTTTCTTTAGCCTGATGCAAATATAAGCATGAACTAAGAACAAGAGGTCACTGATAAAAAGGGAAAAACGATCTCCCAGACAGGATTAAAACAGGAGTCAATCAAGTGAATTAAAAACGGATTAGCCTTAAAGCATATTCATTAGTGGAATAGCTTTAAATATAAAAAGATCATGAAAACCTAAGGATAGGAAAACAGAGATTTAAATATGACGGATTTAGCGAGAGAATTAGAAAAGATTAAACCGACAACCAAACGAACCCAGCAAATTGCTTTTATTTTCGCCTTTCTGGCTTTACTGGTAGATGGCGCGGACATGTTGCTGCTGTCTTTCAGTTTAAATAGTCTGAAAGCAGAGTTTGGTCTCAGTAATCTGCAGGCTGGTACACTAGGCAGTTTCACCTTGGCAGGTATGGCGATTGGCGGCTTTATAGGTGGCTGGGCCTGTGACCGTCTGGGCCGTGTACGTACCGTAGTCATTTCGATTCTGGTATTTTCCATATTGACCGCAGCCTTAGGCTTTGCACAGAACTTTGAACAATTTGCTGTTTTACGCTTTCTGTCTGCTTTCGGTATTGGCTCTTTATATATTGCAGCCAATACGCTCATGGCTGAATATGTTCCAACTGAATATCGCACCACGGTTTTAGGTACCTTACAGGCAGGATGGACCGTCGGTTATATTGTGGCCACTGTACTGGCAGGCTGGATCATTCCGGAATATGGCTGGCGAACCCTGTTTTTTATTGCCATTATTCCCTCGGTTATGGCGATTTTTATCCAGAAACTGGTTCCTGAGCCAGAATCCTGGCAGCGTGCACGTTTGCAGCGTCTATATGCCCCAGCTGAAATCACAGCACAGCAACCCGCCAAAAAAAGCACAGTCAAAGAGATTTTCGCGGATCCTGCGAATCGCAGAATGTTTATTTTGTGGATCTTTACGGCCGGTTTTCTGCAATTTGGCTATTATGGCGTAAACAACTGGATGCCGGCATATCTGGAATCTGAATTGCACATGAATTTTAAATCCATGGCCGGCTATATGATTGGTACTTATGTGGCGATGATTTTCGGGAAAATTCTGGCGGGCTTTGCCGCAGACCGTCTGGGTAGACGCGCTGTCTTTTCGTTTGGAGCAATTGGAACGGCGATTTTCCTGCCCGTGATTGTGCTATTCAATACCCCAGATAACATTGCTTATCTGCTAATTTTCTTTGGCTTCCTGTATGGCATTCCATATGCGATTAATGCCACTTATATGACAGAAAGCTTCGCCACATCAATTCGCGGTACTGCGGTAGGCGGTGCTTATAATGCAGGTCGTATCGGCGCCATGTTTGCTCCTGCAATTATTGGCGCGGCAGCCAGCGGTGGTTCAATTGGCCTAGGCTTCCTGATTATGGGCGGTGCCTATTTCTTGTGTGGGGCAGTGTCCGGGATATTCATCAAAGACCGTCAATACGATCCACAAAAGGCATAACCGGTGGCTTGATGAACTAGTAACAAAAAAGACCGTCGGTAAGGGCGGTTTTTTATGATTTTAAAACTTTTCCCCTATGAATTGTGTGTATAAAATTATTTAGAATCAATTTTTAATATAATTTATGATCTATTTAATAATAATTTTGGGTTAGGCTTTATGACAGCCCACAAGAAACTGACGAACAAATCCACCTCGAATAGGGTGTTGCAAAAACAATATACTGATTTAAAGATAGCTTTACATTCGAAAAATAAGGAAATTTCTCAATTAAATTTGCTTTATCATTATTGCAAGAAAGCATTCTTGGAGTTTGATGTAAAACGCCGTAAAAACAAAATTTTAATTCTTTTTAAATTTATGAAAAAATCAGGAGTGTAGCACCATTGCAGAAATTTCCTTAAATTCTAAAAAAGAAAAATATTGAGCTAAACATGGTGGAATTATTTTATTAAGATATAACGCCGTTTCTACAAAAAAACAATTACAAGAAGATTTTATGCATTTTAAGGTGACTTAGATACCCCATCTAAAAAGGTTAATTTTTTATATTTTAGAGTTAATCCTGTTTTTCACCTAACTAACTTAATCTGCTTTGCCTTAAACAACTCAGCCACCCTTTGATGCACTAATGAACCTGAATGGTGCAAAATGGTACATTTCTTAGGCATATTTAAGGTTAGTAAATCATCTTCATTTTTGCTACCTGTGCTTATGTAGCTCATTTCTCTTTTATTCTGACCTAATCAACTTAATTTTATCTTTTGGCACGCTTTCTGCTTTTATTTAGATACAACATAAATAGAGGAGAGCAATACACTTGATCACTCAATCACAAACATCGGTTAACCATGCATGTATAAAAACAATAGCAAGGACATGAGCAAGAAAAATGGAATAAACCGGTGAAATAATCAACTAACTCTGCTTTCAAACAAGCCCCATCTCAATGTTATGGGGCTTTTTTTTGCCATTGAATTCAAGTTTATTCGCCAAGTCGCAATAGCTAAAAATTGGCACGCATTCTGCATTTGTTTAAGTAATACAAAACATAATTTTCGTAATACTTAAGGAGATGCACATGAATACGGTTCAAGCTAAAAAAAACCTGCATCCGTTTAAAAAATTCCTGATCGAATTATTCAGCGTACGCGCTGGCTTATACATCAAACAAGACCTGACTTTTAAAGGATAAAACCGTGCCTAAACAAAAATTGGCACGGATCAGCGTGACTGTGCCAGAAACCACGCTGCATGCGATGGATCAAAAAATTGTCGAGCAGCACTATGAAAGCCGTTCGCAGGCCATTGTCGACATGATTAACCGTCACCTGATTGATGATCTGGTGATTCGCGATGAAGTCATGGTTGGCACACTCACCTTGCTCTATGACGTCAGTCTGAAACCGCTGCGCAGTCAGCTGGTCGATCTGCAACAGCAGTATCTGGCACAAGTGATCAATTCGCTTCATATCCAGCTGGATGATGAAAAAATCCTGCAAGTCATGCTGATGCAGGGCGCGAGCAGTGATCTGAAAGAAATTAGCGAACAATTTATTGCACTGAAAGGCGTGATTAAAGGGCATCTCGAACTGATGGATGCTGTCATGCCGCCCATTCCACAAAATACCGAACACACTTAAGGAGAACAGCTGTGCACAACTTATGGACTGTACAGGACTGGCAACACGCCTACCAGAATAACAATATCCAGCTTAGTGACCTGATTGAGTATGTTGCCGAGTTTAAGAATGACGATCATGCCTGGATTTCAATTGCGACAGCAGCACAATTACAGGCACAAATTGATGCATTGACTGGTGCAGATATTGAAAGCTTGCCACTTTATGGGGTGCCATTTGCAGTCAAGGACAATATTGATGTTGCAGGGTTCTATACCACAGCCGCATGTAAAGAGGCAGCTTATCTGGCGACTTCCGATGCTACAGCAGTAGCCAAATTAAAAGCTGCCGGCGCGATTGTCGTGGGTAAAACCAATCTGGACCAGTTTGCGACGGGTCTGGTCGGTGTGCGCTCCCCATACGGCGCGGTGAAAAACAGCTTTAATCCTGAATATATCAGTGGCGGTTCAAGCTCAGGTTCCAGCGTGGTGGTAGCCAATGGATTAGTACCATTTTCACTGGGTACAGATACTGCAGGTTCAGGACGTGTACCGGCAGGGCACAATAACATTATCGGACTCAAACCGACCAAAGGCTGGTTCTCGACTACAGGCCTGATTCCGGCTTGCCGCACCATCGATGTGATTTCGATTTTTGCCTTAACGGTGGATGATACCTGGCAGGTGGCGCAAGTCATGCAGGGCTATGATGCCAGCGATGAGTATTCCAGAATGCATCCTCAAAATGTACCGAGCCAATTTTCAAAAGGAAAAATTGCCATTCCGGATACACTGGAATTTTATGGTGATGCTGAAACTGAAAAAGCATTCCAGCTGGCGATCACACGTGTAAAAAGCTTGGGTTATAGAGTTGAGCCGATTGATTTTGCTCCATTTCAACAACTGGCAGCGGCCCTGTATAACCGCTCTTGGGTAGCTGAACGTACCAGTGCCGTGGAAAAAATGGTGCAACGCGAGCAGACCCATCCGGTAATTGGCCAGATTATTGCGCAGGCAGACCGGTTCAGTGCGGTCGATGCCATGCAGGATGAATATGAACGCGCCCGCCTGAGCCGTGTTATTCAAAATACACTGGCAGATTATGATGCCTTGATGGTGCCTACTGCACCCACCATTTACCGCATTGCAGATGTAGAAGCGGATCCCCTGGTCAAAAACAGCCATATGGGCGCTTATACCAATTTTGTCAATTTTGCCGATCTGTCGGCTTTGGCGTTACCAAATGCGATTCGTGCCGATGGTTTGCCAACGGGTGTGACCTTTATTGCACCAGCCTGGATGGATGAGGCACTGGCCAAATTCGGGCAAAAATGGCAGCAGGCGAGCCCGTTAAAGTTAGGCACCTCTGAACTTAGCTATGAAAAAACAACTGAAATCTCATCGGGTCACAGCGTCAAACTGGCTGTAGTTGGAGCACATCTGACCGGAATGCCACTGAATTTTCAGCTGACCACACGTAGTGGCACCCTGATCAAGCAGACCCGGACTGCTTCGCATTACAAACTGTATGCTTTAAAAAATACCACACCGCCAAAACCTGGCCTGCAATACAGTGCGAAAGGTTGTTCAATTGAAGTCGAAGTCTGGGACATTCCACGTGCATTGTTTGGCGACATTGTCGCTGAAGTACCGGCACCACTCGGGATTGGCAATGTACAGCTCAGCGATGGCACATGGGTCAAAGGTTTTATTTGTGAAGGCTATGCCTTAGAGGATGCAACAGATATTAGCCATTTTGGTGGTTGGCGCGCCTATATCGAATCTAAAAAAGTCAGCAATACCAAGTTTAAATGCGCATGCATAGGGGAAATCGCACGATGATTAAAAAAGCCTTGTTGTCAGCATCTGTACTGACCACGATTTTATTAGCAGGCTGTGACAATACAGCCAAAGTACCGGAACCAAAAGCCAAAGCTGAAGGCAGCGTGAATACCAAGCCCATTACGATCGGTTACAGTGATTGGCCGGGGTGGGTGGCATGGCAAGTCGCGATTGAAAAAGGCTTCTTTCAAGAGGCAGGGGTCAATGTTGAGTTTAAGTGGTTCGATTATTCAGCATCGATGAGTGCTTTTTCGGCCAATCAACTTGATGCCGTTTCGGTATCCAATGGCGATAACTTGGTGATTGCATCCGGTGGTACCAAGGGCATCATGATCATGGCGACCGATTATTCAGCCGGGAATGACGTCATTATTGCTAAAAATGGCATAAATTCGATTCAAGAACTAAAGGGCAAGCAAATTGCGGTCGAAAAAGGCTTAGTTGATCATCACTTGTTAAATACGGCTTTAAGCGATGCGGGTATTGCACATACTGATGTGAACTTGGTCAACGCGGTCACCAATGAACTACCACAAGTCTTTTCAAGTCCTGATGTGGCTGCGATTGCGGTATGGCAGCCGGTGGCCAATCAAGCCTTGAAAGCCGTTGCAGGTTCCAAGATTATTTATTCCTCTCAAGATAAACCTGGTCTGATTTATGACACTTTAACGGTCAATATGACGCATTTGTCTGCACACAAAGAAGAATGGAAAAAAATCATTCAAGTGTGGGATAAAACGGTGAAATATATTAATGATCCAGCCACACGTCCTGATGCCTTAGCCATTATGGCAAAACGCGTTGGTCTTGAAGCCGATCAGTATGCACAGTTTATTGAAGGGACGCATTTATTGGATTTGGCAGCCAATAAAAAGGTATTTGAAAAATCGAACAACTTTGATTCACTCTATGGTTCAAGCTATCACGTCAATGAATTTAACTTTAAAAATGGTGTATATACCCAAAAAGTCGATGTAGATGGGGTCATTTATCCCGAACTTGTACAATCTTTACCATAATCCTTTTTATACAGGCTTTTCGTATCGAAAGGCCTTTTTTCGTTAAGGGGGCTGTATGTTAAAAAAATTATCTCTTTCTGTGTTGGTTGCTTCAAGCTTAATTCTCGTAGGCTGTAGCAAATCATCAGATACCACAACTGAAGCAAAAGCAGTCAATTCAAGTACTGCTCCGATCCGTATCGCCTATAGTGAATGGCCGGGTTCACTCGCTTGGGAAGTGGCAAAGGCAAAAGGATGGTTTGAGGAGGCAGGCTTAAATGTACAACTTGAATGGTTCTCCGACTATAACGCATCAATTCAAGCCTTTTTGGCAGGCAAAATTGATGGGGCGAGTGTCGCCAATGGCGATAACTTTATGCTGTCTTCACAAGGTGTGAACGGGAGCATTATTTTGGTCAATAGTATGTCGACCGGAAATGATATCATTATTGCGAAACCGGGCATTGAGTCTGTTAAAGAGCTTGCAGGGAAAACCGTTGCATTCGAGAAAGGCTTGGTCAGTGAATTGTTCTTTACCACCGCGATGGAGAATGAAGGTCAAGATCCGAGCAAAGTCAAAGTCGTTAATGCGGTGACCCAAGAACTATCACAAGTCTTTAATACACCAGGGATTGATGCGATCACGCTTTGGCATCCATTTGGTTTACAGGCCCTTAAAGCTGTACCGGGTTCTAAAGTCATTTATGATTCAAGCAAAACACCGGGATTAATTTACGATGTTCTTTCGGTGAACTTGCCAAACATTGAAAAACGTAAAGATGAGTGGACCAAATTGATCGTGGTGTGGGACAAGATTGTGAAATATCTTGAAGACCCTGCGACACGTGCAGATGGTATTAAAATCATGGCAGATCGTGCCGAGATTAAACCTGAACAGCTTGAAAACCTGATGGCGGGTACGACCTTGCTCGATTTAGAAGATAATAAAAAAGTCTTTGTTAAAGGTGATGGCTTGGACTCACTGTATGGTTCTTCTTATAACGTCAACAAGTTCAATATGCGTGTCGGAATTTATTCAGAAAGCCCTGTTGTCGAAAATACCATCTATCCACATTTGGTCAATGCTGCACAAGCTGAATAATCCATCTAAGCTTGATAAAAAAGGGCTTTTTAGCCCTTTTTTATGACTCACGATTTAAGCGAAGTTCATGCTTCAATCAGCCAAACTTTCTCAATATCATGTGCAGTGACCCATAACACATCACCACACTGCATTACCGCACCACTTCCAGCATTCTCTTGTGCAGTGATCTGCCTTAAAATCTTGCCAGAAATCAAATCAATTTCGATTAACAATAGATTTGTCGTTCTGACCCAAAGTCTGTTTTTAGATGCAAAAATATCCCCACCATCGCCACGTGCATGTTCAGGGAGTTGAATGGTTTGAACACACTCACAGGAGAGAGCATCAATTTTTGAAACCGTGCCATGCTTTTGATTAAGGCTAAACACATATTGATCATTGGCCGAGATAAACCAAGGGGTTTCATCAACATCAATCACATGTGTTACACGGTTTAAGAAAGGATCAATCCGTTGTACGGAGGCGTGTTGAGTGTTGGTGAGCCAAATTGCACCTGCACCATAGCAAACATTATAAGAGCTCGGTAAGACTTCAATATGTTGTTCAATTTGACCGCGACACGGTGCAATTTTGGTGAGTAATCCTTCTGCGGAGACCACCCAAATGGCATCATCGGATGCCGCCAAACTAAATTCACCCGTTAAATCCGCAAGACCCGTCGGAATGATGGCTAAAACTTCATTACTAATCTGATCTATTTTATAAATGGATTGATTTTCTAGACTCGCCACCCATACTGCTGAAAATGCACACACCGGAATTCCTGCAGCCTTAGGCACTTGAATTTCAGCCACCACCTGATTGTCTTGAGCCGAAAACTTTTGTAAGACATCCTGATTGGTGGCCCAAATATAGCGGCCATTACTCGCCATAAAGTCGACAAAACCGGAAACATGCCGAGTTTGTAGCGCAAGATGTTCAATGGGTACTTCATTTGATTCAAGCAAAACAGCATGATTCATCTATGTAACTCCTGCATATTGATGACAGCACGGTAGCGCAGTTTCCCCTGACGTAACTTCTCAATCGCATCATTGACTTTCGAGATGGGAAATTCCTCCACCCAGGGCTGTATATGGTGACGTGAGCAGAAATCGAGGAGCTGATGCATGGCAATCGGTGTACCTGTGGGTGAACCTGTTAGACTAATTTGTTGATCAATTAGCTGAAAGCTTGAGATTTTAAGAGGAGCTTCGACCAAACCGACCACATGAAACTTTCCTTCAGGAGCCAATAAGCGAATGTATGCATCCCAATCGAGTGCTTGATTGACCGTATCCACAATCAGATCAAAATTTTGTGGGGGAATATCATCAAGCTGAGTCGAGGAAAGGACTTGGTCTGCACCTAATTGTTTTAGTTCATCATATTTTGCAGGGTTTGAACTAAACGCAGTGACTTTGCAGCCCCAAGCTTTGTAAAGTTGCACTGCAATATGTCCTAAGCCACCAATACCAATCACGCCCACATGATGAATCGCTTGAATACCATGTTGCAGTAAAGGGGTAAATACCGTTAAACCACCACAGAGTAATGGTCCAACACTTTGGAGATCCATATTTTCAGGAATAGGAATCACCCAAGAGGCTTGCGCACGGACATGACTCGCAAAGCCACCATGACGTCCTACAATCGTGGATTCAGATTGTTTGCACAGATTAGGTTTGGCCGACAAACAAGGATGACACGTTTGACAATGACCCGATTGCCAACCTAAACCGACCACTTGATTGGGGACTAGATGTTTTACCGTGCTACCAAGCTTTGAAATACGTCCAATGACTTCATGACCCGGAACGAAAGGATATTGTGTTTGTTGCCAATCATTATCAAGCATAGAGAGGTCAGAGTGGCATAAGCCACAGTACATGACCTCAATTTCAACCTCATCGGGGTTTAAGTCGTTAAACTCAAACTGATAAGGTTGAAGTGCTTGCTTAGGCGCATGTGCGGCATAAGCAAATACAGGCATCACTTATGCTCCTAAGTCATCATAATTGTGTTTACCAAAATGGACATTTGGACCAGTCAGTTGAATTTCGCCACGTTTGACCATCTCACGCATATAACGAAAGCCTTGCGCACTGACTTCAAATAGATGTTGACCTGCAATCACAGGCGGATATTTCTCTAAAGCTTCTGGCGTTGCAAATTGAGGCAACGGTTTAATCTCGACATCATAGTCACAAGCAAAGAATAGCGGGAATGAATAACGTTCATCACGGACTTTACGAACACGATGAGAGGTTGCAGTAAAGCGACCGCCACTTAAGGCTTCAATCATGTCGCCAATATTGACCACAAATGCATCTTCAATGGGAGGTGCATCAATCCATTCACCTTTAGAGTTCACCACTTCGAGTCCTGCTGCAGTAGGTAACAAGATGGTGAACAGCTCCATATCGGTATGTGCACCAAAACCAAAGATATCTTCTGCTTCTAGATCATGTGGATAGTGCATTAAACGTAGTTGAGAGGTGGGTCGTGTGACTAAACGGTTAAGCGCATCGGGTTCAAGTTGAAGGGCCAATTCAAAACCGCGCAGCAGCACACGTCCTAAGGCAATCACATCTTCATAATAAGCGCTAACATCTTGCTTAAAATTCGGGAGATCGGCCCATACATTCGAGCCATGCATCGGTTTTTGAGCAATCACGTCAGGATCATCATCAGGTAAATCCCAACTCAAATCGAAAGCTTCTTTATTGTCTGTTTTGTTGGGTAATTCTGCCAAATCAGGACGATCAATCGCTTCAACACGTTCTTCACCCGGTGGCACATATCCACGATGCTTAATGCCAAATTTGCCGGCATAATACTGCATTTTTTCTTCAAAGGGTAAGGCGAAAAATGCTTTAGCTTGGGCTTGTAATGCTTCTATATGTGCTCTCGGAATGCGATGACCCTTAATATATAAAAAACCGACATGCTCAGCCGCTTTGCCGAGTTCTATCGCAACCTGTTGTTGATCTGCAGGATCTGCACTGTACAACCCTGAAATATCAATGACAGGAATTTCACTGAAATCTTTTTCAATCGTTTGAATGCTCATGTTACCCCCTAAAATGAGGCACGTATGGTGTGGAACAATGCGTGCCTTGTGAATTTACTAATGTCTGCTTAAATTTCAGTACTGTTTGAAAAGACGTTAATAATGACGATGCCAAGCACCATAAAGGACAGCCCAATCAGCGCTGCCGTGTCCAAATGCTGTTTATAGAAAATCCAACCAATGCATGAAATCAAAATAATGCCTGCACCCGACCACAGGGCATATGTAATACCCACGGGGATGGTTTTCATGGTGAGCGCTAGAAAGTAAATTGCGATCAGATAGCCAATGACAGTGATCGTGGATGGAATCCATTGGCTAAGACCATTCGATGCTTTTAAAGCAGAGGTCGCAATCACTTCTGCCACAATTGCAATCATTAAATAGAGGTAAGCCATATTGATCTCACTTACTTGCTAGTACTGACTTTGGTCATACGAGGAATCACCGGTAAATCTGCCAAAGCAGGATCAAGTTCATCTTCTTCGGCATGCACCAATTGATCGACACGTTGACGTAAGCTTTTAAACTCAGGTGTCAGCATGAGGTCAGGATGACGTGGGCGTGGCAAGTCGACTTCAATAATTTCTTTAATCTCACCTGGGTTGGCTTTCAGTGCCACGATACGGTCGGCAAGTAGAATGGCTTCGTCCATATCATGGGTAACAAAAATGATGGTAATGTCGATGTTTTTCCAAAGATCCATTAAGTGACGTTGCATTTTTTGGCGCGTATGTGGGTCAAGTGCACCAAAAGGTTCATCCATGAGCAGAATTTTCGGTTCATTGACTAAGGCGCGGGCAATGGCGACACGCTGTTTCATCCCACCTGACAGTTGGTGTGGATATTGATTTTCGTATTTTTCTAAGCCAATGATGTTAATCCACTCGCGTGCTTGGGCTTCGGCTGCTGAATGACTTTGGCCCTTCATTTTTGGACCAAACATTACATTTTCTTTGACGGTTTTCCACGGAAAGAGGGTATAGCCTTGGAACACCATGCCACGCTCAGGACTTGGGCCTGTAATCGGTGTGCCATCCACTAAAATCTCACCACTACTATATGGGTCTAAACCTGCAACCACACGGCTAAAGGTCGATTTACCACACCCAGAGGGTCCAATCACACAAATAAATTCACGTTTATGGATTTTGAGATCTAATGCATTTAAGACCGTGCGTTCTGTTTTGCCATGTTTAAACTTTTGTGTGAGTTGTTTTGCTTCTAAGATCACGGGACGTTGGTAAATCTTGTCAAAATAGTGACGTGAATCAAATGCATCAGTATGTTCAAGCTGTGTCATTAGTGTGCTCCCGCTTTCCATTTAAATAAACGTTGACCGATTTTCATCAGGACGACATCGCAGATCAGACCGATCATCCCAATAATTAAAATTGCAGCGAAGACATTGTCGAAATGTTGGTAGCGTGCTTGCTGGGTGATAAACCAAGTAATGCCAGAGGTGCTGCCAATCAGTTCAGCCACAATTAAGTAAGTCCATGCCCAACCGAGCAGTACACGCAAATTACGGTAAATTTCAGGTAATGCTGCAGGGATCACGACATGGAATAGGCTTTTGAGTTTATTCGTTCCTAAGGTAAAGCCTGCTTCAATCAAGCTACGGTCAACCAAGCGTGTGGTATTGGCAATAATCAGAATTTGTTGGAACAAAGTGCCAATCACAATAATGGCAATTTTTGGTGCATCGTTGATCCCTAAAATTGCAACGGCTAGGGCACCAAATGCAGGTGCAGGCAAATAACGGAAAAATTCAACAAAAGGCTCGGTCAGTTGGGATAGCTTGTTTGAAAAACCGCATAAAATTCCGAGTGGGACACCGGCTAAGGAAGAAATAAAGAATGCAGTAAATACCAATTTAATACTGTGCCAAAGGCTTTCGTGAAACCATGGCGCATTGGCTTGGGCAGGCGGGGTGGTAAACGCTGTTACCAAGGCTTTAGCAACCTCATGCGGTGCAGGTAGGTATATAGGATTAACTAAAATCCCTTGCGGTGGTGTTAGGCCTTGATCCACTGCATTCTGTGCCTCTGCATAAAACACATCTTTGTGCACACGACTATCGACTTGTAAAAAGCTGACACTACCCGATTGGGTAATCTGTACTTGCGGATGCCATATAAATGGTAAGTAACTTACCGCACACCAAATGAGAATTGGTATTAAAAATGACCCCAAGCCAAATAACAGTTTGTTCCTTTGACTGAGTTCGCTTGCAACGTAACTCATCTTGCTGCCCCCAATATTACGTTTTTTATAAAATGTAATACTGACTAAGCAAAATGGATGCCATGATGGGCTGAAATCATCAGGATGATGAAAGAATCTGATTTACAAAGAAGAATTGAAAAGATGGAATAGGCTACTTACCTAACTTAACATTCTGATTACGTATAAAAACATAAAACCTAGCATTTTAGCCTTTATTGATTATTTTTTAACCCAAACTATTTCATATTTTTACATCAGTTTAATTCGGCTTTGTTTTTCCTTAAGGTATTGTCCACTTCTTAACTCATTGAATTATAAAAGGGGAGCAATGCTAGAATTTAAAAATCAAATCGTACACGGCGCAATTTTCGATATGGATGGAACCATGTTTGATACCGAACGCTTGCGCTTTCAAACCTTGCAACAAGCTTCACGTGAGCTGATTGGCATTGAATTTTCTGAAAGTTATTTAATGCAGTGTTTGGGCCTTAGTGCTCGTAGTGCAGAGCAATTGGCTAAAGAGCGTTATGGAGAAGATGTACCTTATGCCGAGATTCGTCAACGCGCCGATGTACTGGAACTAGAACATGTGCGTCATTACGGTGTTCCCGTTAAAAAAGGTTTATTGCAGGTCTTGGAACGCCTACGCAAAGCTGGCCTGAAAATGGCGGTAGCGACATCCAGCCGACGTGCGATCGCAGAAGAATATCTGATCAATGCCAATGTCTATAAGTTTTTTGATGTACTGGTCTGTGGCGATGAGATTAAACAGGGGAAACCTCATCCAGAAATTTTTATCAGTGCAGCCGAAAAAATCAATTTAAGTCCGGCACAATGTCTGATGTTTGAAGATTCTGAAAATGGTCTGCGCTCTGCCTATGATGCAGGCGGGATGACGGTGCTTTTCAAAGACATCAAAACACCGAACGAGTCGATGCTGGCACAAGCCCAGTATTATTATGAAACAGTCGAAGATTTCTTGACGGAACTGAACCAGTTTGTGCCTGTTCTGGACATGCCAGAACTACAGACTGCTTTTCCGCAAACGCTGAATCAGTTGACGGTCGGGATACACGGTTTTGGTGCAATTGGCGGCGGTTATCTGGCTCAGGTGTTATCGCATTGGGATGGATACACACGTCCACGCAAAATAATTGCTTCGACACGCAATCCACTGTATCAATCCAGCGTCAATGCTTTTGGTACTTACTGTATTCGCTATGGCCAGAATTCTTTTGATCAGCGTATTGAAAATATGAGCGTGATTGATGCGCATGATCTGCAACAAATGCAGAACATGTATATTGAATCCAGTCTGGTCGCCATTTGCGTACCAGAGGAAGCACTGGTTTCTGAAGCGGAGGTCATTGCACAAGGTTTATACGCACGTTATCTGGCTTATGAGCAGCAGGATCAGCCACTGACAGTGCTCATTATCCTGAATAAAATTGGTGCTAAACAACAGGTGATGCAGCAGATTCTGAATCGTCTGCGACGGATTACCGATGAACAGACCGCACAGAACATTATGGATCAGCATTACTTCTGTGACACTGTGGTCAACCGTATGGTGTCCAAGCTGTCAGACCAGAAACTGTATCGTCAGTTGCGCATTAAATACAACATGTTCAAGCAGTACCAGCTGGATGAAGATTTATCCACCGTTGATCTGGATGATTCAACCGCATTGAATAGCGAGCAGGAACATCAGGCAGGTCTATATATAGAAGACCTGCGCCGTAACTTCCAGCCGAGTCATATCCTGCAGTCTATGGATTTGATTCTGTTTAATGCTGAAACAGATATGCCAATTTATGTGGAAAATAACAGTCCCTTACTGGCGAAAATGCGACAGATGATTCTGGTGGATGATATTGCCAATATCCAGCTGATTAAAAACCGCTTATGGAATGGCATACATGCGATGATGGCCTGGTATGCCAGCCTGCGTGGACATCCGACTATTGGGATTGCCATGTCAGATCAGGCAGTCAGAAAATTTATGCACCAGTCCTTAGCTCAGGTGAAGCATAGTCTATGTTACCAGATTCCAAAACATGCCTCAGATCTGGAACGTCTGGCTCAAAGCTTTAGTGAATCTTGTGCCCATGCTTATCAGGACCCATGCGCACGTGTAGGTCGTGAGCCTTTAAGAAAACTTGAGCATCATGAGCGGGTGATGGGCTCATTGGCCACCTTGCTCAAATATAGCTTGCCTTTTGATGTGGTTTTAAAAGGAGCAGTACTTGGTTATGTCTATGCTCTGGAGCAGGGCGAATGCGAACAGCAGGAACTGTTAATGCATTTGCAGATCCAGTTAAGACATATGGCATTAGAACCGCAGCTCTATGAGATGTTGTATGACGAAATGTCACAATTCATCAATCAGATCATTGCTGGAAAACTGTCCTTGCAGAAATTCATGCAACTGAATTTACAACAGGCATTCAGCTGAATAAAACGTTAAATCTAAAAGACCCAGAATTTTCTGGGTCTTTTTTTATGGAAATAGGCAATGTTTTAAACAGTAGTCGCTTCTTGCTGATAAATACAGGATTGCGCAATCTGTTTTTTCTCGGTTGCGGTCATTTCAATATCTTCCCATTTTTCCATTTGCTGCAAGAGCCAGCTAAAATCTTCCAGTTTGGGTTGGGCACTTTCACCATGCATATTACGGATAATTGTCTGAATCTTATGGAAGTCATAAACATGCTGATGATCAGAACATTCAAACTGGATAATCTTATAATCGACCAGCATCTCCCAGACTTCAGACAGGTCAGTTCTCTGTTGCAAATCGGCCTGGGCTTTCTGAATCGCAGTCACTAAAGCTTTTAAGGTCAGTGGATGTTGTTCTGCCCACTCCTGACAGACTGCTAATACTTTGTCTGCCACTGCAGGAATAATATTTGGGCTGGAAGCCACAATAAAACTATGACCTTCAATCTGTGCCTGAATATTCCACGGCTCGCCTACACAAAAGCCATCAAAGACATGTTGGGCAATACCTTTCACCATCGAGGGCGGTGGCGAGGTTAGCATATGAAAGTTTTTAGCCAAATCTGGATCGGTCAGTGCCAGCCATTCACGTAAACAGAAATGATGGATTGAATATTTATATACATGCGCCAGATTCACGCGTTTATTTTCTTTCAGTGCTTGCACGACTTTTTGCGAACTGGTTTTTTCATCGAAATCCGGATGTAAATCCAGCGCATAGCAAATATCCTGGCGCAGACTGATAAAGGCCTGATTAATGCTGAGTACCAAAGGCGTTTGCAGATTGGCTTTCAGTTGATCCTGACCAAGTGCTGCAGCTGGCAACATTGCAGACAGGCAGTGCGCGACATCAAGGAAGCCATAAGCCAGACGGTCACGCAGACTGGCCCATGAAGCTTCCCGGATCAAGTTCACCTTTAAACCTTGTTCCTGAAAATAACCCTGTTTTTCCGCCCATAAGATCGCGACACAATCGAGCAAAGGAATAAAGCCGATATTAATTTCATGCTGTTCCAGTTCAGACATTTTCTTCTCCTTATTCGCCCGATAACAGTTTTTGTGCATCCAGCAGACGTCTTGCCATTTCGCCCAAAGTTATGCGGTGACTCATGGCATTTTTGCGCAGCAGGGCAAAAGCCTGTTCTTCGCTCATGGAATGCAGTTGAATCAGCAAGGATTTAGCTTTGTCGATATCACGGCGGTCTGCCAGCTTATCTTGGGTTTCCTTGAGATCATTCAGCAGTTTTTTATGCTTACGGAACTGCTCAATGGAAATCTCCATGATGCTATTCAGCTTGCTCGGATCAATACCATCAACAATATACGCCGTCACACCGGCATCAATCGCGCTTTTGATGGTGTCCTTGTTGGAGTTCTGGGTAAAAAGAACCGTAGGTAATTCATACTGGCTCACGCAGCTTTCGATAATGTCTCGATGCGGGTGATCCATATTCAATAGAATGACATCTGCTTGCAGATTCTTGACATGCGTCATACTTAGATCATGGATGATCAGGCAGGCAACGACGATAAAATCATGCGCAGTTAATGAATCCTGAATAAATTCAGCACGCTCGGCATTGTCATCAATGAGTGCAATTTTAAGTTTTGGCATATTACAGCTTTATTTTTGATCCAATGATCGGTACATCTTGAACGCATTTATATGCAATTTTTGCGCCATTTTTATGCAATGTTAAGCAGGGTTTTCTGTATTTTTATGATTCCTTTTTGTGCAAAAGCTTTGAAACAGTGCAATTCCATCAATGTCGTAGGGGATTGCAATGCTTATAAATAAGTTGGACTAGCGCTTTATCCTTAGAAAATAAGTAAAAAAGCCTTTTTTATAAAATTGGCACAGATCCTGCTAAGTATTTAACAAGATAAGAGTATTGAGTCAAAGGCGACTTATACCTGAAAATTTAGACGGCCAATGACGTCCGTTCTGTTCGATTCTGACCTGCCAAAGCCACAGGCCAGGATATTTATAACGTTCAGTTCTGGAGGAAGATGGTCATGTCTTCAAATTTACAAGCTCAAAAAGCAACAAAAATAAGTCTATTCAGTTTTTCCAGCGCAGCGATGCGTGCCTTCCACATGAGCTGGCTGGCATTCTTTGTCTGTTTCTTCGCCTGGTTTGCCTGTGCGCCGCTGATGCCGGTCATTGCAGGTGAATTCAATCTGACCAAAGCACAAATCGCCAATATCAATATTGCCGCAGTTGCCATCACCATTCTGGTTCGTCTGATTGTGGGGCCTTTATGTGACAAATACGGTCCACGTAAAACCTATTCTGCATTACTGATCATCGGCAGTATTCCTGTCTTTGGTGTCGCAGCTTCTAATAGCTACGAATCCTTCCTGTTCTTCCGCTTATTGATTGGCGCCATTGGTGCCAGCTTCGTGATTACCCAATATCACACCAGCATCATGTTTGCGCCAAATGTCGTAGGTACGGCAAATGCGACAACTGCAGGCTGGGGCAATGCAGGTGGTGGTGCCACGCAGGTATTGATGCCATTAATGCTGGCTGCCCTGGTGATGTTCGGTGTTGAACAGGCAATGGGCTGGAGAATTGCACTGATTGTGCCAGGCGTGATGATGGTGATAGTAGGCTTCCTGTACTGGAAACTGACTCAAGACTGTCCTCAAGGCAACTTTAGTGAATTACGTGCCCAAGGCGTCAGTGTCGGCAGCGATAAAAAAGGTGGCATGGCGATTCTGATGCATGCAGCGAAAAACTACCGCGTCTGGATCCTGTTTGGTGCCTATGCTGCCTGTTTCGGTATCGAAATCTTCATTCATAACATTGTTGCAATGTACTACGTAGAAAACTTCGAGTTTGGTCTGAAAGAAGCGGGTATGGCTGCGGGGATCTTTGGTTTGCTGGCGTTATTTGCACGCGCCTTGGGTGGCATCGTATCTGACAGAGTCGCACTAAGCAAAGGCCTGGATGGCCGTACCAAAGTATTGTTCCTGATGATCCTGCTGGAAGGTGTGTTCCTGGTAGTGTTCTCACAAATGAACAGTGCAATGCTGGCAATCCTGACCATGACGGTATTTGCCCTGTTTACCCACATGGCCTGCGGTGCGACCTATGCGCTGGTGCCATTTATTGATCGTGATGCACTGGGTGGCGTGGCGGGCATTATCGGTGCAGGCGGTAACGTAGGCGCAGTTGCAGCGGGCTTCTTATTAAAAGGCATGCTGGATATCCAGACCACATTAATGATGCTGGGTGGGCTGGTAGTGATTGCTGCGAGCTGTGTACTAATGATCCGCTTCTCGGTTGAGCATAAGGAAAAAGAACAGCGTCTGTTTGAACAAGCGATCCAGGATCGCAACCTTGCTGAAGCGCAAAATTAAGACCAAATATTTTAAAATTAGTAGGAAGTAAACATATGAAAATTATCATGATTGGTTATGGCATGGTGGGCCACAAATTTATCGAATCTGTACTTGAACAGGCGGGCGATGATATTGAAATCACTATTCTGGCTGAAGAACCACGTCTGGCATATGACCGTGTTCATTTAACTGAATATTTCAGTGGAAAATCAGCAAAAGACTTGACCCTTTGCCGTAGCGACTTTGCGGATGCATATGGGATCGACCTGCGCTTGGGCACTAAAGCAGTTTCTATCAATCAGCACACTCGTACTGTGAATACCCAGCATGGTGAAGAGTTAACTTATGACAAGCTGATTCTGGCAACAGGTTCCTATGCTTTTGTTCCCCCAATCCCGGGGAATGATCGTGAAAACTGTTTCGTTTACCGTACGATCGAAGACCTAGATGCCATTCGTGCAGCCAGCCTGAATTCAAAAACCGGTGTGGTAATCGGTGGTGGTCTGTTGGGTTTGGAAGCAGCTAAAGCCCTGCGTGATCTAAATCTGGAAACACATGTTGTTGAGTTTGCGCCACGTCTGATGGCAGTCCAGATTGATGATCTTGGCGGAAAAGTTTTACGTTCAAAAATCGAAAATCTGGGTGTAAAAGTTCATACCCAAAAAGCAACCTCATCTATTGAAGACGGTGCCAATGCTAAACATGTGATGAAGTTTGGTGATGGTGCTGAACTGGAAACCGATATTATCCTGTTCTCTGCAGGGATTCGTCCACGTGATGAATTGGCGCGTCAAAGCGGGCTGGCTATTGGTGAACGTGGCGGAATCATGATCAATGATTACTGTCAGACTTCTCATCCAGATATTTACGCGATTGGTGAATGTGCACTCTGGAATAACAAGATTTTTGGTCTGGTGGCTCCAGGCTATGACATGGCACGTATCGCTGCAAAGCATGTGCTGCAAGAAGAATGTGCAGCATTTGCTGGCGCAGACATGAGCACCAAGCTGAAACTGATGGGTGTAGATGTTGCTTCGGTGGGTGATGCACATGCCATGACACCAGGTTCACTGAGCTATTTCTACGCCGATGAAGCGGCTCAAGTCTATAAGAAAATCGTGGTCAATGCCGAAAAGACCAAACTGTTGGGTGCAGTACTGGTCGGTTGTGCCAAAGAATATAACGACCTGCTGCAAATGATGCTGAATGGACTGGCTGTACCTGAGAATCCTGAAAGCCTGATTATGCCGGGCTTTGATCAGGCGACTGCTAAAGCAGGTGGTAGCGGTGTGGATCTACTTCCAGACAGTGCAACCATCTGTTCATGTAATAACGTGTCTAAAGCAGATATCTGCTCTGCGATTGCTGATGGTTCAACTTCACTCGGCGCTCTGAAAAAATGCACCAAAGCAGCAACCGCTTGTGGTGGCTGTGCGCCACTCGTCACTCAAGTATTGAAGTCTGAGTTGCAACGCCAAGGCGTAACGGTGAATAACCATTTGTGTGAACATTTTGCTTACTCACGTCAAGAGCTGTATCACCTGGTTCGTGTTAATGAAATCAAGACGTTCGATGACCTGGTTCATCAACATGGACATGGGCTGGGCTGTGACATCTGTAAACCGACAGTAGCGAACATTCTCGCATCTTGCTGGAATGATTTCGTCTTAAAACCAAGCCATGCTGGCTTGCAAGACAGTAATGACTACTACCTGGGCAATATCCAGAAAGATGGTTCTTACTCAGTCGTGCCACGTATGGCGGGTGGTGAAGTTACGCCTGATGGCCTGATTGCGATTGGTCAGATTGCTAAAGAATATGGCCTATATACCAAACTGACAGGCGGTCAACGTGTCGATATGTTTGGTGCACAAGTGCATCAATTGCCGGAAATCTGGGAAAAACTGATCAATGCAGGTTTTGAATCAGGTCATGCTTACGGTAAATCCTTACGTACGGTGAAATCTTGTGTCGGTAGCACCTGGTGCCGTTATGGCGTAGATGATTCGGTTGGCTTGGCGATCTTCCTGGAAAACCGTTACAAAGGCCTGCGTTCTCCACATAAACTGAAAATGGCCGTGTCTGGCTGTACCCGTGAATGTGCCGAAGCACAAAGCAAAGACGTGGGCGTGATTGCCACTGAAAAAGGCTGGAACTTATATGTCTGCGGTAATGGTGGCATGAAACCACGCCATGCAGAACTGCTGGCCTCAGATCTGGATACGGCAACGCTCATCAAATACATCGACCGTTTCTTCATGTTCTATATCCAGACTGCAGATCGTTTGCAACGTACTTCGGTATGGCGTGACAACCTGGAAGGTGGCCTGGATTATTTGAAAGATGTCATCGTGAATGACTCGCTTGGTCTGGCCGCTGAACTGGAACACCGTATGCAGCATGTGGTGGGTACTTATCAGGACGAATGGCGTACTGCGATTGAAGATCCTGAAGTTCGTAAACGCTTTAAAACCTTTATTAATGCCAAAGCTGAACTGCAAAATGATCCTCATGTTCAATTTACTGAAGTACGCGGCCAGATCCGTCCGAAAACTGAAGCTGAACGTGATATCACACGTATTCCAGTAGTTGAAGCCTGATTCAAAGCATAAGGAAGAAAGAAGATGACCATTTTAAAAGATATGAATGAACTGAATTGGGTGGAAGTGTGTGCACTGGATGACATTACCCCGAATACCGGTGTAGGTGCATTAATTGAAAATCAGCAAATTGCTTTGTTCCGTGTAGGTCATGAAAAGCGTGTTTATGCCTTAAGTAACCAAGATCCATTTAGTAAAGCATTTGTAATGTCACGCGGGATTCTGGGTGATCTGCAAGGGGAACGCGTCGTCGCTTCACCGATTTACAAGCAGCATTTCAGTCTGGCAACCGGACGCTGTCTGGAAGATAAAGACCAAAAGCTGCTGGTATTTCCGAGCAAGATTGAAAATGGCAAAGTCTGGATCAGTCCGACCCCTCAAAAAACCTATATCACCAATAATGGTACTTCTCAGGAAAAGATGAAGCTGGTTTTGGTGGGCAATGGCCTGGCTGGTATGCGTTGTCTGGAAGATTTATTGGATATGGCACCAGACCGTTATGAAATTACTGTGATTGGTGAAGAACCTTGGGGCAACTACAACCGTATTATGCTATCACCAGTATTGTCTGGTGAGAAAACTATTGATGACATCATGCTGCATTCGCATGCCTGGTATGCTGACAAAGGCATCCGTCTGATTGCCGGTGATCCGGCGGTTCGCATCGACCGTCCTCGTAAACACGTATATACCAAAAAGGGCGAAGTGATCAGTTATGACCGCCTGATTCTTGCGACTGGTTCCAAACCATTTGTTCCACCGATTCCGGGGAGTGACTTAAAAGGTGTACTGAGCTTCCGTGATATTTATGATGTCAATAGTATGCTGGATTACTGCAAGACCCGAAAAAATGCCGTAGTCATTGGCGGAGGACTTTTAGGTCTGGAGGCAGCGTATGGACTAAGACAGCAAGGCATGAATGTGACTGTGTTGCACCTGATGGACCGCATCATGGATCGCCAGCTAGACAGTAAAGCCAGCCAGATGCTGAAAACAGCGATTGAGCAGAAAGGTATCACGATTCTGACTGCAGCGAATACCGAATGCCTGTTTGGTGAAGAAGGTCATGTGACTCAAGTCAAACTCAAAGACGGGACTGTGCTGGATGCTGATCTGGTGGTGTTTGCCGTGGGGATCCGTCCAAACATGGCTTTAGCACAAAGCGCAGGCTTACGTTGTAACCGTGGTGTATTAGTGAATGACACCATGCAGACTTTTGACCCAAGTATTTATGCGGTGGGTGAATGTATTGAACATCGAGGTCAAACTTTTGGTCTGGTTGAACCACTTTGGGGCCAGGCATTTATTTGTGCATCACATCTGGCCGAGCATGGCAGTCTGACGTTCAAAGCGCCAACTGTTCCGACTCAACTGAAAGTGAGTGGTTGTGATGTATTCTCGGCAGGTGACTTCGAACCAAAAGATGATTTTGAAGATATCGTACTGAATGACGAGAAACGTCAGATCTATAAACGCATTATTATTCAAAAAGATAAAGTCATTGGTGCAGTACTGTTTGGTGATACTGAGGATGGTGCATGGTATGCCGAGCTGATTGCAGATCAGACACTGATCACTTCGATTCGAAATAAACTGCTGTTTGGTCGGGATTTTGCATTAAAGAAAGCAGGGTAATCCATCACATAAATCTCCCCTAACCCCTCTTTAAAAAGAGGGGAACCTCCCTCCTTTAACAAAGGAGGGTTGGGGAGGATTAAAGGTTTTGAGACCAAGAAAAAATTTAAATCAAACCTGTAAAAGCTAGACATTATAGATTTGGCGAGATAAGTGAATTTAGATAATTTAGGAGCACAGCAGCAATGAATAGTATCCCACTGGTGGAACTGCATAGCTCCACAGAATTAAAGACTAAAATCACACAGACCACATGCCCATATTGCGGCGTGGGTTGTGGTGTGACTGCACATGTAAGGCCGACGATCTCAGGTCCGAAAGTGACTGTTGAAGGTGATGTCAAACATCCTTCGAATTACGGAAAATTGTGCATCAAAGGCAGTAATCTGGCTGATACCTTAGGATTGGAAACCCGTTTATTGCATCCAATGTTAGGTCGTAAAGACCAGCGTGAAGTTACTGATTGGGATATTGCAACTTCAACGACTGCCCATAAATTCCAGCAATATATTGAGCAGTATGGCCGTGACAGCATTGCCTTTTATGTCTCGGGTCAGCTGCTGACTGAAGACTATTATGTGGTGAATAAGTTCGTCAAAGGCTATCTCGGCACGGCAAATATTGATACCAATTCACGCCTGTGTATGTCTTCGGCTGTAGCTGCACATAAGCGTGCCTTTGGTGAAGATCTGGTTCCAGCCAGTTATGAAGATTTTGAACATACTGACATGGTGGTGCTGGTGGGTTCCAATACTGCTTGGTGTCATCCGGTGCTCTACCAGCGCATCATGAAAGCCAAGGAACAGCGTGACCTGTTCGTGGTTGTGGTTGATCCACGTTTTACCAGTACCTGTGAAGCAGCAGATTTGCATCTGCCTATTCTGCCAGGGCAAGACGTTGCACTATTTAATGGCCTATTACAGTACTTATATCAGCATGGTGATGTAGATCAGGAATTTGTTGCTGCACATACCCAAGGGCTGGAACAGGCCTTGACCAGCAGTACTGCGGAAGCTTCGATTGAAAATGTTGCGGCACGCACCGGTATTTCAGCTGCTAAGCTGACTCAATTCTTTGAAAAATTTGCCCAGACTGACAAAGTCATGACATTGTTCTCCATGGGCGTAAATCAGTCATCCCGTGGCGTCGATAAAGCCAACAGTATTATTAACTGCCATTTGCTCACCGGAAAAATTGGCAGACTCGGTGCAGCCCCATTCTCTATGACCGGTCAGCCAAATGCGATGGGCGGACGTGAAGTCGGTGGTCTGGCCAATATGCTGGCAGCCCATATGGATTTAGAAAATCCGGAGCATCAACAGCTGGTGCAAAAATTCTGGCAAAGTCCATATATTGCCAAGCAAGCGGGTTTTAAGGCAGTTGATCTATTCCAGGCAGTCGAAAGCGGCAAGATCAAAGCCATCTGGATCATGGCAACCAATCCGGTCGTCAGTTTGCCCGATGCTGATCAGGTGAAGCGTGCTCTGGATAAATGTGAATTCGTAGTGGTCTCTGATATCTGTCAGGATACGGATACTACTCAATATGCTGATGTATTACTTCCAGCTTTAGCCTGGGGCGAAAAAGATGGAACCGTCACCAATTCGGAACGCCGTATTTCACGGCAACATGCCTTTTTAGATGCGCCGGGTGAAGCCAAATCCGACTGGTGGGCGATTGCACAGGTGGCGAAGCAAATGGGCTTCAGAGGGTTTGATTTTCACAATAGCCATGAAATTTTTAAAGAACATGCCGGACTCTCTGCCTATCAGAATGTAGAAATTTCCCAACGTCTAGAAACCCCATATTTCCGTTATTTTAATCTGCAAGGCTTGAGTAATTTAACCGCAGAAGAATATGACAAACTGGAACCAGTGCAATGGCCGGTTTGGGATAAACAGCAACCTGCTCAATCTGTAGGACGATTATTTGCCCAAGGCCAGTTCAGTCATGCTGATGGTAAAGCCAAGTTTATTGCTACAACTGCGATTGATCCGGTTAATCAGGTTTCCAGTGAATATCCTTTAATTCTGAATACCGGCCGGATTCGTGACCAATGGCATACCATGAGCCGCACTGGATTATCTGCCAATCTCAGTACACATCGTGCCGAACCTTACTGTGAAATTCACCCGAATGATGCACTGAAATACGGGATTCAGGATGGTGAACTGGTCGAAGTTCGTTCTGAATGGGGACAATGTATTTTACGTGCTCAGGTTAGTGACGATATCCGTCGTGGTCAGGTCTTTGCACCAATCCACTGGAATGATCAGGCGGCATCCGATGCACGTATCGGCAAGCTGGTGAATCCGGTGGTCGATGCCATTTCTGGCGAGCCTGAGTTTAAGCATACGCCAGTGTTGATCCAGCCATTCCATACCCAGTGGCAGGGCGTGCTGTATGTACGTGAAGGTTATGAAAGTTATGTGCAACCCTTTATTGATAAAACCATCTGGTGGACCAAGGTAAAGGCTATTCGTGCGACACGTTATGAAATTGCGGATCGTCAGAAATTCAATACCACAACCCAACAGTTAAAGAACTTATTGCCTTTTACTGAAGAGGACTTTGAATGGCTAAATCTGGAGGACCAGACCGCGCATATCAGCCATAGCATAGTGTTGCAGGATGGCAAGCTGATCGCCAGTCTGTATATCGCTCCGAAAGTACTGTTACCAGATCGCGACTGGTTATCGGGGCTGTTTCAGCGTGAACGACTCAGTGCCATGCACCGTAAAGCGTTGCTGGCCGGTCAGGCGATCTCAATGAGCAAGAGTGAAGGTGCGCTAGTGTGCAGCTGTTTTAAAGTCGGTAAAAATCGCATCATCCAAACTATAAAAGAAAAAAATATCACCAATGAAAAACAGGTGACCGCATGTCTAAAAGCCGGCGGCAACTGCGGTTCCTGCTTACCTGAAATTCGTGGCCTGATTAAAGCTTGCCAGACGGAGTCCGTATAATGAAAAGAATCCATAAGAGTATAAATTATCCACCCACCGATTTAGTCATCCTGGCCGGTGGCCAGGCGCGTCGGATGAATGGCATTAACAAGCTGCTGCAAAAGTTTGATGATGAAATTCAACTGATCAAGATTCACCAGCAGCTTAGATCGCGTGTTGGTCAGGTCTGGATCAACAGCCACCGTGATCACTCCATTTATGAACGCCTTATTCCATCAATCCGTTATTTTCAGGATGATGAACCGGGCTTTCAAGGACCTTTGATGGGCATGAAAAGTGCCTGGTCTCATGTGCAGTCTGACTATGTGCTATTTGTACCGTGCGATGTGACTTACATTCCAAAAAAGGTTATTTCTGGATTACATCGGGCCATGCAGCGAGATCTTCTTTGTGAAGTGGCTGTAGTGGAAATAAATGATATAGCATTGTATCCATTCTGCTTACTTAAACGAAGCAGTTTGCCGACACTGGTTCAGCATCTCGAACAAAATCAGCGCAGTTTAAGACATTGTTTTGCGAAAATGCACATGCAAATGGCGCGATTTAAAAATCATGCACTGTTTTTTCACAGCATTAACTCCTTTGATGAATTGCAGCAGCATCAGCAACTGCATTTTCTCTAAGTGCTGAGTGAGTAGTGCTTAAAAGTAGGGCAATACACCTGTTTAAAACTCTTATTTTTCTTAAATTCCAATAAATCGCACTCAAATATTAAAAAGCCGCAATTTCTGCGCAAAGTTGGAACACTTATTGCACTTTAACCCTAGAGCAATAGCAATTTAATAGGGCATCGGTCAGCAAAAATTTGGCTAGAAAAAAAGTTGATGATCGACCCTGATGGAATAAGCAATGAACCACATCAATCCTTTACAGCATGCTGAACCAGTCCCGGTATTTCAGGATCAGTTTGGACGCAATAAGCGTAAGCTCCGTATCTCTGTGACGGATCGCTGTAATTTTAAATGTGTTTATTGCATGCCAGAACATCCGGAATGGATGAAAAAACACGATTTACTCAGCTTTGAAGAACTCTATCATTTTTGTGAATTCATGGTTCGCCGTGGTATTGAACAGATTCGGATTACCGGTGGCGAACCTTTAATGCGCCAAGGTGTGGTGCATTTTATTGCTGAAGTACAACAACTGAAAAAAATCGGCCTGAAACGTATTTCAATGACTACGAATGGTCATTATCTCAAACAATATGCAGCAGAATTAAAGCAGGCCGGGCTAGATGACCTGAATATCAGTCTGGACAGTCTGGATGCAGAGCAATTTGAACAGTTAACTGCAAAAAAACTGCAACCCGTATTAGAAGGCATTCAAGCAGCCCAGCAGGCTGGCTTTCAAATCAAAATTAATACAGTACTCATCAAAGGCATCAATGATGACCAGATTCTGTCTTTGGCACACTGGGCCAAACGCGAACAAGTTGAATTGCGTTTTATCGAGTTTATGCCACTCGATGGCGACCAGAACTGGTCACGTGATCATGTGGTTAGCGAGCAGGACATTCTGGATCAACTGGCACAAGTATTTGAAGTAAAGATCAGACAAGGTCAGGGGGCTAATCCAGCACGAAGCTATTACATTGACGGTATGTCGATCGGCATTATTTCAACGATTACCAATTCATTCTGTGGTAACTGTGACCGTTTACGACTGAATGCTCAAGGTGAATTATTTAACTGCTTATTCTCAACTCAAGGTCTAAAACTCAAAAACAGTATTCAACAGTTAAGACAGCACCTAGCATCAGCTGAACAAACCCTGCAACAACAGCTGCAACCCTATATCTGGAATAAAGCTGCTGGCTTTCAGGCCATTCAGGCTCAGCAAAGACTGTTCAATCCCTCCCATAAAACCCATTCAAATTTCCGAAAAATCAGCATGCATATGATAGGAGGCTAAGATGACTACAAAACTTCAATCATCGATTACCGTCAAAATCGAATCTTTCGGTGCGATCGAACGTCAGTTACCTCAAGATTTAACTGTGCAATGTCAGATAGACAGTCTGGTCGCCGATGTACTCAATAAAGTCATTCAGTCCTTTCCAGAAGCTTTCAACCTGTTAGAGCGTTGTGCCTGTGCCATCGGTGAAGACATTATTTCTCGTCAGACTCGATTAAATCAGGACAGTACTCTAGTGTTGCTGTCACCGGTCGCAGGAGGTTGAGATGGAACTGAAACAATTTGCCCGTATTCAGGACACACCGCTGCAACAGGACGTATTTGATGGGATTCAATATTTTCCTGAATGTGGGGGAATCGGTATTTTTATTGGAACAGTACGAAATCATCATGAAGGTAAAGCGGTTAAAGCACTGAAATATACCGCTTATGCACCTGTTGCTGAAAAGATGATTCGCCAGATCGAGCAGGAAATTCAGGCTGAATATGACGTGTCCTATGTCCGAGTTGTACATCGTATCGGTTCACTGGATATTGGTGATATCGCCATTATTGCCATGGCCTATGCATCACATCGTCGGGAAGCTTTTCAAGCCTGCGAAGAAGCCGTGGAACGGGTCAAGCATGAAGTACCGGTCTGGAAAGAAGAATTCTATATGGATGGCAGTAGCCAATATGTCGAAGGTTGCTGCATTCGTCGTGACCAGGGTTCAGATCATCACACTCATAGAAAGCATGTGCATACTCATAACTGTACTGATGCGCATAAATCGGAAAAATTGCCTTTGAACCTGATCCAGCCAGATGTTCCTGTTTATCAATGGCCGCTATAAATTCAAGTTTGCGTAAAAAATGAAAAGATTCAAGAAGGATAAGCCATGAAAGATGTCGGAATGAAACCGGAGAGTTACCGCACTGCTATTGCCACCGGGATTCTGCATGCGCCGCCACACTGCATTGAATTACTGCGTAATGGTAATACCGACAAAGGTGATGCGCTAAAAACCGCCCGGATCGCAGGGATTTTAGGCGCAAAACGTACTGATGAACTCATTCCTCTATGTCATCCACTGCCAATTTATCGGACCGATGTGGAATATGAGCTTGAAGAAGCCCATATAGTGATTACTGCGGTAGTGGAAACGATTGGTCCAACGGGTGTGGAAATGGAAGCACTGACAGCAGTCAGTCTGGCAGGTTTGACCCTTTACGATATGCTGAAACCACATTGTGAGCCGGAAGAATTATGTCTGGATCAGGTTAAACTGGGGCAAAAAAAGGGTGGAAAATCACATTTCACTCGTGTTTTGAAAGAACCTTTACCAGCCTCTGTCATTGTACTTTCTGATACCGTGGCATCTGGCAAGAAAGCCGACACAGCCGGGCAGAATGTGATGGAAATTCTGGAAGAAGCTAATTTTGGCTATATCCAGTATCAGGTGATTCCGGACAGTCCTGAACAGCTAAAAGCTTTTATTGAACAGCAAAAAAATGATTATCCATTAATTCTGACAGTGGGGGGTACGGGACTTGGCCCTAAAGATCTGACAGTGGAAACTATTCAACCCTTACTAACCCGCGAAATTCCGGGACTGATGGAAGCTGCACGCAGTTTTGGTCAACGTCGTACACCTTACGCAGCACTGAGCCGCGGTGTCGCAGGTTATATTGAAAACAGCCTGATCCTTACCTTACCGGGTAGCCGCCAAGGGGCTAAAGAATCCTTAATGGCGATTTTACCTGCACTCGTACATCTGTTTGATGTACAGAAAAATATTCCCCATGTAGGAGGCTATGAATGAACTCTGCTGTAACGACAGAACATTCCGCCTGTGGCAGTGAACCCGGCCTAATTTCTGTCGATCAGGCTCTGCAGATGATTTTAGATCATACTGATCATCTAGGCATTGAAACACTGCCCTTAAGTCAGGCACTGAACCGTTTCGTAGCCGAAGATATTTATTCAAAAACTCAGCTGCCGATATTTTCGCAAAGTGCTGTAGACGGTTATGCCATCTATATGGATATCGACATGCCAGTAGAAAGCAGTTTTGAGCTGATCGGTGAAATTCGTGCTGGACAGGGAGCTGATCTGATACTTGAGCCAGGTCAGGCAGTACGCATCTTTACTGGCGCGAAAATTCCGTTGCAGACCACGACGGTGGCAAGACAGGAAATTGTACAGCTCAGGGACTCGACTATTATCTTGACTGAAGCCTTACGACTGGATGCTGATATCCGTCAAGCCGGTGAAGAAATTCGCATGGACCAATGCCTGGCTGTTCAGGGGCAGCAGCTCAGTATTGGAACAATTGCAGCCTTAAGCATGGCAGGGATCCGGGAAGTTTCAGTTTATCGCTATCCTAAAATTGCAGTGGTGATTACTGGGGATGAAGTGGCTGACACTGTGGAAGACCTGAATTCCGGCAAAATTTTTGATGCCAATGCTCCTTTAATTCAAGCCTGGTTCCAGTCCAGAAACCAGCAGGTTGAGATCATGCATGTTGCCGATACCGAACAGGCGGTCAGCGCGCTATTTCAAAGGCTGAGAACCCAGTATGATCTGATTCTGACCACCGGTGGTGTATCGGTAGGAGATTATGATTTTGTCCGCCCGGTAGCACTGAAAATTAGTTTTGAACAGTTATTCTGGAAAGTCAAACAGAAACCTGGCAAGCCAATGTTCTTCGCCAAATCTGAGCGACCCGATCAAAATCCATGTTATTTACTCGGCCTGCCGGGTAATCCGGCTGCAGTCTATATAGGCATGCAGGTTTATGTATCAACCTTAATCAGTACGTTGCAAGGTCAAAAGCAATTACCACAATGGTTTAGTGCAGTAATGAGTCATGACTTGAAAGCCGATAGCCGGGAACGTTTTTTGCGTATGGCAGTAAGTTTTGAATCGGGAATGCTAAAGCTTTCCAGCTTGCCGAAGCAACAGTCGCATATGCTGAGTAATCTGATGCAGGCCAATTGTATTGTCCGTATTCCGGCAGCGCAAAGCATCCAGACCGGTCAGATCCTGCAAGGTCTGTTTATTTAAGGAATATGTCACCGATGAAAAAGGGATTGATCTTATTCAGTGCAGTTTTCCTGTCCTGTTCAGTCCAGGCTGGCAGTACCATCCGAGTCTATGCGGCCGCTAGTCTGAGCAATGCGGTGACGGAGATTGCCAGACGTTATGAAAAACAGTATCCCTCAATCAAAATAGTGCTGGTCTTTGCAGCATCTTCATCGCTCGCCCGGCAAATTGAAACTGGCGCACCGGCTGATATTTTTTTCTCAGCCGATCAGGACTGGATGAACTATCTGGTAAAAAAACAAAAAATAGCTAGATCTCAAGTAAAGCCCTTATTAAGCAATGAACTGGTATTAATTAGTCCTTTACAGCGTCAGCAAAGCTTTCAGGCCAGTTCTCAATTTAATTTTGCCCAGTCCTTTCAGGGGTATGTATGTACCGGACAAATGGAATCTGTGCCTGTCGGTAAATATGCTAAACAGAGTCTAACCAATCTGAAATGGTTAAAGGGTCTGCAAGGCCGCATTGTCGGAACAGATAGTGTTCGTTCGGCCTTGGCTTTTGTGGAACGTGGTGAATGTCAGGCCGGGATTGTGTATAAAACCGATGCGTTACAGAGTAAAAAAGTGAAAATTGCTGGGGTCTTTCCAGCTCATACGCATAGCCCGATTGTCTATCCAATTGCCTTGACTCAGCAGGGCAGTAAAAATGCCGATGCAGTCAAATTCATACGTTTTATGAGTCAGCATACCGAGGCGAAAAAGATTTATCAGCACTATGGTTTTAAACTCTAGGATGGTTCCAGTATGCTGACACCAGAGGAACTCAGTGCATTGTACCTGTCAGCAAAAGTTGCAGGTTTTGCCACAGCGATCAGTTTGCCGTTTGCCATCTTATTGGCGTGGATTCTGGCACGTCATGAGTTTCGCTTGAAATATGTGGTGGAAACACTGTTACACCTGCCGATGGTTTTGCCACCTGTGGTATTGGGCTATTTATTATTGATTGTCTTTGGTGGCAATGGCTGGATTGGACAATGGTTGCAGCAGTGGGGCATTCAGCTGGCTTTTAACTGGAAAGGTGCAGTGCTGGCCGCCATGATTGTGGCTTTCCCCTTAATGGTGCAACCGATCCGGTTGTCCTTTCAAATGATTAATCCGCAACTGGAACAGGTAGCAAATTCTTTGGGTGTTCAGCCCTATAAAGTCTTTTGCAGTATCAGCCTACCGCTGGCGTTGCCCGGTATTCTGATTGGCAGTATTCTCTGTTTTAGCCGCAGTCTGGGAGAATTCGGTGCTACCATCACCTTTGTTGGCAACATTCCTGACGAAACCCGCACCATTCCGATTGCGATCTATTCCCTATTACAGCAACCTGATGGCGAACAGATGACTTTACGACTGGTGCTTTTATCTCTAGGTCTGGCTTTTGCAGCATTATTGGCGAATTACTGGATTATGCAAAAATATCAGCAGAAAATTCAGGAGCGCTAATGCTACAGTGTGAGTTTCAGTATCAAAAGGATGCCTTTAGTTTAGATGCAGCAGTTCAGATGCAGAATTCTGTCCTGGGAATTGTTGGACCTTCGGGAGCAGGAAAAACCACTTTTCTTAAATTACTCCTTGGACTCTATCAACCACAATCTGGCTATATTCATTTAAATAAACAGATCCTGACCGATACAAACCTGAAAATTCATATTCCAATCCATCAGCGTAAGATCGCTTTGGTATTTCAGCAGGCGATGTTGTTTCCACATATGAATGTTGAGCAGAACCTGCTTTACGCCAAAAAATGGGGCAAATTGGAACAGGAAAAATTCCAATTAAAGGAGATTGCCGAGTTACTGGAAATTGATCATCTATTGCAGCGTCGGATTCAGCAATTATCGGGTGGGGAAGCACAGCGTATTTCGATCGGGCGGGCGCTGTTGTCCAGTCCTGAATTACTGCTCTTGGATGAGCCATTGACTGGCCTGGATACCAAACTGAAACAGCAGATCCTGCCATTTTTTACTCGCATCCGCGATGAAATACAGGTGCCGATGATTTATGTGACCCATCATCATGAAGAGCTGGAACAGCTGGATGCAGAAATTATTGAATTACAGGATCATCAGCTAAGCAATTCGCCGAGATAACTTTTTTTAAGAATACTTATAAAGAGAAAATAAAATAAATTTCAAGTAATTTGGCTTGGCGTATAATCTTAAGCCATTACCGGATACTACATGGATGAATATGACGGATATTGCACAGACCGAAGTAACGCGGTCTGCCTCAAAAATGGTTTTACCCATTGTCTTTGCTGTTGCCCTTGCACATTTCTTAAATGACCTGATTCAAGCCTGTTTACCAGCCATCTATCCCTTATTGAAAACTAATTATGACCTGAGTTTTGGTCAGATCGGCTTAATCTCTCTCGTGTATCAATTGACGGCGTCTTTATTACAACCTTGGGTGGGCTTCTATACTGACAAATATCCAAAGCCTTATCTTTTACCGATCGGTATGGGCTTTACCCTGTTTGGGATTCTGCTGTTAGCTTTATCGCAGAGCTTTGTAATGCTATTGGTTTCCGCTGCAATTATCGGGATCGGTTCTTCGACTTTTCATCCGGAAGCATCGCGTGTAGCGCGTATGGCTTCTGGTGGCAAGCTCGGTACTGCACAATCAGCCTTTCAGGTCGGTGGCAATAGTGGCTCTGCAGTAGGACCGTTACTGGCTGCACTGATTATTATTCCAAATGGACAAGCGTCTTCGGCATGGCTGATGCTGTTTGCTGCTTTTGGCATATTTGTATTATTTAAGGTTAGCCGCTGGACCATCACAAATAGCCAGACACAACTGAAAAAGATGGGTGCTACAGCAGCGTCCAAACTGCATGGAATCACTTTAATCCGTGCGCTTGGTGTCATTGGTATCCTGATGATCGCCAAATTTACTTATACCGTGAGCATCAGTAATTATTTTACTTTTTACCTGATTGATAAATTTGGTATCTCAATCCGAGATGCGCAGCTCTATCTATTTGCCTTTTTGGGCGCCGTCGCTTTGGGCACTTTCTTTGGCGGGCCGATCGGCGACCGGATCGGCCGTAATGCAGTGATCTGGTTTTCCTTTTTAGGTATGGCACCATTTGCCTTACTCATGCCGTATGCCAATTTATTCTGGACTTGTATCTTTTCAATTTTCGCTGGCCTGATTTTATCGTCAGCATTTTCAGCGATGGTGGTGTATGCTCAGGAAGCAGTACCAGGCCGTGTGGGTACGATTGCCGGTTTGATGTTTGGCGTCATGTTTGGCATCAGTGGGATCGCAGCAGCAGGATTAGGTTATGTGGCAGATCATACCAGTATTGCTTGGGTATTCCAGTTATGTTCATACCTGCCATTATTGGGCATACTGAGTTTCTTCCTGCCTAAAACTCAAAAATAAAAACAGGATCAAGACCTACGTTCGAAACAGAATATTGCCTATCTTAAAACCTCAAAGATGAATCATTTTTGAGGTTTTTTTTATATTTCATCTAAACTTTATAAAGAGAAGATCTGGTAAAAATATGTGATTGATATTACATTGCTTTATCTAGTAAATATTATGTTAGATTATAATAAATAGAATATGTCCAATTTAAGAATTGGAATAATAATTGCTTGGTCTAAAACAAAGAAAAATCAATTCAGTAATTACAAATTTGGAGGGGAAGCGATGAAAGTAAGAATAATATCTACTTTCGCATTATTAGGCGGCATTTGCATGTTTACGACCGTCACTATGGCAGGTGAGGGTGGTTTGCATTTTGCAGAAAAAAATATTGCTAAGGCAGCAGAATATCTTGAGAAAAAGAAAGTAACGGTAGCAGATAGCGAAGTCTTACATGCCAAAACAGTCGAAGCTAAAATTCAAAAATAAATATTCAAGTTATCCAGAATAAAGCTCACGCCATCATGAGATAGGTGAGCTGTTCTGCAAGTTATATAGATCCACTAACTGAAATATAATTTGCATAGATTCATAAACAGCATTTCTTTAGAGATAAATTTTTACTTCTACAAAAGATGCCTAAATTGCTGCTACTCCAGTTTCGCTGGTTCTGATTCGCACGACCTGCTCTAAAGGCGTGACAAAAATCTTGCCATCACCAATTTTATCGGTACATGCCGCTTTAATAATACCTTCAATCACCTGATCTACCTTTTCCATCTGGGACGGCAACTTCTACTTTTACTTTCGGAAGGAATTCAGCACTATACTCAGCACCATGATACATTTCAGAGTGACCTTTCTGGCGCCCGGCACCTTTTACCTCAGTGACTGTCAAACCATGAACACCCTGATGAGAAAGTTCAGCACGTACATCATCGAGTCTGAATGGTTTAATAATTGCTGTTATTAATTTCATCTCGATCTCCTTGGCTTATCTTAATTCTTTAAAAATAGAAGCCATTGAAGAGAGATACAATTTAAATATGTATTTACTGTTTCAAATTCACTTCATAGACACGAAATCCGCATGAATGATTTTTCAGATTGCTTTTGTATGAATAAAAGGGAGGATTAAGTTAGAAATGAGTACTGTTACTTTTTTTAATCTTATTTCTTTGCTTTAATTCTGCTTATCCTGATTTAACCTTAACCAATCCTCATTTTTAATATAAAAATAATTAATTCAGAAGCTTAGTTTAAAAAATTATTTTCTAAGTGATTAGCAATGGAATAGTGACCAAACATTTATTAAATACAACTTCACAATTTAAAAGAACTCCGCTAAAACTACAATCAAATGTTAATAAAATGTAATTTTTTGTATGAAAAATTTATTTTCAGCACTCATTGCTGTTGGGGCTCTAACGGGTTGTATCAATACCACTCATATGGGACACGGAGCTGACCGTAAACAACTCATGTTGTTATCTCAAGATCAGGTCGTTGAACAGGCGAAGCGTAAATTTACCCAAAAAACGGGACTTATCGAAAAAGAATATTTAAGTGAAGCTGAAATACGTTGCGCTAAAATTATGAACAGGATAATTCCTTATACGGATCATTACATTTCAGCAGATCGAACAATTAAATGGGGCGTTCATCTTTATCATTCAGACAAATCCAATGCAGGTGCCTTGGCTAATGGGATGATTTTCATGAGCTACAAGATGGTAAATCGTGCGATGCTGGATGATGAAGCGCTGGCGTACATTCTGGCGCATGAAATGGCACATGTTATTCGTGAGCACCAGCGTGAAACACAGAGCTGGAAATATATTGTAAGTCCACTTTTAGTGGGAACTGCCTGGGCAACAGCAGGAACTTCAGCACTGATTACGGGCATATTACATGATGGGTATGGTAGTACCTATCAGCGCCGTATGGAGAAAGAAGCAGATTTGTTGGGACTCGAACTCATGGCAAGAGCAGGATATAACCCTAAACAGGGAATTGCAGTATTCGCTCAGTTCTATCCGACTTTTCTGAAAGAATACCCGATACAAAGCAAATTACCTGCATTTATGCAACGGCATCCATCTTTAAAGCAGCGTTTAAAATATGCTGAAGAAAATCTGGATAGCCCGATGGCGCTTTATGATAAAAGCACTACGGAACAGTTGAGCTCTAAAAATCTGATTGAAATCAAACAAGATCCGAATACTAGGTTACTGATTAATGGTCAACTGGTACGTAATATTGATATTGAGTCGATCACCAAGGATGCAGAAGGTAAGCTCCATTATGTACTCAAATCGAATGTGCAAACCAGCGTCACCAGTCAAAGTCCAGTGAGTCAACCCAAAGACGCCTTGAGCACAGTGAAAAGGGTGCTATAACTTGATAAACATGGATTTACCAGACTTCAACAGCATATGATTTATAGTGTTTTAAACTGAAATCAATTGATTGATGATGCGTTGAAATGAATGAGAGTAAATACCAAGAAATTAACCGCTAAATTGCTCACGGCTCATTGGACACGTGAGCAGGACATTATACTGATTGAAAATAATAATTTACCTATTGAACAACTCATTGAAATGCTGAAATGCAGTCAAGAAGATATTATGGCACGCCGAAAAGTCTTAGGGCTGGTGACGCGCAACAAGCAGTTAAGACGGCTTTTATAATGATTGAATTAACCCTGCATGATGCCACTGACGCCCGTGACAATCATATCAATCGCAATTGTCCCAATCAGCAGCGCAGCAACACGACCGACAATATCGACATATAAATCGATGTAGTTAGAGTATTTATGCTGTAAATGATCATGTAAATATTTCATTAGAATTAACAGGCTACATGTCAGAAAAAGGGTAGAGAAAATCACCAGAATGGTTTGCCATAAACTGAGCTGAATGCCGGTAATCACGGATGCCGAAATGGTTCCCGGACCAATCATAAAGGGCATGGCAATGGTGCCCGCCAGGTGACTAGGTGCACCACGCATGACCCCAATCGTATCAGCACCTTCAAATACATAACGATAGCCAATCACCAGAAAGATAATACCGCCAAAAATCTGGAAGGATTCAAAGCGGACGTGCAGCACTTCCTGAAAGAAAGCTTCGCCAGTCTTGGCAAAAATGATAAAAACAATAAAGCTGATCAGGCTGCCCTGAATCAATGCCATGTTGAATACTTTGGCCTCGGAATTACGGATAATTCCGAGCATGTAAATACTCATCAAAAAAGGATTGAGCAGGGAGAAGAACAGGGCAAAGGCATTTAAAGTTTCTGACATTATTCAATCCTTTTTAATGGGTCTTATCCTAAGATTCGCGATCCGGAAATAGTGGGCGTTTACCCGGGCTAATCCGGTTGATATGCAGATACATCATATGACGTTCATATTTATCCAGAATGTCATTGATCACCTGTTCTTTGCTATAACCCACCAGATCATTGCCCTGAGAACCTTCAAACAGGTAACTTTCCAGACGGTAGTAATAACGTTTGGTGCGTTTCCCGCGGGCACTGAAGTTTGGCGTGTCATAACGTACTGGCCAAATGGCATAGACAAAGTTTTCTTCTTCATCCAGCTGAATGACTAAATCCAGATGATAAAGTTCAGGTTCATGATCAACCGGTTTTTCCTGTACATCAACGTGTATCCCTTTGCTGATTAGCTCGCTGGCCACAGCCTGAATTGCCGGTTTACACACGTCATCCAGCATGTTTCGGGTTTGGCTCAAGCTGGGGTGCAACATGACCCGACTCAGACGTTTCTTCCAGTTGAAAATATCGACATTGCCGACAACAGGCGCTGCATTTAGGCTGGTGCTGGCTTGACGAAAATCTTCAAGTCGCAAAGATTTATATAAGCCAGCCATCACAAAGAAAATCACGAAACTAAAGGGCAGGCCCATAATAATCGTGGTGTTCTGTAATGCTGTCACGCCATTGGCCATCAGCATCGCCAAGGTCAACAAGCCAATCGCAATCGCCCAGAAAATACTGAGCCAGCGTGGAGAGTCATGCTCGATATTGCTAAATTTAGTGGTGAAATTGCCTAATACCAATGCTCCAGAATCTGCCGAGGTCACATAGAACAATAAACCGGTAATCGTGGCCACGCCTGCGGTAAACATAAAGCCGGGATATTGCGCTAACAGATCATAAAAACCGTGGGCCGGGTTATCGAGAACGGTCGCTGCAAGCTGAGTATTACCGTCAAAAATGACGCTATATAAAGCGCTGTTACCAAAAATAGATAACCAGGTCAGGGTAAATAACAATGGAATAACCAAAGTCCCAGTGACAAATTCACGAATGGTACGACCACGTGAAATCCGTGCCAAGAACAGCCCCACAAAAGGTGACCAGGCGATCCACCAGGCCCAGAAGAACAAGGTCCAGCTATTCATCCATTCTTTCGGCTGCTCAAAAGGAAAACTGGTCAAAGACAGTTGAGGAAACTGGCTGATGTAGTCGCCAAAGTTCTGGATCAAGGCACCCAGTAAAAACTCGGTATTGCCGACAAATAGAATGAACAGCAGTAATCCGATCGATACGTAAATATTGATCTCTGAAAGAATGCGAATACCTTTGTTGACCCCCGCAGCGACAGAAAAAATAGTAATAATCACGGCCACCAGAATTAAAGCGGTCTGGACCCAGAGATTTTCCGGTAAACCAAACAGCACATGCAGACCATAATTTAATTGTACGACGCCAATACCGCAGGTGGTGGCAATACCAAAAATCGTCCCGAGTACCGCAGCAGTATCTACTGTATGTCCAATTGGACCATTAATTTTTTTACCGAAGATGGGATAGAGTGCCGAACGGATGGTCAGTGGCAAGTTATAACGATAACTGAAATAGCCCAGTGCGACCCCAATGAGCGCGTACATACTCCAGCCGGTTAAACCATAGTGAAATAGGGTCCAGACCATGGACTGACGTGCAGCTTCAAAGGTTTCACCTTCGCCCACCGGTGGATGCATATAATGGGAAAGCGGTTCTGCCACCGAGAAAAACATCAGGTCAATCCCGATTCCGGCAGAAAATAGCATCGCCGACCAACTCAGCAGGCTGAATTCCGGTTTGGAATGTTTAGGACCCAATTTAATCTCGCCATAACGTGAGCAGGCGATAAACAGGATAAAGACCAGATACAGTGTTGCCGCCAACAGGTAGTACCAGCTAAAGGTCGCACTGACCCAGTTTAAAATATTGGTAATAACCTGATTGGCCTGTTCATTAAATAAAATGGTGATGATAGAAAACAGCAGAATAAGCGTTGCCGAAAAATAAAAGACCACTTTATTCAGACTATCTTGCACCTCTTCGTTTTTCTTTTGCATAAATCCATGACCATCGTTTTGTTGCCGGATGATCTACAGTGCAGTGTGATTTGAAAGCAAGAGCCTGCGGTAAAGCTGCCTTATTTTTGTGAATTACAAACTTTTGCAAATCCAAAACAAACTGCGCTGTACATCAAGGGTGAGCTGGTACTATAATTTTTATTAATTGAACGTTCAATTAAAAAAGCGTTTATGAATTGTTACATCATTCAGCTATTTGCTTTAGCAGAGTGATTTTTTATTGTTACATCCGTTATTCAGGTTAGTCCTATGCCAAAAGTTGGTATGCAGCCGATCCGTCGCCAGCAATTAATCGATGCCACCTTAGCTGCCGTGAATGAATTGGGTTTTGCCGAAAGCTCAATCAGTCAGATTGCTCAGCGCGCCGGAGTATCAACCGGCATCATAAGTCATTATTTTGGCGGTAAAAATGGGCTCATTGAAGCAACGATGCGTTATTTATTGCAGCAGTTAGGTAAGTCTGTTGCAGAAATGCAGTCCCAAGTGGATAGCACACCTGAACAACGTTTACTGGCCATTGTGCGAGGCAACTTTGCTGCCCCACAAACAGATAAAGCGGCCATGAAAGTCTGGCTGGCATTTTGGGCCAGCAGTCTGCATCAACCTGATTTACACCGTTTACAGCAGGTCAACCATTACCGCCTGCATTCCAATATCAAGCATGAATTCATGAAAGTGCTGCCTAAGGCACAAGCTGAAAAAGCCGCTCAAGGACTGGCTGCGCTGATTGATGGCTTCTGGTTAAGGGGTGCACTGATCAATGAAGAACTTGACCCTGAAATGCCGATAGAACTTTGTAGTGACTATATCCGACAGCAACTCAAGAATGACTCAACTGCGAGGGAATCCCATTGACACACTTTAATCTGCAACGTCCTTATATCCACGGACAATTTGTCGATGCTACATCCAACAGCACATTTGAAACAATTAATCCGGCGACCGGCGAAGTTCTGGCAGAAGTCCAGATTTGCAGCAAAGACGATATCGACCGTGCGGTAAAATCCGCTCAGCAAGGCCAGAAAGTCTGGGCAGAAATGACGGCGATTCAACGTTCCCGTATCTTAAACAAGGCTGTCGCTATTCTTCGTGAACGCAATGACGAGCTGGCACGTTTAGAAACTCTCGACAGTGGTAAGGCTTTTAGTGAAACCTCAACTGTCGATATTGCAACGGGCGCTGATGTGCTCGAATATTATGCGGGTATTTTGCCAGCACTCGAAGGCCAGCAAATTCCACTACGAGAAACATCATTTATTTATACCCGTCGTGAACCTCTGGGTGTGGTGGCCGGAATTGGTGCATGGAATTACCCGATTCAAATTGCCTTATGGAAATCGGCTCCTGCACTGGCAGCAGGCAATGCCATGATCTTTAAAGCCAGTGAAGTAACACCTTTAACTGCGTTAAAACTGGCAGAAATTTATACCGAAGCCGGTGTTCCGCATGGTGTCTTTAATGTGGTGACAGGTGGCGGTGAAATTGGTGCTTATCTGACCTCACATCCGGACATAGCTAAAGTTTCATTTACTGGTGGTGTTGCCACCGGCAAAAAAGTCATGGCCCAAGCTGCGAATTCCAGTCTGAAAGAAGTCACCATGGAACTCGGTGGAAAATCCCCGCTGATTATCTGCGAAGATGCCGATCTGGATCTGGCAGCAGATATAGCCATGATGGCCAACTTCTACAGTTCCGGTCAGGTTTGCACCAATGGAACCCGGGTATTTATCCCTTTGGCCTTGAAAGCAGAATTTGAAAACAAGATTTTGCAGCGCATTCCTTATATCCGTATGGGGGATCCACTTGATCCTGACACCAATTTTGGTCCAGTGTCCAGCTTCTCTCATATGGAAAAAGTGCTGGATTATATCGAACAGGGCAAAAAAGAAGGCGCTCGTTTACTTTGTGGTGGTGGCCGTGCCGAAGATGAGCAATTTGCCCAAGGCGCTTATGTGCTACCCACGGTATTTACCGATTGCCGTGACGACATGACGATTGTCCGTGAAGAAATCTTTGGTCCAGTCATGAGTATTTTGAGTTATGACTCAGAAGAAGAGGCTATTTGTCGCGCCAATGCCACAGAATATGGTCTGGCCGCTGGTGTCGTGACACTAAATCTGGCACGTGCGCATCGTATTATTCATCAAATCGAAGCCGGTATTTGCTGGATCAATACCTGGGGTGAATCTCCAGCAGAAATGCCAGTGGGTGGCTATAAACATTCGGGTGTCGGTCGCGAAAACGGTATTGTCACACTACAGCAATATACCCAGACCAAATCAGTTCAGGTGGAATTGAGTCCTTTCCAATCCGTGTTTAACGCATAAGGGGAGGATGAATGAATTACGACTATATTATTATTGGTGCAGGTTCTGCGGGTAATGTATTGGCAGCGCGTTTAACGGAAGATCCAGAGATCAAAGTCTTGTTGCTGGAAGCGGGTGGTCCGGATCATCGGCTGGATTTTAGAACCCAGATGCCAGCCGCTTTGGCTTATCCATTACAGGGACGACGCTATAACTGGGCCTACCTGACCGACCCCGAACCACATATGAATAACCGTCGGATGGAATGCGGTCGTGGTAAAGGCTTGGGTGGTTCTTCGTTAATTAACGGCATGTGCTACATTCGCGGTAATGCCATGGATCTGGAACAGTGGGCCAGCCTGAAGGGGCTTGAACACTGGAGCTATGCCGAATGTCTGCCATATTATAAAAAAGCGGAAAGCCGTGATATTGGTGGCAATGATTATCATGGCGATTCTGGACCGGTTTCGGTGGCAACGCCTAAACAGGGCAATAATGAACTGTTTCATGCCATGATCGAAGCGGGTGTACAGGCCGGTTATCCACGTACCGATGATCTGAACGGTTACCAACAGGAAGGCTTCGGTCCGATGGATCGAACTGTGACACCGCAAGGCCGTCGTTCCAGTACAGCACGTGGTTATCTCGATATGGCCAAAGGTCGGGATAATCTCACGATTATTACCCACGCTATGACCAACCGTATTCTGTTTAATCGTAATCAGGCGATTGGTGTGGAATATTTTGAGGGGCAAAATACCTTGCAGCCGATTCAGGTGTTTGCCGATCGTGAAGTGCTACTTTGTGCTGGTGCAATTGCATCACCGCAAATCCTGCAACGTTCTGGTGTGGGTTCGGCTGAACTGTTAAAAAGTCTGGATATTCCTGTAGTTCAGGATTTACCGGGAGTGGGTGAAAACCTGCAAGACCATCTGGAAATGTACTTGCAATATCAGTGCAAAAAACCGGTGAGCTTATATCCGGCTTTGAAATGGTATAACCAGCCGATGATTGGGGCAGAATGGTTATTTTTGGGTAAGGGCATTGGCGCGAGCAATCAGTTTGAAGCAGGTGGTTTTATCCGCTCTTCAGATGAATTTGAATGGCCGAATATTCAGTATCACTTTTTACCGATTGCGATTAACTACAATGGCACCAATGCCATTCATGAGCATGGTTTTCAAGCTCATGTTGGTTCAATGCGTTCGCCGTCGCGTGGCCGTGTCCGTCTGAAATCCAAAGACCCGTTTGAGCATCCAAGTATTCTGTTCAACTATATGAGTACCGAGCAGGACTGGCGTGAATTCCGCGATGCCATCCGCATTACCCGGGAAATCATGCATCAGCCGGCATTAGATCCCTATCGTGGTGAAGAAATCAGTCCAGGAAAACATCTACAAACAGATGCTGAAATTGATGAATTTGTTCGTAATCATGCAGAAACCGCGTATCATCCATCGTGTAGCTGTAAAATGGGTGAGGATGACATGGCGGTTGTCGATGGTTATGGACGCGTACATGAAATGCAGGGGCTGCGTGTGATTGACGCCTCCATTATGCCTTTGATCATTACCGGCAATCTCAATGCAACTACGATTATGATCGCTGAAAAACTGGCAGACCATATTCGTGGCAAACCTGCTCTTGCGCCTTCATCGGCACCTTTTTACAAGGCGCTTCGCGCTTAAATCATAGTTTTATTCCTGTCATCTGGCAAAGCAGGAGTAAAACGAATTTCAATTTTTTCCCAAAAACGGAGATAAAACCTCGACTGCTGTCGTTTTATCTCCGGCTTTGCTTAATACAATTTATATTTTATGAAAATATTCAATCAAACAGTGCTGTTTGGCTGTGCTGCTGTTTCAAGTTTTTACTGTTATGCCGATGATGCGGAAGTAAAACAAATAGAAGCAAGTGGAAACTTGAGTGTGGTATCCAAATATATCTCCCGCGGTTTGACCAATGTACCTGAAAATGATGACGTTGCTGTACAGGCTGCATTGAATCTGGCTTATGGCAATTTTTATGTTGGATATTGGGGATCTACGCTTGGATACTCTTATGCAGAAGTGCAGGGGCGTCCGGGACATCGTTCAGACAAATTCGAGCATGACTTTCTAGTGGGTTATACCCATAGCAGCGAAAATTATGACTGGGATTTATGGAACGCAACCTATTATTATCCGGGCGGCAAGCATACTACCGGAAATGAGCTGGGTTTAAATGTAAGTCGTGCGTTGAATGATCAGACCAGTATCGGGGCCAGCATATCGACCTATCTGTATGATGTGGCTTATGCCAATCAGGGCGATACTTTTTATACACTTAACCTGAGCCACCAGTTGAATGATCGCCTGAATGCCAGCGTTACGGCAGCAGGGAGCTATTTTAACGATGAAGGCAAATATGAGGGCGGTGAACTGGGCGATACCGAAAAGCAGTTTGCCTTTCGTTATGCTTCTGCCGGACTCAGTTATGCGCTTTTACCGCAGTTGAGTGTGTCGGGTGAATATATCTTTGGCGGTTATGACCGCTATGCTGACAAGCAGCGTAATCTTGCAGTATTTGCCCTAAGTTATGATTTCTAAGATTATCTCAGACTAGGCAGGTGAAAATCTGCCTCATCCGCAACCTTGATTGATCATATAATTCATGACTTGAAGTAGATTCATGCTCCTGTAGCTCAGGAAAGACTGAGGGCCTAGTTTAATCTGCCAGAATTTCAGACAAATATTATCAATTTCATAAAATAATTCTATAATAGCGGCCATTCTCGGCAGCGTTATCCAGACACTTCGTCAAATGGCATAACCTGACCATTTTCTATTTTTCATTCAAGTTCTCCTCCGTGAACCGGCTTGTATATTCAGATTCAGCATCTTATCTGTCTGTGACGGCACATAAGAATATTTAGGTATCCACATGGAAATTAAGGTCAATTATCTCGATAATCTACGCCAGGAAGCCAAGTTCGATGACTTCACGGTGATTGCCGATCAGCCGATCCGCTATAAAGGCGATGGTTCGGCACCTGGCCCATTCGATTATTTTCTGGCGTCGTCGGCACTTTGTGCGGCTTATTTTGTCAAAGTCTATTGCGCAGCACGTGACATTCCAACCGATAATATCCGCCTTTCGCAAAACAATATTGTTGATCCTGAAAACCGCTATAAACAGATTTTTAAAATCCAGGTTGAACTGCCGGCTGATATTTCTGAAAAAGATCGCCAAGGAATTTTACGTTCGATAGACCGTTGTACCGTCAAGAAAGTAATTCAAACCGGTCCTGAATTTGTCATTGAAGAAGTGGAAAGTATTGATGCGGATGCTCAAGCCTTGTTAATGCCAAGTCTTGCTTCTGAAAACAGTACGTTTATTCCAGGTAAAGACCTTCCGCTGGAAGAAACCATTGCCAATATGTCTGCCATTCTGGCAGGCCTTGGCATGAAGATTGAAATTGCCTCTTGGCGTAATATCGTGCCGAATGTGTGGTCGCTACATATCCGTGATGCGCAGTCGCCAATGTGTTTTACCAATGGTAAAGGTTCAACCAAAGAAAGTGCGCTGGCATCTGCCTTGGGTGAATTTATTGAACGTCTGAACTGCAACTTCTTCTATAATGATCAGTTCTGGGGTGAAGATATTGCCAATGCAGAATTTGTGCATTATCCAGATGAAAAATGGTTTCAGCCGGGTCCAAATGGCGAACTGCCTGCAGAAGTTTTAGATGAACATACCCGTGAAATTTATGATCCTGAAGATGAGTTATTGGGTACCCATCTGTATGACACCAACTCCGGTAATACTGCACGTGGCATCTGTTCATTGCCATTTGTACGTCAGTCTGATGGTGAAACGGTTTATTTCCCGTCGAATCTGATCGAAAACTTGTACCTCAGTAATGGTATGAGCGCCGGCAATACCTTGGCGGAAGCACAAGTGCAATGTCTGTCTGAAATTTTTGAGCGTGCGGTAAAACGTGAAATTCTGGAAGGTGAACTCGCACTTCCAGATGTGCCTGAACAGGTTCTGGCAAAATATCCAAAAATTGTCGAAGGCATTAAAGGCTTAGAAGAGCAAGGTTTCCCGGTGCTGGTTAAAGACGCCTCACTAGGCGGTCAGTTCCCGGTGATGTGTGTCACCCTGATGAACCCACGTACCGGCGGTGTATTTGCCTCATTTGGTGCCCATCCTAACTTTGAAGTGGCATTAGAGCGCAGTCTGACTGAATTGTTACAAGGCCGTAGTTTTGAAGGTCTGAATGATCTGCCAAAGCCAACCTTTAGCAGCAATGCAGTAACTGAACCGAATAACTTTGTTGAGCATTTCATCGACTCAAGCGGTATGGTGTCTTGGCGTTTCTTCAGCGCGAAATCAGATTATGATTTTGTCGAGTGGGATTTTACCAATAACGGTCAAAATTCGAATGTGGATGAAGCTCAGGAATTATTCACGATTCTGGAAGACATGGGCCATGAAGTTTATATGGCGGTGTATCAGCATCTAGGTGCAACCGCTTGCCGTATTCTGGTACCGGGCTATTCGGAAATTTATCTGGTGGAAGATCTGGTTTGGGACAATACCAACAAGGCCTTGCTCTACCGTGAAGATATCCTGAATCTGCATCGACTGGATGATGAACAACTAGAAGCACTGGTTGAGCGTCTGGAAGAAGCAGATGAGGATGACTATACCGAGATCAAAACCTTGATCGGTATCGAGTTCGATGAAAATACTGAATGGGGCCAACTCACTATTCTTGAACTGAAACTGCTGATTTATGTGGCTTTACAGCAATTTGAAGAAGCCAAAGATCTGGTTGAGCAGTTCCTGCAGTTCAATACCAATACCGTTGAACGTGGCTTGTTCTATCAATGCATGAATGTGGTACTTGAAGTACTGCTTGCTGATGACATGGAACTTGAAGATTATGAACACAACTTCCGCCGTATGTTTGGTGATGAACGTATGGATGCGGTGATGGGTTCAGTTGAAGGCACAGTCCGTTTCTATGGCCTGGCTGAAACCAGTATGAAGCTTGAAGGTCTGGATCGTCATTTACGCCTGATTGACAGCTATAAAAAGCTGCATGCTGCGCGTGCCAAGTTTGTGGCTCAGCAATAATCCATAGATAGCTGCATCAAAAAACCGCCTCCAGATAGGCGGTTTTTTTTATTGCTTTAAATATTTAAGATTTACAAATCAGACAAATTCCTGACAAAAAGCTACAGTATTTTGCGCCAATACTGGGCATAAATTAATTCATAAACAGTCATTTACATAATGAATAGTTAAATTACTCACTTTGCTATTCATATTTAAGAAACCGATAAAAGAATCTTAATGATATTTAATGAGGAAGATGAATGTACCTCAAACAGCTGATCGAACAATTAAAAGTAGAATTTAATTCTTCTTCGACTGATCCCGAGCAGCGGATTGATCACGCTTTACATCAGCTGATTCCACACAGTCTGGAGGTGCCATACCCGGGTGAAGGACAGACCTTAAAACGCTGGCAGATCCTGAGTCAGGTTGCTGCCATAGACTTGAGTCTGGCCAAACTATATGAATCGCATCTGGATGTACTGGCGATACTGCATGAACTGCATGCTGGTCCTGAGCAGATTGTCGGATTGACTGCTATCTGGGCAGCAGAGGGTGGTCCTAAACCTTTACAGCTGGAAGATGATCTGCTTTCCGGAATTAAACCATGGTGTTCAGCCGCCGGTCAGGTGCAGCAGGCTTTATTGACCTATCGGGATGAAGAAGAACACTCGCAACTGTTACTGGTAGATATGACCCAGGATGGGATTCAGATCAATACCAGTGCCTGGCATGCCGTGGGGATGCAATATACACGCACGGCTGAGGTCAGCTTCAATCAGGTCAAGGTCAAAACCATTAGCAAGCCAAACTATTATCTGGATCGTCATGGATTTTGGCATGGTGCGGCTGGCGTCGCTGCCTGCTGGTTTGGTGCAACGCTCAAACTGGCCGGTTATTTAAAACATGCCATGCATCATAAAACTAATCCATTTAGAGAAATGTATCTGGGTGAGGTCAGCAGCAAGCTGTATGCAACTCGGGCACTATTTCATGAAACTGCAAAATTGATTGATGCCGACCCTAGATATAACCATGAATTGATAATTCGAGCTTTACGTGCCCAGGTCGAAGACACTGCACTGGCAGTACTGGAACTTTGTGGTAAAGCCTTGGGTGCGGCACCATATTGCCAGCAGGCGGATTTTGCCCGCTGTGTAGCAGATTTGCCCGTATTTGTCCGGCAAAGCCATGCTGCATTTGATTTGCAGTGTATTGGTCAACTGACGATGGAGGATGAACAGACATGGGCACTTTAAAACATCCAATCGTTGAAGACCGTATTATTCAGGGTGAAGGAACAGCGCTAGAAGAATGGCAGCAGAGTCAGCAGCTCCATCATTTAAAAGCGCTTGAACTGAGTAAAATATTTCCCCTAAATAGTCGCATTTGTATTGTTGCTCCACATCCGGATGATGAAATTCTTGGCTGTGGTGGACTGATTCAGCAGCTGGATGCAGCGGGTTATGAGATTATTCTTTTTGCAGTCACCAATGGCACAGCCAGTCATCCCGACTCGATACTATATACACCAGAGCAGCTGGATCATATCCGACCTCAGGAAACAATAAATGCTTTAGGCGTTCTCGATCTGCAACAATCGATACAGCGTATTGCGCTGAATATCCAGGATGGTGAGGTAGCGCAACAACGTGACCAGTTGGCAGCTGCTTTAAAACCGTATTTGCAAGCAAATGATATTCTGGTAACCACTTTTGAACATGATGGCCATCCTGATCATGAGATTACAGGTCAGGTAAGCAAACAGCTTGCAGCAACGCATTCTTTAAAATGTTTACAGGTGCTGATCTGGACCTGGCATTGGGCCCGTCCTGGAGATAGTCGTATTCCCTGGCATAAAGCCCTTAGACTTGAACTCAACCCAAAGCAGTTAGCGCGTAAAATACAAGCCATGCAATGTTTTAAAAGCCAGCTTGAACCGGACTCTAGTACAGGTAAAGCTCCTATCGTATCGGGCAGCGCATTAGCACGTCTTTTACAGCCATGGGAGGTCTATATTGATGACGAAGGCCATCTATAATCATGACTACTTCGCCGAGCTCTATCGCATAAATAATGGCGATCCCTGGCAGTATGAACAGCGCTGGTATGAGAAGCGAAAACGCGATATGACTTTAGCTGTACTGCCTTATCCGAAATTTAAAAATGGTATTGAAATTGGCTGTAGTAATGGGGTACTGAGCGCCGAGCTGGCTGAACGATGCGAAGCTTTACTGTGTATGGATGCCAATTCGACCGCCATACAGCTAGCGAATCAGCGCCTGATCCATGATCATGTCAAAGTGGTGCAGGGGATTGTGCCACTGGATTTGCCAACACAGCAATTTGATCTGATTGTTGCCAGCGAAATGCTATATTACCTTGAAGAAAATATTCTGCTGCAACTGATTGAATGGATGAATACGCATCTCAGTCCACAAGGCTGTATTGTGGCTTGCCACTGGAGACATGCGATTGAAGGCTTCAGTCTGAATGGAGAACAGGTTCATCAGATTTTAAAACAGCGATTGCATTATTATCACCACACACAGTTACAGGATGCCGATTTTTTTCTGGATGTCTGGACACATGACGTAAATTCGATAGCCGTACAAGAAGGATTATTATGAAAAAAATTGGTGTTGTCATTCCGGCCTGTAACGAAGAAGAAGAAATCGAACATTGTCTACAGGCACTGGAACGGGCACGCCAAAAATTTTATCAAGACATGTCTCAAAGTCATGGCATACAAATTCAAATTCTAGTCGTGATGGATAGCTGTACTGATGCTACAGCAGAAAAGTTAAACACTTATAATGTTTTAGCTATAAGTTGTAATTATCGTTGTGTAGGAAAAACCCGTGATCTCGGTATACAGCATTTGATCCAACAAGGCTATGACTGGATTTGCTGTACGGATGCAGATTCCAGAGTACATCCAGACTGGTTTAAGACCATGCTGCTGCATCAGCCTACACATGTGATTTGCGGAGTCGTTGAAATTGCGCAATGGGATCACTTAAGTTTAGCTACCCAAAAAAAATATCTGCACCATTATCAGGATCATATGGGGCATCGGCATATTCATGGGGCCAACCTTTGTTTTAAAGCATCGAGTTATAAGGTTCTTGGCGGCTTCAAACCTATGCCATGTCATGAAGATGTAGATCTGGTTAAACGCGCAGAAAAAATGGGAATGCATATTACCTGGTCTAACCAGTTGAGAGTGGTGACCAGCAGTCGCCTGATTTCACGTGTCCGTGAAGGATTTTCACAATTTTTATGGAGCATTGAACGACAAAATCAGGATAACAAATCCAATACAAAATGCCTGAGAAAAATTATTTGAAAGTTTTTGAAACTATATTTTTCAATGAATCATAGGCTTAACAATTTGGCCGATTTTTTTGATTAGAACCTATTCCATTTAAAATAAAACTGCTTATAATTCATCCAAATTAAGCCCTGTGAACTAATACATTTCAAGTATAAGTTCATGGGGTTTTTCTATGGATCAACGGTTTGGGATACCGCACCGAAATTTTTACTGGTTCTTACTATGTACGCTCCGTTATTACCTGCTTCTCTTCGTGCGCTTCCACGTAGTCATTGGCAACGTATTGCCACTGCACTATGTTTTTTCGCTCTGGGTTTTAGTACTGCTGCCTGGGCACCGTTGATTCCACTGGTGCAGCAGCGCCTGAATTTAAGTCATTCAGATTTCGGTGTGTTATTGCTTGCCGCGGGCGTAGGTTCAATGATCGCCATGCCATTGGCAGGTCGTATGGCACATCGTTACGGCTGTCGTTCTGTTATCGCTACAGTATTGGCCGCATTTGTTTTAATTCTGCCTGCATTGGCATTTAGCCCGACTAAATTGCTATTGGCAGCCGCTTTATTTTGCTTCGGTGCTAGCGCTGGCGCACTCGGCGTATCGGTTAACCTTCAGGCAATTAAACTGGAAAGTCAGCAACGTAAAAGCATGATGTCACTGTTCCACGGCGTATGTAGCCTGGGTGGTTTGGCAGGTGTGTTAGGTATGACCAGTATGCTGGCATTTGGTCTTGCACTGCCTTTAAGTGTACTGGTGATCAGTATGAGCATTTTACTGATCATGGTATTTGCTGTGCCATTCTGTCTAAAAGCAGAAGCTGCAGCTGAAGCAACAGAATCTGAAGATACTACCCAGAAAGCTGCCCATAAACCACGTCCAACATTTGCAATTCTTTGCATGGGATTGATCTGTTTTATCGCTTTTCTGTCTGAAGGCGCAGCGATGGACTGGAGTGGAATTTACCTGAATACTCAATTTAAAGTTCAAGCATCTCAAGCTGGTCTAGCTTACAGTTGCTTTGCTGCTTTAATGGTTGCAGGACGTTTAAGTGGCCATCTGATTATTCGCTTCTTTGGTGAAAAGAACACGATTCTGTACAGTGCCACTTTGGCAGGTTTGGGTCTTCTGACTGTGGTATTTGCACCAGTGTGGTATGTGGCTTTGATTGGTTATGCGATCCTGGGTCTGGGTAGCGCAAATATCGTTCCGCTGATGTTCTCACGTGCAGGACGTCAAACTGAATTACCCAAACATATTGCTTTATCTTATGTTTCTGTATTTGCTTATACCGGTTCTTTGCTTGGGCCAGCATTGGTGGGCTTCGGAAGCGAGATCATGGGTCTAAGCCAGGTATTTTTTATCATTGCAGTTGGCCTGATCAGCATTACTGTACTGAACCAGCTGACTTCTGCTCCAGCAACTGCAGCAGAAGCAGAAAAAACACAAACACCAGCATAAAGCTGGTGTTTTTTGTTTAAATCAAAGCCATTTAATGCTGTAAATAAAGATCGTGAGAGGGTGACTTGCTAAGTGGCTGGTAAATATACTGGCTACTTACATGTTTAAGATCTTTTAAGAAACAATCACGCCAATGCACAATGTCATAGTCCATCAGGCCTTGAAATAGCGCCTGATAACGTGCAATACGTTCAGACTTCGGCATTTTCACTGCCAGCTTTAAGGCTTTGATCATGCTGTTGTTATCATGAGGATCGACCAGTAAAGCTTCACGCATTTGCTCAGCAGCGCCCGCATATTTGGACAGAATCAAAATGCCCGGATTTTCTGGATCTTGAGCAGCAATATATTCCTTCGCTACCAGATTCATGCCATCACGTACCGAATTGACCCAGCAGATTTCTGACTTGCGATATAAACTCATCAAGGCATGATGGCCTAAAGCATCATAATGACAGTCAAAGACCGGTTGATCTGTATGAGGGAAATCCTGATTTAGCTGATCGACACCTAGTTTTAAATCCCGATACAGATTGGCATAGGTCGGAACTTCCAGTCTGCAAGGACAGGCAATCTGAAACTGGCGTATCTTTGACAACATTTCAGGAGTTTCCTGGAAACATTGACGCAGCGCATCCACCTTCTGTAATAAGCCCTTACTATAGTCAATTCGGTCTACTGAAATGATATGTTTAACATCAGGTGATGAACTGAAATCAAATGGCAGTTCAATATGAGTGAGTTGTCCCGCACGACGCTGGATTGCAGTAGGATGCACACTGATCGGATAAGCTTTTACTTCTACCTGACGCTGTCCATTACGCAGAATATTGTTGGTATGTGCAGTTAGAGACAAGGTAGTTTTCAGGAAATCATAACAGTTTCTCTGATCCTGCTGCGTTTGCATGCCAAGCAGATCATACTGTGCCAGATGCGCTGCAAGATGCTGGCTGCAGTCTAGATCTTGCCATTTTTGTGTCTCTGGAAATGGAATATGCAGGAAGAAACCGATACGATTGCGCATGCCCAACTGACGGCAGTAATGTGCAACACTTAAGAAATGATAGTCATGCACCCAGATCATGTCACCCGGTTCAATAATTTTCTGCAACTGGCGGGCAAACTTAAAATTGACATCCTGATAGATCCGGTAATCCTGATCTGAGTAATCAATATATTGATTCTGGTCATGCATTAGCGGCCATAGTGCACCATTCGCAAAACCGCAGTAAAAACCCTGATATTCAGCTTCAGAGAAACTACAGGTATGATATTCAATCTGCTGATCTTTCAGGACGTCAAAGGAATTCTGCCTATATGCCGTCTTTTTGCCATTCCATCCCATCCAAATGCCACCTATACCATTTAGGGCATCTTCCAGAGCAACCGCAAGACCACCTGCCTGAGTGGCATTCGGGTTCGGTAATGTTACACGGTTGGATAATACAATGAGTCGGGACACGTTTTTTCTCCTTTCATTTCTTGTTTTAACGCTTTTAGTGATGTTAAAAATTCATGTAAGAAAAAACCGACATCTGCCACGTCGTCTAAACGAGCTTTGGCTGCGCTTTCTCCTGGGCCAACTTTGATTGACATACCTCCATAGTCATTAATGATGTGAAAACCAGCTTCATCCGTTAAATCGTCCCCAATGAAAATGGGGTAAAACTGCTCAGCTTCAAGATCCTCTAAAATATGCTGGATTGCCGCACCTTTATTGCAACCGTGGGGAACCAGTTCATAGACACATTTGCCGCTTTTTAATTCAAAACTTGAAAATTGTTTAAGATAATTATCAATAATGGCTTTTGCCTGATCTGCATATTCAGGATGTTCACGGAAATGCAGAGCAACTGAATGGGTTTTGTGTTCTACCCGAATCGGCTGCCATTTATGCTGCTGCTCAAGCACACTAGATTTGAGTTGTTCGAGTTCTTTGTGATTGATATAAACAAGTTTTTGACCTATACCATCTTGCTGTAGCAGCTCTATGCCATGTGATCCGATAATATTCCAGCGATAAGGCTGAATCAGTCGTTGTGCTTGCTCGATAGAACGTCCGGTAACCAGATATAAAGGTAAAAATTGCTGGATTTGTGCAATATTATTTAGGGTGGAAGAGGGGATAAAACTCTGTTCAGGATCTGGATGAAATTCTGAAAGTGTACCGTCAATGTCTAAAAATAAAATACAGGGTAAGGAATTATATTTAGCTCTCCAATCCAGCTTTTTCGCTATCTCGGTATAAATAGAATCTAGAACAGCATTTGTAGTTTTCATTGTTAGGGTGTAATAAATTACAGTCTCTTGATGCATTGATTATTTTTATAACATGTCAAGATCTGTGATCTGCTTATTCCTATAATGAATAATACATTTCACCTATCTACTGTAACGTTGCAATATCTTGTAAAAATGTCTTGAAAATCACATTTGTATAAAATTCTCTCTCAATCATAAATTTCAAAAATCTATCAAGATATGAATAAGCATAGTTTTGTATAAGAATTTTAATAATAGAAAAGGGGCATTGTCAGTTTGTAAATGCGGTGTTAAGAAGTGACCTAAAAAGAAAAACAGAGAGAAGGAGATCATTTCGTTAAATCAAACTTAATAAAAACTATGAACATAGATAAAAATGCATGACTCATTGATCGAGGAATGCATCATTATAATAATTAGGATATAAGCAATGAAGCTGCTCAATAAATTTTATGCTGCCATGGCAGCGACGGTCACTGTGGTTGCAGTGACCGTGGGTGTGGTCAATAAAACTCTCACACCCCCAGCAAGTCACTTCAGATTTAAGTTACCTAGAACCACAATCTTTTAATGACTCTACAGGCATGACACAACCTGCCATTACATTAAAAAATACTAAATTAGGAACACGACAGTTCGAAAGTCAAGTTTAACCCCCATTACTCAAAAATGCAGATGCAAAATGGAGCAATTACACTCGCGATTATGATTATCCCAATATGGTCACTTTGCCTGTACAGTGGATTAAAATGCGTGATGGTACCAAAATCGCAATTCGTGTTACCTTGCCAGCTGATCAGAATAAACAACCTGATTTTACTAAACCTCATCCAGTGATTTTAATCCAGACAGCCTACAATACAGGCTTTGCAGGCCAGATTGCGGATATGGCAGGCGGCCCGAATCCTGAATTTGTACGCCGTGCTTATGCCACAGTAGTTGCCGATGTACGTGGTACCGGTTCTTCAGAAGGGGGATGGCAGGCATTTGATGGCATTGAACAGCAGGACAGTTTTGAAATTATTGACTGGGCCGGCAAACAGTCATGGTCAAATGGTAATATTGGTCTCTATAGTGTTTCTTATCTAGGTATTACCAGCCTGCTAGGGGCGTCTACTCAGCATCCAGCCGTAAAAGCCGCATTTCCAATGGTACCAATTGGTGATGGTTAGCGTGATATTTTATTCAATGGCGGGCAGCTTAATACCAATTTTATCCCATTATGGATGAGTCTGGTTGGCTTGCTTGGTGCATTACCAGTTGATGCGATTCAAAATGATCCGGTGAATGGTATTACTCTAAGGCTGGATAAAATTCAGAATTTGCTGAAGGCAAAGCCTCACCATCAAATCATTCTTGTTTTCAAAATTAGCTTTTAAAATATAAGTCGGATTATCTCTTGGGAATGTTAGTAGCTATAAATACAAATTGAATAAATATCATTATTATTATTTAAAACTGAAAAAAACTAACAGATAAAAATTTTATGCTTTATGATCAGCATATTGAAAATGCTTTATGAAAATTCTGCAGGAAGACATGTTAGAACTTCGTCATTTAAAAACTTTAGTTGCTTTACGAGAACATGGTTCATTGGTCGCCGCTGCAGGAGATTTGTGTCTTACACCTTCAGCCTTATCTCATCAATTGCGTGAAATTGATCAATGGTTTGGCGTAGAAGTCGTAAATCGCCGTAGTCGGCCTGTGAGCTTTTCCAATGTTGGACAGCGATTACTTAAACTGGCAGATGAAATATTGCCTCAGGTACAGATTGCCCAAAGTGATATTACTCGTATTGTCCATGGACAGACGGGACGTATTATTTTCTCCTCTGAATGTCATAGCTGCTTTGACTGGCTGATGCCTTTACTCAATCAGTATCGCATCCAATATCCAGATGTAGATTTAGACTTTGCCTCAGGTTTTGAAGCCAATCCGCATGAGCTGTTACAAACTGGTGAGTTTGACTTACTGATTACCGCCGATCCGATCGCATTAAAAGGGATAGAGTATTTTCCGATTTTTGAATATGAGTCACGTTTGGTACTTTCTAATACTCATCCATTGGTACGTGCCAAAGAGATTAGCGTACAGCAACTGGCAGAAGAAACACTGGTGACTTACCCGGTGGATAAACATCGCCTGGACATCATGTCACGCCTGTTTATTCCCGCAAATATTTTACCAAAGCAGATCCGGACGACTGATTTAACCCAGATGTTGATTCAGCTGGTGGCAAGTGGACGCGGCATTGCAGCACTACCGGACTGGGTGGTGAATGAATATGAGCAGAAAGGCTGGGTAAGCTCACGCCGTCTGGATTGCGTCGCACCTGAAGGGTTACGTCGTACTTTATTTGCAGGCTATCGCACTGAAGAAAAACAGAAAGATTATTTTGAAGGATTCCTGAAGCAGCTAGAACGGTTCTCCAAGAAAAGAGAGGCATATTATGATTAACGCTTGTTACCATTTCTTTGAAAGTATGTGTTATTCAAGAAAGACTCTGATCCACTGTTCAAACTGAAAGCTTGAAAATAATCCAGCCAAGACCAGAGCCTTCCATTTCAACTCAAGCCGCAAATAAAGGACTGAATCCATGCTTACGCAGCAATTTCCGGTACATGCTGGAACTGCGATCTGCCGGGAAATGTGCTTCTAAAGACAAGTCCAAAGGCAGATATTCAGGTTCCTGGTTTTCGACGATTAACCGGTCTTCTTCAAAAATTTTCAGGTTAAAGTCATAGGCATCTTCAACTGGCAGGTCTTTGTCATAATTCCGGCAGATGGGTGCAAACAGCCGCGTAGTACGTGCTGTCATAGGCGAAGCTGCATTCATAATGACCTGTTTGGCATCATTGGGAAAATGAATGGTCAAGGTCGCGGTAAAGGGTACACTGATCTCAAAATGGCGTAGCCATTTAAAGTCTTTTGCACCGCGCTGATCCAGCCCGATCGGATAGCGTCCAACGGTACTGATATAGTCAGCAGCAAAACCATCATCGGTTTCATAGGTTTGATAATCGGGTACTTCTGAATTATCCGGATCGCCAAAAGTATCTGGATGTACCCATGCAAAGTGTGCGACATCAATAAAACCTTCTAGCTGCCGACCGGCAAAACACTGAATATCAACTTTCGGGCAAACCAGTTGCTGGTAATCTGCTTCATCCCAGTAAGGCATTTGCGGAATATTTGCTTCAGCCTGTTTATCTGCCAGCAGTGAGCACCAGATCAGACCATATTTTTCTACTGCAGCATAGGTTTTTAGATTGAAACGCTCAGAGATTTTTTGCTGCGGATGGGCCGGGATACGATTACATTTTCCACCTGATCCAAAGCGTAGACCGTGATAAGGACAAACCACACCTTGTCCATCATTTTTTCCCAGACTTAAAGCAACCCCTCGATGTGGACAGGTATCTCGCGCCACAATAATTTCATCCTCCATTTTATAAATTACCAAGGGCATATCCAGCAACATGGTCCCGATTGGCTGTTCAGAGACCTCGCGTGCCAAGGCTACCGGATACCAGTATTGCGCTAACAGGTGCCAGTCATGTTCTGAAAATGTCATATGAACAGGTAAGTCAGGCTGATGCGTGAGGATGGTTTTACTATTCATGATTGCCTCAAATCGGTGTTATTCGATTGAATATAGATCAACAGGCTATTCACCGAAATTAGAGAAATCCGTATGAGGTATTAAGAAAATTAGAATACTCTTTAGCATTTGAAGATCATTCTCTTTTATATGTGAGCATATTTTGAGAATTAACGCGTCTTTACGGAAAAGGTAGACCTCACAAATCATTTATTAGGCTGCTTGCTGAGAAATCTGACTTTTTAGCTGTTCCATCTGTTCAATAATATGCTTGATCATTAGCTGGGAGGCTCGTGAAATCTGACGTTTTGGCGCCACGCAAAGGGCAATGGTCAAAGGACGTACACCTTTTTCCGTAATCAGTTTAAAGATCAGTTCATCGCGTTGCAGTTCCGGGAAGACATCCAGATAACTCAAGATGCCAATACCGGTATTGGCCTTGATCATGCTGTTCATCAGGCGGATATCATTAGATTCCGTTTTACGTGCCGGAATGAATTTGTGATGTTTGTACATGGCCTGTACATAGTCATGAATGATTAGCGGCTCTGCTGCAATAAAATGATTGTCATCCAAGGTATCTGAAAAATAGATTCGTTCAGCCTCAGCAAGGGGATGCTGTTTGGACATGACAAAGCCCAAAGGTAATTCCAGAAAATGCAGTACTTCCAGCTGATGATGGGCTTTGGGATTAAGAATCAGCCCGAAATCCAGTTCGGTATCGATAATTTTTCGGGCAATCACTTCACTGTCTGCCACCCGTATATTGAAATTGATCCAAGGATACTGCGCATACATATGCTGTAGTGACTGCATTACAAAGCCTTCGCTCAAGGCAGAAATTAATCCAAATTCGATACTGCCACGTTTGAGTCCCTGAATTTCATCAAAGCGGATACAGGTCTGCTGAAACTCCTTTTGCCATTTTAGAATATCGGCATATAGCATTTCACCCGCTAAAGTTAACTTCAGTCCGTTTGGCAAACGTTCAAACAGATCAATACCTAGCTCTTCTTCAGCCAGGGCGATCTGCCTGTGAACCGCAGATACCGAAATAAACAACTGATCTGCAGCCTTACGTAAACTGCCACTTTTCGCCACTGCAATAAAGTAATCAGAAAAGCGTGAAAACGGGGTATTTATCAATTTACTCAAGCCTGTTTCACCTGTACTTAAAATTCAATAAAAGCTTTATGCGAGTTTTATGCCAAAGCAGGAAGCTAAGGTCCAAGCCAATCAAGTATTACAAGGTACTGTTCTAATTTTTAGAATGATTTATACGAAACATTCTAATAGACGAAAAAGTAAAAAAACGAGTAGTTTCAATTGTAAATAACCGGAACGCTAGCCAACACAAACAGCGTTTCAGGGGGATTAAAAACATTCAGGATTTTGCAGAAAAAAGGTTTGATATGAACGCTATTCCAATGATCAATGTATTTAGCAAGCCATGCTACAGCCAGTTTGATGATCAGGATTGGGAGATTCTGGCGCATCATTGGTATCCGGTTGCACGTATTCAGGACGTGAACGAAAAGCCACAGCAAGTGACTTTGCTGGATGTCAAACTGGCAATTTATAAAACTGAAAGCGGCGTCATTCATCTGGTACGCGATATCTGTCCGCATCGTGGTGTACCATTGAGCAAGGGCTGGGTTTCTGGGGAAAATATTGTCTGTCCCTATCATGGTCTGCAATACAACGAACAGGGAAAATGTATCAAGATCCCAGCGCAACCCGAGTTGACTAAAATCTCAGACCGTTTCTCGCTCACAAAATTTCCAGTCGTAGAAAAATACGGTCTGATCTGGACCAGCCTGTTTAGCCGGAATGAAAGTGCTGCCAATTTCCCGGTACTAGATACCTGGGATACCGCAGAACATCAATCTATTTTACCGCCATTTGTGGATATTGCTGGTTCGAGTGGTCGTCAGTTAGAAGGCTTTATTGATGTCGCGCATTTTGCCTGGGTACATCACAATGCTTTTGCCGATCGTGATAATCCGGTGGTGCCGAAATACAATACCGAACGTACGCCATATGGTCTGCATACTGAATATGTCAGTAATGTCAGCAATTATCCTCATGGCATGCAGCATCTGGCACCTGAAGGATTTTTATGGAAACGCGTGTTTGATGTCTATCCACCATTTTCTGCGATATTAACTGTGCATTTTCCAAATGAAGGCATTCTTAAAATCCTGAATGCCTGCTGCCCGGTGTCACACAACCAAACCAGACTGTTTGTACCATTAACCCGAAATTTTGATACCACTGGCGATTTACAGGCAGTTTATGATTTTAATGCACAGATCTTTGCTGAAGACCAGGAACTGGTAGAAAGTCAAAAACCGGAAGAGCTGCCACTGGATATTTCCATGGAAGCACATTTTGAAGCAGATCGCTCATCAACAACTTATCGACGTATATTGGCAGAATGGGGATTAAGTAAACGTTATATTGTTTAAAATAAACCAGTATATTTTTATTTAACAAGCAGGGGCTATATTTAAATAAATTATACTTTCTTAAAATGCAAAGAATCTATTTAAATATTCAATCATTTAAAATTTATTCTAGTATAAATAAGCCGTCCAAATCATCAGCAGATATTAAATTTTTTAAGACTTTCTAATGATGTGGGACGGCGTGCTACCCAGTTGGGACATCATCCCTTTGGAGCAGTACTGGTGGCGCCAGATCATGAAACGGTGCTGCTCACCCAATGTAATATTGATACGGTCAATCATGCAGAATCGACATTAGCCCGTATTGCTGCCACCAATTATCTAGCAGATTATTTATGGCAATGTACGCTTTATACGGCAGTAGAACCTTGCTGTATGTGTGCTGGAACCATCTATTGGGCTAATATAGGCCGTGTAGTTTATGGTATTTTGGAAAAATATTTACTTGAATGTACCGGTAATCATCAGGAAAACCCAACGATGAGTGTCAGCTCACACTATATCTTTAGCCATGGACAAAAGGACATTGACTTGATTGGACCAGTACCTGAGATTGAAGCTGAAACGGTCAGTTTACAAAAGCAATTCTGACAAAGCAGATAAGCCTTTTTAGAAGAAAATCCCATTTTAAGAATGGGATTTTTTATTTTTACAGAAATTATTTTAAATATAAATGCCCATTTTAATAGCATTTACTTATATCAAGCGCACTTATTTAATTCATTTTATTTAATATTAAAAAAATTATTTATTAATAAATATTAAAATAATAAAATATTACTTTTATTTTAAAAGAAATAAATTAAATAAATCATTTTTTAATCAAGTTGGAATAGTTATTGCTAATTATAAAAAGAACCGATTTTACTCATCTGAGTAAAGTTATTGATTAGTGTGCATGGGGCACAAGTACAAAAAGAGCGGAAGAGAATGAAAGAAAAAAAGATCTTTAAAACCGGATTCAAAACACTGATGGGGATACTATGTGCGGGTGGCCTGGTGGCGGCATCAATGACTCATGCACAGGATAAAGCAGCATTTGTATATATTGGCCCAACCAGTGACCATGGCTGGACCTATTCACATGATCAGGGCCGGATCAAGGCTGAAAAAGCGCTGGGCGGCAAATATAAAACCTCCTATATCGAAAATGTTCCAGAAACTGCCGATGCAGAGCGTGTTATCCGTAACCTGGCGCAGCAGGGCAATAAAGTCGTTTTTGCCACCTCATTTGGCTATATGAATGCCATGGAGAAAGTCTCCAAGCAGTTCCCGAATACGGTATTTATGCATGCCACTGGTTATAAGCAGGGCAAGAACCTGGGGGTATATGACGTTCGTACCTATGAGGGTGCCTATATGCTCGGTGTGGTTGCTGGGCAGAAAACCAAAAACAATGTTTTAGGTGTCGTGGCATCATTCCCGATTCCTGAAGTGGTGCGCAACATCAATGCTTATACTTTGGGTGCGCAAAGCGTGAATCCAAAAGTGAAAACCAAAGTGATCTGGGTCAATTCATGGTTTAACCCGGGCAAGGAACGAGATGCTGCATTGGCATTGATTGCTCAAGGTGCCGATGTGTTAATGCAAAATACTGATTCTCCGGCAGTCGTTCAGGCGGCTGAACAGAAAGGGGTCTATGCATTTGGCTGGGACTCGGATATGAGCAAATTCGGTTCTAAAGCCCATCTGGCGGCTTCGGTACTCCATTGGGAAAAAATCTACACCCCAGTGATGACTCAGGTCAGCAATAAAACATGGAAGCCAAGTGCACTGTGGTATGGGGTAAAACAGAAAGCAGTCGATATTGAAAGCTTCGGACCAATGGTAACTGCGGGTGAGAAAAAGAAAGCACTTGCTGTTCGAGATGCGATCCTGAAAGGTACCTTGCACCCATTTACTGGCCCGCTCTATAAACAGGATGGTTCAATGGTCATTGCTAAAGGTAAAACACTGGATGATGCCACCCTGAGCAAAATGAACTACTACGTAAAAGGTGTAGAAGGTTCACTTCCGAAATAAAAAACAAAATAACAGCCATCACATCATTCTAAACACAGGCTCATGATTCATCTGGCCTTTAGCAAAAAGCAGATGAATCAACCAGCCGCATAAATCAGGGCACTTATGATGAATCCAACACATGATCTGTCTACACCTATGCCCAAGATGAATACAGGTTCAGGCAAGGATATTCCGCGACTGGAGCTGGTCAATATCTGCAAAAGCTACAACTCACTCAAGGCAAATGACCAGATTCATTTGACTGTATACCCTGGACAGATCCACGCCATTTTGGGGGAAAATGGTGCTGGGAAAAGCACCCTGATGAAAATTATTTATGGTGCAGTCAAAGCCAATCAGGGACAAATTCTGTGGAATGGTAAAGAAGTCCGAATAGACAGTCCATCAATGGCGAGAAAACTCGGGATCGGCATGGTCTATCAGCATTTTTCCCTGTTTGAGACCCTGACTGTTGCTGAAAATATTTTATTGGGACTGGATGAAAAAGTAGATTTACCGAACCTGAGCAAGAAAATTATTGCCGTTTCTGAACAGTATGGTTTACCTGTCGATCCGCGAAGGGAAGTTCATTCCTTATCGGTAGGTGAGCGGCAGCGTGTAGAAATTATTCGTTGCCTGTTACAACATCCAGCGCTGATTATCCTGGATGAGCCGACTTCAGTTTTGACACCCCAAGCGGTACGGCAGTTATTTAAAACTCTGCGTATGCTGGCATCTCAGGGAGTTTCTATTTTATATATCAGTCATAAACTGCATGAAATTAAAGAACTCTGTGATGAAGCCACGATTTTGCGTAATGGACAAGTCACCGGAAACGTCGATCCACGAGAAAAATCGACCAGTGATTTGGCCCGCCTGATGATTGGCCGTGATTTACCCACTTATATACGCGCAGAATATCAGGGCATACCAGAAACCTGTTTTCAGGTTGAAAATCTTGGCTATCAGTCTGATGATCCTTTTGGTGTGTCCTTACAAAATATCAATCTTAGCGTTCAGGCAGGTGAAATTGTCGGTATTGCCGGTATTTCCGGAAATGGACAGGCCGAACTGCTGTCTTTATTGTCCGGCGAAGCGCTGACCAAAACCGGCAGGCTTGATCTGGAACAACAGGAGATTACTGCATTAACTGCTGGCCAGCGGCGTAATGTGGGACTTGGGTTTGTACCGGAAGAACGTTTAGGTCGTGGTGCCGTCCCCAATATGACATTGGCTCAAAATGTGCTATTGACCGCCTATCGTCAGAAATTCACCCGTTGGGGCTTAATTAAATTCTCAGATATCCAGACTTTTGCTGAAAAAATTATCAAAAAATTTGGGGTTAAGGCCAGTGGTGCGAACGCAGAAGCCCGTTCTTTATCGGGTGGGAATTTGCAAAAATTTATTGTCGGCCGTGAAATTCTGCAGAATCCAAAATTCCTGATCGTGGCTCAGCCCACATGGGGCGTAGATGTAGGTGCTTCCATGTTTATCCGTCAGACGCTGATCGATCTGTCACGTCAAGGGGTCGGTATTCTGGTGATTTCCGAAGAACTCGAAGAACTGTTTGAGATGAGCGATCGCATTTGTGTACTCGCCAATGGCGAGCTGTCGAATCCAGTTCCAACCCAGCAAACCAATGCAGAAAGTATTGGCTTACTCATGTCTGGCATTCAACGCCATGAAGCGACCTCGGCCACGGCAGAGGAGCAACACGCTCATGCTTAAGACTTTATTAGAACAACAAATGATTTGGGGAGGATGAGCACATGCATTTACTCGAACCACGTGAACATCCGTCACAACTGATGAAATGGCTGTCACCAGTTATTGCCCTGGCAGCCATGCTGGTCGTTGGCAGTATTTTATTTTTAATGCTGGGGATTAGTCCTGCACAGGCCATGTATGTATTTTTTATTGAACCGCTGATGACTTCCTATGGCTGGAGCGAGTTGGCCGTTAAAGCGGGCCCTCTAATTCTGATTGCCTTGGGTTTAGCTGTTGGGTTTCGTGCCAAACTGTTCAATATCGGTGCCGAAGGTCAGCTGATCATGGGTGCCATTTTTGGCGGCGGTATCGCACTGCTATTCCATGAACAGGCAGGTTGGTGGATTTTACCTCTTATGATTTTTATGGGCGCAATTGGCGGTGCCTTATGGGGCGCAATTCCTGCATTACTGAAAACCCATTTTAATGCCGAAGAAACCCTGACCACCTTGATGATGAACTATGTCGCACTGTTTGTATTGCTCTATCTGGTTAATGGTCCTTGGCGTGATTCAGAGGGCATGAATTTTCCGCAAACTGTCATGTTTAGTGAAAGTGCAACCTTACCGATGATTCTGGAAGGAACACGGGTTAATGCTTCAATCTTTATCATCGCTGTGGCTGTGCTTCTGTTCTGGCTCTTTATGCGTAAAAGTATGACTGCTTTTAAACTGGAAGTCAGCGGACAAGCACCTTTAGCTGCTAAATATGCTGGTTTCTCATCTTCAAAAGCGATCTGGCTGAGTCTGGTGATTTCCGGAATGATGGCGGGGATTGCCGGGATATGTGAAGTAGCAGGCCCAATTGGTCAGCTGAATCCGAGCCTGTCACCAGGTTATGGCTATGCTGCAATTATTGTTGCTTATCTGGGTCGTCTGAATCCGATTGGTATCGTACTTTCCGGATCATTAATGGCATTGATTTATCTCGGTGGAGAAATGGCACAAATGCAATTACAGCTTCCGGTTGCGATTACCGGGATATTCCAAGGCTTGCTGCTGTTTTTCCTGTTGGGATCGGATGCCTTGATTGATAACCGTTACCGCTTTGCCAAAAAACGTGTAGTGCCTGCAGCTGAACCTGCTTCGGCAAATGCTTAACAAGATCGGAGGAAGAACAATATGGCTATAGAAATGACCGCAATTCTGGCAGGCACAATCGCCGCAGCAACGCCTCTAATCTTTGCAGGTTTAGGTGAGTTGGTGTCACAACGCACTGGGGTAATTAATTTAGGTGTAGAAGGCATGATGCTGGTCGGTGCCATTGCCGGTTTTGCCTTTGCTGCCCAATATGAAGCCAGTGTATTTAGTGCCTTATTGATCGGTGGGCTGGCAGGTATGCTGATGGCATTGATCTTTGCTTTCTTCACCTTATCACTTAGTACTAATCAGTCGGCCTGTGGTTTGGCTTTAACTATTTTTGGGCTGGGTATTTCTGCATTTTTAGGTCAGAACTATGTCAGCATGGCTTTACCGGGTTTAAGTAGCTGGAATATACCTGTACTGGCAGATATTCCCTTCATTGGTCCAATCCTGTTTCAGCAAAACTATGTGGTCTATCTGTCCATACTGGCATTTTTTGCTGTGTGGTTTGTATTGGCAAAAACCCGTCTGGGCTTGCTGTTAAAAGCAGTAGGAGAGTCACCTGAAAGTGCACATGCCATGGGTTACCACGTACTGGCTATTCGCTACGGCGCCGTCCTGTTTGGCGGCTTGATGGCAGGTATTGGGGGAGCATTCTTATCTACTGTATATACCCCAATGTGGATTGAAAATATGGTCGCAGGTCGGGGCTGGATTGCAATTGCTCTGGTGGTCTTTGCTGTCTGGAAACCATCCCGACTGATGCTGGGTGCTTATCTGTTCGGTGGTGTGACCATCCTGCAGTTTCATGCGCAGGCATTGGGGATCAAAGTACCCAATGAGTTTTTAGCAGCTCTGCCTTATCTGGCGACGATTGTAGTACTAGTCGTAATTTCCCGAGACAAGAAACTTTTGAAGATGAATCTGCCAGCGTCATTAGGCAAAACGTTTGTGCCTTAAACCTATCAATTAAAAAGATGATATAGAACAAAATGAAAATATTAGCAGCAGCCTATGTGCTGACCATGAATAGTCAAAATGAATGCATCAAAAATGGGGCGATATTGATTGAGGGAGACCGAATCAAGGCCATAGGAACCAAGACCGAACTTACCCAAAAATATCCCAATGTCATCGTGCGTGATTATCCTGAAGCCCTATTAATGCCAGGCTTAATCAATACGCACTGTCATTCCGGACTATTAAGAGGCACTGCTGAAGGACTGCCAGTATGGGATTGGCTGGAACAGTTTATTGATCCAATGCATCGTGTGCTTCAACCTGAAGATGCCAAGGCTGCCTCGTATTTGTGTTATGCAGAAGCGTTATTATCCGGTACCACGACCATTGTTGATATGTGGCGCTACATGGATGGCAGTGCAGAAGCCGCACAACAGCTTGGTATCCGTGCTATCTTGGTACCTTATGTCGCCGAGCACCCTGACCATGACTATTTTGAAACCCTAAAAACGAATGAAGCCCTGATTAATCGTTGGCATCAGCAAAGTCATGGCCAAATTCAGGTCTGGGTGGGCTTAGAACATCTGTTTTATGCTGAACCTCATGCACTCAAACGTATTCAAAGCTTATGCCAGGATTATCAGACCGGTTTTCACACCCATAGCAATGAAAGCCAGTTTGATGTCCAGGAAAACTTGCGCCGTCATGGTGTACGTCCAATCCAGACACTGGAACAGCTGGGTCTTTTAGATTTGCCACATACCTTACTTGCACATTGTGTGTGGGCAGATTCTAATGAAATTCAAATTTTGAAAGAACACAATGTTGGAGTTGCCCATAATCCAGTTTCAAACATGAAACTGGCCTCAGGTGCTGCGCCTGTACTGGATATGCTCAAACAGGGAATTGCTGTCGGTTTAGGCACAGATGGAGAAAAAGAAAATAACAATCTGGATATGTTTGAGGAAATGAAGACGGCTTCTTTATTGGCCAAGTTTTCTTCTTTGGATGCAGCAGCCCTAGATGCATGGTCTGTTTGCCAGATGGCCACCTGCTTAGGTGCAAAGGCATTGGGCATGCAGGATCAGATTGGTAGCCTGCAAGTGGGGAAGCTAGCTGACATTATTGCTGTAGATATCGCTACCCCACGTATGACGCCGTTGGTGGATGAAGGCCGATTATTTAATTTATATACTAATCTTGTACATGCTGTTCAGGGACAGGATGTCATCATGACCATGGTTGGCGGTAAAATTGTCACTGAAGGTGGGCAATTGCTGAATGCAGATCTACAAAGCTTAATCGATGAAGTCAATCGGGTTACACCTTTACTCTTTAAACGACGTGATGCATGGATGGCACACACAGGTCAAGCTATCAATGAATTAAATCGAAATTCAGCTGAGGAAACTGAATAAATACGATCTTAGCAATGAGGTATATTGCAGGCTGTATAAACCAGTAACCCAAATTTAAACCTGTATACCTATCCTAATCGCATCGTCCTATTTTAGTGATTTCAAAGATTCCACATATCATGATGACGCTAAGCAGAAATATTCGAGGAGCAGATTATGCTGCCATTTATGTGGTCGGAGATCTGCATGGTTGCTATCGCCTTCTGATGCAAGAATTGGAAAAAATCAGGTTTAATTTTGAGCAAGATTTGCTGATATGTACCGGTGATCTGGTGGATCGAGGCAGTGAAAATCTGGAATGTATTTCTTTATTAGATCAGCCCTGGTTCTTGAGCGTCCGCGGCAATCACGAGGAAATGTGCATCAAAGGACGTGATGATGTATGGATTCAGGATATGCATGCACGAAATGGTGGTGAATGGTTCTATCTATTGTCCACCGAAAAACAGGATGAACTCAGCGAAATCTTCTCTCAGCTTCCATTGGTCATTGAAATTCAACTTGAAGATAAAAAGATTGGCATTTTGCATGCGGATGAAGATAAAAAGATTGGCATTTTGCATGCGGATATTGATATCCATGACTGGAATCAGTTTAAGACAAACATTGCCAAGGGTGAACGAAAAATTCCGGGCTTAACTTCAGCTTATACTAATGCATTATGGGGGAGAGGCCGTATCCGGCATCATTCCAAGCGCTATGGAACCGTTAAAAATATTGATGAGGTCTATTTAGGGCATACCATTGTGAAAAGGCATACCCAGATTGATAACTGTCACTATATTGATGTCGGTTCCTCTTATACGCAGCAGCTGTGTATCGTCAAAATTAAATGAGGATAAGGGCGGTGGTATAAAAGATCTCCTTACGAAGAAATAAAAAGCCATCAATATGATGGCTTGATCAAACGATTAATTAATAGGATTTATAAGGTAAAAACTTGCCAGACAATACGACATTTACCCGGTCACCGTTTGGATTTTCCTCACGCTGAATATCCATGCTGAAGTCAATTGCGCTCATAATGCCATCACCGAATTCTTCATGGATCAGCTCTTTAATAGTCGAACCATATATATTTACAACTTCATACCAGCGGTAAATTAAAGGATCCGTAGGCACACTGGTTGGTAAAGAGCCTTTATAAGGTACAATTTGCAGCCATGCCACTGCCTCATCACTAAGGTCAAAAATCTGACCAATTTTCTCTGCCTGCTGTTTATTAAATGCCATTTGTCCCAGGCAGGCAGCCGTTACCCATTCTTTAGAAAGACCAATTTCTTTGGCGACATCTGCCCATTTAATTGACTTTAAAACTTTCGCTGAAATGATCATGTCAGTTACTTGTTGACGATGGGTAATCATAAAAATCTCCAGATTATTTTTGAAATACATTTATGTGAATTTTCATTAATGCAGTTCTCATGCCAACTAGAGGACGAAATTAGTTTTAAATAGAGTGCAAAAAATTGAATGATTTTTAAATAATTTATGGCACAGCTTTTGCTTCATTTATAACAAGCATGGCAATGGCGCCATAACAAAATTACCTGTTCTGATATTTAAGGCAACGACGCCTAAGGTTTCAAAGACCTTAGGCGTCTTTTTGTTTAAAAACAGGTCCAGATATTAAAAATGAGGACGATGACATGGCATATCTTGCTCCTGCAGAGTTTGCAAAAAAAGTGGTAGATGCGGGTGAATCCAAATTACATATGGCAACCCGTGATGTATTGATTCGTGCCTTTATGGCAGGTGCGATTTTGGCGCTGGCAGCGGTATTTGCCATTACCATAGCCGTGCAAACAGGATCAGCACTAATTGGTGCGCTCCTGTTTCCAGTTGGTTTTTGTATGTTGTATTTATTGGGCTATGACCTGTTAACTGGGGTGTTTGTACTTACGCCGCTGGCATGGCTAGATAAACGCCCAGGGGTGACATGGGGACGTATTCTAAAAAACTGGGGCTTGGTGTTTGTAGGGAACTTTACAGGCTGTTTAGTCGTTGCGGTGCTCATGGCAGCGGTTTATACCATGGGTTTTGCAGCGGATCCAAACCCTGTCGGCGTGAAAATTGCGCATATTGGTGAGGAGCGGACATTAGGTTATGCCGAATACGGATTCGCCGGCTGGATGACTATTTTTATCCGTGGCATGCTGTGTAACTGGATGGTGTCATTAGGTGTCATTGGCGCGATGATGTCTACTACGGTGAGTGGCAAATTCATTGCCATGTGGATGCCAATTATGCTGTTCTTTGCCATGGGCTTTGAGCATTCTGTAGTGAACATGTTCCTGTTTCCATTTGCCATGATGATGGGCGGTGACTTCTCGATTGCTGACTACTTCCTATGGAATGAATTGCCGGTTGCTTTGGGTAATCTGGTGGGTGGTTTGGCATTAACAGGTCTGGCACTTTATACCACCCATGTCCGTACTGGTGTTAAAAAAGAATTTTAATATTCAGCATTTTATAAAGGGATCGTATAGATCCCTTTTGAGCTTTCAGCATGAAAAAAACATTAAAAGTCAGTATTGGGCAATATTCTACTGCCGGAATTAAACAACAGAACCAGGATTTCCATGGAGTATATCTGCCCGAAGGACATGTGCTGAAACAGAAAGGTATTGCCTGTGTTATAGCGGATGGAATCGGTAGCAGTAATGTCAGTCATCTTGCAGCAGAAACCGCTGTTGGCAGTTTTTTATCTGACTATTATTCTACTTCAGATGCCTGGAGTACACAGACTTCAGCAGAACGGGTGATCCGCGCGACCAATTCATGGCTTTATGCACAGACTCAACAAAGTCAAGGACGTTTTGATAAAGACCGAGGTTATGTCTGTACCTTATCTGCACTGATTTTAAAACAGCAACAAGCCCATATTTTTCATGTTGGTGATAGTCGTATTTACCGCATTCGCGATCATGAAATTGAATTACTGACCCATGATCATCGTGTCTGGTTGTCATCCAGAGAGCATTATCTCAGCCGAGCCTTAGGTGCAGATTATCGTATTGAAATTGATTATCGAAATATTGAGCTCAAAGAAAAAGATATTTTTTTACTGATGACCGATGGGGTCTATGAATTTGTCACAGATCAACAATTATTAGATTTAACTTTAATAGATGCAGATTTAAATCAACTTGCCAAAGCATTCGTTGAAAAAGCCTTAGAACAGGGCAGTGATGATAACTTAAGTCTCCAGGTGATCCGTGTAGAACAGCTGCCTGAACTGAATCAGTTTCATATTCAGCAGGATTATGTATTTCCACAACAGCTCAGTAAAGGTGAAGTTTTTGAAGGTTATGTGATTGATAAGATTTTGCACCAAAATCATCGCAGTTGCCTGTATTTGGCACACGATACTCAGCAGCAGCCTTTGGTCATAAAAACTTTGGGGGTAGATTTACAGCAAGATAAAAATGCCGTAGAGCAGTTTCAACTCGAAGATTGGGTATCGAAACGTCTGAAACATGACAACCTGATGCACTGTTATCCACATAACACTGAGAAAAAATATTTATTCCAATGTTATGAATATTTGCAGGGTGAAACCTTGGCTCAATGGCTGCATCGCCAGGAAAAGCCTTTAAAGCTCGATGATATTTTACCAATTTTGCAACAAACGGCCTTGGCTTTAAATGCAATGCATCGGCTGGAGATGCTGCATCAGGATATACGGCCAAAAAACATCATGGTTTTAAATACAGAAAGTGCCATGAAAATTAAATTGATTGATTATGGTTCAACAGCAGTAAGAGGTCTGGTCGAAATTAATCCTAAAAATGCGAATCGACCCCTCGGAACCTTGGCATTTATGGCACCGGAGTATTTTATTGATCATTCGCCATCTGTACATTCAGACCAATTTTCTTTGGCGGTCATGGCCTATTATTTACTGACCAAACAATTACCTTATGGGACAGATTTAGCTCGGTGTAACAGTTTAAAGCAGCTTAAAAAAGTTCAATATCATTCCATCAGGAAATATCGGCCTGATTTACCTATATGGTTAGATAAAATTTTAGGCCAAGCGCTGAGTATTGAACCGAGACATCGTTTTGAGGCTTTGTCTGAACTCATTCATAATCTAACGCATCCTTCCAAAGAATTATTAAACTCTAAACCACCAGCAATCATTGAACGTGATCCTTTACGTTTTTGGCAAATGAGTTGCGCCGTATTAGGGCTATTATTTTTACTGAGTATTGCATGGCCATTTATTTGAAAAGACAGGATCAAACCATGCTTAAAATTAGCGGTATATAGATAAGTTTTTATTCAAACTAGACCATAAGATTGAATATCAAAAGCGCAGCAATCAATCAACAACCAGATAAAACAAGAACCCTATAGTTGTCATTTGAATAGACTTCTAAGATAAGCAGATAACAACAAAAAAGCAGGGAACCACAATGTCTGCTCAAATTTTATCGTCTATCCTGAGTACTGCCATAATATTGGCATTCGCTGGATGTACATCGTCATCCAAGTCTCCGATTACAGACAGTTATGGTCCTCAACCTGAGCTGCCTGAACCTAAATCCAGTTTGTTCCCTGTCGTTAATATCGCACCAGCCAAAGGCTGGCCAGTAAATACTATGCCTACACCGGCTGCGGGTTTAAAAGTGCAGGCTTTTGCCAAAGGTCTTCAGCATCCACGTTGGCTCTATGTTCTGCCGAATGGAGATGTATTGGTGGCGGAAACTGATGCGCCGCCCAAGCCTGAAGATAGTCAGGGGATTAAGGGTAAAATCATGAAAATGGTCATGAAAAGGGCAGGATCTTCTCATCCAAGTCCTAACCGTATTAGTCTACTTCGTGATAATAACCATGACGGCGTTGCTGATCAGAAAACAGTATTTTTGCAGAATTTAAACTCACCATTTGGCATGACCCTAGTTGGAAATACACTATATGTAGCAAATACAGATACTTTAGTAGGTTTTCCTTATCAGCCAGGTATGACTCAAATCAAAGAAAGTGGTCGCAAAGTATTGGCTTTACCGGCAGGTCCCTTAAACCATCATTGGACCAAAAACGTGATTGCCAATCCTGAAGGAACCAAACTCTACATTACAGTTGGCTCCAACAGCAATGTAGCTGAAAATGGCCTAGACCAAGAAAAAGGACGAGCTCTGATCATGGAATTTGATATGGCCAGTTCTAAGGCACGTCCATTTGCAACTGGCTTACGTAATCCTAATGGCATGGATTGGCAGCCTCAAAGTGGAGCATTATGGACTGTAGTTAATGAGCGGGATGAAATCGGGAATGATTTGGTACCTGACTATATGACCTCAGTGAAAGACGGCGCTTTTTATGGCTGGCCTTATAGTTATTATGGTCAGCATGTAGATAAACGGGTAAAGCTGCAAAATCCTGGACTGGTAGCACGGGCGATTAAACCGGATTATGCATTGGGCAACCACACGGCATCATTAGGTTTGAGTTTTTATAAAGCTGAGTTAATGCCTCAATATCGCGGTGGTGCACTAATTGGTCAGCATGGTTCTTGGAACAGAAAACCACATAGTGGCTATAAAGTAATTTTTGTACCATTTAGTAATGGTCAGCCTTCCGGTACCCCAAAAGATGTCCTGACAGGCTTTTTAAGCAAAAATGGAGAGGCATTAGGAAGGCCAGTGGGTGTAACAGTAGATTTATCAGGCGCAATATTGGTTGCTGATGATGTAGGAGATACAATTTGGCGTGTGTCACCAGATGAACAGGTCCGTTAATCAGCAAGAAAAGGGATAGAGATATTGATGTTTATATTCAAAAACTTAAATACCAGTATGCTATAGTTTTACTTGAGACAATATTCAAAAAAAATAAAAGCCTTATAGTCTCTCCCAAAACTATAAGGCTTAGCGGCTGTAGTCTCTTCTTTTATTACTTACTATCCCGGTAAGTTCGCTGTCTTGGCGACTTTATTATCGTTATAATGCGATTATTATCAGCTTTCCTTGCTGACTCTTTATGTGAAATATAATGTCAAAAATTTTGACGATAGAAAATAGGGTAATTACTCTAATTTGTGTAAGCAATTTCCTACAAAAAATAACACTTTTATACAAAATAAAACATTATATGAAAATTCTTGTACATACATTCACTTCTAATACGCTCAAACCAATGTATTTTAATGTTTTTTTATTAATAAATAATTAATACAGTACATACCCTTTAGGTATCATTGCTTAACCAAATAACTATAATTAACCTCTTCTAAGAAGCCAATTTAACAAATTAATAGCAATCTATATTCTCCATCATTTTCAACAGGAGCTCTATGCACACAGGGTAAAACTTGCTGTGCTGGATGATCAACAGCGAGTCGCCAGAGATTTCCCGTGTCTAAATTAACAGGCTTTGCATCAGCTTTAGCCCGATAATGCAGATCGAAGAAATATTCTTCCAGAAACGTCTCAAACTCAGTTTCTGGTCCGTCATGTAACTGCTTGAGTTGTTCCCTGATTTCAGGAATCAAGATTTTTTGCTCAACCTGGTTATTGGGCAAAATCTCGCTTGCAGCACCGTGATAGATGCATAAAAATGTATCCGTTTCGATAGGGGAGCGATCCACATGGTAGGAATAGACATCGGTCGAAATAAAATCAAACTCATCATCCCGTTCGTAGGATTTCAGCAAATTCAGGCAAGGGGAAGCGCCGTAGTCAGTCAGTAGCTGCATATCTTTTAATATGATTTCTCTAGCCACATGACCCTGTTCAGAAAGCTGAAGCGCCAAAAGATCTTCAACAGAAACTTCAATCATATTTTCTTTTAAATCTAGTTTAGCGACGATTTCTTTAAAATCACCAGACAAATTTCTAGACCAGCAGATGGCATTCGCCTCACCCAGAAAATCCGAATATACGAGTTCAGAAAAAGTTGAAACCACTCGAACTTGAGGATTGTCAGAAAAGGTATTGGTCATTTCAGAATGAAGTCGCTACTTATAAATCGTGCTCAATAATACACTTTGATATTTAGAAATGAATAATGATCGGCAACATAAATTAGAATCTTAATTTTTCTATTAAAGTATAGATCATTATTTATACACTCCACTCATTAAGATGAATTTAACTCATCTTTTACTGAATTTATATCGTTTTACTCATGTTTGGATTCACGCTTAAATACATCCATACAGAAATTTGCTTTTTTTATAAAAAATTTAGGTGGCATATCTCCATGAGTACAGCATTCCAATGTTCAATTAAACGTATTCGTTTTGATGAGAACTACGAACCAGCAAACAATACACGTCTAACCACCAACTTTGCCAATCTGGCACGTGGTGAAAGCCGTCAGGAGAATCTTCGTCGTACACTTGAGATGATTAATAACCGTTTTAATAGCTTGGCAACTGCCGATAATCCTAGAGGTGATCGTTATTCACTGGAGATCGATATCATCTCTGCTGAAATTGATATTGAGGGCAATGGTCAAACCTTTCCCTTTATTGAAACCTTGAAAAGTACCATTATCGACCATCATACCAATGAACGCATTGAAGGCATGATTGGGAATAGCTTCTCATCTTATGTACGTGATTATGACTTCAGTGTGGTATTGCCATCACTCGGCTGTAAGGCCAATGAAAAACCTGAAGACTTTGGTGACCTACACGGCAAGCTGTACCAGCATCTTGTGAATTCAGCAGTCTTTAAAGCTGAATTTAATAAACAGCCTGTGATTTGTCTGAGTGTTTCCACTACGAAAACCTACTACCGCAGTGCCAATGTGCATCCTGTTCTAGGCGTGGAATACACTAATGATGACTACTCACGTACCGATGAATATTTTAAAAAAATGGGCTTAAGTGTTCGCTACTTTAAACCTGAAAATGGCAATGCGCCGTTGGCATTCTATTTTGCGGGCGATTTGCTGCATGATTACACCGATTTTGAATTGATCAGTGCGATTAGCACCATGGAAAGCTTCCAGAAAATCTATCGTCCTGAAATTTACAACACCAATTCACCCGCAGGTGTGGTGTATCAGCCTAGCCTGAGCTATGGCGACTATTCATTAACTCGCATTGTCTATGATCGTGTTGAACGTGGGGAACTAGCAGTCAAACAAGGTAAATGGACAGAGGAAAACTTCATCAAGCCATATAAAGACATTCTGGATGAATGGGCTGCCAATTTTAAAGTAGCAACGGCTCAGCAAGACAACGCTGCCTGATAGATCACATATATAAACGAATTTAGAGAAAGAAGATTAGACATGGCACTTTTACAACCTGAAAAGTTACTCCCGACCTCTACAGCAGGCAGCTTGCCAAAACCGTCCTGGCTGGCAGAACCTGAAAAGCTCTGGTCAGCTTGGAAACTTGAAGGTAAAGAACTACTAGAAGCGAAACGTGATGCCTTAAAACTGTCTTTGCATGAACAAGTCCATGCTGGCATTGATATTGTCAGTGATGGTGAACAGACCCGTCAGCACTTTGTGACCACGTTTATCGAGCATCTTGAAGGGGTGGATTTTGAAAAACGTGAAACTATGCGTATCCGTAACCGTTATGATGCCAGCGTACCTTCAGTAGTCGGTGAAGTTTCCCGTAAAAAAGCAGTGTTTGTGGATGACGCAAAATTTTTGCGTAGCCAAACCACGCAGCCGATCAAATGGGCACTGCCTGGCCCAATGACCATGATTGATACGCTGTACGATGGTCACTACAAGAGCCGTGAAAAACTGGCATGGGAATTTGCCAAGATCCTGAACCAAGAAGCACTTGAGTTAGAGGCAGCAGGGGTTGATATCATTCAGTTTGATGAGCCAGCATTCAATGTGTTTTTTGATGAAGTGAATGACTGGGGCGTCGCGACTTTAGAGCGTGCGCTTGAAGGTCTGCAATGTGAAACTGCGGTACACATTTGTTATGGTTATGGCATTAAAGCCAATACCGATTGGAAAAAGACCCTCGGTAATGAATGGCGTCAGTACGAAGCAGCCTTCCCTAAACTGCAACAATCTAAAATTGATATCGTGTCACTCGAGTGTCAAAACTCGCGTGTACCGATGGATCTGATTGAGCTGATTCGGGGTAAAAAAGTCATGGTCGGTGCGATTGATGTTGCAAGCAATCAAATCGAAACGCCTGAAGAAGTTGCCAATACACTGCGTAAAGCATTGCAATTTGTGGATGCAGACAAACTGTATCCATCAACCAACTGTGGGATGACACCGTTGTCTCGTCAAGTGGCTCGGGGCAAACTCGAAGCACTAAGTACAGGGGCAGCGATTGTTCGTCAAGAGCTGGGCGCTTAGCACGAAATGGTCTTCACCAGAGGAGGGTAAATGATCCATAGATTATTTACCTGACTTTGAGTAAAGACAGGTTACATATACATTTGAGACAAAAGAGATGATTGAAGCAACTGACTTTAGAAATGCAATGTCCTTGTTAACCACGGCTGTAAATGTGATTACAACCGAAGGTATAGCAGGAACACATGGCTTTACCGCATCTGCCGTTTGTAGTGTGACGGATACACCGCCGACATTGCTGGTGTGTATGAATCAATCTTCTCGCTCGCATGCACATTTTATGAGAAATAACGTGCTGGCAGTAAATGTACTCAGCACGCAGCATGAATACATCTCAAATGCATTTGCATCTAGTAAATTCAGCTCAGAAGAGCGATTTAAGATAGGCGAGTGGACAACTCTTAAGACAGGTGCTCCAATTTTAGAAGATGCTTTGGTGAGCTTTGATTGCCAGATTGAAGAAATTCAAAAAGTGGGTACACACAGTATTTTCTTATGTCGAGTCATCGCGATTAGACGCAGTCAGCAAGAGGAAAGCCTAGTGTACTTCAACCGCGCATATCATCAGGTTGGTCAACTAGAAACTGCGTAAATGTTCATTACTTTAATATTGAATTCTTTTAAAGTGTGTAGTCGAGACCAGAATCCTCAGCCTGGTTTATAAAAATTAGGCTAATCAAAGTTTAGTAATTTGATTTTTAGCTTTAATTTCTTCGGAAAATTTCAAAATTAACTTTGATGAACATCAATATTGGAATTACATATTTAACTGACGTCTACCTAAAGTCTGCTGCACACTTTTTTAGTTTTTTAGCTAAAAGGGTTCAAGATTCAGTTTCATTAAGAATAGGAAATTAATTTTTTTAGTTTCTTTTACTACTAGATTTTAAAATATCTATTTTATCGTAATCTTGAATCAGTACGCCTTTATCTACTAAAAGCTCTTTTACCCTGTTGTTTTAATAAAATACTTTATACTGCTAAAGCCATCTCATGACATGCGGGACAGCTCATACGTTTCCTCCAATCTATAAGAACAGCGCTTCAGTCCCGACTTTATTTCTTTATTATCTTTCCATCTCTCCTGATTTGGTATTTTATTTTCTATTCAGCAACTCATTTAAGCTGGTCTACCTGCATTTTGATGAGCTGGAACATTACCATTTATGCCTACTTACTTTTTACTATCAAAAAGCTCTGGCCCATAGACCATCACCATATTCTACAACGTGCCATAAAACAGGATGCCAGCAAATGGGTCATTCTGGTGCTCGTCATCATCACTTTAGTGATGTGTTTTATTGCCATAATTATTGAAATTAATCATTTACCTAAAGATGCTGCCATCAGAACCGGCCATTTAGGGCTATCCATCCTGACTATTATTTCGGCCTGGTTCCTGATGCACACCATTTTTGCAATTCATTATGCCCATGACTTTTATTTAGCCCTAGAAAAGCATAAACATGGCGGACTGGCTTTTCCTAGTACGCCAAATCCAACCTATCCCGATTTTCTGTATTTTAGCTATATTATTGGCACTTCAGCGCAAACGGCCGATGTATCAATTACTCGCCAACCCATGAGAATACTCAATACTTTACATTTGCTTCTGGCGTATGGATTCAATACCACGATTTTGGCCATCGCTATTAATGTAACAGCAACCTTTATCAGTACTTGAAAACACAGCATTTAATAATAAATAAACTGTAGTGATAGGACTGTGACTTGTAAATTTCTCAGATGTTAAAATGAGTGCAATTGGAAAAATGCAATCCATGCAATAAAAATTGGTAAATCAGAGCGCTCACCCATTCATGAGCTGTTCTGAACAAGAGTTTATTAAATAAAGAGTTGTTTCTTCAAGCGAAATAAATATACGATCATGATGTTGAGAACAAAAAAGAGACTATACCGTGCGTCATTCTTATCATCTTGAAAAACATTATTTTGAACGGGCGGGCTGGTTGCGCGCAGCTGTACTCGGGGCAAATGACGGAATTATTTCTGTCACCAGTCTGGTGGTGGGAATGGCAGCCAGTGGCGCGTCCACACATACCTTGTTGGTGACTTGTGTAGCCGGATTAATTTCCGGAGCTGCGTCGATGGCTGCTGGAGAATATATCTCGGTCAAATCCCAGCAGGATATTGAAAAGAATGATCTGAATATGGAGGCACGTGAGCTTAAACGTCATCCAGAACATGAACTGAAAGAACTGGAAAATATTTATATCCAGCGTGGCTTAACCCCTGAGGTGGCCCAGCAAGTTGCCTTGCAGCTCACCGCACACAATGCTTTAGATGCACATGCCCGCGATGAAATTGGTATATCAGAAAACACTTCGGCTCAGCCTTTTCAGGCTGCATTTTCATCCGCTATCGCTTTTACTATAGGCTCACTATTTCCTCTACTTTCTATTTTGTTACTGCCTGAACAGTACCTGGATAAAGGCGTGATGCTGATCGGTGTGCTTAGTCTCGGGATTATGGGCGCACTGGCAAGTTATACAGGAGGGGTGAGCATCTGGAAAGGTTCGGCCCGAGTCATGCTTTGGGGGGTGATTGCCATGCTATTTAGCTCCTGGATCGGCTCATTATTTAATGTGGCTGTAGCTTAAATGTACTCAGGATGTGCTTTTCAAATTCGCTCTAGTCAGGGAATCACATCCTTTTTAAAACAATAAGTCTAAACAAGGGTGAAACAGTAGCATTGAAAATTTTATGAAGTTCGCAAAGAAAGGATTTTAAGTCATTTTTAAGCTTCAGATTTTAGGCTAAAGCATCTTAAAGTCTTTGAACTAAAAAAATGCTTAAGCTGCCTTCTTTTCCCGGTCTACGCCAGATCAAATCCATCAGCCTTGCACGCTTCAACCTGTTACTCGCCATTTGGCTAGGGCTGGTCTTAAACTTTGCTTTCTATCAGAAAATCCATCAACTGACGCCCTATACCAATCTCAAGGCAGGCGCATTGTTGGCGGCTACAGTCCTGGTAGTTATCGGCTTGTACAATCTGGTCTTGCAATGGCTGAACTGGAAATGGAATGCCAAGATACTCGCCAGTGTGCTGATCATTCTGGGCGGTTTTAGTGCTTATTTTGTCAATAGTCTGGGGGTTGTTATTACACCGGACCAGATCCAGAATATGCTGCAGACCGATGCCCGTGAAGTCCGTGATCTCTGGTCAATACGACTGTTGATCTGGACGCTAGTCTTTGTGGTTTTTCCGCTGTGTATCGTCTGGATGCTGAACATTCAGCCTGCATCTTTCGGGCGTCAATTGTTGCATAAAAGCCTGAGCAGTGTGTTTTCGGCCGGATTAATTCTAGGACTGTTATTCTGTTTTTATGTCGATTATGCAGCAATCTTCCGCGAGCACCGCGATCTAAAGGGCATGATTTCTCCGCAAAACAGCATTGCGTCCACCGTATCTTATTATAAAAAGAAAGCACCTAAAGCCAATTTGCCTTTAATCACTTATGGTGAAGATGCCCATCTGCTACAGCAGGCTCAAATGCAGAAGCAACCTAAATTGATGGTGCTAGTGGTCGGGGAGACTGCACGTGCCGAGAGTTTTGCTTTAAATGGCTATGCGCGTAATACCAATCCTGAATTGGGCAAGTTAGCGGTGATTAATTTTAGTCAGGTCAGTTCCTGTGGTACAGCAACCGCCGTTTCAGTTCCATGCATGTTTTCAGGTATGTCCCGTCAGCATTATGACGAACAGCTAGCCAGCCATCGTGAAGGTTTACTGGATATCACTCAGCGTGCCGGTTATCAGGTGACCTGGATCGACAATAACTCTGGCTGTAAAGGCGCCTGTGACCGGGTGCAGCAATATCAGATTCCTGCCCAACTGAAACAGAAGTGGTGTGATGCTGCTGGTGAATGTTTTGATGAAATTCTGGTGGATAGCCTGAAAGATTATCTGGCACATCTGGACAAAAATAACTTGAAACCGCAATTAATCGTGCTACATCAGATGGGCAGTCACGGGCCAGCATATTTCAAGCGTTCCAAAGCGCCGTATCAACCGTTCCAGCCGATCTGTAACAGCAATGCCATTCAGGGCTGCAGTGCTGAAGAATTAAAGAACAGCTATGATAATTCGATTGTCTATACAGATCATGTGCTCGCTCAAATTATCGAGACCCTAAAACATCAAAGCCAGTATCAGACCGGTTTATGGTACGTGTCTGATCACGGAGAATCCACTGGAGAGCATGGTTTATATCTGCATGGCGCACCTTATAGTATGGCACCGACCCAGCAAACCCATGTTCCGATGCTAATGTGGTTTTCGCAGGACTGGACACAGCAGAATGCCCAGCAGGTGAGCTGTCTTAAAGCACAGACCAAACAGGCACGCAGTCAGGATCATCTTTTCCCAAGCTTATTGAGTCTGCTGGATATAAAAACGCAAGTGACTGAAGCTAAAAATGATATGCTTGCACAATGCTCATCATCATTAAAGAACAGAGCTTGAAATGCATAAAATACTGATTATCGAAGACGACTTTATGATTGCCGAGTCGACTGAAACCTTGCTCAAGCTGCATCAATTTGATGTGCATTGGGTCAATAATGGCCTGGATGGTTTAAAGCAGTTACAGCAGCAGGCCTATGATATTGTCCTGCTGGATTTGGGCCTGCCGATGATGGATGGCATGCAGGTGCTTAAACATATCCGGCAGAAGTTTCCCAATTTACCGGTGCTGATTATCTCTGCCCGGGATCAGTTACAGAACCGGGTCGATGGGCTAAATCAGGGGGCAGATGATTACTTGATTAAACCCTATGAATTTGATGAACTGCTGGCCCGTATTCATGCTTTGATCCGACGTAGTAGTCCCAAACATACCGAGGTAGAGAGCCATAAAAAGTTATCACACAGTGGTCTGGAACTGGATCTAGAGCAGCACATCGCATGCTTTAATGATGAACCGATCGAATTGTCTAATCGGGAATGGTCTATTCTCACTGCACTCCTCATGCATCCTAGCAAAATTTTTTCTAAAAACGATTTAGAAGACAAGCTTTATGATTTTGATAGTGATGTCAGCAGTAATACAGTAGAGGTCTATATTCATCATCTGCGGGCAAAACTAGGAAAAGACTTCATCCGCACCATACGTGGGCTAGGGTATCGCTTAGGATGAGCGCCATGCAAAAACGTTATTCCTTGCAAAAACGTCTGGTTATTTATATTTCATTATTTAGCCTGGTATTAGGCTGTGTGCTGATCTTTTCAGCATACCGGATTGCACTCGAAGAAATTAATGAAGTACTGGATAAACAGATGCAAAGTCTGGCAGAGCGCATTGCAGAAAATCATCCGCGACCGCTACAAAGCCAAATTGATCTGGAAAAACAGTACAGTGAAGAAGATCTGTTTGTAGATATCTGGTCTTACGCAGAGACAGCTACTCCCTTGCATCCACAGAATGTGCTGGTTGCACCGGTCAAAAAAGCAGGTTTTTACAAGCATCAAACGCCGTATGGAACCTGGCTCACCTATATCATTCCAAGTGACCAGTTGCAGATTCAGGTGAGTCAGCAGCAAAATGTCCGGCAGGAGCTGGCGCTGGAACTGGCCGGCAATATGTTTCTGCCTTATGTGCTTTTCTTACCTTTTGCTGTGTTCGGTTTAGGCTGGATGATCCGGAAAAATTTTCAGCCGCTGCATGATTTTAAAACGGAACTGGCCAGCCGTAAGGCGCAAGAATTAAAGCCGATTGAAATGAAAGATTATCCCCTGGAGCTAGAACCGACTATTCAGGAAATGAATCATCTGTTTGGACGAATTTCTCTGGCTCAACAGGAACAACGTCAATTTGTCGCGGATTCTGCCCATGAATTACGTACACCATTGACCGCACTCAACTTGCAGCTGCAAATTTTATTGCAGCATTTTCCGCAGAGCGACTCGCTTCATAATCTGAGTCAGGGTGTTTTGCGCATGCAGCATCTGGTCAACCAGTTATTGAGTTTGGCCAAACAGGATGCTTCCGACAGCTTAACCGAGCCGGCACAAATGCTTTCGCTCAATCAGATGACCGTGGCCTGCATTGAGCAGATGATTCAGCTGGCCTTACAGAAAGAGATTGATCTGGGCGTAGAACAGCAACAGGAATTGCGAATTCAAGGACAAGCTTCGACCTTGCACTCGATTATTTATAATTTAATTGATAACGCGATTAAATACACTCCGAAAGGCGGCGTGATTAATGTATCGATTTTTCAGCAAGGCCAGCAGGCGATTTTACAGATTGAAGATAGTGGAGCCGGGATTGATCCTACACAATTCGCCCAGATCCGGCAGCGTTTCTACCGGATTCATAACCATGCCGAAATTGGCAGTGGTTTGGGTTTGTCGATTGTCGATAAAGCCACCGAGCGCTTGAGTGGAACGCTAGAATTTTCGCAAAGTAGCAGTCTGGATGGTCTGTGTGTACAGGTTAAATTTCCTGTGGTCGAAGCCTAAGTGGATAGGCTTTGGTTTTTAGGCATTAAGGCTGTCTGATGTTCATATGCATGGGGTGATTTGCCAGTGGCATTTTGTGGCTAAACAGTGCATAGCCAATGACATTCATGCACCAGATCATCCAGCCAGTCCACAGGTTATGACTCAGAAAATGCGCACCGCGCATCATTTGTGCCCAGCCCATGGCGAAGCCTAAAATCAGTGCCGCGATCAGGAAAAAATAAGCCCGCTTGCGGTTAGCAATCCGATAGACAAAATAGCCAGCCATCAAGGCAAAACCGCTGGATGCATGTCCTCCGGGAAAACAGTGTCCGGCAGTGGCACTCAAATCCCACAAAATACCATCATGGGTAGGAATAATCATATCCCAGGGACAGGCATGCGCCGACTGGGATTTTAAAATACCAATTGAGGCCGTGGTCAGCACCACCATGCTAAAGAAATAGCCAAATTCCCAGCGCCGTTGATGCCAGTTCTGCCATTTCAGTGAAACTAGCCAGCCGGCTAACAATGTTATGTACACCAGAATCAGCAGATTTTTGACATAGTGGTGATTTAGTTCTGCCAGTGCCCAGTGTTGCCGCAGGGGAAATTGTCCCTGATCATCAATGAACGGATAGATCAGCTGTAAATCAACCCTCCCAGCTACATCAAAAAAATTCCAGAGCATCAAAAAACTGAAAATCAGCAGCAATGTTTGTGTTAGTAAAAACCGGGAATGCTCGAATATCATTTTAAATCTTCCATTTTTCTTGCTGTAGCAGGCGCGTGGTCAAATCAAATGACCCGCTAAAATAAGACCCCAGGTCACGGTAATTAAACTGAGTGCTACAAACTGGGCGGCGCTGCCCATATCCTTGGCATTTTTAGACAGTTCATGCTGCTCCATGGAAATACGGTCTACCACCGCCTCAATCGCCGAGTTAAGCAGTTCAACGATTAGCGCCAACAGACACACGGCCACCATCAGTGCTTGCTCAACCCGGCTCACCGGCATGACAAAGCTCAGAGGAATCAAAATCAGATTGATGAGCAGGATTTGCCTGAAGGCCGCTTCATTTTGAAAGGCTGTTTTAAAGCCGGCCACGGAATAACGAGTCGCATTCAGAATACGCTGCATTCCCGAGGTGCTTTTATAGGGTGAACGGTAGGAAGACATAGCTGTCATGAGTCAATAAAAGGAAACTCTAACTTAAGATTTCGTGCTTAAAACTCTCTTAAAAAAATGGCCTCTATGTGTTTTTTAATAAAAATAATATTTAAATTTATATGCAGAATTAAGATTTTTTTAAGTTTGGAGTTTTATCTTAAGTATTAAGTTATTTTTCGTGATGTGATCCACATGACCTGCGGCAGATTTGATCTCAAATCATTCTGTTAAGAACAAGAGAAAGTATTTATGCCTAATTTAACTGCAACAATTATGGATGCTACTTCTGGTATTGGTCAGGCTATTGCAAAGGTTCTGGGCCAAAACGGGGTCAATCTGGTTCTTGTTGGGCAGAATCAACAGATTCTGCAAAGAGTACATGACAATATAGCCCAATGTTATCCACAGCTACAACTGGATTTAATTCATTGCAACTTTGCCGATCAGCAAAGCAGAGAAGAGCTGGTAAAAGCTCTTGCTACGCTGAATAAACCCATTCACTACTACATTAATAACATCAGTATCAGTGATTTCAAGCTATTTACACAGCAGTCGCAAGAAATCATGGAACAAATAATGCTGATTAATGCAGTTTATCCAATGCAGCTGATACAAAAGATCCTGCCATTGATATCTATCAGTCCGCCTGGCCAGGTCATTAATGTGGGTTCAACCTTTGGCAGTATTGGCTATCCTGGATATGCTAGTTATTGTGCCAGCCAATTTGCCCTGCGTGGTGCAACCGAAGCACTAGCCCGTGAATACAGCAAAAGTTCAATCAGATTCAGATACTTTTCATTACGGGTTACCGAAACCAATATTCATCATTCAAATGCAATAGAAATGAATATCAGACTGGGAAAAAATATTGACAGTCCCGAATTTGTTGCTGAAGAACTGTATTGGTTTTTACATCGGGATTGTCAGTCGTATCAGGTCGGCTATCCTGAAAAAATTTCGATAGCTGTTAACCAGATTTTACCAGATTTAATATCAGCATCGATTAATAGAGAGTTACCAACGATTTGTGAATGTGCAGAAAAAGTTGCTAGTTTCTAACTGTGATTCACAGACTGAAGAAGCAGGATAGTAATATAGTTCCCTTAGAGTGGCAGGTATCAATCCCTCCTTGGATACCTGCTTTTTTTTTAGAAAAATACTCAAAAATAAAGCTGCAAATTACAAGTCTTCCAAGTAGAAGATAGCTGAAGCTATGATTAGTTGTATTGGATTTCACTTATATATTGATCCGAAGTCCACTTCATACTTTAATATTTATATCAATTTAACTCTAAACAAAAATATTCTTTTTATTGACCAGTTAACTCTTAAAATTAAAAAACATTCAAAAATTAAAATGCCGGCATTGAGCCAGCATTTTAATTTAAGTGAACTCTTTAACCGGCTATAACACCGCCATCATTACGCGTAATCACAACAGTTGCTGAACGTGGACGTGCGGTCTTGTTCGAACGATCTGATTGACTTGCAGGCCAGTTACTGGTTGGAGCATCAAAGGTTTTAGAATCTTCACCCGGATGCTGTACATTGATGAAAATGGCCTTATAGTCCGGTGTCATGGTTACCCCTGTGATTTCACACTCTTTTGGACCAGTCAGGAAGCGACGTAAATTTTCATTGGTCACTTGGGCACCCGCAATCGTCGCTTGACCATTAGAGGTTGTTGCTGGACCACCATCACCTACTTGTCCAGGCAGGGCAGCCAGCATCATACAGTTAGTGGTATCTGTATAAGCGCCGTCGTCTGTCTGAATCCAGAGTACGCCACGAGGATCAAACCACATACCGTCTGGTGAAGACAGATCATTATTATCATTTAAGCCTGACAGGTTGATATTGGCATCCATAGATGCTTCAGCACCGAACAGGTAGATATCCCATTCAAAGCTTTCTGATGCAGCGTTTTCTTCCTTAAAGCGAATAATATGGCCATTCACATTACCTTTACCGCCTTCAGGATCTGAGTAATTACGTGGATTGGCAGCATCAACAGGTTGCGCCGAGTTATTGCCACGATTACTGTTATTAGTCAGGGTAACGTAGACTTCACCATTCTCCGGGTTAACGGCTACCCATTCAGGACGGTCCATCTTCGTTGCACCAACGGCATCGCCTGCCAAACGTGCAAAAGTTAATACATCCGCATCAGAGCTAAAAGGATATACCGCATTTTCTGCAGTTAAACCATTTTTACCGTGAGCAAGTTCAATCCATTGACCAGTTCCATCTGCATTGAACTTGGCAACATAGAACTTACCGTTATTCATATATTTGTCACCAGCACGGTAGCCGGTATTGATATCTTTTGGATCCCATTTTGCATCAGAGACAAATTTGTAAATGTATTCACCACGTGAGTCATCGCCCATGTAGAAGGCAAACTGTTCACCTTCAATCGCACGGCTAGCACGACAGTCTTCGTGAGCGAAACGGCCCAGTGCAGTACGTTTTACCGGATTCGCACTGTTATCAAATGGGTCAATTTCAACAATCCAGCCAAAGGTATTTGGTGCATTACGATAGTCTTGACTTGCAGATGCTTTGGTTACGTTAGCTGACCAGCGGTCATACATATCTTGTGATTCAACTCCAGCCTGAGATGTTTCCCATGCATAACGTGAAGATTTATCTAAATAAACAATACGGTCTTGATCATCGCGTTCCGGAACTTTTTGTCCTTGTGCATCTAGAACATAAACAATACTATTTTTCTCATCACGTTTAACTGTACCATCGGCATTTTTTTCAGTTTGATATGAAATATCTAAGCCTAAGCCATAACGCTTAAGTGCAGTTTTCTCAGCTTCGCTACGATCTGCATATTGGTCTGTACCTGAACGCTGGAAATAACCAATAAAGTTTTCCTCGGCAGTTAAATAAGTGCCCCATGGTGTATAACCATTACCACAGTTATTGTGTGTACCACGAGTCTGACGACCGGTAGGAGAGAAAGCAGTGCGGACTAATGGAGAGTTTGTCACCGGCCCAGAAAAATCCATCACTGTTGAAGCCGTAATACGGCGGTTAAATGGTGAGGATTTAACGATTTCTACCGCTTGAGTTTCGGTATTTTTCTTAATATGCATAATTGAAACACCATGTGCATTCACTTCACGGATGACTTCATCTTCTGGACGACGACCATCAACTTTTGTTGGTCCTTGAGGATGTAAAAAAGTTTGATTGATATATTCATGGTTCATCACCAGCAGGCCATGCTCAGATGCATTCTCGTCATAACGGCCAGTCTTAGTGCTTAAACCAAAATAGCTCATACCATCGTGGCAGTCACCAGAACGGAACTGAAAGCTTGGGCCGTTCGGAATATTGTTATCGTCCCAGTCAGAGTAGATAGGATGAATTGAGTCACCCATTGCATATAGGACAGTGGCTGTATAGCCTTCAGGAACCGTAACCCAGTCATCCAGGTTTTTTTTCACTGGGCTAAAACTTAATTTTTCTGGACGAGCATTGTTGTCTGCTGGCGGATTCGGATTGCTCTCATCGTCCCCAATATTGCCATTTTCATTGTCATCGCTACACGCAGTCAGGCTAGAAGCCAGTGCCAATGCTGCAGCCCCACTTGCAGTCTTTGCAATCAAGTCACGACGTGACATAGATTGTTCTAGAATATCCCGAAAATGATGATTATCTGAAGTGTTATTGTCCAGTTCCTGATTTTCATCATAAGGTAGGTAATCTGTCATTGTTTTATTCCCACAACTAAGGTTTGGTTGTTTTAAAGTCAGAAATAAACTAGCAGTTAAATATGACTAAAAGGTGAAGCTTTTATTTCAAAATAATTAAATAAAACATTTATTTATATAAATAAATTAATGTAAAAAAGCCCCCAGTAAGGAGGCATTTTTTCTTAATTAGCTATTTTTCAGATGTCGCTTTTCCAGAAATTTTCCCGCCATTAAACCTAGCTCAAACAGCAGCCACATGGGTACAGCCAGCATGATCATGGACAGGGCATCAGGGGGCGTTACAAACATGGCCACAAAAAAACACCCCACCACAATAAAGCGTCTTTTTTCTACCAAAGTCTGTGTGCTTACCACACCGATCAGAATCAATAACAGGGTAATAATCGGAATTTCAAAGGTAAATCCAAACACCAGAAAAAGTTTTAAACAGAAGGCCAGATAACTATTAATGTCAGTCATGGGCGCGACAGTTTCAGGCGATACACTGATAAAAAAATGCAGGATAGACGGCAAAGCCACCAGATAGGCAAAAGCGATACCCGCATAAAACAGGACAATGCTGCCAATCAGGAGCGGCAAAGCCAGACTTTTTTCTTTTTCATATAGTGCCGGCTTAACGAAGGCCCAAAGTTGATACAAGATAAAAGGCATGGCGATCAGCAGGGCAACAAAAAAGTTCAACTTAAACGGCGCCATAAATGTCGCAGTTACATCGGTGGCAATCATGGTAGAACTTGCCGGTAACTGGGCACGTAAGGGCTCGGATAAAAGCTGATAAGTATGCGTCGCAAATGGTAACAGACAGAAAAACAGTCCGATCAATATTCCTACAATCTTGAAAAGATGCTTGCGCAGAATCACTAAGTGTCGGGTAATCGGCATTTCTTCTAGATGAACTTTCTGGGGATCGCTGCTGGCTTGAGTCGACGGTAAAATATTCATACGGCCACCTTCATGTCAGGATATTTTTTTTCTTGCTTGGCGACCTGCTTAGCCGGAGTTAAATGAACCGGGGAAAGCGGCTGATTGACCAGTTCATAACTTGACTGAGTTTTCAGTACCGGCTGTTCTGAAATTTTTGTGACCGGCTCAATTGGTGCATTGAGATCAGCCATTTGTGCCTGCATTTTGGCTTCCAGTTCCTGAATACGTTTCAGCTCGGTTTGCATTTGCTCACGTAGCTCAGACAGACGCAATTCACGGTCAAGATCATTTTGTATATTGCTGACGGTTCTTTTTATCTTGGTAGACCATTTACCTATAAAACGAACTGCCTCAGGTAGCTTATCTGGTCCGAGCACTAGAAGTGCAATTACCCCAAAGGCTAGCAGCTCAGTCATTCCAATATTGAGCATGACGATACCTTAACTTTTGATTGAACTCTCGCTGACTTTAACTTCAGCATCAATAGTGCGGGGCTGTTGAATTTTTGCCGCTTCAGCCTCTTCTTCACGTACAGATTTTTTAAAGTCCTTGATTGCACCGCCAACATCTTTGCCCAGATTTTTGAGTTTAGACGTGCCAAAAAGTAAAATTACGACGATTGCAAAAATAAGTACGTGCCAAATCGATAATCCTGCCATGTTGTCCTCATTACATCTTTTTTAAATTTATGGGCTTATCTCAACATTAATAAATGACAAATCCATGACGTTTTGATGGCAGTTTGGAGACAGGAAGCAAGAGGGAAGTTCGCAATGAGTTGTGCTGTTTATTTTTTTAAATTTTTCTGGTTTATAAACTTAGTAAAGTTAATATTTTAAGAAATGAAAAAAAGTAAACATCCCCAGACCTCTATCATGTCAAAGTAGAGGTCCGGGAAAAATTAATAGCGAATCCCTAATTTTTTCAATTTTGAAATTAAGGTCGTTGGATTAATTGCAAGTAATTTGGCCGCACCATCTTCACCAAAAATTTTTCCTTCACAATGCTGGACAGCCCGTTGCAGGTTTTTAATTTCTATTTGTTTAAGCTCATCAATACTAAGAATATCTGAATTACCATTTTCCATGATTATCTTCGTAGATATACCGTGTAATTCAGAAAGCATTTATTAGCTAATTATTCGCTATATAGCGAAATATAGACAACATAAACCCTAATGTTCGCCATATAGAAAATATAAGATAAATATAGTAAGATATTCGCCATATAGCAAACTCATATATACTGGTTAGCAATATTTCGCTAAATGACGAACAGATGGGGGGGTTTTATGGCTAGTCGTGCAGAGATTGGAGTAAAAATACGTGAAGCAAGGCGGAAATTAGACTACACACAACAAATGATGGCAAAAAAATCTGGAGTCAATAAATCCACCATTTCTGAAATAGAAAATGGTCGTTTCACAGGCTCATTTGATATTTTTGAACGTCTAATAGATGCGGTTGGATTGCAGTTTGAAGTCACGCCCAAAAAACGAAATCTGCCAAATTGGAATGACATCGATACTTTATTTAGTGAAGAAGATTGATGGACAACTTTCAACTACCAACAGAAATCAAGTCTATTGAAGTATTTACAGATAATTTCAAACAAGGCTTGTTGACACATAGTGGTCATTATTACTATCAACCAGTACAAGAACAAAGATTTGTATCTCTTACCATGACTTTGCCTGATATGCAGGGATATTCACATGGGGCATTACATCCTATTTTTTCCCAAAATTTACCAGAGGGGCATAATCGCCATTTTATTGCCAGTAAACTTGCTCGATATGCTAATGTGAATGAAATGTATTTATTGGCTCTACAAGAAGCTAATGGTATTGGCATGTTGTCCTATAAAAGTGAATTGCAATTACCAGAAGTAGAAATAGTTAGCCTCGATGAAATTCTTAACTACAATAGCCAAGTTCCACTTTTTCCACAATTATTAGAAAAATATTATTTACGAAACTCTTTAGCTGGAGTTCAGCCCAAAGTTAGCATTCCTAATGTGACTACTCTAACGGAGCGTACTGTTCAACAAAAAGACCTGATTGTTAAGTCTTATGATGCAGACTTTGATTTACTGACGGTAAATGAATTTGTCTGTATGGAAGCTGCTCGTTATTGTGGTTTGCAACCACCCAAAACATATTTATCAGCCAATTTAGAAACCTACATTATTGAGCGTTTTGATAAAGCTGCTGATGGAACCAAATTAGGCTATGAGGATTTTACGACTCTTCTCAAAAGGTCTAATGACCCAAACGAGAAGTACAAGGGGAGCTACGAAAACTTGCTGAAAGCCACCTATCTATACACCCGAAGTGAAGCAGAAGTCGTAAAAATGTATAAGTACATCGTTTTTAATTGCCTGATCGGGAACGGTGACGCTCACCTTAAAAACTTTGCTCTGCAATATACGCCAGATATGAGCGATATCTTTGTATCACCACCTTTCGATATCACACATACACTCATATATAAAAATATTGATAATCAGCTCGCTCTTAAAATAAATGGCAGCAAGCAATTCCCGACTAAGGCAGAGCTGTTGAAATTGGCTGAAAGTCCTGAATTTCGCATTAGAAATGCCAAAGAAATTATAGAGTATTTCAGTGACCAAATTGCTGACTATTTAAAATTATCCAATGAAATTGAATACTTAGATGGATTGCGAGAATCTATTAAGCAGAATCTATCAAAGGTAATGAGCACTCATTCAATCAAGCCTGTATATAGACATGACAAAAAGAAAAAGTACAAATAATCCATTCTAGAATAATTTACAACCGTAGTAGCTACTATTATTGAGAGATGCCCTCAGAGACGTGGGATTTATTTTCCATTCAATGATATAGAATAAACCCGAACAGACTGGTCATATCGGTAACAGGCTGACATTTATTGAGGGAGGGAAGTGTTGACTTAGGTATTCCTTGGCAGTTTGGCGGGATCAGAGATAGTAATATTGCGGTTTTGAGATTAGTAGATATAAGTAACACCAGAATGGATTTCTCAGATTTACAGTAGAAATTCTTTTAAAAAGCTTGAATACCAAGATGCAATTCGCAAGGAAGGTGAAGATTTTGCGATTGAATACAAACGAAAAGCTTTGGTCGCTAATGTATAAAAATCGATGAAAATTTTTGATAGATCGAAGATTTTATTTGATAAAACTAGTAATGATTTTTTCCTAAGTGAGTTTTATTTCATTATTAGCTTTATTTTTTCGCAATTTCATTTTTAGCTTTAATTTCTACTGAAAATTTCAAAATTAATTTTTATGAACAACATATATAGAGATAGGCTATCTGCACAACATCCTATTTAACATAATATACATTATACGCAATACTATTAATAATACGATTATCTATGTTGTTGCTCAAGCAACTTATATTTTTAAAGTACTTCAAACTCAATCCGACGGTTTTTCTTTCGACCTTCAGCTGTGGTATTTTCCGCTACAGGTTTACTTGCACCTAAACCATCAGTACTGAGCAAATGTGCTGGAATATTTTTTTTGATTAAATAAGTCTTTACTGCTTCTGCACGTTGCTGACTCAATTGCAGATTTTGATGAGCATTGCCTGAACTATCCGTATGTCCAATAATCCGTATTTTTTTAGCACCCACCTTGTTTAAAGCAATGACCATTTCATCCAGGATCTGTGCACCTGAAAATGCTAATACCGCACTACCAGATTCAAACTCAATGATTCGATTCTTTAATGCTGCATCAATGATCTGCTGTTCAGCCTGATTGACTGAAAGCTGGGTATTTAAGCGGTAACTTGCTGGCGTTAATCCCTGAAATTTTGCTGTAGTTTCCTGAATTTCATGGGGATTTGATAATTTACCTGTGAGCTGAATATCAGTACCTTTTACTGTTAATTTACCGTTTTTGACCTTTTTCAGGTCTTCATGAATTACTGTACTGACTGTATTTGACCAGTCTGCTGGTGCGGTGACCTGACGGATCTGGATGCGGTCCACCACATTTTTCTGCCCATAAGTTGTATATAATTTATTCAGTATTTCCTGTTTGGTAATCTCAGTGGGTACAGCACCTTCAATAATGATCGGTTGCGCACACACTGAAAAACTCAACAAAAAAGATATTAAGAGATTGATTTTATATATTTTTTTTAATTTTAAGTATTTGTTTTTTATTTTCATTTTATGCTTCTACAAATGTTTGTTTAAATAACTTGATTCCTTGAGCCAGACTCATCTGACGCTCACTTAAGGACTTTTCCAAGGCTGCCAAACCTGCATTATTTTCTAGATACTGATCAATCCAGGCTGCATGGATCAAGGATACCCAGTGTTGACTATCTAAGTTTTCGGTAAAAATATCACTTAAAGCCAGTATATCTGCACCTTTAAAACCAAATAATAAAATAGGCTGTTCTTTATGTAATATACCAATCAACAGTTCTGTATGATGATGTTGTACAAACTGGATAATCAGGCTGACCCAAAATGCTGCAATTTCATAGCAATAACTCATATTATGAATAGGTAAAATCAGTACTTTATTCAGACGACCGGTACCTTGCTGGATAATTGGTTGCAGTAACAAACCCAATCCAATCAGGCTCTGTGCCAGCTGATAGGCACTCAGATTCATCAGCTTAGCAAATGAATGAATTGTATGATGTTGATAAAATTCCTGCGCTTCTTCTTGGCTGGGCACCATAATCTGGTTGCTCAGCTTACTCAGTTTATCCAGCAAAATATCAGTATCACGAATGGAACGCATTACCCGGTTACATTGATAAAGCTCAACCAGAGCCGATTTGTAGCGCAATGGCGAATACATGATATTTTCAAATGGCTGTTCATGCTCAATCAGATGACTGAGCATCATTGGAAACTGCCGCCCTGAACTGTCTTCACTGGCAATTAAGTTAGCCAGCAAAAATAGTTTTTCTTTGGGATTGGCAATAAAGAAATCCAGCGCGGGTAATTGCGCATAGGTCTGCTTGAAATCTGCCTTCTGCATGGCAAACTCCAATGCTTCCGTAATCCACTGATCAATCAGTTGAATGAGCTGATATTGTCCACGTGACTTGAGAAAATCGCCACGTGCTGGACATTTACCATAATAAAGTGGTGTGGTTTTTAACTCATGCATTACTCACCTCCACCATTTTCTTTAACTTGAAATGAATCCTCATCATGGTACAGCTGCTCCCGTATTAGCTAATGCCGTGGCCGGATTGTGTACCGATACAGGAACACTTTGCGCAGCCACGACACGTACCGATTTATTGGAAACGACCTGATCCATCAGTTGCAGGTTGGCATAGTTTGGCTGTCCGCCGATAGAACTGGCATTCTGGCCACTGACCAGACGGAAGTTTACTTTTACCAGGAGTTCCGGGTCTTCCTTGCTCTTCCAGACCATCTCAAAGTTGCTGCCTTTCTGGGTACGTTGTGCACTTTCAATCAGACGGTTAATGCCATATTCGCCCGGTTCATCAAAAATGGTATGCGTTTTCCCTTCAAGATCCACTAGGGTAATGCGTGCGCCTGGAATCGCGCCCGGATTTGGCCAGACAAAGTTCACCCATTGCTGTATGCCATTTTCAAACAGCATGCGTTGCCCATCGATATCAAAGGTATAAGCTAAAAGCTGAGGATTTTCCAATGGATAGAACTGGAAATTGGACTGGCTTGCAGCAGGAGCTTTACCCTGCCCCTGTTTTAGTTCGCCTGTTGCAACCCCATGAGCAGGTGCGACATAAGTCTGAAAATTTGCTACAAAAGCCGGGTTCAGACTGATTCCCAGATCCTGCCAGGTTTTGGAGGTCAAGGTATAGCCACGTCGGATCACCAGTGGATCCAGATGTTCTTTCACAAAGCGTGCAATACTGCCACTTTCACCAAAAATCTGGTTAATTTCATTGGAAGTGGCCTGTAAGGTTGCCTGACTGCTAAAAGGATATTTTTGAGCCAGATTCTGGCTAAATGGCTGATAAGATTGCATGGTCCAGAGCTTGTTTATTTCAGCTTGTGCAGGAACCAGCAGTCCCTCAAAGGATTGGGTTAATGGTGCAACCAGAAGTTTTTGTAACAGTTGCTGATCCAGCTCTGTCGTCCCCGCCGCCATTTTCTCTGCCACAAATTTTTGGCTGGTGTTAAAAATGGAGTTCTGTTCATGAATGGTCTGTTTGACCAGAGCCATACTGGCAGGACCAATATCACCTGAGCTTTTTAGATCATTGAACTGGCTGCGGATTTTTGCCATTGACTGCATGTAACCATCCAGAAGCGATTGATTCTGCAGATCATCGCGCTGACGTACCATCTGATAGAACATCTGGAACTCACGTGCAATCACACCATGCCCTAACGGGCTATTGGCCTGTTGCACTTGCTTCGCTTCATCACGATTCAGCACTTTGCGCTTAAACCAGGCAATAAAGCCTTTTTGCGGCACTGCCAGTTCTGCCTGAACCATCGGATTATCCCAGCTGGTCTCTTGGGCCACACGTTGGATCAAGATACGGATTGGAGAATGTTCCGGTTCGCCCAAGAGATCCATCTGCTTGATCTGCTGATTGAAATCGCCTGCTTTGGCATAATGAATCGCGTTCAGGAATTTACGCCATTCTGCAATATATTCTTTCTTATAGAGCTCAGTCAGTTGACGACGGATCTGCTCAGGACTACCACTAAAGCTGAGATCATCAGATTGCGTGGTATTCAGCACCCAGTCCCGACTATCGGTTGTGCTGCTCGCTGCCTGCTCGATGGCTTCCTGTACATAACCTTTCCATGCCGGATAGGTATAAATTCCCGGCAAAGCATAGCTTCCCAACATGGCATTCTGGTTGGTTTCACCCAGAATCTGTTTGACTGTCATTGCGGGGAAACGCACGGCCGCACGACTCTTGATTTCATTATAGACACGGTCACGTGCAGAAATACCGGTGGTAATCGCTGTCAATATCTGACGGGTCTGATCCACCAATACTGCATCAGAATTCAACTGAGGGAAACTGTTTCGTCCTGACAATGTAATGGCATAACCCAGAATCTGCTCGGCTTTCTGGAGCATTTCACCCCGCGGTATTTCACCGCGGTTTTGTTCCAGCCATGTGCGCCAGAAACGTGTCAGCTGATCACTTAAATGACTGGAATCCATATACTGGCGATTGCTCAGCATCAGATAGGTTTTTAAGGCATTATAAGCATCCTGAGGATTCTGGTCTGAAGGTTCAGAAGCAATCTGGCGGCCTTGCGCCACATGATTCATTTTCACCTGAATATAATTTTCTTTTAGCACCGCTTCATTTGCCTTAACACGTTGCAGATACTGTGCAATCTGCTGCTGGGTAGGCTGAAGCACTAGCTGTTCAATACCCTTAAGGTATTCAGTTTCCAGTTTTTCTCGAATCTGGTTACCCTGATATAAACCAAAGCTGTATTTCAGTGGACGGTCCTGATCAAACTGATCCAGTTGCTGCAGATGCCCCTGTAAAATCATTAAGGCATCCAGTTGATGGCTCAGTGAACGGTTGGCTTGTGCCTGTATCTGCACCACTTTATTCAGGTCGGCCTGAACTTCAGCAATGAGCTGTTGGTTATTGCGATATGACCATAACCATAAACTGAGGACAATCGATAACCCAAGAATTGCACAGGTAAAGGCCATAAAACGCTGACGTTTTTTTGTCGGGTTAATATGCTGACGTACCAGATGCTTGTCTTTCAGGATCACATTGGAAAACAGGCCTTTCAGGAAATAACCGTGGTTCTGGGAAACTGACTGTTTCGGCAGACCAATGTCACTGTCATCACTGTGGATCAAATGAAAATCATCCGCGATCTGTTCCGTCATTGGGCTTTCAATTACGCCATCCTGCAAGGCACTGGTAAAGTAAAAACCACGGAAAATAGGTTTAAACTGGTATGGATTTTCCTGGAACAGTGTAGAAATAAAGGTTTTTAAAACCGGTTTTAGGCTCTTAAATTCCAGTGGAAAAGTCATGACACTTGGAGAAATGTGCTGTGAATGCCGACGGCTCAAATGCGTTGTACTGACACTTTTCAGACCATCGTATAAAATATTGTAATGCTTCTCAAACAGCTCCAGCGCCTGCTCGCTGGAATTTGCCGTATACGGTAAAGTCGCGCCCCAAACCTGATCAAATTCCTGCGCATCATAACAGTCAAAAAATTCGGTAAATCCGGCAATCAGGTCCATTTTGGAAAAGACCAGATACACGGGAGCAAAGACTTCTAGACGTTCAGTTAGATCCTGAATACGGGCACGCAGATTTTTGGCTAATTTAATGGATTTTTCCGGACTCTGGCTGACCAGCTCGGCAATACTGACAAGGACAATCAGACCATTCACGGGCGCCTTTGAACGATTTTTCTTGAGAATATTCAGAAAACCGAGCCATTCGGAATGGTCCTCAGCATAGACCGAATAACGCCCTGCCGTATCTAGTAAGACTCCTTCGGTTGAGAAAAACCAGTCACAGTTACGGGTCCCGCTTAAGCCGGAAGACACCATCTGTTGATGATGTTCTTCAAATGGAAAACGTAAACCGGAATGGTAAATGGCCGAGCTTTTTCCAGCAGCAGGATTGCCAATCACCATATACCAAGGCAGTTCATACAGTGCCATATTCCCCTTACGATCTCCAAGTCTGGACTTGCGGATCAGTTGAATTGACTCCTTCATCTGCTGCTGGATCAACTGCAGTTCTTCTTTATTCTTATGTTTGTTCTGTTCAGTTTCGGTTGTACTGGCAATAGCCTCGGAAAGTTCCTCGCCTTTTTTGGCATGCTGATAATGCTGGATCAGTGTATAAATCCCCCAGACTACCAGGATCAGACTATAAACCGCCACCAGCATCCAGAACACACGGTCCGATACAGTGTTTTTCATGGAAATAATCACCACGAAAAATGACAATGCCATCATCACTTTTGGATTGGTCACATACTGCCAGACATATCCCAAGATCGTATAAAATAATGTATTCACTGTAATCTCTTATATTTCTTTATTGTCTTTCAGGTTTTTAAAATTTTTCAGGCCGCATTCTGTTCTAGTTCCTCAACCATATTGACAGGTTGACAGACAAAAAATGTCTGAGGATGCTGCACCGTATAGGCCAATGTAATGACATCATCATTCATTTGCATGCACAAAAATATCCCAAACAAGGCTTTCATCTCTACCGTACTGCCCAGATAAGAATGGCAATACAGGCCGTGATGCAGTTCTATCCCAGCTGTACCTAAATACTGCTGAATTTTTTTAGAGGTATTGATCTGTAATGGATCATCCAGCAATAGTACAAATGCGGCTTCCTGCTGCAACTGTTCAGCAAAATTTGGAGATTGTTGCTGTAAATATTCACTAATATTTTTGACATGCTTTAAGGTTTTAATTGATTTAATTTCCATTAAATCTTCAATGTTTAACTGTGGAGCAGACAGGCATATACTCGCGGCATATTCTCCCGGCAGATATTGTTCCGACTGCCATAACTGCTGTTCCAGCCACTCCTGATCAATTTCAGACTGTACTGCAATCACCAGACTGACCTGTTCATGTTGCTGCTGAATATCATTGAGCAGATTGATCCAGAGTGCATAAGTATTGTGATGATCGACATAATGGAACTCGACATGAATCTGGCGCTGCACAATTTCATATTGCTGTTCTAGCTGTTCAATCAGCGCCTGTTGTGCTTGATCTGGCCAGATATGGATCAATGCTGCTGGCAGCAGAATATGCAGATTCAACTTATTTAATCGTGCCACCTGCTCAAATGAGGGTTCTATTTCATTCTCTTCATCAAACTGTTCATTGATCCAGCCCGGATGCATACGGTATTCATAAGCGGTTTCTGCATCATAGAACATCGCTGACTTTCTCAGATGTGTCGCAATGTGATGCAGACTTTCAGCATGTTGCTCCATCTGCTGCTGAATCAGTAAATTGATTCGTTGCAGCCGCATGCTGTGCAGAGTCTCATCCTCTTCTACTTCGGCTAACAACTCGTCCAGATGTCGAATGCGATAAGACAGGATCGGCAGTCCATAGTGATTGACCAAAGTTTCATCCAGTTTCGGGCTTTTGAATGCCTGCATTGCGTCAATAATTTCATGATTTTCACCAAAGCTATGGATTGCTGCGGATGAATAAATTTTTAAAGTCTGCTCTTCAACCGGTTTATCTTTATTTTTCTCCAGTTCACTTTGCTGTTGTAGCTGTTTTTCTTGATTTTCAGCGGCTTCTAACTTTTCTGCTTTAGCTGTCTGATAAGCTTTCAGCGATGTATAAATCAACCATGGGGAAAGCAATAACAAGCCGGAAAAAACCGGCAGCAGAATAAAAAACTGCAGCATCTCCATAGCCGTCGGATCATACTGCACATCGCGCCAGTAGTAGATCACCAAAGCGCTTGTCAGCAGGATGAGTGCCAGAATGGTTGCAACAATGGTCTTGATCAAGCTGCTCTCCCCATCAGGCTATAACAGGTTTCCTGATTATCTGCAGCGGCTTTTGGCATCAGAAAAGCACCTTGTCCCAGCCCGGCACTTTGATCACCGAGCCGAATTGGGCAGATTTCAGCCTTGCTTAATACCAGACGCAGATCCACCATCAAGGTTGGGCTGCACCAGGTTGAAATCATCTGCTTGAGTTTTTCACTATATTTTTGCTGCGGCAGAAAATCCAGATAGTCCTGACGATTCAAAGGACCAATCACGATTTCAATTTTTTCATCAATCTGGGTCAGCACTTCGCCACAGAAAGTATTGATTCCCAGTAATGCAGGATTTGATCCGCCCAGTGAAGCTTTTTGCGAAGCATCCAGTTTAAACTGTTCTGGTAAATACTCCCGGATCTGAACCTGATGCTTGAACATGCAACCCAGCATGGTTTTCAGCACATAAGCACTATTATTTTGCCCCTGCATCAGACCGGAAAATTCAGCAAAATAATCATCCAGATGCTGTTGCTGATGTTGTTTACGCACATAGCCATTGAGCGCATGCAGAATCTCCAGATAATGATTTTCCTGCTCAATTTCATAACGTACTGGCAGATGATAGTGAATCGAGGCTTCGATATATTGCGCGGTCAGTTTATGGTTAAATAAACCGAGAAAATGCAGGGTTTCCTCGCGCTGCTGACGCGGGCTTTGCTTGATACGGTAGGTATAGGTATAAGGCAATACTCCCTGTGTCCCGGTCAGACCAATCATCGGACTGGTCAGCTGAATTTTCTGATCTGTCCATTGCAGAGACTCAATTTCGGATTTGGGGAAATTCAGATTCAGCGAGCTAGCAAAACTAAAACTCTTGCTCCAGTCTTGTGAGTGTTGCTGCTCCGGATAATGACGCAGCAGACGTGTTGCCTGCACCAGTTCAAAGCGGGTGGACTGCTGATACAGCTGTTCTACTACAGAAGCTTTTTGCCACCAACGTTCTGCACGCATTGGTATACCTCCTGTTCTGTTGCTGCATCAATCACAATCATTTCCACATAACTGTTCATTTGCACTTTCAGATTAAAAATATGATTGAGCAATTGGGCAAAGATATACAGACTCGAGCCTCGGAATGCTTCACTCTCGATTTTGACCTGCGCACGAACCCCACGAACAAACAAAGGAAATGGTTTGTGTTCTAGTAATTTCTGACTAAGTGAAAAATCAATCGATTGAATTGCGGCAATGATCTGCTGGTTTTCCTTGGAAGCCGGCAGGTTATACAGCTCCAGCAATTCCTTCAGATGTGTGATTGCATCGCCTTTCATCAAGGACAGATTATTCAAGGAAAGATGGGAAATGATGCGCCATTGTTCTTTCTGGCTCTGCTTGAATCGATAAGGTAAAGATGGGCGCTTTAACAATAGTCCGCGTCGAGCCAGCTGATTGTCATTTAAGCTGAGCGCATTCTGATCCTTATTATAGCTTTCATAAGGCAGATCGCGGTTACAGCATAGCAACTGGGTACTGATAAAATCAGAGGAAGTATTCTGCGGTTCCAGACTTCGAGAAACCACAGAAAATTTCAGGTCATTCTTTTGCGTACTGGCAATTTCTGGTTGCAGATGATAATAAAATTGTGCGCCGTCATGCCGGTAATGACTCATGGCAAAAAACGGTAAAACCTGATGGGCAACCTGTTCTTTATCACTGTTTTCACGAATCAGGTTCATCTCGGAGACCGCATACACCTGATAATATTCAGGATGATGCGCATCTGAAATGAGTGGATATTCCAGTCGCTGATGATTGATTTTCTGCGGTTCGGCCTGTTTCTCAAACAGGTTAACCACTGGCGTCACGAACAGCTTGAAATTGGCGAGATTCAGTTCTGAATAATTGCGAATCGCAGCCTGATCATTCAGGTTCATTTTAAAGTGAATATGCAACTCAAAATTCGAGGTATCTGCTTCGATCTGATGGAGAAAATCCAGATTCAGGTTCAGGAAACTGAACTTGTCCGGAAAGCAGAAATATTCCAGTAATAGTCGATAGGCTTGATGGGTGTGCTGATCAACTGGCAATATACTCTCCTCCTCGCTAAAGCCTGATAGCTCGAAGGGATTTGAAATCTTGATTTCCTGGCCATTTACCTTTAACGAAAACTGGGTTTCTGTCTTAAAAACCTGATCCAGCATCTGTAAAGGGAAACTGGAAATCGCATCCAGATAAATCGGTAGCTTATGCTTTTGTAGTAAGTTCAACTGATGATTAAAAATTTCAAAGCCCAACACGAGCGTCGCATTACGGTTCAGATGAATGTGCGCCGAAGGATGGGTTTTAAAATGGACTGATTTCAATGCAATTGGCAGTAAAGCCACCTCCTGCACCGTCCGGTATTCACACTGCACACCACGCACACTTTTGGATTTAAGTGAAGTATGTTTCGGGATCAAACGTACATCAGTCAGTTGTTTGATTTTATTCGCATCTCCAAAACTGACCATCGAACAGGCTGGAAACGGCTTTAGATACTGGGGAAACATCACCGCAAAAATCGAACGGGTAAATATTTCATAGCTGTCATATAGCTTTTTATCAATCCGTGCCGAGATCAATGAAAATGCCTGAATCAGGCGCTCAATATGCGGGTCGTCAATCTGTTCCTGATTTAAAGACAGACGTTGGGCAATTTTTGGATATTTATTGGCAAATTCACGGGACTGCTGGCTAAATTCCTGCAGCTGTTTTTCGTAATAAGGTAATAATTCTTCAATCGCGCTCATTCTTATTATGATCTTGGCAAAATAACATATTGTTGTGTGGTCGGTTTTAATAAAGCATCAAAAACTACAGGCTCGTATAAAGGATGGATATTTAAATAGGCCTGAATACTTAAGCACAGGCTACCCATATTGTTTTCATCTAGCAGCATTTCCACCCGGACATGCTTAAGCCGTGGTTCATGTGCTGAAATAGAAGCTTCAATCGAGCGACAAATCTTGTCACGATCCATCGGATTTGCAGTCGATAAGCCCACAAAATCAATAATCCCAAATTGCAAAATGGACTTTTTGACCAGCACATAATCATCAATCACATGGTTCAGCATGACCATACGGCTGTTCAACAGATCTTCCAGATCTGCCGCAACGGCTTCACGTAACTGCTGAATCGACATGCCCTGTGCACGGGTTTCATCTTGTGGCAGCAGTCGATCAAACAAGGTCGAACGAAATCCATAAGTATAAAGCTGATCCAGATTCATGTGTTTCCATCATCCATTTGATATTTATTCATTCAGATAGAGGCCTGCAGGTGCAAGCCTCTAAATTCAGAAGCATTAAGCAGCGTAAGATGCCGTATTATTGGATAATGACCATTTCTTGGTTACAGCACCTTTCTGTGTACCATTAATATCCTGCTGGTTATAAGTCCACTCAACCGCAGCATATTTCAGGCCAAACGCTTCAGTCGGTACGCCTTCTGCATTCACGCTTGGCATAACTTGAGAAACCAGAACGTGTTTCAGTTTGATCTGTAGGTACTTGATACGCTTGTCGCCGTTGGCACGATAGAAGTCAATCTGAACTTCATCAAAGGTATAACCGGCAGAACATGCTTCCCAAAGTTTCGGGCTGGTAGCATCCAGATCTTTGACAAAAATCATGTCAGAATGTTCTACACGCTCAGCGGTATGACCACCCACACTTGAAGACGTCGCAGATTTAGGCTGGCGAATATTATGGGACCAAGAGTTTACTTCAAGCCAACTTTTATGTTCAGAATCGCGTGATTCACCATCGACTTTATATTTGCCGCGAAATTGGACGTATATGTCTTTCATTGTTATTTTTATCCTGTTTTATAATCAATAATAGAAAATGCAACCGACCTAATTGCTCGATTGCGGCAGTTCAGTGACAAGTCGCAGGGATACTGATAACTCATCAAGCTGAAAATGTGGTCTTAAGAAGACCACTGATTTGTAGTGACCAGGTTCAGCTGGATTTTCTACAACCTTGATTGACGCTTCACGCAAAGGATATTGCGCCTTTGATTCCTGAGAGGCGCCATCATCCAGTAATACATATTGAGATAACCAGTCATTCAAAAAGGCTTCAACATTGCCTGCAGAAGCAAAACTTCCTACCTTGTCACGCATCATCGCTTTTAAATAATGTGCGATACGTGAAACTGCCATGATGTACTGAATCTGGCTCGATAAAGCAGAATTAGCATTCGCGGCATCATTGTCATATTTTTTCGGCTTCTGAGTCGATTGAGCACCAAAAAACGCGGCATAATCGGTATTTTTGCAATGTACCAGTGGAATAAAACCAAGATCGCTCAGCTCTTTTTCGCGTCGGTCCGTAATTGCAATTTCGGTTGGACATTTGAATACCACGTCACCGTCAGGCGTTTTAAAGGTATGTACAGGAAGTCCTTCAACCAGGCCGCCGCCTTCAACACCACGAATCGCAGCACACCAGCCATGCATATCAAAAGCATTGGTTAAGCGAGTACCAAAAGCATAAGCGGCATTCATCCACAGATATTCGTGATGATCTTCACCAGATACTTCTTCTACATAGTTAAAACCTTCAGTCGCCGTACCTTCTTGCGGATGATATGGCAGGCGCCCCAATACACGTGGCATGGTCAATGCAACATAACGTGCATCATCACTTTCACGGAATGAACGCCACTGTACATATTCAGCAGTTTCAAAAATCTTGGACACATCACGTGGACGATCGATATCGGTAAATGATTCCAGCCCCAATATGCTGGGGCTGGCTGCAGAAATAAATGGTGCATGTGCTGCTGCTGCCACATGTGAAATCTGTTCCAGCAAATACATGTCTGATGGCGTCCGATCAAACTCGAAATCACCAATCAAGGTAGCATAAGGTGCTCCACCAAAAGAGCCATATTCTTCTTCATAGATTTTCTTGAATAAGGTGCTTTGATCAAAATCAGTGGCACTTTGGAAATCCTTAATCAATTCCTTTTTGGTAGTATTCAACATCCGGATTTTAATCAAAGAGTTGGAGGGAGTTTCCTGACAGAAATAATATAAGCCACGCCAGGTTGATTCAATCTTCTGGAATGCTTCATGATGCATGATCTTGCTCAGCTGGGTTGAAATCAGGGCATCGATTTCAGCAATACGCTTGTTCAGTGCAAGGGTCATGTTATCGGATACAGTAATTGTACCCGCCATGACTTCACGTACCAGTTCACCAATCAGGCTTTTGGCACGGTCATGTTCTTCATCCGTACGCGCGATACGGCTACGCTCGACGATAGAGTCAAGTAATGAGTATTCTTCAACATTCAGGTGTTCAGCAGTTGCTGCATTTAAATTACTCATGCTCCGCCTCCACACTCATCTTGCGGATCTGATCAGTACTTTTTAGGACTTCATCCAAGAGATCTTCCAAACGTTCATTATTGGAAATTTTATTACGTAAATCTGTTAAACGTTCACGTGCTTCAACCAGTCGTCGCAATGGATCAACCTGCTGTACAATCTGTTCTGGCTTAAAGTTATCCATGGAATTAAAGGTCAGGTCCACAGACATCTTGCCGCCCTCTTCGGTCAGGGTATTTTCAACCTGAAAATTGGCCCGTGGTGCCAATGACTCCATCACTTCATCAATATTGTCTAAATCTACATTGATAAATTTCTTGTCTTTTAACTTGGTTTTTTCCAGTTCAGATGCTGCTGAAAAATCTCCCAGCACGCCGACCACAAAGGGCAACTCCTTGACTTCGCGGGCATCCCCAACTTCCACATCGTAAGTCAATTGCACACGTGGTGGACGAATCCGCTGTAATTTCTTCTGTACACTTTCACGCTTAGCCATATTGCTGATTCCTATGAATTATTTTTTATTAGTTGTTTCGAAGTGCACCAAATGGATTGGAGCTAGACTGAACATTAGGAAGGACGACCGGCTCTGTTTTTTTGGCGATAACATTACTGTTAGATATTTCTTTTGCTTTACTCCGTACAGGAGCACTTATACGTGTTTTAGCCGAGCTGGTTTTTTTACTTGCCGTAGTCACCGTTTTTTTCTTGTTGCCTGAATCCTTCTCTGCCCTTAGAGGCATAACCGTAACGGGTTGGGATAAACGTACATTGTCATTAAAAACTTTGGTAATGGCGTAGGTTTCTTCATTCAGCGGACGAATTTCTGTAGTGCGCATATAGTTCAGGGCATGATTAGAAATCGCAACACCAGCAAGGAAGCTAATATCTGTTAGTTGACGTGTTATGTAATTTTCACGACTTAACTGATCTACTGCTTGAAGTGCTTTCAGATGCAGACCACGATCCAGATAAAGTTGAGCAATATCGGCTTTGATTTTACGCTGTAAATTAAGATCTTTCCGAGTGGCTTTGGCACAAAGCTGTTCATACTGTTGCAGGATTTCTGGATCAGTATCTCCTTCGGCCAGTGGATGAACTTTAAGACATGATTTTTTTAGGGTTGCAGCATGCGTCTGCATCAGACTCATCGTGCAGACAGCCAGCATCAGCACGAGTATGTAACTCATATTTTTTTTCAAAATTAGCCTCAAACTTTTCTTTTTCTGGTTGTTGATTTTTTTACTTGAAATGACTTTTCTGTATTTATTATTTAAAAATCATCTTGCGAATTTAACAAAAAATGATCACACTAAGTCAACAACAAAAATTGACTTTTGTAAAATATTTTTTAACAGTCTCTAGAAAAATGTTAAAGATTATATGACTTTTATTCTTTTAAAAACATATAAATATTAGGGTAAAATTGATCAGAAGAACTGATTCAATTGCAGTCATGCAAATAAATAACAACAACAGCACAATCCTATCTTTCAAACCTTAAAAAGATTGTGCCTTGTAAGAATAAATAATGAGAAATACATGAATAATCTGAAAATTTTAATTACTAAATTATCTGATCATGCACGTTTATGTCTTGAGAAATCTGCCAACACCTGTATTCATCAGCAAAATTACGAAATCGAAATTGAACATTTTTTTCTCGAATTACTCTCGCATAACCAGCTAAATGATGTCCAGTTATTGCTTAAAAACTATAAACTTTCTAAAGAAGCTCTGCTAGATGATCTAAATAAAAGTTTATTTCAGCTTAACAAAGGCAATTCGCGCACCCCTATTTTTGCCACGTCAATTATCCGCTTACTTGAGCAGGCATGGCTGCTGGCCTCCGCTGAAAAAGAACCCGTCATTCGTAGTGGTCATCTGCTTGTGGCTTTACTGACTGCGTCTGAACTGTCTCAAATTGCGATGCGTTCATCCGCAATTTTTGAGCTGATTCCAATTGATACAATGAAGCATCAGTTCCTGGATTTGTGCCAGGACAGTATTGAAAATGTGTCAGCTCAATTAGTAACGTCTCAGCCAGTAGCTCATCAAAATGCTAAAACGACTGCAAAGAAAACTCCTGCGCTGGATCAATACACCATCAATCTGACGCAGAAAGCTATTCAAGGAAAAATTGATCCAGTCATTGGGCGTGAATTTGAAATTCGTCTGATGCTGGATATTTTGATGCGCCGTCGTCAGAACAATCCGATTTTGACAGGTGAGCCGGGAGTCGGCAAGACGGCTGTAGTGGAAGGATTGGCTCTCAAAATTGCCCAGCAACAGGTCCCTGATGCCCTGAAAAATGTGCAATTACATGTGCTGGACATGGGGCTGTTACAGGCAGGCGCCAGTGTCAAAGGTGAATTTGAGAACCGACTGAAACAAGTAATTCAGGAAGTACAAAGTGTTGCCTATCCAATCATCCTGTTTATTGATGAAGCGCATACCCTGATTGGTGCGGGTGGCCAGGCCGGTCAGAATGATGCTGCGAATTTACTCAAGCCAGCACTTGCACGAGGTGAATTACGTACTATTGCTGCAACCACGTGGACGGAATACAAACAGTATTTTGAAAAAGATGCAGCGCTCAGCCGCCGTTTTCAGGTCGTCAAAGTTGAGGAGCCGACAGAAGCAGTCGCGATTGATATGCTGCGCGGCATGATTCCAGTAATGGTTCAGCATTTTAATTTGCAGATTGATGATGAAGCGATTATTGCTGCGGTACATGCGTCGCATCGCTATATTAGTGGACGTCAGTTACCCGATAAAGCAATTAGTGTCTTAGACACTGCCGCCGCACGCGTTGCACTGACTCAGAATACTCAACCGGCACAACTCGATCAACTGCAGGCACAATTGCATAATCTGGAACTGGAGCATAAATTACTCACTCAAGAAAACCAGAACCTGCCCATTCATCATGAACGACTTAATGATCTTTCAGTAAAAATTGTAGTGCTTCAGCACAGCATCCAATGTCTGGAAGATCAATGGCAACATGAATTGCACCTTGTTCAGCAGATCCGGCAGTTTCAGGCACAAGACCAGGATGAAAAATCCAGTCAAAAAATTGCGGCGTTACGTGCAGAACTAGTTGAAGTACAGCAAAAAAATCCACTGGTCTTTGAACGCGTCAATGTCAGCATCATTCATGAAATCATTTCGGATTGGACGGGTATTCCAGTGGGTAAAATGGTTAATGATGAAATCAGGCAGGTATTAGAGCTTGAAAACCGTCTGGCACAGCGTGTGATGGGGCAAGATTATGCCCTGCAGCAACTGGTACAAGGCATTAAAACTTCTAAAGCCAGACTGGAAGATCCGAATAAACCCCAAGGTGTGTTCCTACTGATTGGTCCAAGTGGTGTTGGAAAAACTGAAACTGCCCTCGCCCTGGCAAATGAATTGTATGGTGGTGAATCACATCTGATTACTATCAGTATGTCAGAATATCAGGAAGCCCATACTGTTTCTTCATTAAAAGGTGCGCCTCCAGGCTATGTCGGTTATGGTCAAGGTGGCGTGCTGACTGAAGCTGTTCGCCGCAATCCATATAGCGTGGTGTTGCTGGATGAAATTGAAAAAGCGCATCGTGATGTACAGGAATTATTCTATCAGGTCTTTGACAAAGGTATGCTAGAAGATGGTGAAGGACGGCTGATTGATTTTAAAAATACCATAATTTTACTGACCTCCAATGTTGGTTCATCTGCCATCATGCAGGCCTGTCTGAACCATCAACCTGAACACTGGCCAAGTGCAAAGGAGCTGATCGAACAGCTTAAACCTATTTTATATCAGCAGTTTAAACCGGCGTTCTTGGGACGTATGCAGATCGTACCGTACTTCCCGTTACATGATGATCTGCTACTCAAAATTATTAAACATAAACTCGGTAAAATTATTCAGCGTGTTCAAATGCAATATAAAACCGAAGTCACTTATAGCGGCGATCTGTTAGAACTGATTTTAAGCCGTTGTACAGAAGTGGATAGCGGTGCACGTAATGTTGACCATATTCTTAATACCAGTGTATTGCCTGCTTTAGCCACCGAAATTTTAATGGCACTCAGTGAAGAAAAAGTGCCTGAGAAAATTCAGATTGAGGTTGAAAATGATGAGATTACTTATCTTTTAGATCAACAGCAACCCAAAGCGAAAACCAAACGCACCCGAAAAAAGAAAACGGATGCCGTATAAAGCCAGATTTAAAAATTAAAGAAAAAGAATAAGTTTCAGGTGAAGAATGACCCTAGATATTGAACAACTGCTTGCCCCCATCTCTGATCATCGGCCATGTGGGGAGGATTGCTCATTTTCAAATGACTTTCATGCCATTAAAAAGGCCAGAACTCAAGATGATCCTTTGCTAGATCAAGGTGACTGGATCTCTGAGCCACGTCAGGCAGACTGGCAGTTTGTACTGAATAAATCGGTTGAGCTGTTAAGTGATAAAACCAAAGACCTGCGACTTTACACCTGGTTAGCTGAAGCTTGGGCAAGAACTCACGGATTTGAAGGAATTTCCCGTGGCCTGGAACTGAGCCATCGAAGTATTCAGCAATATTGGCCGGATTTACATCCTTTAATTGAGGAAGATGATTTAGATCAGCGCCTGGGTTTACTGCAAGGCTTAATCAGCCAGATTCCGGTATTAATGAAACAGGTTCCCGTGGTCAGTCAGGCACCGTTTTATCATTTGGGAAATTATGAGGCATTTTTACATCAACAAAATATCCGGCTGCGTCAAAGTCAGCAGGATGAAGGTCATGAATCTCTAACTGGCAATGATGAACTTCACAACTTCGAGCAATTGCTACAGGCAACCTCCCGTTCTGTACAAATCCAAAACTACCAGCAGGTTTTGGATATTCATCAGCACTGGCAGCAACTCAAAAAAAACCTAGATGATTTATTGGGTCTGGATGCACCGAGTTTTTCTGGAATAGATGAACAGGTTGATTCCATTATTGCCCTGATTAAACGCCTGTATAAAGTGGAACAGATCGTACATCAAAATAATGAAAACTTATTACAGCCGAAAGAATCAGCAATTCAGCCAGGTTATACGGATACAGTCTCTGCTGTTGCGCAGACTCAATTCAGATTACAGCCACAAAATCATCTGGCCAACCGGGAACAGGCGCTGAAAGTCTTAAATGAAATTGCTAATTATTTCCAGATACATGAACCGCACAGCCCGGTGAGTTATATGCTGCAGAAAACCATTCGCTGGAGCCAGATGCCGCTACACGAATGGCTGGCACACGTGATTAAAAATGAGAATCCCCTGGAACAGGTGCAAGAGTTACTAGGTGTACCCGATATGAATAATTCGAATAGTGAGTGGTAAGACTGAATGTTTAAAGCAGAAAAAGTTCTTTGGGGGGAAGGTTTATTTTTACGACCTCAGCATTTTCAGTTACAAGATGCCTATCATGAACAACGTCTGAACCAGATGATTCAGGCAACCTTTCCTTTTGCCTATGGAATTCAAGTGATTGAATTTGATGAAGCCCAATTCAGCATGAATATCATGGCACTCAGCCGGATTGAAATGGTCTGGCAAGATGGGGAAATTTATCGTGCACCTTCACAGGATCTATTACCTGAGCCCGTGCAACTAGAAAGCCTGAATCTGCGTACAGAAATGGCTATTTATCTTGCTTTACCGATGGTTCAGGCAAGTAAACAAAATCTTAATCATGAAGATAGTTCACAGTCCAGCCGTTATCATTCCCATTTAAGCTCGACTCATGATCTATTTACCAATGCCGCTACAGCTGAAATTACCCTGTTACGCCGTCGTGCGGAATTCAAGATTTTTGAAATCAGCCAGGAACCTGAACAGGCCCTCGATGGTTATTTTTATATGCCGATTGCAACAATGAAACGCCAAAGCTCAGGGCATTTTGTGCTGGATCATAAATTTATTCCACCGATTCTGCATATCGAAGCCTCAGAAAATCTACTGAATAATCTGAAGCGGACTTTGAATATTATTCGCGCCAAAATAAAAACTATTCAGAACAACAACCGTGAAAATGAACAAAAACTGATTGAATTCCGTTCTGGCGATATTGTGTCTTTCTGGTTGGTGAATGCACTCAATACTGCCCATGCCACTCTAAATCACATCCTGCAATATCCACGCATTCATCCAGAACGTCTCTATTCCGAATTATTGCGTCTGATTGGATCATTACTGACTTTTTCAACCACGTATGCTGTCGACCAGTTACCGCAATATCAGCATCATCATTTACAGGACAGTTTTGGCCAGCTGGATGTCATTTTACGTGAGCTGCTGGATACGATTATTTCAAACCGCTATATCAGTATTACCCTGAAAGAAACCCGCCCATCTTATTGGGTGGGGAGTCTTGAAACAGACAAAATTTCCCGGGATACCCGTTTGTATCTCGCGGTATCCAGTAGTGTAATGCCAAGCCATGACCTGATTGCCTATGTACCGATACGCTTCAAAGTAGGCAGTACGGTTGATGTTGAACAGCGGGTCATTGCCGCTTTACCCGCAGTGCCAGTTCAGCATCTGATTCAGGTGCCGACCGCGATTCCGGTACGTTCAGGTGTGAGCTATTTTGAGATAGAACCGAATAATGAACTGTATCAGCACATGATTGAGTCCGAGACCATTTGTGTCTATATCCCGAGTGGGTTCCAGGACATTTCAATTGAGCTGATTGCTGTAGTAAATGGATAAAAATAATGAATAGTCTAAATAATGCCCCTTCACTATTTGACGACGGACAAATTGGCACCGGTTTTACAGCTATAACAAATACAGATACACATCCACACTCAGCGACTGCCAGTCTAGTCGATCTGTTACATGATGGATTCTATGTGGTATTTCTGATTCGTAATCAGTATGTACCTTCCGATTTGGAATCCTTCCGCCAGAAAGTACTGGATATGCTATCACGTTTTGAGACTCAGGCGAGAAAACTGCAATTTTCTGCTAAAGATATTCATGATGCAAAATATGCCTATTGCGCATTACTCGATGAAACCATCGTGACCCAGCAAGCTCCGCATTTTTTTGATCTGCAAAATTTCTGGATGATGAGTCCACTCCAACTAAGTCTGTTTGGATCACAACTGGCAGGTTATCGTTTCTTTGAATACATGGAAGAAATCCGCAATAAAGACAAAGAACGCCTCGCCGTTCTTGAAGTCTATCATTACTGTTTATTGTTAGGCTTTCATGGAAAATACCGGATTGAATCGATGAGTCAGCTGAATAGTCTGATTAGTCGGGTCGGCGATGAGATTGATTATCTCAAAGGGAAAAAAGCCTTTTCTCCTTTTTCGGCCATTCCGGATCAGATTAAACATATCATTCACCGCGAATTACCATTTTTCTGGATTTTGATTTTCTGGCTGCTGTTTGCGCTGGCAAGCTTTGTGGGTTTGCACTATGTATTGTCTAAAGACCGCCATGCAGCATTTGCCCAATATCAAAATGTGATTAGTGTTCCTGCAGAACAGGCTTATATCACCATCCATTTACCATAAATATTGCACCGACTATGGCATACAAAAATAATAAACATATTCCTATCTTACAGCCTGTAAAGGCTCTGTCTTATTCTCCTCAATTTTACTTCTTGAGCGGATTTATACTTGGGGTGTTATCAGTAGGTTCAGCTTTGCTCGGTTATCATTATTATCAGGATCATAAAGACATTACTGCTGCACAATTAACAGTAGAAAGCGATCAAGGCGCAGACTCAAGCCATACGTTAGATAGTGAGCAGCTTATCCAAACAGCCGGTGCGCCGTCGGATCAGGAAAATATCCCTAATCCGGAAGATGGTTTTGATCAAAATATTGACAATATGTTTAAGGTGGCAAAGCCAGAAAGTACAACTAAAACCGAAAATCCTGGTTCACCTTTTGAATCTGCATTTGGTGTTCAAGCGCAAAAGCCTTTACCTCAGGCCAATGGTAAAATTAAACCGCTTAAATCCCAACCACAAACTATTCCATCTTCTGTTGCACCATCTAAAGAAATCCAACAATCTGAAAAAAATCCTGTAAATGTAAGGCTTGTTACTCAACCCACAAAACCAAAACAATTAGAAAAAACTGTTGAGCTAAAAACAGCAAGTACGTCTACTCAGGAACAGTCGCCTGTGACGACTGCACAAGAACGTCCTGAAGTCGCACAGTCATAAGCAGCATGATCTACCTCATATTATCCAGTTTTATTTTACTTAGCATCGGCATGTTGGTGCTGGTTTCTTATGAATTCAGAATCCGGTTGATAAGTTTATTCACGCAAATTTTACCGTATGGCAAGAATCGTATTTTGGCAGCCAAACAGGTGGCTTGGGAATTTAATCAGGCAGCTTCGTCAGAGAAAATCCAGTCACATTGGCATATTCAGCAATGGTGGATTTTATTAGCCGCATTGGCGTTATTCAGCAGCAGCATCATTTTTAGCTTAACCCGTCCCATTACTGCCAGTACTTTTGAAGCAAATTATTTACGTGAAGTTGATCCGCAAATCTATAGCTTACTGGATGGTCAGGTGCTCGCACCTCCTCCAGAAGTAGATGAACATCTGATTGAAACAGCCTTGCAGGAAGAAGCAAATTACTATGCCAACGTCGTTTCAGCGCAAGTGATTAACCCTTTACCTAATCCTGCTGGAGATGTGCATCTGCCTGACACTCATCATCATAACGATCTCAATACAGCCAACCGGAAATGGGACAAAATTAATCCACGTTATAAACAGCGTTTGTTGATGGTATTTAAAATTATGCGTGAACAGCATGGCTATGAACTGGTTTTATTAGAAGGTTATCGTAGTCCAGAACGCCAAAATTCACTCTCTGCGAATCCAAATACCACACGCGCCAAAGGCTATCAAAGTTATCATCAGTTTGGTCTGGCCGCGGATATTGCCTTTAAACGGAATGGCAAAGTCTTGATCAGCGAGCGAGATCCATGGGCGATGCGTGGTTATGAACTCTATGGCCAAGTGGCCGAATCCGTCGGACTCACTTGGGGCGGTCGCTGGAAATCAATCAAAGATTATGGTCATACTGAATATCGTATGCCGGGTCTGAAAAAAACGGCTGAAATGGCGGCTCAGCTGATTAATGAAGGTCAGCTACAAGCAGCTGCATACTGACCTTCAAGCTCTAACAGATTTTATTGGTTTTCATCCAGAAAGGCTTGCATATGTTCCAAAACTTGTGCCGGCTTCTCACCATGTAACCAATGACCTGCACCTTCAATGAGTTCAACATTGGCATGCGTAAATTGACGTTCAATCACAGCGAACTGTTCTGGTTTGGAAATATAAAATGAGTTACCACCTCTTAAGAAAAGTGCTGGTATATCAACTGGTGTCAGATCTTCCCAATATAGAATATCCTGATAATGCTTATATAGCGTCTGCACATTAAACAGCCATTGTCCTTTATTAAAGGATTTTAGCAGGAACTGAATCACCATTTCTTCTTGTAAATATTCATACATGATTTTTGTCGCATCCGATCGTGAATTCACGTTGGCACGTTCTACAGCTAATAAAGCTTCAAAAATTTTTGCATGATGATTTTCATGATATTGGATTGGGGTGATATCAAGAACCACAAGCTGCTCTACCCGACCTCGTGCAATATCAGCCAGTTTCATGGCAACTTTCCCCCCCATAGAATGCCCCACCACAACAAATTTTGTGATATTGAGACTATCCAGAGTTTCAAGTACATCTTCTGACATGAGATGGTAATCATGTTGATCCGTATGTCCTGATAAACCGTGATTGCGCAGATCTAACTGAATGACTGTACGTTGACTTGCAAAATGTCGCGCCAGCATTCCTAAATTACTCAAGCTGCCGAATAAACCATGAATGAAGACCATTGGTACAAGTGTTGAGTCATCATGAGTGGTAATTTGGTAGTTGAGGATCATTTGAGAGTTCCGTGATTTCGTAGTTTAGTTGTTGATATTGGAATTTTATTGAAAATTAATCAATTGCTAATTCTTAAAATTATAAATTTTGCTTAGGCTATTTACTCGGTATAAAGAGATTTGCTTAGGCTATTTGTCAAATATATTTTAAAAAATTTTGACGGTAGCGTTTGAAACCTCAAGATTTGGATAAATCATCAGTAAATAGGCTTAATAAATTAAGCTGAATGAGTACGAGCTATAAATGAATATGATTGAAGGCTAATTTCGGAAATATAGTCTTAATTTTTCAGTAAGACATCAATGGATTTAAAACTATCTCTTCCCTTTTACCAGATAAAATTGCTTAGGCTATTTTTTGATGATACAGAATGAGAAATTTATGCTATCTCACCTGTCGCTATTAATGTTTAATAATTTTAATCAATACTTCATTTTTCTTGGTATTTACCCGGGAAAATTCGCATTAATCTTATTTTTATGTAGTTTTAATAAATTAAATATCAGAAAATTAACCTAAATCAAAGGCTTTGCTTTATCTTCTTCAACAGGCTGTTCTGCCCTGCTCTTACAAAAAACACTTGTAGTCATGCCAGAGCTATTCATGCTCTGGTTTTGACGATCCAGATAATTTTGCGCCACCATCGCCATCATGGAAGCCATATTCAACTGACTATTTTCCTGAGAAGCTTTCAAGATATTCTGATAAGCCTGAATGCGATCACATAATACCTGACGTTCGGTGCTGATACTCGGCTTGTCTGATGCTGTATGCGGTTCATCCAGAATGGCTTTGCTGTCATTGACCACGCGTGTTTGCTCAGCAATATACTGATCAAATTGCTCCTGGGTCATCGTCTCGGCTACGGCGTAATTCGTGATGAGTACACCGTTGAGTCCCAGCAAGATAGCAAAAGCTAAGCGGTTCATTCCTGACCTTCTTTCCATACATCTTCATAATCATCAGCATCGATCATGAAACGAAAGCCTTGATCCAGCGCCAGATAAGGAAGCACTTCTGGGACAATATCCTGTAATTCACGTACAGTCATAATTTCAAAGTCAGCATCGCTGGATACTTGTTCACCACCATAGATATACCAGCTCACTTTTGTTGCTGTATCTACTGCCTTGCGAATGCCAACAATTGGGTCCTGATTCAGGGTATGGACTGCCACGGCAATAACGTCATCCCCACTCACCTCTACATAGGCAGAACCGACTTCTTCGCATAACAATTTCTGTTCAGCAATAAGCTCTTGAAGCGGTGAAAGTTTTTGGGTGTTCTTTGACATAGCGCCATTTCTCTTAGATTTAATGCGCCCTAAGTGTAGCCTAATTTTTATTATTCGGAATATGCTTTTATCGCCTATTGCATGGCATCTGCCTATAAGAATTTAGACAGATGCCGGTTTTTCAAATTATTTGAATACTTTGAAACGGTCTTGATCCGCCATAAAGTCTTTGGCACGCGCCTCACCTTCAACTGAACCAAATACCAGTTGTGCTCTCAGTTGCCAGTTTGCTGGAATGTCCCACTCTGCATGAACTTTTTCATCTACGATCGGGTTGTAATGCTGTAGAGATGCACCCAAGCCTTCAGTATGCAATGCTGTCCAGGTCGCAAACTGAGCGATCGCAGTAGAATGTTCTGCCCAGATCGGGAAGTTATCTGCATAAGATGGGAACTGATCTTGTAGGCTTTTCACGACATCTAGGTCTTCAAAAAATAAAACCGTACCTAAGCCTGCAACAAAAGTTCCCATTTTCGCTGAGGTTTTTGCAGCACTTTCTTCATCTTTGGCATAACTTTTTAATTTTTCTGCGACAAAGCTCCAGAATTTCTCATGTTCACCATTAAACAGGATCACGGCACGGGAAGATTGTGAGTTAAATGATGAGGGACTTTGTTTAATAGCATTTTGAATCAAATCAGTTAAGAATTCAGGAGATTGTGTGACATTCTTGCCAATCGCGTAGATCGTACGGCGTTTTGTAATTAAATCTAAAAACTGATTCGACATTATTAAAAATCCTTTGATATATCTTCGGAAAAACTGGAACCTTCACTTATTTTTATGAAGGAAATCTAATAAATAAGAATTCTATAATTCATCTACTCATTAGTACTTATAGCTTAAGAAAATATGCTTAGAATAGCTATATTATTAAAGTAATATCTTTATATATTCTTATGATAAAGAATGGCTTATTAATTTATTTTTTATCAAACGATAAAATAAATGCTCTTTTATGAACCAATTTCTGTTTTAAAATAAGTCATCATGTTCAATGATGCAGCAGAATTTTCTAAGTAAAAAATAGAAAGATTTGCTTAGGCTATTTATGGAAATTGAACTAATCAAATAGTTTTTTGGAGCCTATTAAAATTCATCCCCCAAATATGGAGGATGATATTAAATTAATCAGTTTAAATTTACTTAAAATTTGGCATTAAGCACTTGAGCAGAGACTTTATTTTTCCACAGTTCACGTAGTACTGGCAGATAAAACTTCTCGCCCAGATCAACCAGCTCAGCATCAATCAGAGCATGGATATCATGCATAAATAGATAATCCAGCTCTACAGTCGTGAGCTTCATATGCTTTTTTTGATATTCCTTACGCTTCTGCTGTGCCTGTTTAACAAGCTGATCTGCAAAGGCTTTATCTTTGAACTGAGTAATCGCATTTAAACGCAGTTCAATAATCCCCCAACCAGCTAAAAACATCTGGAAAGTTTCAAAATCATTGGTCGTTGATTCCCATGACATTTCATCCAGATTTTCATTATCGGGAAGTACAGGTAAAAGAAGTTCCATAATACTTGGAAAAATCTTTTTAAAATTCAGAATAAATTTAACAGGATGCTCACCTGGATAATCCTTGAATTGCACCTTTCTTTGAACATCTGTTAAATAAATATCAAGCATAAAACAATCATCAGTGGTTAATCTCATCTAGTGCTATTGTACGCAACTCTGCCTGAGATAAAAACCACTGCTGACTATTCCATGATAAAACAGGCTTAAAGATTGAAAATAAAAGCGTTACAAGCTTTATTTCGCATTCGCTGAAACCATTTTCTCAGGACGGACGACTTCATCAAACTGTTCAGCTGTGACTAAACCAAGTTCTACCGCAACCTGTTTTAGAGTTTTACCTTCTTTATAAGCAGTCTTGGCAACTTTGGCTGCATTCTCATAACCAATCACTGGGTTCAATGCAGTAACCAGCATTAATGAATCATGTAAGAAGTGCTCAATCTTGTCACGGTTCGGCTCAATACCGACGGCGCAGTGATCATTAAAACTATTACAGGCATCACCGAGCAGCTGAATGGATTGCAACAAGTTATACGCGATTACAGGCATAAATACATTCAGCTCGAAATTTCCAGATGCACCTGCCACATTAATGGTGGTGTCATTTCCAAGCACTTGCGCCACAACCATGGTCATCGCTTCGCTTTGAGTAGGATTGACCTTACCCGGCATGATGCTTGAGCCTGGTTCATTTTCAGGAATACGGAGTTCCCCAAAGCCGCAACGTGGCCCACTGGCTAACCAGCGAATATCATTGGCGATTTTATTCAGACTCACTGCTAAAGTTTTTAATGCACCGGAAGCAAAGACTGCCGCATCACGACCTGCCAAAGCTTCAAATTTGTTTGGTGCAGTGACAAATGGCAGTCCAGTCAGTTTTGCCAGAGTTTGCGCTGCTTTTACTGCATAGTCAGGATGGGCATTCAAGCCTGTACCTACTGCTGTGCCCCCTAAAGGCAATTCATATAAACCATGCAGTGCCTGTTCCAGACGCAATAAACCGTGATCTAGCTGAGATACATAACCACTAAATTCCTGACCTAGTGTCAACGGCGTAGCATCCTGTAAGTGAGTACGGCCAATTTTGACGATGTCTGAGAATTCCTGAGATTTGGCATGCAAGGTATCACGCAGTTTTTTTACTGCTGGAATCAGTAATTCATTGATTTGCAGACTTGCAGCGACATGAATTGCTGTTGGGAATGAGTCATTCGTTGATTGAGCACGATTAACATGATCATTCGGATGAACCGGTTTTTGAGAACCTAAAGGATTTCCCAGATTCTGGTTAGCGATATTGGCAATCACTTCATTACAGTTCATATTGCTCTGCGTACCAGAACCTGTCTGCCACACCACTAACGGGAATTGACTATCCCATTGTCCTGCAATCACTTCTTCTGCTGCTGAAACAATATAACCTGAAAGTTCATGCGGAATCTGATTTAATTCGGCATTCGTCAAGGCTGCCGCCTTTTTAACCAGACCCATGGCACGAATCATGGGCCGTGGCAGACGTTCATTACCAATTTTAAAGTTCTGCAAACTACGCTGAGTTTGTGCTCCCCACAGTGCTTCACTGGGTACAGCAACTTCACCCATGGTGTCATGTTCAATACGTGTTTGCATATTTAACCTCTTTATAAAGTTTTAATATTTCCTTGTTCCATCTTAGGCAAAATAGAACAGCATGTAAATGATAATTATTATCAATAATTGGGATAGCGTTAATCGGTATTATTGCCCACGTAATGTGTTCTGATAAAAACGCCACTCGTCTTCAAGCATTTGCCGAATCGAACGCTGAGGCTGCCAGTTTAAAGTGTTCCTGGCCTTTTCCGCCTTAGAGCCAACCTGATCTACTTCCGGATTAGTGTAATATAGCGCCTCTTCCGTCTTGATATTGATTTGCGTCACTTCACCAATTTCATCGAGCAATTTCTGAATCGAAATCAATTCGCCCGCTATATCAAAGGCTTCACAGGCAAAACTTTGTGTACTGAGCCATTGCAGACTCTTAATGACTGCATCACAACAATCTAATACATGCAAAAAACTGCGTTCTACAGTTTTATCTTCAGTATTGGCCTGTTTTCGCAGTTCAATACTTTCCCGCTGTAAGGCTCCAACCTGCATGGCCAAAGGCACGATATTTTTTGGTAGCGGCGGTACCACTTCACCCAGTACCCCATGTTCAAAGGCACCCGAAATATTGCATAGTCTGAGGATCGCAATTTTCCATTCATTATCAGTACGTGCAGTATCACGGATAATTTCTTCTACCATCTGTTGAGACTTGATATAAGGGTTTGGATAACTGAAATTAAATGGTGTTTCTTCAGTCAGATCAGGACTGGATTGCCCATAAACAGCAAGGCTGGACAAATGCACAAGATTACGAACACCCGTCCGTTGCATGGCACGTAAGAGACTCATAATACAACTGACATTATCATTGTAATATTCCAGCGGTTTTAGTACCGATTCTTCTAATGATTTAAAGCTTGCAGTATGTACCACGGCGTCAATGGAATTCTGTTCAAAGACTTTGTTTAAAGCAGGCGTATTACGGATATCAATTTTAACAAAAGGCACATACATGCCGGAAATGAACTCAAGACGTTCTAGCGTCTGTAGGCTGGCATTGGCCAGATTATCGACCACAATGACCTGTTGCCCTTGTGCGAGCAGACTTAAAGCAATATGAGAGCCTATAAAGCCTAAACCACCGGTCACTAAAATCATTGTATACTACCTTTTTATTATGTAGCCCAGATCAACTGCTTAGTTGATCAAGCCTGTAGTGAATTTCATGAGCACCTTAATTCTTATTACCTCCGCCCCGACGTCGATACATGCCTGGCATGCCTTGGGACTTGCCAAAGCATTAAAGCAAAAACAGGAAGACTTTCGGGTTTTCTTTTACCAGGACGGTGTGTCTGTTGCTAATGCTCTGCAATGGGTACCGGATGACCAGCGTCACCTGACCCGTGAGTGGCAGTCCTTGCAACTACGTCTGCCCGTATGTGTAAGTGCGGCGTTAGCGCGTGGTATCACAGATCAGGAGAATGCTCAACGTCACAATATTCAACAGCATAATCTTGCAGATCAGTTTGAATTGGTCGGATTGGGCGAACTCGCTGATGCTGTTCAGTCTGCACATCGTCTGCTTCAATTCTAATCGGTCTATTTTTTGGGATATGTTGCTTTTAAAAGGTATATTGTGTGAAATCTGTACTCGTTATATTAACTCAATCGAATCTGAATTCCTTGCAGGTTCATGAAAGTCTTTCTGCGACCATGGTACTTGCGACCTTTGGTTCAGACGTGAAAGTCTTATTACAAGGTGCAGCTTTAAGCCTATTACGTTCAGATCTGCAATTTGAACAGCTTAAACATGCGTTCAAAATTGCTTCCAACATGGTCGACAGTTTTGAATTTTATGATCTGACCCCAATTCTGGTGGAAAGTAAAAATCAAAACTCGCCTTTTATACAAAATACAGAGCAAGAAATTGAATTTGTCGAATTAAACCCAGCCTTTATGCAAGGCTTTAACCATGTATTGTACTGGTAAGGTTGCTCACCATGTCTGATAAAACTCTTTATATGATTCAAGCCAGCCATGCGGCTACAGCACAGATTATCGAACAACTGTCCCAACTCTATAGCGAAAATGATCAGGTAATTCTGATGGGCGATGCAGCCTTGTCAGTTGAGCATCCATTTATTCAGCAGCTGAAAGAGATTTATATTCTGGAAAATGAGGCTGAGTTATTGCCTCAACCAGAAGTAAAAAATTTGAAAATTATTAATTATACCGAATTTGCAGAACTATGCTTGGGCTTTAGTCGCTGTATTTCTATGAAGTAACACATACGGATCTATCATGAATTTAGAGTTAGACCAAGATGGTCATTTAGTGGACTATACCATCTGGAATGAAGACGTCGCACAGGTGCTTGCCGAGAGCTTAGAGTTAAAACTGACCCCTTGGCATTTTGAAATCTTACAGGCTGTACGTCAGTTTTATCAACAGTTTGGTCATTCTCCAGCGACACGTCCTCTCATCAAATTCCTGATGAAAACTGTAGGGCCTGAAATCAACAATGCTGTACTTCAAGAAAAATTTAATACAGGCTTGGTGGCACGCCACCTTAGTCGTTTGGCAGGCATTCCTAAACCGGCGAATTGCCTTTAAGCAGATATATAATTACTACTCATGCAAGTTTAAAAACGATACAGTTTACTTAACTTGCATGAGATGATTTTTATATCCTGTAGCTAGAGTATAAAGTTTACAATCATGCAGACCTTCATCTCTCAGCTTAATTCTGAAGAACCACTTTAATACATCACACTGATATTGTTCGCCTCTAGATCATACCGTGCTTAAACTCATCTCATCAGAAATTATATGTGTTTCATAATAAGAATAACGCGTTTTCAATTTTGCCGATGCTCGTGTCAGTTCATGTTGGTACTCAGGCAAGAATGTCTGTAGCAAATTAATATTGGCGAGTGCCTCCTCCTGTTTAAGCGCCTTATTTTCCAATAATGTTTGTTGCCTGTTTAGAAATATTCTCAGCTGCAAATATTCAGGCTTATGTCCATCCTGCATTGCAAATAGCATACTGGCAAAATCTGAAACAAACTGAGCGCGCTGTTGGTTCAAAGGCTGAGATTGATTCCGCACCACTCCCTGACGCTGTACAGCCTGATTCAAACTTTCTGCCTGACGGTCTAGAAACGGCGTATGGGTATTCATCCCATAAAATGCTAAACTGCTGGTGCGGTTCAATCCCAATTCTTCCCGATGGATTTCATTATGGACCTGATAACCAATCAACCATAAGATTAAAAATAGAGCCACAGTACTAAGCAGGTAAACGCCTTTTTCATTCATATGCCACCTCCCGGTTAAAACCGTGCAGAAGTGATTCCCCAAGTGACAAAAATAGACAAACAGCGTTAAGCCAAATAACGATCTTCATGAGCAATGCTCCAATTTATTTTTCTTTTAATTTCTTATTGTTGTAAGTAACTCATGGTTACCTTTGCATTAAAACAATATACAAATGCAAAAAAAATGTGTAGCGCTTTCCGACCAAAAGAAAACCCGAATTTTGCACTCCGGGTTTAATTAAAATACTAATTAATGTCTTTTTAATACATTAAATTATTCATCAACTATATCAATAAAAGGTGCATTTAAAACCTTGGCTAAATCTGCTGGGTTTAGACCAATGTCCAAACCACGCTTGCCACCACTGACATAAATTTTATTCAGCCTTTCTGCTGATACATCAATCACAGTTTTCAGGCGTTTCTTTTGTCCCACTGGGCTGATTCCACCCACCAGATATCCGGTTAATCGTTCTGCCTGTTTAGGATCTGCCATCTGCAATTTTTTACAACCGAATGTAGCAGCTACTTTTTTAAGATTAAGCTGATGATGAACAGGTAATACTGCCACAAAATATTGCTTTTCATCCGTAAACACTATTATATAAAGCAAAGCAAATCTAAACAAATTTTAAACTATTGTATTTATTATAAATTAGATACTTATAAAACTAAAACAAATCTAAGCGCTATATGCAAAATCTTATTTTGTGAGTACTATTGTGAGTAGTTTTCAAGTTACTCATATTTTATTTAGGTTACTCACATGCTCACTGATACCAAAATTAAGAGCCTTAAACCAAGGGATAAAGCATATCGCATTGCTGACCATAATGGGCTTTGTATTGAAGTTAGACCAACAGGTACAAAACTGTGGCGCTATCGATACCGGTTTGAAAACAAGGCCTCAATGCTAAGTTTAGGTGAATATCCACGGGTAAGTCTAGCAGAGGCAAGAAAGAATCGTGATGAAGCGAAGGCTCTACTCAGTGAAGGTAAAAACCCTGCTTTAGCCCGCAGAGAAGAAAAAGTCGTACAAAGTGTAAAAAACGCAAATACGTTTAAAGCTGTTGCTGAGGAATATATTACCGAGATTTTAAAAAACAGATCGGAAACGTATGTTGGAAAAGTAAAATGGTCGCTTGATACGGATATCTATCCAGTAATTGGAGCCAAGAGTGTTGCTGACGTGACTGCTGCAGAAGTCCTATATATTGCAAGATCAACGATCACTCGTGTTCGGACAACAGGCGCTAGAGGGACTGGTGAAGTTACCGCAGCAAATAATATTAAAATTATTGGTGCTGTTATGCGATATGCGATCGCCACTCTAAGAGCTGAGAATGATCCGACTTATGCAGTACGTGGTGCTATTAGTCGCCCAGATGTTGAACACGCTCATCCACTCTCCAAGGAGCAACAAGTCCAGTTTAGAAAGGGAGTTGATAATTATCATGGCACAGCAACAGTTAAGAATGCCCTACTCACTTTAGCTTATACAATGCTACGCTCAATCGAGATTAGACGTATGAAGTGGGAGTATGTCGATTTTGAAGAAAGAATTATTACCTTTCCTATTTCAACACGAAGTAACTCTCAGGAAAGGACAATGAAAAAGAATAGGATCCACCTGGTTCCCATGTCTGATCAACTGTTCAATGTACTCAAGTCTCAATATGCTGAAACAGGCAACAAAGAGTATGTATTTTCAAGTGCATACAGTAGCGCAGCCACAATCGGAAGTGCTACATTGAATAGTGCTCTAAAAAAAATAGGGCTTAAAAACTCGACATCACACGACTTTCGAGCAACCGCAAGTACTATCTTAAATGAGCTTGATTTCGATGATGATTGGATTGAAAAGCAACTTGCTCATGCCGAACAGAACAAAGTAAGAGCATCATACAATCATGCTAAATACATTAGTCAGCGCCGGAAGATGCTACAAGACTGGGCTGACATAGTTGATAAATGGGGGCAATAAAATGAAGACTAAAAAATTTGATCCAAATAATTTACCAAAAGCTTTAACAGATGAGCAATTAACTCAGAAGTTGATCCCTACCCGCTTTATTCCAGAAAAACCCGAAAAACTTAAAGATAAGAATGTAGTTTATGTTTTCGATAGTTCTGATTCATTCAATCTTACTTATGATGAGTTGGTAGAAATTGTGAGCAAAGCACGAAAGGCTGGGTCTAGAATGATTCCAATTTTAGGGACAATAAATTAGTATGAAGTTAAAATCAGCAATGTTTTGGGTTTACCTTGTTGTAATTTTATATTTGGTAAGCATGCTTGTTTACGTAAGTGTTGAGTTTTTTGGCGGTGCTGATACTAATAAAATTTCTGCATTTGGATCAGTCCTTAGTGGGGTCGGAACTCTATTTGCTGGTTTTGTTGCTATATACCTGTTTAATGATTGGCGTGAACAACACAATAAGAATATTGAATCTCAATTATGTATGAAAGCTTTTGATTATATACAAGGCTTTGAATTTGAACTTATCGATATAGAGAGATTTACGATACTGTATTTAGTTAACCCTAACAAAAGTTTACTCCATAAAAAATTTAATAATAACTTAGAAAGGCTTAATGTCATTGCAGATAAAAGTTCAGTTGTATTATCTGATTTGGGTTTCTTTATTCCAAAAAAAGAGTATGACAAAAAGTTTAAACCTCAATTTGATATTATTATTGATCAACTAGAGCAATACATTCATATCTATGATTCGACCTTTAGGTTTTACAAACCTAACTCACAAGATAAGGAGTTTATCCAAAAATATCGTGAATTAACTGCAGGTCTAAGAGATCGATACCGGGCAACCTTTGTTGAATTAAATGAATATTACAAGGCTCTATAAATCCACCTTTCAATTCACACATCCTACACAACCAGTGAAATGATTTTTTATTGTAATTAAATGGACTGTTTAGACCTAACTTGAGAGCTTTTTCTTTCCGGTCATGCCCCACTTAATGGCTAAACATCAATTGCGTGGCCATCTATTATTTTCTACATTATTTCGATATTCTGGTATGCAAAAATTACTTTCATAAGATATTGTTAGTAACTAACTTTGTATTCTATTATTTTAGAAGATAAAAACTAATATCAGGAACCAAATAACATGTATGAAGATTACACACGTCAAGCCTTACCTTCACAGAATTATAGAGCACTTTTAGGTTCAGCTATATGTGTTTTCAATTCAAATAATAGCTTTGTCATCGAAAATATTTTAAGAATTGATCAGACGGGACAATATAAATGGGGTGAACTTATAGACAAAATGTCCGGTCAACTAAAAGATGATATTAGAAATACTATCACTAATAATTCGAATGATAGTATTGCAAACCTTTTCAATGATATTGTTTACATAAGAAATAGAATAGTACATAGCTTTCAATTTACAGCACCCCCAGGAATTACTGATGATCCTGATAATCAGATGCTAGCAACTAAACATAAAGATGGAAAACAAGAACCAATAACCGAAGAATATTTAATGAATTTTATTGAAAAGAATGAAGAGCTTTCATCACAATTACATCAATTGCGAGGTTATTAGATTTTCCATTTAATATAATGATCGTTATACGAAAAAAACCCTCAATCGAGGGTTTTTATTTATGGCCAGCTTTCACTCAACCTCTTTGCATCAAATGCGTGTCCATCTGCTTTTTCTGGCATGCTTCGATATTCTGCTGTGCAAGTTTCGAGTAACTCACTGTTGGTAGCTGTGAACATGGCATGCGCCCATCCCTAACCTTAAATTTAAACCTGTCATTTAAGTCTGACCACCCGAACAGGTCAGCCACCGCACAACTCTAACTCCCAAAGATGGCTTAACATTTACTCGAATTACCTGATCTTTTGGCATAGTTACCCCACAAAAAACCCTCAAATTGAGGGCCTTTTAACAGCTTGATTCAGAGCACGTTTTCCTTGAGCACATTCAACATACATTCGCCGATCTTTTACCCAAGCTTGAAGTGCATATCCACCATCACCCAATTCAATCTCAGGGAGGTCGGGACAGTCCTGGGTCAGATTCGCTGGTAGGTTCCATGCGACCGGCTTCGTTGAGGGCTGACACGCCATCAGCATCAAGACACACGTTACGATAAACAGGGCGTTCCGTGATTTTCTCAACTTTGTTGTTAATGACTTCCGTGTGTACTCGATCTTGATCTTTAAGTTCTTCATATTGACCACCCACTTTGTCAGCGCTGCTACGTTGTTCATGTTCCGCATCTACATAAGGTTTAATTGCTTTTGCAATATCGGCTTCGCGCTGTGACTCACTACGCTCAAGTGCAAAGTGCTTCCATGCACCAAAGGCAACTGCCAGTGCAAGCAGGACTAGCAGTACTACAATCACAGCTTTATAAAATTGGGCTAGAAAAATATCGAGCATGCTGGATTACCCCTTAAGGAACAGTGCTTTTTCTTTGGCACGGCGATTAACCAAACCTTGCACACGTTTACTATTGTCGAATACCCAACGGTCAAACTGACTTGCTGCACCAGACTTGTTACCCTGATTTAACAAGGTCAGGAAAGTACTCTTGGCGAAAGCCGTTTCACCAATGTTGTAGACAAAGGAAGCCATTGCATTGAATTGGTTTTGAGATACTTTAGCCTTCACGTATTTATCCAGACAGGCATCAACCCATTTACAATCATTTTTCAGCCAGATTTCTGCCTGAACTCGCGTACATTTATCGCCCTGACGTACACGGGTACCATTTGGATATTTAATGGTGCCGTAACCAATAGTCCATACACCACCCGTATCCAGATAGGCATGATCCTTAAATCCTTCAAATTCACGGATCAGGTCATACCCGGCTTCGGAAATATCCCACTGGCCAGTCACACCAGCCAGTAAGGTATAGCCAATTAATCGGCTAAAGGTATTTAGTCCATGGCACTGGATAATTTCATCACCTGCCATAACCTGATCAACAGATAATTTTCCACCGGACATTGCACGGAGCCATGAATAAGCCTGGGCAATTTGAGCAGTGTGATCAATACTCATTTCTTCCCATTCCCCCAAATTGCCAAGAACGCCGCTTTAACTTCATGCAGTACTTCGGACATAGGTTTCCCCTGCAGTAACGCGACGGACTGATAAACGATGCCGATACCAAGCAAGCCAAATACTGCGAAGAACAGCATGATTGCGCCTTGATACATCGTAGATACGTGGAGTAAGTCGAAGTATTCAATGAAAGCCGAACCACCATATAAACTGACAGTTACACTGGCCATAAACTTGACGATGACATTCAGTGAGACTTCTATCTTTCCGTCTTTATCAATGTCACCACTTAGGACCAGCGCCAAGATTGCACCAACAACTGCGGGTACGATCTTGATGATCCAGGGGATGGTGTTCTCTTGCATAACGCTCTCAATACAAATTCTGATCTATTGATGCATCATTGACTTTTCACAGATAGTTACGCGAACCCTACACAGGAGGATTTAGCTTAAAAATTGCACAGTATGACGTAAAAGCAGTGAGTAGCCTGTAAGTACAGAACTTATAGAGTGTATTAAATGAAGAAATTTAAAATGATCTGGATGGAACGTGTTGTGGATCACGAAGGCGATACTCTGCACCACGAAGAAAAAAGCCAAATTATCGAAGCTGAAAATGAAGATGCTGCCTGCGACCAGTGGGAAAAAGAAAATGAACATAATGAATATCAAAATGGCCTAAATGACGTGGTGGAAGTCATCGAAACACCGCTTTTTGATAAAAAAATCTTTCTAGATATGCCAGATGGCCTGACCTACGCCGTACCGGTTGAAGTCATTGCCCGTAATCGTGCTGAACACTATAAGAATGAATTCAATGACGATCTGGGTGAAAGCCTGCGTGAAGATACCATCCCGTTATTTTTAGATAATGATTATGAAATTAAGGACTGGGCACGCAACAACATGAACTGGTCGGATGTAAAAGATAAAGCCATTACATTGAAGAAAAAAATTGATTCAGATGAATATCAAGAAGTCTGGGTTAATGGCGAAATGAAGATTACATAAGATGAGTAAGAAATCAGCGTGAGTTGGTTTCTTTTCTAGTTTTAGATATCTTAAGACAAAATAAATATCCTTAAATTTACGATGAAAAACATAAATTTATTAAAAATTAAAAACACCAAATTAAAAAATATGATAATCTCATAGCCAAATCAAATACTAGGTATTGGTTATGAGTGGCTCAGAAAAAATAATTGTACCGGGTACAAATGTCTTAAGACGAGCGGGCAATACTTTAATCAGCTCAGAAGCAAGTGAGGCTGAAAAGATAGAAGCCTTTAAAGTGCTAACAGCATGGCGTTCTTTACATACATACCCAATTGATACTTTTCAAAAAACCTTGAGAAGAAGATGTGGTGAGTTAAAATTTAAAGATTCGACAGTAGCGCAGAGGCTCAAACGCTTACCCTCAATTGTCTCTAAATTGAAGCGATACCCCGGAATGAACCTGGCTCGAATGCAAGATATTGGCGGGCTAAGGGTGATTTTGCCTAGCATTCAAGATGTTTATCGACTACACAATGACTTGATCCACATAAACAAGAGATTTAGCCATGAGCCAAAACTCCCTTGTGATGATTATATTCAAAAGCCAAAGCCAGATGGTTATCGCAGCTTGCATCAGATATTTATCTACAAAAGTAGAGACCATACAGAGTTGGATGGCCTAAGCATTGAGCTGCAAATAAGAACTAAATTGCAGCACTCTTGGGCAACAGCTGTTGAGACTCTTGGGGTAATTGAAAAAGCATCTATAAAGTCTGGTTTTGGCTCTGAAGATCATAAGCATTTTTTTAAGTTGAGCAGTGCACTTTTTTCAATAAAAGAACAAACCCCGATGCTACCGGAATTTGCAGAACTTACCCCAAATGAGATTGCGCATCAAGCAAAAGAAATTGAAGAAAAGCTACAGATCTTCAAGAAACTCAAGGGAATTGCAATTACCGCTAAGCACATTGAGTCAACTTCTAATAGTAAGTATGCGTATCATATTTTAAGACTATATAGAGACGAAGATGCTTGGAAGGTGGATGTGATGCCTTTTTCCAAAAATCAAGAAGATCTAGCCAAGACTTTTTATGCATCACTTGAGGCGAAAGTTAAAGGTGATCCAGATGTAGATGTGGTATTGGTATCTGTGGGTGATTTGAAGGCGATTAAAAAAGCTTATCCAAACTACTTTCTAGATACTAATCAATTCATCAAAGAGATGCAGTCGGCGTTTAAGAAATATTTGGATGCTTAAAACCAAACCTCCTCCGGGAGGTTTTTTATTTAATGGCTTCAATTTTGTAACATCCAATAATTTTTTTGTAATATTTATGTTATAAATTGTTTGCTTTACTTATCACATGCATATGAATGATGAAAAGTGGAGCGCCGAAAATGCTAACTAAAACAGAAATCGTTGTTGTCGTTCTAATGATAGTAGCCTTAATTCTCATCGTTTATGAGATGGGACAAGGTGGTAGTTGGACTTTATAGAATTTAGACTTTATCAAAGTTAAAAGAAAAGCCCCTTGGAGGGCTTTTCTTTTACTCATCAATCGCAAAACGCCCTATATCTGCATCCTCACGTTTCTTGTTCGGCAGATAAATACCATGCTCTGCTTGCTTCACACGTTTTTCACGCTGACGTAAACTTTGCATCGCCTGAACTCTGCTGATCCGGCGTGACGGGTTCTTCTGGTTGAAGGCCTGAATCTCTGCCCAAATTTCCTTTTGGCCATCCATATCATCACGCTGAACCGCACGAACATAATCATTCATTAATTCTGTACGACGCTTATCCAGGCGCTTGGTATGCGAATAAATTGCACTACGTCCTTCGGTGGCCAAGCGTACTTCACTTGGGCTAAAACCAATAGCCTGTGCTGCAAGGCCGAACATACCCACGTCATCCTTAATCATGACTCCGGTTTTATCCTGGGCACCTTCGGTCGCATATCGAATAGATCTCAATGGAGAACGCAAGAATACCGGTGACATGGTTTCCACCCCTCGCATACCGTGTCCTTGCCCTATTTCAGCTAGGCCTTTAAAGGTATTGGTTAGAATCCCTACCACTGGGCCTAACCCACTCATCACCATGGCATCACTAAAGTCTTTGCCTTCCAGACCATCCTGCACATCTGGTAGCAACAAATTATTAATACCAACACGGCCAGACAAGTCAGCTGGGCCAAATCGTGAAGCACCTTTCATGAGAACTTCTGAAGTCTTGGTACCCAGTGCATCGGCAAGAGCATTACGCAAAGCAGCTTCTGCATCCCATGGTTCATCGTCATCACTTCCCAGCATTGAAGCCATGGCCAGAATCGGCCCAACCAACGGCAATCCCATTACCCCGGCAAATACAGTATGCATTCCAACAATGCCGGCCAATGCACGCTGTGCCTCACGACGTGCTTCAGGAGTTTCGCCTTTAAGCGACTGGTGAGCTGTACGTGCCAAGGTGTAAATCATATTCTGGCCAAACTGTTTGAACAGTAAAATGACCTTGGCAATATTGCCCTGCATGATTCGTGGACGGTTCCCTGATGAATAATCGAAGTGGCCCTTATAGGTAGAGTCCATTGCCTGCTCAAAAGCCTGATCGTGCATTGAGCCACTATCACGTGCCAGCCGGTACGCAGCAATGAATGTCACTTCACGGTTAAAGCGTTCAGCATTATGAAATAGAGTACTTGCGACCCGCATAATCGGACGCAGTTTCCACATCACACCACTATCTTCACCTTGAGCAATACCCGCCAAGTCGTGTGCCATGGTCACATCGATCACACCACGACGCACAGCTTCTTCATAAGCCTTGAGCTCATCGCCTTTCAGAATTTTGGCAATATCATTTTCCCAGTTCTTTGGATTGATCCCTTTGATCGACACGCCTTTACGGAAATCATCTGATGCTTTGGCCAATGCTGCCCCTGCCTTATCATATCCCCACTTGGCACCCATCTGAGGATAGGCCACCAAGACTGTTTGCAAGGTGTTTACTGCTGCCGATGCCGGTGACAAACCCAAGTAATACAGGAAGCCTAAACTGGTTAAAGCTGTCGATAATGGGTGTGAGTTCGCCTGCATCATCTTCTCATGGCGTTTATTCATCTCCCCGATGACTTGTTGTGCTACACGCTGGTCATAACCTTTACCAGCATTAAATTCATCATTAGCATGCTTTTGCATTCCATCCAGCATTTCCTCAAGTTGATCTTTATAACGCAGCTTGGCCAAGTAACTGCCACCATGAAACATATTCTGGGCAAAGGCACGACGAGCATCCTGGCTAAAACCTGCGGTACCTTTACGGTGAATTGAGTGTTTTGCATAAGATAGATCCGGCAATGATTTTAGGTATAACTGCCCTAAAATATCTTCTAGCTCTGTCTGACGTTGTGCATTCAATCCTAGGCTGCCCAACTCATTAAATAGAGTAGTCATAAAGCCACGGCCTACACCATCTCGGGCCGCATTAAATTCTTTATCAAGTTTTGGTTCAAGCACATTACTGCCTGGGTATTCTGTCAATAAAACTTCACGTAATTTATGTGCTTCAGATAAGGTTTCAGCACGACTAACACTCAGCACTTCGCCTTTATTATTCTTCGCCACTACCACATATTTACCAAAACGCTGTAATGGGAAGTACACGCCCTGCGTATAACCAAAGAAATTGGCATCCATCTGCTGCAGTAATTCGGTCTTTTTCTGATTACTCATACTTGAGCGCAGAATACGATCCTGAATTGCCTGACGCACATCACGGTGATGCTTTTTATAGGCATCACGTGCTTCTCGATAAACCTTTTTCGCATCCCCGGACAGTGCGTCAAACTGTTTTTTCAGCTTGGTATATTCTGCAATATTGTCACCTGGTTGATATGGCTTGGCCGGATCGATCTTGGCCAAGGTTGCATCGTGCATCACATTGGCCAACTCTTTTTCATCTTTTAAGTCAGCCCAACGACGTGCTAGTTCATCTGACAATGCAGCCACTTCGTTCTGATCCGCATCCATCATTGCCACCATGTCGTTATACGGTTTCAGCTGCGGCAATAGCTTTTGGTACAGCTCTGTCAACTGACGACGGCCCAGTGCACCTAATACATACTGCAAAGCATGTGTAGCCTTATAACCTGCTTCGGTTTTAAGTTTATTACGACCCTGCTTATTCATATTGCTAACCAGATTCTGAATAATCTGCTGAGCATTGGCCTGCCGGCTAAATCGAATATCGGTATCCTGGCTGCTAAAGAGTCCGGTATTTCCAACGGCTGATTTGACCTGTTCCGGGTTAAATGCGACCAGGTAATCCATATTGTTGAACTGGTGCCGAATTCCATTGAAACCGTCTTGCATAGCACCAACAATCTGCTCACGTGTGGTCTTGGAATTGCTATCAAACATCTCTGGGATATTGGCAAACAGTGGCATCACTGTCCCTTCACTGTTTTGAGAACGACTGCCGGCATAATTTTGCGCTTCTTCATAACGATCGGTGAGATACACGCCACGACCCAGTAAACCACCACCGAGTTTAAAGCGAGTGAATTGAGAGGATGTGCCGTGGTAAACCACCTGAGGCTCACCATTCTCATCGACCACTTTAGAGGCAGTCTCAGGGCTATTTTCCCAGTCACCAAACCATTGTTTAAATTCTGGTGTCCGTACCTGCAACCACTGTTGTTCAGTCAGATTGGTTGGTTGGCCATTCGGTGCTTTCATCCACTGATCTGTACCCTGCAGTTGAGCACGTACATTTTCTACTGAAGTCGGTTCGGCAATCTGCTGCTGGATCATGCGGTTGGCCAAGGCCACCATATCGTTTTCATTCAGATTTAAATTGATACCCAGTCGATCAAAGGCCCATGCCTTCACAGCACTCACGACCTTATCAATAAAACGTTTGATTGCACTTTTTTGCAGGGCATTCATTTCCTGCTGAGTGGAAGCCAAGGTTAAAAGATAAGGTAGGTATTCCAGCTGCTGTGTTTTGGTATCAGTTTCACGCTCTGCAAGACGTTTTGCTTCAAGCGCAAGCGGATGTTTACGCTGAACCATATCGTTGAATATATCCATAAGGTCGGCATATTTTTCTTCACTCATGATGTTTTGAAATCCACCATGACCACCCAACTCATGCAGGAAGGTCGGGATAATGCTGGTTTCGTTCAGGTTGTTGGCAACTAAAGTCACACGGCCATTCTGATAAAAACCTTCCACACCTGGTTCATCTACAGTACTGACTATATCCAGCAAACCACGACGCTCTAGGCTAGAAACGGTCTTTTCACCGAAGCGTTTCACCAGAGCTTCACGCACTTGTTCTGGTGTCTGGCCAGACTGCACATTATCTTGAGCACGACTATAAAGACGTGTACCGGTATCAGTCTTCTCCGTCTGCAACCCGCCGATCAGATCATCAAAAGCCTGATTGATTGCAACACGTTCCTCACCAGATGGGAAAGGACGTTTTACCCCATACGGCGTGAGGATACCCACATTTTCAGGACTATAATTCAGAAAAGGACTACGGGCATTCTTGGCAGCGATCTTATCTTCTACATAACCCTGGAATGCACGTGCCGACATTTCATGTGGAGTCGTCCAGTAGTCACTACCGCGGCCTTGATCCAGTTCTTTGGCATTCATGGCAAATTCAGTTGGTACTGACTTGTATTTGGTTGTGCTTTGCTGTGCATCAGCAAGTAGTTTAAGCCGGCCCATATAGCGGCTCATGCTGCCGCGAAGATAGTCCAGTACTCCCTTAAAGTCTGCATTAAATCCTGATCGGCCACGGACGGCTTTAAAAATCTCATTGATCTTGTCCAGCGCATCATTGGTGTGGCGGTACCCACCAAAAGTACTACGGCTTTTGGGGTTCTTACGCGCCTCAGTCTCAAGCAACTGGCCTGTGATAATAAGCTCTGCTGCAGTATCGAACTCTGCCAGCTGATCTGCAGAGGCAGGTTTATTAAATCGTTTGTAGTACTGCGGATCGAGCTGCTTGGTCAGATTCTCACGGATAGAATTTAGTTTATCCTGAACTTCATCACGTGAACGTGCAACAAACTCGTCTGCTGCCTGGGTATCTTCAATATAAGCCTGTGACTTTTTAAACATGGTCACCATGAGCTTTTCAAAGTTATTGCGTACATCTTCACGTACACCAGACTTCACTACCTTAAAACCATGACTTGCAAAACGATCCGCAGGATTCGCTTTTACATTCAGGCTACGTGAGCCATCTTCATGCTGGATCCATGCTGAACTGGCTGAACCATCCTGGCGTGACAGGTAATGATCGAATGCATGCCACCATTCATGCGCCAGAGATCCGGCACCGTTCATTTTGGTGAGATTGATCACGACACGATTAGATTCATAATGTGCTTTGGCACTACTCAGTCCTTGACCACGTGCACCAAATGCCAGTGCAAGTTCTCCATTTAGACTTAGAGCTTCTGGTGGGATATTCAAGACTTCAGCCAGATCCATCAGACCATCAAATGCATCATTCAATAATTCCTGACGTTCTGCCTGGTTGTTCCAGTTGCCAAATTCCACCCCACGGAATCCAAAGACTCGACTGAAATCAGAATCTTTGGCATCTCCTTCACGGCGGGCCACACCGGTACGTTGAGTATTCTCAGGACGTGGCAGATCCAATTCACCAAATGTGGTATTGGTCTCTAAAATTTCCTGCGCATGACGTACCAGGTATTCATTTGCTGCATCACGGGTATCAAACAACTGCTGCACAACCTGCACATGCTTACGGTCTGATACGGTTCGGACAATGATGTAGCCTTTTTTTCCATCTTTTGTGTCAGTGGTGACACGATGCTTCATAGCAACCGCTGCCACAGGTAGAAACTTCTCAGCTTCTTCCTGGCTGTTAAACATTTGATTGGTAAGACGACGGTTATTGCCCATCCAGTCCTTATTTTTGGCATCTGAAATCGTCCACTTGCCGACTTCAGCTGGATTGGATGATGCTGCAATTTCCGAAATCTCAAAACGTTTGGCCCAGGTCGGACGGTCATCTTTAGGTTTTTCTGCTACAGGTTTTTTACCAGTTTTTACTGCAGTGTCTTTACGTGCACCACCAATTTTTTCACCAAAGTCCTGAATGACTTCTTTTGGTTTTGTGGCAGCAGGTTTTGAACTATCCGGTTTTTCCGGAGAGTTGGATTTAATATCCTTATTTTGCTCTTGCACCGGAGCTTGTGCCGGAGCCGGACTGTCTTGCACCGGAGCTTTGTTCTGTACCGGTGCTTTCCCGACCCATTCACCCGTAGCAGGATGCTTCATTCCCAGAATTTCAACACGGCCATTTTCATGCTGCACGGCATGATAGTTTGGATTTTTGAGTGCATTTCTCTTTTTAGGAACGCTGTGCAGGTCAATGGTAAAATCATCACCCAGTGTCTCCACATCAGACATTACGCTTTCTAGGCTATCACCATAGTCACGCTGAACACTCTGTGGATCTAGAGTGGTTTCGGACTGAGGTGCTGCACTTTCACCTGCAGGTTTCTTGGTATCCCCATTTTTTAACCAAGTCTTAAACTCATCCTTACTCATGGCACGAACTGGCCCGATTTTCCAGCCTTTATCAAAGTTGGATGAATAGGCTTGAATCGCATCTTCCTGTGAATTAAATCCCATCATGACTTTATGTTCATCAAATCCACCAGTTTTCTGGTCAATCTGATCCACAATAAAAACTTGTTCTGACTCAGGGTTACGGCCTATATAGGTATCAATTTGTTCATTGTCGGAACCAATACTAGATTTGATGTACCCGTAATGGTCACTCATGGTATGCGCCCATTCCTTACCATCAGGATCGGTACCACGTCGCTCAGAACCACGCGGATTTTCTACAGCAATATTTAAACCATGAACTTTAATGTGCCCTTTCTTATAATTACCCGCCTCGATCTGTGCTTGAGTTGGTTTAGGAAGGTCATTTAGATTGCTGGATGCGGCTTCATGTGCAGCATTTTCAATCTTGGTTTGCTGCTCAATATTCTTGTGCTGGGTTTCAATTTCAGTACGCTGCGCCTGAAGGCTGTCCAGCTGCTTACGCATCTGCATCTTCTTTGGAACGCTTTTTTCTGCCTGTAACTGCTGTTTTACAGTGGCAATATCACTATCTACCTGACTCAATTGCTGTGCAGCAATCTGTTGGGTATCAGTTAAGTCTTGTACCGTAGCTGGCTCACTATTTTCAGAAATTGCTGTACGTTCGGCACTTAAAGCTTCAAGTTGCTTACGAATCTGTGCCTTTTTAGGTACGCTTTTTTCAGTGACAAGCTGTGCTTCCAGTTCGGCTACTTTGGATTGAGTATCAAGTAGTTTGGATTTTGCTTCACTAGCTTGGATTTCATTTGGACTTTGGTTGGGTGTGATGACCTGACCTACATCAGATTGCGCAGGTTGTAATTCATTCTGCGCTGTTCCTGTTGCTGCTCCCATTTGCGCCGTTGCATTGGTGTCATTTTGTTTAGAAACTGGTTGGCTTCCATTGTTAAGCGGTGCATTTCCTTGCTGTGTTGTTCCATTCTGAATGCCTTCATCAATGGTGATTGGTGCATTTTGATCTCCTTTCTGACTCTGCTTTAGCTGCTCAATTGCTGTAGTGACTTCTGTCCCATAAGTATTTTGCTTGCCGTTAATCTGTTCAGGTGTGAGTTCACGTGCTGCATTTGCTGCCTGTTGCAATGGCGCATTACTGTCTTCGGTTTTCCCTGTTGTGTTAGATGATGCTTCAGCTACAGCTTGTGCCTGCATTTCAATTTGCATCTGCTGAGATATACCACTATCCACAGCTGTGGCAGCTGCTGTAGATAATGGCCCTAAATTTGGATCAAGTCCCATTTGCTGGGATGGTGTTAAATCGACTTTCTTGGAGTCAATAATAGGTTTTTGAGGAATATTATCAAAAGGACTGATACCGTTATAGTCCACCACAGGATCTGGTGTTTCTAAACCAAACGTATTATTAAATTGAATCTGACGCTCTAAATCAGTTGGACCTTGCTCAGGTCGCTCAAAGTCAATGCCATTGTCTGCCTGTGTTTGCTGCTGCTCTACCAGTGATAGCGGTGTTTCAATATTCGGCGCTTGGAAGTTAATGCCGTTGTCATAGCGTGGATTCCCATCAGCCGCCTCTAAACGGCTCATATCAATGACTGGGTTGGCTAGTGGTGCACTATCGGAAAACGGGCTTAGTTTACTTGGATCAAGTACTGGATCTGGCACACCTCCACCAAATAATTGTGATTGTGTATCACGCATCGCTTGGCTTTCTTGGGCTTGCTGTGCAGCTTGTTGCGCTACCTTAAGTTGCTCATCAGTCATACTTTTAGGTTTTGTTAAGTATTGAAAGGCTTTCTGCCCACCATACATAACACCAGACTGACCAAGAGAACTGATTGCTTCAAGGGCAGCGTTCTTGGTGTCCCAGTCTCCATAAGCAATACCAGAGCCAAAATACTCGCCCGCAAACTCCCCTGCAGGATCGGTTGCAAATGCCGCTGTATTTCGAGCTACATTTTCAGCACCTTTTAATGATGACTCATACACTTTATCGGTAGCGATACGTTGTGCAAAGTCACTGGACTGCATTGCAGTTTTAACCGCAGCATTATCCGCTGTATCAACCCCCATGCTTGTTAATGCTCGAGAGGTGGCTGCCTTAGCCGGTGCATCAAGAAGAAGACGACCAGCGCCCCATGTTGCCCGATCAATCGTACCTAGTATTAAACCTTTTGTAGCCGCTTCATCAAAAACTTTATCCCCATTTTTTTCAATAAATGCCTGAACAGATTTTGTGTCCTGTGGGTTAATACCTGCCTTCTGAATTGAATCTAATAAATGATACCCCCCTTCAATCGCAGTATTACCTGCAGCCCCGCCAGCAATCCCCCCAACAACACTACCAATTGCAGCACCAGGAGCTGCACCTGCACCAGCAAATGCTGCACCAATTGCACCACCTGCCATTGAGCCAGTTTTGGCACCAGCGGCCATCCCAGTCATTGGCGCAATCATATTGGGTGTTTGTTCAAGCAAACCAGACCCCATAGCTTTTAAATCTTTTCCTAAAGATCGAGCACCACCAATGAAGCCTTTTGAATTATCAATATTTTCTTTTATCTGACCAGCAACTTCAGAAATACCGCCAGTAATGCCATCCCCTCGCTCCCATGCATCCATGAGAACCTTGCCTTCTTTAGTGCCCGGATTAGCCTTCACATAATCATCTGCTTCTTTGACTCTTTGTGCTGCTGATGCTGTATCACCAGTAGCGAGATCGGCAGATATCGCCATGCTGTTTTTAGCTTTTGTCCAACCACGAGCTAAAGCCCCATCTTGTTCTTTGCCATAATTTGGATCAGAAAATGGATTTTTTTCTTTATTGGTATTAACCAGATCACTACCATAATTAGGATCTGAAAACGGATTTTTATTTAGAGAATCGGGCATGACACACTCCTATCGGCATGTCACAAATAATGCTATTCCATCTTTGTGTTGGTCGAACCCCACAGAACTATTGCCACTGATATAAATTTAAATTATCGTAAATTCATATAATTATTAGTTTTTTTGGGGTGGAATAATGTGGTTGGATTTATCAAAAAAAATACATTGGATAGTCACTGTTATGGGGAGTTGTTTCTTTTGTATATTTTTCATAACATTAATAGCGAACTATTTCGAAATAAAAATATACCATGACAGCTTATGGGGAATAATTAAAACATTCACAATTCTTTTTTTTCTTCCAATGTACGTTGCATATAAAGCGATGTTTATTTTTGGATATATTAAAGAGCAATCTGAAATTAATATTTATTCTGAAACTTTTTGGGGCATACTTGTAATCACCCAATGGATACCAGCCACAATGGGTTGGGTATGTGCTAATAATCTATATAAAGAGATAAAAAATAAATCAGCTGAACAAACCTATCACGAACAGCCACAATATTATTATGCACCTCAACCAGCTGTAGTAAATGAATCACCAGTGCAAGAAAAAATAACTACTCAACAAAATAAGGAAAACAAGCCAACAACAAAAAAACTAATATGCGAACCAAAAAAAGTTAATCACTCCACAAGTGGTTTAGATTTTTATGGATCTCTGAAATACGCCATCACAAATACCACATCTAACCTAGAAACAAGATTGAAATGGGGTGTGACATCCAATCAACCCTATGCAATATCAGATTCCTATACAGGAAGTATAAGAGCACGTTTATTTGCTTTTCCTGAATCTTTTACAGGAAGTACAAATTCAAATGGTTATCAAATTGGTGAATATTATCCAAATTTTTCAGGAACAGTAAAATCTACTAATCAACTTTACGCAAATACTTACGTTTCAGGAATTATTTCTTATAACCAGAAGCCAAGTATCCCATCAGGTTCTTATTGTATTGTTGCGTTTTTAGAGGAATACAATGAATATTCTTGTTCTCATCATGATAAATATTGTGTTGCAGCTTGGTTGCAATTCGAAAATGCCGAAACTTTCTAACTAATAGCCGACATCAAGTCGGCTTTTTAGTCAGCACTGACTTACTTTTCTTTATTTTTTTTCAAATCCTGAATTTCTTCAAAAATCAAACTTAATGCTTTTGAAATATCGACATATTGAGTTGGCGGTTTTTCTTCACCAACAAAACTTTGCTCAAGACGTGCGACCATTTCTGCACTTTGTGAACGATTATTCCTATCTGCTGATTCTTCAATTTTCTTCTTCAACTCAGGCGGAACACGCAATCTAACTATAGTGTGATCAGTTTGATTACTCATTAAATCCTCAATGCCACAAATTGTGGTAAATATTTCGTAATAGATATTTACATTACCACAAAGTGTGGCTATAGTTATCAAACGCCACAAAATGTGGCATAAAAAGGAGGAAGTCATGAAAGATAAACAAAAAGATTCAACCGATGTGCGATTTCGCTTAAAAAACGAATCACACGAGCTTTTGAAAGAGAAAGCAAAAAAAGAGGAGCGCTCAATGAATTACCTTATGAATAAGGCGGTTGAGCTTTTATTAAACCAAGAGAGTGCGAAAGCATGAAATTAACAGACAACAAAAAAGCCCCTGAATCTTGGCGGATGCGGAGCTTTAGTGTTGTTAACAAAGGAATATTAACTATGTCTAGTTTAGCATTAAGTTTTAACGATGTAAATTTTTCACCTGTTCAGCATGATGGGCAAATCTGGTTAAGTGCAAGTGAGTTGGCAAATGCATTAGGTTATGCTCGTTCAGATGCAGTTTCAAAAATCTACGACCGTAATGCTGATGAATTTACATCAACTATGACAACGACCGTCAATTTGGGGGTCGTTAGAAGAACAGGTACTGTTGAAATGGGGAATCGTATTTTCTCTTTACGAGGTTGCCATTTAGTTGCCATGCTTTCCCGTACTGCAATCGCCAAACAATTCCGCAAATGGGTTTTGGACATTCTAGATCATGAAGTTTTAAATCAACAGATTGAAAGTCGCCAATCCATCTCACCAGAACAACAAGCTTTACTTCATGAAATTGTGGCTCGTCGCTCCACTGGCGAACGTAAAGTTTATTCCGAGATGTGGGCGCGTCATAATCGACACTTTAAAATCCCACGCTATGCTGAACTGTTAGCCATACATTTTCCTGAGTCTGTGCATTATCTGGAAACCATGGAACTGAAATCTAAAATTACAGCACCTGCTAAAACGACAATGATTGAAGTAGATAAACGCTATCATCAGAACGTTCAAGGCCTTGCATGGCATATGCTTTGGGTTCGGGAGTGGTGGAAGGAATTTGGTGAGCCTTTGCGCAAGCTAAATCCAAATATGGCTGGTGCGATTCATGACCACTTTGCTAACGGTGCAGCATTTGCCTATCATTTTATTGATAAGGATGAGCTAAAAAAGTACAGAGAGTTCACGGAATATTTCCAATGGAATTTAAGTAGCTCAGAGCGTATGGCGCTTAAATTCAAGCGTTAATTTTAGAAAGCAAAGCCACCCGAGGGTGGCTTTTTTTCTTAACTATTTAAATATCGAGCAGCAGCACCCTGCCCATAAATAGCATCAAATAACCCTGCCTGATCCGGATTTTTCTTTAACATAGAAATATGACCTTCTACAGGTTGGGTTGTTTGAGTTTTAGGTCCGCCCATATCTACATACTGTTGCGTTTGGGTATCAAAAATCTGTTGCGGACGGTTGACCATATTACCAGCATTTTGATCCCATTCCTGCCCCCCACCAACTGCCATATAACGATCACGGCCATTCTGCTCTTTCGCACCAGTTAAGCGGTCAATCCGTGCCTGAATAGATTGACGCTGCTCATCATTTTCTGCTCTGTCGTACATCTCATATAGTTTTTCAGCCCGCTCAGCCTGACGAACGCCAAAACCTTCTTTCTTCTCAGTCAGATTCTGCTGACGTTGTTTCAGGCCAAAATCAGTATTGAACTGATAGTTGTCCTGAGCAAGGCTTGCACCATGGCGTAGGTTCTGACCATCTTCGCGCATACCTGTTTGCAAGATGCTTGCAGCATTATTCATACCATTATTCTGTATGCTGGTCGCATTATTCGCATCGGTAATATATCTTTGGTTTGCTAAATTAGCCTCACCATCAATTAACTGCTGTCTGAGTCTAAGTTGCCCACCTGTTAATCCTCTTGCTCCCTTAATCACCGTGCTTGCATCTCTAAACAAAGCCTTACGCTCTGCCTCATCAAATTCACTTCGCTGTGGTGCTTGAGGCTGTCTAATAGCTCCAAAGCCTTGCCCTTGTGGATTCATTCGCTGTGCAATGGCGGCCTGAATCTGCTGTTCACTTGGCCCCATCTCCCGGGTATTGGCCATAAAGTTTTTTACGCCCTGCGGATCTCTGCTAGGAGTGATACCACCCGCAAAACCACTACTTTGCAATTCTGGAATACCCGCGGCACGGGCCTGAGCTGCTGCACCCGGATTGGCATAACTAAAACTATTGCCTTTTTGCTGAATTGCATAAGGATTAGTATTAGTTGATGCGGGTTGTGCTGTCTGCCCTCCAACCGATGAGCCGTACATGGCATCATTTAACTGATCATTAAACGATGGCGCTGTATTTGTTTTTTGCTGTGCAGCATTATTTTTAGGTGTACTGCTTACAGCTGATGCCACCTTAGCAGCTGGTTGTATTTGATTTTCTGTGTCTGATTTCACTCCAGACAAGCCAAACATCTGTCGCACACCCTGTCGCGCCTGGTCAAAACCTTGTCCTGAAAATTCAGCACTAGGTGCAACCATATTGCCACGGTTTGGATTATTTGCACCACCAATCCAAGCTGCTGTACTGCGAGCACCTTCACCTGCACCAGCTGCTAATGCACCTGCACCGCCGAGTAATCCTTTGCCTAACCCTGTTGCTGTGTTTACCAATCCACCTACAGGGTTCCATGCGCCATTGTCATGTTCTGGCGCGAGGAAGGTTTTTGCAGTTTTACCTATTCCCCAACCACCTGATTGTGATTGTTCTTTTGGCTGCACTTGTTGTGTACTTACTTGAGTTGGAGCCACCGCAGGTGCATTCACTTTAGGTTGTGCTGTCGGGAATTGAATGTTCTTGTTATCAGTCAATGCAGTTGCAGTCGATGGCTGGTTAAACCCACTGCGCGGCTGTCCTGCCCCTAAACTACCTTGTGGCTGGCTCTGTGTTTTTAAATTCCGTTTCCATTCATCCTCAACCACCCCACCATCCCGAAAGAACAGCTTTGGTTTTTCACCTGGCTGATCCATGATGGTTTGTGGTAAGCCACTGGGTGTATGGGTCTGATCTTTCATTTGATCCAAAGCCTGTGCACCGACTGCATGCACTTGCTCTGGTGTCATTTCAAACTCACCATTACTGACATTTACATCTAGTGGTTTACCCTGGCCAAGCTGCTCTAAATTTTGTTCACCAATTTGAGCGGTTGAATCTGCCGGCATAATGTAAGTTCCATTCGGTACAGTCTTTTGTACGTCATCAGACGTACCTGTACCTGGCCCCTGAATTTTACCGCCTTCCTGATTGGGCTTTTTCTGCCCTTTTTTTAAACCGAAGCTCATAAAAAAGCCCTAAATCTTATTTGATGAGTAAAATGTTACCGATCAAATAAGACTTAAGGCGAACCCTAGAGGGTCTTAATAGTTACCATAGCTGTAGCTATGGGTTTCGGTCTTGGATTCAGATTCGGTTGCACTGTAGCCAATTGAAGTTGAACCGCTACCGCTGATTTGTGCAGATACGTGCATGGCAGACATGGCACCTGCAGCCATCTGAGCATTAAACTGTGCAATACCTTTCATGCTTTCTGCTGCAAGTTCGGCTTTCTTGACTGAGTGGCTTAAATCGACCTCATATTTTTTGATCTGCATTTCAGCATAAGCCAGGTTGGTACGGATATTCATATCGGTATAACGTGCCTGGGTTTCTGCATTGGCAATACCGGTACGCATTTTCATATCAGCAAACTTGGCTTGAGTATCTGCATACGCCAGGTTGGTGCGTAAATTCAAGTCGGCATACTTGGCCTGGGTATCTGCATTGGCCAGTGCGACACGTGTACGAGATTCAATGTAGCGGTTATAAATATCACTGTTGGCAATCGTGGTCCGTAGCGATAAGTCTGCATAGCGTGAATGTGCTTCTGATACAGCAATAGAAGTACGTGAGCGCATATCAGCAAATCGTGACAAGGTATCTGAATTGGCGATACCGACACGGATCTTCATTTCTGCATACTTAGACAAGGCATCGGCCAGGGCAATGCGTGTACGTGAATTGGATTCCACAATATTGCCTTGCGCATTCATCTTCTCAATGGACAATTGAATCTGCGACTTCATTGCTTCCAGATTGGCCGTGTATGCTTCGGTTTCAAACTGCAGTACTTTCGACTGTGCATCCATAGATGCGCGATAGGCTTCGGTATTGGCCTGAAACTCTGCAATTCGTACACGTGCCGCTTCTAGCTTCATATCTCCTTCTTTCATCTTGATATTGGCTTTAGACGAAAGACCTTCAATAGTGGTGGCATAGGTACGTGCCAAAGATTCATAGGCTTGGACTTTGGTGCCTTCGGCCTTGATTTGAGAATCAAACAGTTCGACCTTGATTCGTTCGGCACCGACCTGCTCACTGTAGGCTTGCACTTCGGTTTTATAAGCGTCAAAGTGACTTTTCACCAGGTCAGCACGTGCGGTTGCGCCTTGGATGAGTGCTTTATACACATCAACATTCGACATGACTGCATCAATTTTGGCTTTAAAAATATCGACGGTCTGTTGGTTAATCTGACCAATGGCAACTTGCGCATCCACCTGAGCCCGAAACGCCGTGATCTTGGCAATGGTTCCTTCAATTTTAGTTTTATATACATCGATCATCGATTTAAACGCATCAGTACGCGCATTAAAAATCGAGATTTGTGCATTAAATAAACTCAGTTTACTTTCGACCTGGAACTTGGCTGCATCCATGATGTTACCGACATAAGCAATCCATAGGTCTTGTTTTAATCGTTCCAGGGCAATACCTTGCTCGGTCAAGAATCGGATATGTTCAAGCTGCTTTTCAAACGACTGGACCATAATATCGCGGTTGAGATCTGCAGATTTTAAACGTGCATCATCCCGGATGGCATCGATCTGCTTCTGTGTCGATCCTTGTGGCAAGCTATAACCGCGACTAGCCCACTGATCAATCACTTCCTGTACGGCGCGTTCTGTTTCACGGCTGTTGCGTTCACGTGCACGATTAAATAGTGATGTTTCAATTTCGGCAGGTAATCCACTACCGGAAGCAGCACCTTCCATCCAGGCGCGGATTTCAGCAACCAATGGTTGAATCGCATTGTCCTTGTTGTGGCTATGATAGTCCGTTGTAGCAATGCTCTGTGCTTGTTGCATGATGCTATCAATATCGCTGGGTAGCTCTACGCTAAACTCAGGCGGCAATTCATCAAATACAGGTAGTGCTTCTGGCTCATAGGTCGGCAAGGTAATGGCTTGCAGGGCTTCCATTTCAGGCAATACAATTTCAGGCGCGTCAGGGATCTCAACACTGCCAATATCAATATCTGGCCGCACTGGCAAATCAAAATTACCCAAGCTTGGCAATGTTGGGAAAGTTAAAATCGGGTTTTCAGGTGCTTCCGGCAAATTCAGATCGGATAAATCCAGACCATTTAAAAGTTCTGATACATCAATATTGACTGTATTACGGCCAATATCCAGACCAGTTAAGCTGAGTTGTGGCAAGGTACCAATTTCAATGTTGGTGTCGATTTCAGGTAAAGAAAAATTAGTGAGTTCTGACGGAATCTCAATATCATTCTGCATGATGGGTGCGTCAGGCAAATTAATTTCAAGTGTAGGAATATTGGGGGATGTGAGTGCGGCAGGCCGTTCAATATCCAGATCCAAAATATGCGGTGCAGGTGCAATCACATTGAGTTCAGGTGCATCTGGGGTATCAATCGGTTGGAAGTGCGCATTCTCAGGACTTGGTAATTGCGGAGCACTTTCAACCGGCTCTACAGTAACGCCAGATAGTGTGGTCATGGCGTTGCTCATTTCACCTAGTAGCTGATTACTGCGTCCTTCAAAGTATTTCATCTTGTCCTGAACTTCAGCAACCGCCTGGTCAACGACATTCAGTGTAGGAATCATCATGGTTAAATTCTCCGTTTTGTTTTGGTTATGTTCACAACCATGTCGTTGATATAGGCTGTCGTGCCTTGAATATTGACTGAAAACTCAAAATGCCGACCACGTAAGCCACGGCCAAAGATCACCCGGCCATTGGTTAAATAATCGCTAGGCTCATTTTTAAGTACATAGTTAAATGTTTGCAGGTAGCCGGTTTGAGTCGTTCCTACATCGACAGACAATTGACCGTCCAGACTATATTCCAGGATCATGTTTTCAGGGTGAACCAGTCCGCCGGCACCGATATCTAGTTTTGCAGTTTTAATCTGTGCCGTGATGCTTTGCGCACCTTGTTTGAGTTCTTCAACACCATTTGCTGTAACCCCATAAAGCCGACCATCAATCGCAATCAGTTCTTCATAAGGGTAATCATAGTAACGGCTCATATTCCAGCCATCTGCTGTGGCAGTCCATGCACCGATAATGTTTTGATTGTCGTAATGTTCAGCATCCAAAAATACAAGCTCAGTCACCCTGGATGTTGCTCGTTTTCTACCTTCAACTGATTCAGAAAATTGAATCCCTGATTCAGCCAGGCTTTTGACAGTGCGCTGCCCTGATACCTGGTCAGAAAACACCAGACGTTCAGTCACCAGCTCAACCGTATCTGATAATTTTTTAAACTCGTCAGCCAGCCGGAAAGATTCTTCCACCCTTTCACGAACAATACGTGCAACCTTGTCTTGCAGTTTAAAACTGTCAGAAACTCGGCTAACTACCTGGTTATAGTGTTCAAGCTCTTGGCCAAGCCCCAAGGTTTCAACGATCAGGGTTTTTAATTTGTCACGCGTGGTATCTGAAAGGATAAGACTTTCTTCAACAAGATCACTTGAACGTGATAGTGCATGCAGACTATCGCTCAACTTCAGACGGTCACTGATACTTTGGAATGCAGTTTTATAGGTGAAATGTGCATCGGCCACTTTAAATGGCTCGATGTGCATAACCTTATAACCCACCTGCTCCACTTCTCCCAGGCCCAGATCTTCAGTGATTAATTCAGACTGTTTCACAAAGCTGTGGTCAGCTAGGCCTAAGACTTCTTCAATCAGCTGAAACTTGCGAACGCTATGAAACACTTGTTCAGAAAAGCCGAGTGCGCTATCTAATCGACCTTTACGACGTGACAGATCCTCATCACTTAACCGGATAATTTCATCTACATTGTGTCGAACCTTGCTGAGTATGGTTTCAGTGAAGGAAAAGCTTTCAACATCACCCGATCTTACTTTTCCAAAAGCATCGGAACTTAATACAATTGTTTCCTGAGTATCATCACGATAGTTACTCATTGATCACCCCAATAAAATGGTATGCGCGGCTGTGGTTCACCAGTGATGAATAGCCTGTGTACTTCCAAAATCCGGCTTCATTGGTTTCACTGATATTGGCATATCTGGTATCACCTAGAAAAACCTTACTACTTGTACGCTCCATGCCGTATCCAAACTCGTCAGGGGATGGCCGGAAGTAACGTGATTCTGGCGCTTCTGTAGATAGCGTGATGATGCGATCATTCACAACCCATTTCAGATTGCCTATGCTTTCTGCATCTTTTCTGGTGGAGTTGCTATATTCATTGACTGTAGGTGGACCACCACCACCGTCACTTTGCCAGGTATTCGCGTCGGGATGAATCAGCCAGGTATAATCTGCAGGCAGACCGCTAATCCACGGGCCTTGATCAGCGAAGTCTGAATACTCACTAGGGTTGTATTCGTGAATTTCCACCCAGACCGGGTTGCCATCTTTCGGATAAGGTATGCCAGTTTGCTTATGCAATGGCGTGTTCCAGGCAAAGACAAAATCATAAGTCCAGAATCTATAGAAGTTCGGATCAGTGACTGCACCCAGACTAAGAGATTCACCAAAATCCTTTTGACCTGTAACACCGGATCTAGCGTGAACGACACAGCTTGTATTAAACATCGGCACAAGTATGGCTAGTTCAAATGACCTATTAGATGTGGTTTCAGTCTTGGTTAAATGGGTGTAATAGCGGTTACGCCATAATGTTCCCTGCATAGCGAAATAGTGCAGAAATGAGAAATAAGGCTGACTGTCATAGCCCTGGTCCATTCCCTTAATAGTGGTATAGCGTTCTGTTGGTGCAACCTCATCACGATCATCAATATCGGTCAGATAGAAATTACCCTCAATCCTGGATTTCCCAAAGGTTTCGTTCATATACCAGGAACCCACCGTCATATATTCTTCAAAATCGGTTTCGACCTGCTTGGTAAATGTTTCTTCACGGTAAAAGTATTTCACCACTTTCAATGAATCATCATCGTAATAGGCATACATGATGGTGTCACAGTTGGCTGAAACACCTGGATGAAGCGGTGTGAAATCAAAGGATACACAAAGCCCTAAGCTGTATTCTGGAAATTTTATTTCAGGTTGATTGGCGCGTTTATTCGGGTGATATAGTTTCCCGGTATAGAGTTTATGCACACGTCCAGTATGTGCTGCAATAGGTTGGCATTGGTAGTCATCCCAATAACTCACCTCTGCACTGGCATTGCCGCTATAGCTACGTGCTCTATCTAGTAATTCTGTTTGTGTGATGTTGCGCAGTTTAAAGCGTAATGATCTGGCCATTGAACTATCACCACGTAAACCACCAGTGATACCTGTTAGATAATTTCCTAAAAGCTGCTTATCTGAATCATTGAGTTCATCACTTAATTTTACGGCATCAACGCCATAGTGCTTATCTGTTCCAATCAGATTCAAAGACAGACGAAAGGTCGAGCACTCAATCAAGCCACGATCATCGTACCGGTATCCAGTATTGTAAGCCGCATTGCCACGACTGTTGAAAGACCAGCCGCAAGCAGTAAACATGGCCATATGAGAATGAAAATCCGCTGTATCGCATATCTCGATAATTACACCGGCACGTACCCATTGCTGAAATTCAACTGGATCTTCAGGAAAACTTTCTCCAGAAGGAAACGCCTTAAATGTTTCAAGAACCGCAATCAGCTCATTATCTGACACCTGGTTGTAAATATATTCGTGAAATACCGGATCAGCTGTTAATGGGATAATAGGTAAAGGCATTACCCATACTTTACGATCTACCTGTATTAGCCATGGTTTACCTTCGTGATCAAAAGCGACGTTATGGCTTTTCGCCCATTTATAATCGTATTGGAATGTTCCATCTACAGGTGGCAAACCTGAATATCCCGGCAATCGTGTATCTTTATATTTTTCCCATAGCTCGAAGCGTAGCTTTTCAGGCAATGTAAAACTTATGCGTTCGATATCACTGTCAGGCAATTGATCAAAGTCCTGTCGGCCATAACCACCCACAAACTGAATCAACTTGGCCATATTTCCACGGTACCATCCTGGGTTTTGTCCAGAGTATTGCGTGTACTTTGTTACTTCACCAAGAGATGCAAATTCAGGAAACTTATTATTGGCCAGAATAGTAAAGCGTTCTAGTTCAAGTGTTTTGGTAAGTTTACGCTCAAGCTGACGTTCAAGCCGGTTTTTACATTGCTCAGTGATCTGGATAGCAACTTTTTCACCACGACGTACAGCTGCTTTTTCAATCATCCCACTAAAGAACATCGGAATATATTCTTTCACTAAGCCGTCATGAATGAACTTAAATTTTTCAGGTTCTTGTTTATCTGCAAGCACACGAAAAACACCACCCATTTCCTGCACGATGAAGTATCCACCGTCGGGTAAGTCATAGGTCTGTTTCAGGTTGTCAAGTTGACTGGCTTCCTTAAAAGTAAGAAAGCGGTGAATCACGGACGAGATACGCTCTATATCATTGTCAGTGAGTACACCGCTTATTACATGAAGCCCGTATGGTTTGGGGCTTGCCATGGGTTACACCGTTGCGCTTAGTCGATAGCCGATCTCGTAAACATCACCATTCTGGAAGGTACGCGCTACGGCATACTTACTTGCAGAAACAAGTGTACCAGTCGTACCGCCTTTGGTTGAGTTAGTGAGCAGTGCCGCACCGGTGACAGTCAAAGTTCCCGAGGTTGCAATAGTCAGTTGCGCAGCTGCCGCCATGTTGTCAATCGAATTACCGTTCGTATCTACTGGAACCCACTCGGGACGTGTCGCATTGGTATAGCCTTCAGTGCCACTGACAATCTCACTCGCTACAGCAGAAAAATTTGCCGCTGTCCAGGTCGGTGCTGGTGCCGTACTACCGCTAAATAATGCCAGGAAGTATTTTGCAGGTTTTGCTTTACCGCCTAAGGCCACATTCAGGATATGCGCAATACCCTCATTGACCACCAGGTTGTCATTGCGCTGCCATTCACCACCATTGACACGATCAAAGTATTCGCCTTTAAAGCTGATGCCGCCTAGCTTGTTAAACGTAATTTGATTGTCCTGTTCAGTGTATTCACCACGTGCCAACGCACCTAAAAGTGCGTCTTGATTAATTTTTTCCATTGTCATGACCGGATTTTATTGAACTTGTCATCAATGTAGTACAGTGACAATTCGGTCATCAAACCTTACAGACTGTCCATTCTTGGCTACAATACCCTTTAATGTTTTGGCATGAGCTTCGATCAGGTTTCCGGTAGGCGTACCAATACAGTAACCATTTTCAGCCAACCACAATACAGATTCTAAACCTGCAGATATCTCCCCAAGCAAATCACTATGGATACGTAAGGCTGTACCAGGCACCGGTGCTTTAGCGCCAGTTTGCACCAGGCGTAAATCTCTAACATCCGACCCACTTAAAAAAACCACACTGTTAGATTGACCAACCCAAATACCAGATTCTACCGGCTCCACAAAGGTCACACGTTGCGGTAAGGCAATATAATCATAACGCTCATCACATAAATGAAAGTTTAATGCCTGGGAAAAATACAGCATGTTTTTATCTGCGGTCAGCAAGCGTCCACGCCATAACTTTAAAAATTTACCGGTGCGCATCGGTGAAAGGTGTTGAAACTGTGCAGCACGTGTCAGGTCTTTATCACTGCTGATTGTGAAAGTAGCTGTATTGACAGCAACAGCACCCACCTTCAACAGCTCAGATCCGTTACGCCCAGTCATATAAATCACGATCTGGTCAGCATCTTCGCTATAGTTATACGGCAAGATCAACTCAATACCGCCTTCAACATTTAAACTTAGACTTGTTGATAGTCCAGATTCACGTCCATCCTTGGACCAGGAAATTGCAACGGTGTATGTTCCATCCAAGAGTGATCCATTTGTTAAACGTGCTACCGGTTCTGGTGGAGTTTCAATCGTCAGCTTAACCACACTTGCGCCATCATATTTATACAAAGCAAGCGCATTTGAAATAATAATAAAATTATTCACCACCAGGTAATTCACACTTCCTTCTAGTTTGATACCAAGGCTTTCATGTGACCAGTCCGCCGGATTGACTTTAACCAGCTCTCCATTCAATGTGGCAAAAGTGTCGCCATGTAACGGACTATTCCATAAATTTTTATATGGTATCTCTGTAGCAATTACACCAGTATCACGCAACTCCACCCGGCCGCTTGAACTGATATTGACGTTCACAGCATCACGTAGCTTTACGAAAGGTTCACGACCGAAACTCGACATGCTTTCATCATCTGAAACATTATCAAGACCACGCAATGGAGTTAATCTTTTCATTTTGGAACACCTTTTCTATATTGATCTGAGTTTCCATCAGGTCGAATGTAATGTGTTTTCAAGCGAATATCTGGAACACCATAAACTGCTTGATTGAATGACTGTATTTCAATTGTTTTTGGTTCAATCACTTCAGCCTTCTTAACCAACACAACTTTCAGGCGACCACCAAAAGCACTTATATCCATATCCCCATTAAAACTATCAAAACCTTGCGCACTTACATCACGTACACGTAAACCGATCACTGTTTTTCCGAATACCGAAGCGTCATAACCTGCCGGGATAGTCGGCATTGGTTCGCCTACCCAAAGCCCCTTCGGTTTATATGCCTGGTCGCCATTCAGCTTGGTCCCTAATCGTGATACATCTTCACCGACTGGATAAATGTAGCGGTGGAAGAAGTCGATTTGGCTTGCAGTAAACACACTTCCCTCAAACCCTTTTACAGTCACGTATTGAGGACCGCGATAAATCGCTTCTACTCTGGCACCACCAAAACTGGTCATCGAATTTTTATTGAACTGCTCAATAGTCTGCGGTGAGCCATCAAGCAGCTGATGCCACCCCATACGAAAGGCATTAATTGACGATACGTTGATATAACGCAATCGCAAATCGATGTTAGGTTGGCCTGTGGTTAGACCATTAAATCCATTCGGACGCGCAAAACGGTGTTTATTGGTAATGATGGGTGAACCAAATACTTCAAAACTCTTAACATAGTGTCTTTCACCACGTACCGGATGGTTGTCTATCGCCTGCCCAGGTGCCTCCATGACCGCATAAATCGTATGTGGTGATAGTCTTGGCATTCCTTTCACCGAGCTTTGATCTCCAAGGCTTGGTATCTTGATCGTTCTGTTGCGTAAAACGACCGACGAATTACCAAAGTACAGATCAAAAATACCTGAATCCAGAATGATGCCATTAGATTGCGCATGATGCTCACCATAGCGCGAAGCGGAAAACCCTACTGGAAAGATGACGTTACCTTTAAACAATGGTACTGGCACCTGTCGCTCAGGTGGTGCAATACCATCTGCCGTGTAGGTATCAGGACGAACATCATTATCGTTCTTGGACACCCAATCTAGGGTAATTGTTTGCAAACTATAAGGCGGTGCACCGGTCTTGGTGGCTTTGGTTAAGCCGATACGCATAGTATCAATGCCGGATACGGTAATTAATCGGTCACGGTAGCCTATAGAATGCCGGCCAAACAGATCAGACTTAAAGCCATCAATGAAATAACTTTCTCGATCACGGCGTAAAGATGGGAAGCCAAATTCCTCAGTGACATTGCCACGTTGACGTAATTCCGGTGTGACGTTGCGCACAGCAGGATCACCGAAGTAATGGCGCAAGGTCCATCGTGGCGTAATGATATTCCACTTGATGAACAGTGATGGCCCACCAAAACGCATTAAATCAAAGCCAATTGGCTCAAGATAGCGCGTATGCAAATCAAATTTTGGTAATGGAATCGAAGGTGGATTGATCGAGTAGCGGCTTTCAATACTCAGGTTTCTCACCTTAAACGCCACCATTGATGTACCTGACTGGAAGGAATCAAATGCACCGACCCAACGATATTCGCGTCGAGTATTCACTACCGTTGCATTACCCCAGGCATCATGCTGTGCTGTAGCTGCCTTGATTACTGCTGCCTTGTTTCTCAGGTTAGCCCATGTGGAAATATACGGTGCTTCTATTGATTCTGGTCGTACCTGTCGAATACGGTCTGCAATCATGTTTAGGCCAAACAGCGATTGATCTTGACCAAGAGGAAGTATAGGACGTGCTTTGTTTTCAGGATGAGCGTAACCAAATCGCTGCGCATCAAAGGATTGAACCCCGATCACACGGTTACGGTTGTTAATCGTGGTCCAGTAGCCAAAGCCACCAGGATTCAGGCCGTCATTCGGATCAAAGATCTGATACACATATTGGCGGCTGTTCCAGACTTTTGCGGTACCGTAGCGGTCGGATGCCTGATTGCCAAAACTATGAAAGCCTAAAGGCCGGATCCATCGTTTAAATAACTCGACCTGGGCTAATCCGAAAGCATTGCTTGATAATCCCAAAGGATACAAGGACTGTCTTTCTGGAATGATACGGCTACCAAATTGGGTGGCGATAAAACCTGTAGGAACAAGGTACCGTGTGCCACCAATCTGATGATTACTTTCAAACTCACGATAGATGCTTGCCGTTACCAGGTAACGCACACGGAACCAGATTTGCGGAGAACCTAGCGCAGCATAATCCAATCCCTTGTGTAGCAATGACCGATTGCCGTGAGTAATTGTTGCAGCACCATATCTAGCCTGGTCCGCACCATTTGGTTTTAAGTTTCTGTAGCGGAACCAGGTACGTGCATCACCAAAGGCCAGATTATCCCGACCAACAGTAAAAATGTATCTACGCTTGTTACTGATAACCGCAGCACCGATCAGCATCGAATCAAATGCTTTAGGGTTTAATTCTGGTGACTTGCTGAACTGATGACGACCAAAGCGTTCCTGTTCCTGGTAGCCAAAGCCGCGAACATTTAAACGTCTTACTCTTTCAGCGATTAAGTGTGAACCGAAAGCCGCTGTATCCAAACCACCAGGAATAAGGGATGGTGTTTTATTACGGATTGCTACTGATCCAGTCGCCAGTGAATCAAAACCGGATAACTGGATATTGATCAGGTTGGAATACAGACTGGCCCAGTCGCTTAAACTGGATTGGTCCACACCGACAGGAGAAATAAGTCGACGTGTATTGCGTATTGCAATATCACCAAAGATACCACCGCTGATCTGTCCGGCAAACAATACCTTTTGTGTTGGATCGTAGGCTTTAGGGTAGCCAGATACAAAGCCTTCCACTTCACCTGGTGTGATAAATCGAGGGCTATGCGAAATCCATGCTGTACCGTAGAGGTCGTTAGTAAAACCTTTAGGTGATGGATTGCGCTGAACAATTGGATTGCCTGATGCAAAACCTAGTATTCCTTTAGGTGCCAGAAAACGTGGAGATACGTTCGGCCGCGGTATTGACTGTGCGGATAAACCGATGGCCTGAACAAACTGGTTCGCTGTGGTATTGACGACCTTTGGTGCAGTAAAGGCACTGGCATTCAGGCCGATTACATTGACGTATTTCACCCCACCAATCAGGAATGGCGTACCAAATTTTGCACTATCCAGACCATTGTATTTAACATACTGGCGCAGGTTATAAATCTTAGCTGAACCAAATTGCTGAGAAATGAATGCGGTTGGGAATAATTGTCGTGACTTGTTGACAATTGCCGCTGTACCAAAACCTTGTGCATTAAAGCCTGATACCCTGGCATCTTGAGTTGTGTTGTAAAGTGTTGCTTCACCAATAGTAGACTGGTTAAGTCCACCCGGCTTTAAGAACTGGTCGTACTTGAGCACCGTTTGACCAAACTCAGTCATACGCTCGCCAAACGGTGAAGTATGCTGTGTGGCCGGTGCGAAATAGCGGTCTACTGTCGCAGCATTCGGATAGGTGGTACGTCCGGTGATGCGTGTTGCAGGTAGCGATTCGTAATCAAAAAACCTTGCTGTGATAGCGTTACTTGTAGGTATTTCAGGTTTAATCTTTTCAGATAAAAAACCTTGCGGCTTAACCAAGAAGTTTAGATGGCGAATCGCTGAAATACCTAAAGTACATCCGTCGAAACCTTCGACCAGTGCATATTTTTCTTTAGGCTTGTCGTGCTTAATTGTAGGTGTGCTTAGGTAAACAGCACTCGCTGTAATACGAACACTGTTTAAACGCTGATAGTCCTCAAATTTTGCAGTTACAGAAGTGCTTGCAGGTGCCTTAGCACCCATACCATCTAAAAAGAAACCCTTGGCTTGAACGATTTGTGCTGAATTGTAAATCTCGCCATTTTGACCAAATGATTCAGACGAGGATGGCTGAGATACTTTTATCTTCTTCCAACGAACATCACTGTTAAAGATCGCAGTAATCTGGGTAGAAGGTTTCGATACAGAGGAAGGCAATTCACCTGTAACACCTTCACTGTGTGGTGCAAAATAAATATCAGCCATTCATCGTTACTCAGGTTGCACCCAATCTACAACCACACTGTTTTCCATATCGCTATCAGCCTGAAATAGCACAGTAAGGGGTTCTGCTGCTGCCAACAGCGGAAGCTCATAACGCCCATCTACGCCGGACACGGCTTGCCCTTGAATAGCCAAAGTTACACGATTAAGTGCAAAAACCTTACGCTGTACCGGCACATTTAAAGCATCTGTGATAGGGGTGGTATCCTCATTGGAAATTGTGCCACCGATGGGTGGAGAAAAGACAATTGCACCGGGATACCCTGCAGGACGATCAGTAAACACTGTTTTCGCCCAAGTCACTGTATCATATGACATGAGAAGTTCATTTTGATAGATACCCACTACTAGCGATTTACCATCCGGTGAAAAACCACACGCACTTGCAGCATGGCCAGGGTGACTCGGGATTGTAATTTTAGTCCAGTTGACAGTTTCAAAAACCGAAAGATATGGGTAACTACTATGTGCAACAGCAACCAATGACCCGTCCGGGGAGAAACGCACACAATAAGCTGTACCGAAACCTTTAGCACCGACAGGTGACATTCGGCTCATATCACTGAGATTGAAAATATATAAACAAGGTGCACTGTTTATAATTACTGCCAGTTTGGTGCCATCAGGAGAATATGCACAACTCTGCGATGTATCAGCAAGAGCAGGCGATATAGCAGTTTTTTTTGACCAGTCGGTAGTATTGTAAAATGTAAGAAAGGGTGTAACTAAATGTGAAACTGCCAATGTTGATCCATCTGGTGAAAAATCACAACCGAATGCTGAGTTTGGAGGGTTACCACCAGTCAGAACTTTCTTAGACCAATCCGCTGTGTTATATACAGTGAGATAAGGACTACTATCATGCCCTACGGCTAAGTATGAACCGTCTGGAGAAAAAGCAGCAGACCGTCCAATACCGCCAGGAAAGCCACCTGCAAGTGTGATTTTGCTCCAATCCGAAGTTCTATATATATGTAGATAAGGATAGCCATAGTTGATCACTGCCAATAAACTACCATCAGGAGAAAATGCCCCTGCCATGTTAGTGTTAGCGAAACTTCCAGAATTGGTTAGACCGATCTGTTGCATTCTCGCTTTAGTTTTCCAGTCATATATCGAAAGGTAATTTGTTGCAGTTGAGCCGTTGCTAGGCACAAATAAAAAGGTTCGCTTCATTTCAATTCACCAAATACCGTTTCGTTGTTCCAATAGCCTTTTTTATCGTGCCATTCGCTATATTGATGAAAGAATGTTTGTTCACCATTAGAACGTGACTGATCCTGTACAAAACCAACAATCCATTCCATTACGTTTCCATGATCGCCATAACGACCTGCCGACATCTCCAAAGCAAACATTTGAAATTTGGGTATGTGAATTAGATCATGCCAGGGGATCTTAACTTCATCACTTGCATATACATCGGCTTTAAATCCTTCTACACCCACGGATTGAGTGGGTGGCTTTTGGTTGTTTTCCATACACCACCTAATAAATTAAACCTTAAAGATTTTATTTGTTCCGTTATCCCAGGTCACAATAATGTCACCGCCGTTTGGCGTGATCGGTAAGCCTGTTGCAGTATCGATATATGCAATTAATGGGCTTGTTGCTTCTACACCAGTATCGGCATAAATAATGATGGCTTCAATGGATGCACCGGTTACAGACGTAAATGTACAGTCAGCAGCATCGGCAGCACCACCAGTTGTGGCCTTGGATGTGAGTGTGACCGGACCTGCAATACGTGCCGATGTTGGAATGTCTGATAAATATTGGTGAACCGCTGTTTGCGGTGTGTACGCACCGGTATCGACCAGAACAACTTTAATCGTATCGGTCATCCAGTTAATCTGTGCTTCCAAAAACCGCTGACGTGCGAAGTCATAGAGAGTATTCGCCATGATAATTATCCAAATAATAAAAACATGGCTTTATGATGTGAAAGTAGGGTTAGACTAGACCAACCCTACACGGGCTTTAGGGGGTTATGGCCAGAAAGGTGTGACATGATGTTCAAAATCCTCTCGAACCTCACGACGTAAGTTGCTATCAGGCCGATCACCAAAGTAGTCAATAAATTTATACTCTGCGATCTGTGCACGGTTCGGATCCATGAACTCGGTGTCTGGGATACTGAATGCTTTGTGCAGTGCCCATTGCACTAAGTGTGCATGATGTGCCTGATTAATTTCAGGCTGATCCGTATCCTCTACCATATCAACAAGTGGTAAACGATAGCCTTCAATGATCAAGGTGCCGTCTTGTTCAGGACGTGGTACCAGACGCAAACCTGTGTCAGATTGAATGGCATGCTCTGGATCACCGATTCTCGTACGCCAGTTGCTATGGTAGCGATGACTTAGAATCTCCTCAGAAGCCAACTTCACTTCACTTTCACATTGGCCATGTCCAAGATCAAAGCGTAAATGTGTCAATTCATAGATACGCGGATCAAGCGGGTACTGTGCCTGCCCTGCTGTAATTTGAATACGGCAGATTGTGGCATCTTCTGCTTCATGCAAAAGACGACCACGGATACAGGCCTCATGAACTGCGTCATTTAGCCATGCATCCACATCTTCATCACTGGTAAAGTATGGCTGTACCGAATCACCGGCTTCAACACGAAAGCGTCGACGCAATTCCTTTAAGTCCATATTTAGATCGCTCCAAACTGACGTACTTTTTCAATCGCTTTGTCTTTCAGTTCATCGAGCTTGAATGAGTTAGGATTTACCTTTTCACCGTAGTTCGCTTCGATGTAATCCGTCACAGCCTTTTTGGTACCGAACTGCTTGATCGATTCAACCTCATTGAAAATTCGATCCTGTTCCTGCTTCAGCTTGTCCTGTTCGGCCTTTTGCTGTGCCAGAATTGCATCAGTATCATCCAGACCTTCTGCTGCAGGTGCATCACCTGCTTCTACTTCTTTGAATTCAGGATGACTCAGGAACTGCTTGGCAAAGTTGCTTGGTACCGTACGTGGCTGGCCACAGTTAAATACCAGTTTGGTGCCGTACAAGTTGTCTGTGAACTGGTCTTTCGGCCCGTCATAGACAATGGTCACGCCCGCTGTTTTAACTTGCGCTGCTGCCGCTGCACCAATTGATTGTGTCTTTTGAGCTGCTACCTGCAACTGTAGTTTTACAAGTTCGCCATTCAATGCAGACACATCATCTGGATCTGGTAGGTCTTTAAGTAAAGTCACAACCGCTTTAAACAGATAGTCTTTGGTTTTCTGTTCTGCAGGTAACTGGTCATATGGCAGGATGCAAGGATGGGTTTTCTTTTCCAGATCTTTTACTTCACCATAGGTCCAGCCATCGGTTTCTTTCTGTGCCAGCCATGATGCATGTGACTGTTCTGGCGTAGTATCAGGGTTTTCCAAATGCAGTTTTACACCATACTCAATACTTTTTTTCAGCTCATCTGAGGTTTCTTCCCAGGGTAAATGAGACTGATCACCCAGTGATGCGGAATATGCCAGATTCATTCCATGTGCAATTGCTGCCAATAAAGCGATTTTCATAATGATTCCTCATGTGAAATATAAAAAAGGGATGGTGACTCGCTGAAAATCATCCATCCCATAAACTTCATGTTTTTATACTTTTACTTAACGCGGGCCAGTCAATTCACCAGACACCACAATCTTGATGTCTGATGCTTTGGCATTGGCCGCACCACCAGTGGTGAGCGTTAAAATCGCTGGCTTTGGTAAAGTCACCAACTTGGTACCGGTTGCACGTAAACGCGCTGCGGTCGCCAGTGCACCACCACTAATAAAATACGCTGCATCCTGCGGCACTTCTGTTGAGTCCACACCATCGGCATACTTAAAGCCCAGTGATCCAGTCACTGATGCTGTCATTGCTGTATTGATTAGCACCTGCGCATCATCCAGTCTGAAGCCCACTGGCAATAAACCCAACTCGATTACATCACCTGAAGCCACTGCCACATCGGAATTGGAATCCAGTACTGCGCCTGCCGCATTGGTAGCCAATGAGAAGACAAAGGCTGTCACATTGCCGTATGGCACTGCACCACCGAAGCGATTCGCAAATCCGCTTTTACGTTTAATTGTAGCCATGAGTTAAATACTCCTAAAATTTGACGGAGGGCCAATCACTCAGCCCTGTTTCAGCCTTAGCCTTGGATTTTCACTACGGTATCGACTGCAATCACACCATGATCGGTGTATTGCATGTTGCTACCATCGCCATCCACATCAACATCAAAGCGGATTTTCTTCACGCCACGAATTGTTCCGATCAAAAGCTCAGCCTTATCGCCATGATCCAGATCACCCTTTTCAGACCAGAAGTAAGGCACACCCGAGGTTTTATGTGCAGCAAATGCTTCTGCAAGCGCCTGACCACCCAAGATGATGGAACGGTCCACCGCATGCGTTTTACCAAAGCTTGCAGGTACAAGCGCTGACGCTTCTGCTTCAGAGGTATAGCTCGTTGCATACTTGATTGCATTGCCTGCAAAGAAGCGGATGGCATGTGACATTTTGCGGATCAGGAAACCATTCCAAATACCCACATCACCACGGAACAACGGATGCAACTTGGCATTCGATGCACGTGCTACTGCATCAGCTACGAACTGACGAAAGTTTGGCTGTTTTGCGAACCAGTTATACTGTGCTGGAGATACCAGCCATACACGTAATGGCGAATCTTCCGACCCATCATCACCTTCAACCTTTATGCAAGGTGGCGGCAAGATCATGTCATCCAGTACCTGCTTCATTGAATCCACAGTATCCAGGGTGAACAGGTCTGTAGTTGCCAAAGATGCTTCACCAGCATTGGTGGTAAATGATTTAACGCCTTGGCCATCAACCATGAAGTGACGGTTTTTGGTAGGTGCCAGAACCTTGTTCACCATAATTTTGGCAAACTTCGGATCTTCCTCGGTTGGAATTGGCCATTCCACATTTTTAACGAAACCACGTGCACCACACAGATGAACTAAAAGAGACATATCGCTATAGCGATCCATCAAGTCCTGTGCAATTGGACGACCCATACGGCGGAAATCTACTGGTGAACGGATCTGAGTCATCACATTACCCAGATCTACAGGGAAACGTGCCTGGTCTACACGCAGACGATCTTCAACGATCGACATGCCGACACCGCGACCTTCAGCATATTCGCTACCCATGATCGGATAAGCATTTACTGGCTGGATCAGGTTGTAGGTAACTTCATCACCCAGGCCTTTGCCTAAGTCCTGAACACGTACAATCGGCATGTGTTTGGAAGTTTGTTTTTTAATGGTCGCTTCTGCACTACCTTCACCTTTTGGCATTGGGCCAACCAGGTTGTTCAGCGTGCTTTTACGACGTAGGCTTTTTGCAAAAAGTCCAACGGACTGTTGCATCATATTGGTTTTATCGCCGTATGCGGCATGGGTTTTATCAGTCATGGTATTCTCCACTAACAAATTTATGCACGACGGCTCATGTACGCTTCGACTTGATCAGGCGACCAGTTCTCCATTTCTGCGAGAAGTTCAGGCCCACTTAAATTCGACAAACGTTCATCAGCGGATAATGCTGCAGGTGAACCTGCAGGTAGATCCGTCACGCTGTGCGGTACTTTGGATGGAGCGTTCTGTACAGCTTGCTTGGCTTTCTCCACCATGGCCTGTGTTGGCGCTGGTGTATCAACCTTTGGACTGACATTATTTTGGGACTTGTACAAACTTAAGAGTTCAACCACCTGCTCTGCACTGCCTTTATTCAATACATCTTCATAGGCACTGCGTATAAAGCTGGGTTGCGCATCTTTCCATGCCTGAAACTCTTGCGATTCTGGAATCGATTCATAGTCAGGATGTGATGATCCGATATAAGCAAAGTGTTGTTGCTCCGCACTCAGCTGTTGTTGCTGCTTAAACGGTGCAAGGGCTGCATCCATCATGCTCTGCACTTGTGCAGATACACGCTGGCTCACCAGTGCTTCAACTCCTTTGGCAATCGCTTCTTCCGAGAAGTCACCAAACATGGCCATCACATCAGCATTGTTTCCGCTTGCCTCAATGACCGCCTCTGCTACAGCTGCATTCTGCTGTGCGACCTGAGTGTTACCAGGTGTCTGCTGTGCTGCTAGCTGTGCAGTGAGTTGTTCCACTTGCTGCTTATACTGCTGTACTTGTTCACGGGTTTCTTGCAGTCGTTCATAAGGAATGGTGTGTTTACCATCCTTTGCCAAGACCACAGAATTTTCCGCATTTTCTTCAACTGGTGGCGTTGGTTCAGTGGCCGGCGGTGTTACCACAGGTTCTGACGGTACCGGATCAGGTGAAGTTGTCCCTGCATCTGCTTTTACGTCTTCTGGTGTAGTGGCTGGCACACTACCTGTTTCTGCAGCTGGTTCTGCAGTCTCGCCAAATAGCGCAGCTTCTAATAAGCTTGCGCCCAGATTCTGTTGATCAGCATCCGCGTTAATGTCTGTCGTTAAATGCTCTGTATTACTCATGCCTTTCCTGCCACTTATCGCTGTAGCCGCATATAGGTGAAGTGCTGACTTTTAAGAGTCGCTTGCTGTCGATTGCTCAACGTAGGCTTGAGTATTTGGGATATGGCAATAGATGGTCGAACCCTACACAGGGGCTATAGTTAGGCAATAAAAAAGCCACTAATTAAGTGGCTTAAACACATTCTAAAAAAAAGCCCACCCTTGGGGAAAGGTGGGCAAAAAAGGGTAAGAACCCACAGCGTAATTAGAATCCCTTTGACCGGCACAGATAAGGGTGATCTGCTTCAAGGTACAGTAACAACCCGCCTAAACGGTTATTTCTTCAATTAAGCGTCTCCCGATACTCAATTGCAGAACTGTTGATTGCACGGTACTTTTATAAATGCGCCAGGATCGCGCTTCCCATCTCCACAATGTGGATTATCCATTCCTGCCGAAGCCTGTCTGGACTGTGCAAACGCCACCGTTCTAATGGCACTCCAAAATATATGGCCCTGAGCGTAGGATTCGAACCTACTGTGCATTGCAACTTGAGGGAAGAAGCAAAAGCACACACACCGCCTGTGGCCAAGGGTAAATGCCGTCTTTCCGAGCTGTCAGACCACACTCATGCACTCTGTATTTTGTCTATACGCAATAACCCTTCTGCATGTAGGGGCTTCGGGCTGTCCTCTCATGTAACCCTAGGCAAGCTGTAACGCATCTTTCGATGTTGGACATTCAGCTGTATTCTCAGAACCTATATTAAAAAGAGCATCCTGATCTATTACTCACAGGCTTGGAATGCCTTTCATTATGTAGACCACTGTTTTTCATGTCCGCACTCTTTAATATAGGTACTCGTCTTTCCGAGTTGTCATCAGTTAGGTACTTTTGCCCATAGCGGCAGTTATGGCTCATTTCAAACTGAAAAACTTTTCGGCCAATAATGTGCTATGCCATCCGAAGTACGTCGCACATCCCTTCGGCAGTCCTCATCGCTTGCATGGGGTTTTTATGCCATGTCCTGCAATGGTGCGCTGTCCCATGACCTTTCGGTTTCGCTTGAGTCTCACAAGCTCATCAGATGGGTTCGCCTGTCTTTCCAGGCTGTCCGTGCTTTTAGTTCAACACCTGAACGCACCGCTGTGCTCACGCTCTTTGATTGGCGACTCGTTTCGATTTACAGTATTTGTGGGTCGCTACCGCTGATCTTCAATCAATGTGTTCGTCTTTCCGAACCGTCAATGGAGATTAAACAAACCTTGGCTTGTTCACCGAACGATGCTCACCACCACCCGATATATTTATAGTAAGTCGCCGGTTTACGACGACGTGTATAAAAAAAATACAAACAGATCAAAGTGGTAAATATTTTAATTGCTCGACAAAAAACTCGAAGGTTTCCTGCTGGATCGTTTCTGATTCATTGACGAATAGCAGACTATAACGGTCATCGATACGACGGAATGAGAACGGAATACTATCGGCTGTCATGCGGTACAGATCAATTGCAAGTGCATCGTATGACTCATGTTCAATCGTGAACTCAGTATCATCAGTCCAGCTATTCAGGAAGTTATCGAAGCGCTGTGCCAGTGGTCCTTCTTCCGCATCCAACCAATGCGGTTCATCTTCCTGCTTTGGCTGAGTTGCAATGGCCACAACTATAGCCATGGTCAATGCAGAAAGTTTGAATGGTGTGCTAATTACACCAGTATTAATCTTAGTCATAACGGATTGTTGCTCCTTTCAACCAGCCACTGCACACAGTACCAGCCACACGCTCACCCTTTGGATTCGTCGCAGTAAACTTAGTAGCAAATGTGTCATCCTCAGAGCACGCAAAGAATGCACGGCCATAAGTTTCAATATCCGTAAAGCCTTGGGCCTTCAATGCCTTGGTTGTATCATTCGGTGATGAACACGCCGTGAATGCAGCTGCAAACAATAGAATTAAAGTTGCTTGTAAGAATTTCATATAAATCCCCTCAATCCATTTGAGAGTGGACATAGCAGTCCACACCTTTGGACTTTAGATAATCTTTAGCTGCTTCAATGCCAGCTGTGTTTTTATTGCCTTGGCCATATGAGCGACTTATTACAAAGTCACCAGCATATGACCAGTGCTTATAACAATTGATTCCAGCATTCTTCAAAGTTGATTCTCTTACCCCTTTCAAACCACTGATAACCAACTTGTCTAAGTTCGCAGTACCACCATCATCAGTCTTATCTGCGGCCTGCTGACCGATGGACAATGCCTCATCGATCAGCTTTGTGAGTTCTGAATACTTACTCAACCCAGCACCCATTCATTTTTATAGGCTATTTCTTTAAGTGTGCGGATTGCCGCTGCAAATGCCACCTCTTCAGTAATACCGCTCTGTGTAATTGATGGCGTAGGTTCTGGCGCATGATTCACAGAAATCGTGCAAGTCCAATAATCCTGCTGCTCATTGGTAACTGCCCAGACATATGCAAATGCCACAGGGCCTACATACTTAAGAACCTGCTGTGTTGGAATACTTTCCCAAGGGAACTCGGGTAGTAGATCGCCTAAACCACGATTCGACGCTTCTGCTAAAGCATCTGAAGATGCTGTATCACAATTGTTTGCACATTTCTGAGCGCTTGAATTGACTTTGATATCATCAGCGGATCCACCGAGTTCTTTTGCTAATCGCACTACAACCAATTCATGCAAGCCATAAGACTTAATATGGCGATTACCGAGACATTCCTGCAATTGTGCAATAAGATTTGGATCGGTGAAAGTTGAGCTATAACCAACCGCTGATCCTGAGCAAAGCTTCGATCCTTCCTCTGACTCTGACGGCTCTTTAGGATCTTCTGGCAGAACTTCACCTAGTTCAGCTTTAGGACTATTACTAAAACTTACGCTCGCAATGCCTTCACCTATACCAAGCGCAAGAGCTTGATTCACCAATTCACTTATTGGCTCACGTAAAGCACCAGCCTTAGTAACTGCATCCGTTAGTTCTGGTGATGCACCACATTTTTCAATAGCTAGACACAGATCATAAATTTGATCCAAAATTGGAATACGTGTTTCAAGGAGCTTATTAATACCAGCACCAATATTTTCATGTGTACTACATTCCATCATCGGATTACGGTACAGGTTATAACCTTCAAGTTCCCATAATTTATCTTGAGCCTTCTGAGCTGCTTCTTCTTGTGCATACTTAATACCAAGCGATGGATCAAAGTTTTCTTTGGATATACAAGCGGTATGGCCAGTTGCTAAATAGAAATCACCATTTAGAAATGCATGAGCGAATGTAGATGTCGTACCTTCTGGCTGCTCAAAGACGTATTGCACACGCTTCATCATCTCCTTGATCTGATCAAGTGTGACGCGTGGAGCTTCCAAACCTTTGTCTTGAATCTCTTGTTCCATCTGTTCATCTGTGTGTGACATGAATGTCTCCTAGTGGATTATTTGTGGTGATCTTTAGAGTTAATGTCTTTGATATATGCATGCTCCATCAGGTACGACGCAGCCATGATAATCAGTGCGCAGATCGTCAATGAAATGACGACCGCAGCAAGACCGAGGCGTTCCGTGTGATAGAGAATTAATGAAAAGATCAGCAAGCTGAGAAGGATCAGAAGAATTATTTTTTTCATATGCATCATCATCTCAAAGACTATGTAGATGATGATGCTGTTATGGTTTACGTCATGCTGTATAAAAATCAGGCGAATAGTTGAATATTACTTTTCCCATAGAACCAATTTTTTCAAGTCACTCAACTTGTAATGCGTATGTTTGTTATGCACACCAACAACAAACTTATCTGCATAGAATCCCTGTGTATTCGTATGCTCTGAATGTTCATCCACGTAATACAAACACTGAGGATCCTTAGGTGCAGCATTTAAAATACGGATCACACCTGCATGGCCTGTTTTGTTTAGAAACGTTCGAGCCTGTTCAATGTCCATAAAAATAGCCTCATCTGGTAATGAGGCTATTGTTTGGTACTGGGTTACGTCTTGTTGATTATTTAATCATCAATCCAAAACAACCCAGTCGTTTGCGAATAAATCACCTTGACTTGGCACCCATCCCATTTGAATTTGATCTTGCACATTCTTAATCGTGATACACGGCATGACAGTTGCAGTTCCGCCATTATCACGTGCAAATGCTGCATTATGTGGTGACCAGAAGTTGTCAGCCTTTACCTCTGCTGTACCTATATTGGAAACAGTTAGCCATTGCAGATCATTCCATGCGGTTCGAGCAATACGCTCACCTTCTTTTAATTCTTTAAGTGCATCACCAAAAGATAAAGATCCATTTTGACGATAAGCATCCTTGAATACACAAGCTGGAGACCAAGAAATATAACCCGTATGACGGCTATCGCAAGGTTTTCCACCGTCCTGGTATTCAACTAGATAACCTTGTTCGCTTGGATCTTCATTTTCAGGAATTTGCCAGCCACGATAATGGTTATAGTCCCCGCGCGTCATGGGAGTTGCATAAACTTTTTTTGTTCCAATATAACTATGCATCGGTTCAAATTGCACATCATTCATTATCAACACCTTAAATAATAAAAAAAGAGAGAATTCTCATCTCTCTATTCTTCATAAGGCTCTACGTCTTACAGCTTAATATTTAACCAAGATTATCACTGGTCCGCGCCGTCTCAATTCCTTGCAGCCCAGTAGAAGGCTGTTGTGGTACCGGAGGATTCATCGGACTGGTATTCTGCTGCACCTGCATCTCGGCAATACCTTCACTGCCGATCTGAGCACCTTCCCCTTCCAGATATGGTGAACGTATATCACGTGCTGCTACTTCACCAGGTATAGGCAAGTTCGGATCATCGCCCATTGGATTAGGTCGCTGATAACCTGCACCCTGCATGATATGGTCGGCAATTGGTGCCACCTGTGGAATCGTAGCGACCTGTACCGCACCTTGAACTGCACTGTATTGTGACTGAACGCCTGTCTGTACAGCTTTAGCATCCACCAACTTGATATCACTTTCTGTCTTACGCTCTTTCAAGCGCAATTCTTGCAGCTTGATCTCATTGCCAGATTCTTTCAGAGCTTGAGCCACTGCATCCTTAATACGTTGTTCCACTTCCTCAGGTGTCGGTGCATCCACTGCATCACGAATGCTTTGAATGATGTCACGCTTAAACGGCGTATCTGTAAGCGCAATAAGGTACGGTAGAATCGTCTGCTGAATATTTGGTGGCAACGACTTGGTAACTTCGGACAAGGCTGCAAGCTGCTGTGCACGGAATCCACTGGTACTTGGCACATCCTCAAGAATGACTTTGATCCGGGTACGCTGTACATCATTAGACAGATAGGTATAACCCATTGGATCTGTCTCAGGCTTATTGATATGCACACGACGCTCTGCAGTAATCGCATCACCTTCGATCACCACTACTTCTTCCTTGCTGCCTAAGTCTTCTACAATCATAGAAAGTAATAACTCACCGACCAGGGTTCGAGATTCCTTAAAGTGATCCATGATTTTACGCAATGCCTGATTCGACTGGTCAATCTGCAGCTGCTCTTGTCGTCCACTGGTTGCGGTACCCTGTCGACCTTGGAAGCCTGAAGTAATACTACTGGTACGCTCAATCGAGATCCGGCTATCTTCAAGCAACTTAAATTGGTGCTGATTCAATTCAAAGTCACGCTCAACTTCAAACTTTGCCCCAGTCTTGGCCATGTGCTGCTGATTCAGCTCGATGTAGGCATCTGGACGTGCAATCTGCTGCATGATCTGGCCACGTGTCATCTGAGATGCACCACGTGTTGTGGTTACACGTACCGAACTTAAACCCCAACGCAGTTTAGCCTGTGTTGAATTGATCAGGTCCTGGCTGTACTTCATATCTCGTACAAAGCCATATGGAATGCCGGTATTGTCCTCACGGAATCCTATGAACGGGACATATGGGAAACTTTCATGCGGATATGGTGTCGGCCCATCATATAGACAATGTGGTCCCATCCAATAGCTACGACGCATTTTAGCCACTGGTGCACGCTCAGGAATCGCATAACCATTTGCTGCAGCATAAATATGTGCTGGATTGCTTTCGTCAAACTCAACGATCCGGCCATCATCAAAACGCAACATGGTCAGCTCTACCCAACGGCGATACCATACTTCTGAGACATTAATCTCTTTAGAAGTCTGATCGAACCAGAAACGCTCGGTCTTAGACCAGGCTTGAGCATCTCCCCAGGCATTACGCAGACCGGTAGAGTTGCCACCATCAATCATGCTGTCATGCTGCCACCACAAAGCACCGTGTCGGCCAATCGTTTCAATCAGTTCTTTATGCTGAGGGAATGCAATCTTAAGACGCTGCGGATGTACCCAGCGATTACGACGCAACCAGCGTGCATCACTTAGGTCATCTTCCTGGGCTTTCATATCCCAATGGATTTCATTACGGTTCACTGCAACACAGCGATAGGGATACTTCAGAGGATCTGCTTCACGCTTAACCTCAACCCAGCCGATACCACAGCCGATCATCGGCCGGAATGCATCACTACATGCCTTATCTGCCTTGGATAATCGCTCAGCCTGATTCAATTTATAGTTCAGTGCATCTGCAACATCTTGTCCACCAGGCTCACCATTGGGTGTCACACGCCAGTCTGTCCGTGTTTCCAGCTCATGACCTTCAATGGCACGCAATGCAGGACCAATCATATTCTCAATGGCAGGAGGAATACCGATCAGCTTCATCCGGGTCAGTAATTCACTGTCCAGCTGGTTGCCGTCGGCATAGTCCATTTCTTTATCTGCAGTCGTACGCCAGTGTGGTTGCTGCTCTATCTCGTCATGGATCTCATTGAGCTCCTGAAGGTTCAATGCCATTTCATCTATAACTTCTGGCGTATCAGTCACTGAGTTTTCATCATTCTGCATGCTGCTACCTGTTCTACATTAGTCGCCAGTCGACTGGCTCATCGTTGTAGTTATCTTGGCGTTTTGGCTCATCTTCTGCGAACCCTACACGGCTCGTCATGTCTGCTATGTCTTCAATCATTCCTGCATCTTTGGCCTGTGCCCATTGACGCAAAGCATCGGCACCTTCAGAGCAGCCATTGGCCTTGTTCGGCTGATCAATGAAGCATTTATCTGCTTTGGAGAATTTCTTCTGATAGCCTTCGATACGCTCAATACCCAATTTGCAGCCGTCTTTATCGAACCAGGCATTCTTTAGATGCTTACGTGTGGACTGAATACCGTGGATCAGTTGAGTAATACGCGGCACAATCACAAAGTTATGCCCTGGTAATAGTTCTTCCAGCTGCTCCATAACAGACTTGTTAAAGTCACCGAGACGCTGGTGTGCTGCATCATGTGGCAGGAAGTGGGTGTGGTAGATGTAATCGTGTGATTTGATCTCTGCTACATAGTGTCTTAGATCTTGGCCATGTTTCTCGTAGTAGCGAATAAAACGGTCTTGGCCATTCATGATCTGCTGGTACCAGATTGCACAGCCGTCATGATTCCCAATATCCCAATAGGTATAAGTCGGCACATCCAACACTTCGATCTGACCAATACCACCACGCTTACGCAGTGCCAGCATATCCTTGGCATAGTAGTTACCATCTTTGGCCACCTGGAATGCTTCATCAGGGAATGATGGGTATTCCTGCCACATCTTGGCACTATCACCGCGAAGGTCGTTGTCCCGTGTCAGCACATACCAGGCACGCTGATCAGGATCGAGACGCATCTTAATCCCCATTTTCTGGCGTACGATCAGCTCAACTTCATCCAGTTCTTCATGATCTCTGGCTGAGATAGTGACTTGAGTAGAATCAATTCGGTACTTCGGCTCTTGCCACCAGGCATAGAAATGGAATCGATAGTCTTTGGAAGTAAGGACTTTGCGCAGCAAGTAGTTGGTCTGTGCTGCCTGAACCATTGCATAGAATGAACCATTACGCCCTTCCGCCGTGGATTCGATTACCAGCACACCGTTGGTCGGTACAGTTGGGATCGAACCGGTAATAACCTCATCATCTTTGGCTGGATCACTCGCACAGATCTTACCAAACTCGGAAATCAGCATGCGGTGGATGGTACCGGAACGGAATGATGTCGCTACACGGATGCTTGATCCATTGTGGCCAAACTCAATTTCTGACTTGTTATAGGCTTTTAAAGGAAAGCGTGCTCTGATTTCATCTGGGAGGTTGTCATAGGCAAACTTGATCTTGTCCTTGAAGATACTGAAAACCGTCGGCAAGTCCTGAGCGATAATGGCGCAGTTCTGGTTAGCATTGAACAGTGCATGATCCAGCCACAAGATACAGATCAGTGTAGTAAAACCGAGCTGACGTGCTTTTAAAATAATATTGCGGTGCCACAGCCGGTTTAAAAATTTGATCTGTGCAGCGTTCGGCTTAAATGGCAGCTCAAAGGTATCGGCTTCAATGACATTACCCAGCTCATCCTTGAAGTCATCACCCTTAATTTTGATCTTGTACAGACAGCCGGAAAAAATACGCCATTGTGGGTCAGCAAGGCATCTTTCCAGTTCTTCTTTATTTGTGGGTAGTTCCGCTAAGTTGGTGTTATACATCATATAATCACCACTTCTGCACAATCATGGTGCACTTTTATTGTACGTATGCGCATGAAATGATTTTGATGTGGGGCGTTAGTCGTTCTATTCACGTAGCGTCCCCATTTTCATTATCGAACTCAGGGTCATGTGCTACAGGCTGGAATGTAGAGGAGTTGCTTTGTGCAATTCGATTGATCAATGCAGTCAGGTCATCGGCTTTTTCTTCTTGTTTTTTATCCAGGCCATAAGCTTGTACTTCCAGACCAACCAAAGTCTTGAGTGTGTCGCCCAGATCCTTCATCGACTTCACCCGGTTCGGCAGCTGGATGATCTTCATGTACAGGTCATTCAGCCTGTCTTGGCCTTTGTCATCTTCCTTGCGCATGACATCGCCGAAGTCATCGAGTAGTGCAATGTTGTCCAGTCCGATCATGTGTTCAAGTTCATCAAACAGGCCCATACATAAATTTCGGGCACGTTGGATATCTTTACGCTGATTGATCTGGATGCTGGCGATCAGATTGGCATTGGCATCAATGGTCTCTTTTTCAGTGGCCTTATATTCAGGTGAGTTGCGTACCTCAGTGCGTACTACTTCAGTGCGTACTATTGCTTCGGCTTTTGCTTTGATCTTGCCGTTTAAATCGCGGGTCCATTCTTGGGTTTTTGCACGCTTGCGAATAGCACCGTCAGATACGCCAAAGGCTTGTGCTATCTGTCTTATAGACTGCACGCCTGCACGATATTCGATTTCAATACGTTCCCAATCAGGAGCTATTTTCTTCTCTGACATCACACCACCTTTGTTTACAAGGTGATGATGAGAGTGCGCAGTGCGTACTGTCGAACCCTACAGTTTTACGCAGTGCGTACGGTGGGTATATGTTCCACGGAAAGGTATAGGCATTAAAAAACCCTCAGTTGAGGGTTATGGTTATGGTTTTGGTTTTGGTTCCAGCACAATGGGCTTATAGCTTTCCCATACAGCAAACTTTTTTATTTTCTGCACATTTCCTTCATAGAAAGCTTTGTACTCTTTCAAAGTAACAACCTTGTACGCATACACATCCTGAAGAATGACCGGAATACCGTATAAAATAGGTAGCATCACCTCATTGGTTTTTAAGTCTGGTTTAGTGTGCTGGGTTTCCTGTAGGAGTTTTTCAAAGTTCTCTTGATCCACCAGGATTGCATAAGGTTCATCGTCAAATTCAACCTTAATGGCTTCCATCTTGGCGTGAGCTTCATGCATCTTTTCAATCATGGACTGACCATCACCTAGTACTGGGTGCTCCATTTCGTTGTATGTCACATTCATAATTATTCTTCTCTATATTTTTTCAAGGTGTATGTATTCACCAAATCAAAGCCTAACTGCGAATCTGTGACTCTTACATGTTTGTTATCAATAAGCTCATAGTAATAACCATCATTATAATCCTTGTGAAACAGTCGATCCTTACCCAATTCTTCTGCATAAAAGAAATACCAGTCAGGTGAAATAACTTGTGGCTTACTAAAGAAATGCGTCACGATCTGCTGCCCAAGGTTATTAAATACATGCAGAGTCTTTATATATATTCCACGCTCGTGTCGAAGCGGTTGGCCAGTGTGAGCAGCAAAGATGGTTAAGGGCACCTTAGGTGCATTTGGATCTATCAATATCCAAACACATGGTTGTCCATTGCTCAGCTCAATATCCAAAACCTGAGCACCTTCTGATACTTCAAAAGTTTGCTCCCATGCTTGGGTAATAGGAAATTTATGCACCACTTTCATCAAACAGGCCTCCTTGAATCTTATCTTCATGGATCCGTTCAATACTGCGAGCCAATTTGCTTACCTGAGTAGCAATATTGTTGGTGACATAGTTCATGCTACGCCCCATCTCAATATTGCTGTACTGCATGGCATCACTCACCATTAAACAGCCAAAATCCCGTGCTTCTTTAGGTGTTAATGTCAGCACAATATCATCACCAATTTCAATCTTTACTGTACCGTCGTTAAGCACTGTCTTTGTAATCATGCGTGCAGGACGATGCTGTTGTACTGGCATATAAACGCCACGCTCTACACGATTTACCTGATTGGTATCGACCAGATAACTTAGACGGTCATCAATTTGACCTCTGGACAGATGTGGAAGTGCAATCTGCAAGGTATCACGTGTAATCAGCTGCCCTTGGTTATGCAGATCAATACATGCCTCAAGGATCATGATAGTCGATGACTTTTTATCATCGTTCTGCTCTGCGTCTGTGTGTCTTTTACGCTCAGCCATGGTATTCCCCTTAAACCTCAATAATCTCTATGCCATGCACCGACATCATCAGATGACGCTTAATGCGATAGGTATCGTTTTTGCGTGTGGCCACACTCTTAACATCTTCCACAATTTGCTGGCCATTACGCATATAAACAAAGTCTGCAACGTAACGTAGCTCTGGTTTAGCCCGTGATTCATTGCTGAATCTCACCTTAGGTGCAAGTACAAAGGCCTGTTGCAGCTTTAGATCCTGGATGATTCCATTCCGCTCCATGGCTTTAAGCGTGTTGTATCGACGTTCTTCTTTCTTCGAATCAAATTTAATGCCGTTTGTTTCAGTCTTGGTATTGTTGTACTTGGGCTTTTTCGCATCAGATTCAGTGACAGGCTTAGCGCATAAGTGCCCCAGGCCTGCTCGACGAAGTTCCTTTTCAGACAATACCGCAGACATAGGCTATTTACTCAGCCAGGTCCCAGGCACACACCAGCCCGGTATTTTCAGCCATAAGCTCGTCTAAAGATTTAACTTCAGGTAAGCCAGTCACTGCTTTATCGGTATTCGAATTAAACGCTGCCATAATGCGACGTTCAAAATTGAAGTACATTCCCGCACCAGCCAAGGCCAGATGTAAAGTATTTGGTTTCAACATCATATTGTTCCCCGATTATTCTGAATCATTTGATAAGCCTTATAACCAACTCGAACCGGCATATAGCGGTATTCATCGCCGTCACGTAAAAATAATGCCGTCCCACGATTGGCCAGTAAGGTTGGGTAAAAATCCTGTGCCTTCACCCAGTCCTGATAATCCGCATGCAGATCAAATGCAGCCTCATCCTTATGTTTCTTAGATTCACACTGCATTCTTCTCTCCAAAAAATTATGCTTGTTGCTGCGCAATTTGTTCATAAACCCATAATTGCCGCAGGTTTCTTTCAGCAACTTCAATGCCCTGTTCTAGCCATGAGTTCACAGCCAGATATTCCTTGTAGGCCGCAAGGCTCTTAAAATCGACATCAGCGCTGATATATATCTGCATATACTCAATAGCATGGCCTTCTGGTATATCCTTCCGGGCATCAATGGCATCAGACAGTTCTTGCTTTAAGCCCTTCCAACCTACTTTCTTTAAACCCATGCCCAGATCTACCCGAGCATCTGCTTTACCTTGCCAAAGTTCACAGTGATGCATCTCTGGAACTCTCTGCTCATACGGCACGGTAATCATGTTTGTTTCTTCATCTTCCACATTCATCAAATGAATATTGGTATGAATAAACCACTCACACGGCTTGATATGATCGAGCGCCAGAACGACACCCATGTTCTGCCAATCGTATGCCCCTAACGCTATATGGAACGGTAACGTCTTGCTGTCTGAAAAAAGATCAAATAATTCTTTTTCATCTAATTTCTTGCGTTCAATGTACTCATGCACATGATGGCCGACATATTCCATTTCCATTGGGAACTTTTGGGCCATGTCACGACGCAATGATGCGTCGTGCTGGTACTGTCTAATCGCTGCCGGCGATACCCGGTTTGGGTTAAATTTCTTCTTACGAACTTTTAGCTTGGACATTCTTCTTTCTCGATTTCGCACAATCCACACAAGCACTATTTGAAACGTAACGCAGTTTTAAACCACATTTTTTACATGGATTACCTTCATAGGTATCTGCCTCATGTGTTCTATAAACCGTAGTGGACTGCCGTGCTCCACCTTTGCTTTGTCTGCCCTTGCTGGCATATTCCATTTCAGTTGATTGATAACCGCTTTGCCCTCTCGGGATCTGAGTAATCTGATTACCCTGTTTCTTAAACTTTGCGACTTCCTTTTCCCAGTACTCGCGCTGTGTCTGCTTCAACTCTGGATTTGTAAATTTGTGAACGACTAGCTCAACACGTGGCATAAATGTGTCTTGGCCTAAACTCATGCGGTAATCACCCTGTAATACTTGATTGAAATTTTGATAAAGCATTTGAAGCGTTTAAAAAATTACTCACCCATCAATCTCCACAGTCATACCTGCATGATCCTGCTCAACTACAGACATTCCCCGTGTAATTGCTGCTTTACTTGGTAGTTTTTTGAAGTCAATGAGATTCACTTCATGGCAGTGTTTGCACATGAATGAGTTTTTCTTTTCCAGTTTTTTATAAATCTCTCGGGCTTCGGATAGAGCACTGTTATTTCTTTGCGTTGCCCGATTGAGATGCTTCAGATGCTTTTGGATCCACCAGATCGGATTTAAGCGAACATTGCAGTCAGTGCATAAAACTTCATTTTCTTCCGCTGAGATCTGAATGTTTTTATGCTCACAGTTACCGCGTTCAAACTTCCGTGAAAACTTAATAACGTTTTCTGCGGTATTAATACTTATCGTATGATCTTCTTTGTAGCTCACACCCCACCCCCTAATCTCACCAAAGCAGCACCGATCAACATAAAAATAAACAGCAGTGTCTTGTTTAGATCTTTCACGACACATCCCCAAAATCAAAAGCTGATTGGTGAACAGCAGGCTGACGATCCAGGAAAGGTCTGGTCATATCAGCTAACAAACGCTGCTCTTCTGCTTCCACCAGTGGCATGGCATTCATAATATTGCGGTACTCACGGTTACTTAGGCTCTGCTCATTGGCTGGCAGGGTGATATACAGCACCTGGTCTTCAGTCATATCCACAAACTTTAAAATCATCTTGCGACGTGACAGGTTTTTAGTGCCGGCATTGAACCAGTTCTTGATTCGGCTTAATTTGATCAGACCGCAAAACTCATTTGGATCTTCACAGTGGTGGTGAACAGGACGTGGTTTAAAGTTTGGCCCTGGTAACTCAGTGATCTTCCCCTTGTACCCCTTTAGCATTTCATCCAGTGCACGACGTTGAGCCTGCTTCTCTGAATAATTCCCCACGTAACGTGCCGCTTTTTGTGCTTCTATGTGCTGTAAAGTCATCTCAATTCCCCTCGAAGATGCTTAATTAATTTTTGATTGAGATCCTGAACCTGCCTGTGTTATGCAGCGATATCAGATAAATCCCCATTAAATCCAACCTGTTTTAAATAACCTTCCCACTTCTTCGCCTGGGCCGGATCTTTGAGTTTCACGGCGATACGGGCAGCAAGTTTTTCGTAAGTCTCACCTGGTTCACTGAACTTGCTTGTGAACTCTGGGTGGTGTGAAAGTTTTTCAGCGAATACAAAAATCTGTTTTTCAGAAAGGTGCTGGCTTTGGTATTTCGTACCTGCAGGTTTTTCAGAATTCGGTTTACTCGAGTATTTGTTTTTGAATGCGTTGATCACCCAGTCAGCGAAGTGATAAATCATCAACTCATCGCTCATTGGTTTTTCAGCGTTGTAACTTTCAAAGGCACGTTTTTCACGTTCAATCCATTTCGAATCCACGATGATTTCAAAATCGATACTGTCATCGGTCAAAAACATTTCTTCACGAAGTTTGTTAAAACAAAACCATGATTTTTTATTTTTAGATTCTATTGATAGATTCTTTGAAAGATTCCGTGTCCCAACGTTGGGACTCTTTCCACGGAACGTTGGGACTCTTTCCACGGAACGTTGGAACTGTTCCGTTGTTGGGACTGTTCCAATATTGGTACCCTTTAAACCCTCGTTTTCAGCGTTAAAGGATTCCATTGTTGGGACTGTTTCACGGCCATTTACACCGACCAAACGATAGACTTTAACCTGCTTGGTTCTGCCCTTTCTTTCACCGGTATCTTCGATCAATCCATCCTGAATTAACTCATCAATAATCTTGAGTACAGTCTTCCGATCCATCTCTGTATCTTCAACCAGACGTGCAACGCTCGGATAAGCACAGTGATCTTCACCTGCTCGATCAGCCAGTGACAGAAGAACTAACCGCTTAAGAGGTTTAGTACTTCCACCTGGCTTTTGTTTCTGGCGCACTTTCCATGCCCAGGTTGTTGCATCTAAGCTCATGCTGCTACCCTCGCATGACTATTATTCTCAATACTGTTTTTCGCACCCAGTAAGAGATGTGGTTTATAACGAGGGATATAGCAGCACTTGCACACTGACAAAGCGCGACGCACAACACCTTGTGTTTTGGTTTTACGGTTTTCGAAGTACCAAAACTCATCATCCAATGGCCAATGTTCTTGGCATTCAATACAAAGCTTTTCAGTGCCAAGCTCAGTTTCTATATAACGTTGTTTTTTCATGCAGCCACCTTCCGATTTTTATTGACCAACCCAGTAATGCGGGTCAGGCCAAATGCAGTAACGCGCATATGTAAGAAAACGCGTTCTTTCCCATCATTGCGATTCACGATCACTGGTGACGTACGATTGGTGAATACCTTGTTCAAAACATATTGAGCATGCGGCTGCAGCTTGCGATCCGCATCTCGATAGATCCATTTTTTGTCTATCAGAAGTTTGATTAGATCGGATTCACGGATGCCGATGGTTTTGGCACAGTCCCGTAAACAGTAGGTATTGGTGGTGTCTGCAATGGTGTCGAGTGCTTCAGCCTTGGGTGCCAGTTCAGCAACTTGTTGTTGTGCCAATTGCTTGGCTTCAAATTGTTCTGCCCAGGCACGTGCAGCAGCAGCTGGATCTGCAAAGTCTGGAAGCAATGCGACAGGTTGCTTCAGGGCTTCTTCCATGGCTGTCATGCGGTCAAAGACTTGAGCCTGTAACTCATAGCTGTATGACATGGCCAAAAGGCAAGATTCGCGTTTTGGAAAGTGATAACAGGGATATGTGCGACCACGCCCGTCCTGATAATCTCCCAAAAAATTGGGAGCTACTTTTTCACCTAAAACTTTAGGTACTTTTGCCATAAAGTGGTCATGACGAAGTTCGATATATGGCTTTTCTACAGTCGCAACTTCTTTACGATGTTTATTAATAAATTCAACAAGTTCCGGTGATGACATGGTGACTTGCTGTGTGCTATTATTAGGCTGAATTTGTATGATTGAATTCATTGTTTGAATCTCCTGAGATTGAAACATTCAAAAGCCTGATCTCGTAAATCAGGCTTTTTAATATCCAAGTTTTTCTTTTTGTCCGCTGATTTCGTCATGAAATAAGTCATCTACTGATTCAATACGACTCATCCAACTTTTAGACATAACAAGAAGTGCTTCGACCCTAGACTTATCAATGCTTTGATATTCCTTTGGCACAATCTTTAAGCCAAGGCAGCTCAATAACTCGCAAAACATTTCAATTTCAGTCAAGCTATTGTTTTTCAATTCATTTTTCATACGCGATAATGTGCTAGGGTCTACTCCTAACTGATCGGCTAGATCTCCCTGTTTGCTTGTTGCAAGTGCTTGCAAAATGCGCGATACGCCATTTCTGGCACTTGCGCTTAGCTCAATAGATACTTTGCTCATGGGGTTTCCTTAAATTGGTTTTAAGCGGCGCTAGGTGTCTTTTTTAAGAAAAAGTCAAACAACTTCTTATGGGATAGCTTGTTATTGCTGGCATCAACGATTGCTTGAATTGTTTCCATACGGGGTTTTTTTCGACCATGAATCAAATGTGATTCCATATAGCCGTAAGACACTCCTACACGGGAGCAAAAAATACGCTTTTCATCCTCGCTTAAGGACTTCCAGTATTCGTATAGGTTTCGCATGAAAATACACCTTATAGGTAAATTATTATCAAATATACCTCTTAGGTAAAATTTATTCAACCTATCAGGGTATTTATTTTTTCTACCTAACAGGTAAATTTAGCAATGGGATTAACAATGGGATTTATCATGACCGGTTTGATGCAAATTCATGAAATACGGCTTAAGAATGCTCGAGATTTAATGAAAGAGTCTGGATTGAGTCGCACTGATTTTGCTGAAAAGGTAGGGCTTTCTTACAATCTAGTTAGTCAATACATAGGTAAAAATCCAACCAAGAATATTGGCGATGAAACGGCTGCCAAAATAGAAGAGGCATTTCGCAAGCCAAAAGGGTTTTTGGACCAAGCAAATGCTGTCGCCATCCCTTTGGGTGACATCTCAAGTAAAAGTGGAATCCAGATTTCACCCATTGAATTTCGTGGTGCTGAAGGAAGTAAAAAGAATAGTGTGAGAATACCGGTGTACAGGGATGTAAAAGCTTCTTGTGGAAGCGGCATAGAGAATTTTTTAGAAGACCCAAGTGAATATTTAGATATAGACCCATCACTGTTAAGGATTTTAGGCATACAGGCTAAGCCAGAAAATCTACGTGTAATTTATTCTGATGAATATAGTATGTGGCCAACCGTAGCACCTGACAGCCCTCTTTTTATTGATGTGGCTGACAAGGATCCAGGCATGCTTAAAAGTGGGTCAGTTTATGTCTTTAAGCATAACTATGAGCTAAGAATGAAAAGGATATTCATAAGCTACGCAGGTGGAACAACAGTAAGACTTGCAAGTGATAATCCTGACAAGATCCGCTATCCAGATGAATTTATTACCAATGAGCAGCTTAATGAAATTGATTTCATTGGACGCTTAGAGTCAGCCTTAGTTAAGCCGTGAGAGATAAAAATGAGTAACTCGAAATTACCTATCAACCAGATTATCAGCCGAATCAATGACGCTGCTGCTAACGATGAGACAATAGTTCTTAGCGCTCAAGAGGTGAAAATTTTAGCTGAAGAAATTGGTGATCTTTATTATGTACCAGTGTTGACTAATGAGCAGATCGTTCAGCTTTGCAAAGAAGGAAAGCTGGGCCAGAAGATGGTTGATAAAAAAGACGAATAAATATGACCGCATACAACTAGGTCTGCTTTTTACAGAATTAGCCACTAGCATGAGTTTCAATGGTTTTTAAACTAAGAGCCTATGTGGGTCTATGATTGAAAAATATTTAATAGGGGAAATTTATGAAAATAGCTCTTGGTTTTCTTGCTTTATTTTTACTATCTGGCTGTTCCAGCAAGTGTGATGATGGTTGTTTAATCGTTAATGGCGAAAAGATGCCCTTTTTTGATGCCGAAACACTTGTATCCAATTGCAATCATTTTATAAATAGCTCATCAAGTAGGCTGGCTGTGGGTTTAAGTTATGAGGAAATAGCGGAAAGAACTAATAACGATCCTAATGCCCCGCTTATGAGCACCCATATGAGTTATATCTCTATTTCAGAGAGTCCTCTAGTTTTTAATAGAAATGAAGAAAATTCACATCTTAAGCACAATGAAATTAGACAAGCCTGCCTTCAACTTAGGCATGACTTTAATGGTGACAGATATTGGGTGAATTAACTTTATTGCTGAGTAGTATAAATTAAAAAAGCCGCATACCCGAGCGGCTCTTGGATCGGGTGGAATATATATATGACAGCTGAAATTGCCATTCTCAATCCACATGGTGTTGCGTTAGCAGCAGATAGTGCTGTAACTATAGGGACACAAAAAATCATTAACAGTGCCATTAAGTTGTTTTCACTCTCGAAAACTGCTCCTGTTGGTGTAATGGTATACGGTAATGCTTCTTTGCTTGGAATGCCCTGGGAAACATTAATTAAGTTTTATCGAAAGAGGAGATTAGATCAAAATTTTAACTCATTAGAAGAATATGGCCGAGACTTTATCAACTTTATAAATGAGAACATAAACCTATTCCCTGAATCACTTCAGGTTAATTGGTTTAAAACAGAACTCAATACATTCATACAAGTTATACTAAATGACGCTTGTCTGTTAGAGGAACAAGCTACAAACTCTAACCCAGAACATGATATGAATTTTCTTAACTTCTTTAATGAAGCATTAGAAATCGCTATTAATTTTCTAACCCAAAGAACTGAAACATGTACGAATATTAATTTTGATGAGGTTAAAGTAAAAGAAAAGATTAGCGCAGACAGTGAGGAGCTTTTCCTCCAGTTAAAAACTAATAATAATCTATTAGAATTAGATAATAATAAGCTTCTTCAATTATCAATCCTAATTATTAAGAATCATTTATCATCTCAAACTAATGCTGGTATTGTAATTTCTGGTTTTGGCGAGTCCGAAATTTACCCGTCTATTTTAACTTATGATATATCTGGTATATATTTAAATACCCTAATCTTCAAGGTGGAAGAAGATAAAACCTTCTTTAATCGAAATGGTGAAGAACCCCAATCTCAAGTGCTTGCATTTGCTCAAGAAGATGTTGTAGTTTCGTTTTTGAAGGGTGTAAATTCAGATGTTAGACAATTTGTTACCAGAGCTTTTGATGATTTAATTACAAATTTATACCAAATTCCACTTAAAGATGTGCCTATTGAAGCCAGCTGGTACAAATGTATTGAGGAAAAGAAAGATGAGCTAATAAACAATTTCAATATAGAATTTGAGCAATTCTTGAATCAAAATTATTTAAGTCCAATGTACAATATGATACATTTCCTTCCGAAAGATGAATTAGCAGCAATGGCTGAATCTCTAGTAAATATCACAGCATTTAAGCGAAAAATGTTATTTTCAAGCTTAGAAACTGTCGGTGGTCCAATTGATGTTGCAGTTATTTCTAAAGGTGATGGGTTGGTTTGGGTCAAACGCAAGCACTACTTTGATGCAAATTTAAATCGTCATTTTTTTGATAATTATTTTAAGGGTTAAGATATGATCAATATAACTTCTTTCTACGATCAAAAACCTAACAAGACAATTCCTTCGGTTAGCCATAATTCATCAAGTGATAAACATTTTTTTGACATTCAAAAACGCAATAACGATATTCGTATCACTAGGGATGCGAATGCGAGTGTAAAGAAAATTTTATCTACTTTAAAATAAAAATGTAAGATTATAAGAGCCCACCTTTTAAGGTGGGTTTTCTTTTGATTAATACATCCAGTTATTATTTTTTCCGCCTAACTTGCCACCTGATTTTCTTGAATCAGTGGCTTTGGGTTTTGGATTACTGACCACTCCAATTCCTTTATTGAAATTTTCTTGTTCTTTAAGGATGTAATTAAGATTATCTTGATTCCCTTCTACACTAGCATCTTCTAGTAAAGTGTATGAACAGCCCATAATTTGAATTTTTGTACCCTTTGGAATTATCGCAAGTTCTTTCTGATCAACCATAACAAACTCCAAACAACCCACCCCAGCGGTGGGTTTTCTTTTGTCTATTAAAACTTATTTCACCTGAAGAGTAAAAATAATTTTACCAATTTTACCTATCAGGTATTTACTTTATTTTACCTCGTAGGTATATTTATCTCACAGACAAAGAAAAGCCCCAGCGTAGCGCGAACTACCTGGAGCGTGACCCACAACCAATCTGTGAGTGAAATTATTATGAATGACAACCCTATCCAAAGCAACTTGCCAGAGTTCGGCCAGTCACGCATGACTTCTGAACGCTTGTTGCAACACCCTGCTCCAAAACCAAAGCAATCCATGATGAAAGAAGTCACTTCAAATGTGGCTGCCTGGATGGTTGTGTTTTCGGTCTTTCTTGGTCTGGCAATTATGGTTCTTCACGCATCAGACAAAGAAGCTGCGTATCAAGCCGAAGCCATCGCCAAAGCTGTAGGAGAAGCGAAATGAAATTTGCAGAACACATCGACAGCTTCCAGCAGGAAGATCCCAATTTTCTAACCTACCACTGTGAACGCTACCGTGTAGGTACAGATCGCCCAGTGATTTATGTGCTTAAGCGCAAAAGCAGTGTAAATGCCCATAAAGCGGGAAACATCGCAGGCTTTGAAGTTCATAAGCAGGCAATTGACGGCAGCATGATGCTGATCGAACTGGCTGATCAAAAAGAATGGCTAGTCAAGGCATTAAACCAAGCTAGACAACCAGTTGTCACAGCTCAACTACGCAGAAAACGTGAAGTGCGTAATGAAGCACAGCAGATGCTGGCGAACTCGGGTTTTTATGGTTCGGCTGAGCACCGTGACTGGGTGCGTCGTCACCGGTCACATCCTTAATTTTTTGGTTTTTTGAGGGAAAAATCATGACAAACGTATTTTTTAAACCGGCTCAACGTAAAAATGCAAAGTTACGCTTAGCTGTCTCTGGTCCTACTGGTGCGGGTAAAACCTATGGCGCTTTAATGCTGGCCAAAGGTATTGGTGGTCGTATTGCGGTTGCAGACACGGAAAACAGTAGTGCTGAACTGTATGAAGATATCGTTGCATTTGAACATGCAAATTTACAGCCGCCTTATACACCTGAAAAATTCATTGATGCCATCAAAGCAGCTGAAGCAGCAGGTTTTGACACTTTAATCCTGGACAGCATTACACACGAGTGGTCGGGTGTAGGTGGCTGTCTGGAAATTGTAGATAAGCTCGGCAGTACAACGTTCCGTGGTAATACCTGGGGAGCATGGAGTGAAGTAACACCGCGTCATCGTAAATTTATTGATGCGATGTTGCAGTCCAGCATCAATATCATTGTGACCTTACGCTCAAAAATGGAAACCGTGCAAACCAACAATGGCGGAAAAAAGAAAGTTGAAAAAGTGGGCATGAAGGCCGAGCAGCGTGAAGGTATTGAATACGAGTTCACCACAGTTCTGGATCTTACTCATGAAAACTTAGCCATTGCCACTAAAGACCGTACACGTTTATTCATTGAACCAAGACCGCTGACTGAAGCCGATGGTATAGCACTTAAGCGGTGGCTGAATTCTGGTTCTGCTGATGCATGTATCGACGGTAATCAGTTTTTAGAACTTCAATATCTCATGCAACAGGCAGGTATTGATATTGAGAAGTACTGCGCAAAACGTGGATTGAACAGTCTGCATGACGTTCAGCAACAAAAATTTGAAGAAACCTGTGAAGGTATCCGGGGAATTATTGCCCAGAAGTCTAGTCAAGCCGCTGCACAACAGCAAAGCACCCAGAACACGCAAAAAGACGATTTGAAAACTCGTTTCAACCAGGCTCTTAAAACCATACCTCAGGTTGAAGATATGAGTGTTTTAAGTAGCGCTCTGGAGATCTTCCGAAATTCTGAGTTTTATCCAACGATCCTGAAAACGTGTCAAGCACGTGCGGATCAGCTGGGTTACGAATTCACAGGCCGAGAATAAACAATGCAAGACGTACAAATTGAACAAAAGGGTCTGACCTACCTGAACCATTTACCAGATCCCACCAAGCCGGTGGGGTCGATTGACCTGACCATGAGAAAGGCATTCTTTGCATTCTTACTCAATGATCAGTACCGCATTTTAAGCGTCTGTAAAAAGAAAAATATGGTGACTCTGGTACACCCTACCCGTGGCCAAGTCACGATCACTTCTTCAGAGCACCTCAATGCGGAAGGGAAAAAGCGTTACCAGGTATTTTTTAAAGTTTATTTCAAACAAGGCTCGGCCTTTATCAAAAAATTGAATTCACAGATTCGCGTCATTCAAACGTCTTAAGGGGAAATACAGCATGGTTGAGAAAAATTTATTGACGATCAGCAAGGAAGAACTTGAGCACATCGTTGAAATCAGTAAAGGGGATGCATTCCGCGCTGCAGTTGAACAACTGGAAGTACATTTGCTGCAAATAGCAATTGTTAAGTGCCGGGGGAATCAAACGCTTACAGCGGAGACTCTAGGTTTGAATCGGGGAACACTGCGTAAAAAGTTAAAACATCACGGCATGATGCACTAATTTTACTATTCGGAACTTTGCTCATGACAAATATTAAAGATCTTAACAGCATAAAAATGGATAAAAACCTAGGCAAGGTGGTCGACACATTGGCCAATGATCCGTTTGGTTTATCAGCTGCGCAAATTGCGAACAATTCTAAGATGTCGCTGAAAACAGTTAAAAACTGCCTTGCTGTGTTGTTGCAAGACGAAAAAATTCACCTGGATGAGTTAGGTGTCTATCACACCACACAGACAACCGATCAAGTACATGCTGAGCCAGTAGTTCAAAAAGAAACTCTATTGGTGGTGAGTGCAAAGACTGGTGCTGTTCAGGAAGTAGTTAAAGACCAGACCAAAATTAATGACCCTACTCCTCCAGCACCTCAGGTCGTTGGTGTAGAAGGCTTCGATGCCAAAATCACACCGACAAATTTGCTTAATATTATTCCAGGGACACCTTTCAAGATAGAACAACCTCTACCTGAAACTCCTCAAGATGAAAGCAAACCTATTCGTGCACGAATTATTGAGTGTATTAAATCAGAAAGTCACGGTGCCAAGCCTGCAACAGTCGCTACTGCCTTAGGTCTTACTGCCCGTCAGGTGCGTAATTCTTGTTATTCACTTGAAAACCTTGGTTGCTTACGCTCAGAGAATTCAGGTGATGAACGTACATTTTTCTATGTAAAAGATATCCCTCGTGTACGTGCTGAACCCCGCATGAGTAAAGTCTCTACGCTTAAAAAGGGAAAAGATGCCAAGTCTCCATTCGACAACTGGATCGAGCATCGTGTGGTTGAAACCAAAACTGTAAAGCTTACTGAAAGCCAGCTGGAAGAAGTACTGAAGCATGTCTTCAAAATGGACAATGTCACCTTCCTGACTCCACTGCCAGATCCATATGTGGTGGAGCTCAAAATGGAGGTGATTCGTTGAAGCACGGGACAATCTCTGCATATACAAACCACGGGTGTCGCTGCGATGAATGTCGCGCAGCGAACACCAACTGGAAAAAGTTGTATGTATGCGGACTGGTAGAAAAAAGACAACGTAAACACGGCACGATGAGCATGTATAACACTGGCTGCCGTTGCCCTCAATGTATATCAGCATGCCGTGCTTATGCCCGTGCTCGGTATCAAAAATTAAAACAGGTGGCATGATGGAAATTAAGAGAGAGCGGTGTGTAAATACTGGCAACTGGATCCAGATGTGTGATGTCTTAAACGAAGTCACTCGCAATGAATATGGTGATATCCAAGCACAGCGCATGAGCCACCGTGAAATAAATTCAGCCAGACTTCAAATTGTTGCAGGTCGGTTTAAGAAGAACCGTGTGGTTTTGAATCACTGCCCTTTCTGTGGTGTTGATATTCACACTGAGCATAAGGAGCCAGCCAATGACTGAAGTTCAAAAATCTATGCACTGGCTACTTAATGCGAATACAGGCATGTCGAGTAAGTGTCTGATGGCAACACTGCTTAATAATGGTCCAGTGGCGGGCAAAGCATGGGAAACCAATTTCCACCCACATGATCCGGCCGACTTTGAGCGCTGCGTAGGATTACTTAATGCAGTACCGGAATTTCGTGAACGTCTTGGCCAAATGAAAACAGTCTCTAAACATTGGGCTGTTCTGGTTGATCACTGGGATGAAATTGAGACTCTATTGAATGAAGAAGTTAAACAGCGTTTTGCCCCTAAAACTTACGATCTGATGAAGTCGTTATTTAAAAGTATTGAGGTGACTGAGTGAGCATTCAAATTGTTCAACCTACACCATACGATGATGCCCAATTTCTGTGGTGTACCACCTGGTGTGAGAAAAAAGGTTTAAATCCATATGATGCGGATCATTGGGCAGCTGCTAAAGCGGAATATCTAAAGACTCAAGGAGGACAACAGTGACTGAATACTGTTTCATCTGTAAAAAGTTCACGGTTCATTGTGACGTGTTTTGTTCAATTTGTGGATTTAAGTGAGGTGTTATGAAAGCTAATACTGAGTATGAGTTGCTTCAGGCAATACATAGCGAGATGCAGGAGCTTAGAAAAGCACTCAAGGCGAGCAGTGAACGCCGGATTGGTCGAATTGAGTTTGCTAAATTGCTTAATATCGAACCTGAGACACTGGATTCCAGAATTCGAGACGGTCGCTACATGAAACCGCATAAGGATGGAAGAAAGAGTTTCTGGCTAAGTTCCTATGTTCAATCTGTCATTCTTGATATAGAGTTAAAAGATAAAGTCGCCTAGAGCGGCTTTATCTTTTTCAGGCGCTTCACTTTGTGAGTATCATTGTGAGTAACCCTTAGAACTAAGAGCAAAATATCAAGTTTTAAAACTTAATTATTCATCCACAATATCGGCAAATTCTGCACCTAAAATTCGCGCTAAATCTTGCGGATTTAACCCGATATCTAGCCCCCTTTTTCCACCGCTTACATACATCTTTTTAAGCTGGCTAGCACTACAACAAATTACTGTTTTTAAACGTTTCTTTTGTCCCACTGGGCTGATTCCACCCACCAGATATCCGGTTAATCGTTCTGCCTGTTTAGGATCTGCCATCTGCAATTTTTTACAACCGAATGCAGCAGCTACTTTTTTAAGATTAAGCTGATGATTGACTGGCAACACGGCAACGAAATACTGTTTTTCATCCGTGACTAATAGCGTTTTAAAAACCTCTTCAACAGCTAGGCCCAGTTTCTCTGCTGCTTCTAAACCAAAGCTTTTAGCATTGGCATCATGTTCATATTCGTGAATGCTATATTCGATTTTACTGGCTTTTAAAAGTTTGCAAGCTGGAGTCATGATATTTGACTATTTTGTTTTAGATAGCTGCATTATATAAAATTCACACCTTTCTCGAACATGGCTAGACTATTTATAAACCATATTATTCGATAAAGTTTCTACGAAAAGCCTTATTGCAAGAGGGTGAGTATCGTTGAGTTGACCTCCTACGACCATTCACCGACTTAGTAGACGACCTTTTGCCAATTTAAATGCTTTATCTTTTGGCTGAATATTCAGCATTGAATACAATTCTATGAACATTTCAGTCAATCTCACCATTTTGCGATACAGGAATTAAAAATAGGGCGACTCAGTAAGTTTAACTCACTACCTGATTCCACTGTTAAGCTCAGGAGTTGACTCTTTTTCTATGCATACTCACAACTCTAAGGGACCTTAAAATAATAGCTAACTGATAGATTTTTTAATTTAAAATAAATTAAATTCAATAACTTATTTAATAAAATCTCATATAATTAGAATTATTATATAAAAACCAGTCATGAGCACTTTTTAAACAGACTTTTTTTTCACTAAAATTTAAGATGAATAAGCTTTAAACCTTAAATACTGCAAACATCTAGTAGGATCTGATCAAAAATAGTTGACTTCTTTATTATCTGTCGGCAATGTTACATAAACATTATTAACTGTTTTAGCCAATTAGGCTTACAATGTAAAAATCCGACATAACTCCCATAAATGTCATTTTTTAACATTGCCAATTCCTTGCAAAGTTCTCATTATATAGCCCACTATCAGGCAGGCAATTTCTACACCAATTCAGACAAAATTTTTATAAAATGTAGAATTTCATGCCATAATGAAGGAAGTTTGCTGACATCTTGCAAACTTCTTTTGAAACTTTTGAATTGGAGCAAGCTGAATGAGTTCGACCATTTTGGTCATTCATGGACCGAATCTTAATTTGCTGGGAAAGCGTGAACCAGAAGTATATGGTCACTTGACTCTTGATGACATCAATCAGCAGCTCAGCGCTCAGGCTAAAAATGCCACTTTAGAATTAGACTCTTTCCAAAGCAACTGGGAAGGTGCCATTGTCGACCGAATTCATCAAGCACAACAAGACGGCGTGCAATACATCATTATTAATCCTGCAGCTTTAACGCATACCTCTGTTGCAGTGCGTGATGCACTTCTTGGCGTTGCCATTCCATTTGTTGAAGTCCATTTGTCTAACGTTCATGCACGTGAGGCATTTCGACATCATTCATATCTGTCCGATAAGGCGATCGGCGTGATCTGTGGTCTGGGTGCAAAAGGCTATGTCGCTGCCCTCGATTACATCATTGAAAAAATTCAATCTTCTAAGCAATCTTAATTAGGAATACTGTCTCATGGATATCCGTAAAATCAAGAAACTCATCGACCTGATGATTGAGTCTGACTTACAGGCGATCGAAGTTAAGGAAGGAGATCAATCCATTGCCCTGACTCGTCGCAATCCAGTGGTTGCAGCAGCTGTTCCTGCAATGCCTGCACCTGCAGCTGATGTACCTGCTGCGAAATCTCCACGTGGTGCTGTGGAAAAATCTCCGATGGTTGGTGTGTTCTATGCAGCACCAAGTCCAGGCGAAGCACCATTTGTGAAAGTGGGTCAAACTGTTTCTGCTGGTGAAACACTTGGTATTATTGAAGCCATGAAAATCATGAACCCGATTGAAGCAACTCAGAGCGGTGTGATTGAAGAAATTCTGGTGAAAAATGGTGAAGTGATTCAGTTCGGTCAGCCACTTTTCCGTTACCGCGCTTAATCACCTCGGGGATTCATAATAATGTTGCAAAAAGTTTTAATTGCAAACCGTGGTGAAATTGCCCTGCGCATCACCCGAGCTTGCAAAACTTTAGGAATTAAAACTGTCGGTGTCTATTCAGATGCTGACAAGGACTTGATGCATCTACGTTTCTGCGATGAAGCAGTATGTATCGGTCCTGGCGCAAGCAGTGACAGTTACCTAAATATTCCAGCAATTATCACAGCAGCTGAGATTACTGGTGCGGATGCGATCCACCCAGGTTATGGCTTTCTGTCTGAAAATGCTGAATTTGCTGAAATTGTTGAAAGTTCTGGCTTTATCTTTATTGGCCCACGTCCTGAACACATTCGCCTGATGGGTAATAAGGTTTCTGCCATTATTGCCATGAAAAAAGCCGGCGTACCAACAGTACCAGGCTGTGACCATGCAGTAACCATCCACAATGCCCTTGCTGAAGCCAAAGAAATCGGCTTTCCGCTGATCGTAAAAGCTGCTGCGGGTGGTGGCGGACGTGGTATGCGTATCGTTGAACGCGTAGATACCCTGCTCGAGTCTGTACAAGCGGCGCAACGTGATGCAGAAATGTGGTTCGGCGATGATACGGTTTATATGGAACGTTTCCTGCAAAAGCCGCGTCATGTTGAAGTACAGATCCTGGGCGATGGTAATGGCCATGCGATCCACTTGTATGATCGTGACTGTTCTTTACAGCGCCGTCATCAGAAAGTACTGGAAGAAGCTCCTGCACCAAACTTGCCTGAACAGGCACGTGCTGACATTCTGGAAGCTTGCGTAAATGCATGTAAGTTAATGCAATACCGCGGTGCTGGTACCTTTGAATTCCTGTTTGAAGACGGCGAATTCTTCTTTATTGAAATGAATACCCGTGTTCAGGTAGAACATCCTGTCACTGAAATGGTGACTGGTGTTGACATCATTGAACAACAGCTTCGTGTCGCTGCTGGTCTGGGTCTGGATATTCAGCAAGAAGATATCATCGTTAAAGGTCATGCGATTGAATGCCGTATTAATGCGGAAGATCCATCTACCTTTATGCCATCTCCAGGCATGATTGAGACTTTTTACACACCAGGTGGTGCAGGTATCCGTTTAGATTCGCATATCTACCCAGGTTATAGCATTCCACCGTATTATGACTCGATGATTGCCAAGCTGATTTCACATGGTAAAGATCGTGAAACAGCCATTGCCCGTATGAAGCAGGCGCTTGATGAAATGATTCTGACTGGCATCAAGACCAATATCCCGCTGCATAAAGATCTGATCCTTCAGGATGAGAACTTCTGTGAGCAGGCAATGGATATTCACTATCTCGAAAAACATCTGCTTAAACAACTTGAAGGTGCTGAAGAAAAGGCTTAATCCTCTTTCAGTATCCTTAATAAAAAACCGCTGATCATTCAGCGGTTTTTTATTATCTGTAACCTTAAGGAAGAATACGTCTTAAAGTTGCAAAACACTGCTCTGCCTTTTCAGTAGCACAGAAATTAATCGTATGTGGATTCTGCCATTTCACAAAATACTGTGAGACTTCACCGGACTGATCTTCTTGATTGCCAGAACAGTCTTTCTGGTTATTGTCATATTTCACCTGAAGAATTAAGGCCGGAACCTGAGCGGTGGTATCTTGCGGCAACTGATAGTCATAGATGCCTGATGACCATTCATCACCACTTTTAATAATCACATTGTTATCACTTTTAAAATTATAATATTCAACACACTTGCGGTTAGTCGGGATTTCCATTCCCCATAAGCCCATGATTTCAGGACGTGTTACGATACGGAAGGTATTGGCAACAGCTGAAGCTTGTGCTGCTGTTTGGGTATTTTTATTTATATCTGCAGCCATCGCCCAGGTGGTTAAGGTAAGCAGCATAAGGCTTAGACATGTTTTTTTCATATTAAAAATAGTATTCCTTGGATTGTCCCTAACTTAGCATATTTTTGACAGTGGGGAGTATGGCGAAAAATCATTTCATCTACTTAAATAAAAATATCAGCTAGATACATAATAGCCATTTCTTTTCCACATTATTTTGTTTATATTTTGTACTTATGCGATTTTAAGTATTGATTAAATTACAAACAATCAAAAACAAAAAGAAAGATCTCAAAGCTTATTTAACTAAAAAAACAGCATGTGATTTTTCATTGTAAATATACTAAGGTAGCTTCATTTTGCGATTTGCTGATTTTAAAGAAAAACAACTGGATCCGGATAGCTCTGCATATCTCATTATTGCGCTGTTAATTCTTATCTGTAGCTTTATTGGCATTGCAACGCGACCAACCGGCTATTTAGCATTTTTATGGCCAGCCAATGCAGCCCTACTCGCCTTCTTTTTACGCTTTCCACAGCTCAACAATAAAGGTGGCTGGCTAGGTGCGTTCAGTGCTTATATGTTTGCAGACCTGCTCACAGGTGACTTTTTTCTACAAAGCTTTTTTCTGACACTTTCAAATCTGTTAAGCACTATCGTTTCCCTATTCTGTATTCGCTATTTCAAAATTAATTATAAGTACTACAACAGCGGGTTTACCTTTATTCATCTGTTCGGTATCTGTGCCTTCGCAGGATGTCTTGCCAGCGCAGCATTTGCAGTGATTACTCTGGTGAATATCCCCGGTTCCTTTATCACTCCGGAAAACATGAAAATTGACTTTTTCCTGTGGTGGACTGGGGAAATGGTTAACTATATTATCATCCTGCCTTTGGTACTGGCATTCCCTACGGCCAAGCAAATTCGTTATTTTGCGAAAAATCGCAGGAAAAAATCTTATTCTTTCAGTTATTTTTTTCCGATGATCACTGTCGCGGTCTGTGTGGTCTTAACTCATATTTTTGCCGGGCCTGGCGCATTAATCTATCCTCTGGCCGCCTTAATCTGGGCAGCACTCACTTATCGTATTTTTACAATCTCGATTATTAATACACTGGTTCTGATCACCACTTATAGCAGCCTGACACAGATCTATCTGGCTGATCAAACCCTGGCAGATTCTACGACTTTTGTGTCCTTACGCATCGGCCTGTTTATGCTGGCACTGGCACCACTGATTCTGTGCATTATCAGCCAAAACCGGAATGAGCTGTATAAACATGTGCTTTATCTCGCCAATTATGACAGTTTAACCCGTACCATGAACCGCCATTACTTCTTTAAAGAAGGTGAAAGTTTACTGAAACAGTCTAGAAAATTGTCGTTCTCTCTTATTATGCTGGATATTGATTACTTTAAACGCTTAAATGATCAATACGGCCATCATGTTGGTGATGCAGTTTTACAGCAATTCTCTGAATTGGTGCGTACCAATCTGCGTAGCTGCGATCTGTTTGCCCGGATTGGTGGTGAAGAGTTTGTCGTCTTAATGTGGGATATAGAGCACGATGAAGCGCATTGGGTGGCTGAACGTATCCGTGAGCTGGTACAGCAAACACCAATTTATCTGGAACATGGCAAATCGGTGCATATCACGGTAAGTTTGGGTATTACCCATCAGGAAGCACCACAGCAGACCGAACTGCAGGATCTGATCAATATTGCAGATCAGGCGCTTTATCAGGCCAAGCATATGGGTCGTAATCAAGTCGTACTTGCATCTTAAAATTTTTAACTTTTATTTATTCAAACAGGGAATGTCATGAATTATCAGGAATATCTTAGCTATGATGGTCTGGGACTGGCCGAGCTGGTCGCAAAAAAAGAAATCCATGCTTCAGAGTTACTGAATATTGCTTTAGAACGCAGTAATCAGGTCAATCCTGAATTAAATGCCATCGTGATCCCGATGCATGATTATGCCTTAAAACGTACTGAGGCAAATTTATCAGGTCCTTTTGCAGGTGTGCCCTTCTTGGTTAAAGATCTGTTTCAGGAGTATGCCGGTTATCCGACTTCTTATGGCTGTACTGGTTTTAAACGTATTGGCTATATTCCGGATACCAATGCGGAAATTGTGAATCGCTGGGAAAAGTCCGGCATTGTAACTTTTGGCCGCACCAATACACCTGAATTTGGAATCAAAGGCATTACCGAGCCAGATGCCTGGGGTAGCTGTAAAAACCCTTGGAACTTAGCCCATAACAGTGGCGGTTCATCAGGTGGTTCTGCTTCTGCTGTTGCCGGGGGGATCGTGCCGATTGCGGGTGCGGGTGATGGCGGTGGTTCGATTCGAATTCCTGCTTCTTATTGCGGTCTGTTTGGTTTGAAACCAAGCCGGGGACGTACACCTTGGGGGCCACAAATGAGTGAAGCCATGCATGGTGCAGCGATTCAGCACGTTCTGACCAAAACCGTTCGTGACAGCGCTGCGATGCTGGATGCTACGCATGGTGAAGATCATCATTCCATGTTCAAGATCGAACGACCACATACGCATTATCTGGAGATTATTCAGCAACCACCGAAAAAACTGAAAATTGCATTCAATACCAAATCTCCTATTGGCACCAAAATCTCCAAAGATGCAGTTCAGGCCATTGACCAGACAGTGAAACTTTTGGAATCATTAGGACATGAGGTAATTGAAGATCATCCAGCGATTGACGGGATGCAATTGGCTAAGGATTTTATTACCACCTGGTTCAGTCAGTTCTCTTATATGCTTGAGGAAATCCGTAGGCAATATCCGTCTAAATCAACTGATTTTGAGCTAGATTCTCTGGTGTTATGTGCTTTTGGTGCCAAAACCACGGCGATTGAATATATCCAGAACCTGAACAACTGGGGTGTCTATGTTTCCCAGATGAATCATTTCTTTGAACGCTATGATTTATACCTGACACCAGCAACGGCGTCGGTGGCACCACGCAATGGTGAAGTAAAAACACCCGCTTGGCAAAAACCGATTATGAAAGCATTACTGGGTATGGGAAAGGCACATCTATTGGCGCAGGGTAAACTGATTGATCAGATCGTCAAGGAAAACCTGAAATGGGTGCCATTTACCCAGTTATCCAATATCACTGGCCTACCCGCCATGTCAGTACCACTATACTGGAACGAGCAGAATCTACCATTAGGATCTCAATTTATCGCGCCGTTTGCTCGTGAAGATCTGTTATTACAACTGGCTGCGCAACTAGAAGAAGCGCAACCATGGTTCGATCGTTATAAAGATATTCAGATCTAATAATTCAAGAATCATTATTTCAGGTGGACTTTGTGGGTTCCACCTGATTGGGTAAACCAGATAAAAATAGTAAACCCATTAGCGTAGCCACAGCGGCATATATAAAGATAGTCGCACCGCCAAATTGATCCCAGTACTGACCAGCAAGAATACTGCCACTAGCGACGCCAATCCCCCACATGGTGCTATAGAGTGCTTGACCTCGTCCCTGCTGTCCTGCCGAGAAATTCTGGAAAATCACCCGCATCGCAATCATATGAAACAGGCCAAAACTAAAAGCATGAATACTTTGTGCCATAAACTGCACTATAAATAGCGAAGGCAGCAGACCTACAATCAGCCAACGCAATCCTGTCAGCAACAAACAGATTATTACCAGTGTTCGCCACGACCAGCGATTAAAAAATAAAGTCGCATAAGCAAACATGATAATTTCCGCAATCACCCCAACCGACCACAGTAGTCCAATCTGACTGGTACTATATCCATGCTGACTGAGAAAATTGCTATAGAAGCTATAAAATGGCGCATGGGAAAAAAGCATAATCAGCTCAATGATGAAAAAGCTGTAAACCACTGGCCGTTTCAAGATTGGCCATAACGGTTCAAGCTGTTTTTGTGCAGATGGCGCCGTCGAAGGTTCCTTAATGCTAAAGGACCAGATAAAAGCAAGAAATGAAATACACAGTAATAATACTGGCAGCATACTGACCGGGATAATTTCAAATATTGCTCCAACAGCAAAAACACCAACAATAAAACCCACCGATCCCCATTTACGCACTTTGCCATATAGCTCGGCACGTTTTTCTCCGAGCCAGAAAAGCGTCACACCTTCAAATTGCGCCAGAATCGCATTTTGGAAAAAGCTAAAAATTAGCATCAGCAATGCCACAGACTGAAAGCTGTTTGGAACGATAAAAATCATAAACCAGATACAGGCTTCCATCCAAGTAGCAATGCGCACCAGCAGCATGCGTTTGCCAGATTTGTCAGCAATCCAGCCCCAAATGAGGGGTGCAAAAAAGCGAGTGACAATGGCAATTGAAGATAGAATCCCGATCTCTGAATAACTGAAACCTTGATCTTCAAGATACAAACTCCAGAATGGCATGAATGCGCCTACAATGGCGTAATAAAAGAAATAGAATCCGCCAAGTCGCGACTGGATGGGAAGATTGAGCATTAAAATAGGCTTACCTAATGATTTATAAACTTAAAAGATTTAAAAATGAATCACATTGTATTCGTTTGTCTCCATTTCAACTCAACAATCTATAAAATTTATTTTTTGTGAATTTTTAGATTTTACGAAATTACTTTTCCAAAATTTTAATCAATTTTTTGTTAATTAAATCATTGTCATACCTCAAATAATGTCAGAAGCTTCTAATTATCAATAAGAATATTCATCCTATTTCATTAACATTTGATCCTTGGTATATTTTTATGAGCTTTTGGTTCATTACAGCTTTATATTAACAAGTACCCAAAAATAACACTTCATAAAAAAACCTCCCAAAGGAGGTTTAATTACAAAGTATGGGCCAATACGTAGATCACTGTACTAATAATTATGATAGCCAATAAAGTTATCAATATTTCAAGTTTAGTCATTAAAGTGCACTCTGACTTCTTGTTGCTTATATTGTAGCTTATCTTAACATTCAATCCTAAATATAAAGGGTTACTAGAAATTTTAAAATATTTGCACTTTATTAATTCAGATTAAATCTCATGACTCAAGTTAATTGTCTTTTCTATTATTAAATCGACACACGGCTTTAAAAATTTGACTTTCATTATTCACCATGATCATTTTCATCAAAATCATTGAACCACGTACAAAGATTTATCATTATTAATTTCTATTGAATATTTAATGATATTTTTTTAGCTTCTAATAGACCAGCCCTGACTTCACCTTAAGAAACAGGGTAACTTTATATCCAAATGTATCTAGCCCTACTGTACTAAACCTATTTAATTTCTTTCAAGCAATCGCGACATAACTTAATTTCTTCGCTATCAGCCGTACATTCAAACTCAATGGTACTATGTAGGCCAAATAAGCAAAGCACGAACTGGAACATATCGATCTCCTTGCTTTAGTGCTCCCCTATTCAAGATATAAGGAGAATGATCCCTAGAATTTAAAAATCTCATCTAACTATATAAAATTAATAGAAAATTAAACCGATCAATCCCTAATTACCATTTTATAGTCCTTAGCCAAATATTTTCTCTTTAAACTATTTAAAGATAACTTATGAATAGATTTATGTAAGTATAGGAAATATATATTAATAGTTCTTACCCGTTAGTTTTATGTTTCTTTAAGTACTTGTTAAACTAATTGAGGACTTCTCATAAATATATAAATTAATTAGAAAGCTACTAATTGCAAAATCAACAAATACTCAGCCTAGTCGTTTCTTCAGTTAAACAAGGCCAAGGATTAATTTAGCCAATATTTGCATTTGATTGTTATTTTTCCTTTCTAAATAGTCGAAGACCTCACTCATTTGTGAGGTCTTTTATCAATTTATTCAGGGGTATTTGGTGCCTTAGATTCTGTCTCCGCTTCATGATGAGAACAGTTTTTTGCATTTCCCTTTTTGTATTTAGCCTTTTTATAACAGTATCCAGCCAATACGCCTGCGCCAATCAATGTTAATAATTTCATTGCTCACCTCAATAGATTAGAAATAACAACCTCTATAGGTATCATCTATATGGATTGCATTCCAAAGCTATTTGGAAAGTTTTTTTAAATGAAAGGTTAATTTATGTGTATAAAATAAAAAAGCCCACATTCCTGTGAGCTTTCCCCTTAACCATTTTGCGCTGATTTAGGATAGTTGATAAAACATACAACGATCAAACAATAGACAATCTATAAAAAATATAAATATATATACGAATTATATATATATCCATATTAAATAAGTCTGAAATTTAATTATTGCAATAAATAGTCAAACCAGCAACCTAGTTCTGGAGGCAATAAAAAAACCACCCTAAGGTGGCTTAAATTTGTTCTATTCTTATTAGAAAATTATTTTTATTATTGAGTCTTCGACTCTCCCCATACCTATTCATTAATTTTACGACCAATAGGAATCTGGCGTGCCATCGCCTCTTCAGGGACATTCCGTTGCAGATCTATAGTCAATAAACCATTATCATAATCTGCCTGCTGAACCTCTACATGTTCATCCAGGCGTAACGATAACTTAAATGAACGGCTTGCGATTCCCTTATATAAATATTCAACGTTTGGATCGTTTTTTTCTTCTACTATTTTACCAGTTATAGTCAGTACCTTATTTTCCAAATTAATCTCAAGTTGATCTTGATTAAATCCTGCAGTTGCAACAGAAATACGATAATTATTATCTCCTGTTTTTTCAATATTATAGTGGGGAAAGTTTGGCGTATCACTTTGTAATGCAAAATCGAATAGATCACTTAAGCGGTCAAAACCAATACTCCGACGGAATAGTGGTGATAAACTGAAATTACTCATCGTAACACCCTCCTGATTTTATAAACCAGCTGAGACTTCATTATCGATTTTGATAATAGAGTAAGAAGCAGTATCTGGATTGCTATCTTATTTATCAGGGTACATGCAGGTATTTTCAACGGCAGAAATAAATGAAAATACATTTCTTGCCCTATTTATATTTTTCCCGGCACATTTAGAAAAAATTAAATTTAAGTGAGTATTTAAAACATCGTTTTTTTCTTAGGAAAGGCAAAAAATTAATATTTTTTATAAAAAAACCGCACCTTGGGGAAGATGCGGATAAAACTCGATATTTAATCAAGTGTGGAGCTTTTTGAACACCTAGTAAAATAATCAAGATTCAAGAGACTGTCAATAAAATATTTAACTAAAATCTTAATTGATAAGGATAAAATTTTCTCTCTGCCGGGTTTTATGAGCGTCTATCTAATTAGACTCAATCCTTATTGTCACCTACCTCGCCCCCATGGACCTGATGATCAATTTCAGTTGCACCCTTCAAAGCCAATAAACAAAATATAAGGTTTAGCATAATTTTTCTTCCTATGAATAAGTTTATGGGAATGTTTAAGTATTTTCCTCTTTTAACTGCCTTGATTTAAATATCATCTTATTAAAGATTAAATAAGATCATTTACGTCACATTGAGAATTTCCTGAATCTAAGAAAATTTGAGGAATCTACTTAACAATATTGTTCCAGCAATTAAGCCGAGAACTCTTTTAATAAAAATCGCTTTACTGTCTCATCAAAATCCGGATTTGCGAGAATTGGCTGATTATTTTTAATAACTTGATAGCAACAGCTTGCAGCCACACCTACACCTAATAATGTCAACAATTTCATTGTTCACCTCAGATACTAAAAATTTAAACTTAAACTATCATTCAAAATTGTAGCCTTCCAACTTAGTTTTGATGATTTTATGTTCTGTATGTAATTGAATGTAGGTAAGATAAATAGTATTGAGTAAAAAATATACAGTTAAGTAAACATTGTAATTAACCTACAGTCTTGCACCACAGTTTTGTCAAAAAGGTCAATTCAAGTTAATTATGACTTAAATTCCTTCTGTTTAATTATGTCCTTATTCTAATAAAAATAAAATAATAGTCATCCGGCATACTAGGTCTGAGTGCATTACATGATCAATTTCTTAAAGATTAAAATGTTTATATTTCATGTTTAATGCCTAGTGGAAAGATATTCCAAACCTGCAAAAAGTGTAATTACGTTTTTAAGTGGTTTTGTGTCTATATTCATCTTATCTTAATTTTTATTAAAGACAAAAATTAGAATGTAGAGGTTAAGTATGTGTTCAAACTATGAGTTTCCGTCGAAACAACGCTTGTCTTTACTCGACATTCATGAAGAGCAGCTAGAATTAGAAATTAAATCTCATGTCTATCCACTTGCACCTGCTCCTATCATTATGCGTGGTACGGAAAATTTTGAACTCGATATTGCCCATTTTGGATTAATCCCTTCCTGGGCGAAAGAATTAAAATTTGGTCGTCACACCTATAATGCACGTACTGAAACAGTTGCCGGCAAACCCAGTTTTCGGCATGCCTGGGTAAAAAATCAATTTGCATTGGTGCCTGTAGAGGTCTTCTATGAACCTAAATATATAGAGGGAAATTCACATTGGTTCGGAATTTCACGTGCAGACGGTAACCCTTTTACTGTTGCTGCAATTTATGATGATGCCCATATTGATGGCAAGAGAATCAGATCTTTTTCAATGTTGACCATGAACGCAGATAAACATCCATTTATGAAACAGTTTCACCGTCCGAACGATGAAAAGCGTTCGATTATTGTCATCCCGGAAGAATTGCGGTATGACTGGTTGCACTGTACTCATGAAGAAGCCAATGATTTTTTTATTGAAATGAAAGACGAATTTATTGTCAAGCCTCAGAATAAAGAAAATTCATTAGATAAGAAAAATTAAGTATCCCTAACAGCATTCAGTTTACTTATTTAAATACTTAAAGAGCAAAAGTATTTTATTAAAACTTTTTAAAAGACAATTAAAAGCCCAAATAAAATTGGGCTTTATTGGAGTAAAATTAGTTTCACTCTTCCACTTCTAGAGGATCACCATCTTCCGGACGTGTATGACGCGTAGCATCATCTGCCGGGTCAACACTTGAACCATCTTTAGTAATTGCATTATATAATTCATCTTCCTTCTTATCATCAATAAATTCCTCGTCATCAAATTCCAGAGGCTCATTATCATCATCAAAGTTTAAAGGCTTTTCTTCATCTTTCATGGCGATCCCTTCATAGTTATCATGAGAAATTCTTATGCTCAAACATTGGTTAAAGTTATTCAATAGTCAACAATCATCATTTGTGTAACTAAAAAGAAAGACGAGTAGAATCTAAAATATTTAAAAAAAACTATCCGCTAATTTTTCTCTTAGCCGAAATCTATAATTTAAATGATTTAAAAATAAAATTTTTCTTGAAAGTAAGCTAACAAAGATAATCAGTTATCTTATACCTGATTAAAATAGAAATTTTATTAAGGGATGGATACACAACAAAACCATAACCTTCTAGAGATACCACATAATAAAGCTCTGATTAGAATTATTTTTAAAACATGAGTTTATCAGTTGTATTTCATGCGATATTTATATTGATATCGAGGTTAATATGAGTAATCGGAATATCAAAGAAATAATTTCCTCAGCTGGACGTAACTTGCATACCATTATCATCACTGCGCGAGAAGATGACGGTTCAATTGAAACACGCGAGGCGGAACCTTATAGTTATCGTCGTAAAGGTAAGACTGAGAAATTTTTTTGTTATGACATTCGCAGAGATGGTATCCGAAATTTTCATGTTGATAATATTATTTTCGTTGAAGAAACAGAAAATACTTTTTATCCACGCTGGATCGTAGAGGTTTAGGCTCAAATTTCATCAATAAAAATCAGACTGTCCTATCAAAGTCCACCTATTACAATGCAGGCCAACTTTAACAAGTCTAATAATAAATGAAACTAATATATTTTTTATTGATTAATTTACAATCAATTTAGCTTCTTTGATTTATAGAATGATCAAAAATTTAATTAACTATTATCTATTTACATAACTTTTAAAAATAAGATGCATAATTTTTGAGACAGTACTTTATTCTACATTTTCTTCATCAACGTCTTTCCAAACTTAAATTCAGTTATGAAGCCCAAAAGAAAACCGCCTTATGGCGGCTTTCTTCGAGTTTCAATACTTAGCGCTGTTGTCCGCGTTGATTTTGTTGATCACGCTGATGAGCTTGTTGTGTTGAATCTTGCTGTTGACCTTGTTGATTAGGCTGCTGTTGCTGTTGCAGATCCTGCTGATTCTGTTGATCTTGCTGGTTCTGCTGATTTTGCTGACGTTGATTTGGGTTCTGTTGATTTTGCTGGTTAGGCTGTTGCTGTTGCTGTTGATTTGGATTTTGCCATTGGTCTTGCTGATTTTGCTGACGCTGTTGCTGATTCTGGTTCGGATTTTGTTGGTTTTGGTTAGCCATTGGAGACGCTCCTTTTTCCTTTATAAGTAAATGAACCGATCTTTACGAGTTCAGTATTTACTCTACAGCCTTCTGCATAAACTCCAAGTCATAACCTGTTACAGACTAATTCAATGTAAAATAAATTGATTTAAACTATTGATAATCCATTTTTACACTTACATTATTTACCCAAGCATCTCGTAAATAATAAGAATAGCTACTAATATGTGCAGATGAAATCTATATCTTAAAAAATGCAAAATTCTAATTTTTTAAAATATAAATATTTTATTTATAATTCGTAAAATTATTAACTATAAAACTTAGATTTAATATTTTTTCAAGACATCAAAACCTATATAAAGATTCTAAATACTTTATACAGGGAAGATCAAAAATTGATTATACACTCAATTAAAATATAAGTCATTTTTGAGAAGATTAAACAATTGGGTTAAGTATGGGGCGAAGACCCAATTACCGATCATTCTAGTCTAAATATAGTTAAGTCAATTAGTATATCTTTCCATCATATTATAATTTTGTATATAAGCAGAATCGTCAATCCCATGCGCTACGACATAGTTTCCGCAATCTGTAACCATCTGAAGATTGATCAATACATTCACTTATGCAAAAAGACCAAAAATAAAAACCAAAGGAATCGCCGCTGATAAAAGTTTTTCATGATATTCCCCTAAAAATGAAGGGAAATTTTATTTTTAATTATTAATATATGATTAAAACGAGGAACAAAAACAAAAAAAGTAACCCTTTTAAGATATTAATTACTGCATTATAAACACTTTAATTAAACATAATAATAAATAAAAATAAGTAAGCAAACATTTTATAATATATTGTTATCTAATAGTTTATTAAAAAACCTCTAAAAAAGAGGTTTTTTCAATCTTATTCAAATTATTAATTAAATCGCGACCATTTTTACAATAATCGTTTGAGTATCTTCTTTTTCATCGGGTAATTGCAAACGTTTTAACTCCTTGCTTTTCACCTTTAGTTTTAAATTCTGGTAGGTAATAATCGCAGGAATCTGATCAAAATACTGTGCATCCGCATCAATTTCTTCCTGAAATAAAGGGGTACCCAACTGATAGTCCAGACTTTTCAGGACTACATATTTAACTGTAGTTTTCATTGTAACAACCTACTTTCATCAAGCACTTTATTTTTATTTTTACCACTGTTTAAGCTTAGATGATACCGTTAAATGCAAATTTTGCTTAACTCTTGGTCAAACACACTCATTCGCTGAATTTTGAACATGTGTATCTCATATTTAGCTTTTAACAGCATGTTTTGTATAAATGTATACAATCGTAAGGGTGATTGAAGAATCCGCATTTCGTCTATACATTGAATACATCACCCTCAAATAAAAATGATAGCCATGTTAAAAGAATGTTGTGATTTACTCGAACAAAAAAAACTGAAAGTTGCTTTTGTAGAAAGTGCAAGCTCAGGCTATTTAAGCAGCCAGTTTTCGCTTTATAAAGAATGTGGTGCACAAATTTTACTCGTTGGACTGGTTTGTTATGATGCCAATCTGAAAATGTCAATCTTAGGGGTACCTCAGGATTTAATTGATAAATATTCACCTGAATCCCCGGAAGTGACGAATGCGCTTGCGATTACCGGCCAGAAGCTGTTTCAAGAAGCCGATTTGATCGTAGCGTGTACCGGCTTGCTCAAACCTGGTGGTAGTGAATGTAAAGAAAAGCCGGTAGGAACGTTTTTTGTTTCGGTTTTCTATGAAGGTCAAACTTATGATTATCGCTATCTGATTGATGGTACACCTGAGGAACGCCTGGATATATTGACGGAACAGATTGCTGATCAAATGATGGATTTAATTGATAGCAAAACTGCTTAATTTCGCGTCTTTATAAAAAATTAGTGGATGAGGATAATGATGAAAGTCAATATTAGTTTGTTTTTACTTGGTATTTGTCTTAGTCCATTGAGCCTTGCGACGGTGGGTGGCCCACAAAACCTTGAAGTTTTGGGTTATGAAGCCAAGGACCAAAAACTATATCTGTTGCGCCATTATCTGGATGGGCGTGGACGTCTGCCTCAACTGTATTATTATAATTTTAAATCCAAGATGCCAAACCAGCTGATTCAGGTCAATTCCCTATATATCAATCCTAAAACCAAGAAAATTGACTATGATCAGAATAGCAAGAAGTTTGATCAGGAAATTGCCAAAATCAAGAAACGTTTGACTCCGGTAGTTCCTCTTCCGAAGCAGAATATTCAGCTCAAGTTACTAAAGACCAGAAAAGGCACTGCACCTGCATGGCATGATCCGAAACAAAGCGTACCTAAATGGACCTATCAATATCGGATTGAATCAGGTCACTATAAGAGTCCAATACAACAGGCTATCAGCTATAAACCCGATTTAAGGTTAAATCAGATCTATAAAATTCCGAAACAGGATAAATTACTGGTCACTGTAAAATATTTAGGCATTCAATTTGAAACTGGGTATCACATTGAAGATCCCGCCCTGCTCAGCCATTAAATGAAGATTAAATAAATATAACCTATAAAAAAATAAGGTCTGACGAGAGACCTTATTTTTTTATTTACAATAGCTGTAACTTAAACTGCTACAGCGCCGCGCTCAGCAATTGGAATCACTTTACGTAGTTCCGGACCCGTATAGTCTGCGCTTGGACGGATAATACGGTTATCTGCACGCTGTTCCATCACATGCGCTGCCCAACCGGTAACGCGTGACATCACAAAGATCGGTGTAAACAGTTTGGTTGGAATACCCATGAAGTGATAAGCAGATGCATGGAAGAAATCAGCATTACAGAATAATTTCTTCTCACGCCACATGACTTCTTCACAACGGACTGAGACTGGATAAAGTACGGTGTCGCCTACATCTTTCGCCAGCTTCTCTGACCACTGCTTGATAATACCGTTACGCGGATCATTGTCTTTGTAGATTGCATGACCGAAGCCCATGATCTTTTCTTTACGTTCCAGCATACCCAGCATTTCACGCTCAGCTTCTTCTGGCGACGTCCAGTTTTCAATCATATCCATCGCGGCTTCATTGGCACCACCATGCAGGGGACCACGTAGTGAGCCAATCGCACCGGTAATACAAGAATGCAAATCAGACAATGTCGATGCACATACGCGTGCGGTGAAAGTTGAAGCATTGAATTCATGCTCTGCATATAGAATCAGTGATACATTCATCACCTGCTCATGCAGCGCATTTGGCTTTTCACCACGCAGTAAGTGCAGGAATTGAGCACCGATTGAATCATCATCGGTATTTTCATCAATACGGATGCCGTCATGGCTATAGCGATACCAGTAACAGATAATCGCGGGTAGCGTTGCCAGAATACGATCCGCTACATCCTGCTGTTCAGCAAAAGACTTTTCTGTTTCCAGATTACCCAGCATGGAGACGCCGGTACGCATCACATCCATTGGATGCGAGTCCGCCGGAATGCGTTCCAGCACTTCTTTCAGTGCTTGCGGAAGGCGACGTAATGACTTAAGTTTTGCCTTATAAGCTGCAAGCTGCTCGGCAGTTGGCAATTCACCAAAGAAAATCAGATAGGCTACTTCTTCAAACTGGCAGTGTTCTGCCAGATCCTGCACATCGTAACCACGATATGTCAGTCCTGCACCGCTTTTGCCTACTGTTGAAAGTGCCGTTTTCCCTGCGACTTGTCCACGCAATCCTGCGCCAGTGAGTACTTTTCCTTCAGCCATTGTTTTAATTCTCCTGCTTAAACAGTTTATCTAATGTGTCTTCGAAGCTGTGATAATCTAAAAATTCGTAGAGTTCTTTTCGTTGTTGCATTTTGTCCAGTACATTTACCTGAGTACCGTTTTGACGGATCGACTGCATCACTTCTAAAGCCGCCTTTTGCATTGCACGGGTAGCTGACAGTGGATATAGCACCATACGAATGCCCTGCTCAGCCAGTTCTTCGGTGGTGTAATACGGTGTATCACCAAATTCGGTGATATTTGCCAAAACAGGTACACCCACCGCATCGCAGACTGTTCTATACATGGTGATGTCCGTCATTGCCTCAGCAAAGATCGCATCCGCACCCGCTTCTACACAGGCGCAAGCACGATCAATCACAGCCTGTAAGCCTTCTTTTTGCAAGGCATCGGTACGTGCCATGACCACAAAGTTAGAATCCGTTTTGGCATCCACTGCCGCCTTGATCCGGTCTACCATTTCCTGTTGCGATACGATTTCTTTATTTGGACGGTGGCCGCAACGCTTTTGTGCTACCTGGTCTTCAATATGTACTGCTGCTGCGCCAGCTGCAATCATCTGCTTAATGCTACGAGCAATATTAAATGCACCACCCCAGCCTGTATCAATATCTACCAGTAATGGCGTATCCACACGTTCAGTAATACGGCGTACATCTTCAAGGACATTATCAAGACTGGTCATACCCAGGTCAGGCAATCCATAAGAATAATTGGCCACACCGGCACCAGAGACATAAAGGGCTTTATAACCGACCTGTTTCGCCATCATGGCTGCATAGGCATTTACGGTTCCAATGATTTGTAGTGGTTTCTCAGTTTCTAATGCTTCTCTAAACTTTAAACCTGCAGACATTTGTTGTGTCATCTTCCCTTTCCACAGTGTTGGCTATAATTATTGAAGTTCGAGTATACCTATTCAAAACGCTCAATCCATGGCCTGATAGAATAAAAACTCTAAAACTTTAGTCAAATAATGCGGATAGATTTAGCATAAATCTTAGTCGAGATAATAGATACAGCAGTCTCCATGAAATGTGCGCACAACTTTGTTATGATGGCAACTGAAATAATCGAAAAGTGCTGATTTAGTCGTCAATATGCAGGATCTCGTTCAACTGGAACCCTTAGCCAAAGATGTGCCACAGACCAAGCGTGGTCATGAGCGCTGTCTCGCCCTTTTGATCAGTGCAACAGAGCTGTTCCTGGAACATGGTTATGATGCTGTATCACTGGGCGAATTCAAACATGAGGTGCGACAGTTTCAAAAGCCATATGATAATCAACAAGCTGAGCAAATTTCTCTAATGGTGTAAGCCAATCTAACGCCTTTCTAGGACGAGTATTCAGTGACATGGCAACTTGATTTAAATAATGCTGATCTGCCTGATTTAAATCAATCCCTTTAGGTAAATATTGCCTAATTAAACCATTCA
>NZ_KB850094.1:1380436-1525316 GCF_000369585.1 Acinetobacter sp. CIP 101934 | reverse complement strand
TCAAAGTTAAGATGATGGTATGACAATTTTATATACTCCATAAACCCTTTAAATTAATTAGGTGGTTTATGTCGCACTTCAAGTTTTACTCTGCCCTGGATGATATTGTCAATCATGCCGGTGGCTCCAAGGCATCTATTTATAAATACTTTGGCAATAAAGAAGGCCTGTTTAAGTCGATTTGTGATTATCGCCGTACCCAGTTCTTTAAAGATATTTGTCTCCCCTTTTCTTTAAACAGTTCTAAAGACTTTAGAAGCTATTTGATTCAGACCTTGCTGAACTTCTACCAACATATCAAACAGCCGGAAAATGCCGCATTTATGCGGCTGGTGCTGGAACAAAGTGGACGCAATCTGGATATTGCTCGACATATTCATGAACAGGGGCCAAAACATATCCAGCACTCTATTGCTGAAGTTTTGTCACAGGCACATGCCAAAGGTCTGCTCAGCTGTCCAAATCCATTATTTTCTGCACAATTATATTTCGGTATTTTAAGAAATATGGAATGGCGCATTTTAATGGGTTTGCCAAGCGATGAAACTGATCAGGAAACTGTCGAATATGTGAATTATTGTGTCGATCGTTTCCTGGACGGTCATCAAAAAGTCTAGTTTTTTTGCAATTTCCTATTCATATAGTATATTAGCCGATTCCGTATTTTTTTAACTAACCAACAACTAATTGTTGAACCAGTTTTTCAGCAATTATTGTGGAGTAACGAATGGCTCTCCGTCACTTTCTGACTTTACGCGATCTATCGACTTTAGAACTTAACCAGATACTGCAACGCGCCATCGAGCTCAAGCGCAAACAGCATAACAATGAAGTTTTCCAACCGTTTGTTGGTAAAGTTATGGGAATGATTTTTGAGAAATCCAGTACCCGCACGCGTGTTTCGTTTGAAGCTGGCATGACCCAATTCGGCGGCAGCGCAATTTTCCTGTCTTCACGTGATACTCAATTGGGCCGTGGCGAACCTATCGAAGATTCTGCACGTGTTATTTCAAGCATGCTTGATGTAGTGATGATCCGTACTTTTGGTCATGACATCGTTGAACGTTTTGCTTCTTATTCAAAAGTACCCGTGATTAACGCTCTGACTGATGACCACCATCCTTGCCAGCTGCTTGCTGACATGCAGACTTACCTGGAACATCGTGGTCCAATCGAAGGTAAAACTGTGGCGTGGATCGGTGATGGCAACAATATGTGTAATTCATATATTGAAGCTGCGCATATGTGGGGCTTTAAGCTGAAAATTGCTGCGCCTAAAGGTTATGAGCCACAAGAAAAATTCCTGTCTGAATTTGCACACTGTGTAGAGCTGGTTGACTCAGCTGAAGATGCAGCAGTCAATGCTGACCTGATCGTGACTGACGTTTGGGCAAGTATGGGACAGGAAGAAGAACAGAAAATCCGTGAAAAAGCATTTGCTGATTATCAGGTCAATGAGCGCTTGATGGATCTGGCTCACCCCGACTGCCTGTTTATGCACTGTTTGCCAGCACACCGTGGCGAAGAAATTTCAGAAAATATGCTGGATCACAAAAATGCCGTGGTTTGGGATGAAGCTGAAAACCGTCTACATGCTCAGAAAGCATTGGTTGAATTTCTGATTAATGAAAATCTGAAAAAAGACTAAATTTTCTTTCAATAAAAAAGCACCGAATTTGGTGCTTTTTTATTGCTCAAAGATTAATGATCATCTTTTAAATATTTTGGTTCTTTCGGTAATTGCCAGCTACAGAAGAAACATATAATCAGCATTACAATGACATACACGAAGAAGGTATTTTCAATACCTGCTGATTTAAACTGTAATGCGACCGAAGGTGCTGAACCACCAAAGACGGCATTACCCACTGCATAAGAGAAACCTACTCCTAAAGCTCGTACATGTGGCGGGAACATTTCTGCTTTTACGATACCGCCAATCGAGGTATAGAGGCTCAGTAACATCATCAGGAAAATCAGCAATAATGCAACGATCACTGGGGTATCACTGAAGACCCGCATACCGACCGCCATGACCGGATAAATCGCAATCGCCATCAACCCACTAAACAGCAGCATACAGGTACGACGACCAATTCGATCCGATAAAGCACCAAAAAATGGCTGTGCAATCATCAATATAAAGATACAGGCCGTCATAATAAATCCGACAGTCTTTGGATCAATACCGATATTGGTTAAATAGGTTTTTGAATAAACCGTAATCACATAGAAGCTTAGTGAACCCGCTGAAGTATAGCCAACCACCAGCAAGAATGTTTTCCAATGGTTCTTGAACAATTCTTTAAGTGTACCTGAATCTTCCTTATCGCTATCTTCCGTAGATAGCGTTTCTTCAAGACGGCTACGTGCCAATAAAGAAACAATTGCCGCAATACCACCAATCACAAACGGGATACGCCAGCCACCATCAAGTAACTGTTGTTCGCTCATAAAGCCCAGGAAAATAACCCCGAGTAAACTTGCCAGCAACTGACCACCGGTCAAGGTCACATATTGGAAAGATGAGAAAAATCCACGCTGACCTTTTAAACCCAGCTCACTCATATAGGTCGCAACAGCGCCATATTCACCACCGACTGATAAGCCCTGTAACAGACGCACCAGCAGCAGCAAGAATGGTGCTGCCATACCCACCTGCTCATAAGTTGGTAAAGCTGCGAATAGGAATGAACTGATGGCCATTAAACAGATCGAAATGACCATGGATTTTTTACGGCCATGTTTATCGGCAATACGGCCAAATAGCCAGCTACCTATCGGACGCATAAAGAAGCTGGCAGCAAATACACCCCAGACATAAATTGCCTGAGTTGAACTGTCCATATTTGGTGCAGTGAGTGCCTTGGTAAAATAAACCGCAAATACAGCATAGATATAAAAATCGAACCATTCGACCAGGTTACCGGAGGCTGCCCCGACGATTCCTTTAATACGACTGTTTTTTTCCTGCTTGGAATAAGCTTGACTCAAAATATGACATCCTTATTTTTAAATCATTGAAGTTTCTTGTTTATAGGTCAATATTTTATGCCTTTAAACTTAGATATTTTTTTGCATGCACCCTACGTACTTACCGGTATGCTGCGTGGGGAGGTGTAAGACTATAAACCTAGATGAAATCCAACACAAAAAATAAAGTGTAATTATTAATAGATTTTTCACATAAAAAGTCTTTTAAACTTCAATGTTTAAGAATAAGTAAAAAGAAGGAATCTGAGGAAACAGATAAATTAACCATGGTGGAGTTGCGTACAGATCTTATTCATGCTCTTATAATCCGCAAAACACAGTAATAATTTGTGGCCTTACATGAAATATAAAATAAATCTATTCACTGCTTTAACCCTTGGCATTAGTTTTCTTAGTAGTCAGGTTTATGCTTCCGAATTTGATCAATACCTGCAACAGCAACAGATCATTGATTCAAAATTTAAAATCAAGAAAATAGCAGAACTGAATGAAATGCTGGCTGTATTAAGTGCGGAAGATTCTAAAACTTTGCCCCTGCAAATTGATCACAACACGATTATTGAACAACTGAAACTCACTGCTAATAAAACCGAATTAAAAGGTTTAATTATTACTCCAGACTTTGCCCAGTTTGAAAAAGATCTAGGTCCTAAGGAAGTGACTCAGCTTATCCGCAAAAACTTATTACAGAACTGCGGTATTTTCTTTGAGCACCGTTATCAGTTAGAAAATCCCTATAAAGTGATGCTAGAACTGAGTTCCACTACTCGATCTTATGACGTTGAAATATCGCAGAAGGACTGTAAAGGGAACTAAGTTTCTACAGGAAGTAAATCAACGGATTAAACCTTGGGGTTGCATGATAATAATCAGCGCCCCAAATATCACCACTGCACCACCAAGCAAATCCCATCGAGACAGGCTGATCTGATCCACAAAACGCAACCACATCAAAGCAGTAAAGATATAGATACCACCATAAGCTGCATAGATCCGGCCTGAAGCAGCGGGATGTAAAGTTAATAGCCAGACAAAAGCTGCCAAAGCCAGAGCTGTCGGAATCCATAACCAGTGACTACTTCCCTGATTCAAAATCAGATAGGGAAAATAACAGCCTAGAATTTCCATCACCGCCGTGACCAGGAACAGACAAAAAGTCGTAATAAGTTTAGTGAACTGAAATTCCATATCTTGTTAAATCTTTGCCAAACAATAAATCTTGATCAGATCATAGCAATAAAGAAATAAAATAACCCGTGCAAGCACGGGTTATTTTACGATGAGTAGAATTTAGGCTGGTTCAGCAGTCTGATCTTCAAACACTTCAAGTTTCAAGCCTACAGCTTTGCCATTTTTTTTCTTCACAGATACAGCAACATTACCGCCATTATCTGCCAGCTCACCAAACAGAATCATTTCTGCCAATGGTTTTTTCAGATGCTCCTGAATCAGACGCTGCATTGGACGAGCACCCATTAAACGGTCATAACCATTTTCAGCCATCCATTCACGTGCACTCTGATCCACTTCCAGAATAACTTTCTTCTCATCTAGCTGTGCCTGCAATTCGGTTAAGAACTTGTCGACTACATTTTCAATGATCGTACTTGGCAAGGCCTTGAACTGGATCACACCATCGAGACGGTTACGGAATTCAGGTGAGAATGCTTTTTTCATCGCTTCTTGGTTATCATTGCTGTTGTCTTGTTCCATGAAACCGATACTGACACGTGAAATGCTTTCGGCGCCAATATTGGTGGTCAGTACAAGCACCACATTACGGAAGTCTGACTTGCGACCGTTGTTATCGGTCAAGGAGCCATGATCCATAATTTGCAGCAACAGGTTAAATACATCCGGATGTGCCTTTTCGATTTCATCGAGTAGTAATACACAATGCGGATTCTTATGAATCGCATCGGTCAACAAACCACCTTGGTCAAAACCAACATAGCCTGGAGGTGCACCAATCAGACGGGATACCGCATGACGTTCCATATATTCAGACATATCGAAACGAACCAGCTCCACGCCCATCAGTTTCGCCAATTGCTTGGTGACTTCAGTTTTACCGACACCCGTTGGACCGGCAAAGACAAAACTACCGACTGGCTTATATGGAGATTTCAGGCCTGCCCGAGACAGCTTGATTGCGGAACCGAGTGCTTCAATGGCTTCATCCTGACCGAAGACCACACGTTTCAAATCACGCTCAAGATTTTCTAATACAGTCTTGTCATCTTTAGAAACTGTTTTTGGTGGAATACGGGCAATTTTCGACACGATGTCTTCGATATTTTCTACCGTAATCAGGCTGTCGTCTTGCTCGGCTTTTAAACGGCGTTGCGCACCCGCTTCATCGATCACATCAATGGCTTTATCTGGCAAGAAACGGTCATTAATAAACTTCGCTGATAGTTCTACCGCTGATACCAAAGCCTGATCTTCATATTGAACATGATGGAAATCTTCAAACTTAGATTTCAGACCACGTAAAATATCAATAGTTTCAGAGATGGAAGGCTCATTCACATCAATTTTCTGGAAACGACGTGATAAAGCATGATCTTTTTCAAAGACCTGACGGTATTCCTGGAATGTGGTTGAACCTATGCAACGCAATGAACCATTTGCCAGTGCTGGCTTAATCAGGTTCGAAGCATCCATGGTACTACCCATACTGGAACCTGCACCGATGATCATATGAATCTCATCAATGAACAGCACTGCATCCGGTTTTTTCTTCAAGGCATTGAGAAGTTGTTTCAGACGTTTTTCGAAGTCACCACGGTATTTGGTTCCTGCCACCAGTGCACCGATATCCAGACTATAGATTTCGGCATTTTCTAATGGTTTAGGTGCTTTACCATTGACAATCAGCCAAGCCAGACCTTCAGCAATCGATGTTTTACCCACACCCGGATCACCGACCAGCAACGGATTATTTTTACGACGGCGACAAAGAATTTGTGCAGCACGCTCAATTTCTTTTTCACGACCAATTAATGGATCAGTTTTACCTTTTTGCGCTTCGTGATTCAGGTTAGTGGTATAAAGATCTAGTGGACCTGAAGCATTCGATGATCCGGTTTCGCCGTCCAGTTCCTCAATTTCTTCTTCGTTCTGCACTTCTTCCTTGCGGGTTCCATGCGACAGATATTGAGTCAAGGTTAAACGGTTAATCTGATGACGTTTCAGCAGATACACTGCAAACGAATCACGTTCTGAGTACATCGCAACTAGAATGTCCGCACCTTCTACCGTACGGTCTCCACCACTTGACTGTACATGGAAAATGGCACGTTGCAGGATCCGGTCAAAACTTTCAGTCGGATGAGGTGCCTGATCGTTATTTTCGCCGAGTTTTGGAGTGTGTTGTTCTACGTATTCTTCAAGTTCTTTACGCAGTACAATAATGTCTGCACCGCATGCTTTAAGGGCATTCACGGCAGAATCGTTGTCGAGTAAAGCCAATAATAAATGTTCTACTGTCAGAAACTCATGTCTCTTTTGACGAGCCATGCTAACAGCCAAACGTAGTGATACTTCTAATTGACGACTGAGCATGCAACCCCCTTAATCTTTAGGCTCTATCTGGCAAAGTAAAGGATGACCTTGTGATCGAGCGTAATTATTGACCTGGTTCGCTTTCGTTTCCGCAATGTCTCTTGGATAGACGCCAGCAACACCTTTTCCTTCATAATGTACAGTTAGCATTACTTGCGTAGCTTGGTCAAGATTCATTGCAAAGTATTGTTGTAAAATTTCAATTACAAACTCCATGGGGGTGTAGTCGTCATTCATCAATACTACTGCATACATCGGTGGACGCTTCAACTCTGGCGGTGCTGTTTGTACTGCAATATCAGCATCTTCGTCATGAAAAGGGTCGTTTGCCAAGCGTGGGCTTATGTGCCAGTCAACCACACCGGACTGATTAAAAGAGTTCTTGATTTCACTTAAACAAATATGACGCTTGTTGCTAGGCATAAGATTTACATTTCGCACTTTAGTTTGCATTGGCTTCTGTCTGAGGAATCTCTGACAGGAATGCAGATTGATTTTCAATTGCCTCACCCTTACTCCAGCTAAAACGGCGGGTAACAGGCTTGCTTGTACCAGTCAGTCGAACTTCTATAAATTCTGGTACAAAACCTTTCGGCATTGTCCAACGACCAGTCAGACGTTCATAATTTTCGAAATTGAAGTTTTTATCTGCCAAAGGCACAACTAAAATTTCAGTTCCCCGAATCAGGCGCAATTCAACCGAACCGGAAACACGCCCTTTGCTTGGACTTACCTGAATCAAATCAAGCTGATATTCAAAGGCATTTTCAGGTAGAGGCTTTACTGCCAGATGCTGAACAGATAAAGGCATACCACCACGCTGACGCAGTACTTCACGATATAAGGTCGCCAGGCTTTCTGCCTGCGCATATTCATCACGGGTTTTATTCATCGCAAGATACAGGTCATTGGCATTACTTACGGCCAGATCACGTTCCTGCGTTGCTGTATTCAGGGTTTTATTCAGTGTTTCCAGACTGGCTTTCTGCTTTTGTACGACTTCAACCAGCTGTTCAGCATCCGCCTCAAAACCTACAACGGTCAGACCTTGACGATGACCTACCGAATAGCCAAGTAAACCACTACTCAGTACCAGAATTGCAGCACCTATCGCAAGTGGCGTGTTCCCTTTCAGAAATGGCATTTTCTTCTTATCATCTGTGGTCAGATCGTGAGGTTCATTATTCGGCATTGTCATCTCTTATATCTTTTTCAAGACACACATTTAAATCGAAATTCAAATGTGTGTGAAGTTGTAATACGTTTTTTATGGTAATAAAGCAATGTTTTGCAAGCCAGCATTTTCAGCAAAGCCAAACATCAGGTTCATATTCTGTACCGCCTGACCTGCTGCACCTTTCACCAGGTTATCTTGTGCTACCAGAATAACCAGTTTCGTTGGTTGAGGCTTGTACAGTGCAATACGGAGTTCATTGGCACCACGTACTGAACGGGTTTCTGGTGAACTGCCTGATGGCATGACATCAACGAACTGTTCATTGGCATAGAACTGTTCATAGAGTGCCTGCAAATCTGCTGTCTGGCCTGCTTCAGTCAAGTCAATGTAAATGGTTGACAGCATACCGCGAATCATTGGCACCAGATGCGGTACAAATAAAATATGGTCAAATACACCTTTTTGACCTGAGATATTTTCTAACGCTTCTACAATCTCAGGATGATGACGGTGACCTGCTACGCCATAAGCTTTAAAGTTATCTGCATTTTCAGAATAGATCATGCCTAGGCTGGCTTTACGGCCTGCACCTGAAACCCCTGATTTAGCATCAATAATAATACTTTCAGGTTTTACTAAGGCTTCCGCAGATTTTAATACTGGTGCAAGGCCCAGCTGCACGGTTGTTGGATAACAACCCGGGTTACCAATCACATTCGCCTGTTTGATCTTGTCACGATTCAGTTCAGACAAACCATATACAGAATCTTGTAATACAGATGGACAAGCATGTTGCATGCCATACCATTTTTCAAACTGTGCCAAATTCTGTAAACGGAAATCTGCGGCAAGGTCAATTACCTTGGTATTTGCAGCTAGCAGTTCTTCTGCATGTTTCATCGCAACGCCATGTGGTGTCGCAAAAAATACGACATCACAAGATTTTAATAAATCAAGGCTGAGATCAGAAAATTCAAGATCAGTATGACCACGCAGGCTTGGGAACATATCGTCTACACGGCGGCCTGCTTCGGTACGTGATGTCAGTGCTTTGACGCTAACGTTTGGATGTCGCAGTAATAGACGCAAAAGTTCAACGCCTGTATAACCTGTGCCACCCACAATACCCACTGAAATCACGATAATTACCTCTAACTAGATGTTTCCTTTATGCCAGGTAGTATGACAGGAAGTTCACGTTTTCTAAACTCTTTCACTGAGGAATGCTGATTTTTTATATATTTTGAAATGCATGTTTAAAGATAAGATTGAAACACCTTTATGTGTGTTTGGTCGTTACTGGAGTAGACCAACTATAATGACAAAGATAAATTACAAATAAGAAAGCAGGTAATGCCAAAAAGATAATGGCGTCTAGTCGAATCATAAATGGAATTAACCCTAAAATGGCCAATAGTGTTGCACTGGCTGAAAATTTTTTAGGTATTTGACGATGTTTAATCCATAAAATAGCCATATAAAATAGCATTCCCCACGCGAGCACTCCTGTCAGCATAAAAAATTTGACGGTTAAAGGATAATCCATGGGTAAACTTGGGAAAAAAATACTGTATAAAAATAGTCCGTAAAAAAACAGCGCAGGAAGCGAGACTATAAAAATTAAAATTGTGAGGATTAACCGCATCATGAGGAGTTCTAATTTATCGTTATCATTGGTTTTATATTATCGAATAAGCATATAAATACACAGTCAATGCTACATAGATGCTTCAAATCAATAAAGTCGCCGTGGCGACTTTATTGATGTAAGAATTAAATGGTGAAAAATCCATGTGTCCCATCTTTTTTAAGTTGATCGACTAAACCAAACTCCCAATCCAGATAGGCTTGCATTGCTTCATGTGAGTTATCCGTGCCTTCATATGGACGTTTATAACGATCAATTTGCGGTGAAAGTGCTTGTACATTGTCTACAGTTAACGGATAGCCTGCTTTTTCCCAAGCAACATTACCACCATCAAGTACATACACTTTTTTATGAAATGCTTTAATTTCTTCCGCAGTATAATGGGCCAAAACTGAACGACCGCATGCGAGAATTACAGCGTCTTTAGCCTGAAATTCAGCTTGTTGAATTCGTTCCACTGCTTCGGCCTTAAGTAGCCATGCAGCATCCGGCATATGCGCTTTCTTATACAGTGCAAAAGGCTGCACATCCCAAATCGCGATATTTTGAGTTGATTTTAATTTTTTCAATTGCTCTGGACTAATTAATTCAACAGTATCGACTATTGGCAGACTGGGTGTCCACGTACCACGTGTGGTTAATATTTCTGAAAAATCTGTTTCTAGCACACAAACCTCCCAGTTCATCTGCCCTAACCAAGATGCAGTCATGTAGGCACGAATCAGTTGATCATCAATGAGTACAATTTGTGCTCCACGGACTGCTGCGTTGTGATCTGTTTCTTGAACCAGTTGTCCACCTGCAACCCAACGCGAACCATCCAGATGACCTTGGATATATTCATCTTCATCACGAACATCAAATATATAGGTTGTACGTTGAGTTTCAGCTTGTAGTTTTTGAAGCTCCTCAAAAGATATGATTCGAACACGCGCTTTTTGTGCCAGCACTTTGGCATTTTTTAAAAGCTCCGGTTTTAGCTCTGTCTGCACCTCCTTAAATGATCGGGTTTGACCATGTTCCAAACTTTGACCCGCAAGGGTCCAACCAATTGTGCCATTTCGAAGTGCATAAACCGGATGTGGGATTTTGGCATTAAGCAATGATTGTGTGCCAATAATGCTACGGGTACGTCCTGCACAGTTCACAATAATGGTGGTATTTTCATTTTTCACCAGGTTTGGTGCACGGTAAACCAATTCAGCACCTGGCACGCTTCGACCCGATGGAATACTCATAATGTTATATTCATCAAAACGACGTGCATCTAAAATGACGATATTGTCGTTCGCATCAATTTTTTCTTGTACCTCTTCGGCACTCAGCGACGGCGTATGTTTATAGTGTTCAACCCATTCACCAAAGGCTTTGGTTGCAGAGTTCACATCGATAAATAATTCACCCCCATCACGTGCCCATGCCTGGGTACCTCTCTTCAATACATGGACCTGACGATATCCATAACGAAGTAATTTTTGATAAGCACGTTCTACTCGGCCATCTGCATCATCATAGAGTACAATTGTGGTGTCTAGACGTGGTATACGATTCAAAATTTCGACTTCTAAACGTGAAAGAGAAATATTAGTGCTAAATAAGGGATGAGCTTGTGCATAGATATGTTCTTCACGTAAATCGACAATGGCGATTTCTTCACGTGCAAGTAGTTTTGCTCGAATCTGGGCATAATTCAGTTCTGGAATCTGGTACATAGAAAATCTCGTAGCTTTGCTTAGGCTATTTATAGAACAGGAAAAGCCCCGATAAATATCGAGGCTCTGGGGCATTATTGAGTGTTATAGAGATCAGATGTTTTGGCATCAATCGTATTGGGAATCAGCTTTTCATTGAAGAATGCATCTGAAATTTTTTGCTGCTCCGGCATATCTTCAATAGTTACGGATTTCACGTTATAACTTCGGTTAGCATTGGCTTTTAATACCACTTCCTGAGGTAAGTTACCCCATAATGGTGCCAGGATTTTTGCCGCTTCATTCGGATTGGTTTTTACCCAAGCTGCTTTTTCTTTTAAGGTATCAATCACATCATTCAAGATTGCAGGATTTTCCTGAGCAAATTTATGACCAGTTAAGTAGTAACGTGTATAACTTGCTAACCCTTCACCTGAAGCGAGGACTTTTGCATTTTGTACAACTGTACCACTTGAAACATATGGCTCCCAAGTCACCCAGGCATCTACACCACCATGTTCAAATGCTGCACGGCCATCTGCCGGGCTGAGCCATGCTGGAGTAATATCTGTAAAACTTAAATCTGCCTGATTGAGTGCTGCAATTAACAAGTAATGACTACCCGCAGCTTTGGTTACTGCAATCTTTTTGCCTTTCAAATCCGCAACAGTTTTGATACTGGAATTTTGTGGAATCAAAATTGCCTGTGCATTTGGAGATGCAGTTTCTTTGGCATAATAAGTCAGATTCGCTTTGGCTGCCTGGGCAAATACGGGAACTGTATCTGCCACATCCGCAGTCACATCAACACTGCCCACATTAAGTGCTTCAGCCAAAGGCTGACCGCTGGTAAATTCATGCCAACTGACTTTGACATTCTTTTCTGCCAGTTTCTTTTCAAGCTCACCCGTTTCTTTTAACAAGGTCATGAGTGTAGAAGAACGCTGGTAACCAATACGCACTGTGTCTGCCGTATAAGCCGTTTTTTCGACTTTTTCTTTTGGTGCTTCTGCCTTATTACATGCAGTTAAAAGCACACTAAAGATTAGCGTGAAAATAAATAATAACCTGGATTGAACCATCCTCATCTACCCCATATGCTAGAAAATACGTTTCTTTGTTTTATGCCGAAAGCAGCTCAGAAACTTTTAATTTTTCAGCATTCTAGAAAAGCAGGTTCTGAATTAAAAATAATCTATTTTCATAAGTGCAGCAGAAATTATTCGAACTCGTTTTTATATAAATTTATGATTTAAATATTATTTTTAAACTATTCCTTATTAAATGATTCTTGCATTAATTCTGACTGACCCACCACCATGGCATAAGGGTATTTTTCAGAATTTTGCGATGGTTTGAATAAGCTGGATCATGTTTCGCCACTTCAGTCCAGAAACGCGGGCTATGATCAAAATGCCGGGTATGTGCCAGTTCATGCACGCAGAGATAACGGACGATATTTTCAGGAAACAGAATAATACCGCTATTCAGCATAATGTCATGTCTGGCAGAACAGCTGCCCCAACGGGTTTTCGGCTGGCGGATATTACAGACATTGAAAGATAATCCTGTTTCCAGACTAACCTGTTCAAGATAAATCGGTAACTGTTGTTTGGCATAGGCAATTACAAAAGCTTTTAAGTAGCTTTCAGGATTTCGATCACTGATATAGAGCATATAGTTTGCATAATCCAGAATAAAATTATGCTTCTGGGCCTGGTATTGAACTGATATTGGCTGATTCAGATTAAATAGCTGCAAGCTAGCAGGTAAACTACGATCAACACTTTGTATTTTTTCCTGCTGGGATTGCCAGGTTTTGAGTAACCAGCTTTCGGCATCATTAATAAAATTCTGGATTTGTTTTTTTGTGCAAAATACGGGTGCAGTCAGGCGAATTTGAGTACCATCCACACGAAGCTTTAAACGTGTTGAGCGAATATTTCGGACAATTTGAATTTCAGGTAGGTCGTTTAAGGTCATTTTTATTCTTTTTTAATCTCCCCAAACCCCTCTTTTTCAAAGAGAGGCTTTCAAAAGTCTCCCTTCTTGCACTTGTTTTAAAAGCAGTGCTTTAAAACTTCGCTCAGAAAGATTTAGAGGGATTTTTTCTAGAAAGTTTAATTAAACCGCAGTACGCTCTTCAATACCGTTATCAGTAGCAACCACAGCAATATCAGCTTTATTTAAGGCAAAGATACCGTTACAAACAACACCTGGAATGTCATTCAAAGTTTTTTCTAACTCTAATGCATTCAAAATGTTTAAGTTATAAACATCCAAAATTACATTACCGTTATCAGTGATTACGCCTTCACGGTATGCAGGGTCCCCCCCTAAAGCAACAATTTTACGTGCGACTGCAGAACGTGCCATTGGAATCACTTCTACAGGAAGCGGAAATTCACGACCTAACTGTTCCACCCACTTAGAATCATCGACGATACAAACGAATTTTTTCGCAATAGATGCAACAATTTTTTCACGTGTCAGCGCAGCACCGCCACCTTTGATCATGTGCATATGGCGGTCGATTTCATCCGCACCATCTACATAGGCATCCAGACCGCCTACGCTATTCATATCGACAACTTCAATGCCTAATTTTTTAAGACGTTGTGCAGTGGCCTCAGAACTTGCAACTGCTGCTTCCAATTGAAGCTCAGGCAAAAGTTCGATTAAGAAGTTGACAGTACTTCCAGTACCGACGCCTAAAATGCCCCCTTTTGGTAAGTGCTTTAACGCAGCTTTTGCTGCAGCTTGCTTTTTCTCATCTTGGGTTGCATATAGACTCATGACATCACTCAACTATTTTGGACTTTCGCAGTATTTTTAAACCGCAAAGCCGCGTGGTTTGTTACAATAAGTGCTTATTTTAAACTGTTAGATGGAAAATTAACATGCTGTCTCGTTTGGTTCGACAAATTTTACAAGCAACTGTATACGATGTTGCAATCGAAACCCCACTCGAAGCAGCGCCACGAATTAGCGAACGCTTAAATAATAACATTCGCTTTAAACGTGAAGATTTACAACCGGTTTTTTCATTCAAACTACGCGGTGCCTATAACCGTATTAGTCAATTACCGAAATCACAACTCGAACGTGGCGTTATCACAGCTTCAGCAGGCAACCATGCCCAAGGCGTGGCGCTGTCAGGGAAAAAGCTGGGGATTCGCGCGATTATCGTGATGCCAAAAACTACGCCTGATATCAAGGTTCAAGCGGTAAAACGCTTAGGTGGCGAAGTCGTATTGCACGGTGATTCATTTGATGTTGCCAATAAATATGCGATTCAACGTGCCGAAGAAGATGGCATGACCTTTATTCCACCTTATGACGATGAACTGGTGATGGCCGGTCAAGGTACCATTGCCAATGAAATTTTGCGTCAATGGCGTGATGTGGAATATGTCTTCGTTGCTGTTGGTGGTGGTGGCCTGATTGCCGGTGTTGCAGCGTACTTGGGAGATGTTGCTCCGCATGTCAAAGTTATTCCTGTGGAATATGATGAATCCGCGTGCTTAAAAGCGGCCTTAGAAGCCAATGAACGTGTGATTCTTCCATCTGTCGGTTTATTTGCCGATGGTACTGCGGTGGCACAAATTGGTGAAAAACCATTTGAGGTCATCCGTCTGCAAAAATCAGATAATTCTGGTCCAATTGTTGAACCTGATGTGGTACTGGTCAATACCGATGAAGTCTGTGCAGCAATTAAAGATACCTATGACGAATGCCGTAGTATTGTAGAACCATCTGGTGCAATGGCGTTGGCAGGGATTAAAAAATACGTCGCTGAACACGGCATTCAAGGCAAAAATATCGTGTCCATTGTTTGTGGTGCCAACATGAACTTTGACCGTTTACGCTATATCGCGGAACGTACTGAACTCGGTGAGCGTAAAGAAGCAATCTTTGCCGTGACCATTCCTGAACAGAAAGGCGCTTTCCTGAGTTTCTGTCGTGCCCTGCAAGGCCGTAACATCACCGAGTTTAACTACCGTGCCAGCGATGCAACCGCAGCTCAGGTCTTCGTGGGTATTAGCCTGAAAAATGGCGAAAAAGAACGTCAGGAAATTTATGAAAACCTGAAATTCCAGTATGACGTTGATGATCTGTCTGACGACGAAGTAGCAAAACTGCACATCCGTTATCTGATTGGTGGTCACGCAGACATTGAAAATGAACGTCTGTTCCGTGTCGAATTCCCGGAGCGTCCAGGTGCGTTATTGACTTTCCTTGAACGTCTAGGCCCAACTCATAACATCACCCTGTTCCACTACCGCAACCACGGCGCAGCTGAAGGTCGTGTACTGGTCGGTTTGGAAGCGGAAGATGCAAAACAGAATCCAGACGGTTTGATCGAAACCCTGGAGAGTATCACCTATCCATATGACGAGATTACCAATAACCTGGGTTATCAACGCTTCCTGAAATAATGTCAGATTCTGATATCCAAACAATCAAAACCGTCTTTCGAGGCGGTTTTTTGATATAAGCGAATGAGGCGGTTTTTTGATATAAGCGAATAAGAACTCAGGTCTTTGATAATATTTATGTAAAGCAAATAGCTGAAATATTAATTAAGCACTAAGATAAACACGTAAATTAATAGAAAGCGCATGTATAAGCGCAGCAACTTTAGGAAAAATACATGGCACTGTTTGCTGTGATCGGTTTAGGAAGTTTCGGTGCCACTGTTGCCACACAACTGATGTCACTCAAACATGAAGTAATTGGCATCGACCTGAATAAAAAATATGTTGAAAGCATTTCAGATGAACTCACCCATGCCGTGATTGCAGATGCCACGGATGAACATGTGCTGGACGAACTAAATGTTCAGAACTGTGAAGCGGTGGTGGTGGCGATTGGTGAAGATATTGAAGCCAGTATTCTCTGCGTCCTACACCTCAAGAATATGGGGGTTAAAAAAATCTGGGCCAAATCCAAGTCCAAAGCTCACCATATGATCCTGACCCATCTTGGGGTGGATAAGATTATTCATCCCGAGGAAGATATGGGCGTTCGGATCGCGCAATCCTTAAGTTATCCGATGGTCAGCCGCTATATGGCGCTTGAGGATAATCGTTATCTGGTCAAAATTGAGATTCATACCGAACAAAGTGGTATCAAACTCAATCAGCTGATGGATCATGCATCAGAAATTAAAACCATTCTGCACAAGCGTGGCCCCGTGGTTCAATATATCCTCGACCCGCATCTTATTCTTAAAGAAGGTGATATTCTGCTTGTTGAGGGCTTGCTGGAACCTTTACGTCGCCTGTCCAAACATTTTAAAAATCTATGAAAATAACTGCTCATAAAAACCGGACTATTAACCTCAGTCCACCCAGCATTATCGCATTGGGATTTCTGGCATTGATTCTGGTTGGTTCAATCTTGTTAATACTGCCAGTTTCTCATCATGGTGATGTCACTTGGTTTCAGGCTGTTTTTACTGCAACTTCTGCGGTGACCATTACCGGTTTGTCTGTGGTCAATGTCGGAGAAGCTTATACGGTCTTCGGCAAGATCGTAATCATGATTCTCCTGCAATGTGGCGGACTCGGCTTTATGACCTTTGCCATTCTGGCTGCCATGAGTCTGGCGCCTAAAATGGGACTAAGGCAACAGGTCATGGCTCAGGAGTCCATCGGTCAGACCAGCCTGAAAAAGATCAGTACTACCATTAAAGGTGTGTTTCTATATTCGCTGTTCTTTGAAGCAATTGGCACAGTAATTCTGACTATTGCCTGGCTGCAGGACTATAACTTTGCCCAGGCTTTTTTCTACGCTTCCTTTTATAGTATTTCTGCCTTTAACAATGGTGGCTTTTCCCTGTTCCCGAATAGTCTAATGAGCTTTGCCGATCAGTATCTTATTACCTTCACCATTAGCATGCTGTATATCATTGGCGGCATTGGCTTTCTGGTGTTGATGGATGTACGACAGCATAAACGCTGGCGCAAACTGAGTACCAATAGTAAGCTGATTTTGAGTACCATTGCTGCACTGAATCTTTCTGCCTTTATCCTGATCTGGATTCTGGAAGCTTCTAATCCTCAAACACTGGCATTGATGAGTATGGGCGATCAGGCGGTCAATGCCTGGTTCCATGCCACAGTACCGCGTTCTTCAGGTTTTAACAGCCTGCCGATGGATCAGCTGACCAATGCATCCACCTTAGTTACCATGTTCCTGATGTTTATTGGTGGTGGTTCTTTAAGTACCGCAGGTGGCATTAAGGTCGGAACTTTTATCATTGTAGTGATTAGTGTAATTAGCTTCCTACGGCGTGAAGATGAAATTCGTTTATTCAAGCATTCGATTCCAGAGAAAACCACCTTTAAAGCATTGGCAGTGGTCTGTATTACTGCTCTCCTGATTGCAACCGGATTTATGAGTCTGCTTATTCTGGAGCCAGATCAGGACTTTCTGGATCTGCTGTTTGAAACGGTTTCTGCCGCATGTACAGTTGGGTTGTCTCGTGGCATCACTTCTGAATTACAGCCAGCCAGTCTATTGATTCTGATGCTGTTAATGTTTGCAGGTCGTTTAGGCCCTTTGACCTTGGCCTATTTTATTGCCACACCGAAAAAGAGCCGCCTTAAACATCCACCTTCAGAAATTCAGGTTGGGTAATTTCGATATAAAACAAAAAATCCATGTCAGCACGTGGATTTTTTGATGATAATGCTTGTTAGAACCAGTTCATCAACGAAACACCCAAGCCGACATACGTCGCCTTATGGTTATAGTCGATCAGGCTTTCACCGTAGCCATCAAACAGCTGAAAATGTCCACGCAGACGACCACTGATCGGGAATGACCAGTCAAATTGCGCTGCACCACGACTGTCATCACCGCCTTTTAAGGTATGACGCAACATAAGTGAAAAGTCATGATCTTTCCAACGATAAAATGCAGTCAAATCGCCACGACCGACATAGTCTACGATATCCGGATTGTTATCATCTGGCAGGTCTTCTTCAAAACGATACCAAGGACGTAGCATCAGGGCAAAGTTATTACGCTCAAAGCCCAGATTCAGCATCACCCGGTTCCAGCTACGTGATAGTGGATCGGAACGGCCATTGGACTGATGATTAATGGTCAGACCTAGCATACGCCAGTCCAGACCAAATAAATCGTAATTGGTTCGGAATACAATACTGGCTTCTGGTTCATAATTGGTTTCACGGAATGGACGTGATTCTTCAGAGTTATATACTTGCCAGCGTGAAGACTGGGTATACGCCAGCCAGATATCACCATTATTACCAAAAATATTTTCTACTGCTTTGGTTTTTAGTGAAAGCTGAAACTTGGCTTCCATGGATTTCAGGTTCTGATCTTCTGTTACCGTATTACGTTCATTCGGACTTTCAGGAAACTCATTTTTCTCGGAGGTCCAAAATCCTGGCAATACATACACCGGCTGATAAGAACGGATATTCCAAGTACCCAGTTTACTTTCCGGTGAAAGTTCCCAACGGCTGTCCAATAAAGACAGGTTCGGTTTCAGTGGCGAGCCTTCACTGACCGTTACCGTAGAAACAGTTTTATCAATTCTAGCTTTCAGGTTATCGGGTTCAGGCGCAAGTTCAGCAGCTGCGCGACGTTCAGATACCAGTACCACTCTTTCAGCTTCTGGTACTTTGAACAAAGCATCATAACACGCTAGACGTTCTGCACTGGTTTCTACCGCGGCACAGGCCTCAGCCGTTGCTGGCATCGGACTGCTGGGGATAGTCGTTTGATTTTCTTCTGCATACCCCTGCGCCCCACCCATACAGCCCAGCAAAATGCTCAGCTGCAAAGTTGGGCGCTTAAACGAATTAAGCGCCATTCAATTTTCCTTTTTTATTTTATTGAACTTGTTGAATTACAAATCCGAGCTGTTCCAGTGCTTCACGTTTTGCCACGGGTGCAACCACAGCACGCGACGGCTGTTGTTCTACCAGATATTGCTGAGCCACACGTTTCAGGTCTTCCAGCGTCACATTGAGCAGACGTTCACGTAACTGCTTACGGAATGCCGGAGTACGCTGATGCAGGTAAGCATAACAAGCTGTAATTGCGTCACCTGCTGGTGAACCCGGCTTATCCATGCTGGCAATCAGACCCAGAATCGCTTCTTCCAGTTGATGTGGGTGTTGTTCCGCATTTAATAGCCACTGAACACTTGCATCAAAGTCCTTGAAAGTCTCTGCTAAACGTGGATCACGGTAGCTGTAGAAACGGAATGAACAGGCATTACCGTCATAGCTGGCACCGCCACCATAAGCACCGCCTTTTTCACGGATCGCACTATGCAGGTATCCATTACGCAAATAACCTGCCAAGACCATTAATGGTGCTGCATCTGGATGAGATACTTCTACTGCCGGATAAGCTGCTGCACAGAACTGAACATTGGCCTGAATCAGCCATGCCTCATCTGCTTCATTCAATACTTTTTCAGTTTGAGCAAGTTGTACCGGATTACGGTCCACAGCAACTTTATCCCAAACATTCTGAACTTCTTCTACCAGATGGTCCGCTTGCGGTTCTTCACAGACCAGTAAGAACTGTTTTGGAGCTTGCAGTAAAATACGATGAATGCGTTTCAGCTCTTCAATCATGGCATCGTAAGCAGCTTCATCTTTCTCAATCTGAGCAACCAGATTCATCAGCCAGTTCAATGCACCAAGACCAGTGTTATGATAATCACGGGTCGCTAAAGCACTGTGCTGACGTGAAGCTACCTGCATCGCATAGCTATGTCCTGAACCCGAAATACGTGAATGCCAACGTGTTTTACGCTGTTGCAGTAATTCGATAATACGGCCTTTTTCATCAAAACGAAGCTGCTCAAAACCGGTTTTCAGCAACTGAATCGCTTGCAGGTTATTTACCAGAGATTTAGTTGTGAGCGTTAACCAGGCAGAAATCTTATTCTTGTCATCTACTTTTGAACGTAATGAAGCTCCCATACCCAATCCGCCGCTAACAGCAGTCTGGATTTGCTGGAATTCAAGATAATCATATTCGCCCGCACCCACTTCACCAACCAGAATCGACAGCAGGTTAAAATATGGCGATTGCACCACTTCATCAGGAATCTGTACCAAGACTTGTTGGTAATAAATACCATTGGTACCAGCATAATATAGGTTTAATGGCGTATCGATGCCATTGGAAATCACTTCACGCAACTGACCTTGTACGATCTGCATTTCAGCAGGCACATCTTCCAGGCCAACCTTAGGTAACAGGTTCAGGTCATCCGGTGTATCCTGGCGAACTTTTAAAGCTTCAGTCTGCGCAACGATTTCAGCTTTTTGTTCTTCAGTCAGTGTCTTGCCAATTTCTGCCAGTCGTGCTTTTTCCGCTTCGACCTCTTTGGCAGATTTGGTCGCATCTGGAACCAGTGTCAGTTGCACACGGTGCGGGTTATCAATCAGATGTTCTTTGATCAGATTAGACAGCCACATCGGGTCTTTCAGTTCTTCTTTAACTGCGGCAATTGCAGAATCCACATCCCAGACTTCAACCGGATCACGGTGATGAATTGCGCTACCTAAACCATTCAGGATCAGGCTTAAACCATATGGCGTACCATCACCATTGATTTCACGCTGATGCAATTCAATCTGATGCAGAATCGCATCTACTGCCTGCTGATCTACCGGTTTCGCAGCAACATCTTCCAGAATCTTGAATACGCCATTTTTAAATTCTTCAGCATGTTCTGGATTTGAGCCTTGAACTGCGCAATAGAAAGTCATTTCAAAGTTAGAATCATCAACCCCCATGAATGGGCCTGTTGCATCTGCATAACCACAGGTTTCCAGATAATGACGCAGTGGAGATGCCGAATCTTCTAACAGGATACCTTCTACCAGACGCATACCCAGACGAAGTTTGATTTCGCTTGCTTCCGGTAGTAACCAGGAAATAACGTGATAGGTTTTATCACGTAAATCCTCTGCATCAACTGCATAAGTATCAGTCACCGATACTGGTGCAGACAAACGGGTCTCTGGCGTTGAGTATAAAGTCTCACCCTGTTCAAATTTAGACAGTGCCAAGTTTTCAAACTGTTCTTGCTGTTCATACGCTGACTTCTTGCCAAAGGTCATAAATACCGCATTACTTGGATGGTAATGTGACTTATAGAAATCAACTAACTCCTGGTAAGTCAAATCAGGAATATCTTTAGGATCACCACCTGAGTTGTAGTGATAGGTGGTATCCGGGAACAGGTAATGCGCCAGCGTATGATAGAGCTGATCTGAAGGTGAACTCATCGCACCTTTCATTTCATTAAACACAACACCTTTGTAAACCGGTTCACCATTTTCGAGCTCAATACGGATCCCTTCCTGGGCAAAATCCAGCGGATTCAGGTTCGCTGCAAAAGCAGCATCCATATATACTTCTAACAGGTTCTGGAAGTCTTTATCATTCTGGGTTGCAAACGGATAAGCTGTCCAGTCCGCCGCAGTAAAGGCATTCATGAACGTGTTCAGGGAACGGCGAATCATCAGGAAGAATGGATCACGTACCGGAAATTTTTCTGAACCACAAAGCGCCGTATGTTCAAGAATATGTGCTTCGCCTTTAGAATCCATTGGCTGCGTACGGAAAGCCACTAAAAAGACATTTTCATCGTGATTGGTCGCCAGGTGATAATGAATGGCGCCGGTCACATTATGTTTATATTCAGACACTAAAATGTCTAAAGCATCAACATGGTGTTGACGTACCAACTGAAACGCAGGATGTACAGTTTGTGAAATGGTTTCAGTGACATCTACAGTCATGCGATCTCCTAATTTTTAGATAAAAAACAACTGATCGCATTATAGCTGTAGTTTTTGTTATTATTCACGCTGAAAACCGATCATTTTGATCGAATTAAGTAAACTTGTTCATTCAGAAATTGAATCACCAAGTTTATGAACCGTAGTATTTAAATTGAAAATCGGCTAGATCAGATATTTAAAGTAATTGTAATTCGGATGGTTTTCGACAAACACATAATTTTGCTTCTGGTAAAAGCTCGCCGCCAGTTTGGTTTCAGTATGCAGGCAAAGTGCAGAATAATGCGGACGTGCTAACTGTTCCAGATAAGCCAGTAATTGCTTGCCTACTCCATGCTGGCGATATTTCGGATGTACATAGAAACGACGTACACGGCCAATACGCTCTTCCACACCATCTGGTCCCCATTGCTGGTTCAAACCGCCACAAGCAATCAGCTTGTTTCCATCATAAGCCACAGCAAGATATTCATTATCTTTACTGAAGGAGTTTTTTCCTGTGCGATATTCTTCAACTAATTTCTCAATTAAATCATAGCCTTCCTTTTTTGCCAGAGCAGCAAAAGTTTCGATTTGATCTGGTAATTGCTCGGCTTTTACGATTTTAATATCCATATATACACACTGTCAGAAATTGTAGTCTCGGCTCAACCTGCATTTGCATGAATATGCAGTTACAGGTGATATAACACTTATAAATAAAATCCGCTATTTAAATCAATGGCACGACCGCAGGATTACGAAATTTATCTGCTTTAATTCGACCAAAGTGCGAAATGAATGCCTTACAGCATACCCTAAAACTTTTTGAAAATGATTTAACACCCTGTAGCAAACCTGAGCATTCGTGTAAACTTATGACTTTCGTTTTTTGAATGTGACTCTCTGACATGGCAAATGTTGATCTTTTTGCAATTGGTAATGCGCTAATTGACCAGGAATTTAAAGTATCTGACGACTTTTTAACTGCACACAACCTGCAAAAAGGCACCATGCAACTGACTGATGGTGAAACACAAGCTGCGCTGTATGAGAACCTGAAAACCACGCAAAACTATAAAGGCCAGGCTTCTGGTGGTTCAGCTGCAAACACGACTGTGGCTTTTGCTGCGCTCGGTGGTTCAGCTTTCTATGCCTGCCGTGTCGGGAATGATGATTTAGGTCAAATCTACCTGGATGGTTTAAATGAAGCCGGCATACAAACCACAACCCGTTCAATCAGTGAAGGTGTTACTGGTACCTGTATGGTGCTGGTAAGTCCAGATTCAGAACGTACCATGCATACTTATTTGGGGATCACTGCAGAACTGACTGACGTTCAAATTGATTTCACACCTCTCAAAACTGCAAAATGGCTATATATCGAAGGTTATCTGTCGACTTCAGAAACTGCTCGTCATGCTGTAGAACAGGCACGTACTATTGCCCGTGCCAGTGATGCGAAAATTGCTTTAACCTTGTCTGATCCAGCCATGGTGCAATATGCACGTGCCGGCCTGGACGAAATGATTGCAGATGGCGTAGATCTATTGTTCTGTAATGAACAGGAAGCGTTGATGTACACTGAGACTGAAACGCTTGAAGCCGCTTTAATTAAACTGCAAGAAATCAGTCAACACATTGTCATTACATTGTCAGCCAAAGGCGCGTTGATCTGCAATGAAGGTCAAAACTTTACTGTACCGGGTCGTGCTGTAACTGCAGTTGATACCAATGGTGCTGGTGATGCCTTTGCTGGTGCTTTCCTGTATGCACTGAATGCAGGCCTAGGCTGGAAAGTTGCAGCTGAATTGGCAATTCTGGTTTCAAGTCAGGTGGTTTCACAATTTGGTCCACGTCTGGCCATTGCTGACTATGCTGCGTTATTGGAAAACTTCCAAAAGGAATGCGCTTAATGTTTAAAATTTGCATGACCGAAGACATCCCGGAACGTGAAGCACGTTCTTTTGAAACGCCAAATGGCGACACTATTTTCATTACTCAACGCGATGGTATGTTCTATGCTTACCAGAACCTGTGTCCACACTTGCAGGTTGAACTGGAGTTTCTGGAAAACCAGTTCCTGGATCGTGATCAGGAATTTATTGAGTGTTCAACCCATGGTGCTTTATTCCTGGTTGAAACCGGAGAATGTATTTCTGGTCCATGTCAAGGTCAAGCACTTGAAAAAGTAGAGATTAACGTGCATTCTGATGGTGGGATTTACCTCACAGAATAACTCTGAAATTGGACGCTACCATGCCGGCATTTTTCGTAGACTATAACTTGATGCCTTTTCATTTAAGTTTATTCGCTGTGATTTTGCTGGGCGTGGTAGAAACCTTAGGTTATTTATTCAAAATTCGCCCGACGAAATTTTTGAAACAGACCTCCCCTTTCTACTTCCGCAATCTCGACCTGCTTAATGTTAAATTTTCGAAAATTTTAATTGTATTTTTCCTGCTGATGAATTTCAGTGTTGCCGGTTATGTGCTGCAACTGCTGATCTATTCTCAAGAACAGGAATTTCTACCGGCGTATTACCTGATTATTCCTGCGCTGATTATTGCGATTTTCTTTACAGTATTTATGATTCACTGTCTGGATCAGGTGATTCCACCTAAATACAAAAAGCACCATGTCAATCTGATTGGTCGTCTGGCAACCATTTCCAGTGGCAATGCTCGTCCCGGATTTTCAGCTCAAGCCCGTGTAAGGGATGAATTTGGTCAGCTACATTATGTGCAGGTCGAGCCGGAATTTGGTGAGCTGGAATTCCAATCTCAGATTATTTTAATACGTCTGCGCAAATCACATTATGTGGCCAAAAAAATCAGCAAATCTAATCGTCTGTTTAGCCTGGATTTGGAACACTCATAATTTATAAAAATACAAAAAACCCAGCATTTATAGCCGGGCTTTTTTAAAGAAATTTCAGTTAACGCTTTAAGAAACCTGAAACCATGTTCAGGACATTCTGAATATCATTATTGGCTTCCTGCTTGCTGGTTTGCTCACCCTGCGGAGTTAATGAATCAATAATCTGCGGTAAGACTTTAGAAATGGCACTATATACATCCTGCTTTGGGGCATGCACCTGCTCAGCCACCTGTTCTACTTCCTGATCATCAAATAACAGCTGTAACTGCTGGTTATCCACGGGCGCATTCTCACCAGGACCTGTAGACACCCAATCATCAACCTGAGTGTTTAAGCCTTGACCTTTAAGCTTATCCAGTGCTCCCTGTAAACCACCCTGCTTTTGAATCCAGGCAAGTACCAATGGCAATACGGCAATAAGTAAGGTCTTGGTTCCACCTGCTCCGAATCCTGATGATCGAGGTTGCTGATGCGTCTGCTGATTTGGCTGCTGCTGTGGCTGACCAACACCACCCAGTTGACCCAGTACAGAACCTAAAATCCCGCCCAAGCCGCCTTGCTGGGATTGACCATTTTGATGCGTATTACCCGGATTTAACTGTCCAAGTACGGCACCAAGAATTCCACCCAACCCACCTTGTGACTGTTGCGACTGGTTTTGGGATTGATGCTGATTGGTATTCTGCTGTTGCTGACTACCGCCTAAGGCCTGCTTGGCCAGCATCTCTACAATATTACTGAGGTTTGTCATACTGCTTATCCTGTCAATCTTTCTTACAGCATACGTGCTGAACAGAACGTTGAAATGGATGAATATGTTAATATTTGCAATGAAATTTAGTAGATTTTTTCCTTACCAGCGGAACTTATTCCAATTTTCCGGATTGGCCCAGAATTTGGAATTAAACCAGTCTGGTACATGCTTATAAGTCAGAATATTAAATTGCCATAGGGCAAAGTCGGCTTTATGTGTTGTTTTATCAATAAGTTGGGTTAGTCCTAAAGAACGGAGTAGTTTCTCATCCTGCAAACGGCTTACTACGACCAAACGTTTTGCAAATAAGTCACGCAGCTTGACCAATATCTGACTGATCAATTGATCTGATAACTCACTCGTTTCAGGTGTATCTAGCATCACTACTCCCAGATCATAACGTTGCTGAAAAGGCAGACTTAAAAAGTCAGATACGCTAAAATAATGCCATTGAATGGACTGATTAAACTTGATTTGGGTCAAATCCTGACCAATACAAATCGCAGTTTTTATGGGCTGTTCCTGCGCAAAATCGTCTAGCATCGAAGTGATGACATTCTGTTCAGCCATAACAGCATCCTTATGATTTAAGTGAGTAATTTATATGGAACTTCAAGGCATTTGCCATAAAATGCATGCCGGTCTCAAGAACCTTAGTGTAACTGATCAAGATATACACAGGGCAAATGTTGAATATAAATTCATATTAGATCGTTCAGAAATTGATCTTCCATTTAGTCTGGGTCAAGAAATCGAGATCGAATGGACCGGTAATATCTACTGCGTGTCTTGTGGTACCAAAACATCAAAATCATTTTCTCAAGGTCACTGCTTCAAATGCTTTAAAACCAAAGCATCTTGTGACATGTGTATTATGAAGCCTGAGAGCTGCCATTATCATTTGGGTACTTGCCGTGAAGACACCTTTGCGCATGAAGTATGCTTCCAGCCTCATATTGTATATTTAGCCAATTCCAGTGGACTTAAAGTCGGAATTACCCGTGTCAACCATATGCCAGGACGCTGGCTGGATCAGGGTGCAACGCAAGCCTTACCCATCATGAAAGTAGGTTCTCGTCGTCTTTCAGGTCAAATGGAAGTCATGTTCGGCACCCAGGTTGCCGATAAAACTGATTGGCGCAAACTGCTTAAAGGTGAAGCTGAGCCCCTTAACCTGATTGATATCCGTGATCAGCTTCTGGATGAATTCGAACCGCAAATTACCAGTATTCGTGATGAATTCAGCATGAGTCTGGACTTTAATGAAAATGTCGAAATTCTGGAGCAAGAACGCCCACGCGAGTTTATTTATCCGGTAGAAAGCTATCCTGAAAAGATCAAATCACATAATCTGGATAAAACCCCAGTGATCCGTGGCAAATTACAAGGTATCAAAGGCCAGTACCTGATCCTGGATACCGGTGTTATTAATATCCGTAAATATACCGGCTATGAAATTAAGGTTCGTGCTGAGTAAATCGAACTATTTAAAAAGCGGGATAAAATGTCCCGCTTTTTTATTTACTCATCAGGGAATTTACTACCAAAATTTAAAACACGTTTCAGTATTTCAATGCATCCTTGACTCTAAAGATGGCGCTCTTATAGAGCAAAAACTTTTCCAGAAAATAAAAAAACCAGCTCGAAAGCCGGTTTTTTTAAAGGAAAATCTGTTATTTGATTTTCGCTTGCGATTTCAGATAACGCGTATAATCATCAAATTCTTGCTGACCACGTAACTGGGCATAAAGTTTTGCCAGTTCAGTACGCTGTTCTTCACTTAAGACATCAATCGGATTCTTCTTCACTTCAGATACAGCAACTACTACCAGCTCATTAGGCAAGCTTGCAGTCGTCACAGACCAGAATCCAGCTTTAGGTGCTTTCAGGCTAAATGCTGCACGCTGTACATCACGCTTTAGCAAGCCTTCAGCACGGGTATAGATACCCGCATCTTCAAACACCAGATTACCTTTTGCTACAGAAGCAGCAGGTTTGGTCTTAAACTCATCCAATGATTTCTGAATCTGGGCTTTTGCAAGAGCTCGCGCTTTTTCTTCAATCAATTCTGCTTTAACACGTGGTTTCGCTTCCGCCAGTGATTGCTCACCTGCTGCATGGTAATCACGCACTTTCACCCAAGCTACATCACCGTTTGCCAACTGTATGCTAGATGATACATTACGGTCACCATTCTTCACATCGTCATTGAACAGCTTCACTTTCACATTGGCATCACTGAGTAATGGATCCCGTGTAGACAATGTCACGCCTTTGGCTGATTGTACGCGAACACCTTTAACTTCTTGTGTTACCACATCCAGTGAGTCACTGCTGACCACCATATCATTCAGGCTATTCACAGTATCAGAGAATGCATTTGATTTTTTAGAAGCCAGCACCTCTTCAGTCAGACGTGCTTTTTGTGATTCAAATGATGGTACAGCTACATCAGGTGCCTGTACAGCAATGATGTGATAACCATAATCTGTTTTCACGGGTGCAGAAACCTGACCAGATTGTAATGAAGCAACAGCTTTATCAAAAGCATCACCGAACACACCCGCTTCATAAACTGCGATTGCACCACCTTTGGCCTTAGATTCAGGATCTTCTGAATACTGAGCTGCAGCCTGAGCAAATGTTGTACCCGCTTTGATTTTAGCTGCTACATCCGCTGCAAGTTTTTGCGCTTCAGCTTCAGAACGGTTATCCGCAGTGATCAGGATATGTTTCACTTCTGGCTTGGCAGTCGATTTTTGTGCCGCGACAAAACTATTATAGGCATCTTGCAGTTCGGCATCGGTTACCGTAACAGCAGCGGTATTGATATCACCCGCTTTTAAAACTACGTAATCTACATCCACACTTGTTGGCTGCTTGAATACAGTCTTATGCTTTTCATAATAAGCTGCAATTTCTGCATCAGTCACCTTAACGTTTTTCTTGTAGTTCTCAAGATTGACACTGGCAATATGCACATGACGCTGTTCAGTCTGCAAGTCAGCAATCTGCTGAATTTCCAGTTTACTAACCAATGGATAGTCAATAAATGTAGATGACAACATTTTAAGAGCATGGTCGGTGCGTAGACTTGCAATCAGCTGCTGGCTATTCATGCCTACAGAGCGCAAATAGTTTTCATAGAGCGCATTTGAAAACTGACCATTTTGCTGGAAACTCGGTTGCTGAGCAATCATTTGCTCAATTTGCTGATCACTGAGACTGATGCCCAGGTTTTCAGCTTGTTGTAGCAAAACTGTACGTGCAACCAGCGTATCCATAGCTTTTTGATCAATGAATGCCTGATTTAATAATGTTTCATCGCCATTGGCATAACTGAGATATTGTTCTTTGAATGATTTTGTCAGAGATTCCAGTTCTTTTTTAGAGATATCTGTGCCATTTACCGTCTTGGCTGTATCTTTGTTCCCACCACTAAAATATCCTTCAATACCTACAAGCGCTAAAGGGGTCAAAAACAGAACGAGCAAGACCTTGCCCAGCCAACCCTTAATAACTTTACGAAAAGATTCCATAAGTATTCCAATATTTTATTTGCATGGGATTTTACCCGAAAAAACCCACTGAATGAATGTGTTAATCCTGACTATTTAATTAATCAATAAAAAAACGCGCCTAGTGAGGCGCGTTTGGTTGCTGTTGGCGATTAAGCTACAGCGTCTTTCAAGCCTTTACCAGCTTTGAAGCTAGGTACTTTGCTTGCTTTGATTTCTAGCGTAGCACCAGTTTGTGGGTTACGGCCAGTACGTGCAGCGCGTTCTTTAACGCCGAAAGTACCAAAACCAACGAGAGTAACTGTATCACCTGATTTTAGCGCTTCAGTAACAGAAGCAATTGTAGCATCTAAAGCCTTACCAGCGTCAGCCTTAGATAATCCCCCTTTCTCTGCAATTGCATCAATTAATTCTGATTTATTCATGAAAATTACGTCCTCTTAATATCGTTTATTTAAGGTCCAAGAATTTGTTTAAATTGCCATAGCGACTTTATAACAATGGTTTAGGGCTAAACGCAATACTCTTCGACCTCTTTTTTTTTAAAAAATAAGCGAAAAAAACATTGAATAATGAATAAAGTCACTTTCGTTGTGATTTTTTAGACAATTCATCCTGTATTTTCCCCTGTTCTTCCATCAACTGATCGACTTTAGCATGCAGCTGCAGGATCAGTTTTTCTAGATGCTGTACGTCCTTCAGCGTCACTAATCCTATACGATTCAAGGAATGATGAACAGAGTGATCAATTAATTTTTCAACTTTATCTTTGGTATCTGTGACAGACTCTTTGGCCTTTTCTGAGACTTTTTCGACAGTTTGGTCGGCAATGTCAGTCGTTTTGGATTCAAGCTCTTCTCCCACCTTGACCAAAGAGTCGAATAATTTATTGCCTTCTTCTTCGGCACGAGAGAATGCACCCAGTCCAGCCAGCCAGATTTGTTTGGTATATTTTCGAAAGTCGAGGACCGACTTACGCTCTGATCCTGATCTCGACTTAGCTTTTGATGTTTTTTGTTCTGTTTCCGGAATTGCATCCTGTGCCGCTTCAGATTTGTCCATGTGCACGCCTCCTGATTATTTTCTATGCAAATTTTATATAGAAATCTACAAAATTACAGCATATTAGCAAATTTAATACTTGCCAGTTTTGCTAAACTGTTCTACAAAGCAATTTATTTCATGTTTTAAGTTTAATCCCTGAAATATCAATTAGGCAGGATGCTTTATATTTCAAATTTTTCAGGAAAGGATTGGTTGTATCTATGAGCGAATCGCAGCAAAGTCAAAAGCAGCCGCACTTATTGCTGACAATGACTTTAATTGTTTTAGAAACGATTTTCACTTTTATTCTAAAACATGATCGCGTTGTTGCATTACAAGCTAAAAAGTTTATTGATGAAAATATTGCTATTAAGATTAATAGTTATATTCCTTATTTCGACTTTTATGTGCAGTTTACCGATAAGGGTCTGCTATTTGACCATAAAGCGCCAAATAAAATCATTGACCTTGATGTGCGTACTAATCTGTCCGATCTGATCAAAATCTTTATTTTTGGCAATCGTCGCAGCATTAAGGCTATGCGTATTGATGGCAATCAGATCCTGAAAGACGAATTCCGTGATCTGCTGACCCTGTTTGCCCTGCCGAAACTGCTTGCTGACTGGAAACAGTGGCTGTATGAACCAAGAGACGAGTCTGAAGTCGTTACTTCACGTAATCGTCTGGCCCCACTTCTAGATAAAATTGACCAGCAACGTTCTAAAATTAATACCCTGCAAGTGGAAGTTAAGCAGTATGAAAACCGGATTCGACGCATGCAACGTCGTCAGAAGCAAATTAATATAATCTTTGGTCTTATTACCGTAGGTTTAATTACGTTATTAGTATATAATTGGCTTGCTTAATAAAGCCTTCTTTTTGGTACGATTTAACGTTTCATTTTGCATAATAAAAAAACTTGACTATTTTAGTCAGGATTCTTAAAATCGACACATCTAGTCTAACCATGTGTATCGAATCATGCGCTTAACCACTCGCGGTCGCTACGCAGTGACTGCTCTTCTTGATCTAGCTTTGCAGCCAACTGAACAAACGATCACGCTTGCTGAAATTGCAGCTCGTCAAACTATTTCCGTTGCCTATCTTGAGCAGTTATTTGCGAAACTAAAACGTCATGGCTTAGTTTCAAGTGTCCGTGGTGCCAATGGTGGTTATCATCTGGCGCGTAATGCTCAAGACATCACTGTGTTAGAAATCATTGAAGCTGTAAACGAAACTGTTGATGCCACTCGCTGCGACCATAAAGGCAATTGCCAGAATGGTGCGATGTGCTTGACTCACGATTTATGGCAGGAACTCTCCCACCACATTGCCGATTATCTCGCAAAAATCTCGCTTGCTGACCTCGTAGCACGTGACAACGTTCAAACCGTTTCACTTCGCCAAAATTCAGCATCTTTTGATTCAGCTCTTTTATCGGTTACAGGTATTTGACATGAAACGTCCGATTTATCTTGACTATGCAGCAACCACTCCTGTAGACCCTCAAGTTGCAGAACGCATGATGGAATGCTTAACTTTCGAAGGTACCTTCGGTAATGCTGCATCTCGTTCACATGCATACGGCTGGCAAGCGGAAGAAAAAGTTGAATACGCACGTGAACAGGTAGCTAACCTTATCAAAGCTGACCCACGTGAAATCGTATGGACTTCTGGTGCGACTGAATCTGACAACCTTGCCCTAAAAGGTGTAGCTCAGTTCTATGCATCTAAAGGTAAACACATTATTACGTCTAAAATTGAACATAAAGCAATTTTGGATACATGCCGTGAGTTAGAGTCTGAAGGCTTTGAAATTACTTATCTGGAACCACAACCAAAAACTGGTTTGATTACACCAGACATGGTTGAAGCTGCAATTCGTCCAGATACCATTCTTGTTTCCCTGATGATGGTAAACAACGAAATTGGTACCGTAACGGATGTTGCTGCAATTGGTGAAATCACTCGTGCCAAGAAAATTTTCTTCCACGTAGATGCTGCCCAGGCTGCAGGTAAAGTTGAAATCGATCTTTCTCAACTGAAAGTCGACTTGATGAGTTTCTCTGCACACAAAATCTATGGTCCTAAAGGTATCGGTGCCCTTTTTGTACGTCGTAGCCCACGTGTACGCCTGAAAGCACAAATGCATGGTGGCGGTCACGAACGTGGCATGCGTTCTGGTACGCTTGCGACTCACCAGATCGTAGGTATGGGTGAAGCATTTGAACTTGCAGGTAAAAACTTGCATTCTGAACAAGCGCGTTTACGTGTACTTCGTGACAAACTTTGGAATGGTTTACGTGACCTTGAACAGGTATTCCTGAATGGCCACGAAACTTATAACGTTGCGAACTACCTGAACGTGAGCTTCAACTTTGTTGAAGGTGAATCACTAATGATGGCTCTGAAAGATGCAGCAGTATCTTCAGGTTCAGCATGTACCTCTGCAACACTAGAACCGTCTTATGTTCTACGTGCATTGGGCCTATCAGACGAACTTGCACACAGCTCAATCCGCTTTAGCTTTGGTAAATACACCACTGAAGAAGATATTGATCATGTACTTGAAGTCACTAAAGCTGCTGTTGAGAAGTTACGTGAACTTTCTCCGCTTTGGGATATGTACAAAGAAGGTATCGACCTTTCTACAGTTGAATGGGCTGAACACTAATCTTGTATCGAAGATAACAGCATTTATGTTGTTATCTCATTGATAAAAGTTTTTTAATCCCCATATTTAATATTAGGCTGACCCCGAGGTTTGGAGAAGCAACATGGCTTATAGCGAAAAAGTAATTGACCATTACGAAAACCCACGTAACGTTGGTGTTTTAGACAAAAATGCAGAAAACGTAGGTACAGGCATGGTGGGTGCACCAGCATGTGGCGACGTGATGCGTCTTCAGATTCAAGTGAATGATGAAGGTGTAATCGAAGAAGCACGTTTTAAAACTTACGGCTGTGGTTCAGCAATTGCATCTAGCTCACTGGTAACCGAGTGGCTAAAAGGCAAAACTCTGGACGAAGCTCAAGCGATCAAGAATATTGATATTGCAACTGAACTTGCTCTTCCTCCAGTAAAAGTACACTGTTCTGTACTTGCTGAAGATGCCATTAAAGCTGCTGTAGAAGATTATCGTAGCAAAAAAGTGAAAGCTTAATTGCTGACGTGTATTTTTGAAGAAAGATTAACGGAGTTTTCATGATCCATTTAACTGAAAATGCTGCAACTCATATCAGCAATTACCTGAAAAATCGTGGTAAGGGTGAAGGCATTCGCGTTGGTGTGAAAACTTCAGGCTGTTCTGGTCTGGCTTATGTGCTTGAATTCGTCGATGACGCTGATACACATGATGAAGTATTTGAACAGTTTGGTGTTAAAGTTTTCGTTGACCCGAAAAGCCTGGTTTATCTCGAAGGTATGGAGATGGACTACGTAAAAAATGGTCTGAACGAAGGCTTCGAATTTAACAACCCGAACAAAAAAGGTGAATGTGGCTGCGGTGAATCCTTCACTATATAAGGCTTAATCATTAGCGTACATTTATCCTTGCAGCATTAAAACAGTGTCATCTACACTGTTTTAATTGCATTTAGGCAGTAGTTTTTAGCTGTACATTGCAGTTAATTTGCATATTAATCGTGGATCCAATCTCCCATGAATCATTTTGAGTTGTTCAACCTCCCTGTCGCACTTGATATTGATTCAGCTGCTTTAAAAGCTGAATTTTTAAAGTTACAGCAACAATATCACCCAGATAAAGCTGCAGACAAAGACCAGGCCCTGATCAAATCAAGTGAAATCAATCAGGCATATAAGGTGTTGTCGGCTGTGGATAGTCGCGCTGCTTACTTACTTTCATTGAAAAAACAGGATTATCATTTGGATCAGTCCATCAGTGATTTTGAGTTCCTGCAAGATGCGCTTGAAATTCGTGAGCAGCTTGATGATGCAGCTTCAGCAGAAGATTTATCTTCCCTAAAAGTTGAAGTTCAACAGTGGATTGATGGTCTGGTGCGTGAATTCAAAATAGATTATGAAGAGGAAGACTGGGCTGAGGCTCGCGATACTGTGCGTAAACTGCGCTTCTTTGTCAAAGTCATGGCCGATATTGATAAAGCGGAAGACCGCTTCCTCGATGACGACAGCTTTGACCTCGATGACGATTTTTAATTTCTCTCTTTAATATTTAACGTGCAAAGGATGTAACACTATGGCTCTCTTGCAGATTGCAGAACCAGGTCAATCAAGTGCACCGCATGAACACCGCATTGTGATTGGTATCGATTTAGGCACCACCCATTCTTTGGTCGCCACGGTTCTTTCAGGTAAAGCCAAAGTACTTAATGATGAACAAGGACGTGTGTTACTTCCTTCTATCGTTCATTATGCAGAGCAAAGCACTCAGTACGGCTATGAAGCTGCACCATTCATAATGACCGACCCAAAAAATACCATCGTTTCTGTAAAGCGTTTCATGGGTCGTTCTCAAGCGGATATTAAATTCCAGCACCCGTATACCTTAGTGGGTGAAGCGAATGAAATGCCAGCGTTTGAAACAGCTCAAGGTCGTAAAACACCCGTCGAAATTTCAGCACAAATCTTAAAACAGCTGAAAGACCGTGCAGAAGCAAGCTTGAAAAATGAGATTAATGGCGCTGTTATTACAGTTCCTGCATATTTTGATGAAGCACAGCGTCAAGCAACACGTGACGCAGCACAGCTTGCTGGCTTAAATGTTTTACGCTTGTTAAATGAACCGACTGCAGCAGCGGTTGCTTATGGTTTAGATCAAGAATCAAATCTAAGCACAGATCGCAACTATGTGATTTATGACCTAGGTGGTGGTACTTTTGACGTATCTATCCTGCGTTTCTCGCAAGGCGTATTCGAAGTATTAGCGACTGGTGGCCATACTGCTCTGGGTGGTGATGACCTGGATCGTCTGATTCTAAAATGGGCCAAGAAACAGCTGAATATTGAAACCCTCAATGATGCTGAATATGCACATTTCATTACAGCTGCGCGTAAAGCCAAAGAAGCGCTTTCTGATGCAGAGTCTGTAGAATTAAAACTGCTGGATCATGTCTTAACATTAGATCGTCCAACGTTTGAAGAAATCATTAAAATTGCACTGGATAAAACGATTAGCGTTTGTAAACGTGTAATGCGTGATGCCAAACTGGAACTGGATGATATTCAAAATGTTGTTCTGGTAGGTGGTTCTACCCGCTCCTATGCCGTTCAGAAAGCAGTGCGTGAAGTGTTCAATCAAGAACCTCTATGTACCATCAATCCGGATGAAGTAGTTGCAATTGGTGCCTCGATTACTGCGAACCAATTGATTGGTAATTCAACCGACGGTTCATTGTTATTAGACGTAACACCATTGTCTCTAGGTCTTGAAACCATGGGTGGTCTGGTAGAGCGTCTAATTTCACGTAATACCGCGATTCCTGTGGCACGCCGTCAAGAATTCACCACCTATCAAGATGGTCAGACCGCGATGTTGATCCATGTAGTTCAGGGTGAACGTGATCTGGTGGAGCATTGCCGTAGCTTGGGTCGCTTCGTACTGCACGGTATTCCCCCAATGACTGCAGGTCAGGCACGTATTGAAGTGACTTTCCAGGTGGATGCTGATGGTCTATTAACCGTAGCTGCGCAAGAAACCACGTCTGGCGTGAAAGCACAGATCGATATCAAGCCATCTTATGGTTTATCGAGCGAAGATACAGAGCGTTTACTGCTTGAAGGTTATAAATTTGCTGAAGAAGACAAAAACCTGCGTCATCTTCAGGAAACTAAAGTTGAAGCACAACGTGAACTTGAAGCACTTACTCAGGCCCTGAAAATGGATGCGGCGTTGTTAAGTGAACAGCAGCTTACTGATCTGCAAGCTGCTCAAGCCAAGCTTGAACAAGAGCTGCAAGGTACAGATATCAAAGCGATTGAATCTGCCGTAGAACAGCTTAAAATACATAGTGATGCATTTGCAGCTGCTCGTATGAACCAGCATATCGATGCAGCACTGAAAGGTACTAAACTCGACGACTGGTCAAACTCAAACTAATTTAAGGTAAAGACTATGCCACGTATTAAAGTTCTTCCACATGCGCAAATTTGCCCTGAAGGTGCTGAGTTTGAAGTTGAACAAGATGCCAATTTATGTGAAAGCCTGCTAAATAACGGGATCAAGATTGAACATGCTTGCGATATGTCATGTGCATGTACCACATGTCACGTGATTGTACGTCGTGGCTTTGACAGCCTGGAAGAAATGAATGATGTTGAAGCAGATCTGTTAGACCGTGCATGGGGCCTTGAGCCTGATTCACGTTTGTCTTGTCAGGTCAAAGTGGTGGACGAAGATCTGGAAGTTGAAATTCCCAAATACACCATCAACCACGCTTCAGAAAATCACTAAGTGATTTTCATAAAAAAACCACGCTCAAGCGTGGTTTTTTTACATCTGATCTTTATGGTGATTGTTTTTTCTTAACTCGCACGACTGGTCTTTTTTTCTGATTGATCTGACCTGATTTCATATTCCTGCTTCTCAGTCTCTTATTCTAATACCACAGGTTCTGCTGTACTCGCTGGTAGATGTTCAATGACTTCATCTTCAAGTTTTAACTTTACAATACCTTGTGAATTGGTCATCTTCTGCTGGGTCTGAATCCGCTTAATCATATTTTCAAGCACATTGACCAGTTTAGGATATTCGTAGTTCTGTACTTCATCCAGATTAAGTAACAGATGGAAACCTTTATATTCGTAGTCAAACCAGCGTTGATAATCAATTTTCTCTGAAGTAAATCGCTCCATTACTTGCCAAGTACGTACTGGCTCTTTAATCCCCTTCAGGAATACTGGTTTTTTTCCTGCACAAAGATAGTCATTCTTGATAAGTGTATGGGTATCTTCAGAAATCAGGATTTCATCTACTTCAGCAGCACATTGTAATCGTGCTGCCAGGTTGGCATCCCGTCCCACAATCGTATAAGCCATACGGTGATTAGCGCCATAATTGCCAACGTGGCAATAACCCGTCGAAATACCCATACGGATATGTAGCGGTGGATAGCCCATTTTCACCCAGCGTTCACGCAGGATTTTCATCTGCTGACGCATGGCAATCGCCATATCCAGACAGTTTTTAGCATCCTGCTCAACACCATCAGAATGCGGATCACCGAAAAAGATCAGGATCGCATCACCCATGAATTTATCTACCGTGCCTTCATAGTGCTTGGCGATTTCTGTCATGTGACTGAGATAGTCATTCAGCAGGAAGGCCAAGTCATCTGGAATCAGCGTTTCAGAGAGTTCCGTAAAACCCTGAATATCGGAAAAAAATACGGTAAGTTTCTTACGTTTATATTCAATCTTGGCTTCAGACTCACCTTTCATAATTGATTGCCACAGCTGCAAGGGTGCATAACGGCTCAGCTGGTTGGCAAATTCCATATAGCGGTTCATCTGATCATAATAATGGTTCTTTTTCTGCGCCATAAAACGTGCACGCGTGGTTTGATAATAATTACCTACACCAAAATAAGTCACCAGACAAAGGAAGCCCAAAACCGTCAACTCATTGCTGGTTGGCTGAAAATATTCACCAAAACCAAAGATAAAAATATTGCAGAAATAAAAAATGGCAATACCGATCAGGCTTGCCAATGAGAACGTCAAAAATGAAATTTTGTTACTGATTGCAGTATACAACAATGCGACCAGTCCCAATAAAGACAGTACCAGACTCATATGCATTGCAGAAAGAATGACTGCAATTACAGCAATGTCGAGCACAAAGAAGACATTACGCTTGATACTGGTGTTGTAGCGATAGATGAGCCAGCGCGACAGCTTCGGCAGAGCCAGTATAATCGCAAGAAAGAAAAACGGGATAAAAATCTGGTACTGCGTATCAGGATCTGTATAGTGAAAAACGACGATGACCAGCGACAGCATGATATATCCCATCAGTCGATGGAAATATTCAAACTGTTTCGGCTCTTTATGTACCCAATCGTCTATTTGCACTCAGTTGCTCCTTGCAGCACTGTATAATTTACAGGCCTGATTGCAGCATGGGATCAGATTAATCCATACGCCAGTCGAATGGCATATCTCCCTGACCACGTAGAGCCAGCATTAACGTCTGACGCATATGAGCAAGAACTTCACTGCTATAAGGAACCGCAGGAGTTCCCCACACTGGTTTTGGCCAAGCCACATCGTTCTGGTAACGAACTACATGATGAAAATGCAGCTGTGGAACCATATTACCTAATGCAGCCACATTCATTTTGTCTGCACGGAATACACGCGCAAGCTGACTAGACAACCAGCTTGATTCACGCAGGAACTGTTCCTGGTCGGCCTGGCTAAGTTCATATAATTCTGTAATGCCCGGCACACGTGGAATCAGGATTAACCACGGAAATTGCATATCATTCATCAAACGACATGTTGATAAAGGAAAGTCGCCTACAAAAAACGTATCTTGAGCAAGTTGAGGATGCAAACTAAACATATCTTTATAAATGATGCAAAATTAGAATGATGGCTAATACTAACATATCCAGTGCTAGCTGAATATTGTGAGCAATGTGTTTAAATACAAATTTGGATGATTTGTTATGAACTCGGTCACAACTCAGACTTTACCGAATCACACAAATTAATCAAGACTTTCTTTCCATTGAGGGGTGACTTCGCCATCGATTTAAAAGAATGGTCAGAATTCCTTTTCTGACCCATTTTTTAAAACCTTTTTAATGCAGCTCTTTCAGCAGGCTATCCAGCAAATCGTTTAAAAACTGAATACGTTTCTGATAGTCTTCGAGCATGACCATGACTTTCAGACGTTGCCCGCCATTCATCCGGAAATAGGTCGGATGTTTCTGCATCATCTGGATAATACTCATGGCCTGCACTGGCGTATCCGGAGCAAATTCGATATGCCCGCCCTGACCGCCAATGTCGATTTTGGTAATGCCCAGCTGTTCTGCTTTCAGACGAAGCTGATGTACTGCAAATAGCTGCTTCACTGGCTGTGGTGGAATACCAAAACGGTCAATCAGCTCCATACGGATATTGTCGAGTTTGTCTTGGGTATCGGTATTACTGATACGTTTATAGAACAGCAGACGCTGATGTACATCCCCCAGATAGTCATCCGGAATCAAGGCTGGCATATGCAGATTAATTTCTGCCGTTAAAGATAATGGTGCATCAAAGTTCGGTGTCTTGCCCTTTTGAATGGCTTTGGTGGCTTTTTCCAGCATTTCCATATACAGGCTATAACCTATCGCCTGCATCGAACCACTTTGCTGTTCACCCAAGAGTTCACCTGCACCCCGGATTTCCAGATCTTCGGTTGCCAGCATAAAACCCGCGCCCAGATTTGAAGCCCGTTGAATCGCATCCAGGCGTTTTTCAGCATCGCCTTTTAAACCTTTGATCGATGGAATCAAAAGATAAGCATACGCCTGGTGATGGGAACGACCAACACGCCCCCGCAACTGGTGCAACTGGGCCAGCCCCAGCTTATCCGCACGTTCAATAATGATAGTATTGGCACTCGGCACATCGATCCCGGTTTCAATAATGGTCGAGCACACCAGAACATTATATTCCTTGTGATAGAACTGCTGCATGACCTGCTCCAGTTCACGTTCACGCATTTGCCCATGGGCAACAATGACACGCGCTTCTGGTACCAGTTCACGTAGGCTTTCTGCAGCACGGTCAATGGTATCCACTTCGTTATGCAGGAAATAAACCTGACCACCACGCAGCAATTCACGCAGAATCGCCTCTTTAATGGTGTCATTGGTCTGTTCCTGCACAAAGGTTTTTACTGCCAGACGACGTGCTGGTGGTGTCGCGATGATTGAAAGATCACGCATACCACTAAAAGCCATATTTAGGGTACGGGGAATTGGTGTTGCGGTCAGGGTCAACATATCTACATCAGCACGTAGAGCTTTAATACGCTCTTTGTCGCGCACCCCGAAACGATGTTCTTCATCGACAATCATCAGGCCAAGATTCTTGAACTGGACATTTTCTTGCAAAATTTTATGTGTACCAATCACAATATCCACTTTGCCTTCTGCCAGGTCGTCAATCGTTTTAGTATGTGCCTTAGAAGAACCGAAACGTGACAGTACTTCAATGCGTACTGGCCAGTCCGCAAAGCGGTCTTTAAAGGATTCATAGTGCTGTTGTGCTAACAAAGTGGTTGGGACCAGAACTGCGACTTGACGGTTATTCTGCACCGCCACAAAAGCAGCACGCATTGCGACCTCAGTTTTCCCAAAGCCTACATCACCACAAACCAGACGATCCATTGGTTTGGCCTGCTGCATGTCATATAAAGTTGCTTCAATGGCATTGGCTTGATCTAACGTTTCTTCATAGGCAAAACTGCTGGCAAACTGCATATACAGGCTTTGATCCAGCTCAAAACTAATCCCGGGCTTGGATGAACGTCGTGCCTGTATATCTAGTAATTCGGCTGCGACATCGTGAATCTGTTCCAGTGCCTTACGTTTTGCTTTGCTCCAGGCATCTGTTCCGAGCTTATGTAGTGGTGCCAGATCAGGATCACCACCACTATAACGGCTGATCAGATGCAGATTGGTAACTGGTACATACACCTTGGCATCATCGGCATAATCCAGTTGCAGGAATTCATGGTCCTGATCGTCAATACTCAAGGTAATCAGGCCGGCATAACGCCCTACGCCATAATCAATATGTACAACTGGGGCACCAATGGTCAGCTCGGTCAGACTGCGAATCAGGAATTCTTCGGATACTTCCTGTTGACGCTTGCGACGGCGCTGTACCACCCGATGTTCATAGAGCTGGTTTTCCGAAATCACAGCGATACGATCAGTCAAAACCAGACCACGTTCTAAAGGTGCACTGGTAATGGCAATCGCATGTAATGATGCGACAAATGCATCAAAATTCTCAACAGTCGGGATATCCCCCAGACTTGGACGCAGTGCATCTTTTAGAGTTTCTCGGCGACCTGCACTTTCAGCCACGAGTAGAACAGGATGATTAGCTGCATCGATATATTTTTTAACTTCGATGAATGGCTTTTCCCGTTTCGGATCGACCGGCAGTCGTGGCGGTGTCTGAGTATCCAGATTTATAACACCCGCTTTTTCATCAAAAACATCTTGAGAGGCAATAATGCGACCAAACTGGTTCAATTGTTCCAGCACAAGATTAGTCTGGATAAACAGCATTTCCGCAGGCAGAATTGGCTGATCCACATTATGACGGCGATCCTCATAACGACGTACCACTTCAGCCCAAAACTGGTTTAATGACTCTTCCAGACCGCGATCTGTAATGACAATGCCATTCTTTGGTAAGTATGAAGCCAAAGTGCTGTAAGCTTGCATCGCTTCTGCACTAAAGAAAAGTGGCATGTAAAATTCAATACCGGGCGAAGCAATACCATCCATGACATCTTGATACATCGGGTTTTTCTTGGGATTTGCTGTGGGGAACAGCTCACCATAACGGTCCCGGAAAGTGGCGCGCCCTTCTTTCAGTGGAAATTCTTGTGCTGGTAATACGGTAAATTGTTCTAAAGTTTGCGTAGTGCGCTGGGTTTCCGGATCAAAAAATTTCAGCGTTTCAATTTCATCATCAAACAGGTCAATCCGGATCGGTGCATCCTGACCAGAGGCATAAATGTCCATGATGCTGCCGCGGACTGCAAATTCACCATGGTCATATACCGTATCAACCAGATGGTAACCCGCCTGAATCAGTTTTTTCTTTTGCTGTTCCAGATCAAGCTTTTGCCCGACACGAATATCAAAGTGTTCACCCAATACCCATGAGCTTGGTGCTACACGCTGTGCCAGCGTAGAAGCAGATAACAGCAACACCCCGGTTTGCGGCATATTGGAAAGAATTGCCAGACGTTCAGAGACAATGTCCTGATGCGGAGAGAGACGGTCATAAGGCAAAATTTCCCAGTCTGGAAATATAGTCGGCTTGATGCCATAAAATTCCAGTTCACTTTCCAGCTGACCAAGGTGCTGATTATTGCGTGCCACAATCACAAATAACTGTTTATGCTGCTTGGCAATTTCCTTCAGCAATAATGCTGTGGATGATCCCTGCAGGTTGCCTAACCAGCGTCGTTCACCAGCTTTGAGTTGTTTTAAATTGAGTTGGGAAATTTCTTGTTGGAACATGTATATAGCTTTAAAGTCTAAACAACATGTCCCTTATACTATCACGATGGTATCTGCGCATTTCGTTATTTTTATGCAGTCTTTGCTATCAGGAAAATAATGGTTTCTTTCCACTTCAAATGCTATTTTTTCTCACGCAGAAAATTTCGGTAATAATCATTCAACTTTTTTACGATTACTTTAAATTGCAGCAAGTTTTCTTCAGTATTGCCCAATCTTGAATTAAAACGTTGATTGGCAATTTCCAGATCAATTTTTTCATTAATGATCATGGCTGTAAAATATAATTCTTTCAGATCATCAAATGTTTTCATGCGTCGGTTAGACAGATATTCTAGTCTTTCACCTAACTCTTGATTCAGGTTAATCCCATCTACGATATAGCCAGTTTCTTCGGTATATTGAATATTATTTTCTTCTAGATAAAGCTGTGGAGGAGAAGGTTTATTTGATTTGAATAAAGTGCTGATTTTATCAAACATGCTATGTTCCGAATTCATCGTGGGATTTATCTAGTCTAGATGAAAATACCCCAAATCCACAGACTGGATTTGGGGTAAATGGTTAAAATCAGCACGATCCTATAAATCGTGATTCAAAGCCTTAAGAGCTTCAGGACACTTGTTCTAACTGATTGATCTCACTAGGTACTTCCGAGACCAGATTTTCAAAGGCAAAGATTTGATCTAACTGAGCCTGACTGAGCAGACCCAGCTCCAGTACGACTTGAGGCACAGTTTTATTTTCACGAATACACTGTTTTCCGATTTCATCACACATGGCATGCCCTAGCAGTGGTTCCAGCAAAGTGATAATGCCGATACTGCGCATCACGGCATTTAAACAGTTCTGCTCATTGGCCTGAATACCGGCAATACATTTTTGCTGTAGCGTCTGCATACCGTGGGTCAGCAATTGAATCGATTCATTTAAAGATACCGCGATGACAGGTTCCATGACATTGAGCTGTAATTGTCCAGCTTCTGCCGCCATGGTAACTGTCAGGTCATTGCCAATTACCCGAAATGCAATCTGATTCACCACTTCCGGAATCACTGGATTCACTTTGGCTGGCATGATCGAAGAACCTGCCTGTAATTCTGGCAAGCGGATTTCTGCCAAACCGGTACGTGGTCCAGAACTTAAGAGACGTAAGTCATTACAGATTTTGGACAACTTGACTGCCAGACGTTTCAGGCTGCTAGACAGAATAATGAATACGCCACAATCACTGGTCGCTTCTACATAATCTTCCGCGCCTTTTAAAGGCAGACCAGTAATGTGTGCCAAAGTTTCTACAGCACGCTTGGCATAACCCGTTGGTGTATTTACACCAGTTCCAATTGCTGTTGCACCCAGATTAACTTCCAGCAATAACTGACGCATCTGCTCAATCAGCTTAAAATCTTCTTTTAATAAAGTCGCAAAAGCGCGGAATTCCTGCTCCATAGTCATAGGAACAGCATCTTGCAATTGAGTACGGCCCATCTTGATCACATACTGAAATTCTGTAGCCTTACTATATAAAGTATCAATCAAAGATTTTTGCACATTGAGCAGTTCATCTAAACGTGTATAAGTCGCCAGGCGCAGTGCCGTGGGATAGACATCATTGGTAGATTGCGATGTATTCACATGATCATTCGGATGCAGAATATGATATTCCCCTTTACGATGCCCCATCAGTTCCAGCGCACGGTTGGCAATCACTTCATTGGCATTCATATTGATGGAAGTCCCGGCTCCGCCCTGATAAGGATCCAGTGGAAAAGCATCCTGCCAGTTTTCCGGATGTTGAATCAGCTCATCACAGGCTTGCTGAATGGCTGCACATTGTTGTTCTGAAATTTTCTGAAAATGTAGATTGGTTTGTGCAGACGCTTTTTTAACTTGTGCCAAAGCGCGAATAAAATGTAATTGCTGTCCTACAGTTAAACCTGATATCTGAAAGTTTTCCAGCGCACGTATAGTATGAATTCCATAATAACTATGCTGTGGAATCTGTTTTTTACCCAATAAATCCTGTTCGATTCTGTTCAAGTCAATTTGAAGCATATTGTCCATATTTTTTACTCTTGGCGATGATGCACCTTGATGGTGCTCTTCCACTATGCGCGGAGTGGTCAGAAACAAATAGAAATCTTTTAAGCGATATTTGCAACAAAATATGTCTAGTTCGCATTTGCTGTTAGTTTTGTAACTTTGTGTAATAAAATAACAAAAGTTTAATGATTTTAACTATTTATTAAAAATTAGCTTCTTAGCTCTAAATTAGACTATTCTTGGCTTTATTTAGCCATTTTGAATTCCATACTATTCTATTTAAAAAATCAAATTTACATAAAGCATACATAAAAACTGCTTAACTGTTACAGAGTGTAATTTTTAAACCGTGTTTGAATCACTGCCCTGTGAACGCAGTACAAAAAATCATCCCGGATGATGATGTGCAATATTTAAGGATACTCTGCCTATGAGCTCGCTAAACCCGACACTGATTACTTTTCTGTTTTATATCGTCGCCATGATTGGAATTGGTTTATACGCCTATCGTGCAACGTCCAATTTTGATGAATATATTTTGGGTGGGCGAAGTCTGGGCAGTGTGGTGACTGCACTTTCGGCAGGCGCCTCCGACATGAGCGGCTGGCTGCTAATGGGTCTGCCTGGTGCAATTTACCTGTCTGGCTTGTCTGAAGTCTGGATTGCGATTGGTCTGATTATTGGTGCCTGGCTGAACTGGCTCCTGGTGGCTGGCCGCCTGCGTGCCCACACCGAATACCAGAACAATGCCCTGACATTGCCCGATTATTTTACCAGCCGTTTTTCGGATAAGAAGCGGATTTTACGCTTGCTCTCTGCAATCGTGATTCTGGTGTTCTTTGCGATTTACTGTGCTTCCGGCATGGTTGCAGGTGCACGCTTATTTGAAAGCCTGTTTGGCTGGGATTATACCACTGCACTCTGGCTCGGTGCTGTTGCTACGATTCTGTATGTGTGTATCGGTGGATTTCTGGCGATCAGCTGGACCGATACCTTTCAGGCTGGTTTGATGATTTTCGCCTTGTTAATTACTCCGATCATTACCTATCTGGCATTGGGTGATAATGCTCAACAGGTCGGTACATTGCTTGAAACAGCCCGTCCACATGCATCCAATATGCTGGAAGGTCTGAGTATGGTGGCGATTATTTCAAGTTTGGCATGGGGCTTAGGCTATTTTGGCCAACCGCATATTTTAGTTCGTTTTATGGCGGCAGATTCGGTAAAAACCATTCCCGCTGCACGTCGTATCGGTATGACCTGGATGATCCTGTGTCTGGTGGGTGCAATGTCTGCAGGTTATATCGGAATTGCTTATTTTGCAGCAAATCCTGATTTACCTGCTGCAGCGATCGTGAACCAGAATCCTGAAACAGTCTTTATGGAACTGACCAAAATCCTGTTTAATCCTTGGGTGGCTGGCATCGTTCTGGCTGCAATTCTGGCTGCGATTATGAGTACTTTAAGCTGTCAGCTGCTGGTCTGTTCTACGACTCTTACCGAAGATTTATACAAAGGTTTCCTGCGTAAAAATGCTTCGCAAAAAGAACTGATCTGGGTTGGCCGTGGCATGGTGATTGTGATTTCCCTGATTGCAATTTCCTTGGCAATCAATCCGAACAGCAAGGTTCTCGGTCTGGTGGCTTACGCTTGGGCAGGCTTTGGTGCGGCGTTTGGTCCATTGATCATCTTCTCGCTGTTCTGGAAACGCATGACTCTCAATGGCGCAATTGTGGGCATGGTAGTAGGTGCAGTAACCGTAATTGCCTGGAAAAATTATATGGGCGATACAGGTTTGTACGAGATTATTCCCGGCTTTATTCTGGCAGCGCTTAGCATTGTGATTGTTAGTTTGCTGGATAAAGCTCCAAGTCACGATGTAGTCAATCGTTTTGAACTGGCGAAAGCCGAATATCAAAAAGAAATGGCAGAAATGAAGAAATAGTCTTTCTATTTCAAAAACAAAAGGGACTTTATGTCCCTTTTGTTTTATCAGCATTTTATACTTTAGCTTTGGCAGGTACTTTCAGCTTGATCTGCTGGGTTTCCTTAATTACTTCCATCACCGGATAACTGCGGGTTTCTTTTACGCCCGGCAACTGCCACAGAATATCACCGGAAATTTTACGGAATTCATCCATATTCGCACAGCGGATTTTCACTACAAAATCAAAGCCACCACTGATCATATGACATTCCACAATATCCGGAATATGCTGCACTGCTTCAGAAAATTCTTCCAGTACATTCGGTGTAGTTTTATCCAGCAGTATCTCGACAAAAACTACAAAACCGTTATTCAGCTTGACCGGATTTAGACGGGCTTCATAACCGAGAATAAATCCTTCCTTGGTCAATTTCTGCACCCGTGCCAGTACTGCTGTTGGCGACAGGTTCACCATTTCTGCCAGTTTGATATTGGAAATTTTCGATTCAGATTGCAGCAAATCAAGAATACGAATATCTATTCGGTCAAGGCTTACATATGGGCTATTCATTAGAATTATTCTCTAAAAATGATACAAACTATAGTGAGATATTCGTCAATTATTTTGGGATTATAGATTAAAACTCATTCAACTCAAAGAACCGTTTGACGCAGTACAGGAAGTCACTATGTCCACCATCCTACGCCCAAATTCGCACTCGAATGCCATGCAGCAGTCGAATTATATTGCTGAATTTAAGGATAAAAATGAATATGAACAGCGCATTAATTCTGCATGGCGACGTGCAGAATCCGAGTGCGTGGAAACCCTGCTGGAACATAGTGACATTTCCTCTGAACTGACGGACAAAATCCAAAGCCTGGCTTTTGATCTGGCGCATTCCTTGCGTGAACGTAAAGGTTCAGGTGGCAAGGCCGGCATTGTGCAAGGGCTATTACAGGAATTTTCGCTGTCTTCTCAGGAAGGTATCGCATTGATGTGTCTGGCAGAAGCTTTGCTGCGTATTCCGGATACGGCGACCCGCGACCTGTTAATTCGTGACAAGATCAATCAGGGCAACTGGAAAGAACATCTTGGGCAAAGCCAGCTGATGTTTGTCAATGCTGCGGCCTGGGGACTGATGCTGACCGGAAAGCTGATGGAAACCCCACAACAGAAAAACCTGTCAAGTCTGTTAACTGGCCTTTTGGCACGCAGTGGCCGTGGCATTATCCGCAAGGCGGTCGATGTGGCGATGCGTATGATGGGTGAACAGTTTGTGACTGGCGAAACCATTGATGAAGCCCTGAAAAATGCCGAACGTCTGGAAGAAAAAGGTTTCCAATATTCTTATGACATGCTGGGTGAAGCAGCCCTAACCGATCCGGATGCAGAACGTTATTATCAGGATTATCAAAATGCAATTCATGCCATCGGTCAGGCATCAACAGATAAAGATGTTTATAACGGTCCGGGCATTTCCATCAAATTGTCTGCGCTGCATCCACGTTATCAACGCTCACAGATGGATCGTGTTAATGATGAACTGTATAGCAAAGTACTGAATCTGGCGGTTCTGGCGAAAAAGTACAATATCGGTCTGAATATCGATGCGGAAGAAACCGAGCGTCTGGAAATTTCCTTAGAGCTTTTAGAACGCCTGTGTTTTGAACCGACACTTAATGACTGGAAAGGCATTGGTTTCGTGATTCAGGCCTACCAGAAACGCTGCTTTTATGTAGTGGATTATATTATCGATCTGGCTAAACGCAGCCAGAAACGCCTGATGATCCGTCTGGTCAAAGGTGCGTATTGGGACAGCGAGATCAAAAAAGCCCAGATCGAAGGTATGGCGGATTATCCGGTATTTACCCGCAAGGTACATACTGACCTGTCCTATATTGCCTGCGCACGTAAACTGCTGGCAGAACCCGATTATATCTACCCGCAATTTGCCACTCACAATGCACAAACTGTGGCCACCATTTACCAACTCGCCAATCCGGAACGTTACTACGCTGGTCAATATGAATTCCAGTGCCTGCACGGCATGGGTGAACCGCTATATGAAAATGTGGTCGGTGACAAAGCGGCTGGCAAGCTCGGTATTCCATGTCGTATCTATGCCCCAGTCGGCAATCATGAAACCCTATTGGCCTATCTGGTACGCCGTCTGCTGGAAAATGGTGCCAATACTTCTTTCGTGAACCGGATCGCGGACAAGAGCTTAAAAGTTGAAGATCTGATCGAAAATCCTCGTCAGACAATTATAAAGACCGCTCAACAGGAAAATGTATTGGGTGCCAAACATCCTCATATTCCCTATCCTCAAGATCTTTATGGCACACGTATCAATTCATCTGGACTGGATCTGGCCAATGATGCGGAACTCAATGCTTTAAATGAAGTTGCAGCAACTCTGGCTGACACCCAGTTCCAGGCAGCAGCAATGGGCACAGCTTTTTCAGAACCAGATACAAGTAATACTGTACAAGTAATCAATCCGGCCCAGCATCAGGATGTGGTCGGTACCGTTTATGAAGCAACGACTGAACAGGCAGAAATTGCCCTGATCCAAGCTGCCAATGCACAACATTTCTGGGCCAATCTGCCAAAGGATGAACGTGCCGCCTATCTGAATAAAGCCGCCGAGCTGATGCAGCAACGCCTGCTGCCCCTGATGGTTCTGCTATCGCGTGAAGCTGGTAAAACCTATGCCAATGCCATTGCTGAAGTACGTGAAGCCATTGACTTCCTACGTTATTATGCTGGCCAGATGTCAGATTTACCTGGCAATGTCCATATCCAGCCTTTAGGTACCGTACTGTGTATCAGCCCCTGGAACTTCCCGCTGGCGATTTTCACCGGCCAGATTTCTGCGGCATTAGTAGCGGGCAATACGGTAATTGCCAAACCGGCTGAGCAGACTCCGCTAATTGCTGCCCAAGCTGTACAAATTCTCTGGGAAGCTGGCATTCCACAAGATGTATTGCAACTGTTGCCCGGCCGTGGTGAAACCATTGGTGCCCAGCTGAGCCAAGACTCCCGTATTCAAGGCATCATGTTTACCGGCTCTACCGAAGTAGCAAAAATTCTGCAAAAAACCGTAGCCAAACGGTTAAACCAGTTTGGTGAAAGTGTGACCCTGATTGCCGAAACTGGTGGTCAGAATGCCATGATTGTCGATTCATCTGCATTGACCGAACAGGTGGTGCTGGATGTGGTTAACTCTGCTTATGATAGTGCTGGTCAGCGTTGTTCCGCCCTGCGTGTATTGTGTGTACAGGAAGATAATCTGGACACTGTACGCCATATGTTAAAAGGTGCTATGCAGCAGTTGCGAGTTGGCAATCCAGTTCTGCTCAAAACCGATATTGGTCCGGTCATTGATGCCGATGCCCAGCAGAACATTCAGAAGCATATTGATCAGATGCGCAGCAAAGGCCATAAAGTCCATCAATTAATGTTTAATCAGGATGCTTCTGAACTGGCTCAAGGCACCTTCATTCCGCCTACTTTAATTGAACTGCCAAACCTGAATGATCTGGAACGTGAAGTTTTTGGTCCGGTGCTACATCTGATTAGCTATAAAGCTGGCCAACTGCCACAGTTGCTAGATCAGATCAACAGTAAGGGTTATGGCCTAACTATGGGACTACATACCCGGATCGATGAAACCATGCAGACTGTGATCTCGAAAGCACATGTCGGCAACCTGTATATTAATCGTAATATTGTCGGTGCAGTCGTTGGGGTACAGCCATTTGGTGGTGAAGGTCTATCCGGTACTGGTCCAAAAGCCGGTGGTCCACTTTATATTTACCGTCTAATGCATCAGGTATCCGAGAAAAAGTTAGCTCAACCTTATGCGATGAATTCTGCTCAGGCAACGCTTGAAAATCCATTACTACAGGAATTTAAAGCTTGGGTATATAAAACTTTCCCAACGATTTCCTTAACCACTCCGGCTAAAATCACAACTGGGCACAGCTTTAGCCTGCAAGGTCCAACAGGTGAAGAAAACCAGTACATGATCTTGCCACGTGAAAGTATATTATCTCTGGCAACGAATGATGCTGATCAGATTCAGCAATTACTGGCGATTTTATCGGTGGGTAGTCGCCCGGCTGTACTGGCAGACAATACTTTTATACTTAAACATTTACAAAGTATGCCAGCAAAAGTGGTAAAGGCCATTAAAGTGATTAAAGATATGGAATCTGGTGATTTCGAAGCTGTACTGCATCATGGTGATGCTTCTGCACTGATTGATCTGCAGCAGCGTATTGCAACACGTCAAGGTCCAATTGTAGGTATTACTCATCTAAGTTCCGGAAATTATGAGATTCCGGTGGAACGTTTTGTAATTGAACGTGCAATTAGCATTAATACCGCAGCAGCGGGTGGTAATGCCAGTCTGATGACCATGTCAGGCTTATAAGCAGCTTTATCACTTATTTTATTTTAATTTCTTTCCTCTTAAGGCCAAATCTCTCCCCTTTGTAGATTTGGCCTTTTTTTTAGCAGCTTTTCCAGCCTGTTTCCCTGAATAGTCTTAGGCAGAACAGCAATTTTTTGCTACCATCTTGGCTTTCAAAATATTTGCGATTTTTACTGCATATGACCTCATCTTATCAGCAACAACTGGATGCCAAAGTTGAACGCATTAGCGCGCAATTTGCCGAATATCAACCACCTGCTTTAGAAGTATTCGAATCACCTGAACAGTACTATCGCATGCGTGCTGAGTTTCGGATCTGGCATACTGAAGATGACCTGTTTTATGCCATGTTTGAACGTGATGAGAACAATAATAAAAAAGTCATCCGTATTGATGAGTTTCCGGTGGCCGACCGCAGTATTAATGCCTTAATGCCACTCTTATTGGCAGCACTTAAGGCTGAGCCTATTTTATCAAATCGTCTCTTTGAAGCGCATTTTCTTGCCACTTTAAAAGGTGAAATGTTGGTATCACTGGTTTATCGTTGCCCACTGACTGCTGAATGGGAAGCTGCAGCTAAAGCCATATCAGAACAACTCAATATTAAGATTTTTGGTCGTAGTCGTGGGCAGAAAGTCATTTTAACTGATGACTATGTTGTTGAAGAATTGACTGTGTTCGATCGCAAGTATCAATATAAGCAAATTGAAAGCAGTTTTACTCAACCTAATGCGCAAGTCTGCCAGAAAATGCTGGAATGGGCATGCAATGCTGCACAGCAGTCTGATAAAGACCTATTGGAGCTTTACTGTGGTAATGGCAACTTTACCTTACCACTCTCTACCCGCTTCCGTCGTGTATTAGCGACCGAACTGGCGAAATCTTCAGTCTATGCAGCTGAATGGAATATTCAGCAGAACGGTATTGACAATATTCAGGTGGCTCGTCTGTCTGCTGAAGAATTCACCCAAGCCTATAACGGTGAACGTGTGTTCCGTCGTTTGCAAGAAGCCAAAATTGATATTTCAACTTATGATTTTGATACTGTCTTTGTCGACCCACCACGTGCCGGTATTGATGATGAAACACTCAAGTTACTGCAGCGCTTCGAACGTATCATCTATATTTCTTGCAATCCAGATACATTGCATGACAATCTGAAACAGCTGTCTCAGACGCATAAAATTACTAAATTTGCCCTGTTCGATCAGTTCCCATATACCCATCATGTGGAGTCAGGTGTGCTGCTGGAAAAATGCTAAAAATATTGTTTCAATTTATTTTTTTGTTACATAAATGGAGTTTCTAATAGCTCCATTTTTTGTTTTTAAAATAATGGACTTATACATGAATTCCATTATTTCAACTGAATAATATCGTTTGAAACACCTGCTGCAATCGGAAATTTTAAAGACTGTTTGCTGCTTTTATCACATAGGTCCTATTGCTTTATTTATTTAATTGGCTATATTTCAAGCTATGTTAGATCATGTATGAAGGCTCTATGAGTTTTTGGCAAAAGTTGTTCACTGCTGAACAACAAAATGAACACAAGAATCAAATTGCTTGTGTTGAAAATGACTGCGCTTGTAAGTCAAATGAACAGCTTCTTGAAGCATTGGCAAAAGCAACTGATGAAGACGTGATTGTCGGTATCAAAAAAGTTCTCGCTTCTCGCGGCTATAGCCGTAAGGAACTGAATGAACTGCAGCACTTGCCATTACAGTAGTGGTCAGGCTTTATTTAAAAAAGCATTTGTGAAAGCAAATGCTTTTTTATTGACTGAAATTTTTAAATAGAAGCATTATTCAATCTGTATGCCCTACTCTAGCTCTTGTCTCGGTTAAGTAATGATCCTCAATAATACTTAGGCTATTTTAATCTTAAGCTTTCTACTTTTTTCATCATTCCATTATTAACTACAACTGATCAGTTCGCTGATTTTTCAGACATAAACATCGATAAAATCACAAAAACCCGTTAAACTTGGTTTCTTGAAACATTTGTACATCAATTGGCATTCAGTGGCATATGCAACAAACTCAACGTTTTCCCTTAGGTGCTCACCTTATGGTCAAACACTTCGGCTATACCCATCATGGTATTTATGCCGGACGAGGTCGTGTGATCCATTATTCCGGTTTTGCGCACTTATTTAAAAAGCACCCGATTGAAATTACCTCGATTGACAAGTTTAGTCATGGTAAACCAATCCAAGTTCAGGAATATGCACATACCAAATACAAAGGCCGTAAAGTTGTGCGTCGTATGCGTTCACGCATGCATGAAAATAATTATCATCTGATTATCAATAACTGTGAACATCTATGTACCTGGGCGATTACTGGCGTGGAAAGCAGCCCGCAGGTGATCCGCATGATGAACCGTCTAACCACCATTGGTTATATCAGTTCGATGATGAGCTTCATGAACAGTATGTTTCTGACCTTAACCACCACCTGCTTTGCCTTGGCACTGTATATTAAAAAGAAATTACGCGACAAAGCAAAACGACGCTTACAGCAATACCGTGAGCTACAGGAACAATTCCAGGAACATACTCAGCAACCTGAAAAAACGCTAATTAAAAGCCCAAATAAATGGAGCTTTTAATATGGATAAAAATAACTGACTTAACTCAGATGCCCTTTCCAAGGCCTTAAAGGTTCAGGTATTTCCCGTCCTATAGAACTTAAAGTTTCCCGTTCGACCAAGCGCACGATTGAATCAAGCGCCAGGTCATTGTCCTGTAGTCCAAAAGGTTCTTCTAGCTCGGCACTCAACTCATCCAAGCCTAAAAACAGATAGGCAATCAATGCCACTAGGACTGGCGTCCATAATCCTAAATTGGCTTCCAGACTAAAAGGCAGAATAAAACAGAAAGAATATACTGCTCGATGCAACAGTACGGAATAAGAAAATGGCAACGGCGTCGACAGAATCCGGTCGCAACCTGCCTGAATATTTCCAAGCTCTACCGTATGCTGATTCAGGTTGTTATAAATAATATCGGAGATCTGCCCTGATCGGTAACATTCCACCAGCTGCTTCTGCATCTGTTCCAGTACCCATTGCGCAGGATTAACCTGTTGCTTAAGCTGATTGAAAGCAATTGGATCAAACTGAGTATCAGGCTGGTAATGCTCAATGTTACTCTCTTGCTGACGCAAACGATCGCGCAATAAATGGGTAAACAGCATCATCCGGTATAAGAGCAATTCCCTGCTTTCAGTATCGAGTATGTGAGTATCCCGACCCAAGTGACGTGTGGTGGCGATCAATGCACCCCAAAGTTTACGCCCCTCCCACCAGCGATCATAGCAGGCAGTATTTCGAAAGCTCAGGAAGATCGACAGAATTACCCCGAAGATGGTGAAGCCAATTGCAGGGACTGCAGGCAGGCTAAAAAAGTGCTCCCGGCTTAAATAAACCAATACGCCAGAAATCAGAATCACTGACATAAGTGCGGGTAATACCTTAGGCAAAATGGTGCCATGCCACGCAAACAGCAGACTAAAACTATTACTTTTATCACGGACGATCATGTTTTTGTTTTACGCTCCATAGAAATAGCCCAACCGAAGTTGGGCTATCTAAAGGTATTAGAACCAAACTGTTTTGAATCCGCCGAGGCCAATTGGTTTCCTTAGCAGCAAATGACCAATACAATTTAAGTCACCAAGCCAAAATAACTTATTTACCTGGCTTAAAGCTGTCTTTCAGGTCCAGAATACGGTTAAACACTGGCTTTTCACTTGAGTGATCGTATTGGTCCGCTACAAAGTAACCTTCACGTTCGAACTGGAAGCGGTCTTCCGGTTTAGCCTCTGCAAGTGCTGGCTCAATTACGGCTTGTACCACTTTCAATGACTCAGGGTTCAGGTTCGCCAGGAAATCATCCCCAGTTTCTGGATCAGATTCAGTGAACAGACGGTCATAGATACGAACTTCTGCAGGAATACCTTTCGTTGCAGATACCCAGTGAATTACACCTTTGACTTTACGGCCTTCGGGGTTTTTACCTAAAGTTTCAGGATCAATTGAACATTTCAGCTCAACCACTTCACCATTTTCATCTTTAATCACTTCATCACATTTGATGACATAAGCATGACGAAGACGCACTTCACCGCCAGGAATCAGACGTTTAAAGCCTTTAGGTGGTTCTTCTTCAAAGTCTTTACGGTCAATGTAAATTTCAGAGGTCAATGGAATCACACGCTCGCCCATATCCACATTTGGGTGACGAGAATGCGTCAGATCCATATCCGCTGGCAGATTGGTTAAAGTCACTTTCAGTGGATTAAGTACTGCCATACCACGTGCAGCCGCATTTTCCAGAGACTGGCGAATGCAATACTCCAGCATTGCTACATCGACGATACTGCCATCAACCTTAGATACACCTACCCGCTTACAGAAGTCACGCAGACCTTCCGGGGTGAAACCACGACGGCGCATACCCACCACAGTTGGCATACGTGGGTCATCCCAACCATTCACATATCCGCCTTCAACCAGTTTACGCAACTTACGCTTAGAAGTAATGGTGTAGTCGACATTCAGACGGCTTGATTCATACTGACGTGGAACAGCTGGGGATTGAACTTTCTCAACCACCCAGTCATAGAATGGACGGTGATCCTGAAATTCCAGTGTACATAAAGAGTGTGTTACACCTTCAATGGCATCTGATAATGGATGCGCATAGTCGTACATAGGGTAGATTTTCCATTTGTCGCCAGTCTGATGGTGTTCAGAATGCAGGATACGGTACAGAATCGGATCACGCATATGCACGTTTGGAGACGCCATGTCGATCTTGGCACGAAGCACAGCCTGACCTTCCGCAAACTCGCCATTGCGCATTTTCTCAAAACGCTCTAGGTTTTCAGCAACAGTGGCATCACGTTGTGGCGAGTTTTTACCTGATTCTACAAAGTTACCACGGTTTAACTTGATTTCTTCTGGAGACTGTAAATCCACATAGGCATCGCCCTGTTCGATCAGTTGAATAGCCCAGGTGTAAAGCTGATCAAAATAGCTCGATGCATAGCGCGGCTCACCATTCCATTCAAAACCTAACCATTTCACATCATTGGCAATACCATCAACATATTCTTGTTCTTCAGCATCCGGGTTGGTATCGTCAAAACGCAGATTACATAAACCATTAAATTCTTGAGCAATACCAAAGTTCAGACAGATCGCTTTTACATGTCCGATATGCAGGTAACCATTTGGCTCAGGTGGGAAACGTGTCACCACTTGTTGAGTACGGCCTGCTTCTAAATCATCAGTGATGACCTGGCGCACAAAGTCTAAGCCCGGTTGTTGTTCCTGCTGCTGCGCTGAATCGACTGCATTCTTGTTTTGGGTCGGGTTCTCGGGCAGAGATGTAACAACATCATTTGGCTTCATGATCAATCATTCACTTCTAAAGTTAAAAATAAGGGTTTTATGTCCTGTTACGGGAGGCTTTAGACATGCCGTAAAACATAAACTAAAGTCCCCTAGTTTAACTTTAGGTGATCAATCTCTCAACTGCTAACTGTGGCATTTGTTTTCTATTCAATCATTTTAAAATGATCAGGCTAGGTCTGCTGCAATTGCATACAAATTTGGACGAATGATCCGGAAGTTTTTCATAAATCTAATCGCATGTCGCTGTTTAAGAAAAGAAACATACTATTGCAAAAAAATGTGTCATTGTTAATTGGTAAAGCGCAGGCAACCATCTGTATTTGCCTGCTGGAACAATGCATAAATAAGATACGATTTTCAGAATTTTATCCGAGAAAAGTATATTTTTGCTTGCCTTGTCGATTACAGTTTGCTTATGCTTCTCTCATTCAAAAAAACCCATGACTTCAAAGGTCATGATCAGGAGATTACACAATGAGTTTTCCTCAAGTCGAATTAAACACCAATAAAGGTCGTATTGTTCTTGAATTAAACGCTGAAAAAGCACCTAAAACAGTGGCAAACTTCTTAGAATATGTACGTGACGGTTTTTATGACGGCGTAATTTTCCACCGCGTTATTGATGGTTTCATGATTCAAGGCGGCGGCATGGACGAAAACTTCAAAGAAAAAGCAACGCGTGACGCAATTGAAAACGAAGCTGACAACGGTCTGAGCAACGACGTTGGTACCATTGCAATGGCACGTACTCAAGCACCTCACTCTGCTTCTGCTCAGTTCTTCATTAACGTGAAAAACAATGCTTTCCTTAACCATACTGGCAAAACTGCACAAGGTTGGGGTTATGCAGTATTTGGTAAAGTTGTTGAAGGCATGGACGTTGTTGACGCAATCAAAGGTGTTCGCACTGGTAACCGTGGCTACCACGCTGACGTTCCACTAGAGAACGTTGTAATCGAATCTGCAAAAATCATTTCTGAATAAAAAACGTCCTCTCCGTTCTTTATGAGTTTTAAAGCGATGCTTTAAAACGGTGTAATGGAAAATCCCTCATATGAATGAGGGCTCTAGAGAGGAATAAAAGGAAAAGATTTGTGACCCATCTGTTTATCGCCGATTTACATTTGTCACCTGATCACCCTCGACTCGTTCGGGGGTTTTTAGATTTATTAGATGCCTATAAAGATAAGAATACCCAACTCTATATTCTGGGTGACTGGTTTAATGCCTGGATTGGTGACGACTATACCGCTCCTTGGCTGGATGAAATTATTGAGCATTTAAAACAGTTCACCAAAGCGGGTAATCAGGTTTATTTTCTGGTCGGTAACCGTGACTTCGCTTTGGGCAAAGATTTTCTAAATCAGTTCACAGGACAGCTCTTGCCCGATGTTCAGTTCTTAACGATTGCTGGCAAAAAGATTCGTATAGAACATGGCGACGAACTCTGCACCGATGACATCAGCTATCAAAGATTCCGTAAAATTATCCGTCATCCCTGGTTAGTTGGCTTTTTAAGGAAAATGCCGTTGTCTTTTCGTGCCCGGTTGGCACAAGGTTTCCGCAAGAAAAGCCATGAAGCGCAGCAGTTCAAAAGCTATGAGGTTATGGACGTGAATCAAGATGCTGTTAACACCGCACTACAAGATGTCGATCTGCTGATTCATGGTCATACTCATCTTGCCAATATTCATGATGTAAATAGCAAAAAGCGGATTGTCTTAGGCGACTGGAGAGAAGAATCTGCGCAGATTCTTGAGCTTTCTGGTGATCCTGAGCAAGAAATACAGCTGACGACTTGGTATTACTAAATATAGCGGAATTACGACTAAGAAAATTCACTTGCTCTTTATTAAAATGATCAGTTATCATTCAATTAATTTTATTATTTTTCATACACATAAAATGAAATCCAGTTTTCAAAAAGCTAATAGTATATTTCTTATATTTGTGTCCTTAATATTTGCAGTTTCTACTCTTGAAATTGACCCAAATCTAAGTCAATTTGTTAATAGCTACTTCACATTTTTATTAATTATATTCCTCATAAGTCTCTCATTTTTGATATATGACCTCATTGTTTTTCTAAAACGTCAAAAAGAACAACGAGATTTAATTTCAAAAACACAAAAAGAATTTATCAATTCTTTGACAAAATTATCTTATGAAGAGAAGAATATTCTGTCATTATTTATGGATGGAAAAGTTCAAGAAAAGAGTTTAAATTCTAATGATCAAGCAGTAGCTTGGCTTGAAGCGGTGAAGTTTATTTACAACACTGGAAGGCTAGAAGGTAATAAAAAAATTTATCGCATTGAACCTACTCTTTCAAAATATTTGATGCAAAATCCTAATACACTTTACTAATAAAAAGCCCTGAATTAATCAAGGCTTTTTATTTTAGGTGATTATGTAGGTACATAATGTGAAAAACTGTTTCATCAAGGTCCTGCTGAAGCTAACTTAAAAAACTGAATTACTAAATCTAAGCTAAATAATAGGCAACTGGTTACAGTTGTCTTTCTCATTTCAGGATGTAGAAAGCAGATTAATATCCACCTTCAGATTTCACCACTTCAGTACCCTGCTTATATTTAAATAACAGTTCACGCAAAGAATTCATCAGTACACTGGTATCCACGCCGACCGCAACAAATTCAGCACCCAAATCGAGATATTTTTGAGTAATATCATGTTGTGTCGACAGAATACCAGCCGCTTTACCAGCAGCACGAATCCGCTGAATCGCGTCAATCACGGCTTTTTGAACTTCAGGATGATTTGGATTGCCTTGATACCCCATGGTCGCAGACAGATCCACTGCACCAATAAAAACACTATCAATACCATCAACCTTTAAAATTTCATTCAGATTTTCCAGACCTTTTACCGATTCAATCTGAATCAACAGACAGATATCTTCATGAGCGGTTTGGTACTAATTCGGAATACTATTCCAGCGAGTAGCACGTGCCAGCGCTGCACCAACACCCCGGATCCCTTCTGGTGGATAACGTACCGCTTTTACCATCAGCTCGGCCTGTTCAACCGTTTCAACCATGGGGATGAGTAAGCTTTGCGCGCCAATATCCAGAAGCTGCTTGATGAGCTGTACACTGCCAATGGGTGGGCGTACCACTGCCTGGGATGGATAGGCTGCAATACTTTGTAGTTGCGATAACGTGGTTCTTAAATCACTAGGTGCATGCTCACCATCAATCAGCAGCCAGTCATAGCCGGCATTGGCAGCAATTTCTGTACCGTAAGCATCTGCCAGACCGACCCATAACCCGATTTGCTGTTCAGTTTTGAGTTTTCTTTTGAAGTAATTGGTGTATTGCATACGCCCGCTCGCTTGCATGTTATTGCTTATAAGCTTATTAAACGCCTCTTGGCAAAAAGTGCCAATAGTGAAAAGCTCTTTTATCATTAGCCAAAGCTCTAAGTGCTAACATTATAAATAGTAGATATCTGCACAACTTACGCTTTGCCTGAAGGAAATTTATTGTAATAATCCACTTCACTTACAGCATGACTTTACTGTATGCCCCCATCCAAGATCAACAAAGACGAATGGAGTCCAGTCATGGATTTACTTAAGGTTTCTGAATCTCGTTATACGACAAAGGCTTATGATCCATCCAAGAAAATTCCGCAGGAACAGTTTGATCGTTTGTCCGAGATTCTTCGCCTGGCTCCCTCTTCAATTAATATCCAGCCCTGGCATTTTTTTATCGCTGACCATGCGGATGCCAAAGCACGTATTGCCAAGGCTTTGGTGGGCACATATGCCTATAATGCACCAAAAGTATTGGATTCTTCGCATACGATTCTTTTCTGCACTAAAGCTGACATTACTGAGCAGCATTTAGATAATCTTCTGGAACGTGATGATGTACTCGGCCGTTTTAAAGATGAAATCGCCAAAAAAGCACAGCGCAATACCCGTACAGGTTATGTTGAATATTACCGTAATGAAAAAGGTGATATTCAGCGTTGGGCAGAAAACCAGACCTTTATTGCACTGGGTCAAATGTTAATTGCTGCAGCAATCGAAGGTGTAGATGCAACGCCCATTGGTGGCTTTGATGAAGGCATTCTTACTGAAGAATTGAAGCTCAATGAACAAGGCTTGATTCCATCTGTAATTATGACTTTGGGTTACCGCAGTGAAAATGATTTCAATGCCAAGCTGCCAAAATCCCGTCTGAAAGCTGAAGATGTTTTCACCAAACTGTAAGCATTTTATGCTATAAAAGGGGCGCAAAGCCCCTTTACTTGTCATTATGGGCCTAATTTTTGCTTAACTAAAGAACACTTATAATTCAGAATAACAATAGAGGTATCCATGTCAGTTCTTCCATCCAGACCAATGAAATTTGAATGCAAACACTGCGAAAAAATCTATCTACATCAATATAAGCATGAACAGCATCGTTATCCGCATTGTCCACACTGCCGACAGGCTGGCATGCTTCTGGGCCTGGCTGAAAAAGAAGACCTGATTCGCCTACCATTAGATTATGCCAGTGCCTATGTCAAGCAGACATGGCATAGGCTAAGCAGATAACACTGGCAAGCCCCAGCACCAACCCGAGACTGCTTGCAGGCTTTAGACGCTCTTTAAAGAAGACCAGGCCTGCAAGTACCCCAAACACCACTACCAGAATATTCATTCCCGCAAACACAATCGCTGGTGTATCTTTTAGCAGCATATGCGCTTTAACATAAAACGCTATATTGGCGAAGTTCAGCCCCCCTAGAACCAGCCCGGCGCCAATATGCTTCAAATCACCAAGATGATGATATTTAATCACTAGATAAGTCATTGAGAAAATAAAGGCACAAATGAACATCAGGTTCAGCGTCACAGCGAACTGTAATCCCAAACTGGTGGTGTATTTCAATAACACATCAATCAGTGCATATCCGACCCACACTAATCCCAGATACAGTATACCTCGAGTTCCTTTGCCATTATCATTCCGATTAGATAACAGGACACAAATCACCGCAGTGATTCCAAGGCCGATTCCAATGATTTTCAGCTGGCTAAACTGTTCCTGAAAGATGAAGTAAGCTGCTGCAAGAGAAAGTACGACTGATAGACGCTGGGCAATTTCTGTCTTTAGGATCCCCGCTGTTTGCAAAGCCCGAGCCAGTAGCAGAAATACACTTGGCAACAAGATGCCTAAAGCAAAAATCAGTAACCACGGCGTATGAGTGACTGATACATGTGCCAGATCAGGTTTAAACCAGAAATAGCAAAGAACACTTGCTGTGGCATAGTTCCAAGCAATCAGATGAATGGGATTGAGTCCCCTGTTCCTTCCTGTCTTGAGTAAAATCGAGACCATAACGCTGCATAGTGCAGCTGCAAAGATCAGTTCCATTGCATGCTCATCATTATTTTTAAGTACGCTATTTTAATACAAAAAAAGCCCACAAGATTTTTGTGGGCTTTCAAGCATGATTTCAGGCTAGCAATTAGTAGCGAGAAACCATTTTTTCCAATGAGATTGGACGAATCTTGTCAGCATTACCTGCTGTACCAAATGCTTCGTAACGATCTACACAGATTTGCTTCATTGCTTCAACTGTTGCAGCAAAGAATTTACGTGGATCGAATTCACTTGGTTTTTCAGCCATCATACGACGCATTGCACCAGTAGATGCTAAACGCAAGTCAGTATCGATGTTAATCTTGCGCACGCCGTGTTTGATCGCTTCAACCAGTTGCTCAACAGGAACACCATATGTTTCTTTGATATCGCCGCCATACTGGTTAATTACAGCTAACCATTCTTGTGGCACAGAGCTTGAACCGTGCATTACAAGGTGCGTATTTGGCAGTGCTTCGTGAATTTCTTTAATGCGGTCGATCGCAAGAATATCACCTGTAGGTGGACGCGTGAATTTATACGCACCGTGAGAAGTACCTACAGCAATTGCTAAAGCATCAACGTTAGTATCAGCTACGAATTGACGCGCTTCTTCAACTGAAGTTAAAAGCTGAGAATGATCGAGTACACCTTCAGCGCCCACACCATCTTCTTCACCCGCCATACCTGTTTCAAGGCTACCCAGACAACCAATTTCACCTTCAACAGAAACGCCACACGCATGCGCCATTTGTACCGTACGACGAGTTACATCGACGTTGTATTCATATGAAGTTGGTGTTTTACCGTCTTCACCCAAAGAACCATCCATCATCACTGATGAGAAGCCTAACTGGATAGAACGTTGACATACGTCAGGGCTGGTACCGTGGTCTTGATGCATTACCACTGGAATGTGTGGCCATTCTTCGATTGCTGCCAAAATCAGATGACGCAAGAACGGTGCACCTGCGTACTTACGTGCACCCGCAGATGCCTGTACGATTACAGGTGAATTTGTTTGGTCTGCTGCCAACATAATGGCACGCATTTGTTCTAAGTTGTTTACGTTAAATGCTGGTACGCCGTAAGCATGTTCGCCGGCGTGATCCAAGAGCTGGCGCAATGAAATAAGAGCCATAATATCCTCCCAGTGAATGCCACATATTCTACATGCACAAAGGTTTCAATTCAGCAACAAATAACACTATTTAAAAAAAATCCCTGCATTTGCAGGGATTTTGTCTCACATTGACCCAATTAAGGTGCCACTGCTTCCGAAGTTGCTGCAACTGACTCGTCTGCAGTCGCTGCATCTGCCGGAGCATTCGCAATTTCAGCAGGAATGTCGGTATTTTTTTCATCTAGAACCGGCTGATCAATTGCATCAATCGCTGCTTGCTGTTCTGGCGTTACAGTCTCATCTGCAACAGCTGCCGAAGCTTCTGCTTCAGCTGCTGGGGCATTTTCCTGTTTCGCACATGCAGTCAGTGCCAATGATGCTGCCAATAATGCCGCTAAAGTTAACTGTTTTTTCATCACGTAATCTCATCATTTGGTGATTTAATGTGTGCATCTTATGACAGATTTATTGCATTTTAATGACGAAGCCATGAATGGTAAGTATCCGCTGTCAAAAAAAATGACATAAAAAAAGCTGACACTTGGCCAGCTTTTTTTAGGCTAAAACATGCAATTAAGCGCGTTCTAGGAGTACCGCAACTGCAGGAAGGGTTTTACCTTCGACAAATTCAAGGAATGCACCGCCGCCAGTCGAGATATAACCAATTTTGTCAGCAACGTTGTATTTATCAATCGCAGCAAGCGTGTCACCACCACCTGCAATCGAGAAACCTTCCGATTCAGCAATCGCTAATGATAAAGTTTTCGTGCCTTCACCGAATTGATCTACTTCAAATACGCCCACTGGACCGTTCCAAAGAATCGTTTTAGACGTTTTCAAAATTTCAGCAAATGCTTTTGCAGTTTCTGGACCTACATCAAGGATCATGTCGTTGTCAGCAACATCTTCAACTTTTTTCACAACCGCTTTAGCAGCAGCTAATGAGCCCAGGAAGTCATCAAAATTGATTTCAGATGCATTAGCAACCACAACGTCTGTTGGAAGTGGCACAGAAACTTTTGCTGCAATTGCTTTAGCTGTGTCGATCAAATCACTTTCACACAGTGATTTACCTACATTGTAGCCAGCAGCTGCAAGGAAAGTATTTGCAATACCACCACCTACGATCAATTGATCACAGATATCAGAAAGTGAAGTCAATACGTCTAGTTTAGTTGAAACCTTGGAACCAGCAACGATTGCCACCATTGGTTTTTCAGGAGTTTTCAACGCACGACCCAAAGCATCCAATTCTGCTGCAAGTAAAGGACCCGCTGCCGCCACTTTCGCCAGACGAGCCACACCTTCAGTAGATGCTTCTGCACGGTGTGCTGTACCAAATGCATCCATTACAAATACGTCACAAAGTGCTGCATATTTCGCTGCAAGCTCAGGATTATTTTTCTTTTCACCGACGTTGAAGCGGCAGTTCTCAAGTAAAACCACTTGACCAGGTTGAACTTCAACGCCATCCAGGTAGTCAGTGAATAACTTTACTTCCTGACCTAATGCTTCAGTCAAATATGCTGCTACAGGTGCAAGTGACTGTTCAGCTTTAGGCTCACCTTCAACTGGACGACCAAGGTGTGAATACACCATAACCGCTGCACCTTTTTCTACGGCAGCTTTAATAGTTGGCAATGCTGCACGTAAACGCGCATCGCTAGTAATCACGCCATTTTTAACAGGGACGTTTAAATCTTCACGAATAAGAACACGCTTACCCGCAAGGTCAAGGTCAGTCATACGTTGAAAGTTCATCTAGAGCTCTCTTTATAGATATTAAAAACGAGGCGATTTTAAATGATTATGCAGAAAAAGGTTAGCATCTTTTGCAGAAAAGCTAACGATTGCCAAAGTTTTGTTATGATAGGAAAAAGCATCCATCAGATTCAGTACCCATGTCGATACATCCAGATCCAGATTTAAACCGTTTAAATGTTTTGGGCGAGCCATTGGCGAGCTGCTGTTTTGACCCGATTACCGGCTACTTCCGTAATGGTTTTTGCCACACTTCCCCTAGCGACCTGGGCCAGCATACAGTTTGTGCACAGATGACTTCGGAGTTTTTAAATTTCTCCCAAAAAGTAGGTAATGATCTGATTACACCGTTACCAGAAGTCGGTTTTCCGGGGCTTCAGCCAGGTGATTTCTGGTGTATTTGCGTGACGCGCTGGGTGGAAGCTTATGAAGCAGGCCAGGCGCCACCAATCAAACTGCAAGCCTGTCATAAAGCAGTTCTAGCCTATGTCCCCCTGCATGTTTTAGAAGAATACGCTGTCTAATGAATACCGCAAAGATTATTCTGGCCTCTTCCAGCCAGACCCGTAAAGAATTGATGAATCGCTTACGTCTTGACTACGTATCGATCGTCCCGGATATCGATGAATCACCGCAAGGTGAAAATCATGCGGATGACTTAGCCAAGCGACTGGCTTTTGAAAAAGCCCGACATGTGGCTGAGCAACACCCAGATGCAATCGTCATTGGCTCTGACCAGGTGGCTTGGCGTGAAGGCGCACCAGATATCTTTATTGGCAAGCCCTTAACTGCTGAAAAGGCAGTTCGCCAGTTACAGGCCAATTCAGACAAGATTGTATATTTTAGTACAGCACTGAGCGTACAACAGAAATCTAGCGGTTTTGAGCAAACTCTGGTTGAGCATTATAAGGTAAAATTCCGCAAGCTATCTCAAGCTGAAATCGAACGTTATATTGACATTGAACAGCCTCTGCACTGCGCTGGTAGCTTTAAATGTGAAAGCTTAGGCATTAGTCTGTTTGAAGAAATGATTGGTCAGGACCAGACGACGTTAATGGGCATGCCGATGATCAAGCTATGTAATATCTTGCGTGAGCTGGATATTCTGGTGCCTTAAAAATTAGTAAGGAAGCAGTTTTAGGACTGCTTTTTAGCAACTATCGATCAGGTAAATATTTAACCAATAATCTGTTGCTGCTCAGATAAAAGCTGTTGCAACATGAGATCTGATTGATTTTCCAATATCAACGGATCGCTGGCTTGCGCAACCTCTTCAGCATCAGTTTGAATAATAATTTGATCCCCTTCATTCCCTACTACAATAATATTGTCTACATGACTAGAATCAGAAAGCAGTTCAGCTAATGAAACAGTATCTGTTCGCATAAAGTCGATATCCATCAAACTACTTTCTTTTTCTGTACCCTCTAACAACAGATTCATCTGATTATTTAAATTTGAAATTGCATCCGCTGTATTTAGTATTTTATAAACTTGCGTATTGCTATCTAAGCCCGAAGAAATAAAATCTATGAGCTGTTTAGCATCAATAATGTCCTCGTTCCCATCTGATGGAATAACATCATGATTAGTATCAACTGCCACTTGTTGCTCTTCAAAGCTATTCCTCATAAATTCTTGTGATGTTTTGAATCTGCTCACAGCTTCTTGATCAGGAACGGTATCTTCATTTTGTTCAACTAGGTTAAGTCGAGCTAGTCGAAGTGTTGGATTTGTTGGTTCTGGTTGCCCCGGCTCTGGCTCAGGTTCTACTGGCACTTCTGGTTCCGGCTCTGGTTCTATTGGTACTTCCGGCTCTGGTTCCGGTTCAGGTTCTACCGGTACTTCCGGCTCTGGTTCCGGTTCAGGCTCTACCGGTACTTCTGGTTCAGGTTCTGGATCTACCGGCACTTCTGGTTCCGGTTCTGGCTCTACCGGAACTTCTGGCTCAGGTTCTATCGGTACTTCCGGTTCAGGCTCAGGTTCAGGTTCTGGCTCTACCGGTACTTCCGGTTCAGGTTCTACTGGCACTTCCGGCACAGGATCTATTGGCACTGGCTCATTTAGCTCTAACTGTTCATCATCTTCAACCTCACCACTGTCTGTCGCTGCAACTCCACCAATGAGCAATGTACCAATCGCTATCCACTCCCAATTTTCTGCAAGAAACGAGGAAGATGGTAATAATGTATCTGTCCTTGAAATCTGCTTATATTGCTTGGTCACCTCATCAAACCAATATAAAGTACCGCTTTGCTCTTCAATCACAAGACTAGACGTTAAACCTTCATGATTGTTTGCATAAAAATTTTCAACCACCAATCTTTTGCCATTTCTCAATACTAAAATCAGATTTGTACCGTCTTGAGACATCTGGACAATATCTGATTTAGAAATTTTGATTTTTACAATGGAGCTTTGATCAACTCGAACCGTATCAGCATTAAGTTGTATTTTTTCTTTTGTTTTTTTATTAATTAATTGAATTTCTTTCATTTTATTTACCAAATTATTTTTATTCTCCTTACAAAAAATTGTGTCATTTCGTCACTTATGTCAATCAAAGTATGTTTTTCACTATTTTATTTACATAATTATCACTTTTAATTGAGCTACTCTAATTTGGTTCATATCTTTGTAATTCTTATCCTTCATTCAAAATGCTATTCTTCTTATTCAATTTTTAAGAGCGCTAAAATTTTTTAATAAATTAATTTTTAAATAAAATTCTCATCATTGATTTTATGAAAATAAATATTACTTAGTTTGCTCTCCTGGTATTTATAAAAGCTCTATTTCTCACCATCTCGCTTGCACCATTCAATAACTCAAGGGACAATAAGCAAAATTTATCTTGTAGTTAATCCTATGTCCCAACCTTTAGATGTATTAGGCGGAATTACCGCTGAACAATTCCTTGCTGAATACTGGCAGAAAAAACCTCTCCTAGTACGTAATGCCATGCCTGAAATTGCTGGCCTGCTTGAACCTGATGATGTCATGGAGCTGGCTCTGGATGAAAACGTCACTGCACGCTTGATCAAGCAAAAAGACCGCGACCCGAACCAATGGTCAGTGAAATCTTCACCTTTACTAAAAGCTGATTTCCAGAAAATGCCTAAATTATGGACACTCCTTGTTCAGGCAGTAGATCATTATTCCTTTGATTTATCGGAACTCTGGAAAAAATTTCCATTCATTCCACAATGGCGCCGTGATGACATCATGGTGTCATATGCGCCTCAGGGTGGTTCTGTAGGCAAGCATTTCGACTTCTATGATGTCTTCCTTGTACAAGGTTATGGTCATCGTCGCTGGCAATTAGGTCAGATGTGTAATGCAGAGACTGAGTTTGTTCCGGGTCAGCCATTAAAATTACTTCCAGAAATAGATGTAAACTTTGATGAAGTTCTTGCTCCAGGCGACTTACTGTATGTTCCACCTGGGCTTTCACACTACGGCGTAGCTGAAGATGACTGTTTAACTTTCTCTTTTGGTTTCCGTATGCCAAATATCAGTGACATGATGGACCGTGTTGGGGACAAGTTTGCTGAAAATGAAGTTTTACGTAATCCCCTAACTGATATCATTCGTGATCAAATCAGTGCTGCCGGTGAAGTCGCAGCTAATGAGCTTGAATATCTGCAAAGTAAAATCATGGAGCAGTTACATAACTCCAATGTACTTGAAGATGCCATCATGAGCCTGATGTCTGAACCTAAATACCCAGAAAATATTCCAGAAGCAGAAGAAATTGGTACTGGCGACCTAGAAGAAGCATTAGACCAAGGCTATAGCATTATGCTCGAGCCTGCATCACGCCTGCTTTATACTGAAGAAGATGATGAAATACTATTCTGGGGCAATGGTGAAGGTTTATGTGTCTCAGAAGCTTTTGCAGAAAAACTCAAGCTGATCGCCAATGGGGAGTCTGTGATGCTCAATCTGGACTTTGCTGATGAAGATATGCTGGAAGACCTGGCAGATCTGCTCAATGAATCCATCCTCATGCTGGTTCCGCCTGCTGAAGAAGAATAACAAACAAAAAAAGAGGGTCATTTGATCCTCTTTTTTTGTTGGTGACCTAGGAAATTCTTTAATTAAAAAATTTACGAAAATTAAGCGCCATACTGACCTTTTAGATATTTCACAATATCTTTAGATTCGAACATTTTTACATTGGTATTCGGATCGACCAGATAAGGCACCTGGATATTGTTCCCCATCATGGTGAACAGCTGTTCGCGTTTACCGCCTGGCAAGGGCTCGTATTCTCCTGGCTTTAAGCGTAGCTTGGCTGGGCCATAATCTTGCCAGCGTTCTTTCGCCACATTGTGGTAGATATAAGGAATTTCCAGCTCAGACAATACACCACGGACTATACGGGTATACGGGCTGGCTTCAAACCCCCACAGCTCCAGAAGCTGTTCAGGTGCAGGTTTATTTTTCTTTAATGGTTTTGCCATACCACCGCGTAAACCGTTGACCATCGTACCGGCAATTGCAGCCACCGGCACCTTTGGATAATTTGAATATTTCGCCGGAGTCTTACCAGTTTTGCCATAATGCTTAAACAGGTGATGAATGATATCCTGAGATTCGTAAAGTTTATCTCCCGTATTTTCATCTACTAAAAATGGGAACTGGAGTTTGCCTCCCTGCTGTTTTACTTCAGGACGGAAGCGTTTACCGCCTCGTGGGCATGGATACACTTCATAATCAAGGTTGAGTAAAGTCATCACTTCACGGACACGGCGACAGAATGGCGAGCCTTCGTACTCATAAAGCTTTAAGGGTTTTTCAGGCTGGTTTGGAAATGGCGTTCCGGAAACTCCTCGTCCACCTTCCAGAAATGCGGATGCCAATGCCTGTGCTACTTTAATCTGATGGCCTAACATATCGTCTGTCCTCTTTATTGTTTTAAAGCCGTGAAAGCAGCAATCTAAACTGACTGACTTTCACGGTATAGCTGATTTTTGTATGTTTTCAATAAACAGGATTAGTCCACCAGTTTTTCTTTAGACAGCACGATCCCGTTATTGTCCGCATAAACGTATTCACCTGATTGAAAAGTCACGCCGCCAAAGTACAGTGGAACATCGACTTCACCAATACCTTTGCGATTGCTCTTTTGAGGAATCGAAGCTAAGGCATGCACACCAAGATCCAGTTCGGCAATCGCATCCACATCACGTACACAACCGTAAATAATTACACCATTCCAGTGATTCTTTACTGCTGATTCAGCAATCAGGTCACCCATCAGTGCACAGCGCATCGAAGCACCACCATCCACCACCAGGACTTTGCCTGTACCATCGGTTGCTAATAATTCTTTGACACGAGAATTATCTTCAAAGCACTTTACTGTGACAATCTGGCCACCAAAGCTTTTACGTGCCCCATAGCTTTTAAAAAATTTGCCATCCAGGCATGGTGTTACGAATTGCAGGTCTTTATCTGGATTATCATCAAGCAGGTCACAAGTTACAAATGGTACGCTGGACACGATTTTTACCCTCATTTCATTTTTTGTATGGCTAAATTATCATAAATTTCAAATTTCACAGTCTGATTCAGGGCTGCATATACCATAGTATGAGCCACCTGCTCGGCTGTCACTGGCTTGTATTTAAAAGAATCCGGTACCAAATGCGAAAACTTGCCAAACAGGTTCTGTGCAGCATCTTCCAGTAAACGTTGATGACCACGTTCACCCATTAATAAAGATGGCCGGATCAGACTGATTCGTTCCAGCGTTAAGGTCTGGATATAATCTTCCAGCTCGCCTTTGACCCGATTATAGAAAAACCAGGATTCAGCATTCGCCCCCATGGCACTAATCAGCAGATAATGCGCATCCGTCTGTTGAACCAGCTCGGCAAAATGGGCATTGATGGTATAGTCCACATTATAAAAAGCATCTTTGGAACCTGCCTGCTTTAAGGTTGTACCCAGACAGCTGAAAGCATGGGTATGTCCGCTGACATCCTGATCATTCAACATCAGAAAATCCTCAAAGACCAGTTGTTTGACTTTGGGCCATTGCTCAAACTCTGGCTGGTGCTTGCGTACCACGACACTGATACGCTTGCAGCTCGGCTCATTAACCAGCTGTTGTACCAAGCTCTTACCCACAAGACCTGTGGCACCAATGATGATTGGATATGTTATGGTTTTAGTCATTTTTTGTACGATCTCCCTGCCTGAATACTAATCTAACGTTTTCTTTAGAATTTTTCTGCAACTAAAATGTTGTCAAAGCATGTCAAGACTTGACTTAAGCCCTCAGTTTCCTCAAAATATGGCACTTGTTTACGGGCTGGTGATAGTTCTTCTGATGTTGGTTTTCAGTTGAGTTTCAGCCCGCCCAGACCAATCTATTTCAAGGAGTGCACGAGTGGCAAACTCTGCTCAAGCTAAAAAACGTGCTCGTCAAAACGTTAAAGCACGCAAACACAACGCAAGCTTGCGTTCTATGGTTCGTACCTATCTTAAACGTACAGTAGCTGCTATTGCTGCTGGCGACTATGCTGTTGCTACTGAAGCTTACAAAAAAGCTGTTCCAGTAATCGACCGTATGGCTGACAAAGGTATCATCCATAAAAACAAAGCAGCTCGTCATAAGAGCCGTTTGAACGCGCAAGTTAAAGCATTAGCTTCTAACTAATCGCAAATGAAAAAAGCCCTTTTAGGGCTTTTTTTGTGCCCAAAATTTAGTAAATCAACAAAATGATCTATTCAATAAAAAGATCATTTTTGAATAAATAAACTTTATAAGATTATTTCCACTCAATTCTTCTTCCTTATTTCCCAATATTTTTAAAATATTCTTTAAAACTTATGGAATCCTATTTCCTGCCCAAAATAGGATTGATAAAAGTAAGAACGGGAATATCAGCCAGTTTAATATTTGAATTATTGATCCTTATCCATAGAATGTGGCGTTGTGGTCTTGTCCTGCTCTGGTGAATCCGTATCACGTTTCTGACAGGCGCTTAGACCCACTATAATAACCAAACTTAAAATTGTGATGATTTTCATTGTTTTTCCTATACTTTGAATATCTGTTTAAATATCAGCATAGTGATTTTTGATGATTATTCTATTTCACTTTCATAAGACAAATGTAAAAAGCTCAACCCTCATGATTGAGCTTTTAACTTATTTCCTGGTGTGTAATTCCGCATTCTGAAACTGGGAAATATCCAGTTCATACACCTTACCGCGCCAGATCCATTTCAGTTTAGACTCCTCAAACACATCACCTTCGAACCAGACAAACAAACCTTCCATCATTTTTGGCCAGTCTTCCCGGCTAACTTCCTGATGACCTGACATGACTGCAATCATAGCTGCCAGAATCGTGTCATGACTTACTGCCAGACTGAGTCCATACGGCGTTTTTGGATGCGTGTTATAGATTAATTCCAGCACATCGACCACCCCATGAATCGGATGCTTCATGCCCGGCAAGGCGTTATTCACAAAGCTATTAATAAAACCTAATGCACCCTGTTTCTTGAAATATGGCCCAGCCTTCTGAATATCTAGTACAAAACTGCCAGGCTCGACCAGTAAGCCTTGTTCGATAATTTCAATGTTATGGGTATGCGATGCCTTATTGGTTGTATCTGCACCCTCAATCATAAGGGCGGCAGTATCGACACAACGCTGAATAGGGCTAGAGATACAATGCTGAATATGACGATCAGTTTGATTGACCAGATAAGCCCCCCACTCCTGCGCCAGATCACGCCCCTGTGATGTTAATTGCAAGTCGTAGCCTGCCAGGCCTTGACCAGCAACTTCTTCACGCAAGGAATGACGCGTAAACAGAGTCACAGGTGTCTTCGTATCAGGCAATAAATCTATTGCGCTGAGCATACTCGGTGGAAGCAGTTTTAATGCCACAATCTTGCCAACTGGTCTATTAACGGAATCAGCTTCACTATAACATGAACACTACACAGCTCAATCACTGCCTTGCATATCAGCCAGTGCCTTAAAGGCCAATATCTTCATCTCTTTGGTCTTATAGGCAATAAAACCACCATTTAATAAGGTCTCACGCTGGTTATAACTAAATGGCCGTCCTTTAAAATCTACCAAACCACCGCCAATACGTTCCAGCAAACATTGCCCGGCACTAGTGTCCCATTCACAAGTCGGATGGAAACGCGGATAAATATCCACCTGATCTTCCAGAATCATGCAAAATTTATAAGCACTGCCAGCTTTAAACTCATCAAACTCAGTAAATTTAGCCAAACTTTCCAGATAAGCCGCATATTTAGGCTTTTTTTGGCTACTTTGACTTAGACCAATATGCACCGTGTCTTGTTGAGATGCTGGAAAATATTCATGCCAGCAATCTTGCTGAATGTCATATTTTAGCGGCATACCTTGTTCTGGACAAAAATAAATAAGCTGTTGTGCCGGAATTGCAAGAATGGCAAAAGTCGTCAGATTATCTTTGACCAGGCTCAGATTAATGGTGAATTCTGGTCGTTGATGCAGAAATTCCTTAGTGCCATCCAGAGGATCGAGCAGCCAGAATGTAGACCATGCCTGACGGTCCTCCTGTTTACCTTCTTCAGAAAGTAACGGTAAATCAGAAATTTCAGCGAGGACCTGAGTCAGAAAAGTATTGACCCGGTAATCGGCTTGCGTCACAGGCGAATCATCCTTTTTCCTTTCAATGTCAAAAGCAGCACCGGAACAATATTGCTGATATTCTTCTCGCAAAATTTCACAAGCCTGTGTCAAAATGGGCACAAACTGCAAAATCATCGGATCTTGTGGTGCTGTTGCTGCTTTAAACATAGAAAACCTTATATGCCGAATTGCTCAGAAAAACCGCCCATTATTTTTGATATGGACGGGACCCTACTTGATCTTGCCTATGACGATTTCATCTGGAATGACCTGCTTCCTGTCCGCTATGCTGAAACGCACCATTGCAGCCTGGAGCAAAGTCGAACAACGCTTTATGCATTCTATCAAGAACATAATCATACCCTAAACTGGTACTCATCGCGCTTTTGGACAGCTAAAGTCGAAGTGGATGTTCTGGCGATGCAAATCGAGCATAAATCCAAAGTCGCATTAAGACCACAGGCACTGGAGTTAATGGATTATCTAAAGGCAAATGGCTACCCGATCTGGCTGGCCACCAATGCCGACTGTGCCGGACTCAGCTTCAAATTGGAACATCTGCAACTCAAAAATTATTTTGACGTGATTGTCAGCTCTGAAACTATCGGGTATGCCAAGGAGTTTGTTGAATTCTGGCAAGGTCTAAACGCCCTGCATCCCTTTGATCCTGAGCAGGTCTATTTTATTGATGATACGGAAAAAGTATTGAATGGTGCCAAAGCCTATGGCATTCAGAATCTGTTCAGTATTAAACAGCCCTCCTCCAGCAAAGTTTCTCGCGAGACTTGCAATTACCCGATGCTGCACCAATTAACAGATTTAATCACATATTTAAATCAGGCTGAGGTTAACAAGCAATATGCGTAAATCGTCTTTACCCGAAGATGCGGTAGGCATGCGTATAGATAAATGGCTGTGGGCGGCACGTTTTTTCAAAACGCGCTCCATTGCCAAGAATGCCATTGAAGGCGGCAAGGTGCATATTGGCGGCGAACGTGTCAAAGTCTCCCGTGAAGTTCGGATCGGCATGGAAATCACGGTCCAACAAGGCATTGACAAGAAAACTGTTGTTGTCAAAGAACTATCTGATGTCCGTGGCCCTGCTCCAGTTGCGCAAACACTTTATGAAGAAACTGAAGTCAGTATTGCCCGACGGGAATTGATTGCATCACAAAGAAAGTTGCATAATCTTGCTCGTCCGGATCACCGACCAAGTAAAAAAGATCGCCGTGACATCAGTAAATTTAGAGACGAAAATAGTCAGCTATTTGACCAGCATTGGTCATATAATGATGATTAAATTCAAGCGTCAGCGTATGTCGTACATGCACTGAATTTTATAGAATATCAGGGAACTTTCTGTCACTATTATACCTGTGGAACAAAGCTCTAATTTAAGACATCCACTTGAGTACTAATTTAGTGACATCGTATTGAGGTTGTAAGATGGATGAGAATAAAAACAAGGCGCTGAATGCTGCCTTAAGCCAGATTGAAAAACAGTTTGGCAAAAACACAGTAATGCGTCTTGGTGACAATACCGTTCAAGCAGTTGAAGCTGTATCTACAGGCTCTTTAACGCTTGATATCGCGCTCGGTATTGGCGGATTACCAAAAGGCCGTATTGTCGAGATCTATGGTCCTGAATCTTCAGGTAAAACCACCATGACATTACAAGCAATTGCTGAATGTCAAAAAGCTGGTGGTACTTGTGCATTCATCGATGCAGAACATGCGCTTGATCCTCAATATGCACGTAAATTGGGCGTAGATATCGACAACCTGCTGGTATCTCAACCCGACCATGGTGAACAGGCACTTGAAATTGCCGACATGCTGGTACGTTCAGGCGCGATTGACCTGATCGTTGTTGACTCCGTAGCTGCCCTGACCCCTCGTGCTGAGATTGAAGGCGAAATGGGTGACTCACACATGGGTTTGCAAGCCCGCTTGATGAGCCAGGCACTGCGTAAAATCACTGGTAATGCCAAGCGTTCAAACTGTATGGTGATCTTCATTAACCAGATCCGTATGAAAATTGGTGTGATGTTTGGTAGTCCGGAAACTACCACTGGTGGTAATGCACTGAAATTCTATGCTTCTGTACGTCTGGATATCCGACGTATTGGTCAGGTAAAAGAAGGCGACGAAATCGTTGGTTCTGAAACCAAAGTCAAAGTTGTGAAGAACAAAATGGCACCTCCATTTAAGGAAGCCCTATTCCAAATTCTGTATGGTAAAGGTGTAAACCATCTCGGCGAACTGATTGACCTTGCAGTACAGCAGGAAATCGTACAGAAAGCCGGTGCTTGGTACTCTTATCAAGGTGACAAGATTGGCCAAGGTAAGAACAACACAATTCGTTATCTGGAAGAGAACAAAGCACTTGCAGATACCATTGAAAAACTGATTCGTGAGCAGCTTTTGACGACAGGCAATGTGGTTGAAGATAAAGACGAAGAAGAACCAGCAGACTTTCTGGATGCATAATCCTTAAACGTCTTACAGAGCGCCCTACGGGGCGTTTTTGTTATTATGGACAGGTAATATAATGAATTGGATTCACTATGTCTGATGCAAAGTTCACTAAGCTCCTGGATTATGAAACCATCAAGCAACAGTTTGGCGATGCTAATGATTCACCCCAGCCAGCAACTTCATCCCAAGCTGATGCCCTGCCCGAGTTTGATCCTGAAGAAAGCTTATTTGATAACAAGCAGGAAGATAAAACGAAACCGGGCTTAACCGGCTCCCGTTTGCGCTCCTACGCCTTTGCAGTACTGACCCGTAAGGAATATGCCAAAGCGGAACTGATCGAGAAACTGTGTTTATATGCAGAAAATCGTGATGAAGTACTAGAGCTTGTTGATGAGCTTTCCCGTGAGAATTATCAAAGTGATCAGCGTGTTGCAGAAACTTTGCTTTCCAGCCAAAAGCGCAAAGGTAAAGGCCCGAATCAGATTAAAATGAAGCTGAAAAGCAAAAAGATTGATACAGCTTTAATTATAGATGAACTTAAAGAAACCGATTGGGTTCAGCAAGCTTATAAACTGAAGCTCAAGAAATACGGCCCTGAAGTTACAAAAGATCCCAAAGTCAAAGCCAAGCAGATCCGTTTTCTCATGTACCGGGGTTTTGAAATGGATGCCATTATGAAAGCGATTAACCGTAAAGCAGAAGATTGATTACTTTTTCTAAAGGCCTGAATAACTAAAAGTCTTGAATATTGAATTTTAAATAGTGTGGTGAACAAGCTTAAAGATGAAATAAAATAACCATGAGCTGAGACATTAAAATAATAAGATATACAATTTGAGCTTATGAATAAAAGATTTGAGAAAATTCAAATTGGTATTGTTTTTATTATATTAAAAATATGGTGGCAACCCTACCAGCAAAGCTTCGGCACATCGCAGTTCTACTACCGTTGCTACCTTCCGGTCCTGGCGGGGTTCGCAGAGTGCAATTGCGAAGTAACCGGCAGGGCTACCATTGCAAGAACAGAGTATAGAGATTTTTAATGAACTTGCAAGCGAGAATACCAAAAAATCTGGTACAAGCTATCCATTTGATTATTTTAAAAACAATGTAGGATTAATTCAGGATTTTCTGTAAATCCGAGATACAAATTCCTGCCCGGAAAACCCCTTCAACTTTGTAAAAGCATGTTGCAATTCCCGGCAATGCCGTTTTAAATGTGTGGCATATACATTGAATAATTTATTTGATTGACCACCTTGAACGTTGGTTCATTCAAAACAACATGGATAAAATAGATGATGTTTAAAAAACATGTCTTATGCGCGTTCAGCATGCTCTGTACCACTTCGCTCTTTGCTGCAGTTCCAATTGAATCTCGAGGCTTAAGCCAGGGTGGTAACAGTACAGCACCTACCAACACCCTGCCTGCGATTTCCTCAGGAGTAGATACCCCGGTACAGACCAATATGAGCTGGCAATTGCTGCAAAAAAATCAGCAACTGGAAAGTGATATTCGTGGCTTGCGCGGCAAGATTGAAGAACAGGACAACGAAATCCAGTCGCTAAAAAGTGAACTGGCTAACCGCTATGCCGATCTCGATCAACGTCTTGAGTTATTACAGCAAAAGATTGATCCTGAACAAGGCACTGGGGAGGATAATCAACAGGATACTGCACCCAGCTCAGGAGCAGGCAACAGCAAGTTAAGCCAAGCTCAGACATCAACAGCTTCGAGCTCTTCTGCTCAACCCTCCGAGTTAGAAAAAGCCGCATATACAGTAGCCCTGGATGCCTACAAGAATGGCGGTGCCACAAAAGCGATTGCACCGATGCAGAATTTCATTAAGAATAATCCAAACAGCGTGTATATCAGCAATGCCTATTTCTGGTTAGCAGAGTTTAATCTGTCGATTGATCCACCGAATTTTACTGAAGCGAAGCGAAATTATGCCATTGTGGCAGACCGCTATCCAAATTCGGCAAAAGCTGCCCGTGCTTTGTATCAATTATATAATGTCAGCAGTGAAGTAGAGAAAAACAAGACCTTGGCTGCACAATATAAATCTCGCTTGTTGAAAAATTATCCGCAGTCTGAAGAAGCTAAATTCTTTAAATAAAAAGATTCAGAAATAAAAAAAGACACCTGAAAAGGTGTCTTTTTTATGAATAGTCTGTTAACGCACAATACCACGTTTAGACTGCTCCAAAGAATCAAGCAAGCGCTGTGCTTCAGCCACTTCTGGCAGAATCTCTGCACGAATTTTTTCAATTGCTTCTTGTGTGGTTAAACCTGATTTATAGATCAGTTTAAATGCCTCACGTAGGCCATTGATTACATTTTTCGACCAACCCTTACGACGCATCCCTTCCACATTCATTGCAAATGCATGCGCAGGATTGCCGGAAACCATTACATAAGCAGGCACATCTTTAAGAATCAGTGATGCACCACCGATCATGCTATAAGAGTCGATCTTACAGAACTGATGGATACCTGAGTTCCCCCCAATTACCACATAGTCACCCACATGGACGTGACCAGCTACACCCACATTATTTGCAAAGATATTGTGATCGCCCACCATACAGTCATGTGCAATATGCGTATTTACCATCAGCAGGTTATGACTGCCGATTTTGGTAATGCTATTGTCCTGAACAGTACCACGGTGCAGACTACAATGTTCGCGAATCTTGTTATGATCACCAATCTCAAGCCAGGTTTCTTCACCTGCATATTTCAGGTCCTGACAAACTTCTCCCACACTCGCAAACTGGAAAATCTCATTGTGTTCGCCAATGCGTGTGTACCCACCCACAACGACGTGTGAATGAAGTTTGGTACCTGCACCAATAGTGACATTTGGCCCAATAATACAGTAAGGACCAATTTGAACATCTGAAGCAATTACTGCAGATGAGTCAATAATGGCAGTTGGATGAATAAGGGAGTTATTGCTCATGCCTGCTCGACTTTCTGATGCGAAACCATAATTTCCGCGGTTGTTGCGACTACGCCATCTACTGTGGCTATACAATTATATTTGTAAATGCCACGTTTTTGCATCACTAATTCAGCTTTTAATACTAATTGGTCGCCTGCAACCACTTGTTTTTTAAATCTAACCTTCTCAGCACCAGCAAAAAGGAACAAAGAGCCCTCTGTTGGAGTCTCATTGTTCATGACGAAACCAAGAATACCTGCTACCTGTGCCAGTGCTTCTACAATTAGCACACCTGGCATGATTGGGTAATTAGGAAAATGGCCCTGTAAAAACTCTTCATTAATTGAAACGTTTTTATAACCCACGATGCCATTATCAGTAATATCTACCACGCGATCCACAAGCAGGAATGGATAGCGATGAGGCAAATACTCACGAATCTTTTGAATGGTCATTGGCAATTCAGGCTTCGTGAATGTAGGCAAATTCGATTCTGTCATCATAATTATTTACGCAACTTAAATGTTGATTCAATGGACTCAATTTGAGACTGCATATGATCAAGGCGTTTCATTATCTGGGTCAATGGCACATCTGCTAATTGTCTAATGCGAACCACTGTGCGCTTCCACTTCTGATTTTCAAACAATCCGATACCTGAAGAATATTTTCCAGCTTCAGAAATATTATTTGTCACCATTGACATTCCGGTCAAAGTCACATTATCCGCAATATTCAGGTGTCCTGAAATCGCTGTAGCCCCACCAATGATACAGTTTTTGCCAATACTGGTACTGCCTGCAATCGCTGTTTTTGCTGCAATGGCAGTGTTGGCACCAATTTTAACGTTATGGGCGACTTGCACAAGGTTATCAATAATGACGCCATTTTCCAGAATTGTGTCATCCAGAGCACCACGATCAATACTGCAATTGGAACCAATACGGACATCATGACCAATACGTACCGACCCTAATTGTGCAATGCGGTGCCATTTACCTTGATAAGGCGCAAAGCCAAAACCTTCACTGCCAATGACGCTGTTGGCATGGATACGTACCCGGTCACCAATTTTTGTCATACCGGTCAAGGTGACATGAGCATCAATAAAACAGTCTTTACCAATTTCCACCTGGTTATCCATCTGCACATGGGACTGAATGACCGTATTTGACCCGACTACACAATTTTCACCGATCACCACATAGTGACCAATATAGGCATCATCTGCAATTACAGCCGAAGGATGAATCTGTGCCGTACTTTCTATACCACGTTGAGTCTGCTTTTGCTCAAATACATGAGTCAGCATTGCAAAAGCAAGATAAGGATTTACCACGACAATAAAGTTCTGATGTGAACTTAGCTGTGTTTTAAGCTCAGCTGTCACAATCAGAGCACCTGCCTGGCTTTGAGCTGCCTGTTCCAGATATTTATCAGCAGTAACAAACGCCAGATCCTGTACTGTTGCATGCTCAAGACTTGCCAAGCCTCTTAACTGCAAATCGGACTGACCTATACACTCACCTTGCACCAGACGAGCGAGGTCAGCTAATTGAAGCTGTTGATGATTCATTGATTATTTAATTGCATTAACCTTTTGAATCATTTTATCAGTTAAATCATACTTAGGGTCATAGGCAAGCGCGCTATTTTTATTCAAAACCACATCCAGCTTGTTTTCTTGGCGTAATTGCTCAGCGACTTGCTTCACACGTGCATCAAATACAGTACGAACCTGCTGAATAGAGCTTTGCGCGCTAGTCTGTATAGCTTGCTGTAACTGACCTAACTCTTTAAATTTTGCCTGATATTGTTCTTCGAGCTTTTTCTTATCTGCCGCACTCATTTTAGGGTTTGCCTGGGCACGTTGCTGAATGGCTTCCAATTCTTTATTTAGCTGCTCAATTTTGGCGGTTTGTGGTTTGATAGTCTGCTGGAATGACGTATTTTGCTGTTTTAGATATGTGCTATTTTCCACCAAACGTTCCAGATCAATTACTCCAACACCAGCTGCCTGTACCGTTGAAGTTAAAGTTACCACAGCGATACCCATCGCCATCATCATTTTTTTCATCTGTATTTCTCTATCTATAAAAATGGCCTTACAAATAGTAATTTCTTACTATTCACAAGGCCAAATAATATTAACTTTGGTTAATTAAATTAGAAGGTACGACCAATTTCGAATTGAACACTCTTAGTATCGTCACCTTTTTTATCATTCAACGGATATGCATAACTTAATGATAATGGGCCGATCATAGTAATCCAGGTAAAGCCGGCACCCACGCTATAACGCATGTTATCCAGTTCAAAACCGAAGTTGTCTTTACAATATTTTCGCCCGTTCACTGAAGAACCATTAACAAAAATATTTTCATTTGAGACATCACACTGTGTATCAAAGACTTGTGCACCTTCAGCAAAAATAACAGGTCTAACCTGACGTGCCCAATCTCCTTTAAATGGAACTGGAAGAGCAAGTTCAGCACCAAACTGCACTAAGGTATTCCCACCGACTTCCTCTGGTGTAGGATCAGTTCGTCCAATATCAGAGAAATAAACACCAGGGTATTTTGGTCCTAAAGTACTATTTTCAAAACCACGCACCGAGCCGAAACCACCCGCATAGAAGTTTTTATAGAATGGCAGATCATTACCATAACCTAACTTACCATAGCCACGCGCGACAAAATTCTTGCCCAATGGGAAGTAGGCTTGCGCATCATAAGTGACCTTTTGATATTCCACATCACTGCCTGGTAATGCAATTTCTGCATTGACACGATGTGACATGCCTGTCGTCGGGAAGATAGGACGGTTAAGCGTGTTATACGACCAGCCTAAATTCAGATTATAAGTTAAGAAGTCACCCTTAAACTCCTGCCCATAAGAAATATTTCTACAATCTTCAGTTGGATTACCATCAGCATCTAAAATAGGCTCACAATATTCTCCACTCTTTGTTTCTTTACCACCATTTCTTTCTAGGTAGTCAGCAACATAGGTCGAAACATAAGGGCCTGTGGTCACATCGGTCTGATCAATATTCAGACCAAAACTAATACTCTGGTTCTCATCGATTGGATAACCAAAGTTAATCCCACCACCAAAACTATCTGTTATATAGTTGTTGACGTTATAGTCATCATCCAGCTTGGTTTTACGGTAGTACAGGTTATAACCACGACGCACACCATCAATAGTAAAGTATGGATCGGTTACACTCAGGTTATAGTAATCTTGAGTTTCAGAGCGTGATAGATCTACCGATACACTATTCCCTGTACCCAGGAAGTTGGTCTGACTTAAACCGGCCTGGAAGGTAACACCACCACTTTGCGAGAAACCAACTGCCAAGGTACTTGTCCCGGAATGTTGCTCTTCAACCGCAACATTTAAATCAATCTGATCCGGTGAACCAGGAATACGCGCCGGTTTAATATCAACCGATTTAAAGAAACCGGTACGTTCCAGACGGACCTTAGACAGATCAATTTTTTCGTTACTAGCCAGTGCGCTTTCCATCTGACGCATTTCACGACGTAATACTTCATCCGCAGTTTTGTTATTACCAGTAAAATTAATGCGACGTACAGTCACCTGCTGACCTGGGTTGATGTAATAATTTAAGTCAACCAGTTTAGTATCTTTATTAATTTCTGGAACAACATTTACTTCAGCGAAATAATAGCCAGCATTACCATATTTACGCAGTAATAACTGTTTAACCGCATTCACTTTTTCCTGTGAATAAATTTCACCATCTTTGTATAGTTGTAAAACTTTGAGTTCATCTGCTGAATAAAGCGCATCACCCAGGAATTTGGTCTCACCAAATTTGAATTGCTCACCTTCATCTACCGATACTTCAATAAAGACATTTTTCTTATCTTCACTCAGGTTCAGACTTGAGTTATTGATATTGAAATTGATATAACCACGATTCAGGTACATGGCACGCAAAGCTTCAAGGCTTGCTGCCATTTTCTCACGTGCATAACGGTCATTACGGGAAATAATCGAATTCCAAGAGCTTTCCTTGATTGCAAAAGCCTGCTTGATCTCATCTTCTTTAAAGACCGTATTCCCAATAATATTAATGTCAAAAACTTTTGCAGCCTTACCTTCCACAAATTCAATCAGAAGATCGACACGGTTATTTGGCTTCGGTGTAGTCTTTACTGTAATGTCTGCATCATAACGACCTTGCTGCATATATTGCTGTTCAAGCTCGGTTTCTACAGTTTGCAGAGCAGATTTTTTTAGAACCTCACCTTCAGCAAGACCCATTTTTTTCAAACCTTCTTCCAAAGCTTCCTTCGGAATCAGCTTGTTGCCTTTTAGTTCAATCTTGGAAATAACCGGGCGTTCAACCACCTGGAATACTAGCGTATTTCCAGCTTGAGTTGCCTTGATATCATCAAACAAGCCTGAGGCATACAGACTCCGGATCGCATTGGCAATAATCGGATCATTGACACGATCACCACTATTGATTGGCACCAGGCCATACACATTTTCGGGAGTGAGACGAACCAGTCCGTCAAATTTTATATCTTGTACTACAAATTCATCTGCTGCATATACTTGTTGTGCAACTGCCATAGCACTAACGAGTGCCAAAGGCATAAATAAATGTGTGTGCTGCATGCCAGTCTTTTCCGCTTGTTAATTTATTCCATCTACGTTGTTATAAACGCATAAAATCATTAAATAGTGCAAGTAGCATCATACTACCCAGCAATACCATACCAATTTTTAAGCCAACCAATTGTATTTGTTCAGAAACAGGTTTACCACGTAATAATTCAATAAAATAGTAAACCAGATGTCCGCCATCAAGCATTGGAATTGGCAGTAAATTTAATATCCCTAAACTTACACTCATTAGCGCCATAAAGGAAATAAAAGTTTGCCATCCCATTTCCGCACTTTGACCTGCCACTTTGGCAATCGTGATTGGACCAGATAAATTATCCAGACCAATCAGACCACGAACCATCTTCACAATCGAGTTCAGAATCATTGAAGACAGTTGCGTCGTTTTGTCAAAAGCCATGACCAGTGCCTCAGTCGGACTATATTGAATTGTCTGTTTATATTCTGCCGGGATTGTGATTTTGCCTGGGTCACTTTGTACACCCAGCATACCCGTCACTTTACCCATGTTGTCACGTTTCGCCTGTGGCATCACCTGTAAATGCACCACTTGGTTATTACGTAACACATCTATTTTTAATAATTTTTCTGGTGATGCCTGGACAACCTGTACCACATCAAACCAGTTTTTCATCGCCACCCCATCAATGGCAATGATCTTGTCACCTTCCTTCATGCCTTGGCGGATTGCAGCTCCATCGTCACTGAGCTTAGATACCACGGCAGGAATTTCTGGACGATACGGTATAAAACCTAAAGTATCCAGTGGAGACTGTGACTGATCTTTCAGAAAACTCTGAATCGGCAATTGGAAACTTTTTATCTGTCCATCACGTTCGGCCTGAATCGTAATCAGCCCGGTTTCACCAACACGATCAACCAAGGCATAATTCAGCTTTTCCCAGGTTGCGACTTCAGTGCCATCCACTGCGGTAATTTTGTCACCTTGCTGCATCTGTACAGCAGCTGCAGGTGTATTAGGCAAAACCTGACCCACACGGGTATTTAACTGCTCCTGTGCAGGTAAAAATAAAATCCAGAATAGAATCACTGCAAAGAAAAGATTAATTAAAGGACCAGCCGCAACAATCGCGATACGTTTCCATGGATGTTGACGATTAAATGCTTTAGGGAGGTCCTCTTCAGGTACATTACCTTCACGTTCATCGAGCATTTTGACATAGCCGCCAAACGGCAAAGCAGAAAGCTGATACTGGATACCAGACTTTTTTGAAGTCCATTTAATTAGCGTTGGACCAAATCCAATCGAATAAACTAAAACCTTTACGCCAAGTTTTCGAGCTACAAAGTAATGTCCAAATTCATGGATCGCAATCAGGGGACCCAATAACAGAATTGCAGCTGCGATAATAAACAAGGCGTTCATGGCTTAACTTCCTTTATTCACAACGAATTGACGGGCGATATCACGCGCCTGCCGATCAGCCTGAAGAATCACTTCCAGCTGATCTGCTGTCCGATTGTCCATCGAATTCAGCGTATATTCAACTATCTGAGGTATTTGAATGAAAGTAATTTTTTCATGCAAAAATGCTGCCACGGCAATTTCATTGGCTGCATTCAGAATAGCAGGCGCAATCCCGCCTTGCTGCATTGCCTGGCGTGCCAGTTTTAATGCAGGAAAACGCTGGGTATCCGGTTGCTGGAAATTCAGTTGTGAATGTACAAATAAATCTAATGGAGCGACATGCGTACTGATCCGCTCTGGCCATGCCAAGGCATGTGCAATCGGGGTACACATATCCGGGTTACCCATTTGCGCCAAAGTTGAACCATCTACATATTGAACCATGGAGTGAATAATACTCTGTGGATGCACGACAACTGTAACAAATTGTTCTTTTACTGCAAATAAATGACAGGCTTCAATCAGTTCCAAACCTTTATTCATCAAGGTTGCTGAATCTACTGAAATTTTTTGACCCATTGACCAGTTTGGATGTTTGCAGGCTTGTGCTGGTGTGACCGTCTGCAGCTGATCGAAAGTATGATTTAAAAATGGACCACCAGAGGCAGTTAACAGAATCTGCTGTACACCCAGTTTTGGCTGACCGTTACGCTCAGCATCGAAGTAATTCGCCGGCAAACACTGGAAAATTGCATTGTGCTCTGAGTCCACAGGTAGCAATAAAGCCCCATGATCACGAGCAGCCTGCATCATAATATCACCAGACATCACCAAAGCTTCTTTATTAGCCAACAGGACGCGTTTTCCCGCTTTGACCGCAGCCAATGTCGGCAAAAGGCCAGCTGCACCAACAATCGCCGCCATGACTATATCTACTTCTGGATGTTCAGCAACTGCAATCAAGCCTGCTTCATCTGGTAAAATTTCTATTTCGGATAACTGTTGCTGTTTCAGCAATTGTGCCAGTTCATCTACTTTAAAGGCTGGCACCACAGCGATTTTTGGTCGAAACTGCTTACAGATCTCGACCAGTTCAGCAATACGGCTTTGTGCAGTCACAGCATATACGCTGTAAGCTTCAGGATGTCGCTGCAGGATTTTTAAAGTACTTTGCCCAATAGAACCTGTAGCACCCAGTATACAAACAGCTTGTGACATTTATAAATCTACGCCAATTAGTTTTAAGACATACATGCCTGCAGCAAAAATCGGTGCTGCAGCAAGGAGAGAATCAATACGGTCTAATACACCACCATGTCCTGGCAGAATACGTCCCGAATCTTTAATACCAGCACGACGTTTGATCATCGATTCAAACAGGTCGCCAAGCACAGAACTAAAGACTGTTAATACTGATAAAATCAGGAATAAAAGCAGTTCGGGGATACTGATATTAAGATAAAGTAATGTGACTGTAATGACAATCAACATGGATGTGACGATTCCGCCATACAACCCTTCAACCGATTTGTTTGGACTAACTTTCGGTGCGAGCTTTTTATTGCCGAACTTGCGTCCAATAAAATAGGCACCACTGTCTGCCCCCCAAACCAGCAAAAACAGATACATTAACCACCAAGGTGAATACTGCCAGACTGAATAGATTGCAGTGACCGCCGCCGAGATCAGGATCACACCAATACCATTTAAAGTAACATTGTACCAGCCATCATATTCAGGATAGGATTTAACCCAATAGATGCTGAGGATCCAGGTCAAAATCGATGCCGCCCAAAGCAGCATTGAGATGTCTGAAAAATAGAGTGCAAGTGCTGAAAGAACTGCTGTGAGTAAGCCATAACCCCAAGCAAACGGCTTAATTACTTTTTCCCCCTGACGTGGCATGAGTTTAAACCACTCATAACCTGCCACACCTGCAGCAACGACCATCAACACAAACATTGGGTAATATGCAGTAGTGGCAAACATACAACTGAGTACAACAGCCACCAAAACCAATGCGGTTATAATCCGCTCTAACATGTATTAATTCTCAAGTTTCTCTTGCTGAATCTGTTCTGATGTCTTACCAAACCGACGTTCACGCCCACCAAATACGGCAAAGGCATCATCAAGTTCTTCCGTGGTAAATTCTGGCCATAAGGTTTCAGTAAAATACAGTTCCGCATAAGCTGCCTGCCAGAGCAGGAAGTTTGACAAGCGGAAATCTCCACCGGTACGGATTAACAGATCCACAGGTGGTAAATCACTAAGACTTACATATTGACCAAAAACATCAGCATTAATTGCATCAAGTTCTAATTTATTTGTTAAAACATCCGCAGCAATTCGCTTCGCAGCCTGCGCCATATCCCACATACCACCATAACTAATGGCAATAGTGAGCGTCATGCTATCGAACTTAGCAGTCCTTTCCTCAGCATGCAACATTAAAGCTTGCAGCTCTGAAGATAAACGGCTGCAATCACCAATAAAGCGCAAGGCAATATTGAATTTTTCCATGCGCGGTAACTGTTCATGGATGGTGTCTTCGAGCAATCGCATGAGCAGATCCACTTCATACTGCGGACGATTCCAGTTTTCACTCGAAAACGCAAATACAGTTAAAGCCTGGATTTTTCTTTTTCTACAGTGTTCTACAATTGGATCAAGGACGCTTTTACCTTCACGGTGTCCTTCACCCTTTTGCATCTGATTTTTTTTGGCAAAACGATTGTTGCCATCCATGATGATGGCAACATGTTTTGGAAGACGGGAACTCTCTTCAGAAACGGTCATTGATGAATTAGACCTTCATCAATTCAGCTTCTTTTGCAGCCAAACGTTTGTCAACTTCAGCAACATATTTATCAGTAATTTTCTGGATTTCGTCAGAAGCACGACGTTCTTCATCTTCAGAAATTTCTTTTTCTTTCAATAAAGCTTTGATATCGCCCAAAACATCACGACGAATGTTACGAATCGCAACTTTAGCGTTTTCAGCTTCGTTACGCGCAACTTTCTGCATGTCACGGCGAGTTTCTTCAGTTAACGCAGCCATTGGTACACGAATTGCGTCAGCAGTAATCGGGTTAAGCCCTAAATCTGATTCACGAATGGCTTTATCAATTGCAGCAACCATTGAACGTTCAAATGGTTGAACCAGCAAGGTACGTGAATCTTCAACACCTACGTTTGCAACCTGGTTCAATGGCACGTCAGAGCCATAGTAAGGAACCATAACACCGTTCAGAATCGATGGATGTGCACGTCCAGTACGAACTTTGGCAAAACCATGCTCCAACGAGTCAAGTGACTTGTTCATACGGTCTTCTGCGTCTTTTTTAAGATCGTTAATCATATGATCTTCCTTACTTAATTCTAAAAAATGTAAAAGCTAAATTTTGACTAGTATAAAGTGCTTCAAGGTTCACGTCATCAATTGGTAACGTGAGTACCCTCTTTTTCACCCATCACAACGGACAATAAAGCACCAGACTTGTTCATATCGAAAACTTGTAGCGGTACGTTATGATCACGGCATAGGCAGATCGCCGTTAAATCCATCACACCCAGTTTTTCATCAAGCACTTGGTCAAAGGTTAAGGTTTCGTATTTAACAGCATCTTCAAATTTGCTTGGATCTTTATTATAGACACCATCAACCTTGGTTGCTTTCAGAATCAGGTCCGCTTCAATTTCAATGCCACGCAAGCAAGCTGCTGTATCAGTGGTAAAGAACGGGTTACCTGTCCCCGCAACAAATACGCAGACTTCACCACGCGTCAGGTGACGAATCGCATCACGGCTTGAGTAAGATTCTACAACGGTGCCAATTGGCAATGCTGAAAGTAAACGTGTCTTGATGTTACGGCGTACCAGCGCATCACGTAATGCCAGACCGTTCATCACGGTTGCCAGCATACCCATCTGGTCACCGGTTACACGACCAACCAGACCATCTTTCTGCAACTGGCTACCACGGTACAAGTTACCACCACCGACAACAATACCGACCTGTACACCCAATCCAACCAGGTGTGCAATCGCTAAAGACATCTGGTCAAGGATTGGTGCATCAATACCCATATCCTTGTTGCCGGCAAGCGCTTCACCTGAAAGTTTCAGCAAAATACGGCCAAAACGCGGCTTTTTAGAATCCAACATCATCAAACTCCAAATTATTTCATTTAATTTTATCTAAGTATTAGGCTGATTTAATCGAAATCAGTTTTGCAAACAGGTCATATTCGTCCGCATCGGTAATTTCGACTTCAAGCAAAGCACCTGTCTTAATCAGGCTCTTGTCGATATCTTCAACAAATACATTCCCATCAATCTCTGGTGCATCGGCATAAGAACGTGCTACAGCAACCGGGAATTCCTCTTCCAGATCATCGACTAGCACTGTCATTTTCTGACCGATACGCTTTTGCAGCTTGGCTGCTGAGATCGCTTGCTGGACCTGCATGAAACGTTCATAACGTTCTTGCTTGATTTCTTCCGGCACGTGATCTGGCAGATCATTCGCTGCTGCACCTTCAACTGCTGAATAAGTGAAACAACCCACACGATCCAGCTGAGCTTCCTGCAACCAGTCCAACAACATTTGGAAGTCTTCTTCGGTTTCACCCGGGAAGCCCACTACAAATGTCGAACGCAGCACCAATTCAGGACATTTTTCACGCCATACTTTCAAACGTTCTAATGTATTTTCACTGTGCGCAGGACGCTTCATCAGTTTTAATACTTTAGGACTGGCATGCTGGAATGGAATATCCAGGTATGGCAGGATTTTGCCTTGTGCCATCAGATCAATCACTGCATCCACATGTGGATATGGGTAGACATAGTGCAGACGCACCCAGATGCCTAACTGACCCAGCGCTTCACACATATCATAGAATTTGGTCTTAACTGGCTGACCGTTCCAGAAGTCAAGTTTGTACTTGGTATCCACGCCGTAAGCAGAAGTATCCTGGGAGATGACAAGTACTTCTTTTACACCAGCACGTTTTAGTGCCGCAGCTTCTTCAAGTACAGAACCGACTGGACGCGATACCAGATCACCACGCATGCTTGGGATAATGCAGAAAGTACAACGGTGGTTACAGCCTTCTGAAATTTTCAAGTACGCATAGTGTTTTGGAGTAAGGCGAATGCCTTGCTCAGGAACCAGATCAATAAATGGATTATGTTTTGGCGGTTCAGGGACATATTGATGAACCGCATCCATTACTTCTTCATAAGCCGCAGCACCGGTCACTTTCAGGACATTCGGATGCATTTGGCGAATCTTGTCTTCGTCTTTACCTAGACAGCCCGTCACAATCACGCGACCATTCGCGCTCATCGCTTCACCGATGGCGTCTAGAGACTCTTGTACTGCAGATTCAATAAAACCACAGGTGTTTACCACTACTAAATCAGCACCGTCATAATCCGATGCGACATCATAACCTTCAGTCTTCAACTGAGTTAAAATTCGTTCAGAATCTACCAATGCCTTAGGACAACCTAAAGAAACAAAACCGACTTTGGGGGACTTCATGAATCTGCGCTCCACTAGAATGCGCGTATTGTATGTCTTTTCGAAACATAAAAACAGTTGAAATGGAGACTGATTACATCAAGCACCAAAATAAAGCCATAAAATATTCAATATATTTATACATGCACCAAAATTGAACATTTATGATTTACATGCTGATTTTTATCAGCTATACCATTAACAAATCATGCATCTTCATGACCCCACTTCCATTTCATTGCAATAATTTAGGGATTATTTAAAAAGTTGGCGTGCATTTTGCTTAATGTGCATCAAATGAGAACTTAAGACTTTAAATTTTGCTTTATGAAGATGCCATTGCGCTATTTTAATACAGGAAAACCATCGCTAATGGATCAGCCCCTTTCCATCGACTATCGCCTTTTGGTGGACAACCTGACCACTGCTGTCATGCTGATTGATAGCAACCTGAATATCTATTATCTGAATACTGCCTGCGAGGCCATGTTCGATATCAGCTTGTTACGCGCATTTGGCACACCGGTATTAAATATCCTGCAAGCCCCTACAGATGAGTTCAATACTGAAGAGTCGCTGTATAACACCCTGCATACTGGACAACCTTATACCCGCCGTGAAGCGACCATTATTGTCAATTTTAAGGACATTCATGTGGATTACACGGTTTCGCTACTGAATGCAGGCAAACCACATCACCCCTTATTGCTGATTGAGCTGAATCAGCGTGACCGTATGCTGAAAATCTCGCGTGAAGAAAACTACATTCAGCAACATCAGGTGGCGCGCCAGTTGATCCGTGGTGTAGCACATGAAATCAAGAACCCGCTTGGTGGTATTCGTGGTGCAACACAGCTTCTCGCACGTAGCCTGGATGATCCGAAATACAAAGAATTTACAGATATTATTATCAGTGAAGTGGATCGCCTGAGAAATCTGGCGGATAGTATGCTGGGCTCACGTCAATTGCCAAGCTATGAAATGGTCAATGTGCATGAGCCTTTAGAACGTGTCCGTTCACTAATTGTAAATCAGACCAAAAAGAAAATTAAAATTACCCGGGACTATGACCTGTCCCTGCCAGAAGTTTTAGCAGACCGCGATCAGCTGATTCAGGTCATGCTGAATATCTGTGTGAATGCGGTTCAGGCGATGACTGAAAACAAAGACTTCTTTGTCGAGCATCAGCCTGAACTGATTTTAAGAACCCGTATTCAGCGTCTATATACTATTAATGGTGTGATTCATCGTTCAGTGGTACGCATCGACATTGAAGATAATGGTCCGGGTGTACCAGACGATATTATTGAAGCCGTTTTTTACCCGCTTGTGACCAGCCGTGCCAAAGGAACCGGCCTGGGCCTCAGTATTGCTCAAAATATAATGCACCAACATAACGGAATGATTGAATGCCAGTCAGTTCCAGGAAAAACCGTATTTAGCTTATTTTTACCTTGGGAGTCAGATCATGTCGCGAAATAAAATATGGGTGATTGATGACGATCGTGCCATGCGTTGGGTACTCGAAAAAACATTCAAAGAAGAAGGTTTCGACGTTACCAGTTTTGAAGAAGCCCAGTCGGCACTTGATCAGCTGAGTGTGGATGCACCAGATGTGATCCTGACCGATATCCGAATGCCGGGTATTGATGGCTTAACCTTTTTAGGTAAGGTCAAGAATACTAATCCTGATCTGCCGGTTATCATTATGACGGCGCACTCGGATCTGGAATCTGCAGTATCAAGTTATCAGACCGGTGCCTTCGAGTATCTGCCAAAGCCATTTGATATTGATGAAGCGCTGGCATTGGTGAATCGTGCCATCCTGCACATCACCAAGTTACAGCAACAGGAATCTGCAAAAGCGGCTCCAACAATTCAATCGACTGAAATTATCGGTGAATCTCCTGCAATGCAGGAAGTATTCCGCGCTATTGGCCGTCTATCTCAATCGCATATTACTGTTTTGATTAATGGTGAATCCGGTACAGGTAAAGAATTGGTGGCACATGCTTTGCACCGCCATTCACCACGTAGCAATAAGCCATTTATTGCCCTGAACATGGCAGCGATTCCAAAAGACCTGATTGAGACTGAATTGTTCGGTCATGAAAAAGGTGCGTTTACGGGTGCCAATACCCAACGTCAAGGCCGTTTCGAACAGGCTAACGGCGGTACATTGTTTCTAGACGAAATTGGAGACATGCCATTTGAAACCCAGACCCGTTTACTCCGTGTCCTGGCAGATGGTGAATTTTACCGTGTAGGTGGTCATATTCCAGTTAAGGTCGATGTGCGTATCGTGGCAGCAACTCACCAGGATCTGGAAAAACTGGTACACGATGGCCGCTTCCGTGAAGACTTGTATCACCGTTTGAATGTAATTCGTATTCATATTCCTAAACTGGCACACCGTTCTGAAGATATTCCAATGCTGGCTCAGCATTTCCTGGCCCGTGCAGGCAAAGAGCTTGGTGTCAATCCGAAGATTCTGCGTCCTGAAACTCAGGAATATATGCAGAAGCTGCCTTGGCAAGGGAACGTGCGTCAGCTGGAAAATACCTGTCGCTGGCTAACGGTGATGATCACAGGTCGTGAAGTTTATCCAGAAGACTTGCCACCTGAACTAAAACAGATTCCTATCCAGCAGGACAACGGCGCACCAATTCCAAATCTGAATCAGGTTGCTCCGCACCATTGGGATGAATTACTGAACCAATGGGCAATTCAAAAGCTAAAAAATGGTGAGATGAAGATTCTCGACATCGCAACACCAATGTTTGAACGCACGCTGATTAATGCAGCCCTTCAGCAAACGCGTGGCCGTAAACGCCATGCTGCTGAGCTTTTAGGTTGGGGTCGAAATACATTGACGCGCAAACTTAAAGAGCTGGGTATGGACAGTGCAGATGATGATGTTGAAGAAGAAGTTGAAGGTTAATTTTTAAAGTCAGCCACAAAAAAGCGCCAATTGATTTGGCGCTTTTTTTCATTCTGAGATTTAAGCGGTAAGGCCAATATAACGTGAATAACCTTCCACACCCAGATCGGATTTTAAAATTATAAATTCCGGATAAGTACTAGTAGTCAACTCTGCGAACATATTGACCTGATCATCATTAGCATGTAAATCATCCACAGTATGTTGCATGGTCTGCTCAAACTCATCGGTAATGTATTCAAAACCAATATCCATGGCAATAAACAGAGTATGTTCACAAGGCTGGACATATTGCTCTTCTTGCCAGTTAATAATCTGTTGCTGGCAATGTAGGCAGGCAATATTGTCGGTCGCGTCTATATCCAGCTCAATTAACTGATAGCTCATATCTCAATTTCGTTTTTTAGTTCAACTTATATTAACAAAAATTACCTGCGAAATAATCTGTCTAAATATCTTCAAATAAAAAAAAGCCGGCCATCAGACCGACTTTTTTCATAGATAGATTACTTAAATTAGTGCTTGTTTTGTGTCTTATAACGGGACAAAGCAGTGACTGCCACAGCAGAAATCACCACAGCCGGCAAGCTGGCCCACAGAATACCTGTTGTTCCCAAGCCCAATGCCAGAATCTTGCCAGATAATAGTGGACCAGTCATGGCGCCCAAACGCCCGAGTGAAATTGCACTTCCCACTCCCGTAACTTTACCTGCCCCTGAGTAGAAGATTGGAGAAATACCATACAGGATAGATTGGCCACCGGTAGAGAAAATTCCACCCATTAAACCGGCCAAGATCAGCAATGGAATTACTTTACTGGTAAAGAGTAAAATCAATGCAATTGCCAGGCCTACATAAATGATAGCAGCCACTTGCCAGAGTTTCAGGCGATCTAATAAACAACCTAGCCCTAAAGTACCAATTACAGCACCAACCTGGAAGATCAGCATGATACTAAAAGCTTCCTGCTTGGAAAGCCCTTGTTCCATCAGTAAATTTGGTAACCAGCTGATCAGGATATAGTTAATCATTAAGGTAAAGAAAAAGCCGAACCACAATGGCACAGTACGTTTATATTGTTCCTGTTTAAACAGTACTTCAGCCATATTGGGTACTGCGATCTGTTGCTCAGTCGTTTGAACTTTAACAGCACGCGGTTTGTCTTTTAAAATCATAGCCATGAAAGGCAGCAGAACCAAGGGGGTCAAACCACCGATCAGGAATAATGTTTGCCAGCTAATATCCTTAAAATAGATTGCCAGCCCGGCAACAAAAATCGCACCTACAGGCAAACCACAATACATTAAGCTGTTCAGCTTACCCCGGTTACTTTCAGTCGCCTCATCCCCTACTACTGAAATCATGGTGGGCATTGCAGCCCCCAAACCCAAACCCGTCAGGAAACGTGCCGCATATAAAATTTCAATACTTGGCGCGATCGCCGTAAGTGCGAAGAACACCCCAAAAATAGCTACTGATAGCATTAAGACTCGTTTCTGTCCTAAATAGTCCGCGATACGCCCACCAAAGAAAGCACCGAATAACATACCAAAAACGCCGAGGCTAAATACATAGCCCATTTGCACCTGATCAAGTGCAAACGTTTCTGCAATACCTTTGGCAGTAATTCCAGGGGCTTGTAAATCAAAGCCTTCAAAAAATGCGACCCAGAAACACAAAAATATCACCAGAAATTTTTGTATTTTTTCCTTTTGTGTCAACATCATGATTCATTTTCCTCAATTCCAGGCTTTTTTTGGCTTAGCCCACTGCCTAATTGTTAATCTAATCCTTTCGAATAAATAGCACTACAATGGTAGGATTTGAAATGTAAGGATTTGCTTTTTCACCTCCAAATAAGACTTAAAAACAATGACAGTGATTCTATTTTTAGATGAAAAATTATTAATATTATTATTTTTCAATGATTTATTTTATTGGTAGCTTTTAACTATGGAATCATTCATCTAGGTGATTATTAACTTTTATTTATAAAAAAACCCGCATTTTGCGGGTTTTTTAACATCAAATCTTAAGCAGATTTTTTGGTTTGAGCATTCTTACGGATGGTGATCATCACCAATTGAACGGCTGCTGGTGTTACACCAGGAATGCGGCTTGCCTGAGCAAGTGTTTCAGGACGAATATCTTTCAGCTTCAAGGTAATTTCGCGAGAAAGACCAGAAACAACATCGTAATCGAAATCAGCAGGAATACGAGTTTCTTCCAGACGTTTCATTTGTGCAACGTCCTGATGCTGACGGTTGATATAACCTTCGTATTTCACTGCAATCTCAATCTGGTCACCCACTTGTTGAGAGACTTCAGAACCAGTCAATTCAGCAATTTGAGCGAATGTGATGTTTGGACGTTTTAACAAATCAATTGCAGAACATTCTTTAGAAAGATCCGCACCTGTCATCTCAACGAATTTTTTACCCATTGGGTTGTTTGGTGCAGCCCAAAGATGTTGCAAACGACCTGTTTCCGTCTCTACAGCTTCCATTTTTTCACAGTAAGCTGCCCAACGTTCGTCATCAACTAAACCCATTTCACGGCCGATTGGTGTTAAACGTTGATCCGCGTTGTCTTCACGCAACATCAGACGATATTCCGCACGTGAAGTGAACATACGGTACGGTTCTTTAGTACCTAAAGTGATCAAGTCATCAACCAACACGCCCATGTACGCTTCATCACGTTTCGGTGTCCATTGCTCTTGATCCCACGCACGGCGTGCAGCGTTCAAGCCTGCAAGTAAACCTTGCGCACCTGCTTCTTCATAACCTGTTGTACCGTTGATTTGACCTGCAAAGTACAAGTTATTAATCGCTTTGGTTTCCAAAGTGAATTTCAACGCTTGCGGGTTGAAGTAATCGTATTCAATCGCATACCCTGGACGCAGAATATGTGCATTCTCCATACCACGGATTGAGCGCACCAATTCAAACTGCACATCAAATGGCAGTGAAGTTGAAATACCGTTTGGATACAACTCATGCGTATCCAAACCTTCAGGCTCCAAGAACACTTGGTGAGAGTCTTTATCGGCAAAACGGTGAATCTTGTCTTCAATCGATGGGCAGTAACGTGGACCGACACCTTCAATCACACCCGTATACATCGGTGAACGGTCTAAACCGCCACGAATAATGTCATGGGTTTTTTCATTGGTATGAGTAATATAGCAGTTCACCTGTTCAGGGTGCATAGACACATCACCCATAAATGACATGGTCGGAGATGGGAAATCACCCGGCTGTGGTGTCATCACAGAGAAGTCAACTGAACGTGCATCAATACGTGGTGGTGTACCTGTTTTTAAACGACCAACAGGAAGATTTAATTCACGTAAACGATGTGCCAATGAAATCGATGGTGGATCACCTGCACGACCACCACTTGATTTTTCAAGACCGACGTGAATCACACCACCCAAGAATGTACCCGCAGTTAACACCACAGTTTTCGCATCAAAGCGAATACCCATTTGGGTTACTACACCTTTAACGGTATCGCCTTCAACAATCAGGTCATCTGCTGCTTGTTGGAAAATATCAAGATTCGCTTGGTTTTCTAATGTTTCACGAATTGCAGCTTTATAACGTACACGGTCAGCTTGCGCGCGCGTCGCACGAACCGCAGCACCTTTACGTGAGTTTAAAATTCGGAATTGGATACCGCCTTTGTCAGCAGCAAGTGCCATGGCACCGCCCAAGGCATCAATTTCACGTACCAAATGCGATTTGCCAATACCACCGATGGCTGGGTTACAGCTCATCTGCCCTAAAGTCTCAATATTGTGAGTTAAGAGTAAAGTCTGTCGACCCATACGCGCCGCAGCCAATGCTGCTTCCGTACCTGCGTGACCGCCACCGATCACAATGACATCGTATACTTTAGGATAGTGCATAGTGGTATTTGAGAGATTAAAAAAGGATAGCCGAAGATTATAGCAAAAATTGCAGAATAGTTGACAAATTCAGTGGAATTAATTCAAGGTCACCCTATCGTATTTTTATAAACCTTCTTAATTGTCACTTAATCTTTCATTTTTTAGCAAAACACCGATAAATCAATACATAGAGCTTGTATTTGTTACCTGATCGCAATTGTGTGCAGCTGAGTATTTTCTAAGATGTAAATTTGACGCCACACGAAGAAAAAAGGTGAAATAAATGGATAAGAAAATATTATTTTCAATAATGCTCGGTGCACTATCAGTAACAGGTATGGCAACTGCAAATGATAAGGTTGCTAAGGTTTACAATCCAGATTTGTATCAGAAAGTCTGTAAAGGCAAATCAGCTGGTGATGCCGTAACTTTTGCTCATCGTGGCATTATCTGGAACGGAACCTGTGAACCACAGTTTTTTTCCAACTCCAAAACAGCCTTAATGGGTGATGAAGCTGAAATTTACAGTGCTTGCCAGGACGCTTCTGGAAACACCACAACCACTGTTAATGGTCAGGAAATTAGTGGTAAGTGTGCTTTGGGCTTCACCCCTCCTCGACCTAAATAAAACTCTTTGAAGTGATACAAGAATAAATGGGCAAAATTGAGGTTTTGCCCATTTTCTATTGATTATTTAATAATTTACGTTAAACTGAATTTAAAACTGAAGATCCAATAATAAAAAGGACATTCTATGGATTCGGTATTTTTCGTTTTTTTATTGCCGGTGCTGCTGGCAATTTTGATGATGGGGTTAGGACTTGAATTACGCGTCAAGGATTTTATTCGTGTACTCAACTATCCTAAGGTCATTTTTATTGCCTTATTTATCCAGCTGATCCTGTTGACCAGTCTGGCTTTTCTGATTTGTATCATATTAGATTTGCCGCCGCTACTGGCTGTGGGTTTAATGCTGCTGGCAGCCTCTCCGGGTGGACCAACTGCCAATCTGTTCAGCTACCTATATAAAGGTGATTTGGCGCTTAACTTCACCCTGACTACAATTAATACTTTTATATCGATCTTCACCCTGCCTTTTATTATTAATTTATCCTTACATTTTTTCCTGGGCAGTGACGATACCATTACCATGCCAGCCATGAAGATGGTTCAGGTATTTTTTATCATATTACTTCCTGTTATCTTCGGTATGGCATTACGGGCTAAATTCCCAAGGCTCACAATCACTGTCAATCGCTCAATGCGTATTTTCGCAATTGGCTTCCTCATTGCATTATTTGTATTTGCAGTCGTACGCGAACGCCATAATCTGATGGAATATTTCAATAGCATCGGAATTGCGACCGTAATTTTTGGCTTTTCCAGCCTGTTTATTGGTTATTGCCTACCTTTACTGCTTGGTATTCCAGACCGTCAGGCACGTGCTTGTACCTTTGAGGTGGGCATTCATAATACCGCTGTTGCCATGACTATCGCTATTACCGTATTAGGCAATAATACTATTGCCATCCCTGCGGGTATCTATACTATTGTCATGTACACTCTTGCCACCTTTTTTGGCATTATCCTGAGCCGTCAACGCATCATTTATCAGAAATCCAAGCATCGTTTATCAGATTTGTAAACACACTATATAAACCATAATTTCCTCTGTATGCTGGACTTAAAAATAGATAAAAAAGACATTTAAATAAGGAGCATACAGATGGATTCTGGCTTTATTACCATATTGTTACCACTGGCTTTAGCGATCATTATGATGGGGCTTGGACTTGAACTTACCCCACGTGACTTTAGCCGAGTGACCCGCCATCCCAAAGCTGTACTCATCGCACTTTTCTGTCAGCTGATTATCCTGGTGGGAATCGCCTTTGTACTATGTAAACTACTAGCTTTACCACCACTGTTATCAGTCGGTTTGATGCTCTTGGCTGCTTCTCCAGGCGGTGCCACAGCCAACCTGTTTAGCTACCTATTCAAAGGTGATCTGGCGCTGAATATTACTTTGACAGCAATCAACTCAGTCATTGCTGCAATTACCCTTCCTTTAATTATTAACTTCTCGATCTTGCACTTCATGCAGGATAGCCAGCAAGTTGGCCTGCAATTTGGCAAAATTCTGCAGGTCTTTGCGATTATTCTGATTCCAGTTGGGATTGGCATGCTGATTCGTCATTATGCACCAGGTGTGACAGCAAAATTGAATCGACCACTGCGGATTTTTGCTATTACTTTTCTGGTTCTTATTATTGTCGCAACCATTGTGAAGGAACGTGCCAATATAAGTGAATATCTGACTCAAGTCGGACTGGCAACTGCCTTATTTTGTATCCTGAGCCTTGGCATCGGCTATCTGGTTCCACGACTCCTTAACATTAATAGCGCTCAAGCCCGCGCCAGTGCTTTTGAAATCGGCATTCATAACAGTACCCTTGCGATGACCATTGCCCTGACCGTGATTGGCAGCTCAGCAGTAGCAATGCCAGCGGCAGTTTATTCTATTTTTATGTATATATTTGCTGCAATTTTTGGCACTTTACTGAATCGACTTGCACCGCTTCAGGTACAAAAACCCCTGACAAATCTAGATTAGATAAAGTCTAAAACCTTCAGAAGGATGTCTCAGGCATCCTTTTTTTATTTACACCTGCACAGCAATCTAGCCGCACAAAAACCGGAACTTCCGTTACAATAGCTTTTTGAAAAGATATACATAAGGTTATTTCTGTGAAGTGGTTACAAATTCATATTACGGTTGATCAGGCTCAGGTTGATTTCACTGAAACATTACTCAGCTCGCTGGGTGCGGTGAGCGTGACGCTGGATGATGCTGAAAATCAGGATTTACTTGAACCACTTCCAGGTGAAACACCGTTGTGGAATAAAGTGATTGTTACCGGTATTTATGCACAAGAAGAAGGCGAAGAAATCGATGTCGATGCACTCGAAACCTTTATTCGTGCACAAATGCCTGAAGCGCCTATCCGTCATGAATTTCTGGAAGATCAAGCTTGGGAACGCACCTGGATGGATGCTTATGAACCAATTCAGATTTCTGACAAGTTCTGGATTGTGCCAGAATGGATGGAACCACCTGAAGCAGATGCAGTAAATATCAAGCTCGATCCAGGTCTGGCTTTTGGTACAGGCAACCATGCTTCTACTTTCCTCTGCCTGCAATGGCTGGGAAAAACAGATCTTAAAGACAAAATCGTCATCGACTATGGTTGCGGTTCAGGCATTTTGGCTGTTGCTGCCCTGCTACTTGGCGCGAAAAAAGTATATGCAACCGATATTGATCCACAAGCAGTATTAGCCACCCAACAAAATGCTGAACTCAATGGTGTACTTGATCGGCTTTATGTAGGCTTACCGGAAGAATTTAACGAAGAGCTTGGTGCAATAAAGGCAGATGTTTTCGTTGCCAATATCCTGGCAGGTCCACTGATGATGCTTGAACCACATTTTGCAGAATTGGTAAAAGCTGAGGGTGAATTCGCACTTGCAGGTGTTATTGAAGAACAAGTTACTGATGTTACTAGCATTTACTCTAATCATTTTGATATATTAGAAGTAGCGAAGCGTGATGAATACTGGTGTCGAATTTCTGGTAAACGCCATAAGAATTAAATAAGCGTGAATGTATGAGTGATAAACGAACCCTCTGCCCGACTTGTTCCACAATCTACAAAGTAACGGTTGCCCAGTTAACCATTGCTCAGGGTATGGTTTGTTGTCCCAAATGCACCACCTCATTTAATGCACTTTCTCATCTGGTGACCGAACCTCAGCCTTCGGCCACTGGCACCCCCCCTGAAGCTAATGTTGAGTCTCTTAGTCCAGCTCAAGCTGCATCACAATTTGATGCAGACTTATATAACAGCAAGATTTCTTCTCGCCTCAACAATCTTCTACATATTTTTGATGAAAAAGTTGAAAACTCGAATATTGATCTCAAAACCTATTTGAATAATCTGAACTATTTTAGTACCGAGCCCATCAGTGCCCTTCCAGCCATGAACTGGGAAGAAGATACAGATGAAAGAAGTCAGCGCTCTATCTTGCAATATATTGGCTGGACAGCAATAAATGTATTATTACTCGGCATATTGGTTTTTCAGTTCTTTTGGTTTAATCCACAGTACTTAAAGAATAGTCATGTGATGGGTACAGCGTTTAATGCTGTTTGTGATGTATTCAATTGTTCAAATATGGAAGAGCATTACGACCTGATTAATACCAGGAATGTTAAAGTCACGGCATCAGATTCGAAGCAAACCCGATTTACAGGTGAGCTGATCAATTATCATGACCGTAGCCTGGCCATGCCAGTTTTGCGTCTCGACTTAAAAGATAATGGGGTGATTACTGCTTCCTATACGCTTTCACCTTCAGAATACCTGACTGAAAGTTTAGTGAGCATCCAGCGTATTCCAAAAAATAGTCCTTTTAAATTCGACTTTCAGGTTCCAGTCAAGCGAAAAAGTTTCGATAGCTATAGTTTAGAAATAATTCGTCCTTGATATTGAAAAAAACTATCAAAAAAGATAAAAAAACTAAAAAAAAATGCAGTTTTCTTGCTCACTTTTTTGTAGACAATGGTATTATACGCGCCACGAAAGCTATGTGCTGCCAACTCTTCGCTAATTTTTCACAACAAATACAGTCTTGCTAATGCGCTCTAACACTTATTGCGTATCGTGCAGATTTTTTTGTTTGATTTTTGGTCGGTAACAAAAATTTAACAATTGTTACGCTTATATTTCGACCAACTGGCTGAGATGTGTCAAGCTACATGCTCAATGTAATGACCATGTTTTAGAGCTTCTGTTTTAGGATCTAAAACAGAAGCTCATTTAATTTATAGACCACTTTTATATATCACTTTACCCAAGTGGTATTTGATTTTTCGGATTAATTCGCATGAATAGCAAATCTCCTATTTTTACTGCACAATCTGATGTCGCTCTTCGTATTCACGTAGATCGCGCAGTTCGCCACTATTTTGCACAACTGCAAGGCGAGCAACCTTCTCAGGTGTATGACATGGTGCTGGCAGAAATGGAGAAGCCTCTTCTATCTGTAGTTCTAGAATATACGCGTGGTAACCAGACCCGCGCTGCTGAAATTCTCGGCTTAAACCGCGGTACTTTGCGTAAAAAGTTAAAAGCACACGGTTTAATGAGTGAATAAATGATAAAATGCTTGCGTTAATCGCAGGCATTTTTTTTGACTGTAAATTAGCTATTTAGATTTAATCTGTTCCTTGGTAACTGTGACGAAGATCATGACTATTAAACGCGCTTTAATCTCTGTTTCCGACAAAACCGGTATTGTCGAGTTTGCACAAAACCTTGCTGCTCTAGGGGTAGAAATTTTATCTACTGGCGGTACATATAAATTGTTGAAAGACAATAATGTCGCTGTAGTTGAAGTTTCAGAGCACACTGGTTTCCCAGAGATGATGGACGGCCGTGTTAAAACACTACATCCGAAAATTCATGGCGGCATTCTGGCCCGTCGTGGTCTAGACGAAGCTGTGATGGCTGAACACAACATCGATGCGATCGATCTTGTTGTTGTTAACCTATATCCATTTGCTGCGACTGTAGCAAAACCAAACTGTTCACTTGCTGATGCGATCGAAAACATCGACATCGGTGGTCCGACTATGGTTCGTGCTGCTGCAAAAAACCATGCTTCTGTCGGTATCGTAGTGAATGCATCTGACTACGCAACGGTAATTGCTGAGCTTAAAGCGGAAGGTGCTTTATCTTATGCAACCCGTTTTGACCTGGCAGTGAAAGCATTTGAACATACTGCGCAATACGATGGTATGATCGCATCTTACTTAGGCGCTCGCGTAGGTGTCGAGGAGGGTCAGGCTGACAAATTCGCGCGTACTTTCAATACACAATTGAACAAAGCTCAAGATTTACGTTACGGTGAAAATCCGCATCAGTCTGCTGCATTCTATGTAGATCCAGCTGCAACTGAAGCTTCTGTTTCAACTGCAAAACAGTTACAAGGTAAAGAACTCTCTTATAACAACATTGCGGACACAGACGCTGCACTTGAATGTGTTAAATCATTTGCAAAGCCTGCTTGTGTCATCGTTAAACATGCCAACCCATGTGGCGTTGCAGTATCTTTAGACGGTATCAAAGCTGCTTACGATCTTGCTTATGCAACTGATCCAGAATCTGCATTCGGCGGCATCATTGCATTCAACCGTGAATTAGATGTTGAAACTGCACAAGCAATTGTTGACCGTCAATTCGTTGAAGTAATCATCGCTCCTAGCGTTGCTGAAGGCGTGCTTGAAGTCACTGGTGCGAAGAAAAATGTACGCGTACTAGTATGTGGCGAACTTCCAAAGATTGACGAACGTGCTGCACAACTTGACTACAAACGCGTAAACGGCGGTTTGTTAGTTCAAGATCAAGACTTAGGCATGATTACTAAAGATGATCTTAAAGTTGTGACTAAACGCGCACCAACTGAACAAGAAATTGATGACATGATCTTCGCTTGGAAAGTTGCTAAATACGTGAAATCTAACGCGATTGTTTATGCGAAAAATCGTCAAACCATTGGTGTGGGCGCAGGTCAAATGAGCCGTGTCAACTCTGCTCGTATTGCTGCAATCAAAGCTGAACATGCAGGTCTTGTGGTTGAAGGTGCTGTAATGGCGTCTGACGCATTCTTCCCATTCCGTGATGGTATTGATAACGCTGCCAAAGCTGGTATCAAATGCATTATCCAACCGGGTGGTTCTATGCGTGATGAAGAAACAATTGCAGCAGCTGACGAAGCTGGCATTGCAATGGTATTCACAGGCATGCGTCACTTCCGTCACTAATTGATGGATTAAATTGTAATGACAATGTCATTTACATTAAGAGACATAGATTTCTAATCTTGCATAAAGTCCTCTCCTTTAAAGGTTGAGGACTTTATGTCATTTTCGATTCATGGAGTATGAACCGATGAATATTTTAGTTTTGGGTAGTGGCGGTCGTGAACATGCATTGGCATGGAAAATCGCACAAGATGAACAAGTTACACAAGTTTTTGTTGCACCGGGAAATGCGGGTACAGCAACTGAACCAAAATGTGAAAATGTCGCACTGAACATTTTAGATAACACCGCAATTATCGACTTTGCTAAAAACAATGCCATTGAGTTGATCATTGTTGGCCCAGAAGCACCACTGGTAAATGGCGTAGTCGATGCATGTCGCGCGGCAGGTGTGAAAATTTGGGGCCCTACCCAATTTGCTGCTCAGCTGGAAGGCTCTAAAGCATTCGCTAAGCACTTCTTAAAACGCCATAACATTCCAACAGCTTTCTACGATGTATTTACCGAAGTAGATGCAGCGAAAGCCTTTGTAGAGAAAAATGGTGCACCAATCGTGATCAAGGCTGATGGTCTTGCTGCAGGTAAAGGCGTGATTGTTGCCATGACCAATCAAGAAGCATTTGATGCGATTGATGACATGCTGGCTGGCAACAAATTCGGTGATGCGGGTTCACGTGTAGTCATCGAAGAATTCCTTGCAGGTGAAGAAGCCTCTTTCATTTGTATGATTGATGGCGACAACATCTTGCCAATGGCAACATCACAAGACCATAAGCGTATTTTTGAAGGCGACCAAGGTCCAAACACCGGCGGTATGGGTGCTTACTCACCTGCGCCTGTGGTGACGGCTGACGTGTTTGAAAAAACCATGAATGAAGTGATGCGTCCTACCGTTGAAGGTATGAAAAAAGACGGTCATGTTTATACTGGTTTCTTATATGCTGGCTTGATGATTGACGACAAAGGTCAACCAAAAGTGATCGAGTTTAACTGTCGTTTTGGTGACCCTGAAACTCAGCCAATCATGATGCGTTTAAAATCATCATTAGTTGATTTGGTTCAAGCAGGTATCGAAGGCAACTTACCTGCCGAAGCTGAATGGGATGAGCGTAAAACTGTTGGTATCGTGCTTGCATCTCGTGGCTACCCTGAAACGTCTAGCAATGGCGATGTGATTTCAGGTTTAGACACTGAAATGGCAGATGCGAAAGTGTTCCATGCAGGTACGAAAGCACTTGAGAATGGCGATATCGTAACTGCTGGTGGTCGCGTACTTTGCGTAACTGCACTTGGTAACACCATTGGTGAAGCTCAAGCCAAAGCATTAGAGCTTTGCGAAAAAGTGACATTCGACGGCGTTCAATATCGTAAAGATATTGGTTATCGCGCAATTGCACGTGAAAATGCTTAATTTGATTTAAGCATAAAAAACCCCGATTCGTTCGGGGTTTTTTATGCTTATAATTTATTTTTCACTATATAAGCTAGAAGCTCTTTGCCTTTATCAGTAACTATCACATTACTCGCCGTGCTCGTATTTGTTAGTTTCTGTTGTTGCATTAAGTTATGGATTATTAATCTTGGCGCTAACTCATAAAAAATAAACATATCCAGTTTTGTTGCATTCATTGAGTTGTTTACACCAACTACTATCTTATCTTGAAAACTCTTTATTGCATGTAACACAGTAATCTCATCAGGGAAACTATCTTCCTCTTTCTTTAAGCTCTTTAAACTAACCTTTTCTTGTGAGAAAAGCTCAATTAATTCTGCTATATCCTCTTCCGAAGTATTGTTGCTCGCTTTTTTGCGTTTTAATAAAACATTTTCTTGTTGCAGCACTCTATTTTCTTGCTGCAATTTTAAGATTTGATCTAAATATTCTTGAGGATTCTGTACAGAATCAGCCCTAATCCAACCAACAACTTGATTTTCTTTTTCTAATTGTCCAATACTTTCGTGTACTGCTAATTTAATATCTTTATAATCTTCAAAGAATGAGCACATATAAGATGTGACATTAGTTTTAAAATTTTCCCATTTAGGTCGGTTCTCAAGCTCTAAAACCTTAGTACCAACTGATTGAACTTTTGCTTGTAGCGCTTCATCTTCCATGACCACAGCAAACAAAGGTTTGTTTTGTTGCAATGCATAATTATATTCTAACTCTGTATAACTCAATCCTGATTCAGGTTCGATAGATCCATAACGACCACCTAATATCAGCATGTAAATATCAGATTCATCAATCCATTTCTTGATAATGTCCCACTGACTCTTATTTGAAGCTGTGAATAGCTCCATACCTGCTGGAATATGGCCTGCTTTTAAAATCGCTTCTACCGCTGCTTGTCTTTCATTGATTAAATCTAAGTATGTAGATGATATGAAAACTTGATATTTTTTCATTAGATTTCGTATAACAAATTAATTTGATAAATATTCTAATAGAATTACATAAGTTTACAAACAATGATCAATAAATCAGATTAACTTTATCTATGACAAACATCCAAACCCCTCGCCTGATTCTGCGCCAATGGCAGGAATCCGACACTGCCCCATTTATCCAAATGTGTGCAGATGACGAGGTCATGCACTACTTCCCTAAAAAACTCGATGCGACTGAGGCAACTGCTTTTCTAGAACGCATCCGCACAGACATCGAAAAACGTGGTTGGGGCTTGTTTGCCGTAGAACTGAGAGCCACAGGCGAATTCATCGGATTTATTGGTCTGAATGTTCATCCACCTGAACTAGAATTTGCCGATGCCCCTGAAATTGGCTGGCGTTTACTGCCACAATATTGGCATCAAGGCTATGCAACTGAAGGTGCAAAAGCTGTACTGAAATATGCCTTTAGAACCCTGCGTCTAGAGAAAGTCATTTCTTTTACTGCTCGCATCAACACACCATCAGAACGTGTCATGCAAAATATTGGCTTAGAAAAACTAGGAGAATTTGACCATCCGCTTGTATCTTCCGATCATATCTTGTGTAGACACGTACTCTATGAAAAACAGCGTTCGGATTATCTGCATATCCCCTTCTGTTAAAACATGCTTGCAGTATCATGAACTAAAAAAACCAAGATCAGATCCTGCATCGCCTAGTGAGCATGAAGGAAAGATTTATCTCGTTAAGATAGAATTTTCTTAATTTCCCAAGAATCAGATATTTTTCTTATATTTATCTATATGCATTTTTATGCTTAATATCGGCAAAAATATTATAAAGATCATCTTTTCATCAGAATGAGTATTCAATTTATTTAAAGTAAAAATAATATATTGTAATTACTAACATTTTTATGAATTAGCTATTCACTTAATCAGATAAGCAATCATTTTTTTATTCACTATATTGAATAAACAATAATTGGTATGATTGCGCCCATCCAGAGCATCATTTACGACTATATCTTTAAATAATCTCTATTTACTTTCTCCAAATAGAAAAAGTATATAGCATTTGGTGAACTCTAAACCGATCAAACTAACGTGAACTATTGCAGTACATTTGCATTTTCCCTGCCGGAGCCACATGCGACATCGATCTAGAGTCAGATGAAAGTGTAATAAAACTCCACTTTAACATGACCTTAAAATGCATATACTTTAGGCAACACGAGAATTAGGACATCTTTATGAAAAAGCTACTTGGCGTTTTACTCAGTGCATCTGTATTGACTTTAACTGCATGCGGAAAACAAGAAGCCCCTGCAACGGATGCAGCACAAAACAAAGACTCAGGCGAACTGCAAACAGTGACTATGGCTTCTACAGGTTCAGATGCTGATATCTGGCGCTACATTGCCACTTTACCTGAAACCGAGCAAGCTGGCATCAAGCTGGATGTAAAAAACTTCACTGACTATGTGTCGATGAACACTGCTGTTGCCAATAAAGAAATTGATGTTAACGCATTCCAGTCTTATGCCTATATGGTGGCTTATAACGACGCTAATACACAAAAGATTGCTCCACTTTCTACGACTTATCTTGAGCCAATGGGGATTTACTCAAGCAAAGTAAAAAAAGTAGAAGACTTTAAAACTGGCGCTACGATTGCCATTCCAAATGACGGCGCAAATGAATCACGTGCACTGTTATTATTGCAATCTGCGGGTCTGGTAAAACTTAAACCAAACTTTGATCTGGTTAAAGGTACGCCTGCTGACATCACTGAAAATGCGAAACAGATCGTGATCAAGCCGATTCAAATGGCAACAGCGGTACGTGTAAAAGATGAAGTCGATGCGATTGTTTTAGGTAATACCCTGGCAATGGAAGGTGGTCTGAACGTATTGAAAGATGCGATCTACTATGAAGCCATTGATCAAAGCACTAAAATGAACGTGAACGTTTTAGCAGTTGCAGCCGATCGTCAAAATGATCCTGTACTTCAAAAAGTTGGCCAGTTGTATCATACTCCTGCTGTGAAAGCCTATGTTGATGAACACTTTGGCGGTACAAAGGTTGCGGTAAACAAACCGGTAACTTATTTGACCGAAGCAAAGTAATACAATAATCAATACTCAAAACAGGCAAGGATAACTTGCCTGTTTTTTTATTCGTGATGCAGTATTTGACACTATGATTGAATTTAAAGACATCTCCAAACAGTACGAGCTGAAGGGCCAGACCTTGCATGCCCTGAACCGGATCAACTTGCAGATTCCGACTGGCAGTATCTTTGGTATTATTGGCTATAGTGGTGCTGGTAAAAGTACCCTGATTCGCCTGATTAACCTGCTGGAACGACCAACTTCGGGCCGGGTAATAATTAATGGTACAGATTTTACTGCTTTGGATGCCAAATCATTGCGTCAGGAACGTACCCAGATTGGCATGATTTTCCAGCATTTTAATTTGATGCAGACCAAAACTGTGGCTTCCAATATTGAAATGCCAATGAAACTGCTTGGCTGGAGTAAAGCTGAACGGGAAAAGCGTCTTGAAGAATTGCTGGACTTTATTGATTTAAAACATAAACGCAATGCTTTTCCAGATGAACTTTCTGGCGGTCAGAAGCAGCGTGTCGGTATTGCCCGTGCCTTAGCAAATCATCCAAAGATCTTGTTATGTGATGAAGCAACCTCAGCACTCGATCCGCAAACGACTAAATCTGTACTGCAACTGCTGAAACGCATTAATCAGGAACAAGGCATTACGATTGTGATGGTCACCCATGAAATGGATGTGATTGAAACTGTGTGTGATTATGTGGCAGTCATGGAAAAAGGTGATGTGATTGAAACTGGCTCTACCTTACAGATTTTCAGTCAGCCTCAGCATCCGACCACGAAAAACTTTATTCAAACCGTACTACAGCAAAACTTGCCCGTAAATATTCTGACGAATCTGGAAAATCAGAATCACCACAGTATTTATTGTTTAAAGTTCCTGGGTAGCTCAGCGCAGGAAACTGTGATTCAGGGCGTGATTAAACAGTTTGATATCAGTTTGAATATCCTGTTTGCCAATATGACTGAAATTAATGGTTCGGTGATTGGACAGATGTTTATCCAGCTTCTCGGTGATCCTGCACAAATTACAGCTGCAATACAATATCTCAGAGATCACGGCGTACAGGTAGATCAGGCAGGAGTACAGGAATGAGAGACTTATTTGTACAGTGGCTTACTACGATCACTGCGCCTTTCTGGAAAAGCTCGCTGTCGATGGACCAGTTCGTGACCGCACTGCAAGAAACTTTCCATATGGTGTTCTTCGCGATGCTGTTTGGTTGTATCTGGGGTTTTATTCAGGCGATTACTCTATTAGTTACTCGTCCAAATGGAATTTTGCCAAACCGGGTGATTTATCATGGTCTAAATCCGATTGTAAATGCACTGCGTTCCCTGCCATTCATTATCTTGTTGATCGCAGTGATTCCACTGACTAAATTTCTGGTCGGAACATCAATTGGTACTTGGGCAGCAATTGTGCCTTTGACCATTTATGTGGGGCCTTATATCGGCCGCTTGGTAGAAACCTCTCTGCTGGAAGTAAATGAGGGCATTATCGAATCTGCCCAAGCCATGGGTGCAACGCCAATGCAGATTATCTTTAAGTTTATTTTACCTGAAGCACGCAGTTCACTCATTCTAAACTTGACTACTGCTACCATCAGTTTGATTGGAGCAACGGCAATGGCCGGTGCTGTCGGTGCGGGTGGTATTGGTGACTTAGCGATTTCTTATGGTTATCAGCGTTTTGATACCTCTGTAGTCATCATGACGGTGATCGTATTGTTGATTCTGGTGCAGATTGTACAAAGCCTCGGTGACTGGTTATCCCGAATTCGTTAATCTAGTTCTTTAAATAAAGCCCTCTTTTTGAGGGTTTTATTTTCTACCCATAAAATATCTGTATCTTAAACATCGAAGCGAACACATGGATGCTGCCGTTGATCTGTCTTCCGTAAGCTTTACAACTTATTCAAGAGCCAAGAGGCACCATCAGATCTCTCATAAATTCTTAAAAAAGCATTAGCAATTTGAACCCTTATTGATAAAAAGCCCTATTAAAAAATCAAAAAAGTATTTGTTACATGTCACGGCGACAGGAAGTCGCCTGTTGACCTGTCTTCCGCAAGCTTTACAACTTATTCAAGAGCCAATAGGCACTATCATCTCTCTCATAAATTCTTAAAAAAGCATTAGCAATTTGAACCCTTATTGAAAAAAAGCCCTATTAAAAAATCAGAAAAGTATTTGTTACATGTCATGGCGACAGGGATGTCGCCTGTTGATCTGTGGTACAGGGATGTACCATCAGATCAACAAAGGGGTTTTGTTACTTTTGCCCCGTCAAAAGTAAAAGGAAATATCTCCAAACCTCTAGCCCATAATCAGTTTAAAAGAACAAATACAAACTTGACCTAAAAGTTAGCCATTTCCCCTCAATTTCAAACTGAAACAATAAATCCCGTGCTAAACTATCGAGTGGTTTTTGCAGGGACTCATTTATGCACTTTGTTCATCTTGGTATTCATACAGAATTTTCGATTACTGAATCCATCGTACGGATACCGGACCTGGTCAAAGCTGCCGCAAATGACGAGATGCCAGCACTCGCGCTAACCGATTTATCTAATCTCCATGCTGCGGTCAAATTCTATAAAAAATGCCTAGATAAAGGCATCAAGCCAATTCTCGGTTCTGAAATTCGCCTGAATGATGCCGAACATCGTGTCACCCTGCTGTCCATGACCAATAAAGGCTGGCGTAACCTGACCGAACTGGTTTCTGAAGGGTTTATTAGCGGCCAACAACTAGATATTCCTTGTGTACAAAAAGATTGGATCTTAAAGCAGCACGATGACATGATCGTATTGCTGGGTATGCAATCTGATGTCGGCAAAATGCTGATTACCTCAAATCCCGATAAGGCTGAACCTTTACTACAAGAATGGGTAGAGAAATTTGGTAATCGCGTATATTTAGCGCTTACTCGTACCAGTCGTCCTAATGAAGACCTTTTCATTGAAGAAGCGGTCAAACTCGCCAAAAAATATAATATCGGTGTAGTCGCACATAATGATGTGCATTTTATTGCACGCGAAGATTTTGAAGCGCACGAAGCACGTGTCTGTATCGCCGATGGTTATGTACTTGGTGATAATCGCCGCCCTAAAACCTATAGTCCTGAACAGTATTTTAAAAGTTCAGCAGAAATGTCAGAGCTTTTCTCGGATATTCCAACCGCGATTGAAAATACCTTTCATATCGCAAGACGCTGCAATGTCACCTTGCGTTTAGGCTTTAATGACCTGCCAGACTATCCGATTCCGGAAGGTCATACCATAGGCAGTTATTTTACCCATTTATGTGAAGTCGGTCTGGAAGAACGCCTAGACTTTCTGTATCCCCCTGAACAACGTGGTGAGGACTGGCCGGAAATCCGTCAGCCTTATGATGAACGTCTGGCCTTTGAAATCAAGATTATTCTGGACATGGGCTTCCCGGGTTACTTCCTGATCGTAATGGACTTCATTCAGTGGTCCAAAGGGAATGGTGTACCGGTAGGTCCGGGCCGTGGTTCAGGTGCCGGTTCTCTTGTAGCCTACAGTTTAAAAATTACTGACCTTGATCCACTGCGTTATGACCTGCTATTCGAACGTTTCTTAAACCCGGAACGTGTTTCGATGCCTGACTTTGACGTCGATTTCTGTATCGCTGGTCGTGACCGCGTAATTGATTATGTAGCGCGTACTTATGGCCGAGAAGCAGTTTCCCAGATTGCGACCTTCGGTACCATGGCGGCCAAAGGGGCAATTCGTGACGTGGCACGTGTCCTCGGTAAATCCTATGGTCTGGCTGATCGCATTTCCAAACTGATTCCCACCAAACCTTTGGGTTTAAGCCTGGAAGAGTCTCTGGAAGCCGAGCCACAACTGAAAGACGTCGTTACCAATCCCTCCAATCCGGATTATGACGATGCTTCTGAAATCTGGGAAATGGCGCTCAAGCTTGAAGGTATTACCCGGAATACCGGTAAACATGCCGGTGGTGTAGTAATTGCACCAACCAAGCTGACAGACTACTCAGCTGTGATGTGTGATGCTGATGGTACTGCGCGTGTTGCCCAATTCGATAAGGACGATGTTGAAGCAGCCGGCCTGGTGAAGTTCGACTTCCTGGGTTTGCGTAACCTGACCGTAATTGAAGATGCGGTTAAGAATATCAATAAACGAATTCAGAGCGATAAACCGCTGGATATTGCTTATATCCCGCTAGATGATAAAGATGCTTATCTGGTCTTTGCTGAAGCCAATACTACCGCGGTCTTCCAGTTTGAATCCGTGGGCATGAAAAAGATGCTGAAAGAAGCACGCCCAAGCAAGTTTGAAGAGATTATCGCGTTCGTATCATTGTACCGTCCGGGTCCAATGGACCTGATTCCTGACTTTATCCATCGTATGCACGGCGGTGAGTTTGAATATCTGCATCCCCTGCTTGAAGGCGTATTAGAGCCAACTTACGGGATTATGGTCTATCAGGAACAGGTAATGCAGGCTGCACAGTTCTGTGCCGGCTATACCCTCGGTGGCGCGGACTTGCTGCGTCGTGCCATGGGTAAGAAAAAGCCTGAGGAAATGGTCAAGCAGCGTAAAATCTTCATTGAAGGTGCTGCGAAAAAAGATATTGATGAGGCCACGGCTAACCATATCTTCGACTATATGGAAAAGTTTGCCGGCTATGGTTTTAACAAATCGCATGCGGCAGCTTATGCTCTTGTTGCTTACCAGACGGCGTGGCTGAAAGCCCATTATCCGGCTGAGTTCCTGGCAGCGGTGATGTCTTCGGAAATGCAGAATACAGATAACGTGGTATTCCTGATTGATGACTGCCGCAAGAATAATCTGGAAGTATTACCACCATCCGTCAATATGTCGATCTACCAGTTCCATGCTACTGATGAAAAAACCATTGTCTATGGCCTAGGAGCGATTAAAGGCGTTGGTGAAGCGGCTATGCAGTCGGTGATTGAATCCCGTCAGAAAGAAGGTCCCTATAAAGACCTGTTTGACTTCTGCCATCGTATTGACCTGAAAAAAATCAATAAACGGACTTTGGAAGCCTTGATTCGTGCCGGTGCTTTGGATTGCTTGGGCATCGAGCGTGCTGACCTGATGGCACAACTCCCTGAAGCGGTACAGGCTGCGGATCAGGCTCGCCAAAACCGTGAAACTGGTATTATGGATCTGTTTGGTGAAGTTGAAGAAGTTCAACGCAAACCTTCTAAGCCAGTCAAACCGTGGTCCGATGAAGTCCGCCTTAAAGGCGAAAAAGATACGCTTGGTCTATATCTGACTGGTCACCCGATTGATGTTTACCGTAATGAGCTGAAAGCTTTTGTACCGTGTCAGATCAATGAACTGCCCCCAACCCGCCGTGGTGTGACGACAGTATTTGCAGGTCTGGTAGTGGATGTAGCCAACTTCCCGAACCGGATGATGGTGACGCTGGATGATGGTACGGCACGGATTGAAGTATCCACCAATCATGAACGTTTTAACCGCTTTAAAGACATCGTTCAGGTGGATCAAGTGGTGGTAATTGAAGGCGAAATTTATGAGCGCGAAGGTTTTGACCGTCCAATGGGTCGTCTGACTAAAGCCTTTAGCCTGAACGAAATCCGCCAGAAACGAGCCAATAGCATCAAGATTACCCTGCAAGCGGAACATTACAGTAAAACCCTCAGCCGTGATCTGCAACAGATTTTAATGCCATATACCAATGTGGATATGAGTACGCATATTCCAGTCATTCTTTATCTGGATTATGACTATGCAACGACTGAGCTGCATCTGGGCCTGAACTGGAAAGTCGCTCCGCTGGATGAGCTGCTGGTCAAATTACGGGACTACTTTGGTAAGGCTGCCTTGCATATTGAATATCAGGTTAAATCTAAAGCTGCCCGCGCGGTATCTTATGAAGAGGCCAAGCCGGTTGAAGTGCCGCCTCCCCCTGCAGATATGAGTATGGATGATGCCCTGGCGCAATATGAAGCCGAGTCTCAGCCGCAATATTCATAAATTCTGACCTTTAAAATATTTATATTGGAATCATCATGAGTCAAATTGACAATGCTGCTGTTTCAGCACATCTCTCCCATGTGCGTATTGTCATGGTCAATACCACTTTACCTGCCAATATCGGCAGTGCCTTACGTGCCATGAAAACCATGGGCTTGTCCAAGCTGGTTCTGGTGGCACCAAAAACCTACCCACATCCGGACATTGATGCCCTGGCTGCAGGTGCAACTGATCTGATCGAACAGATCGAGATTGTCGAAACCCTTGAAGATGCCATTAAAGACTGCCAGATTGTATTCGGTACCAGCGCACGCAGCCGTACCATTCCCTGGCCTCTTCTGGATGTGCGTCCTGCGGCTGAAAAAGCGCTGTCTGCGGTCGTGCAAGAGCAACAGGAAATTGCGATTCTGTTTGGTCGTGAAGACCGTGGCCTGACCAATGAAGAACTGGCAATGGCAAATTATCACCTCACTATTCCAGTGAATACCGACTACGGTGTACTCAATGTCGCACAAGCAATTCAGGTCATCTGCTATGAACTGCGTATGGCTGCATTGGATCAGGTAGAACATCCACGTGATGCTAAAGCCACCATGCAGGTCATTGATGGCATTGAAATGGAATGGGATGAACCGCTGGTGAATCATGAACAGATGGAACAGTTCTATCCACATTTAGAAAAAATGCTGGCAGAAATTGAGTTTATGGATCCTAAAAATCCACGATTGCTACCTTTACGCTTGCGTCGCCTATTTGGACGTATACAATTAGATCGTATGGAATATCATTTACTCCGTGGTATTTTCAGCCGGGTTCAGGCCTTGAATAATGGCACCTGGAAGAAATCTTCACACACTACCCAACAGGACAAGGATCAAATCTAATGTTTAAACAGCTCAAAGAGGATATACAGGCTGTCTTCGCGCGCGATCCTGCTGCACGCAACACCCTGGAAGTCTTGACCACATATCCTGGTATTCATGCGCTGATGATGCATCGTGTGGCACATGAACTGTGGAACAAAGACTGTAAAGGCACAGCACGTGCTTTATCCTCATTCAGCCGTTTTGCTACAGGAATTGAAATCCATCCGGGTGCCAAGATTGGCCGCCGTTTCTTTATTGACCATGGTATGGGTGTGGTGATTGGTGAGACAGCTGAAATTGGTGATGATGTTACTCTTTATCACGGTGTGACCTTGGGTGGTACGACCTGGAATAAAGGCAAACGTCATCCAACCCTGGAAGATGGTGTGGTTGTGGGTGCCGGCGCAAAAATTCTCGGTCCGTTTACAGTTGGTAAAAATGCCAAGGTCGGTTCCAATGCTGTTGTAACCAAAGCCGTACCGGCCAATACCACAGCGGTCGGTAACCCTGCGCGGTTTATTACCAAAGATCAGCCGAAAGATGAAGCTGAAGCACGTCGTCGCGATTATGCAGAAAGTATTGGTTTCCAGCCATATGCAACGACACAAGATCAGTCTGATCCGATTATTGAAGGTATGCGGGTTCTACTTGACCGTATTCAGCAAAATGAAAAACGCATGAATATGCTTTGTAACCGTTTATCTATGCTTGACCCTACTTTCAAGAAAAACCAGCTGAATGAACATCCGCTCAGCAAGGAAGATCTAAAGATTCTGGAAGAAGCTCGCCGTGAGTGCGAAGCACAGACTTCTCAGTCTAAGGCCTGATCAAAAACGGTAACACGCCGTAACTTGCATGTTCGTTACAGTTTTCTTAGACTGACGAACATGCAATCTCACAATTTTTCAAAATAACATAAATGGATGTATACCATGACATTTAAGCCTTTGGCACTTGCCTGCTTCGCAGCGCTGGCATTGACCGCATGTTCAACTCCATCTTCAAAGCAAGACACACCTAAAAATGCAATGGTGTTCGCTGAGCCGGAACTGACCCCACCCTTTTATGCATTAAATCCATTCAATTATAACGAACCACCTCCATTTGAAGTGCACTTACAGAAAGCTGCTGCTGCGCCTGTCACCAAAATGGTGGTGAACCGTGCTGATAACCCATCAGAAAAAATTACCCTTGATGTGAATCGTCTGATCATTCCAACAGTAAACAGCAATACGCGTTCTATGCGTTATGCGACTTTAGCTGGGCCGAATGAAATTGATATCACTGAGATTGATGATTTCTTGCAATTAGTTGAAGGTAAGGCACGACACTATCCACCACGTTTCAGCGACCGTCAGGAACGTAGAGGCTTTGAACTGAAACTGAAACGTGTCACTCAGGAACTCGATACTTTAGCTGCCAACAATAATGCCTCTTTCGATATTTTAATGCGTGCATTTAAAGCCAGCGTTATGGCGCGTAACCTGGACCTAGGTTCAGTCTATACTACTAAATCATTGGCTTATGCACAGCGTATTCTGAAATTGAACCAGGATGATGCTGAAGCCAACTTCTGGTTCGGTTTTGGTCTGTCTGAGGGTGGCGGTCAGCGTGAAGCAATTCCATATCTGGAAAAAGCTATGAAAGCTGGTGTTCAGGAAGCCTACTTATCTGCGGCAAACAACTACATTGCCATGGAAAATAAAAAGAATGCAGTTCAGGTGCTGAAAAATTACAAGGTGAAATACCCACAAGAAGCACAAGTAGCAGACCAGCTGATTCAGGAAATTGAAAAGCAAGGTCGCTGGAATGTATGGCAAGTGCTGACACCCAAAAATTAAAGTGAAAATGGTCGTGATCTGAGTTACAAAATAGACTGCTTCGGCAGTCTTTTTTCTGATAAAAATAAGTAAAATACAAAACATTATTTCAATATTTAACTGAGCATTCAGATTTCATATGCACTATAAAATGAATAAAGCATTCGTCCTCTGTTCACTCTTATTCACCACAGTTCTGACCGGCTGTCAGGTGGTCAGTGTGAAAGAACAAGCCTTCAATGTCACCATCAGTAATGAACGTGACAGCATTTTAACCAGAGATAAACTGAGTGAAGCCAGCCTGAATGTTCTGTCCATGACTGGGCGTGAAGCACGCATCTGTACTGAACAACCCCAGGAATGCGTAGAGGCGCTCAAGGAGATCCCGCAGATTCTGGACGAACAGCTTCTGTCTACTGCCAGTGAGTTATATCTGGCCAAATCGCTGCAATTGGGTAAAGGTTCAGAATGCAAAAGCAGCGTTCTGACCAAGACCCAATCTGAAGAAAAAAAGCAGCTACAAAAACAGAATATCCAGAAATGCCAAGATCAGCAGCTGGCGATGCTGGACCAAAGTATTCGTTATAGCTATGCCTATCTGTTCAAAACCCAGCGTGCTCCACAAGATCGTATCTTTGACAACCGTCAGGTACAGATTCGTGACTTTTATAACCTGGCGATCTCGCATTTGATCCATGTTTATTCCGAGCGTCATCAGGCCAAAGAAGGCAGCCGCAAGATTCAGGTCGGCAACAGCATTTACACAGTAGATTTTGAAAACTATCCTGAAATCAAAGACCAGCCTTTTGAGAAGCTCATGTCGACCTATAACATGAATTTCTCTGGTCTACGTTCAATTACCCGTCGAGACGGTTTTGGTTCGGAATTTGTAGTGGTCCTTCCCGAAGAAAAACGTATCACACCAAATAAAAAATATATTGTCGATCCACTGAATTTCAAATATGCAGAAGGCAGCAATCCGAATATTCATTCGGCGCGTTATCTGGCCACTACTATTACCGCAGTTCCTAAATCTGCGACCAGTATTGATCAGATTATTAACGGTCCGGAATTCCAGCTCAAACTGCATGATCCTTACAAACATGAAAAAGTAACTGTTGCAGGTAAACAATATGCGCTGGCTGCAAATTTCTCGGCACCCTATGGCCTATGGCTGGCTGAAAATAACTTAGGACGTGCTGCCTATCTGGTGCTGATTGACCGGGATGACAACCTGATCATGCCGCATCTTTATATGCTTGAACCCTACAATCCGAAGAAAAAAGTGATTGTCCTGATCCATGGCCTAGCCAGTAGTCCTGAAGCCTGGATTCGTCTGACCAACGACATTATGGGTGATCCGGTATTAAGGGAAAATTTCCAGGTCTGGCAGGTATTTTATTCTACCAATATGCCGATTCTGGAAAGCCGTTTTCAAATTAATGCCCTGGTTCAGCAAGGCTTTGCCCGGGTTGCGAACAATGCACCAGCCAAAAAAGATGCGGTACTGGTCGGACATAGTATGGGAGGCGTGATTGCCCGTTTAATGGTCAGTCAGGCTGATATTACTCAAGATGCATTCAAGCTGGTACAAAATACCCGCATTGCACAATTTAAGGATAACCCGCTCTTTAAAGCACGCCTGCAAATGCAACCTATTCCGAATTTCACCCGGGCCATTTTCTTAGCGACACCGCATCGTGGGACGGAATATGCCGATCGCTGGCATACTAAACTGGCCCGTAAAATTATCCGCATACCAGGCGCATTTTTGGGTGCCTTTGCCGATACCTTACAAGGCGAAATCGGATTAAAGGACTTTGTCAAAGAACTGGGACATGACCTGATTCAGAATGGTCCAAGCGATCTGAGTGAAAATTCGAAATTTACTGCATTAACTAAGGATATTCAGCCTTCTAAAAATATCAAATTTCATTCTATTATCGGCAATACCGTAGATACGCAAGATACCAAGCTCATGAGCGATGATATCGTTTCATACGAAAGTGCTTACTTGGAAGGTGCTGTATCTAGCAAAGTCATTAAGGGTGGCCACTCGATTCAGGAAACGCCTGAAGCTGTACTCGAGTTACGTCGTATCTTGAGGTTGCACCTGACTGAACTCGGTTTATATCAGCCGCAAAAAGTACTGAAATAAGTATAAAAAACCGAAGTTAAAACTTCGGTTTTTTATTTTCTCTCTTGCGAAATAGCTATAAATCTAAAGTTACTTAATTTAAGAGCATGTAAATTGATAAGCACTTCTAAGAGATGATAAAGATAGTTAGGCAATCAAATTACTTTTTTATGATATATATGAAATATAATTTTTTTATATATAAAAGGATATTTCTTGAGCAGGATACTTTATCTGTGCTATCAATAGTTTAACCATTCGAGGCTTTGTTGCATAAAGATTTTAAAGATAGAGCTTTCCTAAGTTGTTTAAATTTAAGTGACAACTTGGGTGTGAGGTCGGCCGAGCTCCGTAAACTTATTTAAGATGGCCACACGTGCATGAATCTCGTTGACTTGGCTATCAAAATTCCGAGCACTGAGCTTATCGCCTAATAATTTGATGCAGTGCATCTTGGTTTCTACCAGACTTCGCTGATGGTAGCCCGACCATTTTTTCCATAGTGTCCTGCCTAAACGTTTAACAGTGCGAAGTAATTCATTTCGCTCTAGCGAATGAACTTTTGTATCTTTCCAAGGCTTCGCATTTTTTCTGGGTGGAATAATCGCATGGGCATTTCGATCTGTGATCAACTGGCGACACCGCTTTGTGTCATAAGCACCATCGGTATAAACGGAGTCAATATGCTCATCTTGAGGAATCTGATCGAGTAAATCACCAAGTACTTGTGAATCACTGACATTATTTGTCGTAAGCTGAACGGCACGTATTTGCAGTGTTTCAGCATCTATACCAATATGCAGTTTACGCCATTGCCGACGGTATTCAGGCTGATGCTTCTTACGCTTCCATTCGCCTTCACCTAAAAATTTTAAACCCGTAGAGTCGACGAGTAGGTGTAACCCATCACGACTTTTCTGGTAGTTAATTTGAATATCAATATACTTTTGTCTTCTACAAAGCGTCGTGAAGTCTGGTGCTGTCCAATCTAATCCGCAAAGTTTAATTAAGCTTTGAACAAAACCAGTAACCATGCGTAAAGTGAGTCTAAATAGAGATTTGATCATCAAACAGCATTGAATCGCTATGTCGGAGTAGGTTTGACTTCGACCTTGTTTGCCTTGAGGTTCTGCATACCATTGTGTTTTTGGATCGAACCAAATGGCAATATTCCCACGATTAATGAGAGCTCGGTTATATGCGGGCCAATTGGTTGTGCGGTAGATTTTGTGTGTAGGCTTCTTCATTTGGAAATTATATTGCCGAAGGAGTCCTTAAGAACAGCTTTGTGCAACAAAGCCACCATTCGATACAATCTACAGTATCAGTAGTTAAACGACTTTATTTGCTTAGTAATGGTATTTTATGAAATTAGCTGGCTCTAAACAGATTAGCCATGAAAAAGTAAATGAGCTGATTGCACATGGACTGAACTATGTGTATTTCAGAAAAGAACTCGAGCCAATCTATCGCCAGCAATACCGTGACGAAGCTGCTTATGAATTTCGTTTTCGGGGCAGCATTATTCTGGTTCTGTATTTTGTGCTCAGTTACGGGATTTTTCAGACCATTTCAATCGATGAAAAACTGATTCATTGGCTTTCTCTGTATGCCTGGGTTGGGGTAATTACCATCGCAGTTTGGTTAATGTCGTTTAGCAAGCCGTTTAATCGTTTCTTTGACCTGTATACCACGTTAGGTGCGACCAGTGCGGTCGCGATTTCTTTTGTGATTATTCCCGTGATTGGCCAGGATATTGATAATGTGACGCCCTGCTGCACGTGGCCATGATGTATGCAGTCGTCATTAACTATAGCTTTGTCGGTATGCGCTTTTATTCAGCACTCATTGCGGGTTGGGGCGGTGGACTGATTGGTTATCTGGTCACGGTTTCTCTCAACTACGATATTGACTGGACCTTCTTACATCGTACCTATACGTTTAGCAGCCTCCTTGGAATGATTATTGCCTATGCGATTGACCGCCAGCATCATGAGAACTATTTGCAAAATTGTATTATCGAACTGCATAAAGAGGAACTGACCCAACAGGCACAAGAACTGGAACGGCTGACCCAACTTGATGCGCTCACTGGCCTGGCCAATCGACGTTATCTGACAAAATATCTGGACACACAATGGCGCCACGCACTACGACATCAAGCGCCTTTGAGTATCATGATGGTGGATATCGATTACTTTAAAAACTATAACGACCATTTTGGACATATTGCCGGTGATGCATGTCTACAATTGGTAGCCCAACAGTTACAAGGCATTTCTTCCCGCAGTATGGAGCTGGCGGCACGTTATGGTGGAGAAGAATTTTTACTGGTCTATCCTTATATCGATGAAGTAGAAATACAGAAAATTGCCCAGGAGCTGATCCAACGCATCAATGCTTTGCAGCTGTTTCATCCTGCCAGTCAGGTATCGGGTCATGTCACAGTGAGTATTGGCTGTGCCAGTATCAAGCCTCAAGAAAATGATCGCCTTGCTGATTTTGTTGCTCAAGCTGATGAGGCGCTATATGCTGCAAAAGCAGAGGGTCGTAATCGGTTTAAGATCGCTCCTCGTCAGTCTAAAAACAATGTATATATGATTTAAACCTGACTCCGAGCCATATTTTTCGTGTTTAAAACCGGCAATCTTTCATTAGACTCGATAGAAGTCATCGAATCCATTTCTTTCTAAAAATTAATTTTGCTAGACTTAGCTCAATACACATTTTGCATGGCTGTTTTGATGGTTTCTGCTTTGGTAAATGAATAGCGACTATATTGCCTTCAGCTCATCAGCCTTAACCAGTCTGCCCATTATTTTTTAAAGGATTTCTTCTTAATGACCAGTTCAGAACTCATGGCTGATCTTTCTACCCTAACACCTATGATGCAGCAATATATGTCTGTGAAGATGCAGCATCCGCATTCATTGATGTTCTATCGTATGGGTGATTTTTACGAACTGTTCTTTGAAGATGCCCATAAAGCAGCCAAAATTCTTGGCATTACCCTGACCCATCGCGGCAAGGCCAATGGTCAGCCGATTCCAATGGCAGGTGTGCCTTTCCATGCGGCAGAAGGATATTTGGCCCGTCTGGTAAAAAAAGGCGAAACGGTAGTAATCTGCGAGCAGATCGGTGAAGTTACAGGTAAAGGTCCGGTTGAACGTGGTGTGGTTCGGATTATTACTCCAGGAACATTAACCGATGATGCCCTGCTGGGTGCACATCAAACTTCTAATCTGGTTGCGCTATGCATTCAGCAAAATAAAATTGGTATCGCTTTACTGGATTTAAGTGCCGGTATTTTCAAAGTTCAACAAATTGATTATGACCTGAACCAACTGGCAATTGAGCTGGCACGTCTGATGCCAAGCGAAATTGTCGTGGACGAAAATCTGCAAGAGCAGGATCTGGTTGAACATTTGAAACGCCAACTGGATGTGCCGGTCAGCAAACGCCCAAATGTCGACTTTAACCTGAACAATGCCCAAAAGACTTTATGTGACCAGTTTGCTGTGAGTACACTGGCAGGTTTTGGGATTGATCATCTGCCACTCGCCAAAGCCGCAGCGGCTGCATTGATTCACTATGCCAAAGAAACCCAGAAAACTGCACTGCCGCATATTCGTAGCATTCAGCTAGAACAAAGTTCAGACTTTATTGCGCTAGATCCGGTTACTCGTCGCAATTTAGAGCTGATTGAACCCTTATTTGAACATGGTACTTCGCTATTCCAGTTAATCAATGATTGTCAGACAGCAATGGGTGGCCGCCTGCTGAGTCGCACCCTGATGCAGCCTTTACGCGATACTGCCATTCTGGATGAACGTCTGGATGCTACTCAGGTATTATTAGACGGCTTTCATGAATCGCCAGTACGTCTGGTCTTAAAAGAAATCAGTGATATTGAACGTGTATTAAGCCGTATTGCATTGGGCAGTGCACGTCCACGGGATCTGGTTCAGCTGCGTCAGGCCTGTGCTCAGATCCCGTTCCTGCGTCATGCACTACAACCGATGGTCAGCCAGCAGCAGTCCAAATTACTTATTCAAATGAATGAAGAGCTTGGTGATTTCCATGGTCTGCATGAACGTTTGATGTCAGCCATTGTGGAAAATCCACCAGTTCTGTTACGTGATGGGAATGTTATTGCCGAAGGCTTCGATGCAGAACTGGATGAGTTACGCAAAATTCGCGATCATGCCGGGAAATTCCTGATTGATCTGGAAATCAAGGAACGTGAGCAGAGTGGTATTCCAACCCTGAAAATCGGCTATAACCGTGTTAGTGGATACTATATTGAATTGACCCGAGCACAGGCTGAACAGGCACCGGAACATTATATTCGTCGCCAGACCTTAAAAAATGCTGAACGTTACATCACACCAGAGCTGAAAGCCTTTGAAGATAAAGTCCTCTCAAGCGAATCCCGTGCACTGGCGCGTGAGAAATTGCTCTTTGAAATGCTGCTGGATGAATTGCGTGAGGACATTGGCAACCTACAAATGATGAGCAGCGCCATCGCACAGATTGATCTACTGTGTAACTTTGCGCATCAGGCACGCCTACGCAACTGGTCACGCCCGAAATATAGTCCGGAAATTGGCTTGAAAATCCAGGCAGGTCGTCATCCTGTTGTGGAAGCTTTAAGCAAAACTGCCTTCACTCCGAATGATACGCAACTCGATTATCAGCACCGGATGGCCATTATCACTGGTCCAAACATGGGCGGTAAATCTACCTTTATGCGTCAGACTGCACTGATTACCCTGCTGGCCTATTGTGGTAGTTATGTTCCGGCGCAGGCTGTAACCTTGGGGCCAATTGACCGCATTTTTACCCGGATCGGTTCGGCAGATGACCTGTCTACAGGTAAATCCACCTTCATGGTAGAAATGACTGAAACTTCGCAGATTCTGCATCATGCGACTAGTCAATCACTCGTGCTGATGGATGAAGTGGGTCGTGGTACCAGCACTTATGATGGTCTGTCTCTAGCTTGGGCATGCGTACTGGATCTCACCCGACGTATTCAATGTTTATGTCTGTTTGCTACGCATTATTTTGAGTTAACTGAACTGGCCAGCGAATCAGGTATTGATAACTATCATGTGACTGCCCGTGAAGTGAATGGTAACCTGATTTTGCTGCATAAAGTGCAACAAGGTCCAGCCAGCCAGAGTCATGGCCTACAGGTCGCCAAACTTGCCGGTATTCCAGCAAGCGTAATCCGGGAAGCACAAAACCGACTGCGTATTCTGGAAAAGCAGCACCATACCAAGCCTCAAAGTCCACAACCTGATCTGTTTGCGATTGAACAGGTCGAAACAGTCGTTGAGCGGATTATTGAGGTGGAAAAACCATCGGCTGCACTTGAACTGCTGGAAGACATTGATGTCGACAGCCTCAGTCCGCGTGAAGCCTTACAGCAGCTTTATGCACTGAAAGATCTACTGAAACTACCAGGCTAAAATCCTCAACCGCCTCATCCAGTATGAGGCGGTTTTGTTTAAGGGAGCTATAATCTCTGAATTTGATATCTGCATCGGTTTTTTTGCAAAAATAACAGCCCTATATATAACAAATATCAATAAAAGGAATTGTTAGTTGCTGCAGTTTTTGCCTAAAATACACATTAGTTATTAGAACCATATTTTTTAGGTAGCTGTCGCCATGACCTTCGTTGTCACTGAAAATTGTATTAAATGTAAATATCAAGACTGTGTTGAAGTTTGCCCTGTAGATTGTTTCTATGAAGGTCCGAACTTCCTTGTAATTAACCCGGACGAATGTATCGACTGCGCGTTATGTGAACCAGAATGTCCTGCAAATGCAATTTTCTCTGAAGATGAGTTACCTGAGGGTCAGGAAGTATTCATCGAATTGAATGCTGAGCTGTCTCAAAAATGGCCGAATATCACCCAAATTGGTGATCAGCCAGCTGACCGTGAAGAATGGAACGGTAAAGCAGACAAACTGCAATATCTTGAAAAGTAATTTTCAAATCCCCAAAAAAGATCAGCATAGTCTGATCTTTTTTTGTACCTGATGCACACATTTCATTGCAATTTATCCTGAATTTCTTCGCAAAAGTGGACTAAAATAGCGCTATTTTATAAATACCTGATTTCTAATAATGAAGCATTTTTACAAGGGATTATTGGGTCTCAGCATGATCCCTTTTGTCATGGTGGGCTGTACCACCGCGACAAAGAAACCAATGACCTTGCCAGATGGAAAACGGATTTACATTCCTCAGGAACAGGTTAAGGTTGACCGTAAGGTGCTGCCTAAGAGTATTCCTTTTGCCTATACCAACTGGGCAGCCGTAGCAAATAACCTCTCTCGTGTACGCGAGTATGAAGTATTTTTAGAACGTAATTCAGTAGGTAATATCATTCCAAGTTTTGAATTGATGCGTACTGCACGTGACTGGTCGCGTTGTGGTGGACCGCAGTATATGGTGCCGAGCCGTGAGCTGTGGAACAATCAGTTACCAACGTTACGTGTATTTAAATATCTGGTTGCAGCCAATGTCCTCAATGATTTCGAAGTGACCTCAGTTTATCGTGATCTGCCACTCAATAAATGTGCTGGTGGTGCTAACTCTTCACGTCACCTGTATAACTCTGCGATTGATTTCCGTATTGGCCCGGAATTCCCGCAGCCAGAAGATTATGCCTATATTGAGAATACCAAGTTCAAACTTTGCCAGTTCTGGATACAACATGGTCAAAGCCTGAATATGGGCTTAGGTCTATATGCTTCAGGTCAGATCCATATTGATACCCAAGGTTACCGCACCTGGGGCCCGGATTTAAGCCGTAGATCTTCAATGTGTAATTACTAAGTCATTCCAACTACAATACAGAATATGTAAATCGTTCTGTATTGTTCATTTTCAAAGCAAATATAAAACAATAAATTGCGCTCCACTGCGAAAGGTTTAAAATGCCTGCATCGCAACAAAGGTGCTCAAGCTATGCAACAAATGTGGACAGATCTCGACAATTATATTGATTCACATTTAATTCCAGATGATCCTATTCTGAAACAGACTCTTGAAAATACAGCTGCGCATGGATTTCCTGATCATCTGGCGGTAGCTGCCAATCAGGGCATGCTGTTACAGATGCTGATTCAGATGAATGGCTGCAAGCGTGTACTTGAACTCGGAACTTTTGCTGCATATAGCACCATGTGGCTGGCACGTGCCCTGCCTGAAGATGGTTATATCCTGACCATTGAAGGTCGTGATACGCATGCCGCAATGGGTCAGGAAAATATCGAGCGTGCCAACCTCAAACAGACAGTCGAACTTAAATGTGGCCGTGCAGCAGATATCCTAAAAGCCCTACCGGAAGATACAGAACCATTCGATTTTATCTTTATTGATGCGGATAAACAGAGCTATCCTGAATATCTGGAGCTCAGCCTGAAACTGTCTCGTTCAGGTACAGTAATCTTTTTAGACAACGTGATTCGTGCTGGGGCAATTATTGATTTGGACAATAATAAGCCAAGTATTGAAGGTATTCGCAGCATGTTTGAAGCAATGCAGAATCACCCGCGCCTACTTTCCAGTACTGCTCTACAGACCGTGGGCAGCAAAGGTCATGACGGTTTTGCACTGGCTATTGTTAAATAACAGTCTGAGAGCAAAAAACACCCAATAAAGTATTTTAAATATATAACAATAACTTATGAGATGTAACCACAGAGTTATCCACAATATATGAGGATAACTCTGATTATTTTTAAATCAAACTGTAACAATTTCCAACTTCAAGCTTTTTAATTTCGTGGAATTGTTATTTTAACTTTATAACGCTTTTTCCAATATTTTCCTTTACTTGGCAACCAGAAGCGGTACTTTGGAATTGCGGAAAATGGTGGTTGCGATACTACCCAGGAAGAACTGGTGGATTTTGCTGTGACTGAATGCACCCAGTACAATCAGCTGAATTCCCTGCTCCTGCTGATAAGACAGAATGTTCTCTGCCACATCACCATAGCGGTATTCAGGAACAACATCCAGTCCGGCTTCTTTCAGATAATTTAACGGTTCATTCAGGATTTCAGCATGATCTCCGACATACAGCAAATGACACTGTAGAAGTTTCAGTAAATCACTTTCTGCAATACGTTTCATCATCTGGATACAGGTTGGTGAATATTCATAGGCAAAGATAAAGCGTGTTGGCGGTTTAAAGTTTTCACCCACTGTCATTACCGTACAATTGGCACCACGGATAAAGTTTTCCACATTGGTGCCCATTGGCTTGTTTTTCTCAGCCGAGCGCTCACCCAAACGTCCAATGACGACAATATCATCAGGTCTGAGTAACTGAAAGCTTTGTTCAAGGAAGTCCCCTTTTTCCTGAATATGGATGGTGTTGATATTGTGTTTTTCTTTGATCTGGTCAGAAATGTGTCGCAACAGATTATTGCTATAGTCTAAAGCTAATTCACTCTGTTTCTGTTCAAGTTCAGCAAGTTCTTTCAGCAACATGGCATTGCTTTCAAAACCAATCACACCACTAATTTCCCCCAAATGATAACTTGCAGGGTAATAATCCAAAACTTGCAATAACACCAGCTCACGATGAGTCTGCTTGGCAATCCATGCAGCCGCTTCTGCGAGGGCATTAATGCATGGAGAAGAATCAATGCAGGCAATGACACGTTTCATGTTTAGCCTCTCTCATTATAATAAAAGTTCTTAGATATTTTTAAGTTAGCATAGCCTTCGGCAAATGTGCAGCGAATTCTGTAGCACAGGATTTGAATTATGTTATTTTTTATGTGACGTTCTAGTGGCTTATACATTTTTAAACTACCAGAACAATCCTTGTATCGTCTGAAACTCTAAATATGTATTAATCCCGGTAGCGAATCAGTTTGGCCGGATTACCTGCAACGATCATGCGTTCATCCACATCTTTGGTGACCATACTGTTCATACCAACAATGGCCTGATCCGCAATTTTCACTCCGTCTTTAATGCCGACATGAGCACCCAGCCAGACATCACGGCCAATTTCAATCCCTTTGGAACGCACCGGCTGTTTATAAATGGGCTGTTCCAGCTCCATCCCATGATCAAAAGCGTACAGGTGACAATATGCTGCCATACGTACCTGATCATGCAACTTAATTCCTACCCGTCCACCATCCAGAATACAGTGGTGATTAATCGCGACTTCATTGCCAATTTCTAGTGGCCCATGCAAGGTACAGTCCGCTGCGATAAAGCTATGATCACCAATCACTATTTTTCGGCCCGGTTCAGCGAAGATATGGGCCAGTGGTGAAATAAAGCAGTTCTCACCAATCTCGACTGTTTCCATTTCACGCAGATAGTCCTGATATTCGCGCTGCCACTGTTCTGCCCAGCCCCGGTTTTTAGGTTTGAGTGACCAGTATAGCCACGGCATATAATTAAGACGATGCTTATGCTGCTCGCGGTATTTCAGTAGAGGGTCCTGCTGCTCAGTCATCTTGGGGCTCATCTATAATTTTTAAGGCTTCACGTCCGCGGCTGATATCCTGGATCTTCAAGGCAAATGGCTCAATCTGATGTTTCTGCATTTGCGCAATAACCTCGACGCCTTCTGCGGTATAATCTTCCTGATAGTCAATCTGTTGCTGATTCAGCTCATACTGAAAAATAGCCCATTCACTAAAATTACAACGAAAGGACACTTTCTTCTTTTCAATCAGTTCAATCTTTTCAGCTAAGATTAGGCATTGCCCCGCACACCCCCCATAAGCACGAACCAAACCACCCGTACCTAGCTTGATTCCTCCATACCAGCGATTCACCAGCACCAATACATTGGTCAGCTCATTGCCTTCAATGGTCGCTAAAATCGGTCGACCTGCGGTGCCAGAAGGCTCGCCATCATCATTAAAACGCACATTATGTCCAATTTTCCATGCCCAGCACTGATGCGTCGTGGTGGTATCACGATAAGCTTCCAGAAAATCCTTTATATCCTGTTCGGATTCCACCGGCGTGGCAAAGGCCTGAAAGCGGCTTTTCTTGATCTCTTCTTCAAAACTGACAAGGCTGGCAATAGTAAAAGACATTGGATTCAAACAATAACATCACTGTGTTGCAGTATAACGTGTTTGTCTGCACAAACAAAAAAGCCCCTAGACATAGAGGCTTGAATTTGTACAACTACAATGATGTATTAACGTTCGCGCAATGCTTCTTTGGCCTTGTTAAACGGTTTAACCAGATAATCCAGTACGGTTTTTTCACCCGTACGGATATCCACGGTGGCCACCATGCCCGGGGTGATATTAAATTCCTGTCCGGCTTTATTGGTCAGCTTGTCATTTTCGGTACGGATATACACACGATAGTAAAATTGGTCCTGTTTGACTTCATCACGTAGAGTATCGGGGGAAATCACAGTGACTTTACCTTTCAGGCCGCCATAAATGGAATAATCATAAGCGGTGATTTTAACCAATGCTTCCTGATCCGGGCGGATAAAGGCAATATCACGTGGTGAAATACGTGCTTCGACCAGCAATTTTTCATCCAGCGGTACAATCGTCATCAACTTGCCGTTTTGTGGAATGACGCCTCCCAAGGTCATGACATCAATTTCCTTCACCACGCCACGTACTGGCGATTTGAAAATAGTCCGGTTCAGCGTATCGGATTTACCACGTACCACCTGTTGCTGAGTTTCTACATCCGTATTGGCTTTGGCAAGCTCTTCACGCGCTTTCACAAAATACTGGTTCCGTACATCATTCATCTGGTTTTGCAGGTCATTGGCTTCACGTTTTAAACGCAGAACTTCCACTTCGCTTGCAGCACCTTTTGCAACTAATGGTTCAGTCATCGCCAGTTCTTGCTGTACCAGTACCAATGCCTGCTGTAACCCTGCTAAAGATTGTTCCAGATTAGCACGACGCGATTTATATAATGCAGTTTCCTCTGCCACCAGTTTTGGCTCCGTGAGAACCTCTGGCGGGAAGGACAACGGCGCACCGGTGACTTCAGCACGTAAGCGTGCCGCGGTTGCACGCGAAGAAATTAACAGAGAAGCCGATTCACCTACATTGGATTCAAAACGGGTGGGATCCAGCTGTGCCAATACCTGACCCTGCTCGACAATTTCACCTTCTTTGACGTTCAGTTTGGTGAGGATACCACCTTCTAGAGACTGAATAACCTGTTCCTTGGAAGAGGGTATCACTTTACCGGTGCCTGTCGAAACTTCTTCCAGCTTGAACAGCCATGCCCACGTCAGCAGAATCAGTAAGCCTATGCCAATGATCCAGATAATCACACTTGATTTTGGCAAAGGTGGTTCCTGAAAGCTGACTTTGGTTGAACGCTTGATTTCCTGTTGTGCACTCATGCGCTTGCTCCCGTAACACGCTTCGCTCCACCTTGTGATTGGTTCAGGATCTGGTCCCGCGGACCATCCATCACAATCTTGCCGTCATTTACGACAATAATACGATCTACCAGTTCAAGTACCGCACGACGATGTGTAGCCACCACCATGGTTCGGCCAATCAGATAAGTTTTTAAATTATCAATCAGCTGTTTCTCAGAAACATCATCAATGGCAGCAGTGGGTTCATCCAGCAATAAAATTCGTGGTTGGCGAATCAGTAAACGAGAAAGTAACAAGGCTTGACGCTGCCCCCCAGAGAAGCCCACACCACCTTCCAGAATGATATGGTCCAAGCCTTCTTTCTTTTCCTGAACAAAGCCCAATGCACCTGTGAGTTGCAAAGCTTCCAGGATTTGCTGGTCAGTTGCCAGTGGTGCACCCAGCGTCAGGTTTTCACGAATGCTGCCATAAAATAACTGTGAATTTTGATTCAGTAGGCCCATATCACGGCGCACATCTGCCGGATCAATCAGGTTCAGGTCAATCCCATCAAGTTTAACCTTGCCCTGTAACGGCGTTTGCATACCGGATAACAACTGCAATAAGGTTGATTTACCGGCACCATTACGCCCCAAAATCGCAATCTTCTCACCAGGCTTGATGTCCAGTTTGGGAATTACTAGAGTCGGTTTAGGGTCATCTTCACCATATTTGAATACTGCCCCGCTCAGCTCGTACTGACCTTCGAGTAATGGGCGGTGAATCAGATGTGAATAATCCGGCTGATCTACCGGCTTTTTCATCAGTTCATCCAAACCGTTTTTCGCGACTTTCGCCTGCTGTAAACGCCCCAACACACCGGTAATTTGGGAAATTGGCGCAAGCATACGCGAAGACAGGATTGAACAGGCAACCAGTGCACCTGTGGTCATTTCACCTTCCATAACGGCAAAACAGCCCACTAACACGACGATGGCAAATGTCAGGCCTTGAATCTTTTGCGTCCAGGCGGTCATCAAACCAACGATTTTACGTTGCTGCATGCTGACATCCGCAGACACTTCATTCATATGGTTCCACTGGTTCTGGAAACGCGATTCAGCACGCAGTAGCTTGATGTCTTCAATTCCTTGTACTGCTTCCACCAGCAATGCATTACGGATTGCAGATTCACGCATGCCCATTTGTGCCAGCTCACCCAGTTTTTTCTGTGCCAGAATCCCCGGTAGAATCATTATGGGTACGACTAACAGCATCACCCAGAACAGGTTTCCGCCAATGAGCCAGAAAATCCCCAAGAACAGGAAGAAAAATGGCAGGTCGGCAATTGCAGTCACCGTAGTAGACGTCACCAATTCACGAACACCTTCCAGTTCACGAATCTGTGAAATAAAAGTACCGGTAGATTTTGAACGCTCTTTATTTTTAATGCGTAAGGCATGACCAAAAACCTGGTCAGAAATACGTAAATCAGCGCGCTTGCCGATAATATCAGACAGATAGATCCGGGAGACGCGTAAGGTAAATTCGAAGATTGCCGCAATCAATACACCGCCTGCCAGTACCCATAAGGTCGGGATGGACTGTGAAGGAATGACCCGGTCATACACGTTCATGGAAAAGACAATGGTCGCCAGTGCGAGGATGTTCGCGATTAAAGAAGCAAACATCACATCGATATAACGTTTCCAGTCATTCAGGACAATTGACCAGAACCAGTTTTTTTCAAAAGGCTTGATATATTCATCGACCCGGGCATCGGGTACTGAAGATTCAGGACGCAGGATATAAAGGCTTTTAGCACCCTGCTTCAGATGTTCCAGGTCAAAGACCTGAGACAATCCCTGATCGCCACTGAGCTGTACACTGGCATTGCCTTCATTATCAATGCGCTCGATGACACCCACTTCGCCATTTTCAAATTCTACCAATATTGGCAATTTCCATGGACTGAGCAGACTGGCATCAAATTTATTTTTACGTACATTCAGTCCGATTTGACGCGTGACAACTTTGAGCAGCTCATCAACATCATGATGCTGGTTCCAGTCGAGTTGTAAGCGGATTCTTTCCTCAGATGGCTCGATGCGATAATGCTTGGCGATATTAAGTATCGCCTGAAGCCACGGCTGATAATTTATTGTATTACTCATGGCTGTACTTCAAACCCCTGAATAGAAATACGGTTAAGGTCATAAAGATCGCGTGTACGACCAGTGACCTGAATGTACTGAACAATAGCGGTATAAATATCGTAACGCGCAGTTTCGATTTCTTGGGCTGCGCTGTGAATTGCCTGCTCTGCATTAAGCAGATCGACTACGGTTCGAGTACCGAGTTTATATTGTTCCTGATACAGCTCTCTGGTGCGCACAGTGGTTGCACGGCGCTGTGCCAGAATGTCCATTTGTCGCTGTTTATTTTCAATCTGTTCTCGAATCAAGCGGACCTGATCGACTACATCCAGATAGGCAGTATTGACCTGAGCACGTGCTGCTTCTTCAGCAAAACTGGCTGCACGGGTCTGTGATCTGGTCGCCCCACCTTGATAGAAATTACTGGTGGCTTCAATCATCACAGAGTTATAAAAGCCATCATCTTCATTATTATTCGGATTGCGACCATTAATGGCCTGACTCATACTCCCTTTGATATTAATGGTAGGATAAGTATTTAGCTTGGCCTGCTCTTTTTGCGAACGTGCAACTTCCACGCCAGCATGTGCCAACATCAACGTCGGAATACTGGTAAATTCAGGCTCCTGGTAAAGTCCGGCCTGTTGAATCAGACTATCTGGAATTTCCCACTCTACATTGGATATATCAAAGCCGAGTAAAGTGCGCAGTTTTTGTTGATACTGACGTAACTGGGTTTGTTGCACAATCAGGTTATTCTCTGCAGCTTCCAGATTGGATTGGGCCTGAATCGGATCGGCCTGACTGCTGATCCCGGCTTTGGCTCGCAGATTGGCAATTTCCGCAATTCGTGCAATCCCTTGTTTCTGCTGCTCGGCAATCTTGGTGATTTCCTGATAGCGCTTGATATTGACAATGGCATCTGCCACTTCAAGTGCAATCTGATCCAGGCTGACTAGAACCCGTGCCTGCGCTTCGGCAAGCTTGGCTTCTTCAGTGGTTACGCTGGATTTTACCTTGCCAAAATCATATAGCATTTGGGTCGCATTCAAGGAAACTACCTGACGACCGCGTTCGCCCTTGGTTAAATCTGCTGTTCCAAATCCACCCGAAATCTGTGGATAGTATTGTGCCTTTGCCACATCAATATTGGCAGCCTGAGAGGACAGCGAAGATATACTTTGTGAAATCTCGGGACGACGCTGAACTGCTGTAAGTACAGCCTCCTTAAGATTAATTCGTCTGGGAATTCCCATGGCTGGAATATTATTCTGGGAACGAGTACCATTCTGAAAGCCGCCTACTTGGGGCAACTCCTGAACACGTGAGGTATCCAGCTGATAATTACTCAAATCCCGCAGATCAACCGTATGTGAGGATTTTACAGGTTCAGGGGAGAACAGTTTACTGACCCCTTGTTTGAATCCCTGAAAATATCCCTTTTCCGTATCTGCCGCATAAACCTGAGACATTTGCAAAGGCAGTAAAAGGGCGATCAATACCCTTTTTTTTCCCTGTAAATTACCCCGAAGTTTATTAATTTTTTTTGCTTGCAATAGCATGATTATTGGTGTCGTTTTTAAACTAACTATATACCAAAAATATTTTAAAATTGATGATACTAAAATATTTTCGACGAAAAAATCCCACACAACAACGCTAAAGTTGACTGTGTGGGCTTGATTAAGGTAATAAAGCCGAATTACACGGTAAAGTCATCACCCAGATACACTTTTCTAACAGTTTCATTATTCAGGATTTCTTGTGGTGTACCTTCTGCAATCACTGCACCTTCACTGACAATATACGCATGCTCACAGATTGCCAAAGTTTCACGCACATTATGATCAGTAATTAATACCCCAATACCACGATCTTTCAAGGTTGTGATAATGTCTTTAATATCTCCGACAGAAATCGGATCGACCCCGGCAAAAGGTTCATCAAGTAACATGAATTTTGGATCAGCTGCCAGCGCACGGGCAATTTCCGCACGACGACGCTCACCACCAGAGACACTCATGCCCAGAGAATCTTTGATATGGGTAATCTTAAAGTCTGCCAGCAATTCTGCCAGGCGCTGCTGACGCTGGGCTTTGGTCAATTCCTTACGGGTTTCAAGAATCGCCATGATATTTTCAGCAATGGTCAACTTCCGGAAAATAGAAGCTTCCTGCGGCAGATAACCAATCCCTTTACGGGCACGTTCATGCATAGCCAAATCTGAGAGATCCAGATCATCCAGATATATTTCACCTTTATCCATACGCACCAGACCAACCACCATATAGAAGCTGGTGGTCTTACCTGCACCATTCGGACCAAGTAAACCAACGATCTGACCACTTTCCATGCTGAAGGATACATCCTTCACCACCCAACGTTTACTATAGTTTTTCGCCAGATGTTTAATGGTTAAGGTTTGAACCTTTGATTCAGCCATTAGTCACGTGCTCCCGGGAAGGATTTAGAACTGGATGGTGGAATCACAATCTGTACACGACCTGAAGAGGAACCGGTTTTATTTGGCGTACCAACAGCTTCAATATCCCCCTTATTCATACTATATCGAAGCGTATTACCACGGATACTGGCTCCATCCTGTTCCAGGAAGGCATTACCTGTCAGGGTAATAATACCGGTATCAGCATTGTAGACAATCTTCTGTGCCTGACCTTTCGCGATTCCTTTAGCAGCATCGATTTGTTGCTGGAAACGTGCAGGACTGCCATTTGCTGTAATCGTGCTGATTTGCTTCTTGCTGTTCAGGTTTGCCACAATTGAGTTTGCCTGAAGTTTCATAGTCCCTTGCTCAATAATGACATTACCGGTATAAGTCGTGATACCGGTACGCTCATTAAAAGTTGCACGGTCAGCTACCAGCGAAATAGGCTGCTGACGGTCTGAAGGAATTGCAAGCGCTGCGAGTGAAGTAAACCCGAGCACAGCAGCAAGCGCAGTACGCTTCAGGAAAGTAGTCGTCATTTTAGGTTTAAGAATTTGGTTCATACTTTCCTCGAATATTAAAAAATTCGTATTGACCGTCATTTAGATTTGCCTTCAAGCCCTGACTGATAAACTCAGCTTGTGGAGTCGTTACTTCTACAGCTTTATCCGTTTCAATTTCTCGTGTTTTAGGGAAACCTGTTAACTCTTCTGTCTTGAACTGAAGCTGACCATCTTGCAGAATCTTGGTTGCTACCACCTGCTGAGAAAGGATCACTTTAGTATTATCCTCATAGCCATTCACAAGTTTGGCATAAAAAGTAGAATCTACTTTGCCATCCTTGTACATAGAAGCATTCATATTTTCCAGCTTCGAGGTTTTTTTCTGCATATCCTGCTCGAGTCGATCGACTTGAGCACGAACAGCCAGCTCACCTTTTTCATCGGTTTGCGTCAAATTAATATTTTCAGCCGTGGATTTCATACTGCGTGCAGCATCTACCTGAAGCTTATTGCCACTTCCACTGAAATAATAATAACCACCACTTATGGCTGCGAGAATAATCGCGGTTACGTATAAAACTTTAGTATCCATAAGCGGTGTACTTAATCCAGAACGTATAGTTGATTAATATGGCGCACGAGTAAACTTTTCAAGTAATTCTTGGTAAACACCTTTAGACATTAAAAGCATGTCACAGATCTCACGCACCGCACCACGGCCACCCATCGCCTGAGTCACCAGATCGGCACGACGACGTACTTCGACATGACCATTTGGAACTGTCACTTTCATGCCAGCAATGGCAAAAGCTGACAGGTCGGGCCAGTCATCGCCCATATACAGGCAATCTTCAGGATCGATATTCAACTGAGCGCAAGCTTCTTTGAGGGCAACGCCTTTGTCTTCACGCCCCTGATAGACTAGGTCTACCCCTAAATCAGACATACGCTTTTCTACAATATTACTTTGACGTCCAGTGATGATAATCACTTTAATTCCAGCTTGCTGAACCAGCTTCATACCCAGACCGTCACGAATATCAAAGGACTTGATCTCATCACCCGTATTGGTTAGCGTGACAAAACCGTCACTTAGAATCCCATCTACATCAAGCACCAGTGCTGCAATATGACGTGCCTGCTCTAATAATACATAAGATGCCATCTATTAATTTACCCCAGCCTGAATCAGGTCATGCATACTAATTACACCAATGACTTTATTGGCATCATCAACAACTACAAATTGATTAATTTTACGTTCATTCATACGTTCTAGCGCTACTACAGCACGTGCTTCCTGAGAAATCGTCAGAGGATTTTTGATCATCACTTCTTGAATCGGCAGATTGACATCAAAACCTTGCTGCTTATCAATCAATCGGCGCAAGTCCCCATCCGTGAAAATACCCAGCAGAACATCATTTTGATCGACAATTGTGGTTAAACCTAGGCGTTTATTTGAAATTTCGTATAAAACTTGATTCATCGGTGTATCTGGTGACACTTTCGGCAGTTCTGCACCAGTATGCATCAGGTGTTTAACATGCAGCAATAAGCGTTTACCCAAGGCACCTGCTGGATGTGAGAGGGCAAAATCATCAGCAGTAAAACCACGTGCATCCAGCAGTGCTACAGCCAAGGCATCACCTAACACCAGAGTTGCTGTAGTACTTGAAGTTGGTGCCAGACCAAGCGGACAAGCCTCTTGCAGATTACCCAAAGTTAAAGCGACATCAGCATTTTGTGGCATAGGGCCTTTGTCGTCACCACTAATGGTAATTAAAGGAATTTCCAACCGCTTAATCAAAGGCATCAGCATCATGATTTCATCACTCTTGCCTGAGTTTGAAATGGCAATCAGTACATCACCCGGCACCAGCATGCCGAGATCTCCATGTCCCGCCTCACCTGGATGCATAAAAAATGAAGGCGTACCTGTAGAGGCAAAAGTCGCGGCCATTTTGCGGCCAATATGCCCGGATTTCCCCATCCCGGTAATCACCAGACGCCCCTTACACTGCAGGATAATTTCACATGCCTGACTAAAACGCTCATCGATTTGGGCAGCTAAAATCTGTAATGCATGTTCTTCGATACGCAGTGTTTCAAGTGCAACTTTCTGGAAGTCTATTTGATTTGGCATATTTGGTGGGTTCAAAGTAGGTTTACCTTAACTCTATACAGAGTTGACTCAGTCTAGCAAAAATAATTTTCGCAATTTTATCATATCTATGCAAATTACAGGTTTCAAAATGTATGGCTTTTCATAAAACTTAAACTGAATGTTTTGAAACTTGCCTGACTAAAAGCCCCTTATTATTCAAAATTTAATCATATAAATCAGTTCTGATTTTCCTTTTTATTTTGCACAGACAATAAAAAACCCCAATCTTCCGATCAGGGTCTTTTGAATTTTGGAGCGGGAAACGAGACTCGAACTCGCGACCCCAACCTTGGCAAGGTTGTGCTCTACCAACTGAGCTATTCCCGCAATATGGGAGTGAATTATAGAGAGTTTCTGCTAACTGTCAACTCTCTATCGATTCAACTGTCGAATTAATCAGCACGACGCCATACAGTTCCTTGACGGGTATCTTCCAGCACCACCCCTTGGTCTAATAAAGACTGGCGGATTTCATCGGCACGAGCAAAGTTTTTCTCTTTTTTGGCATCTTTACGTTGCTGGATCAGATCTTCAATCTGCTCTTCAGACAAGCCTAAAGCTTCCTGACCAATATCAGACTTTAAGAATTCGTCGACATTGTGCTGTACCAGACCCAGAATATTGGTGAGATGGCGCAGAGTAGAATAATAAACAGCAGCCTGTTCCTGATTCTGATCTTTTACTGCACGATTCAGCTCTTTATTCAGTTCAAACAATACAGCAATGGCTTCTGGTGTATTAAAGTCATCACACATGGCTGTATTGAAACGCTCAACAAAGCTTTGATCCAGAGTTTCAACCAGTTGTTCGCCATATACTGCCTGATAAGCTTTGAAAGAATGATAGAAACGCATCAGCGTATTTTTCGCTTCTTTTAAGGCCACATCAGAATAGTTCACCGGGCTGCGGTAGTGTGAAGACACAATAAAGTAACGCACCACTTCCGGATGGAATTTTTCAATCACATCACGGATGGTAAAGAAGTTACCCAAAGACTTCGACATCTTTTCACCATCAACATTGATGAAGCCGGCATGCATCCAGTAGTTCACATACTGCTCACCTGTCGCTGCTTCAGATTGTGCAATCTCGTTTTCATGATGCGGGAAGCTTAAATCAGCACCGCCACCATGAATATCAAAATGATTGCCCAGGCAGCAGGTTGACATCGCAGAACATTCAATATGCCATCCTGGACGACCATTGCCCCATGGTGAAGCCCAAGAAGGTTCATTTTCTTTGGCATGTTTCCAAAGTACAAAGTCAAATGGGTGTTTTTTCTCAACTTCGACGTCTACACGTTCAGAAGCGCCTGCCTGCATATCTTCCAGTTTACGGCCTGAGAGACGGCCGTATTTGGCGAATTTTTCAACCTCGAAGTAAACATCACCATTATTTGCCGGATATGCAGTCCCTTTTTCCACCAACGTCCCAATCATGTTTTGCATTTGCTTGATGTAATCAGTGGCTTTTGGTGCTTCATCCGGTGCAAGACAGCCTAACTTGGCGAAGTCTTCATTCATGGCATCAATAAAACGGCTGGTCAGTGATGAAATGCTTTCCCCATTTTCATTAGCACGTTTAATAATCTTATCGTCAATGTCAGTGATATTACGGACATATTTTACTTTCCAGCCCTGACTGCGCAGAAAACGGATAATATAGTCAAATGCAACCACGGTACGTGCATGTCCGATATGACAGTAGTCATAGACCGTCATCCCACAGACATACAGATCAATCTGACCTTCTTTACGAGGCACAAATTCTACTTTTTTACGTTGCTCTGAGTTATATAGAACAAATGGTTGCATAGGTCTTCTAGAATGCTTTTACAAATGATGGCTCATCTTAACCTAAGCATTATTTTTCATAAAGTTTTAAGATATGTTTTTATAAAATTAGCAAATTCATTAATGAATTTAAGAATTAAAAAAAAGACCAGTATCTAACTGGTCTTTTTTCACTCGTCGTTTTAATACATTTTAGGACTGAGTTTCACTTTTGCATTGGATCAGTGCTTCTTTAGTTTTTGGACCAAAGTGATTTACGATGCCCGTACTATATACATTAATCCAGTTTTGTTCACCTTTCTTATAAAAGTCGACATCAAAACCTGTGTATGCAACCGTAAATTGATACTGCGAACCATCACTTGCTTTTCTACCCTGACGTACAAATCTCTTCTCAAATACACCCGATTTTTTCTTCGCAGAAATTAAACGCAAAATGCTTTTATCTCCGATCACATATGATAAGTTGTGGGCTTTCTGCACGGAACAATCAAGAGCATATCGACCTTGAAAATTACCTAAATTTGCTGATTTTTTTGTTTCCGTATTTGCATTTGCTAGCGTGAATGATGCTGTAAGGACTAATACAGACAATAATGCTTTTTTCATGTTTGACTCGATATTTGTAAATGACAGTTCATCAGGAGAAAGTGATTCCACTTTCTCCTGATCGATGAATTAACCAATAAGTTGTTGATTTGCGATTAATTGATTGAGTAAATCCAGCTGAGCTTGCTGCGTAGCAACAGTTTGATTCTCTAGTACCAATAGATCGGTTTTTTGGAACTCATCTGCCTTACCATCACGGTCAATTTGAACGATAGCTTTACCATCTGCAGTTTTTCCGATCGAGACAAATTCTTTCAGATCATCACCTTGCTCATAACCTACTAACAAGGAACTTACATCGATTTTGTCGGCATTTTCATCTGTTAATGATGTTGTTAAGTGGAAGTCAGTCCAAGTATCTATGCCGTTACCACCATTATTATGAGACAAATCTAAAACATCAAAAATTACAGTGTCAGAGCCTGAGCTTAAAGTATATATATCATTAGAAGCTGAACTTTCAACTAGATTATTAAATTCATTCCCTTGAATAACTTTAGCAACACTAAATTCTATCGCTGCTTTATCAGACTCGCCTGTTGGAGAAATAATTTCATAGTCGAAATACTCTCTACCACCACCAAGACCGTTTGGCGTGAATACGTAACTACCATCTGATTTTACTACAAGATCACCATAACTACCGTAAACTGTGATTTCTTGAACTTCATTAGAACCTAAATAAAGATATTTATTTCCAAATTTCACGATAGCTTGATCTTTTAGACCAAGCGCGAATTTATCGTTAGAAAGGAAATTACCTATAACCTGGCCAGCTAGATAATCGGCATCTTTGCCAGTAGAGGTCCATGAATCATGGTAGTTATATGTTTGAGAGAAATTGAAACCATAATCCATTCCTGTACCATTATGGCCATCGATGGAATATTTCACTGTATAAGTACCAGATTTTAAATTCTCCCAAGTATGTGAGAGCGTATCTTTTTGCACATCTTTAAGTGAAATTGTATCTCCTACTTTAGAATACGTAACCTCTCCAGTTTGGGCATTTTTAACAATTTTATATAGCTCAAAATGCAAACCTGTCTTGTAAAGACCTTTAATATCCAAATCAACATTTAATGAGAATGTTAAATCTGTCGTCATATATGGCGTATTTACAATCTCAATAACTTTTGATTCCTTGTCCTTAATTTCATCCCATATTGGTAAACGGAGTCCTGTCTTTTCATCAATAATGACTTGTTCGACTTTATTCACCATTGGTGCAGCAATATCAATTTCCTTTTTTTCTGAATCAAATTGCTTATCTTGATTTGCATCAACAGTAGATAATTTGACATTTAGGATTGAAGATACAACTTCACCATTCGCTTCTTTATACGAATAGCTAAATGTATCGATCATGCCAAACTGCGGTATTTGATAAGTAGCATCGACGAAATACTCATAAGTACCATCTGCATGGTACGTTAATGTTCCATATGTGCCCTTCACTACAGTCGATTCCAGACTTTCGACTTTTTTTCCATTTAAAGTATAGATTTTTCCATCAACTGGAATATCTAACTTACCTGAAACCTCACCTTTATACACTACTGGATTATTGTAGTCTTCAACCGAAATTTCTTTAACTTCCAGTGTTGTACCACCAATAGCACCGATACCACCAGTGCTATTTAACAATGCCACATACTCGCCTTCAGGGAAATCAAGATTAATTGGATCTCCAATATGAATACCACCTAAAGGAATGACCAATGTTACTGGAAGAACGACGTAGTTCGGCTTGGTGTAAAACAATTCAAGCTGACCATTATCAAGTTTTTTATAAACCTGTAAGTCAAATATGCTTGCTACAGATACAGCCTGATAAGCACTTGCATGGAATTTAATATTCGCCAATTCTCCCGATTTGACACTTATATTAATACTATTATCAGCAGAGATAATTCCCGCATCTACAACGTCGCCTAATGATATTTCAGCCACACTAAATGCTGTCGCATTAATCTTACCTTTCGTTATGGTATTGAGATTAACATCCTCAAGTTCTACCTTCTCAACTAAAGTTTTAACCGTCGGCTCAATCTCTAACAAAGCAACTACTGTCGATAAGCCATTCTCTGTATTTGAGAAGTCTAAAGTAATTTTAAGTTGTGCATTATCAGATTGACCAGAAATTGGGTCATAAATCGTATATGTAAATTCTTCTACATCACCATAGTTAAAGTTTTTACTGTTAAAGGCTTCATAACTATAAGTACCATCTGCTGAAATGGTTAACTGGCCATATTTACCTTGAACTGTCACTGCATCAGTAATTTGATCAGTTTTAACTGATACCACAACACCTTTAGCATCTATTACCTGCGTAATAAATGAACTCTCAATATTTGGCCCTACATCCTGCCCTTTTGCTTGTAAATCAATGTCATTAATTAAGTTACCTTTAGCAATACCTGAAACAGAAATTGGATTAGCATAGTTCAACACTTTATTCTGTGTTGCTTCAAGTGTATAGCCGTATAGTGCATTTACACCACTTGTAGGCTCTAAAACTGCATAATATTGGCCTTCGTCAAACGTATACGTAACAGGTTGTTTAGAAGCACCACCTAAGAGTGCTACGCCAAACCAGTTCTCTTTTAACTCGACTAATTCCAATTTATTCGTTTTTTCATTTAATTTATAAACATACAAATTGTAATTAGTGAGAACCTGAACACCTCCAGATTTTCCGTTAAAAGTAATGACCTGTTCCGTTAACGGATCAACTTTAAACTGCAGTGAATTTTTAGGTGTTAAAGCCCCAAGATCAAGCACACTACCTAAACCGATATAAGCAACATTAACTGTAGTTTTACTGTATTCACCTAACTCAGCCTTTGTCATGAAATGTTCAGAAGGAGCCACATTTAGATTTAGATCAACATTATTATCTACAGCAAGTAACTCCTGAGTCGCTTTAGAAATATTAATTATTAAAGTTTCTGATGCACCATTATCAACAGTATATTTAAACGTCTCTACTAAGTCTGCATTAGCAAATTGTGGACTAACGGTATATTTATATGCACCATTCGGCTGAATCATCAATTTACCGTATTTACCATTAATTACTGTAGAGCCATTAATTTCCGTTATTACAGGTTCGCTCACTTCATTTGATGATGACTTTTCTGTCGTAACCTCAACTTTTTTAACTTCAATATTATCTAAAGCATCATTATCAATAACGTTTCCTTCAGCTGTATAGAAAGTCGTAGATGGACTTACTGTTACAGTAGTTTTTTGCAAAACACTGACTAAATTATTAACCAAGTTACCAACAACAACATCAATGGCTTTATCTAAAGCAGTCATCAACGGGTTAAGTAATGTGGAGCCAATAACTTTATCGACTAATGCGGATATAGGGAATGTTAAAAGATTAACTGCATTTAAAATACCTTCTAGATAATCAACGAGTGTTGCACCTGCTATTGAATCTTGACCTAAAATCGATTTCAACTCTTTAATTAAGGCATCTTGATTATCTTTACCTAATAAATAACCACCTTGACCCAAATTAGCCAACTCGATATCACTGATCAATTTTTTCAGTTCACTTTGATCTGCATATGTTGCGATACGATACTGACCTGGCTCTAAACCACTAAATGTGACAGAAGCACTATTGTTATCAATCGCTCCTAACGCATATTGAGTTCCTAATGATGCAACAACACCATTTTGACCCATTGGTGCAGAAATGAGATTAACCCACTCACCTTCATTATTCTTTTGCTGTAAAACAACACCATATGCCTTTGCAACAGACAATAATGAACTAGTATCTAAACTTACTTGAACTGAATGATTACCTGCATATTCATCAGCTGTAAATGTAAATTCTGTTCCTGCCTTTATCGTATTTTGTGTAGTATTGGTTACATTAAATAGGTTAAGAATATCAACACCAGTAGCAACTAAAGTGTCTTGATTAACAGATGTTGGCACACCTGAAATATTATTAAAATCAGACACCAATCCACTCAATAACGAGTCATTAGATAAAATACCAGTATTAAATTCTGAACTACCATTGCCAGCATCATCTTGAATCGCATTTTTATCTTTCAAGTCTTTATCTACATAAGAAACCTGAACTTTATCGGATTGATAAATCGGCTTCACAGTTGTGATAACAACTTGCTGATCAACGATTTCAACCCCTTGAATCTCAACAACCTCATCCGTATTTTTGATAATCACAAAGGAGTCGAATGTAGGAGGATTATCGTTATCAAGCAATTCATCAAACTCTAGAACGATCTTTCCATCCTCATTAATATAACTATTCGTATATTTAGGAGCTTCTAAATCTATAGCATATGGAGCATTTGCTGTTTTATTCGATTCATTACCCGCTTTATCTTTGAATGTTACTTCAGCAACAACCTCACCCGCCACATCTCCAAATGATGAACCTGATAATTCCGCTGTCCACGTGCCAGTTACGGTATCGGTAATAATCGCATTTACTGTTTCAGTTCCAACAGTAACAGTAATTATCGTTTCAATGCTATCAGCAGGAATTGAAGTTAATTTACCAACAATCGTAACTTTATCTTGAGATTCTGCAATATTCACAATGCCATCTTGTGCAACAGTTTCGATTGTGAAGATCACGCCGTCCAACGCTGGTGGGATGATATCAGATTCAAATCCACCATTGGCTTTATCCAAGACTTTCTCTGAACCCGGGTT
>NZ_KB850094.1:1326970-1378919 GCF_000369585.1 Acinetobacter sp. CIP 101934 | reverse complement strand
TCAGGCTTACTTAGGTCTACTTCATAATTTGAAGCTGTACTCTTGGTGGAGGTATTACCCGCTTGATCCTTAAAGGTTACTGTCGCATTAACTTCACCAGCTACATTACCAAATGATGCCCCTTGAAGTTGTGCCGACCAAATACCATTTTTAAAATCAAAAATAATGGCATCAACAGTCTCTTCACCTACCGTAACTTGAATCTTAGTTGCGATGCTATCTTTAGGTATCGAGGTCAATTGACCAATTACAATAACTTTGTCGTTTGATTCCTCAATATTAATTACACCATCTTGCGCAATTCTATCAATTTTAAGGATCACATCATCTACTATCGGCGGGGTGAGATCTATAATCGCTGACTCTGTAACACTGTCAGAAACATTGCCTGCTTTATCTTTAATTTCTACAGTAACATCAAATTTACCTTCAGTTTTTCCCTCTAAAGGTACATTAACTACAATTTTACCTGCTTCAACATCTTCTTGTGTAAGTGCATGCTCTTCACCATTTACGATCACTTTATCCTGATCTGTTAAGCCTGTAGGTAAGTCTATAGTGACTTCAACCTTATCATCTTGAACTTCTTCTTTATTGATAAATGAATCACCATTACCAATGATGACATCCTGAGGCTTTTTCACTTTTGTTACTGCTTCTGATGATCCGCCACCCCCACTACCTCCTGCCGCACCCGCAATTAGACCAATTCCACCAAGCGCTAAACCAACAAATGGCCAAACACTTACAAATGAACTTTCTGACTGCCCATATAATAATGGTTCAATCTTATCTATAGGGTTATAAGTGATTGTTTTAAAATCAAATAAAAATAATTCTACTTGCTCATTTCTAAAAACTAACGAGCTTTCTTCTATATTAAAATGCCTTTGTTGCATAAAGATTTTAAAGATAGAGCTTTCCTAAGTTGTTTAAATTTAAGTGACAACTTGGGTGTGAGGTCGGCCGAGCTCCGTAAACTTATTTAAGATGGCCACACGTGCATGAATCTCGTTGACTTGGCTATCAAAATTCCGAGCACTGAGCTTATCGCCTAATAATTTGATGCAGTGCATCTTGGTTTCTACCAGACTTCGCTGATGGTAGCCCGACCATTTTTTCCATAGTGTCCTGCCTAAACGTTTAACAGTGCGAAGTAATTCATTTCGCTCTAGCGAATGAACTTTTGTATCTTTCCAAGGCTTCGCATTTTTTCTGGGTGGAATAATCGCATGGGCATTTCGATCTGTGATCAACTGGCGACACCGCTTTGTGTCATAAGCACCATCGGTATAAACGGAGTCAATATGCTCATCTTGAGGAATCTGATCGAGTAAATCACCAAGTACTTGTGAATCACTGACATTATTTGTCGTAAGCTGAACGGCACGTATTTGCAGTGTTTCAGCATCTATACCAATATGCAGTTTACGCCATTGCCGACGGTATTCAGGCTGATGCTTCTTACGCTTCCATTCGCCTTCACCTAAAAATTTTAAACCCGTAGAGTCGACGAGTAGGTGTAACCCATCACGACTTTTCTGGTAGTTAATTTGAATATCAATATACTTTTGTCTTCTACAAAGCGTCGTGAAGTCTGGTGCTGTCCAATCTAATCCGCAAAGTTTAATTAAGCTTTGAACAAAACCAGTAACCATGCGTAAAGTGAGTCTAAATAGAGATTTGATCATCAAACAGCATTGAATCGCTATGTCGGAGTAGGTTTGACTTCGACCTTGTTTGCCTTGAGGTTCTGCATACCATTGTGTTTTTGGATCGAACCAAATGGCAATATTCCCACGATTAATGAGAGCTCGGTTATATGCGGGCCAATTGGTTGTGCGGTAGATTTTGTGTGTAGGCTTCTTCATTTGGAAATTATATTGCCGAAGGAGTCTTTAAGAACAGCTTTGTGCAACAAAGCCTCATTACACTAAACAATGGACCTGAAAATATATGAATAATTATCCTGAAACCCCAAATTCAACCGAAACACAAGACCATCAGCCTGGTGTTCAGACTGCAATGAACCCAGAGCCAGAGATCATTAAACCTCACTATAAAGGTAGCGAGAAATTAAAAGGCAAAGTTGCTCTCATTACCGGTGGAGATAGTGGGATTGGCCGTTCGGTATCTGTCCTGTTTGCCCGTGAAGGAGCGGATATCGCGATTTGCTATCTGGACGAAGATCAGGATGCAAAAGATACAAAGAAAATGGTTGAAGCAGAAGGACAGCGCTGTCTACTGATCAAATGTGACTTGCAGCAACCAGAAGAAATTCAAGATCTGGTAAAACAGACTATTCAGGAATTCAAGACAATTAATATTCTGGTAAATAATGCAGGAGTACAATATCCGCAGAAAAGTATTACCGATATCTCTCCTGAACAGCTATATAAAACTTTTAACACCAATATTCTGAGTATGTTTCATTTAACTCAGGCGGTTCTCCCCCATATGCAGGCAGGTGACAGTATTATTAATACCACTAGTATTACTAGCTATCACGGACATGATGAACTGATCGACTACTCCAGCACTAAGGGTGCAATTACCACGTTTACCCGTAGTCTTTCGACCAATTTGCTGAAAAACAAGACAGGTATTCGTGTTAATGGGGTTGCACCCGGCCCGATCTGGACCCCACTTATTCCAAGTAGTTTTGACGAAGAAACCTTAAAAGAATTTGGTAAACAGACACCGATGGGCCGCATGGGACAGCCCAGTGAGGTCGCTCCAGCCTATTTATTTCTGGCTAGTGAAGAAGCCAGCTATATCTCGGGTCAGGTGATCCACGTAAATGGTGGCAGCATTGTTAATGGCTAAACAAAAGCTTTAGGATAATGGCTCTAGGGTCATTATCCTGTTCAAAATTAAGATTTTAAAATTGACTTCATCTTTAGAACTAAAAATAAGTTAGATATAAATGCTCCAGTCATTTAATAACCTATAAAACAATTCAAACAAATCCTGACAGAAGCTTACTTTGCCTAAATCAAGTCCTTGTTATAGTCATTCCCATATTAGACCGCATGTGAGGATCAGACTATGCCTAGAGGTGATAAATCTGCCTATACGGAAAAACAGAAACGGCAAGCTAAACATATTGAAGAAAGTGAGAAAGAACAAGGACGTTCTGAAAAAGAGGCTGAACGTATTGCTTGGTCTACAGTCAATAAACAGGATGGTGGGGGAAAGAAAAAGAAAAGTTCTGATCAAGCGTAATGATGTTTTCTAAAACATTTCATATAGGTAGGTGTTTAAAACATTTGCTTTAAGGATTGCCACAAAATATCAAATCCAAGCTGTTTTAAATTTAAGTTTCCAGTTTAACGATGGCAATTTTTCTCCTATCCATCTATCCAATAATTTTACTTATTAAATTTTAAATCTGACATAATCTTAGGTAAACATATGAAAATTTTGATTGTTCTGACCTCCCATGATCAACTTGGTGACACAGGCGAAAAAACCGGTTTCTGGCTAGAGGAACTGGCTGCCCCATATTATCGATTCATTGATGCAGGAGCCGAAATCACTTTAGTCTCCCCACAAGGTGGTCACCCGCCGCTTGATCCTAAAAGCAGTGCTGAAGATGCCCAAACTGAAGCAACCAGACGTTTTGAAGCAGATGAAACCGCCATGCGTGCTTTAGCCAATACCCATAAATTAAGCGAAGTAAATGCAGATGAGTTTGATGCCGTATTCTATCCAGGTGGGCATGGTCCGTTATGGGATTTAGCCAATGATTACACTTCAATCCATTTAATTGAAGAAACCTTGCAATCCAATAAGCCTGTCGCACTGGTCTGCCATGCGCCAGGAGTACTGAAAAAGGTAAAAGATAGTGAAGGCCACTCAATTGTGTCAGGTAAATCAGTAACTGGTTTTAGCAATACCGAAGAAGAGGGAGTCGGCCTGACGAATATTGTTCCATTCTTGGTCGAAGATATGCTGAAGGAAAATGGTGGGCATTATTCCAAAGCTGATGATTGGCAAGTTCATGTGCAGCAGGATGGTTTACTGATTACCGGACAAAATCCAGCATCATCTGCAGCAACGGCGGATGCCCTGTTAGATTTATTAAAATAATATCCTGAAGATGCCCATGAATAAATAACTCCTGATTTCTGCTCAATTCAGGAGTTATTTAAACAATTAAATCATGACTTAAATCCATCAACCCTGAAAGCCTTTCTCAACTCACGGTACATCAAATGGTGATGGATCCCATGTACCTCGTTCAAGTTCTCTTAATTTAAACCAGACATGCACAGATTCGCGCTGAAAATTCCGCATGACATAGCTATAAAGTCTTTCAGAAATAGGAACTTTAAAACTCAATAATCGATGTAGCATGAAGGCTAAATCAAAATCTGCAATACTCCATTGTGAACTTAACCATTGATCAACAATCAAAGCCTCACTTACTCTGGTTAACCGATCAATTTCTACCTGAGTATGCCGGTCTGGAACATAAGGTTCCGGTAATGGCTGAAAGATACCCGTGGAAGGCATATTTTGACATATCAGACTAAAATCAGATTTAAGCAATGCCTGAACCGCCCGACATTTAGCACGCGCCCGAATATCTGCCGGATAAAGAGCCGGATAATCAGGTGCTGGAAAAAGCTCATCCAGAAATTCAGTGATTGCCATGGATTCAAAAATTGACCAGCCATCCACAGATAAGCAGGGAATTTTTCCAGTTTTACAGATTCTTAGATAGGTATCTGATTTATTTTCATCCTTATCCAGATCGATTTTAATCTCTTTAAAATCGACATGTTTTTCTCTAAGGGCCACAAAAACCGACATGGCATAGGGACTTAATCTTTTACGATCAATATAAAGGCTTAGACTTTGCATAGCATGGCTCCCCTAATGGAGTTGTTATCAGTATATAAAACTATGGGATTGCATACGGTCATCAAGTTCCAAGTTATACCCAAACTGAAGTGAACAATAGCGGAGTATCTTTAGAGTTTAAGCAATTGCAACCAAGCCACTGCTAAATGGAAGAGCTCATTGAGCTGCATTCAGCTTTCCAAGTCATATGATTCACGTTAAATTAAATCATTTCTTTGATCAGTCACCATCATGCTTAATTTTGACGAATTTCCAGATACGGTCTATGCCATCCAGCATCTTGCCTTTGAAGACCTCGGCGCGTGGGAGGATACTTTCTATCAGCTCGGCTTACGGGTACGTTATTTTGAAGCAGGGGTCGATGACCTGACCCAGGCATTCGAGCACACAGGTCTGACGGTGATTTTAGGCGGTCCAATCGGCGTTTATGAAACTGAAGACTACCCTTTCTTACAACAGGAAATAGACTTACTGAAAGTTCGTTTACAACAGAATTTGCCGACTTTAGGAATTTGTTTAGGTGCACAGCTCATTGCGCATGCATTAGGAGCAAAAGTGTATGCAGGTCATAGCAAAGAGATTGGTTGGTCCAAGCTTAGCCTTGCATCTGTAGAGAATAATCCACTAAAAAATCTGGAAAATATTGAAGTACTACACTGGCATGGTGATACGTTCGACCTGCCCACAGAGGCTGAGCTTCTGGCAAGTTCTGCGGTCTATCCAAATCAGGCTTTCCGGATTGGCAGCAATATTCTGGCACTGCAATTTCATGCTGAAGTGGAAGCTGAGCGTCTGGAGAAATGGCTGATTGGCCATACCTGTGAGCTGCGTCACGCGAATATCGACATTGCAGCCTTACGTGCCGACAATCAGCAATATGCTGCTGCTTTAGAAGCTGTATCGGTATCCATCCTTCAAGAATTTCTCAAGCACATTCAAACCAGCTAATTTTTATTCTTCAAATTAAGTGGATGATAAAAAATATTCATTCAGATTAGCTATCTACTAATTTCTAGCAAAGCTTAATTTTCATCCATAAAAAAGCACCCTACAGGGTGCTTTTTAAATTTGTCTTTTCTTATTTTTTCGCAGCGGGTACAGATGCTTCAGTGGTAATGTTTACAGTAATTTTATCACCGACATTTGGCACATAAGCGCCAACATTGAAAGCTGAACGGTTAAATGACGTGGTCGCATTGAAGCCAATTGTTTGCAGTTTTGTCATTGGATGAACAGCCTGTTTATTTAATACTGCATCCAGCACAACTGGCTTGGTTACACCTTTTATAGTCAAATCACCGGTGATTTTATATTTGTTTTTACCTAAAGCCTGAACCTTGGTACTTTTAAACGTGATGTTTGGATATTTCTCTACATCAAAGAATTCTGCTTTTTGAATATGCTCATCCAGTGCTTTAACATTGGTATTAATACTCGATACCGGAATAGTTACATTCACTGATGAGTTAGCAGGCTTTTCATTATCAACCGTAATCGTGCCCTGAATATCACTAAAGTTCGCAGATGGTGTCGAAAAACCAAAGTGACTCCAGCTAAATACAGTCGCGGTATGGCCTGGATCAATGGTATACGCAACCGGCTTCGCCATAGAAAATGTTGCTACTGAAGCCAAAGTCAGGCCCAAAGCCAATGTCTTGAATTTCATATCATAACCCTCTGTTTTGAATAGGTTCTAATCTAGCTTAATTAGAATTATTTGCACCGCTAAAGATAGAACGATTTGTTGCATGCATGGAACGGTAAAATTGTAAGCATGATGACTTTGTCGATATTAAGTCATCTTATATTGAATAAAACCGGTTTTCTTGGCAACCTGATCATAAAGCTGCTGTGCTTGTCGATTGCTCTCATGAGTTAACCAATACACTCGATCACATCCATGCTGTTTAGCATCTACATATACTTTCTCAATCAAGGCTCGTGCCACACCCCGCCCTCGAAAATCAATATGCGTATAAAGATCTTGCAAATAGGCATACGGCGTTAAAGTCCAGCAGCTGTCATGTTGAATGACATGCACAATGCCGATAACCTGCTGATTCAGAATCGCTGCGAATCCATACATATTGCCGAATGCAAGATCAGTAAGCCTTTGCCAGGTATGCTGATTTACCTCTTCACTGAGCTGAGTCTGATAAAAATTCTGGTAATCCAACCATAATGGCAGCCACTCCTGCTGTGTAATATGTTCTAGAGGCTCAATTTGAATCTGGTCTTGTATCATCATTTTTATACGATTCTTCTATTTCAAATAGATTCAATTAGCTTAGGCTATTTTGATGATTAAGATAAGATATGTTTTTATTTTACTCACGCCAATTTTTTAAAATATATCTATGACTCATACAGATGATTATTTTGGTACAAAAATAGCCCCATGTGAGGCTATTTAAGCCTTCAATTTTAAAGCTTTTCCACCAGAATACGGTCAATCTGCTTTAAACCAGAATGTTTTTCATGGTTCTTACGACGCACTTTAATAATTTTTTCAGCCGCCAGATCCTGAAGTAACAGCTCAACTGCCATCATTGCTTCAAGAGGCAGATCCTGCCCGATCCATTTCTGTTCGCCTGCATCCATTAAAGTAATTTCATCGTTAATTTGTTCATACAAGCTCATGTTTATCTCACTCTTTCATTTCGACTATGGGAGAACTTTTTAGCAGTTGCCACATGAAAACAACACTAAAAAGTGAAAAAACAAAAGACGCCCCAAAACTGGGGCGTCCTTTAAAAACTGTTTAATCAGTTGATTAAGCAGTAATCTCTTTTACAGCTGCTACAACTGCTTCAGTGGTAATACCGAAGAACTGGAACAGATCTTTCGCAGGTGCAGATTCACCATAAGTAGTCATACCAATCACACGACCGTCAAGACCTACAAATTTCCACCAGTAATCCACATGTGCAGCTTCTACCGCTACACGTGCACGAATCGCTGCAGGGAGAACTGCTTCACGGTAAGCAGCATCTTGCTTCATGAATTCTTCAGCGCATGGCATAGAGACTACACGTACACCTTCAAGTTGTGCATACGCTTCCATTGCCAGAGATACTTCTGAACCCGTTGCAATAATGATCGCTTTCAATTCGCCTTTTTCTTCAGCCAGTACATAACCACCTTTCGCAGCGTTCTCGATTTGTGCTTGAGTACGGGTCTGGAATGGCAAGTTTTGACGAGAGAAGATTAATGCCGTTGGGCCTTCTGAACGCATTAAAGCTGATTTCCAGGAAATCGCGGCTTCAACAGTGTCACATGGGCGCCATGTATTCAGGTTCGGTGTACCACGTAAAGATGCGATTTGTTCAACCGGTTGGTGTGTTGGACCATCTTCACCTAGACCGATTGAGTCATGCGTATAAACATGAATTACGCGCTGTTTCATTAGAGCAGACATACGCACTGCATTACGTGCATATTCCATAAACATCAGGAATGTTGCTACATACGGAATGAAACCACCGTGTAGTGCTACACCATTGGCAATTGCAGTCATACCAAACTCACGTACGCCATAGTGTACGTAGTTACCTGCAGGATTGTCCTGTACGCCTTGCGCACCTTTCCAAAGGGTCAGGTTAGAGCCTGCAAGGTCAGCAGAACCGCCAAGCACTTCAGGCAAAGAAGGTACAAGTGCTTGCAACGTATTTTGGCTTGCTTTACGTGTCGCAATCGTTTCTTCTTTTGCATTTACTTCAGCAATGTAAGCATCTGCTTTTGCAACAAAGTCAGCTGGAAGATCACCAGAAATACGGCGTTTTAATTCAGCTGCTTCAGTTGGGTATTTTGCTGCATAAGCGGCAAAAGTTTCATTCCAGGCTGCTTCAGCTTGTGAACCTTTTTCTTTGGCATCCCATGCTGCATAAACTTCAGCAGGAATAACAAATGCTTCGTCTGACCAGCCAAGCGCTTCACGAGTCAATACGATTTCATCATTACCTAAAGGCGCACCATGACAGTCTTCTTTACCCTGTTTGTTTGGTGAACCTAAACCAATCACTGTTTTACACATGATGATGGTTGGTTTGTTCGCTTCAGCTTTCGCTTCTACAGTCGCTTGACGGATTGCATCCGCATCATGACCATCAACTTTGATGACCTGCCAGCCATAAGATTTGAAACGTTGCTCTGTATCGTCAGAGAACCAGCCTTCAACTTCGCCATCAATCGAAATGCCGTTGTCATCATAGTAAGCGATCAGCTTGCCTAGACCCAAAGTACCCGCTAATGAACATGCTTCATGAGAAACACCTTCCATCAAGCAGCCATCGCCCAGGAAGCAGTAAGTAAAGTGATCAACAACTTGAATATCGTCTTTGTTGAATTGCGCAGCAAGCGTTTTTTCAGCCAGTGCAAAACCTACGGCATTGGCAATACCCTGGCCTAATGGACCAGTAGTGGTTTCAATACCAGGTGCATAGCCCAATTCCGGATGACCTGGAGTTTTAGAATGTAATTGACGGAATGATTTCAAATCTTCGATTGAAAGATCATAGCCCGTTAAATGAAGAAGTGCATATTGCAGCATTGAGCCGTGACCGTTCGACAATACAAAACGGTCGCGGTTCGCCCAATTCGGGTTAGTCGGGTTATGGCTTAAAAATTCGCGCCAAACCACATCAGCGATGTCTGCCATCCCCATTGGAGCACCTGGATGTCCTGAGTTTGCTTTTTGCACAGCATCCATTGCCAATACACGAATTGCGTTTGCAACACGACGTTCATTAAGCGGGGTTGTCATAAATCAGTGTCCAAATAATTCAGAAATAGAAAATGATGAAAAGACTTTCAAAACTGCTGCATATTGTCTTAAAAAAACAGCGAGGGGTAAAGACCAGCCTACAATATTTATCACTTTATTGTTGTTTAGATTGGTCAACGTACATTTAATCTACACTTTTAAGTACAGGCACCGATTAATACTCAATTTTCATCACAATAAAAACCCTAATTTTCTTATGTTTTACAAGCGAGTTCCCTTCTATCAAATTTTTATTATTCTCTTGAAAAGGTCAGCCACTTAAATATACATATATGGCTTTTATTGATTCAAATTATTTCCCTCATCGGCAGGACTAAAAATAAACTAAAGCTCGCTGCTGTATTGTACCTTTTGCCCTCTTCTTCGTTTTCAGTAAATAAGGCCTAGTCTGTAGGCTTATACATGCAATGAAATTTTATAAATTTTAGATCAAAGTCTCGATGCAATCCTTCTATATATTATGTGCCGATCAGATTAATAGCGTTTAGCTCATTAACCTTAGCTTAAATCATCACGATTGATGGAGTGGTTTGCGACAGTAAAATGCATTTTCAAACAATAAGATTGCTTCTTCTTTGGAAAAATTAATCTAAGGTATAAGAAGCCTAGCTCTGCTGCTACAAAAAATGACCAAAAAAAGCTGCAAGATTTTTCTTGAGCAAAACATAAGCAAAAGCCACTGATATAAGCGGTATATCAGTTTTTCAAATACCAGTATTCAAATAAAAACAAATTAAATTGAAACAATTTCAGCCAATTTTACCGTTCAAACCTAGTCCTTCGACGCAACACGATGTAACATATCGGGTCTTTAAATTTAACTGTGATAGGACTTATGCGCGAGTACGCTGTATTTACCTCGGAATCTGTAAGCGAAGGCCATCCAGATAAAATGGCTGACCAAATCAGTGATGCCATTTTGGATGCAATCTTAAAAGAAGACCCATATGCGCGGGTTGCTTGTGAAACGCTTGTAAAAACGGGTGCGGTTGTACTTGCCGGTGAAATCACAACAACTGCAAACGTCGACTTTGAAGCGATCGTACGTCAAACCGTAAATGGCATTGGTTATCATCATTCTGATCTTGGCTTTGATGGTTCAACCTGTGCTGTGATCAACATGATCGGTAAACAATCTCCTGAAATTGCTCAGGGTGTAGACCGTCAAAAGCCAGAAGATCAAGGTGCCGGTGACCAGGGCCTGATGTTTGGTTATGCCAGCCGTGAAACTGACGTATTAATGCCTGCGCCAATTTCTTATGCGCACCGCCTAATGGAAAAGCAGGCTGAACTACGTCGTAATGGCTCATTACCATGGTTACGCCCAGATGCGAAAAGCCAGGTAACTTTCGCTTATGAAAATGGCATGCCGGTACGTTTAGATGCAGTGGTCCTTTCAACTCAACATGATCCTGAAATTTCACAGGCGAACCTGAAAGAAGCTGTGATTGAAGAAATCGTGAAGAAAATCATTCCAGCTGAAATGTTCCATGCAGAAACCAAATTCCACATCAACCCGACCGGTATGTTCGTAATCGGTGGTCCTGTAGGTGACTGTGGTCTGACTGGCCGAAAAATCATTGTAGATACTTACGGTGGTATGGCGCGTCATGGTGGTGGTGCATTCTCTGGTAAAGATCCATCGAAAGTTGACCGTTCTGCTGCTTATGCAGGTCGTTATGTAGCGAAAAATATCGTTGCTGCTGGACTTGCTGATAAATGTGAAATTCAGGTGTCTTATGCAATTGGTGTGGCTGAGCCAACTTCTATTTCAATCAATACCTTTAATACCGGTAAAGTATCTGACGAGTTGATCGTTCAATTGGTTCGTGAGCACTTCGATCTGCGTCCATATGGTATTACCCGTATGCTAAACCTGATCCAGCCGATGTATAAGCAAACAGCAGCTTATGGTCACTTCGGTCGTGAAGGTTCAGATACTGCGTTTACCTGGGAAAAAACAGATAAGGTTGAAGCATTACGTGCTTCTGCTGGACTGTAATTTTTCTTGCTTAAAAAGCCTGCCTTAGAGCAGGCTTTTTTGTTTTCAATAGTTTATAAAATAGTTGACAACATTTACACGAACGCCACATTTTGTAGCATTCTGAAGCACGTGATTCCGATAATATTTTTATATCAGTGATCTATGACAACAAAAGGATATAACACAATGAATAAACTTCTTATTGCTTTAGGTTTGGCGACAACTGTGGCACTTGTAGGCTGTAGCAAGGAAAAACAACCTGAAACTGGCGCAACTACAGGTGAGCACCTGGAAAATGCTGCAGAACAGGCAGGTCATGATATGGAAGATGCGAGCCGCGAAGCTGCAGCTGAAACCGACCAAGCTCTGGATAATGCAGCAGCAAATACAGCGGAAGCAACAGATAGAGCAGCTGCAAGTGCTGAAGCTGCAGCCCAACGTGCTAAAGAAGCAGCCAAAGATGCAACCGCCTCTGTTGCAGGTTCAGTTGAAGAAGGCGCAGCAAAAGTACGCCAAGAAGCTGAAAATTAATTCTGGTTACTTGATTCTTTTTCAAGGCTCCAGTGCCTTAAAAAGCCTGCATTTTGCAGGCTTTTTTATTCTCTCATCTATCTTTTCAGATTTAATACCTGGAAAAGAGAAGCCTGAAGCCGAACTCAGCCAATTGACCTGGATTTATATTATGCATGGTTTAGCTCAAGAACTGGCGTGAGGTTGCAATATAGCTGGATCATCATGCATTGGAGCCTTGGCCCGTGCTTGGGATGAGATCAGTGTTCATGCCAATACCACCGCTAAATCATTAAAAACTAGCAGACCAGCTACCCTTGTCTTTTCTGTACGAACATTATTTCCCACGTCTTAAATCTTGCTCAGTCTTAAGCAACTGATCTCAGCTGCCGCAATAATGGTAGGTATGTTTTCACTAGCAATTTTAGACGCGATTACCAGCTTACTTTACCAAGACGTTAAAGCTAAGTGCCAGTTAATATATTCCCTTTTTTGCTATCGCTGCCATGTTGTTCCTTTATTGGAATATCTCGCTCTTTCACATCAATCTGACTTAACACCATATAAGCTAAATTGATATGAAGAATCAGATATTGGAATGTAAATTCTAGGTTTTGGACTCGCTTTGAAAAAACAGGCCTGTAAAATGACACACTTTATTTTTTGATATTTTATCTCTCCTATGTCAGTGATTGCTGCATCCTCAAACCGCTCTAATATATCGGTTTGGGTATCATTTATTTTACTTGCTTTAGGTACGGTCGGTGCCTATCAAATCGTAGGGCTGAATCAGGCGCTTTTATTCCTGGTCGGTGGCGCCTTGGGCATGACCCTGTACCATGCTTCTTTTGGTTTCACTTCTAGCTGGCGTGTGTTTATCAAGGAACGCCGCGGTCGTGGGTTACGCGCGCAAATGATTATGCTCGCTCTGGCAGTATTGCTTTTCTTTCCCGCCCTTGGTGCTGGTGAGCTGTTCGGTAATCCTGTCAAAGGTAATGTTAATCCCGTTTCCATGTCAGTCATGATTGGTGCCTTTATTTTCGGTATTGGCATGCAGCTCGGTGGCGGCTGTGCATCAGGTACGCTCTATACCGTTGGTGGTGGTAGTGCGCGTATGCTGGTAACTCTGTTCTTCTTCTGTGCAGGTTCGCTGATTGCAACGTCTCATCTCGACTGGTGGTTTAATCTGCCACATCTGGCACCCATTTCGATTGTGAAAAGCTTCGGGGTAGTACCTGCCCTGTTACTCAGCTTTCTAGTATTTGCAGTTATTGCCGCTGCGACTGTGTTTCTCGAAAAGAAACGCCATGGCAGTCTGGAAGCTGAACCACAAAGCCAGTATCAAGGTTGGAAACGCTTTCTTCGTGGTCCATGGCCATTGATCTGGGGCGGTATCATTTTAACCCTGCTTAACTTTGCGACTTTGGCACTGGCTGGACGTCCATGGGGGGTAACTTCTGCCCTTGCCGTTTGGGCAGCGAAATCGGCAAGTTTCGTAGGTGTAGATGTTGCTTCTTGGGCATATTGGCAGCAACCAGGCAATGCTAAAGCATTATCAGAATCACTGTGGTTTGACATCACGTCGATGATGAACTTTGGCATCATGCTTGGCGCCCTGCTTGCTGCAAGTCTGGCAGGTAAATTTGCACCGAATTTCAATATTCCAAAACGTTCATTACTGGCAGCAGTCATTGGTGGCTTGATGCTCGGCTACGGCGCACGTTTGGCTTATGGTTGTAACATTGGCGCATATTTCAGTGGTATTGCTTCGGGCAGTGTACATGGCTGGTTATGGCTGGTATTTGCCTTTGTGGGGAATGGTATTGGGGTAAAACTCCGTCCGATTTTCTTCCCGGGCGAAAAACCTCAGCCAGAAAAACTGACCGGCTGTTAATACTCCAGCATAAAGAAGCCCATCTGATGATGGGCTTCTTTATGCACTGAATAATTTTAAAAATTTATAGTGCCGCTTTTAGATTACAACCATAGTTCATGGTTTGTTGTACCTGACGATAGCTGGTATATCGATCCAGAATAAAGGTATAGAACTGATCAGCCGTTGAGAAATTCGCTTTAAGATCTTCTTTTTCTGTATTTGGCAGCTGAATATCATTCACTAAATTAAGATTGTAATGTCCCAGTCGATACATCTCGGCAAAATAGCCATTCATCATATCGCAATAGGCCATTTTACTGGACTTAAGTGCTGTGCTTGCGACCAAATGCTGATTCAAGGTTCTCAGGTTATTTACATCTAAGGGGAACTGATGCGCAAAGGCAATGCTTTCGACTTTCTTAAACTGGCTAAAGTCAGTTGCCAGTTTTTGATTGAGGGTATCAAAGCGTTGCTGTAATTCCTGAGCATTTTTAACCTGATACTGAGCGGGGTCGACCTCAACCTTTTCGGGTTCTTGCGAACATGCAGTCAACGTCAAGCCTAGCGCCAATGTACTCAGCCATACCTTCATAAACACATCACTCAATCAAAAAACAATAGCGCTCTGATTATGCCTGAAAATCCTAAAGCATGTGTTTCAAAGTGCTTTTTCATTCATATATCGCCAATAGCGCTTAGGCACATATTGAATATGCAGCTTCATATTCTTACGTGCCTGAATATTTACACTATGAAAATAGTCTTTCCAAAGCTGGTCATAGAGTAATTCCTCATCATCCAGTTCAACGCTGAAAGACTGACTATGTCCAAGCCGGACTTGTGGATCTATCTGTACTGCATTCATTTCTACCTGATGTAAATTTTTTAAATCATAGTAGATACCATATTTGCGCTGTTCATCATAAATCAGCCAGGTCTGATCCTGATAACGTTCCTTGAAGTGTTTGCTAATAATCGGTAGCACATTAAAATCTGGCTTGATCAAACTTAAGAACAAACCATCCTGACATTTTTTGAAACGCACAAAAGCTTCCATCCGGTGCTTTTCGCGTCCCACCTGTTTTGCCCATTGTGACATACCCAATACCGCAGCATGACCATAGTCTTGATCCACTGGACGCTGACTCTGAAAAACATATATCGCAAAGTCAAACAGGACCTGAAAAGCCTGTTCTTGCTCCGCCAAAAAGGTATAGTAAAAAGCCCTCAAGCTGCCTGAACCGACTTTCTGCTTTAAGCCTTGCCAGACACGCTGGCCATGCGCATCATTAGACGCCACATGAATAAAATCATCAAACAGACCATTTTGTGCATGTGGATTGGCAGTAATTCTGACCTCAAATTCACGAAATTCAAAAGCACGAAATACACAGCTCAATAGTCCTGTCATCGTGCCATCAAAATAGTAACAGGCCATCAGAACCCTAATCCCAGTTGAGGTGAAAGTTGCTGCTGATATTTTGAATAACCCGACTGCAATATCTGCTGCCGAATCTGTTGTGATTGCTGTTCTTTTTTAAATTTTGGTGTATCGGCGCAGTGGATAAAATGCTGCGCACGGTTATAAGCTACCCCCATACGTTTCAGCTGATCAATATGAATCTGACCAAAACGGCGCGCCTGAACGATTTTTTTGGCTGAGCGTACTCCGATTCCCGGTACTCGCAGAATCATTTTATATTCGGCTCGGTTAATATCGACTGGAAAGGCTTCCGGATGACGTAATGCCCAGCTGAGCTTCGGATCAATATCCAGTTCCAGATTCGGATGCTGATCATCGACAATTTCTTCAGCATCAAAACCATAAAAACGCATTAACCAGTCAGATTGATACAGCCGGTTTTCACGTAATAATGGTGGCGCTGAACCCACGGCCGGTAGTGCTTTTTCTTCAGCATTAATCGGGATATAACCGGAGAAATATACCCGTTTTAGCTTGAATTCCTTGTAATGCCGATCCGCCATCAGAATAACATCACGATCCGTTTCACTATGCGCCCCAACCACCATTTGTGTAGTCTGGCCTGCCGGTACGAATTTGGGTACAGCCTTGATGATTTTACTTTCGTCTTTCATTTGAATCAGACGATCACGCACAATGCCCAGATCTTTCTGTACTTCAGCATGAGTTTTCTCTGGGGCAAATTTTCGTAATCCATCTTCTGTTGGCATTTCCAGATTGATACTCATCCGGTCCACATATAGACCTGCTTCAGTAATAATTTCCTGCGAAGCTCCCGGAATGGTCTTAAGATGAATATAACCATTAAAGTTTTCTTCCAGCCGCAGTTTCTTGACTACCTGCAGCATACGCTCCATGGTGTAATCGGCAGACTTAAAGATACCTGAACTCAAGAACAGCCCTTCAATATAATTACGACGATAGAAGTTCATGGTCAGATCAACCACTTCCTGCACGGTAAAAGCGGCCCGTTTTACATCATTGGAACGGCGCGAAACGCAATACGAGCAGTCATAAATACAGACATTGGAAAACAGGATTTTCAGTAAGGAAACACAACGGCCATCTTCAGTATAGCTATGACAGATCCCGTTGCCGGTATTGCCTAGACCTTTATCTTTATTCTTTCGATTACTGCCGCTAGATGAACAGGACACATCATATTTGGCAGCATCAGCGAGAATCTGTAATTTTTCACGTATACGATCAGACATGAGTTCAGGAAAATTTAACTAAAACAGTATTATAAAACTGCAGGATTTCATCTACTATGCAATCGATCAGTACAGCGACAATGAGTGTCGTCGCAAATGTAAAGCTTATGTAACTATAGTCGAATATTTCAAAATAAAATAACCAATATGATTTGCTTAATTTTCAAGGCGAAGGCACAGTAAGGTGATAACAAGGAGCAAAGCCATGTCTTTATTGGAAAAATTAGGCATTAAACACCCAATTCTGTTAGCACCCATGGCCGGTGTCTCCACACCTGAGCTGGCCGCTGAAGTCTCTAATCAGTGTGCTTTGGGTTCATTAGGATTAGGTGCCAGTAGCGTACAGTCTGCGCGTGAACAGATTCTTAAAACTCAGGAGCTGACCGATCAGCCTTTTCAGGTCAATTTCTTCTGCCATAAAACTGAAGACTTAGATGACACTGTCGCTCAAGCCTGGATCGAGCAGTTCAAGGATAAATTCGCCCAGTTTGGTGTAGAACCACCCAGAACCTTGAAATGCATTTATCCAAGCTTTAGGGACAATGATGATTTCCTGAATCTGGTTCTGGAAACACGTCCAAAAGCGGTGAGTTTTCACTTTGGTATTCCGCATTCGCATCAGGTTCAAGCACTTAAAGAGGCTGGAATTATCACCATGGTTTCTGCGACCAATCTGGCTGAAGCACGTGCGATCGAGGCTGCTGGCATTGATGTGGTGATTGCTCAAGGTATTGAAGCAGGTGGGCACCGTGGAATTTTCAGCACCAAATTTGATGCCTCAGTCAAAACTTCGAATTTAATCAAGCTGATTAAACAGTATTGCTCCTTGCCTATTGTAGCCGCTGGGGGCATTATGGACGGCTATCAGGCACGACAGATGCTGGAGTTTGGTGCTGAAGCCGTTCAGCTGGGAACGGCATTTGTACAGTGCAAAACCTCTAATGCCAATGAAGCCTATCGTAAAGCCTTGCTGTCTAAACCATTGACTCAAGTGACTGCAAGCATTTCTGGTCGTCCTGCGCGTGGCATTATCAATCACTGGCATACTGATATCGACACCCCGGATCGTCTAGATGTACCAGCCTATCCATATACTTATGACCTGGCCAAGCAATTACATGCAGCAGCCGTTCAACAGGGCGATCATGGCTATGGTGCTTTCTGGGCTGGCTCAAACGCCGCACAAACACGCGAAATGGAAGCTTCGGATCTGGTTAACCAGCTGGTTCTGGAGATTAAACATCGAGAATAAGCAGTTTTTCTTCTCATTAAAATAAAAAAAACCTCTCAATATTGAGAGGTTTTTTTTATGAGTAATAGAAGTTAGCGAGTCGCACGATGCCATGCATCTTTCACTGCAAACTTGGCTTCTTCCCAATTGAGACGGGAGTCACCTTTAACCTGTTCCCATTTGGTACGCAAATCAGGTTCAGCTTCATTAAATTCTTTACCATTGTAATATTCACGGTTTTCATAACCGAGGCGATATGCACCACGATAATCTCGATCATAGTCCAAATCACCATAGACATTACGGCTTTCACTATAATAAGGCGTCTGATGATGCTGTTCACGCCAGTAGTGATCATCGTCCTGTAAATTCTCTGAACCTGAAAGTGCAATACCTTCTGGTGTATCTAGCGTAGGTCGTGCTGATTCTGCCATTTCATTTCCAGCTAGGCCACCTACCACTCCCCCAACAAGGCCGCCGACGACTGCACCTGCAGGACCACCGACTGCTCCAATCGCCGCACCTGCTGCAGCGCCACCTAAGGTTCCAGCACTGGTCGCCACAGGATGATCACCCGCTTCATTCATATCGGGAACACGATGGCTTTCGGTATCTGGTAAATTTAAATCTGGGCGTGCACTGCCTGAAGTGGTAGGGCTGCTTTTCAATGCTTCATCATCTCTTAATACATCAGTCCGTTCTTGAGACAAATCACGATGTGAAGCTGGATTAATATCTGAAACTGGTCGATTGGTATTTGTCATTCTAAATCTCCCTTGATCTTTTATAGCCAAGATAGAAATCTCATCTTGTCTTTGATCTATTTATAATAGAGAAAATTCAGGTTAACACTGTCCAAGTCCTGTCCGGTTTCAGTGAATATATACTACGCTATGTACCTGTAGACTACGGATGTAACAGGCATGTCTAAATTGCATGAATAAACATCAAATAAGTATAGTTTTTATAACCAGGTAATTATAATTTTTTGAAATTCCCAATTTTATATTTATTCATGAATAGTCGTTTTAAATACATTATCCTCTTGCCTATTTTCAATGATGACTGTTAGATTTCTCGGATATAATAGACGTATTAAAAATAGCTAGTCTTAATCTGAAGGATTCAGACTAATGCTGTAAAGCAAATAACGGTTAAGTTTGTATTTGTAAAAAAATAATAAAACCTCTCCGAAGTAGAGAGGTTTTATCTAAAGATGTGATTTAGCGAGTTGTGCGATCCCATGCATCTTTGACTGCATATTTAGCCTGTTCCCAGGTCAAACGAGACTCACCTTTGAATTGTTCCCATTTGCTTCGCAAGTCAGGTTCAGCTTCATTAAATTCTTTACCACTATAATGTTCACGGTTTTCATAACCGAGTTGGTAAGCACCACGATAATCCCGATCATAATCCAGATCACCATGCACATTGCGGCTTTCACTATAATAAGGTCTGCTCTGATACTCTTCGCGCCAGTACTTGTCATGGTCACCTAATAGACTCGAATTCTCAATACCATGGTCTGGATGATCTGGTGTTGAAATATCCTTACCTGCGATTCCGCCAAGTACTCCGCCAACGACTCCACCAATCAAGGAGCCTCCTGGTCCACCCACCATACCGAGTGTTGCACCAATGGCCGCTCCGCCTACACTTCCAGCACCAGTTGCCAATGCCTGATCTCCAGCTTCAGCCTCTTTGTCATCTGGATCAAGGGGTCTTGTAGTATCTGCTGGATTTAAATTAGGATCACTACCTTGTGCGATTGAAGGATCCATTTTCACAACTTCTTCATGTTTTATTGCGTTATTGTCCTCAACCAGATCGGTTTGAGTAGTTGGATTAATCTCTGAAACTGGACGATTAATATTTGTCATTCTGATTCTCCCTTGATTTTATTTAGACAAAATTGAAATTCATCTTGCACATGTCCTTTATCATAGAGAAAATTCAGGTTAATACTGTCCAAGTCCTGTCCGGTTTTAGTGAAGTTAGTACTTAACTCTGTACAGGTATTTCCATCATGTAAACACCTTGCTGTATTGCAGCATACAGATATTAAAAAGGTACTGTTTAAACGACAGTACCTTAAGAAGGAATTCATTTCAGGTAATATGGAAAATCAGGTTGTTTCCAGAAGATTCACCTGCTCGACCTGCACATCACTCATGATCTGACCATACTCCAGCAGGTTATTGAAATAGTCTTCTACCACTTTATATTGATCTGCGGTACTTTCCACCTTATACATATTTTGACGAAACTCATTACTGGAACGCAGACCTTTGGTATACCAGGCAATATGCTTACGGGAAATTCGGCAGCCAGAATATTCACCGTAAAATTCATACAGTTCAGCCAAGTGACCCAGTAAGACCTCTTTAACTTCGGCAATACTTGGTGCAGCGAGCTGTTCTCCAGTCTTTAAATAATGTGCGATTTCACGAAAAATCCATGGACGTCCCTGTGCTGCACGCCCAATCATCACTGCATCGGCACCGGTATAATCCAGTACATATTTGGCCTTTTCTGGACTGTCGATATCTCCGTTCGCAATCACGGGAATATTCAATATCTCCTTCACATCTTTAATCAGTGAATAGCGCGCTGTGTTTAAATACATATCTTCGCGGGTACGGCCATGTAATGCCAAGGCCGCAATACCGGCTTCTTCTGCCCGCTTGGCCACACGCATGATATTTTCCTGACCATTTAAATAACCCAGACGGGTTTTTAAAGTCACGGGGACATCAACTGCAGCAACAACGGCATCCAGAATACGTGCAACCAGATCTTCATCTTGCAGTAATGCCGAACCAGCCAGCTTGTTACAGACTTTTTTAGCTGGGCAACCCATATTAATATCAACAATTTGTGCGCCGTTCGCAACCTGATACCGTGCCGCCTCTGCCAGATCACGCGGATCTGAACCGGCAATTTGTGCAGAAATTGGCGCCAGTTCGCCATCGAAATTAGCACGGTACAAACTTTTCTTACTCATGCGCAGGGTTTTGTCTGAAGTCATCATTTCACTAACAGCATGACCTGCACCAAAATATTTGCATAGTGTACGGAACGGACGGTCTGTCACGCCTGCCATGGGAGCAACAATCAAATTATTTGATAGTTGATACGGACCAATATACATATAAATTCATCACTTTGTTGATGAGCATAGTATACTGCATCTGCCTTGATCGCTCATCTGCTGGAATCTGATTTAGACAACATGAACAACACACTTCACCGAATTTTTACTGTTAAATCGTGGTCTGTCCTTGCTTTATCCCTAAGTCTTGCTGGCTGTGGCAATGGTTCCTGGTGGTCTTCTGATGAGCCAACTATGGAAGCTGACCAGATACCTAAAGCGATTCCATCACGTGTCAGCAATCGTGATTCATGGGCTAAAGATATCTATGATATTACCGAACAACTGGGTATTCCCCAAACTAAACAGAATATCTGTACCATCGTCGCAGTGGTGGATCAGGAATCTAATTTCCACGCAAATCCAACTGTTGCTGGTCTGGGCGAAAAAGCAGTAAAAGAAGTTCAAGGCCGTCTGGAAGAAAAATTTACCGAGAAACTTGGTGAAAGTATCGGTGGAACAGTTGCAGGATATTTCCAGGATGTTCTGAAGAATCATCCCACTCCGGATAACAACTATCTCAGCCAGATGCGTAAGGTTAAAACTGAACGTGAACTGGATGAACTGTATCGTGAAATATTTGACTATATGGCCAAACATTATCACGTGAGTGCCCTAACGGGTGCAGCCAAACTCTTTGGTCAAAACATCGGCGAAAAGCTTAATCCGATTACGACTTTAGGTTCGATGCAGGTGCATATTAGCTATGCCAAGGAGCATAAGCGTCAAGGTGGCAATATCGCTGAACTGCGTACCGATCTGTATAGTCAGTATGGCGGTCTGTATTATGGTATTCATCGTCTGATGATGTATCCGGCAGATTATGATAAACCGATCTATCGTTTTGCCGACTATAATTCAGGCATGTATTCCAGTCGTAATGCTGCCTTCCAGAGCATGCTCAATGACCTGACTGAAGCCGAACTGGATCTGGATGGCGATCTCTTGCTATATAGCAAAGATGGCAGTATCCGCTCTCAGAAAAGTCAGTCTGAACGTGAATTAATCAATGTATTTGCCAAGCATAATTTCATTATTACTGAGCGTCAGATCCGTTCTGACCTGAAGAAGGAAAAGGAAAAGGATTTTGAAGACACCATGACCTATCGTGGTGTAGCGAAACTATATCAGGAACAAACGGGTAAAGAACCTTTTTATGCCATCATGCCTGAAGTGGTGATTTCTGGACCAAAATTGAGTCGTGATTACAATACCAACTGGTTTGCTAGCCGTGTAGATGGCCGTTACCAAACATGCATGCGCAAAATCAAAAACCTCAAGCTCTAGCCTTATTTGACTTTGATGGCACCCTGTATCCACATGACAGCTTTACAGGGTTTATTTTTTCTGTCCTGAAAAAACGACATATTATTTGGCGTGGTCTGAAAATTTTGCCGTGGATTACTGCTTATTATCTCAAACTCTATCCTGCTCATCGCATGCGACCAAAGCTTTATTTAGCCATGTTTAAAGATGCTGATGTAAAAATAATTTACCCTTTAGCATTGCAATACGCGAATAAGATTTTAGGGAATCTTGACCCTGCCCTGTTTGAGCAGCTGAAAATGCATCAAAAGTTAGGACATAAAGTTATACTGGTTTCAGCAACCATTGATCTATATCTGGAAATGATTGCTAATACTCTAAGTATTGAGCTGCTCTGTTCCAAAGTGGAAATCAAAAATGGAAAATTGACAGGGAAATATCTAACACCCGACTGTAGCTGTCTGCAAAAGAAATTACGGATTTTAGAAGCAATCAATCTTGTAGATTACGAGACGATTTATGCTTATGGGAATGGTGAGGAAGATAAGCAAATGCTGAGTTTAGCGCAGCATAGCTATATGGTGGGTTATGACAATGATTTACCTGTATTAGAGAAAATCTAAATACTATAAAAAACTCTCAAATTAGTATTAGATCTCTTTCATAAATCAAAAAACGATCCTCTTTTTGGTTAATATTTGCACTCCGGATTTCTTGGCATTCGTGCATAATCTGCGAATGAAATACATCGATTCAAACAAGCTTTCTGATCCTCAGTTCAAGCGATACACAGGCATCTCATGGTCAACTTTCTATTTGATGGTTGAGCAATTGCAGAAGCATGTCTCTGCCAAAGGCAGACCGCCCAAGTTAAGCCTGGAGGATCAGGTTCTGCTCTGTCTGAGCTATTGGCGGGAATACCGAACCTTATTTCACGTTGCGACGAGTTACGGGGTTTCAGAGCCCACAGCCTCAAGAATTGTCCGTCATGTTGAAGACTGCCTGATTCGGTCCAATCTGTTTAATTTACCCAAAGATTTACCCGAGGGCGAAGGCATCGACTGGAATGTTGTGATCGTGGATGCCACGGAAATTCCAATCCAAAGGCCTAAAAAAACAGAAGAAAAGCTATAGCGGCAAGAAAAAGACCCATACCTTTAAAGTACAGGCCATGATTCACTACAAAACTCAGCAAATTCTGAGTTTATGTACCAGTCGCGGTGCAGTGCATGATTTCGAGTTGTTCAAACGCAATTTAAACCAGATTCCTTTTGGGGCTTTTATCCTTGCAGATAAAGGCTATCAGGGGATTTATGTGTTGTATCCGAATAGCCTGTTGCCATTAAAAGCCAAAAGACATTGTAAATTGGATCTTGAATTGAAAATCTATAATCAAGAAATCAATAAAAGAAGAATCGGAATTGAGCATGTATTTGGCAGCCTGAAAACCTTCAAAATCCTTGCTGAGCGTTATCGAAATAGAGGTAAAAGGCTTGGTTTGAGATTCAATTTAATCGCTGGAATCTACAACTTGGAACTGAGCAAAAAATGATTTATGAAAGAGGTCTAATTTAATCCCCCCAAATACATAAGAAATCTATATATCCAATACGGTGAAAATCCTTTTATTTTGCTATCAAAATTTATTTATGCTGCACGTCGGCATAAATGGAAAAAAGAAGAAATCGATCGTGTCATTTCAGCCGCAAAGAAAGGAAACTATATCAATCTCATTCGGATTTTACTTAGCCATGTTCAAGACTGAAAATATAATTAAAGGAATTAAAAAAACCACTTCAATTGAAGTGGTTGTCTATTAAATTATAGAAACTTATTTTTTAAACGGAAAAGCATATTTCACAATACGCTTGATCACGCTGCCGTACTGTTTCACCAGACTGGCATTGTTATAGTTCAGACCATATTTTTCACAAACCGCCTGAACTTTTGGCGCCATTTGACGATAACGACGTGCAGGTACATCAGGGTATAAATGATGCTCAATCTGATGGCTCAAGTGACCAGTCAGAATATGAAATGCTTCAGAGCCTGTCAGATTCGATGAACCACGAATCTGGCGCATATACCAGTGACCACGGCTTTCGTTTTCCAGTACTGATTTCGGGAATACTTCAACATCCTTGGTAAAGTGACCGCAGAAAATAATACTAAATGTCCAAACGTTACGGATACCATTTGCCACCATATTACCAGCAAACACCGGCAATGCAGCAGGACCTGCAATTAATGGGAAGAAGATATAGTCCTTAAACAGCTGCTTGGTAATTTTACGCTGCATTGGTTTCCATTCTTCTTTGGTCTGTTCCTTGGTTTTACGACCCTTGAAATATTTACCCAGTTCCAGGTTTTGAATCGCTACGCCCCATTGGAACAACAGGCAGAATGGAATGCTGTAAATCGGTTGCAATAAATAACCCGGTTTCCAGCGTTGTTCAGGGAACAGACGAACCAGACCATAGCCGATATCATCATCCATACCTTTAATATTGGTATAGGTATGATGCTTAAAGTTATGGGTTTGACGCCAGTTGTCAGAAGTACCCACAATGTCCCATTCATAAGTCTGGCCATTCATCTTAGGATCATTCATCCAGTCGTACTGACCGTGCATGACATTATGACCCAACTCCATATTTTCCATGATTTTGGCAAAACCAAGCAGACCTGTACCTAAAATCCATGCTGGAGGGAACCAGCCTGCGAACAATAACGCACGACCCGCAATAGAAGAGTAACGAATTGCAGAATAGACACGACGGATATATTTCGCGTCTTTCTCGCCCAAGTCATCTAGCACTTCCTGCTTGATCGCATCAAGTTCACGCGCAAGTTCGTCCAATTCTGTCTGTGTCAGTTCACGGTTTTTCGGATTTTTAAAATACTGAAATTTTACTGGCATATTCATAGTGATCAACTCGCTTATAGGTCGATGACAAGGTCAGTCTGCGCTGAATTCACACAAATTTTCAGGAGATTTCCTGGTTCTTTATTTTGTGCGCCATTGACTAAATTTTTGGTAGAACCTTCAACTTTATTGCAAGCGCATTTATTACAAATACCCATACGACAGCCGTGGTTCGGTTTAATATTTTGCTGTTCCAGACTCGCCAGAATAGACTGACCTTTTGGAATGCTAACAACTTTATTAGATTGCGTCAGTGTGACATTCACAAAGCCTGTTTCAGTGTTATCGTCCAGACTCATGCTGAAAGCTTCAGACTTAAATACTTTGGCATGAGCAAACAGTATTTCTGCCTGAGCGACAAAACCTGATGGACCGCAAGCATAGACTGTTGTCTGATCAATATTTTGAAGATCGGTCAGATGACTTTGATTCAAGCGTTCCGCAGCCGGTTGTTCCTGAGTCGCGAATACTTTAAAGCTAAAGTTTGGATACTGCGCAGCAAATTCTTCAAAACGTGATTTGAATGCGACATCTTGATAATGCTTTACCCAGTACAGAAGCTGTACTGGCTGTTGACTCAGCTTGCCAGTCTTGCTCAATGCTTCGAGCAAACTCAGCATAGGTGTAATACCACTACCCGCTGCCAACAACAGCATTGGTGTTGCTTCAACAGCTAAAGTCATATCACCAAATGGCAAACCGAATTCAATAATGTCACCAACTTGAGCGATATTTGCCGCCCAATGACTTACCTTACCATCTTCAACTTTCTTGATGGTCAGTAACACATGTTGCTGATCTAGCTGCGTCAGACTATAGCTACGCTCGTAACGAATACCATTTACCACAACGTAAACTGGATGATGCTGGCCCGCTTCGCCAAATTTGAACAAGCGATTGACCTGAATTTTCAGGCTGACCATATCCTGGGCAGCATTTTCTTTATGCACAATCTTGCCCAATGGCTGGTTCAACGACCAGAGTGGGTTAAATTTCTGCATCCAGAAATTAATCGCATGCTGATCAATCACGCTTTCTTTAAAGAAATCGATCGGCGATTTACGTTTTGCGAGTACCTGCATCTTCATAGCAATCTTGTTGGGTTTTGAATTATTATACACATGTATATATATTTGTATATACACCTGTATTGTTTCTATTCATTTCACAAGTTTGCTGCGCTTCGCTATAATACTGGAATGCCTCATATCCAATACATGACGAGTCTTCAATGAAAATAAGCAGTGACGCTTCCCTACTCAAAACAAAGAACATTGATGAACCGATCATTGTACGCAGCGTGGGGCGTAAGGCGACGATTACCAAAGAAGAACTGTTTCAGGCAGCCTTAAATCTGATTGGCCCACAAAAAAGTATTGCCTCTTTAAGCCTGCGTGAAGTAGCACGCGAAGCCGGTATTGCACCGAACAGCTTTTATCGTCACTTTAAAGATATCGATGAACTGGCAATTGAACTGATTGACCGTGCCGGTCTGGTATTGCGTAAGATTCTGAATGAATCGCGTTTAAAGGCATCGAAACAGAACAGTATTATTCGTAGTTCAGTAGAAGTATTTATTGCCCAGTTAGATGCTGATGAAGGCAACCTGAGTTTGTTACTCCGTGAAGGCTATACTGGTTCACAATCATATAAACAGGCGGTAGAACGTCAACTCCAGTATTTTCAGCAGGAATTACAGGAAGACCTGGTACGTCTGGAAAGACTAAATAAAAGCCGTCTGCTCTATCCGGATATCGCTGCCAAAGCGATTACCCAGCTGGTATTTAACATGGGTGCCAAAGTGATAGATATGCCAGCTGATGAACGTCAGGAAATTGCCGAACAGACTATGATCATGATCCGTATGATTTTGGAAGGTGCTCGACATCTCGATCAGTCTTAAATCCGTTAATCCTAATGAATGCAAGCTAAATAGAAAGAGATGCCGGTTATCTCTTTTTATTCGATATTATCCCAAAGTTTTCAGTTTGGCTTTTACATATTCAGCTACCTGTTTTGGCTGTTCCAGTGGAAACATATGTCCACCTGGCAAGACTGAATAATCAATTTGATAAATTTTCTTTAAGCCTTGCGGTAGACCCTGTTGATAGAACTGGCTCTGTTCTGCAGTGATGAGGTGAATGGGAACTTGCGGTGCTTTACGCGGGGTACGCCACCACCAGGCCGGAACTGTCCGAAAGATTTCTGCTTCAACCTGTTTTGGAATTTTTAAAGTTACACCACCGCGCTGTTGATCTTCAACAATTCCACTGTCGATATAGTCCTGAAAACACTGTTCATCAAAATGCTTAAACAGACGATTCGATCTCAGCGCCTCTACCGCGTCCAGCTGAGATGACCAGTGGTCTTTACGCTTTAAAGTAATACCTGCCGGAGTAAAGCGATCAATACTTTTTAAATTGAGCTTTTTTACCAGTTCAAATAACGCACTGTTTTTCCCAATCACAAAAGGCGGATCCATAATGATGAGCTTAGAAAATAAAGCTGGCTTTTTATAAGCCGCCATCATCGTAACTAAACCACCAAAAGAGTGTCCAAGTCCAATCACTGATTTTCCTGAAAATTGCTGTTCAATATCGGCAATCACCTCATCCACCAAATAACGCCAGTCTGTGGTAATTGGATAATATGGATTCATGCCGATCAAAGGAATACTTTTAACCGTATATTCATCCTGAAAACCGTTCAGGAACTTCCGATAGGTCGCTGATGGAATGCCATTGGCATGGGTAAAATGTAAGGCTGGCTTCATGCGGTTATATAGTTTTTCAATCCATGATGTCTGCAAGCTTAACCTTAAAGATGACTAAAAATGAGCACATATTCTTCCTAAGCATGACCTTGAAGTCACCGAATGAAGGATAAAAGCAGCTGGATTATTTTTGCGAAACTGTCAGATGCTGATTTGCCAGAAACTGGGCACCACAACTGGCTTTGTCACCTGCGACAATCACAGCCCGCCCTAAAACAGTTATGGATTGATTTTTAGCAATGGCGGTTACCACGCTATTGCACTTGGGACAGTAATGCTTCATGCCTTGTAAATGCACAGCGATGCCGTGAATTAATATAGAATTTTCCGCTTCACCAACTACACCACCATGTGAAGTTTGCGAGCCTAGAGTAATAAACGCCTGAGACATTATTTTGATTTCTTGTTATGGTTTTTTACCATTTTAACCGAAGATGATTTTTAACAACAACCATTTACTGACAGCTTATATCTTCAAACAAATATTCTTATCTAAATGAAATAGTTTTAATCATATAAGTCCTGATGATAGCCATCCAAATTTATTGTAGAAAAATAGCCATAAAAAAACAGCCCGAAGGCCATTGCTGTCCCACAATTTTTCACAAGAGGAAGCTCAAATGAGCTTCCTCTTGTTTTATGGATATTTTATCGGGTGAAAATAAAGCTTTTAAAGTTCTTCTTTCAAACAAGTTCACTTGAATTATTCTGAGTAAACGTTGAACTGTCCAACCTGTTTTTCCTAAATGTTGAGCGAAACTCACCAATAAATAGGCGATCATCGCAATCCAGATTTGTGTCTGAATTGCGTTCCTGCTGCGGCCTAAAAACGCTTTTAATTTGAGATTCTGCTTAATCGCCTTAAAGAACAGCTCAACTTTCCAACGATCTTTATAAATCGCCGTAATGGTGGAGGCGGCTAAATGAAAGTTATTGCTGAGAAAGCTAAAGTGCTTGCCACTTTGCTGATCTCTATATTCAATTCTTCTTAACACTGGGGCTTTTCTTTTTAGGGCATGTGCGCTATTCAGCTGAATGGTTTCATCTTTTAGAATACCTTTGGATTCAAGCACTGGATGTTGCTGGATCACCTGATACACAGATTTAGGCCTAAAACGTGTGACAAATCCAATGTTTTGAGCAGTCAGATTTGCATACCATTGGTAATCGACATAGCCTTTATCAAAAACTACAATGCTGCCAGCAGGAAACTGGAATTTGCGGCCTTGTACCATGTCATTTTCTTTGCCATTTTCAACTGCAACAAACTCAGGAATATCATTGCTGTGATTCAATCCTATACTGAGTTTCATGCTGGCTTTTGAGTCGTGAACTTTGGCCCATTCACATAAGGAAAGCGACAGGTCAATATGACTGGCATCCAAGGAATACAAGGGATTCTTAAAGCGAAATTTATGAGCTACTTTTGAGTGTTCATAGTATTTAAGCAACTTGTAAAATAGCTGTTGATACAAGGCAGCAGGCTGCTGCTCATTGATTCGTGCCAGCGTGCTTCGGGGAATAGACTTTGCTCCGAGATGACTTAGCTTTTCCTGTTGGCACTCCAAATTGGATTGAATATCTCTCAGACTTTGCCTACAAGAGAATTGAGACATCAATATGGCAATAAACTGATCCCACCGGGAAGCCGCTCTAAATTTCTGTCCAACATGGTGTACTTTAGCAAGTTGTTCAAAATCCTGTCGCACAACAGGTTTAATTAGCTCATGAAATACGGTATTCTGATGGGACAAAACCTGAATCCTGGTCGTTAAAGTGTTTGTTTGCACTCATATTTTAACTGTTAGGACTCAGGTTTTTTTATTTAAAGCAAACTATGGGACAGCAGTGGCCCGAAGGCTGCCTTTTCTTAGATGATTGTTATGGTTTAACCACCACCATCACCTGAATCGCTTCTGGGGTTACAGACAGACCATCCAGTAAGCTTAAACCTTCTTTCTGCAGTTTTTGCAGACGAGAAATTTCATCTTCACGGATGCTTGGGTTGAACTGTTTCAGATAAGTCAGACGGTCAATTTCATATTGCCATTTGCTGCCATAGACTTCCTTCGCCTGTTGCTTGAATTGCGGCAAAGCAGCACGAGCCAGTTCCAGTGCCTGTTGATAACGTGCTTCAATTACTTCACGACGCGCTTTTACGACCTGACGGCAGCTATTGCCATCCAGATGATGCAAGTATGGCTTCAGGATTTCTGGTGCAATTTTTTGCGACAGATCCTGACCTTTTTCGCTCAGCAATACCCGAACCAATTGCTGTGGCAGGCTTGATGGCAAGTTCAGTGCTTTCGGTGCCACCACATCCACTTTAAACCAGACTTCAAGCAATACTGAACCTTGTGGCAATGCAGCAGACTTCAACACCGCAACGTTAGTACTACCAAAACCTTGCGTATTGATCATTTCCATCACACTTTCAGTGAATGGATGTTCAAGCGTCAAGTATTGAGCATCTTCACGGATTTGTGCCTGATCACGATAGAAGGTTGCTGTCATGCCCTCTTCATCCAGAGTCAGACCTTGCACCTGCATTTGATCGGTTGGCTTGATGATCACAGTACCATTACTTTGCTCATCAAAATCAATGTTGGTCGATGCCATAAAGCGCTTCATGAACATTGGCAAAGTCGTATTATCGTCATAGTCTTCAAGCGCAGTGACGATTTCCTGTGCCACCATTGGACGGCAAGAGTTATACTCCAGCAGGCGGTCACGGCCTTCTTGCAGTTCTGCTTCCAGCGCCTGACGTTGTACAGTCACTTCTTCTAGCAGGTCTTCAAAAGCCTGACCTTTATCAGCAAGTAAACAGTCTTTTAATTCAATAATGAAGTTTTCTTGCAATGTTTGCGCAGTTGGCGAAATATTGCTGAAAATATTCAGTGCTTCGTTATACCAGCGGAACATACGCTCTTGTGCAGTACCGACCAGATAAGGTACATGGATCTGGATACGATTTTCCTGACCGATACGATCCAGACGACCGATACGCTGCTCAAGCACATCTGGATTTGCTGGCAAGTCAAATAGGATCAAGTCAGAAGCAAACTGGAAGTTACGGCCTTCAGAACCAATTTCTGAACACAGCAAAATCTGCGCGCCATAAGACTCTTCAGCGAAATAAGCTGCTGCCTGGTCACGTTCCAGCAGGCTCATGCCTTCATGGAACATCGCAGTACGGATACCAGCATGAAGACGTAGCACATTTTCCAGTGCTTCTACTACTGGACCACTACGCGCAATCAAAAGCACTTTTTTGTGTTTGAGATCAGTGCGGAGTTTTTCCATCAACCACATTACTCGTGGGTCTGATTCCATCCAGGAACCATCAAGCTGTGATTCTTCGGGCCACATTTGTTCACGTAGCTTGCCATTTTTAGACCAGTTTTCAGGTGCTGGTAATGGTGCTGGCTGGCAGTCCCGCCCCGGGAAGCCCTGAATGGCTTCACGGGTATTACGGAACAGGATACGGCCAGTACCATGGCGGTCCAGCAGTTCGTGAATCGCACGGAAACGTTGCTCAGGGTTATCTTCAATACGATGACCAAGCAGACCTTCAAGTGCTGCCAGATGCCCTTCTTCAAGTGGCATATCTGACATTAGCACTTCAGCAATTTTTGCAGTCTGCTGATATTGTGCTTCTTCATCCAGGAAACGGTCTAATGAACTGAAACGTTGTGGATCCAGCAAACGTAAACGCGCAAAGTGCGATTCCACACCCAGCTGTTCAGGTGTTGCCGTTAACAATAATACGCCTGATGTTTTTTCAGATAGTTCTTCAACCAGATCGTAACGGTCGTTACCACCCTCTTCTTCACTCCACATCAAATGATGCGCTTCATCGACAACCAGCAGATCAAAACCAGCTTCAAGTGCCTGCTCACGCAGGTCTTCGTGGTCAATCATCAGGTCAATAGAAGCAATAATGCGCTGTTCAGTCAGAAATGGGTTCAGATCAGGATCGTGTTCTTTGATCGATGCAGTACGAGTTAAATCAAATAGTGAGAATTCCAGATTGAAACGACGGCGCATTTCAATCATCCACTGATATTGCAGTGAATCTGGTACCAGAATCAGAATACGTTCAGAACGGCCGGTTTTTAGCTGTTGGTGAATGATCAAACCGGCTTCAATGGTTTTACCCAGACCTACTTCATCCGCCAGCAATACACGTGGTGCAAAACGTTTACCGACTTCGTGTGCGATATACAGCTGATGCGGAATCAGTCCTACACGTGAGCCAACCAGACCACGTAACGGGCTGCTTTGCATATTGGCTTGCATGAGCATGGCTTCAATGCGTAGATCATACCATTCTTTATAATCGATCTGGCTAGCCAACAAACGGTCTAATGGCTTAGACAACTGAATGGTTGCACCAATACGGGTTTCATTCAGAGCTTTACGTTCTTCAGTACCATCACTTAAAGTACGTACAACCTGATAACGCACCACGCCGTTGCGATCTTCAAAAGATTCAACCGTCCAGGTATTGCCTTCCTGGTCTTGCAGTTCATCATTTACATTAAAAATGATACGAGACAAAGGCGCATTGCTACGTGCATAGACACGGGTTTCGTCGCTTTTCGGGAATAAAATGCTGACCGATCGCTCATCAACATCAATGAGAACCCCCAGACCGAGTTCTGTTTCAGTATCTGATAACCAACGTTGACCAATAGCAAACTGCTGCAATTTTTCCACCTTTATCTTAAGTACAAGACTGTAAAGATTATGCTCAAAAATAACACATCATTTGAGCAAAATTTCACACCTTCAAGCAATATATTTTGACACAAAGCCCACCAAAAGTGGGCATCAATAACGACGATTAAACAAGTATTTCCTAGAATGGTGCAGGGCAATAAAACTCGACTTTTTCTGCATTTTTAGGATGAATAAAACTGAGCTGTTCTGCATGCAGACACAGGCGTGGCATCAACTGTTGCTGTTGCACTGTAGCATATAAAGTATCGCCAATAATTGGATGACCGAGATACTGCATGTGTACACGGAGCTGATGTGAACGGCCGGTAATGGGTGTCAGTTTGACGCGAGTAACGGGCTGTCCCTGAATTTCAAAATGCTCGACTGCCTGCCAGTGGGTCAATGCGGGCTTATTATGATTTGGTTCAGCAACATGTAATGGTGGACGGCTTGGATCATAGATCACCGGTATATCGACAGTACCTTCACCGTCTAATGTTCCGGCTACAATAGCTTGATAGGTTTTATCGGTTTGGCGTTCCTGAAACTGGCGCGAAATAGATTTTTGTCCTTCACGGCTTAAGGCAAAGACCAGAATTCCTGAAGTGTCCCGATCGAGACGATGAATAAGCAGTGTTTTTGGTTCTAATTCTACTAATCTGTTAATCAGGCAATCTTGCAAATCTTCTGTTTTACCGGGTACTGTGAGTAAACCTGCTGGTTTATGAATGACCATAAAATCGTCATCACGATGAATCAGATGTTCGGTTAGAAAATTGCTCAAAGTTCAATCCCTGGCTGATCGCGCAAAACAAGGCGGCAATGATAGAAAGCTTGGCACAGAATTACAATGTCGTTTTCTGTAATTGCCGATGAAATTTCCGATTATATTAAGAAAATTACCCAATTCGTGCTTATCTGCGTGCTGATTGCAGAACAAAACTCACCAGTTCTTCTAGTGAAGGATATTCATAAACATCTTCATAACCGACATTTGCACCATTAGCGCGCCACACACCAACCAGGCTTACCACAGCGATCGAGTCCAGTCCGTATTGTCTTAAATCTACATGTGGATCAATATCTAGTACATCCATATCCAGCTGTTCTGCTACTGCTAACATAATACCTTTGCTCGACAACACATATTCTGCTGGCGCACTCAGATTCTATAATCGGGTCAAGCTATAACTATTCATATGATGCAAGCCTTGTGCAGAAATATTATCGATCCACTGAATGTGCTGTTCTTGATTTGACAATAGGATCGCATCATCAATCACGCAAATTTGCTCAGTCACACTTTGTAAATGTGGCAGGATTTGTTTCAACACTGGGGTGATTGTGCCTGCAAAGATTAACTGTGGATGGGTTGAGGCATATTCACCGAGTTGCTGCATACCTTGAATCAGATCATCACCGTACAGGTCAACAATGGGAATATCGAGTGCTTTGGCTTTGTTGCTGATTTGGATCAGATTTTGCATCAATGGGCTATCTTGAATCCCTGCCTGCATCCTTAAATTATGCAACCCAACCAGCACTAGCACAGATTGTGTTGAGGACAGCTGCCATTTGGCTTGGGAAGGTGCAAACTGGATTTTTTTAGGCATTGGGTACAGCATAGTAGACTCTTATAAATACAAAATGGCATGAGGATTCATGATATTTTTGTCTAATCTCAATTTGAAAAAATTTTGATTGCACAAACATTTATTGAACTAATTTCATATAATACCCTTATATTAAATAGACATAAATTTAGTAAATTATTCATGCTCCATCTTTAGAAAAACTTGCAGATTCTTTTTTAATTTGTAATCCTTGTCACTAAGGGTGTCTAACTAAGCTAAGGCAGGTGTGTGTTGTAGTCGGGCCGCTACAATAATGATAAAGAGCGCCTGTATGTTGAATTTCAAGATTTTTAATAAAGTCTCTACAGAAGTATTGACGATAAAAAATGACCTCCAGCTTAATTCTGAGCAGCAATTAATTAATAAATATAGAACTTCTACTTCTGAGGATTATAGACAAGCTATTGTTTTGATCTTTAAAGAACGTGGTTACACTAGACTAGAAATAGGCCAAATATTCGAAAGGTAAATTTAAACTTTTTCTAAAATTGGAGAAAATATAATAAACGTGACATGAAATACGATTTTTATTTTATATAGAAAAGCCCCCTCATTACCGATTGGGCTTTTATTTGATATTTCACGCTTCATTTTGGAACAATTTATTGAATTGAATTAATCAATTTCTATTTTGAATTAACTCAGCTGTGCTAAAAACTTCTCAATTGCTACCTGAGCAATCTCCGCATCTTCAAACGACTTCACACCAGATACACCGATTGCACCCACTAACTGCCCTTGATACAGAATCGGCTCACCACCTTCCAACATACCCGAGAAGGTATCCATTGTCAGAAAACCCATCTGGCCGCCTTTAATAATATCTTCAAATAGCTTGGATGGACGGCGACTCATGGCAGAACACTTGGCTTTTTCCAGACATAAGTTAGCCGTCATAGGTGAAGCACCATCCATACGCTTCATCGCAAGTAAATTACCCGTTTCATCCACCACCGCAATGCTGACATTAAAGCTATTCTGAATCGCATATTGATGGGCTTGATCTAATAAAAATTCTGCATCACTTAAAGTCAAATAATGTTTGGTTTGCATTTTGATCTCAAATTAACTGAAGCTTCCCTCTCCTTTTAGGGGAGGGTTAGGGAGAGGTGTGATCTTTATTTACAACGATGAATACCCTCTCCTGAGCGAATATTAAAAGCATTGCTTATAAATTGTTTATAAAATAAAGCCCAAGAGAGGGTTAGGGAGGATTTAAATTTACCCTTTCATCTCAGCAAAAGTTTCTTTTGCTGCTTGAATGGTATAGGCAATATCTTCATCAGAATGTGCAGCCGAAATAAAGCCTGCTTCAAATGCTGATGGCGCCAGATTTACGCCACGATTGAGCATCCCATGGAAGAATTTACGGAAAGCATCGACATCGCATTTCAACATTGAATCGAAGCTGGTGATGTCTTCTTGATCAGTAAAGTATACACCAAACATACCACCGACTTGTTGGGTCTTGAATGGAATACCAGCTTCATCCGCAGCAGCTTGTAAACCAACCAGCAGTTTCTCAAGTTGCGCAGTTAATTTCTCATAGAAACCTTCTTGACGCAGATGTTTAAACATCTCAATGCCAGCACGCATTGCCAGTGGGTTACCTGACAAAGTACCTGCTTGATACACCTTACCAAGCGGTGCGATGCATTCCATCACTTCACGTTTACCTCCGAATGCACCCACTGGCAGACCTGCACCGATGATTTTACCTAAAGTGGTTAAGTCAGGAGTTACGCCATAATGTGCTTGCGCGCCACCAAGACCCACACGGAAACCTGTCATCACTTCATCAATAATGAAAACTGAACCATGCTCATCACATACATCACGAATGGCTTGCAAGAAACCGTCAATCGGTTTCACCAGGTTCATGTTACCTGCCACAGGTTCAACAATCACACCCGCAATTTCAGAACCGAACTTGGCAAAGCATTCTTTTAAGGTAGCGATGTCATTGTATGGAAGTGTTAAAGTATGTTTTGCAAAGTCCGCTGGTACGCCCGCAGAAGTCGCTTCGCCCTCGCCTTTGGTCAAAAGCCCTGAACCTGCTTTTACCAGTAAGGAATCCGAGTGACCGTGGTAACAACCTTCAAACTTCACGATCTTGTCACGGCCAGTATAACCACGTGCCAGACGGATCGCAGTCATTGTTGCTTCAGTACCTGAGTTGGTCATACGAACCAGTTCAATTGATGGCATGATATCGCAAATGATATCCGCCAAAGTCGTTTCATGAACCGTCGGTGCACCAAAGCTTAAGCCATCTACCGCAGCATCCTGAACAGCTTTAATAATAGCTGGATGCGCATGACCCAAAATCATCGGGCCCCATGAACCGACATAGTCCACATAACGTTTACCATCGACATCGTATAGATAAGCACCTTGTGCTTTCTCGATAAAGAGTGGCGTACCGCCTACGCCGTTAAAAGCACGTACAGGTGAGTTTACGCCACCTGGAATATGTTTATTGGCTTGTTTAAATAGTTGTTCTTGCTTTGGAGATAAACTCATGAAAATCACTCAACTCAAAAAAATAAGATAAGAAATAAAAAATTAAGCTTGTTCAGCAAATAGTTCTGACCAGTCATACACACGTTGACCGACAGTAGACATTGAACGACCTAAAACATCGTTAATAACCGCACAAAGATCCGCACCTGCCCCAATCACCTCTTTCGAGTTTTCAACAGTTAAGCCACCAATTGCACAGATGGGTACATTTAATTTTTGCTTGGCCAGTTTTAAAGTTTCCAAGCCAATATTGCCCGCTTCAGGTTTGCTATCAGTGGCATAGATCGCGCCAAATGCCACATAATTTGCACCATCTGCAATGGCTTGTTCTGCAAGCTCAAGTGAGTTGTTGCAACTACGACCAATCAAAACATTTTTAGGTAACCGTTCAACAGCTTCCCGAATGGAACCATCACCCTGCCCCAAATGCACACCTACGCCATATTTTACCGCAGTTTCTAAATCATCATTAATCACAAATGGAACTTTATATTGTTCACACATTTGTTTCATATATTCGATTTCATAAGCCTGATTTTCTTTCGCCACTTTTTTACGACGATACTGAAGTACTGCAACTTCATAAGTTGCCATCGCACCTTCAAGTTTCGCAAGAAGAAGTTCAATTGGATCATCATTGGTAATTAAATATAAACCGCGCATGACTGCCGCCATTCAAAATACATCAGCTATTATAGGCATAACCAAGAGCATGATGACACCATGCAAACTTATATAACGACATATTTTCAGTAAATAAATACAAGGAATGCAGTATCAAAATAACCAGTTCATTTAATGTGGAAAATTAATAATTTCAGGGATAATTTATATCTGCTATTTGACTTAAATAAATCACATAAAAATAATCATCAGTTATGAATCACTCATTTGATACCCTGATTTTTATGCACCCAATTTGTAGGAGCATTGCAGAATGTCAGGTAATAATTTTACCTTGCCGGATTTTGGCCATAAAAAAAGCCCGGAGAAGGTCACTCCAGGCATGGAAAACTGTGTAATTCTTGCCGCTATATCTTTTGGTAAAATATCACCTTTAGACAACACCTTAATTATTAGAACATTAACTCTAAGCTTGCAAGCGTTTTCCTGTAATTTTGATGACCCATCAATACATTTTTTTATTTTTTAATCAGTTCTAACTTGGAATCTTGTCCTGATCACGACTAATCAGGCTGATATTGCCACGCAATACATCAGCAAACATACGCCAATCCGAGACAAAACTATATAGTGGCTGCTTAAAGCTAGCGGGCTTGTTTTTCTCAAAAATAAAATGTCCGATCCAGGCACAGGCATAACCCGATGCCAGTCCATAAAGAAAATATTTTGGTTTACGCTGTATGATCGCCTTGCCAAAGAAATACAGCCCAATACTGCTTCCTGCTACATGCAGACGGCGACTCATGATATTGCGGTGTTCAGTCAGATAAAATCGATAAAATTCATGATAATCACGGATCGGCATTGGCTGGCTAACTGCTGGCATCAGATCCGCTTTAGGTTCTACTTGTGCATTCATGGCATCATCCTGATATTTTTAATTTCACATTAGCGCATTATTTAAACATTTAAAAGTGCGATTTCATGCAGTGAGCTTTCTCAGCTATGTTTAATTTTCCTTGAATCTAGCATGCTTTCAACTGCTTAGGCATGAATAAATTCTATCAATTTAAACAGGTTCATGATTTTTTTAGCCTGGTCAAGTCTTACTAAAAAAATGATTTTAGTTACAATCTTCGACTTAAAAATTAAAAACATGATTGCAGCGTGTATGTGCTCACATCCACAGCATATACAAAGCATCATCAGCTCTGTCTATCACCTTTATAGACAGTACAAACAGGATATTTATCATGGTTGAAGTTGAACTTAAATTTCAGATTCCAGCAGCACGCCGCACTGCGCTGTTAAAGGCACTTGATCCGAAGAAGTCCGAACAGATTCAACTGCAAGCCAAATACTATGACACCGAAGACCGTCTGCTTTCAAAAAGTGGTGTAGCCCTGCGTCAGCGTCTGGAAGGCACTCGTTGGGTACAAACCTTAAAAGCAGCCGGTAAAAGCCATATTGAACGTTTTGAACATAATCATGACCTGGGTGAACTGGAACGGGCACCTGAACTGGATCTAAATATTTATGCCACTGCACCAGAAGCGCAACAAATTTTAAATAACGCACTGGGTGATCAGATCAGCCAGCTCAAGCTACAGTTTGAAACGGATATCACCCGTACCCTGCGCGTGATTGAATATGAAGGCACTGGAATTGAAGTTGCCCTCGATATCGGTGCGATCCGTACTCTAGATGCCGAACAGGAAGTCCATGAAGTCGAATTCGAACTAAAAAGTGGTTCAGTTGAACAATTGCTGGCATTTAGCTTTGAATGGGTTAAGAAATATCAGCTATGGCTCGATGTGCGCAGCAAAGCAGAAATCGGTAACCTGCTTGCAACACAGCAAAAAGTTAGCCCAGCAGTACCAGCTAAAGAATTCCAGCTCAGCAAAAAAGACAGTGCAGCCAAAGCTTTATGTAGTCTGATTGCCCAGCAGATGCAGCATTTACTGCCTAATATCGCAGCAATTTCAGCGCAGGTCGCAGAGCAGGATCATATCGATCAGGCTCAGCAAGCGCTAGAGCATTTGTATCTGAGTGTTCTGTTATTCAAAAACTGGCATTCTGGCATTTCAGATAAATGGGCACATCAGTTGGAAGCTTTTAAGAAGCAGTTTGAACACTTGCAGCATTTACAGCATATGCAAAGCACATTAGCCGCCTTTTTACAGAATCCGACTACTGCAGAAAACCTGAGTAAAGATATTCTATATGCCAAAGAGAAGCTGGGTAATCTGGTGAAATCCACCCAGAATGTGCATCACTATCTGGAATTACTGATCTTCAGCTTAAGTACAGATGAAGCCAAGCCACTGGAATTAAAATCTGCAGCGCAAACTACTTTGCAGCAACAATACAAAGTTTTGCAGGAACAAATGAGTCAGACTGATATTACCAATTTTGAGAGTCTGGATCAGCTAGCAATTCGCATTCAGGAATTAAAATTTAGCTTCCCGATTTTGACCACAATTTATGATGTCAAAAACCTGCAAAAATACAGTAAGGCATTAAATGATGCGCAGCAGGCAGCAAATGAATATCAGACACTGGCCTCTTCTGCAGTCTATATTCAACAGACCGAGCTGGAAGCCAGTGACTGGTTTGTCTTGGGCTGGCTGACTGCAAAGCAGGAAGTTTATGCGCAAAAACTGCTAGAGGCCACAGAACAGTTTCTGATAAGCCGCAAGTTTTTAAAATAAAGTCGCTTTATCAAGTTTTATTGCAGTTGTAGAAAATCCATCCTAGAGCACTTCAGTCGCAGAGGTGCTTTTTTGTTGCATTTGCAGCTTACCTTTTCCAAACGCTTTGGGCTATATTCACTATTATAACTATTAAATGCCGTATCGAGGAGGAGCACCCGATGGCAGAAATCGAACTCAAATTTCAAGTTCCCTCCCACATGCACGCACAGCTGCAACAAGACTTCATCAGTTTAACGCTAGTGCGTAATCATCTCTGGGCTCGTTATTTTGATACGACTGAGTTACAGCTGCGCGAGCATGGCATTGCTTTACGGCAGCGCCTGGAAAATGAAATCTGGCTACAGACCCTTAAAGCTCCTGGGAAACAGCCTTTTGAACGTCTGGAGGTGGAATTTGAGTTAGGAAAAGAACAGCCTGAACAATGTGACCTTAAACACTATAAAAATTATCCTGAAGTCAGTGAACTGCTCAAAGAAGCATTAGGGTCACTAAAAATTCCTTTACATCTGCAATTTGAAACTGAAGTGCAACGTTCTATTCATGTAGAAAACTATAAAAACAGTGTGATTGAAATTGCTTTTGATCAAGGTGAAATCCGGCATGGTACAGAATTTATTGCCATTTATGAGCTGGAATTTGAACTCAAACAGGGACAGCTGAGTGAACTGATCGAATTTGTACAACCCTGGATCCAACGTTATGACTTATGGCTAGACAGCCGTAGCAAGTCAGATCGTGGCTATGCTTTGCTTGAAGGCAGCAGCATTACACCTGCTCAACATCAACTGCCGCTGGTATTAAGCAAGGATGATAACCTACATGGCATGTTGCAGAAAATTATTAGAAATACCTTGCAGCACCTACTTCCTAATGCGACGGCGCTGTCTACTGAACATTATGACAGTGAACATATTCATCAAGCTCGGGTCGCTATCCGTCGTCTGCGCAGTGCCTTACGCTTTTTTAATGTCGATGAGCTAGAAATTCCTCCAATTTGGGTGGAACAACTGACTGAGCTTTTTCAGCAACTCGGTACAGCACGTGATCGCGATGCCTTGGCAGAAAGCTTATTGCCACAACTTGAAGCTGCCGGATCACCGATTCTGAGCTTACCACCGGCAACAGAAGAAAATGTCGATGTAGAACAGGTGTTCCGGGAACCAGAAACCAATTATCTGATACTGGACTTACTCCGTTATAGTGAGGCTGAACCTAAACAGGTCACTACAGATATTCGTATGCTGTATAAGCGTCTAGGCAAATTACATCAGCAGATCTGTGCCGATGCTGAACAGTTTTGTGAGCTGGCAATTGAAGATCAGCATCGTACCCGTAAACGGGTCAAGCGTTTACGCTATAACATCGAATTTCTGCAAAACCTGTTTCCAGCCAAACAGGTGAAAAATTATCTCAAAGCGTTAAAACCGCTACAGGAAAGCCTGGGTCAATATAATGACCTGCATGTTGCAGAAAGCCTATATCAGCCTTATGTGAAACGAAAGCCTAAAGCATGGTTTGTGCTAGGCTGGTTGCATGCGGAGCAACAGCGGCTGCAAAAGGAAATTCAGGCAGAGTTACAGCAATTTGCCCAGGTACAGCCTTTCTGGAAGAAATAGATCAGTAAATACTTAGCGATATTTACCGTAAACTTTCCAGGTATTGTTATCGGCAAGCGGATCGTTATAACTGTCACTGCGCTGTTTACGTGGCTTATCTCGTGCATCTACCAGTTCGAAATGCTGCTCTACGCTCAGGACAATACCATTCACATAGAATCGAGTCCGAGTATATTCATTTTGCCCATGCTGGAACACATAAGTGCGCAAATCGACAAATTCCCGATGTGCCACCAGTGCTGCTGTCTCATCGCTGTCTAGCCAGCGTTGCATCGCCTGAATCTGCTCTGGCTCAAATTGACCGCATTTTTCAACCAGACTGGCAATACCACGAAAAGTTTTTGATTCTTTGGCGCGGGTTTTATTGATCCGGATACGATCGACATGAAAATAGAATAATGGCAGATTTAAATGGCTCGGCAGATGAACTGCATCCAGCACTTCGTCTTCCATAAAAGGCTGAAACAGATCCTGCGCCCTTTCAATCAGACCCGTCCACTGACGATAATATTCTTCCACCTGCGACTTGCTGCCATAGTAAATTGGTAGTCCTTCAACATTGGCCAGATTGACTGGTGGCCAGATATTTTGGCGTAATAAGGCAATGTCACTTTTCAGGCTTTGTACAGCGATTGCATCTTGCATGGGAATCACATTTTTATGCTTAGGCTATTTTTAGATTAAGCCAAAGGTTTAGTTTCTGCAAGGCTTTGCCTATAATAAGTCGATTAAGATTTTAGTGTCAGGAAAAATTCATGGTTCAAAAGATTGAAGCGACCGATGTAACCGAAGAAGAAGCGTTAAATGCTGCATTCTTTGAACGTGCTGATGAATTTATCAAGCAAGCCAATGAGTTTAGCCGCGTAGAAAAAGGCTCTCAGGACAATCCTGCAGAAAAACGCGGTCAGGTCAGCGCTTCGATGCTGTTTGCAACTGCCCGTTTTAATACCTGGGTAGCAGCCAACAATTTCAAAGATGGCAATGAAATGCGTGATGCCAAAGATCAGGTGATGTCTTATATTCTTCAGCAGTTCCAGATGATGCTGGAAGACAATTATGATGAATACTGCGAGCAGTTCGAAAACTATTTGCGCTTCCGTCATAACGAAGAATTCCATGCTAACAAGCATAAACATGATCATGACCACGATCATTAATGCTCAGCCCTTCGGGGCTTTTTTTATACCTGGCATTTTTAGATCAACTTTTTGCATTGACGCCCGTATTATTTTACTTCTATATAGCAATAAGAATAATTCCAATAACAACAAGGAAAGTCATGCAGCTTAGTTTCCCCATCATCGACCCACACATTCATCAATGGGATCCCTATCACACCCCTCATGCAGCTGCACTGGCAGTCAAACTGTTTGGTAAGCATCCTCGCCTGCTGGACCGTATGGTGCGCCTCCTGAATCCAAAACCAATTATTGAAACGATAGGCCTGACTGAACACATTACCGCACCTTATTTACCTGCTCATTACAAACAGGATATTGCTCATTATCAGGTCGAACAGGTAGTACATATTGAAGCTGGCTGGCATGAACACAAAGGCACAGGTGTCGTGAATGAAACCCGATTTGTAGCCGGTCTGCCTTTTCAGGCACACGATCTGGCATTGGGTGCAATTGTGGCTACCGCGGATCCACGCAGGAAAGACTTTAAAAAGTTACTGCAACTCCATCAAGAAGCTTCGCCCAAGTTTCGTGGGATCCGTAAAATGGCTTCCGTGCATCCAGATAAAGGCGTGCATGCCTGGGCTGATGAACCCCATTTGTACCTTAATAAAAAATTCCTGAAAGGGTTTGAACATCTGGCCAAAGCCAGGCTGAGTTTTGATGCGTGGGTCTATTCCACCCAGATTTCTGATGTGATTCATCTTGCCAAGACTTTCCCTGAAACACCGATTGTTCTGGATCATCTCGGCACGCTTGTTGGACTATTTGGCACAGTGGGTAAAGGTACTGGAAAAACTGCACAGGAAAGGCAACGGATTCTAGAAAACTGGCAAACAGATCTGGCCAAACTGGCAGAGTGTCCGAATGTCATGACCAAAGTCTCTGCGCTATTTATGCCAGTGCTGGGTCATCATTTTCATCAGCAGCGACAATTAGCTTCCAAAGCGCAGCTGATTGAACTTGCGACGCCTCTGATTCAGCATGCCCTAAAATGCTTTGGAAGGGATCGTGCCATGTTTGCCTCCAATTTTCCGATGGATCGGGTCAGTGCAAATCTGGTCGATATCATTGATGCTTTTAGTGATATCGTGCATGGCTATGATGAAAATGCTTTAAAATCTGTTTTTCATGACAATGCTAAAGGTTTTTACCGGCTTTAAAGGTTGAGAAAATGGCCAGAAATTATGGAATATCTATTACCTCTCACTTATGGAAGATATTTACTACTATTAAAGAATAAACATTTCCCTTCCTTATAAAAACCTCCTGCATTGAGGAGGTTTTTTAGTCAGTTATCTATCAGAATTAAGCAGATTTAACGTTTCGTAAGCGTGGTCTGATTTACTGGCTGCCCATATTGATCCGACATCACTTCTACCAGCTGATCGGCAGTCAGATACTTTTGAATCACTGCATCGATATCTGCTTTGGTTAAGGCTGCCACCGCGCGGTCACGTTTTTGACGATAATTCAGGTCACGGTTCCGTTCCAGCTGAGGCACCAGCATGCTATGAATACGGCGATCATCTTCCAGTGCTGTGACACGTTTTTTCAGAATACTGGCTTTTGCAGCTTCGACTTCTTGTACAGTGACACCTTTGCTACGTAGCTCAGCAATTACCTTACGTATTGAATCCGATACTTGGCCAGAGCGTCCTGCGGTATAGTTTGCGCCAAAGGCCAAGGCACCGGCATTGTCCCATTCAGCGAAATCTACATTAGCACTAAAGCCATAGACCAAGGCATTCTTTTCACGTAATTCCTGTGCCAGACGAGAAGACAGTTGTGAATCACCCAAAATGTGTCTTAATACCAGTAATGCAGGTACATCTGGATGATCTGAACCCACCGGAATTGAAATGGCGGCGACATAGCTGCCAAACTCGCGCTGTTCCGATAATGCATGTACCCTTTCAGCAGTACGCGCGACATATTCAGACTTGAGGCGGGCATAAGGCTCATTGCTCTTCCAGCCCTCAAATTCCTGCTTGATTAATGTTTGCATCGCTTGAGGCTTAAATTCACCAGTGACCGCAACGCGGGCATGATGGGTTTTAAAGAAACGTTGATACAGTTGCTGGACCTGTTCACGCGTCGCTGCGTTGATCTGCTGTTTAGCCAAGTCAGGCTCAAAATGATAACGTAAATCTCCCGGCTCATAACGCTCGAGCAGACGCGCAAAAGTCAGACTGGTCACCGTATCCGGTTCTGTATAAGGACGGTCTAAGCTGGACAAAGACTGAGACTTGATCAGATCAAACTGGCTCTGCTCAAAAGTCGGATTTTTCAATACATTTAGAATGTATTTAAAATATTCTTCAAAATATTCTTTCTTGGCTGAAATCGAAATATTCAGGCCATTGCCTGATGCACTGACATTGGCCGAGCCACCCACTTCAATAGTTTTGTCTGAAATCTGTTGCAGGCTCTGAGTCTCAGAAGCTCGCATGATCAAGTAAGCCATCAGATCCAGCAATTCCCCTTTATGCTTGAGTGTTTCAGCTGTACCAAAATCAAGGGCAATCGTCGAGTAGACTTTGTCATCGCGGGTCTGGGTGGGGAACAAAGCATACTGAATGCCATTTTGCAGTTTGCCACGCTGGATCTGCTTTTCTTTGCTGGCCAGTAGCTTTCTAGATTCCTTTACGTACTGCTTTACTTCAGTCTGATAAACCGAAACATCTTTTAATGGTTCTTCAGTGACAGGCTTTAAATCCAGGGTTGGTTTGACTTCTGCAAGCTGTTCTTGCTGTTTAGCTTTTTTCTGATCTTCAGGCGTAGGTACAATATTGCCCTGGATGCGGTATTCCGCCTTAAAGAAATTCTTATAGATGGCGTTAGCATCAGCCACAGTCAGGTTTTGAATTGCATTCAGATCCCTAAAATATTTGCTCCAGTCTCCATTCGAAGATGCAATATAATCACTCAGGCGTGAACCTAGGGCTGCTGCGTTATTTTTAATGTTCTCAGCGGCATTGCGGCTCATATTTTTAACCCGGTTCAGCTCAGTTTCATTAAAACCTTTACCCTGCTCGACACCATTCTGCAACGCCTGTTCGACCTTTTTCGCATCATGATTCGGCGCATAGACCGCACCCATGAAGACCATATTGAAGTCCTTATCTAGCCAGGTGGCAGACTGTACAGCTGTCGCTGTTCCCTGCTCGACAACCCCCTGATACAGATGCCCGCTCGGCTGCAAGGTGTACAGCGTTGGTGTTACCGATAATGCGTTCTGCTTAGCTACTTCTGAACGGTTCAGATAGATATTGAATTTGGCAAAATCACTGCCTTTGGCCACAGTAAACTCACGCTGTTTAATCTTTTCAGGACTTAACTCTGGTACTTTCGGCTGTTCTGGTACAGAACGTGCCTTGATTGGACTAAAATGCTGATCAATATATTTCAGTACCTGTTTCTTGTCGAACTTGCCTGAAATTACCATATAGGCATTATTTGGTGCATACCAGGTCCGGTAGAATTGATTCAGTTCCTGCATATTGATCGATTGTAGCTCGTTTAAATCGCCAATTGGCAGACGACCGAGATGCTGGTTGCCATAAGCCGATTTAAAGATTTGATCCATCAATACTGAAAATGGCTGATCCAGACGGATTTCACGTTCACGTTTAACAATATCAATTTCAGTTGGTACATATTTTTCTTGTAGTACCAGCCTATCCATCCGTTCTGCTTCAAGCTGAATTACCGCAGCCAGTGCAGTGCTTTCAGGGCGAACCAGATTAGTATATTTGGTAGAATAATAATCCGTACTGGCATTCGATGAGAGTGTGTACTGGTCCAGACGACGCTGAAATTCATCACCTTTAATATTTTCAGTCCCTTTAAAGGCTAAATGTTCTAATAGATGTGCCAGACCACCTTTCCCCTGCGGATCGTTCAATGAACCGGTGAAATAGACCGTATTCATAAAAGTCTTATTTTCTTTGTCATTTGGTGCAAGGACAATTCTTAAACCATTATCCAGTTTATATTCTTCAATATTTTGTTCTGTTTTTACCAATACTGGTTGAGCAAAACTGAGCGTCGCTGCGCCCATTAAAAACATGGAAAGTGTTAATTTTTTAAAACGTAGTGACATTCTGGATCCAGCAAATTTAAACATGAACTTTTTATTCAGTGAACATCATAGAGAATGACTCTCTTGTTGTGAGTTGTATTTTTATAAAAGCTGCTGTTCACAACAGCTTTTAGATATTCTATCTGATTAAAGCAGAATTTCAGCTTTCATATACAGCTTGCCATAACCTGAAATTTCAATCCGGTCATTATCCTGTATCTCGCAATACAGCACACCACCCCGACTTGAGCCCTGATAAGCAACCAGCTGCTGTTTTCCGAGTTTTTCTGCCCAGATCGGCACGATTCCGGTATGAATTGAACCCGTCACTGGATCTTCATTAATACCATTACTTGGTGCAAAATAACGCGATACACAGTCATACTTTTCTGCACCCGCCGTTAAGGCGACATCCAGCAATGCGCCAGTCGCAGTAATCGCGGTACGGCGATCATTGACCTGTTTCAGTAATTCAAAATCCGGAGCCTCATCCAGCACATCCTGTACCGACTCATATTCGATAATATAGGCCTGTTCATTTAAATAGACATTTTTAAAAGATTTGGTCAAAGCTCCACGCAACATAGCAGGATATTCATCGACCAAAACTGCCCGACGGATCGGGAAGTTCATACGGATTTTTCCATCTTCATCTTGACTAACTATAAAAATACCGAGATTTTTTACATGAAATCGAATGGTTTTATGCGAGGTATAATCCAGAAATAATACAAAGCTGCTGGCCAAGGTTGCATGCCCACAGAAATCAACTTCTTTCGTTGGCGTAAACCAGCGAATTTCATAGTTTTCTGCATCAATGGTCTTCACAAAGGCAGTTTCAGATAAATTATTTTCCAGCGCAATGTTTTGCATCAGGCTCTCATCCAGCCACTCATCCTGCACAATCACCGCAGCGGGATTGCCCTTGAATAGCTCCGTAGTGAACGCATCCACTTGATACATTTTCATTGCTTAAACTCCTTTTGTTTAGCGCTTTAGTTTAAAAGCTTTTTTCGCCAAAAAAATTTATATATGTTAATAAGCCAATAAGTGCATAATTTTTAGCACGTACATTTGTTTATTTTAAGGTTTGCAATGTCTAATCCCCATCTGAAAGCTGTACCCTTGGAAAAATCCTATCGTTTGCTCAATCATGGTCCAACGGTGCTGGTTTCTGCCCAGGATCAGGAAAATACGGATGTTATGGCCGCAGCCTGGGCTTGTGCACTAGAATTCCAGCCAGCCAAAGTCACTGTAGTTTTAGATAAAAGTACCAAAACCCGCAAAATTATTGAAAATTCTGGTTACTTTGCTTTGCAAGTTCCCACGCTTAAACAGCTGAACATGGTGCAAGCCGTTGGAACGATCAGCATGCATGATCAACCCGATAAGTTAGAACAATGTGGTGTGGAACTGTTCCAGTTTGATCAGTCAGACATTCCGGTTGTAAGGGGTTGTGCAGCCTGGCTGCTGTGTGAACTGATTCCTGAACCCCATAATCAGCAAACTCATGACCTGTTTATTGGCAAGGTCATTACGGCTTATGCTGACGAGCGCGTGTTCCGTGATGGACACTGGTATTATCAGGACGTGGAGCGTGAATGGCGCAGCATTCACCATATTGCAGGGGGGCATTTTTATAGCATTGGTGATCCGGTTTCAGCGGATGATATAGACTGATCACCCAACCTATACACTCTTAAAATCAGATACATGAATCATCCATAAACATCGATCCAGCATCTGCATATGCCGGGTAATTATGCTAATTTACTAAATAACTTCAAACGGTTTAACTGAAATGATGCCTTTCAAAATTCACTGTATAGACGTCAAAAATATCTTACAGAACTATATCTGGCTGCTGGAACATACAGACTCCAAACAGGTCGTGGCTGTTGATCCCACGGAAGCTGGTCTGGTACAGGAATATTGCCAGCAGTATAGGCTGGAACTGGCGCAGATCTGGTTAACCCATTGGCATAAAGACCATATTGGCGGTGTTCCTGAACTGATTCAGGATAAAAACATTCCGGTATATGGTCCTCGTGAGGAATTGAGTAAAATTCCATTCATCAGCCATCCTCTAGAGCATGAAGATGAATTCAATTTTCATGGTATCGATGTCAGCATCATCAGTGTACCGGGACACACTTTAGGCCACATTGTCTACTTTATCGATGCGCTAGATGTGCTGTTCTGCGGTGATACCCTGTTTGCAATGGGCTGTGGACGGGTGTTTGAAGGTACTTTTGAACAGATGTACCACTCTCTATCCCGTCTGGCTGCATTACCCCCGCGCACCAAGGTGTACTGTACACATGAATATACACTTTCCAATGCCCAGTTTGCACTGCATGCAGAACCGGATAATCTGGAAATTCAGGAGCGCCATGAACAGGTTGAACGTCTGAGAATGCTAGGCCAATGCACCTTACCCAGCACGATTGAAATTGAACTTAAAACCAATCCTTTCTTGCGTGCAGACAGCGTTGAAGAATTTGCCCGTTTAAGAACCTTGAAAGACAATTTCTAATTAGGGTTTTTATAGAATCTGATTGCTTTTCGCGTAGGCATCCAGCTCTGCTTGGGTCACAACGCGTAAAGCATGAATTTCATCCACCCGAACCAGTAATAAACCGCCCAGTGCTGGCTGATAACGTCTTGCGCTCCCGAATGGCGTATATGCCACTTGAGACTGTACGGTAAATTCAATCCAGTCCTCATGTCCCAACATGACAGCAACCGGTGTCTGATCCTCTTGCTGCATACGTTCAATGCAATCCTTTACATACTGTTCAATATTTACTTGTGTCATATTCAGACTCACTATTTTTTGCAAGTATAAATTATTCTACACATTGATCGAGGACCACTTATTGCAAAAAATGGTCAACCAGATGATTGCTGCAATCTCTACCCAAATTGAAATGAATAACAATTCGACCAGTTGTAGACTCCCCCTAGTTGCAACATACTCAAAACTTTATAATGCGTAAATTTCAGTCAATCAGAGTGCGATTTCTAATATTTAGTTACAACATCCAAAAGCATTCATAAATCATAAATTTAGCTATTTATTAGTGAAAGTTCATCCAATTATTTGTCTATAAAAAAAGCATTTTCAGGAAATTTAAAGAATTTTTAAAATTTGCCCCTTTAAAAATTTTTTATTCACCCTAATTTATTAAGGAACAGTGATGAAGGAGTTATCTCGTGAAAAAAGTGGTGAAAGCAAAAAATCTTCTGGCATTCCGTCTATGGCTTGAAAAATTGGGGTATTCCGTACGTACCTTGGCAGACAACCGTGGTTTTACATTTAGTTTTAAAAAAGAATACGGTCTGGTGACCTGTGATCTCTCTGGCAATACCCTTGCAATGCAATTGGGTGAAGAATTCGAAGACCATTTGAAGGCTTAATTTGCGTCACTTTTAACGCGAAAGATCAATTCAAACATCTTAAGTTAACGCCAAGCTAGCCCATTTCGATGGGCTTTTTTATAGCTATAAAATTTCAGGCGAAAAAAAACAAGGCATCAACCTTGTCTCTTTTGAATGGTGGGGACGGAGAGACTCGAACTCTCACACCTCGCGGCGCTGGAACCTAAATCCAGTGCGTCTACCAATTTCGCCACGTCCCCATCGGGTACCAACTTATCGCTGGATTTCTCAAACTTTAATGGCAGAGGATCAAGGATTCGAACCTTGACGAACGGTTTTGGAGACCGTCATGCTACCATTACACCAATCCTCTACTCGACCATCTCTACTCATTCTCATAAGTAAATTTGGTGGGGACGGAGAGACTCGAACTCTCACACCTCGCGGCGCTGGAACCTAAATCCAGTGCGTCTACCAATTTCGCCACGTCCCCGATGGCTGTGTATATTATAGAGATCATTTCCCTTTGACAAGCCACTTTACAGGCAATTAGAGTCTAATCTGCTATAAATTAAGCAGTTAAATCTATTTTTTTATTTTTCATCAAATTAATACAGAGAAATGCATCATTTTTATTCTTTTTCTATCAATCGATTCATTACAATCATTTTTCTGTTTCCTCTGCTCGTTCACTTAACTATAGCGAATCAGAGGTTTCTTTATAGTTTCGATTCCAATCACTTGGTCTAATAAAGACTCATTCATCTACCCTGCCAAATTTCAGGCAAAAAAAAACAAGGTATTCAACCTTGTTTTTCAAATCTGGTGGGGATAGAGAGACTCGAACTCTCACGCCCAGAAGGCGCTGCGACCTGAACACAGTGCGTCTACCAATTCCGCCATATCCCCGCTGAACTGTATATTATAGAGATCAAGCTTTGTTGACAAGCGCTTAAATAAGCAATAAAGCCTTATTTAATCAAAAATTAAGCAATTAAATCATCCAGGCATTTTGATGGTCAGATTTTAAAAAATTAAAAACAATTTGATCCAAAAACTTTTATTCATCCAAATTTTTTCGATCAACCCATTTCGAGTGCACTTACATAAGTAATAATACATATGGCCAGTCATTATCAATTCTAAGATTTAAAAAACACAATAAATCTTGGCTCTTTTTATCAATTCGATTCTTTATAAAAACTTGCTACCCTTTTCTTATCTCCAAGTGAGCAAGAACTATCTTTTTATGCATTAAACTCTTTAGCTTTTTTTCTGGATGATCGATATAGAGTGATATAGAGTTTAAAAGAACCGTATGTTTTTTTCAAAGACCGAATCAGAGAGGAAAGCTTGCCATTAAATTTCAGGCGAAAAAAAACAAGGCATCAACCTTGTCTCTTTTGA
>NZ_KB850094.1:962590-1326545 GCF_000369585.1 Acinetobacter sp. CIP 101934 | reverse complement strand
CGAACTCTCACACCTCGCGGCGCTGGAACCTAAATCCAGTGCGTCTACCAATTTCGCCACGTCCCCGATGGCTGTGTATATTATAGAGATCATTTTAGCCTGACAAGAACTTTTTCATAAAACGCTTATCATTTGATTAAATAAAAAACAAAGTATTGATTTTTGTATCTTTATCAGTCGATTACAATTAACAAAGCAGCTTTAATCTCTTCAAAATCAGCAACCCTAGCCGACTTATGCCGAGCAAGCATGCCTTTTAACACAGTTTTAAAAGACCTAAATTTTTCTGGAAGATTAATTTCCAATCGTTGACAGTGTAGATAGGCCCAATCTTCATAATTTCCAGCACCAAGTCGTCTCTGACTTAACCATTCCAGCCAGATGATTCCTAATGCATAAATATCCGATTGAATCGTTTTTGCTTCGGCATGAAATAATTCTGGCGCCATATAACGTGGTGTTGCATCTAATGTTGGAGGTGATTCATCCGAGATTCGATATGCCTGTTCAAAATCAATCAGACAGACCCGCCCGCTGCACTGGACAAAATGCTCTGCTTTTAAATCATGATGGAGATAACCATATTGATATAACTGCATCACAGCATCCAAGGCTGTAAGCAAATGTTTCTGAATCTCAGACACGCTTAAATCAGCCGGATCAATCGCAAAATGAGAAGGACAATCCTGTAGCAAGATGCCCTGCTGAAAAGTTTCACCCCCAATAGTGATCTCTGAATTAATCAGTAAATGCGGCGCCAGAAATTTGGCTAGTGAATTATTAGATAAATGCTGATAAAAACCGAATTCATTTTCAAAACTACGCTGACTATATACAGTTGAGTTTTTCGCTTGCACCTTAAGCCAGTAAATTTCTCCATCCAAACTGCCTTTATATAGCCGACGGCCAAAAGCCAGACTTCGCGGCTTTGTGTTGAGTTCAAATTTTATCTGGTTTAAGTCATGACTAGATATCAACTGGAATATATTCTTCTTTCTGCTGTTCAGGTGCATGTTGATAGGTTAAAAGTTCCAAACAATGCTGTATGGTTTTCCCTACCCGCTCCTGGGTTTCAATCATGGAAATTTTCGGCCAGGTGGCACGTTCGCCTTCACGTTGCAGGATTTTAAACAGGTGTGGCCGCGGGTTTTGCAACATATAAGTATAATGACGCAGACCATATTTGCCGACAATATTCACATCACCATAATAACGCTGATCGACTACACCATAACCATGATCCAGCAAACGGCGTACAGGCGGTACACTTCCCACCCGCTCACGGGTAAAGTCCATCATGCCTTTGGCAAACACCTTGCCTTGGCGTCGTGCAATTCGTTGTGGCCAGCTCAGCATATCCTTACGGAATCGGGCTGCATCGTCCTGCATGAAAGGCACAATGTGCGGGTTTACCTGACTGGCGATGGTATAGTTAATATTGTACAGCCGTGCCATTTTCTCCTGTGGAAAATCACTGCGTACACTACCATCGACCCAACGTGTCGAGGACATATAGGGTGTAAATTTGCCATCATCGCGCTTACTGGTCAGGCGCACAGGTGGAAATAGAATCGGTACAGCACAGGATGCGAGTACCGCGCTCCAGACCAATAAATCCGGTGCAGTATAAGCATTCATAATCCGTGCATCTTGAGTCGCATCATAAGGTGCAACGGCGACATTAATATGTAAGCCTGATTTTTTAAGGGCTTCATCAAAAGTGAGATTACCTAAATTTTCAATCAGAAATTTTTTTAGGTATTTCACATCTGCCAGACCGCCATTACCCTTCATCAACTCACGAAAATTCCGAAAATGAAAGGCCTCATTAAAGAAATTATGTCCCTGAAGAATATCTGGATATTCAGATGGTTTCGACACCCCCAACATGGCCGTCATGATGGCACCTGCACTCGAGCCGGATACTACTTTTGGCATCAGATCCTGTTCCATTAACGCCTTACACACACCGGTATGAAATAATCCCAGCGTTGAACCGCCAGAAAACATCAGCGCTGGCTGACCATAAGCACGTTGGCAACGTTCAAAATATTCTATTTTTTCTTCAAGCGTCAGACATTCGCATTCTTGCGAAGCGATATAAGCCAGTCCTTTACTTACTTCTTCAACATAATCTTCAATAATTTTTTTAGTGCCAACATAAGTTTCTATAAATAATAAAGGATGCGCGATATTGGCAATGTCATAACTGAGCCCTTCTCGCAAGATATGTATCAGATCACGAGTACGCTTTTGTAGGCGGTATCGTCGAAGCTTACCCAGACGATGCGAGATCACTTCTGCATCAAAATAATCGGAAGAGTTATCAAGCTTCCATTCCTGCGCACCTGATTCTTCATCCAGTTTTAACGCAATGCATTTCCACTCCTCATAAGTTTCCGCAGTCTGCAATTGTTGCTTTAATTTCTTGATGCGATAAGCCTGATGAGGATTAATCTGATGAGTAAAATCTGTTAACAACATGCTATGCGTGATCCTTATGTTTATTTTTGCTGCTACAAGATCTGTCACATACTTAAATTAAGCAGATCATACGTGCGGGACAATAGCGAAAAATCTCCTTTCTTGGGCAAATTATAACATTTTTCTAGCTTTGACTGCTTTTTTTGCAATGGTAGTATCATGAGCATAATTTAAATGCGTAATCTGAGATCATGGCTACAATTGATTTACCCGACCATATTTTAAATGCCCTTTCTACTGTGCTTCAGCAGCTTCAGCAAAGCCTGCCGGAAGTTAAAACCGTACCGGATTTCTCTGCTTATGCCTACAAATGGCAAGATGGCCAACTCAAACCAATTCATAAGCTGAGATCGATTCAACTGGCTGATTTGAAAGGAATTGAAAAGCAAAAAGAGAAAGTGATTCAGAATACCTTACAGTTTCTAAATAACCTGCCTGCCAATGATGTACTGCTCACCGGTTCACGCGGTACGGGTAAATCCTCCATTGTTCGTGCCCTACTCACCGAGTATGCAGATCAAGGGTTACGATTAATTGAAATCGAACGGGATGATTTATCCGATCTGCCTCAAATTCAGCAACTCATTGCAGAGCGTCCAGAGAAGTTCATTGTCTACTGTGATGATCTGGCCTTTAATGCCGAAGATGAAAATTATCGCAGTTTAAAGAGTGTTCTGGATGGTTCTTTACAGTCCGGTTCCAGCAATTTTGTGATTTATGCGACCAGTAACCGTCGTCATTTATTACCCGAATTCATGCATGAAAATACGCCCGTTACCCGAGTTGATGTGCCGCAATATACTGAATTACATCCTCAAGAAGCGATCGAAGAGAAAATTTCTTTATCAGACCGTTTTGGTATGTGGCTATCTTTCTATCCGATGGATCAAAATCTTTATCTGGAAATTGTAGAGCACTACCTTGAGAAGGCGAAAATGGAATTGACTACAGAAGCCCGTGCTGAAGCTTTGCGTTGGTGCCAGGGTCGAGGTCAACGTTCAGGTCGTTCCGCTTATCAGTTTTCGAAGCACTGGATTGGTTCGCAGCAGCTTAAAACTTTAAATTAATTGACCTAATTAAAAAAATATCAGCTCGGTTTTGTTTCACTATGTAAATATTTTCAACAAAACTGAGCTTTAAAATAATTACAAAAATCATTCAAATATAAAATAATTTTATGATTTTTTTATCTTTTAAACACACTTTATAAACTTACACAATAAAACAAATAAATACATTGAATTTTACCATTATTTCTCTACTAACTTTTTCAAATTATTAATAAATTCATTTTACGTCTAAAGTAGATATGAGCACTTAGGTAATTGTTTATTAAAAATATTTAGAGTATTTACTCTAAATAAAAAAATTATTTCATAAAGTTAATCTTATTAACAATCAAAAGATTAACTCTTTTCATCCTAATTATCCAAAATTGTAAACGGCTTTGTTGCACAAAGCTGTTCTTAAGGACTCCTTCGGCAATATAATTTCCAAATGAAGAAGCCTACACACAAAATCTACCGCACAACCAATTGGCCCGCATATAACCGAGCTCTCATTAATCGTGGGAATATTGCCATTTGGTTCGATCCAAAAACACAATGGTATGCAGAACCTCAAGGCAAACAAGGTCGAAGTCAAACCTACTCCGACATAGCGATTCAATGCTGTTTGATGATCAAATCTCTATTTAGACTCACTTTACGCATGGTTACTGGTTTTGTTCAAAGCTTAATTAAACTTTGCGGATTAGATTGGACAGCACCAGACTTCACGACGCTTTGTAGAAGACAAAAGTATATTGATATTCAAATTAGCTACCAGAAAAGTCGTGATGGGTTACACCTACTCGTCGACTCTACGGGTTTAAAATTTTTAGGTGAAGGCGAATGGAAGCGTAAGAAGCATCAGCCTGAATACCGTCGGCAATGGCGTAAACTGCATATTGGTATAGATGCTGAAACACTGCAAATACGTGCCGTTCAGCTTACGACAAATAATGTCAGTGATTCACAAGTACTTGGTGATTTACTCGATCAGATTCCTCAAGATGAGCATATTGACTCCGTTTATACCGATGGTGCTTATGACACAAAGCGGTGTCGCCAGTTGATCACAGATCGAAATGCCCATGCGATTATTCCACCCAGAAAAAATGCGAAGCCTTGGAAAGATACAAAAGTTCATTCGCTAGAGCGAAATGAATTACTTCGCACTGTTAAACGTTTAGGCAGGACACTATGGAAAAAATGGTCGGGCTACCATCAGCGAAGTCTGGTAGAAACCAAGATGCACTGCATCAAATTATTAGGCGATAAGCTCAGTGCTCGGAATTTTGATAGCCAAGTCAACGAGATGCATGCACGTGTGGCCATCTTAAATAAGTTTACGGAGCTCGGCCGACCTCACACCCAAGTTGTCACTTAAATTTAAACAACTTAGGAAAGCTCTTTCTTTAAAATCTTTATGCAACAAAGCCATTGTAAACCTACAATAATCATGCATAATTTCCATGACTTTGAGATGTAGTTGTTACTTTAGAATTTAAAAAACCACTATGTCTTAAAAGTGAGATATTAAGAAAAATACCATCTATTTACATAAATTTTAAAATAGATATTGAGGGAATAATCATGACACTTCGATTCAAAATGAGTGGCGTAGCACTGTTAAGTACTCTATTAATTGCATGCGGCGGCGGTGGAAGCAGTAGCAATAAGACACCAGCAGCCAACTTGCCAGAAAATTTACCAGAAGCAATTTCACCAGAAATACCTGATGACTTTGTTCCTTTCACTGAATATGACTTACTTGATAAAATCAAAGATAAACTTACCGGCCAGGAAGGTACCAGCGAACTTGCACATAACTATAATGAAGCCTTAGCCCATATGGTGGGAGAAATTTTTGCTGATTATCCCCTTGGTCGTACAGGACGTGCTGTGCAGATTTATAATCTTGGAGTAAGCAGTATCAAGATTGGTAATTTAACATGTGCTGAAGTTACAACAAATGGTAATACCAAGACACTAACCTTAAAGCCGAACAAAGCAACTTGTATTGTTCTGGATAAAACATTTGTAGCAGGTTCTAAAATCACACAAATTACTAATGGCAATACAACCACCGTTTCTTTTGACAATGTACGCTATGGCCATAACTTGGATTTTAGTTTGAAAGATCAATACTTGATCTCTGGCTCGATTCAATATACGTCTTCTAAATCAGACACAGGTCGAGAGCGTAATTATGATATTTCCAACCTGAGCTTCCAGCGTGTAAAAACAGATAGCAATAAGTTGCCAGAAGGTGATGTTTATAATGCTGAAAGCCGAGAATATCTACAATTAAAAGATTATTCCTTTAGTTTAGTTGATGACTTTGGCAACGATAGTCATGGTATACGAACCTTAAATTCAAAGGGTACTGTGATCGGTCAACCTTTAGACGCCACTTTCAGATATACCTTTAGTTTCGATACAGGTTCTACTCCATTTATCATGAAGGAAACAGTGGCAAATAATTATCATCATTTGCCTGAGCAAGGTAGTGTCAGCATAACGCATCAAAAAGGCTTATTTAACTCGCAGCTAATCACCAGGATTAGCCAAGACTCCCCGCAGTCATTGAAAGCTGGAGTGTATCTCACTAATGAAAAAGTAGATGATATTCTTTGGTCCAATATTATTGGTAAATAATCCAACTCTTGTTTAAGCCGATGATTCCATAATTTGAATTGTCGGCTTATTTTATCAAGTAATTTGCAGCTTATTTTGATGAGTTAATTGGTAGGCACATAATGATGCATAAATCCCACTCAAAAAGCCTAAAATACTTCTAGATCTGCTTGTCACCAAATTGTATTGACCTTTCAATAGACTGAATAAGGTTTCTATTTTATTACACCGTTGTAAGGGATATTCAGCTGATTCGCAAAGCTGTATAGACTGCATATTTTTTCGGTGATAGGTAATTAAATCAATCCCCTGGTCTTTTAATCTATTCTTCAATTCTTGGCTTATGTAGCCACGATCTCCATACAACTTTGCTTCCCTCTCTTTAACCAGTTTTTCAACTATTTTGATGTCAGCAACATACCCACTGGATGAGGTAGAACAAGCGATTTCACCAAATTGATTCATCGCAATATGTAATTTGCAGCTATAAAACCATCCCATTGAGCTTTTACCACGAGAAGCAATTCTAGCTAATGATTTATAGCGTTGAATCCGTTGATTTTTATAGACAGCTAAATTGGTTGAATCAATCTGCAAATATTGGCTATGTTGATCTTTCGTTAAAGCTACAGATAAAGCTTGCAGGGCCAATTGATATTGATCAGATGGCTCACCCTTTGGCAACAAGGTAAACTTTTAAATAAATGTCTCTTATCCTGTTTCAACCATGAGAAAAATGCTTTGAAATGAAAGTATTTATACCAAATAGCAATAAAGATGATTTCTGAAATACTCAAGTGAGCTGTTCTGACTCTTGAGAACCGCTGGCTTTACTTAAGGAATTGCCAATAAGTTGCTTCAAATTTAAGAAAGAAATCATCAATTAGACAGAATAATTCGGTACTATTAAATATTAGGACTAGAGCAGGGTTTGGTGTAGTAACTTAACTGAGGGCTTTACTCCTTCTGTTTTCAGGTTAATTTCTCATCCACGATTGGGGTTATTTCTCCTGAAATAATTGGCTCAATTTCAATATATGGGGGTGAGCCATCCTAGGATACATCAGGACTTAAATTAATTTGTCTAAATGTTGTTTTGCCCAATCATTCAACCCTAATGTTGAAAAAATCACATAACAAACATGATGGTGGACATTTTCAGTACTTTGCTCCTGCCCTTGGATTATCCATTGCCGAATATAAGAAAAAATACCCTCTATCACAATTTTAAAGACATCTTGTGGCAATATAGGTCGAATAATTTGGCTCGGCAGAATAGAAAACCAATACACCAATAAACTCACATAATGTGCTTTAACGACATTTAACTCTGCCACTACGCTCAAAGTACTATAAGGAGCCAAAGCAAAAAAAGCGCTGGCATAAATTTTATTGACTGTAAGTTGTTGTATGAATGCCAATGTCGAGACTTCAAATGCCCGCCGAATGTCTGTTTGATAATCACTATAAGTCTGGACAAGTAATTTTAAGTGTAAAGAGCTGAGCTTTTTAAAACAGTAAAAATAACAGGCTTCTTTGTCGGTAAATAATTTATAAAATGTTGTCCGCGATACACTCGCCTGCTGAATAATATCTTTGACACTGGTCGCAGCATATCCTTTTTGATGAATACACAGAGCCACAGCTTCAATCAAACGTTCTTTTTGTGACTGTAAAACCAGTTCGGGTGGAAGATGATTGGTTCCTCTTGGCAACTTGCGACGAAGTTGGACTGAATTCTCTTCAAATTCTCCGCCTTTCTTTAACCAGTTCTGCTCATACAGATTCAATTCCATCGTATAGATATTCCGTCAAGTTAATCATATTGATTTTATTATTTAAATATATAGAAACATCGTAATCTAAATTTTCTAAAAAAATTCATTGTACTGCTCATTTTCTCAAAAACATAAAAGTAAAAAATACTTGTCTCTATAAGTACGTTTGTGTTTATATGAAAAATATAGGATTAAATAATTAATATATCGTTTAAAAAAACCTAAAAACAACAAGATATCCAATTATTGATCAGCAACACAAAAAAATGCTTAAAGCAACATCATGAGGATGTAATGATATGAGTAAGGAACACTTTATTGATACGGTCAAAGCCGTATCACCAACCCCCGCCAATGCCGTAACTTATAACAAATGGAAAATTTTATTGTTATTATTTCTGGCCAATATGCTGAATTTTTTTGATCGCACAATCCCTGCTATCATTATTGAACCACTGCGTTTTGAATTTAATCTAAGTGACTTACAACTGGGCTTTGTTGCAGCATCATTTACTTTAGTTTATGCAATTGCAGGACTCCCCTTTGGTCGATTAGCCGATAAAGGCTCGCGTAAAAAAATTATCGGATGGGGCTTAATGGCATGGAGTGGTTTCACTGCTCTTAATGCTGCCGCATGGAATTTCGTGTCTTTCTTCTTGGTACGAATGGGGGTCGGAATTGGTGAAGCAAGTTATGCACCTGCAGCCAACTCCCTCATCGGTGATTTGTTCCCTGCCGAAAAACGTGCACGTGCCATGGGCATTTTTATGTTGGGATTACCTTTAGGTTTAATCTTAGCCTTTTTTACAGTCGGTGCAATTGCAGAGGCATTTGACAGTTGGCGTGCACCCTTTATTGTTGCCGCAATACCTGGTTTTTTATTGGCTATTTTCTTCTTCATAATCAAAGAACCACCACGCGGTGCGAGTGAAGGTGAACACTATGTTGCAAAAACCGTTCATCAACCTATTCGTACACTTTTGAAAATTAAAACCCTACGCTGGATTATTTTATCTGGTCTCAGCGTCAATTTTGCAGTGTATGCAGGCAACTCATTTTTTGTCCCCTTATTTCAGCGTTACTTTGGTTTAAGCCTGACTCAGTCAGCCGTTACCACGGGGTGTATTGTCGGAATTACTGGACTCATTGGTTTAACTGTAGGGGGTGTAATTGCCGATAAAATTCATCAGCGTTTCGCACGTGGTCGCCTGGTATTTGGTGCTATCTGTTTATTAATTTCAGCCTTTAGTATTGCAATTGCTCTATATCTTGGCAACGACTCCCTTACTGCTGTTGTCATCTTACTCAGCGTAGGTTGGTTGGCTTCATATAACTATTACACGACCGTTTACCCTGCAATTCAGGATGTCGTCGAACCTAATTTACGCGCAACAGCCATGGCGCTCTATTTTGCCTGCATGTATATTTTGGGCGGTGCTTTTGGTCCAATCGTCGTGGGCGCATTGTCTGACCATTTTTCTCAAGCTGCAATGTTGGCGTCAAATTCAATGATTATGACTGAACATTTTAAAGCTATAGGTTTACATAGCGCATTATTTGTTATCCCTGTTGCGTTCTTCTTTACAGCAATTTTCATCTATTTGAGTTCACGTACCTTTATTAAAGATGCTCAACGTAGCAATAGCTGAAGTTTATTTAAGATAGATTATTGAATACTTAAACAATGCTTAAAAAAATGCCAATCTTAATGATTGGCATTTTTTTAACTTAAACTTGAGCTGGATCCGTCAACTCGGTCATTGGCCAACGTGGTGTCGTTGTTACAGCCAACCCGTCCTGCTGCCCGGCTTTCAGACGTTGATAACCTGCAAAGGCAATCATTGCACCATTATCGGTACATAAAGCCGGTTCTGCATAGTACACAGTTGCTTTTATTTTCGCCAAGTCAGCCTCTAGGCGTTCACGTAAACGCTTGTTGGCGCTGACACCACCCGCAATCACCAGACGTTTTAAACCGGTTTGTTTAAGAGCTTTAACTGATTTTTTTCCCAAGGTATCGACAATCGCTTCCTGGAAACTGGCTGCGATATCGGCATCACGATTTTCATCACCCAATTTCTTCATTTGCACAGAAACCGCAGTTTTCAAACCACTGAATGAAAATTCTAAACCTTGATGCAGCATTGGACGTGGAAAAGCAAATGCATTCGGATCGCCCTGTTCAGCCAGTTTGGAAATATTCGGACCACCTGGATATGGCAAGCCCATCATTTTCGCGACTTTATCAAAAGCTTCACCAGCCGCATCATCAATCGACTCGCCAAGGAGCTCATATTGACCAATGCCATAAGCGGCCATCAATTGCGAGTGGCCACCTGACACCAAAAGAGCCACGAACGGAAATTCCGGTGGCGTTGCCGAAAGTAATGGTGCCAGCATATGACCTTCCATATGATGTACACCAATGGCTGGTTTATTCAACGCAAAAGCCAAGGTACGGCCAAACAAAGCACCGGTCATTAACGCACCCATCAGCCCCGGTCCACGGGTATATGCCACTGCATCAATTTCAGATTTTTTCACACCACTCTGTTCAAGCAGCTGATTCATGAGCGGAATTAACTTACGCACATGGTCACGCGAAGCCAGTTCAGGAACTACACCACCATACTCGGCATGCAGTTTAATCTGGCTGTACAGAACCTGGCCGCGTAAACCCAGTTCGCTATCATAAAGCGCGAGTCCTGTCTCATCACACGATGTTTCTAAGCCTAAAACGATCATTAAACTGCCTATAACCTGTATCAAATCAATTGCGACAACTATTATAGACTTGTGATATGAGATGTAAATGAGTAAAATACTGACCTTCACTTGTGATTGAGGGCAATTCAGCCCGAGATCTTACCCTAACTGATATGAGGATTCTTCATGCCACAAGTTAAATTGAAAGAAGGCGAACCAGTAGACGTAGCTATCCGTCGTTTCAAACGTTCATGCGAAAAAGCGGGTGTTCTTGCTGACGTACGTAAGCGTGAATTCTACGAGAAACCAACTCAAGAACGTAAGCGCAAAAAAGCTGCTGCTGTTAAACGCTACCAAAAGAAATTGGCGCGTGAATCAGTACGTACGACTCGCCTTTACTAAGATTAATTTGTGATTGACTGCCTGGACTAAATAAATGACTACTTTAAAAAACCAAATAACTGAAGTTTTGAAAGCAACAATGCGTGCTAAAGAAATGGCTAAGTTAACGGTAATTCGTAGTCTTCAGGCAGCAATTAAGCAAATCGAAGTCGATGAGCGCAAAGAACTTGACGACGCTCAGGTTCTTGCGGTCATTGAAAAGCAAATTAAACAACGTAAAGAATCGATCAAAGCCTTTGAAGGTGCTGGTCGAGAAGATTTAGCTAGTAAGGAACAAGCCGAAGTTGAGGTTCTATCTCAATTTCTACCAGAAGCTATGACTGAGGAAGAACTTGATTCCATCATTGCGCAAGTGATTACAGCGCAAGAAGCTACTAGCATGAAAGATATGGGTAAGGTGATGAATTCTCTGCGTCCGCTCATAGCCGGGCGCGCCGATCCTGCACAAGTTTCAGCTAAAATCAAAGCTAAACTGGCATAATCCCCTGCTTTAAATCTCTATTTGCGTTGAACTGACTTAATTGCTAGCCAGTTCTTAGCAATCCAAATTTCTTTTTTAATTTTAATAAATCACAAATTACAATTTACATTTTTGCTTTGCAGTAATTGCATCATTTTTGAAGATTTCACCTGATCCACAATATCTTGCCGTGTCAGTTTTTGTAGCTGAAAGTCTAGTGCATCACGATTTTTATCAGTTGCCTGATAAAGCTGATCTACATAACGCCTGAAGATCCCACAAAATTCCACCTGTTGTGCTGCAGTTAAATTCTGTTGTTGTGGATTTAAACTGCGCAGAAAATCTCGTGACTGCTGGTGATATTCATCGCTGATACGCTCTACTGCCCGCACATAATCCTTAGTGCTCGCTGCATAACTATGTGATATTCCCCAAACCAGAAACAGGCACAACAATGTTCTTTTCATTCATGCTTTCTCATGTGCTTTCATTTGCAACTCAGCATAGTACAAGGCAAACTTGAAATAAAGCACAGAGGTTGATGTAGTTCACAGCTTTAGTAAGTAATTTTTATGAGAAGATTAAATCTTGTATTTTCTTTCCTGCTGCATCTGTTTTAAACGTTGTGAAATACTTGCAGACAATGACTGATTCTTCTTACTAACTCGCTGTGCATGTAGTAAGGATTTAATAGCTGCCTCCTCATTTCCCGTCCAATATTCTACTTCAGAACGGTAACGCAGCACATTAATCGTTTTAATCTCAGATACAGGCTCGGCATTGGTTGCTGACAGCATTAAGCGCCAGGCACTTAAATCACGTGAATTAGCATTCAGGAAACGTTGCACGATCATCTTGGCTTGATCGGTTTGCTTCATACGGATCAATACTTCTGCATATTTATAATTGAGTGCCCGGTTTTCCGGCATAATGGATGCTGCAGAACGCACACTACGCAGAGCTGGCTCCAGCTGATTTTTCCCGAGATAAATATCGGTCTGAAACAGCACCAGCAAAGGATGAATCTGATTATGCTTTTTTGCCTGGTCTAATGCCTGTTGTGCATTATCCTCATCACCTTGTTGCAGATAGTAAGCAGTGAGTGCCAATTGCCCTGCAAAACTGTTTTGTCCTGCTAAAATTTTTAATTGCTGCTCAGTCGTCTGACGGGACAGTACTTTGCTATACCAACGAATAATCTCAAAATTCTGGTCTATCAGCTTTGGTTTAACTTTCGGCATCTGATTGGCGCGTAAACGCGCCTCACTCATACGCTCAGTCGTTAAGGGATGAGTAAACCAGAAATCTGGCAGAAAGCTTAAACGGCTGGTTGAACGATGCATCACCTCAAAGAAATCAGCCATACTCTGCGGGTTATAGCCCGAAGCATACATATACTGCATACCGATCCGATCTGCTTCACGTTCCTGATTACGACTATAAGAAAGCTGCTGATCCATTAAAGCTGCTTGTGAGCCCATCATTACGGCTGCACCCGCATCGCCATCTGCTTGCGATGCCACTAAGGCTCCGACCAGGATTCCCGCGAGTGCTAATAATCCCTGTCCTTTAAATGCTTCTTGGGATCGACTGTAATGACGTTGTGTGACATGTGCAATTTCATGCGCCATCACACCGGCCACTTCATCCATATTACGCGCTGAATTGAGTAATCCCATATTTAAGGCAAATAAGCCACCAGGCACAGCAAAAGCATTAATCTGGGGATCATTAACCACAACCAGGCCAATTGGTTGCTGTAATTGAGTCTGGCTGAGAATATGTGAAAACACTGAAAATAACTGGTCTTCCATCCAGGGATTTTGCACCACAGGTAATTGTTTCTGTACCTGACGATAAACCTTTTCACCAATCATGCGCTCTTTTTGCTGATCTATCAGCCCTACACCTGCTCCAATTTCTGGAACAGTAAACTGACTAGACTGGGTGTTAAAAGTATCGGAAGCGGTATGCCCTATCACCATACATGCGCTTAATCCACAAGCCAAAACCAAACGTTTCAATGAATAAATCTCTAAGCCTGATTACGAAACCTGCTTGAATATACCATTGAAAAAAGGGCATAAACGCAAGGAAATGTTATTTAATATTATTTAAAATGCGGGTTAACCACATAGCGTGGTACACGTCCTTGCAAAGCATCCACCAGGTTCTGATATGCCAGTTCTGCCATACGCTGACGTGTTTGCGCAGTTGCCGAACCTACATGCGGCAAGGTAATCACATTATCAAGTTTAAATAGCTCTGATTCTTGCAGTGGCTCTTTTTGATAGACATCCAGCCCTGCGGCAAAAATCTGACGTTTTTTTAAAGCCTGAATCAGTGCCTGCTCATCGACGACCGAGCCGCGCGAAATATTCACAAAGACTGCATGCCGCTGCATCAATGCCAGTTCTTCTGTACCAAAAAGTGCTTTGGAATCTGCATTTAAATCCACTGCGACTACCACAAAATCAGAACGCTGTAATAAGGATTTTAAATCACAATATTCTGCATCTAAGCCTTGCGCCAGCTCCAGCTTTTCACGACGGTTATGATAAAGCACATTCATATTAAAGCCATGAAAGCCACGTCGCGCGATCGCTGCGCCAATATGACCTAATCCAATAATCCCTAAAGTCTTGCCAAAAATATCCACCCCGAACTGTGCTTCGCTAGCGGTACGCTGCCACTGTCCTTGCTTGGTCCATTGATCTAAATAAGTTACTTTACGCGCTGCGGCCATGAGTAAAGTAAATGCAAGATCAGCTGTGGTTTCAGTGAGCACATGTGGTGTATGAGTGAGATAAATTTTCTTTTCATTTAAATATTCAAGATCGTAATTATCGTAGCCAACACTGACACTGGAGATGATTTTTAGTTTAGTCGCAGTTTCCAGATTATTTCGATTGAGCATTCGTCCTGCGCCAATCATGCCATCTGCATCTTGTGCATGCTGCAAAATCTGTTGATTGACATCACCCAGCTTAGGCTGGATATATACCACATTATATTGTTGTTCGAGTTTGGCTTGAATCTCTGGATGAATTTGACTAAATACTACAACTTTTTGCTTCATGCTTATTTATTCCATGCTGACAGGCCTACTTTGCATAAACTGCCAGAGTCGCTTTTTAAGGATTGGCCGATCCAGCATCTCCTGCAGGGAGGCCAACTGGGTAATTTTACTGTTTGAAAGATGTGGAACAGTACCAAGAAAAATAATATTTTTATCGTGACTCATGCCATCCAGAAAACCCTGGATATAAGACTCCACGCCGCGTCCATCCTGCACATTATCCCAAGGAAATGGCCAGTTCAGCTCTGCAAACTCACCCAACATTGCACGTTGGATATTCGACCACAGTAATTGCTGATCTTCAGTTAAGCTCGTAGCATCAATGACAATGATACAGTGCGCAAGACTTAATGCCTGCAGGCTAAAAGGCGCGACCTCAACAATTTCGCGAAGCTCATGTACCAGTTCTGGCTGCGGCTGTATTTCCATTGTTGGCGTTACAACGACTGGTGCAGGCACTTCTGCAGGTGTAGATACGACAGAACGTTCAATTACTGAGGTTTCAGCTTTAAGCTCAGGAAGGATGATTTCACTCAGAACTTCAGGTTGTGACTGGTCACGCCAAAGCGCCGGCTGGTGCGATTGACACGGCTCCGCCCGAGGAATCCAGATATCAATTCCTAGTGTCGCCAGTATGTCACGCTGATGCCCTATCATCTTGTCTTCATCACCTATTTCAGGCTGAATATTTTAGCGGGAATCCACTTCCTTTGCCGAACTTTTTCGGATTTTTCACTGTAGATTACAATTGATTTGTAGCAAATTTGATTTTAGTCGTTCTCTTCGGGTTATTTACATGCAGGTTCAAACATTATTTAAAGATCATGCGTGAGTTAATAAATACTTTCAAGTCTGAATTAAATAATCATGATGCTGTTCTTTTTCTGCATCTGATCCACAATTTCATCTACTTCAAAACCCAAACGCCAATACAGTAATTCCATCACGTCAAATTCATCCTGAGTGATGATCCGATCATTCCAGAGACAGATTTCCGCAATGCCCAATATACTCAGTCGATCACGCAGTAACAGGCCAGAAATATCATTCAGAATTTCAGCCAGATCAACCGGCTCATCTGAAATTTCGGTATACATTTCCAGTTCTTTTTGAGTCAGAATACGTTTTAAAATACGCTCGCGAACATCCAGCTGATTATCACTATTGATCTGCTGTACATGCAGCAATGCATCAATCAGGCGTACGATTTGTGGTTTAACTTCTTCCAGTGCCGTCGGGGTATGTAGGGGGAGTAGATTCAGCTCATATTTCACACATTCAAGCAACAAGGCATCTAGCAGACCAATTTCACCATCTTCCTGAATAATCCGTGCCAGTTTCATCACGAATTGTCGTGCTACCGTGGTCGGCATGCCACCAATATTTTTGCAGGCTTGCTGAAAAATCGAGATATGCACACGCCCGTCCAGATTTAACAATGAATCTACAATGGCCCGGCTGACTTCAGCATCGGTGGGAATAAATTCCCGATATTGCCGGATCATCAGAATTGCAACCATGACCTCTCGTGACCCAGTTGCAGTTTGCAATGCGCGTTCAATCAGTTCTGGTCGTGGTGTATTGGCACGATTCTCCGGATTCAGTGGTTTAACTGCATCCTTGATCGCAAAGCTGATCGGCGACAGACGTAGTAAAGGCAATGGCTGTGGCGAACTCCAGGAAGCTGCACTTGTGACCGCCATTTCTTCGAGTGACCGAAACAGACTAAATAAAGGCTGATTTTGTAGTTTTTTTAGGTTTTCAAGCTGCAGATCCTGAATCAAGGAGGGATTCATTTCATAGATTCGCTGCTCAATACTGGGATGAATATTCAGCCAGTTCTGCTGACTGAGGGAGTTAGCAAAACACATATGTGAAATCGACTCTGCATATTCACTATGAATCTGTGAACCGGAATGATGCACATAAATCCGCAGCAAAGTCTGTACATTGGCATCATTTTGAATCAGGCGACGGGTTTTCTGATCATTCTTGAAAGTTCTGCCACCGAGCGAAATATATTTAATGAAACGGGTAATCAGTACGCCTAAGCTACCAATCAGCCAGATCACCGCACCAATACCAACAAACAGAGTCTCAAACTTGTTTTCTGCCGGCATGCCATTCCGATAGAATCCCCGTTTGGCAATCTTACTGCCCCACTGACTAAAAGTAGTCAGGCTACTGTAGAGAATCTTGAGCCGGGTATTTTCTGCCGCTTCACCAGAAAGAATCTTGTTAAACTCATGGCTTAATAAACCATACAGTTCAATTTCATCCAGATTTTGCAATGCCCCCCAAGTCAGAATAATGGCAGTATTTCCCGGGTTAAAACCGGCAGTCAGTGCATTGACTCCAACTTCATCAGGCAAAACATACACCGCAGGAGGCTCAATCAGAAAAGTATCTGCCAATTGTTCAGCAATCTTCAGAGCGACGCTTTCCTCCGGTACGCTTTCAATCAGACTCAGGCGACGTGCACCCATCTGCCGTGCCAAGGAATAACCACCGGCACGAAAGACATAAAATTCATAGAGTACTGACACCACCATGATCGAACCGACCAGAGCAATCAGATAAGGACTTAGCACATGCCAATATATAGATTGAGCAGGATCAAAATAATAGACCAGTAAACCAACGACAGTATTAATAATTGCTATCGTCAATAGCACAGCAATCAGACAGACACTGGCTGGCCATAGCATATTTTTATTCTTGATAAACGCATATCCTACGCTTTTCAATGCTTCACCCTGATCACATTGTTCTAGCTTTGCCCAATCATAAATGAAAAAAGCGGGAAATTCCCGCTTTTTTCATGATTTTAAAGACTTAGACTTCGCGCACGCCAGTCAGGTCTACTGATGCTGCATCGATATTTACATCAATAAACTTGTCACCTTTTTTGGCGCCATCATTACGCTTTTGCTGTAACTGGTCAAGGTATGCTTCATCAATACCACCAGCCACATATACGCCGTCAAATACAGAACAGTCGAATTCACGCAGGTTCGGTACAATCTTGGTACGTACTGCATCTTTCAGATCTTCCAGATCCTGGAAAATCAGACGGTCAGCACCAATAATTTCACGGATTTCCTCAACACTACGTTCAGATGCAATCAGTTCAGATTTTGCTGGCATATCGATACCATACACGTTTGGATATTTCACCATTGGTGCAGCAGACGCAAAGAATACTTTTTTCGCACCGGAATCACGCGCCATCTGAATGATTTCATTACACGTAGTACCACGAACAATTGAGTCATCGACCAATAGAACGTTTTTACCCTGGAATTCCAGCTCAACCGGGTTCAGCTTCTGACGTACTGATTTTTTACGCAGTTGCTGACCAGGCATAATGAAGGTACGACCAATATAACGGTTTTTCATAAAGCCTTCACGGAACTTCACGCCTAGCGTATTTGCCAGTTCAAGCGCAGAAGTACGTGATGTATCCGGAATTGGAATGACCACATCGATATCATGTTCATCACCCCACTCGCGCAGGATTTTATGGGCCAGTTTCTCACCCATTTTCAGACGGGCTTTATACACTGAAATACCATCAATGATTGCATCTGGACGCGCAAAGTACACATATTCAAAGATACATGGACGGTATTCTGGCTTTGCAGCACATTGCTTGGTAAAGAAGTTCCCTTCAGAGTCAATGAAAACAGCTTCACCTGGCTCGATATCACGTTCAACTTTAAAGCCCAACGCTGTAATCGCTACAGATTCAGAAGCGATGATATATTCCATACCGTTTTCAGTTTCACGCGAACCGTAGATCAACGGACGGATACCATTAGGATCACGGAAACCAACCACTCCTTGACCTGTAATCATGGCAACAACTGCATAACCACCTTTGCAGCGCTCATGCACGCGTGTTACGGCATGGAAGATATCTTCAGAGGTCGGTACCAGTTTGCCACGCTTCTGCAATTCGTGCGCAAATACGTTGAGCAGGACTTCTGAATCAGAATCGGTGTTCATATGACGTAAGTCAGTCTTGAACAGGTCATCATGAATTTCTTCAGCATTGGTCAGGTTACCGTTATGTGCCAGCGTAATCCCGTAAGGAGAGTTCACATAAAACGGCTGCGCTTCAGCACTACTTGAGGTACCCGCAGTTGGATAACGCACATGGCCAATACCGTAATTTCCTTGTAATGCACGCATATGACGGGTATGGAATACATCACGCACCATACCAACATCTTTACGAAGGAACAGGCGACCTTCATGACAAGTTACAATCCCAGCTGCATCCTGTCCACGATGTTGTAACATCGTTAATGCATCAAACAACATTTGGTTAACAGCTGATTTACCAGCAATACCAACCACTCCACACATAGCAACCTCGCAGACAAGCTAGGATTAATAAAAAGGATTATTCGTAGACTCAGCTGATGATTTGCTCTTTACAGCAGGCTCAGCTGATACATCTGAAGATTTTCTGGAATCTTCCGACTTGATATGTTGTAGGGCCTCGTTTGCAGCATCTTTGGACATCTGGGTCGCCCATGGCGCATAAGGAAGCAAAGTCTGAATCACTTTGGACTGTTTCCAGTGTGGTGAGCTTTCTACCCATGGCCCGATTCCCTGCATGGTGATCAGGACAATCAGCAGCCCTTTCAGGCTGCCAAACACCCCACCTGCAAGACGGTTTAAAGGTCCCAGTTTCAGGGTTTTCATCACACGGTTGAGCAAGAAGGTTACTATCCAGGTCAGAACCACAATCATAAGGACGATGAAAGCAAATGCTGCAATTTTTTGTACCACTGGATCTGTACTGAGAGCAGTCATGGAAGGCGCAAGTAGTGTTGAATATTTCGCTGCTACAATGAGCGCAAAAATCCAGCCAGCTAAGTTCGCAAAGGCTTTAATAAATCCTTGACGCAAACCGTTTAGCCCTCCAATGAGCAGTATAAACAGTAAAAAGATGTCAATGGCAGTCATAGAATTCAGAATGCTTCAACACAGTCTTTTACAAGTGTCGGACCTGTATATATGAGGCCACTATAAACTTGTACAAGGCTGGCACCAGCTTGCTTTTTGGCAGCGGCATCGGCACCCGAAAGAATACCACCCACCCCAATCAATGGAATTTGTCCTTGCAACACATCTGCAAAGGCTTTTAAACATGCCGTACTTTTCTCAAAGACCGGCGCACCCGACAAACCGCCTGCTTCTTCAGCATGCTCCAGACCTTCAACACCTTCACGAGACAAGGTCGTATTGGTCACAATCAAACCATCAATCTTGAATTGCAGCAATTGCTGGGCAATAAATGCAATATCTTCAGCTTCAAGGTCTGGTGCAACTTTCAAGACCAGAGGTACATAATGCTGGTTTTCTTGAGCAAGCTCAAGCTGACGGTTTTTTAGCGTTTCCAGCAATTCAGTGAGCGCATCACCACTTTGCAGGCTACGCAGGTTTTTTGTGTTGGGAGAGGAAATATTAACAGTAATGTAGGAAGCGTAATTATATACCTTTTCCAGGCAGATTAAATAATCATCAACTGCATTTTCAACCGGAGTTACAGCATTCTTGCCGATATTAATCCCCAGAACACCTTTGAATTTTGCAGCTTTAACATTTTCAATCAGTTTGTCCACGCCTTCATTATTAAAACCCATACGGTTAATAATAGCTTTCGCTTTTGGCAGACGGAACAGTCGGGGTTCCGGATTACCGGGCTGAGGACGCGGGGTAATAGTACCGATTTCAATAAAACCAAAGCCTTGACTTGCAAGGGCATCGATATAGGCACCATTTTTGTCCAACCCTGCCGCCAGACCTACCGGATTCGGAAATTCGATTCCCATACAGGTCACTGGTTTAGAAGCAACGTTTTGACGCATCATCCCCATGGCATGGGAGGATTTCAACAGTGATAGTGTCAGCTCATGTGCACGCTCTGGTGCTAAAGAAAACAACAAAGGGCGGGCTAGAGAATACAACATATCCAGAAAAGTCTACTGCTTTTTAAGTCGGCATATTATAGTCACAGCCCGGTAAAAAAACCATGCTTTGCAAATCTTTATTTTTACCGTTTATAGGACAGTCGCTGTTAATTTAATCTGTCCGGCATCACTGATAAGTTCCATTTTTTCAACAGTTAAGCCACTCTGGGCTAGCTGGGTCAGAAAATTAGCCAGTACAGAATAATTTTCATGACTGACATTGAGTAAAATTTTACCTTCCTGCTGCTGGGATGAAACCGACAACCCCTGCTGCTGGGCAGCACGCTGCACTTTTTCTGAGGCATCTAATTGCAGATCGCCTGCTGGCTTCATGGTCGCTGCATTACTCTGCATCCACACTAAAGTATCTTTTAAGGTATTCAGGCGCTTTTGCTGGGTATCCGCAGCTCTGTGCATATAAAATAGTGCCGAACCGACTGCAGCCACGATGACAAAGATTGTGGTAAAGATCACCATGTAGCGTTCACGGGCGCTCAGGCTATCCAGATAATCTGTAATGCGTTCAATGCGCTGGTCCAGCCGGATTTGAATATTATCGAGCATTTTCATTATTGTATTCTCACCGATCCGATCGCACCTGTACCATTGGCCTGTACATTACCCAGTTCGACTTTAAAACCCTGCTGTGTCAGCTGCCGGGTCAAAGTGCTTAATGCATCAGAAGAGTTCGCCTGCAGATCCATATTCAGACTTGAAGTATCATAACTGACCCGCTGCGCAATAATCTGGTTTTGCATTAATACCGGCCCTACCCGACTGATCAGATCAAAAGCCTGAGTATTCGCCACCTGACTTAAACGCATCTGTCCTTCAAACTGGCTTTTGATATTCTGCTCGTTTACAGGATAGTTCTGACCAAACCAATATTTGAACTGATCAATTGCTTGAGAAGCAGTCTGATTGGCAATCTTTTTATATTGATACCAGCGCACAGCATCATAACTAAACTGCAGCACCAGAATACCCAAAAACACAGCAGCACAGGCTTTCCAGTAACCGGAAACTGGCGTATCTGCCTTGGCTTTAGGCAAGACATTAAAAGGATGCTGTTTGGCTTTTTTCAGCTGGGGAAGGCTGTACTGAAACGACTCAACCTGATCATGGGTAACAACAGCTTCCAGACTACGCAGCTGAGCGTCATTCAGGTTACTCACCTTGTAATTTACATCTTTAGGCTGATAATCCAGATAAAGACTCAGGTCATCGACAGAATGACCCACATATTCCGATTCGCGAACCAGTAGTCGCCCAGCAAGTTCCGCCAATACACGTTGATTTTCTTCAGGAACAGGCAGGACCAGAAAATCTGGCAATAATGCCGTGACCTTGACCGGAAGAAGGTTCAATACATGCTGCATGGTTTCTATAGTTGAATTGGAAATTCCCAATACACTGAGCTGATCGGGCTGCTGAAAATGATGAAGCACCTTCATCGCATCAACCGGTAGAATGACATATTCCTCCAGCAGATACTTGATTGCCTCCTGCCCCATTTTCTTATATTGGGCTTTGGACATGCTCTGCTGCAAAATCTGCACATGACGACTCGGGAAAAAGACCGTTGCCTCTACCCCATGTTGCCCCTGGATTTCCTGAATCAGTTGCTCAAGTGTATCTGCACTTTTCCAGAATTCTCCATCTGACCATTGCCAAACCCCATTGGCTTCTGGCATCCATAAATACAACATCGATTGTGTTCTGCCGTTTTAATAGTTTTTTATACTGTTGGAATAAAGCTTTTTAACTGTGTCGATAAACCTGCTGCAATCACTGCCTGATCATAAATGCGAGCTTCTGACAAATGAAAAGGATGGAAAGACTCCGCTGTCAGAATGGAAGCAATATGTGCCACCACATTCATATGGCAAACCACGACAATTGATTCATACGGTAACTGAGACAACCACTCCACAGCCACTTTGGCATCATCATCCGGCTTAATGGTATTACAGATCACCACTGGTACATTTTTATAAAAAGCCTGCAAATGCGCCAGAGTTTCCTGAGCACGAAGCAAAGGACTCACTACAAAGACTTCAGGTTTAACGACATTTTTCAGGTATTGAGCAGTCTGTTCTGCCTGTAGATGTCCACGTTCGGTCAAAGGACGCTTGGTGTCGTTACCATTTACCGGTGGAGCTGCTTCGCCATGACGCACGAGTGTCAGTTGCATACCATTTCCCTATTCGTTCATTCAAGCTGCTGATCAGGTCATAATATGAGACTGATCATACAGTTCCATCACTTATAAATCAGACTTGATGATGTGGCAAGACAAATTCCACATCACTGCGATGACCATTTTTCATTAAGGACACTGCAATACTCATCGGTGGTGCACCTTCAAAGATCACAGCATACAAGGCACAGGTAATTGGCATGTATACATCCAGTTCTTCTGAACGTGATTTTACCTGTACAATAGTATTAATCCCTTCCGCCGTCTGACCCAGTTCAGTAGTTGCCTGTTCCAGAGTTTTACCTTTACCCAGCGCATAACCAACCTGATAGTTTCGGCTTAACGGACTATTACAGGTAGCGAATAAATCACCTACACCCGACAGCCCCAGGAAGGTTAATGGATTCGCACCAAGCTTCACCGCAAAACGGCTCATTTCTGCCAAGGCACGGGTCAGAATCATACTCTTGGTATTTTCACCGACGTTATAGGCGGCTGCCATACCCATTGCGACTGCATAGATATTTTTCAGCGCACCACCAAGCTCTACCCCATGCACATCATCGCTGGCAAAGACACGGAATAAAGCACTGTGCAAAGCTTGCTGTACTGCATAACGCACCAGTTCAGAATCACTTGCAATCACAGTCCCTGCTGGCTGGCCCGCCACAATTTCCTTCGCCAGGTTCGGGCCTGAAAGGACCCCATAAGGCACTTCAGGTAATTCTTCCCTGATGATATCACTCATAAAACTAAAGGTTTTCGCTTCAATACCTTTGGTCAGTGAAATCACGGCCTGAGAGCTAATAAAAGGCTTAATCTGCTTCAGTACATCACGGAAGGAATGGCTTGGAATTGCCACCAGAATAATGTCACGATCACGTACTGCTTTTTCTAAGTCTGAAACTGCCAGCAATGCAGGCTCGAGCTGAAAATCTGGCAGATAACGCTTGTTCATATGCGTGGCATTAATATCCGCAGCCGTGGCTTCATCACGAATCCAGATCATGGTGTCACAGCCATTGCGTACTGCAGTATTTGCCATCGCTGTACCAAAACTGCCACCACCCAACACTGTAATTCGCAACGCAGTCTTACGATCAATTTCTACAGGTTCAACCAGATCTGAAAATTTTAATTCTGACATGTGTTTCTAATATCCTTATCTAGCCAAATTAACGTGATGGATTCCACTGGCTGACAAATGCTTCTGTATGGATTTCTGCACGTGGCGCAATAGTTTTTGCCGCCGTTCCAATATAAATGATGCCTGAAACCAGATCATCACCTGAAATTCCTAAAGCCTGTTTAAAGTATAACGATTCTACTACAGCGCCACTACGCCACATGGTCGAAAAACCTTGAGCTTGCAGGGACAATAAGAAATTCTGAATTGCGGCACCAGAGCTCAGAATCTGCTCAAAATGCGGCACCTTGGGATGATCTTTTAAACGGGTCAAAGCCAGAACCAGTAAAGGTGCACGGAAAGGATGATGTTTTACCCGCTCAATCTGAGCAGCTTCAGTTTGACCCAGATCGATTAATGCCTGAGACAATAACTCACCAAAAGCTTCACGCTTATCATCTGGAATAACTACAAATTCAGTAGGTTTTAAACGGTGGTGATCTGGTGCAGTCAGTGCAGCCTGAAAGGCCATTTCCAGCTGTTCAGCATTGGGTGCCGGGGCAATCAGCTGACCAATAGATTGACGTTGATGAATATTCTGATGAACGATTTCGATCGTTGATTCGGTCATTGCCTTGTATTTCTATACTTAAAAACTGTATTCAAGATTAGCATATTCATCTTGGGATTCTCTATATCCTTCATTTTTATTCTTCATGCTCAAATATATTTAGCTCACTGTTTTCGTTTCTGATAAAAATCATTAAACAACGTTTATGATAATGACATGGCTAATACTGAAAATTTCCAAACTTATACATGCCATACAAAGTCTAAAGATTATTATGTGATTAATTATACGATTATCTGATCTTGACGGGTTTTTAAACATGACAAAAATATTAACAATGGGTGCAGCTATTGCCACTGCACTCGCTCTGACTGCGTGTAGTACTAATCCAACCAACACAACTGCAATCCGCAAAGAAAATAATCAATTCGAAGTTACCGGATTAGGTAAGACCCAAGTCATTGCCAAAAATAATGCCGTAAACGCCGCCTCTAAAACATGTGGTTCACGATCAACAGCTATTATTGTAGATGAACAGTCCACTTATGATGGCGCACTGAAAGGCGTGGTAGATGAGCAGACCGGGCAGATCATTCAGGCTGCTGCCACAGTACTTGGTAATATTGCAGGTACAGGCAATAGCATCAATTCAGATGATGACTACCAAACTACCCTGACTTTCCGTTGCCAGTCTAACTAAAGCCTTTTTAGCTAGTTAAAAAAACCGCTCATTGAGCGGTTTTTTACGAACTGGAAATTAGCAATAGCCTTCCAGGCGGGTCAATGGTAATTTTTGACCAATCGCTTTTTCAATTTCTGGCAGATAGAACGCATCATCTTCCGACAGGAAACTGATACTGACACCACGAGTCCCGGCCCGTCCAGTACGACCAATACGGTGTACATAATCATCAGACTGTTCTGGCAGGGTAAAGTTTACTACATGCGATACACCATCCACATGAATACCACGACCTGCTACATCAGTTGCGATCATGATATTGTGTTTTCCATTTTTAAACTGGTCCAGCATTTTTAAGCGCTTGTCTTGGGCAATTTCACCAGACAGCATCACCACTTTATAGTTGTCACGTTTCAGATGATCATAGAGTTTACGCACCTGATCACGACGGTTGGCAAAAATCATGACCTTCTCAATCGGTTCATCACGCAAAATGTCTTGTAGCAGTTTATATTTATCTGCCTTGGCAACCATATATACACGTTGTTCAACGTCCGCATTGGTTTTCTTTTCTGGCTCAATTTCAACCGTTACGGGTTCAAATAACCACTGTTGTGCCAGATTCAATACGTCATAGCTAAAAGTTGCCGAGAACATCAGAGTCTGGCGCTGTTCCTTGCGTGGCGAGAAACGTACGATACGTTTCACTGAAGGGATAAAGCCCATATCCAGCAGGCGGTCTGCTTCATCAATCACCAGGAATTCAATCTGATCTAACCAGACTTCTTTTTGTTCAACAAAGTCAATCAAGCGACCTGGAGTAGCAACCATGATGTCCACAGGTGCCTTATCGAGCTGTGCTTTTTGCTTGTCAAAATCCACACCCCCAAGCAGCGTCACGACACTCAGGTCAGTAAACTTGGTCAGCTCATGCGCGTCACTTTCAATTTGTAGTGCAAGTTCACGAGTCGGTGCCAGAATCAGTGCACGTGGCTCACCACGGTAACGCTGTTCCTGAACAGGATTATTCAAGAGATCATTGATGATACTCACCAGGAAGGCCGCTGTTTTGCCCGTACCCGTTTGCGCACGACCAATTGCATCGTGACCTGCCAATGTGAATTTTAAAACCTTCTCCTGAATAGGCGTCATAGAAGAAAAGCCTAAAGCATCAATCGCTTGTTTTAGATTAGGATGTAAATTTAAGGTTTCAAAACCAGATGACATAAAGCGGTGCTCTAAATAGATAATCACTAAGATACAGACAGTATAAACAAAAAACGCCCCAATTTATATTGGGGCGTTTTATTAGCTTAATCCGAAGATTAGTCTAATGGTTGAACTTCTTCAGCCTGGAAGCCTTTTTGGCCTTTTACAACACTGAATTCAACACGTTGGCCATCACGAAGTGAACGGTGACCGTCACCTTGGATTGCACGGAAATGAACGAATACGTCATCACCACCATTGCGTTGAATAAAGCCGAAGCCTTTAGTATCGTTAAACCACTTAACTACGCCTTGTTCGCGAGCAGCTGTCATAAGTTAATCCTCATTGTACCGAAAAGAAGGACCACCCGGTGTTGCAAACAGCAGAGCAAACAAGTTTGAAAATATTATTTTTAAGCTTGTAATCATTCTGTAAAACTATTAACAAAATCCCGGTTACATCCATTTATTTGCAGGACGAAAAACAATCAATTTGTTTATCTAAAATCCCACTAACTCATCGAGCTTAACATGGGTTTATAACAATTAATAGCCTTTTTTTAGGTTTGTTCTAATTGATTTCGCTATTTTTTTCAGAAATTTGCATAAGGTTTTTTTAATTATTATTTCGTTTATATTTTTTTAAAAAAGTTGGGATTTGGCATCCTATTTGCTAATATTTAGACCCCTTTTAAAGTCGAATGAATATTACGGAAATGATTGACAACGCAGATCAGATTCGCACCGTCGATGCCATGGGTAAACCATGCCCTATGCCGTTATTGATGTTAAAGCGTGCCCTGAAAAGCCATCCCGGCGAAACCTTTCTGCTGAAATCATCAGATCCACACAGCCAGATGGATGTTTCGCGTTACTGTGAGTTAAATCAGCTGAAGTATGATATGCAACGAATTTCCGACGTGGAGTTTCACTACATAATTGAATCTTAAAAATTTTCAATTAAACTATTTATCTCCACATTCGTATAAAAGTTTACATATCTCTACCCAAATATCCATCATTTGACTGGAGATTGGATTAACATAAATCTTAGATTTGGGAATGATCCCGTTATTCCTCAAGGAGAACACATGAGTGACAGCAGCAATCAATTGATGCCCCTGTCATTATCGGCGCCAGGTGTCAATCTCGGTGCTTATATTAGTACTGTCAATCAGATTCCTATTTTAACTGCCGAACAAGAAAAAGAGTTGGCAGACCGATATTTCTATGACCAGGATCTGGACGCAGCAAAAATGCTGGTGATGTCCCACCTGCGTTTTGTAGTCCATATTGCACGTAGTTATGCAGGTTATGGCCTGCCTCAAGGTGACCTGATTCAGGAAGGTAACCTTGGCTTAATGAAAGCGGTTAAACGCTTTGATCCGAATATGGGTGTTCGTCTTGTTTCCTTTGCCGTGCACTGGATTAAGGCTGAAATCCACGAATATGTAATCCGTAACTGGCGTATTGTCAAAATTGCGACAACTAAAGCTCAGCGCAAACTGTTCTTTAATCTGCGTAGTCTGAAAAAGTCATCTAAAAAGCTGACCTTAGATGAGGCTCGATCAATTGCCAATGACCTGAATGTGACCCCCGAACAGGTTCTGGAAATGGAAGGTCGATTGACTGCCTATGATGCAGCATTTGAAGCTTCAGGTGATGATGACGATGAAGGTTCAGGTCATGTCGCTCCAGCGCTATATCTGGAAGATAACCGTTATGATCCGGCACGTCTGATTGAAAATGAAGACTATGAAGAACAAAGTACAGCTGCCCTGCACGATGCCATGGAACAACTGGATGACCGTTCACGTAACATCTTGCAGCGTCGCTGGCTGGATGATGAAAAATCTACCCTGCATGAGCTTGCCGCAGAATATAATGTTTCTGCAGAACGTATTCGTCAGCTTGAAAAGAATGCCATGGAAAAAATTAAAGTTGCGATGTCTTCCAACTAGGTTCCATATCTTATATAGAAAAGCCTTCAGATCTGAAGGCTTTTTTGTCTTTTAATACGGTGTTTCAGCCTGTGCTTTTATGCTAAGGTTAAGCGCAAAATTTACAGGAAGATCAGTTCAGATGTGGATTGCAATTTCAGCGATTAACCTGGCCCTTGCAGTAATGCTGGGCGCTTTTGGTGCACATGGCTTGAAAGCACGTGCAACTGAAGCACAGCTTGGCTGGTGGCAGACTGCAACCGATTACTTTTTCTATCATGCGCTCGGCTTGTTGCTGTTAGGCATTCTGGCAAAAGTGATTCCACAGTTGCCGATTAAACCAAGTTTTATTTTGATTCAATTGGGCATTTTACTGTTCAGTGGTTCACTCTATATTATGGCACTTGGTTTACCGCGTGGTTTGGGTGCAATTACCCCGATCGGAGGCGCACTGATGATTGCAGGCTGGCTGACCCTGGCCTGGAATGCATTTAAATACATCAAGTAAGAACTGATCACATTCAGAGGGTGCCAAAATGAACATCTATATCAATGGCGAACAACAACAGACTGACTGCACCACCTTAATGGAACTGGTTCAGCACCTTGCGCTTGAAGGTAAGCGCTATGCCGTTGAAGTCAATGAAATGATCGTTCCCAAAAGTAGACTGGCAGCAACGCCAATCTGTGAGGCAGACAAAATCGAAATTATTCACGCTGTCGGTGGCGGCTAAGGTTCGGAAATACTATGCAAGATTTACTTCAAATTGGCTCACGCCAGTTCCAGTCACGTCTGTTGGTTGGTACAGGAAAATATAAAGACTTACAGGAAACAGATCAGGCGATTCAGGCGAGTGGTGCTGAAATTGTTACGGTTGCAATCCGTCGCGTGAATATCGGCCAGCATCCTGACCAGCCAAATCTGCTATCCGTGATTCCACCCGAAAAATATACCATTCTGCCAAACACCGCTGGCTGTTTTGATGCTAACAGTGCTATACGCACCTGTATGCTGGCACGTGAGCTGCTGGATGGTCATAACTTGGTAAAACTGGAAGTTCTGGGTGACGAAAAAACCTTATATCCAAATATCACTGAAACTTTAAAAGCAGCACGCACCCTGATTGATGATGGTTTTGAAATTATGGTGTATACATCAGATGATCCAATCGTGGCGCAGGAACTGGAAAGCATGGGTTGTGTTGCGATCATGCCTTTGGGAAGTTTGATCGGCTCAGGTCTGGGAATTCTGAATCCTCATACCATTTCTATCATTAAGGAAAATGCCAAAGTGCCTGTACTGGTCGATGCTGGTGTCGGCACAGCCAGTGATGCAGCAATTGCGATGGAACTCGGTTGTGATGGCGTGTTGATGAATACAGCCATTGCAGCAGCACAGAATCCAGTCTTAATGGCATCTGCTATGCGTAAAGCAGTAGAAGCTGGTCGTGAAGCATTCTTAGCGGGTCGCATGCCACATAAGCGTATGGCGAATGCCAGCTCGCCTGAGACAGGTTATTTCTTTAAATAAACTCGTTGATAAGAAAATTAAGTGCAAAAATAAAGGACTCAATCGAGTCCTTTATTGATTTGCTACGATGTATTAAGGAATTAATCCTTCATCACGCATAGCAATCTGTACTGACTGACGCTCTGCGACTTTATTACGAATGTGAATGATATTTTTATAAGGTGTCAAATCGTGTTCGATATGATTTGACCAGTTAGTAAGTACAAACAGATAAGCATCTGCTGGTCCAAAGTTATCATCCACCAGGTAATCATTGTCTGATCCACCAATGGCTTTATCAATGTAACTTAATAAGCGGTCAATTTCTGCATACGCCTTTTTCTTGGCTTCCTCATCCATTGGCGCACCAAAGAATACCGCATAAGCATCATGTAATTCTGAGTTTAGGTAACCTAACCATTCCAGGACTTTGGCACGTCCCATACCTGATGGAGGAATTAAATCTTGTTTTGGATCGTGTTGTGCCAGAAATGGAAGAATCGCAACGTTCTCAGTCAGAATCAGGCCCGGGTTAATTTCCAGTGCTGGAACATAGCCTTTTGGATTGATCTCGTAATAATCTGTGCCTTTCTCAGTTTTATGTGTTTTTAAATCAACACGTTCCAAATCAAAATCAACATTAATTTCATTTAAAATAATATGTGCTGCCAACGAGCATGCACCAGGTGCATAGTAAAGCTTCATTTCTGATCCTTGTTATCTACTTCTCAATGTTTTAAATCGCTTCTAACAAACTTTCAAGTGATCAAACCTGTAAATTGCAAAAAAGCGTAACTGCCGCCAAAAGACATTTACTTCTTCAATATTGAGTATATTCCAGACATTTTCAAGTCATTCTTGTGTGGATTTTTATACCAGGACGATTAAGATACGCGGGGTTAAAAGTGAAATGATGAAATTCTGTGATAAGTCTGAAAAAAGAAGAATGGTTTTCCAATATCCGCACTGATGTTCTGGCTGGCCTGGTGGTCGGATTAGCCCTCATTCCAGAATCGATTGCGTTTTCTGCCATTGCTGGCGTCGATCCTCAAGTCGGTCTGTACGCATCTTTCTGTATCGCGGTATCTATTGCCTTCTTCGGTGGTCGCCCAGCAATGATCTCGGCAGCAACTGGTGCGATGGCGCTCCTCATGATTACTTTGGTCAAGGAGCATGGTCTGCAATACTTACTGGCTGCCACTATATTAACCGGGATTATTCAGGTAATTGCCGGTTCATTTAAAGTTGCCAAATTGATGCGCTTTGTTTCGCAATCAGTGGTCTATGGCTTCTTGAATGCCTTGGCGATTCTGATTTTTGTTGCGCAAATCCCGGAAATGCAAAAAATGGATGTGACCGGTTATCTGTTTGTTGCGATCGGTTTGGCAATTATCTATTTATTTCCTTATCTTCCGAAAATTGGTAAAGCCATCCCTTCTCCACTGATCTGTATTATCGTCCTCAGCGGTCTGGCTCTTGTCCTCGGATCAGATATGCGTACCGTGAGTGACTTAGGACATTTTCCAGATACCTTACCAGTTTTCTTGATTCCAGAAATTCCGCTGAACTTTGAAACACTACAAATTATTTTTCCTTATTCAGCGACTTTGGCCACTGTCGGTTTACTTGAAACCATGATGACCACCACTGTAGTCGATGAAGTCACCGATTCTGAAAGTGACCGCCATCAGGAATGCCGTGGTCAGGGTATGGCCAATATCGTCAGCGGTTTTATGGGTGGCATGGCCGGTTGTGCCATGATTGGACAGTCGATTATCAATGTCTCGTCTGGTGCACGTACCCGTCTGTCTACGCTTGTGGCAGGCGTGTTCCTACTTTGCCTAGTGGTATTTCTAAAAGATTGGCTGGCTTATATCCCGATGGCAGCACTGGTAGCCATTATGATCATGGTGTCATTTACCACCTTCCAGTGGGGTGCTATCAAGCAGTTTAACAAGCATCCGCTTGCTTTTAATGTGGTGATGATTACTGTTGTGCTGGTAGTTTTGGTGACCCATAACCTGGCATTAGGCGTGTTAATCGGCGTGGTATTGTCTGCCCTGTTCTTTATCAACAAACTGGAAAATACGGTTCACGTATATACTCATTTGCTAGATGAACGTTCTCGTCGTTATGTGATTTCCGGGCAGATCTTTTTTAGCAGTTCAGACCGTTTCTATCAGTTCTTTGACTTTAAGGAAAACCTGGCAGTTGTTGAACTTGATCTGACCCATGCCCATATTTGGGATGTCACTTCTGTGAATATGTTCAATAACGTCGTACAGAAATTTAAAGCCCAAGGAATTGATGTTCAGGTGACTGGACTGAATGAAGCCAGCAGTACTTTGGTCGACCGTTATCAAACCTGATCATCATTCATATGATTTAAAAGGGCCAATTGGCCCTTTTATTTTTCTGAGGAATAAGCTCAATGCCAGTTTTTAGTAGTGAATTCCTGAGAAAAGTTTGACTTGCTCCGCTCAGGACTTAAAATACCGCATTCTGAATTTTTAGATTTGCCAAAGTTATGTCGAACGATCAATTAGACCAGCAAGTCGTGGAGCTGGACAATTTAAGCGAGCACCGTGAAATTGTGACGTTTATGCGCCGCTCAGCGCCATTAAATACCTCTCAACGTACTGCGCTTGAACAATATGGTCACTTAATTTTGGAATATCCGGTGGGTGATTTGCGTCAGCATTTTGAGCACCCTGAACGTCCATTGACTGTAGAAATCGGGTTCGGTATGGGTCGTTCACTGGTATTGATGGCCAAAGCCAATCCTGAACGTAATTTTGTCGGTATTGAAGTGCACGTACCTGGCATCGCACAATGTGTGTATGAAGCAGGTATGGAAGGCTTAACCAACTTGCGTGTCCTGGATGCCGATGCAATTCAAGTCCTACGTGAAATGCCGGATAACAGTATCAACACGGTGCAGTTGTATTTCCCTGATCCATGGCAGAAAAAACGTCACTTCAAACGCCGTTTCGTATCACACGACCGCATGCCATTGGTTGAACAAAAGTTAGAGCTCGGCGGTACATTCCACGCTGCGACTGACTGGGAACCGTATGCTGAATGGATGCTGGAAGTGCTTGAAGAGCGTCCACGTTTGGAAAACCTGGCAGGTAAAGGCAACAGTTATCCTCGTCCTGACTGGCGTCCTCAAACCAAATTCGAGCGTCGTGGTATTGAAGCCGGTCACAAGATTAATGACTTTATCTTTAAGAAAATCTCTTAATCCAAGAGGAATCCAAAAAAAGCGCTGATAATTCAGCGCTTTTTTATGAAAAGAATTTATCTTCGAATTAATGAATGATCGCGATCAGAATATCTGAAATCAATTTTAGAAAGAAAAATAGATTGATCATCTTTATGCCAGGCAATTTTTCCTAGGCATTACTCACTTTAACGCAAGAAGATACGATAAATCAATTTTAAAATCGAACTGCCATACGGTGGATAAATCAGCTTCATCAAACTGAATTTTGGACGGCTAAATACCGACTTGGCATGACTAAAGGTCTTAAAGCCTTCATGTCCATGATAATGTCCCATTCCAGATGGGCCAATCCCACCAAAGGGCATATCCTCCATACCTGCCGTCATCAAGGTTTCATTGAGACAAACTCCACCGCTATGTGTCGCATGTAATACTTTTTGTTGCTCAGCTTTGTTATAGCCAAAATAATATAGTGCCAATGGCCGGTCATGCTGGTTGATGTAGTTAATTACTTCATCCATCTGCTCATAGCCAATGACGGGCAGAAGTGGACCAAAGATTTCATTCTGCATGATCAGCATATCGTCACGGACATTGGTCAAGACCAGGTGCGGCAAACGGCGCCCATCTACTCCCTGTTCAATCTGATGCAACTGTGCACCTTTGGCCTGAGCATCCTCAATATATCGCTGTAATCGAGCAAGCTGCCGATCATTAATGATGGTTGTATAATCCGGATTGCTTAAAATACTATTTGGATAGAACTGTCGAATAGCATCGAAGTAAACTTCAATAAAAGCTTGGATTTGTGACTGATGCACAAATGCATAATCTGGTGCTACACAGGTCTGCCCGGCATTCATGGTTTTACCAAAAGCTAGACGGCGTGCGCTTTCCTGTAAATCTGCATCCTTCGCAACGATAACAGGCGACTTACCACCAAGCTCCAGTGTGACTGGGGTCAGATTCTCCGCCGCCGCATGCATCACATGACGTGCAATTGAAGTCGCGCCAGTAAAGAGCAAATGATCAAATGGCAAAGTAGTAAATTGCTGCGCGACTTGTGCATCCCCCGTAACTACAGCAATCTGGTCAGCTGTGAAATAACGGGCAATCAGCTGTTGAAACAGACTGGAAAATTCCGGGGTATGTTCACTCATTTTTAGCATGACCCGATTACCCGCAGCCAAGGCCTGGCCCAAAGGACCAATGGCGAGGAAAAGCGGATAATTCCACGGCACCACGATACCAACCACGCCTACTGGCTGATACATCACATAACCCGTGGCTGGCTGAAACAGAATACCAACCTGACGTTTACTCGGCTTCATCCATTTTTTCAGATGTTTCAAGCTGTGTTTCAGTCCATTCAAACTGGTCAGCACTTCAAACAGCTTGGTTTCGTCAAGACTCCGGTTCGAGAAATCCCGACTAATGGCGGCAGCGATCTCATGCTGATGCTCCACCACCATTTGGTATAGTGTTTTGAGTTGCTGTTGACGCTGCTCATAGTCTGGATATGCTGCTTGCAAACATGCCTGGCGCTGCTGCTGGAAAATATCCTGCATGTATTTGGCACTATCCAGATTTGCACCTTGTTCCCATGAGGTCATATACGGTTCCTATTTATTCTGTAAAAAGAAATTCTCATATTTTTAAGCAACTTTCGATGTTTGTTGTCTTGCCCGGATCAGATCCACAGCTTTTTCTGCAATCATAATTGTTGGTGCATTGGTATTGCCATTCACGACCGATGGCATGACTGAAGCATCAATCACCCGCAGATTTTGAATGCCATAAACACATAATTCAGGATCGACTACAGACATATCATCAACGCCCATCTTGCAACTACCAACTGGGTGATACACCGTATCTACCCGATTGCGCAGGATTTCCCGAATATCCTCATCATTTTTTACATGCGCAGTAAATAAATCCTGCTTATACAGACTGGAAAGCGATGGTGACTGCATCAATTTTTGTGTCAGTTTAAAGCCTTGGACCAGATCATCCAAATCGCGTTCATCGTTCAAGAAATTTGGATCAATCAATAGCGGATCATGAATGTTTGGCCCGCTCAGTTTAATTGAACCACGGCTGCGTGGATTTAATAAACAGACATGACAGGAAATGCCGTGGCTTCTGCGGAATTTACGTGCATGATCATCCACTAATGCCACCACAAAATGCAGTTGCAGATTGGGAATTTTAAGTTCAGGTGAACTTTTAATGAATCCCCCACATTCAGCAAAATTGGATGCAATCATGCCACGGCGTTCACTGCGATATCGCCCAATCTGCTTAAACATATCCAGTGAACCTGACATGGATATTCCAAAAGTTCCGGCAAATTCCTTGACGCTATAGCCGAAAATAAAATCGGGGTGATCATGAAAATTCTTTCCAACCCCTGGCAAGTGGTGCTTGAGCTCGATACCGTGTTGTTTCAGTTCTTCAGCATCACCAATTCCGGATAGCATCAATAGGTGTGGAGATTGCATGGCACCGGCCGAGAGCAAGACTTCCTGTCGCGCTCGTAACGTTTTTAATTGACCCGCATGCTGCACCTGCACCCCAACTGCCGCTTTTTGTTCGATTATAATTTTATGCGTGGTGGCTTTAGTCCATATGGTCAAATTCGGACGATTAAAATGTGGAAACAGATAAGCTCGAGCTGCGCTACAACGCTCACCATTATCATGAGTCACCTGATAAACCCCTAAGCCTTCCTGCTCTGCACCATTAAAATCATCCAGCACTGGATAGCCCTGCTCACGTGCTGCCTGTAAATATCGCTCATGGAAAATACTGTCTGTTTGCACATCGGATACATGTAAAGGGCCTGCATTACCATGATATTCATTCTGAATGCGATGGTTATTCTCAGATCGGATAAAATATGGCAGTACTTCATCATAAGACCAGCCAGTACAGCCTTGTGCTGCCCAATCATCATAATCGGCACGATTGCCACGGATATAAATCATGGCATTAATTGCTGAGGCCCCCCCAGACATTTACCACGTGGCTGATAACCTTTACGTCCATTCAATCCTTTTTGTGGAACGGTTTCAAAAGCCCAGTTGTTAATTTTGGTTGGTAAACTCATGACACAGGCTGCCGGAATATTTACTGTCCAGGCATTGCCATGCCCACCTGCTTCCAAAAGACAGACAGAAATAGTGGGATCTTCACTGAGACGGCTGGCCAGTACGCATCCCGCGCTCCCTCCCCCAATAATGATGTAGTCAAAGTCCTGTTGCATTGTTATTGTTCCATTTTCATTATTATCTTCTCAACTTAAGATATTTTCTGAAAATAGAACAATTGATATTCAGAATTAAACTCGATGCTTGATCGAGAAATCTGCATGCAATTCAGTTACCTATATGTTTTTTAGGTTTAGGAAGCTTGATGGCGTTGCAGGATCTGCTGACTCATCAAGGCATATACTTCTGCCAGATCACTACGTTGTGACTGTTCCAGCATGGATTGATGCATATTCAGAATATTTTGATCTCTCCGCATAGCAGGACCTGTCTGCATCTGGCGTGGATCATTCTGTGTCGCTTTATTTGCTGTTTCCAGAATTAATGGATAAAGCAGACCAAAATCCACTTGCTGTGCATCGACTACCTGTTTGGCCATGTCGTAACAGTAGTTACTAAAATTACATGCAAAGACTGCAGCTAAATGCAGACTTAGGCGTTGCGCTGAACTATACGAATAAACTCTACCGCTTAGGCTATTTGCTAAATTTTGAAGGATATTTTGGTCTTCGCGATCATGTGCTTCGATAAATAAAGGTGTATTTTCCCAGTTAATCTCACGTTCCAGACTAAAGGTTTGTAATGGATAGAATACACCAGCACGTACATGGATTTGTTTCAGCACATCTAAATGAGTACTGCCGGAAGTATGTACGATCAGGTTATTCGGTAAATATGGATGAATCTGTTCAATAACCATGGTAATTGACTGGTCACTAACCGCAATAATGACCAGATCCACACGATTATCCAGCTGCTCAGGCTTTTCAATTGCCTGTGCCTGGAATTGATCTGCCAGTTGCTGGGCCTTTTCCAAGGTCCGGCTATAAATCTGCACAATCTCATGCTGTACTGACAATACACGGGTAAGATGATAAGCCACTCGCCCTGCCCCAATGATAGTAATCCGCATTTACTCATATTCCTGAACAATTGCGCACAGCATGCCAATAAAAAAAGGACGAAGCAATTCGTCCTTTTCATTTTGATCAATCTAGTTAAATAGGCTATTTAAATAAACCGTTCTTTAGTCTTAAATTTACACCTTCTGTTTTACACCTTGGTCATCGACCGCACGTACAGTCCCAGTGTTGGTATTCATGACTTCAAAGGCAATACGACGGTTTTTATAACGGTCTACATCTTTAGCATTTGATGCATTGGGTTGAGCTGGCCCCATGCCTATCGCATTCAACTGGGCAGGATCGACCCCCTGTTTTACCAGATAGTTCACAATCGCCTGAGCACGCTGTAAAGAAAGTTGTTTATTTAGTTCTTCATCGCCTTGAGCATCTGTGTGACCAATCACTCGTAAATGAACTTGTGGCGCACGTTTCATTAAAGCTGCTGTCTGATCCAGAATCGACTGATTGATGGTCGGGATTTCAGTTGAACCTGGAGCAAAGTTAATTGCTTGCAGATTTAAAGCTGTCGCAACATCTAAGGCTTGGATTTGTTCTATAGGCATACTTGCCAAGACTTTTTCAGCTTCATTGCTCGGCGTATTAATCGCCTTTGCAGTACTAATAGGTTTTTGAGTAATGACCGTCATATTTTTTGCCAGCTGGCGAATTTCACCTGCGATACGTTCAGCATCGGCTGAATTCCCGGCTTGTACAGAAACCTGTTTTCCTTCCCAATGCAAACTGACATTTGGCACACCCTGCATTGCTTTTAATACAGATGGAATCGTATCCTGATCGGTGAATTCAGAATGGTAATTATCATTATTTTCTGAACCGCAACCGATATTATAATTAAAAATCTGTTTGATCTCGTTTTGTAGAATTTCCATATATTGAGGATCATTAATCTGTACCTGACAGCTAGTAATCTGCCCCTCACTTCCAGTACTTAATTTTAGAAATGCAGTTTCAGTTGCGACTGCTTTAGATGCATTTTGCATATCCCGGATATCATCTGGATCATCATCACGTGTACAGCCTCGGAAGAAGAACATAATTAAAGCAGCCACGATAATAAAGGCAATGATCGGAATTAAAAAACGTGATCTTCTTTCTTTTTGAATCGCCGGTTCAACAGGTTCAGGGTCAATCCCCGGTACAGGTGTTGGATGATGGCCAACCAGTGGCGATGCCCCTATAGCAAGTAACAGCTGTGATGCCCAGGTCGGCAACGCTTTTTGAATTGAATCATTATTGGTTTCAATTACATAATTAATTGCATCAGGATTAGATGCATCAGCTTCTGTTTTTAGATACTCAATAGTTGGTTTAATCGAACGGTTTAAGGTCTGTTCAAGCTGCTCTTGTGGCACGCTATCGGACAGGCTGGCCAGATGCTCGAGCAGACGTTGTTTGATTTCAGGTTTTTCTGTGAACAATTCACTGATCTTTGGATTTAATTGCTGACTGAGAGTTTCTGCCTGTTCCGGATGCACACGCAATATACTCAGGAAAATAGGATAAAATTGCGCCAGCGCCTGCTCTTTGGCAGCAACATATTCTGTTTCGCCTTGCAGCACCCTCGGAGTAACATGATATTTTAATCGTTGAATCAGGTCGTCATTCATAAAGTCACCATTCTTTTGATTTTTTAATGATTAATATTTATTCAGTTTAAGACCCGATCTTTTTAGAAAATGTAAATAGTTGTATGAAAATCATAACATTTCAATAGTGCTAGTTAATGATATGTTTACCAAAATAAAAAAAGTCAGCCGAAGCTGACTTTAATAAAAACAATCAGGAACTGATTTATGCTGGCACAAAGCTTTGTAAAACTTTTCCTTTAACCTTTTGATTGATCAATGGTGTATTTTTACCTTGTGACACAATGCTCTCTTTCGTCAAAGTCCATTCTATTTCAGGATCAAGCAGCACCCAACCTGCCTCATTCATCCAGCGCTCTTGCATTTTAGCGACCTTGGCAGGTGCAATCGTCACTTTCTCTACCCATTCCAATGGACTAAACAGACCTTCTTTGATCAGTTGCAAACCAAATGGAAGGAAGGTATCAAATGCAGTAAAGCCAGGCTGAGTTTCTGCAAACGGCGCCATCTTTGCAGAGCTGCTGAGTGGTTCGTGATGGGTACAGATCGCATCAATCACTCCAGACTTCACGCCTTGACGCAGTAACTCTTTATCTGATTCAGAACGTAATGGCGGACGAACATGAGCCAGTGAGTTAAAGCCGTCAATCAGTGCATCAGTTAAATGTAACTGATGCATCGCCACATCACATGTTACTGGGAGACCTTTTTCTTTGGCAATGCGGATCAGCTCAACCGAAGCACCACAAGATAACAAACCAAAGTGTGCATGCACTTTAGTCGCTTCAATCATCAGCAGATATTTAGCAATCGCGACAGTCTCTGCCAGTGCCGGAATCATTGGTAAACCTTGACGTGATGCAATAAAACCCTCATGCACACAGCCATCTTTGGCAATTTGCGGTTCTTCGGCATAGAACACTACAGTCAGGTTAAGACCTGCTGCATATTCTAGGGTACGCAGGACTACATCATCATTGGCAAACGGCGCGCTGGCATTGGATACAGCACTACAACCACCTTTTTTCAGACCCGCCATATTTGCCGGCTGTTGTCCATTTAAACCTTGTGTCTGCGCACCAATCACTTCCAGATAGATACCGCCATCCAGCATGGCTTTTTCAACCAGCCCATGAATCAAGGCACCATTGTCCTGCACGATTGGTTTTGAATCTGGTGGCGTAAACACATGCAGAATACCGTTTTCACGTGCTGCTTTGCCTTCAGACTTCAAGGTACCATGCTGTTGCTGACCTGGCTCACGTAAACGTGCACACAGGTCGACCATAGTAGGTATCAGCCATTTACCTTGACCATTAATCGTTTCTGACACATTTGCAATTTCAGCAATACGCTTACCATTTTCCAGATAAACTGTTTGTACACTGTCAGTTTTTTCGATTGGGTCTAGAACTCGAACATTCTCAATTTTAACAATAGACATGACTTATTCCTTATACCGCAATCGCTTCAATCAAACCTTGTTCCTGGAGCTGGCCCTGCATTGAAAGTGCCAACACCGCCATACGTACTGCAATCCCATTGGTCACCTGATTCAGAATCACTGACTGTGGACCATCTGCAATACTGGAATCAATTTCCACACCACGGTTCATTGGACCCGGGTGCATGACGATGCAATCTGGTTTTGCCATGGCCAGACGTTCTTTGTTTAGACCGTACATTTTGTAGAATTCAGCCTGTGAAGATAGCGCCGGTGAATCAATCCGCTCGTTCTGAATACGTAAGGTAATGATCACATCGCAGTCTTTGATGCCGTCTTCCATATTATTGAACAGACGAACTTCTGGACCGTAATCATCGAAGCCATAAGGAAGTAAAGTATTCGGCGCAATCACACGAATATCTTTACAGCCTAAGGTTTGTAAGGCTGCGACATCCGAACGCGCTACACGTGAGTGCTTGATGTCACCGATAATCGCAATTGAAATATCTTCAAAATTCTTTTTAGTCTCACGGCGAATCGTGAGCATATCTAACATGGCTTGGGTTGGATGGGCATGACGGCCATCCCCCGCATTAATGATGGCCAGATTTGGGCAGACATCTTTGGCAATAAAATGCGCTGCACCAGAAGATGAATGACGTACCACGAAAATGTCCGCTGCCATTGCTTCAAGGTTCCACAAGGTATCACGCAGCGTTTCACCTTTAGAGGTACTTGAGCGTGCGATATCGATATTGAGAACGTTAGCAGAAAGGCGCTTTGCAGCTGCTTCAAAAGTGGTACGAGTACGGGTAGAGTTTTCGAAGAAGAGGTTCATTACCGTTCGCCCTTCGAGCAAATTATTGGTAATGAGCTGATTTTGGTCATTAAAAAAGGACGCCGCAGTGTCCAGTATTTTTGTAAGAGTTTCTTTAGAAAGACCTTCGATAGTCAAGAAGTGTTTTAGATTGCCTTCTTTATTGAGTTGAATCTGGCTCGGTGTATGCAATGCAGCCAAGTGCATGAGAGATTCCTTATACGTTAAGTCAACGTATTATACAGAGATTCACTTCTGTTCGCACTTGGGAAATCGGCTACTTGTACAAAAACCGACTTGATAATAAAAATTGATTTTGAAATTCCTATGTATTTTTTCAATAAGATAATTTAACCTTTTTCTCAGATTGCTGTTTTTGCATGCAAAAAATGAGTGCATCAGTCTGGCGCATCTGCACTCATAACCAGCTTAGCGCAATGCGCCAATATAACGATGGGCAACCTGGGCGCGATGAATATCTTCTTGTGTCGGTTCCACAACAATCAAGTCATCCTGAACATGCTGAGTTGTATCTGTTAGAGATTCATCCTGATCCATAGATAGATCGAAAACCTGTCTTAATTTTTCTACCAGTCGCGATAATTCTTCATCCTGAGTTGCTATAGCCAGCTCAATCACATGCTTTGCATAGTCTTTATTTTCTGACAGGTAGATTGCATCAATCACACGACCGGAAATACGTCTTAAACGCGCATAAATTAAAGTTGCAATTGAAAAGCTATCCCCATTTACCATTTTAAATCCCCAATTATTTAAAAAATGAGACTGTAGCCCCTCCCCAGTGGCTACAGTCTCATTTTGTATAAGGAGCAATTTCCATACCAATTTGATTCACTTATCATGTATTTAATATTTATTTCATTGTAGCGGGCTTGTTCAGGTGAAATTTCAAAGCCAATCGAAACAATTTCAAAAGCTTTAAAAGGCAAAATACGGTAAACTGAGCGCAGTTTTTATTTATTCTTTTCCGGTCTCTCTATTTTATGAATACCTCTTCACGTTTAAGCAATTATTGGGTCACCTGTGCCGATGGTCTGGAAACCTTATTAGAAGAAGAAATCAAAGGTTTAGGTGTTCAGGATATTGAACGTTTCCCGGGTCGTCTGACCTTTAAAGGTACACTGGAAAATGCGTACCGCATCTGTATGTGGTCGCGTCTGGCTTCACGTGTCCTGATGCCAATCCACACACATGAAATTGAATTCTCCCATGATGCGCGTGATGTGGCTGAAGAGCTTTATGAAGGTGCAATCAGCTTTGACTGGTCACTAATTTTTGCACCACAAAGTACCTTCGCAATTCGTCTGCATGTCGAACGTGATATCAAGGTCAATACCCAATTTGCCACTTTGCGTGCTAAAGATGGTGTCGTGGATTCCTTTATGGAAGCCGTGGGTAAACGTCCAAGTATCGATACCAAACAGCCAGAAATCACTATGTATATTCTGGCTGGTAAAAAAGCCCATACCTACTGTCTGGACCTTTCTGGTGATTCGCTGCATAAACGTGGCTATCGTCGCTTTATGACTGAAGCACCAATCAAAGAAAACCTGGCAGCAGCGATCCTGCAAAAAGGTGGCCTGAAAGACATCAACCCGGATATCGTGGTTGATCCTATGTGTGGTTCAGGTACCTTTATTATTGAATCTTTAATGATTCTGACTGATCGTGCACCAGGCCTGGTACGTCGTTTCGGCTTTAACGGCTGGAATGGTCATGATCATGAACTGTGGATGGGTATTAAAGCCGAAGCTGCTGAACGTCATAAAGCTGCGCTGGAAAATCCATTACCAAAATTTTATGCCTTCGATGCTGACTGGGAAGCGGTAAAAGCCACCAAGCAAAATATCATTGCGGCAGGTTTTGAATCAGCGCTTGACCAGATTATGATCGAAGAACGTACCTTAAATGACTGGCCTGATTTCCAGGCCGAAGGCAAGAAAGTATTCTTCGTGACCAACCCGCCTTATGGTGAGCGTTTAGGTGACAAGGCTTCTAACCGTGCGTTGTACTTAGGTTTGTCTAATCTGCTGCAAAAGAATTTCCCCAATCAAAAAGCAGCAGTGATTGCGTCACAAGTTGAACAGGCGGATGTCTTGGCGTTCAATGATCCGCAAATTCTACGCCTGATGAACGGTAAATTACCGATCTATATCCGTTTCGGTACAGTTAAACCGGCTGCAGTGGTACGTCCATTCCTGGAAAGCTGGCAACCACAGCAATTCGAGCCAATCGAAGGTGCTATGGAATTTGCCAACCGTCTGACCAAGAATATGCAAACTCTGAAAAAATGGGCGGTGAAAGAAAATATTCACTGTCTACGTTTGTATGATGCAGACTTACCTGATTTTAATATCGCAGTAGACCTGTATGGTGAGCGTCTGCACGTTCAGGAATATGCCCCACCGAAAAAAATTGATCCTGAAAAAGCTAAAAAACGTTTTAACCTGGCTTTGCAGGCGATTCGTGCTGTGACAGGTTTAGGTCGTGATGCGATCTTTATCAAGACCCGTGCTCGTCAGGAAGGCAAAAACCAGTACACCAAACAAAGCACGGCGTCTAAACGTTTTATCGTGCAGGAAGGTCAAGCCAAGATTCTGGTCAACCTGACCGATTATCTGGATACCGGTCTGTTCCTCGATCACCGTCAAATGCGTTTACGTATTGCTAAAGAGGCCAAAGGTAAGCATTTCCTGAATCTGTATAGCTATACCTCTACGGCAAGTTTACATGCAGCACTGGGTGGTGCAGCAAGTACGACGAGTGTGGATTTGTCGAATACCTATTTGAACTGGTCAAAAGAAAACTTCGTCTTGAACGGCCTGACTGTAGATCATGCTGATGAGCAACATCAGTTCTTTGCATCTGACTGTTTCGAATGGCTGAAAGAAGGTCATGAGCAGTATGAACTGATCTTTATCGATCCACCGACATTCTCAAACTCGAAGAAATTCTACGGTACTTTTGACGTACAACGTGACCACTTATCTTTGATTAAACGTGCCATGAACCGTTTAACCACTGAAGGTACACTCTACTTCTCAAATAATTATCGTGGCTTTGAAATGGATGCAGAAATCTTGGCATTCTTTGATGTGGAAGAAATCACCCATGAAACCATCGGTCCTGATTTCAAGCGTAATCAGAAGATTCACCGTGCATGGAAAATCACTCATCCAAAAATGTAATTTAATAGTGAATTAATTTCTTTCATCAGGATTTACACCCTCTTTCTTTTTCTCGCAGAGGGAGAAATGAAAAGTGGTGCGATGAAAGAAGTAAATGCCATAAAGAAAAACCCAGCCTAGGCTGGGTTTTTCTTTTCCGATCAGTTTGGATTAGTTGAGCTTCATTTTCTCAAAGACCAGTTCACCATTTTCAGCGCTGACCACAATGGTATCGCCCGGATTGAATTTTCCTTCAAGAATGTTTTGCGCCAGGCCATTTTCTATACGTTGCTGAATCGCACGTTTCAATGGACGCGCACCATATAGAGGATCAAAGCCTACATCGATCAACTGGTCAAAAGCACTGTCTTCCACGGATAAGCGCAAGTCGCGCTCTGCCAGACGTTGACGTAAACGGTTCAACTGGATATCAGCAATACCACGAATCTGGGCTTTTTCCAGTGAATGGAACACCACAATCTCATCGATACGATTAATGAACTCAGGACGGAAGTGTTCCGACACTGCATTCATCACCACACTACGTACCTCATCTCGGGTCGCACCACCACCCAGTTCACGCACATCACTTGAACCCAGGTTAGAAGTCATCACGATCACGGTATTTTTGAAGTCCACCACACGACCTTGTGAATCCGTTAAGCGGCCATCATCCAATACCTGTAATAAGATATTAAATACATCCGGATGCGCTTTCTCAACCTCATCAAACAGCACCACGCTATAGGGTTTACGACGTACCGCTTCAGTTAGCACACCCCCTTCTTCATAACCGACATAGCCCGGAGGCGCACCAACCAGACGGCTGACAGAATGTTTTTCCATAAATTCCGACATATCGATACGGATCATTGCATCATCACTGTCAAACAGGAAGTTCGCCAAAGCTTTGGTCAACTCAGTCTTACCCACCCCGGTTGGACCCAAGAACAGGAATGAACCACTTGGACGGTTTGGATCAGACAATCCGGCACGAGAACGACGGACTGCATTCGACACTGCCACGACAGCTTCTTCCTGACCGACGACACGTTTATGCAGGAATTCTTCCATATGTAGCAGTTTGTCACGCTCACCTTGCAACATTTTTGCCACTGGAATACCAGTTGCAGCACTGACCACTTCAGCAATCTCATTGTCAGTGACTTTGTCACGCAATAATTTTGGTGCTTCACTTTCTTCAGCTGCTTCAATACGTTCCAGTTGCTTCTGTAACTCAGGAATTACGCCATACTGATAACGTGCCGCTTCTGCCAGATCACCCTCACGCTGCGCTTTCTCTAGCGCAATACGGGCTTGATCCAGCTTCACCTGAATGTCTTTATTGCCCGCAACCAGCGCTTTGTCTGCACGCCAGATTTCTTCCAGCTCGCTATACTCTTTCTCAACAGTAGCAATCTGATCTTCTAGATATTTCACTTCAGACTTGGCACCCGAATCCTCATCTTTTTTCACCGCTTCCAGTTGCATTTTCAGCTGAATTAAACGGCGTTCAAGTTTATCCAAAGCTTCTGGCTTAGAGTCCAGCTCCATTTTGATACGAGATGCTGCTTCATCAATCAGGTCAATCGCTTTGTCTGGCAACTGACGGTCAGTGATGTAACGGTGTGACATTTTAGCCGCAGCGATAATCGCAGAATCTAGAATCTGTACACCATGGTGAGTCGCATAACGGTCTTTCAGACCACGTAAAATTGCAATGGTATCTTCTACACTTGGTTCATCCACCAATACTTTCTGGAAACGACGCTCCAAGGCTGCATCTTTTTCGATGTACTGGCGGTATTCATCTAGGGTCGTTGCGCCCACACAACGCAGTTCACCACGTGCCAATGCTGGTTTCAGCATGTTACCGGCATCCATGGCACCATCGCCTTTACCTGCGCCCACCAGGGTATGCAGCTCGTCGATGAACAGAATAATTTCACCTTCATGTTTGGCCAGGTCTTTCAGAACAGCTTTTAAACGTTCTTCAAATTCACCACGATATTTGGCACCAGCCAGCAATGAACCTAAATCCAGTGATAGAACGCGTTTACCTTTCAGACCTTCTGGAACTTCACCATTCACGATACGCTGTGCCAGACCTTCTACAATTGCAGTTTTACCGACACCAGGTTCACCGATCAGAACCGGGTTATTTTTAGTACGGCGTGACAAGACCTGAATGGTACGGCGAATTTCATCATCACGACCAATCACTGGATCTAGCTTGCCTTGTAATGCGCGTTCAGTCAGGTCAATGGTGTATTTATTTAAAGAGTCACGCTGATCTTCATGATTATTGCTCATGACTTTTTCATTGCCTCGAATTTGATGAATAACTTGTTTTAAGGTCTCGGCTTTAACACCTACTTCACTTAAAAGTGATTTGGTTTTGCCTGTTTCCGCTAATGCTAACAATACCCAGTCAGTAGAAAGGAATTCATCCCCTGCTTTTTGGGCAAAACTGTCTGCCAGATGCAGAACTTTCGCTGCTTCAGGGCTGAGGTTAATATCACCGGTGGACTGGCTTAAAGTCGGTGCATTACTCAGCGCAGTTTGCAGTTTAGTCTGCAAATCACGTAAGTTCGCACCTGCCTGTTGCAGCAGACTGATATTGGATGATTCATCTAACAAAGTTGCCAGAATGTGAATACCGTCGATAGAAGCATGGTCCTTACCCATTGCCAAGGATTGTGCATCTGAAAGGGTTTGCTGCAGGCGATTTGTAAATTTTTCAAAGCGCATTATTGTTATTCCTCACAACAAATTTTTAACTTAATTCATATATGGGAGCACGCACATAAATTTCAAATAAATTTATATATATTTTTCAAAAACTTAAAATAAATATCAGGCAGTCTTTAATAATAATATTGGTATAGTCAAATCATATTTCAAGTGAACAAAGAAGAATTTTTATTCAGCCACAAACTTAATCATGTGAAATAAAAAAGCCTTTATCAATAAAGGCTTTTCTGGAATAAAATTATAAAAATTATGGTGCCGGATTCGGCTGCTGACGATGAATCGCTTCAATGCCTTTCAGTATTTCCTCAGGCAGATCCACTTCAAAAGCCTGAATATTTTCTTTTAGCTGATCCAGATTAGTTGCACCAATAATCGTGCTGGTTACAAAGAACTGTTGCTTAATAAATGCCAATGCCAATTGAGTCAGGGTCAGACCATGCTGCTCTGCCAGTTGTGCATATTGCTCCACTGCCCATTCACTTTCCGGATTGCTATAACGGCTAAAACGCGAGAATAAGGTGACACGAGCCTTGGCTGGACGTGCGCCATTGCGGAATTTACCCGTCAGATATCCAAATGCCAGTGGTGAATATGCTAGCAAGCCAACACCTTCGTATTTGGCAATTTCTGACATACCGATTTCATAAGTACGATTCAGCAGGTTATATGGATTCTGTACGCTGACAAATTTTGATAATCCCAGTTTCTCGGCCAGATGCAGGAACTTCATCGTCCCCCATGGGGTCTCATTCGACAGACCGATATAACGGATACGGCCATTTTTAATTTCATATTGCAAGGCAGTCAGGGTTTCTTCGAGATCCGTCACTGCGCGGTCTTCAGCCGCTTCAGCATTGCCATAACCGAGTTTACCAAAGAAATTCGTTGGGCGTTGCGGCCAGTGCAACTGGTATAAGTCGATATAATCGGTTTGCAGACGTGACAATGACTGGTCTATGGCCGCTGAAATTTCATCTGCCCCAAAACGGGTCTGTCCATCACGGATATGACTACCACCTTGTGATGGACCAGCGATTTTGGATGCTAAAAACAGTTTGTCACGACCGCCACGTGATGCAATCCAGTTCCCGATAATGCGTTCTGTCGCACCTTGGGTTTCCGGTTTTGGCGGTACCGGGTACATTTCTGCGGTATCCCAGAAATACAGTCCTTGATCCAGTACATAATCGAGCTGCTCAAAAGCTTCTTCCTGGGTATTTTGTTCACCAAAGGTCATGGTACCTAAACAGATTTCTGGAAGTAAAATGCCGGTATCTGCAAGTGGTTTGAATTGCATGAATAATTCCCTGTCTATTCTAGGTTTGACTTATCATAATAAAGTACACCTAGAGTATAGAAGGAAAGCGACGGGCTGAAATCATCTTTTCTAAGAAGTTTGTTCTTATTTGTGATGTTGGATTTTCCGCAGCTATAAAAAAAGCAAACCCGAAGGTTTGCCCTTTTCTCAAAATTGCAGCTTATTCTTCTGAATCATCTTCAGTCGGTACTTCGTTCTGTTCAAGTGAGGCATCAAAGATCAGAATTGCTTTACCATCTGTTTCGATCATGCCTTGCTCTTCAAGAGTTTTCAGTACGCGACCGACCATTTCACGGGAACAACCTACAATACGGCCAATTTCCTGACGGGTAATACGGATCTGACGGCCATTTGGCAAGATCATCGCTTCAGGCTGAGCTGAAAGATCGATCAGACAACGTGCGATACGACCAGAAACATCAATAAATGCCAGGTCAGTTACTTTACGTGTCGTATTCTTCAGACGGCGAACCAATTGCGCAAATACCGCATAACTCAAGTCAGGATATTGTTTGCTCAGTTCATGGAAGTTTTCGTAGCTAATCTCTGCAATTTCACAAACGTCACGCGTACGCACTTCTGCAGTACGTTGTGGATTTGCTTCGAATAAGCCCATTTCCCCAAAAAAGTCACCCGCGTTCAAATACGCCACGACAATTTCACGCTCATCATCTTCACGAAGAATGATCGATACAGACCCCTTCAGAATCAAATATAAAGATTTAGATTCTGTTCCTGCATCAACGATCGTTGTACGTTTTGGGTAACGGTTGATATATGCACGTTTTAATAATGCCTTCACGGATTCTGGCAATTGCCCCGGAGAAAGTGCATCTGTGCTTAATTGTGAAAAGTTTGAAGTCATGCTAGCAGTTCCAAATAAGGATAATTTTTAGATCGCACAAGACCTAATGTGAACTTGTCACACAGTGGGAATGAAATTCCTTATCAACCCAATTTATGTTAGTGTACAGTTACTTCGTAAATTTATAGCTTTTTTTAGGTAGTTGCAATGCAAACAAGCGTTCATTGGTTAGAGAATGTTGCTTTTGAAGCAAAAACGCAAAGTGGTCACAGTATCGTCATGGACGGCTCGCCAGAATATGGTGGTGAGAACCGTGGCCCTCGTCCAATGGAACTTCTATTAACCGGTTTGGGTGGTTGTGCTTCGTTTGATATTGTCACCATTTTAAAGAAGGCACGTCAGGATATTACCGATGTTCGTTGTGAACTCAATGCGGAACGTGCCGATACTATTCCTGCGGTATTTACGAAGATTCACCTGCATTTTGTGGTGACAGGTAAAGGCATTAAAGAGAAACAAGTGGCTAAGGCTGTCGAGCTTTCTGCCGAAAAATACTGCTCAGCCAGTAAAATGCTGTCTGATGGCGGTGTGGAAATTACGCACGATTTTGAAATTATTGAAGCTGAATAATCCGGCTGATCTAGTTATAAAAGCGGTCCCTCAGACCGCTTTTTCTTTAATCTGTTATTTGATATCAGACCAACACCATTTAGACAGATTGAGAGGTCGAATAAGTTGAACCATCCTCAAAAATCACCTGCTTTTCAGGCCATCTAAGAGCTGCTAATTTGCTTGAAAATTCTCGTTGCTGCTGCCGATCTAGATAGCGTTTCCCGACTGAATAATCCACACAGAACACATTTTGCTTATACCCAAACCACTGTAGCGGATTAATCTGCTGAAACAGGCCAGCTTTCACTTCAGCCGAGTCAAATTTACGCCAGTAATGACCAATAATGACGGGGATATCCTCCTGATAATCTTCCCACCAAGGCAGACGGTCTTTCATACGCCACTTGCCGCCGGCATAAATGGGCTTATCTGTCATATATTCGGTACCAGAGGTCAACACTTTGATGGGATTATACATCTGCTCAATCCATTCCTTTTGTGCCAAATGTTTCAGCCAAGGAATATCGCTATTCGGATCAGTGAGCGCTTCACGAAACTGATCTGCTTCCTGGAATGCCTGTTCTGTAATACCTGCATCAGTAATATGTTGCTGGGTCTGCTGGACAAAATGTTCATAGGCTTCAAGTAAATGCAGCTTGTCCAGTGCTTTTAGTTGTTGAATGGAGTGTGTATCCCAGCAGGCATGCACAACCCGGATTTGATCTGATTCCAGTGCAATGGGCAAAGTTTGCAGAAATTGTAGAATCCACAGCTGGTCTTGTGGTGTAGCAGGTACAGAGTAAAAAGATTTATGGTCATCCATATGCGGTGAGCCAAAATACCAGCCATTGCCTTCACGATAGGATTGATTTAGCAGGTTCAGCTCATGGTTGCCCAGCACACAGTAGGCATGGCCCCGCTCCATTAAAATCTTCACTTGCTGAATTACTGCGACACTGTTTTGCCCACGGTCACAAAGATCACCCACAAAGATCAGCTTACGCTGTTCTGGATGCTCACCTTTAAGATTATAGCCCATGACATGTAAGAGACTGTTTAAGGCGTCGATCTCACCATGAATATCACCCACAATGTCGAAACGATCTCCCTGAATAGGCTGGATGAACTGATATGACATTCAGACACCTCCTCGACATTTGAGTCCTGCAATTACTCAGACTGAGTATTAATCTAATTCTTTCAATATATTCATTATATTGTCTATACCTTTAATCGGGTGTTCAAGCTAAATTTTTGGGGCGTTCAAAACGAACCATCTTCTTATCTATATGAAATGGCTGTTTATTCATTTCACCTATAGCTCTAAAGGCTGATGCTTCGCTAATAAAGCATTTTTTATGTTTTAATCATGGTAAATAAAAACCGGTGCCTAAGCACCGGTTTTTATTTCAGTTCACTAAGCTGATAGTCAGTCCAGCTTCTAATTAAGCCTGTAGTGATTCAATGATCTGGTTCAATGTCGCACTTGGACGCATTACAGCATTTACTTTCGCAGGATCAACTGCGTAGTAACCACCGATGTCTACAGTTTTACCTTGAACAGTATTCAGTTCTTCAACGATTTTCGCTTCGTTTTCAGCCAAGGCTTGTGCGATAGGCGCGAATTTCGCTTTCAATTCTGCATCTTGATCTTGTGTAGCAAGCTCTTCAGCCCAGAATTTAGCCAGGTAGAAGTGGCTACCACGGTTGTCTAACTCGCCAGTACGACGTGATGGAGACTTGTCATTGTCAAGCAATTTACCAGTCGCAGCATCAAGTGTGTTTGCAAGTAGTTTCGCACGTGGATTATTTTCTTTAATACCCATTTCTTCTAGAGAAACAGCAAGTGCCAGGAACTCGCCTAAAGAATCCCAACGTAAGTGGTTTTCTTCTACCAGCTGTTGTACATGCTTAGGTGCAGAACCGCCCGCACCAGTTTCGTACATGCCGCCACCCGCCATTAATGGCACGATAGAAAGCATTTTCGCAGAAGTACCCAGTTCCATGATTGGGAACAAGTCAGTCAGGTAGTCACGCAGGATGTTACCCGTTACTGAAATAGTATCCAGGCCACGAGCAACACGTTCAAGTGTATAACGCATCGCACGTACTTGAGACATGATCTGGATGTCTAGACCGTCAGTGTCATGATCTTTCAAGTAAGTTTGAACTTTCTTGATCAGTTCGTTTTCGTGTGGACGGTACGGGTCAAGCCAGAAGATTGCAGGCATACCAGAGTTACGTGCACGCGTTACAGCAAGTTTTACCCAGTCGCGGATCGGTGCGTCTTTCACCTGACACATACGCCAGATATCGCCTTCTTCCACGTTTTGAGACATCAACACTTCACCTGTTTCAAGGTCGGTGATGTTCGCAATACCTGCTTCAGGAATTTCGAAAGTCTTGTCGTGTGAACCGTATTCTTCAGCTTTTTGTGCCATCAAACCAACGTTAGGTACAGTACCCATTGTACGTGGATCGAAGTTACCATTCCATTTACAGAAATTGATCATTTCCTGGTAAATACGTGCGAAAGTAGACTCAGGCATTACTGCTTTACAGTCGTAAGGTTTGCCGTCAGCACCCCACATTTTGCCACCACCACGAATCATTGCAGGCATAGAAGCATCTACAATTACGTCGTTTGGAGAATGGAAGTTAGTGATACCTTTCGCAGAATCAACCATTGCAAGCGCTGGACGGTGTTCTTGACAAGCGTGTAAGTCACGGATGATTTCTTCACGTAAAGAAGTCGGAAGTGTTTCAATCTTCTCGTAAAGGCCAGCCATACCGTTGTTTACGTTAATGCCTAGCTCATCAAACAGTTTACCGTGTTTCTCAAACGCTTCTTTGTAGTAAATGCGCACACAGTGACCGAATACGATCGGGTGTGACACTTTCATCATGGTCGCTTTAACGTGTAGAGAAAACAGGATGCCTGCTTCTTTACAGTCATCTAATTCTTTTTCATAGAAGTCGCAAAGCGCTTTTTTGCTCATGAACATGGAGTCGATGATTTCGCCGTCTTGAAGCGCAACTTTTGGCTTAAGAACAATGGTTTCACCAGACTTAGTGATTAATTCCATTTTCACGTTACGTGCGCGGTCTAAAGTCATCGACTTTTCACCGTGGTAGAAGTCACCTTCGTCCATATGTGAAACGTGAGTTTGTGACCACTGTTTCCACTCGCTCATAGAGTGCGGGTGTTTTTTCGCGTAGTTTTTAACGGCAGTTGGGGCACGACGGTCAGAGTTACCTTCACGTAATACCGGGTTTACAGCAGAACCGAGGCATTTACCGAAACGTGCTTTAAGTGCTTTTTCTTCTTCAGTAGTTGGGTTTTCTGGATAATCAGGAATTGCATAGCCCTTAGACTGAAGCTCTTTAATACATGCTGTTAACTGAGCTACAGAAGCACTGATATTAGGTAGTTTAATAATATTTGTGCTTGGATCTTGTGTAAGACGGCCTAGCTCAGCAAGGTTGTCAGCTACTTTCTGTTCTTCAGTCAGGTAGTCTGAGAATTCTGCGAGCACGCGTGCTGCAACAGAGATGTCAGTTTTGACAATCTCAACGCCAGCAGGCTTAGTAAAGGTCTCAATGATCGGCAGTAGCGAGTAGGTCGCCAACAATGGCGCCTCGTCGGTCAGTGTGTAAATGATTGTTGACTTTCCACCAGCCATATATAGCCCCTTGCGTTTGATAGAGTTTTGAGGATCAAGCTTTTGACTCAGACCCTGTGAACCGATATGTTTGCATTAAACCTTGAGAGTATCGTATCTCCTTGCTTTACAGTCAACGAAATATCATTTCAAGTTGTGATTTTGCTGAAAAATTATACAATTTGTTGCAATTTTCTATTGATTATAATCCAATCAATTTACTCATCTTTCATATACAAAAAATCTATTATTCTTATTCTGCCTATTTTTAAAGAATATTTAGCAGTTTTTCTAATATATAGTTTTTTTAGAGCTGTTAATTTCTAATGAATCCTTAAGTTTACTTAGTTTATTCACCGTATAGAAAATAGCTTTTTTATAAGTACCTATACTTTAAAAAGTCAAATGGACTATTCATCATCATCATTTTTAGCCCTATTTCAGGGCAATCAAAGTTTTTAACTATTAAAAGAGACAAAAAAACGATGAACAGATTTGTTCAGTGTTGGACTTAATGACAGACTACTTGAAACATCTTGGTCAATTTAAACAAAATCTGAATATGTTAGCGAAAATGATGATTTTACTGTTTTTAATTTTATTCTGATCATAGTTTTTTAGATAAATAAATCGGCAAATTTAAGCTAAAAAATATACTTTTTTATTTATCAGTAATCTACTCCAAGATTGTAATTTTGAGATGTTCATAAGGGGTGTTGCTCTACTTTTAACACAATAAATTATTGTAGATATTTGTTATAAAAAAGCCGTCGGCTACAAAACTGAAGGTGGAAAGAAGTCAGTAAAAGAAAGGCATTTAGATAGCAAATTAAAGCAATTCAAGTAAAGTTAAATATAGTTAGCTATCAGTACACATCCTAGCGATCATGTTCTGATGGACGTGGTTTGATTCAATATTAAAGAGCAACAGGCCTTGTTGTTCATTGCTCTTTTTTAGATTTATGAATCAGTATTAATGCTTAGGCTATTTTCCAATCCTGTCTTTTATTCAATGCCCTTTATAGCGTCCCGGTCGATGATTAATCGCCAGAAAACTTCCCATGATCACTGCTGCCAGAATTGACCAAAACACTTTATCAAATGGCACAATCCAGAGTGCAAGTAGCACCACCATACAGTCAATTACCATCTGTACATTGCCTGCTTTCATACCCCACTTTTCCTGTGCATATAGGGAAATGATGGTTGCACCACCGAGACTGGATTTATGTCGGGCCAAGAACAGCACACCGGTTCCCATCAGAAAGCCACCTGCAATCGCGGCAAAAGCTGGATGCAGATAATCAATATGCAAATACCGAGGTGCAATAAAGGTAATCAGTGAGAGTAAAGCGACAGAAATAAAAGTCTTGAGCGTAAATTCCCTGCCAATATATTTCCAGGCGAACCAGTAAAAAGGGATATTGATCACAAAATAGATTAGACTGAAAGACCAGCCTGTGGCGTAATGCAGCACAAAGGCAAGCCCTGCGGTACTGCCGGTCAATAAGCCCGCCTGAGCAAACATGGTCATACAGATACTGACAAACAGAGAACCTGAGAATAAGGCCTGTAGGTCTTCAAACGCAGTATGTTTTCTGGTCTCCTGCGGTGCAGGATGACGCGTCGGGTAAATCACCCGAGGATTAGATTGAATTGCCATATACGCTAACCTTTAAAACTCTTTTTCGCTTGTGGCGAAGCCGAGGGTTTAATTTAGGCTCTGCACTTCTGGCACAGAACCTGACGGTTTGTTGTTATTGCAATTTGCTTGCCAGCAACAGGCACCAAAAACTGATTTTTATATAAAATTTATCATTCTCTATGTCATAAGATATTTGGCACTAGACTTAGATTAATACATTGATCTGTCTAGGAGAAAAAGAAATTGTGAACTAATGCTTCTAAACAAGCATTAACATTTATAAAGCACTTATTAGGATTATTAGCGAGTCATTAAAATCACTTACATTGGCAACAATTTTTTAAATCAGCCGAGCTATAAATACAACAGACTTGGGAGGTTCGGTTTTTATAATAGGAAGAACATCCAATAACGTGATTCATGAAGAAGTAGGTAAACTCTTATGGCAAATCCAGATGAAAACAAAGAACTTGAGGAAGCATTGAACGAAGAATTTCCTGAGGAGGAATTAGACCCGCAAGAAAAGCAGGATCTGGAAATTCAACGTGGTCAATTAGGTATAGATAAAGATCCCCAAGTTAAACGCGACCAGATCCGTCAAAGACATGAGGATGAAGAAGATGAGAATCCCTAGCTAATCATCTTTATGGTATTGCAGGCCTTTAGCATTATATTTGGCTTGAACTACCCTACCCCCTGAAAAATCCTGAAAATACAGAGCTGTCCCTCTGCTTTGGATACTTTTTGAAAAACTCATCCTATTGTAGAACATGAGCGACATCACCAAAATCAGAATAGTCATGTTCTTATAATGATGAATGAATGAGTCATTGCTTCGGTTCTTTCTCAACCCTTTGCATTCTGGTATCACTTTGAATCAGGCCATCGACCAGATTGATGGTACGATCACAGGTAGCTGATAAACGCGGATCATGAGTGACTAAAAGTACGGCACAATCCCGTTCCTGATGCACCTTACGAAATAGCGCAAACATTTCTTCCGCAGTTTGCGTATCCAGATTTCCGGTGGGTTCATCTGCCAGTAATAAAGCTGGATTGGTAATTAATGCACGAGCAATCGCAACACGCTGTTGCTGTCCACCAGACAGCTCATTCGGTTTACGATCAGCAAACTTTTCCAGTCCAACTGCTGCCAGTAATTCACGTGCCTGATCAATTGACTGTTGATCGGGTCTGCCGTGGGTCAACATTAATGGCATTAAAATATTATTAAGTGCAGTAAATGCCTGAATCAGATGGTGAAACTGGAAAACAAAGCCAATACTGTTGCCTCGTAGTGCAGTCCGTTGTGTATCTGTCATTTTACTGGTCGGCTGACCAAGCAGATATAATTCACCACTGCTCGGCTGATCCAGTAATCCCAGAATATTCAATAAGGTACTTTTTCCTGAACCTGAAGGACCAATCAGTGCAGCAAAATCCTGACGTTCAATACATAGGTCAATACCGTGCAAAACTTCCACTTCATTTGGTTGACCAATATTATAAGATTTTCGCAGCGCCTCTAAACGCAAAACTTCTTGAAACTGCTCAGACATGACGAATCGCCTCCACTGGGTCCAAGGCTGCTGCACGACGTGCTGGTATAGCGGCTGCCAGTACACCGGTCAAAGTTGCCAATAACAGTGCTAGAAGTACCAGTTCAATAGGTACTGGAATATAAAACAGGCCTGGGCCAAAATTATTAAAAATCCATACCAGGCCATAACTGGCAGAACTGCCGATTGCCGAACCGATAAGCCCAAAAATCGCCCCCTGAAACAGGAATACTCTTAAAATTTGTGTTTGGGTTGCACCAGTCGCGCGTAAGATTCCAATTTCCCGGGTTCGTTGCACCACGCTAACTGACATGACACTGGCAATACCAAAAGCGACTGAAACGGCGACGAAAATAATAATCATATTGGTCGAGAGACTTTGTGAGGAAATCGCATTCATCAACTGCGCATTGGTTTCAATCCAGCTTTCAGCCTGCAAGGACGTCAGGCGTCCTACCTGATCCGCAATCTGATCTGCCTGAAAAAGGTCCGTTACCCGCAGATCAATTACCGTCACCCCACCCGGCAACAGCAACAAAGACTGTGCCTGTTTCAAATCCAGATAGATATAGCGTGCATCCAGTTCACGCACCCCTAACTCAAAAATCCCGGCAATATTTACCAAGGTACTTTCTTGCTGCCCGGTATCCAGCCGTAATTTACTCCCTACCTGCACACCAAGATCTTTAGCCAATTCACTGCCAATCACGACATCATCCGCACCAATCCTTAACTGACCGCTCTGTAAGTATTCTTTTAAAGGAATAATCTGCTGATAACGTTCCAGATCAATCCCAACCAGTGCAACAGATTCGATCGCATCCCCACGCTGGACCAGAGCCGGTCCAGAAACAACAGGTGATACTGCAGTCAGAACGGGCAATTGATCCAGTGTCGTTACAATTTGCTGCCAGTTATTGATGGAACGTAAACGTTGTGCGCGCTTATCTTCCAATACAAGCTGAATAATACCTTCTTTGGTTGGCGCGACCTGATTGACTTCATCTGGAGACAATAAACGGATATGTGCTTGGGTCCCTAAAGTCCGGTCAATCAGATTGGATTGCAAACCTTGAATCAATGCTGTAATAAATACAATCACAGCCACGCCCACTGCGACTCCGACAGTGATCATGATGGATTGTGATCGGCCTTCACGTAAGAAACTGACCGCAATTTTCCATTCGGTCCATAGCCGTCCGAAAAAGTTTTTCAATCGAGTTTCACCGGTATTTCGTTTTTAGTATTGTTTTGATTGGCAGGATTTTCAGTTAGGATATTTTGCGGTTTTATCCGCACTCGTGCGCCATCTTCTAAAGAAGCGTCCGGATTAGCCAGTACCTGATCACCCTCCTTCAAACCTGAAATTACTTCAGCACGATCCAGACCACGCAAGCCTAATGTGACTTGTTGACGTTGAACCTTACCATTGCGTACCAGTAGTACTGTCGCTTTATCTCCTTTAAGACCGGTAAGCGCATCATTAGGTATGGCTAAAGCTCGCTCGCGGCGACCCGTTTCTACATTGACTGAAACCGTCATATCCTGACGTAGAAAATCAGGTACCGGATCTACAGTAAGTTTAAGCTCAACTGTGCCACGTTGCGGATCGATACTTGGAGCAATAAAGCTAATCCATGCAGGGAAAGTGTACTCGGGATAGGCATCAGCAATCACCGTTGCTTTTTGCTCTAAAGCCAGTCGCGATAAATTACGTTCATCCAATGGAACGCGAATTTCGGTATTGCCATTAATGGCAATAGTAAATAAGGTCTGTCCTGGCTGAACCAGATCACCCGGCTCTACATCGCGAGTCAGTACTGTGCCTGCGACCGTCGCACGAATTTTGGTTTTGTCCAGTTGAGCCTTAGCAACTGCAAGCTGCTCGCGCAATGAGGCTTCTTCAACCTGTCCCTGTGCCAATGCAGCTGCCTTGAGTCGTGCGGTTTCGAAGTTATTGCGTGCGACCCTTTCCGCTTCGACTGCCTGTTCAATTTCTTCAGCCGAAAGAATGCCTGGCTCGGCATTACGTCGACGGTTGGCTTCACGGCTGGCCTGCTCAAGTTGAGCTTTGGCCGAGGCTAATTCTGCTGCGGCCTGTGGACGTCGACTTGTGGCTAATTCGGTCAGTGCAACTTCTGCCTGCCGCACCTGGGCAGCCAATTCATCTGATTTCAATACGACCAACAGATCGCCTGGTTTAACTTGATCACCTTCCTGAACGCGTCGTTCCAGCACAACACCAGCAAGCTCACTGCCAATGTCAGCACGAGATACCGTTGCCACACGTCCTGTTGCTACTACATTTTGTACTAATGGCATCGCCTTTAAGGTATAGCTCGGCAATTCCGGTCCTTTCCACCAGCGCAAAAGTACAAAACCCGCTATCAGGACCAGTAATATAACAATCAGAATTTTATAGCGGGCAGCACGCACATGGACATCTCCGAGGATTTTTAACTGCATATTCAATTAAAAAGGTGTAGAAGTATTTAGTTGTTTCGTAATCTTTAATTTATAACAAGTTTTTATGATGATTTCATATACCAGTTTATTTAACATTCTTTCATAGTTTCAATTAAACTGTAAAATTATTCTTTTTGAATCTGCCCAGATTCATTTTTTGTATCAGACATTATAAAGCAAGAAAATATTACTCATGAAGATCATCGTCTTAGCTACTCAAAAAAGGGTTCATAAGCATATTACTTATAAACCCTTGCACCTAGTTCCTATAAACTGATCACCTATTAAAATGTAACCCGCTCATATCGACGATATTCAGGCTTCCAGAAATTCGCTTCAATTGCTTCTTTCAACGTTTCTATAGTTGCCTGAGGAGCCACCCCATCTTGTATTGCCGCTTGCGCAACTCTTAATGCAATCACCTTGGAAATCTGCTGAATCTGATCCAATTCAGGCAACAAATCTGCTTTCGGATCTTTCAATTTCGGTGAGCATTCAGCTAATGCATTACTTGAGGCCATTAACATATTATTGGTCACTCGCTTCGCTCCAGATGCAATTACACCTAATCCAATCCCAGGGAAAATATAGGAGTTATTACATTGCGAAATGTTATAAATCTCCCCCTGATAATTGACGGGTGTAAATGGACTACCTGTGGCAATTAATGCTTTCCCATCTGTCCACTGGATAATATCTGAAGGAACCGCTTCCACTTTGGAAGTTGGATTAGACAATGGGAAAATAATCGGATGCTCACAGTGCTCAGCCATCGCTGTAATGACATCTTTACTGAATAAGCCCGGCTGTCCAGATACACCAATAAGAACTGTAGGTTTCGCAAATTTCACTACATCAAGTAATGAAATCGTACTTTCCGCATCTGCCCATTTGGCGATATTTTTTGGATCCTGAGCTAATTTTCGCTGGAAATCTAAAAGATTTGGCTGATTTTCTGTAATCAGACCAAAACGATCCACCATGAAAACACGTTTACGTGCCTGAGCATCCGTTAATCCTTCTGCTACCATCTGGGCAACAATCTGCTCCGCAATACCACATCCTGCAGAACCTGCTCCGAGGAAAGCTACGGTTTGGTCTTTCAGTTGTTTATTAGAAGCATGTGATGCTGCAATCAGGCTACCCACTGCAACTGCAGCCGTCCCTTGAATATCATCATTAAAACAGCATGCTTGATCACGATATTTTTCTAATAATGGCATCGCATGATGTTGAGCAAAATCTTCAAATTGAATCAGGACATTTGGCCATCTTTTTTGAACGGCATGAATGACCTGATCAACAAAATTGAAATACTCATCGCCACTAATACGCGGTTTACGCCAGCCCATATAGATCGGATCATTTAAGAGCTGTTGATTATTGGTTCCCACATCCAGCGTAATTGGCAATGTATAAGCCGGACTGATTCCCCCACATGCAGTATATAAGGCTAATTTTCCAATCGGAATGCCCATTCCTCCGATCCCTTGATCACCCAAACCTAAAATCCGCTCACCATCTGTAATCACCACGACTTTGACATTTCTGCGATTGACATTATGTAAAATCTGATCAATGCCCTCACGGTCAGCATAGGAAATAAATATCCCACGATGCCGGCGATAGATATCTGAAAAGCGCTGACATGCCTCGCCTACCGTTGGGGTATAAATGATGGGCATCATTTCACTTAAATGATTTTCAATTAAATGATAAAACAGCGTTTCATTGGTATCTTGAATGTTACGCAGATAAATGTGCTTATTAATATCATCATTAAAAGAACAGTATTGCTGATAAGAACGTTGACTTTGTTCTTCAATAGACTCAATGACATGAGGGATAAGCCCATGTAAATTAAAACTCTTTCTTTCTTCTTCGGTAAAAGCAGAACCTTTGTTTAGAAGAGGCAGCTCAAGTAACGTATATCCTGCGTATGGCACATAAAGAGGACGTTTCTCTATCTGATTTTTAGTCACTTTACTTGACTCACTTCTGGAATTTGGCATAACTCTCTAAAAATAGCTGAATAAGTTCTATATTTTTATCTTATCGCTATTTCTAATATTTTAGATATTTTAATAATTAATACTAATAAAATGAGTATTTAGTAAATTAATGTCTTACAAAAAATAGCAGCAAACAAATTATTTTTTATGCATACTTTAAAAGATCCTATGTTTTTCTTTTTTAAAATTAGGTAATATCAAAAAAATACTCAAGCTTATAAACCAATAAAATCAATTACATAAAATAATTTAATAAGTTAAAAACAGATTCAAATCAAATAGAAATTTTGCGCTAATGACTATATATTAACCAGTTCTATTTTTAATACATTATTTTATTAAATTTTACATATCCTCATATTTTTAATTATTGCTTTAGAAGCATAAATTCGCCTTAATTAAATAGAGAAAAATTATTATTTTTTAAAAAAATCTCAAAAAAAACAGGAAATTATAATTAAGGATGAAATAAGTTATTGTTTCTAATAAGCAAGGTATTAGTAATAATTTATAATTTGTTGAAGATTTTATCTAAAAAATAATCTATAAAAAACCTAATGCTTAGAGAGGAAATAGCAAAATCAGAATAATAAAAGAAGAATTTATATATGACTAAATTAGATTATATAAAAAGGCTTAAAATAAAAAATGTTATAGTATTTAGAAGTTTTAAAATTTTGGTAGGTATATCCAATACCCAACTACAACATAAGGCATTGAATAAATTAAAGTATATTTTCATATAAACTATAATGTACAAGCCTGTGTACATGAAAATTGAATCAAACTAAACCGATAATATTGGCTCATTGTATTTTTCACTGACTACCTTTAAGCCAGTTTGTAATTTAAAACTTCTTAGTAAAAAATCACAAAATACTTTCGATTGTAGATACGTGCATCCAGTCGCGTGTGCTTGGCCGCGGTTGGAGATTTTAAATAAGCTGCTCCCCTATTTGGTGGCTCAGGTATGGTCATCTTGACCACTGGGGGGATTGTTGTTTTTCAGCACATCAAAGATAAGGAACCGGCCTGCTAAACTCATTTTAATTCTATTGGGATTTTAAGCCCTAAAACCACAAATCAGCACCCTTGTGCGCGCGCGCGTGTGAATACATCAAGTTTAATAAATAGTCAATTCAGGCGTGTTTTGAGTGGAAATAAGGCAGTAAAAATATAGCTATCTCTAATCTGGTGTGCATATCCACCAGCTCATCATTCATAAATTGACTGAGCAACTCAAGCGGATCGGTTGAATTGTTAATAATCTCTGGAATGTTAATATTTTTGGGTTCTATATCTCTCTCCAGATAAAACCTTACCTGTTTATCTTGCATCAACCTATAGCCTTGCTGCTTTGCTGATTTTTCAGGGCATCCAGCATAAATAGCAGCCTCCTTTTGATTCATGCCTTGCCTGATACCTTCAATAAATTTCTGTTTTTTCTTGGTTAGCTCCATTGGTAAACATTCCTAAAAAGGGAAATTTTTTTGTAAGTGCGAGGGTGCGCGATTAACGCTAACCAATTTCTTTTTTTATCAATCAAAGCCCCCCATACCTCTCAAGGTCGCTTCTTCTGCTGTCTTTAACTCATGACAAGGTGATTTGCATAATAGTTGTAAGTTATTCAGGTTGTTCGATCCACCCATCCACAACGGTTTTATGTGGTCCACTTCCATATCAAACATGCTGACCCTGCCACACTTAGCACAAGTGTATTCACCTTTAAGTAATACCTGTTGTCTGATCCGCTGCCAAGTGTTGCCATATAATCGGGCTGTCCCTCTCTGCACCTGGTCGATCCGTGGCTTGGTCTTTGCTACCTGAAGTCGTGGTTTTAATGTTGGTAATCTTGCCATTACTCCACCCTAAATAAAAAAGTGATGGGACTAGCCCACCACCTGTATTGAATAACTATGCTTTAAATGATCGGGTCTGATTGCTTTTAATCCTTCCCCATATTTCAAAAGCTCTTTTAACTTTCGGGTTGCTTCTATTGTTCTTCAGATAAGCATCAAAGTCATTTCGATAAATATGAAACAACATGGCAATCTTAACCAATTCCAGCTTATTCTCCTGGCTCTCCCATAAGCACAGCACCTCTGCAATTCCTTCAAGCGGTAACCTTTGCACACTAGATATAAAGTCAATTTCTGCTGGCTTCATTTGTCGGCCATTATGCTGAAGCACCTCTACAGAATACTCGCGGAACTTATAATCATTCTTCGGGAGCATTGCCATCATTCTAGTTTTAAATGTTGGTTTCATAAGTCACCCCTTAAACTGTCTGCCATCAATCGAACCTTATTGGCTTTATCTTCACCAAACTCATTAATGAATGGCTCCAGCAAGCTCTTGCGCTTCACTGGATCGGCATAGGCCAGTTGAGCAGCTAAGAGTTTCTCCTGATGGCTTAATCCATCCGCTACAATATCCGCACTGATTGGTGATAACTTCACACCGCCTGTATTTAATTTAACAGTCCTGTGACCTGATCCCGATAATCGCACCCCTGCATTAGATGCTCGCTTAATCTCGGTAATTGTGGCTTGGGTATTGCACGCAATTGTTACCGCACTTGTCTCATATACTTCGATTGCAGTGTAATGAATGCCACCACCTGAACGAATTTCATAATCCAGTGGTCTAAAGCCAATACTTAAACCACGAACCAAACCTTCCTTGATTGCATTCCAGGCATGGTCTACCTGATCCTTTAAACTTCCAGCCTCTTTGATTTTTGCAATCTGTACCTCAATTTCTAAACCTTTGCTGGAACGCTTTGCAGCAACTACATTGCCAATAGGCTTCGAGTGGTCATGCTGCCAAAGAAAAGGGAAAGGTAGATCAAATACCATTCCATTAACTTCAACAATATCGTTTGCCCGATCCGGTGAAATAGTGGAGGCTATCCCCTTAATGATTCGCTTTTCATTATCTACTGACTTTATTGTCAATGTTGAATAGGCTTTTTCCATATCATCAACCTCCTACCACTTCAGCATCTTCAATCACTGTTGCTGTATATCCATCCAGGAACTTGTAGCCATTAATACCCATTACTTTAATTGCCACCTTATTTTCCTGGAATAAATAAACAGGCTCGTTTGTCATCGTGGTAACTGTGGCTTCATTAGTAAGTTTTATTTCCACAATTGGATTGGTGGCCAGAATGAGCTTGGTTAGATCAAGTACAATCTTCTGATTTTCATTTACTGATTTATTTGTGATAACTGGAATACCTCGGATTGATCCGCCATTTACGCCCAGGCTATCTAGCTCCAATTCATTCGCAATATTTAAAGCGGTAAACGGATTGAGCAGTAGGATTGCATCTTGTGGGTCATCAATCGAAGCTAAGGCGTTGGTAATGTCTGCCAGTAGTGTCGGCATTGTGGAGCCTGTGGCTGTGACTGTGTTCGCGTCTGCTGTAATGGTTTCGATAAAGTCTGCATTCTCGCCAGCAACATAGCTATTAATTAAAGCTGTGTTAATCAATGGCTCTACCAGGCTGTAAGTGTCGCTTTCAAAATAACGCTCTGGGAAAATTGCATAGCCACCAATTTTTTTAAAATCTAAAGTAATTCCTATTTGAGAGGTTTCAGTCAAAATTTTGGTAGGTTCTTTTTGCGGAACGACTTCACATGGCGATAGGTCGAAGGCACTAAGGGTCTTATTCAAAGGCATGTATAGGTTTTTGCCCAGCGACTCGATCTGACCAATCAAACTTTTTTCTTTTACTAAGTTAATAAACTGCTGACTGGCTGCAATGGCTGCATAATCTGCCTGTGTTGGGTCTGTGAATCCTTTTGATGCCATCATCTGTGCAACGGCTGAAGCTGCGCCAAAGTGCTTAATTGCTACTTCTTGCGCTGGGATATGGTCTTTTTCTGCCTGACGTTGAGCAAATACGCTTTTAACTAAGGTAGTGACATTGGTTTTCATAAAAAAATACTCATATAAAAGATATGAGTAAATATAGAGATTAATTATTATTCTATGTTTTGGCTTTATAACGCCTTATAACTATCGCGTTTAGCTAGGTATTCAGCAATGTTGTAGATCGTGTATCTGTATTCTTTGCCTATCAAAATGCAATTTGGAGTAAGTCTGTTTTGCAGTCTAGCCACCCTAAAAAATGCTTTTGATTTACCCAGCAACTTAACTGCCTGCTGCTCTGAAATCGTACCGTTTTGGCTTGGCTTAATATTCATCTCAATAGCTTTCACATATAGATTATTTATATAAGGCTGAATATCTCCCGACCTCTCTGACATGACTTTTTTTAATTGCTCTACAATCATTTTTGCATCTGGTCTATTAATGCCATTTTCCTGTAAAACTGTTTCTATAATTTCGGGTTGAATCATCATAATCAATCAATCCTGTATCATTTGTATTTTTCCTAAATCCAGTACATAATTGGCTTATAGGGTTATATCTTCTTGCCCTTCTAAGCCACCTTTCTAGCCCATTGGTGGCTTTTTAATGTCTGTGATTTTCTGCCAACTCTATAAATTTTGCGATTTTGCGATTTTTCCTTGTAAGCCTTGCCCTGTCTATCTTTCCGCTTCGCATTGCTCTTGCGATTCGTATGCGACATGTGCGGAGAATATCGGATCATTTCGCATACTCCGCATTGGAATCGCACACCCTTTGCGACATGGATAACCTTATGCCATAAGGGTTTCAGCCATAAATCGCAAAATCGCAACTATTTCAGCAATGCCGGATTTAATTCAATGTAATTGGAGCGGTTAATTGTCACCAGTCGCACATAATTAAACTCGATCAGCTCATTCAAACAAGGATCAAATTCCTTCGCTTTTCTTATTTGAAGTGGTGCGCCTTTCATCGCTACCGTTCTTTGCAATCGGTTGGTTTTTTCCTTTTTGCATTTGGTTAAAAGGTACTTAATCAGCTTCTCAGAATCACTTTCATCGGCTACTTCAATATCTGAATATCGGAACCACTCAGACAAAGAATGTCTAATAACAGCGCAAGCTGCCTGCATGATTTCAGAATCAATTTCAGACTTGTTTTCAAAGTAAGCCAGGACAGCACCTAAACGTCTGGCAAGCTCATTTGCACGACTAGCGAAAGGCTGCATAAATTCAAACTGTTTTCCGCTACCCTGCAAAATCTCACACTCATTGTAGAAATCAAGCTCCAGCAACTCGGCTTCACTGGATAGCTGCATAACTGGAAAGTATGGAACCTCTCCCGATTCATTCAAAAGAACTGGTAGCTCGTCTTTTAAAATATCTCTACAGCGATTCCAAAATTTAGTTAATCGAGGGTCATTGTGTGAATTTTTTAGCTTTTGTCTAAATTCAATTGTATGTGTTCGCTGTCCAGCAATACTCTCAGGAGCGGTTAAAATGAATCGAGGTAAAAAGCCCTGTCCTCTTAATGTCGGATCGTTTAAAGCTCCAGCCAGTACAGCACGTTGCCCAAGTAGGTTGAAGGTTAGGCGAACATCATAGGCCGTTCCATTGTCATCAGATGAAGCGCGGTTTCTCTGACAATAGCCATCATCAAATAGTTTGGTAAATGCACCTAACGCGCTTTTGGCCGTGTCGCCCTTCATTGTGTGACCATCAAAGAACTGTCCAGCCTCATCGCTACTCAATGAAGCATTTTTCACAATTCCTTTAATGTAAAACTTGGTCAAGGTTTCAATAGTAATGTCTGAAAAAATACTGGTCGGATCGGTTGGTCTGGGATTATCTAAAGCCCACTGCGCAAACTCTTTCGATTCAATTGTTTTCGACCGTGCATTCCAATCTTCCAGTGATTTTTTATACTGATCATACTGCTGGCGTTCATGCTCTCGAATAGGCAATTCAACCAGCTTTTGACAAGATGACTTACGCCCACCGCTACCGCCTTCAGTTAAAAAGAATAAGGAGGCTGGCATACCCTCCCTGTTGGTTTCTTTGGGTGCATTTACCTTACCTTGTGCTAAAAATGAAATACTGGCCAAAACACACTGAGCAGCCATTGCAATTGGAGCTTGCACATATTCGGCGGTTGCAACAATTGCATTCCTCACGACTTCCGGTAGCTCATCAATAGGATAAGGCTTTGATTGAATCAGGGTGTCATTTCTCAGGCTTATTGGAGCTTGCCAGTTATCCAGCTTTTCAGCTTTCCGATCCGCTTGCATCTCCTCAACTTGAGGCTGTGCGATTAGGTCAGATTCGATTGATTTTATGATTTGCCGTTTTTTATCAAAGAAAAACTTTTTAATCAGATTAGGACTTAAATTTTTTAAATCCTCATCTGCCTGGATAAATAAATCAGCATTATTGACTGGTGGTTTTTCACCGACCATCATTCTAAATATTGTTTCAGGCATACCATTGTTTATAATCTGATACGCTTCATCAATATCGTTATGAAGTACAACCGATTCGCCAGCCTTCGCAAGTTTTGCAAATAATACCGTGCTGTCCGTTCCCAAAACATACGGCATATAGGTATTGTTTTTAACGCTTGCAAGTACTCCTTCTTTACCAATAGAAAATGATATTTTTTTAGAATCAATTTCTTTGTGTGGTGTCTGACTTGTATCGTACTTTTTAGCAGTACCTCCAATTCGATAACCGATAACTTTATCGAGTTGCTGAGGGTCTGCAAAAGGCAATGCTGTGCATTCTTCACAGTTATAATCAGGCAATTCAGAATAAATATAACTCTCAGGCTTAACCTTGAGGTTAGGCTCATCAATACAGCCTGTCGTAAAATCTTCAATCGAATGATATTCAGTTATATTGCCTGTCACTGGATCGGTGCTAACTGCTAAGGGAGCAGCACCACCAAACATATCTATAGTTTTATCACAAGGGATTTTAGCATTCATGCTGCACCCCCTGCATTAATTATGGCATCAACCACAGTTTCTAATGATTGATTTAAAGTCCCTGCCACTGTGAATAGGCCGTGAATGGCTGCCTCTGTATATCCTTTCGCTAGATGAAAGCCTTTAATTTCTTCAAGCATAATTACAATGCCGTACGCTTGAGTGATAGAAGCCCGAATATCTACTTTAGTTTTTGCGCTGGCACTCTCAATATCTTCTAAAGCACCATTCGCCAGCATTTCGCAAACGCTTATCATGGCTTTTGCTTTATCCTCAGAAAGGTCGCATTGACCATAACTGACAAATAAGCGAAGTAATGAGCCTTCTAATGATTCAAGGTTGACTTGAGCATCTTCTAAATGGTCTTGAGCTGTTTTATTTGAGATAGATTTAGGCATGAGAATGCGCTCCTGTTGAACTAAAGGAGCCTTGCCGATTACTGCTAAATAATTGGTGGCAAAGCTGAAAAGGGTTAGCAGACAGGCTCAACAGGTGACCTGCACACATAAATGTGTCCCTCTCCAGCTTCACCATTAAGATGCGAACGCATAGAGATATTACGCACAAAAAAGCCACTATAGAAAGTGGGCTGTACGCCTGTTGAGATTTATAGCCTGCTAAAGCTAACTTTGTGATTTTGCACAAAGCAAGGGAACTATAACCAATATGATCAGGTCTTTGCAATGTGAATTTTTCAAATAGTTTCATTTTTTCCCACCTTTAATGCCCTGGTGCTGCTGGGATAATTTGAAGTTTTTAAAATAGTGGCTTTCTGCTGCCAGTGGCTTCATGTATTCAACAAGCGATTTCAGATAGTGCTTATGATTGTTTTTCATACATCAAACTCCTCTTGTATGATTTCTAGCACTTCAATCATTTGCTCTTTTATTTCTGCCATTGAGAAAACACAGCCTTCCTCAATCTCAATAATTAAACCGACTGCAACATCGTAGATATTGGCTAACCGCATTTCGTCATCAGTCATAGGTTGGCTATCGGCTTGAGTTTCAGATTTAAAATCTATAATTTCGCTCATGCCGCCACCTCTTTAATAAGCTCATACCGTGCATGTCTACCAATGCCTGAATTATTGCGCTCGTAGTGGGTCACAATGTCGTAACCTGCATTTCGTAAACGCTGAATAATTGCGCTCAGGCGGTAGCAGTTGAAAAGGTCGATAGCTTCAGCCTGGGAAATAGTTTTGCCTTGCTTGAGGTGTGCCAGGACTTGCTTTAATTGAGTGCTGTTCATGCTTCAAACTCCCCAGCTCGTTCTGCTTTTTTTAGCTCCAGCCATTGCTCCAGCTCTTTAATATCGAAGAACACTGGGGCTTGTTTGCTGCTACCTAGCTTTATGGGTTTTGGGAAGGTGGGGTCTTTGAGTTGCAGTTTTCGCAAACCATCAGCAGTTAGGCTTAGTCGAGTGCATGTTTCTGATTTTTTGATAAGCATTTGAATGTACCTGTGTATAACTTCGTTTGAAGTGGTACATCCCATTATTCACATATACGAATTAAAGTTACTCTGAGAAATTCACTTTTTATTTGGAGTAATTTTTTTATACCAATTATCAGCGATTTTTTTAAGCTCCCAAACCTCGGAACGATTGATGCTATATTTTTCTGCCAAGTGATAAGCAAATTCATCATTTGTGCTTTGCCCTGCTTTTTTAGCATCATCAAAATCCTTTTTAATTCTCCAGGGCAGCTTCCTAATTTTTCTTAACTTCTCGATACGCTGCCCTTTTTTTAATACACTGCCAAAAATATCTGACCAATCTCTAACTTCATAGCTAGTAACATCTCTAATTCTTTTCACTACTGCCCCGGATAACCACTTAGGCATAATTAAATTATGCTGTGCTGCTATCTGTATCGCATAAGCCAAAGCCAGCTTATCCCCCTTTTCATATTTTATTTTTTGCTCATGTATTGCACTATAACCAGCAAAAATCATTAAAGGGTCGATCATTATATCGTTTGATTCGCATTCATATTCTCTAAATGGCTCCAGTAATGGCTGAATGCTCTCAGCGTCATATTGTGAAAAATCCAACTCTTTAAATAAGTTAATAGCTTCAAGCATTCTTTTTGCTTCTTGGTCATTCATCTCTCACCCCACCATCCGATCCAGTTCATCTGCCCACCACTGCATGATTTCTATACGTTCATCAAAGTGCTGTGCCTTATCATATTTACCCTTTACGCCTTTTTTGATGTGACCTAGACACGCTTCAATGACCTGTGACTTGTCACTAAATTTATTATTTAATGCGGTGCTGGCAATATGTCTAAAACCATGCGGATTCTGTCGCCCTTGATAGCCCAAGCGATTTAACGCAACATTAAACGTCATGTTGCTTATCGGCTTTTCTAAACTGTCACGGCTAGGAAATAAAAACTCTGATTCTGTTTTATAGGTGTATAACTCTCTGAGCAATTCAACTGCCTGTCGTGGCAATGGTACAGCGTGAACAATACCTGTTTTTGTTTTCTCGGCTGGCTTAATCCACTCGGCTTGATCTAAATTAAAATCATCCCAAACGGCTTCCCGGAGTTCTGAGGGTCTAGGGAATAATAGCGCCAACAACTCTAAACCTATTGCCACTGGTCTTGATGGGTGCCGCCTAATTGCTTTTATTAATCTGCCCACTTGATCAAGTTCAACATATTTCATATTGCCCCTGTCGCCCTTGTTTAAAAACTCTGTCATACCATCAAGAGGATTAGATTCGATCTTGTTTTTAAACTTGGCAAGGTTATATGCGCTTCTACAATATGAGCGCAATTTCTCAACCTGCGTATAAATGCCTAAATCTTCCTGTAAACCTCTAAAAAAATCTAACCATTCATGCGGTGCTATTTCTAAATAGTTGCGCTCTCCAAACGCTGGAATAATGTGCCTATTGATTGACTTCACTGCTTTGTCATAGGTGACTGTATCCCAATTGCCGTCCTTAGTTGCAAGCCAGTCATTCATCAAAACACTGAATAATAAATTTTCCTGTTCAATCTTGTTTTGTTTAATCTTCTGCTTGGTTTCAAGCTGCACCCCAGCATAGATATTTTCCTGAAATTCTGCCGCCTTTTTTCTAGCAACAACCGCCTTAATCGCTGGATATGAGCCAATGCTCAACCATGACCATTTACCATTTTCTTTTTTATATCTAAACAACCATGATTTTTTACCGCTTGGCTGTACCCGAAAATATAATCCGTTAGCATCTAATTCCCGATATTCTTTTTCTTCAGGTTCTAATCCATCCAATACGGCTGGTGATAATGGGCGCTTCTTTATTTCGCTTCTTTTCATAACCTTGTACACATGAGTTATATTTTCAACAAAGTGTACATGACTGTGTACATATTTTTAAACTATAAGCGAAGTTATGTATCTTTAAGAAAAGCAATAAAAAAGCCCTAAATCATTATAATTCAGGGCTTTATTTACTATATGAAGCTATGTAACAACATATGATTTTAGTGTCTTGGTAGGTATATCCAGACTCGAACTGGAGACCTCTACGATGTCAACGTAGCGCTCTAACCAACTGAGCTATACACCTAGAATGTTACGCATATTATAAATTTTTGAATCTTAAGACAAGTTTTTTCCTTTATTTTTCAGTGTATATGCACATTTTTTAAGCAAGTATCTGAATTTATTAATATCCTTTTGGTCAGGCTTATAAGCTGAAAATTGATTTCTCTCATAGATTTGTATAGCTTCATAAAAAGACGTAACCTGATCTGAGCTTAAGGAAGCTGATATTCGAAGCATCCACTGTTTAAATGTTTCAGCCGGTTGCTTACGCATCTGAATAAGCAGGGAACGATTAAGCTGCTCTATGGCTAGCTCGAATGGTGAATTCTGTCTTCGCTTTTGAATATAAATCCATAAGAAATAAGATGCGATCAAAGATGCAATACCTATTATAAGTATCCACACAGCTGCATAAGCAGAGTTCAAGCCAAGTTTAGACATCCAGCTGCGTTGTGAATCTGCATTATAACCGACCACCTTACTTTGCCACTGATAACTGGCATAGTCACTCCATATCCTCAACTTGGTCATAAACTGATATTGCTGTGTTGTCCATGTTCTACCCTCACCTAAAACTGCTGAATTTTCAGACATCAAGTTTTGCATACCATTATCAATACGTTGTGGGGCAATAATGGCAGTAGGATCAATCCGCTGCCATTGCTGGTTCACCCAGACTTCAGTCCAGGCATGCGCATCCATCTGGCGCACTTCCCAACTCTTACCATCAGGTGCGAGTGAACCACCTTGATACCCCGTGACCACACGTGCTGGTATTCCTGCATAACGCATCAGCATGACAAAACTGGAGGCATAATGTTCACAGAAACCACGGCGCGCATTAAACAGAAATTCATCCACCCGGTTTTGGCCTAATGTTCCTGGAGTTAAGGTATATACAAAATTATTCGCCCGGTACCAGTTCAACACATTTTGGATATAGCGCTGTTGACTACCCTCGCTCTGTTTCACTAAATTTGCCGCCAGTGCCTGAGTTTGAGAATTATATTGAGCAGGGGTTCGGGTATTTATATATTGCAGATAGTTAGTATTTAAATTAGGCTGCTCTACTTCTGTTCCTACCCAGCGAAGCTGAACAGGTTCCACGCGCTGAGTTAAACGACGCGGTACAATTCCCCAATCATAACGGTTATAATAACGACGCTCTAAAGGGACTGATTTATCCAATCCCATCACCCAGAGTACGGACGGATCTGAAGCCAAATACTGATAATCCCAGCCCGATGCCAATGAGGCAGAATCATTCTGTTGGCGGATTTGTGGCTGCTGATTGATTGCACTACTGGTCCAGGTTTGACCATCATATTCATCTAATACCAAGGCACGCCAGTATAATTCTGCACGTGGAGGTAGCTTGCTTACATCGCCTATAATTCGAAATGCTAATGCACTCGACTGAGATAACTGTGCAATATCCCCCGGAGACATCCTGTCACTAATTCCGGTGACCCCTTTATTTTCAGGAATGGGGATATGCCACATCGGTGGCAAACGTGGAAAAAAGATAAAGAGTAAAATAAAAAATGGCAGTGCATAGAGTACAAATTTGCCGACATGTTTAACATCTTGTTTTAATGCGTTCTCCTGAGCCTGTAAATCCTGCTCAAATTCACCTACCTGAATACGATATAAGCCAATGAAACAGCTTAGTAAGCACAGCAGAATCCCAAAAGCCATGATAAAAGACTGGCTATACAGGAAAGTACTCGCCGCCACAAACAGGGCAAAGTTAAATAAAATAATCAGGTCACGTTTAGTACGGGTTTCAAAAGCCTTGGCAAATAAGAAAGTGGAGAGCACGGCAACACCTGCATCTACACCCAAAAAACTTTGATGCGTAAAATAAATAACTGCAAGTGCTACGACTGTCAGCAACAGGGTCCATTTTTTAGGAAAAGTCTTTTGCTTTCTCAGATTCAGCCAGAGCAATACCAGCATCAGGGCAAAGATGATGCTGAGTCCTGCAGGCAAATAACTCACCTGTACAACCAGAATTAAACTGAGACTGAGCAAAATGGCTGTGCGGATATTTGCATTCATCATGTCTATCCTCTTAAGCCTGTGCCAATAAGAGTTTGGCCTGATGCATCTGTTCAGCGCCATAACCTGAAGCCAGTTCTACATGGGGCAAATGCAGGCTATAGGCCAATTGCTGTTGTTCACATTGTTCGACCAGCCCCATCATCCATTCCAGCTTTTCTTCATGCGATGGGCTTGGCATATGTGCATAATGAATCTCTATACTGTGCTGGTTCTGATATTGTTCAAAAACCTTAATATATAAACCCTGCCCACGCGCTACCTGTTTCCAGGAAACAGCCTGCAATGATTCCCCTGCCTGATAACTTCGTAGTTCTCGAAACTCATCCATTTCTGGCTCAAAACTTGGCAAATGTTGCTTATTTTCAGCAGTCGAATACTGGGCTTTCGGTGCTACCCAGGCAAAGCGCTGGTGATAAAGATAGGTCCAAGCTCTTACCAGTCCAAAAGGATAGACTGAATAAATCTGGATTGCTGGATAAACAAACTTTCCACGCTGTTCAGCATAAAAGGAAAGGCTAAATTTTTGCCTGGTCTGATTGACCAATACCTTATAAAGCTGTTCACCTGCCTGAATATACAGATATCGTGATTGTGCGACCGGTTGCTGAAAATGGAAATGCAGATTCAGGTCGTGTCCCACCTGCCCGATTTCATCTGTAAGCAGTTCGATACTCAATCCGTGCAGCTGTTTAAAAGTCAGATAAAAACTGATACACAGCACGGCACTGATCAGAAAGCAAAAACCTAGAATCAGGTTATTGGCATAATTTACACCTGCAATAAAGGTGATGAAAATGAGTACCAGATACAGATAGCCCTGCTGATAGATAAAGACCAGCACATCACGTTGTGAGAGCTGTTTTTGCTGTGCAAACTGAAAACGTTTACTTAACCAGTTCTGCCAAAACTTTCCCAAGATCTGGCTCCTAGCTTATCGCCACTTGCTGCATGAGATTTAAGGTTTCTGCCTCACTCAATCCTAAACGATGCGAAGCCACTGCCACAAACACAGCCTGTACATCATCCGGTGTGACGAAAGCACGATTCTCAATCAAAGCATGTGCTTGAGCTGCCCGTTTCAATGCCAATAAGCCACGTGTTGATAATCCATAACGGTTTTTTCGGGTTTCTTCAGTCAGATCTAGCAAATATTCCTGTATGGGTTCGCTGATATAGATTTGATTGACCAGTCGCTGCAGCTCTAAAATTTGCTCCTCACGGAACACATGCGCCAAGGTGGCAATCAGGGCAAAGCGGGATTCTTGCTGCAATAACAGTTTTTCTGCATGTCGGGATGGATAACCTAAAGATAAACGCATCAAGAACCGATCTAGCTGGGATTCTGGCAAAGCATACGTTCCGCTCTGGAATAATGGATTCTGTGTTGCAATCACCCAAAATGGTTTAGGCAAGGCATAACGTACTCCATCGACTGTCGCATAACCTTCTTCCATCGCTTCCAGCAAAGCACTTTGGGTTTTGGGGCTGCAACGGTTAATTTCATCTGCCAGAAGAATCTGGGTAAAGATTGGACCCTGTTTAAACTCAAATTGATGTTCTTTCTGATTAAACATGTTGATGCCAATTACATCGCTGGCCAGCATGTCATTGGTAAACTGAATCCGTTGAAACTTTAAGCCGGCAAGATGAGATAGACTGCTTGCCAATGTGGTTTTACCTAAACCCGGCAAATCTTCAAACAGAACGTGTCCACCAGCTATCAGGCAACACAATGCCAGTCGGGTTTGTGCCTGTTTATCCAGCACAATTGCATTAATTTCTTTAAGGAATTTTTCAATACTGGGAGCATAGCTGGCAATCTGCTGTTCAAGCTGAGTATTTATGTGCGCTATATCATGATTTGCTTTTTGCTTTATGCCCCACATCACAAATTTTCTCATTAAAATAGATACTTGTAATTAACATACACTGAATTTAAACCGCACTAAAGATCAATAATATATCTTTACACTGAGTCATTTACCTAATCATCAGAAATATTCAATAAAAAACAGTTTATTTAAACGTTTTAATCTTGCTAATTAACTTTTCTCAAGTTAGAAGCTGATTGAAATATAGTTTAATCCTTCAATAAAGATAAATTGCCTCAAGCAATCTAATTGGGTTGCTCTACATTTCCAAAGTTATGAAATGAATTGATTATTCATATTTTTTACAGGTATAAAAGCCATATCTTAAAAGTATATTTTTGAGTTATTTGTATAAAGTTTAAACTTGATGATAAATATAAATCAGCGCATAGACTTGTATAACCATCTAATATTTAATCTCTCTAGATTTTATAAAATGTAAAAAAAAGCGCCCCGAAAGGCGCTCTTTTTATTGATTCCTTAACATGGACATTTTTTCATGCCACCGCCAGCAGAGGGATAACGTGCATCCACACAATGACGATAGAAAGTTTTAGCATCCATCGCTTCCAAATCTGGATGATGTTTTTTCATATGTTCCAGATAGGTCTGATAATCCGGCACTCCAACCATCAAACGGAAACTCTGCTGCAAACGTTGCCATAGCGTCGCAATACGTGACCAGTTTTTCGGGTTCAGGATTAAATCCTTTTGCGACATGACGGTCATTTTAATGATCTTGTAGATCATCGCTTTTCCACCTTTGGCAAATTTCAGATTCATACCAGTTTCCTTAGTGATGTGCTGTAGGTTTGATCTCAGCAGGATCGCGATAAATCGCTTCAGCTTCATGTACAGTTGGTTCCGGATTTGCTAAAGCACGGCGAATCACACCAATTGCAGCAAACAGCATGACGAAAGCAACAATCATAAAGAAAGCACATAGACCCGCATTGATCTGATTCGACAATGCCACTGTGTGCATCTCAGCCACGGTTTTTGCTGGTGCCAGAATTTCATTATTGGCAATTGCCGTGTTAAAACGGTCAGCTTGCGCAAGGAAACCAATCTTCGGATTTTCGTGGAAAATCTTTTGCCAGCCTGCAGTCATTGAGGTAATGAACAGGAATACAGTCGGAATAATCGTCACCCAGACATATTTCTGCTTTTTCATCTTGAATAGAATCACAGTACCCAGAATAAGTGCCATTGCAGCCAGAATCTGGTTACCGATACCAAACAGTGGCCATAAGCTGTTAATCCCACCGAGTGGATCGACCACGCCTTGATAAACGAAGAAGCCCCAGCCTGCAACTGCAACCGCAGTACCCAACAGGTTTCCAAAGAAGTTATGCGATTGTTTTACTGCAGGAATCACGATACCCACGGTATCCTGCACCATAAAGCGACAGGCACGAGTACCGGCATCAACAGCAGTCAGGATGAATAATGCTTCAAACAGAATCGCAAAGTGATACCAGAATGCCATCATTTCACGGCTATTGAAGATTTCGGTAATGATATGTGCCATACCAATCGCGAAAGTCGGTGCACCACCAGTACGCGACAGAATCGAGTTTTCACCGACTTCCTGCGCCAGCAAAGTCAAGGCTTCAGGAGTTACTACGAAACCAAGGGTTCGTACTGCTTCTGCTGCACTTTCTGCCGTAGTACCAAGTAATGCGACTGGCGAGTTAATCGCGAAGTAAATGCCTGGATCCAGAATCGCAGCACAGATCAGGGCCATGATCGCCACAAAAGATTCCATTAACATACCGCCATAACCGATCATACGGATATCGCGTTCGTTGTTGACCAGCTTTGGTGTGGTTCCTGATGAAACCAGTGCATGGAAACCGGAAATCGCACCACAGGCAATGGTAATAAACAGGAATGGGAACATGGAACCTGCAAATACAGGACCAGTACCATCAATAAATTTGGTAATTGCTGGCAGTTTCATTTCTGGCATCGCGAACAGAATACCAATCGCCAGACCCGCAATCACGCCAATTTTCAGGAAGGTAGATAAGTAATCACGCGGTGCAAGTAGCAACCATACCGGCAATACAGAAGCAATGAAACCGTAGATAATCAATGCCCAAGTCAGTTCAGTACCTGACAAAGTAAAGAATGGACCCCAATATGGATGTTGAGCAATAGTTTCACCGTAGATAATGCCGAGCATCATCAACACGAAACCAATAATGGAGACTTCTGCGATTCGTCCTGGTCGGATAAAGCGCATGTAAATACCCATAAATATTGCAATCGGAATCGTCGCAGCAATACTGAATACACCCCATGGGCTGTTGGTTAAAGCTTTGACAACGACTAGCGCCAATACCGCCAAGATGATAATCATCACGCCTAAGGCACCGAGCATGACAATAATACCGGCAAAAGTACCTAGTTCCTGTTTGGCCATTTCACCAAGTGAACGACCATCGCGACGAGTTGAAATAAACAGGACCAGAAAATCCTGAACTGCACCGGCAAGTACCACACCGACTAATAACCAAATGGTCCCAGGCAAATAACCCATCTGTGCTGCCAGAATTGGCCCCACCAGTGGGCCTGCACCGGCAATCGCGGCAAAGTGATGACCGAAAAGCACCCCTTTATTGGTGGGTACATAGTCCAGACCATCAGCCAGACGATGGGCAGGCGTTAAACGGCGTTCATTCAGTTCAAAAACTTTATTGGCAATAAATAAACTATAAAAACGGTAAGCAATGCTATATACACAGGCAGCTGCCAGCACCAGCCAGACCGCATTGACATGCTCTCCACGGCTAAGTGCAAGAATCCCAAAGGATACTGCCCCGACAATGGCTACAAGGAGCCACATAATTTTCGAAGTCATGCTCGACTTCTGTTGTAAAGTTTCCATTCAATCCCTCATATCTGTTGCATTTAAATCAGCGTGATTCTTTTTGTTCGAGGTACTGCTGTTTTCCCTTGCGACTTTACGCCTGTTCTTTTTTGTTGCCTCTAAGACTTTGGCATAAAAAAGGGGATGATTTTCATCATCCCCTTTGATAATAGTCTATTTTCAGACCATTATGCACGTTCTAGGTATTCACCTGTACGCGTATCAACACGAACTTTATCTTCTTGCTGAACAAATAATGGAACACGTACTACCGCACCTGTTTCCAGTTTCGCTGGCTTACCGCCACCGCCCGAAGTATCACCACGTACACCTGGATCAGTCTCAACGATTTGCAATACCACAAAGTTTGGTGCATTCACTGTTAAAGGAACGCCATTCCAAAGCATGATGGTACATTTTTCATTAGAGTCGTCTTTTAACCATTTTGCTGCATCGCCCATCGCGATTTTGTCTGCTGCAATCTGTTCAAAAGATACTGGATCCATGAAGTTCCACATTTCGCCATCATTGTACAAGTATTCCATTTCTACTTCTACGATGTCAGCAGCTTCTAGTGAGTCACCAGACTTAAATGTTTTCTCTAACACTTTACCTGATTTAAGGTTACGTAATTTTACGCGGTTGAAGGCCTGGCCTTTACCTGGTTTTACGTATTCGTTTTCCATGATTGAACATGGGTTACCATCAAGCATAACCTTAAGGCCTGACTTGAAATCATTCGTAGAATAATAGGCCATGACTGGCACACTCCAAACTTACTAACTTTAATCTATTGATGCTATGGGCTGTTGCAATGTCATTTAGCAAGTCTGACACGAACATGTAGTTGCCACATGCACATTCATTTAATGTTGCGTATTCTAAATGACCAATACACCATGCCGCAACGAAAAATTCCTATTTAACAGACCTTCACTGACTAAGTTACAGTCAGACATATCAATGAACAAATTATTCAGGCCCTACCATCTGCTGATCATTAAGACAAAGCTTTATATAATCTGCTCAACTAATATGTCAAACTTTATCCAATACAAGCACATTCATACTATATATAAACTGTTAAACTAATCGCTTCAGCTTCATCGCTTCCACTTTTACTTTTATTCTTCCCACATGACAGACTTTTTCTATCAGGAACAAAACTGGCAGTCACAACTGAGTGACTTGATCACAAATCCGCAGGAATTATTACAACAACTGACACTCTCACCTGAGCAGCTACTTTCTGGCGCAATTCTGGCATCAGAACAATTCAAGTTACGGGTACCACGTGCTTTCGTTGGCAAAATGCAGACTGGTAATCCACTTGACCCCCTGTTACTGCAAGTCCTGCCACATCATCTGGAACTGGAAGAGTATCCGGGTTTTGTTACTGATCCTTTGGGTGAAGAACAGGCTAACCAGCAGCCAGGCGTCCTGCATAAATATAAGTCGCGTTTTCTGCTGACCCTGACCGGAGCCTGTGCGGTACATTGCCGATATTGCTTTAGACGTCACTTTCCTTATCAAGAAAATTTACCCAAGAATGAAGATTGGGAAAATATTAAAAGCTATCTGCAAAGCCAGCCAGATATTAATGAAGTGATCCTGAGTGGTGGTGATCCACTCACTCTTTCTAACCGGAAATTAAAACTCTGGATTGAACGTCTGGAAACTTTAACTCAACTTAAATTCTTAAGAATACATTCACGAGTTCCGATTGTAATCCCAAGCCGAATCGATGACGAGCTGACAAGCATGTTAAAAAACAGTAGGCTACGTATTATTCTGGTGGTACACTCAAATCATGCATCTGAGCTGGATGATTACACCTGTAGCAAACTGAATCAGTTGGTTCAGCAACAGATTACCGTATTTAATCAGGCAGTGTTACTCAAAGGAGTAAATGATACTGCACCAGTTTTGGTCGATTTAAGTTATCGCTTGTTTGAAGCCGGAGTGATGCCGTATTATTTACATGTACTTGATAAAGTAAAAGGGGCGCATCATTTTGATTTGTCACCTAAGCATATAAACGAGATTTATACAGAAGTTTTAGCGAACTTACCCGGGTATTTGGTACCTAAACTTGTTCGGGAAATTGCGGGCGAAAAAAATAAGACACCGCTTTTTGGGGTTTCAACATTTTGAGTTAAATAATAAATGAGTAAACATAATTCAGATATTTTTCAAACGCCGACGGAACTTAAACTGGATCAACTGAGCTTTTGTCCAGCCAATGTAAAAGCCTTGCAGGAATGGGTGGCAGGAATTTCGATCCTGCAACTGGGGACATCCTCCAAGTCCTTGTTCAGTGCCCTACTGGAAATCTCTGAACTGAAGTGTTCTGAAACCCTGCGTTTTGACCTAATTCAGGTACTGCATCCGACTCTTGAAAATGTACTGACCAGCCTGGAAAAACACTTTGTTAATCAAGGCCTGATTACTACTGACCGTAATGACCAGATTATTGAACTGGCAATGCTGCTGCGTAGTCATTTTGCCAAGGCCTATATTGATATTGCCAAGCGCTGTAATCATGAGCTGAATCACAGCAGTTTTTCCTTATTTAAACTGGGAAAAAAGAAAAGTCTGACCACAGCACGTATGGTTTCGATTTACTATGCCTTACAACAGCTCAGCCTGCTGCTGTATCAACAGCATATGCTGTATGGCAAGCCAGTGATGGGCCAATGGCTTGCAGCTCATCAGCTGCTTGAAATTGCAATGCAAAATAATTTCCATCAGAGCAATATCAATCAGGTCTTGGGTACTCAGCATGAGCTACAGAATATTTCGAATGCGTATGCACAGCTGATCCTGCTGGAAATCTTCAATACTCATCAAATCCGACCGGCAGAAATTCAGGGATTGTATCTTTGCAGTTTTGACTGGGCCAAACTGGTTCAGGTTTTACCTAAAGAGACTACCCTGTCCCGCTATGCAGTCGATAGCAGCAAAGACTTGCCACCGGTATATAACTCGCGTCTGAATGATCATTTCAAGCCGAGCATATTTATTGCCACTCAGAACCTGATGGAACATCTGGCGGGTACACAAACCAAAAATGCCCAGTATCTGTCGCGTAATGAGAAATTGTTCCTCACCCCAGCGCTGCATTTTCATATTTATAACCTGTTGACCACAACCATGGAACGTCGTCATGAGCGTTATGAATACTCAGCGCATATCAATATCTGTTTTGGTTTGTCTGCTGCACATTTCTATCTGTCTCAGGGCAAAAACTTCCATGAAACCCTAGATGTTGAAGGCGGCTATAACTTCCAGAGTGAAAGTAGCTTTATCAGTGCATCAGAAAATGCCGTACCAGGTTCATTTAGTCATATCAAAGCCTTAGATCGTGAAGCCAAGCAGATTCACCATGCCGAAGTGCTGGACATCAGCGTCAATGGTTACCGGATTAAGTGGACCGGCTTTACCCCATCGAATCTGAAAACCGGCGAATTTATTCTGGTTCAGGAAAATGCCCAAAGCCAATGGCGTGGTGGTGTGATCCGCTGGATCAAACAGTCAACAGAAAAAAGTCTGGAACTAGGCTTGGAAATTCTGGCGCAAGACCTGTTCCCATGTGCAGTTTATGCACGGACCGACCGTCATCTGAAAAATTATCAGCCAGCTTTACTGGTACAGATAACCCAACTAGATCAGATTTCGAATAGTGTTATTGTGTCAGGTGTACAGATGTTTAGGGAAAAACAGACGATTCACCTGCGTGTTGATGGTCGTGAAATAAAAATCTATCTGACCAAAGCACAGCTGATCACACAAAGCTTTATTCGATTTGACTATGAATTATTGAATGATCAGGAAGAACAGATCATTAAAGGCTTTATTCACAAGCAAATGAATGAAATCAATAATCACGACTTATGGGAAGCATTGAAGTGAGAAATCCATTATTGTCTAAAAAGTTAAAACGTACAGAAACACGTTTACTGATTATTGATGATAATCAAATTAGATTTAACCAGATTCGTGATCTGTTGACCGCCAATGAATATCAGGTGGATGCAGTTCTACTGGATGACCTGCAGAACTTTGAAAAGCAGTTGAATTTCAACTGGGACCTGATCATCTTTGGCCGTGCGTATGACCTGAAATATGAACAGGCACTCAGTCTGGTACGCCTATCGAAACAGCCAAACTTGCCGATTCTGCTGCTTAAACCTGATGACTATCAGGCTAATCAATATACCGGTTATATCCAGAAAGGTGTGTATGACATTTTGAATCTGGAATATCCAGAACGCTTTTACCTCGGTCTGGTACGTGCCCTGTCTTTCAGCCGTCTGACCCAGTCGCAGCAACATTTAATAGAAGAGCTGGAAACAGTACAAACTCAGGCACAATTACTGGTTGAGGACAGTAACAAAGCGGTAGCCACCATTCAGGAAGGCATTCACATTCAGACCAATGAAGATTACCTGAAACTGTTTGGCCTGAATTCTGAAGATGACATTATCGGTTTGCCTTTACTCGATCTGTTACAGCCACAAGATCTAAACGAATTTAAGACCCGTTTTAAGAAAATTTCCCAAGGTCAGTTCGAGCTGGGTGGTTTTGAAATTCATTCAACCAATCCAAAGATTGCTGCAGTCAACCCCCTCAAGCTTGAGTTCCTGGCTTCTACCAGTGAAGAAGATGCTTTACAGCTAACGATTGATACTGCGAAAACTCAATCTGCTACAACAACTGAAAAAGCAGCAGTCAAGCCAAGTACGTTACAATTACTAAAACGCGAGCTGAACCGCGAGCCTGCCAATGCCAATGCATTGATCACCTTCTCTTTTGCTGCTTATGAGTCTCAAATTCTCAATGCAGATTGGGCGATCTACACAGGCTACTTCCATGAAGTTAAGAACTTCCTGAAAGAACAGGTTCGTGTATCGCTGTTTAAACTGGAACATGATGTCCTGGTCGGTGTCATTCAGGCCGATTCTCAGGAAATTCTGGAATCTAAACTGATTGGGTTAGCTGCATTAACCAAACCGCAGTTGATTACAGTCAATCAGCAGACCTGCTCTCTGAACTTACGCATCGGTTATACCAAACTCGACGGTGAACTACATGATGAGGCACAGCTGGATCAGCATATTGCTCGTGCCTTCTCTACACCATTACCTCAAGCACAACAGTCTTCCGAATTTGTGCTGGATATTCCATCGGATATGCTTGCACCTGCAGAAGCTGTTCCAAGTCTGGAGTTCAGTATTGCCGAATCAGCTGCAGCCCAGTCAGCCTCTAGTCCAGTATCTGCACCAGTTCCAACGCCTGTAACACCAGCTACAGCCGCAGCACCTGTAGCGATGCCAGGTTCAATCCTGCATGCACTGCGTCAATGCTTGGAGCGTGGCGAAATCCATCTGAAATATCAGCAGCTGTATGACAAGGAAGATAGCAATCTGTATACCTATGAGGTTACCAGCGGTTTTATTTTTGAAAATAAATGGCAGGATATTTCCAAGCTGCTGGAACTGCGTGAAGATGATGAACTTTCAATCAAGCTAGATCGCTGGATTCTGGTTGAGTCTTGCAAGCAACTGCATAACTTTATCACCCAATATCCTGAAGCCCGCTTGATCGTAAACCTGAATCGTGCCGTGCTCTTCAAAGACCGTAGTTTTCCTGAGTTTATCTCCAAGCTGATTACGATTATTCGCAGTAAATTAAAGCATCCTCTCACTTTACAATTTGCTGAAGAGGATCTGATTCTGAACCGCGAGGATGCGCAGAAATATATCCGTATTCTGCGTGACCATGGCGCAGAGATTGCAATTCGTGAATTCGGCAATTCGATGTATAGTGAAACCTTGCTCCGTGAAATGGATGTAAATGCCTTAACGATCCATCCACAGCTCACTGCACAATTGAATTCCAACACCGAGGAACTTCAGGAAAAAATCACTCGATACCTGGAAATCAAACCGGTTTATCTCCTGTTACGTGAACTGAATGATATGACTTCTTTTGCTAATGCTTGGAATGTCGATGCACGCTTCATTCAAGGTGATTACTTCCAGAAAAAACTGGATCATTTAATTGATGTACAGGAGCGCTAAGCTTCTGTAAAAAGCCTGAATATTGTAAATCCACAAATTTCAGGCACAAAAAAACGGGCAATTTGCCCGTTTTTTTCATTTTGGGTATTAACGTTTAACAGAACGTGACATACCAGCAAAACGTTGTTTGAACTTGTCGATACGACCGCCAGTGTCAACGTTCTTTTGCTTACCAGTGTAGAATGGGTGGCAAGCTGAACATACGTCTAGGTAAAGCGTTTCTTTACCAACAGCTGAACGAGTTTCGATTACGTTACCACATGAACAAGTAGCAACTAGTTTTTCATATTTTGGGTGAATATCGGCGCGCATGGTCGATTCTCCATAAAGATCAAGAAGGTTTTGCTGTCATCGCAATTGATCACTCTCAGAAACTGAGAAAAGGCCAGAATCAAATTCAGGCAGATCAACACCACAACAGACCATTCTTTTGGCCCACCGAGACGGATACCGTCAGAGCTAAGCACAACAAGTTGGGCAATATTATACGTGAAACAAATTTAATAAGCGAATTATTCTTCAGTTTTAACTGCAACCTGTTTGGCCCACATATTGGCAACAATGCCGCAAACCATCAGCTGAATCTGATGGAAAATCATGATCGGCAATACAATCATGCCAATTGGCTGACCAATAAACAGAATTTGTGCCATCGGCACGCCGCTGGCTAAAGTTTTCTTGGAACCGCAGAAAAAAATAGTTTTCTGATCCGCTTTATCAAAACCAATCCAGCGTGGCACAAACAGGGCCAGCAGCATCACCAAAGTCAGTAAGACTGAGCAGGCAATAATGAGCAGTAATAAGGTCGATAAGCTTACCTGATGCCACAGCCCTGCCACAACAGCACTACTGAACGCGCCATACACCACCATGAGAATCGAACCCTGATCAAAAACCTTAACAATTTCTGGCATTTTCTTCATTTGTGGAAATACCCAAGGACGCAGAATTTGTCCAAGGATAAACGGCACCAGAAGCAGTAAAGTGATCTGCATAATGGATGAGGTGGGATCAAAACCATGTTGTGACTGACCCAAAATAAAAAAGGCTACTAATACCGGGGTAATAAACATACCGACAATATTGGAAAATGAGGCACTACACACTGCACCGGCGACATTACCCTGTGCCACTGAAGTAAAGGCAATCGAAGACTGTACTGTTGATGGCAGGAAGCACATAAACAGGAAGCCCCAGTACAGCTCCTGACCCAATAACGGAACCAGGACCGGCTTGGCCAACAGACCAATTATAGGAAACAGCGCAAAAGTAAATGCGAACACCAAGGTATGTAGCTTCCAGTGCATCAATCCTTCAACTACGGCCTCACGTGATAACTTGGCACCATGCAGAAAGAATAAGATAGCAATAGCAATCGTGGTAATAGATGAAAAGACTTCAGCCGCCTGTCCTGATACCGGAACAAAACTGGCAAGTATCACCATTATAAAAAGCAGTATAGTAAAACGGTCCAATGCCAATAACTTAAGCATATCCCTTCATCCCTTAAATTTTATTGTTTGATATAAAAATGCCCGGCTATCTTAACAGATACCGGGCCCAGGCTATGCACTCAGATTGATGTAATCTTTTCATCTACACATGAATATATTTCATATATCATGCTATCTAATTAACACTTAGTTGTTACGTGCGTTGTGGTCCTGCTGAATCAGTTCAATTTTATAACCATCTGGATCTTCGACAAATGCAATAACGGTTACACCGCCTTTCATTGGACCTGCTTCACGAACCACCTTGCCGCCACGAGCCTTGATTTCTTCACAGGCTTTATAAGCATCATCGACTGCAATCGCAATATGGCCATAAGCATTGCCAAGTTCATAACTGTCTGTATCCCAGTTATGTGTCAGCTCGAGCACGGTATGGTTCTTTTCATCACCATAACCTACAAATGCCAGAGTGAAACGACCTTCTTCATAATCACGCTTACGAAGTAAAGTCATACCAAGCACTTCAGTATAGAAATTTAATGACTGTTCCAGATTGCCTACACGTAACATGGTATGCAGCATGCGCATATTATTCATCCTTATTGCCAGATTGTTGTTGGTGTTCACCGAGTAATTTTCCAACCCAGACCACTAAAATGAGAATCGGAATCCCGATCAATGTGGTCATCAGGAAGAAGTTCGGATAACCGATATTGGTGACTATAGTACCTGAATATCCCCCTAAAATCTTAGGGGTTAGTGTCATAAGTGAGCTAAAAATCGCATATTGGACTGCAGTGAAAGATACGCTGGTCAAGCTGGATAAGAAGGCAATAAATGCTGCACCTGCCAGACCGGCAGCCAGGTTATCGACGATAATCGCAAAATACAGCCAGGCATCGCTATATGGCTTGATTACCTTGCCTGTCACTTCAATATCAGTATTACGATTCACATCCACAGGAACCAGTGGCTGGATATCGATATCAAGCATCTTGGTATTTTTAGCATCATTGCTCGTCTGATAGACATGTGTCACTTGCTGAACAGCTCGCTCATCCTCTATCAGTACCGCACTGATTAAATGCGCTGGCGCAGATTTCAGTTTTTCTGCTGGAATAGCTGTACTAAACACACCCTGTTCTTCCAGCTTGGCTTCAAAACGCTCATCATTCAGTTCATAAATGATCTTCTGATTATCTTGTAAAGCTTCACCGACATATTGACCACGAACCACAATACTCCCTTCTTCATTAGCATGAAGGGTATTGTCGCTGGTAATTGGTAGAATCTGCAGCTGTGCATTACCTGAAGTCTGCAGCAAATATGGCATGGACAGGCTAACTGTACTATCAGTCGTATTAGCATTGGCATAAGCCGCCTGAACCTGAATCTGCTTGGCATCAGCCAGTACCTGTACTGGTACTTTCACTTTCCAGTAACCGACTTCATCCGTGTCTGCCTGATAGCGTTGCTGTCCAACCTGAATATCTACCGGATTTAGCTGTTGCCCGGATTTAACCAAACCAATAAAGATCAGATTGGTAGAACAGGCCAGAATGGCACCGACAAACATCAGCTTCATGATATTCATTTTCTGGGCCAATAATCCTCCCAGGAAACCACCTAAGAGGGAAAAGATTACCCCATAAACCTTCACTGCTTCAGCAATCTGCTCCTTGCTAAAGTTCATGTCCTGATAGAACACATTGGAAATTACACCAGCAATAATGTCTGAAACACGATAAAAACCAATCAGCAATAACAGGACCAAAGCCAGTTTTAGGCCATAGCGCTTGAAGAAATCCGCAACCGGATTGACCCAGGTTTCATAGGCCATTTCCCGATTCACCGCACCCAGTTTCACCAAGGCGGTACCCACACCAAATGCGACTGCACCAGATCCGATAAAACGCAAAGATTCAAAAGTAAATAATGCAAAGGTATCCTGAATGGCAAACTGTTCAGTCAACATGCTCACCAGATTACCTGAATATACATAACTCAATACAAAGCTGATGACCGCGACAAAAAACACCCCGACCAGGCGGAAATAATCACTGCGCACATAGTGTTTACGCACACGATCGACCTGCGGTTCACGGATTGATAACGTCGTGATAATCCCCACCAGCATTACAGCCGCCATCGCCAGATAAGTCCACTTCCAAGCATCATAAATATAGTTACCTTTTGCGGTACCTAAGTAAGCAGCAAGGAACAATGCGCCCGCACCAGCGACAATCATACCAATACGGTAGCCTGCGTTATAAGTTGCAGCCAGCACGGTCTGCATCTGGGTTTCTGCCAGTTCAATACGGTAGGCATCAATCACAATATCCTGAGTTGCTGCGGAAAAGCCAAGCAAGACTGCACCAAGCGCCATCTGCTGAAGATGTAGTTGTCCTAAAGCCGGATCTGAAAAAGCCATAATACAGATCGCGCAGACAATCAGAATTTGTGCGATCAGCAACCAGGCACGACGTCGACCTAAAGCCCTAGTCAGGAATGGCACTGGTAGTTCATCAATCAGTGGTGCCCAGACAAACTTAAAGGAATAACCCAAGGCAGCCCAGCTAAAAAAAGTTACTGCACTTTTACTAATACCCGCTTCACCGAGCCAGAGAGACAGACTTGAAAAGATCAGGAGAATCGGCACACCGGCTGAAAAACCCAGAAACAGCATGATCAGCGCACGCCGATCCAAGAAAGCTGTAAAGGCGGATTTCCAACCCGTCGTTTGTGTTGTCATTGCTTTATTATTTTCCGCAAAAAACCAGTAGCTGCTATTCAATCCTTTAATACAGGATCTTTCAACAAGATTTACCATTTTCTCTGCATAGATCATTTTATTTTTTTACGTCAAAAGCGACATGTTGGCTTGAATTTTCCGGCTAATTCTGTATACCTTAAATCATTAATGCACTATTTCGTTTTGGACATCAACAGTGACCCAGAGACTCGATCAAATTCATTCTTCAATAACCGCCAATACGATTAACACTACCCTAACTGCACAACAAAACCATGCTGAACTATTAAAGACAGCATTTGAACAAAGCGAAATACAACCTACTCTTGAAAAAACCCGCTTGCAGCCCACGCAACTGACACATATTCCAAAACTGGATAAAATTCCGGCGTCGACCAAGCGTATTAAACCACTCAATAATTTTCTTGGTCAGGATCGTGCACGTGCCTCAGTTGAAGCCGGGATTGCCCTGCCATATTCAGGCTATAACATTTTTGCTGTCGGAACCGCAGGTCTTGGCAAGCGCACCATGGTCAAACGTCTGCTACAGCAACATGCCAAAACAGTAGCAACACCAAATGACTGGGTGTATGTTAATAATTTCCAGAATTCCCGCCAGCCGATTGCATTGCAGTTTCCTGCAGGTCAAGGTCCTAAATTTCAGGCGATGCTGCATCAAAGCTGGCAAACCATTCTTAAACAGCTGGAACGTCGTTTTACTGCGGAAACCTATTACAGCCGTATTGAGATGATCCGTCAGCAAACCGGTGATGAACAGCAGCAAGCGCTGATTGAACTGACCCGTGAAGGTGAAGAATTCGATCTAAAGCTAATCTCTCGCAATGATGAGCACTGTTTTGTACCGGTTCATCTCAAAGATGACAAGTTACAGGAAATGACACAAGATGATCTGAATGCACTGAGCAATAAAGATCGTGCTGAAATTGCATCCAACATGCGTTACATGGATAAAAAACTGGAACGCCTGGGCCTGCACCTCGGTGATCTGGAAGATGATGCCCGTGACCGTGTACAGGTACTCAACCGTGAGATTGCCAAACAGGTGGTTGTACCGCGTGTTGAACAGATGCTGGCTAAATTTAAAGATGTGGAAGGCCTGGATAAATATCTGAAATTCTATGCGGAAGACATCATTAATAATGTCGAGATTGTGCTGGAACAGGAAGAAGATGACTTTACTCCTGGCCTGTTCAGTCGTGTGCCGTCCCGTTATCAGGCCAATGTCATTGTGACATATAAACCAAACAGTGGTGCACCGGTGATCTTTGAAGATTTCCCAACCCATTACAACCTGCTCGGTCATGTAGAACAGTTAACCCAGAACGGTACGATTACCACTGACTTCACCTTGATCCGTCCAGGCTCAATGCATCGTGCCAATGGCGGCTTTCTGATGATTGAAGCCGAGCAACTCTTAGAACAACCGTATGCATGGCAAGGCCTAAAACGTGCATTGAAATCTGGTCAGCTGAAACTGTCTTCTTTAGAACATATGCTAACGTTAACTGGCAGTATTTCAATTGAGCCAGCGGCAATTCCACTTGATATCAAGATCGTGTTACTAGCTGAACCAGAGATCTATTATGAAATTCTGGAGCTCGAACCTGAGCTGGGCAGTATTTTTAAAATCCGTGCTGACTTTACAGATACATTACAACGTAATGACGAAAATGAGCAGGCTTATATGCAGCTCATTGCAGATTATGTTCAGGCAGACAAACTGTTGCCTTTTGACCGTTCTGCTTTGGCTGCCTTATTGACTGATTCAAGCCGTCAGGCTGAAGACCAAAGCTCCTTGTCATTACATGCGCTGACTTTGGGGGATTTGATTCGTGAAGCGCATCATCATGCCTTTAAAGCTGATGACAAAATGGTTTCAGAAAAACACATCAACACTGCCCTGGATCATCGCAAATATCGCTTAGGCTATTTACGTGAGTTATATTGGCAAGATCTGTCTCGTGGTACCCAGCTGATTGAGACACGTGGCCATCGTCTTGGTCAAATCAATGCCTTGTCCGTGATTCACTATGCGGATGTTGAATTCGGTTTACCTTCACGTTTAACTGCATCGGTCTATCAAGGTGGTGGTGACATTCTGGATATCGAGCGCAGCGTGGAACTCGGTGGTTCACTACATGCCAAAGGCGTATTGCTGATGGCATCTTTCCTGAAAGCGCATTTCGGTCGTGAACAAACCCTGCACTTCTCTGCAGCTCTGGCGTTTGAACAAAGTTACGGTCAGGTGGATGGTGACAGTGCTACTGTGGCTGAACTCTCTGCATTGATCTCAGCCATTAGCCAGCTGCCAATTGACCAGTCTTGGGCGATTACCGGTTCCATGAACCAGCTCGGTCAGGTACAGCCAATTGGTGGGGTAAATGCCAAGATTGAAGGTTTCTTCGATGCCTGCAAATTGCAAGGCTTGACTGGCAAGCAAGGTGTGATTATTCCACGTCAAAACATGCAGCATCTGATGCTGCGTAAAGATGTAATTGCAGCAGTTGAAGCAGGTCAGTTCCATATTCATGCGATTGATACCATCGATCAAGCACTGGAAATTCTAATGGCACGTCCAGTCGGTACCTTGGACAAGAAAGGCCGCTATAGCAAGCATTCAATTTATGCTGCGGTGATGGAGCAACTGGATTACTGGCAAGCTATTGAAGATGGTGCCGAGCTTGAGGAAGAAGAGCCAAAGAAAAAGAAAAAAAAGAAGAAAAAGAAAAAAGACAAAGCACCAGTAAAGGATATTCAGGCAGATCCAGATGCGCTTGCAGCAGCACTTGCGGCTGAATCAAAAGAACTGGAACAATCTGAAACCTCTGAGAATAAGGCAGAAAACTAATCCTGCCCTTTTCCATTTTAAGTGTTAAATTTCAGTCATAAAAAAGCGCTTCTCTGGAAGCGCTTTTTAACATCTGCAAGTCTAATAAATCTATTAAGCTTCAGGTGCCGGGCTGTATTGTTCAACTAAAGACTTCAATTCACCTTTCTGGAACATATCGAGCATGATATCGCTACCACCGATCAATTCACCATTGATCCACAATTGTGGGAAAGTTGGCCAGTTCGCAATAACTGGAAGAGTTGCGCGAATGTCTGGGTTTTCCAGAATATTCACATAAGCAAATGGACGACCAATTTGACTGAGTGCTTCAACCGCACGAGCAGAGAAACCACATTGTGGGAATTGTGGTGTGCCTTTCATATAAAGAAGTACTGCGTGTTTGGCAATTTGGTCACGAATTAACGCTTCTGTATCGCGTGCTTGTTCAGTCATTGATATATCCTCAATAAATCTGCTTCGCATTATACTCAAAATGAACTAAAACAGTATGTCTAAAATAATATTTCATGTTTTATTTACAATTCAGCTTTTATTCTGTTTGAGATTTTGCTTATATAGGTCCTGTCGTTATGTCTATATATGGCATCTATGACTTCAATTTTCAATCCACCTAACAGATAAGAGTTAGTCATGAAGAATATTACCCTTGCTCCTGTGCAAACTGATCAACCTTCACACTTGATGCCGGTATTTGGCCGTCAGCCGATCAGTTTTGTCCGAGGACAAGGTGCTTATCTTTATACTGAAGATGGTACTGAGTATCTAGATGCTCTGACCGGAATTGCAGTATGTGGGCTGGGTCATGCCCACCCGGTACTTGCTGAAGCAATTGCTGAACAGGCCACCACCCTGATTCACACCAGCAACCTGTTTGAAGTACCATGGCAGACTGCTGCTGCACAAAAACTGGCTGAAGTTTCAGGCATGGAAGAAATTTTCTTCTCGAATAGCGGTGCAGAATCCAATGAAGGTGCAATCAAGATTGCACGTAAATTTGGCCATATGCAAGGCATCGCTACACCAAAAATCATTGTGGCTGACCACTCTTTCCACGGTCGTACTTTGGCTACCCTCTCAGCGACAGGTAACAAAAAAGTTCAGGAAGGTTTCGGACCGCTGGTTGAAGGCTTTATCCGCGTACCATTTGGTGATATCGAAGCGATTCAGGAAGCAGCAATTAATCACCCTGACATCGTAGCTGTTTTCGTTGAACCGATTCAAGGTGAAGGCGGTGTCAATACTGCACCACAAGGCTTCAGCTACCTGGAAGAAATCCGTCAACTGTGCAACCAGCATAACTGGCTGATGATGTTGGATGAAGTTCAGACAGGTAATGGCCGTACCGGTAAATATTTTGCATATCAACATACCAACATTGTTCCAGATGTACTGACCACTGCAAAAGGTCTGGGTAATGGTTTTCCGATTGGTGCGGTGATGACCCAAGGACGTGGTGTTGGTGTTTTAACTGCCGGGAACCATGGTTCAACCTACAGCGGTACAGCACTAGGTTCACGTATTGTTTATACCATCCTTGATATTATGCAAAAAGAAAATATCGTGACGAATGCAGCAGAAAAAGGTGCTTATATCGTTGAGCAACTTTGTAGCCAGCTTGGTGATCAGAATGTCACTGTTCGTGGTTTTGGTCTGATGATTGGTATTGAATTGCCAAAAGCATGTGGCGAACTGGTAGATATCGCGCGTGATGAATATAAAACCATTATCAACGTAACTGCAGGCAATGTGGTACGTCTGCTGCCTACCCTGAACATTACTCAGGAACAGGCTGATCAACTGATTGAACGTCTGGTTAAAATGATTAAAGCATATCTGGCTTAATTTCTTAAAAGCCAGAAACATAAAAAGCCGCATCAAGCGGCTTTTTTAATTCTTTGCAGTTTATGATGCGATTTGCAACAAACGTCCGCCAGACAACTGGCCAAAATATTGTTTCAAGGTATCAAGACAACGGAGAATTTTTATAGGTTGTTGTTCACGTTTTGGCATGACTGCATATAGCGTAAATGGTTGTAATTTCCACTCAGGCAGGACTTCAATCAAAGAGCCGTTTATTAAATCTTTTTGTACATCCAGATATGACATGCGGGCAATGGTATTGCCATGCAGACACATCGACTTCGCCACAATACTATTATTGGTGTTTAGTCGTGAGCTCAGTTCAAGTTCAACTTTTTGGGCTGTATTGACATGCTGGAAATAAAATTGTTGATGATTGTTCAAATGACTGAGTGACAAAATGTCATGTTGCTTCAGATCATCCGGCTGTGTAATTAAAACAGATTGATTGATGTAACTCGGAGCTGTTACCAGAATCTGTTCAATCTGAATAAGTGGAACGACTTCAACATTGCTATCGTCGATGACTTGATCAAGGCGCAGTTCAATATCAACACGACCATCCTTCAGGTCAAGCGGTTGATCTTGTGTTTCAAACTGCATTGTCAAACCACGGTGCGCAGCCATCCAGTGCGACAATGCCGGAATCACATGCATTGAACACAGTTCTGCAGTTGCAACGATACGCAGGTCACCAACCAGATCATCACGTAGCTCATTGATACGGGCTTTGCCACGTTCAGCAGCGGATAACATTTCCTGGCAGCTATAGAAAAAAGCCTGGCCTGCTTCAGTCAAACTCAATTTTCGTGTGGAACGGTTCAGGAGAATCACTTCCATGTCCTGCTCCAGCGATCGAATCTGCTGGCTTACGGCACTGGTGGTAATACCCAGTTCACGTGCAGCACCGCTAAACGAGTTTTTCTCTACAACACAAGCAAATACGCCCATTGCTCGAAGTTGATCTAACATAAATTCCCCTCTAAACTTATGAGGTGCTTCATCCTTTGATAAAAGCAACTCATTGTATTATACGGTGAAATTTAGCATTTGCACCTTTTTATTCAACTATTCGGTAAAACGGATGCAGGATTCACCGGTTTTCCATCCAGACGTACCTGGAATTCAAGCATGGTACGGGTTGTACCACTTGAACCCATTTCTGCAATCTTCTGGCCTGCGGTTACATTTTGACCACTTTTCACGTTAAGTTTACTGTTATGTGCATACGCAGTGATGTAGCCATTAATATGTTTGACCAGCACCAGATTGCCGTATTCTTTTAGACCGTCAGCGGCATACACCACCTGACCATCAGCAGCAGCAAATACCGGATCACCAACATTACCTGCGTAACGTATGCCCTTAATATTTGAAGCCAGATTGTATTGCTGCAATACTGCACCATTCGATGGTTTTACCCAACGTAATCCGGATGACGGTACAGTTGTCACAGGAGCAGGTGTAGTGACTTTTGGTGTTACTGATGGTGTCGTTTTAACAGTGGTCTGCGCTGGAGTTACCGGCGTTGGAGCCACGACAGTTTTACGCTGGATAGGTGCTGAAGTATCAACGACTTGAGTAGTCGTACTGCGTTTGGTATTTTTCAAACGGATCGATTGACCGACATAAATACGATATGGCTCCGGAATGTCATTCATTTCCGCGACACTGATATAGCTCAGACCATAGCGTGCTGCAATGCCACTTAGGGTGTCACCTGAACGAACCGTATAAAAATCAGGTGCTGCAGCATAACGTGCGGAATTATTAATATAAGGTTTGGTTGCACACCCAGTTACGATAACTGCTGAAACCACTGCTGTTGTGAGTACTAACGTTTTAATCAGGCCTGTAGGCAAAGCAATAAAGCGTTTCGGTGACACCAGGAACATTATCTTCCTCTCTAACATCTATACGGTTTAAAAAACTCGATTAGATTAGCAAAAAAACACAGCAAATAAGGTTGCAATGTCCATCTATTCACAAAGTTATAACATTAGTTAGATTTTATTTAAAATCTGACCCTGTAATTCGTGAAGTACGTCATAGTTTGTAGCATCCATCTGGATTGGCGTCACACTGACATAACCATTGGCGATGGCAAAAAAGTCTGACTCAATTTCAGTTCCTTGATGCTTTGGCATTGCAACTGCTTCACCAGATAGACCAATCCAGTAAACCTGACGGCCACGTGGATCCACATGACTGCTAATGGGTTTAGACTGGCTACGGCGACCTTGGAAGGTCACTTTGGTTCCTTTTAGCTCAGCGATATCCGGAATATTGACATTAAAAATCTGACGCTCAGGCAATGCTGGCAAACCTGCTGCAATAAAGTCATGAACCCATTGCGCTGCAACACGATAATCTTCTGGTGAGGTATAAGCACGCACGTTTTGCCCACACAAAGAAATAGCCAGTGCAGGATGTTTTGCTAGACGACCTTCAAATGCTGCCCCCACTGTGCCTGAATACAATACATCATCCCCCAGATTGGCACCGCTATTAATGCCACTCACCACAAGATCGAATTCGACATCAAACAAACCATTCATGGCCAGATAGACACAGTCTGCCGGAGTACCATTTACTGCCCAAACATCTGGAGCAATCTGAATCGGTCGCAGTGGACGGTCAAGGGTCAATGCACTGGAAAATCCGCTACGTTCGCTTTCAGGTGCAACAACCACTACACGGCCTAAGGCTTTTAAGCTCTGCGCTAGTGCCTGTATGCCCGGAGCAAATACGCCATCATCATTTGATATCAATATATTCACAGCAAAATCCCGTTCGTCCCAAAAAATGACTGATTGGGACATTTGTTTGTATTAGCCACGGAATTATATATATTTATCGTTCAACATCCATCTTTAATATATGTGGTTCATGATGATTAAAAATACGGTTGCTGTAGCCGCACTGGCTTTTGCTCTGACTGCTGGCCTGAGCTCTCCTGCTTTTTCAGCTGAAAATTTATCTGCTGAGGTAGATTTGACTATTAAGGAAGACCTGGCTTCAGTCCAAGTGCTCACTGAAGTTTGTCCGGGGATTGTGGGTAAAAATGCCAAATTTGAGCAGAACACTCAACAGCTGATTAAACAATACTTATCCGATTATTCTGATAAATCGATGACTTATGACAAGATCCAGCAGGACAAGGAATATCAGTCAGCACTTCAAGAAGCACGCCAGGAAGCCAAGCAAACCGCTAAAGATGAACATCAGGCAGTGTGTAATGACCTGATCACTCAACAAATCTAATTCAGACTTTCTGACAGGATGATGCAGCGCCATCATCCTGTTTATATAACGATTTTCTCCATTATTTTACTGCTTCCTTACATTTTTAATCTTTTCATTCCTTCAAAATTAGTTAATCTAAGCCCATCTTAATTTCTAATTTGAGCTTTTGATTTTCAATGAAAAATTTATTCATTAAAGCCTTTGGCATTTTTACTCTTTCAACTTTCAGCATTTTGACTACACAAAGTTTTGCAGCCGATACCAATATGGAAGTCACTCCGATTCAAGAAGTGACTCAGCATGAGCTTGCGGCCATTTATGTACTTTCAGAAATCTGTCCAGGTATGGTGAAAGACCAGAATAAATTTAAAGCGGGTTATAGCCAGCTGGTCAGTGAATATATGCCTGGTCAAAAGAACCCGGTAGAAGCCTTGAATCAGCTTAGCAAAAACACAAAATTCCAGCCGATCCTGAAAGAAGCACAACAGGATGCGCAGAAAGCAGGTCAGCAGAAAAATCAAGCGATTTGTACAGAACTCACCACTTATAGCAAATCCTGATTTTTTTCTGCCGCCATGCTTACAATACTTTTGAAATAAGCCGCTGCAAACCGTAGAAGTCCGCCTAGCTTTGTCCTAAAATGCTAGGCTCTTCGTGCTTACATCAAGATATTGGAACCTACTAGAAATGACCCAAAAAACTGCTCTTGCTGCATTATTATTAATTCCTAGTTTTAGCTTTGCAGCAACTGTCCTATCTGCACCACCAGAATTGAATAATAAATCTTATGTGCTAATGGACTACGAAACAGGGCAAATTCTCGCATCTAAAAATGAAAATGAAAAACTAGCCCCTGCTTCAATGACTAAAATGATGACCAGCTACATCATTGAACAAAAGTTATTAAGCGGTGAACTGACTGAAGATGAACAGGTTCGTATGAACGAATCGGCATGGTGTCGCGGTAGTAGTTCTGAATCATGTATGTATGTTCCGCTAAACGGCACGGCAACAGCACTTGAGATGCTGCGCGGTATCATCATCCAGTCAGGTAACGATGCTTCCAAAGCAATGGCAGAACATATTGCAGGTAACGAGGGTACCTTCGCACATATGATGAACCAGGAAGCAAAACGTATCGGCATGACCAATACCAGCTTTGTAAACTCAACCGGTATGCCTGCGGAAGGTCACTATTCGACTGCCAAAGATATGGCCATGCTGGCACAGCACATCATTAAAGACAGTTCAAAGTACTACCCGATTTATTCTGAAAAAGAATTTACTTTTAACGGAATCAAGCAAGGCAACCGTAATGCCCTGCTGTATACAGATCCAAGTGTGGATGGTTTGAAAACCGGTCATACCAATGAAGCGGGTTACTGCTTAACGACTTCTGCAAAACGTGGTCCAATGCGTTTGATCTCTGTGATCTTCGGTGCGCCATCTATGCAGGATCGTGCAACACATACACGTGAACTTTTGGCATGGGGTTTTGCAAACTACGAAACTAAAAATGTTCAGGCCGGCAGACAAGTCTTAGCCAAGTCTAAGGTGTGGTTTGGTAAGGAAAATGAAGTTCAAATCGGCCTTGCTGAAAACTTCAATGTGACCATGCCAAAAGGCAAAGCGAATGAGATTAAAACGCAAATCGTAGTTCAACCTAAATTGACTGCACCTTTAAAACAAGGTCAAGTGGTAGGTAAATACGTTGCTTCTCTTGATGGTAAAGTGATTGCTGAAAAACCGCTTGTTGCACTAAAAGCTGTAGAAGAAGCTGGTTTCTTTGCGCGTATGCTGGATCATATCAAACAGTTCTTCAGTAACTTATTTTAAGTTTAAACAGACTGTTTTAGCCTTAGACTAAGACCAAAGCACTCATTCAGATGGGTGCTTTTTATTTTATACTCTATACATGACGTTTAAACTTTTAATGAATAGACCACTATGAGCCAAAACATACGTTCTTATTTAGACATGATCCCACAGATTGATGAATCTTGTTATATCGATCCTATGGGGATTGTGGTTGGCGATGTGGTTTTGGCTGAGAATGTCTCGGTTTGGCCTTTTGCCGTAATTCGTGGTGATGTCAATCATATCCGGATTGGCAAGAATTCCAATGTGCAGGATCATGCCATGTTGCATGTCAGTCATAAGAAAGCCGATAAGCCAGAAGGTTCGCCACTGATCATTGGTGAAGATGTCACCATTGGTCATCATGTAAAATTACACGGCTGCACCATTGGCAATCGCGTTTTGGTCGGTATTGGCACGATTATTTTAGATGATGTGATTGTTGAAGATGATGTGATGATTGGTGCGGGTTCACTTGTTCCGCCAAATAAAGTTTTGGAAAGTGGTTACTTGTATGTAGGAAGCCCTGTGAAAAAAGTGCGTCCACTTACCGACAAAGAAAAAGCTTTTTTGCCGTATTCAGCACAGAATTATGTGAAGGTTTCAGTTAACTATAAATAAACTTTAGACAATTTCATTTGTCGAAAGCTTAAATCTTCTGTATGTTCATTTAAAAAATAATTCAAAGAATAAAAACCATGAAACATACAGAAGATCATCATTGCCCGGATCGCAATGGACTATTAAATCAGACCAGAATTAATATTCGACAGTACGGCGTACAAATCATTTCGATCACTCATACTGACTATTCTCCACCTTTTAGCTATAGCATTGGTCTGTATGAAAGATTCCAGCATCCAGAAATTATCTGTTTTGGACTCACTGCTAAACTTAGTCAAACTATTCTGAATCATGTAACTGAGGTCGTTCAAAAAGGTCAACGCATCCAGCTCAGTAACACGTATCCGAATGTATTTTTTAAAGAAAGCCGCTGTAAGTTTCTAAAAGTTGATCGCAGAAATATCGGTGACTATTTTGGGATTGCGCAAAGCTATTACCAAGATGAAGCGTTTCCAGCCTTACAATTAGTCTGGACAGATCGGAATGATAAATTTCCTTGGGAAGATGGCTTCGAGGAAGTTTTTGAATTTGATCAGCCCCTGCTGGATCGCAATGCCGAGTTTAAATTCCGCGAACCACGGAATTTAGGCATTTATACGACTAGGCAATGGCTGGAACTGGAGCAGCCAATTGTTACCGTATTGCATGAACGCGATGGTGACTGGCAATTTTTGACGGCAGAACCCTTGGCTGAGGAGGATTATATACTGGTTGGATTAGAGCACATCCTCCAACGTGATCCAACCTTAAATGAAGTATTCGACCTGCAATATGGACAGGCAGCTGACCGGAAATTTATCGGGGATGAATGGATGATTACAGAACTAGAGGATAATGATCAACTCGCTGGTTAAAGTAGTGAGTTTAAGATGATATTTAACTCTCTTTAAACACCTAATATTTCATTTAAAAAAATTAAATACCGGGAGTTTTATAGCAATATCACTTCATGAATATCAGAATGGCCACTTCATTTCGAGTAGCCATTTTTAAAATTACGGAACAATCAGATAATCGTTCTTAAAGCTGTTTGCTTCAAAATCCCCTTCGATCAAATGTATAAATTTCTGATCAATCTGGTTTAACTCTAAACAGTCATCGACATCAATCACTGCATCGGTATGTGGTTTATACCAGCCTTTTTCAATTGCCAGTTTACCTTGGGCTTTAGCTTCTGTCTTGTTTTTGGCAGCCACAACCAGATATTTATGGACTTCCCCAAACTGGTCTGGAATATAAGCACCCAGATTAATCAAAAACAGTTTTAAACCGCTATTTACAGGCAAATCACTAATCTGGACCTGATAATTTACTCCTTGATAACTCACTCCATTGATTTTCATCCAGCCATCGACATGCAGGCCTTTTTGCAAGCCAAACCATTGTTGTTTTAAATAAGGATACGCAGATTCAATATCTGAACTAATCACAGGAATTACATCATGTACTTCTACATTGGCTTTTTCATGTTTACCGCCCAGTAAGGTGATGTAGAAGTGCAGTTCAGACATAGGAGATTCCTTTAAATAGTAGAATAATAAAGTAAAGATCCATAGTTTAAATTAATTCGATTTCATTAGTTAAGAAGTATTCTCTACTCCGACTTACGAATAAAATGATATTTTTCCTTATTTTATAAAGTTTTAGGTAAATATTTTTAGGAGATATCAATAGAGTTCTATTTCGTATAACAGCGATTATATTAAATGGATTCACTTTTGATGTTATACAATTACCTAGATTTGAAAATAAGTACTATACATGTTGTAGTATTAGTTTAGATCCAAACATAGTATAAGACGTTATTGTATAACATCAGTTAACTTGATAAATCCTTTAATGGACTCAGTTACCTCGATATGTCGAATAACCATACGGACTGAGTAATAAAGGAATATGGTAGTGATTTACCGAACCATCTGTTTGGAAAATCACAGGAACTTCGGGAAAGAAGGTTTTCTTATTATGTTTATTAAACCATTCACCCGTTTTGAAAGTCACTTTATAAGTAGTGTTTTTAAATTTCTGATTCTCTGGAAATAATTCGGTTATACGTCCTTGTTCATTGGTTTTAGCTTGTGAAATTTGCACCCATTTTCCATTTTTTTGCTCTTCTAAGGTTACATTCACCTCAGGTGATGGTAAACCATTTTCCAGGTTAAGCACATGCACGCTTAAAGGATTTTGTGCCATGCTCCATGTTGAAAATAATACTGAGCCTGCAAATAAGCATAATTTTTTCATAACAGTTTTCCTCTATAAAATGATATTGTCTTAAAATAATTTAAGGGTGTTATCTATCCCTTGCTGCGCGCATTGGTCATCTTGTAATGACCCTCCTGCACCTGCCACACCAACTGAACCCAGCAACTGCTTTTTATAAAAGACTGGTACGCCTCCGCCTAAAAGCAACAATTCGGGTAAGCTGGTTAAATTCTGTGAATCGCTATTCTTCTGAGCATTACGCATAAATTCTAAGGTCGTAACCTTGGTTGAGTATGCGGTAAAAGCTTTCCTTTCTGCTGCGATGAGATTATGAATACCCACTGTTTCATGACGCTGACTTGCCAAAACATTGCCACCTTGGTCAAGGATGACCACCGCCGCAGGTTTTGCCATATCGGTGCAAGCTTGCATAATGTTTGTCGCAAGTTGATTCGCAACCTTTAAGTCCATCACATAACTGGTTGATGGAGCAGCATATGCAAGTGAGCTACATAGAATGACCGGAACACATAGAAGTTTTTTCATGAGTTCTATTAAGCTAAATGAAGAGATGACTTAGCTTAGTCAAAATAAAGCCGTTACTGCATGACAATGAAATTACAGATTTGTAATGTTGAGGCAGAGAAATTGATATAATATTTTTGAAATGCATATACTTATTGTTGAAGACGAAACTAAAATTGCTGAATTTTTAGCAAAGGGCTTAAATGAATCTGGTTATTTATCCAGTATTGCTCATGATGGATTAACAGCCCTTACATCCTTACAAGAAAAAAATTATGATTTAGTCATTTTGGATGTCATGTTGCCTGAAATTGACGGTTGGCAAGTATTAAAGACGTTAAGAACTTTCTCGCAGATCCCTGTACTCATGCTGACTGCAAAAGATCATGTTTTGGATCGAGTTAAAGGCTTAGAGTTAGGGGCAGATGACTACTTGATTAAACCCTTCTCCTATATTGAACTGTTAGCACGAGTCAAAAGCTTATTGAGACGTAGTGTAAAAACAGACGCCGAATACTATCAAGTAGCGGATCTGATTTTATATCGACTGGAACATACAGTTTATCGAAACCAACAAAAAATTGAGTTAAGCGCTAAAGAGTTTTCGCTCTTGCAATTCTTAATGCGGCATCAAGGGGAGTTATTAACCCGATCGCAAATTGCATCTGAAGTATGGAACATTAATTTTGATACGGACACCAATGTGGTTGATGTGGCAATTCGTCGATTACGCGCCAAAATTGACGACCATTTTCAGCCTAAATTAATTCATACTGTTCGAGGTATGGGTTATCGCTTAAGTGCCAATCCATGAAAAGTCAGCTACAACACTTGAGTTTAACCACACGCTTAAGTATTTCCTTTAGTATTATTTGTTGTACTGTATTTTTGGGTATTGGTTTACTGTCGTATTACAACATGCAACAGTTGTTAGCGAAGCAACGTGATCAAAATTTAACGGCACGTATGGAGCGTATTGAAATTTTTCTTAAAGATAAAGAAAGTTTTCAAATCCTAGTTCAGTACCCTCGTCTGTATGAAAATATGCTAGGAAAAGAAGATAATCTTTTAATCTTAAAAAACCAACAACAGACCTTAATTGAGATTAATCCGCTTAACGTCCATATTCCTGCTATGGCGGAATCAACAAAAATTACCTTTTTAGATAATCAAGATGAGTTCGCTACAACTCGTTTAGCCTATAAAACGGTTGTTTTTAATCATCAATATTATCAACTCATTGCTGGTACACAATTCGATGAAGCCCAAGCGACTTTAGATCAATATTTATGGAAATTGATTCTCTATAGTCTACTGGGCATTATTATCGCCAGCTTGCTTGGACGTTGGGTCGGCTTATATTTACTGAAATCTTTAAATCATCTGATTGAGCAAACCCGTCAAATTCAAGGGACTCGACCACATCAACGAATCGAAGCTCAAAGTACCACAGTTGAAGTTGAACAACTCCGTTCAGCAATGAATGCCATGTTAGAAAAAATTCAACTGAACTATGAACAATTGGCACGATTTTCTGAAGATATTGCACATGAACTAAGAACCCCCTTAAATAATTTAATGGGTCAGACACAGATCATGCTCATGCAATCTCGCTCGCAACAAGAACTGGAACAGCTTTTATATTCTCATCTTGAAGAATATGAGCTCCTTAGTAAGATGATCGATAATATGCTGTTCATCGCCCGTTCTGAACACATTGATTATATTATCGCCAAAGAAATCATTAATTTATCTACACTGATTTTAGAACTGGTGAATTACTTTGAATTCTTGGCTGAAGATAAAAAAATGACCTTTAGTCTGGAATTAGAACAAGAAATTCAAATATATGGGAATTCAGATTTACTTAAAAGAGCACTGTCCAATCTGATCATCAATGCCATTGATTATGGTCTTGAAGGTCAAGACATCGTTATTTCAACAAAGTTAATAGACAATGTTTGTCATATTGAAGTATTAACCAAAAATATTTTTATAGATGAGCATCATTTGAAGCATTTATTTGAACGTTTTTATCAAATTGATAGTAGTCGACATTCCAAAGCAAAAACGGGCGGTTTGGGGCTATCAATCGTGAAATCTATTATGATGTTACATGATGGGGAAGCATATGCGTATAACACCCAGCAAGGCATTGTATTTGGTTTAAGCTTAGACCTGAATATTGTTTAAAGTTTATGCTTAATATTTCTCAATTAACATGATGCACGTTATAAGAAATTATTTTTTATAATTCATAGTTTTGTTATACACATAAAAGCTTAATGCTGTTGAATTGAGCTTTTTTAGTGATTTTCAGTATTTCACGCTTAAAATAGAGGCAATATTTCATAAAATTGCTTATTTCTTTAAGACTAATAATTTTTTAGTAGCTAAAGAAATCCCCTCTCAACATAGCCACACACCACAAAATTTTATACAATAGTGCATCATTTTCCATGGTGCTGTTTCTATGACTGCTTGGACTGCTCACGTCACTGTCGCAACCGTTGTCGAAAAAGACGGAAAATTCCTTTTTGTAGAAGAACATACAGAAGGTGTGACACACACAGTATTTAATCAGCCAGCAGGTCATGTAGAATGCGGTGAAACCATTGTCGAGGCCGCAATTCGTGAAACCATGGAAGAAACCGGACATACGGTTGAAGTGACCCATCTTTTAGGCATGTATACCTATACCCCGCCGATGTTCCCAGACCGTACTTATTTTCGCTTCTGTTTTTTAGCCAAATCCATTGATTATGATCCACATGCCACTTTAGATACGGACATTGTCGGTGCAGTCTGGATGACTTTAGATGAACTGCAAGAGTCAGCTCGTGCGCGTAGTCCGCTGGTGATTAAAGCCGTACAAGATGCGCTTTCTGGTCAAAAATACCCTTTATCGCTCATTTACGAGCACCAAAACTCTCCCTTAATTTCAAATTTGGATGCCTAATCCTATGCAACAACGTGTCATCGTCGGAATGTCTGGTGGTGTAGATTCATCTGTGTCTGCAGCACTCCTACTTCAACAAGGTTATCAGGTTGAAGGTCTTTTCATGAAAAACTGGGAAGAAGATGACGGCACAGAATACTGCACGGCAATGGATGACCTTGCCGATGCTCAGGCCGTTTGTGACAAGATCGGGATTAAACTGCATACTGCCAACTTCGCAATGGAATACTGGGATCGCGTATTCGAGCATTTCCTGGCTGAATATGCGGCTGGTCGTACCCCAAACCCGGATATTTTGTGTAATAAAGAAATTAAATTCCGTGCTTTCCTGGATCATGCGATTAACCTGGGTGCCGACTTTATTGCGACGGGTCACTATTGTCGTCGTGGTGAAACCATGACCAATTCTAAAGGTGATCAATATGCACCTTTATTACGTGGCGTAGACAACAATAAAGACCAGACTTACTTCCTGCATGCCGTTCATGGTCGTGAAATTAACAAGACCCTGTTTCCGGTTGGTGAAATTGAAAAGCCGCAAGTGCGTAAAATTGCAGAAGAATTAGGTCTTGCTACAGCGAAGAAGAAAGACTCGACGGGCATCTGTTTTATTGGTGAACGCCGCTTTAATGACTTCTTGAAGCAATATTTACCGGCTCAACCCGGAAAAATCGTGCTAGAAGACGGTAAAGAGGTTGGTGAACATCACGGCTTAATGTACTATACGCTCGGTCAACGCGGCGGGATCGGCATTGGCGGTATGAAAGGCGCTGAAGAAGGTGCCTGGTTTGTACTGCACAAAGATATCGAGGGTAACCGTCTCGTGGTTGGTCAGGGCCATGAACATCCACTAATGCAAAGCACCATGCTTTGGAGTGAAGCGATTGACTGGGTAGCTGGTGAGCAGGAGATCTCTGAATCAGGTTTCCGCTGTACGGCAAAAACCCGCTATCGTCAGCCTGATCAAGCGTGTACCATTTATAAGGATCCAGAAACACCCCAAGGTGTTCGGGTAGAATTTGATGAGCCACAACGAGCTGTGACCCCAGGTCAAAGCGTGGTGTTCTACTCAGGTGAAGTATGTTTGGGTGGCGGTGTGATTCATCATACCAATGCACCTAAACCTGATTTTATATAAGGATGAGGTCGGCATGACGAAATTACCTTTTCAACAGGCCACAGCGTTGAATGTTCGTCAAAACCGTGCTTTGGCGTTAGCGGGTGTGTTTCAGGCCACCCAGCTGACCCATATGACTGCTTTAACCGGTCAGCAAAGCATTGGGGAAAGTGGTAATTTCTATTTTGAACAGCTGATTAAAGCCAGTTTAAATATCCGACCAAGCGGCTCGCTCAATGTCCAGACCCTGGATTTGTTTAATCAGCTGGCTGATATTTCTCTCGGATTAAAAACCCTAGAAAGTTCCATTACTCAACCCTTCGATACCAGCCCAAAATCCAGACTTCCAAAACTCTCCTCTACCAAGCTGCCAATGTCCTATGCGATGGCACTTCTTCAGTTAGAAAAGAAGGTCTACAGCAATCCTAAATTTGTTGAAATTATTGAACAATCCCAGCAAAAAATTCTAAGACAGCTCTCCTTTTTCGACAATAACTATATGCACCCCAGCATCATTGCCAATCTCGCACAAACCTATGTGGATACTGCCGGACAGATTAATCCGCGCATTATGGTGCGTGGTAATGCTGAAGCCTTTAAAGATGCCGGTCACACCAACCGTATTCGTGCTTCATTGTTTACTGGCCTGCAAATGGCACACCTATGGCGTCAACTCGGCGGCAGTTCCTGGGGTATGGTTTTTGGCAAGCGCAAGCTGCTACAGGATATCCAAAATCTCGCGCGCTTACAGTTTCAGGCAGTTTAACTGATGCTGTACGCGTATCTCGTTTTTCGTTTAATTCCAAAATTTAGGGAATCGATATGAACGCTTTAACTGCACTTTCTCCATTAGATGGACGCTACGCTAGCAAATGTGATGCGCTGCGCCCTTTTCTTTCTGAGTTTGGTCTGATCCATGCTCGTGTGACTGTTGAAGTGCGTTGGTTACAAGCGCTTGCCAACCGTCCTGAAATCACTGAAGTGCCAGCTTTCTCATCTGAAACCAATGCAGCACTTGATGCAATCGTTGCAAATTTCTCTGAAGAAGATGCAAACCGCATTAAAGAGATTGAGCGTACGACTAACCATGACGTAAAAGCGGTTGAGTATTTCCTGAAAGAAAAAATTGCAGGCATTGAAGAACTGAAAAATGCAGGCGAATTCATTCACTTTGCATGTACTTCTGAAGATATCAATAACCTGTCTCATGCATTAATGCTGAAAAGCGGTCGTGATGTACTGGTTGAGTCTATGCAACAAATCATTGATTCAATTGTTGCATTAGCTGAAAAACATGCTGACCAACCAATGTTGTCTCGTACACATGGTCAAACAGCGAGCCCAACCACTTTGGGTAAAGAAATGGCGAACGTGGCTTACCGTCTTGCCCGTCAAATCAAACAGTTCAAACAAGTTGAGCTACTGGGCAAAATTAATGGTGCAGTGGGTAACTACAATGCGCATCTTTCAGCTTACCCAGACATCAACTGGCCTGCGCATTCACAAGCATTTGTTGAATCTTTAGGTTTGACTTTTAATCCGTACACCACTCAGATCGAGCCACATGACTACATGGCGGAACTGTTTGATGCGCTTCGTCGTTTCAATACCATCTTGATCGATTTTAATCGTGACGTTTGGGGTTATATCTCGCTTGGTTTCTTCAAGCAAAAACTAAAAGAAGGCGAAGTGGGTTCTTCAACTATGCCGCATAAAGTTAACCCGATTGATTTCGAAAACTCAGAAGGTAACTTGGGTATTGCCAATGCAGTTCTTGCACATCTTGGCGAAAAACTGCCTATTTCTCGCTGGCAGCGTGACCTGACTGACTCAACTGTTCTTCGTAACATGGGTGTAGGTTTTGCGCAAAGCTTGATCGCGTTTGAAGCTTGCTTAAAAGGCGTGGGTAAACTTGAATTGAATGCTGCACGTATTGATGAAGACTTAGACAATGCTCAAGAAGTCTTGGCTGAACCAATTCAAACGGTTATGCGTCGTTATAATGTTGAAAAACCATATGAAAAATTAAAAGCATTGACTCGTGGTCAGGCAATGACTCGTGACATGATGGTTGATTTCGTAAACGGTAACGAATTAGAAGCTGTTCCTGCAGCGGATCGTGCTCGTTTGGCTGAAATGACACCTGCAACATATACAGGTAATGCATCTGAACAAGCAAAACAAATTAAAGACTTAATCGCTAAAATCTAATTTAGACAATTAAGACCAAAAGCGAAGCTCCGGCTTCGCTTTTTTTATTTATAATCATGTCTAACTTTAAGAAAAATGATATAGAAATAGATGATGGATCATCGATTAAGCAGCAAACATTTTGTTAGTTTAGGGATTTTGGCAATTGCGATTATCTTTGCCAGTATTCATCCTTTAGAAATGGAATCTTATCTGCTCCATCAAACAGGTACGGTTTTTATGATCGTTATGTTGATCTTGTGCCTGTATAAAATCGGATTGAGCTTCTTCAGTTTCAACCTCTATCTGGCTTTTCTGCTGATTCATGTGGTTGCTGCACATTATCTGTATTCTTATGTACCTTATAATGAATGGACTCAGACACTCTTTGGCTTTGACCTGAATGCTGCCATAGGCTGGTCACGCAACATGTTTGACCGTTTTGTACACCTGGCTTTTGGCCTTCTACTCTACCCGGTATTTTACCGGCTGTTTCAGGTCTGGCTGCCGCAGCAAAAACCATTCACAGTTTTCTTGTTAGTCATTCAATTTGTCATGGCAACCAGCCTGATTTATGAATGGATCGAATGGCTGATTGCGATTGGCTTATCCCCTGAACAGGCAGAAAGTTATAATGGTCAGCAAGGCGACATGTGGGATGCACATAAAGATATGTTTTTAGCAACAGTTGGGTCGATGTTTACGGGTGCACTGATGCTGATTTCACAAAATAAAAAAAGCTCATTAAAGTGAGCTTTTTAGATCATCATGAATTAAAGTTTTGAATCATGGATTTAATTACCTTCCTATTTTTCAATTATGGAAGTGGGCAATATCGCTTCCAATCATCTTTCATTTTTTGCAATTCACTCCCCGTCAATATCTCGCTGTAATAAATGAAATAGATTGCATTAGGATATTGAATTTCATGGCGGAACATCATGCCACGCAGTGACACAGATAACTCCTCAGGAAAATCATCCAAATTCAATTCTTCAAACTCGTAATTAAAATAACAGTTTTGCGTTGCAAGATATGCTTCAGCGACAGCCATGTTTCTGCTCTAACAGTAAAATATGCTTTATTTTATCTGATTAGCTTCAGTGATGGTCGGCATTTCAGTGGGGTCAATCCATTTAACAAACTTAGATTTTGACAAGTGTGGGTATTTAAACTTATCTAAATACTCAAAACAGACCCTTTGCCCTTTCGGCATTTTCTCAGAATCCTTATCGAAATATAAATAACGACTATACTTGGCACCATTGAAGCGAATGATTACGCTTTCATGCTGAGTTCCACCTCGAGTTTTATATACCTGATAAGACTGCACCACACCACATTCTTTCGATGGAGTAACGGGTGGATTATTTGGCTTTAAAACACCATACAGCAGAAAAATACAAGCACCGGGTAGGAAGCTCAGCCAAAACAGAATCTTCTTCGAATCATTATTTATGAATTTGGCTTCAGCATAGAGCATACATAACATCGGAATAAACACGATGCTAAAGAATCCCAATAATAAAATGAACGTGAGCATATGAGCCTAGACTCAATTAAAGTACTTCACTTATATCATAATGATTTGATTTCAAAAATAAAAAAGCCCACCAAGTGAGCTTTCCATATCCTCTACAGGGAAATAAATTAAAGTTTCGGATCACGCATCTGAACCAGATTTGAATTGGCTTTCGTCAGCGTGTCGACTACTTTGTTCATTACAGCAGGAATTAGAGAGTCAGCAATTTGTGCTGCCTGCAAACCCAGTTTTTCACCTAAAGTTGGTTTCTTACGCGTATTGATCGTATATACATCATGCTGAGGCAATAAACCCAATACGTACTCATCCGATGTTTGCAGCTTATCCACCAGATTCAGATCCAGCGCATCCTGACCATACCAGTGCTCACCTGTTGCCACTTTTTCAACATTGAGTTGCGGACGATACTTTTCCACAAAATGCTTAAACAGCGCATGCGTTTGCTGAATTTCTTCTTCAAACTTGGCTTTACCTTCTTCAGTATTTTCACCGAACATGGTTACGGTACGTTTGTACTCACCTGCCGTAAACAGTTCAAAGTCAATTTTGTTGTCTTTTAACAGACGGTTAAAGTTCGGTACTTGAGCAACTACACCAATTGAACCCACAATCGCAAACGGGGCAGAAATAATTTCGCTGGCAATACATGCCATCATATAGCCACCGCTAGCAGCGACTTTATCGACGCAAATCGTCAAATGGAATCCTGCTTCACGTAATCGCACCAGTTGGGCAGCTGCCAGACCATAGCCATGTACCATACCACCGGGACTTTCCAAGCGTACGATTACACGGTCGCGTCCAGCTTTTGCTGTTGCCAGAATCAGGGTAATTTCTTCACGTAACTGTTCAACTGCAGAAGCAGCAGTATCTCCTTTAAAATCGAGCACGTAGATTTTTTCATTGGTTTTTTTACGGGCACGTGCTTCTTTTGCCAGTTGCTGACTTAACTGCAATAGCTCCAGCTTAGAGGCAGTGGTTTGCGCAATTTTTTTTCGTTGTTCATTAATACGCGCATTTAGGTGACTGATACGGATTTCAGCCGGTAGTTTCGGAGTATGAAATAACATATAAAATCTATTCTCAGTTTAATTCGGTCTATAAACCTTAGATTAGGTCAATTTGGTATTTTTTCAACCATATTATTGACTGAATTCTCTCGCACTGCTCTTAGTTGCAAAATTCCATATTGTTCTTGTATTTTTGCAATTGATAACCACCGTAGCATTAACGGAAATTGTATATAGTAAAGCATCCCGATAATAACAGCATTAATCGGCCACCATGCGAGAATCCAGAAGCTCGATCCTCGGCTACTCGTGAATGGTGTGACCCAAATATACATTGCAATACAACCATAAATCACCACACCAATCATTAGATATTGAAACCATGGATGTTTCAAAAAATGCCGAGTCATTGAGTCATTTAACTTTTGCTGACCAGACCTGTCATTATCTACACTTTCTACCACTTGTTTTAATTTGAACTGATACTGCGCATAAGCTCGAATGTATGCGTTCCATTTTCTTCGGAAAGCGACAGAGCCTTCGAGCTGCTTAAAACGCAGATAGATTAAAGGTACAATGAATATGGAAACCGTCACATAAACATCATATAACCAACGATGATAATTGCTCATACCTTGGCTTTGTGAAGTGGGAAACCACCCTTCATGCAGAACCAAAGTCGCCATAAAAAGACTAATACCAACCAGAAAGATGCTTAGATTTCTTGGAAAATTCACTGAACCGAATAATGCTCGATAGAGCGCTTGCTGTGTTTCAGCAACGACCTTGCCTTCTTTTTTGGTCAAATTATAATTACGCATCTCAATTTAATTTTATAATTTTAAAAAATTACATACAGCATAACAAAAAAACAGAATCCTAAGATTCTGTTTTAAAATATTTTTTAAATGTGTATTAACCAAAACGACCAGTAATGTATGCTTCTGTCAACTGATGATCCGGCTGGCTAAAGACTTTTTCTGTCGAATTCACTTCAATTAGATCGCCTAAATGGAAGTATGCTGTTCGATCTGACACGCGTGCCGCCTGCTGCATTGAGTGAGTCACAATAGCAATCGTATATTGGGTAGAAAGTTCGGAGATCAGCTCTTCCACTTTTGCTGTCGCAATCGGATCCAGCGCTGAACATGGTTCATCCATCAGGATGACATCCGGGCTTACCGCAATGGTTCGCGCGATGCAGAGACGTTGCTGCTGACCACCAGATAAAGTTGTTCCCGGCTGATTCAGTCGGTCCTTTACTTCATTCCACAATCCGGCCTTACGTAAACTATTCTCGACAATTTCTTCCAGATCATATCTATCGCGAGCCAGACCATGCAGTTTTGGACCATAGGCCACATTGTCAAAAATAGATTTTGGAAATGGGTTTGGTTTCTGAAATACCATGCCAACCTGCGCACGTAGCAATACTACATCCAGATTAGGATCATAAATATCCTGATGATCCAGCAAAACTTTACCTGTCATACGGCAACCATCAATGGTGTCGTTCATCCGGTTAAGAGCGCGCAGGAAAGTCGATTTACCGCAACCCGATGGACCAATAAAGGCGATCACTTCATTTTCATAAATGTTCAGGTCAATACCTTTGATCGCTTCGAGTTCACCATAGTAAACATGTACATCCTGCGCGCTCAGCTTGACATTACCCGTCTTGTCTTTTTTCTTATTTTCAGCTTGGGTCTCGAACTGAGAATTATATGAAATCAGGGGCTTGGTTGCAGCGGCATCTGCAATAAATTTATTTTGCTGGAGGTTCATGGATAGATCCTTTTTTAAATAGTTTGAAATATTCATTGTTTTCATTATTTTCTCCTTACCAACGGACTTCAAACTTCTTGCGTAACCAGATGGCTAAGCTGTTTAAGCCAATCATCATGACAAGGAGAACAATAATGGCGGCAGCAGTACGACCTTCGAAGAAGTTACGCAATTCATTACCCTGCCACAGGAAAATCTGTACAGGCAAAGCAGTCGATTGATCTAGTGGCGTTGCCGGTACGCTAGCAACAAAGGCGCTCATCCCGATCAATAACAGTGGTGCGGTTTCGCCAAGTGCCTGTGCGACACCAATAATCGCTCCGGTCAAAATACCTGGTAGTGCGAGTGGTAAAATATGATGGAATACAGTCTGTAAACGTGAGGCACCCAAGCCTAAGGCTGCCTGACGAATTGATGGTGGCACAGCTTTTAGAGAAGCTCGTGTGGTAATAATCACGGTTGGCAAAGTCATCAGACTAAGTACCAGACCACCGACTAATGGCGCTGAAAGTGGTAAATGCATCCAGCCGATGAAGATCGCTGCACCAAGTAGACCGAAAACAATAGACGGAACGGCTGCCAAGTTATTGATGTTGACTTCAATGACATCGGTGATCCAGTTTTTTGGTGCAAACTCTTCCAGATAGATGGCTGAAGCTACACCGATTGGAATCGAGATAAAGATCACGATCAACATCATGAACAGCGAGCCCATGAATGCACCTGCCAAACCAGAGGTTGCAGGCGAACTACGAGAGTCCGGATTGGTAAAGATATTGGTATTGAAGCCGTTTTCGATCACGCCTGAAGCTTTCATGTCATCAGCAATCTGGCGGACTTCAGGACTTAGCTGTTGCTGCTCATCTGGCAGGTCACGGTCAATATTACCTGCAAGCCATACATCAACATTGGCGTCGGCCAAAATTTTAACTTCCTGGGTTTTCCCGACTAGACTTGGATTGTTCAGCACCATGTCACGCAGACGATAGGCTTCTGAACTGGTATATAAATAACCCAGTTCATCACGCTGGTTTTCCAGCTTGCTGTCTTTGGCAATCATACCGTTAATGATCAGGGCATCCCAGTCGACCATGCCAGCCTGCATCTGCCAATCCACCATACGCTGTTCAAACTGTGCAGGAGACTCGCCGGCAGTCTGTTTGGGTTGTGGACCAATATTGACAATTGCCGGATCGAAATGGATAGGCAGGCTCATACTGCTTTGCCAGAATGCCGGCAAGCCTTTGGCCAAGATACTACCGAACAGCAATACGACAAAGAACAGACCCGCCAATACTGCAGAAAAACCAAGCATACGAAAGGTTTTTTCTTTGCGATGGCGCCGTGCAAGAGAGCTTTGAATGGTCTTTTTACGCTCTTCACGCAGCTCAGCATTAACAGATGGATCAATACGCTGATCTAAAGGTGTGGTATTTGAAGTACTCATTAGTCGTATTGCTCACGATATTTACGCACGATGTACAGTGCGACAATGTTCAAACCTAAGGTAATAACAAAAAGAGTCAGACCCAATGCAAACGCAACCAGTGCTTGTGGACTGGCAAAGTCAGTATCGCCAGTTAACTGGTTCACAATGGTAATGGTTACAGTTGATACCGCTTCTAGTGGATTAGCATGTAACAGCGGGCTATTACCTGCTGCCAGTACTACAATCATGGTCTCACCAATCGCACGGGATGCTGCTAGCAAGAAGGCACCGATAATGCCCGGCAAAGCGGCTGGTAGTACCACCTGGCGGATCGTTTCAGATTTGGTTGCGCCTAGACCCAGTGAACCGTCTCGTAAGGCACGTGGTACCTGGGTAATAATGTCATCTGATAAAGAAGATACAAATGGAATGATCATGATGCCCATAACAAAGCCGGCAGTTAAGGCACTGGTCGCATTAATATCAACACCGACCATAGCACCGAGCGTTTTAATAAATGGGCCCAGAATCATCAAGGCAAACACACCGTAAACGATGGTTGGAATACCAGCCAGAACCTCAATAGTCGGTTTTGCCCATGAACGGAATTTTGGTGAGGCATATTCGGACAGATAGATCGCAATCATCAGACCCAATGGAACTGCTACCAACAGGGCGATTCCACTGACCATCAAGGTGCCCCACAATAAAGGCAACAGGCCATAACTTCCTTCAGCATTGCCTGAAGTGCTAAAACCTGGGTTCCATTGTGTGCCAAAGAAAAAATCAATTGGGCTGACGAAGCTAAAGAAGCGCATTGCTTCGCCAAACATCGACATGACAATGCCGAGTGTGGTCAGGATGGCAACACCAGAACAGAGTGCCAAGCTGATATTGATAACTTTTTCAACCTGATGACGTGCACGCAACTGATTACTGATACGTTTTTTGGCCCAAACCAGTCCGGCAACAGCAACAGATATCACCACCACCAGTTTGGCATAGCTGCTGATGCTCATGATACGTGCCACCTGCTCTGCTGCAGCCAGTTCATAGGCCTGTGGTATATCACTAACGCCAAAACCGGAAGCCAGTGCCTGTACCCGATCCACGATCACACTCAGAGCTGCAGAATCCATGCCTGCGACCATCTGTTGTGGCAGGTGTTTCAGCACCAGCTGTTCCAAGAGCACAGGTTCAACCAGATTCCAAATCATGAAGATTAAAAATGCAGGAATACCACACCATAAAGCCACCATGGCGCCATAATAGCCAGGACGCGAATTCAGCATTGCTGTGTTTTTGCCTTGGCCTGCCAATTTCTGGCTTCGACTTAATCCGATCTGATAGGCAACGGCGATAATCGCCAGTAACACACCCAGGAGTAGCAGATTCATGTATGCTCCACTGTTTTTTCAATCTTCATATTTTTAAAAAACCTATCTATGACTAAAAGCCGGTGACCGTTTCCAGCCACCAGCTATTTCAATATTTGCTTACTTCACTACAACTACTTTAGCTGCCTTAAAGTTAGCAAGTACTGCTACACGTTCCTTATCAGACATTGAAATCAAACCTGCTTTTTCCAGTTTCGATCCTTTACCAGATACTTTCTTGCTCAGGAAGTATTCAGTGAACTGTGGCAAACCTTTGATTGGTTTCAGGTGTTCGCCTTTCACATAGAAGAACAATGGGCGAGATACCGGATAAGAACCATTCAGGATGGTCTGCTCAGATGGTGCAACGTTGTTAACTGTTGCAACACGCAGCTTGTCACGGTTCTGGTCATAGAAACCTAGACCAAATACACCAACTGCACTTGGAGAGGTTTTCAGACGTGCCAGTGTTTCGGTGTAGTCACCTGAAATTTCAATAACACGACCATCTTTACGGAAAGTGGTACAGGCTTTCTTTTTGGCATCTTTATCTAAAGACTTAATTGCAGCATATGTTTCACAACCTGCATCCACCATCTTCTCCTGGAAGACTTCGCGTGTTCCATGATTCGAAGCAGGAATTACCAGTGTGATCGGCTCATTAGGAAGTGACTTGTCAATCTGGTTCCAGCGTGTATACGGGTTAGCTACCATTTTGCCATTGGCTGGTAACTGTGCTGCCAAGGCTGCAAAAACATGTTGTGGACGAAGTTTATAAGCTGCTTTTTTGGCATTCGATGCAAAGACAATACCGTCATAACCGATTTTGATTTCTAGTACCTGGTTAACGCCATTCTTTTTACATTCTGCCAATTCGGAACTTTTGATCTGGCGAGATGCGTTTGCGATATCGATGGTATTATCACCAACACCATTACAGAACTGCTTTAAACCACCTGACGAACCGCCTGAGCCGACAACTGGAGTTTTAAACTGCGGGAAAGTATTGCCAAATTCTTCAGCTACAATACTTGCATATGGAAGTACCGTTGAAGAACCTGCGATTTGAATTGTGTCGCGTGCTGCATTCGCAGCAGTCATGCCTAGCCCCATCACTGCAAGTGCAAGTGCAATTTTTGTAAAGCGCATTCTGTATCTCTCACAATCATTTAAATTTGGAGTACGCCACTTTTTTTGTCGTGTTGTACTTGTTTCGATACAAGTATTTTGATTTTTAAATATGACAGGCGGGTTACAGATTTATGAAGATTTTATGATAAGTCTTACAGCACCAAATAAATTAAAAATATTTATTATTTTCAATGTATTATAAATTATTTAAGAATTTTTTCGACATTTTTATAGCAAGAAAATATGTAAAAAATTTTGTGTTTCTTACAAAGAATTTCTTTTTTTACCACAATTTTGATGCATGAATAACCACTATTTAAATTTGATCTAGAAACAAATAATCTTTGTTGAAATATAAAAAAAGGAGACCAACAGGCCTCCTTTTTCACACCACAATCACTTATGCAATTGGTGGTGTATAAGTACCGTCAGCGATGGAATCCTTGATTCGATCCGCTTCTGCAAGCACCAGTGCCAGCAGGTTCTTCACGTTTTCAAGTGTTGCCACCGGACTTAAAGTCGTCATTTTCAGAGATTGAACCTGACCGACTTTAGTTACACCAATGTTCGCTTCACCACGCGCAAACAGTTCATCTGCCACGTTCTGGTTCAGGGCATCCACAAACTCAGCTGGATAACCTGCTGGAACCACACGGAACAATACTGATGCAAACTGCGGCTCAACCAGAAGTTCCAGACCATCCGTTGCCTTGATGTAATCTGCCACTTCACGTGTCAATTTCACGCCATGATCAATCATTGAACCGTAAAGCTCTTCACCCAAGGCTTCAACCGTCATCCACAACTTCAACGCATCGAAACGACGCGTGGTTTGCAGTGACTTCGATACCAAGTTCGGAACGCCGTGCTCTTCATCATAAGCAGAGTTTAAATACTCCGCTTCATAATGCATGAAACGATAGTTCGCTTCATCTTTCAGCAAGAACGCACCACATGAAATCGTTTGGAAATAATGCTTGTGGAAATCCAATGTGATCGAATCAGATAACTCAATCCCATCCAGCATAGAACGATAGTCATTGGATAGAATCAGTGCGCCACCCCATGCCGCATCGATATGCATCCACGCGCCATATTTATTGGTGATTTCACGAATTGCTTTCAATGGATCAATCGCGCCCGCATCGGTTGTACCTGCGGTTGCTACCACACATGCGACGATTTTGCCTTCAGACTGAAGATGCGCCATGGTTTTTTCCAGAGCATCAACATCCATCTGTGCATTTTCATTTACAGGAACAGTAACTACTGACTGGAAGCCCATACCCATCATCGCCATGTTCTTTTGCACAGAGAAGTGCGCATTTTCAGAACAGATGACTTTGACGTTACGCATCGCGTCCGCAGGGATACCATCACGCTGAACCGACCACGGATTGCCGTTTTCGTCTTTCCAGTTTTTCGCGATGCAGGCATCACGCGCCAGCAATACACCCATCAGGTTCGACTGTGTACCACCTGAAGTAAATACACCCGCCTGACCTGAACCATAACCAACCTTTTGACGTAGCCAGTCGATTAACTGCACTTCCATCAAAGAACCCGCTGGGCTTTGATCCCAAGAGTCCATGGATTGGTTAGTCGCATTGATCAGCACTTCCGCAACCTGGCTTGCCACCATGGTTGGACAGTGCAAATGCGCTAGAGAATGAGGGTGATGTACTTTCAAGCTTTTGTTAAGGAATAGCTCAACCATACGCTCTAAAGACTTTTGAAGACCCAAACCATCTTTAGAAGGGTTGAAAGCAATTGCGCTACGCAATTCCTTGATGCTGCCACCCGTGTACATTTTGTCATTTTGCAACCATGCTGCAACCGCTTCGGTCGCCTGGTCCATCGCTGACTCATAGTCAGCGATAGATGCAGCATCATTGCAGAGTAACGCTTTACGATGTTCTGCAAAATCTACCATAAATTACGCGCCTCGAACTGCGACTAAAGCTTCAGCAACCGCTTTCTTGAAGCGAACCAGAACTTCTTCACACTCTGCCTGAGTAATAATCAATGGGCAAAGCAAACGGATCACTGTACCGTTACGACCACCTTTCTCAAGCAACAGTTTGTTGTTGAAACAAGCAGTCTGGATCGCTGCAGCCAATTGACCATCAGCAGGTAAAGAACCCATATGGTCGGCAGGTTTACGTTCGTCTACAATTTCAACACCGATCATTAAGCCACGGCCACGCACGTTACCGATACATGGGAATTCAGCAGCTAGCTTTTTCAGTTCAGCTTGCAGGAAATCACCACGTTCTTGTGCGTTTTGCGCCAGATTTTGCTCTTTAATGGTATTGATGGTTGCAAGACCTGTACCCATTGCCAGCTGGTTACCACGGAATGTACCGGTATGGCCAGCAGGTTGCCATGCGTCGAACTTACGTTTAATACCAAGCACTGCAAGTGGCAGGCTACCACCCACGGCTTTAGACATCACCACCACATCAGGTTCGATACCCGCGTGTTCAAATGCAAACATTTTGCCTGAACGTGCAAAGCCCGCTTGAACTTCATCAAGAATCAATACGATGTTGTGTTTTTCAGTCACTTCACGGATTTTCTGTAACCATTTTACTGGTGCTGTTACCACACCGCCTTCACCTTGAATCGCTTCAAGAATCACAGCTGCTGGCTTCGTTACACCGCTTTCAACATCTTCAATGAAGTTTTCAAAGAAGTAAGTTAAAGCGTCAACACCCGCTTCACCACCTAGACCCAATGGGCAACGGTATTCATGCGGATAAGGCATGAACTGAACGCCTGGCATTAAACCATTCACGGCATTCTTCGCAGACAGGTTACCTGTCATGGCCAATGCACCATGCGTCATACCGTGATAGCCACCAGAGAAGCTGATCACTGAACTACGACCGGTAAAGGTTTTGGCAAGTTTAATCGCTGCTTCTGTTGCATCTGCACCAGATGGGCCACAGAACTGTAAGCAATATTCTTCTTTACCACCTGGAAGGTAGGAAAGAAGAGCTTCAGTGAAAGCATCTTTTAAAGGAGTGGTTAGATCCAGGGTATGCAGTGGGAGACCGCTTGCAAGCGTATCCTGGATACTTTGAATCACCGCAGGATGATTATGGCCCAAAGCCAATGTCCCTGCCCCAGCTAAACAATCAAGGTACTCAGTACCTTCAACATCGGTAACCCAGCAACCTTGTGCTTTCGCTATCGCTAACGGTAATTTACGTGGATAACTACGCACATTCGATTCCATCTGACTTTGGCGAGTCAAGTAGTATTCGTTTGTGGAATTGGTGGCAGGGTTTACAGAAGTAACGCTCATATCGAATTACCATCTCTGATATGGGTTGAAAGAAATAAGTCTGGTGACGTTTGGTCCTTTGACTCGGTGCTTTATAAGATTTTAGTTAGCCATAATCTTAGTTAACTAACTTAGGAGGCGGATGATACCGAATTTTTCAGGAAAATAAATAACTTTCAACTCAATTTACCTGAAAATTTATCGAAAAAAAATATCATGCCTGTCTAAGCTCTAAATTATCATCTTAACGTGTGACAAAGGAAAGAAAAGCAGCTTCTTTTATACTTTTTTGTAGCCTTTCAGAAAAGTTCGCATTGATTTTAATAATACATTAATAAATATATAATTTTTAAAATAATTAAAACTTAAAACTCGAGAAAAAATAATCGAAAACTTAACACTCTTACCACAAATATTTCGCAAAAAGAGCACAATTGAGATTTAATATCTGAGGATCAGCCAAGATGGCTAATTTTAAGAAAAACAGGAAGAAAATATGCGCCTCCTAGCATTGTCCAGCCTTATACTTGCAGGCACCTTGGCGAGTACTGCATTTGCAGACCAAAATGAGCCACTGAATTATAATATTATTAATATTTCAGCAGAGGCCAGCCGCGATATTTCCAATGACCTGATGCATGCCAATTTATATGTAGAAAAATCCAATAAACAGCCTGCTGAGCTTGCAGCGCAAATTAATCAACTCATGAACCAGGCCATCAATGCCGCAAAGAAATATCCGAGTGTGAAAATTGAAACCGGTTCACAACACACTTATCCAGTCTATGACAATGACAACCGTAAACTCAGAGAGTGGAGAGCTCGTGCTCAGGTACGTATTGAATCGACTGACTTCAAAGCGGCTTCACAGCTAATTGCCGAATTGCAGCAAAACTTCCAGACTGAATCAATTAACTTTACAGTATCTGAAGCAAAACGTAATAAAGTTGAAAATGAGCTGATGCTGGAAGCATCCAAAAACTTCCAGCAACGTGCACAAAGCCTGGCTCAGGCTTGGAACAAAGCTGGATATCAACTGGTAAATATGAATATTAACACCAATAATTCAGGCTACCCACCGGTTCCACGTATGGCAATGGCCAAAGCGGCTTATGCAGAAGCAGCTATTCCAGATCAGGAAATGGCAGCGGGTGAGTCTAAAATGACTGTGAGTGCCAATGGTTCGATTCAGTTTAAGTAAGTGTTAGTAAAAGTATTCTGATTTTAAAAACCACCCTTTTGGGTGGTTTTTTATCACCTGAGGTTACTTTAAAAAATCAACGCTACAAATTCATACATACTTCGGTATAAATACCACTTTGATAGGTTTAGAGTAACCGACATTTGTATCAATCCTCTTACCTTATGTCCCTTGATCAACCCAACTTATATCTGTTTCATCTTTTTAATGCACCTGATCACGCTTCAATATGGATGATCAACTATGCCTGTCTAATTGCACATGATTTGGTGTATTTATTCCTGCTGATCTTTGCCATAGCTTGGCTACGTGGCAATCGTGAAGTGAAAACCGTGATTATCAAAGCCTTTATCTTCACTGCGATTACCTTATTCATAAGTGAAGTTTTATCTGCTGTGTTGAATACGCCTCGTCCATTTGTCATGGAAATTGGTCATACCTTAATTGAGCATGAAGCCACAGGTTCTTTTCCCAGCAACCATATGAGTATTTTTAGCGGGATTGCCTTTGCCTATTATTTTTCACCACAACGGGACTTGGGGCGACTTCTGCTCTGGACTGCCTGGCTGGTAGCTTGGTCGCGGGTTTATGTGGGTGTACATTTTCCGATTGATATGATGGGAGCATTCGTGATTGCTTTGGCAGTCAATCTTGCTGGCTTACCGCTCTGGTGGAAATATGAGAATAAAATCATGAGCTTTATTTTCAGCATTCATCAATTCCTGTTTAAGCCTTTTATTCGGATGGGCTGGGTGAAGTAAATTTCCAGACATAAAAAATCCCGCTCGAAAGCGGGATTTTTTTAATCTTAATAATTTAGTAAATTGCCATATGATTACGGTGAATCATCTCTAAAGAACGCGCTTCACCAAGGACTTGATGCACTTTGTCTGATGCTAGACCTTTGACGATCTCAGCTGAACGTGAACTAAAGTTCACACGTCCGACCGCAATACGGTGACCTTGTGTATCGACACATTCCACCACATCACCACGCTCGAAATGACCTTCAACTGCTTTAACGCCTACCGGTAACAGACTGCGGTGATTTTCTTTAATGGCCTTAACAGCACCATCATCAATCACCAGACGACCTGCCGTTTGCAAATGCGCTGCCAGCCATTGCTGATGTGCAGTAACACGATCATCATCAGTGATGAATAAAGTGCCCAACATTTCACCCGTCATAAGACGCGATAAAACACAGTCACTGTCACCACTGGCAATCAGCGTTGGACAACCCGACTTCGCAGCCAGACGTGCAGCGCGGACTTTGGTCAGCATGCCGCCACGACCAAATTTGCCACCACCGCCAGCCATATCAAACAGACTCTCATCCATCGCACGTACGGTATGGAACAGTTTGGCATTCGGATTAGAACGTGGGTCCGAATCAAACATGCCTTCCTGATCGGTCAGGATAATCAGCAGATCCGCATGCACCTGACCTGCCACCATGGCAGCCAAGGTATCATTATCACCAAAGCGGATTTCATCGGTCGAAACGGTGTCATTTTCATTAATCACCGGAATCACACGCCATTCAATCAGGTGCTGCAAGGCATCACATGAATTGAGATAGCGGCGACGATCTGCCAGGTCATCATGGGTTAACAGTACCTGAGCAGTCTGGATCTGGTATTTATCCAGCACGCTTGACCAGATATGAATAAGCCCCATCTGACCAATGGCAGCGCAAGCCTGAAGACTGGGTAGATCGGTGGGTCGATTCTCTAGTTTCATTCGAACCATACCTTCAGCCACAGCACCTGATGACACCAGAATAATCTCGTGTCCTGCATTGTGTAGATCTGCGATTTGTCCCGCCCAGTGCGAGATGGCATCTAAATCTAAACCTTGCCCGTTTGCTGTGAGTAAAGATGATCCGATTTTAACAACGATTCGTTTACAACCCTTGAGCTGACGTTGCCCATCTACCACTTCTATCATCTTGTCCTCAGACTTATCTTTAAAAGATTAACGTACGTAATATACTTCTACGTCGCTGTCGTCATCATCTTCATCATCAAAGTCATCGCCACCCAGACGTTGAGCGCGACGCATTTCACGATAAGCTTCTTTCGCAGCAATCGTTTGTTCACGTGTTTCAGCTTCCAGCTGATCACGGAATGCTTTCATTTCTGCTGCATATTCTGGATCTTCAACTTCACGTTCGCGTTGCTGTTCGATTTGATCCATCAGGTAGTACACAACGTCTTTCGTCCCTTCTGCCGTTAAGCCAGAAGTTTTAAAGACAGGGCCTTCCCACTGTAATTCTTCAAGAATATGGTTACACCATTCGTCACGTGTTTCTTCTGCTAACTGGTCAACCTTGTTCAGAACCAATACCACAGGCAATTTAGAAAGCGTTGGCGAGAATTTCTCGAGCTCTGCAATAATTGCTTTGGCATTGTAAGCAGGATCTGAACCATCAATCGGTTGTACATCGACAATGTGTAGCAAAATGCGTGTACGTGCCAGGTGTTTCAGGAAGCGAATACCCAGACCCGCACCTTCAGCAGCACCTTCGATCAGACCTGGAATATCAGCCATCACAAATGAACGGTAACGATCCGCATCCACAACGCCCAGATTTGGCATCATTGTGGTAAATGGATAATCTGCCACTTTCGGTTTTGCAGCAGATACTGCACGGATAAAGGTTGATTTACCTGCATTAGGCATACCCAGTAAACCAACATCTGCAAGCACTTTTAGCTCCAGACGGATTTCACGGAATTCACCTTTAACACCATGGGTACACTTACGTGGAGAACGGTTAGTCGACGATTTGAAGTGGGTATTACCCAAGCCACCATCACCACCTTGAGCAACCAATACCTTTTGACCGTCTTCGATCAGGTCACCAATAATGTCGCCAGATTCACTATCTACAATAGTTGTTCCTACAGGAACTTTTAAAATAACTGATTCGCCACCACGACCAGCACAGTTTGCGCCAGCACCGTTTTTACCACGTTCAGCGCGAAATCTACGGGTATAACGATAATCTACAAGGGTACTCGTGTCGTCGTCAGCCTGAACATAAATGCTGCCGCCACGACCACCATCACCACCATCTGGACCACCAAATGGTACGAACTTTTCACGGCGAAAACTGGCTACGCCATTGCCACCGTCGCCAGCCTCTACGGTAATGACTGCTTCATCAACAAAGCGCATATTGCCAATCCTCTAAAAACTTTAAAACCGCCTATTCTGCCATATTTTAAAGCATTTCTCGACTACATTTATGCACTATTCCATGAAGATCGCTCATTTCAAGGGTAATTTCATTCAGCTTGTCTCAAAATACAAAACAGTCTGAAAAATATTCAGACCTATAAAAATTCAAAATATAGTTTTTAAAGCTTAATTGATCGTTTTTTATTATTTCTGATTTGGCATCGAGCTGCCTATAGTGCTCAACGTCGAAAAAAAGCCCATGGTATAGCTATGACCACAGAAAAGAATTCTGTCAGCCCATTGTCATCACAATTTGTATTACTTATGGCAATGGCATGTGGTCTCTGTGCCGGATCAGCTTATTTTAATCAGCCCTTAATCTATTCAATCGAGGAAAGTTTAGGAATTACAACCAGTCAGGCTGGCTTAACGGTAGTGATCGCCCAGATTGGATACGTACTGGGCTTAATGCTGTTAGTACCATTGGGAGATTTTCTGAATAAACGCAAGCTAGTGGTCAGTCTGATGGTCTTTGCAGCCATTTCACAGATTCTGCTTTCATTCAGCACGACTTTATCAACGCTTTATGTGTTTACCTTATGTGCGACATTTGGCGCAATCTCAGCGCAGGTTTTAATTCCTTTTGCTTCTACGATTAGTCCACCTGAATCCAGTGCTACCATTGTCGGTAAACTGATGAGTGGCTTGGTGATGGGCATCATTCTGTCGCGGACTTTTGCTGGCTTTGTTTCGACCTACTGGTCTTGGGAAGGTGTTTACTTATCTAGTGGAATCATGACCCTGCTTTTTGCCACTCTCATGTGGAGAAAACTACCGGATACTCAACCGCAGGCGGGTTTGACCATTGGCAGTATCTATCGCTCTTTGTTTGTCATCGCTAAGCAGAACCCGCATCTGATTCGTCGTGCCTGCGCAGGTGCTTTAGGCTTCGGTATTCTATCTATGGTCTTTACTTCCATGACCTTCGTACTAGGTAGCGCACCTTACCATTTCACTGATTTTGAAATTGGCCTGTTCGGCTTACTCGGTGTGATTGGAATTTATTCATCAAGCTGGTCAGGCAAAACCGTAGGACAGGGCAGAGAAAATCTGGTCGCCAAGCTATGTATTGCTTTAATGCTCAGCTCTACACTGCCCTTATATTTTGCCCAGCAGAATATTGTGATCTATGCGATTGGCGTATTGATGGCTTATTTTGGCCTGACCGCATTCCATGTATTAAATCAGAATCTGGTTTATCGGACTGACCTGAAATCACGTTCCAGAATTAATGCAGTATATATGACCATTTATTTTAGTGGTGCAGCTTTAGGCTCACTCGGTGCGGTTTATGCCTGGGAGCACTTTGAATGGGTTGGTTGTGTGGTACTTGGCCTTGTTTTATCGATTGGGATTTTGCTGATTGATCGGTGGGATTTCAGGAAGATGTTTGAGACAAAAATTTCATCTTAATTAACCTCTCCTTAACCCTCTGCTTTAAGGAGAGGGAAATTTCTTAATTTTTTTAATTCCTTTTTACCGCTTTCGTCACTTATCAGCTCTTTTAAAACCAAACACTCTTTTTTAGAAAAATACAATCATCGTCAAATAGATGAAGTTGTCTTTTTTAAATGGTCATAATTGTCATCGCCAACTAAGACCATATTTTTCAATATATTATATTTAGTCTTGACTTTAATTAATTGACATCAATATATTTATATTGTTGAAATATAAGCTTTGTACTTTTTTGTTTTTCCCAACTTGTATAAATCATCAACACCGCTATAGGTGCAAACATTGTCGCCGACCAAATCAAAAGATTTTTTTTTGCAGTAGACTTATCTTCTACAAACCTTTGTATCAGCGCATAAAGAGCAATAGTGATCGCACATAAAATCCAATAGATCGCCAATTAAAGTAGCAACCAAATTTTCTGACTTTTTCATTTATTGCTTCCTCAAAAGCAATTTAGCTTCTATTTTGGAACACGTTCTTTATTTTCTAAAATCTCCGGCAGACTACGCTCTAACCAGCCAATCAGATAATTTATTTTTTCTGCGGCCTGTGAACCAGTAATGGTCAACTGATATTCCACTTTTGGTGGTACGACAGGATAGACTGTTCTTAAAATGAACCCGTCCTGCTCCAGCATTTTTAAAGTCTGGGCCAGCATCTTTTCACTCACCCCTTCAATGCGCTGTTTCAGCTCACTGAAACGATGTACGCCATCACTTAAGCAACGTAACACCAGAATCGACCATTTATTGGCTAAGTGTTCCAGTATTTCACGTGAAGGACATTCTGTTGATAAAACCTGACCCAGTAATTTACTGGTTTCATAAGCTGACATAATATTTCTCTTAATTTATAAACTTACTTTTCAGCATGTACTTTCATTTAGAAAGTTATCAGATCAAGAATTCATCAGCAAGGTTATTTTCAAATTAATATTCCATTTAAATCCAAAACTTAAACCTAAAAAACATGCAATAAAAAAGAGCCTCAAATGAGGCCCTTTTTTCAGCTCAATACTAATTATGCATTAGTTTCAGCAGGAACTTTTGGATAGCTTACGCCGCCCATTTGTTCAGCGATACGTAATACTTGGCAGCTATAACCTACTTCGTTATCGTACCAAACATAAGCAGTTAAACGGTTGCCTGAAGTGATAGTCGCTTGCGCGTCAAATACACCTGCAGTACGTGAACCGATAAAGTCAGAAGATACCACTTCAGTCGAGTTGGTATAACCAATTTGACCTTGAAGGTTAGAATTGATAGAGATTTGGCGAATGTATTCATTCACTTCGTCACGATCAACTTCTTGACCCAAAGTCAGGTTAAGAATCGCAAGAGATACGTTTGGTGTAGGTACACGTACAGAATTACCTGTCAGTTTACCTTGAAGTACTGGAAGCGCTTTTGCAACAGCCTTAGCAGCACCAGTTTCAGTAATTACCATGTTCAGTGTAGCAGCACGGCCACGACGATCAGCTTTGTGGTAATTGTCGATCAGGTTCTGGTCGTTCGTGAACGAGTGAACTGTTTCAACATGACCATTGATCACTGTGTATTTGTCGTTTAACACTTTCAGTGTTGGAGTGATCGCGTTCGTTGTACAGCTTGCTGCAGAAATGATTTTGTCTTCATCAAGGATGTCAGCCTGGTTCACACCAAATACAACGTTCTTCATGTCACCTTTACCAGGTGCAGTCAGAATGACACGCGCAGCGCCCGGGCATTTCAGGTGTTGAGCAAGACCTTCAGCATCACGCCATTTACCCGTGTTGTCGATTACTAGTGCATTTTCGATACCGTATGCAGTGTAATCCACTTCAGATGGATTAGATGCATAGATCACTTTGATGAACTGACCGTTTGCAATGATTGCTTCGTTTTCTTCATCTACAGAGATCGTACCCGCGAATGGACCATGGATTGAGTCACGACGTAATAATGACGCACGTTTTTCCAAGTCACCGTCAGATGATTTACGAACCACGATTGCTTTCAGGTTCAAGCCACGGCCTAGACCTGACTGGCTGATCATCAAACGTGCAAGAATACGGCCGATACGACCAAAACCGTAAAGTACAACGTCCTTACCTTCAACTGAAGTTGCATTGCCTTCAAGAGATTTCACAGCGTCAGCAACGAATGCGTTAACATCACCACCTTTTGCTTTGAATTCAACAGCAAGTTTGCCTAGATCAATTTCAGCAGTACCGATGTTGTCAATTTTCGCCAATGCTTCAAGGATTGGGAAAGTGTCTACAACAGAAAGCTCAACGTCTAATACGCGAGTACGACGATGCGCTTTAAGGATCTGGATTACAGAACGGTTAATTAAAGAGCGACCGTAAACTGTAGCTACGATATTTTTTTCACGATATAACTGACCTACTAGGGCAATCATACGCTCCGCGAGTTCTTCACGGTTTTTCCAGCGACCTTGGTGCTCTGCATGGAGGGCAACGATAGTGTCTTTGCTCACAGATACGTCCTCTAATTAATTGTAAATCTAAGCATAAATTTCAAAACCCAATAATTGTAATGGAATTGGCAGCAAGTTTGAATCAAAAGCTGCCAAAGTCCTGAGGAAAAAGGCCTATATTCACTATAAATTTTAAAAATAGTTGTAATTAGCTAGATGATTTTGCATTTAAAAATCGAAAAATAATACTTTTCATGCTCTAAACCAGATTTTTGTTAAATGTTGTTTATTCACTCAAATCTAAATCTCGAAGTTGACTGCATTTTCATGATCCAGTTGCAGCCTGCTGCCTGCTGAAAAATTCATATCCAGGCTCATAGAAGCATTAAAGTTTTCCACATCGAAATCATCATAAGTTTCTGGCAAATGAATCAGTACAGGTAACCGGGTGAGACCATTATCCCCACAAGGAAAGGCATAGTGACGCTCAACTTTCTGGAAACTTTGCAAACTTTCAAATTCTAGAAATACACTGCTGTTTTCATGGGTTCTTGGTACCTGAATAATTTCCAGGAACATGCTACGTTTTAACTGCTGCAATTTATTCAGTGTTATTTCTATTGCCTCATCTGAATTATCTTTACGCCAAAGCTTTTTCAGCATGGATTTTTTTTCATATTCGGCTTTCTGACGGTTCAACGTATTGATATATTTTTTCAGATCCCGATATTGCTGCACATTATCGGCAATCGTGGTTTGAATATCTTTAATCGGCTGCTCGGAACGATGATGCATTACCTGCCATTCATTCCGGTTCATCGGAATAAAGGTTTCACCCTTACGCTTTTCCAGCAAACGGATAAATGCCAATAACTTATATTCGAAATTCTGGATATAGGAATTAAACATAAATCCTGGCTGAGCTTTGAAGTCCCGGTAATAGGCTAAAATTTCAGTAAAGATTTTATATACATGTAAATAGAGATAAGCAAACTCTTCAATATGCGACAAATGATCACGAATCGCATCCCGCATTGGCAGCAGCAATTCCCGTGTCAGAATTTCCTCCAACTGCTTCAAATGGCGTTGCGCAACAACATCGGCATTCTTTTCGACCACTTGAACCGGTTCGACCAGCAAAGGTAATAACTTTAGTTCAGAGACCTGCTCCAGATTATGCACAATGTCCCTGACGTCCAGATGGATCTGGCTTTGCAAGGTTACCATTCGCTGCATCTGGGATTTCAGTGTCTCTACTACCTCTTCATTCATATCCTCTTTCAGATCCAGAACCAGAATATTCAGATAAACTTGACCTTCTAATGCACCTTTTTCTTCTATGAGGAAGCGACGAATAGAATACGGGTTTTGTTGTACATCCATCACAGGCGCAACGATAAATAAAAACTGTGAAGTGCGGACAATATCAAAATGACGGATTTGCTGTTCTTTAATCAGAAAATAACGGAATAGCGGATGTTGCATTTCCGCAGTCTGTTTTTTTAATAAAGGTTTATACCAGTAGCCCAACAACTGTTGCTTGATAAACACTTCAATAATGAAGCATTTAACCTGCTGTTCAGTGAGCTTACGTACGCCTTCGACCGGCTGTAATTGAAGACCACGAATAATTTCAGCAGCATTCAGCAAGAAAGTACGACGTAGCTCCAGCTTTTCACGCTGCATCTGGAAGTTTTCATTGACTTCAATTTTATCAATCTGCTCGAGTACGTTTTCCAGGTAGTCGGCAACTTGCAAGCTGTCATTTAACCCGAGCAGGCTTTTCAAAGAGATACCGAACGTGCTGGCATAATAACGCATCCGGTCATTCAGAAATTTTTGGCTTAAAGCTTCTACCGAATGATAAGCCTGATAACGGTATTGATTGGTTTCCTGATCCCAGAGAATTCTTTTTGGCTTTAAAATCTGAAAATCGATACTTTCCTTGAGCTCAGGAGAGATATCTGCCAGAACGCTTTTAAGGTCCCGCTCCCATTCTAAATCGAGGCTCGGTTCCAGTTGGGATAAACGTGCACGTAACTGATATGGAATCGCAATCTGTGACATATTTATCCCCTTTAAATATAACGAACATTCTTTTAAACAAAATGGTACATGAATTAGATAACATTTACGTCAAAATTATCTGACGAATATCACACTTATGCAAATAGCATTATTCATTATTTTTTTTGAATTTTTCCAGCTTTTCAGCTTTTTTTTCAAGTTCATCTTTTTTCAACTGCTGCTGTTTTAAATGCAATATTCCTTCCACAATCAGCACCATCACCGCTAGCCAAATCGGGATATAGGTCAGCCATTCTCCAGATTCTACCCGTTCCCCAAGTGCCATCGAGGCAAAAGCCAATAACACTGGCTCCAGATAGCTCAGCAGACCAAAAATCACAAAAGGCAGATAACGGCTTGCCAGAATATAACTACCTAAGCCTAAAGCACTTAAGAAACCCAAACCCAACACTGCCAAGATGAGATGAGGGAAATTGACCATTAGCTTGAGAGAATCGCTATGTACAAAGCCCAGATAGAAAGCCACTGGCAGAATCAGACACAAGTCCCACCAGAATCCACCCAAGTGATCCGTACCAAAGCGACGGCGCAGGAAGAAATACAGTGGATAAGCCAAAGCCACATAGACCGTTTCCCAGGCAATAAAACCAATCCGCCAGATTTCATGTCCCACGCCCAGTACCGCACAAACCACCGCCGCCATCTGCCAGGCAGACAATTTTTCTTTATAGAGCACACAGCCAACCAGAACCATCACCAAAGGCAACAGGAAATAACCCAGCGACACTTGCAGGCCGCGACCATTAATCGGCCCCCATAAGAATAACCAGAGTTGGGTTGTACAAAGTAAAGAGCTAATAATTAACCAGATCAGAAACGTCGGCTGCTGTAGAATTCGCTTAAAAATACTGCCGATATGATTGAGATCACCTGACCACCACATAAACGCCGTCAGAAACGGGAGGGTCGCCAACATACGCCATGCAAAGGTTTGCTCACTGTCTAGTGGCTGCAGAAAAGGCGTGAAAATATAAAGCACACCAAAAACCAGTGACGCCAGCACTGACAGCGCGATCCCTTTATACATTCACTACCCCAAAATCTCTTTGCGCGCATTATATCGGGATGTCTTCAAGAATACTTGTCTCTATTCTTTGATCGAATGATAAATTTTCAAGGTGTAGCTTCTGATTGTATAAATATAAAAAAACCATGCCGAAGCATGGTTTGAGGATAAACTGAGTTTAGCGCGCAGTTTGTTTGGTGTGAATCACATCACTCAGGTCATAACCGACTGACTGTGCGTATTGTAAATATTCATTCACTACATTTTTATCCAACTGCGGGTCACGTGAGAGTATCCACATATATTTACGTTTAGGCTCACCGACCAGAACGGTTTGATAGTTTTCATCCAGTTTCAAGACCCAATAATCGCCACGTCCGACAGGAATCCAGCGAATGAAGTCTGGCAAGAAACTGACTTTTAATTTGGTATTTTGGGGTGGATTTTGCACAAATGCCTCACCCCCTGACTGGGTTTGTTCACCATCTTTTTTAATACAGCGGTTATCAACCACGATATTGCCATTTTCATTCAAAGTATACGTTGCTGTGACATCACGGTCACACTTATTCTGAAAATATAAAGGCTTACGCGCCACTTCGTACCATATACCCAAATAACGGTCCAGTTCAACTTTTTCCACAGTCGGTAATGACTCTTTTTGCGCATATGCCATGGTCGTAGCGCCCAAACCCAGAAGAACAGCACTACCAATCGCAATTTTGGCAATTTTTAGACTTGCCTGAGAAAAATTCTTAGTTGTCATAAAGTATCCTTTCATTCACACAGATGAGTGAACCACATGTTTTTGTAAAATTTTATCTGTAACAACAATAACGTCATCGTGTGAATGATTGTGTATCGATATGTAAGATTTATGATTAGTTTTGCACAACTAATCATAGGCAGATCAATTGCTTAACTCAGCATCTGAGCCTTCAAGCGTAAGATTTCATCACGCAAACGTGCCGCTTGTTCAAATTGCAATTCTTTGGAAGCTTTCAGCATTGCTTTTTCAAGCTTGCTCATGTGTTTCGCAAACAGTTTCGGATCTGCTAGCAAATGACGTTCATCCGCACTTAAAGCTTTGGCCTGATCAGAAATACGCTCATCAATTTGATCGTCATCGAGTACCTCGCCGGTATCAATTTCCTTGATCACCTGACGTACTGCACTGCGTGGGATAATGCCATGCTCTTCATTAAACTGAATTTGTTTGGCACGACGGCGCTCGGTTTCGTCAATTGCCTTCTGCATCGAGTCCGTAATCCGGTCCGCATAAAGAATTGCTTTACCTTTCAAGTTACGCGCAGCACGACCAATGGTCTGAATCAGTGAACGTTCGGAACGTAGAAAACCTTCTTTATCTGCATCCAGAATCGCAACCAAGGACACTTCTGGCATATCCAGACCTTCACGTAACAGGTTAATCCCGACCAGCACATCGTAAATACCGGTACGCAATTCATGAATAATTTTTACCCGCTCTACAGTGTCGATATCTGAGTGCAAGTAGGCTACCTTTACGCCATATTCTTTCAAATATGAAGTCAGGTCTTCTGCCATACGCTTGGTTAATGTCGTCACCAGTACACGTTCATTCAGATCTTTGCGGATATTGATTTCGGACAATACATCATCGACCTGGGTCAGCACTGGACGGATTTCAATTTCAGGATCGACCAATCCTGTTGGACGCACCACCTGCTCTACAATTTGTTCTGACTTTTCCAGTTCATATCGTGCTGGCGTTGCACTGACATAGACCGTGGTTGGAACAATACGTTCCCATTCCTCAAATTTCATTGGACGGTTATCCAGTGCACTCGGCAAACGGAAACCATAGTTCACCAGATTTTCCTTACGTGAACGGTCGCCCTTATACATCGCACCAATCTGTGGAACGGTTACATGTGATTCATCAATAATCAGCAAGGCATCATCAGGTACATAATCGAACAATGTTGGCGGTGCTTCACCTGAAGGACGGCCAGATAAATGACGTGAATAGTTTTCGATGCCATTGGTATAGCCCAGTTGCTGCATCATTTCCAGATCATAACGGGTACGCTGTTCGATACGCTGTGCTTCTAATAATTTGTCATTCTCACGGAAAAACACCAGACGCTCTTTCAGCTCTTCCCGGATGGTCTCAATGGCACGGGTCAGATTATCCTTTGGTGTAACATAATGACTTTTTGGATAAATTGTCACACGCGGTACTTTGCGGATCATTTTGCCAGTCAATGGATCAAACCAGCGGATCGAATCTACCTCATCATCAAACAGCTCGATACGGATTGCATTCTGGTCCGATTCCGCAGGGAAAATATCAATAATTTCACCGCGAATACGATAGGTACCACGCAGAAACTCCAGTTCATTACGAGTATATTGCATCTCGACCAGACGGCGAATAATGTCATCCCGACCAATACGATCCCCTTCCACCACATGCAGCAACATGCTCATGTAGGCATTCGGATCACCCAAACCGTAGATTGCAGAAACTGAAGCAACAATAATGGCATCACGGCGTTCTAATAAAGCACGTGTTGCGGATAACCGCATCTGGTCAATATGATCATTAATTGCTGAATCTTTCTCGATAAAAGTATCGGAAGATGGCACATAGGCTTCAGGCTGATAATAATCATAGTAACTAACGAAATATTCCACCGCATTATTCGGGAAGAATGCCTTAAATTCGCCATAGAGCTGTGCTGCCAAGGTTTTGTTATGTGCCATGACAATGGTCGGGCGTTGCGTCCGCGCAATTACATTGGCCATAGTGTAGGTCTTACCGGACCCTGTCACGCCTAGCAATAGCTGATTCTTATAGCCCCGTTCAATTCCCTGAACCAGTTTTTCAATGGCTTGTGGCTGATCGCCAGCAGGTTGATAGCTGGTCACTAAATCGAAAGGGGTTTTATCAGACATAATTTGCGGCAATTCACTGGCAATATTTTGTTGTTCTAATTATGGGGTTAAATCTGAATTACTCAATGCCTAAACAGGTGTCTATTTGGTAAAAATTGAAGTCTATAAGTAACTTAATAGAATGATTACAAAACAGTTCCATCTCATCTTATCCGCCTTGAATATTTTATTAAATTTCAAAAATATTTATTTAAAAATTAGGGCGTGTCCTCATTTGGCTTTACACCAAATAAACATGCAAGCAATGTAAATCATAGACTGGTAATTTCGTGCAAGCTTATCAAATCGGGTTGCAATCGCTCGGAAATGCTTCAATCTCGCAAACACATTTTCAACTAAATGTCTTAATTTATATAGATATTTATCAAACTCCTTATTCGATCTTTTACTATTTGATCTCATTGGAATGATGGGAATTATATCCTTGTTCTGGGCATATATTCTAATGTGCTCAGCATCATACCCCTTATCAGCAATGAGATAAGTTGCCTCGCCTACAGTATCAATCAGTTGTTTTGCAACTTGACTGTCGTGGACGCCACCCCCAGTGATTTTAAAATCAATCGGTAATCCATTCGCGTCGGTTGCAAGATGTATTTTTGTTGTTCGTCCACCACGTGATTGTCCAATTGCTCTTTCGAAACCATTCCGAGCTCCACTTGCATGTTGATGCACGCGTATGTAGCTTCCGTCAATGAATACCCATTCTTGATCCAAGACGCCTCGTAATCTAAAAAAAATTTATTCCACAATCCCTTGCTTGCCCAACGATTAAAACGATTATAAGCAGTTTGCCAAGGACAAAATTCTTGAGGAATATCACGCCATGTGGCGCCTGTACGCAGTTTCCATAAGATCGCTTCCATGATATTTCTACTATTCTTTGAACGGTAGCAACCATGTAATCGCATAGTATCTTGAATTTGCTGCCAGATATCATCGGTAAGAAGAGTACGTGCCATTGAAAATATAGAAATAAAAAGAGCTTAAAGGAGGATTTTAAGTATTTAAAACCAATTCTTCAAATGAGGAAACGCCCTAGCTAATAATATTTAAGAACTCAAGCAAGTGGCACTTTAAACATCTCTATGAAGATAGCTAAAATTCAGTTACATAAAGTTCTAATTTCTCTTGAGACTTTTGCTTTCTTATAGACACAATTTGCCTTGACCCCTAGCAATTTCAAAGGCAACATGAAACCAATAAGGATATCGAATCAAAAGCCATGACTTACCAATACCATGATGAAAGCATCGTCAAATCCTTGCCAGAAAATACTGTATTTGTATTTGGTAGCAATATGGCAGGGCTGCATGCAGGCGGTGCCGCAAGAACAGCGCTTGAGCACTTTGGTGCTGTAGAAGGGGTTGGTCGTGGCTGGTCTGGTCAAAGCTATGCTATTCCTACAATGAATGAGCATTTGCAACAAATGCCGTTGTCACAGATTCAGCATTATATCGATGACTTTAAAATTTATACCAAGAATCATCCGAAAAATAAGTATTTCCTGACCTCGGTCGGCTGCGGCATTGCAGGTTATAAAGTAGAAGAAATTGCGCCTATGTTTAAGGGGATTTCACATAATGTGATTTTCCCGCAATCTTTTCGCCCGTTTGTAGAAAAACCGCTTCCGAAATTGAATGAAAAATTCCTTAAAACCATTTTCCGTGACTCTATCATTTTTGCTGACCCCACCGATGAACTGATCGAAGTGCTTGCAGTGACCGATAGTGAAAAAAGCCTGGCTAAAATTTTACTGAATACCCAAATGTATCCAACAGATAGTAATGGCCGTGATCGTGTTTTTGAGATTCAGGACATTCTGCATAATTTGAATGGTAAGGTTTTCGATTTCCAGAACAATTCTGAAGGTCCAATGGTCTTTGGTGGTGTGATTCTGGCACTGCTCGAACTGTATAATATTAATGAACAGGATTTTTCAGATGTCTGGCATGGTAAGCGTGAAATTGCGCCACCAAAGCCTGAAAATAAATCACGTAGAAACCTTCTCTAATTTCAGACTTAGTATCAATCAAAGCCAATCCTTGAATTGGCTTTTTTATTGTGAAATATAAAAGGTGATCTAATAAAAATAGCATTCAATTTCAAGATAAATATTTAATTATCACATTATTCTAAAATCATTTTTTTGGTCTTATACTTGCCTCATTAAATTAAATAATAAAATTGAGCTGCTTGAATGAACATGCTGGATTCTCCAATTTTTGAACTATCTCCTATTGCCATGTGGCTTGAAGATTTTAGTGAGGTAAAAAAACAATTTGATCTCTGGCGTGCTCAAGGGGTGCAGGATTTACTCACTTTTTTGCAAGAAGACGAATCACGTATTTTAGAATGTGCGAAAAAAATTAAACTGCTTAAGGTCAATCCTAAAACACTAGAACTTTATCAGGCAGATGACTTTAACCATCTCAGTCAAAATTTGAATCTCGTGTTCAAAGAGGATATGAGCAAATCCCACATCCAGGAACTCGTCGCTCTATGGAATGGAGACACCCAATTTTCCCATTCAGCAGTAAACTATACCTTGACTGGTCAACGTCTGGATATTCAGCTGAAAGGAATTGTCCTGCCACAACATGAGCATGATCTCTCCTTACTCTTGATTACTACTGAAGACATCACTGCTTATACACAAGCTCGTCGTTTAGAAGAACAAAATCGCCATCTGGCTGAAGCTCGTTTTATTTATTCACCGGCTTCATTATGGATCGAGGATTTTAGCCGTATTAAAATTAAACTAGATCATTTACGTGATTTAGGAATTGAAGATTTTCAGACTTTTCTGGATGTACATCATGATTTTATTTATGAGTGCATTAGAGAGATTAGAATCATTGATGTCAATCAGGCCACTCTCGATCTGTTCGGCGCCTCAACCAAAGATGCTCTATTAAAGAATGTACATAAAGTCTTTGCGAAAGAAATGGTACAGACCTTTAAAGAACAACTTATTGAGCTTTGGAATGGTAATCTGCATCATCAGCGTGAAGCCGTAAACTATGCACTGGATGGCAGTATCCGTCATGTCTTGCTTCAATTTACCGTATTTCCTGATTATCTCCATGACTGGAGTATTGTTCAGATCGCCCTGACAGATATTACCGCACGTAAAAAAGCTGAACATTATCTGGAATATTTAGGCAGACATGATGTCTTAACCCAACTATGTAACCGTTCATTTTACATGCAGGAACTGAACCGTCTGGAGCGTAATTTACTGCGTCCAGTATCCTGTATTTTTATGGATCTCAATGGACTCAAAGAATTAAATGACTGCCTTGGACACGATGCTGGAGACAATCAGTTACGTCGCGTAGGTAACATCCTGAATCAACTTATTCAACATACGCCCTATTCTGCCTCTCGAATTGGTGGAGATGAATTTGTCGTTCTTTTACCTGGTGCGGATCAAACTGCTTTGCAAAATTGTCTCAATAGTTTGCATGAACTTTTAGTGGTTGATAACCAGTTTTACTCACATCAGCCAATCAGCCTATCGATCGGACATGCAACCAGCTATGCAGATGAGCGTCTTGAAGACATGCTAAAACGTGCCGATCAAGATATGTATCATCAGAAAAGAAGTCATTATCAAAATAATGACCGCAGAATGCCAGCTTCTCAGTAAGTTGAATGATTTAAATAGCAATAAATAAAAAAGCCATGGTCAAACCATGGCTTTTTTATTAGAAAACTTATCGTTTTCCCATTGAACGACGGGTGCCACGTGGTGGCATCCAGGTTCGATCAGCATAACGTTGTGGCTTGGGACGAAGATCCTCTAAGATCTCATCTGTTGCACCTTGATCAGCTTGCTTCAATGGAAACGGCAAATTAACTAAAGGCTTTTTCTTGGGAGTATTTGGGGAGCTCATCAGCTTGACTCAATAATAACTCAGTCTATTGTACAAAAAAAAAGAGCGAGATGTAAAAACAAGTCTTTTTATTGTGTTATCAAACGATGTTTCATTTAATGTTGCTACCATTTTTTGATAAAAAAAACAATGTCTCAAGTATTCCATTTATCTTAATTTAAGCAATTTTAGAGTAGAGTAAATACTCTATAATTATCTAAATTAAACTTATAACAATCCGTCATTTAAACTTCATGGAGTGAACTTTAAGATGAAAAAATCAACTTTTATATGTATGGCTACCGGACTTATTGGAATTACTTCCACCACTCAGGCGGCCGACTATTCAAAATATTTCAGTATGGAAGCCGAGGGCTTTAAACGTTTTTCAGTCTCAGTGGGGGCTTTACATGTCATGCCGCAAGGCAAAGCACAGCCGTTTAAAGTAAGTACAGCTGCTTATGAAGGTATTCAATCTGATGTTGGAGAAATCTCGTCCCAGGCAGTTATTGATAACCGTGCAGAAAACTCATCAGGTTTGGCTAATTGGCTAATTGATTTAATTAATGGTGTGAATCCAAATAGTACATTGCCGGCGTTCATGAGTGGTACGGCAAATATTTATGGTTTAGAAAACTGGAATAATCCGGGAACTGGGTTAGAGGCAGATGATGTCACCACCTTAGGCATCATGACCAATTATTTCTTTACTGATAATATTTCTTTTGAAATGAAAGCTGGGATTCCACCTAAAGTAGACTTACAAGGAAAGGGAAAAATATATGCTCCATTTAGTGCAATTGCTTCGCCAATCGTCGGTTCTATTGAGTTAGACAATGATATTTTTATTACAGATTTAGAGGCACATGGTCCTGCAGCTTCTGCCCGAGCATGGACACCAGCTTTTGAATTCCAGTATCACTTTGGTAAAACTGGCGTAAACAAGTTCCGTCCTTATATTGGCGTAGGCCTCATGTATGCTTATTTTAATGAACTTGAAATTAATCCACAGACAGAAAGAGACCTGATTGCTGCGGGTCATATGATTGCTAATATTTTGGATAATAAAGCTGGAGCATCATTAGATGGATCACCAAATGAAAACGCTAATCCAAAAGTTAAAGTTGAAGCAACAGATGCTTTTGCTCCAGTCGTCACTGCAGGTTTTACTTATGACTTCAATGATAAATGGTTTGCGGTAGGTTCAATCTCTTATGCTCACTTAAACAATGAAACTACGATCACAGTTACAGATAATAACTTCGGCAAACTAATTGAATCCAAGGCAGATATTGAGGTAAACCCAATCTTGGCCTATGCAGGTATTGGTATACGATTCTAAGACAGTTCAATTTTAAAAGCAGAGCTAAGCTCTGCTTTTTTGAGTTTCGAATTCACCAAATTAGCAAACACTTTACGCAATATCTAGATTCTAATCTGGACCTGTCTATCCCTATAAATATCGAGTCTATAAAAAAAATTTATCTTTTAAGTAATTATTATTCTATCGCGACAACAAGTCGAATCGACTAACATAGATTGCGATACTCATCGTACAGATTTCTTATGACCCACAGCCAGTTTTCCAAGCCACTTATTTATATGCTTATTGGTTCAGCAGTAATTCTGGCATTGTCTTTAGGTGTCCGTCATGCATTTGGCCTATATCTGGTGCCGATGAGTGAGGAATTTGGCTGGGGACATAATGTATTTAGTTTGGCCATTGCCATGCAAAACCTGATTTGGGGTGCAGTTCAACCGATTACCGGGGCATTTGCCGATAAATATGGCAGCAAAATTGTCGTGGCGATCGGCGGTGCTTTATATGCCATTGGTCTACTCTTGATGGCATTCAGTTCGACCGGTTTGCTACTCAATATCAGTGTGGGCTTAATTCTGGGTCTAGCACTATCTGCAACTTCTTTTCCGGTGTTATTGTCTGCAGTCGGACGTGCAGCACCGCCAGAAAAGCGCAGTCTGGCCATGGGCATTGCCAGTGCAGCCGGATCTTTTGGTCAGTTTATCATGCTGCCTTCGACCCTACTGCTGTTACAGAATGTCGGATGGTCAGCTGCGCTGGTGGTCAGTGCCATTTTAATCGCACTGATTGTACCCCTCGCCTGGATGCTGAAAGCACCGATGTATGTTGCTGCTAATGCCATTCCTACACCCAATAAAGCATCACTCAGTTTTAAACAGATTCTAGTGGTGGTTAAAAATCATAAACCTTTCTGGTTCCTGGCACTGGGCTTCTTTGTCTGCGGGTTCCAGGTAGTCTTTATCGGAATTCATCTGCCCGGCTATCTGATTGATCACGGGTTTAATGCCACTACTGGAACGATTTTCCTGGCACTGGTCGGTTTGTTTAATGTGGTCGGCACCTATACCGCCGGCTGGCTCGGTGGGAAATACTCTAAACCACACTTATTGATGGGTTTATATGGCCTACGCGGCATTGCTATTATTGCATTTTTACTGCTGCCCCTAAGCACATGGACAGTGTATGCCTTTGGTGTCATCATGGGTCTATTATGGTTGTCTACCGTACCACTGACCAATGGTATTGTCGCCAATATGTTCGGGGTTAAGTATCTGACCATGCTGAGTGGTATTGTATTTTTCACTCATCAGGTGGGCTCATTCTTTGGTGGATGGCTCGGTGGTGTTAACCATGATATAGCAGGCAATTATAATGCGGTATGGATGCTATCAATTGTATTAAGTATATTTGGCGTACTGGTACATTTCTGGGTCAATGAGGAGCAAATTGTGCATGACTGATTCTCTGCTGAAACTCAAAATCTCGATTGCTGTGGCAATCCTGCTTTTACTCACATTGTCGATTGCACTATGGTTGCAAACCCCTGAACTGTTTGAATACTTTAATCAGGCTTTCTGCGCGCATTAAACTGCTGAAATAGCATCAGTAAATTTCACTATGTTTCAGCACAAAAACTAAAAGTAGTAAAACCCAACAATTACTATATTTCTTTATTATTTCAAAATTTTAGAATTCATAATAATTTTGCGCTGTCTGGGTTTAAGTTTTTTCATATGTTTTGATTATCAGAAATAAAGTTGAGGCCTCGTAATAACAAATTTATCCCAGTGATCACGAGCAAATTATTAGTTAGAATTGTATTCCGAGACAATCAGGTCATTCCATCTTCCCGGCACTCTTTCCAACTGGTCTTGCCCTTTCTTGAAATGCGATAGCCTGGCGGATTTCCGTCCATTTTAATAAAAAATGAGAATAACGAGAAAGGTAGCCTAAACCTTTGATAAGAATGACTCTGCATATAGATTGTCTACCATTAAGACTGTAACCGCACCAAAAATCTTTTATTTTCAAGCAAAAATTTAACTTTAAATATTAGGTGTGATCTAATCGATCTTTAACAAAACCAAGCAGCTTTTTACTTTTTCTCACTTAATCTGCCTAGTGTATTTTCCTTTTTCCGCTTAGCGTATTAGAAAATCAGGATTCAGCATGTGGATAGAGGAAAAGACCATGAATGAACTTCAATTTTCAGATTGTGTTCGGGCCTGTATGAGCTGTTCACTCGCATGTGCCAACTGTGCTAGCGCCTGTCTCAAAGAAGAAGATCTGGAGATGATGCGGGAATGCATCCAGCGCTGTCTGGATTGTGCAGATATTTGCCAGCTTTGCGCCCGTACGGAACAGAAACAGTCTCCTTTCATGCATGAGATGTGTGAACTCTGCGCAAAAGCGTGTGACTACTGTGCAGAAGAATGTGGTCATCATCAAGACGATCATTGCCAGCAGTGTGCCGAAGCGTGCCGTCGTTGTGCTGAAGAATGCCGAAAAATGGCGGCTTAAAAAATTAATTTGATAATCCTGTTCTTCATTTCAAATAGCATAGGTTAATAGTTGTATGCTCAAACCATTCCAATAAAAAAACCCGCAAGCAAATACTTACGGGTTTTTGATCTAACTTGAATTAATCAAATTAGAATAAACGGTTCATACCATTCAGTGTCGCTACACGATATGCTTCCGCCATGGTTGGGTAGTTAAACGTGGTTTCCACAAAATATTTGATAGTATTGTTCGGACTGTTCATCACCGCTTGACCAATGTGGATAATTTCAGAAGCATTGTTACCAAAACAATGAACGCCTAAAACTTCCAGCGTTTCACGATGGAACAGAATTTTCAATTCACCTACCGTATCACCGGTAATCTGGGCACGTGCCAGATGACGGAATGAAGCTTGGCCAACCTCATACGGAATTTTTTCTTCAGTCAACTGCTGTTCAGTTTTACCGATTGAAGAAATTTCTGGAATGGTATAAATACCTGTCGGGATATCCGTCACTGGTGCAACATCTTTTTCTCCACTCATGTTGGCACCCGCACAACGACCTTGGTCATAGGCAGCAGAAGCAAGAGATGGCCAGCCAATCACATCACCCGCAGCGTAGATATTTTCGACTTCGGTTTGATATTGATCATTTACAGTCAATTGACCACGGCTGTTCGGTTTCAGGCCAACGTTTTCCAGACCCAAGCCATCCGTGTTCCCTGAACGACCATTACACCAAAGGATGGCATCTGCCTTAATTTTCTTGCCACTCTGTGTATGTAGAACTACATAATCATCAGATGTTTCAAGGTAATCAATCTGCTCATTGTGACGGATTAACACGCCCTGCTCACGCAAGTGATAAGACAATGCATCAGAGATTTCATCATCCAGGTAGCTCAGCAGTTTCGGTTGCGTATTGATCAGGTCAACTTTATGGCCCAGACCAATAAAGATCGATGCGTATTCACAGCCAATCACACCTGCACCGTAAATAATGATTTTTTGGATTGAATAATCCAGATCCAGAATTTTGTCTGAATCAAATACACGTGGGTGATTAAAGTCTAAAATTTCCGGACGATAAGGACGAGAACCTGTCGCAATCACTAATTGTTTAAACTGAATCGTTTCCTTGATGCCATCTGGAGTAAATACAAAAATAGTATTTTCATCCTGAACATAGGCACGGCCATGGAAGATATCAATTTTATTACGGTCGTAAAAACGTGAATGTGTTTCAACCTGCTGTTGAATCACTTTATGCGCATTACGAAGTACCTGCTTCATGGTGAACTGTTTCCATTCACCGACTTTCTGGAACATTGGATCACGTTGATAACGGATGATGCTTGATACCGTTTGACGCAATGCTTTACTTGGAATCGTACCAACATGCGTACAGTTACCACCAAGTTGTTCACGCATATCAACGATTGCAACGCGCTTACCCGATTTGGCAAGTTTCATTGCCGCGCCTTCGCCCGCAGGGCCTGAACCTAGAACTACCGCATCGTACTTAACGAAAGTCCCACTAACGACCTCTTTCTTACGTGGCATTCAACGCTCCTTTATAAATTAAATTCATCTGCAATATCTGTTTGCCATATTATGACGTAAATCATGTCATTTTGGTGTATTTAACTGACATATATTGTGTGATGAGAACATTTTTTAAATGAATAGTCCTTTTTGCCCCATTTGTAGCTAAGTCCGTTATAATAAAAGCGCTATCTTTGATTATCTCCTCCCTTCAAAAACAGTGGAAAAGTTGAATATGTCTGAAAACCGTAAACCTGAACAGGGTGTCAAACTTCGCGGCGCGGAAAAGGTCGCCCGTATTCCTGTAAAAGTTGTACCTACGGTTGAAACACCACGGAAGCCGGACTGGATTCGCGTCAAAATGGCCGCACCTGAAGAAGTACAACGTATTAAAACTACACTTCGTCAGCAAAAATTACATACCGTATGTGAAGAAGCCGCCTGTCCTAACCTGCCTGAATGTTTTGGCGGTGGTACAGCAACCTTTATGATTATGGGTGACATTTGTACCCGTCGCTGTCCGTTCTGTGATGTGGCACATGGCCGTCCAAATGCACTAGATCCAGATGAACCGCGCCATATGGCAGAAACGATTGCTAACTTAGGTTTGAAATATGCGGTGATCACTTCGGTAGACCGTGATGATTTACTGGATGGCGGTGCACAGCATTTTGTCGATTGTATTAAAGAAGCACGTGAACTGAGTCCAAAAACTTTATTAGAAATCCTGGTTCCTGACTTCCGCGGTCGTATGGATATTGCGCTACGTATCATGACTGAGTGTCCACCTGATGTGTTTAACCACAATATCGAAACTGTGCCACGTCTGTATAAAGCGATGCGTCCGGGTTCTGATTATCAGCACTCTTTAAACCTGCTGAAAATGTTTAAAGAATACTGCCCGGATATTCCAACCAAATGTGGTTTGATGGTCGGTATTGGGGAAACTGAAGAAGAAGTCATTGCGCTGCTGGATGACCTGAAAGCACATGAGGTCGATTATGTGACGATTGGTCAGTACTTGCAGCCTTCCAAACAGCATGCGCCAATTGATCGCTTTGTAACGCCAGAAGAATTCGAACGTTATGCAGAACATGGCCGTAAGCTTGGCTTTAAGAATATCTGGTCGGCTCCAATGGTACGTTCAAGCTATTTTGCCGACCGTCAATACTATGGTGAACCGGTTCCAGAAGTACGCCGTAAAGTTGATCCAGCGAAAAAAATCGCTGTACAGGCAATTGAAGCTTAAAATGAATTAGATCAAAGCCCTCTTAAGTAGAGGGCTTTTTTATGCCTAACTAATTTTATATTTGTTCACTTTTTAATTATTTTATCTACCATCTCTTAGAGATTAAGTTATTACTTATCTTCACATTTCTTTGCGTGTTCTCACTTGAAGACTGCGCATTTTTCAAACAATCTCAAAAACAGATAAAACACTTCAATATATCGTTGAAATATTTAATAACGATCATTCTCACAACAACAATTGTGAATTTGCCAGTTGCTTAAGCGATGTAAAAAAATTGATCAAGTCTTATGAAGACACCTTAGGGAGATCGGCAGCATCACAATTGTATGACCCTGGAGAAATATAACAATGCTATTTATTTTCGCCGTACTTCTTCTCATTGCCAGTTTATGGGCGATTTTCTTTTTTCAACTCTCCCGTACCACTGGGGCAATTACCCTGATTGTCATGTCAGTGGTTTGTGCCTTTATCAGTCCTTGGTCACTGATTCTGGGTATTCCCCTGATCCTGATCAGTCTGGTCGTCATGATCGAACCTTTACGTATGTCTTTCATTTCCAGGCCAGCCTATAAAGCTTTAGCGGATGCCATGCCGAGCATTAGTCCGACAGAACGTGAGGCTCTTGATTCCGGCACTAGCTGGTGGGAAAAAGAGCTCTTTATGGGTGCGCCGAACTGGGAAACCTTTAATAGCTATCCTTATCCAAAACTTTCCGTTGAGGAACAGGCATTCTTGGATAACGAAGTCGAAACGCTCTGTAGCATGCTGGATGAATGGGAAATTCATGAGAAGAAAATGCTGCCTGAACATATCTGGCAATATATTAAAGATAACGGTTTCTTGGGACTAATTATTCCCAAAGAATACGGCGGTCGTGCCTTTAGTTCCTTTGCTCAAAGCCGAGTGATGAGCAAAATTTCTTCACGCTCTCTCACTGCTGCTGTGAGCTGTATGGTGCCTAACTCTCTCGGGCCGGGTGAGTTGTTACTACATTATGGTACTGATGAGCAAAAAGATCGTTATTTACCCGGTCTGGCCAAAGGTGAAGAAATCCCATGTTTTGGTTTGACCAGTCCTGAAGCCGGTTCAGATGCCGGTGCGATTCCAGATACCGGTGTGGTTTGCTATGGACAGTTTGAAGGTCAGGAAGTCTTGGGATTGAGAATGAATTTCTCTAAACGCTGGATTACCTTGGCACCGATTGCCACTGTCGTCGGTTTAGCTTTTAAAATGTATGATCCTGACCATCTACTCGGTGATAAAACGGATTATGGGATTACTTGTGCCTTGCTACCGGCCAATCATGAAGGGGTAAAAGTCGGTCCACGTCATAATCCTGGCTCCCCTTTTATGAATGGTACTGTTGAAGGTAAGGATGTATTTATTCCTTTAGACTGGATCATTGGTGGCGTGAAAAATGCCGGTAAAGGCTGGCGTATGCTGATGGAATGTCTAGCGGTTGGTCGTGGTATCTCCCTACCGGCTTTATCTACCTCTAGTGCCGAAATGACTTATCTGAATGTCAGCGCGTTCTCTCGAATCCGTCAGCAATTCAAGATTTCGGTGGGTAAATTTGAAGGGGTTCAGGAAGCCAATAGTGAAATTGCCAGTGATGCCTATATGCTGGAAGCATTCCGTTATTTAGTGACTTGTGGCTTGAATCAAGGTGGTAAGCCGGCAGTTATGACCGCGATTGCCAAATACTATGCCACAGAGACCATGCGTAAAATCGTCAATCATGGTATGGATGTCGTGGGCGGTCGTGCTATTCAAATGGGGCCTCGTAACTTCCTGGCTCTCAACTATCAGGCCATTCCAGTATCGATTACAGTCGAAGGCGCCAATATTCTGAGCCGTTCATTGATGATCTTTGGTCAAGGCTCAATGCGTTGCCATCCTTATCTATATGAAGAATTACAGCTTCTGCAAGCTGAAGACCCAAAAGCCGCTCTGAATCCATTCGATATTATGTTATTTAAGCATTTGGGTTATACCTTTAACCGGACTGCCCGCTCTTTTGCCTATGCTTTTAGCGGTGGTTCAAGTGCTGCGCCACAAAGTGCAGTTGATTTTACCCGTCCTTATTACAAGATTATTAACCGGCTCAGTGCCAACTTTGCCCTGACTGCAGATATGTGTCTGGGTTTACTTGCCGGTGATATTAAACGCAAGGAAATGCTTTCTGGCCGTCTGGCTGATATTCATGCCCATCTGTTTATTGCGACGGCAATCCTGAAATTCTTTGAACATAGCAAAAAAACTGAAGCTGAACGTCTGCATGCACAATTGGCAATTGAGAAATCTTTATATACGGCTCAGGAAGCGTTTTATGACCTGTTTGCAAATTTCCCGGTGGGTGTTGCTACTGGCATGGTCAAACTTATCTGTTTCCCATTTGGCCGCCCTGTCGCGAAACCATCTGACCGACTTAAACAGGAAGTCGCAAATGTCATGATGGAAGATAACGCTTTCCGGAAAGTACTGAAAAAGCATGTTTTCTATAGCACAGCGGAAGATGATGTAAATGGTCGTATGGAATCAACCTTCATCATGTTACTGGAAATTGAGCAGCTTTGGGATCGCTTTAAAAAAGCTGAAAACAAAGGTCAATTTAAGGGACTCAGTTTTGCTGATCATGTGGCTGATGCGCATGAACAAGGCTTTATTAATGAAGAAGAAGCCAATAAGTTACTGCACTATAATGCGCGTCGCTATGACAGCATGTTGACTGATGTCTTCGATTTGCATTTACAGGAAGTATTGGAGCTGGAAAATCCTCATATTTCGAAAGCAGATGCAACAGGTACTGATACTTCAGTTCAAAGTGCACCTTCACATTCAACCAGTCCTTAGATAGAACTTTTATCTAAATCAGACCTTGATTACAAAGTGAAGTTATTTATTGACCTCACTTTGGATATCTCAAGTGGCTATTCAGCCACTTTTTTACGACTATTGCACGATGGTATTTAAGAGATAAAACGTTAAGCTAGACTCATAATAAAATTGAGGGTCAATGATGTCACAACAAGATTATGAAAATGGCTTGAAAGTCCGTACTGAAGTGATGGGTGCAAGCTTTGTAAAGCGCGCTCAGGACAATACGGTTCCTTTTACTCAGCCTTTGCAGGACTGGATTAATGAACATGCCTGGGGCTCAACCTGGCAACGTGAAGGGATTTTACCACGTAAATACCGTTCTTTAATTACCATTGCTTTTCTTACCGCGCAAAAAAGCCCAACTGAATTGAAAGGCCATGTTCGTGGCGCTTTGAATAATGGTGCAACAGTTGAAGAAATTCAGGAAGTGCTACTGCATAGCCTGCCTTACTGCGGTGCCCCTGCTACTCAGGAAGCCTTCCGTGCAGCGCTTGAAGTGATTCAGGAATATCAAGCAAATCAGCAGAATTAAGATTTACTTAGGCTATTGAGCTGCTTAATGAATAAATAAAGCCGGGAATTAAAATTCCCGGCTTTTTAAATTTTAAAATGATATATCTATAGCTATAACGTCTTTAAGACTGTCTTTAATATTGTTTGAAAAGATTATCCTCTTAATTCAATTTGAGTACGTTGCTCCAAGCCTTGCACCGCAGCGGAGAAATCCAGCTGGCTGGCCTGTGGCTTGGAAATCTGCTGAAACTCCTGCTGAACCAAAGATATCACTGATAAATCCAGTTGCTGTTGTTGTGCCAGCTCCAAAGCAATGCCAATATCTTTCTGCAACAAATCCAGTGCAAAGGTCTTGTGAAACTCACGGTTCAGTACACGCTGCGCCATGATATTTTCCGACATGCTGCTTTTACCGCTAGAATGATTAATACAGTTTAGTGCACTGCTTAAATCAACTCCCTGTCCTTTCAGTACAGTCAGCCCTTCAGCCAGGGCCCACAAGTGAGTCGCCATTAGGGTATTATTCACGGCTTTTACCGCAAAACCAGAACCACTTTCTCCCACATATTCAATCAGACCAGCAAAGGCTTCAATAATCGGTTTGGCTTGTTCAAAGGCTTGTTCATTGCCTCCGACCATAACGGTTAAAGTGCCGTGTTCCGCCCCGATGGTCTGACCAGAAACTGGCGCATCCAGATAATAACTGTCTTGTTGCTCCAGGAGCTTCGCCAGTTTCTGTGCAGATTCCGGTACACCGCTGGTACAGTCAATCCAGATTGCACCTTGTTTGGGTGGATGAGCTGCAATCAATGCTTCCACATCCTGACTGGTCGGCAAACAGGAAAAGATAAAATCTGCCTGAACCGCCTGCTCAATACTCACTGCCTGCGTTGCAAAAGTTTCAGCATGCGCTACAGCTTTCTGTTCAGTCCGGTTCCAGACCCAAACCTGATGTCCGAGTTTTGGCAAATGGGAGGCCATATGCCAGCCCATTGCCCCGAGTCCTAAAAATGCAATTGTATGACTCAAAAAATGCTCCTCATATTAAGCGACTGGCTTAGCCTCGACCTCAGTTACGGTTTCAGCTGGTTCAGAGGCTGGCAATTCTTTATCTTCACCACGATTCAGGAATAGATTGAGTAAGATCGCAGCTAAAGTCGCAGTACCAATACCCCCTAGATCAAAACCACCAATCTGCAAGCTATAGTTCCCTGTACCCATGATCAGACACACGGCACCAATAATCAGCGTACTGTTCTTGGTAAAATCAACCTTGTTATCTACCCAAATTTTCGCACCAGCCACCGTAATCAGACCAAATACGACAATCGATGCACCACCCAATAAAGCCACTGGAATGGTACTGATCACTGCACCAAATTTAGGTGAAAGTCCGAGTAAAATCGCGAAGATACCCGCGAAGACAAATACCGTGGTTGCATAAACCTTGGTGACTGCCATCACACCGATATTTTCAGCATAAGTGGTCATGCCTGTACCACCGACAGAAGCGGACAATGAAGTACACACCCCATCAGCAAAGAAACCACGACCCATATATGGAGACAGGTTTTTACCGGTCATCGCAGAGACTGCCTTAAAGTGCCCTAGATTTTCTGCAACCAAGATAATTGCCACTGGTGCAATCATCAGCATGGCATTCATTTCAAAGACCGGACTCTGGAAATTCGGCAAACCAAACCATGCTGCTTCACTGACTTTGGTAAAATCAATCGCAGGTCCGAAGCCCATCACATTGGTGAAAAGGAAATAAATCAGGTAGGAAGATAATAAGCCCAATAACAATAATAGACGGCGTACCATTCCTCGGGTAAACACAGCAATCACACTGATACAGATAATCGTGATTAAAGCCATCCACGAATCAAACTGGTTCGCTGAAACACTCTTAATCGCCACGGGCGCCAAGTTCAAACCGATGATCATCACGATCACGCCTGTCACTACAGGTGGCATCAGTTTTTCAATCCAGTTGGTACCAGTTTTCATCACCAGTAGCCCAATCAAGGCATAAACGATACCGCAAGCAATGGTGCCGCCAAGGGCCAGTCCGATATTTGGATTCGCTCCAACTCCAGAATAACCCGTCACTGCGACGACCGCACCAATAAAGGCAAAGCTTGATCCCAGATAACTAGGCAATCGACCGCCCGTGATCAGGAAAAATAAAATGGTCCCAATCCCAGTAATGAAAATCGTGAGATTGGGATCAAACCCCATTAATAAGGGTGCCAGCACGGTTGCGCCAAACATGGCAAACACATGCTGCAACCCGAGAATAATACTTTTTCCAGCAGGCAGATATTCATCTGTTTGCACTGGGGTTATATCGATATTGCCTTGGTAAGGCTTAAATTTTGGAAACCACGTTTCTTTTTCTTGCATGGGCTTCCCCTCCTTGATTAGGACTGAATTGATTTAGCACATTTTGTGTGGCTCACAGTAAGAACGGTTAAAGTACATCAGCGCATTGCCTTGACGCTGGCACATGGCTTTCACTTCACAGAACAGCACGTCATGACTGCCTACAGATACTTGCTGCACCACCTCACAATCAAAACTGACCAAGGCATCCTCAAGTACAGGTGACTGGGTCAGCAAAGTTTTCCAGTTCCCCTGACTGAAACGCTCTGCCATCGGTGTTTTTCCACCAAACAGATTGGATAGATGCTGCTGATGTGAAGCTAGGGTATTCACACACAACACCTGATTATTTTTAAAAGTTTCGTAAACTGATGCTAAACGGTTCAGACAGACCAACAAAGTCGGTGGCGTATCAGTCACACTACACACGGCGGATGCGGTAAATCCAGCCATGCCTGAACGACCTTGTGTAGTAATCACATTCACTGCCGTACCCAGATTGGACATGCCTTGACGGAAAATCTGCTGATCGACCTGAGTAAATACTTCAGCTGCGTTTTCAGTCTTTACCACCTTATTTAATGCACTGTTTTCTGCAACTGCTTCGTCAATGATTTTAGACAATTTGGCATTCATGCTGTTCTCCTCCGCCCCAAGTCAGTTTTCAGTGACAGACTTAGGGCTGATATAGATGAAATTGAATCAGGTGGTTCGGCTTATACATGAGCAATCGAGGCGATTTCGACCAGCGCCTCAGGTTTGACTAAGCCCGTCTGTACGCAATATCGTGCCGGTTTATCTCCCGGAAAATACTCTGCATAAACGGTATTAATTGCTGCATAATCTGCCCAGTCTTTGACAAACACATGATTGAAAGTGACGTCATCCATGCTGCCACCGGCTTCTTCAATGACACGCTTGATGGTTTCCAGAATATGACGGGTCTGGGCCGCGGCATCACCGACATGCACCACGTTATTATTTTCATCAAAGGCCAGCGTGCCTGATACATAGACAATATTGTCGGCCTTGGTTGCCGGTACAAACGGCGCTAACGGTTTTGAAGTTCCTGCTGGAATAATGATTTCTTTAGGCATACTATTTTTTCCTTAATTCTGTTCTTTAATTCTTTATGCGCTTACAGCTAATTTAGTTTCTTTTAGTGACTCACTTTCTTTTTGAAAGGTCTCTACAAAATTTTTGGTATCTGATACCCAGCCAAAGAAAGTCTTGATGTTATACAGACTGGCTTCATGCGCTTCGACTGGACCGGCCTGATGGCAGGCATCAGCAAGTGCGATACCAAAATATTCTAAGAAGAAGCCATCACGTAGTGTCGACTCCACACACACGTTGGTGGCAATCCCCACAAAGACCAGATTGCGAATTCCTCTTACACGCAACATGCTGTCCAGCGCAGTATTAAAGAAACCGCTATAACGTGGCTTTTCGATCACCAGGTCTTGTGGCAGTGGCTTTAACTCATCAATCAGCTCAAAATCCCAGCCACCTTTTGCTAACAATTGCCCCTGTAATTCAGGACGTTTACGCATGGTCTTTAAGGCATTGGATTTATGGAAATTTGGAGAGTCCTTACCACCCGCTTCCTTATATTCTGCATCCCAGCCATTTTTGAAATAAATCACCTGAATACCGGCTGCATGTGCGGCATCAACGGCCTTTTTAATATTTTCAACCACGGGCTTGGTTTTCGAGACATCAAAGCCCGCCAGATCCAGATAGCCACCCTGAGAGGTATAGGCATTTTGCATATCAATCACAATCAAGGCTGTCTGTTCTGGTGCAAGACAAATCGCTTCGGGTTCCGCTTTAAGCGTTTTTCCTGTGCCGAGTTTTTCCGTAAAACCGGCTGTTACGACTGATTCACTCATGCGCTTTTCTCCAAAACTGGCGCTGCATCTTCAATGACAATATGATCACGGCATTTCATTAGCGGCTGGATTTTTTGACCAAAGTCTTCAACCCCTTGAATAAAATCATCAAAAGTTAGTAGTACGCCTTCCGTACCTTTGATCTCACCAATTTCATCCAACATTCGTGCCACATTTTCATAAGAACCCACCAGCGTACCCATATTGATATTCACTGGAGATACGCTAGAAGCCATTTGACGGATATTGGTGTCTGCACCGGAAGTGGTATCTTTACCGCCTTGATTCATCAGCCAGTTAATCGCTTCCATATCAGCACCATCGTTATAGTGCTGCCATTTGGCTTGCGCTTCTTCATCAGTTTCTGCAGCAATCACCATAAACAGCACATAAGTCTGTACATCACGGCCAGTCACATCTGTTTTTTCTTTGAGGCGGTCATTAATTTCTGCATAAGCTGTTGGAGTATTCAGGCCTTTACCAAACACGAAGTTATAGTCAGCATATTGTGCAGAAAACTCTAAACCTGCATCAGATTGACCTGCACAGATAATCTTCATGTCGGCTTGTGGACGTGGGCTAACACGGCAATCTTCCATCTGGAAATGTTCGCCTTTAAAGTCTGATTTACCAGTCGCCCAAAGTTCACGCAGAATTTGTACATATTCAGACAGATATTCATAGCGTTTGCCAAAATAGTCATTACCTGGCCACATACCCATTTGGGTATATTCAGGTGGCTGCCAGCCAGTTACGACATTCAGACCAAAACGGCCATTTGAAATCGAATCAATGGTTGATGCCATGCGCGCGACAATTGCAGGTGGCATCACCAGAGTTGCGGCAGTTGCGAAAATTTTAATTTTGCTGGTGACAGCCGCAAGACCTGCCATCAGGGTAAACGTTTCCAGGTTATGTTCCCAGAATTCAGTCTTGCCGCCAAAGCCACGCAGCTTGATCATGGAAAGTGCGAAATCGAAACCATAGTGCTCAGCGCGCTGTACGATTTGTTTATTTAACTCAAAAGTCGGCATGTACTGCGGTGCATTTTCAGAGAGTAACCAGCCATTATTTCCGATTGGACAGAAGACACCTATTTTCATTTTCACACCTCATTATTTTTAACACTTATTCAAAATTCTGATTCCACTTCGGGAATTTTATTTACAAGATAAACATTGCAAAGCGTGTGCCAACTATATTTAATTTATAAATATCATACACTTAATATTTTATTTTTTGAATTTTTAGTAAAATATCTATTTTTACCTATGAGTCAATTTTGAACATACTGTTTCATTCAAGTGCACTCGTAGCAATTTGTGCATTTGCAGTTCATGCATCAATTCGAAGTAAAAACCATGCTGATGCTACAAAATGATTGATTAGAAAAAATGAAAAACCAGACACGAGGTCTGGCTTTTAAAAAATCTTCAAGCTAAGGGGGAAATCAGGAAGGAAAGGATCCGTTGATTGACCTGATCTGTCTCGGTCACAGTGGAGGCATGCGCACCTGTAGCAAGCAAACTGAGGTAACTATGCGGCAGGCATTGCTGTAATTGCTGTGACCGTTGATAAGGCACCAGAAAATCATCCTGATTGGCAAGCAGATGCACACGAACATCTTTGAGTGCTTGCTGATGCTCTTCGTTCAGTTTAAAGGCCTGTACAGCTTGTAAGCGTGCTAGAACATTTGAAATTGGAGGAAAATCTAAAAGCTGCTTATTTTCTGCTTCAGTTAACTGATCAATATGAGTCGAGATCCATTGCGGCGGATAAAGAAATAAAGCCTGTGCTCTCACATAAGCCTCTGCCCCGCTATTCACCAATAAGGAAGTTCGTGCCTCGAAACATTTCTGAGTATGAGCATCCAGCTCTCCCCAAGCATTTAACATGGTCAGACTGAGCAGCTTAAACTTTCTTTCAGCCTGATAGGTCGCCAGTTGCATGCCGATATGTCCGCCCAATGCATGCCCGATAAAATGAAACTCTCGAATACCATCATTGATCAATAAATCCAGAATCTGGCAGGCCATATGGTCGATCGAATAAGACATGGGCAAGAGTTCAGAATCTGAATGACAGCCTTCCTGATCATAAGTGACTACATGAAAATGCTGCTGTAAAACTCTAATTTGAGGATTCCAGAAACTGGCATGCCCGCCCAGTCCGGGTGAAAGCACCACATAAGGTGCATCTGCCCGTGCTGCAAGATGAATAGATAAAGACATATCACTCTCATATTTTAACTATGAGTTGAATGCAGCAAGATATATGCCTGAACAGGATTTTTTTTGAACAATTGATAAAATTATAGCCAGTAGACATTAAAGCTATAATAAAATTCCTGCACCTCAAAGCGCACGTTATAGCCCAGTTCAGTCAATTCTGCCGAAAGACCACGGATCTCTTCTAAAGGCAAATGTTTTGGAAATACCGTTAATACAGCAGTATTGCCTTGTCGGGCATTGTCCTCAATTAATTGAGCCAAACGGGGCTTATACATTTCAATATTCAAGTTGGCTACATTCGATAAAACTTTGGCCTGATCAGCAGTCATAAAACTCATTGTTTTTACTCTTTTTTGATTTTATTCAATGAAATTAAATGATTTAAATCACATAAAATATTCGTGTTTTGTAAACCAAAAATAAAAATTGGTCATAAAAAAATCCCTCACCAGGAGAGATTTTTTAAGCGATTTAAATTTTATTCTGGTAAAGGAATATATTGCGATGATGTATTTTGCTGCTGTTTACGTTCACCCACCACAACCTCCAGATCCTGTTTTTTACCTTCACGTTCCACTTCAATCCTAATTTTACTACCTGGAGCTTGCAGAGCTACGTAGTTAATCAGATGTGAGGCTGAAGTAATCTGTTCGTCATTGACCATGATTATCTTATCACCGCGCTGAATACCTGCTTGGGCGGAAGGACCATTTGGCAATACTTCTGCCACAGTCACGCCCTGTTCGGATGGTTTCATTACATCATTTCGTTGTGGAGGCAACAAGCTAATACCTAACCAGCCACGCACTACACGGCCATCTTTCAAAATGGCATTCATGATCTGCTGACAGACTTTGGCTGGAATTGCAAAACCAATGCCTAATGAACCGCCAGACTGAGAGAAAATTGCCGTATTCACCCCAATCAGATTCCCTGAGACATCAATCAGGGCACCACCTGAGTTTCCTGGATTAATTGCTGCATCCGTCTGGATAAAGTCTTCATAGGTATTGATACCCAGATCAGAACGACCCGTCGCAGAAATAATCCCCTGCGTCACGGTTTGACCCACACCGAACGGATTACCAATCGCCAGAACGACATCACCAACTTCATTACCACTCAATTTAAATGGCAATACCGGTAATTTATCCAGCTCAATCTTGATCACTGCCAGGTCAGTATCCGGGTCAGTCCCAATCACTTCTGCTTCAGCACGGCGGCCATCATTTAAGGCGACAATGATCTGGTCAGCCTGTGCAATCACATGATTATTCGTCAGAATATAACCATCTGCACGCACAATTACGCCTGAACCCAGGCTATTTTCATTTGGCCCCTGAGAGAACTGTTCTGGTAACTGATCACCGAAAAACTCACGGAACACAGGATCATTCAGTAAAGGATTATCCTGTCTCTTCACTTTTTGTGTGGTAAAGATATTCACTACAGCCGGTGCAGCCACTTTCACCGCAGCGCTGTAAGAAACCACCCCACCAGCACGTGAAGTATCCAGTAATGGTTCAACTTTTTCAGCAGGCATTTTGACGCCATCTGGCGCAACAGGTGCTTTTGGCTTTTGCAACTGTTGCCAACCTAGAAAGACGATGATCACTAAGATCAGCAACACCCAAGGTAACCATGTAAAGGTCCGACGCACGTTATTATCCTCTGACAATATTTTTAATTTATTGATGACTAAGCAATTTGTGCTCTATTGTAAAGCTAAACACAAAACTAAACATAAAAAAAGCAAAAGAGATTTGTGCTGCTTTAGTTACAATTCAAAATATGTTTTGATGATGACAATTGAAAGGTTTAGAGAGAAATTTATGGCCAGATTGCAGGACATTATTCAATGGTGCGACCAAACGCTGATTGCACATGAATTCAAGGACTATGCCCCAAATGGTTTGCAAATTGAAGGTAAGTCTGAGGTCAATAAAATTCTGTGTGCTGTGACTGCTTCTCAAGGAGCCATTGAAGCCGCAATTGCTCAGGGTGCGGATCTCCTACTGGTACATCATGGCTATTTCTGGAAGGGTGAACCCTACCCAATTACTGGCATGCGCGGTAAACGGATTAAGACGCTAATTCAACATGATATCTCACTGGTTGGCTATCACCTGCCTTTAGACAGTCATCCGACTTTGGGAAATAATGCGGCAATTGCCGACCTGCTGGAACTGGAAAATCTGGAACAATTAGATCCAAATGAACGTCGTCCAATTGGCAATATTGGCTATTTAAAACAGGCCATGACACCAGAACAATTTAAGGCTTATGTTTCTGAAAAATTGGGCTTTGATGCGATTCATTTACCAGCAGACAAAACTGAAATTCGTAAAGTTGGTTTCTGTACTGGAGGTGCGCAGGATTATATTCAAAAAGCTGCAGCACAGAACTGTGATGCCTATATTTCTGGTGAAGTGTCTGAACGGACCTTCTATGAAGCTCAGGAACTGGATGTGCATTATTATGCCTGTGGTCACCATGCAACCGAGAAATATGGTGTTCAACGCCTTGCAAAAGCTATTTCCCAGCAGTTCAATATTGAGTATAGTTATTTCGAATTAAACAATCCGATTTAATTTCACCTGACGGTATTTGACAGCGGCTTTATACGTATAATTTCAGGCTTTATTCTGTATTCTTATTTATCTACAATGCGCATTTCTGCCTGTTTTTCTATTACAATAAAGCCACTTATTGTCAAAACCCAGCAAAATGCAAGGAATTGAAAACATGACAACCATTACTTTACCAGCATTACCTTACGGCTACGAAGATCTTGCTCCACACATCAGCAAAGAAACTTTAGAATACCATCACGACAAACACCACAATACTTACGTGGTTAACCTGAACAACCTGATCGCTGGTACTGAGCTTGAAGGCAAAACTTTAGAAGAAATCATCCTGGCTTCTGCTGGCGATTCATCTAAAGCAGGTATCTTCAATAACGCGGCTCAAGTTTGGAACCACACGTTCTACTGGAACTGTATGGCGAAAAATGGCGGTGGTGCTGCAACTGGCCCATTGGCTGCGAAAATTGATGAAGCTTTCGGCTCTTACGAAAAATTCGCTGAAGAATTTGCCAATGCTGCTGCAACTCAATTCGGTTCAGGTTGGGCTTGGTTAGTTGCTGACCAAGTTAACGGCAACCTTTCTATTCTTAAAACGTCTAATGCTGATACTCCAATGGCACACGGTAAAATTGCTGTGTTGACAATTGACGTTTGGGAACACGCTTACTACATCGACTACCGCAATGCTCGTCCTAAATATATCTCTACTTTCCTAGAAAGCCTGGTGAACTGGGACTACGCAAACGCGAAATATGCAGGCCAGCCTGCAGGTGTTGAGAAATAATTCTTTATTTCTTTACTAAAAAAATCACCCATTTTGGGTGATTTTTTTATTTTTAGGCTCTAAATGAATATTTATAAAGCAAACAATTCATTTCTTTACATTAATTGATTGACGACCTGCCGATTCCTCCCTAAAATGCCGATCAGATTCTCCAATAGCTCAGTCGGTAGAGCGACGGACTGTTAATCCGCAGGTCCCTGGTTCGAGCCCAGGTTGGAGAGCCAATCTATTCTCCCATAGCTCAGTCGGTAGAGCGACGGACTGTTAATCCGCAGGTCCCTGGTTCGAGCCCAGGTGGGAGAGCCAAGATTCCAGAAAGCCCTCTCATTGCGAAGTGGGCTTTTTTTATACCTATATTTTTAGATTGAAATCGTGTTGATCTGTATGCACTGTGCCATATTATTTCCGACATTTCAGATCATTTACAAGAATTAAGGCTTATTAAAATCTGACCACTGGCCTGTTTTAACTAAAGATAACAGTTTGAACTAAAAACCTTTTCGACTATTTTTAAAACACTTGATTCAATTTCTGCAGCTTTTTGCTAAAAGTGCCTTGACCCCTTTTCAAATCTCTCTATAATCGCTTTCAGATTCTCCAATAGCTCAGTCGGTAGAGCGACGGACTGTTAATCCGCAGGTCCCTGGTTCGAGCCCAGGTGGGAGAGCCAAGATTCTCGAAGAACCCACTCATTATGAAGTGGGTTTTTTATTTGCCCTAAGTTCTGCTGTGTTTCATTTGAGTCAGATTATTTTTTTTGTGATTGGCTGTCTGGCAAGTTTCGCTTTATTTTGCCTGCTCTTCCCGCACCTGTTTACCCGCCAGCAAAAATTTTATCCCAAACGTGTCATTACTGCCTTTGAAAGCAGGATGTTTACTCGTCTGAAAGATGCTTTTCCCCATCATCATATTTTGGCACAAGTTGCTTTCAGTGCCTTGATTACTCATGACCAGATGAATATGCGGAGTAAATTCAATCGCAAGGTGACTGACTTTGTAGTGATGGACCGGGAATATAATGTCGTTGCAATTGTAGAGCTCGATGATCCGAGTCATTTTGGCAAAGAAAAGGAAGATGCAGAACGCGATGCCATGCTGATTGCAGCAGGCTATACCGTTGTCCGATACACGGAAATACCGAGCATCAGACAACTACAACGGGATTTAAGATAATAAATTTATATAAAATACTTATTGCTGAATATTGGCCTCTGAGGCTGCCTGCACATCTGTTTCAGCATTTTCTTGCTGTTCCACTGCCTGCTTTTTCTCAGCTGCCTCTCGTGCTTCAATTCGGGCGATCATTTCAGTCTGCTGCTGTTTATACTTTTCCTGATTTTTGGCATCACTATTTACAGCCAGAAATGCCATCGTGACCAAAAAAATTGGAATACATAAAGCCAGGGTTCCAAAAATAACCAGTTTCTTGACACTGCGGGGTTTTGTCTGTTGCGACATAACAAACCTATACTCTTGACCTAAAATCTTGAGCCACTATAACAAACTCAGATGATTGCTCAAGACTTAGCAAGATAACAAATAAAAAAGGAGCCGAAGCTCCTTGCAACATTCTATTTCTATTGATTCATAAACTCGTCTACTTTGTCTACAATAGCAGAAATATTCTGCGTCATAATCGTTTGATGATTAGCATCTGGATCAAGAAATAAATCATCATTATCCATTTCTTCTGCAACCTCTAAAAGTTTCGGAAACAATAATGTTGTAGTTATATAAGCAGGCACAGTTGTATCTTGTTCACCCTGGAATACATATACAGGTTTAGGAATTGGATTTTGTCCTGGCAAGTTTTCCTCTAAATAAGTACTCACATCATCATCCAGGATAAAGTTGGGTTGCAAAGCCTGATAAGTAGCGTACGTTCCACCATTATCAATATAAGACTGAATATCATTCCTAAAACCTTCAGCAACTCGTGGTGAACATTCAACTTCCGCAATTTGTGCAAGAGGAACTTTAGTTTCCAGGAAAGCCTGACTGTATTGGAAAGCTGGTCTTTCTGCCTTAATTCCTGAACTTACAATTGCCGCATAACCATATAAGGTTCCAGCAATCTGTTTTGCCGCCTGGATAGCTTCCGGTGTACCGGGATCTGCAACAGTAGCAGCAACACCCAATCCATAATTTAAAGTTTCTGCCAGATAAGACGCTGGAGCAATTGCTACTGCACCCTTGTAATCAAAGTTAGTTAGCACACTACTAAATTCTGCAGCAGCAAGCGCTGCATGCCCACCTTGTGACCACCCTACCACGCTCCACTCATCAGCTAAAACATTGCCATAATATTTTTTAGCTTCGCTAATAGCAGAAAGAATAGAATTGGCTGCACTTTCAAGATTTAAATAAGGATGTGGTTCATTATTATTACCCAGACCCTCATAGTCTGGTGCAATGACCGCATAACCGCGCTCTACCAATTCCATGACCAGATCTTTTTCCTCTCCAGTTAATGGAAGACGTGAAGGAGCACATTTGTCTGCCGCTCCGGTCGTGCCATGCGCCCAAACCACAATCGGCCAACCACCTGCAGGTGGTGTACCTTTAGGTGTAAAGACCAAGGTTGTAGCACGAATATTTTTATCTTGAATGCTCTGCATGCTATAGCTGAAAATATCATGACGGTCGACCATTGCCTTTACTTCATCATCGACTGCATAGATTTGTACTGGATTAAATCCGATAAATTCATCATCACCGTCATTACATGCTGTTATTAACAGTGTCATTGAACATATGACTGCCAAAGAAGTTTTTTTGAAACCGTTTTTCATTATGCTATTCATATTCTAATCCCTTATTGTTGTTTATATTTTCATGAAGCAGATTTGAATTAATCATAAAAAAAAGCACCCTTATAGGATGCTTTTGTTATGAATTGACAGTATGCAGTTACAGAAGTGCAGCAAAGATTCCCAGGAAAATCATCAGGCCAACCCAACGGTTATGCCGAAAAGCCCAGAAACAGCGCTGCGGATCTTTGTCTCTGGTTTTTAACCACTGGTAAGCAAAATCGATTGCTACCGCAATTAAACCAATCAAGCCAAATGGAACGAGTAAGCCTTCGACCCATAAGGCTGTGCCAATCAGAACAAGACTAATGACCTGCAATACACTGATGATCTGAATATCGTATTGGCCAAATAAAATAGCTGTCGATTTCACCCCAATTTTAAGATCATATTCACGATCCGTAATCGCATATTGGGTGTCATAAGCTACAGTCCAGGCCAGATTACCAAAATATAAAAGCCAACAGGTTAAATCCGGAGTCTGCCCTACTGCGGTATAAGCCATGGGAATGGACCATGAAAATGCCGCACCCAAGAATACCTGCGGTAAATGCGTATAGCGTTTCATAAAAGGATAAATGAAAGCTAGAAATAAAGCCCCAAATGACCAATAGAACGTTTCAATCGGTAAGAAGAACAGTAAGCAGGCACTAGCAGCCACCAGCACCAGGAACACCATCACTGCTTCTTTACCACTAATGATTCCAGTTGCCAGTGGACGTGTTTTGGTTCGCTCCACATGTGCATCCACCTTTCGGTCGGCAAAGTCATTAATGGCACAACCTGCTGCACGCATAAGGATGACACCAAGAATCATCAGCATCAGAATACTCAGATCAGGTATTCCCTTTGCAGCCACCCAAAGTGCCCACATGGTGGGCCAAAAAACCAGTTCTGTGCCAATAGGCTTATCAAAACGACAAAGATAATAATAGGCGCTCAGACGTTCACGCCAGCTAATTGCTTGTGCAGTTGCCATATCAAGTTAAGCCTGTTGATTTTCTATATATTGCTGGAAAGCCGGTAAAAATGTTTCTTGTACGATAAATTTACAGCCATGCCAAGTATAACAGCTCTGGCGGGTCCACCCATCTTCAAGATAGATCACACGACGCTCACAATACGGATTGGTACGCTGGAATAACAGCCAGCCAATCGGCTTCGATCCAATATGCTGAAAAATCCGTGCCCGTTTTTGCAGGCTTAAAATCGGGAAAATACTTTTAGCCTTCACCCAAGGTTGTTCATCACAACCATATAAATAGCTTTCCCGCACCCAAGAGGTATGCTGATGTGGCATCCTCATCCAACTGGCATTTTCAAAGCTTAATCGCTGAAAATGTTCTTTTAACGGCCGCACCCTAAATTGCCCATCTGCCAAATCAGTTAGTTGCTGGGTCAATGATCCTGATGCATATAGCCATTCCCGAAATACAGCTGGTATCTGCTGTCTAGGCTGATTCTTAAATTTTAAACTCACAACATTCCCAACTTCATGATCAGGCATTATCTGTCTTGGCGATAACTTCATATTTGCCACTTGGCAGTTTTTTCAGAATTATTCCATCTGTGGTGATATAAAAGCTTTGCGGATAGTCATAATCCAAAGCCAATTCAGGATTTCGCAATGCAATGAATTCCACCTGCTTATAACCTTCAGGTGTACGTCCGACTTCTATATAGGTCACTTCAGAAAAATTCAGTTTAAAACCTTTACTGTGATCTTGCGGATCAATCCAGGGAAAAAAGCCAGTATGTTTTTTACGTGCTGCCATAATCATTTATCTTTAATCAATAACAGCATCATACAAAAAAACCCGCACTAAGGCGGGTCTTTTTTACAGTGAAATTCTTGGAAGAATTACAGGCTGTAGTACATATCAAATTCAACTGGGTGAGTAGTCGTGTTCAGACGACGAACTTCTTCAGTTTTAAGCTCGATATAGGCATCAAGCATTTCTTTAGTGAACACACCACCTTTAAGCAGGTAATCCTGGTCCGCTTGAAGCGCTTCAAGAGCCATTTCAAGACTGTGTGCCACTGTAGGGATTTTAGCCTCTTCTTCTGGAGGAAGATCGTACAAGTTCTTGTCTGCAGCTTCACCTGGATGGATCTTGTTCTGGATACCGTCAAGACCAGCCATCAACAATGCAGCGAAACCTAGGTACGGGTTCATCATTGGATCAGGGAAACGTGCTTCGATACGTTTGCCTTTAGGACTAGAAACATATGGAATACGGATAGAAGCAGAACGGTTACGCGCAGAGTAAGCCAACATAATTGGTGCTTCGAAGTGCGGTACCAGACGCTTGTATGAGTTTGTAGACGGGTTAGTGATCGCATTCAATGAACGCGCGTGTTTGATCACACCACCGATGAAGTAAAGTGCAGTTTCAGAAAGACCTGCATATTCATCACCAGCAAACAGGTTCTTGCCATCTTTAGAGATTGACATGTGAACGTGCATACCAGAACCGTTGTCGCCTACCATTGGTTTAGGCATGAAAGTCGCAGTTTTCGCGTATTGGTGCGCAACGTTCCAAACAGCATATTTAAACTGTTGTACTTCGTCTGCTTTACGAACCATTGTGTTGAAGCTTACACCGATTTCAAGCTGGCAAGATGCAACTTCGTGGTGATGTACTTCTACACGGCCTGGGCCCATGATCTCTTCGATTTTTGCACACATGTCTGCACGCATATCGTGGTGAGAATCTACAGGAGGAACTGGGAAGTAACCCCCTTTAACGCGTGGACGGTGACCAGAGTTACCTGATTCGTAGTCTTTACCAGTTGACCATGCAGCCTCTTCAGCGATCAATGTATGGCGAGCGCCAGACATGTCGATTTCCCATTTTACTTCGTCAAATACGAAGAATTCTGGTTCAGGACCGAAGAATGCAGTATCACCAATACCAGTAGATTTCAGGTATTCTTCTGCACGGCGAGCGATTGAACGTGGGTCACGGTCATAACCTTGACCAGTTGAAGGTTCAATGACATCACAAGTCACAACAACTGTAGGCTCAGCGAAGAACGGGTCGATAAAACCTGTTTCAGCATCTGGGCGTAAAATCATGTCTGACGCTTCAATACCTTTCCAGCCAGAGATTGAAGAACCATCGAACATTTTACCGTCTTCAAATGTATCTTCATCAATAGTGTCTGCTGGGTAAGTCACGTGTTGCTCTTTACCTTTAGTGTCTGTAAAACGGAAGTCTACCCATTTTGCGCCACTTTCTTGGATGAGTTGAAGGACCTTGTTCGCCATGCTCAATTTGCTCCGATGTTTTTTTGTTGCACTTACGAAGTGCGTGTTAGTAGTTGGTAGTTATTAAGCAATTACCGTACCAACTTTTAAAAGTATAGCTAAAATCTTGAAATCCTTATGAGAATACGTGGATTGAAAGAAATACTTTCGGCCTATTATACTGTCTGTATAATTAAATGCACTATATTCAAGCATTCTCTGTGATTTTTGTTTCGTTAGATTTCACACTGCACCTTAACAGTGCGGTAAAATCACTATAGATGTTATTTCTGGTAAATAATGATGAGCTTATGTAGCTTTTATAAACCTTAGGTGAGTTTTTAATCGATTTAAAAGGTATTTTTGTATTATACTGCGAATATTCAGTTTTTCTTAAAGACTAAGGTTAAGAAAATACTCACCAAATTGAGTCACTTTAGATAAATAAACGATAAGAATACTGTTCCGTTTTCTCCGCCTGCTAATCAACTGTTGTTTTTTAAAGCAACTCATAAAAAAATTAAAACATCAAAATTATGTATACATATTTTTTGACCTTAACTTACTTTTAGTTATTTACTATATTTTGGTTATATCCCCGTGTGTGTTGAGCCTTATCAACCCTGTTCATTTGGCTAAGCAGAAAAATTGGGCAAATTGTTGCGCCGTAGTTTCAGATTATTTGCTATGATGATTGTCGCTTTATTTTCACACAATGAAATCAACAGTTTAATCAGCTTTTCTAGCTAGCTAAAAAACTGCTAATAAAGCACGCTCTGAATTACTCAAGCACAATTTAAGTGCATTAATTTCAATAGGTTAAGCTCATGCTTTTAATGATCGACAACTATGACTCCTTTACTTACAACATCGTCCAGTACTTTGGCGAGCTGAATCAAGAAGTAAAAGTAGTCCGTAATGATGCCGTGACTTTAGAAGATATTGAGCGATGGCAACCTAAATATCTGGTCATTGGCCCTGGTCCATGTTCTCCAAGTGAAGCCGGTATTTCTATTCCTGCGATTCAGCACTTTTCTGGCAAGATTCCGCTATTAGGCGTATGTCTCGGCCATCAAAGTATTGGTCAGGCATTTGGCGGTGACATTGTGCGCGCTAAACGTGTCATGCACGGCCGTCTATCCGACATGTATCACAGTGACAAAGGGATTTTCAGCAACCTGCCTTCTCCATTTTCTGCGACGCGCTATCACTCACTGGTGATTGATCAGGCGACCTTGCCGGAATGTCTGGAAGTGACCTGCTGGACCAATGAAGCAGATGGCTCAATGGAAGAAATCATGGGCGTAAAACATAAGACATTACCTGTTGAAGGTGTGCAGTTCCATCCGGAGTCCATCCTAAGCCAGCATGGCCATCAAATCTTTAAAAACTTCCTAGAAATTTATGCGTAAATAATGATGAATATTCAACAAGCTTTAAACCATATTACAAAAAACATTCACCTGACTCAGCCACAAATGGAAGACGTGATGCGTTGCATCATGTCGGGTGAAGCCACCGATGCACAAATTGGCGCCCTGATGATGGGTCTACGCTTAAAAGGCGAAAGCATCGATGAAATTACTGCTGCAGCACGTGTAATGCGTGAATTGGCACTGAAAATTGATGTCAGCGATTTGCCATATTTGGTCGACATTGTCGGTACAGGTGGTGATGGTCAGAATTTATTTAACGTCTCTACTGCTTCAAGTTTTGTGATTGCGGCTGCAGGCGGAACTGTTGCTAAACATGGCGGTCGTGGTGTATCTGGTAAATCCGGTTCATCCGATGTCCTAGAGCAAGCAGGTATTCGCCTTGATCTGAGTCTTGAGCAAAGTGAACGTTGCATTCGTGAAATTGGTGTAGGGTTTTTATTCGCCCCAAATCACCACAAAGCCATGAAATATGCCGCTACGCCACGTAAAGAATTGGGTTTCCGTAGTATTTTTAACTTACTCGGCCCGCTTACGAATCCGGCTGGAGTAAAACGCTTTGTCATTGGTGTCTTCTCGCATGAATTGTGCCGCCCAATGGCTGAAGTGCTTAAGCAACTCGGTGCTGAACATGTCATGGTGGTGCATTCACAAGATGGTTTAGATGAAATCAGTTTAGCATCTAAAACTTATGTGGCTGAACTCAAGAATGGTGAAATCACTGAATGGGAAATCATTCCTGAACAGGTCGATATTGCCTCTCAAACCTTAACAGGTCTAACCATTGACAGTGCTGCCGACAGCTTAAAACTGATTAAAGACGCGTTAAGCAAAAAGAAATCTGAAATTGGTGAGAAAGCCGCAAATATGGTGGCGCTTAATGCTGGTGCAGGTATCTATGTAGCTGGTTTAACCACCAGCTATAAACAAGGTGTTGCTCTTGCCCATGACATTATTTATGGGGGGCAAGCTCTAGAAAAAATGGGCATTTTGGCAGAATTTGGCAATACGCTCAAAGAATACGACATCTAAGACAGCAGGAATTTTTAATCATGGTAGATATCGCAAATACAATTCTAGGTAAGATCGTAGACCGGAAAAAAGAAGAATTTGCTACACGTCTGAAGCAAAAAAGTTATAAGGATGTTGAAGAGCTGGCTCAAGCTGCCACACCTGTACGTGGCTTTGCTCAATCATTGCTGGCTAAGCACCCGGGGGTGATTGCTGAAATCAAGAAAGCGTCTCCATCCAAAGGCATTATCCGTGAAAACTTTAATCCAGCGGAAATTGCCGCACAGTATCAGGATGCAGGCGCTGCATGTTTGTCCGTCTTGACCGATGTGGATTTCTTCCAGGGTGCTGATGAGAATATTCAGATTGCACGTTCGCATTGTGATTTGCCAGCCCTACGTAAAGATTTCCTGATTGATCCTTATGGGGTGATTGAAGCGCGTGCTTTACATGCAGACTGTATCTTGCTGATCGTGGCTTGCCTGTCTGATCAGCAACTGGAAGAAATGTCGAAGACTGCTTTTGAGCATAATCTGGATATTTTAGTCGAAGTGCATGATGAAGCCGAACTTGAACGTGCGCTTAAACTTTCAGATCGCTGCCTGTTGGGTGTAAATAACCGTAACTTGAAGACCTTTGATGTTGATTTAAATACCTCACTGCGTTTAAAACAGTTACTCGATCCATCTCGCTTGTTGGTGACTGAAAGTGGTATAGCAACACCTGCAGATGTCGCGATGATGCAGGAACATGATATTCATGCCTTTCTGGTTGGTGAAAGCTTTATGAAACAGCCACGTCCGGATCATGCATTCCGCGACCTGTTTGGTGAACCAGAAACTGTATAAAAATTTTCAATTCAGGGCAAAATTCGTTTTGCCCTGATTCTTCCCACTCCCTGAATCAACTTTTAGACCTTCTAATTTATCTGTTTTTCTGTTCTGCCCCAGCTTGAAATCTCTCTCTAAAATTCAGCCTATCAGCCTGGATATAATCAAATACATTCTGCTTATATGAACAGTAAGACCTAAAAAATCAAATAATAAACGTGAGCTCTTATTGTATATTCACGTTTAAATTTCATTTAAATATTCACTTGAACAGAATACCTAAACAGTATGCGCGCAATGCAGTTCTCATTTTCTTGAATCAGGACTATAATTTATCAATATTTTCGCATCTTGCATGTTTTTTGATTATGAGCAAACACGATTCTTCGCTTTCCAAAGATCAGTTTAATTTGCTGAAGCAATTTAAAAAACAGATCAGCAATCCACAGCCACGCGTTGAAGTTGAAGCACCTGCGGTGAAAACACCTGAACAGGAACAAGCTGATGAGCTGGAATTGTTTCGTAAACAGATGCAGGGTGTACAAAAAATCGATAATAGCAATATCGCAAAAATCGAAAAAGCCGGCAAGAAAAAACCGGATGCACAGACACTAGCCAAACGTGCTGCTGCTGAAGGTCCGATGCAGACTGATGAAACTGCCCTTTCAGATACCCAAGCCATGCTGAATCCAGTCGGAAGTCAGGCTGCGCTGAGCTATCGCATTGCGACCCTCCAGCATAAAGTCTTTGAAGATCTGAAAGCCGGCAATCTGCGCTGGTATGAAGCAGTCGATCTGCACGGCTGTACCGTGGAAGAAGCACGTGTTGCAGTATTGCAAATTATCCAGATGGCGAAAGATGAAAACCAGAACGTGATTAAGATCGTGCATGGTAAAGGTCCGGAAGCCATTTTAAAGACCTACGTAAATGGCTGGCTGCGTCAGCACCGTGATGTTTTGGCCTTTGTCAGCGCACCTGAAAACCAGGGCGGTACTGGCGCTGTGCTGGTTCTGCTCAAGCGTGCGGAAAAGAATCCAAAGTTCAAACAGTAATCGGAATTAACTCCAAATTAAGGCAATGTAATAGTTTTCTGCTACAATGCCGTCCTTGTTCTATCTCAGTGTAAGTGAATACGTCATATGACTATGCAGCAATCCTACGCAAACATTCTTACTGCCGTTGGTGAAGATTTAAATCGCCCTGGTCTCAAAGATACGCCTGTGCGTGCTGCGAAAGCGTTTTCGTATTTAACTTCCGGCTATAGCCAGACTCTGGAAGAAGTGACCAATAATGCGGTATTCCCGTCTGATAACCATGAGATGGTTCTGGTCAAAAATATCGAATTCTATTCGCTGTGTGAACACCATTTATTGCCATTTTATGGTCGTGTGCACATTGCTTATTTGCCAGAAGGCCATGTTTTAGGCCTGTCTAAATTTGCCCGTATTACTGAAATGTTTGCACGTCGCTTACAGATTCAGGAAAATCTGACCCAGCAAATTGCAGAAGCAGTGGCTGAAGTGACTGGCGCACGTGGTGTGGCTGTGGTGATTGATTCTGCGCATATGTGCATGATGATGCGTGGTGTGGGCAAGCAGGAATCAACGACACGTACTGTTTCTTTTGTGGGTGATTTTAAAACCAATAAAGAAGAACGTCGTGAATTCCTGAGCGCAGTACCTGAAGCTTATTAATCGTTTTGATTTCAAAAGCCTCGACACTTGTTGAGGCTTTTTTATATGTGCTTTAATTTGTTCAATTTCAGATAACTTTAGCTTGAGGATTCACTATGTCATCGATTTGGTTAGCAGGTCACGGTTTAACCCAGAGTGAAACCACAATTGATTATCCCCGTCCTGATCGCCTGGTCACTGGCAATCCTAAACGTTCTACACAAAGCTTGTATGATCATCCCAATATGAATTGCGGTATCTGGGAATGTGAAATAGGTGCATGGAATATTGTGTTCGCTGAGAATAAACAGGAATTCTTTACGGTCATTGAAGGTACAGTTCGCCTGCATGATGCCAACAAAAAAAGTTATGTAGAAATCAAAGCAGGTGATGCAGGTATTATTCCGCCAGGCTTTGTCGGTACTTTTGAAGTGGTACAGGCAGTCAAAAAGTACTTTGTCGTAGTTGAAGCCTAAAACCTGCTTTTGCAGGTTTTTCTTTTTTAAAGCTATAAATAAATTCTACTTCTACAATTCATTACAGCATCACTACCCGCTTTAGCACTCTTCCATCCTACATTATTCCTGATCATCTGTGCATTTATGCAGATTGATCTGCTTGTGTATATGCACTTAATAAAAAATACATACATTTTAAGAAAGCTCATGGACTTCAAAAATACAGACAGGCATTCATGGTTATAGGGGAAATATAGATACATAAGGAGAAAATATGACGATTAAAAAAGTTTCAAAAAATGTTCCCCGTAAAACCTCACGGGCAGTTTCGACCAGTTTTGATTACTCGCTGGATTTTGAAAAAATTGATTTTAGAAAACGGCCTGAATTGTACCGGATTGGACGTGGTGAACAGGGCGTGCTTTCAGTTGAACCGTATAAATCGGAAATTTTGCCACATTGGCGTTTTGCCGATGAAGAGAAGGCTCAAGCAAGCAGCACTAAGATTTATGCCATGTTTATAGATTATCTGGAAAAAGAAGATTTTATTGGTGCGGATATGGCACGTAAATTCTTGCAGATGGGCTATACCCGTGCCCGCCGCTATGCCAATCATAAAGGCGGTAAAAAATATGACGGTCCGGTGCCAGATGACAAAAAAGGATTGAGCGGCGCCCACGGCAGAGACGAATTACCTCGTCAGCGAGAAGATCCCGTGAAAGCTGCCGCAGCACGTATCTTTAAACAAAAATGGGATGAAGCCAAACTGCATCCCGAGTACATTAAGCAAAAACAGAAATTTAAAGACTGGATTGAATCGCTGCAATCCCATCAATAATTTAGGTCAGTGATGGCGTATTCAATACTCGTGTATCCGGGTCATTTTTTGCCAGATACACTCGATTACGACCAGTATTTTTTGCTGCATATAAAGCTGTATCGGCAGTATCCAGGAACTTCTGGTAATCTGGATGACCGTCATAAATCACACAGCCAATACTCACGGTAAACTTGAACTGAATACCCTGTGCAGTCGTGATTATGCCTTCTTCAATAAATTTACGGATATTTTTTGCAATATTCATGGCACGGCGTTGATCGGTATCGACCAGCAATAGCAAGAATTCTTCACCACCCACACGGAAAGCATAGTCACTGCCCTGACTGTATTTCTGTAATCCATCCGCAATAAATTTCAGGGCCAGATCACCCGCCGCATGACCAAATTTGTCGTTAATGGTTTTAAAAAAATCGGCATCCAGCGCCAATAAGGCAAGCGGTGTCTGGTTCTGACGTGAATAAGTAATTTCGCGGGAAATAATGGTATTTAGATAGCGACGATTGAGTAATTGAGTCAGGGAATCATTACCCGATTCAATATATTCTGCCACCTGAAATAGCTGATCAATCAGATGCTGAATCTCACGATTCAGCTCACGAATCTGCTGAATCAGGTTCAGTTTTTTTGTTTTGTCCTGACATTCTAAAATGATCTGATTTAGCGTATCGACCTGATGAATGCGTTCAATAATTAGCTGAACTTGATCTGAGCCGGTAAATGCATACGAGGCTTTATGAATAAACCATAGGCCAAATTCAGATTTGGACAGTAGCGGATGACGTAAGGTTTCCTGACCTGAGAACACTTTGTACATCAGCTCATTTTCCCAGTCGAGTAAGCAACTACGCTGCTTATCTTTTTGTACTGCAACATCCTGCATGGCAGAGAACAGACGATAACTATGCTTTATTTCCTGATTTTTGGCAGTTTTTGCCTCATAGGAACGGCACATGATTTCAGTGGCAAAGCTCATAACCTGTACCAGATAGCTACAGGTCGTCAGCGTCAGCAACTGTTCATCTTCTTCTAACAGCTCAAATATCTTGCGTTCAATTTCACGTACACCACGCATAATCAGCCAGGATGGAATACCTACCCGGGCATGGACATGACCTACGGTATGCTGTTTCTGTACTGCCTGTAAATAGTGCTTATTAATACCCACACTAAAACTTTCTAACAGCCATTGATGCAAGGTGTTGCGCAGGCGCTGCTGAATCAGATCGTCAGAAAAGAACTCTGCCGACTCTTTTTCCACCAGCATATTTTTATAAAACTCTTCCACCAGTATCAGGGCATTATCCTGTATAAACTGGAAGGCATGGACTAAATCATCTGATGAATAATTTTGGCATATATGCTGCCACTGTCCCGCTAGCATATCCATACATTCATTGTCCATACTCAAACACCCCAATAAATCAGGTGAACAATATATCAAATTTATAAGCTATCGTTATCCCATGCATCCATAATTTTGATAAAACGACATCTAAATCGGCCACAAGATCCTTATATCTTTGTAACTTCTATTTTTTATTTAAATCAGCAACTTTTAGAGATTTTACTCGAAAATTCACTTAAAAATAACGAATATAGTGTAAATGCAATGCCTGCCAGTCCAGACTCCCCTGCTGCTGGTATTGCCATCCAATCCGAATGGCATTTTGCATATTTAGGCTATATTGCAGTTCTGTATTCAGGTTGAGCATCCATTGCTGACTGTCATGCCAATAAGGGAGCTCTATCTGTACCAGACTGTTAATTCGGTCCGTCCAGATATTCTGACAGCCTGCGGTTGGTCCCAGGCCTGCACGCCAGCCATCATCAAGTGCTTTACCAGCCTGCACATGCGTTTGTAATTGCACATAACATAGATGTTCACGTTCGGCATTAGCCCAGCTATAGCCACCCTGTACCTGAAAATTGGCTACACCATGCTGCTGCTCAGTACTGAACCCTCCTTCCCGGTCAAGCGCTTCCTGTTTCCAGCCCAGATTAAAGCCCCAAGACAACGGAACCTTAAATGCATGAATCGGGTTATAAGAATTAACTGTTAACAGGTCCAGATGTTCCAGTTTTATACGATCATCACGGTATTGCAGCGCACCATCGAGAAATAATAATTGAGTGCCTGTGCGTAATCCGCCTTGTGGATCCATCAGATCATGATAAGCCTGACGGAAACCTAACTGAATCGCAGTTTGATCCTGTACCTGTCCAGCCTTAAATACGAAATTACGTGCATGATGGCTTTGTGTCGGATCTACTTTTGGAGTTTCTGGCTGCTGACGCTGTTTCTCTATGGCCAGCTGACTCCTTAATCCCAATAACTTGCGAAAGCGGGGTTGGGCAAATGCTTCATCTACTTCCTGACGCAGAAAATCCAGATATAAATGATCATAAGCCATTTCCAGTATCTTGGCCTGATCTTCAGCAGGATAATTCTGCAAGATCTCAGACATCTTAGCAGTTTCTGCATAAGCGACCTGATGTGCAGTTTTTGCCAGAACTTTACCATGCTGGCGAGATTGAGCCAGCAACTGGGTTTCGAGGGCTGGTCGGTAGATTTTTTCCCGAATCAGCCCCTGCTGCTCTACAACTTTTAGGGTTTCTACCGGAATAGTGGTCGTACCGAACTGTTTTTGCAGATTCAGTCCAGGTCGGACTAAGTCGAGCAGACCTAAGAGACGATATGAACAATTATCATTAATAAAATAATAAGGGAAATTGACCTGTTGCATTTCCCACAGATGCTGTACCAGAAAAGTGGTTTCTTCGGGCGTCAGATTAAGTTCATATTCCCATAAATCCCGGCTTTCAAAATCGCCATATTCTTTGACCTTACGGTAATAAGGCATCAGTGAATATTCACCCGGATATTGTCCGGTTAGGCCTTTCCAGGCAAAGGACCAGTTATCATTACTGTCTACGGTCGCTGCATAATTGACTGCATAAGAAATCAGCTTCAGTTCCTGCTGGTCTTTAGGGTCCAGACGCAGCAAAGTATGCCCAAACATTGAGCTCGGATTCCCCATAAAATCTGTCGCATAAATCAGGGTAGCTTTATAAGGCTTCACCTCCCCAATCCAGCGTTCAAGATCAGGGCAACTTAGCTCAGGCAATTGCTGCTCAGAGATATTTAACTGCTGCATGAGCCAGTGACTACGTGCGGGAAACTTGCAGCGCACGGACTGGTTGGGGGCAGCTGCTAAAAATAATGCCTGTATATTCTGCTGCATTTCCTGTTGCAGGTTACTTCCTCCCTGCTCTGCCAGAAAATAACCAGAGTAGCTGACCTCACTCTGACCTTTGCTATTGGCATACATTAAACGCTGCCAGGTTTCCGCCTTAAATAGCTGCTTCTGTACCGCCTGATCAAGATAAGGCTGAATATCTGGGGAAATGGTCGTAGCAAAACTTACGGGACTCGATAGCAAAGCTATGAGTAAAAAGGCATATTTCATTCAGTCAATGTATTCTTGGGTTTTTATAGTCATAAGAAAACCCTGCCAGTAGCAGGGTTTTTTAAGGATCCGTTAGATGTAAGATTTTAACACTTCATCTTTAGCCATCACGTTTTGTAATGAGCTCAAAACCTGTAAAGTATTTTGATTTTCTTCTGAATAGATTTCAGAGAAATTCTGCTTGGATAAAGTAAAGAAGCGTGCTTTATCTTCAGATTTAATATTCAGCAATTCTGCAAGTACATTCAGGCTTTCACCTTCACCAACAGCCATATCGCGTGCCAATGCTTCCGCATTTTCATTGGTAAACGTCACAACTTGTGCAGTGACTGTTCCTCCCTGACTACAACCCAAGGTACCGAAAGTAATCCCTAGCCATTGGTTAGTAAACAGAACGTTTGTAGTACCAGCAAGCAGTTTAGGAATAATGCCTGACTGACCTGCCCACACCTGACTACCGACACCACAACCAACATCATTGTCAGCCATCGCCAGGCTCGAACCAGTCGTTAATACTGCTGCGAGCATAATTTTTTTCAACATACTTATTCTCCGGTTATTCTCTGCATCTTTGTTATTGATATAATTATGTAATTTATATTACACATTAAGCAGATTAGCTGGAAGCTGATCGATACGCAATGTCAAAAACGTCCATGTTAACCAAAGAAAACATTAATTTTATGAAGAAGCTTTCAACTGCCAATTTCCTCTAGAATCACGCACCCCTAAAATCTTCATAACCAGAACCAGACTGAGCAATAATAACAAGTACCAGGAACCTAATTTTGCCCAGCCGACCATATGCCATTTTTCTACCTGACTTGGATAGAGCCAGATCTGGTAAAAGGTACTGATATTCTCTGCAATCCAGATAATAAAAGCCAGTAAAGCCAGGACCGGTAACATCGGCAACTGAAAGGAATGCCGGTTCAGCTGAAAGCGGATTTGAGTTTTCCAGAAGATCAGCGCGCTCCAGATAAAAAGAAGAATACGATAGTCTGGAATAAAGAACTTGCTCATGAAGTTAATATAGGACAACACGGCCAGTGCCATCATATTGGCAAAACCAGGCAAGTGATTAAAAGAGACCTGAAACAGACGTAATGAACGCGCAAAAAAACTGCCTACAGCTGAATACATAAAGCCTGCAAACAACGGGACGGTTAAGATCTTGAAAATGGCGGGTTGTGGATAATGCCAGGAAGCAATCGCTGGATGAGTCAGAAAAATTTCCATCACCATCGCTAGAATATGAAATAGCGCAATGACTCTGGCTTCTGCCCAGGATTCTAATTTGGCATACAATAGAATGACCTGAATCACCAGAGCATAAAATAGAAGATAGTCATAACGGTAGAAGCCGTAAAACAGTTCACTCCCCATTGAAGCACTAAAAGCAAAAGCCAGCAGGAGTAAGATCCCAAATAAGGCAGCCGATGCTGCCTTATAAGAAAATTCAACCCCTGATTTGAGTAGGTCGATCAAGGTTTACATCCTAAAGATATTTAGCGCTGTACTCATGCACGGTATCAATAAACGCTTTAGGATGGGCTGGATCTACCCATTGTGTAATGCCATGTCCAAGATTTGCCACATAACCGGTCTTTTCACCATTGGCATAGGCATCATCCAACATCAGCCGGGTAGCTTTAGCAATTGCGTCTGGAGAACCATATAAGGTTGCAGGATCAAGGTTGCCTTGTAATGCTGCACGACCAGCAACAGTCTGACGGGCAACATTCAACGGCGTAGTCCAGTCCAGTCCAAAAGCATCTGCACCTGTTGCTACCATTGGCTCAAGCCACTGGCCACCACCTTTGGTGAAAAGGATCACAGGGATCTTGCGGCCTTCTTTTTCACGCTGCAAACCTGCGACAATTTTCTGCATATAATTAAGTGAAAATTCGATATATTCACGATGCGCTAGTGCACCACCCCAACTATCAAAAATCTGCACCGCCTGAGCACCTGCATCAATCTGGGCATTCAGGTAATCCGTTACTGCATCTGCCAGACGTGTAAGTAATGCATGCAGCACTTCAGGCTGTGCATACATCATTTGTTTGGTAAAGCGGAAATCCTTGCTGGAACCACCTTCAACCATATAAGTCGCCAGTGTCCATGGACTGCCCGAGAAGCCAATTAAGGGAACTTGTCCACCTAATGCTGAACGGATCGTAGTAACCGCATTCATGACATAGTCTAGATCTGCTTTGGCATTAAATGCTGGCAGATTCGCTACATCCTGCTCGGTACGTACGGTTTTATGAAACTTAGGACCTTCACCGGCTTCAAAATACAGACCCAGACCTAATGCATCCGGCACAGTCAAAATGTCCGAAAATAGAATGGCTGCATCAAGTTCATAACGGCGCAGCGGCTGCAAGGTCACTTCACAGGCAAATTCGGTATTCTTGCAAAGAGACAGGAAATCCCCTGCCTTAGCGCGTGTTTCACGGTATTCTGGTAAATAACGGCCTGCCTGGCGCATCATCCATACGGGTGTGGTATCTACAGGTTCACGCAACAATGCACGCAGAAAACGATCATTTTTTAAGGTCGTCATTCACATTACCATCAATCTTTGACATTCAAGACATCATAGCAAAAAGCCTCCATTTTTAATAACTTCACATTACTTTAAAAATCGATCATCATAAGTGAAGAATTAAGGGTGTCACAAAACAACTACTGCATCTCCATAGTTTTTCTGTAATACTTATTACGTTATTTAAATAGTTTATGAATAATTAGGTTGAATTACATGTTCGTTCGCACAATGCTCGCAATGAGTTTAAGTTGCATTATTGCAGGTACTGCCTTCGCTGCTTCTGCTACTGAACAGCCATTAAATCCCAAAAAAGTAGCGAGCGATGTTACGGTTCAAGACCCGATCGATCCGCTTGCTACAGAAGCATCAGCAGCCAAATCTACAGATACTCCTATTTCAGCTCAGGAACAAAGCGATCTTACTCAGGCTTCTGAGACCCTGGATGGACTGCAGGCAGCTGAAGATCAAAATGCGGATATCGGTGCTGCCCCAACAGCAGCCGCTAAAAGCACTTCTGCTCATGCCAATAAAGCCTCTTGGACGCTAGATGGTCTGAATAATGCTGAATGGTATGAAGACATCGGTAAAGGTCAGTTCCCTGTATACGCACGTGCACATGTCATGTTGAACAATGCTCATGCTTCGCCAGGTGCAATTGATGGAACCAGTGGTAAAAATACCCTGAAAGCACTGGCTTCTTTCCAGCAAATGAATGGTATCAAGCCGACCGGTACATTGACCAAAGAAACCTGGGATAAGCTGATAGAGTTGCAAGCATCTAAGCCTGCATTTGTCGAATACACCATTTCAGCAGAAGATCTGAAAGTACCTTTGGCAAAATCAATTCCATCTGATTATGCGCTACAGGCTAAAATGCCTGGTCTGTACTACACCAGCATGTCGGAAATGCTTGCTGAAAAATTCCACATGGATGAAGCATTCTTGAAACAGCTCAATTCGGGAGCAAATTTCAGCAAAGCAGGCCAAAAACTTTTGGTTGCCAATGTCCGTAACAACCTGCCAGAAGACATTCATTTGATTGTAGCGCACAAAGGTGCCAAACAGCTGTATCTGTTTAACAGCAAAAATAAAATGATTGCCTCTTTCCCGGCAAGTATTGGTAATACCAGTACGCCTTCTCCAACAGGTACTTATAAAGTAACAGGTGTGGCGCGTAACCCGTATTATAGCTATTCACCTTCTAACTTTGTTCAAGGTAATAATACCAAACCGCTTTCCTTACCACCTGGCCCGAATGGTCCAGTCGGTAATATCTGGATTGGTCTGAGCAAGAAATCATTTGGTATTCATGGTACGCCAAATCCATCGATGATTTCCAAGTCTTATTCACACGGTTGTATCCGTTTGACCAACTGGGATGCCAATGATCTTGGCCGTAAAGTGAAGTCAGGTGTAACTGTCCGCTTCCTGGAATAATCAGTTCTATATAAAAAATGCCCGCTTTCGAGTGGGCTTTTTTATGCTTCAATAAAATTCAGATCGTTGCAAAACTGCAATGATCTGTCGCATGGATAGGCTTTTTATAAAATAAATACAACGCTAAGATAGGATCATGTTAAAAAAATAGATGAGATGAAAAATGGATGCTTTCCTGCATAAAAGCGAAAACCGTGGTCATGTCAAAATGGGCTGGCTAGAATCCAAACACAGCTTTTCATTTGGTAACTGGTATAACCCTAAATATATGGGTATCAGCGCACTGCGTGTGATTAATGATGACTTGATCGATGGTCACCAAGGCTTTGGTCAACATCCGCATGACAATATGGAAATCCTGACCTGTGTACTTAAAGGTACGATTACCCATCAGGACAGCATGGGCAATCACGGAGGGATTTCTGCGGGTGAGTGGCAACTGATGAGTGCCGGTACAGGTGTTCGCCATAGTGAAATGAACCAGGGTGATGAACAGGTCCATTTGCTACAAATCTGGATCATTCCAAACGAACATGATGCACAACCGAACTATCAGCAAATTAAGCTGGATCCACGTGAACAACCTAACCAGTGGCATCTCATTTGTGGACCAACTGACAACGCACCGATGCATATTCGTCAGAATGCTGAAGTGAAAACCGCAGTGATCAAAAAAGATCAGGCTTTAGCAATCAAAGCCACTCAGCATATTAACTATGTGCATGTGATTTCAGGTGCAGTACAGATTGCCGAATACACCTTAAATGCAGGTGATGCAATCGCTTTCCTGGATGAAGTAGATATGAGAGCTCTGGATGATGCTCAAGTAATCTGGTTTGATTTGCCGGAAGTCAAAGACTAAGATTTTTATCAATTTTAGTTCTAAAAGGCTATTCATCTCATCTGCAAGGTGGATAGCCTTTATTTTTTATATCGTGAACTTATTTCTCTCTATGCAAGCTTGCAGATAAAAATAAATAATACCAATCCACAGCACTTCTTTACCTAAGAGTTTCCCATTTTCAGCGATGATTAAGCTTATTCATTTTAAACAACCGTCTATTTATAACGTACGAAGAAACTTAACCAATTCTTATGGCTATCCTTCGAGTCATTTTTTATTATGAGCACAACAGAATGATTACTTGATATTTTCTAAGAATCAGAAGAGAAAATCCTTATGAACCAGATCTTAGATATAAAAACCAGCCAACAGCAGGCCTTACTTTATTTATTGAATTTCTTAAAACAGCAAGACTATCAATTTACTGCAATTACCCCACTTTCTCATCAACGGATTCTGGATCGTAAACAAAATGATTTAAATAAAGAAATTACGCTCAAGGATATATTTGGCTGGAATCTTGGATTTAAAAAAACAGATCTTGATCCTGCGCTTTTTTCCATACTTGAAGAACATCAGCTTCTTAAATTTCAGGAAAACTTATATTTAAGTCAGGTACGGGTAGCTTCTCTCAACAATGCGTTATTTATTCACTCTGCCTTTCCGACCATAGAACAAGATGCAGTATTTTTTGGCCCAGATACTTATCGTTTTGCCTATCACTTGAAGCAACATTTAGCGAGCCGATCTGATCCATTGAAACGCGCAGTTGAACTATGTTGTGGTACTTCGGCAGCTGCCGTCAGTATCGCAAAATATTTTCCAGATTATGATGAGCTGATTGTCGCGGATCTTAATCCGAAAGCCCTGTTATATAGTCAAATGAATATCGACTTTGCTGGTTTAAAAAAAATCCATCCGGTACAGAGTGATTTATTTGCAAATCTGCAAGGTCAGTTTGACCTGTTTTTTGCCAATCCCCCCTATTTAATCGACCCGTATCAACGTCAATACCGGCATGGCGGTGATGAGCTAGATGGCAATGCTCTCTCTTTTCGCATCATTAAAGAAGGTATCCAGCATCTTTATCCACGGGGATGTATATTCTTATATACAGGCGTTACCGTCACTCAGGATGGCAATCGTTTTTTAGCGCATTTAGAAAACTTAATGAAGCAGTATAAAAATATCAGCTGGTCTTATGAAGAGATTGATCCGGACATCTTTGGAGAAGAATTAGAACAACCGGCTTATCAGCATGTGGACAGGATTGCTTTGGCATTAGTGAAAATTGAAGTCAAACAATAATATTGTCGTCATTAAAAGTTCTTTATTTAATGGGTAAATACTCAGAAAATTTATAAATTTTTATGAAAAATCTATAAAAAATATCCCAGTAATTTATTGATATTTTAAAGGTTTATCTTTAATAAAAAACCGGCCTAAGCCGGTTTTTTATTAACTCATCTATTACCAGTTCAGCTCTAAACCGATACTTCCGCCTTGATCACTCGAACTTGATGAAGCGTACTTTCCATAGTACTGACCAAAAATTGACAGATTGGTAATCGAGGTCATTTTAAAGCCCACATTCATATCAAAACTATTACGTTGTGGTTCACCACCTTGTGTCCTAAAGACATAACCTGGTGCAGAAACAAAACTTGCATCCATTTCTCGTTTGCTAGACAACTCATGGCTGAATGCAAAACGGGCATATGGCTGAATCACGCCTTCGCTAAAGACAAAGTTTTTGTCAAACTGCGCACCGATGAATAACGGCGCACTATAGACACTCGTTTTTTCATACTGTAAAGCCAATGGATCTGTACTTTCTAACGCCGATTCGCGGAATGCTTTTGTATCTAGTTGGCTATACTGCGCTCCGATAAACGGGGTCACATTTACAGCATCTAATTCAAACAGACGCCCCGTCTCTAAACGCAGACTGTAGGCATCTGCCTTAGCTTCACCAGTCAGATTATTTTCAACACCTGCCACCTGAACTATTGGATCTAGAGCAGGATCAATGAATGCATAACGATTTACTTCGGTTGAAACTTGGTCATATCCAATCAAAGCTTTTACGTATGCGTCCTGAATACGATGTGAAGCAAATATATTCACTCCTTCAAAGTCCATTAAACCTGTAGTCAAACGGTCCTGAACTTCATACTGGGTCTTGCCATTGCTATATGCCACACCAACCAGCGTATTTGGCGATAGCGCATAGTCCAGTCCGACCATGGTACGATAACTGTCGCTATTGACATTTGCCATGCCTGAAGATGTTTTGCCACGTTGCTCCTGCTCGCCATTGTGACCTGCGATCCATAAGCTCCATTTATTATCTTCCAGACAGTTTTTCACATCTGTACGTGCAGAACCGGCTTCATTTTCAGCTGAACAACTTACTGTAGCAAATCCATTATTTTGGGCATGTGCCGATTTCGAACGCCAAAAATCGATATGCATCGAAAGGTCTGACATCACACCTGCATTTTGGGTGAAGTACAATTGTTGGCTAGCCACACTCCCTTCACCACTCAATAGATTATACGTTTCCTGTAAAGCCTCTAAATCAGGTCGGTAGAATAGTGGTGCTGCAACAGGTCTAAATGTTGCAATTTCTGCTAACTGGATTTGATTAATCACTTCACCCAAACTTGCAGCATTTTGACTTAAGCCAGTAGGTGCAAAATTAATATTTGAAACAATCGCACCGTTACCATTTATCAAGCTGCGATTATAGGTCGCAATAGCAGAAGCAACTGCATCTAGTTTTAAAGCACTGATATCAACTGCATTCGCATTGATAAAATTAAGTGCAAAATCACCAGGTTTAACATAGCCTGAATCCATAATATTAATAGATAGCACGCCATCGACCACTGCATTACCACTAACATTTAAGACATCGTAATTTGGTGTTGCCGCAGCCAAAGCTCGGGCATTTATACCGGCTGAAGATGCTGCAGATTTAAAGTTCCAGTCCCAGAATAAAGTTCCCGATTGCTCCTGACTGAAGTCCCCAATCAAGTCAGTTTGACCAACCAGATTTACCCCCGATACCGCCCAGTTCGCTTCATTACGGGCCACCCCATTAATCACTTGTGATTGACCTGAAATAATCCAGCCATCACCTCTATTATTCAATGCATTTGTACCTGAACCTAAATCCAGATTTCCTGTGATAAAACCAGTGTTGTTAATCGTGTCTTCGGCATTACCGGCCAATACGGCATTTGCATTTAACAGACCAATATCAATCAAATCATGTTGACCTGATAAATATTGACCAAAGACGTTATCAGATGCGGATCCGGTCAAGATACCTGCGTTATGAATAGCGTTGTCACGTCCATCAATCAGACGAATCGCAGCACCCTCTGCTGATCCACCACGAATCAGTGCATCTGCAGTGTTGTTAATGATAATCGTGCCCGCATTAAAGCCTGTACTTTGTGCCAAAATCCCTACAGAGCCAACCCCTGTCGTATAGATATTGTCATGCTGATCCACATTCACATTACCTGCATTACCGCTCACTAATGCACTCTGAGCAACTGTCTGGTAACCAGTAACATTACCTGAAGCATCAACGTTATTGCTATACCCCCCACCATTTGAAATGGATTGAGCAATAATACCGTGGGCATAATTACCGAATGTGGTAATCCCTTTAGATGGAGTGGTATCAGTACCAGATGCTGCAAGTTTTCTTGTCGATAAGGTTCCATTAGTCACGCTTACGTCAGCACCGTCTCCCATACCATTGCCAGCGCTTACATTACCATTGACGACACCCGCAGCAAAACCGCCACCACCACCAATGGATTGCGCAACAATTGCAGACGAACCATCTGTGGTTGTTTCAATATATCCATTATTACTTACGGTAACATCTTCTGCATGACTGTCAGCATTATCTGCTCCACCCAAAACCAACTGATGGCTGAGTGCTGTAGCCCCACCACCCCCAGAGATAGATTGAGCAATAATCCCTTGAGATAATTTATCTTTGGTAAATAAAACACCCGAGTTACTAACACTCACTGTATTGGCTAAGCCTGTAGCGCCTTCTGCACCTAACTGGGCAAATTGACTGATTTGATCAATGCCACTGCTTAGTCCCCCACCGCCGCCAATCGATTGTGCAACGATCACACTTGAATTTTGTCCAAAGGTAAAAGCTTCACCTGCATGATCAACTTGTACAGCACCAGAGATACCGTTCGCACCAGCTGATGCACCAGCGACAAGTAGGCCAGCTGTACTACCCGTCGAACCACCACCGCCAGCAATAGACTGTGCAACTATAGCCTCTGAAGCATGACCTGATGTCTGAACGGCACTATCCGGACCAAGGCTTAATCTGACTGTTCCTGCATCACCACCTTTAACAGATCCTGACATTAAATATTCTTTAATATACGGCGTCACCCAACCAGACACCTTTTCAATCACAGTATCTGCAAGGTCTAATGGCTTCATTAATATTTTATTGACACCGCTTCCTAAACCTATGGATTCAATTTCATCGCGAATTTCATCCGTTGAGAAACCTTTGGTACTACCTGCAACACCACCACCACCACCAATGGATTGCAGCAATATACCTTTAGAGTTATTGCCTAAGGTTTGGATTTGGGCATCATGTTTTACAGTTAAATCGTTACCATTACCACCTGCAGAACCGTTCCCCCCTACAGATAACATTGCACTCTTGGTTTCGTTGTTTTTATTGCCACCATCACTGTTTCCGCCAACACCACCACCACCGCCAATGGATTGAGCTAAAATTGCGGATGAGTCATCTCCTAAAGTCTGTAGATTTGAGAAGTTATCAATGGATACAACACCGCCATCACCACCTGCGGCTCCCGCTCCACCAACAGCTACAGTTCCGCTAGCATGACCACCTACACCACCGCCACCACCAATAGACTGTGCAAGTATTGCTGATGAGAGATTTCCTTGAGTTGCAATCGTAGTCAGTTTAGCTTTACTTCCACTCAGAACTTTCACTAACCCGCCGTCTTGCCCATTATTAACAGGTAAATTAGCTCCAAAACCATTTAGTAAAGTCGTGAGTGTTCCGCCACCTAATGCAATGGTTGCCTGTTCCACACTGCCACCAGCACCACCACCGCCTCCAATGGACTGCGCCAATATACCTTCTGACATTGTGCTTTGTGTATAAATAGAGCCTTGGTTATTAACAGAAACCTCACCACCTTTACCCGCCATGGATCCTGAACCACCAATGCCGATGGTTGATTTTCCATCTGAATCTCCACCTGCACCACCACCACCACCAACGGATTGGGCAAAAATACCACGTGAGGATTTGTTCGCAGTATATAAATCGAGTTCGTTATTGACAGTTACAACACCGCCATCACCACCCGCACCGCCATCGCCACCGAGTGCGAATAAACCTCCATCTGCTTTCTTAATAGTCTGTTTAACTGTCTTCGGAGCATATATATCATTACCGTGCTCATCTTTTTCACCAGTAGGTAAATTGACCTCAATTTCGAAAGCAATTTCAGGTGTCCCCCCTTCGACAGTACCACCTATACCACCGCCACCACCAACTGATTGAGCAAAGATCGCGTCGGAGAATTGACCTTGAGTCATGATGAAATTCTTGAGCGTAAATGTAGTCTGATCCGCTCGAGTGAATTCAATTTCTTCAGCTTCCGCATCGAGTCGAGTATTTACGATGACATCACCACCATCACCAGCAGCACCATCTGTTAAACGGGGCAAAATTTTTGCAAGTTCATCTGCACCTAAGTTAGATAATGATTCTTTGAGTTTGTCGAGCAAGTGACTCATCTCATCTTGGAATGCTCCACCACCGACACCAATTTTGGAACCCGAAGTATCACCACCATTGCCACCGCCGCCGCCAATAGATTCAGCTAAAATACCTTTTGAATTATAGCCATTGGTCATGATTGAATTGGCATGTGTGACACTCACATCCCCACCATGACCACCTGAACCATAATAACCGCCAATTCCTACAGAAAAATTAGATGAACCTGCCTTTTGGGCACCAGTGATTGTCGTAGAGTTCGCAAATGTGCTACCACCGTCGCCCCCACCACCTCCAATGGATTGTGCGTAGATCCCGTTCGAACTATTTCCTTGAGTTTGAATTAAGCCTTTGGTATTGACGGTAACAGTATTAGCGTCATTTCCAATCCCCCCTAAGCCACCAATACTGGTAGAAATCGATGTTGATGGAGGTGAAGATAAGTTTTCATTTTTTAGTTGATCCGCACATACTTCATCGCATTGCATATTCACTGCGAGTGTTGAGGCATTACCACCATTACCCCCACCACCTCCAATGGATTGTGCTTGTACTGCGCTTGAACGATCACCTTCGGTATAGATATCGCCCGTATGCTGAACATCCACTTCGCCTGATTTATTCCCTTCACCAGCGAAACCACCTAGTGCAAAAGTAAATGACGTTGTTTTCCCTTGAGGTCCTACAGATGGTGCCATTAAGGTACCTGAATAGGCATTACCACCATCACCACCACCGCCGCCAATCGACTGCGCTAAGATGGCTTGAGCGCTATTACCTCGTGTTATCAACAGCCCATCATTCTTCACTGTGACTTTATCGGAGAAGCCTCCATCACCGCCCCAACCACCTACTGCAGCTGTAATAACAAAATTACTTTTTATATTAATGCCTTTGGCATCAAATGCAGCTGAAGTACCACCATTACCACCGCCACCACCAATCGACTGTGCCTTAATTGCTTGTGATTTAAAGCCTTTTGTCAGAATGGTTCCAACATTATCTATGTTGACCTTGCTACCAGCATGTCCATCACCACCAGCCCCACCCAAAGTAAAACCAAGTTGGTAGGAGTCAGCTTTAGCTAAATTTGCAGTGATTGCCATACCGCCATCACCACCGCCACCTCCAATAGACTGTGCAAAAATACCCACCGCCTCTGTACCATGCGTATAAATATCGCCCATGCGGTTCACAGTCACCAAATCAGCGCTGTTTCCATTACCCCCGAAACCACCTACACTCGCATTTGCTTGAAATGTTGCAACATTACTAGACAGCGATCCTGTTACAGCAAAACCACCATCACCACCGCCACCGCCTAGAGATTTCGCATATACTGCATGCGAATAATCTCCTTCTGTAATAATTAAACCTTCTGAATCAACCTGAACTTGGCCCGCTAAACTCCCTGAACCACCTTTTCCGCCCAGTGTAACGCCTAAATCAATTCCTGTTCCTTCGGTGGCATTGATATTTACATCGAGTGCTTTACCGCCACTACCACCACCTCCACCAATGGATTCAGCCTTAATACCTATCGCATTTATACCTTTGGTGACAATATTGTCTGTGCTATCCACATAAACATCACCCGCACGGTTGCCTGTACCACCACCGCCACCAATCGTTACACTTGCAGATAATGAACTACTTTGAGGCTGAGGCGTACCTGGCATACCTTTATTATTGCCATAATTTAAGCTAAAGTTCCCCGCAAATCCGCCTTGACCACCGCCACCGCCAATGGACTTAGCCGCAATACCATGAGACAGATCCCCTAGGGTCGAAATGGTTGCAATATCTTCTAAGGTTTCAGCATCTTTTAATGAAGCCTGATTATTCGAAATAACAGTTACATCACCCGCCTCATTACCTATACCACCCCCACCTCCAACACTTGCAGTAAGTGAAGCTGCTTGTACTTTGGCATTGGTTAAACTCGCAGAAATGGACGTACCACCTTTACCGCCATTACCACCAATCGATTCCGCGAGAATAGCACTTGAGTTTTTACCCGTCGTTTCAATCAGAGTGTTCTGATTATTAACCAAGACATCCCCAGCTACACCACCATCACCACCGCCACCACCAACGGCAACAGCCAAGTTGGTTGCAGACCGGCCTGAACTTAATGTGCCATTAATGCTAAGACCACCTGTGCCACCATTACCACCTATAGACTGGGCAACAATGGCATCAGCATTCATTCCCGAGGTTTGAATCACTTTAATGTCATCAGTATGGGTGAATTGTTTTCCAACGTTCACAGTGACATGATTGAGATTGCGCTCTCGCTCTAGTTTTTCAGTCAAAATGGCCGCTAAATAGTTTTTCCAGTCCCCGTTGTATTGATCTACAGTTGTCAAAACTCGTTTAGCTTCAAAATCACTCATTTGAGGAATATTTGAGAGATCAATACTTCCCCATTGGCTCTGATCAATGTGAATAACATTTTTTTGACTATCTATTTCTTCTGTTCCATCAGCTTTAACCTTGTTACCGACCTCATTCACATTACCCTGAGCTGTAACAATGTAACCTTCTGATGTCACCTCATAACCTTGATCGTTATACCGCTTTCCATCAACTAGATAGTTACCATTCTGATCTCGCTCACGCCCTTCGGCATCTACAATTTTGTTATCATCTAAGATGAAATGACCATGAGCAGTAACACGATACCCCTCACTATTAACAATCTTTCCTGCACTATCAAGTAAACGCCCTTCTTCGTCGACCTTTTTACCACTTAAGTTTCGATAAGTCCCATTTACATTTAAACGGCCATACTGATCTTTCAGATCATTACCATCTTTATCTTTAAAGGTAGCCACGCCGCCACCTTCTCCACCAATAGAAACTGATGCAGTTGTAGCAGGACCATTGGATAAAGACACAGATGCATTTATGGCGTTACCACCGCTACCGCCATTACCATTAATTGACTGTGCAAGAATCGCATGTGAAAAATCACCAGCCGTATTGATATTGCTCTGGCTATTTACTTCAACACTTTTCGCTGTACCACCATTTCCCCCATCTCCACCAACACTTGCACCTAAGCTCAATGCAGCAGATGAGCCCGCTGCGGCAGAAACTGCCAAAGACATTCCACCTTTACCACCTGTACCACCGATTGACTGTGCATAGATAGCGGATGAATTGTGGCCCTCAGTCGCCATATCAGCAAAAGAATCGACATTCACTGTGCCTGCCTGACCACCATCACCGCCAGTTCCGCCTACAGCGACACTGGCTGCAATAGCACCTACTTTTGATGCGCTTAGGCTAAATGCACCTGAAAAACCACCACTACCACCGCCACCACCAAGTGATTGAGCAAGTATGGCATTGGAGTTATTACCTTTTGTGCCAATAACATTATGGCTGGTCAGCTCTACAGATTTTGCAATGCCTCCACTACCACCTTTACCCCCAACTGCCGCACTTAAAGCTACAGATGGGAGACCGCCTGCATTTACAATACCAGCCAATGACCCAGTCGCAGCGATACCCAATGCCATGCCACCATTACCACCATCGCCCCCCATAGATTGAGCCGTCAATCCAGTTGAATTTTCACCTTCTGTAAATATTGCATGATGTGAGGTTAAGGTCACAGCTTCGGCTGAACCTCCCTTGCCACCAGTCCCACCAAGTGCAACACCTGCACTCAAACCACCAGCGACATTTACATTGGCAGCAGCTCCAATAGCATATCCGCCATTACCTCCAGAACCACCGATAGACTGCGCCAAAACTGCACCCGAGTTAAGACCTTGTGTTATAACCACGCCTTCCAATGCAGTGGTTTCATCACCAATAACCACTTCGACAGCACCAGCTTTTCCACCAGTCCCCCCTGTACCGCCAACGCCAATACCAGCTCCTGCCAAGGCTGAGCCAGACACACCAATTGCATTGCCGCCATTACCCCCATCTCCACCGATAGATTGGGCAATAATTGCCGTGGCGTTATCACCTTTTGTTATTATTCTTTCTGCAAGTGAATGTATTTTAGAAAGTTTTGCAGTACCCCCTGCACGAGATTGACCACCTAAAGAAAGTCCGGCGCTTATGTTACCCAATGCACCAGTAATTGCTGTTCCTGCATTACCACCGCTGCCCCCAATAGACTGACTTAAAATGGCAGATGAACTCGCTCCTTGAGTCATAATATCCGCGCTATTGATGACGGTAACAGAATTACTAACACCTCCGGCACCACCTGTACCCCCCAGTCCAACTGCGCCAGCGTACATTCCTCCTGAGAAGCTATATACGGCTCCTCCTGCACCGCCATCACCACCGATCGACTGCGCAACAATAGCTGACGAATCAGCTCCTTGGGTATGGATTAAGCTATTATTGTTGACTTCGACAGTTCCCGCTGTACCTCCATGTCCACCTTCTCCACCCAAGCTTAAGCCCAGGCTAAAACCAACTGATACACTGCCAGCTCCAGCAACACCACCATCACCACCTGCACCGCCAATGGACTGTGCAACAATAGCAGCTGAACGATCTCCTTGAGTAAGAAGCTCCCCACTTAAAGTATCAATCCGCACATCACCAGATGTACCTCCAGCACCACCATCTTTAGCCATCGCTAAGCTAAAGCTAAATCCGCCGCCAACACTATTAGATACTGCATAACCCGCATTACCACCACCACCTCCAATCGACTGTGCTTTAATTGCATTGGATTGATTTGCTTTTGTTGAAATCCTCGGCTCAGAACCATCAGTACCACCATGACGAACCTGGACATTACCCGAGTCGCCTCCAGCTCCACCTTTGCCGCCCAGCGCTAAACTGACAAAAGCCCCCGTTGCAACTGAATTACCACCATTACCACCACCACCGCCGATCGATTGGGCCAAGATACCAATGGAACCAACTTGCTGTGCTTTTTCTATTTGTCGTTCACTATCATTATTTGCTGTAGATAAATAATTTGTTGTTATATTTGCATTATTATTGACAGTAACCGCAGTACCGTGACCACCTGCACCACCATTTGCCCCGAAAGAAACCCAACCGACACTTAACCCTGCATTACCACCACCACCGCCAATCGATTGCGCTATGATTGCATGCGCTGCATCACCGAGGGTTGCAATATCTCCACCAGTGGTATTATTTACTCTAACTACACCTGCATTACCGCCACCAGCACTACTTTCTGTCTGCTTTCCACCCAATGCCACCATGCCAGCAGTTAAACCAGTATTACCACCACCACCACCAATAGATTGGGCAACAATACCGTGTGATGACTGTCCCTCAACTGTCAGTTGATTACTATTCGTGACATCAACAATTGAACTATCACCACCTGCACCATTCATAGAGCCTAGTGTAACCAGTCCAAATCCACTACCGCCATTACCACCACCACCGCCAACCGATTGCGCAGTAATCGCATTGGATTGTGTTCCTTTAATTACTATCTCAGCTTCATTTATAATTTTTACATTATTGGCATTTCCACCATGACCGCCTTGCCCACCCATCGATACAATACCGATACTGGCACCGGAGGAACCGCCTGCTCCCCCCACCGATTGTGCTAAAAGACCATTACCATGTGATCCAATAATTTCTATTCGGCTTTGGCTATCTGTATAAATTTCAACTTCGCCAGCTTGTCCAGCGTTATTTCCTTTACCACCAGATGAGACAATACCTCCAGCTTTACCACCATTACCACCATCACCCGCTGCACTGATCGCAACCACGCCTGATGAATAATCATCATTAATCATGATGTGAGTATTGAATATATTTGCAGATGCTTTTTTGCCTTCTCCGCCTACATTCCCTTTTCCGCCCCCAGCGTCAATCGTATAAGAACCACCACCATCACCACCATCACCGCCCTGAGACTTCACTAAGACGCCGGTACTGCCTTTACCTACCCCTGTTGCTCGCGTTGACGCAACAATAGCAATGTCTAGATCATGTAAGTTTAGAACCGAATTTGAAGCATCCCCACCTACACCGCCCGGTTTTCCTTTTCCACCTAAAATATATTGCCCGCCATTTCCGCCATCACCACCGCGACTGCTTAATTCCACAGCGGTCGCTGTTTTAGTAAAGTTGAGCGTCTGATTTTCCCCATGAACGGAATAGTTCAGTTCAGCATTAAGAGGTTGACCTGATGTACTGGTCTGGTCTCTATCTTCTAAATCTATATTCAAATCATAATGCGGAATTTGAACACTTTTTAGATATGTTTCTTGACCAGTATTTGAATCGACATTGAATTCTAAAGTGACATTTACCGTAGTTGTGTTTATTGCTGAAGCCACACCACTCGATGAATAGTTAACGGTATTGACCTGATACCTAGGATTGACTTCATCTAAAAAAATGTCATTTCCATCTACATCATGTGGAGTGAATGTAGCCTGCATATATTCACCGCTTGGCACACCTCCACCATTAAACGCCCCATCATTATGGTAAATGACAACAATTGGATCTAAGCCGTTTGTTTCAGATATATCAGAGTTCACAACATAGCTATATTCCCAGCTCGTACCAACATCCCCACCTGGTTTACCCGCTTTGGGCTTAACAAATAATGCACCTGTACGGCCATTACTACCATCATTAGCTCTTGCTGTAATCGAGATTACTTGATCGGTATATGCTTGTTCATGGCTTTGTTTTAATACAACAGAATCAAATAAATTGGTAAATGACTTACAACCCTCATCTGGCATACAAAGTTCATTTTTAGCGAATGCGGGAATATGTAGCAAACTGATGAGTGTTGTAACGGAAAGAGCAGCTAATTTTACTGATGATCTTTTCCCTTTTCTTTTTACATTCTCTGCAACTGCAACCCATGCCCCTAAAGTTTCATTCCAGATAATACGGTAGATGTGGTTCATGACTTTCTATCTCATGCAACGACTCTCATCTCAATGTCAATTAAAAAAAATAAATAAAAATAAATATATGTATTAATAAAATTGACGAGATTAAAATGCAGTCCTAGTTAACTCAATCCAAACACCTGTTACAAAAGTGCATGGTTCTCCTATCATGAATTACATCAATGAAAAGAAACTTTACATATCCCTGAAAATTGGTATTTTCCAAAATTATTCATCTGATTTAGGTCATGTTTAGAAAACTAAATGTTCCATAAATCTCCCGTTAAAATCATAAAAAATTTTCGGTCAACTAAAAAAATGGCATTTGTTCATTTCGATTTTTCCTAGTATTTATTTTTCTTTAACGAAACGAAAAAGGTTAGAACTGTAGAGAACGTATGGAATAGAGCAGAGAAATTTGATATTTGTTATAGGAAATAATGCATAAATTATAAGTTAAAAATATCCACTCTAAAGTATTAAAAATATTTGTAATATATATAAAATATAGGCTACATTAATAAAGCAACACAACAACTGAATTATAAATAGCGTTCTTTCCTGCAGGCGCATGCTCTTTCATAAAATGCACTTTGATTTGAGGGAGACATCAATCTGATGCTGACGTACGAAATGGAATTACCTGCCCCCATATTAGTTTTAGAAGATGATATTTTCATGCAACAACGGACTGAAAAGCTGTTGCGAGAACTGGGCTATACTTCCGACGTCATTTATTATGCGCAGTCAGTTAAACAGGCGCATACCTTCATTGATCAATATTCTTTTGCACTTGCCTTGATCGATCTCGGCTTACCTGATGGCTCAGGACTAGAGGTCATTCAAACCTTACATCATCTGAATGCAGAACTCCCGATTCTGGTCATTTCGACCTGCTGCACACAGAACATTATCCTTCAGGCCATCCATACCGGGGCAACAGGTTATTTTTTAAAAGAACGTGATGACTTTGAAATATTACTCTCCATACGTAATGTCATTCGGGGAGGTGCACCCATTGACCCCTTTATTGCACAGCAAATTCTGAAAAATATTTCTTTTGAATCAATAGAAAAGCATTCAAACCTAGAGAAAAATGATTTACTCTCTAAACGTGAATATGAAATTTTAAATCTGGTCGCTCAGGGGATGAGTAATAGAGAGATTGCCGAAGCATTGTTTCTATCAAAATATACAATCGAATGTCATATCAAAAATATTTATCGCAAACTTTGCGTGAGCAACAGGTCGAAAGCTATCCATACTGCACGCACTATGGGGTTAATCTCTTAATTTTATGCCTGCTGTTTTTCTTCGTCTGTCAATTGCATGCCCAATCACCAGAGTCTTCCTCAACCTCCTGTAAAGCATACATTACAGAAAGTTTTATCGCCAAAGCAATTCCTAATAACCCTGTTGAACGACCAACAACAGGCTGGGCAAAAGTCGAGCACTTTCCTGATTTCATCAATTCACACTGGAAAGATTATAAAGGTAATGCCTGGTATAAAATTCACTGGACCTATGACTGTAAAAATAAGCCTGACCACCCCCTGAGTCTTGTTATTAGTCATATTAATATGGCTGGAAAAGTCTATTTAAACGATGATTTACTTTGGAAAGATCAATCTTTAACTGAACCACTATCACGAAGTTGGAATATTCCACGTAGCTGGCAAATTCCCATCTCTGCTCTTAAGACAAAAGAAAATACGATCTGGATATATGTAGCAAGCGCATCAATTCAGGAAGGAAATTTAGGTCATGTCCATATTGGACCTTATAACCAGCTACTGCCACTTTATCAAGAGTATCAATTCAAGCAAAAGACATTGATTTCAATTGGTTTTTTAATCAATGTAATTATTGGTATTTTTTACTTTATGGTATGGATTATATACCGTAAGGAATCAGCATATCTCTGGATCAGTGCGAATGTCTTGTTTTGGCTCGGCTATTCCCTGTTCTTTCTGCTGTATTCAACCCCACTCAGCAGTATTCAGGTCGACAGGTTGCTCGCCTGGTTATTTTCAACCTATACCTTGGTCTCCTGTGTTTCTATCTGGCGCTTTGCCAATCTGAAATTTCCTCGAATTGAAAAACTGCTTTTGTTTATATTTTTTCTTGCCACTGCTGTACTCGCAGTTATTCCAGATGAATATTTAAAACAAACTATTCATTTCTTTTTCATCCTTAATATGATTATTTTCTTATTAGAAAATTCTACTTATCCATTTTTAACTTATAAATCTAAACAAATTGAAGTGTATTTAATGGCAGGATTACATGCATTTTTTGTTCCGGTTGCGATTCATGATGCTTATCAAATCCTGACTTATCAAAATGAATTCTGGTCACCTTTTATTTCACCATTTAGTGCTTTATTCTTAGGGCTTTTACTAGGTCTGCGTTTATATCGTAACAATAAGGTGATTTCACGATTTAATAAAACTTTAAAAGACGAAATTGATAATGTGACTCAAAAACTCAGTTCTTCTTTAAATTCTCAGTACCAATTAGCTTTAGAAAATATTCGCCTTCAAGAACGCGTTAATTTGTCTCGTGATTTACATGATGGTATTGGTGGTTCAATTGTTCGTTCAATCGAACTGGTGAGCCGCAATGATCATTTAGAAAAAGAAAAATTTTTATCGATTTTAAAATTATTAAGTAATGACTTACGCCAGATTATTGATCATGGTTCAAGTCTGGATGCAAAAATACCTGATAGTCCAATATTATGGGCAGCGCCAACCCGCCATCGCTTTATGGAAATTTTTGATGAGCTGCACATTGCTGCACATTGGCAAATACCAGATAAATGGAACAAGTCGCCCACACCTCTGCAATGTTTAACCCTGACACGTATTCTTGAAGAAGCACTGACCAATATTATTAAACATAGTCAGGCAAGCGAGATTAGTATCGGGCTTGAACAGACAGAGCAGGCATTAATCCTGAATATTCGGGATAATGGCGTCGGTTTTGATCCTGAATGTATTATAGAAGCCAAGCATATAGGGCTACAAAGTATGAAAATACGTGCTCAACGTGCGAATGGTACACTGAATATCCTGTCTTCAGGTCGGGGAACTCATATTCAGGTCATGTTAAGTTTTTAAAATTATTTAGGATAGTTAAATACTTATTTTAATTTATCAAGACTAAGCTGCTTTTTTCCTCCGATGCTTAAATGTAGTGTGGCACAGAATGAGGTGAAGCATAGGAAGGAAATAAAATGAGCTGACATTTTCCTTTTATAAGCAAGTCTTATGAACAATTAAGCCCTGTATCTACAGGGCTTACAGAAGCAGCAGTTCAAAACTATTTAAAATAATTCAATGGTAATTTCAAATAAGACACACCATTGGCTTCAGGCTCAGGAAACTGCCCTGCTTTCATATTGATTTGAATCGCTGGCAGAATCAGTTTTGGCATATTTAAAGTAGCATCACGCTGATGACGCATTTCGACAAACTCTGCTTTACTGGTGCCTTCGTGGATATGAATATTTTGGGTCTTTTGTGTCTGCACATCAGTTTCACAGACATAGTCATGACGCGTTTCAGGCAGATAGTCATGACACAAGAACATCCGCGTTTCAGGCGGAAGCTGATACAGTGACTGTACCGAATCGAACAAGGTCGATGCACTACCACGCGGGAAGTCACAACGCGCCGTACCGTAGTCCGGCATAAACAGGGTATCACCCACAAATACCGCATCTCCGATTACATAGCTGAGACAGGCCGGTGTATGCCCTGGCGTAGGAATATTATAGGCATCCATTTCACCAATCTTGAAATGCTCATGATCCTCAAACAGGTAGTCAAATGGTTGCAGGGCATTAAACTGTTTCATGTCCAGATGATAAATCGCACCAAAGGTTTCCTGTACCACAGAAATCTTCTGGCTCATGGCAATTTTACCACCCAGTTCTGCCTTGAGATATTGCGCTGCCGTCAGGTGATCAGCATGAACATGAGTTTCCAGAATCCACTCAACAGTTAAATTTTGTGCCTTAACATAGGCAATAATTTTATCGGCATGAATAGTTGAGGTACTTGCTGATGCCGGATCATAATCCAGAACGCTATCAATAATGGCGCAGGCCTTGGTCTCCGGATCACGTACAACATAACTGAAGGTATTGGTATCTTCGTGAAAAAAATCTTTTACTATAGGTAAGTTTGACATCATTAAGCTCCTGACCATTTACGGTGAATCCATACACCCACCAGCATTGCTACAATAAAATAGAGCACTTGATAGTGGCCCAAACCGATCAAGGTGAAACTTGGCGCCGGACAGATGCCCGCAATCCCCCAACCTGCACCAAATAAAACCGCGCCCGTAATCAGTTTCTTATCTATCTGATTATTTTCAGGCAAATCAATAGGCTCATTAAATACTGTTTTCGGTTGCGCCGTACGTACTGCTTTCTGGAAAGGAATAAAGGCTACCAGAATCGCCCCCATCATGACAAAGGCCAGACTGGCATCCCAATCACCAAACAGATCCAAGAAATCGAGTACTTTTTCCGGATTAGACATGCCTGACACCATCAGACCCACAGAGAACAGAGCACCAAATAAAAAGGCAAACACATTTTTCATTTTAGAATGCTCCTGTGATATGACGGATAATATAAACGGTGACAAAACCTGCAAACATAAAAGTCATCGTCGCGACAATAGAACGCTTAGACAGCCGACTAATGCCACAAATTCCGTGACCACTGGTACAGCCCGAACCCAAACGTGTCCCAAAGCCTACCAGTAGACCTGCCACAATCATCATCAATGGGCTGGCATTCAATTCGATTTCAGGTTGTACAAACAGACCATAAATAAACGGTGTGATGATCAAGCCTGATAAGAACCAGATCGCAGGCGTTTTAAATACGGTTTTTGGGTTTAATACCTGCCCCACCAAACCACTGATTCCTGCAATACGGCCATTGACGTAAAGATAGCCGACCACTGAAAGTCCGAGCATTAAACCGCCAATAAATGCGATGAGGAAGTCATGCATGGTAAATCAATCTCTATACAATATACTTTTTTATATTATATAATAAAAAATAATAATCAAGCAGTTTTATGGTAAATTGTGTAAACTGCATGGGCTACATCAAAGGTTTGAAGGACATTTATGGATATGATTGCTGCAAATGCCAAAATTGATTTTTCACAGGTCGATTTCGTCAGCCAATGTCTAAAAGTTTTAGCCAATCCTGATCGTCTGAAAATCTTATGTGTTCTGGTCGACGGGGAAATGAATGTTCAGAAAATTGAAGAATCTACCGATATTCATCAACCTACACTTTCACAACAGCTGACTGTACTGCGTAAGGCCGACATGGTTGGCACCCGACGTGAGGGCAAACAGATTTTCTATCGTCTGAGTGATCCCAAGGTCTTGAGTCTGATGCAAAAGCTGTACGAGCTGTATTGCGCCCAGCCCTCTTCTTAGCGCAGCCAAAAAGAAATGATCAGAAGCAGTCCGCTAAAAGCAGTAAACAGATTTAGCCATACGGGATACTGGGTGTAATAACCTTCAATAAATTCCAGCGGTCGCAGTGATGTCAACCCCCGTCGATATTGCAGGATTGAGGCGAAATTCACCAACATACCAAATACAATCACCGCAATTCCCAACCATTGTGAATAAGCTATTTTCTGTGCATAAGTGTCTGGGTCCACCAGTTGCACTAGCAGGTTGGATTTTTCAATCACAAAACCAAAAGCAATTAATGCCAAACCACTCCGGTTCCACGCCAGAGCGGTTCGTTCCAAAGCAAGCAGTACCCGTGGATCATCCAAATTTGACATATCTTATCTGCTCTTCATACTTAGCCTTTCCATCAATGTAAATCTGGACTCTCAATCATGTATAGACGTTTTAAGTAAAAAATAACTTTTTCTATCATATAGTTAAAATCTTATTGTTCAAAAATATCTTTGACATCCCTCGCCAAGCCTTGAGTAGATTTAAATTCACCCTGGTTATTTTTCCAGGCCATCGACGGTGTGGAGAAAAAGCCGTATTTCCCCATTAGGGCCTGGTTGGCATCAATTTTTGCAGCAATTTCTGCAGGAATCTTTGCCATTTTCTTGAGCTGCTTTTTGCCTTTATTCTTGTTTATATCATTAAAAACTGCTGCTGGATCTTTCGACATTAACAATGTTGCCACCTGACCACGGCTTTCTTCACGGATCACACCGACCTGAATATGACGCAGCTGTACCTTGCCTGATTCGACCCAAGGCCGAGCCGCCTGCCAGAATTTATAGCAATATGGACAATTCGGATCGGAAAAGACATAAACCACTCGTGGTGCATCCGGCTTGCCATCCTGAATCCAAGTCGATTTTTCCAGGGTTTTCCAGACGTCGTCCAATACCGCTTTTTTCATATGCTTTTCAATCTGTTCATTGGACAGGCTTTTCCCTTGCGCATCAAACAGTTCGCCCTTGATATAGTATTTATCATCATTGGAGATAAATACCGTATTGGAGTACTGGTCTTCATGCCCCACCCAGCCGGTCATTCCTTGTGGTGCCGGAATCTGTTTTACAAACACAAAACCCTGTTTTTCAATATTCTGTTTAATATTTGCCTGCGTGTGCATGCTCATGATCAGAAACATGCCTGCACCAAGCACCTGGTTAATTTTATTCATACTACGTCCTTCCGTTTTTTAAGGTTGATCTGAAATCCTGTTTAAATATTGCTGCAACATGGCCGGACTGAGTTCCCCCATATGCCGCTCGACCAGCTGACCTTGAGCATTAAAAAACAGCGTCGTTGGCAGGCCGAAACTATTCAGCTGCTGGGGTAGTTCACCATATGGGTCCAGCAGGACATGTTTAAATTGAAACTGATGTTTTCTTAAATAGGCATTTACGGTGGCTACCTCCTCACCCTGATTGAGCATGACAAAATTCACTTGAGGATGCTGCTTGGCTGCTTTAGCCAACACCGGCATTTCACGGTGACACGGCGGACACCAGCTCGCCCACATATTAATTACCGTGGGCTGGCCAATGAACTGGCTGAGTGGAATCTTGTCTGTACCCAGATGCCCCTGTTCTAGCCCACCAAAGGCTAGATCAGGAAACGCCGCTTCAGTTTTTAGACTGGATTTGAATGCGAGCCCAAGCCCGATCCAAATTATAAAGATGATCAACAAGATGGCTTTGAATCGGGTCTGCAACTGTCTGTTTCGAATGACATACCACAAAGCACAAATCAGCACCCCTCCCCATAAATGGAAACCTTTGTCCTGGATTTTCAGTATGTCGATGGGTGCTGCAAAATACAGCTCGGCATTAAGCAGGACAAAAACAAGACGCGCACCCAGCATCCCCAGCAAAAAACTGCTCCAGAGCAAATCCTGACTTTGTCCAAGCAGCTGTTTAGACCATGAATACTTTCTGGCTAATCCAAACAGCACGGCAGATAACAGCATCAAGCCAGTGGCAACAATTATGAGTGTCCAGGGCAACATCAAAGGTCCCAGATGCAATGCATCACTGGAAATCATCATGGTTGCTCCCCTTGCAGTTGCTGCAATGTGTCTAGTAAATGTGCCGCACTAAAGCTTCCGGTCAAACGCAACTCGCGCTGCTCCTGATGCGCTGCATTTAAAAATATAAAGGTGGGTGGACCCAGGATTTGCCATTCTTTTAGCAGCTCATCCTGACTTGGATGATAGTGAGTCAGGTCTAATTTGATACGAACCACATTTTGTAAAGCCGTCTGGACATCACTACGTGGAATCACTTCCTTTTCAATCGGTTGACAGGCCACGCACCAGTCTGCATAGACATCAATCACCACCGGCTGTGCAGGATGTTTGGCTAAAACCTGTTGCAATTGTGCGGCTGTGCTGACCTTCTGCCATTCAAGCCGTGATTCTACATGGGCCACCTGTACCTGACTCCAGACATGATAGAGCTGCATGCCTCCTGCATAGACCAGTAAACCACTGAGCAGCATCAGGACTATTTTCAATACAGACCGATGCACATGGGGCAGCATCTTGAACAAGAAATAACCTGAACAGGTGATCAGTACCACACCCAAAAGGCTCAGGTATAAAATGCCGGGCAATAGAGGGCGGGCAAAATACAAAGCCAAGGCCAGCATGACAAAGCCAAAACTAAACTTCAGGCGATCCATCCAGATGCCAGGCTTGGGTAAAAGATGAGATCCAAATACGGCTGCAATAAATAGCGGCAAGCCCAGCCCAAGGCCTAAGACGAACAGATAACTGGCTCCCAGCATCGGTTGATTGAGCTGAGACACATAGATTAAGGCACCGGCCAACGGTGCACTCATACATGGCCCGACAATCAGTGCGGCGATCATACCCATAAGACCAGCACCAATCAGCGTGCCACCCTTCTGCTTTTGCTGCCATTGATCCAGACGCTGTAACATTCCTTGGGGTAAGGACAGCTGAAATGCTCCGAACAGATTAAGCGCGAACAAAACAAACAGAATGCTGAAAATACTGATGAATACCGGACTTTGAAACCAACGCTGAAAACTGTAACCAAGCTGTGCCACAGCAAATCCCATGACCGCATAGACCAGTGCCATACCCAAAACAAAGACCAGCGCAATCAGTGCAGCACGGTAACCTCGGTGCTGCTGGACCAGAATACCCGTTAAAATTGGAATTAAAGGTAAAGAACACGGTAAAAATGCCAGCAGAATGCCAAGCCCGAGAAAAATCAGGGCATTAATTAACAGACCTTGTTCCGACAGCAAACTTAAAAAATACTGGTCATTGTTCCATTGGCTATTCATGCCTGCTGACGAAGTTTGATTTTTAGAGTCTGCAATGAGCTGGTCATTTTTCTCTGTTAATTCCACCTCAGGCTGCACCATAGGTTCAGAAACTGCAGCGACTTGTATTTCCTCTACCTTTTCTTCGGTCAGTGCTTTATCTGTACTTGGAGTCTGCTCTATAGCTTGGAGCTCATCTTTCTGAGCATTCAGAATTTTTTCGTTTGCTTCTGGCTGTACAGTACTGGCCAGCAGGTTTGGGGTTTTGCTCAAGTTTTGCGCTGGAAATAAACCATCTGCATCAGTTTTTATTGTGGTACGTTGCACCGGATAACATAAACCGCTTTCTGCACAGCCCTGCCACTGCACCACAAACTGCTGGTTGGGCTGCACATTCATATTGCTTTTGACTTGCCCATAATGCACCTGGGTCAAACCGAAATTGGGGTCGTCTTTGTCTTCGGGTTTGGGCAGTGCCAACTTGACTGGGATCTGCTGATGAGACACTTTAAGCTGGTCATGATACAGATAATAACCATCTGCGATTTTCCAGCTAAGCTCTGCCTGATCCTGACTTGTAGAAACCACCTGAAACTGAAATGCCTGATCTGGTGATAAAAAGTCTGCATGTGCAGTTCCCGTCATGATTCCACCGCCAATCACGGCACCCAATATCCACTTCAACATCCAGCTGATCTCCTCCTGTTAGGACTGCATTATTGAAAAACTAAAATTAAGGCAACATTAACAGCCCAAATCATTTATAAAATAATGGCAGTTTGATCAGGATGTTCTATGTTTATTGTATTGGTTGAGGATGATCCCTATATCGCACAGAGCATTTGTGCTGCTCTGAACTATCTGAATTTTTCAGTGGAGCATGTCAGTCACGCACGTGCTGCAGATTATTTTATCCGGCATAGTGCAGTCGATTTGTGTTTACTGGATTTAGGCCTGCCGGATCAGGATGGCCTGGAGTTGTTGCATAGCTGGCGACGCGACCAGATTGATCTCCCAGTACTGGTATTGACGGCGCGGCTACGGACCGATCAATGTGTTCAGGCCCTGAATGCCGGTGCCGATGACTATCTGACCAAACCCTTTGAACTGGAGGAGCTGATTGCCCGGATTCATGCCCTCACCCGTCGCCACCGCGGCTTTGCCTCCAATACCCTGCAATTTGATGAACTGGTTCTGAATCGGGATACCCAGACTGTGATCTATCAAGACCAGACCGTGAATTTATCTCGCCGTGAATTCAGCCTGCTGGAAACCCTGATGAGCCACCCCAACCAGATCCTGAAAAATGAACAGCTTATTGACAAGCTCTATGGTTTTCAGGACTCTATCGAGAGCAACGCCCTGAATGTACACATTTATCACCTGAGACAAAAACTGCATCCAGATTTAATTCAGACCATTCGTGGTGTGGGATATATTTTCAAACCGTTTGAGCAGCGTCATGTTTAGTCACAGCTTGAAATGGCGTTTGGTCATGAGTCTTTTGGCCGTGTTTATTGTGCTGTGGAGTGCAGTATTTTCATGGCTGTATATTGACCTGAAACAGCGTTTACAAGACACACTGGATCAACGCTTATCGGCATCTGCACAAATGGTTGCCCGGCTGATTCAGCAGTTACCGCTGGATAGTCTAGGGGATGCAACCTTATCCAAATTAGCCAAGAATGATGATGCAAACCAGTTAATTGCCTGTGAAGTTTCTCTTTTTAGCTCTGACATCTCGTTAGGTAATCAAGTGATTGCCAAAACACGCGGTGCCCCCCAAAATTTAAGCCAGCGACCAGAAGGATTCAGTACCTGGCAGCAGGGTGATACGGAATGGCGCAGTTATGTCCTGCGTCGTGGCGATATTCAGGTGGTGGCGGCAGAACGCATGTTCTTGAGGGATATGCTACTACAGCAGATTCTGCAGTCCGTACTGGTTCCCTTGGTCTTCTCACTGCTGATCTGTATTGCCTTGATCATCTTTATTATCCGCAGACAGTTCCGGCCTTTGGATCAGCTCAGTCAATACCTGAACCAGAAAAACCTCAACTATTCACAGGCGGCAGATTTTTTAATGCAGCTCAAGCCTGCAAGCATCCCTCAGGAAGTACAGCCTTTTGTCAACAATTCCACGCAGTTGATTCAGAAACTCAATGACAGTCTGCAACAGGAGAAAGCCTTTAGTGCCTATGCTGCACATGAATTACGCAGTCCCCTGACCGCAATTAAAACCCATGTACAACTGGCCCAGCTGATCGGTCAGCAGCAGAACCTGCCTGAATCCATTCAGCACAATTTGCAGCAGGCCAATGAGAGCATCCGGCGTTATACGCTGTTACTCGAGCAGCTTTTATTGCTGACCCAATCAGAAAACAGTATCCAAGCAATGTCTGAAGCCATCTGGCTTCGCCCCACGCTTGAGAAGGTGCTTGCAGACTTAAGTACACGCTATCCTGAAATTAATGAAAAAATACAGGTGGACTGGGAAAGTCTAGGCGAAATTCAGCTACCTGAATTTGTGCTGTATACGGTACTGAAAAATCTGCTTGAAAATGCACTGCTGCATGCACAGGCTACCCATATCTGGATTTCCATGCAGTCTCATGGCCTGGTGATTGAAGATGATGGACAACAACTTACAGCCAAGGATATCCAACATTTAGGACAACGCTTCTGGCGAAAATCTGCTCAGCAGCACGGCCATGGTCTGGGACTGGCATTGGTTAAAAGCTTGCTAGGTAATTATCAATACCACCTTGGATTTCAGCAGCGTCAGCCAGTAGGACTGACCATCAAAATTCGACGATATATTCAAAATTAATTTGAATTTAATAGATCTCTTTTATAAATCAAAAAATGATCGTGCTATTTATCTTTAAATGGATACTAAAAGTGCCTTCTCTCTTTGGGATAAGAAGCACTGCCTCGCAACAGGATGAGGGGGTGGAAAGCTCTTCCTAAGGAGCCTGTTTCGCAAATCTTCTATAAGGAGAAGGAACTGTCTTGATAGTGATTAAACATAATTTATGAAAGAACTCTAATAATCATGCAAACAGAAAATAAAATTCCCCCTAAAGCTGAAATTTTATTTTCTGTTATTTAAGTTTGAGCACTTGCTCCCATGAGGATCAGTATCAATACATAGATCAAGATTTTCGCCAGCTGGCAGCTTTATTATTTTGTCCAGATGAAGTTCTGCTTTTTTAACCTCTATAGTGGTTATAGCGGCCAATTGACTTAAACCACATGTAATCCCATTCACCATGCAAAAAAAGGTGTAGGTTTTAGCTTTTGGCACTTTTTACTACTTTGTCACTGTCAATCTATATCAGTTGTTTATATGTCCGCATATTCTAATTTATTATATAATTCAATTACCTATACCCGTAACTCAAAATATCCAGGCAATAAAAAAACCCCAGTCATTGACTGGGGTTTTTCGTATCTGGCGGAAGCGGTGAGATTCGAACTCACGGAGGGGTATAAGCCCTCGTCGGTTTTCAAGACCGGTGCATTAAACCGCTCTGCCACGCTTCCATGTGCGCCATCATACGGAGCTTTTTCTCACCTGACAAGTGAAAATTACAGTGAATGCAATCAACTGCATATAGTTTCATCAAATCCTTACAATCTGGCTGCCAGTTCAGCACCTTCACGAATCGCGCGTTTGGCATCCAGCTCTGCCGCCAGTTTGGCACCACCAATAATATGATACTTAGCTATAGTTTTTTGACCTTCAACTGGCATGATTTCTTTCACTGATTCCTGACCGGCACATACCACAATCGTATCTACGCGTAGCAATTGGTCATGTCCATCCACTTCAATCCATAAGCCTTCATCAGTAACCGACTTATACTGCACACCCCGCAGCATACGTACACCATGTTTTTTCAATTGTGCGCGATGTACCCAGCCTGTGGTTTTGCCTAAACCCGCACCAAGTGGTGTGGTTTTACGTTGAAGCAGATAAATTTCCCGGACTGGTGCTTCAACCTCTGCAGGCTGCATCCCCCCTTCCGTTACATAATTTGGATTTGGATCTACTCCCCATTCACGCTTCCATTCCTCTACAGGCATTGGCTGGGGTTGCAATGGCGGTTTTAGCAAAAATTCAGATACATCAAAACCAATCCCACCTGCACCAATCACGGCAACTCGATCTCCGACAGATGCTCCATTCAACACTTCGGTATAGGACAAGACCTGTGGTGCATCACTACCCGCAATCTTCAAGGCGCGTGGTACAACGCCAGTCGCCACAATCACCTCATCAAAACCTTCACGTTCCAGCTGTTCACGATTGACCTTGGTATTCAGACGTAATTCAACCCCAGTCTTTTCTATTTGAACCTTGAAATAACGAATGGTTTCATGAAATTCTTCTTTACCCGGCACTACTTTTGCCAGATTGAACTGGCCACCAACATCGTTCGTTGCTTCAAACAGGGTCACCTCATGACCACGTCCGGCAGCCACCGTTGCCGCTGACATACCTGCAACGCCACCACCCACAACGGCGATCCGTTTCGGTTTTTTGGTTTTTACATAAACCAGTTCAGTTTCATATCCAGCACGCGGATTCACTAAACAGGTAGCACGCTGGTTTTTAAACGTATGATCCAGACAAGCCTGGTTGCAGGCGATACAGGTATTGATCTCATCAACACGGTTGGTCGCTGTTTTATTGACCCAGAAAGCATCTGCCAGTAAAGGACGTGCCATTTGCACCATGTCCGCCTGCCCTGATGCCAGGATTTCTTCAGCAGTATCTGGCATATTGATACGATTCGATGCGATCACCGGAACAGTAACATTTTTCTTTACTTCTGCAGTGTACTCGACGAAAGCAGCCCGTGGCACAGACGTAACAATGGTTGGAATACGTGCTTCATGCCAGCCGATCCCGGTATTAAGTAAAGTAATTCCGGCCTTCTCTAATGCTTTAGCGACGGTAATGACTTCCTGCATGGTATTGCCATCATGCACCAGATCCAGTAAAGACAGACGGAAGCAGATAATAAATTTTTCACCAATCTCGGCCCGAATCGCTTTGACAATTTCCACCGCAAAACGCATCCGGTTTTCGATCGAACCACCCCAGCGATCATTGCGCTGATTAACATGACGACTCAGGAACTGGTTAATCAGGTAACCTTCTGAACCCATGATTTCCACACCATCATAGCCGGCTTTTTTTGCCAGACTGGCAGTTTTTACATAGTCCTGAATAGTATCCAGAATCTGTTTTTCTGAAAGCTGGCGTGGTTTAAAAGGAGAAATCGGTGACTTGATTGGACTCGCTGAAACCACAAAAGGTTGGTAGCCATAACGGCCGGCATGCAGGATCTGCAACAGGATTTTGGCACCATGCTTATGCACGGCATGGGTTACCAGTCGATGCGGAGCAATATCTCCCAAGGTATTCATGGTCCCACCTGCAGGCAGTAACCAGCCCTGACGGTTTGGAGAAATACCACCCGTGATGAGCAGCCCTACCCCACCTTTGGCACGCTCGCCAAAATAAGCTGCCAGTTTGGGATAATTATAGAAACGATCCTCCAGCCCGGTATGCATTGAACCCATCACCACCCGGTTTTTAATCGTGGTAAATCCCAGATGAAGCGGTTTTAAAATATTCGCATAACGAGTCGTTGTCATGGCTATTCCCTTTGATGATGGCTTTGCAACTTGTTGCATATTACTCTAGCGTGTTTTTTATTTTTGTTTATGGCATTTTCACAAAATTATTGCTTTCTCAGGTCAACTCAGGCCTCCCACTGTTTCGCCGAGCTTTTCCATAATGCAATTGCCCCCAGTACTGTTCCTACAGGAAAACTCAACAGCATCAGCACCGCCATAATTCGGGAAAGTGTACGTCCCTCGCCCTGACCTTTCTTAACTTTCAGAGCTGCCTGAATATTGAAATAGATCAATACCAGCATTAATAGAATGACAAATCCCAGGCTGATGGTTGAAGCGGTTCTTTGCTGAGATTCAAGATAAAGAAATACTGCGCCACTAAAGATCAACAGGCCGGCATAAATGCCATGCAATACAGACAAAGTCTGATTACGCTCATGTAGTCGTGGCAGCTGGGCGGGGTGATACTTGAATTCATAAGAGACTCCTAAAAACTTGTTATTGTTGGTTTTATCGTATCAGGAACAGATCATGATCTCTACTTGGCATATTAAACCCCAAGACTGGATTTAAATCAGCAATTTTTCGATCTATTGCAAGATTCGTACACCCTGTATTTTTCCAATGTTTTATAGATAAAAAAATGCAGTGCGAGCACTGCATGAGATAGGCCAGATCATATTTTTATTGTTGTTATTCCCAGTTTTTCTGCTTATTTCCAATATTTCAGCTTTGAGCTATGCCCAATCCCAACATTAAAACTATTGGTCGGGTCCAGCTTCTGGTAATGATTTTTTAATGCCGGTTTGGCAATGTAGAGATGCCCTACATTATGTTCAGCCGGATATTCCGCACCACGATCATCCAGCAGCTTCCACATGGCATGTTCCATTTTCAGCGGATTAACCCCTTTTTTCACGATATAATCCTGATGGAATACATGGCACAGGAAGTGACCATAATAAAGTTTATGTAAGATCTGCTCCTCCATTTCCTGTGGCAGGGTTTCTACCCATTGGCGGTCATTCCTACGCAGCGCAATATCCAGCGCCACAATATCTTCTACTTCACTTAAATGAGTATCACGATAACGAATTGCTGCACCTGCTACGGCAAAACGGTGCAGAAATGCCTTACGTCCTTCGTCTTCGGTGCAGAGAAAATAGTTCCCGTTAGGATGGGTCTTAAAGTAGCCTTCAAAGAAGGCCTGTACCTGTGCCACATCCTGATTTTCAATTCTGAGAATCAGATGATGCTCATACAGATCACGGTACTCATTCATGCGTTTTGGCAAGTGTGATGGCAGCATTTTACTGATCATTTGCAAAATTTTGTCACTTAAGCCACGTAGCCCCATTTTCTGCAATATCCCATCAACCTTGTCTTTCATGGCAAATGCGGCAGGCACTTTGGCAGTACCAAATTTTTCAATGAACATAAAAGTGTCTTTGCCGTATTCCGCACCGATGTCATAAGCCACACGGTGAATATATTCTCCAGCAATCGGCAGACCTGGCAGATCTTTGAGCAGAAAGCGACGGATTTTTGTTAGATCATCCTGTGAGTTGGTGCCAACATAGAACACCTGACTCGGGATTTTTTCAAAAGTATCCAGACGTACTGCAAAAACACACACCTTGCCAGCAGAACCAGAGACTTCAAACAGACGGCTTGGATCAGCATTGAAGCGTGCCGGAGTATCAGCATCGACCTGACGCACATCCTGACTATAACGATGATCAGATGCACAGCGATGTTCCTGCTGCTGGATATCCTGCTCGTTATATTGTTTCTGCTCCAGATTTTTCAGAATCTCTTCCGGACTATGACCCAGATGGATACCGAGATGATTCACCAGCTCCAGTTCGCCATGTTCATTCACACGCGCATATAATGCCAGTTCAGTATAGGCCGGCCCTCGGCGAACCAAGGCTCCACCGGAGTTATTGCACACGCCACCCAGCACCGAAGCACCAATACAGGATGAACCAATCACCGAATGCGGTTCACGGTTAAATGGCACTAACTGTTTTTCCAGTGCATCAAGTGTTGCACCCGGCAAACAGATAACCTGTTTGCCTTCCTGGATCACCTGAATACCTGTCAGACGGCGAGTACTCATCACAATCACTGGACGGTCATATTCACCAAACGGCGTTGAACCACCAGTTAAACCGGTATTGGCTGCCTGCATAATTACGATACAGTCTACTGCAACAGCAATTTGCAATACTTGCCATTGTTCCAGTAATGAACCTGGAGTGACGACCGCAAACACCTCACCTGAACCATAACGCCGGCCCTGCCGATACAGACGAGTATCGTGATCGTCCGTCAACACATGTCGCTGGCCGACCACAGCGACCAGATTGTTTAAGGTCGCAGTAGGGTCAAATGAGTTTTGCATAGTAGAGCCCCGTTTCATTTTTATAGCTATCTTTTTATAAAATTAGCCATAAGCATGTTTTGGATTTTTAATCTTGAATAGATGAAATAGCAGTAATTATGTAGTTCCGAATTGCTCTAGGATGACCACGATTTAGAGTGGTCATCCTGATTGGTTTTATTGTGAAATTTCGCGATCGAGCCTTACCAGACAATCCTGTGTAATGTCAGCAATGGTCTTGGCACCTGTTAAGGTCATGGCAACACGCATTTCCTTGTCGATCAGATCAAGAAGGTTGCTGACACCAGCCCCGCCTGCAGCACCCAATGCATAAACGAAGGCCCGACCGAGCATACAGGTGTCCGCACCCATTGCCAGCATACGCACCACATCCAGACCATTACGGATACCAGAGTCGACCAGGATTTTCAGTTCACCTTTTACCGCATCAGCAATTGGTGGCAAGGCACGTGTGGTGGATAACACACCATCTAGCTGACGACCACCATGGTTGGATACTACAATGCCATCCGCACCGAAACGCACAGCGTCTTTAGCATCTTCAGGATCCAGAATCCCTTTGATCACCATTGGACCATCCCAATAGTCACGGATCCACTCCAGATCTTTCCAGGAAATAGACGGATCAAAGTTGGCACCCAACCAGCCGATATAATCTTCAAGGCCTGTCGGTTTACCAAGGTATTTCGAGATATTACCCAAGTCGTGTGGACGACCCATTAAGCCAACATTCCAGGCCCAGTGCGGATGCATGCAAGATTGCATATAACGGCGCATCGCTGCATTTGGTCCACTCATGCCAGAATGCGCATCACGGTAACGTGCACCCGGCACTGGCATATCCACGGTAAAGACCAGCGTTGAACAACCCGCAGCTTTGGCACGTTCCAAGGCATTTTTCATAAAACCGCGGTCACGCAGGACATAGAGCTGGAACCACATTGGGCGCTGGATCGCTGGTGCCACTTCTTCAATTGGGCACACAGATACCGTCGACAAGGTGAATGGAATACCTTTTTGGTCTGCCGCAACTGCTGCCTGTACTTCCCCACGGCGTGCATACATACCGGTCAAGCCTACAGGTGACAAAGCCACCGGCATCGAAAGGGTTTCATCAAATAATTTAGTTTCCAGACTTAGTGCTGACATGTCATTCAAGACACGTTGACGCAGCGCTACTTTTGATAAATCTTCTACATTGCGTTTCAGCGTGTATTCTGCATAAGCCCCACCATCAATATAATGAAACAGGAATGGTGGAAGACGACGTCGTGCGGCTTCACGGTAATCATTTGCAGAAGAGATAATCATAATTTAGATCCTGTTTAATCGGCTCATACGTTGCTGACGGGCTTCATCCTCATCAATCGTGCGTACTTGCTGAATGACAAACTCAATGTGTCCACAAACTGCCTGACGTGCAGCTTCTGGATCTTGACGCTCAATTGCGACCATCACCTTAAAGTGCTGGTCCTGCAACTGATCAAAACGGTGGGCCTCGGAATAGACTTTGCGTCGTCCGAGTACCACATTAAATTGCAACAGGTCGAACAGACTGCGCATCAACTGGATCAGCACCACATTATGCGATGCTTCGGCAATCGCAAGATGAAAACGGGCATCCGCGCGAGCTGCCTCATCGTCATCACCCAACAGCTGATAGTGCGCAATCTGGTCGTAACACTGTCTGATTTTTTTTATATCATCGGGTGTGGCGCGCTGTGCCGCATACCAGGCTGTACCGCCTTCCAGAATCAGACGAGACTCCTGAACATCAAAACGGTATTCAGGATCGACATCCATCAGGTCACTTAAAGGCTGCACAATATGATGCTGTGACCAGTGATTCGGCAGTTCCTGCAAATAAGTACCGGCACCAACACGGCTCACCAGCATGCCCTGGCTAACCAGATGCTGCAGCGCTTCTCGCAACGAAGAGCGCGACACACCTAACTGTTCACATAATTTACGTTCTGCGGGCAAACGGTCCCCGACCTGCATATGATTTTTTTCAATCAGATTACGCAGACTTTGTACGACTTTATCAGAGACTTTCATTGCACCGCCCTCAGTATGGTGTTATGGAATCATCCATGGGAACACATAAGCTTGTAAGGTGATAATGATACCGATCATCACCGTGAAGGTGATACTGTGTTTTACGGTAAAGCGGAATAAATCCGATTCTTTACCGACAAGACCTACTGCGGCACAGGCAATTGCAATCGATTGTGGTGAAATCATTTTACCGGTTACACCACCGCTGGTATTCGCAGCCACCAGTAATACTTCAGGCACACCGATCTGCTGGGCCGTAGTTGCCTGTAAAGCCGAGAACAATGCGTTTGCTGAAGTATCAGACCCTGTCAGGAATACACCGACCCAACCCAGGAATGGCGAGAAGAACGTGAATGCTTGTCCTGTATGTGCCAAGGCTAATGCCAAGGTTGCCGATAAGCCTGAGTAATTGGCAATAAAAGCAAATGCCAATACCATACCAATTGAGTAAATCGGTGTTTTCAGCTCATTTACCGTTTCAGCAAAGGTCGCTACAGCTTCTTTCGGTTTCATTTTCAGGTAAATGATGGTGATGATTGCAGCGATCATGATCGCTGTACCCGTCGCCGATAACCAGTCAAATTTATAGATCGCGTCGTAATCTTTCGCTTCAGCGACCACCGGCGGCAACTTTTGAATCATTTGATGCAGGAAAGGCACTTTAATAGAAATTACTAAATCACTTAAAGCCCCATCTTTGGCAAACAGATCTTTAAATGGTTTGATGCTCCATAAAGTTACCATGGCAGTCAGTACCGCAAATGGCGACCACGCTTTAATAATTTGACCGATGCTATATTTTTGCTGGCTTGCCAAAGCAATATTGCTATCGACTTGTTTTTCATTATCAAAACGGAAAATATGTTTTGGCTGCCAGAACTTGAGTAATACCGTTAAGCTCACCAAAGATGCAATCGCTGCAGTGATATCGGGTAATTCAGGACCCACATAGTTAGCAGTCAGGAACTGCGCCAGGGCAAAAGAACCACCACCGACTAAAATTGCAGGCCAGGTTTCTTTCACACCACGCCAGCCATCCATGATTGCCATAATCCACACCAGTACAATGGGTACCATGATTGGCAATTGACGTCCTACCATCTGGCTGATTTCCATGGTGTCTACGCCTGATACCTGACCAGCGACAATAATCGGAATTCCCATCGCACCAAAAGCCACAGGTGCTGTGTTCACAATCAGACATAAACCCGCGGCATACAGTGGTTTAAATCCAAGACCTACTAATAACGCAGCAGTAATTGCAACCGGTGCGCCAAAGCCTGCAGCACCTTCCAGGAAAGTACCAAAAGCGAAGCCAACCAATAACATTTGCAAACGCTGGTCTTCGGTTAATGACAGGATCGATGAGCGAATAATATCAAATTGACCGGTTTTCACTGAAATCTTGTAAAGGAATACTGCTCCAATAATAATCCAGGCGATCGGCCATAAGCCGTAGAAGAACCCATAGACCATGGAAGCCAATGCCATAGTGACTGGCATTTTGTAGAGGAACATTGACACCAGAAATGCCAAAGCCACAGTAATCGTTCCAGCTACACTGCCCTTCATTCTGAAAACAGCAAGAGCAAGGAAAAAGAATACGATTGGAATGAGGGCGATCGCACTGGAAATCCAAATATTTCCGATTGGATCGTAGATTTGTTGCCACTGTTGAAGCATTCTCTACTCCTTGAAATGCTTGTTTGTTATGTCATTACAGGACATGTCCAAAAGATTATTGGTATGACCAATTTAACATTAAACAGACCAATATCGGTCTTTGAGGTAGCTAAAATTAATAAAATATTTAAAATACCGCAACAGTTAAATCATTAAAATATAATTGGTATGACCAATTTTTTATATTAAAAGATGGAATTCAATATGAGCGAAAGCTAAGCAACATCGGGTATTTAACAGGTTGAAAGGAGCAAAGGTTGAGATAAAATGAAGCCTATAGAACTTTAGTCTTAGCCCGCTTTAAAACCCTGGATTTGGCTAATTCAAGGCCATTTGTGATGGCTCTATTTGCATTAGATTGTTTATTTTTTTGTCTATTTTTTAGATTTTGCATTTTTTTTGCGAAAACTTGCCATTTGAAAGGTGTTACAATATCTGCATTCAAAATTCTCTTTGGCCACCAATATAAGTGGTGCCTATATTATTCTATCGTTAGGATTAACAATGTCTGATAATGCAACTATCTTACAGAATGTACCTGTAGGCAAAAAAGTTGGTATTGCCTTTTCTGGTGGTCTAGATACTTCAGCAGCCCTGTTGTGGATGAAACAAAAAGGCGCAGAACCTTATGCATATACTGCAAACCTGGGTCAGCCTGATGAAGATGATTACGATGCGATTCCAAAGAAAGCTGAAGCATATGGCGCAGTAAAAGCACGTTTAATCGACTGCCGTCTACAGCTTGCATTAGAAGGTATTGCTGCAATTCAATGTGGCGCGTTCCACATCTCAACTGGTGGTGTTCCTTACTTCAACACAACGCCACTAGGCCGTGCAGTAACAGGGACAATGCTTGTTACCGCAATGAAAGAAGATGACGTCAACATCTGGGGCGACGGATCAACCTATAAAGGTAACGACATCGAGCGTTTCTACCGTTATGGTTTGTTGACTAACCCGAATCTTAAAATCTATAAGCCTTGGTTAGACCAGACATTTATTGACGAGCTGGGTGGCCGTGCCGAAATGTCTCAGTTCCTGATCGACAACGGCTTTGACTACAAAATGTCAAAAGAGAAAGCTTATTCAACTGACTCAAACATGCTGGGTGCGACGCACGAAGCCAAAGATCTTGAATACCTGAATGCAGGCATCAAAATCGTTGACCCAATCATGGGTGTTGCGTTCTGGAAGGAAGAAGTTGAAATCAAACCTGAAGAAGTGTCGATCACTTTTGAAGAAGGCTTCCCAGTTGCAATCAACGGTCAACGTATCGAAGATCCTGTTGAGTTCATTCTTGAAGCAAACCGTATCGGTGGCCGTCATGGTCTAGGTATGTCGGATCAAATCGAAAACCGTATCATTGAAGCGAAATCTCGTGGTATTTATGAAGCTCCAGGTATGGCGCTGCTTCACATTGCTTATGAACGTCTGGTGACGGGTATTCATAACGAAGATACCATTGAACAATACCGTATCAACGGTCTTCGTTTAGGTCGTCTTCTTTACCAAGGTCGCTGGTTCGATTCTCAAGCGCTTATGCTTCGTGAAACTGCTCAGCGTTGGGTTGCTAAAGCGGTTACCGGTACTGTGACTTTAGAACTACGTCGTGGTAATGACTACACGATTATGAACACTGAATCTGAAAACCTGACATACGAAGCTGAACGCTTAACGATGGAAAAAGGTGATTCAATGTTCTCGCCAATGGATCGTATCGGTCAGTTAACTATGCGTAACCTGGACATTACGGATACGCGTGCAAAACTGGGGATCTACACAGGTGCGGGTTTACTTGCAGTGGGTACCGGTTCAGCTGTTCCACAATTAAAAGACAAAAACTAAGTTTTAGTTGTGTCAAAAAAACCGCGCAAATTGCGCGGTTTTTATTGTCTGTAATTCAGGAAAAATTCAACTGATATGCAGCGGTTTTGAATTTACCGAAGCAATGCTTTGATAATAAATCTGATTGCGCCCTAGTTGCTTGGCACGATACAGTGCCTGATCTGCAATACCGAGTAATCCATCTTTGGTCATAGATTGCTCGCCACGATAAACCGTAATGCCTAGACTTACCGTAATCTGCTTGGATACCAAAGATTTTTCATGTGGTATTTCCAGACGTTCAATCGCTTTAAAGATATTGGTAGATACTGCATAAGCCCCATGTGCATCAGTTTCTGGAAGTAGCACCACAAACTCCTCACCTCCATAACGCGCAACAAAGTCCATATGCCGGATCGCATTCTTGATAGTTTTGGCGATGGTCGAAATCACATCATCACCCTTTTGGTGCCCATAAAAATCGTTATAGTTCTTAAAGAAATCTACATCGACAAATAAAATAGCCAAAGAGCTTTCCTGACGCTGAGCGGTAGAAAAGTAAATTTCCAGCATTTCATCAAAGGTACGGCGATTCGAGATTTTGGTCAGCTCATCATGCTGGCTCAGATGTAACAGTTCGGTATTGTGAATCCGGTGAATCTGCTCACTGATCCGCGCCCGCATGGAATAAAGAAAAATCATCCGTTCACGTGCAAAAATCATATGACTAATAACAAAACCGAGCAGGCAACTTCCCAACAGAATTCGGCCAAATACCAAAGGATTAAAGTTAGCCCCAACCAGGGTCAGGCAAATAATCGTAGTTCCAGCTGCCAATACACCAGTGATCATCATCTGAATCGGCTTGACACCAGTAAGGATATAACCCAACACATAAATAATGGTGACAATTGCCATGGATTGATGCTGTAAAGCTGCAGTCTGAATGGACATAGTTAGACATGAAATTGAAACCAGTGCCCAGAATATCAAGACCAGTGAAGCAGGCTGAAAAAAAGGTTTTAAGCGTTCTAAACTTGAGAATAAATAGAAAACAAATAAACTAATTCCGCCATTAATAATACCTATTAAAGACAATACAAAATCATGTACAAAATATTGTTTATCGATGATCCAGTAATCGGTAGGAATAAGGATAAGGATGCCGATAAAATAGATTAATAATCCTGCCCAGACATACTGATCGGTGTGCTTACGGGCACGTTCCAGATTTTTGGTCCAGAATTCATCTTCAAGCGGTTGAGGAAAAACTCGGCTCAATTTCTGCCCAGCAATAAGCTCTTCGACTTTTTCCTTTTGATCCTGCAGTTTTGCTAAATTATACTTATATTCCATGGCAAGCATGTATGTAATTTTTTTAGTGTTTTTAAAATAACATACTTTTTTAAATTAATTCATAGTTAATGCATCTTTTGTCAGTATTTCACATTACCATTTTCGGTATAGATGCATTATCATTCATATTATTTCTCTGATTGAATTCGCCTTGAATACGATTACGATTCTCCAGCCAGATGACTGGCACGCTCACCTACGTGATGGTCTAGCACTTAAACGTACTGTTCCTGATCTAGCTCAACAATTTTCCCGCGCAATCTGTATGCCAAACCTGGTTCCACCGGTAAAAACTGTGGAAGAGGCAAACAGCTATCGTGAACGCATCATGGCGCATGTGCCGGAAGGCTGCAACTTTGATCCACGCATGGTGTTGTACTTCACCAACAATACTTCACCTGCCGAAGTTAAAAAAATCAAAGAATCTGAGTATGTGAATGCCATCAAGCTTTATCCTGCTGGTGCGACTACAAACTCGGATAGCGGTGTAAGCGATATTTCTAAAGTGTATGCAGTAATTGAGCAGCTTGAAGAACATCAGGTACCTTTACTGCTACATGGTGAAGTCACGCATAACCATGTCGACATTTTTGATCGTGAAAAACGTTTCCTGGACGAAGTACTTTCTCCATTATTAAAGCAGTTCCCGAAACTGAAGCTGGTACTTGAACATATTACCACCAGTGAAGCGGCAAACTTTGTCCTGGAACAGGACCGTAATGTGGCTGCAACGATCACGCCACAACATTTACTGTTTAACCGTAATGACATGCTAGTGGGTGGCATCAAGCCGCATTTCTACTGCCTGCCGATTTTAAAACGCCAGACGCATCAGCAAACTCTGCTGGAAGTCGCGACCAGCGGTAATCCTAAATTCTTCTTGGGCACAGATAGTGCGCCGCACTCAAAAAATGCCAAAGAAAATGCATGTGGTTGCGCAGGATGTTATAGTGCGCCCACTGCAATTGAACTTTATGCTCAGGCATTTGATCAGGTCGGCAAAATTGACCGTCTGGAAGGTTTTGCGAGCCACTTTGGTGCTGACTTCTATGGCCTTCCTCGTAATACCAATACCATTACCCTGGTAAAACAAGATCAAGTGATTCCTGAGAGTCTGGACTATTTGGATGGTGAACAGATTATTCCGTTATATGCGGGTAAAACCATTCAATGGAGAAAAGTGTGACAAATGAAACTCTCCCAGTCATTGGTCAACGTTTCCGTGGATTCCTGCCTGTTGTTGTCGATGTAGAGACAGCGGGCTTTAATGCACAAACTGATGCCTTGCTGGAAATCGCTGCCATTCCTATTATTTTTAATGAGAAAGGTGAATTTGTGCCCGGCCCTGCTCACCATGCACATATCAATCCATTTGAAGGGGCAAACCTTGACCGCCGTTCGCTGGACTTTATTGGGATCGATCCCTCTAATCCGATGCGTATTGCAATGGCCGAAGATGAGAAAACTGCGCTTAAACGTATTTTTAAATCTGTCAATGAAGTACGCCGCCAGCAAAACTGTACCCATGCCGTTCTGGTCGGTCATAACGCCCATTTCGATTTAGGCTTTGTACAGGCAGCAATTGCCCGTACAGGAACCAAAAACCAGAACCCATTTCATAGTTTTTCTGTCTTCGACACAGTGACTTTGAGCGCGGTGATGTTTGGTCAAACCGTACTGGCAAAATCCTGTATTCAGGCCGGTATCGAGTTTGATGGCAAAGAAGCCCATTCTGCGTTATACGACACGCAGAAGACAGCTGAACTGTTTTGCTATATTTTAAACAAACTCACCCCACACCTGCTTGACACTTTGGTGGCGGATCAATAAGATACCGCCATCTTCTAAACGTCCCTATCGTCTAGAGGCCTAGGACATCGCCCTTTCACGGCGGTAACCGGGGTTCGAATCCCCGTAGGGACGCCATCTATTTTCCTCTGTCTTTTTATTTCTATTATTCAGCTATTTAAGTCGATTAAATTCCGCACACATAAAAAACCCATTAATGCAAATAATTCTCATTATTATTGATTATTACACTAAAGTTAATGATAATCACTTTCATTATCCTTATTAAAATCAATCATTATGCGTTTTGCCTATTCCACCCTGTCAATTGCCATTTTATCTGCCCTAAGCAGCAACTTGTTTGCTCAAACAACCAATCCAAAAGCACAAAGCAAACCAGAGGCTGAAGTCAAATTATCGACGATTGTGATTGAAACGAAGGTTGAAAATGAAGTTGGAAAAACGGTTTATAGCAAAGAAGATTTAAAAAAGACGCCGAATAGCTCTAAAAATATCACTGACTTTCTAAAAGTAAATCCGAATGTGCAGTTTAGCAATGAACATATGGCAGCCAGCTCACAAGCTGATTTAAAACCGGCTGAAATTTCGATTCATGGTGCACAATCATTTAATAATAAATTTGTGGTCAATGGCGTCAGCAACAGCAATAACCTCGACCCTGCTGGTTCAGGAACAACCAACTACGGTGCAGTGTCTGGCGGTTCACAAGGTGTGGCAATCAACACCGATTTATTGTGTAATTTAGAAGTATTAGACAGCAACATTAGTGCAAAACACGGTGGCTTCACCGGTGGTGTGGTTCAGGCAGAAACCTGTGCGCCTAAATCTGAAATTGGCAAAGTCCATGGTAGCATCACTTATGACTATACAGAAAGTGACTGGAACCGCTACCACTTAAAAACTGATGCAGACAAAGGACTTTTTGAAGGTTCATCCACCCAGTCAAACCAAAAAGAGTATGTTCGCCAAGGTGTTAGTGCCAATATTTTTGCTAAGCTTTCAGAGGTTTATGGCTTCGACCTCTATGCTTCACAACGTAAATCAACAATTCCTGTTGAAAGTGGCTTACCTGCACCAAAACAAATTGATCAAGAAAAACGTAATACCAATGTCGGCGGAACCTTGTATGTCGATCCAAATGTAGACACCAGTATGAAATTCGGTTTCGCTTTAGGTGATTTGGAAGACAATACTTACGCAGACAAACGTCGTAACTCTCACAGCAGCACCAATAATCAATCAGCTTTGATTTTCGCAGAGATGCAACAAAAACAAGATTGGGGACAATTAATACACCAGCTCAATTACCAGCAAATTGACAATGCACGTGAATCATCATCTGATCGTGGTGTGAACTGGATATATGCAGCAGGGAGCAAAGACTGGGCAAATACTGAAAAAGTATGGGAAGGCGCAACCTCTGCAGATATTGATTTAAAACAATCTTCTGTGAGTTATGGGTTAAATGCGCTATTTAATAACTTTAAATTTGCAGACACCGACCATCAAATCAGCGCCGGTTTTGCCTATCATTATGATGATGTGCAATGGGAACGTACCAAAGATTTTTCAACTTTCTATGGCGTAACATCAGGGAAAACCCAAAACTTGTTTGATCTCAAAGGTCAACAATGTCAAATCAATGATCCCCTCTGCGATGAAAATACCACAGCTGTATTCCTGAACAATAAAGTCCCTACGGTCTTTGATGGCCAATACTTTAAAAAGGGTAATGTATACAAAGCAGGCAGCTTTGCTGGTCAATATCATCAAGCAGCCTTGTATCTAGAAGATAATATTCGCTGGAACAACCTCAATGCCCGTTTAGGTGTGCGTGCTGATTATGATGAATCAAATAATAATCTTAACTTTGCACCACGTAGCAGCATTAGTTATCAGCCTTTTTCCAATAAATTATTAACCCTGACTTCAGGTTGGAACCGCTACTATAATGCCCCAACGTATATGACGGACTTGCGTCAACATCTGACCTCATTAGATTTTGACATCAGCCGTGCTGATCAAAATTCTGAATGGGTTGAAGAAGCAAAAGTTTCAGCCAATGATACACGCCGCAAGGATCTTAAAACCCCATTTGCAGATGAATTTGTCCTTGGGTTTAATAGCCAATTTAAAAACACCAATCTTAGCTTAAAATGGGTGAATCGTCAGTATGATGATGAAATCACCCGTAATAGAACTGATATTCCAAATGACTATTTTACTTATTCTTATGAGTTTGATAACAGCGGTTATGGCGAAAATGATACCGTAACGCTAGAACTTAATACGATTGAGCCACTTAAATTTAAAGGCACTCAACATAATTTAGGCTTAGCGGTCAATTACTCGGAGGTGTACCGTAGCGCACCAGATTATACGGAAAACTTTACCGAAGAAGATCTTCAGGAGCTGATTTCCTATGATGGCAAAATCATGCCTTATGGTGACCGTCCTGCATCAAACTATAACCAACCGATTACTGCACGTGTCATGTGGAATATTGGCTTTGATTCTCTTCCTTTAAAAATTTCCAACTTCTTTAGCTATAAAGACACCTATGAGCAAGTGCTAGAAGCGAGCTCTGCTGACAAAGTGGTGCATGATGGCGTTAAAATCGATACTTATACGCTACAAGATGTAAAACCTCGTTTTACATGGGATGTGCGCACCACCTATGATTGGAAAGTTTCAAAAGATTATTCAGCGATTTTTGGCTTAACGGTCAATAATATTACTAACCGCAATAATTTATATGTGAGTGGAAGCAAACTGTACTCTGAAATTGGCCGCCAATTTATCGCAGATATCACTTTTAAATTCTAACTCATGGACAAGAGCACTCAGGTGCTCTTTTTAATTTGCTTAGGCTATAATTACTGCAATTTCATCTCTTGCATTTGTGCCATGTTAAAAAAGATCTTACTGGTTTTAGTGATTTTAGCGCCTTCCGCACTGTACCTCTATATCGTCAATCGTGAAGATAAAACCGAAGCACCTGCGGAACAAATGGTTCCGGCCAGTAACCCGCCTGAATACCAAACACCTGACCATTAAATCCACACGACTTAAACTTCTGTAAAGTGACGGGAGTTTGAGGTTTTAATGTCGATTTTTGATGCTACAAACTGATTGACACGCCTGTTTGGAGTCCAAAATAACATTATTGCTTTGTTCTTGTTTAATGTTTGAACTTTTAGCGTATTTTTAGCAAAAAGCCTTTTGACAAAACTCAGCTTAGTCCTTAACATAGCCATCACCTCGCAACGTCCCTATCGTCTAGAGGCCTAGGACATCGCCCTTTCACGGCGGTAACCGGGGTTCGAATCCCCGTAGGGACGCCATCTATTGATCTCATACGATCAGCACTTATTCAAAATTACTATTATTTGATTGCAGATTTGTAGTTTTTCACTACAATAGCTCGCTTCATTCCTTTGAAGTATTTCTTATTTCCTATGCACTCATCTCCGAATGATGCTACGCATCAGGGCAATTCTGCGCCTTTAAAACGCGCTATGAGTACTCGACATCTGGTCATGATTTCGCTTGGTGGCGCAATCGGGACCGGCCTATTTTTAGGGTCGGGTGAAGTCATTGCACAAACGGGGCCTGTAGGTGCCATTCTTGCTTATCTCCTCGGCGGTATCATCGCTTACATGGTTATGCTATGTCTGGGTGAACTTGCCGTACATATGCCTGAATCTGGTTCATTTGGTGCTTATGCCAAACGTTATATTGGACCGGGCACAGGTTATACCATTACCTGGTTATACTGGCTGACCTGGTCAGTGACATTGGGAACCGAATTTACCGCTGCAGCTTTATTGATGCAGGAATGGTTCCCGGACAGCTCCATGTGGATGTGGACACTGGTCTTTGGTGCGCTTGTGTTTACACTGAATATGATTTCGACCCGCTGGTTTGCAGAATCCGAATTCTGGCTAGCCCTCATTAAAGTTGTCACTGTTATTGCCTTTATCCTGCTGGGATTATTGGCCATATTTGGTGTATTGGGTTATGCAGGTCAGGAAACTGCCCCGCTGTTTAGCAATCTGACAGCTCAGGGTTGGTTCCCTGAAGGCCTGTTCCCCATCTTCACAACAATGCTGATTGTCAACTTTGCCTTCTCAGGTACAGAACTGATTGGTGTAGCCGCTGGTGAAACCAAAGATCCTGCCAAAAACGTACCGAAAGCCATCAATACCGCAATTTTCCGCCTATTGATTTTCTTTGTAGGTACGATTGTCGTGGTGACGTGTCTATTACCACATCAAGAAGCAGGTCTTGCTGCTGAAGGTGTAAGTAGTAGCCCATTTGTGACCGTATTCCAGCACATTGGTATTCCATATGCTGAAGACGTTATTCGCTTTGTAATTATCACCGCACTGTTGTCTGCTGCAAACTCAGGTTTATTTGCTGCTTCCCGTATGATGTGGTCATTGTCTTATAGCAAACAATTACCAGCCATATTCTCAAGAGTGAATGCACGCGGTATTCCTTACATTGCGGTAATCGTGACCATGATTGGTGGTATGCCAGGTCTGTTGTCTGAACAGTTTGCGCCAGAAACCATTTTCACCAATCTGTTAGGTATTGCAGCCTTTACCATGGTGGTGGTCTGGATGAGTATCTGTCTGAGTATGTTCAACTTCCGCCGTGAATGGTACAAACAAGGGAAGACAGCTAAAGATCTTGCTTTCGCTGCACCGTTGTTCCCGATTGTGCCAATTCTGGGCTTCCTGTTCTGTCTGATCACCTGTATCAGTATGGTATTTGATCCAACAATGCGGATCAGCTTCTTTGGCTGTCTGGTGTTTATTGGACTTTGCTATGCCAGCTACTACAAGTTTTATCACAATAAAGCTTAAATCTTAGCGCTAACAAAAGAGCAGCTCCGGCTGCTCTTTTGTTATCTATACTGAATATGTTTCAGGCAGCCACACAGCGGTGTGTCAATGAAAATTTTTTATATCCATGGAATGAACAAGCAGAATTTTAGTTCTGCTTCATTAAAGCAACGTTGGCTAAGTCTGCTTAAACATGGTCTGGAACAGTCGCATCGACAGGCTTGTTTTTCCTATATCAAACGTCATGTTCGTATCCCTTTTTATGGAGATTTACTGTTACGGCATCATTTACATAATGTATTGAACGCCAGTACCTTAATGCCACAAGACTGGCCACATTTTCCCATGCGCCAGCCACTTAAATCCCAACCGTCGCCGCCACATCTTCATCAGTATTTAGCTGAAACTTGCAAGATTCCCGAATTAAATATTGAGGATGCTTTGACTTTTAACCAGAAGCTGAAATTTATTACTACCTTAAGCCGAAATACAGCCTTACGGGATTTTATGGTCTTGCTCAATTATTTTCCCCATCTGCATGATACGCTCATCAAAAAATTTCTGATTGAAACATATTCCTATCTAGCCAATGCCAGATTCATGCAGCAAGTTCATCAGCGTATTGGTCAGCGACTACATGACAATAAACCTTGTATCTTGATCGCACACTCCTTAGGCAGCGTGATTGGCTATCATTATCTGCTTTTACATCCGGAATTAAGTGTGCAGCGCTTTATTACGCTGGGATTACCCATGGCCTTTCGTGTAATACAGGAACATTTGCCGCAACCGATGACCCGACCCGAGGCCATTCGTGGTGACTGGATCAATTTTTATTGTAGTGATGACTTTCTGACTGCCTTTCCCTTATCAGAACCACCCTTCCAGTTTCAGCCGGCGATTATTAATCAGAAAATTCGTACCTCCATCTATCATCCGCATGATATTGATGGTTATATCCAACATCCCAACGTCATCAAAGCGCTGCTGGAATTAATTTAGGATTTACTTAAACAGCGGGATTTAACTTTTACCGTTTGATTCCTATCTTTTTTCTATGTAGTAAAATCCTTGATCCGTATCTATCAATTTACTGCTTTTTCTACTTTTTTATAAATATACAACTGTCTGTTAATGGTTGTTTTATCAAAGTAATTTACACATGAACACCACAAAAAGTACAGCTTGGCTTGCCGCAATTTTCTCTATAATGTGAATATATAGATCGACCTCCGTGAGGTATCGATGAAAGTTATTTTTATTCATGGAATGAATCAGCAACATCATAGCGCTGCATCGATCCGTCAGCGCTGGCTACATATACTTCAAAAAGGCATTCGCAAACATCATCACGATGCCAGATTCAGTTATTTACGACGTCACATTCACATTCCATTTTATGGGGACTTGCTTTCTCGCTATAACGTCCGCAACATCCTCAATGCTGGCACCCTGATGCCACAGCAATGGCCTAGCTTTCGGTTCCGTCAGCCTGTTCAGCCCCAGCTTCCTGCACCAGTTCCACGTCCTGGCTGGCGCAAACCCGTGATTTCCGATCTTCCCCTGCTCAACCTGAATGACTCCATGAATTTCAAACAGAAATTCAAATTTATTACTACACTGAGCAAAAATGTTGCGCTGCGGGACTTTGTGTTATTGCTCAATTATTTTCCCAGTCTGCATCGTAGCCTGCTTCAAAAATTTCTTATTGAAACCTATTTGTATCTCGACAATCCTGGTTTCATGAAAGAAGTTCATGAGCGGATCGCCCGGCAATTGAACGGTCGTAAACCTTGTATTGTAATTGCTCATTCTCTGGGTAGTGTGATTGCCTATAATCATCTTATTCAGCATCCAGAACTCAATGTACAGCGTTTTATTACTTTAGGATCGCCATTAGCATTCCAGGTGATCCAGTCACATTTACCACAACCGATTGTACGACCTGCTGCAATTACAGGCGACTGGATAAATTTCTATTCAACTGATGATTTCCTCACCGCTTTTCCTCTTACCCAACCGCCATTTCAGTTTCAACCTGCAATTATTAACCATGGCATTCGTACACATATTCACCGCCCACATGATATTACTGGTTATTTACTCCATCCGCAGGTGGTAGAAACAATTCTAGAATTGCTTAAAAATCCAGCTTAAACCATGTATTTTTCAAGTATTTTCTTAAGATTGTTTTAATTTTATGCACTCGGTTCAAAAAACCAGAAAAAGTGCAGAAATGCGTTTGACACCCCCCATTTTTCACCCTATTATACGCCCACCTCTGAAACGTCCCTATCGTCTAGAGGCCTAGGACATCGCCCTTTCACGGCGGTAACCGGGGTTCGAATCCCCGTAGGGACGCCATTACTTCAAACTGAAAGTAAAGGTTTTAAAATCTATCTTCTGTACTGTCCCTATCGTCTAGAGGCCTAGGACATCGCCCTTTCACGGCGGTAACCGGGGTTCGAATCCCCGTAGGGACGCCATATTCGAGATGATTATCTTAAAATGATCTTCTCATAAAAAAGCTCAGGCATTGTGACCTGGGCTTTTTTATTGCCTTCAATTTGATTTATTTTTACCATATATTCAAAATAATAAACCTCTAAAAATTTACGCACTTTTGCAAAGTCCTTGTATTTTCCGCCATAAAATCGAACAAAAACCAAACATCTGATCTTTCACATAAGGCTAAGGTAAGTTAGGAGCCAATATGCAAGGATAAGATTATGTTCACGAGTACGGAGTTTTGTTTAACTGCACCCCCATTTGAGAATCTTGTTCAAGAACCAACTAAAAGCTTCAAAGATTGGGTGGATTTTTTTCTGGATGAGCAGATCTCTAAAAAAACAAAAACAGATTCGGCAGAACAATACCTCAGTCAGTTAATCCAGCACATCGATCTGGGTTCCATCAGCTGGCTCGACCAACCCGAACATGCTGCTACGCATTTTTTAGAAGAACATCATAAAATTTGTGGAATATTTCAGGATTATCTCAGCCGTCGCAAACAAGGCGGACAACGTGAATACTTTGCTACGGTATCGCATGCATTTGAATTTCTCTACCGGGTGGCACCTACAAAAATGGTCGATGGCTCATGGTTATACTCTACTCTGGAACATGCGGATCAACCTGCGCTTAAAGACCTGATTCATATTTATCTGGAAGAGCTGGGGCTAGGTCATCCACAAACCAACCATGTCACCATGTATCAGGATCTGCTAAATAACTATGAACTCACTGCCTATAGCGAACAACTCGATGACCGCTATTATGAACAGGCAGCTGTCCAGTTGGCTTTGGCGTATGCGCCAGCTGAATATTTACCGCTGGTGATTGGCTTTAATCTGGGCTATGAACAACTACCGCTACATTTATTGATTACCAATTATGAACTGGCTGAACTCGGTATCAATCCGCATTACTTTAATGTGCACATCACGATTGATAATGCGCATAATGGCCATGCGCAAAAATCCCTGCAAGCTTTCCTGGATCTATACCGTTCTGCAGAACACCCAGAGCGCTATCTGGAAATGGTCAAACAGGGTTACTTGCTGAATGATGTAGGCAAGAGTTCTACTCAGATCGTGCGTGAGTTGGATCTCGATGCCCAGGTGTTGAAACTGTTTCAGCAGAAAGCTTTAATTGGTCAGTACATTCATAACCAGAAATGTCAGTTTAGTGGTAAGACCATCAATGAGTGGTTGTCACAACCTGAACAGATTCAGGATTTCCTACAGGTCATGATGGATAAAGGCTGGATTCAACGTGGACTGTCTGTAGAGCAAAGCCGTTTCTGGAAACTGATTGATGATCCAGATGGCAAGATGTTTGGCGTATTTAATGCCACAGAGAAACAGATAATTCGTGACTGGATTCAAGGTCCAGAACTGGCTCGACGGCTTTCTTCACATCAACTACGGACGCAAACACCGATAATCAGTCGGCAAGAGCAACATAAGCTGGAAGAACTTCGCTTGCATCTGAAGCGTTGTGACAATAATGAGGAAAAACTGGAGATTCTCACGCCTTATGTAGCACCACATTGTCATTATCAGCAGCTTGGACTTTGGGCGACACAACAGGTCTCTAAAATCCTGTTTCCTTTCCAGACCCAAGCGGTGCAATTCAGCTAAATATGTTGCATTTAAAAAGGCACCATAGGGTGCCTTTTTATATTTAGATCAGGTTATGCAGATTTACGTGAATTGATCTGTCCTTTAATCACAGCAGTGACATTGCCTTTTAGATAATGCAGGAAAACTTTTAATGGTGACAGTTTTGGATTTGGCTGTTTGCCTTGAGCAATCTGTTTAAACTGCGCGGCATACCAGATGATTTCCATGATTGCCATTTTATCAATCATTGGAATACCGGTTTTAATCTTCTCTACAGCATAGCGTACATCCTGCCCTGCCACGAGCTTCTGCCCCAGATCAGTTTCTACTGCAAACGGACGGGCAATACCAACAAAATCACAGGCACCACTCTCAAGTGCGGCATTCATACCAGCAGCAGTTCTAAAACCGCCAGTTACCATAATATGGCAACTCACTTCCTGACGGATTTTTTCGGCAAAATCCAGGAAATAGGCTTCACGGGCAATCGTGGAAGCCTTACGTTTATCCGCTTTAACGCCTGCCATTGCTGGTGCTTCATAGCTACCGCCGGACACCTCAATCAGATCAATGCCTACTGCATCAATAGCTTTAAAGACATAGATCACATCTTCTTCGGTAATACCGCCACGCTGGAAATCAGCCGAATTCAGTTTAACGGAAATAATGAAATTTTCTGAAGTTGCAGCACGAACTGCCTTATAGATTTCTAATAAGAAACGGGTACGGTTTTCAATACTGCCACCCCACTGATCCTGACGTTTATTGGTCAATGGCGATAAGAACTGACTGATCAGATAGCCATGCGCACCATGCAACTGTACGCCTTCAAATCCTGCTTTTTCACAAATTGCAGCGGAAGTTGCAAAACGCTGGATAATATCCAGAATTTCATCTTCGCGCAGTTCACGTGGGGTACCAAAACTGACAGCCAGTGCCGGACTAAATGGCACTGCCGATGGTGCTACAGTTTCCCGGTTCAACCCTTTCGGACATTGACGTCCCGGATGTGACAACTGCACCAGTTGTACCATACCATGACGTTTGCCAACTTCTGCCCAAGCCTTAAGCTTGTTCAGGTCACGTTCTGTTTCAGCGACTACAACACCCGGTTCATTCTTGGCACGAAAATCCACCATGACATTACCCGTAATCGCACAGCCTAGCCCGCCTTTAGCCCAGGCTTCGTAGAGTTTCAAATGTGAGTCATTCGGTTGACCAGCATCATTAGCCAGTGCCTCGCTCATAGCACCTTTGATGATACGGTTTTTAAAGAGGGTATTACGAATCTGAATTGAATCTGCCAGTTGTGTCATATTTTTTCCTAAACATTATGCTTTTATTCTGTCGGTGTTATACCCTGTCAGCAAGAAATTGACAATAACCCATGTCAATTTCATTTAAAAAGATTTGTAGTTTTAATATTGGCTGGCTGCAAGTAACTGACGGGTATAATCAGTTTGTGGATGCAGGAATAATTGTTCAGTCTCCTGAACCTCCATAACTTGTGCATGATGCAGTACCAAAACCTGCTGGCAAAGTGCTCGTACCACTTGTAAGTCATGACTGATAAACAGGTAGCTAATTCCTTCTTCCTGTTGGATACGACGTAACAGTTTCACAATTGCACGTTGTGTAGTACGGTCCAGTGCTGAAGTCGGCTCATCCAGAATTAAAAGTTTTGGCTCTAAAATCAATGCTCTTGCCAATGATACACGCTGACGCTGCCCCCCAGAAAGCTCATGCGGATAGCGGTCTTTAAAAGATGCGGGCAGCTCTACCCGCACTAAAGTTTCCTCGACACGACTACGGATTTGCTCCTCGGTCATCGCCTTCAAGCCCAACCCTTCACCAATGATCTGTTCAATGGTCATACGCGGATTCAGACTGCTAAATGGATCCTGGAAGACGATCTGAAAATTACTACGTAATGGTCGTAAAGCTTTTTCAGACAATTGATTCAAATCCTGATTTTCCAAAAGGATCTGACCATGGCTTTCAATCAATCGTGCTATGGCTAAAGCAAGTGAACTTTTACCTGAACCACTTTCTCCTACTACTCCAATCGATTGTCCCTGCAGCATGCTTAAATCGAGCGGTTCGACAGCAGTTACATAGTCCTTAATGCGATTCAGTAGACCTTGTTTGATGGGAAATTTGACTTCTACCTGCTTAAGTTCGAGTAAGGTTTCAGTCTGAGTTAAAGGCAGTGCCTGACCAAAATCATGATTGAGCAAGTCTTGAGTATAAGTTGATTGGGGTGAATTAAAGATTTGTTGTACTCCACCTTGCTCTTCAACGCAGCCCTTGTTCATGACAATCACCTGATCAGCATAGCGTCTCACCAGATTCAGGTCATGACTGATCAGAATCATCGCCATCTGCCGACTCTCCTGTAAAGATTTCAGCAAATATAAAATCTGGGCTTGCAAGGTGACATCGAGTGCGGTAGTTGGCTCATCTGCAATCAGGATATCTGGATCCAGTGCCAATGCCATGGCAATCATCACGCGCTGACGCTGGCCACCAGATAATTCATGCGGATAACGTCTCAGTTTGTCCTCAGGTTCAGGAATACCAACATCCTTCAGTAATTCTAGCACCCGTTCTCGTGCCTTGGCTTTAGACCAGCCCTGCAACAACAAGGTTTCGCCAATGATCTTTTCTACCCGATGTAAGGGATTTAGTGCCGTCATCGGCTCCTGAAAGATCATGGCAATTTTCTTGCCGCGAACCTGGCGCAGTTGCTTCTGGGTCATAGATAGCAAATTCTGTCCATCCAGGATCGCCTGTCCCTGTACATGCAGGTTATGTGGTAACAGGCCAAGGATCGCGAGGCTACTAATCGATTTACCTGAACCGCTTTCACCGACAATCGCTAAGGTCTGCCCGGCAGACAGTTCAAAACTTAGCTGCTGTACCAGCACCTGATCTAGACTGCTGATCTGCAGATTTTCGACCTGTAGAAGCGGTGTTGCGTTATTGACGTCTTGGATCGAATGCATCACGCGTCGCCTCCCCAATATAGATCAGTAAAGATAGAACTATGGCCAGCGTAAAGAAGCCGGATAAAGCCAACCATGGCGCATTCAGATTATTTTTGCCTTGTAGCAGTAATTCACCCAGTGAAGCCGCATCAGGTGGCAATCCATAACCGAGAAAATCCAATGCGGTTAAAGCGGTAATATTAGCCGTCAGCATAAAGGGTAACTGGGACAGACTCGAACTCATGGCATTGGGTAAAATATGCCGGAAGATAATCGCGCGATCAGAAACACCAAGGCTACGCGCGGCACGCACATAGTCAAAATTACGTGCCCGTAAAAATTCGGCCCGCACCAGGCCAACCAGGGTAGTCCAGCCGAACAGCAGCATGATCAGGAATAGCCAGTACACATTTGGGGTAAACATGCTGACCAGAATCATCACCATAAACAGCATCGGCAAGCCACCCCAGACTTCCAGAACGCGTTGCCCTACCAAATCAATCCAGCCACCATAATAGCCCTGAATCGCACCGATTATAATGCCGATCACGGCAGATGCGATGGTCAGGGCGAAGCCGAAAAGCAATGATATTCGTAGACCGTAAAGGATTCGCGCCAACACATCACGACCTTGGTCATCAGTCCCTAACCAGTTTCGTGACGTGGGTTCAGACGGCACGGGCACTGCCAGTTCCAAGTTTGGCGTCTGGTAGGAATATTCAATCAGTGGCCACAATGCCCAGCCCTTGGCATTGATTAACTGCTGAACGACAGGATCTTTATAATCTGCTTCAGTTTCAAACACACCACCAAATGTGGTTTCCGGATACGTCTTAAATGCCGGCACATATAGTGAACTGTCATATCTCACCAGCAACGGTTTATCGTTAGCAATCAGTTCTGAACCTAAGGACAAAATGAAAATAATGATAAAGATAATAAAGCAGCTGAAGCCGAGTTTATTTTCCTTAAAACGCTGCAAGCGCGCTCGCATGATCGGTGACATTATTTGGCACCTCGCGAGTCAAAGTTAATTCGCGGGTCGATCACCTGATACATCACATCACTGATCAAACGCAGAATCAGCCCAAGCAAAGTAAAGATAAACAAGGTCCCAAAAATCACCGGATAATCACGCTGTACAATTGCTTCAAAGCCAAGCAGACCTAATCCATCTAAGTTAAAGATAATTTCAATAAACAGGTTACCGACAAAGAAGATCCCGACCAGTGCTTCCGGCAGACCCGCGATGACAATCAGCATGGCATTTCGGAAGACGTGTCCATATAGCACACGCGATTCATTTAAGCCCTTGGCACGTGCTGCCAGTACGTACTGTTTGCTCAGCTCTTCCATAAAAGAATATTTGGTTAAGTAAGTCAGCCCGGCAAAACCGCCAATTACCATCGCCAGCAATGGCAAGGTCATATGCCAGAAGTAATCCTTAATTTTTCCGAACCAGGACAATTCAGCAAAGTTTTCCGATACCAACCCTTGCAATGGGAACCATTGGAAATAGGAACCACCCGCAAAAAATACGATGAGTAAAATGGCAAAGACAAAAGCCGGAATGGCATAACCCACGGCGAGCAGCATCGAAGTGGATTTATCAAACAGGCTGCCATGCTGACGCGCCTTCCGGATCCCGAGTGGAATCGAGACCAGATAAATCAGCAAAGTACTCCACAGTCCCAATGACAGAGAAACTGGTAATTTTTCCAATAATAATGTAGTTACAGGTTTATCTTTAAAGAAACTGATGCCGAAATCTAGTTGCACATAGCTTTTCAGCATTTCCCAAAAACGGATATGAGCGGGCTGATCAAAACCATATTGGGCCTTGATTTTTTCCACCATCTCGTCACTCAGGCCTTTGGCACCCTGATAGCTGCTTTTGGACTGTGCAGTTTCTGCACCTGTGGTTCCGCCCATGCCCTGAAAAGTTTCTGCCTGTTGAATGGCCTGTTCGACCGGTCCACCCGGCGCAATCTGAATGACAATGAAATTAATCAGCAGAATCAAAAATAAAGTCGGGATAATCAGCAAGAGCCGCTTAAGTATGTAGGTTCCCATTGTCAGTGATATTCCTTATTATTTTTGACGACGTAAATATTGGCTCACTTGTGCAGCTTTTTGTGGATTACTCCACCAGAAGTCGAATCCAACAGCAAGCTTTGGCTTGATCTTTGGCTGCTCATACATATTCCAGTAAGCATACCAGTTGCCGCCTTTCCCATAGGTCGGAATCTGATAATAGCCAGCACGTAGCAGACGATCCAGTACTTTGGTACGTATCACCAGCTGCTGGCGATCCGGTGCCTGAATCACCTTAGTAATAGCATCATCAATCACAGCATTTTTGATACCCGCATAATTGTAATTACCCGGCTGATCTGCTGACGCACTACTCCAGAACTGTGCCTGCTCATTGCCCGGGTTGAGAGACTGTGGCAAGACATTGGTCGTCATATCAAAATCTTTACTGCGCATACGTTCAATGTACTGAGGCACATCAACATGACGGATATTCACCGTGATCCCCAGTCGTTTCAGATTACGTATAAAAGGCATTAAGGTACGTTGCAAACCATCCTGATGAATCAGAAACTCAAGTCGAATCGGCTTACCTTTTGGATCAGTCAGTTGCGCATTGTGATAACGGTAACCCGCTTCGAGTAACAATTCCCGCGCGACCAGTAAATTCTTGCGATTAAAGCCCGAAGCATCCGAAACTGGATATTTCCAGTCTTTCAGCACACCAACACGCTGAATCGGATCTAACTTAGCCAGATAAGGCTTTAAAATCGCCAGTTCTTCAGCTGAAGGCATGCCCTTCGCTTCCAGCTCACTATTAGCAAAATAACTTTGTAAACGGTGGTATTGACCATAAAACAGCGCCTTGTTCTGCCACTCAAAATCATAGGCATAAGTTAAGGCTTGACGAAAGCGGATATCCTGCATTGGTGCACGACGGGTATTGAATACAAAGCTTTGTGTCGGAATCGGGTTTTCATGGTTGAAGTTGTATTTCACCACCATCTTGTCCTTGATGGCTGAAAAATTGTATTCCGTTACCCATTTACGTGCGGTGTATTCCTGATGCACGGTATATTGACCAGACTTAAAACCCTCAAAACCAACATCCATATTGCGGTAATAAACAAACTTCAAGCGATCAAAGTTATATTTACCCCGGTTAACGGGTAGATCTTTCGCCCAGTAATTCGGATTACGTTTATAGCTAATGCTGCGCCCTGCATCAATGCTTTCAATCAGATAGGGACCTGAACCCAAAATTGGCTGCATGGTGATGCGGTTAAAGTCTTTGCCTTGCCAGTTTTTCTTAGAATAGATAGGCATCTGCGCCAGAATTAGCGGCATTTCCGAATTATTATTCGACTTGAAGCTCATCTTGACCTGGTACCTGGATAGTACCTCGGTTTTATCCAGATCTGACAGATACATCTGCAAGCCTGGATTACCTTTGCTTGTGTACGTATCAAAACTGAATTTTATATCTTCTGCAGTGACTGGCGTACCATCACTAAAACGTGCTTTGGGATTCAGATGATAAATCACATAGGCAGTTTTTTTTGGATCATAGGTGACTTTTTCAGCCAACAAGGGATACATCACGCCCGGCTCATCCAGGGAACTGACCATGAGCGTATCAAACAGGTATTCCACACCATCTGCTGCTGTACCTTTGCCGTTCATGGCATTCAGATTATCAAAGGTACCATTGGCAGACTGGCTGAGATAGCCACCTTTGGGCGCTGCAGGATTGGCATAGGGTAAATGTGTCAGCCCGGCATATTTGGGCTGACTATGAATGGCGATATAAGGAGTGGTCTGCAGTGCAGCCCAAGCCCCCTGAGTAATGACCGAAATTCCACAGATATAAATCAGGCGCTTTGCAGCAGCAAACGGCATTCAGATACTCCCTGTATCATTTCGGCTTTAGAGATTTGGAACCTTGATCACATCCCCAATACGCAGTTGAGTATTCGGTTTCAGGTCATTCATTTCTGCCAGTGTACTACTGTCCATGCCATAACGTGAGGCTAAACCGATCAGTGTATCGCCACGCTTGATTTTATATTCCGTAATACGTTTAGGGACTTGCAGACTTTGGCCCACACGCAAGCCTGCATTAGCACGCAGATTATTTAAACTGGCAAGTTCTGTGGTGGTAATTCCCAGACGACTGGCAATCGCGTTAAGTGATTCACCTGACTTCACTGTATAGCTTTCTGTGGCCTTAGATGAAACAGTCGTGGTTACTGCTTTGATCTCATCTACCTTTTTACTTTCTGGCAGCTCACCATCAATCTTCAGACGCTGTCCGACACGTAATGGACTCGATACAGACAAATCATTCAGCTCAGCCAGATATTTCAGTTGTAACTTGTACTCGCGTGCAATTGAACTGAGGGTTTCACCTGGTTTCACTATATGGGTGTCTGACTTCACACCTTTCACCGCCTGCTCAGTCACAGTTTCACGAGCTGCTTCTGCATCTCCGGTCAATTTCAGACGTTGTCCTACTCGAAGGCCAGCATTACGGGATAAACCGTTCAGATTCGCCAGATGATCCATGCTCAGATTATACTTGGCCGCAATCCCTGTCAGGGTATCACCTGACTGCACAGTATAATTCTCTGGCACAGTGCTGCCCGCAGGAATCTTGATGGTTTGACCAATACGTAAACCGCTATTGGCAGCAAATCCATTTAAGGCTGCCAGTTCAGCCACACTGAGTTTGTACTGATTGGCAATGCTATACAGCGTCTCACCACGTTTTACCTGATAGTTTTCAGTTGCAGTCTGATCCACTTTAATATTTTCAAACTTCTGCTCAATTTTCTTGCCTGAGCTTGCAGATTCAGCCTCATTCACAGGTACATTGATTTTTTGACCTGCCATCAGGCTGCTGCCTGAAGTCAAACCTGGCGTCAACGCAGCCAGTTCTGCATTCGAAAGTGCATAACGGTCTGCAATCAGTTTCAGATATTCGCCGCGCTGAACGGTATAGGTCTTAGTCTGAACTTTGCTGCTTTCCGTTTTTTTCGTTTCTTCAATTTTCGCTTTAGAAGCAGCAGTTTCTTTTAAAGATAATTTTTGACCGACAAATAGACCGCTGGTCGTGCTCAAACCATTATAGTCAGCCAGCTGTTTTACCGTTAAACCAAACTGGCTGGCTACACCGGTGAGTGAATCATTGGCTTGTACCACATAGCTTTCTGGTGTTGCAGCAGGTTTTGATGCTTCTTGAACAGGTTTGGCATCATAAAGATAGATCGTGGTACCGACATATAAAGTGGCATTTGGATCAATCTGGTTCCATTTCGCCACATCCCGCCAGTTCACTCCATTTTTAGCAGCAATCAAAGCCAGGTTGTCACCCGGTAAAACCGTATAGGTACTGCGCTTGCCTTTTGGTGCAACAACCACAACTTCCGAATCTGTTTTAACGTAATTCTTGCCTTGGTTCAATTTCGCTTCGACTGAATCTGCCTTGGTACTTTCCGCTACGCCTTTTGGATACGAGAAACCTTTGGTCAGTTCTTTACCCTGCTGTTCTGCTACAGAAAGGCTGGTCTGAATCGCGGTCAGCTTAATCTTGCCATCATAAGGATCGACAATTTCAGTACCCGCAGGTGCCAGTGCTTTCAGCTCCTCCACCACTTCTGCCTGTTCTGCGGCTGTCGCTACCGGTTTCAGGATTTCATCTACAGACTTTGGAATTTCCTCTGCCACAACCGCTGCCTGAATCTGTTCACGTTCCTTTGCAGAAATTGGCGGTTCAACCTGAATCGGTTGCACAGGTGTTACTGGCGTCACCGCAACTGGAATACGCGGTGCACTTGGAATAGGTAATTCACTCTTCGCAGCAAAATCAGCCAAAGCTGAAGAACCTCTTGGTGTGCTGACCCTAGTCTTGCTTTGGGCAGTCAGGTTGGGTTTGGCTGTACTTGTAGCTGCTGGTGTTGCAGCGGCAGTAACAATCGCTGTGGTCGCGACTGTGGACGTCGCTTTGCTTGCAGTAGTGGCTACAGGTGTTGCAGGTTTAACGGTTGTCGTAGTTGAGGCCGTGATTGCAGGCGGTGTCTGTTTAGCTGGCGTAATTGTTTTGCTATTCAGCTCAGGTGGCGTGGTTTTTACTGGCGTAATCGTCTGATTATTCTTCGGTAAACTGCTGGTAGAGCTTGCCCATAAACCTGAAGAAGAGGATTGAAGCTTTTTCAGTTTTTCATCAATGGATGGACTCAGGTCAGCTGGAATCAGAATACGGCGCGGACTGTCCGGATCAATCCTGTCTCCACGATGCCCTGGGTTCAACTGATACAATTCAGCCCGACTTAAACCGGTAATCGCAGCAATTTCATTCAGGCTGGCTGCCCCAACACTGACTTCACGAAAGTGCGGACGGTTGGCAATAGGCGGCAGACTCACGCCATATTTGGCTGGACTTTTTACAATCTGTGCCACTGCCATGAAACGAGGAACATAGTTCATGGTTTCCTGCGGCAACTTCAGTGACCAGTAATCAGTTGGCAAACCAGCAGCCTTATTACGGTTAATCGCCTGCTGAATACGGCCTGGACCGGCATTATAGGATGCTAAAGCCAGTTCCCATGAACCGAACTGATTATATAATGCACCCAAAAACTCATAGGCAGCGCGAGTTGACTCCACCACATCACGGCGGCCGTCATACATCGAAGTCTGTTTTAAACCATAAATACGGCCGGTACTTGGAATAAATTGCCACAGACCCGCTGCAGCTGCACTACTGGTTGCTGCCGGATCGTATGAACTTTCAATCACTGGAAGCAATGCCAGCTCAGTCGGCATACCACGGCGTTCAGCTTCTTTTACTGTGTAATATAAATAACGTGAAGCACGCGCACTTAAACGCTCTAAATATGGCTGACGTGATGCGAACCAGCCACGCTGGGCATCAATACGCGGATTCCAGACATCCAGATTCATCTTGAAACCGACAGTCATGCGCTTCCACACATCACCGTGTTTCAGTACCAACAGTCGGTCGCCTTCTACCGCACGCATATCAGTCGCGGATAAAAGATCTTCCAGACTATCCAGACTGTCGGCGCCTAAATAATTAGAACTTGTTTGTTTATGCTTGGACCCTGCCGCGCTTTGTGTCGTCGAACAACCCGTTAAACCTAAGGATGCAAGCGCAGTGCCAAGAACTGAGACTTTTAAAAATGAAGGTAACGATGGCTGCCACATGAATGCGGTTGGTTTATACATAAAGAAATCCAAACAACTTGTATAAAATTTATTTTTTAGATATGCCATTTTAATTAAGCATGTCGACGACACAAGCTAATAATTTACCGCGATTTGACGTTAAATGTTACAAGAAATTAAAAAATCGCGGAGATATGGATTATTCAAACGTATTTGCGTTATACAATATCCCACTCAGCTTGTTCTTTTTTGATCGGATTTGGTTTATGTCTCAAACAATCACACTGTATGTGGATGGCGCATGCCGCGGCAATGGTAAGGAAATCGCTGTAGGGGGTTGGGGTGCCTATATTCAGAACGGTTCAGATGAGCATAAAATTTATGGGGGTGAGCTTCAGACCACCAATAACCGTATGGAACTGATGGCTGCTATAGAAGGGATTTCTGTCTGTCCCAAAGATGCCAAGCTGGTGATCTGGACCGATTCCAATTATGTCAAAAAAGGTATCACTGAATGGATCGAAGGCTGGAAACGTAAAAACTGGAAAGATGTCAAAAATCCTGACTTATGGAAACAGCTGGATGCAGTTTGCCAGGGCCGTCAGATTGACTGGCACTGGATCAAAGGACATGCTGGCCATGAGGGTAATGAAATGGCCGATCAGCTGGCTAATCTGGGTGCGGATCTCGCCTTAAAAAATGGCGAAAAATCCCGTCATGTTCCAGCAATTCATTTTGCAGCAAGCGCTGAGAAAAAAACACAAGATATAAAAAAGCCTGAAAAAGACTGGTTACTGGATGACCCTTTTGGCCTGGAACTGGCTGAAGCTGAAGAAATGGATGAACTCATGGAAGATGTAACTGAAGTGACCATGGAAACTCACTTAAACAATCAGCCTGTCGTTGCTGAACAAACTCCAGCGGAGAATCAACTACACCCGCAGATTGTGATTACTCCAGCCACATTAGATATATCTGGTCCTCGTCAGCTGATTCTCGATACAGAGACCACCGGTTTCTATTATCAGGATGGTGACCGGATTATCGAGGTCGGCGCGATTGAAATGGTGAATCGTAAACTCACCGGCAGCTCGATTCATATTTATATCAATCCGAAAAAACCGGTAGGCGATTCAGTTAATGTCCACGGCATTACTGATGAGTTCCTGCAAGACAAGCCTTTATTTGAAGATATTTCTCAAGTTCTGTTCGATTACTTGAAAGGCGCAGAAATCATCGCGCATAACGCGACCTTCGATATGAACTTCCTGGATATGGAATTCAAACGGGCTGGTTTTCAAACCCTGTCAGAAGTCTGTGAAGTCACGGATACCCTGGCGATGGCCAAGTCACGCCATCCGGGCCAGAAAAACTCTCTTGATGCCCTAGTACGTCGTTATGAGATTCCGCAGCGTGACCGTACCTTCCACGGCGCATTACTCGATGCGGAAATTCTGTCCGATGTTTACTTGGCGATGACCGGTGGTCAGGTTTCTTTTGATATGGAGGCCTTGTCACATAGTGAAGAACAAAATGCCAGTTCAGGCAGTGTGAAAATTGAAATTGATCTACCGGTAATTTTACCATCTGATGAAGAATTGAGCGAACATGAGAACTGGGTCAAACAATATGAAGAAAAACATGGAGCGCCTTGCCTTTTCGCAAAATAAAATCCATTATTCAGTTAACAATTTATGTTAAAAAAAATAACAGTTCAGTTATAGTAAATACAAAGATGTCCTGCCAGTTGCAGCAGGACTCAACTATTAGATAAAACTTCAGGAAAGGTGCAGATCAATGTCTTACCAAACCTCTATACATTTTGACCCTACGGCTTTACTGATAATAAAAAATGAGGTTGATAATTCGATCAAATTGGTTGAATCAGCAGTCAGCACACTGGTAGAAGATCAGACCTTGCCTTTTGGGATTGATGATGCGCTCAACCAGTTCGAACAGTGCGCACAAGTTCTTGCACTGATCGATATGCCAAGCCTGGCCAAAGTCGCTCAATATTCTGCTGAGCTTATGCGCAAGATCATGGGGAATCCTGCCAACGTAAACACGGCAGAAGTGATCGCCCTCAGTGAAGGGACGACCATGCTGAAGCGCTATATCGAGTTCATTTGCTTGCGTGAAGTCAAAATTCCACAATTTTTGCTGGATACTTTAAACCGGCTGGAACTTGCTCTGGGCAAGCCACTGACTACTGAAGGCCATCAGATTGAGTCCCTGCTCGACCTGATCACGCCTGATTTTGATCTGCCGCAAGCACCTGGACTGGAGAAGTCTGTTTATGTGCATCGCCTGTACAAGCTATCGCTGAATAAACTGCTTAAGCAGGAAGAAAGCGATCTGGACTTACAAGCGATCAAACTGGTGGGGACTTATCTGGCAGGTCTTTCTGAGCAGCACCCAAGCAAACAGTACTGGAATCTGGTCTATGTGGCGTTCAATCATATCGATGAGATCCTGATCAACGAGCCACGTTTACGCACCCTGATCAGTGTTGAGCGTAATATGGCACAGTATTTCAATGCCCCAGACCCTTTCAAGGCGAACATTGCTGACCTGGCGAATATACTGAGCTTATGTATCAGCCAGGAAGATGACATTGCTCATCATATCCGTAGCAAGCTGAATATCGGTGAAGATTCATTGACCGATACCCAATTACAGGTATTTAGCCGTCATTTATATGGTCCTGATTTTGAAACCATGCATACCATCAGTGATCTGGTCACTGCTGAAATGGCACAGATCCGTAATGACATCGAATACAACTATCACAACATGACTCCTGAAAAGACTCAGGAATTGCAGGTTCAGCTGAATAGCATGGCAAACATCTTCAAGGTTTTGAACCTGAATGAAGCTTCTAATGATCTTACTCGTCAGGCTGCTTCACTCAGTCAACCTGAAGTATTGAAAGATGAAGGTTTTGCCCAGCAGCTCATGAATGTGATTTTGTCTGCTATGAACTCGATTGGGGTACTGGAACGTCATCATACCTCTAGTCGTTTACAGCTCCGTGTAAATAACATGAATATTTCACTGGATCGTCTGGATGAAGCACATGCTGCTTTACTGAGCGAGACCAAAGCCCTGATCGAACTTGCCAGCCACACCCTAATGAATTACTTGCAGGACCAGAACCTGCAAACATTAGAAAGCTTGCCAAACCAGATCCGTGAAATTGCGGGTGCAATGCTGTTCCTGAACGCTGAAAATGGTCAGGCCGCACTAAGCACAACGGCTGACTTTATTCAAAGCCGGATTGAATCTGCTACTGCACTCAGTGCCGATGACGTCAATCGCGTGCTTGATCCACTCGCCAGCGCGGATATGCTCATTGACAATTTAAAGAGCAAACAGCCTGTATTACAGTCAATGTTTAAGGTAGCATTGGACAGTAGTCAAAAACTGAAAACTGTAGCCTAATGTCTAAATTGTCACTTGCGTATATCTTTCAACAACAGCAACTTTTAGTCGATGAAAATCTCCAGCTTCCCCAAGTGGAAGCGCTAGCAAGTGACATACAGCTCGGTACGGGTGATCAGGTGATTGCCCGTGACCTCCTCCCTGAGGAACCGATTCCTCTAGGTCTGCAACTTGTTCCAATCCGTCAGTTATTGCAATATTGGAATGTTCGCCAGTTTGAACAGGCCAGTCGCGCTGTACAGCTACTGGAATGGCGTCGCAATCATCGTTTCTGTAGTCATTGTGGTACACCGACCGAAGCCCATGCCGTAGAATATGCTATGGTCTGCCCCGCTTGCCACTACCGTCAATATCCACGCGTACAACCCTGTGTGATTACGGTAATTACCCGTGGTAAAGATGAAATCTTGCTGGCTAAAAATGCCCGCAATAAAACCAGCCAGATGTATGGACTGATTGCCGGTTTTGTCGAAGTCGGTGAAACTTTGGAAGAAGCAGTCCGTCGTGAAACGGAAGAAGAAGTCGGAATTAAAGTCAAAAATATTCAATATCTGGCCAGCCAGCCTTGGCCCTTCCCAAGTAATCTGATGATTGCCTTTAAAGCAGAATATGCTTCTGGTGAGATCAAACTGCAGGAAGAAGAAATCAGTGATGCGCAATTCTTTAAGCTGGATGCCCTGCCAGAAATTCCATTCAAAGGCAGTATTGCACATTCTATGATTATGCATATCACGCAAGGCACGCCCGTGGCTGATGATACTCAAGCCTGGTTGTAAGCCAATTTATAAACAAAAAGCCCGGTATTAAATCCGGGCTTTTTGCATTCAATAGAATGAATTATTTAAATGCATCTTCTAGTGCCCACAGTACTCTAGACTTGGTTACAAAGAAGCGGCTAAACAGGCTGGAAAGTGATCCAACAATAGTAATGTGTCCGAGCTTTGGAATACTGATCACATGACTATGGTTACCATGTTGCTTTAATACCCGATCCAGATCATGACTATTGAAATGTCCCACGATATCGTCTTTTTCAGCAATAAACAGATAATGCTTCAAAGGCTGAGGTTGTACAAAGTACAGTGGCATCACCTGCTGATAAGGCACCGCCTGATCAAAGGCATTAGCACAGATCGGATCATCCTTATAGTCAAAATGATAAGGTCCTGCTAAACCAATGATAGCGCGGATATTCGCCAGCCGCTCTGCTGTATGCTGCTGCGGATAGTACACCGCTGACATCACATTAAACGCACCGGCAGAATGTCCCATCAATACAATATTCTCTGATGAAATCTGCAGCTTTGCTGCCGCAGTGTGCAGATGATCCAAAAGCAGATGCAAGTCATCCACAGATTGCGGGAAGATATGTTCTGGCGCCAGATGGTAATTTGGAACCACCACGTCATAGCCTTCACGGGCAAAAGCCTCACCAATAAACTGATATTCTTTCTTATCCCCATGCAGCCAGGCACCGCCATGGACAAAAACAATCAAGGGGCGATGTGCCAAAGGCTGTGCACTACGATACAGATCAAAACGCTGCCGCGCTTTAAGGCCATAGGCCAAATGTCGTTCAGCGCTATAACCTGCTTTGGGAGTAAAACGGTTCAGCGCATAGCTGCCGAGATCATATAAACGAAAATCCCGGTAGATTTGTCTTGCAACGTTCAGATGACTCGACAGCCTGGCTTTAAAAGAGTGCACCTTATTGTGCATAAGTTGGTTCAACTGTATCAGGATCAATCGCAACTGGAGTTTGCACCAAGGCACTTGATGAAGCTGTAGTCGCAAAGTTTTGGCTGGTTGAATTGCTGAGCGTTTCCACATTATCAATCAGGGTCACAATTTTAGTGACATTACCGACTTGCGCCAGCACCTGATTAAGATCAGCAATTTCAGCATTGTTTAGACGGCCCATCACATATAACACGCCATCTTCGGTATGCACATGCACTTTACTGTCTGCAACTACAGGCGCCTTCATGATCAGACCACGGGTATTTGCCGTCGCTGCAGTATCCTGCATGATGGTACCATAACTGATCTGGTTACCGATAGTAATAAAGTTATGTACGGCTTTCACATCACTCATGGCTTTGACATTGTCTTCAGCCAGTTGTTTCAGATGTGCGTCTGGCACCTGACCAGTCAGTAGTACATGACCATGAAAACTCTCAATATTGACTCGCGACTGTTTGAATCGTGAATCAAGTTTATAAAGATTAATTTTTGCAGTACGAACAATCGAAGAATCGATAAAAACCTGTCCAAGGGTACGCGCCCCTTGGTCCGTACCGACAGGAGCCGTGCCTGTACCACCTGAAATAAAGCTGGCACAGCCCGATAAACTTGCGACACATAACATTGTTATTACAATACGTTTAACCACTCAGCAAGACTCCTTATTGTTTAATACGTCTTTGTTCAATTTAATAAATTCTGTCGCGCAATCTTGATCAACTTTTATTTTCCTTGAACATTACCATAATCTTTGTACAGAAAACCGCACAAAGAAAAGCCTGTGTTGTTCAAAGATTAATAAACTCTTGATCAAAAGTAAAAGCATTTTCAATCCATTGCGAATCATAAAGGTAATTGCAAAAATCATGCTGTATGGTTTTTGCAAAATGTTGATTAAAATCAAAACAAATCACATCAAAACGACAGAAAAAATGCTGAAATTCTTCATGATTTTGCAGGAAATAAAGAGCAGTTTTCATCATTTTCCGCTGCTTGCTAAGGGAAATTGACTCGAGTGCATTGGCATAATCTGTACTTGCCCGTGCTTTTACTTCCACAAAAACCAGCTCTTGATCACGTTGCACGATTAAATCAATTTCACCATAACGGCTGTGATAATTGGCTTGGACCAACTGAAAGCCATGATGCTGCAACAAGGCAAGCGCTTGCTGTTCTGCCCATTTTCCCAATTGCTGACTGATACGCATAATAGTTAAATCAGCTTGACGCCCTTGCTGGTATATTTAAAGCAGGCGGGCATACGTCGCAGTCCCTCCGCATTGACCTGAATATGTCCGGTACGACCCTGGAATTGTAGCTGTTCGGCTTTATTGTCATTTAAATACAGCTGACTGATCTGCCAGGCATCTCCACCAAAGGCGATTAACCGCTGATAGGACATCTGCACCGGCGCCTGCTGATAGGCATTCAATACATCTGGCCAGGCATGGGTATATAGTGCAGGTACGTCACAAAATTTAATACCTTTAGGCAAAGTTATATGCTGGTCAATCGCATTGGATACGGTATAAAGCCGTTTCTTCGGTAGGTTTCGCATTGCGGCTAACCACTCCGGATTGCCCATGAGTAATAACCCCTGTTTAGAGGACAAAGATTTTGGTGCAATATCGATAATATCGACTTGCAGATCCCCTACACTGAGCAAAGACATCAACATCAGTTCATGCTCGGTCTCACTTCCAGGCTGACGTAGTACCTGTAAATACCGAATTTGATCCTTCGTCAGCACCTTCTGTAAAGCAATTGCATCTTCACGTTTAGACAGACTGAACTGCCAAAGCTGAGGTGAACTGCTCATGCTGTCATTCAGACTCAGGGTTTTGACTTTGGGCTGGGCCTGAACCAGTGCTTCAATATCCTGACGTGCCAGTGGCCCCACGATGAGCTGCGTCTTTTTATTGACATGCTGTTTCAGTAATTGTGACATTTTTTTCTGATCAGAATTCACCCATTTAATCGGCACTTTTTGCCCTGATGCCATATAGGCACTCATGAATCCCTGTTTGATATTCGATGCAGCTCGCGCCAAAGGACCAGATTCGGGTAGAATGACCAGAATTTCCGCTTGCACGCTGCCGATGCAGCCCAATAAGCTCAAACCCAATATTTTTTTAATATTCTTCCGTTTTTTATAATTCTGTTTATTCCACATGGAGAAACCTATGAGTGCTCAGTTATTTGTTGTTGCGACTCCAATCGGGCACTTAGATGATATTAGTTATCGTGCAATTGAGGTGTTGAAGTCGGTGAGTCTTATTGCTGCTGAGGATACACGAACTTCTATGCAATTGCTCAAGCATTTTAATATTTCCACTCCACTGACAGCCTGCCACGACCATAATGAAAGCAACAAGATAGATCAGCTTATTCAACGTTTGCTCAATGGCGAAAACATGGCGCTGATCAGTGATGCGGGTACACCATTGATTAGTGATCCAGGCTTTAAATTCGTGCGTGCTGCACAGGAACACAATATTCGTGTGATTCCTGTGCCGGGTGCCTGTGCTGCAATTGCTGCATTAAGCGCAGTAGGTTTACCGAGTGACCGTTTCAGCTTTGAAGGCTTCCTGCCATCAAAACAAAGCCAGCGTCTGCTGAATCTGGAAAAACTCAAAGATGAAACCCAGACCATGATTTTTTATGAGGCACCGCACCGCATTCTGGAATGTGTAAAAGATATGGCGAATGTGTTTGGTGCTGATCGTGCGGTTGGCTTTGCCCGTGAAATTACCAAAACGTTTGAAACTATCCGCAAGATGACCCTAGGTGAATTGATTGAGTTTATTACCAATGACGCTAACCAGCAAAAAGGTGAAATCGTACTGGTAGTGGGTGGAGCAACTGTCGAAAAAGATATAGATCAGGAAAAGCTCGACAAACTGTTACTCCGTTTATTACAGGATCTGTCCGTGAAAGCCGCTTCCCAGCTGGCAGCCGACCTGACCGGCATCAAAAAGAAAGTGGCTTACCAACGCGCACTTGAGTTAACGGGCGCCAATGACTAAATAGCTTTTTCCAGAGAAAGATAGGCATAAAAAAACACCACTGTAATCTGCGGTGTTTTTTTATATTCAGGAGGTAGACGACTTATTCGCGTACTGAATCGTCTGCCGGCACTTCAGTAATTCGACCACCGCGAGCCAGGAACGCAGCCACCTCATCTTCAAGTGCCTGACGCTTTTTTAGCTTCGCTGTCACAGTCAATGTTTCAGCTTCCAGAACGTCTGTATCACTAACAACTTCATCACCTTCAGCAGCGCCTTTCTCTGCTGCTTTTGCTTCATCATCATCAACGACAGCATCTTCTGCTTCATCATATTCATTCATATCTGTCATATTCATGTCCCCCACAAATGACCATCACATGTGCATTTAAACTAGGTTGTAAATTACCTGAAATTTAGCAATCTCTTTGTGTTTCGCCTAGTACCAAATATTAAAAAATCGTATCTTTTTTAAACAAATTCGTTTCTTTTTACATATGATTGTTTAAAAAATAACAATTCTAGATCAGACGGCGTAGCGGGTATCTTTGAGCAGTCCCAAGCCATTGGCCTGCGCCATAAAAGCATCTTTTAATACAGGCAGCTGTTCAACCTGTTTCAGGCCCAAATTACGTGCCCAAACCACAGGGCAAAGTTGAGTGGTTTCCATCCAGCCAATCGCAGACATGCTGTGCATCATGGCATCATTTTGCCCCTTACGCAGATGTTCATAGCGCTGTAAGGTTTGCTCATGTGCCCAGACGCCACGCGTTTTATCATGCAGTAACACATCACATAACACTGCCGCATCCAGACAGCCAATATTGACACCTTGTCCCGCGAGTGGATGAATCACATGGGCAGCATCACCGATCAGGGCCAGTCCATCTTGCACATATTGCTGAGCCGCACGTGCTTTAAGCGGGAAAGTTGCTCGTGGGCTTGCTTCGAGCACTTCACCAAGCATGTGATGACTTTCTCGGGTCAGTAATTGGATAAATTCCTGATCTGACAAGGCTGCATATTCTTCGGCATAATCTTCTGGCAAAGTCCAGACAATCGATTGCCAATGTCCCTGCTCTTCCAGATTAAGGCTGGCCATCGGTAAGTAAGCCAATGGACCAGTTTCCAGGAAAATCTGGCGTGCAACATGCTGATGGGGTTGTGCGGTCTTAATGGCACAGCTGATACCGGCCTGTTTATAGTCCAGGACATCAATGTCAATAAAGGCCTGTTCACGGACAAAGGAATTGGCACCATCTGCACCGATCAGCAATCTGGTTTTGAGCTGGGTACCATCGGCAAGGTGTACAATCCAGACTCCCACACCGCGTTCCACCCGGCTAACTCTAACCTGTGTGCGGTAATCTTTCAGTTCTTGCAGCATTTTTTGCTGAATGGCTAGGTTCAGAATACTTGGCTCAACCATAGAACCCAGCGCCTGCTCGACTTTTAGTGTTTTCTTGGAAGGCTGGCCAAAATTGATTTCACCATAACCATTTTTATTCCAGACCTGCATACCTGTATATGGCTGCTGACGTGCAAGTTTTTCCCAAACCCCTACTGTTTTTAACAAATGAATAGTGGCCTGGCTGAGTGCCAATACGCGTGGATTGGCAACACTTAGTGTCTTTTCAGCATCTAGAATCGGTGCAGCATCCAGCACGGTGGCCTGTACGCCACCTTGAGCAAGTAATAATGCCGTTAAGCCACCAACCAGCCCGCCACCTACAATGACAGCATCTAATACCTGAGTTTGTTCTTTCATGCTTTGAGTCCCATTGCATAGTTGGCTACAAGTGGCTTGATGCCTGGAATATTTTCAAAAGCCACCAGTCCGGTATTACGGATCAGTTTCAGGAATGGATTCTGGTTGCTAAAACCACGTACGACTGAATCACAGAACTTGATCACACGTTGCTGATCTTTCAAGCGTGATTTTTCATAATCTTGCAGCATTTGAGCATCGCCCAAATCAGCCCCCTGTTCCAGCTGTTCTGCCAGATAACGGTTCAGTACATAAGCGTCACGCATACACAGGTTAAAGCCTTGGCCTGCAACTGGATGGATCGTATGCGCTGCATTCCCCATTAACACCACACGACCAACTGCCTGCTTTTCCGCCAGGACTTGCGATAATGGGAAACTGAAACGCTTACCAGTTTTCTGGAATTTTCCGACACGATCACCATAAGTCTGTTGTAAAGCGTGCAGGAAGTGCTGATCATTTTCATCATCCAGCCATTCATGCTCGGTACCTTTAGGAACTGGCCATACCACGGAACGACGGTATTCGCCTGGAAGAGGTAGCAAAGCCAAAGGTCCTAAAGGACTAAAACGTTCAAAACCGACATGTTGATGCGGTTTTGATGTTTGTACGGTTGTGACAATCGCAACTTGATCATAGTCGTGTACCGATGCGCCAATACCCAGTGCCTTACGACAGAAAGAATCGCGACCATCCGCAGCAATTACCAGTTTGGATTGCAGTTTTAAAGCAGTCTCGCCACGCTGTGCTTCAATATAAGCAAAGTCTTTATCCTGGATGAGAGAAGTCACCTGCACGCCATCGATCAGTTCAATGAGTAGCTCTTTTTTGACTTGTGTCAGCAATACGCGACCGAGCCAGGCATTTTCAATCACCTGACCAAAGCTTTCGACTTTTTCCTGTTCAGCGATCAGACGTGCCTTACCAAAGCTGCCCTGTTCGGTAATATTCACTTCCAGAATCGGCGTGGCATGTTCCTGTAAAGCATCCCACAGACCCAGCTCCTGATAAATCTGTACACTACGACGTGATAAAGCGCTGTTACGGGCATCGAAACTGGAGTGATAGGGAGCAAGATTGATATCATCATAATCTGGGTATTGGATTGCTTCTAACAGTTTGACCGCAATCCCGGTTTTCGCCAGCATCAGTGCGAGGCTTAAACCCACCATCCCACCACCGACAATGATGACTTCTTGTTGCATGCTTTGATCCTTATCTGGGTATCTATAAAGTCTAGATACGTCTAATCATGTTGGATTTAATCTTACCTCAAAGATTTTTATTTTTATAATGAATTAGTTGTTTAGCTGTAATTGATATTGCTTTGTTAATCGCTTAAATCTCTAGAGAAATAAAACTTGGCACAGATCTGTGTCTTTTTTATAAACGAACCTTAAATAGTCCTTCCAAGAATAAAGCTTAAAGAGAAAAACAATGCAAATAAAGAAATGCTTTATCTTAGCCGGCTATATTGTCCCACTTATAGCCTGTTCATCAAAAGAACAAGCATATATTCCTCAGAAAGAAGAAGTCGTCACCTGGAAACAGAATCCTGAATTGATTGTAAAAACACAGCTTAGTCCACATCGAGAGCATTATTTAGGATCCTTTCCAATTGATGACATCCCTGAAAATATCAACCGATTACGTAGGAAGAAGCAAATCGACTGCCGATGCCTGACTCTAATCGTCAATTAGAATTTTACTTGATATTGCATAGAACAAATGTTCAAGCGACAGATAGTTATCTGCTAGAGCATAAAGATCAAATTAGAGTAAGAATAGAAAGATTATCTTAGGATTTCAGAAAAAGTTATTTTAATACTGAAAAAGTATTTATCAGCAATTTAGGTTTAAAGTATGTCAAGCTTCATTCAAAATTTAAAAATATAGTCTAGATTTTTATATTAGAATTTTCCCTGATGATTTCTTATGTTGTTTTGGGTCCACAAAAAATAGTGGAGTTTTTTTACATTTAAATAAATAGAGTGAAAAATTAATTCATGCAATGCAAGGAAATCTTTTTAAATTGGATAAACATGGTGGAATATGGCTTAAGCAGGAAACTAATTTAAATAATTTAGATAAATAGCAAGAAATTCATGAATAATTATAGCAATTATTATAAATATGGAACATCACACCTCTAATCTACAATAATTAAGATTAAATATGAAAATTAATTTAACTCTATTCACTTAAAAGCACTTAATATAAATTAGTTGATTATCATTTATAATATAAAAAAGCCTGACGCAGAAATGTCAGGCTTTTTTATAAAACTTTGTTAAGTCAGATTACTTCATTTTGGCAACAATATCTTCAGCCATTTTTAAGTGCTTGGCAACTGCGGTACGTGTTTGTGTCAACATATTTTTGAGTTCAGCATTTTTAGCATTCGGGATTAATTGTTTTTCAATCGTATTCAGTACTTTACGATGTACGTCAACTTGGCTGCTCATATAGTCTTTATCTGGTGTGGATGAGTTGCTCAGTTTTCTGACTACATTATCACTGTCTTTTTGCAAAGAGGTGCTAATACCACTCACTTGTGGGGTTAACTTCAAACTGCGTGCCAGTGTCTGGCCTTTCTTCTCATTTGCTGAATGTTCATTAATCATCATCTGAGCATACTTACGGGCTTCTTCTGTTTTCAGCTTCGGTAAAACAGTTCTTGCCTGTTTAATCTCACCATTATTGGCTGTGCTTACCACTTTAATCACTTGACTCTCTGTCAAATTCTGATGAGCATTCTGCATTGCTTTAGACTGATTCTTACTCTCGCTGGCAGACTGCTGATCCATAGCCATAGTTTGAGATGCAGCAAAACCTAATACTCCACTTACTGCAGCACATTTGATCATGTTCTTCATAGTCATCTTTTTCATCTAGGCATCCCTCAGGTTTGTTATTTAGATAAGCCTTAATAAAATAAATGAATTAAATTAATAACAGTGTAATATTTCATTAGCTTTATGAGCTAAATATATAAAATGGATATTAAATTAGGTAAAAAATTATTGACTAAAATCTTTTTAATTTAATTTCTTAAAACAAATCTCTGAAATCTCTATATAAAGACAAAATCCACAATATAAATATTATAAAATTAAACAATTTATTATAAGCAATAAATATAAATCTATATCTAGTTATTTTTTACAATAAAAACGGAGCATAAGCTCCGTTTTTATTTAGCAGTCAACTCACTCTAACTTACTTAATTTCTTAACCTAATAATAAGTGAGTTTAAATACTGACTTATCAATGCATTGTTCGTGTATGAGCTTCATGATGGACATCATGACGGCCTAACTTAGTTGCGGTATAGATCAGGTAAATCGCTGATAGACCAACCAAGACATAAATAATTCGAGAAAGAGCACTCTGCTCACCAAAGATTGCTGCGACCAAGTTAAAGTCGAATGCACCAACTAAGCCCCAATTCAGGCCACCAATAATGGCTAATGCATAGGCAATCCAGTCTAAAGTTCCAAGTCTTCTCATGATTTTTCTCCAAGCTAATGTTTGACTAATTCTCATCCAAAATTATGCAAGCCATAGTAAAATGAATATGTAGTCTTGATGCTAAAAGTCCCTATTCTGTGTTGATCTATGTTGAATAAATGTCATGTTATAAGCATTAAATTTTAATTGGGTTGGTTTTCTTTGAATTGTTCATATTTTACGTAAACCAAATCAGAATTAAGCTTTGAATATTTTATTAATAATATTTAATTTATTGATTTTAATAATTTTATTTGATTTAAAAACAACTAAAGACTATAAATTATTTCTTCTACATTCTGATTTAACATCCTACCACGACTGGAAAAATTGCTTGTTTAAAAGTATGAGTAATAAATTTCATTAGTTTAGGTTTTGATTTTCCGCTCAAAATATTTCCCTATGCAGTAACCAGTCATTGAATATCTAAATCTAGTAATTGATGAAAATAGATGAAAGGCGATTGTTGTACTTTTTATTTGCGCAAAGGGGGACCTTGATACTGCCTCTCAATAAATACACCTTAAGGAACGTTTCATGCAGACCACCAAGCCTATATGATTTGATCTTAACGAGTTTTAGCTTATAAAATCATCTGCTTCCAGTTTCGCTTTTTTCTTATGTTCATACATATTCTTATCTGCCTCTATTAAGACCTCATGTAGATCTTTAGTCAGCTGACGGACTGCATAGCCAATTGCCACATGAATATTGGCAGCTGCAAATATTTCACTTAAACGGCGATATAAAATCGCTGCGTCTTCAGCTTTGGTCTCAGGACATAAAATCGTAAATTCATCCCCACCCATACGTGCAATCACATCATTAACACGCATATGTTCTACCAGTACATCTGAAGTACGCTGAATTAACTGGTCTCCTGCTTCGTGTCCAAACTGGTCATTCACCTGCTTTAAATCATTCAGGTCGATGCTAAATATTGCAGCTGGTAAGCCATAACGTTGACAGCGTCCCTCCTCAGCTTCTAACAGCTGATCCCAGGCGCGGCGATTATACAGTCCGGTTAAACTATCGGTGAGCGCTTCTACCTCATAACGTTCACGTAAACGTCTCTGTTTATTTTCCCGCAATTCACTTTGTAAAATTGAGCTCAATAAACTGCCTAAAAGCGAAATGAGTGCCGCATCTTTTAAAATATCCTCAGAATGGGGCTTATCATCAATAGCGCAAATTGTTCCAAAAATTGATCCATCTTCATTAAATAGTGGCTCACCAATATAAGATTTGATCGACAGTTTGTTATTTATTGGTGCTTTTGAATATAGTTCGATTTCGTTAGAACATGGCGCTATTTTAGGAGTTTTTCCCTGTACCATGTGATAGCAAAATGAATCCGCCCAACCAAATACTTCGCCTGGCTTAACATTATATTTTTGATTTTCTGCCTGGAGAATAATCCAATCATCATTTTCTACACGAGTGATCATCCATAAGCCAAAACCCAAATGCTGATGAAGATATTGAAGTACCTGCTTGCCCGCTTCTTCAAAATTATGAAATTTTATACTGTGCATGGAGAACACTCAGAATGATGAGTATTTGTAAATACTGGTTAGGGAGATTAAAAAGAGAATTATATAAGAATTGAATCAAAAAATATCCAGATTATTTCTAATAAAATCATTCAGTGAAAGATTAATTCATTATTTATTTGATTAGATTCATATTATTTTAAAAAATAAAAAAGCTGGTCAAATGACCAGCTTTTTTCAAGCTATCGTATTTTTAAGCAGCATAAGCTTTTGCCATTAAGGCTTCAATATCTTCCACAGTTTTGACCACTTTGGCAGTTAATACTAATGGGCCATTTTGAGTCGCAACCACATCGTCCTCAATACGAATTCCGATGCCACGCCATTTTGGATCAACTGTTTCATCATCAGGTGCAATATACAGGCCCGGTTCTACAGTCACGACCATACCTTCTTCATAAGAACGCCATTCACCATTTGTCTTATAAGCACCGACATCATGTACGTCCATGCCCAACCAGTGTCCAGTACCATGCATATAGAACTGGCGGAAACTTTCGGTTTCGATAATTTCCTCAATCTTGCCCTGCATAATACCTAAGTCCAGCAAACCTTGAACCAGAATTCGCACTGCCACATTGTGTGGTTCTTTATAGGAGTTGCCGATCTGAACTGCATTGATCGCAGCAATCTGTGCATCAAGCACGATGTTATAAAGTGCTTTTTGTTCAGGACTGAATTTACCATTTACCGGGAAAGTACGGGTAATGTCGGATGCATAGAACTGATATTCACAGGCTGCATCAATCAGCACCAGATCACCGTCTTTCAGTTCTTTGTCATTTTCCACATAGTGCAGGATGCAGGCATTTTCACCGCCACCGACAATACTGTTATAAGAAGGTACACAGCCATTTTTGCCAAATACATAGTTCAGCTCTGCTTCCAGTGCATATTCCATCATGCCCGGACGTACAGTCTGCATCGCTCTGGTATGTGCTTCCGCAGAAATATCTGATGCGATCTGCATCATTTCAATTTCATTGGCATCTTTATGCAGACGCATTTCATCAACAATACGGTCTAACTGAACGATTTGAGCAGGTGCAGATTTTCCTCGACGGCTTTCACTACTGGCTTGTGCAATCCATTTCGCGACACGCGCATCAAACTCTGCACTATGGCCGACCCGATAGAATAATTTGTCCTTGTTTTGCAATTTTTCCAGAATTTCCTCATCAAGCAGATCAATCGCATAAGCTTCATCTGCCTCATAGTCATCGACAGCACCATCCACCCCGGCACGATAACCATTCCAGATTTCCATCTCGCGGTCACGTTCACGACAGAATAGACTGTAGGTATAACCTTCTTCTTCGCTGTCAAAGGTTTCGATTACAGCCACAGCTTCTGGTTCAGCAAAGCCCGTCAAATAAAAGAAACTGCTATCGGCACGATATTTATAGTCAGCATCACGGTTACGCAGGGCCACTGGGCTGGTGGCTATAATGGCAATACTGCGTAGTCCCATTTCCCCGGCGAGGATATCACGACGTTCCTGAAATTCTGCTTTTGTCAGTTTCTTCATTGGTCCTTACTTCTTATATCAATGCTGTTCTTGAATATGATTTGATACCGGAATAAGCCAGAGAATGACTGGACTTATTCTGGTTTTTTTAAAGCTAAATAGCTATAGTTCAGCTTGGGCGATGTGGTGAGAAAATTTCAACTACAGATTGTGCCTGAGCTGGATCCGTAGACTCAGTTTTTACTTTAGCTGTAAAACGTTTCAAAAGTGGCGTTTCCTCAACTTCAACTTTTTTACGACCTACAGACAAGCTCACTGGAATCAGACGTACAAATTCGTACAACTCCAGATAGCTTTCCTCACCTTCAGCATCGTCGTCAGAATCTTCAAATTCAACTGCTGCAACATCTTGTAAATGTTCAATCAGTTCCATTTCATCATCACGAATATGACCTGTTGCCAGCCCAAAACCAAGGACTACACCGGCACACCAGTCTGCCAATGCCTGCACACGTTCTGCGAGGCTATGCTCGTCATCCGGAAGTAATGGAAGATAATCCAGCTCATCTTCAGAAAGTGAGTGAAATACGTCTTCTGCTTCACCTGTTAGTAATTCCAATGCTTCAGCATCCAGCTCAGGGACATCTAAAGTTTCCAGAATCTGTAACCATTCTTCGCTACTCGGCGCCTGGGTCACACAAACAATACCAGTAAGCAAACCATGAAGTTCGCTTGGGCTGGAAATTTCCTCAATTGAAGAAAAATTGCGGTGCCAATCTGACCAACCTGAAATATCGTCTTGCATTCGTTTATCCAATCTCTATACTGCTTATATATTACCTTTGTTTGCAATACTGTGCGACCTCGATATGTTAGAAGAATTACAGCGTCTACAAGTGCATATTGGCGTTTTAAAAACGCGCCTTGCACATCTGGAGAACGAAAACTCCAGCCTGCGTGAAGAACAGGACTCCTCTCTGAGTCAGCATCAAGCCGAAATCATTCAAAAAAACAGCATTATTAGCCAAAAACAACAAGAAAATGAAAGTTTAACTGAACAGTTAGCTGAATCTCGCTCGCAATATCAACAGCTTAATAATGATGCAACTGCACTTGCAGACCGGTATGGCCGTCTGGAAAAAAGCTGCACCGATCTGAAAAACCGTTTTCAGGAAATTCTGGCTGAGCGTAATGAACTGCGTGCTTTGAAAGAAAAGCTGCTGAATGAACAGCAACAGGCGCGTCAGGAAATTCAACGCCTGCATCAGGAAACTGAGCGTCTGACCCAGAAGAATGAGCATGCTAAAGCCAAGGTTGAAGCGATTATCCAGCGTCTGGCAATTCTGGGCACAGCTCAAGATCATCATGCACAGGAAATTCAGCAATTGGCCCATCCGACTGAAACGACTGAGGAAGCGTCAACATGAGCGAACAGATTGCTATTGATTTAAGAGTAATTGGCCACAGTTTCCGTCTGGCCTCCACAGCAGATCAACGCGAAGAACTTGAACGTGCAGCGCAACTATTGAATGACAAATACGATGAATTTCGCCGTAAAGCACCTCGTATGGAACCAAGCAAACTGGTGATTATGGTAGCGCTAGAACTGATGCAGGAAGTATTGAGCATGAATAAATCACTGCAACAATATGCTCACTGCGAACGTTTGTTACAAACTATTTTAGAAGAAGTTGAAGAATTGACTGAATAAGCAGACTTTTTGTTTAAACTTCATTCGATCAATGGTCAAGTTTACAGTTCCAACACAGCATATAGTTGCTACATAAACTTTATCGTTTATACTAAGTCTAACTCTGGGATGTTCGCCAGCGGGTCTATTCCCCTGCCGATACTTAAACTTATGGATTGCGTTCTGTATATTTAGAGTGTATGCCCACCTTCGAGTGGGAAACCCAGCAAGTATACGTCGCGTCCACCTTGAACTCATCGGGTTCAGGGTAACGACACATGCAGCGGCATCTTCGGAGTGTTTTATTTTCTAAGAATAAGAATATGAGCAGCTCAATTCTTGGCAGCATTCTAAAAACATTTTAATTTTCAAAATTTAATCTTATTTAATACCATCTTTTATTCAATCAGCTTAATTTCACGAGCCAATTCACCCTCCATTTCAGGTAACACTTTTTGTAAAAATTGAATGGTCGCGGTTGCCTCTTGTACAGAAATCACTTTTACCTTTACCAGCTGTCGCTGCATTTCCAGAATTCTACTTACTTCTCTTAGGTCTGGTTTTCTGCCTTGGCTGAGATGATTCGAAATATCTGCCAATTGCATATAGAGATCATCACGCTTCTGTATGATTTGCTGATTCTGTTGTGCAATTTTCTGCTCATTTTCAAGCATAGGAGTTGGATCAGGTAGCTGTGATTCTTGCTGGATCAAGACGGGCTGTTCATCCAAACTCGAGTGTTCTGCTTTTGCAATACTGTCTTCATCTTTCATTAAAAGAAGCATCAGTGCTAAACCACTGAAGAAGATCATTGCAATACCGATGATCATATTTTTATTGTTATTCAGCATTTCGCGTTTATCCTAAAAATTCATATTAAAACAGCAGAGAGATTCTCTACTGTTTTAACATTTTTATTTTTATGGGGTAGACCAGTCTTTGGGTGCATAACCAATACGAACCCGTTGCGGATGATTGCCTACAGGCACGCTCATCACTTTATTGCCTGTAGCAAAATCAATCACTGTCACTACATCTGTTTCACTTTCAGAAATGACACAGTTTTTGCCATCTGGGCTTAGAGTAGCCCAATATGGTTTACCGGCTGGAATTAAAGGACCGGCTGTTAAGGTTTTACGATTCACAATAGTGGCGTAATTATCCATTGTCCCTGCAACACAGAGTTTTTCACCATCGCCACTAATTGAAAGTCCGTGGTGGCGGGAATCATTGACCCATTTGGTACGATCACTTGGAATCGTACTGCTGCCTGGCAGCTGACCGATACGGGTAATTTTGTCCTGATTTAGGTCATATTCAATCAGACCATTAAAGAAAGAGACCTGCGCATAGATTTTGCTTTCATCCTTACTCAAAACCATTGGACGGACTGAATTGGACAAATCTTTACGCCCAAATTTATCCAAAGCTGGCCGGAAATCAATTTTCTTTAAAACCTTAAAAGTATTTGCATCAGCAATAGTGATAAAACGTTTACCCTTAGTAAAGTCCTGCCATTGGGCATCCATAGATGTTTCGACATTACCGATTGCAGAATTCAGGATTTTATTTCCACCATTAAAATAGATATTTTCATGGGGTTTATCCCCTGTCGCGAAGCGTCCTAATTCCTGGCCCGTATTGATATCCAGGACATGTACCACATTGCCCGAAGATGCAGAAACAGCCACGTGCTGTCCATCTGGCGAAACTGCCATATGGTCTGCCCGGAAGCCTTCGACTGGTGTACGCCAGTTAATTTTGCCAGTTTTAATATTAATTGATACCACATCGGCGAAACTTGGACGTGAAGCCACAACAGACTGACCGTCTGGTGTGGAATACATATCATCTACCAGCTGATCATTACCTTCCCCTGCCGTCGCCTGGATATAGGTATAAGCAATCAATTTGATTGGATTAAGATGGATCTCAAGTAAGCGCTCTTTGCGATCCGGAATCATATTAATCACCCCGACTTTACCAAAATCACCTGATGGACGGATCACCGTGACTGTACCATCCCAGTTATTACCGACAAAAAAAACCTGTTGTGTATTCGGTGGTGCGGGCAAGTTAGGCACTGCAGCATAGCTTAATCCTGCCAGCATGCTACCGAGACCAAAAAATAGTTGTGTAAACCGTGTTAATGGCTTGATTTTCTTATTCATATCATTCAATCCTGAATTGTTTTTTATATTATTCTTAAGTTGAGTTTTAGCTCTTCAACCAGGGCAAAACTTCAAGCTGTTCCAATATACAAAGGTAATTGGATTGGTGGGGAAGTTTCCGATAAATAAATTAATTCTATGTATATTAATAAAATATTTTTCAATACCCGAATAGCTGTGAAAATTTTTAGTCATCACCTGCTTTTACTCAAAATTTATTTTCTTTAGGTCTTCTTTTTTACTTTTTTCTTTTCCTGCCTTAGACTTATGCTCAGCACCATCTAAAGTTCAGATAATTTATGTATACGACCGTTCAGGAACTTCGAAAAAAAATCCGCCAAGCCCGTCGTCGCATTTCCCGATTTGAACAAAAAAAATCTGCCCAGCAGGTGCTAAATCTGCTTAGATCAAATTCTCAATTTATTCACTCACAGCATGTCGGTCTTTACTTAGATGCTTTTGGTGAAATTCGTACTCAGCAAATTATTGAATATTGTTTCTCTGTCGGTAAAAAAGTCTATTTGCCAGTGATCTGTAACATGAATCAGCGATTAGAATGGGTACGGATTAACAAACACCTATACCGAAACAAGCGTTTTTTCCACCACCGTTTAGGTATGCGTGAACCTATGCAAAGCCGTGGTTTGCATGTATCAAAACTTGATTTATTAATTATGCCGTTATTGATCTGTGACTATCGAGGTACCCGGATCGGAATGGGTGGTGGGTATTATGACCGTACCTTGGTAACAGCGTATAAAAAACCCTATCGTCTTGGTTTAGCACATGATTTACAGCTTGTAGAAACATCATTACCCCGGGAAAAATGGGATCAGCCTTTAGATGCACTTTTAACTCCTACACGCTTGCTACATTTTAAGCGTTTGTAAATCAATTCATTGACTAAGTTACTTTTAAATCAAATAATTAGTCAATAATTATACAATTTCATCTGAACGGCCCTTGTAATTTTAAAAATACCCATCACTATAAAATACATGGCAACATCGTTGTCACTCATTAGGAGTGCCCATGTCTGAAATTATTATGAATGAAGAAAGCTTTGAGCCTCAGGTTCCAAGTGTATTACCACTTTTAGCGTTACGTGATGTAGTGGTATATCCACACATGCAAATCGCGCTATTTGTCGGTCGTGAAAAATCGATCAATGCAGTTGATGTGGCTCGTAACAGTGACAATCTGGTATTTGTGGTTGCGCAAAAAGATTCGCTTACAGAAGAAATTGATCACGACAACTTATATCAATACGGTACTGTCGCGAAGATTGTGCAGGTTGTGAATCATGAAAATGATGAAAACTGTATCAAGGTACTCATCGAAGGCCTTTATCGTGCCAAATTAACTAAAATCATTGATGACACTGATTATCTGACTGCTGAACATGAGCTTAGTCCGATCACTGTCAAGATGGACAATGACACTCAGGATACCCGTGTAGAAGAACTGCGTGCGTTATTTGCCCAGTATGCAGAAGCGAAGTTACGTAATGCACGTGAACTGATTGCAGCTGCAAATAAAATTGAAGACTTGCTTCAGTTATTGTTCTTCGTGGCAACTCGTGTGCCGCTGAACATCGAAATCAAGCAAAAATTCCTTGAGCACGATGAGTTTGAAGCACATCTGACTGAACTCATGACTTATTTACTGCAACAGTCTGAAGAACAGCAGATTGAGCAAACCCTGCATGATTCAGTAAAACGCCAAATGGAAAAGAATCAGCGTGAATATTTCCTGAATGAAAAAATGAAGGTGATTCAACGCGAACTTTCTGACCTGAATGGCGGTGCAGAAGATGATGTCGCTGAGATTGAAAAACGTCTGGCTGAAGCAGACCTGCCTGAGCACGTACGTAAAAAAGCGGAAGCTGAGTTTCGCAAGCTAAAAGCAATGCAACCAGCATCAAGTGAAGCTGCGGTTGTTCGCAACTATCTTGAAGTGATCCTAGATACACCTTGGAACAAAGCGAGCAAAGTCAGTATTAACCTGAACAAGGCTCAGGAAATTCTGGATGCTGATCATTATGGTCTGGATGATGTCAAAGATCGTATTGTGGAATATCTGGCAGTTCAGTCACGTGTGAAAAAACTGCGTGGCCCGATTCTATGTCTGGTAGGTCCTCCGGGTGTAGGTAAAACCTCTCTGGGTGAATCTGTTGCCAAAGCAACTGGTCGTGAATTCGTGCGTATGGCGCTAGGTGGTGTACGTGATGAAGCTGAGATCCGTGGTCACCGTCGTACTTATATCGGTGCGATGCCAGGTAAAATTGTGCAGTCTTTAACCAAAGTTGGTGTAAAAAACCCACTGTTCTTGCTTGATGAAATCGACAAGATGGCTCAGGACTACCGTGGTGACCCTGCTTCTGCCCTGCTTGAAGTACTGGATCCATCACAAAACAGCAAGTTCAACGATCACTACCTGGATCTGGATCTGGATCTGTCTGAAGTGATGTTCATCTGTACTGCAAACAGCATGAATATTCCGGAAGCTTTGCTTGACCGTATGGAAGTGATTCGTCTTCCAGGTTATACCGAAGATGAAAAAGTCAATATTGCTGAACGCTACCTTGTTCCGAAAGCAATCAAGAATAATGGTTTGCGCAGCAAAGAATTGACCATTCATGAAGAGGCAATTCGCGACATCGTACAGCGTTATACCCGCGAAGCTGGTGTGCGTAGCCTGGAACGTGAAGTTTCTAAAATTGCCCGTAAGGTAGTTAAAGAAGCGGTGAGCAAGAAAGCGAAAAATCTTCAGCTTGAAGTGAATTCGAACAACTTGCCAGAGTACCTGGGTCCTCACAAATTCGATTTCGGCATGGCTGAAGAAGAACCAGAAGTGGGTCGCGTAAATGGTCTGGCCTGGACTTCGGTTGGTGGTGAGTTACTGACAATTGAAGTAGCAGCGGTTCCGGGTAAAGGTAAATTCATTACTACCGGTTCTCTCGGTGATGTGATGAAAGAATCGATTACCGCCGCGATGACCGTAGTACGTACGCGTGCAGCTGAATTGGGTATCGAAGCTTCTCGTTTTGAAGAAACTGATGTACACGTACATTTACCTGAAGGTGCGACACCGAAAGATGGTCCATCTGCTGGTCTGGCACTAACCACTGCTCTCGTGTCTGCATTCACAGGTATTACGATTCGTCCTGATATCGCGATGACCGGTGAAACCAGCTTACGTGGTCGTGCGATGCGTATCGGTGGTCTGAAGGAAAAACTGCTTGCTGCTCACCGTGGTGGGATCAAGCTGGTATTCATTCCGCAAGACAACGTACGTGACCTAGCTGAAATTCCTGAAAATGTGAAAGAAGGTCTGGAAATCAAAGCCGTGAAATCAATCGATGAGATTTTACCATTGGCACTTACCTCTATGCCGAAAGCATTGGTAAAAACCCCAATTGTAAAAGCGACTGATGAAGCTAAAGCCGCACGTCACTAAGTGATCTGCTCATAAAAAACCCTGCTCCGGCAGGGTTTTTTTATTATCTCCACCTAAATTTTATGGACTTAGAACGGTTTGCATCAATCCGTCTACCACATAAGTCATTTTTTTCAGATCCAGTTTATCTAGAGTGTCCTGCTCAGTGTTGTAATAAGGATAACGGTAATGAGCCGTGTCACTGATCAGTACAGTTGGAAAATTCTGCTTGGCATAACTGAGATAGCCCGAATAATCCAGTCCCTGCATAAAAGTAGGAATAATAAAACGTTCACACTCTAAACGCTGACGCGTCTGCATAGCTTCGCAAAACCTTCCTGTAAGTCCTACTGAACTTAGATGTCCAATACTGGCAATATAATTGGCATGCCGAGGATAAAACCATTTTAGAGTTGCCGGATAGCTCTGTACCAGATTTTCATCATAGTAACCAATAGAGTCCAGTACAAAGACGCCACGTATTTTCTGCTTTTGTTTTCTCAATGACTTGGCATGGATCGCACTGCCCATATGCTCTGTGTTGAGATACGGCGGTTCTTCCAGACCATAGAAAACAAACTCGATATTATTTTTCAGTTTATTTTTTTGCAGGGCCAACAATCGTGCAGCTTCCACCACTCCTACGACGCCAGAAGCATTATTATTCGCACCGAGATGATTGGCAAAAACATCATAGTGAGCACCAATAACGATTTTATCTTTGGCTTTTACATTGAGCTGGCAAACCAGATTGCGATAGCCCTGACTATTCACAATATAGCTTTGAAATTGACACGGGATACCAAAGCGTCGCATTTGCTCTTTCAACCAACCGGATACCCGGTTCAGTTCAGCTGTATTCTTGTGATTTCTAAATTCATCCACATTCAGGATCTGGCTAAAGTAAAGCTCGAGATTTTTGACTTGAGCATTTCTGGCTGGATTGGCCCAGGCCCAACTCGGGAAGATTAAAGACAGACTGATCAGCAAACCCAGATAACTTTTTCTTAAAATGGCTACAATCCGCATTTGTTATTATTTCCATGACATGATCAAGCAGAAACTTGAACTCTGGATATTTATGCAGCAGTGCTTTTTCTAATTCAATTTCAATTTGTTTCTATACTCAACTTCATGTTGTTTCATCGTTATAATGAGCACTTCTGAACTACACGATGTCTGTATGAAAATCCGTATTCTGACCATTGGTCAAAAAATGCCAGCTTGGGTACTCACTGGTTTTGAAGATTATTTCAAGCGCATACAGCCATTTGTTCAAACACAAATCATTGAATTGCCGATGGCGAAACGTGGCAAGAATGATTCAGAAGCCGACATCCTGAAATATCGTAATATCGAAGGCGATAGTATCCTGAATGCATTAAAGTCAAATGAAACCCTGATTGCACTTGAAGTCGGCGGCCGTGAATTCAGTACCGAAAAACTGGCTGAAACCATGAAAGGCTGGATGCTGGAAGGTAATGATGTGGCTTTAGCCATTGGTGGGCCGGATGGTCATTCTGAAGCGGTACGTAAGGCAGCTGCATGGCACTGGTCACTATCCAAACTGACCTTGCCGCATCCCTTGGTTCGTGTCATGCTGATTGAACAGTTGTACCGTGCCATGAGCCTTAATCATAATCACCCTTATCACCGTGCGGGTTAAGGTGAGAATTGGCTATTGTTCTATTTCCGCAACGAATTGTTGAACAATCTCCCCTCCTTACTTCGCTTGCTTTCATGCATTATTGAAGACATCTTCCAGATGTGGCTTGAACTATGAACTTACAAACGCTTCCCGGCCTGTTTATCTCCCATGGCTCTCCAATGCTTGCCCTGAATCCTGAACAGGTAGGTCCGGCACTGGAGCGTTTAAGTGTCAATTTGCCACGTCCAGAGGCAATCATTGTAATGTCTGCCCACTGGGAAAGTAATGCACTGGAAGTAAATACCGGTATTCGTCCAGAAACTTGGCATGATTTCCGTGGCTTCCCGCCTCAACTGTATCAACTACGTTATCCTGCGCCGGGTCAACCAGAACTGGCTGAACAGATTCTCGGCTTGCTGTCTGAAGCTGGCTTTAGCGCCTACGCCAATAATTCACGCCCGCGTGATCATGGCGTGTGGATGCCACTGCTACATATGTATCCGGATGCAGATATTCCGGTGGTAGAAATTTCCCTGCCCATCAACATGACTGCACATGACATTTATAAAATTGGTCAAACGCTGGCACACCTGCGTGAGCAGCAGGTCCTATTGATTGGTTCAGGCAGTATCACGCATAACCTGCGAGAGCTGGATCGTAGTGGACAATCCAATGTTGTTCCAGAATGGGCCTCGACCTTCCGCAATTATGTGGTAAGCAAACTCGCTCATAGTGACTATGAAGCCGTATTGGATTGGCCAAGTATTCCTTACCTGGAACGTAATCACCCGACCCTGGAACACTTTGCCCCGATTTTTTTTGCAATGGGAACTGGTACCCGTTTCAGTCTGGTGCATAGCAGCTTTAGCATGGGTTCACTGGGTATGGATATCTATCGTTTTGATTAGGATTTAAAGGCTCTATCTGAGCCTTTTTTCTTAGGCCTAAGAAAATCTTCCTGTCTTATTTTACTCATCATGCAATTTTCATGGATACATTTTGCTACCTAAAGCTTCAGAATGTATCCATATTTTTTAAAAATGAATCGTTTAAGCTTAAGTCTGATTTATTTGCTTCATGACTATTCAATCAATGAAATTAAAATACTTATTTATTGCATTATTCCCTTTAACCCTTGCAGCTTGTCAGTCCAATGATGTCCAAAAAGTAGGAGATCTTGCCGTGTCCGTATTACAGCAACAAAATGCCGCCAATACTTTGAGTGCTTATGAATGGCACATTGATACCGGTGCAAAAGAACATATGGTACTGAGCTTCCATGATGAGAATCGTTTTAGTGTCACTACCAGCTGCAATAGCTTGGGTGGTAGCTGGAAAATCTCTGAGGGTCAGCTGGAAACTGGTACCTTAATCTCAACCATGAAAGCTTGTGATACCAATGCCATGCAACAGGAAAAGCTGGCAGGCGAAATTTTTAATGATGCCCGTATTCCATTTAGCTTAAATACCAGTGATGCTCAAAATCCGGTTTTGACTCTGACCGTAAACGGAAAGGCTTACGTCTTCACAGGGAAGATGACGCCAGAAGCCCGTTATAATGGTCAGGCTGATATTATTTTCTTGGAAATTTCTCCTGAAACCAAAGCTTGTACCGGTGTAGCACAGCAAACCTGTCTTCAGGTGCGCGAAGTCAAATACAATGAGCAGGGCTTAAAAACTCAGGTCGATAAAGATTGGAACCTGTTCTATGACCAAATCGAAGGCTTCCAGCATACGCCAAATGAGCGTCAGGTAATTCGCATAAAACGCTTTGAAATCAAGAACCCGGCAGCAGATCAGTCTAAATATGCCTATATATTTGATATGGCCGTCGAGCGTGAAGCAGTAAAAGGCTCGCTATAAAATATTTTTATGACAGAGACAAAAAAACCGAGGCTATGGCCCATTGCTGTCCCACAATTTTTCACAAGAGGAAGCTCATTTGAGCTTCCTCTTGTTTTATGGGTATTTTATCGGGTGAAAATAAAGCTTTTAAAGTTCTTCTTTCAAACAAATTCACCTGAATTATTCTGAGTAAACGTTGAACTGTCCAACCCGTTTTTCCTAAATGTTGAGCGAAACTCACCAATAAATAGGCGATCATCGCAATCCAGATTTGTGTCTGAATTGCGTTCCTGCTGCGGCCTAGAAACGCTTTTAATTTGAGATTCTGCTTAATCGCCTTAAAGAACAGCTCAACTTTCCAACGATCTTTATAAATCGCCGCAATGGTGGAGGCGGCTAAATGAAAGTTATTGCTGAGAAAACTAAAGTGCTTGCCACTTTGCTGATCTCTATATTCAATTCTTCTTAACACTGGGGCTTTTCTTTTTAGGGCATGTGCGCTATTCAGCTGAATGGTTTCATCTTTTAGAATACCTTTGGATTCAAGCACTGGATGTTGCTGGATCACCTGATACACAGATTTAGGCCTAAAACGTGTGACAAATCCAATGTTTTGAGCAGTCAGATTTGCATACCATTGGTAATCGACATAGCCTTTATCAAAAACTACAATGCTGCCAGCAGGAAACTGGAATTTGCGGCCTTGTACCATGTCATTTTCTTTGCCATTTTCAACTGCAACAAACTCAGGAATATCATTGCTGTGATTCAATCCTATGCTGAGTTTCATGCTGGCTTTTGAGTCGTGAACTTTGGCCCATTCACATAAGGAAAGCGACAGGTCAATATGACTGGCATCCAAGGAATACAAGGGATTCTTAAAGCGAAATTTATGAGCTACTTTTGAGTGTTCATAGTATTTAAGCAACTTGTAAAATAGCTGTTGATATAAGGCAGCAGGCTGCTGCTCATTGATTCGTGCCAGCGTGCTTCGGGGAATAGACTTTGCTCCGAGATGACTTAGCTTTTCCTGTTGGCACTCCAAATTGGATTGAATATCTCTCAGACTTTGCCTACAAGAGAATTGAGACATCAATATGGCAATAAACTGATCCCACCGGGAAGCCGCTCTAAATTTCTGTCCAACATGGTGTACTTTAGCAAGTTGTTCAAAATCCTGTCGCACAACAGGTTTAATTAGCTCATGAAATACGGTATTCTGATGTGACAAAACCTGAATCCTGGTCGTTAAAGTGTTTGTTTGCACTCATATTTTAACTGTTAGGACTCAGGTTTTTTTATTTAAAGCAAACTATGGGACAGCAGTGGCTATGGCCTCGGTTTTTTTTAAAGCTTAAACTAAGTCAGACTTAGAATACGCCTTGAGCAAGCATTGCATCAGCAACTTTTACGAAGCCCGCAATGTTTGCACCGTCAACATAGTTCACAGTACCGTCTTCTTTAGTACCGAATTTCACACAGTTACGGTGAATTTCTTTCATGATTGCATGAAGACGTTCATCAACTTCTTCGAAAGTCCAGCCAAGACGCAATGCGTTTTGAGACATTTCAAGACCAGAAGTTGCTACACCACCTGCATTCGATGCTTTACCTGGAGCGTAAAGGATTTTCGCTTCAACGAATTTCTCTACAGCACCTAAAGTAGATGGCATGTTTGCACCTTCAGCAACACAGATTGCACCGTTTGCAAGAAGTTTAGCAGCATCATCAGCATCTAGTTCGTTTTGAGTTGCACATGGAAGCGCGATATCACACTTAATACCCCAAGGACGTTGACCTTCAAGGTATTCGAAACCGTGTTTAGACGCGAACTCAGAGATACGACCACGTTTAACGTTTTTCAGTTCCATCACTTCAGCAAGAAGTTCATCAGTGAAACCGTCTTTAACATAAACAGTTCCCGCAGAGTCAGATAGAGAAACGACCTTAGCACCTAAGAACATTGCTTTTTCAGCAGCGTACTGCGCAACGTTACCCGAACCAGAAATGGTCACGACTTTATCTTTGAAGCTATCGCCACGAGTTTTCAGCATTTCCTCAGCGAAATACACAGTACCGTAACCAGTTGCTTCAGGACGAGCCAATGAACCACCGAAAGACAAGCCTTTACCAGTGAATACGCATGAAGTGTCATTGCTGAGCTTCTTCATCATACCCGCCATATAACCTACTTCACGGCCGCCTACACCAATGTCACCCGCAGGGATATCAGTATTAGAACCAAGGTGACGGTAAAGCTCGATAATTAACGCTTGGCAGAAACGCATGATTTCGCCTTCTGACTTGCCTTTAGGATCAAAGTCAGAACCACCTTTACCACCGCCCATAGGCAAAGTAGTCAAAGCATTTTTAAACGTTTGTTCAAAGCCCAGGAATTTCAGGATTGAAAGGTTCACAGATGGGTGGAAACGCATACCACCTTTAAATGGACCAATCGCTGAGTTGTACTGTACGCGGAACGCACGGTTTACTTGAGTTTGACCTTGGTCATCTACCCAAGAAACGCGGAACTGGATCGCACGCTCTGGTTCAACTAGACGTTCTAGTAAACCGTGAGCTGCATATTGTGGGTTCTTTTGAATGAACGGCCACAAGCTTGTCATCACTTCTTCTACAGCTTGAAGAAATTCTGGTTGATGTGCATCACGTGTTTTAACGTAATCTAGGAACTCATTAAGTGTGTTGTATTTCAACGCTTAATCCTCAGCAGAAAATGGATCAAAATTGGTCAAATTTACAATCAATGTTAAATTTTGGCGCAAAATATTAAATATCTTTTGTAACCAATCCACAATAGTTTTTTTGAAAAAATATGAAAATTAATTTTATAACAGTTATTTATATTTATTATGAATTAAATTTTTGGATAGCAAAATATGAGTGGAATCAAAGTCTAAATTCTTATTTATGCATGATAATAATGCATATTGGTTACCTTAATTGTGCACAAACAAGCCGATCAAAATATGCTAAAATTTGTAATTCTGACATATTTTGTTTCACCTCCTGAAATGCTCACTGTGAGCGGCTTTGAAATATCATGAATTCGCAGATTTCCCTCATCCAATCCATTGATGCGTTATTGCCACAGACCCAATGCGGTTTGTGTGGTCATCGTGATGGCTGCCTACCCTATGCTCAGTCCATTGCCGAGGGAGAAGAAGCTAACAAATGTGTACCCGGTGGACAGCCGGTGGCAGATGCCCTCGCCAGATTGTTAAATCGTCCTAAACTTAGTGCTGAGCCAAGTGTCTGGCCCATTCAGGCTGATGGGCGTCCTCAGCGCATGAAAGCAGTGATTCGTGAAGATGAATGCATTGGCTGTACCAAATGCATTAGTGCCTGCCCGGTCGATGCCATTATTGGCTCAGGCAAACTGATGCATACGGTACTGACAGATTTGTGTACTGGCTGCGAACTGTGTATTCCACCCTGCCCGGTCGACTGTATTGATCTAGTAGAAGATACCCATCCACTCATGTCAGAGGAACAGCATGTGCAGGAACAGAATGATCTGCGCCAACGTTACTATGCACATATCCAACGTGAGGAAAAACGCCGCATTGACCGTAAAGGTCCTGTGGTACGTGCTGAAATCAATACCGAACTATTTGCCGAGTTCTCTGCACAAAGTCGAAATGTACCCGTGATTGAAATGGTGGAAAAGCCAAATGAGGATGGATTGATCCGGGACGCCAAAACTACGATTGAACTGGCCAAACTGCGTACCCAGATCAAAAAGCTCGAAAAACAGCTGTCTGTACGCGAAGATACAGGTAAACGCACCCAGCTTGCCGAACTAATGCAGCAATTACAGGATTTACAGGGATAAAATGATGACAAGCATGAGCGGCAAACCTGTAAAGAACATGACCAAGAAACAGATTCAAACTTTTTTTGAACGCTTACGTGAACAACGTCCGAATCCAAAAACTGAACTGAATTATTCTAATCCTTTTGAATTACTGGTCGCAGTGACACTCTCGGCACAAGCAACTGATGTCAGCGTCAACAAAGCCACAGACAAACTGTTTCCAGTCGCCAATACGCCGGAGGCAATTTATGCTCTAGGTGTCGATGGTTTGAAGGAATATATCAAAACGATCGGTTTATATAATTCCAAAGCAGTCAATGTGATTAAAGCCTGTGAAATGCTGATTCAGAAGCACAACAGCATCGTACCGGACAATCGTGCAGACTTAGAAGCCCTGCCGGGTGTAGGTCGTAAAACGGCGAATGTAGTGCTGAACACGGCCTTTGGTCAACCGACCATGGCGGTCGATACCCATATTTTCCGGGTCGGTAATCGTACCGGACTTGCGGTTGGTAAAAATGTGCTGGAGGTTGAACACCGTCTGATCAAAGTCATTCCCAAGGAATTTATCATTGATTCACATCACTGGCTGATTTTACACGGTCGTTATACATGTATTGCACGCAAACCAAAATGTCATGAATGTGTGGTCGCTGATGTCTGTAACTGGCCGGACCGTTTTGACTTTGGTGCATTGAAACCAATTGCAGTTAAAAATACTGACTGATCCCTTAAATGAAAAAGCTGAACTCTGGTTCAGCTTTTTTTGTCTCGTTCAGCAGATAAGAATGCTTATTTTTGCTTTTCCTCTAACTGCTGTTGCATTTTTTTGCGCTGCTCTAATTCAGCCTGTAATTTCGGGTGCAATTGTCGCTCTGGGGTTTTGTCCCTATTTTCGATTTTTTCCTGTTTCTGCACTTTGTTTAGCATTCGGTAGCTCATGACCAGAAGGCCTGCTAGAACAACCAAGAACACCACCATGAGCAATAACAAACCAATTTTCACAGTCGCAATTCCTTTAAAGATGCAGAAATAAAAAGAGCCCTAATATGACTTAGGGCTCCCTGAATGTCAAAATTATCGTGAAATGATTATTTTGACTGATCCAGAATCGCGAACAGATCCGCTTGAACTTGTTCAATTGGACGTAGACCGTTCAATTTGTCATAAGTCGGTGCATTTTCACCTGATGCAGCACGGCCTTGATAGAAGCCAACCAGCTGTTCAGTTTCAGTATGGTAAGAACCTAAACGTTTACGAATGGTTTCTTCCTGGTCATCAGGACGTTGAACCAGATCTTCACCAGTTTCATCATCTTTACCTTCCACTTTTGGTGGGTTGTAAACAATGTGGTAAACACGACCAGAAGCCGGGTGCTGACGGCGGCCAGAAAGACGTTGCACGATTTCTTCGTCCGGTACATCAATTTCAATCACGTGATCGATGTTGATGCCTTCGTTTTCAAGCGCTTCAGCTTGTGGAATAGTACGCGGGAAGCCATCAAAGATGCAGCCATTTACACAGTCAGGCTGTGCAATACGTTCTTTAACCAGACCGATGATCAACTCATCAGAAACCAAACCGCCATTATCCATGACGCTTTTAGCTTTTAAACCTAATTCAGTTCCTTCACGAATTGCAGCACGGAGCATATCACCGGTTGAAATTTGTGGGATATTGTAGCGCTTACAGATCAACTGAGCTTGTGTACCTTTACCTGCTCCAGGTGGTCCGAGTAAGATAATGCGCATATATAAACATCCTCATTTTTTAACAATGTATAGGACACCAAATGTCTGGACATCCCCAAAGATATCCAGCATTTCAGCGTCTCGTTATAAGAAAGCCACAAACAAATGGATTAAACCCGCGACAAAACCGGTTACCCCACCCAATACAATCAGAATCCACTCATCTTCCTGAAACGCAGGTCGTAAAAGATTCTGAAACTCCTTCGGTGTTAACTCGCGTATGCGGTCTCTAAACATTTGATAGATTTTCTGTGCACGGCTCGCATTAAACGCAGGGTCGCATACAGGCACCATCGTAATTTCAATTGAGCGATCGATCAAGTCTGTCTTGAGTTTTGCATACTCTCTTGGCCCCAAGGATAGCTGTAAAGAGGTGCGAACCAATGGAGTTTCCATAATTTCGTTAATGTGACGCTTGACGATCCGGCGGGTTTTTTCTTTCTTACCACCATACATCATTTCTGTCATGATCGATTTTAACGTAATCAGATCTTCTGTCACTACACTTGCGAAGACGTCAGAGACTTCTTCCTGACGTTTCATAAAAGCACCTTGTATGTTATAGGTGCCAATACGTGGAATAACCGGTTTGATCCATGGAAACTTGCGGCTCTGCGTGCGGGTGAAGAACTGCGGGTATTTCACATAGTGTGGTTCTATCGGATTGAAGACCATCCAGATGGCAATCCAGTTGGTCAGGAAACCCCAAATTGCTGCCCAGAATGGTACGGTCCAGTGCCAAGGCACCACGAACCATACGATCATCTGGAACAGACCAAAGAACATACCAATTAAAGCACTGATATGCCAGATAAAGTTAATTTCTTTCTGTCCAACCTTTAGGAACATGCGTACCATCAGACGGCGGTCACCCTCCATTTGACTGACCACCATGTCACGCATATCCACAAGTGACTCGACGTTCATGGTCAGCTCAGTCACTAATTCGCGCAACACATCCGGCAACTGCTTGTGTGCCTGGGAATAAATACGGCGCTTGATGGAATACGGCAAGTTTTCCCATAAAACTGCATTACGGTCGATCATGACCTCATCAATCAGATGTTCAAGTTCGAAACCGACCTGTTCACCGATGATGCGTGCCATATCATCCGGGTCCATCGCCTGTAGAAATTCCTGGATCGATCCCAGTTTAGACAAGGTATTGTCTGTGATAATTCCTGAAATTCTTCCTGCTTTGCGTGGCACAATGCCCTGCCAGCCGACAGGCAATGGACCAATATGGAATCCCCAGAACGTGATTGGATAGAACACCATTTTCAGGGCCATCCATACGTGTGCCCAGGTAACGAATGCAGTGACAGGAATGATACTGAGCACAGCCCAGAAATCTGGACGCATCAGAAAGGCTTGCCACAACTCGTTAACGTACTCAAGCATGTATAACTTCCATATTTAATTCTTTGTTCACAGAATACAATTTTCTTATCAAGTCGAATATTTTCTCTATAAACCGATACTTAAAGTATAGGAGAATTGTAGTTGAGGTTCGATTTCGGCCACAACATGTCCACTTCGGCTTTTCATTTCTTCACCAGCACCGATTCCGACACTGAAGGTACTGATCCGTTCTGAACTCAGCATGACATAGGATAAATCCACCCCGCCCCCCAGACGTGCTTCATATTCTCCATCTACTTTCTTACTCTGGATATGTCCGGCATAAGCCCCGACATAATACCCATTTTTATCTTTTCCTGTGAGGTGTGCCGGGTACCGAAAGCCAACTTGTGCACCAAATGGCTTGTCATCGTCCAGAAAAACACCACCTTTGACATATGCGATTCCATACGGATTCACCCACTCAGTATTCAGATGAATCATATTCCGGGTAAATCCTGCCCCCACATTCCAGGTACTTGCCTGACTATCGCTCAGTTTTGCTTCAGATCTATACGTAGAATCATCTGCATAAGCCGTATTTGCGATGAAAGCAAATGCCAGCAAAGGGTATAATTTATTCATTCCTTTTCACCAATATCCTTGATTCATTATAGTTTTAAGGTATCGTCCTTTTTTTATTCAATTTGGACTTTAGCAGAATTATCAACACAGTTGTATACAACTGCAGACAATTTTAATGTCTGCAAAGTCAACGTTTAGCAGATGGGTAGCCCACTCGTATTTCAATATCCAAACCAGGTCAGTTGGGTTAGAATAACGCACTTTCATTCCTATCCGTGTTCAGGTCTAAGTCGATCTCGTATGAAGCAGCATTTTCCATTAAAAAATGTACAGCAAGAAAAACGCATTTATCGCAATCGTGTATTTTTCTCGATTGGCTTGGTCATCATCTGCATGCTGCTACTGATCAGCCGCTATGCCTATTTGCAGATTGTCAGCTTCGATGAGTTCAACACGGCTTCTGACCAGAACCGTATCCGCCTGCAACCACTTGCGCCTGCACGTGGCTATATCTATGACCGCAACGGCGTCCTTTTGGCAGATAACTATCCGGTATTTACCGCGACCTTAAGTCGTGCCGATGTTGAGGATATTGATGATACGATTAAGCGCCTGATCCCGATTCTGGAACTGAACGAAGAAGATATCGAGCGTTTTAATAGCCGGATTAAAACCGCAAAAAAAACAGAACGTGTTTCTATCAAACTGAATCTGACCGAAACCGATATTGCCCGCTTTAGTGAAATTAAGCACCTGTTCCCAGGGGTAAAAATTGATACCCAGATGACCCGTTACTATCCACATGGTGAATTGTTTGCACATGTGATTGGTTACGTGGGCCGTATTAATGACAAAGAATTAAAAAGTATTGATAAGGACCTTTACGCGGGTACCAACCTGATCGGGAAAATCGGGGTCGAAAAATCCTATGAAGAGCTGCTCCACGGTGTTCCTGGCAATGAATCAGTCGAAGCAGATGCACATGGTAATGTGCTGCGTCATCTTGGACGTAAGGATCCAGTACGCGGGAATGACCTGTTTTTATCTTTAGATTATGGCCTGCAAATGGTTGCTTCCGAGCAACTGGCGGGACGTCGTGGCGCCATTGTTGCCATGGATCCAGGCACAGGGGAAATTTTAGCACTGGTTTCTAGCCCAAGTTTCAACCCGAACCTGTTTGTAACCGGAATCAGTACCAAAGATTATTCTTACTTGCGTGATAACCTTGATCAGCCGCTGTATAACCGGGCGGTGCAAGGAACTTATCCTCCTGGTTCGACCATTAAACCGATGTTTGGCCTGGGTGGCCTTCATTATGGTCTGGTCGATTGGGATACAGCGATTTCTGATCCCGGCTATTTCACTTTGCCGGGTGATAGTCACCGTTTCCGTGATCATAAGAAAACTGGACATGGCACTGTAAATCTGCATAAAGCCCAGGTGGTTTCCTGCGATACCTATTTCTATGTCATGTCCTATCGTATGGGTATTGAACAGATGAATGACTGGATGCGACAGTTTGGTTTTGGTGAAAAAACGGGTGTCGATCTGCCAAGTGAAAGCTCTGGTCTATACCCAAGTCCTGAATGGAAAATGCGTACCCGCAACTCTAAATGGTCACGTGGTGAAACGATTTCTGTGAGTATTGGTCAGGGTGCCTTTACAGCAACGCCATTGCAGTTAGCGATGGCAACAGCAATTACTGCCAATCATGGCAATAAAGTCGTACCGCATGTCTTGCGTGAAAGCCGTGGCGCCAAAGCATTTAAAGTCCATAATGGCACCCATGGTAAAATTGATTTTAATGGTAAAGAAGAAGACTGGTTCAAAATGCGCGATGCCATGGTTGATGTGATTCAGTCGGGTACGGGTCGCGGTATTAAAGGCGGCCTGCAATATAGTATTGCCGGTAAAACTGGCACAGCACAGGTAAAAAGTATTGCCCAGGGTAAACGTTACAATGAAGCCCTGCTGACTGATCGCCAGCTTGACCATGGTCTGTTTGTCGGTTTTGCTCCTGCAGAAAAGCCTGAAATTGCCATTGCAGTCATTCTGGAGAATGGCCGCGGCGGTAGTGCAGCCACTGCACTCGCCCGCCCTATTTTTGATTACTGGTTACTGCATAAAGATAAGAATCCGGTACGCCCACTCAATCATCAATTAAGTGGGGGACTGATGACCGCCGGTATTAAACCTGGCGAGCTACCAAGTGGTGCAAGTATGCTTAGCCCTGATGCTGCGGCAACACCTAACAGCACGGATGCACCACAAACTTCCTCAAACGCAACATCGAATACATCTCGTTCGAGCTCATCTGCAAACTCTGCACCAGCTGTAGAAGGAGATTAATATATGAAAAATCAGCTACGAATTATTGGTGGTGACTGGAAACGCCGTCAGCTTGCCTTTGCCAGTATTGACGGTTTACGTCCCACCCCGGACCGTGTCCGTGAAACCCTGTTTAACTGGCTGATGTGGGATGTACAGAATGCCAAGGTGCTGGATATCTGTGCCGGTTCTGGTGCTTTGTCCTTTGAAGCACTTTCCCGCGGTGCAACCAGTGTGGTGATGATTGAACCGGATCGTACTCAGGCACAATTTCTGAGCCAGAATCTGGAGCTGCTTCAAGTCACCAAAGCACGTGCACAACTGAAAGTAACCACGGCGCAGCAGGCTTTGCAAACATTGAAAGATCAATTTGATCTGGTCTTTTTAGACCCGCCTTACAGCTTGGACTTATGGACTTCTCTGGCTGAACTTGCTGATCCGCTAATCAAGCCTGAAGGCCTGATTTATGTCGAAGCAGATCGGGATTTAAATACGTTGCAGCTTCCCTCTTCTTGGCAACTGATTAAAAATACCAAGGCTGGGACAGTACGTGCAGGCTTATATCAGAAAAAGTAAATGAATATTTGCACAATAAATATTAAAAAAGGATTCCTGTATGGAATCCTTTTTTGTGAAATGTAAGTTATAAATAGCTGATCTCTTAACGGCGATCACGCCAGTCACGGTCTTCCCGATCACGTTTCCAATCACGATGATCTCTATCTTTCCAGTCCCGGTCACCATGGTTACGGTCATAATGTCCATTACGGTCTCGATGACCACGATAATCATCATCCCAAGGATCGACCATACAACCGGTTAAAGCCACTGCCAGCACAGATGACAGTAATATCATTTTTTTCATTTTCATCACCTCTTCCTTCCTGCACTCTGCCAGTATCAGGCGATTTCATGGAGAGTACACGCAGCCATTGTTGGTCTCCTGTACCGATTTGTTTGCTTTTTATTCACCATCAAAACAATTCAATTATCTTCAAATAAATTGGTTATCTGAACTTCGACTAAGCTGTGCACAAATACAGCTAAATATTAGCTTGGCTTTTTCAGCAATCTTTTGAATACTGCTGGCTTTAGTTATCTACTAATCAATATGACCTGGCTGTTATTTATTTTAGGCGCAATGATCGCAGGATTTGTACAAGGTCTTACCGGTTTTGCCTTCGCTTTAATTGCCATGTCATTTTGGGTATGGGTACTCAGTCCTCAAGTTGCTGCTCCCCTCCTTGTGTTTGCTTCGATTTGGAGCCATGTTATTTCATTATCGAATGAACAAAAGCATGTTCATTTGTATAAAGCACTTTATTTACCGTATTTAATTGCCGGACTGATCGGCGTCCCGCTCGGCACCTGGTTACTGAATATCATTGAGGCACATACTTTCCGTGTCTTACTGGGTATGTTCCTCATCATCTGGTGTCCACTCATGTTGTTGAATCCTCAGATCCGACTGATTCAACATTCAGGCAAAACTGCAGATGCCAGTATCGGTTTGGTAGGTGGCATTTTAGGTGGCTTGGGGGGATTTTGTGGTTCCGTACCTTCTGCCTGGTTAATGCTCAAACAGCTCCCCAAAGATCAGCAGCGCTATATTTTACGTCATTTTAATTTCGCCATTCAGATGTTTACCTTGGCAGCCTATCTATATCAGGGCAATTTAAATCAGAGTCACTTGCCCTATATGGCTGTACTGATTCTTGCAGTCAGTATTCCCGCTATTTTGGGTGCGCGCCTATTCCATCGCATTTCAGAACTGCACTTTAAGCAAATTGTTCTTGGACTACTTTTCAGTTCAGGATGTTTCCTGCTGCTTAAAGAGTTGATCCATTAAACTGTTCCAAAAAGGCCAAAGCCTTGTCCTACTTTGCTTTCAGCCAGTTTACTGCTAAGGTAACTTGAATGATTTTTCTGTAGAAATGAGCTATGCAAATTCGTGATCAAATTGTGCTTGTGACTGGCGGTGCACGTGGACTTGGCCTGGCAATTAGCCAGCTTCTGATTGAAGAAGGTGCACGTATAGTGGTGAACTATCTTAGTAGTAAAACGCAGGCTGAAGCTTTACAGAAGCAGTATCCCGATCAGGTATTTACCTATCAGGCAGACGTTACTCAAGTAGATCAGGTCAAAGCCCTGTTTACCGCAAGCAAAGCACATTTTGGTGAAGGCATTCATTCGGTTGTGAACAATGCCCTGATACAGTTTGAATTTAATGGTGATAATCGTCCCAAGGTAGAGGATTTGTCTTGGGAGATGATGTCGCATCAATTCAGTGGTGCTGTTCAGGCTTGCCTCAATACGACTCAGGCGGCGCTAGAAGATATGAAACAGGCACATTTTGGCCGGATTGTGAATATCGGTACCAATCTGGTTCAAAATCCGGTGGTGCCTTATCATGACTATACGACTGCTAAAGCCGCGCTACTGGCATTTACCCGTACTACTGCGCAGGATCTTGGTCAATATGGAATTAATGTAAATATGCTTTCAGGCGGCCTATTACAAACCACAGATGCCAGCAAAGCCACGCCTGATTTTGTGTTTGATCTGATTGCTCAGTCAACGCCATTACGCCGTGTCATTACCCCTGAAGAATTCGCGTCGGCAATCTTGATGTTCCTGTCTCCTTATTCACGCGCTGTCACGGGGCAAAACCTGATTGTAGATGGAGGCTTAGTCAAAGGTTAATCAACCTTGATACATGATCATAGAATCGTTCAATACTGACTCCGATTGTACGATGCCTCACATTTTAACCAACTGTTCAAAAAAAACGGTTTTGAAACTCGAAATACCTTTTAAAATATCGAGACCTTTCAAAACCGTTTGACTTCTCCCTATGAAAGCCTTAGCAGTATTGAGCCTGACTCTGCTACTGACAGCTTGTATGTCACATGATGCCCAAAAAGCCGAACACATTTTAAAACTCTTCCACTGTAAGGGTATTGAACCTTCGCAAATGCAGCATAATAGTGTGACTCAATATTATGAGCATTCTCTGTATAGCTCAAAAAGCAAAGCAGAGGCTTATATAGAACAGTATAAAAATGGCGAGGAATCTTTTGAAATCCCGCTCTCTGAAATCGTGAATCAGCAATATGAACTATACAAATCGGCCTGTCAAAATCTGGGGGGCATTCCAGCCAAAGAATTATTCTGATCTTTAATGCAATATGAAATAAAATCTTAATGCTAAAAAAACAGGAGTATTCTCCTGTTTTTTCATTTTAACTCGCTTTGTAATATCGCTGATCTACACTAAATTCTTCAGGAAATTTGGCCTGGATGCCCGCATAGAAATCCATGATCTCAGCCATATCTTCCTCAAAATTTCCTGTGGGATGAATGATTTTTCCTACACCCGCCTTCTTATGTTCATAATCCATATAAGCCAGTGCAATCGGGACGCCAGCATTTACCGCAACATAATAAAAACCGGTTTTCCATTGCTCCTGACGGGCACGTGTTCCTTCAGGTGTAACCAACATGACCAGTTCAGGATGCTGCTTAAACAGGTCTGTCATCACCTGAACCATACTTGGACGCGGCTCACCTGCCTGCTTGGGACGGCGATCAATTCCGATTCCACCCATCGCACGTACAAAAGGACCCAATGGGAACTGCATGTAGCTGTCTTTAATGGTAATACGCACATTGACACCTAATGCCTTCAACGCTAGCCGTGCATATAATGCATCCCAATTACTGGTATGCGGCGCAGCAATCATGACACATTGGCTCAGGTTTTCAGGCCAGTGATTGTCTGTTTCCCAGCCCATCAATTTAAGTGCTTTTTCAACTAAATTTTCAAACACAATTCAATCGCAAAATAAATAAAAAATTATGTAATAGTGTACCAATATTAGAGTTTAATTCGCTTTGTAATCGAATGTAAATACATTATTTGATGCACTTTTTATACAATCAACCTCCCAATATTGGGATATTCCTTAATCATTGGCTTCCCTAGACTCAGGTGGACAATTATAAACCACCCATGGGGTCAATGATGAAAAAAACTATACTCGCAGTAATGCTTTCCACCCTTGCATTAACCGCATGTAATGATGATGACGATGACCATCACTCACCAGGAAATGGTGGCAACCCACCTGGAACACAGCAAGGTATCTTGACTGATGGCCCAATTGAAAACGTCCGCTATGAAACATCAAGTGGTGTAAGAGGCTCTACCAATGCGGAAGGTAAATTTAATTATAATACAGGTGATACAATTAGATTCTTTATCGGAAACCTTCAGCTAGGTGAACAGGATGGAGTTCCAGCTCAAGCCCGGATTACTCCGACAGATCTTTATGAGAATGATCCAGACATACCTGGAAATGAAGATGAAGAATTAGAAGAAGCATTAACAATCTTCCTGCAATCGATTGATGCAGATTATATTACACCGCCAACAGGTGCTCCCGCAGATTACAATGCTCATGATAATGGTATTCAAATTACTCAAGATGTCATTAATCGAATTAACACAGCTTTCACCTCTGCAACTACATTCGAGACAGCACTAGAGGATTCTGATAACAGTATAACAACCCTTATTCAGGACCAATTACAGCTTAGCGACGTAACTCCAGTTACTCCTGATGAAGCTGCAGCTAATATTCAAGAAGCTTTCTATAAAGATATTGCTGGCACATGGCAATTAGGCTCTGCAGATAAATCGGATAAAGTCATTTTAGTGGTTTATACCGATGGTAGCTACAAACTAGGTGAAGCCGATGAGGCAGATGATGATGGAGAACCAGGTTATGAACTTGGGAATCTTCAGTGGAACTGGAAAGGTGGGGTTATCACACCTGTGATTGATGAAAATGGTGACACTAATGGATCATGGGGGCTTTCAGATTCAGAAGGTGACGAAGGTTATACCCTAACTTTTGACGGTACAAACTTAGTTCTTACTGAAACTGGTTTGGATGAAGATGATACCTCTACCCTTACACGAGTAGAAAATTCAACCAATGGCCTCGTAGGTACGTGGGAGCTGGATGATACCCATGTACTGGTATTCTTGAACGACGGCTACTACTTCCTGATTGATACTATAGGAGGAGAGGATTGTGGCCCAGAGGGTATTGAATATGGCCAATACACTACTTCGAACAACATCCTCACAGTCACCAATAACTTGTTCGATACAAATGAAAGTTGTGGTCTACATGATAGTCAAACCTCTCCATTCGTTCTTGGAACCTATACAGTTAATGCAACTACCATGACATTAACCCCAACAGGTGAACCTGCTGTCACTTTCACTCGGGCTGATTTCCAGCGTGATCCAGAACCCGCTCCTGAGCCACAGCCAACAACGTAATATCTCTTGGTATAACTTTAAAAAGCCAGGTAATTAACCTGGCTTTTTATGCAATATGCTGAAACTGTAACGTACAGTTCATCAACTTATGTATCAGCTCAATCTGGCTATTCACTTCTAGCTTTTCATAAATCTTTTTCATATAAGTTCTAATGGTTTGAATACTGAGTTGCATCTGTTCAGCAATCTCTTCAGGTTTATAACCATTGATCAGGTATTCACATAATGCGATCTCCCGACATGTCAACTGATAATGCTGCCTTAAATAGCTTTGTGACAAGATATGGTATTGATTTCGGTCCGTCAAAAATATTGCAACTTGATATTGTCTCGATTCTTCAATAGATGTTATTGACTGTTTCGACCAAGGTACGATTGTCAGCATGATGCAATGACCTGTTGCATCCTCTACAGCCATTACTCCACCGATTTTACTTATTCCCCCACTTCCCTGCTGTAAAGACCCTCTGATAAGTTGTTCTAGTTGCAGATGATAGGCTCTATTAAGCTTCAGATAATTGTACTGATCTATTTCAATTTCCTGATTCTGCCTCAGCATTTTTTTTGCTTCAATATTGGCAAACTGTATCTCGAAATTCTCAAGTAATAATACAATCCCGACCTTTAGAGCGTTCATGGCCTGATAAGCATTGTACTTATCCTGAATAACTAAACTGAACTGACGATAAATCTGTAGCGCTCGCCTTAAATGAATACTGATACGCTCCAGAAAATCCAGCTGCTCTTTACCATAAGGGGTGGCTTCAGGTGCCCGGTGAATTCCCAGTACCGCCCAACTAAAATCACCACGATCCAGCAATACACCTGCAAGATGTAAAATACCGGTAGGCTTTAAACATTTTTCATAAAAGATATGCTCTTCTGAACCTTTCATGGAAGGATAATGCTGACAATTGATCTGTAAAGCCTCTCCCACTGCAATCTCATTCCATAGCGGCAAGTGCAGCTTCATATCAATGACTTGAATACGTTCATCCCGATAAGCTGCTAGACCTTCATAAGGAATATTATAGGTATGGACAAAGTTGTAAGCTGGGTTGAGCTGATCCATCGCAGTAAAGATGGCTGTCTTGCTTTGTGTGTATTCCACTAGCTCATGCATAACCTGAGTCCATAACTGAGGATCCAGTGCTGCATCATAGATATGCGCAATAATGTTATTTTCTTTATTCAAATCCATCATTGCCCTCATTATTATTTTTTTTAAACCTGTGAAAGCACTATTTATTTAAGATGATAGTGATTTTATTTTTTATTATTTTAGCAATTCCTTTACCTCATCACACGTGCAGAGTGAATTTCACTTAATCAATACATCATTTACAAAGTTGTACTACCCTTATGATTTTTAAATTTTTATGTTGAATATTAGCAAATGCAAAACGGGCATAAAAATGAAAAAGTCTCTCCTTATCGTCGCAATGACCACAATCACGCTAGGTTTAAGTGCCTGTTCTAAAAACCAAGAACCCTCTAGCAATGAAAATATGGATTCAGAAAATTCTGCTCAGATGAATACGCCAGCGACATCACGCAGCTTACCTGCAGGCGATACTGCAGAAACTTCTCTTGACTGGGCGGGCGAATACGAAGGAACTTTCCCATGTGCGGATTGTGAAGCCATTAAAGTGGAGCTGGAACTTCATCCTGACAAAACCTATGAGTTGAAAGAAGAGTATGTTTCCGATACCAAAAGCACAGAAACCAAAACCAAAGGAAGTTTTAGCTTTGACCCTAAAATGACTTCAATTATTACGCTGGATGAAAAAGGTGAAAATCGTAAATTCTTTGTCGGTGAAAATTTCTTAGAAGCTCGAGATATTCAAACTGGCGAGAAAATTAACAGCAATCTGAATTACAGATTAATCAAACATTAATATTTTTAAGCTAACCTGAATGAAAAAAATCCCCGCAAATACGGGGATTTTTTAGATCAATGACCGGTTGATGAATTACATCATGCCGCCCATACCACCCATGCCACCCATATCAGGCATAGCAGGTTTGTCTTCTGGGATATCAGTGATCATACATTCAGTTGTCAACATTAATGCAGCAACAGAAGCAGCATGCTCAAGCGCAGAACGTGTTACTTTTGCTGGATCAAGAATACCCATTTCAAGCATATCGCCGTATTCGCCAGTTGCAGCGTTGTAACCAAAGTTATCTTGGCCATTTTTCACTGCATTGATCACAACTGAAGGCTCATCACCAGCATTAGATACGATTTGACGAAGTGGCGCTTCAATTGCACGACGAAGAATGCTGATACCTACGTTCTGGTCATCATTTGCACCCTTCACACCGTCAAGTGCAGCTGCAGCACGTACCAGTGCAACACCACCACCCGCAACAACACCTTCTTCAACCGCTGCGCGAGTTGCGTGAAGTGCATCGTCTACACGGTCTTTCTTCTCTTTCATTTCAACTTCAGTTGCAGCACCGATTTTGATAACAGCAACACCGCCAGCCAATTTAGCTACGCGTTCTTGAAGTTTTTCTTTGTCGTATTCAGAAGTAGATTCTTCGATTTGCGCACGGATCTGTTGAACACGGTCAGAGATCTGAGCTGCATTACCTGCGCCATCCACAATCACTGTGTTTTCTTTAGAAACTGTTACTTTGTGCGCAGTACCCAGGTGTTCAAGAGTCGTTTGGTCTAACTGCATACCGATTTCTTCAGAAATCACAGTACCGCCAGTCAGGATGGCGATGTCTTGCAGCATTGCTTTACGACGGTCACCGAAGCCAGGTGCTTTAACAGCACATACTTTAATGATACCGCGCATATTGTTAACAACCAGAGTCGCAAGCGCTTCGCCTTCAACATCTTCAGCAATGATCAGAAGTGGTTTGCCAGTTTTCGCAACTGCTTCCAGTACAGTGATCAATTCACGGATGTTACTGATTTTCTTGTCAACCAATAGGATGTATGGGTTTTCAAGTTCAGCAGTTAGCGTGTCTTGTTTGTTTGCGAAGTATGGAGAGATATAACCACGGTCAAACTGCATACCCTCTACAACGTCAAGTGCATCTTCGAAGCCTGAACCCTCTTCAACAGTGATCACACCCTCTTTACCTACTTTTTCCATTGCTTGCGCAATCAGTTTACCAACAGTAGTGTCAGAGTTAGCAGAGATCGAACCTACTTGCTCAATTGCTTTAGAATCAGAAGCAGGCTGAGCAGTTGCCTTGATTTCAGCAACTAAAGTTTTCACTGCGATATCGATACCACGTTTCAGATCCATTGGGTTCATACCCGCAGTTACTGACTTGATACCTTCATTTAAGATTGCTTGAGCAAGAACAGTCGCAGTCGTTGTACCGTCACCAGCGATGTCATTGGTTTTTGAAGATACTTCGCGAACAAGTTGAGCACCCATGTTCTCGAACTTGTCTTTTAAAGTAATTTCTTTCGCCACAGTTACACCATCTTTAGTGATATGTGGGGCACCGAAAGAACGGTCGATGACAACGTTACGGCCTTTAGGACCAAGTGTTACTTTTACTGCATCTGCAAGGATGTTCACACCAGCGATCATTTTCGCACGAGCTGAATCACCAAATTTTACGTCTTTAGCTGACATATTTGACTCCGAGTATTATTAGTAGCTTTACAAAATCTGATATGGAATATGTAAGACTGTTTTAGCGAAGATTAACCTTCAAGAACCGCTAAAATGTCAGATTCTTTCATGATAAGTAGTTCTTCCCCGTCTACTTTTACAGTTGTACCTGCATAAGTGCCGAACAATACTTTGTCGCCAACTTTAACGTCTAACGCGCGTACGCCATTGTCAGTGATTTGACCATTACCAACTGCAATAATTTCCCCTTGCGCTGGTTTTTCTGCTGCAGAACCTGGAAGTAAAATACCGCCAGCTGTTTTAGTTTCTTCTTCAACACGACGAATAACAACGCGGTCATGTAATGGACGAATGTTGCTCATTTTTAACTCCACCAGACTAAGTCTTTTTGATTACTGATGACGACTTAGTTATTCCCTGGTCGTCATCAAAACTTTTAGATGTCACTTTTATGGAGATGGAATAAATCGCTTCAAGGGTAAAACTGAAAAAAAATTCATTTTTTTTTATTTTTTTATCATGTGCATATACTTTTGCTGCTTTTTTCTTCAAGGCCAGTCTGAAATTAGAGTATAGCCTTCAGTTTTCAGAATTTTTCATCTTTCTATAAGCTTCTTTAAGAACGTGGTGAAGTATAATAGTGCTTATATTTGAACAGTCAGTAGATACAGCGCTACTCCTCTTTCCTATCTGATAAATAATTTAAAATAAGCAGTGCAAACACCTTAAACTCATCTTCTATATAAAGCTATTTCTTGGAATGACCTAGTTATATAGATAATTTTTTCCACATAATGAATACTATTTATATAGTGCTTCAGCCTTGTACAGGATGATCATTTCTATGCCCACATTCGTTGAAGATACTTACCTGGAGAATACTGTTATTGGCTTCATAGAGCTAAGCCTAAAAGATCAAGGTTGACTTTCTAATACCTACCAATCGTAAGTTACTAACCAATTAAAAATTAATCTTAAAGTGGTTTTTCTTAGGCGCTTTAAGAAAGCAGAAATTATAAATTTTATTTTTAAAATCAAAAATTTAAAATCACAATAAGCTATATAGCAAAGTTCAATCATGATCTTAAATAGAAATGACTCCAACATTCTATAACCACAGTCTTTTATGTGATAGAAATTAGATATATATGGTTTATAATAGTTCGGAAAATCATCAGCATTGATTATTTTTCTGGCAAACTGTCTAAATGCTAAACAGATGTCATTCAGTACTATGCAAAATTCAAATTACCCTCATTTATTTAATCAATGATAAGAGTCATTCCTAGAAAAATAATAAGTAAATGTTTTTTATAATTATATTTATTAAAAATATTAACCATAATTAAAATAAATACAAGATTACTCTGCAATGTTATTTTATATACTACTGTTTTTTAAATACTTATTTAAAATATTGCATTATGTGACAATTTAACTCTAACCCTGCTTTGGTCTTATTTTTTTTGTCATTTTATGCTTTAATACAGCCACTTTTTTTTTCATATTTCATCTGGGCGATGTTTTCATCACCCAGACTATACTTTGTACATAGTTTTGTACACTTTTGAGATAGGCCTCACCATGACCCAAGTGAACGCACCAGAATTCGTTCGTCACCCTAAGCTTATTGCTTGGGTGGAAGAGATTGCTAAATTAACAAAACCAGCAAAAATTGAATGGTGTGACGGTAGCGCAGAAGAGTATCAACGTTATATCGACTTGATGATCGCTAACGGCACAATGCAAGCGCTTAACCAGGAAACTCATCCAGGTTCTTACCTTGCAAATTCTGATCCTTCTGACGTTGCTCGTGTTGAAGGTCGTACTTATATCTGTTCAGAAAACAAAGAAGACGCTGGCGCGACAAATAACTGGGAAGCTCCAGCTGAAATGCGTGCTCGCCTAAATGGCTTATTTGACGGTTCAATGAAAGGTCGTACTTTGTACGTTGTTCCTTTCTCTATGGGTCCTTTAGGTTCTCATATTGCACACATCGGTATCGAACTGACTGACTCTCCTTATGTTGCTGTTAGCATGTCTAAAATGGCGCGTATGGGTAAAGCGGTTTATGACGTTTTAGGTACTGACGGCGAATTCGTTCCATGTGTACACACTGTTGGTGCACCATTGGAAGAAGGTCAAAAAGACGTTGCTTGGCCATGTAACCCAGACAAATGGATCGTACATTATCCAGAAACGCGTGAAATCTGGTCTTACGGTTCCGGTTACGGCGGTAACGCATTGCTAGGTAAAAAATGTCTAGCTTTACGTATTGCATCTTACATGGGTCGTCAACAAGGTTGGTTAGCTGAACACATGCTGATCCTTGGCGTGACAAATCCACAAGGCGAAAAACACTACATCGCAGCTGCATTCCCATCTGCTTGTGGTAAAACAAACTTCGCGATGCTGATTCCACCAGCAGGCTACGAAGGCTGGAAGATTGAAACTGTAGGTGACGATATTGCCTGGATCAAACCAGGTGAAGACGGTCGTCTATACGCAATCAACCCTGAAGCTGGTTTCTTCGGTGTAGCGCCTGGTACGAATACCAAGACCAACCCGAACTGTATGGCTACACTGCACAAAGATGTGATCTATACCAACGTTGCTGTGACTGACAACGGCGAAGTTTGGTGGGAAGGTTTGACTAAAGAAGCACCTGCTAACCTGACCAACTGGAAAGGTCAACCACACACTGGCGAAGAAAAAGCAGCGCATCCAAACGCTCGTTTCACCGTTGCTGCTGGTCAATGCCCTTCTATCGATGCTGATTGGGAAAATCCAGCGGGTGTTCCAATTTCTGCGTTCATCTTCGGTGGTCGCCGTGCAGACACAGTGCCGCTAATTTCAGAAGCTATTGATTGGGTTGATGGCGTGTATAAAGCTGCAACCATGGGTTCTGAAACCACTGCTGCTGCTGTTGGTCAACAAGGTGTTGTTCGTCGTGACCCATTCGCGATGCTGCCATTTGCTGGCTACAACATGGCTGACTACTTCACTCACTGGTTAGAAATGGGTGAGAAAGTGGGCGAGAAAGCTGCTGCTGCAGGCAACAAGCTGCCTGGTATCTACAACGTGAACTGGTTCCGTCGTGATGCTGAAGGCAACTTCGTATGGCCTGGTTTCGGTCAAAACATGCGTGTTCTTGAATGGATCATTGACCGCTGTGAAGGTCGTGCAACTGCTGTTGAAACTCCAATTGGCCGTGTTCCAACTTACGAACAGTTGAACTGGAACGGTACTGATTTCTCTAAAGAACAGTTTGACCTGGTAACTTCTCAAGACAAAGATCAATGGATCAAAGAACTTGAAAGCCACACTGAATTATTCAACAAATTAGGTGATCGTTTACCTGAAGCGTTGAAAAAACGTCAAGCTGAGCTTTTAGAAGCAGTTAAATCTGCTTAAGTGCTGATTTAATTTAAGAAGGTCGCGTAAGCGGCCTTTTTTTATTGCTGGTTATTCATTAAATTTAAGTACTTTCATTTTTCCAATTTTTGCAGTTATTAGATTTCTCTAATACCTCTTAAATTATTCAACAACATTTAATCAATAAAAATTATCTTAAAAAATCAAAAATTTAATATAAAAATAAATAACTTAATGCTTTGAATTATCAAAACTATCTCTCTTGTTTCATTAAAACTCAAGTTCTATAAAAATTAAAAACTATATAAGCATAAGACCCTGTAATTATTTAACTTTACTTTTATAAAACATGTGTCAACTCTATTCTCGGTGGTTCCGCAGGAAACCTAGTCGAATGATACGACTTATATGTTTATACAGCCTTTACTTTATATTTTGCTTCGAAATTTTCCCCTAAAGGCGATGACACCGTAAAGCTGCTGCTATTTTGCCCTAGTTTTTTTAATACGCCGATTGGCGCATGGATTATGGGAATTTATGCATATTGCTGACTTATATCTTCATGAAGGACACTAAAAATACAGCATGATTACTGATGACTAATTAATGGTTGAGCTGTTTAAGCTTTCTGAGTGGAAACATTCAGAAAGCTTTTTTATTGGATTTTTAAGTTTACTGCCATTTTGTCTTTTCAATGCTATGGCATACTTGCTGTATAAAAAATGGGAAATCATCATGATGAAAAAAACAGTTTTTCTACTAGGTTTGGGTTTCGGCACTTTGGTGCTTACTGCCTGCCAAAGCACACCTCAACCTTATAACGGTCAATCTGGTTACGAAGTCATTGAGCAAGGTGCAAATACTGCAACATTACGCTATACACTTTCTGGTCGTACCAGTCAGGATGAAGGAAAATTGCAGGCTGCTTGCAGACAGGCACTTGGTACTTCTAAAAACTGGAATGTAAGCGTACTCAGCAGTAATGAGATTAGTAATACTGCATTACCAGATGAACAGTATGGTCGCCAGCTCGGCAATAGCCGTACTCAAATCAGTTTAAGCAACACGCCTGACCTGTACAATACTGAAAATCCAGGCGCGCGTGATGCCCTGAATGCCCGCCCAAGCACATTACGCGTGATTCAATTCACCTGCTCATAATCTCTAAGATATGAAAAAAGGGCTTAATGCCCTTTTTTTATTTTTCGCTTCAAAGTGTCTTATAGAAACTGACGTTTCTGAATTCTGGAGATTCATCCAAATCCGGCCAGGTGGTAGCACTACGCTCATCCAGTTTTTCATATTTGGGATGGCTAAAGTTTTTTACCCGACTATCTGCAACCCACACCTCAGGCGCAAATTTTAAAAACTCATCCAGGAAGAAACGGTTGCATTGGTCATAAAGTACGTCGGCGGCTAACAGGATATCCACCTGTTCTGCTTTATACAGATCATCCAAGTATTCAAGCTCAACACTATTCAACTCAGCATTGGCACGACACGCCTCTAAACTCACTTGATCAATGTCACAGCAAATGACGCGTTTTGCACCTGCCATTTTTGCTGCAATTGCAACGACACCTGAACCTGCACCAAAATCCAGCACTACTTTATCTTTCACATGATGTGGTTCTGCCAGCAGCCACTGCGCCATCGCAAGACCAGATGCCCAGCAAAAGATCCAATACGGCGTATCATTCCAGATACGACGGATGACTTCATCATCCAGCTTATCAGTTGGAAATACTGGCGGAATTAGCCACAGTGAAATAGGTGTATCCGGCAATTGCTGTGCATGCAGTTCACAATGTGGAATCACATCATGCAAGGCTTGTAGAAGATGCTCAGGAGCTTTAGGAAATTGGAAAGTACAGCTCATGGTTTTTATTCATTCTAATTTAAAAATCCCCTCTCCTTTTAGGAGAGGGTCAGGTAAAGGTTTAATACCCCTCATCCTAGCCTTCTCCCAGAGGGAGAAGGAACAAAGCAATTAACCCAATGCTTTCTCAGCAGCTTCAACCGTTTGACGAATCAAAGTGGTAATGGTCATAGGGCCTACACCACCTGGAACTGGCGTGTAAGCAGAAGCAATTTCTTCGATACCAACTAACTGGATATCCCCCACACCACCGCCATCACGTGGATGGAAACCGGCATCTACAACTACCGCACCTGGTTTGATCCAATCTTTCTGAATCAGCTCAGCCTTACCTACCGCACCGACAATGATGTCTGCTTGTTTCACAAATTCCGGCAGGTTTTGAGTACGTGAATGGCAAATCGTCACAGTGGCATTCGCTTCAAGCAGCATCGCTGCCATTGGTTTGCCCAGAATTGCAGAACGGCCGACAACAACAGCGTGTTTACCTGCAATTTCAATGTTGTTTTCTTTCAGGATAGTCATGATGCCAGCAGGTGTTGCAGAACCATATGCCGCTTCACCCATCGCCATACGGCCATAGCCAAGACAAGTTACACCGTCCACATCTTTTTCAAGAGAGATTGCGTCGAAACAAGCACGCTCATCAATTTGCGCAGGCACTGGGTGTTGCAACAAAATACCGTGAACATCAGGGTTTGCATTGAGTTTTTCAATTTCTGCAAGAAGTTGTTCAGTTGTGGTTTCTTTTGGAAGCTCAACTTTCAATGAATCCATACCGACACGACGGCAAGCATTGCCTTTCATACGAACATAAGTTGCAGATGCACCATCGTCACCTACCAAAATAGTCGCAAGAATTGGAGTACGACCTGATTTTGCTTTCAGCGCTTCCACGCGAGTTAACAAGTCAGCTTCAATTTGCTTCGCCAATGCACGACCGTCTAGAACTAATGCCACGGCACTTCTCCCAAGTGTTGATATGAATCAATTTTGCACATTCTACATGATAATTCTTAATATTTTCCGCCATATGCTGCTTTTATGCGCATATGAATGAATACACTATTGTTTTTTTTTCAGAGCTTGATAATATACGCATCAACAAGACGCGGCGGGGTGGCAGAGTGGTCATGCAGCGGACTGCAACTCCGTGGACGCCGGTTCGATTCCGACCTCCGCCTCCATCTTGTTAAAGCCCGAGTGGTGAAATCGGTAGACACAGGGGATTTAAAATCCCCCGCCCACAAAGCGTGCCAGTTCGAGTCTGGCCTCGGGCACCATTCTTCTACTATTGAAGATGGTGCAAATAAAGAATCCAGCGAAAGCTGGTTTTTTTTATGCCTGAAATTTAGTGAAATCTATTTACAGCCGAAATCAATAAAATAGATTTGCCTTCTGCGAGGGTAAGATAGCTTGAATCGGCTTAACGACGTTTGCGTTTAGGCTTAGACAATTTGGTCATATAACTTTCAAGATTTAATAATGCCAAATAGAAAATTTTAGCCTGCTGTGTCGTAACCCGGTTAAATAATCTGGCTTGAATCACTTGTGTTAGTGCTCGAGTTTGATGGATCCGTTTAAATGGTCCTTTTGCAATCATCATCGCTATTACTCTCTTGGATAAAGGAGAACAAGGTGACTATTGGATAAACAGTCTCTATAAGGATTGCAAAAACCTGACCATTTTTTACTTAAAGTTCAAAAACATAACTACCGTTCGTCGGAATTAATAAAACAGCTCTCAAATAAAAATTCTAAATATTTGTTATTTATATATTTTTATAAAAAAAGACTTTGGGAAAATTTTCACATAAATAAGTATGTTTTCTTTCAAGTTTAAATGCTATAAATTTCAGCTGTTATTGTATTGCTAAAAACTGACATACCTTGTCATTTTTTGCACAAAAAAAGGGAGGGAAGCCATTAGCCCCCTCCTTTAAGTATTTTAATAATATGTGAACTAGATCACTTCTACCACAATTTTTCCGATATGTTCGCCTGTATCCATAGCTGCATGTGCATCCTGAATCTGATTAAATTTGAAAGTCTTATAAATCATTGGCAAACATTCACCTTTTGCCCATAAAGGTGCTACATGCATTTTCAGACCTTGTGCAATTTCAGCTTTTTCCGCTGTGTTACGCGCACGCATGGTTGAACCGGTAATCGTCAGGCGCTTCATCATAATCTGACCCAGCTTCACTTCCTTAGCCTTAGCTCCCCCCAAGAATGCGATATACACCAGACGACCATCACGGCGTAATAGATTCAGGTTTCTCTCCAGATAGGGCGCACCAACCATATCCAGAATCACATCTACACCAGCATTGTCCGTTGCTTCGTTAATCACCTGCTCAAAGTCCTGAGTTTTGTAATTAACTCCTGTGGTCAGATGTGAAATCGCCTGGATTTTTTCATCACTACCTGCTGTGGCAAAGGTTTTAATACCCAGTGATTTACATAGCATGAGTGCCGTAGTCCCAATCCCACTGGTTCCACCATGCACCAGCACCGTTTCTCCTACCTTGGCTTTACCCATCTGGAATACATTTGCCCACACCGTAAAGAAGGTTTCAGGAATAGCAGCGGCCTGAACAAAGCTTACGTTTTCAAGAATATTCAAAGTTTGGCTTTCAGGTACGACGCAATATTCTGCATAGCCCCCACCATTGGTCAGGCCACACACCTTGTCACCGACTTTAAACTGATTTACGTCACTTCCAACTGCAACCACTTCACCGGCTACTTCCAGACCTGGAACAGGCGTCACCCCTTTTGGCATCGGGTACAAGCCCTGACGCTGCAAAATATCCGGACGGTTAATTCCAAAGGCATGAACCTTGACCAGCACCTCATCGGCCTTCGGTTCAGGAATGACAACCGTTTCATAAGCGAGTTTATCCACTCCACCCGGTTCTGTAATGATGACGTGTTGCATAGTTTTTTGTGACATAGATCATTCCGCATGTATTAACTGTTTCCTAACCCTATTTGAACATAGATAATTCCAGCTTTAAAGCCAAGTCGGACTTATGTCGAAGACCTGGCCATCATTAAGAAAAATGCATGGCATTGAGATCTCACCTTATTCTTTAAAAAAAGAAATTTTAATCTGTAAGAATTATTTTCATTTATGACAAATCCATATAAATGTCATGTTCTGCTTTTAATTTCTCAAATTCAAATATAAATGACTTGAGAATATTAAAAGCATGAAACCTGCTCATCTCTACCTCTCTATTTTGCTGTCCTTGGGCCTCGCCGCATGTTCTGATGATGACGACAAGAATTCAGGCTCCTTACAGCCACCGGTAACCCAGCCAGATCAGCCGGCTCCTGAGCCCAATATTCCTGATGAAGAAGTTCCCATTCCAGAGGTTCTACTGGATGAGAATTTTGATAAATGGGCGGCTCTTCCTGGCGACTGGATACAACCTAAAAATAACGCGGGCCAGGTATATCTTGAAAATGGCGACTTGTATATCGATGGTCGTGCTCATAGCACACAAATGACAACCCTGCATCTGCCAGAGAAATTCCAGCAATTACGCAATTACCGTATCGATATGGAATTTTCATTTGAAGAAGCACTCAATGAAGCCCGCTGGGGCAGTATCATCTACCGAGGCGCAGATCAGTTCGCTGATCCGTCTTTTACCCCCTATTACCAGTTTGCCATGCGGGTTGCTACCACCAGTGCTAGTGGTCTGGAACTATCTTTACGCATGCCGACCAATAGTTGGAATGTGCTTCAGAAATCTGCTCATAGCGAAGATATTGGCCTTCAGAAAACTCACAAGGCCAGCGTTGTAGTGTATGGAAATCGTGTACGGCATTATCTGGATGATCAACTGGTGTTAGATAGCACCTTGCCTTATAACCTGGCTCAAGGCAGCATTGGTTTATCTAGTGCCGGCTTATTGATGAAAGTAAGCCACCTGAAAGTCACTGAACAACTCGATGCCTTGCCTGAATCCAATAAAGTCACTGATATTATTGACCAGCAACTCCCGGTTTCAATGGCACCGACTTTAGCCCAGGCTGCACCGCTTAATGGCCCAGTCTCGACCGCGGCTACCCATGCTGCTTATCAACTTGATGCAGATCTTAATTTACTAAGCAACAATCAGAAAGTAAGCCACCTGACTGATTATCTTAAAGATACCCAGCGTCGAACTTTACCTTTACTCACTATCCAAAATTCGGCAACCGTTCAGGCACTGAAAGGACTGACAGAAAATTATGATCTGGCTGATATCACCCTCATTTCCGATAATGTAGATTTACTGCGTCAGGCCCGTATTGATTTACCGATGCTCCGAACAGCTCTGGATTATTCCAAGCAGACCGGGCTGGGTTATAACAGCAAAGATATCGTGACCATCGCCCACAATACCAATGTATCGCTGTCCAAAATCGTCATCTTGCCACCACAATTACTAACACGTGAAGCAGTTAGTCATCTACAACGTTTATTGATTACGCCTTGGGCCAAGATTGACAGTGCACAGGTCTTGGACGCAGCAAAAATTCTAGCTACAGGTGTTAATGGAATTTATAGCAACCATCCTGACTTATATAAAGAAATTATGCAGCGCATGGCACCCAACACCCTGTTGCGTAAGCCGCTGATTACCGGACATCGCGGTATCCCGGCGCAAGACGATGAAAACACACTGGAGGGCACTCTCAAAGCGATCACTGTAGGTGCTGATGCAGTAGAATATGACGTGTATCTGACTAAAGATGATCATGTCATTCTTATGCATGATACCTCTGTGTTACGCACGACTGGTGTCAACCGCAACATTGAGGATATGACACTGGCAGAAGTACGTGAGCTCAGAACACTGAACTATAACCGTCAGATTCCTACCATGGATGAAGTGCTGGCTGAGGTGAAAAAGTACCCACATGTCACCAACTTTATTGAAATTAAAAGCTACAAGCCCGAGATCGTACCGAAGATCAAAGCACTGCTAGATAAACATGATGCCTATGATCAAGCTATTGTGATCAGTTTTAGTGGCGACCAGATTTTACAAATGAAGAATGTGCTTCCAGGTGTATCAACCGGTTTCCTTACCAGTACTCCAGCCGCACAAAGCGATTTGGTCAATACACGGCGAATTCTGGATGCAACTCAACAGTATTCATCCACTTTCAATCCGTCTTTTAGCGGCTTGAGTGCGAATTTAATGCGTACTGCCTCCCAGCGCGGAGTCACTTTCTGGCCGTGGACGTTCCGTTTAAACAAGGATGATTTTAATCGCATGTATGTCCAAGGAACACATGGTCTTACCACAGATTATGCACATGATGCATCCAATTTTGTGGTAAAACTGAATACGCCAAAACAGCTCAATGCTACAGCAGCTCAAGCTCTGGAAATTCCAGGTGAGATTCAGACACAAGTTGGCAGTAAATCCTCTTATATCTTTAAAAATATGCTGGTTCTGCCTGGCTCGGCTAAATATACGCAAAATGGTCAGAGTGTAACATTTGTAGAGAAAGGCACAGCTTATGTGATGCCGCGTTATGACTATACAATCGCTCCAAACTATACATACACCCTGTATGCAGAACCTGTAACTGTCACTATCCAATAATAAGTTTTATAAGCAAAACACCCAATTCACGAATTGGGTGTTTTCATTTAAAGATTTCCTTTAGGCACATCCACGAATTTCATTAGGGTACGACGTACTAAGGGCAGCACCACTAAAATTAATGGAAATGCCATCAGCCATGACATGCTCCAGGCATGCAGCCATAATGAAATAAACTGATCACTCCAGCCTTTATTCAGCAGCATGTTAAAGCAGGAAATTGCACCACTCATAATGCCGGAAAGGATCAAGGGCATGAGCCAATTCAAATGTTTGGCATGAAATTTGGGAACTCTATTTTTCATCATTTTACCTGATTTTTAAATCGTGAATCGGATTACAGACGTGTGATGTTTATGGCTGCTTGATCAATCTGTTCTGCAATTTCACGTATTTGGATTTCATTAAGTTTGCTATGTTGAATCTTTAAACGCAGTGAGGTTTTTAAATTTTCCATTGCATGTTTAATATCAACATATTGTTCATTCGATTGAATTTGTTTACGCGTATTAAAACGGTCTAGTACCTTTTGTAAGGTTTGCTGACGTTGTTTGAGATGTGCCTGACCTTTTTCAGTAATGTGATACTGCTTGCGCCCATCAGCACTCATAGTCATTTGCGTATATTGCTGTTCTTCCAGATAATTAATGGTTGGGCAGATTGTGCCGGTGCTCGGCTTGTAGTTTCCGCCCACTAAAGCAGCCACTTCTTTGATAATGTCGTAGCTAAATTTGGGCGCTTGAGCAATAAAATGCAGCACCAGCAATTTCATTTCACCTGCTTCAAACAGGCGTTTGCGAGGTTTTGGAGAGTTCTCTTGTTCTTCTGTTAGGACAGAATTAGGAATTCTAGACATAGCAAAGATATATCTTAAAATTAATTAAGATATATCTTATCATACTTAAGCAAAGCGATAAAAGTCAGATTTAAAGATAAAGAAATTCGACAAAAAATGTTTTTTGAAGAACATCAATATACAGGCTCATTCCTAGTTAAGGTCAATATTGAAAAATTAATGGAAAAACCACAATGTGTATGGTTACCGCCTTATATGAATGCTTAAATGTGGATGATTGATAATCTCACACATTAGAATTTTAACGTTTATATTCCCTTACCATCCGGTCACTTACATCCTCCGGATAACAAAGTGGCGCATATCCACCCGCTCGGTTATAAGCACTACGCTTACCACAACGACTACCATTACTCGCTGTATTATAAGGACATGGGCAATTGCCCGGATAACTCTCAATTGATTCTTTAATAATCTTCTGCTTGATTGCTTCAACGCTTTGGCTACTCTGTTTGGCTTCAACTCCAAAAGTCATACACAAGCCAGCCAGCAATAATAATTTTTTCATAAATTCCCCATCTAGGGAGAATTGTATTTAGTAACTAATAAATTGAAAGATCACATTTTGACTAATTGAGCGATTTTCATGCAAACAAAATTTATGCAATAAAAAACCCGCTTTTCAGCGGGTTTTTAAAATCAGTACTGTCTTATAGACGAACCAATTCCACAATTTTCTCAGCAAGTTCTTCAGCAGATTCCTGAGCAAAAGTCACATCTGTACCTTCAGTTGCCTCAGTCACCACAACCACACCAGTTTCACGAACCAGCGCAACTTGATCAGCTGAAAGACCGACTTTTGCAATCGCAACCACACCTTGCTGAATTAACAGGCTTTCAAGTGCTTGAGCATTTTCAAGCGCTTTAGCAGATACAGATACCGCAGCTGGTTTTTGACCCAAACGTGCAGCACGATCTTCAGCAGTCACAGGATTGGTATGTGCAGTCCATTCGATTGCATCTTCAATCATGCCCGCACCAACAGTGACGTTGCTTAAACGGTCAATGAAGATAAACGAACCAGTATGACGGCTTTCACGGTAACGGTCGAATACCACTGGCGCATCAAACTCGATTTGAACATCAGCAATTGCATTCAGATCCAGCTGCTCTACCTGAGTTTTCTCAAGTGTATTGACGTTTACACGGTAGTTGATCTCTGCAACTTTTGCAGGAACCGTTTGCGTACCTAGCTTAACATTATACAACTTACCTTTAACCAATGGCTGGTCATTCATCCATACCACAGAAGCGCGAACCGAACGTGAAGCTAAAGGCTGATCACCCGCTTTCACCAGCATGTTGCCACGAGAGATATCAATCTCATCGTTCAAGGTTAAAGTCACTGCTTGACCTGCAAATGCACGTTGCAAATTGCCGTCAAAAGTTACAATTTCCTTAACAGTAGATTTCTTGCCTGATGGTAAAGCAACAATCTCATCGCCTACAGCCACTTCACCCAGCGCTACAGTACCGCAGAAACCACGGAAGTCGAGGTTAGGACGGTTAACATACTGAACCGGGAAACGGAATTCTTCTTTATCTACACTGTGGGTAATTTCAACAGTTTCTAGAGTACCCATCAGGGTCTGGCCTGTATACCACGGCGTATTTTCAGACTTGTTCACCACGTTATCGCCATTCAGGGCAGAAATCGGTGTGAAGATAATATTCGCCGGCGTACGGTCACCTAACTGGTTCACGAAGTCAGTATAGTCTGCCTTGATCTCGTTGAAACGAGTTTCAGAGAACTCCACCAGGTCCATTTTGTTGATCGCAACAATAATGTTCTTAATACCCAGCAGGCTGGCAATAAAGCTATGACGGCGAGTCTGAGTCTGTACGCCATAACGTGCGTCAATCAGGATAATTGCAAGATCTGCAGTAGACGCACCTGTCGCCATGTTACGCGTATATTGCTCATGTCCCGGAGTATCTGCGATGATGAACTTACGTTTTTCAGTAGAGAAATAACGGTAAGCGACATCAATGGTAATCCCCTGCTCACGTTCCGCTTGCAGGCCATCTACCAGCAAAGCCAGGTCAGGTGCATCGCCAGTCGTACCGACTTTTTTAGAATCACGCGTTACAGCTTGCAACTGATCTTCATAAATCAATTTTGAATCGTAAAGCAAACGACCGATTAAAGTAGATTTACCATCATCAACGTTACCGCAAGTCAAGAAACGCAGTAAGTCTTTATTTTCATGTTGTTTTAAATAGCTCAGGATATCCTGGCTGATTAATTCAGATTGATGAGACATCGCTCAAACTCCACAAATGCTTAAGAAATCGGTTTAATCTTGAATCCCTCTAAATCTCTCTTTGGTAAAGGGAGACTTGGCTCCGTTCCCTTGGGAGTTCCCCTTCTTTATTAAAGAAGGGGTTAAGGGAAGATTTGAAGATGCTTAGAAGTAGCCTTCCTGCTTCTTCTTCTCCATTGAACCTGCCTCATCATGGTCAATCATACGGCCTTGACGCTCAGAGCTGGTTGCAAGCAACATTTCCTGGATAATTTCCGGCAAGGTGTTGGCAGTGGATTCAACTGCACCCGTTAATGGGTAACAACCTAAAGTACGGAAACGTACCGATTTCATTTGTGGAACTTCACCTTCTTTTAAAGGCATACGCTCATCGTCCACCATAATCAGTGTACCGCTGCGCTCAACAACTGGGCGTTCAGCAGCAAGATATAGTGGGACCAATGGAATACTTTCAAGATAGATGTATTGCCAGATATCAAGCTCAGTCCAGTTCGATAATGGGAATACACGAATACTTTCGCCTTTGTTCACTTTACCGTTGTAAAGGTTCCAAAGTTCTGGACGCTGGTTTTTAGGATCCCAACGGTGTTTCGAGTCACGGAATGAGTATACTCGCTCCTTGGCACGAGATTTTTCTTCGTCACGGCGCGCACCACCGAAGGCGGCATCGAAACCATATTTATCAAGTGCCTGTTTCAGACCTTGAGTCTTCATGATGTCGGTGTATTTTGAGCTACCGTGATCGAATGGGTTAATACCCGCATCACGGCCTTCTTTGTTCTGATGCACGATCAGATCAAAGCCATGAGTTTTTGCCATGTTGTCACGGAAGGCAATCATGTCTTTGAATTTCCAGCCCGTGTCTACATGAAGTAGCGGGAATGGAAGTTTTGCAGGGTAAAACGCTTTTAATGCTAGATGCAGCATTACCGCAGAATCTTTACCAATCGAATAAAGCATGACTGGGTTTTCAAACTCGGCAGCAACTTCGCGAATGATGTGAATACTCTCAGCTTCAAGCTGTTTAAGATGAGTAAGTCTTTCCTCATTTAATGACATGGACAACCTGCGTATTACACGTGTACTTATTACACTTTATAAAATTTATATTCATTATAGTGATTAAGTTTTCATAACGTTTTCTTGTTTTGTGCTATCCATATATCAAAACATCATATAAAACTTCACTGATATCTATTATTAGTTTTATTCAATCTAATGATTTTTAATGCTTTGAATTTTAGTATTTTCTTCTATTTAGCCTTTTAAACCTACTATTTTTTAGCAATAACTTCATAGATAAATCATCTAAAGTACCTGTTCCCAACGGTAGCAAAACCACCTAGAGTAATCCTAGTACCTATGGATCTAAATTTAGACATGCCATTTACTCAATATACCCTAGAAACGTTAAAAACCCGTCTTGAGCAAGCCAAACTGGCTGGCTATATCTATCAGCATCAACAACACATGCTGATCTTACAAGGCCCCTTTTCTGATGATGGCAATGCTTTAAACGTCTATATACAGCATGAACTGACTGCAGATCAGATCGGTCTACAGTTCGGAGTTCGCCTGCAAGACAATAATGCTGAATACGTTATCGGCCTGACGCATAGTAACCAAAATCCGAAATATGAGATTGGTGCAGGCAATCTGAAAGGTGACCAGAAAGCCTTCAACCTTTTATATGCTTTTTATAACTACCCTAAAGCATTTTATCTGGTTGCCCTGCCTTTAGCCGCGAATAGCCAGACACTTGAACAGGCACTTGAAGATCAGCTGTTTAGCAAGCCCGAATTGGATTTCCTGAATACGGCGGTAAAAACTAATCCAATGGGTGAACAGGTACAATGGATGAAAGCGTATATTCTTCAGCAAGCTTTAGATATGAAAGTACGTATTCAGACGTCATTATTGTAATTCTACTTAGGCTAATTGAATTAATCGTAGAGTCGATACACATGCGATCGACTCGATTCAATTTAGCTTTTTTTAGGCAATCTCTATGTCAAAATATTTTTTATAAATCAAATAGTTTAAGATCATTAGGACAGACATATACTTTTAAAAAGAAGGATGAATATTAAAAATGTTTAATATTGTGCTTTCTTGCATTTATTACTACGTACCTCCTATCCGATACTAGAAGGGGCATATTAAGATATCCTTTGATCAAATAAAGTCATTGTCTCTGACCTAAATGCCTGTTTCATTCGGATTTCAGCTTTACAAAAATGTGACCACGTTAAATTTTTTATCTATCTATTCATAAATTTATTAAGATATTGTCATCTTTTTGAAGCTATTGTTTTCTAAAATATTAATTTGATAACTCATACAAGAATTCAATCTAATTTCCAAATATTTAAAATTATTCAAGTTGAATATCCGCTACTTTTGTGTGTATTTAGATTGCAAAATGTATAATCAATGTTATCTTTTTATAAGCAAGAATTATTCTTACTCATTTTGCCAAACATAATTATAGATAGAGACCCGAAGGAATGTGGGAGCTTTTTACCGAACCGTCGAATGTTGTTTTCAGTATTAGTCTTAGCCTGATGCTGATGTTTGCAGCGCTGGAATGTATATTGCTGTTTCTGGGTGGTGGTTCACAAAGTGTTTTTGACCAACTCTTGCCTGAAGACTCGCATCATGTAGACCTTCATCCTGCCAATAACCCTAATATCTTTAGCAAGGTATTTGACTGGCTGTATCTGGGACAACTTCCTCTCTTTATCTGGCTGATCATTTTCCTGACCACCTATGGCTTAAGCGGTCTTTTGATTCAAGGTATATTTGAACGTCTTACTGGACATTTAGTTAATGGCTGGATCATTTCTCCCGCCTGCCTGTTCTTGTGCATGCCCCTGGTCCGTTTTAATGCCAAAATAGCGGAAAAGATCCTGCCAAAAGATGAAACCACCGCGATTCATATTGAAGAACTGATTGGCCGAACTGCAATCATTATCCTCGGCGATGCTCGTGCCAACTCACCAGCACAAGCCAAAGTTCAAGATCAGTATGGCCATACCCATTATGTGCTGGTCGAACCTGCCAATGGTGAAATCCTGAAACAGGGCCAATCTGTGATTTTAATGGATAAAACCCGTAATGGCTTCCAGGCCATGAAAGTCTAAATACTTATTCTCTCTTACTTTATATTTATTATTTAATCCAAAATTATATTTTCAAATACGCTAAAACAGAGAACAAACAACAATGTTAAATTTTGATTTATATAACATTTTAATCATTACTGGGGTTATCTTTGCCGGCTTGATCACCTTTGGTCTGATCATTGCTCGCCTTTACCGTCGTTCAAGTAAGGAAATTTCTTTTGTCCGTACCGGTTTTGGCGGGGAGAAAGTCATTCTAGGCGGTGGTGCGCTGGTTCTGCCGGTATTGCATGAAATTATACCGGTAAATATGAATACTCTGCGTCTGGAAGTTCGCCGTGCTGATGATCAGGCACTGATTACCCGTGACCGTATGCGTGTCGATGTTATGGCCGAATTCTATGTCCGGGTTAAACCAACCGCAGATTCAATTGCAACGGCAGCACAAACCCTTGGTCAAAAAACCATGTCACCGAACGAGCTGAAAAATCTGGTAGAGGGCAAATTCGTGGATTCGTTACGTGCCGTAGCTGCTGAAATGGCGATGGAAGAGCTGCATGAAAAGCGTGTCGACTTTGTACAAAAAGTACAGCAAGTCGTGTCGGAAGATCTGCATAAAAATGGTCTTGAACTCGAAACTGTTTCTTTAACAGGTCTGGATCAGACTGGCTTCAAATATTTCAATCCACAAAATGCTTTCGATGCTGAAGGTCTGACCAAACTGACTGAAACCATTGAAGACCGTCGCCGTAAACGCAACCATATTGAACAGGATACTGACCTGGCAATTAAAACCAAGAATCTTGAAGCTGAACAGGCACGTTTACAGATTATTCGTGAAGAAGAATACGCCAAGCTGCAACAGGAACGTGAAATTTCGATTCGTCGCGCTGAACAGCTGGCTGAGATTGCAGCCCAAGAAGCTGCTAAAAAACGTGAAGCTGAGGAAGCACGTATTGCGGCTGAACGCGAAGTTGAATTAAAACGCATTCTGGCTGCCCGTGATGTCGAAAATGAAAATATCCAGAAAGCACAGATTATTCAAAAAGCTCAGGTTGAACAAAAGAAAACCATTGAACTGGCTGAACAGGACCGTGCGATTGCGATTGCTGAAAAATCTCGTGCCGAATCTGAAGCCAAAGCACAAGCAGATCTTGCCCGTGCTCAAGCAGTAAAAGCTGAAGAAGAAGTTGTAACAGTACGTCAGATTCAGCAGGCAGAACGTCAAAAAGCAGTTGAATTGGTGGCTGCCAAAGAACAGGCCGAGAAAGATGCAATTGCGATTACCGTGGCTGCTGAAGCAGGTAAACAGGCAGCGGCTGATGATGCAGAAGCGGTTCGTATTGCCGCTGAAGCAGAAGCTGAAAAAGTTCGTTTAAAAGCCAAGGGTGAAGCAGATGCTAAAGTTCTCCTGGCTCAGGCAATGGAGAAACAGTATCAGGTCGATGCTGAAGGTACCCGTGCAGTGAATGAAGCTAACAATGTACTGTCTTCAGAGCAGGTAGAAATGCAGATCCGTCTGGCAATGCTCAAATACCTACCTGAAATTATCCGTGAAAGCGTCAAGCCAATGGAAAACATTGATGATATAAAAATTCTTCAGGTGAATGGCCTTCACGGAGCACATACAGGTTCTTGTCAGGCAGATGCTCATCATGAAAGTAGTAATGTTGCTCTTTCCGACCAAGTTGTAAATAGTGCTCTACGCTACCGCAGTCAAGCTCCGCTCATTGACAGTCTGATGAGTGAGTTAGGCATCCAGGGTGGTGATATTAATGGGATGACACAAAGTCTAAAAACGAAAACCTAAAAATTTATCGCTAAAATTTTTAAAATAAAAAAGCTTCCAAGATGGAAGCTTTTTTCAAAAATTACACATATATTTCCAAATAAACATGCTATCAGTAAAGAAAGCGAATAAGCATCATTCTCATGATGGATTATTAAGATAAGAAAATTTATAACAATGATAATTACTGGATAGCATAATGAAAAATACAACTTACTCCAGAAAATCTGCATTCAATATAACTTTAAGCTTAGGTTTAATTACCTCTTTAAGTTTACTTAGCACCTTTTCTAGCTCATCAAATGCACTGACCAAACCTTTATCTTTTTCATCATTAATTGAAAGGTACCAGAAGAACCAACAATTAGAGATGTCAATTATGCATCTTGATTTAGACTATATTTATGACCCTGATCCACGTCAGATGACACGTAATATTAACCAGTTAATCAAGCGTATAGAGACTGTCCAACCTAATACTATTTTTTTACAGGCTTATGCTGATGAGGATGCTAATGGTTCAGCAAATGAAGTGTATTTCCCTAACCCACATATGCCTGTCAGGGAAGATTTATTTAAAAAAGTCACTGAACAGATTCGAAATCGCACCACTGTTAAAAAAATCTATGCCTGGTTACCCATGTGGGCTTGGGAACTGCCAAAGCACTACCGGGCAAATTATGTAGAAACTACAAACCAGAACATAAAAGGTTATATTCGCCTGTCGCCATTTGATCCAAAAAACTTTGATTATGTCTATGACATCTATAAAGCATTAACAGATAAAATAACTGTGGACGGTATTTTGTATCATGACGATATTACCTTGAATGACTATGAGGATAGTTCCCCCTCTGCCATGCAAGTATATAAATATTGGGGATTTAAAGATGCTGAAAAAATATTACGTCATCCTCAACATCCAGAACAAATGAAGTTTGCTAAAGCTAAAACCGCCTATTTAGATAATCTTGCTTTAAAATTGAGTAATAAGCTTAAAATCACCAATCCCTCACTCAAATTTGCCCGAAACTCTTATGCGCCTGTGATGTTGAATCCTGAAAGCGAGAAATGGTTTGCACAATCAACCTCAAGTACCCTACAGCATTATGATTATAATGCTGTTATGGCTATGCCTTATATGGAAAAAGCCCCAGACCACTCCAAGTTCTATCTTAATTTGGTAGAAAAAGCACGGCAGTATGACCCTACTTTATCTCGGACCATTTTTGAAATTCAAACCATAGACTGGAATACACAGCACAAACTTTCAAATGAGGAGTTATTAGAAACTGTACATCTATTAAAAGAACAAGGAGTGCAGCATATTGGCTATTATCCAGAAGATCCTTTTATGCCACACCCACATGCAACGATTTTTAAGCCAAAGAAATTTTCATAGGCCTACCTTGTATATCGTACTGCTCTAATCTCCCCTCCTGATTATAGTACAGGGTCAATTGTTTGGCCTGTACCATTTCCAGTAGAGCATGCTTTTCAACATCAAAGCTATAAGCAATCTCCTGGAGTTCAACCGGTCTAGGTGCCGAACGTCGATCTACTCGATTGAATCGAATCCAGTTATAACAAGCCCATAACAGCAAGCTTGAAAAAGCAATAATAATCAGTAGGGCCAGCTCAAGTAGCGTCATTCCCTGATAAGGTTTATGGTCTATTAAGACATGATCAACAATCAGGCTCGATTCAAACCACCATAAACCCAGGGAGGCCAATGGCATAAATAGCCATATCCACGCCATCCAGCCTAGTGCCATCAGGCTATAACCACTCGTTCGACCACTTACATATTCTGGAACATCGATATACTCCGGAATATCGAGTTTAGATTCTTTAACAGTTGCTGCGACACTGAGTTCAGAAATTTCAACAGTTGTTGGGAGCTCCATATACTCGGCAATTTTAACCTGCGGCTTGGCAGGAATATTTTTATTGTTTTTCACCTTATTTTACCTCTGTTTCACCACGGAAGCCTCGGTCTGGACTGATCCACCGTGCACGGGTTTGGGTTTTAAAAATGGTCTTCGGCAACGATACAACAGTCGTTAACATGGTTAAAATCCAGAAAAATAGTGGGTACCAGATTACCCAGAAATAACTTCTGAACATTCGACCTTTATCATATCTGCGGTCAATCCATAGACTGACCATGAACTGAATCAAACAGCTTGCGCCGAGAATCACACCATACCACTGCGGCAACAGAGAATTGATATACCACTCTGGGGCCACAGGAAAGAACAAACCATAAAAGAACAAGACGAATACACCAAACATGGTATATGCCCATAACACGCTAATTACAGATTCCAGTGCAATCGGCCACATGCGGCGCAAACGCCATTTAAATATTTTAGGAATATACGCAAAGAGTACTTCAATACCACCTTGTGCCCAGCGTAATCGCTGCTGCCACAACCCTTTAAAAGTTTCGGGCATATAAATATAGGTGAGTGCTTGAGGGACATACTGCACATCCCAATGATCAAACTGCAAACGCCATGACACATCAATATCCTCAGTAATCATGTCATCACGCCAGTAACCAATACGATCCAGAGCAGTTTTTCTAAATCCGGCACAGACACCAGAGACAGTGAAAATGCGACCATAAGTACGTTGTGCCCGCTTAATCAATCCGATAATAGAAGAAAATTCTCCAACCTGAACTTTGCCTAGTATGCTGGAGCGATTGATAATCCGCGGGTTACCCGTTACCGCTCCGACACGCGGGAACATGGTTAAGTGGTGCATCATCCAGAGTACACAATGTGGATGCATTAAAGCATCGCCATCAATACAGATCAGGTACTCATAACCACTTACCATTGCGCCTGCACGTAGTGCATACGCTTTACCCTGGTTCTCGGCCAAATGTACTACACGTAATTTTGGATATTTTTCTGCCAGTTCATCCAGAATCTCTCCTGTCTGATCCGAACTGCCATCGTTAATCGCAATCACTTCAAATTTTGGATACTGACTTTGCATGGCATAGCGAATGGTCTGCTTGACCTGTTCAGCCTCATTAAAACAGGGAATTAAAATACTACAACCTGCTTCTTTGGGTTCAGGTAATACTTTCTGATTCAGTTCGCGTTTTATAAAAAACCAGATTCCACCAGCAATCCACATCCAGGCCATAAACAATGGATAGAAAAAAGCAAAGCCAAAGATGACATCATGTAAACTGATACTATTAATCATTTACGTTCTCCCTGCTGAGCCTGAAAGGGATCACGATAAACGAAAGGATTACTGTTTAAGCTAATCGATGCATAAAGTCTTTGTTGAACCTGCCCGGCATTTTTAAAATTATAATTTTCAAGAGAAATTTTCTGGATACCTTGTCTACGTAAATTCGCAATACTATTAGTAATCCATTGATCTTGTTCTGATTGACCTGCCAGATCAAAACCGATCATCAAACGTTGTTTTTGTACGGAGGTTAATTGCTGAATATTTTTGAGCAACTGGTTATGCTCAGCTTTGCTGGTTTTTTGATCCAAAACCAGATAGATATAGTCTGAATCATCTGCCAAGGTTTCAAATAAGGCCTTCAGCCCCATAGTTTTATGGGTATTTATTTTCAGTACTGCCAAATAGACATTACTGATATTGGCATAGTATTTGGCACGCCGACTCGTATTTTGTTTTAAGTTAATAACCCGCTCAATCTGTTTCTTACATTCAGCCGACCACTGTGTACTCTCTACAGCACAATTTAACTCTTGGCCAGCATCTATCACCAAGCCTTCCAGATTGCTGTTATATTTGAATATATCTTCAACCAGCTGGACCATATTATAGCCCTGATTCATCATACTGAGCGGTAACTCTGCATAAACACGCTGATACGTACGGGTACGTGCTTGCCATAAAGTACGATTCAGTAAATCCTGTTGCATTTTTAACTGGCTGTTCGGGAAGTAAGCCACATCGACCGTGCCATTACCATCGAGATCGGCAACAGGTTTCAAGATCAGCTGATTGGTTTTCAGTGCATCTAACTGGTTGAGGAACTGACCGAGTTTTTCATCAGCCTGTTTTATACTGGGCTGCGCAAGATCTTTCAAATTAAACTGAATAAAGCTCTTCTGCTCCAGATAGGGTTGCTTGGTGTGATACAAAAACTCAGACATTGCCTCTTTAATTTCTGCCAGGTTCGGGTTATTCATAATCAAGGCACGCTGATAAGTTTTTACTGAATCAGCCAATGGCGCCATAGTGCCGAGGCTAAAAGACATGCTTAGTCCTGCCTGCTTAGCAATATCTTCTGTTTCTGCTGTTACAGCACCATAAGGCCAGAAAATAGCATGAGTCGGTACTGATAATTCCTGTTCCAGAATGGCTTTAGAACGCTTTAAATCTTCCAGCACACGCTGCCTATAAGCGAGGTCAGATTCATAACGTGCCTTTGTCAGATCATATATACGTGCAGTTGCAGCAGGCTGCATATTTCTTTGTGGATTCGAAATAACTCCACGATGCAGATTATGTGAATGCGATACAAACTCGACCAAGCCACTATTTTGCATTTCCCGCATCTGGTCCCAATTCATCAGATTATTTGCCCCATAGGACTCTATGGCATCTTTATGCTTGGTACCAATCCAGCTGGTTGGAATAGCAAAAACGGCATGTAATTTATATTGCTTTAATAAAGGAAATACTTGGGTATATCCGCTTAGCGCCCCATCATCGAAGGTTAAAAGTACCGATTTTTCTGGTAATGGAATTTTTTTCTCACGGGCACGGCGGATATCTTCCAAAGAAATAGTTTTCCAACCTTCACGTTTTAACCAAGCAAAATATTGCGCCAAATATTCAGTACTAATTGCATATTGATCACGATCACCCTGACGTGCTACATCATTCCTGACATCATGAAAAGTGAGTGTTACGAACTGGTTTTCAGGCAGATCCATCGCTTTATTTTCAGCATGACTATATGCCATAAAAAGAGTTAAGCATCCTAATAGAGCGAGTGTATTTTTTATTGTTTTCATTAGAATCTCCCTTCAAATCCAAAACTTGCTTCGAGTCTATTTTCATCTTCACCGTCATAAGGGTGTTGCCCATAGGACACCCCATAATTCAGGGACCAAGTTCTGGTGATTTGCCAGAGGTGTTGATATTTCGCCAAATAAATTAGGCCTGAGTCATAATCTTCCTGGTCAAATACACCAAGATTTAATGAAAAACGTTGAGTCAACGACTGATCATAACTACGCCAGGTTACCCAATCATGTTCCGGACCTGCTTCTGCACTCCAACTTGAAGATGGATTGAAATAGGAAGTTTCTACATCATCTTTATTCGATGCCCAAAATCCATATAAGTTCAGATGGGTTAAATGATGTGGAGCCTGGAAAATACGTTGTTTGAAATAGGTACCTAGTTCCTGACGCTCATTTCCGTCATCAATATCAGTAAACTGATAGCTCAATCCAGCCTTTGTAGATTCATGCTGTTGCCAGTTTAAGTCGAAACGATAAGACTGCCCTTCATGTTCATCCTGTATCTGCAATGGAATCTCTGCCTGGCTGTTATAAGCCAGACCATAATTCCAGTGATCACTTAACCAGTGATTCCAGGTTATATTCACTCCAAAGCGATCACCCTCGGTCGCTTGTGAAAGTGCTACAGTGGCATATTTGCGGTTATCAACCCATTCCAGTCCTACACCGATCCGTTGATCATCTCGCTTACCTTCCTCATACTCTCCATTACGGTACTGATGCTCCACAAAGGCCCGGTAATAATCTGAAAACCATGGGGTATTGAGTCGCGTCCAGCTTTGTTTCTCACGAGAACCATTCAGATTATTGACCAGATCTTGATCATCCGTTTCACTTTTCGCATAAAGACTATTATGTGAAATGGTAAACCGCTCACGATCTTTGAGCTCCTTATGACTACGCACTACCCCGGTATCAGTTCCTGCCCGCTCTAAAAGATCAGTATTGCTACTACGCCATGTCTGCACATCAAAGACAGCTTGCGCATTTTGCATGCTATTAATTCGGGTGGCTTGTGTTGATGGCTCTGTACCATTGAGTAAGGAAACCGTTGCCTGTGCTTGCAAAGGTTTTTCACGCCAACGCTGTATAGTCGCAAGATAATTGATATAATTACGATTTCCTGGAGATTTATTTACTAGGTCCTGAAAATACAGTTCTGCCTTATCCAGCTGGTTTTTATAACTATAATGAAGACCTCTTAAGATCACATACTCATCACGGTCCATATGAATCGTACGATCTACACCTTTAGCCTGACTATAGAAGAAGATTGGTAAGCGCTGATCCATTTCCTTAATTACTTCATCAGCGGCTTTAAATTTTTCTTGTTCAATCAAGCTATAGTACAGACCTGCATAAACGTCATAGTCTACATAATTCTTTTCTTTAAACAGACTGCGGTACAATATTTCCGCCTGCTTTGGTTTATGATTGCGCAAATAGCTATCAGCTAGTGCATGTCTGGTATAGGCAGGCATCTGTTCTACCGGCTGATTGATTCTAGCCAGTTGCGCCAAAGCCTCAGTAGAACGTTGCCGTGCACTTAAGGCAAAAATATATTCATAATAAAATCTTTGACGTAACTCGGGATATTGGGCTAGCTCATTTTCATAAGCCTGCATTTCCGAAATCACCTGATCCAGCTCTGTATAGGCAATTTTGCCCTGATCCTTTTCACTTTGTACTTTATAGAAATCAATGGCATTACGAATATTTTGACTAAACTTGATCAGCTGTACTTCATGTTTGAGACGACTTTGCCCTTTACCCTGCTGCTGTAAATAACGGTTTGCACTGTCATAATCAGCACTGGCTGCCAAAGCCAGCACATACTGTTCCTGCACGCTTTCCGAACGACTCATCGATAAAGCGCGAGTTGCGGTATTCAGTGCCTGTATAGGTTGTCTTAATAAGCGATAGGTATAAGCCAATTGTACCAGCTGATCAGCATTCAGCTGTTTCTGGTCAACTTTCCTGATTTGTTGCTCTGCTTGCTCCAATTGACCACTTTCCGCAAGCAACATGCCACGGTATAAATCCCATGGAATATCACTTGTGCTGTTTTTCTGAAATTTTGCTGCATATTGTTCAGCCAGCAAAAATTTACCCTGATCACGCAATAACATCACCAGAGGCAGTTGCCCATAGACTGGATATGTTGAAATTTTTAAGTGATTCAGATTGTAATCTTGCTGAATTAGGGGGGAATTATATTGTCGGCTTAACAAAATAAAGTCAGCCAGCAGGTTCATGTTCGCAGGATCTTTGCGTACCATTTCTGCGAGTATTTTAAAACCTTTTTGGGTATCCCCAGACTTAATTTGCTTGACCACCTGATGCCTTTGCGTGTCTGTAATAGCTGCATATAAAGGATTCAAGCTGATTCCTGTGGCAAGCAACACATAGGCGATTGAGTAATAGTTATTGTTGTTTAGCATTGGCATTTGTCTTGTTATGTATTTTATTTATACAAATATTATAACAAAGTGCGATTTAGCTCACAATTTCATCCTGTCAGATCAAACTATTATGTATTTCTTCTAAAAAAAGCCCTCAATAAGAGGGCTTTATGTTGGATTTTTATTGTTTAGATTAACCCTTTATCCTTCAGCAACTGATACATGGTCGAACCAAGCTCAGCAGGACTACGGGTATAAGCCATGCCAGCACGTTCAAAGGCTGCAAATTTTTCTTCCGCGGTGCCTTTGCCACCTGAAATAATCGCACCTGCATGCCCCATACGTTTTCCTTTCGGTGCTGTCACACCCGCAATATAACCCACTACAGGCTTAGTTACATTAGACTGGATATATTCAGCAGCTTCTTCTTCAGCTGTACCACCAATCTCACCGATCATAATAATAGCTTCTGTTTCAGGGTCTTCTTCAAACAGTTTCAAGCAGTCAATCTGGTTCATACCTGGAATTGGATCACCACCAATACCGATACACGTCGATTGACCTAAACCCAATTTAGTCGTTTGCGATACAGCCTCATAAGTCAGGGTACCTGAACGAGAGATAATCCCGATCTTGCCTTTCTTATGGATATGGCCTGGCATAATTCCAATCTTGCATTCTTCAGGCGTAATAATACCCGGACAGTTTGGGCCAATCAGACGCGTGCCATTACCATTGGTTTCCAGATAGCGCTTGGCTTTTAGCATGTCCAGTGTTGGTACACCTTCAGTAATCACTACAATTAGTTCAATACCTGAGTCAACCGCTTCCACAATAGAGTCTAATACAAATGGTGCAGGTACATAAATTACAGAAGCATCGGCCTGAGTTTCTTTTACCGCTTCACGCATGGTATTAAATACTGGCAGATCCAGATGTGATTGACCACCTTTACCCGGTGTTACCCCACCGACCACTTTAGTACCGTAAGCAATTGCCTGCTCAGAATGAAAAGTTCCGTTTTTACCAGTAAAGCCCTGAACTAAAACTTTGGTGTCTTTATTAATTAATACGCTCATTGTGATACTCCTTAAGCTTTTACTGCAGCAACAATTTTTTCTGCAGCATCGGCCAGGCCATTTGCAGAAATTAATTTCAAACCAGATTCATCCAGTAATTTGGCACCAAGCTCAGCATTGTTCCCTTCAAGGCGAACCACAACCGGCACAGTGACATTTACTTCTTGAACTGCTGCAATAATTGCTTCAGCGATCATGTCGCAACGTACAATTCCACCAAAAATATTAATCAACACACCTTGTACAGAATTATCTGCCAAAATAATTTTGAACGCCTCAATCACCCGCTCTTTGGTTGCACCACCACCGACATCGAGGAAGTTAGCTGGCTGACCACCATAAAGCTTGATAATATCCATGGTGGCCATCGCAAGACCAGCACCATTGACCATACAACCAATATTACCTTCCAGGGCAACATAGTTCAGATCAAATTCAGAGGCTTTTAGCTCACGCTCATTCTCTTGTGATTTATCGCGTAGTGCCGCCACTTCAGGTAAACGATACAACGCGTTCGAATCGATCCCTACTTTGGCATCGACACAAAGAATGTCACCATTTTCACGGACTGATAACGGATTGATTTCAAACAGGGCAAAATCATTTTCCACAAAGGCTTGATAAGCCGCGGTCATGACTTTAACAAATTGGTTGATTTGTCCATCTTTAAGGTTTAAAGCAAATGCAACTTCACGTGCCTGGAACGGCAATAAACCAACGAGTGGATCAACTTCAACTTTAATAATTTTTTCAGGCGTTTCTTCTGCCACTTTTTCAATTTCAACACCGCCTTCAGTCGATGCCATAAAGGTAATGCGACGAGTTGAACGGTCTACCACAGCACCCAGATAAAGTTCACGCTCTACCGGATAAACATCTTCAGAGACCAGAATGCTGTTGACTGGTTGACCATTGGCATCGGTTTGATAAGTCACTAAACGTGAACCAATAATCTGATTGGCATATTCAGCGGCTTCGTCGGCAGATTTAACTACCTTTACCCCACCCGCCTTACCACGCCCCCCGGCATGCACCTGGGCTTTTAATACGGCAAATTTTCCGCCCAGCTGTTGAAAAGCCTGCACGGTTTCTTCAGCATTTGTCGCAAGAATACCTTCCTGAACTGGCATGCCATATTTTTTTAATAACGCTTTTGCTTGATACTCATGTAAATTCATTGATTAACCTTTTACTACTTATTTGACTTTGTTATTACACGTATTCCCAATATTTCTTGGTTCACATCAATCAATATTGGTATTTTCGGATCTTAGATTTTACTTATCTTTATTTTTAGATGATTATTCATTCAAAAACAACCACCAAATGTAAAAGAGCGGCCGGAGCCGCTCTTTTTTAGATTATTTACGCTTACGCTGAATCGCGTGGATGGCACGTCCATCGACGGCCAGTGCTGCTTCGTGCACCACCTCAGAGAAGGTTGGGTGACCGAATGTCATTAATTGTAAATCTTCAACTGAAGATACAAATTCAAGCGCGATCATACCTTGGTGTGCGATATCAGATGCATTAGGACCCACAACGTGCATACCTAAAAGACGGTCTGTTTTCGCATCAGCAACGAATTTCACAAAACCAGCCGTATCACCAGCTGCCAATGCACGACCATTCACCGCAAACGGGAATTGGCCTGCTTTCACTTCATGGCCTTTTTCTTTGGCTTGCTCTTCAGTTAAGCCCACCCAAGCTGCTTCTGGATGGGTATAGATTATGCTGATGATGGTGTCATAGTTCACTTGAGCAGCATGACCGTGGATACGCTCCACTGCCATTACACCCTCTTCCATTGCCTTATGTGCAAGCATTGGACCGCGTACCAAGTCACCAATCGCATAAACACCTTCAACAGAAGTTGCACACCAATCGTTTACTTCAACTAAGCCACGTTCAGTCAGTTTAATACCGCAATCATCTGCCAATAAACCTTCAGCATAAGCACGACGACCTACACAAACGATCAATTTATCGAAAGTTTGTTCTTTGTCTTCACCGCCTTGGGTATATTTAACAGTCACTTCACGACCATTAACATCAGTACCTGAAACTTTGGCACCGAAACGAATATCTAAACCCTGTTTTTTCAAGATTTTTTGATATTCTTTCGCCAATGCTTTGTCCGCCATTGGCAAGAATGTATCCAGTGCTTCAAACACAACCACTTCTGCACCTAGACGACGCCATACTGAACCTAACTCTAAACCGATAACACCTGCACCAATGACACCAAGACGTTTAGGAACTTCTGGGAATTTCAATGCACCAGTCGAATCAACAATCAAGTCTTCATCAACAGGAGCTACTGGAATATTGACAGGTACAGAACCAGTCGCAAGAATCACATATTTAGGCTCTAAAACCTGTACATCACCTTCAAACGGTGTGAATTCTACTTTTTTACCTGCAAGTAATTTACCAGTACCTTGTAACCACTCGATACCATTACCTTTCAGTAATTGAGCAACACCACCCGTCAATTGATCTACAACTTTGTCTTTATGTGCCAACAAAGTGTCTAGATCAAATTTAACTTCACCTGTGGTGATACCATGTTCAGCAAGTTCGTGAACGGTTGCTTCATAGCGTTGGGAAGAGTCAAGCAGTGCTTTAGATGGGATACAGCCCACATTTAGACAGGTACCACCCAAAGATGGCTTACCTTTGTGAATACGTTTTTCGATACACGCAACTTTAAAGCCAAGTTGAGCCGCACGAATTGCCGCTTCATAACCACCTGGGCCACCGCCAATAACAACAAGATCAAATTGTTGAGACATTTTTATCTCCAAAAATGGGCTTAGAGGATCGCTCCGAGCCCACTGATTTATTCTTTAGAATTAAAGGTCAAGGATGAGTTTAGCTGGCTCTTCTAACAATTCTTTGATTGTTACAAGGAAACCTACAGCTTCTTTACCATCGATTAAACGGTGGTCATAAGAAAGCGCCAAGTACATCATTGGCAAGATTTCAACTTGACCATTTACCGCCATAGGACGCTCTTGGATTTTGTGCATGCCCAAAATAGCAGTTTGTGGCGTGTTTAGAATTGGTGTAGATAACAATGAACCGAAAGTACCACCGTTAGTAATAGTGAATGTACCGCCAGTCATATCTTCAATACCAAGCTTACCGTCACGTGCTTTATAAGCATAGTCACGAATACCGTTTTCTACTTCAGCATAGTTCATACGGTCTGTATCACGTAATACAGGAACCACTAAACCACGGTCAGAAGAAACCGCAACACCGATGTCGTAGTAACCGTGATACACGATATCGTCGCCATCAATAGAAGCGTTTACTGCTGGGTAACGTTTCAATGCTTCAGTTGCAGCTTTCACGAAGAAAGACATAAAGCCTAAACGTGCACCATGACGTTTTTCAAATGCGTCTTTGTATTGTGCACGCATTTCCATGATTGGTTTCATGTTGACTTCGTTGAACGTAGTCAGCATTGCTGTTTCTTGAGTTGCAGCAAGCAGACGTTCAGCAACACGTTTACGCAGACGAGTCATTGGAACGCGTTTTTCAATACGTTCACCAACCGCAACGCTTAACGGTGCAGCAGCAGGCGCTGCAGGTTTAGACTGATGGTTCGCAACATCTTCTTTAGTGATGCGACCGCCACGACCTGTACCAGATACGTCAGCAGCATTGATACCAGATTCAGTCAATGCTTTACGTACTGCTGGAGCCTGGTCTTGAACCTGTTGACGCTCAACGATCGGTGCATTACCTGCTTCAGTTTTTGCAGCAGCTTGCTCTACTGATGCTTCAGTTTCAGATTGAACTGCTTGAGTTTGAGTTGCGCCAGATACAGCACCTTCTTCAAACTGTGCAATCACTTCAGCAGAAAGCACTGTATCGCCTTCATTTTTAACGATTGATGCAATTGTACCGTCTGCAGGAGCAACAACTTCTAAAACAACTTTATCAGTTTCAATATCACAGATCACTTCATCACGTGATACTGCTTCACCTGGTTGTTTGTGCCAAGTTGCGATCGTACCGTCCGCAACTGACTCTGGAAATACCGGTGCTTTAATTTCGGTTGCCATTATTTAGAATCTCCTGGATTATTCAGCATCGATCGCTAGAGCGTCGTTAACGAGCTGAGCTTGTTGTTTTGCATGCAAGTATGGTGAACCACACGCCGGTGCAGCTGAAGCTTCACGGCCTGCGTAACTAATACGGATTTGTTTACCCGCTTTCATCACATCGTCATATAAACGAGGCGCGATGAACAACCAAGCACCTTGGTTTTTCGGTTCTTCTTGTGCCCAAACCAGTTCTTTCAGGTTTGGATACTGAGCAAGAACTTCTGCAAGACGTGCTTCTGGGTACGGATACAATTGTTCAATACGTACAATTGCAGTGTTGTTCAATTCTTTTTCACGACGTTTTTCAACCAGATCGTAGTAAACCTTACCACCACACAATACCAGACGGGTTACGTCTGCTTTGTTGATGTTATCTACTTCGTCGATCACAGTCTGGAATGTACCGTTAGCCAGTTCTTCCAGATTAGACACCGCTAATTTATGACGAAGCAATGATTTAGGTGACATGATGATCATTGGCTTACGGATCGGGCGGATTGCCTGACGACGTAACGCGTGGAAGATCTGTGCAGGTGTAGTTGGAGTCATCACTTGCATGTTGTCTTCAGCACATAGTTGTAAGAAACGTTCCAGACGTGCAGATGAGTGCTCAGGGCCTTGGCCTTCGAAACCGTGTGGCAGAAGCATAGTCAGACCACATACACGTTCCCATTTGGTTTCACCAGATGAGATGAACTGGTCAATCACCACCTGCGCACAGTTTGCAAAGTCACCGAACTGAGCTTCCCAGATGATCAGGCTCTTAGGAAGAGTCGTCGCATAACCATATTCAAATGCCAGTACTGCCATTTCAGACAATAAAGAGTCATAGATCGCAACGCGCGGTTGGTTCTCTTTGATGTGGCAAAGTGGAATATAAGTTGAGCCATCTACCTGGTTATGCAGTTTTGCATGACGGTGTGAGAAGGTACCGCGACCCACGTCTTCACCAGTTAAACGAACCAGATAACCATCATCTAGCAGTGATGCATAGGCTAGAGTTTCAGCAGCACCCCAGTTCAGCGGCATTTCACCAGTTTGCATTTTCAGACGGTCGTCAATCACTTTAGATACCTGACGCTGCATCACGAAGCCTTCTGGAAGCTCACGCATTTTGCGACCAAGCTCTTTAAGACGTTCTAGATCACATGTAGTATCCCACTCGTCTGTGTATTCATGGCCCAGGTACGGTGTCCAGTCTACGAACATTTTCTTGTTCGGCTCTAGAACCAGTGCATTGGCTACATGTTTACCGGCTTCAAGATCAGAACGGTATTGTTCAACCATTTGATCTGCAGTTGCGCGATCAAGTACACCTTCTTGAACCAGTTTGTCGGCATAAAGCGTACGAGTGGTCGCTTTTTTGTTGATCACTTGGTACATCATTGGCTGAGTTGCAGCTGGTTCGTCCGCTTCGTTATGACCACGACGACGGTAACAGAACATATCGATCACGACGTCTTTACGGAAAGTATGACGGAAGTCATGTGCAAGCTGAGCTACAAATAATACAGCTTCCGGATCATCACCATTCACATGGAAGATCGGTGCCTGGATCATTTTCGCGATGTCAGTACAGTATTCTGTAGAACGTGCATCACGTGGATCAGATGTGGTAAAACCAACTTGGTTGTTCACTACGATATGAACTGTACCACCTACTGTGTAACCACGAGTCTGTGACATCTGGAAGGTTTCTTGGTTTACGCCCTGACCTGCAAATGCAGCATCACCGTGAACAATCACTGGTAACACGTCATCGCCGCCAATGTCTTTACGACGGACTTGACGTGCACGTACAGAACCTTCAACTACAGGTCCAACGATTTCAAGGTGAGATGGGTTAAACGCCAATGCCAAGTGAACCTCACCACCTGGAGTCATCACGTTAGAAGAGAAACCTTGGTGATACTTAACGTCACCAGAACCTTTCTTGTGTAGTGATTTGCCTTCGAACTCACCGAACAGGTCAGCCGGGTTTTTACCCATGATGTTAACCAGAAGGTTCAGACGACCACGGTGTGGCATACCGATTACGACTTCTTTACAGCCTACAGAACCGGCACGCTGGATCAATTCATTCACCATAGGAATGAAAGACTCACCACCTTCGACACCAAAACGTTTTGCACCCACGAATTTATTACCGAGGTATTTTTCCAGACCTTCAGCCGCAGTTAAACGTTCAAGAACATGTTTTTTCTGATCAGCACTCAGGCCATATTGACCACGTGCGCTTTCAAGACGTTGCTGGATCCAGCGTTTTTCTTTGGTATCCACGATGTGCATGTATTCAGCACCGATAGAGCTACAGTAAGTCGCTTCCATCGCTTGGACCATTTCGCCCAAAGTCGCTGCTTCCTTACCAATCGCAAGGTTACCGGTATTGAATATAGTGTCCAGATCAGACTGAGTTAAACCGTGCGCAGAAAGATCAAGATCTGGCACAACTTCGCGTTTAGCCAGACCTAATGGATCCAGTTTTGCTTTTTGGTGGCCACGGTTACGGTACGCAGCAATCAGCTGTAAAACGCCAATTTGACGACGTTCATGCTCTGAACTTACTGTCGATTGGATAACAGGCTGAATACGGCTTGAATTGCGACCTAAAAGTAGGAATTGCTCACGTACATTGCTGTGTGGTTGATCACCTTTTGGGAATTTATCGAAGTACGCTCTCCAGTCAGCACCCACTGAGTCTGGAGCGGTCAGATACTGCTCATAAAGTTCTTCAATATACGCTGCACTATCAGCGCTAAGTTCAGTGTCAAGACGCAGAGCGTCAGCAACTTCTTGCATTTGTGGACCCATTTCCTATTGCAAAAACATTTTCAGGATGCTTTTTAAGCAAAACCCAGGATTAGTAATGTCAAATTGGTAAGATGACATTAGTCCCCCATAAGGCATAAGCCATGAGGCGCTATCACCACACCAAGAGCAACTCTTGATATGTTTAATGAACAATAACGCCCCTCAGCGGCATCATCACTCATCGAATACCCGATAAAAACCGAGCAATTTTTTGCAAATCGACTTAGAAAAAACAAAGGCTTAAGCTGTATTTTTTCTAAAGCGACTCTAACTTACCTTTATATACCAGTTGCAGGTTTTTCCGTGTTTAAAAAGTGTACATTAATCCTTACATTTTTTGGATATAGTCTTATGCTAAATGCTATCACGATCTCGACTAATCAATTGATTTTTTTGACGAGAAATGTGTGTTTTTTAGTCAAATACATCAACCAGAAATTACTCTAACATAGGGAGCTTTAAATGAAAAACACAATCTCCGTAGACTAAAGTCCTACATCCATCCCCCATACCACTGATAAACAAAAAGAGAGTAAATCTTCCAATCCACTCCCTTTGCAATCTTGCGTTATATAATAACATTATCGGGAATCTTTTTCAGGTCAGTTTTACATCTAAAAATCATAAATAAATCGAACTACATCATATTAGTGCACAAACCTGAGCAAAATGCTCTGAAATAATTCATCACCTTTTATGATTGCACCAGAGCTCCTGCTGATAACTTCTGCTTGTCAACTAGTTTTACCCTTTTCAGCGCCCCTATAAAGCAAAAAGCACACCAAGTGGTGTGCTTTTTTGACAAACTGTTATTCGCAGTCTGAATTAGCCAGCCATATCTAGAAGCATGTTACGGATGTGACCGATTGCTTTCGTAGGATTCAAGCCTTTAGGACATACAGATACACAGTTCATGATGCCTTTACAACGGAACAGCGAGAATGGGTCGTCAAGACGAGCCAAACGCTCTTGAGTTGCTGTATCACGTGAGTCAATGATGAAGCGGTAAGCATTCAACAATGCTGAAGGACCCAAGAACTTATCAGGATTCCACCAGAATGACGGACATGAAGTTGAACAGCATGCACAAAGAATACATTCATACAGACCATCAAGATGTTCACGTTCTTCAGGAGACTGCAGACGCTCTTTAGGCGGTGCAGGCTGATTGTTGATCAAGAACGGATGAATTTTGTTGTACTGATCGTAGAACTGATTCATGTCTACAACAAGGTCTTTAACTACTGGAAGACCTGGCAGTGGACGGATTGTGATTGTTTCTGGTAAATCATTCAGGTTCCACAGACATGCAAGACCGTTTTTACCATTGATGTTTACACCATCAGAACCACAAATACCTTCACGACATGAGCGACGGAACGTTAAAGATTCGTCTTGTACTTTTAATGCCAGAAGTGCGTCAAGCAACATACGGTGCTTGTCAGTCAATTCCAGTTTAAAAGTTTGCATGTACGGTGCTGCATCCTTATCAGGATCGTAGCGGTAGATATTAAATGTACGAGTACCTCTACTCATCTTACTTCTCCGAATTAGAATGTACGTGGTTTAGGTGGAATTGCATCAACCGACAATGGACGGTAACGCACTGGTTTGTACTCAAGACGGTTGTCCGCAGAGAACCATAATGTGTGCTTCATCCACTCATCATCACGACGACCGTATGGGTATGCAGGATGGTCAGGAGACTCTTCAAAGTCTACTACCGTATGCGCACCACGGCATTCTTTACGCGCTGCAGCTGAAATTAGAGTCGCTTTAGCAACTTCATACAAGTTTTCAACTTCAAGTGCTTCAATACGTGCTGTGTTGAATACTTTAGATTTGTCTTTCAAGTGAATGTTGCGCACGCGCGGTTCAATTGCAAGAATCTGTTTCACACCTTCTTCAAGAAGTGCAGATGTACGGAATACACCAGCGTGGTCTTGAACGATATCACGAATCGCATCAGCAACTTCCTGAGCATTTTCACCTGTCGTTGATTCGTCAAGTTTACGAATACGTGCAACAGTTTGCTCAAGTACAGTGGTAGGAAGCGGCTCATATTCATCACCGTGATGTTTAGTCACATAGTCGATGATATGCTGACCAGCAGCCTTACCAAATACAACCAAGTCAAGCAGTGAGTTTGTACCTAGACGGTTTGCACCATGTACAGATACACAAGAACATTCACCAATCGCATAGAAACCTTTCACTGGTTTAGTGAAGTTACGGCCTTCTTGGTTAGTAGAGTATGTATCAGTATTTTTATCGTAGTGAGTAACCAGTGCTTCAGTTTCCGGAGACTCTGGAACAACAACCTGACCATGAATATTCGTAGGAATACCACCCATTTGGTAATGGATTGTTGGCACTACCGGAATTGGCTCTTTGGTGATATCAACGTTCGCGAATTTCTTACCAATCTCAAATACAGATGGAAGACGTTTCATGATCGTATCCGCACCCAGGTGCGTCATATCAAGAAGGATATAATCACCTTTAGGACCACAGCCACGACCTTCTTTGATCTCTTGGTCCATAGAACGTGATACGAAGTCACGTGGTGCCAAGTCTTTCAAAGTTGGAGCATAACGTTCCATGAACGGTTCGCCATCTTTGTTACGAAGGATTGCACCTTCACCACGACAACCTTCAGTTAGCAATACGCCTGCGCCCGCAACACCTGTAGGGTGGAACTGCCAGAATTCCATATCTTGTAATGGAATACCTGCACGAGCTGCCATACCAAGACCGTCACCAGTATTGATATACGCGTTAGTAGATGCACGGTAAACACGACCCGCACCACCAGTAGCAAATAGAGTAGCTTTCGCCTGGAATACTGCAATTTTACCAGTTTCCTGATCGATAGCAGTTACACCAAGTACATCGCCAGCTTCGTTACGGATCAAATCAAGTGCGATCCATTCTACGAAGAATTGTGTACCCATTTTCACGTTGCTTTGATAAAGCGTATGAAGAAGTGCGTGACCTGTACGGTCAGCTGCAGCACATGCACGAGGAACCGCTTTTTCACCGTAGTTTGCAGAGTGACCACCGAATGGACGTTGGTAAATCGTACCGTCTGCGTTACGGTCAAATGGCATACCTAAATGTTCTAATTCATATACCACTTGAGGTGCTTCACGCGTCATAAACTCGATCGCGTCCTGGTCACCTAACCAGTCAGAACCTTTAACTGTGTCATAGAAGTGGTAGTGCCAGTTATCTTCTTGCATATTACCAAGAGATGCACCAATACCACCCTGTGCCGCAACAGTGTGTGAACGTGTCGGGAATACTTTAGTCAGTACAGCAACTTTTAAACCAGCTTGAGCAAGTTGGTAAGATGCACGCATACCTGAACCACCGCCACCCACGATGACAGCATCGAAAGTTTCATGTGGAATATTTGTGTAATCTTCTTTAGGGTTAATTGCGCCCATGATCTCTTCCTATCAAGCCCAGAAAATCTGGATTGCCCAGATTGCGTATGCTAATACAGCGATAATCACTGCTGAAGTCAATACAATGCGTAAACCTGATGCTGATGGACCCATTTGACGAGTAGTCACATAGTCAGTGAAAACCTGCCACATGCCAATCCATGCGTGTGCAACAAGAGAGAATACTGCCAATAAAGACAAAATCTTCATTGGTGTAGTCATCATAAAGCCGTACCACTGTTCAAAGTTGAAGCCACCATTCAGTAGAATCCAACCCAAAACGATAACAGTATACACAGCTAGAACCACTGCACTCACACGTTGAAGAAACCAATCGCGAGAACCTGAACCCGTTAAACCAGTAGCACTTTTCATTAGAGTACGATCCATACAAATGCTGCAACAATACCGATCGCAGACAAGATTAATGAAATAGTAGCTGCAGTACGGCCGCTTTGCAGTTCTTCTGCAACGCCAACATCTGCAAGTAAGTGCTTAATACCAGTAAACGTATGATAGATTAAGCCGGCTACAAATACCCATACAACAAAACGCACGATGAAACCGTTAAAGATTTCTTGCACTTGAGCAAAACCTTCAGGCGAAGACAATGACTTGTCTAAAATCCATAAAAGGACCGGTACGAGTAAGAATACGATCACACCAGAAAGACGGTGTAGAATTGATGCAATAGCCACAGGTGATTTTAAGTTTACTTCTAAAACTTGACCCATGGACAAATTGACAGGTCTGTTGCTTTTCACAGCGGGCATCCTGTAGTTAAAAACTCCATCCGGAGTTTGTTGGAATTAATTCGAAGGAAAGCTGGCATTGATTAGGCAAATACATGCCTAAACGTAAAACGACACTGAATTATAAAACGCTCACTATCAAAATACAAACAACTCTCATAAGCTTTTTGGCTAAAAATCCTTTAAATAAGAATCATTAACAATAAGATTAATCTGCAATAATTTTATAATTGCCTTCAATCAATACTTATATATATGTTTTTAAATAATAAAGCCGATTAATTTAGTCCGATATGGATATATATTAGAAACATCTGTTCTTTAGACTAAAGGTGAAGATTCAAGCACTTAGTGCTCGATTGAAAATATCACTCAAACTATACAGAACCCTCTATTTTTTAAAGATTTACGATAAGCCAAATGGTGAATACAAAACTATCTTTATAATAGTTGAATGAATACGTCACTTAGGCAGATAAAACGCATTTCAGTACCACTTTATGCTATTCAACTTAAAAATGTGAAACAGGTCTCCAAATAAATCAAATTAGCATGATTTAATCGAGCAAAAATAAGTCATTTTTTAATCAAACAGACATTTCCAAATATTCTATTAAGTGCTTTTATTTATAAGACCTGACAAAAACTACCAACCCTTGAAAAAGCTGTAAGTAGTGAAATTTATATAGTTTTAGCCACTTTATCATTATAAACCTAATCATTTTAAACATTTTTTTACGATTAAAAGATGATAATTATTGCTGCAAACAATGCATTTTTTTCTGCACCTCCTGCATGTTTTATCTTATTATAGCGCGTTGATGCTGTGATTTTAATAAAGCTTTTTATACAGAGATTATGTGACTAAGCCGCTGTGTAACGTCATTTTTTATCCATAAGTATAATTGACAAAATTTCAGTACTCACTAATCTTATAGCAAATTTTTGATCCGTCCGTTTTGTACATTAAAAGATTGATAGACAACTCGGATAAACATTCACCAGGACAGGAGATCTATTGAATGTCTGAAGCAACTGGCAAAAAAGCCGTTTTACAGCTTGATGGCAAACAAATTGAACTACCAATTTACAGCGGCACATTGGGCCCAGATGTAATCGACGTTAAAGATGTGTTGGCTGCAGGTCACTTTACTTTTGATCCTGGTTTCGTATCTACAGCTGCGTGTGAATCTAAAATCACTTTCATCGACGGTGGTAAAGGCGTTCTTTTACACCGTGGCTACCCAATCGACCAGTTAGCGACTAAAGCAGACTACCTTGAAACTTGCTACCTTCTTCTAAATGGCGAGCTTCCTACTGCTGAACAAAAAGTTGAATTTGATGCTAAAGTTCGTAACCACACGATGGTTCACGACCAAGTTAGCCGCTTCTTCAATGGTTTCCGTCGTGACGCGCATCCTATGGCGATCATGTGTGGTGTTGTTGGTGCGCTTTCTGCGTTCTATCACAACAGCCTTGACATCGAAAACATCGACCATCGTGAAATCACTGCGATTCGCTTGATCGCTAAAGTGCCTACACTGGCTGCTTGGACTTACAAATACACAGTAGGTCAACCGTTCGTTTACCCACGTAACGATTTGACTTATGCAGAAAACTTCCTGTACATGATGTTTGCTACACCTGCAGACCGTGACTACAAAGTTGACCCGATTCTTGCGAAAGCAATGGACCGTATTTTCACGCTTCATGCTGACCACGAACAAAACGCGTCTACTTCTACAGTACGTCTTGCTGGTTCTACTGGCGCTAACCCGTATGCATGTATCGCTGCTGGTATCGCGGCGCTATGGGGCCCTGCTCACGGTGGTGCAAACGAAGCTGTTCTTAAGATGCTGGATGAAATCGGCACTGTAGAGAACGTTGCTCCGTTCATGGAAAAAGTAAAAACTAAAGAAGTTAAACTGATGGGCTTCGGTCACCGAGTTTACAAAAACTTCGATCCACGTGCGAAAGTAATGAAAGAGACTTGCGACGAAGTGTTAACAGCACTTGGTATCAACGATCCACAACTTGCTTTGGCTATGGAACTTGAACGTATCGCGCTTTCTGACGAATACTTCATCAAACGTAACCTTTACCCGAACGTAGACTTCTACTCAGGTATCATCCTTAAAGCGATTGGTATCCCGACAGAAATGTTTACTGTAATTTTCGCTCTTGCACGTACAGTAGGCTGGATCAGCCACTGGTTAGAAATGCACAGCGCATCTTACAAGATCGGTCGTCCTCGTCAGCTTTATACTGGCGAAACTCAACGCGATATCGTTCGTTAATTCGAATCGCGTCGAAAGACCCAAGAAACCGCCCTTTCGGGCGGTTTTTTATGGACAATAAAAATATAAGCACAGCAGTAGCAAATAAAAAGTTGAGATTATTGTCTTAAATAGAATGATAAAGATGCTTACAAATCCAAGCCTATAACCCCGTTATAATCAGGTCATCCTGGCTATTCATAAATACTATGCCCTACCGTTTTTTATTCCTGTTGTTAAGACTAATCCGATTTCCACAATTTAAATGCCGTCAGCTGACTGTAGGCGAAATCCAGATGTGTCGTTCAGTGTTTGGAGACCGGATTGATTACGGCAAGGTGCATGTTATGAACCATCCTTTCCTGCCTTGGCAACCCAAGCATATTCTGATGGCACCTAGTGGCTATATTCATGTACGCAATGCGCTTTTTAAAGATGACTATTCCAAAGAGACTGCAAGTTATCGTGCAGTGTTTATTCATGAGATGACGCATATTTTCCAGTATCAGCATGGCATTAATGTAATATTGCATGGCGCGATATTACAGACCGCTTATTTTTTAAGTTTTGGCCGCTATAATCCTTATCAATACTTTTATATTCCCGGCAAGTCTTTCTGGACCTACAATATTGAGCAGCAAGGTGATATTGCACGTGATATTTATCTTCAAAAGCTGCCAAATATCATTCAGGAAACGGATTAGAGAGCAGTATATTAAAATCTTTATATATGAATCTTTTTGCCCTGTTCAGGCAGATTCGATACAAAACAATATGTGATCCTTTTATTTTTAATCATCCAGTTGCATTTCAACAATAAATCTATGCAAACAACGCTAGCATCTGCTTCAAATTTCGATAGAATAACTCTTGTATGATATTTTATTTCCAAAAATGAGATTAGGTATCAAGCTTTTATTATTGTGTTTATGTTTCCCGCCATTTGGCATTATGTAAGTACCAGATTGCATTCGGCTAAATAACTATAATTTTAAACAATAGCCGATTAGTGCAAAAAATCTATCAGGATTAGGATTTAGTTGGAATGAAAAGTTTTAAAATTGCCCTTGCTCAATTCTCTCCACATGTTGGCAATATCGATGCAAATACGCAAAAAATGATCGAACAGGCCAATCTGGCTAAAAAAGACAATGCTGACCTGATTATCTTTCCAGAACTTTCGACTCTGGGCTACCCTGCAGATGACTTGATTCTGCGTCCAAGCTTGACTAAACGTACCCAACAGGCATTTGATCAACTGGCCCAAGTTAAAGATATCGTAATGGTCTTTGGCTTTGTCAACCAAACTGAAGATGGCCAACGTTTTAACTCTGCTGCAGTGATGAAAGACGGTCAGGTATTGGGAATTTATAACAAGCAGACTTTACCAAACTATGCTGTGTTTGATGAGAAGCGTTATTTTAATGAAGGTCATCAACATCTGGTATTTGAGTACCTCGGTCATAAATTTGGAGTGCTGATCTGTGAAGATGTATGGTCTCTGAATGTTGTTCAACAGCTGGCTCAGCTGAATGTTGATACTGTGGTGGTACTGAACTCTTCTCCATATGAAGTCGGTAAGCCACAGCACCGTATTGAAACCATGGCAGCTTTGGTTAAACAGCTCAATATCAACCTGGTATATTGCAACCAGGTCGGCGGTCATGATGATCTTGTTTTTGACGGTACGAGTTTCGTACTGAATAAATCTGGTGAAGTTGCGCTGCAAGCAGCAAGTTTCCAGGAAAATCTATCTATTGCTGAATATGATGCAACTAACCTTGCGTTTAGCAAAACCAGCATTACCCCTACTCTTGATACCATGGCAGAGATCTATCAAAGCCTGGTCATGGCAACACGCGACTATGTACAACGTTCTGGTTTCCCGGGTGTAATTCTGGGTCTGTCTGGTGGCATTGATTCTGCCTTGACACTTGCGATTGCTGTAGATGCTATCGGTGCGGATAAGGTACAAGCGGTAATGATGCCTTATACTTATACGGCTCAGATCAGTGTGGAAGATGCAGCTGAACAGGCGAAAACACTGGGCGTGACTTTTGGTATTGCCGAGATCAACCCGATCGTAAATGGCTTCCTGCAAACCCTGTATCCATTCTTCGGTGATGCTCCAGTGGATGCAACTGAAGAAAATCTGCAGGCTCGTTCACGTGGCACACTATTGATGGCTTTGTCGAATAAATTTGGCAACCTGGTACTATCGACGGGCAATAAATCAGAAGTAGCGGTGGGTTATTGCACTCTGTACGGTGACATGGTTGGTGGCTTCTCAGTACTGAAAGATGTGTATAAGACTATTGTGTTTGAACTGGCGAAATACCGTAACAGTATTGCAGACAAACCAGTGATTCCTGAGCGTGTGATTACCCGTCCACCTTCGGCAGAATTACGCCCAGATCAGGTTGATCAGGATTCATTACCTCCATATGAAGTATTGGATGCAATCCTTTACTCTTATATCGAAGAAGACATGAGTCAGGATGACATCATTGAGAAAGGCTTTGAGGAAGAAGTGGTAAAACGTGTGATTCGTCTAGTTGACGTGAATGAATATAAACGTCGTCAAGGTGCGATAGGTCCTCGTATCAGCTCACGTGCTTTCAGCCGCGAACGTCGCTACCCAATCGTAAATGGATGGAAAGCGGGTATCTGATTTAACCCTGTTTATTCAGAAAAACGCCTAAGTCCGCTTAGGCGTTTTTTTATTGGTAGTGATTTAAGATAAATGTATAACTCAAATATATTAATAAGTTGGCGCTGGAAAATTTAAATTAACAAGAATAGTGCAACAATTTTATAGGCTTAAATATATTTATTTGACACAAAAAAAGAGACCAAGCTGAGAGCTTGGTCTATAAAAATGGTGGCTATGACGAGACTTGAACTTGTGACCCCCGCATTATGAGTGCGGTGCTCTAACCAACTGAGCTACATAGCCGTAAACTGTGTGCGCATTATCGTAACTTCCGCATTCCTCGTCAAGCATTTTAACTCACAAATGTTCAGTCTTTAGGCAAATGCGTGTATTTGCATCAAACTTTAACCAAAATCAGTTTTTATTATGTATTTCACGTATTAATATGAATTTTAAAACCGTTTTAAGTAACTCAGATATGATTAAAACTAAAATTTTCTTGACCATTTCTACAGCACTCAGCCTGAGTGCCTGCCAATTGATTTCACCACTGATGGTAGATTATAACGGTGTACGCCGTGATGTCGCACATTGGATTAATAATCATCAACTTATGAGCATGCAAAAAAAACGAAGTTTGGTTCAACTGAGTAAAGCACAGCAAAAACTGAAGCATTTTGCTGAATATGATGCAACTGAACAAATGAAAGTTACCCAAGAAAACCAAATCGCCCTGCATTGTGCACGCATACACATTACAGAATCCAAAATCTCCCAACTCCAACAACAAATTTATGGATCAGCCAATGTCTCTATTCAACAACAGTATCAACGGCTCGCACCAAAACTTAAAATAGACACGACACAAATTCAATGTGAATAATGCAGATGATCTATTAGGTGCGACCTTAGTCTGACAGCTTGAAGCATTTAAAATACAAATGAATCTATATTTTATTATTTTTAATATAAAACAATAGTTTATAAAAAATATTTTTACTAAAACATTATTTAACCATATGGATTTACTTGGTTTTATTTTAACCTGATTAGCGTTATTATTTAAAAAATACCATGCCCGACGGATCATAGGCATTGTTTAAAATTTTTATAATACCCATAAATACATGTGGAGAATGACCATGGCTTTTCAACATATTTTAGTTCCAATTGATGGTTCAGAAACGGCTTATGCTGCGGTAGATCAGGCAGTACAACTGGCGAAAACTTTTAACGGTAAAATCACTGTAGTTCAGGTGATGACCTTAGACCCTTATATTGCGGCTGAATACATTACCGCAGCACAAACCAATGATTTAATTGAACGTGCACGTACTGCAATCCAGCAAAACCTGGATGAAGCGAAAAAACGTTTTGAAACAGCTGGTGTACAGGTAGATACCCAGTTGCTGGAAGGTCAGGTGGTAAATACCGAGATTGCCAAAGCAGCAAAAACTTTAGGTGCCGACCTGATTGTGATTGGATCACATGGCCGTACCGGGTTCAAGAAATTCTTTCTTGGCAGTGTAGCTCAAAGCATTCTAGGACAGTCCGATGTTCCAGTGCTTGTGGTTCGTGGTCGGGCATAAATTATTATTTTATCCTCTTCAAAATACCTCATGTACACATGGGGTATTTTTATTGGATGCTGCCATCCCATTGGTAGAGTTTCAGATTAATTTTACCCTTAATAACTGCAACTCCTTCTTCCAGTAATTTACTTGCCTGAATATTCATCCCCTGCTCATCCAGTTTTTGCACACTGATTTTACCTTGCGAACTAACGACGCGATGCCAAGGCAGATCAGATACTTCATCCATCTCTCTCAGTACTCGTCCAACCAGACGTGCATGTCGTGGCAATCCTGCAAGCTGGGCCAGCTGACCATAGCTGGCAACTTTCCCTTGAGGGATTAATGCAATCACGTTAAGAATCATCCGGGCAAGTTCATCACTGGGTTTGGCTGGCATTTTCAATATATCCATTTAAGCTACTTTGATCATAATATTTGGATTCAAACTCACCAAGTTAATATCTAGGAAATAAAAAAGACAATCCAAAAATTCTCTTTTTTAAATCAAAAGTATTTTAGAAGTTATCCGGACTTTCCAGACGTTTCACTTCGTGTACTTTTTCAGGATTATGCACTGCTGCTACGCCATCTTCATCTTTTTCATCAATCAGGCTTTCAGGCTTGTACACCGTAATAATTTCATTGCCATTTGCATCTTCACCGATAATGTATTGGAAACCTTTCCTGTTCATTTTATGGCACATCTGCTGATACCAGCCTTTCCAGCCTTCTTTCTCTTCATTCGGATTATAATAAAAGGCATTCATTACAGCTGGTAAACCTAGACCACAAACCACACCGGATAACAGCACCACAATAAAGGTATAACCGACCAGAATACTGCTGTACTCTTTTAGTTGCGGAACATTGGCAACAGCCAGAATCAAAGCTAAAGAAATTCCACCACGGACACCACCCCAAGAGAGTATTGCAAGACTGCCGTTATAACGTTTTTTACGCAGATGTGGAAACATGGAAAAAGACAGGAAGTTTGCTGCGAAACGCACTACATGCAGAATAATAAAAGCCACGATTCCACCCAGAATCAGGCTAGTGCTTAAATCCAGAATAAACAGTTCAAGACCAATCAGGGTAAACAGGAAAGAGTTAATAATTCCTTCAACCGTATGCCAGAAATGGTTCACATCACCAATATCGGCATCTGCCAGAATTTCCTTCCATTTATTACCAACGATCAGGCCTCCAATCACACAGGCAATTGGTGCAGAAGCATGCGCTAGCAAGGCCACTAGATAGGAACCACAAGCCAGTAATGCAGTGGTTAGAATCAGGGATTCCATTTCATGTTTGCCGCGAAGAATGCGTAGGATTGCCCAACCAAATACCACGCCAATGAATACAGCCACCACAATTTCGTAGAGCAGTGTTTGCAGGACGCCCAATAAGGTAAAGTTCTCACCCTGTAATACATTCAAAAGCGTCATAAACAAGGCAATACACATCGCATCGTTAAATAGTGACTCACCTTCCAGTTTTACCATTAAGTGATGCGGTGCACGAACTGAACTGAGCACCCCTTTAATTCCGATCGGGTCCGTTGCACCTAATGCTGCACCGAGTAATAGTAATACCAAAAGATCAACATGCTTACCGATCAGGAACTGGTAACCATACAGAACTAGACCAAACAAGACTGCACAGATCACCAGCGCCAGACTGGCCAGAATTCCGATCGGACGCCAGTGATTGCGCAAATCGGAAACCTTAAATTTGAGCGCAGATGAAGTCAAAATAAAACAGATGACACCGTTAATCAGAAAATCATAAAAATCGATATGCCGGACTGCATTTTCAATATTGGCAATATTGATACTGAAAAAAGGATTGCCCTGCAACAGGCTCGCGCCCCATTGCAGGATAAATACAAAAATTGCAGAAACAATCGGAACACCAATCGCTTGAGGAAAACCTAGCACTCTTTTATTAAATAATGTCGTGGCAATAGATAATGCAAAAACAACGGTCAAAAGTTGTAAGAAAAAGAAATTGCCCATGGGTTCCCTTAAAGCGCGCCTCATTCCTGAAAATGAGTGATTTGGCTTATTTAAAAATAAAATATCAAATGAAAAAGCATTTCTGGATGAAATAATTTTAATCCTGTTTATTTTGCTATTTAGTTAAGTTTCTTTTCAATAGTTCCAAATGGTGGTTTATCATACGATTCTATCTTAGTACTTTGCTGTATTCTTTTACCAGTTCTTCTGAATCCTTTTCCCATGCATCAAACCGTTAAACTTGTTTTCCGTCTTTTTCTGGCTACTGTGATTTTTTTGGTCACGCTTGCATTGTGTTTTACCTGTTTTGCCAAAATTCAGGAGATCATGCAGGCCGAGCAGTATTATCAACGAGGCAAGTCACTTAACTTAACCAGCTCACCAGATCAGCAGTATGTTTTGCTGTCCAATAACCAGAAACCAGATCATGCCATTTTTGTTCTGATTGCAGGGAATGGTTATATTTCCAAAAGTAGTTGTACCCATTATACGGCGTTGTGTAGCGATGACTTTAATCAGTCTCATACCCGTCAGATTGATCAGGTAAAACTGTTTAAGGCAGGTGAGTTTTCTTATATTCAACAGGTTGAATATAAAGATAGCCGCACTGGTCAGGTTTCAGAATTTTCCTATTCTACTAATGAGATCCAGCAATTTTATCAGCAAGACATTGCTGGGCTGAAATATGTAGTATTTGGCATTAGCTTATTTGCTTTAGCTGCTTTATTTGTCAGCTTCAAGCTGATCAGGAATTTTCAGCGATTTCTGAATAAATAAGTTTTTCTATGCTCAAGAAAAAGGAGCAACTGCTCCTTTTTGATTTCATCTGGCACTTTAAATAGATCTAAATAGCTTTAGGATATTAAATGCCTTTATTAAAAGTATCGCAGTCTGCCATCTGACCAGATTTCAGACCAATATTAAACCATTGTACGCGCTGCGCACTAGTCCCATGAGTAAAGCTATCTGGCACCACATGTCCTTGGGCTTTTTTCTGTAAATAGTCATCACCAATCTTATGCGCTGCATCCATGGCTTCCTGTACATCACCCTGCTCCAGGAATTGAGTACGCTCATGATTATGATAAGCCCATACCCCCGCCAGACAGTCGGCTTGCAGCTCCTGATAGACTGACAGCTGATTCGCTTGCACCTTTGTGGCTTGCTGGCGTGCCTGCTGCACCTGAGAAGAAATACCCAGGATGGTCTGAATGTGATGTCCAACCTCATGTGCCACGACATATGCTTGAGCAAAGTCACCAGCCTGATCATTACGCGATAGCTCAGTTGAATTCTGCTCACCACTAATGCCCATCTGGCTACGCATATCCCTAAAGAAGGTCGTGTCGATATACACTTTCTGATCTGCCGGACAATAAAACGGTCCCATGGCGGATTGCGCCGCACCACAACCAGAATTCACCACACCGCTGAAGAGTACCAGTTTAGGGGGAGTGTACTGCTGATTCAGCTGCTGCTGGAACACCTGTGACCAGGTATCTTCTGTATCGGCAAGAACAGTTCCGACAAAGTCAATTGCTTCTTGCTGCTCTGGCGTTGGATTTTCCAGACCACGCGTTTCAGCACTGGAAACACCTTGTGTCACCTGCTTAGTGGCTTGATAAGCTTGTTGCGGATCTACACCAAAAAATTTCCAGGCAACAAAAGCCACAATCAGCCCCAGAATACTGATACCACCCGCTTTGGCACCTCCACCACGGCGGTCTTCAACATTGCTACTAACTCGACGACCTTTCCAGCGCATAGTAAGATTCCTTATAGTTTAATTTTGACTTACTTCTAGCCAACCAAAATTATGCCTGCTTTGATTTTGATCTGATCTTTTGAATGAAGCCAATAACAATGAATACCAAGAGCCCTGCGATAAAACCAATGACTAAATTAATGAGTGTTGGCGTAACTGCACCTATAATACTGCCCATTGTAGGAATGTGCTCTACATACTCGACTGAATCTTCAGTGAAATGATGAAACCATGGAATGGCGTGAGCAATAATCCCGCCACCGACCAGGAACATGGCAATTGTTCCCACAATAGTTAAAGTTTTCATCAGTTTGGGTGCAAAAGCTAACAAGCCTCGTCCTGCACTTTGCTTGAAACTCGATGTCTGCTTGCTCAAGTGCAAACCTACATCATCAATTTTCACAATCATGGCAACAAAGCCATACACTCCGATGGTCATGGCCACAGCAATCGTCGAAAGCACCATCACCTTAGTGGAAAAAGCAGCCGCTGCAACAGTACCCAAGGAAATCACAACAATTTCAGCTGACAAAATAAAGTCAGTACGAATCGCACCTTTAATTTTATCTTTTTCAAATTTAACCAGATTCGTTTCGATTGCGTTTAATTCTGCCTGCGCAGCTTCTTCAGTTTTAGCTTTTCTATGTTTGAGACTATGCAGTACTTTTTCTACGCCTTCATAACACAGGAACAAGCCGCCAATCATCAATAAAGGATTAATTAACCAGGGTGCAACCACACTGATCAGCAAGGCCAAAGGAACAAGAATGAGTTTATTGACAAAAGAACCTTTGGCAACGCTCCATACCACCGGAAGTTCACGTTCGGCACGTACACCGCTTACCTGTTGAGCATTGAGCGCCAGATCATCTCCCAAAACCCCGGCCGTTTTTTTTGCCGCCATTTTACTCATGACTGCAACATCATCTAGAACTGTGGCTATATCATCCAATAATATTAATAAGCTACTCGCCATTCTTGTTATTCCTTATAAATGTAAAAATATTCTAATCAAAAAGCAGCAGAAAGATTGTATTACTTCTTTAATTTCAGAGATTTTTTATTACTGTGATTCATTGTGACTGACATTCAAAAACAGAATGCCGTACAATGTTGCGATCCTAAAAATTTGAATATAGTACGACTACTGTTTTGGAATAGATAATGAGTAATCAAGATAATCGTCCAGTGATCTTGACTGGCGACCGTCCTACCGGACAACTTCACCTCGGTCACTTTGTTGGTTCATTACGCTCTCGCGTGGGTTTACAGGATTCTCACCATCAGCATCTTCTACTGGCAGATGCACAGGCCTTGACAGACAATGCAGATAACTTCGAAAAAGTACGTCGTAACATCATTGAAGTTGCAACAGATTATCTTGCGGTAGGCATTGATCCGACCAAAACCACAATCTGTGTTCAGTCTTGCCTTCCTGCCCTCAATGAATTGACTATGCTTTACCTCAACTTCGTGACTGTTTCACGTCTTGAGCGTAACCCAACGATTAAGTCTGAAATTCAGATGCGTGGTTTTGAGCGTGATATTCCGGCGGGCTTCTTGTGCTATCCAGTGGCGCAGGCCGCGGACATTACTGCATTCAAAGCGACTGTGGTTCCAGTGGGTGAAGACCAGATCCCAATGATTGAACAGACTAACGAAATCGTGCGTCGTCTGAACCGTCAGGTAGGTCATGAGCTACTTCCAGAATGTAAAGCCCTGCTATCTAACGTTGGCCGTTTACCAGGCTTTGATGGTAAGGCGAAAATGTCTAAATCTCTGGGCAATACTATTGTGCTAGATGCATCAGACAAAGATATCAAGAAAGCCGTTAACGCAATGTATACGGATCCGAACCACCTGCGTATTGAAGATCCAGGTCAGGTTGAAGGTAACGTGGTATTTACTTACCTGGATGCGTTCGATACCAACAAAGAAGAGCTGGAAGAACTAAAAGCCCATTACCGCCGTGGTGGTTTGGGTGATGGTACAGTGAAAAAACGTCTTGAAGGTATTCTGAAAGAATTAATCGGTCCAATTCGTGAACGTCGTATGGAACTTTCTAAAGATCCTGACTACATTATGGATGTACTCAAGACTGGTACAGACAAATGCCGTGATATTACTCAAGCGACTTTGGATGAAGTTAAAACTGCTCTTGGCGTGTTCCACTTCTAATGTTTGGATAAAGTTTGAAAAGCCCTTCACATGAAGGGCTTTTTTATTGAATTCCTACACATTTGATTCATATTTTCTTTTTCCTGTCACACAAAGGTAGAAAAACTTACTTTAATTAACAGCTCTTTACACGTTTACCAATGTAAAAATAACAAGCCAGTTTTAATATGAAAACATATTCAGGAAATAGCAAGAAACATTCTCCACAGTTTCATTTGCAACAAGTTTTTCCTTTTTCTACGCAATGACAACCCCAATCATTGCGTTTTTTTTGTCTGAAACTTTTATAAAAATCATTTTAGTTCACGCTGCTCTTTTACAATATCTAGCTTATGTAGCAAAAAAAGCTAATAAAAAACCCGCAACATGTGCGGGTTTTTTTTGTGTTTATACTTAAGCGTGTTTATGACGCATGTGCGGGAACAGGATCACGTCACGGATACTTGGCGCATTGGCAAAGATCATCACCAGACGGTCAATACCGATACCTTCACCCGCTGTTGGAGGTAAGCCATATTCTAATGCTTCAATAAAGTCTGCATCGAAGTGCATTGCTTCATCATCGCCTGCGTCTTTCTCGGCAACCTGTGCCTGGAAGCGCTCAGCCTGGTCGATCGGATCATTCAATTCCGAGAAACCATTTGCCAGCTCACGACCACCAATAAAGAATTCGAAACGGTCAGTGATGTGTGGATTGTCATCATTACGACGCGCCAGTGGAGAAGTTTCTGCTGGATATTCAGTAATGAATGTTGGCTGACGCAGTTTAGTTTCTACTGTTTCTTCAAACACGATAGTTTGCAGTTTGCCCAAACCAAAACCTGGTTTCACCTGTTCTTTCAGCTCTTCCTGAACGTATTTTGCCAGAAAGTCACGGTCGCCTACATTTTCAGGCGTGAACTGTGGGTTGTGCTCAAGAATCGCATCAAACATTGAGATTTTCTTGAATGGACCTTTGAAGCTAAATACTTCTTCGCCATAAGGCACGTCAGTTGTACCCAAAATATCCAATGCCAGTTTTTCCAGCATTTGCTCAGTCAGTTCCATCAGGTCTTTATAGTCTGCATAAGCCTGGTAGAACTCGATCATGGTGAATTCCGGGTTATGACGAGTTGAAACACCTTCATTACGGAAGTTACGGTTAATTTCGAACACACGCTCAAAACCACCGACAACCAGACGTTTCAAATAAAGCTCAGGTGCAATACGCAAAAACAGTGGCATGTCCAACGCATTGTGATGCGTTTCAAATGGACGCGCAGAAGCACCACCTGGAATCACGTGCATCATTGGCGTTTCCACTTCCATGTAACGTTTTTCAGTTAGGAAGTTACGGATACCAGCGACAACTTTAGCGCGGATTTCAAAAGTCTTACGTGTTTCTTCGTTCACGATCAGATCCAGATAACGCTTACGATACTTCACTTCTGTATCTGTTAAGCCGTGGAATTTGTCTGGAAGTGGACGAAGTGATTTTGTTAATAATTCGAATTGTTCGATATGTACATACAGGTCGCCTTTACCCGAACGACCGATATAACCTTCAACGGCAATGATATCACCAAGGTCTAGACCTTTAATTGTAGCAAGTACTTCAGCATCTAATTCTTTACGAGGAACATAAAGCTGAATACGGCCAGTCATGTCCTGAATTACGATGAATGAACCACGGTTCAACATCACACGACCCGCAACTTTTACATACACCTTTTCGCCTGCTTCAATTTCTTCTTTTGACTGGTCAGCGAACTGGTCTTGAAGATCTTGCGCGTAGTGCTCACGCTTGAAAGTATTTGGCCATGGGCTCTTGCCAGTTTCCTTGGCTTGATCTTCGATTTGCTTTAACTTGGCATGACGCTGTGCAATTAAATCGTTTTCGGAAATGATTTGTTCAGAAGTCGATTGAGCGTTAGTTTGCGTCATCTCTGCCTCGAATAAGATTAGTTAAAAAATAGAAGGTGCATACAATAGCAGATTTTGCAGTTAAATCGTAGCGTCCAGCAGCATCTCAATTGGCTTTTCTTTTCAAATATCTGGGGAAGGCTCAAATTCCTCTTTTGGGCAGGGCCTTTCACCCTAACCAAGCCGAGGAATATACAGTTTTAATTGACCAATTAATCAAAAAATAACGTTTTAATATCAAATTCTTTACAGAACCTTTCAGTCTTTTTGACTAAGGTCGGCTTGGACTAAAGTCTTTAGACCAAATGCTAACTTCATTCCCTGTATAGAAGTTCTACAATGCTCCCTGACGCAAATCATTGCCGGACCATAAAACGAATTGATACGAACCACCATAATGAGCCAATGCACCTCTAAAATCCTTTTTTTTCATGGACTTGATTCTTCACGAGAATCTACGAAATTCCATGCCATCGATGCCGATCATAAATATTGCATTGATGTGGATTACCGCAACCTCAATTATGCGACTGTGGCAGAGTTTTATAACGAGATGATTGAAAAAATTCATCCAGATATTCTGGTTGGGCATAGTCTGGGGGGTTACTGGGCACTGAAAATGTCACAGCAACACCAGATTCCTTGTGTAATTGCCAATCCAAGCCTAGCCCCCTATTTCCGCGATGATTATCCTGCAATTTGTGATAATGACCTACAGCATGACATTCCTCAGCTTGCCTATATTGAGTTAGGCGATGAAATACTGGATATGCATGCAGTACAGTCCCAACTAGAAGATTATATGCAGGTAGAAGCGGTTCCCGGTGGACATCATCGCCTTGAAACACCGGAACGGATCAATCCCCTGATCCTGCAAATTCAACAGAATCTGCAAAAAAGTTAAGTATTACATTTAAAGAAGCCATAAAAAAAGCCCTGCATATTGCAGGGCTTTTTATTCATCTGTTGCGCTTAAGCGGCATTAGCTTCAGGCTTCGATTTGTCATCCAATACAGACCAGATATTCAGCCCAAGATCACTATGTAAATCAGGTAGATCAAGAAAAATGCTCGCGCCGAGTACTTTATGATTACATTTTTCAGCCAGTTCATTGACAGCTTTCAATGTACCGCCAGTAGCCAATACGTCATCTACAATAATCACTTTTTGTGATTGAACCTCAGCAGACATTTCCAGACGGTCCAGACCGTATTCCAGGCTATAACCCACACCAACCACTGGAGGTGGTAATTTACCTGCCTTGCGAACCAACAACAGGCCCTTGCCGGTACGTTGTGCCAACAAGCTTGCCAATACAAAGCCACGTGCTTCAACAGCAATAAAGCTATCTACTTCTGCCAGTTTTTCAGCAGGAATGCTTGCAATCAAAGCATCAGTTAATGAACCGATGTTATTCATGAAAAGCGGTGTTAAGTCAAAGAAACTAATACCCGGCTTTGGAAAATCCTGGACAGTACGAATGTGAGACCACAATGAAGTAGACATATTGCTCATGGGAGATCGTTAGATAAGAAAAAGGAACCGGCAAATTTTAAACTGAATTACGACTAAAGGATAGGGAAAACCGAGTATTATTGCAGCAACACCCCTATTGACATACAATTATTCACTTATATTTCATTAATTTATAAGAGCACTTTTTTCATAAAAACTTTAATGATTGTTTTAAATCCATGAATCATTACCCGACGGTAAAATATTGTTTTATTTCTCTCAGTGTGAGAAACAATAAGCTTTTATTTATTTGCATAAATAAAATTATATTCCGGCATTTCTAAGAGAATAAAAAGCTTGAGTAAAGGACTTTTACTGGCCCGGATCACTATTCTGCTTTTAATTTTGCTGTTTAAACTGTTATCTACTTTACTTTCTGAACAGAACTGCGTAAAAATTTAGCCAAATATGTCCGCTATTAAATGCCATATTATTAGAGTCTTGCCTGTTTAGGATTTTTGAGCCAGCTTCCATATTCGCTGGTTTTGGAGAGTTACATGAAAAAATATCAATGCATCGTTTGTGGATGGATTTACGACGAAGCGGAAGGTTGGCCTCAGGACGGGATCGTCCCTGGTACTAAATGGGAAGATATTCCAGATGACTGGACCTGCCCAGACTGTGGCGTTTCTAAAGTCGATTTTGAAATGATCGAAATCTGATTTCGCCCAAACAAAGGCCATATTGAGTGGTCTTTTTTTATGCCTTTCTACTATCTATAAAAAAGCATGGAGTTAAATATGCATCCTATCGTCATCATTGGTTCAGGTATGGCAGGCTATGCTGTCGCACGCGAATTCCGCAAGCTGAATCCCGACCATGAACTCGTCATGATTTGTGCCGATGATGCAACCAACTACGCCAAACCGACACTTTCCAATGCTTTAGTGGGCAAAAAAGCACCCGAAAATATTGCCTTGGGCGATGCTGCCAAAATGGCAGCTCAGTTAAATATGCGTATTGAAACGCATACCTGGGTTAAAGCCATTGATGCTACTGCACATGAACTGATTGTTGTAAAAGATCAGTCTGAGCAAAAACAGGCATATTCAAAACTGGTTCTTGCCGTGGGTGCACAGCCAATTCGTCTGGCAATTGCCGGTGATGGCAGTGACGACATTCATGTGGTCAACAACCTGAATGATTATAAAGCTTTCCGTGCCAGCCTGGAAAAACGTGAAGATAAGCGCGTAGTGATTTTGGGTGCCGGTTTGATTGGCTGTGAATTTGCCAATGACCTTCAGCACACGGACCATCAAGTGACTGTAATTGACTTGGCACCTCAGCCTTTAGCCCGTTTATTGCCTTCACATGTTGCAGATGTTTTCCAGCAAAACCTGGAAGAAACTGGTATTAACTTTGTATTAGGCACGACTGTAGAGAAAGTCTCTAAAGTCGAAAATGGTGACTACCTGGTGACATTAGCCAATGGTCAGTCAGTCGTTGCAGATGTGGTTCTGTCGGCGGTGGGCTTGCAACCAAATGCATCAGTAGCCAAAGAGTCTGGTGTGCAAATCGGTCGCGGTATCTTGACCAATAGCCAGCTCGAAACGAATTTAGCTGATATTTTCGCTGTCGGTGACTGTGCTGAAGTGAATGGTACTTTATTGCCTTATGTGATGCCAATCATGCAGCAGGCGCGTGCGCTGGCTAAAACCTTGAATGGTGAAACGACAGCAGTGCATTATCCAGCAATGCCTGTTGCGGTAAAAACACCTGCTGCCCCCCTGACTGTACTGCCTGCACCCGCCAATATTGATGTGACCTGGGACACTGAAGAGTTTGAGGATGGCATGATTGCCAAAGCCACAGATACTGAAGGAACCCTGCGCGGCTTTGTACTATTAGGCGCTACCGCAGCGAAACAGCGTCTTACATTGACTAAGCAGGTTCCTGACTTGATTCCTGTATCGGTTTAAGGTTTAAATACAAAGGACATTCTTTGTACAGAATGTCCTTTTATAGGGAACTTAACATGAATAGTCATGTGCAATCGAGTCTATTACCATCACCATATACTGCTTTTATGCATGAAACCAAGGTTGACCTTGGCAATGGTATTGAATTGCATGTAGAGGTAGGTGGTCAGGAGAATCACCCGACCTTATTGCTGATTATGGGCCTGGGTGCACAGATGCTGTATTGGCCGGACTTTTTCTGTAAATCTTTTATCGACCAAGGTTTCCGGGTCATCCGTTTTGATAACCGCGATATTGGCCTATCCTCTAAAGTCCATCATAAAGGTCCACGATTAAATACCATTAAACTGATGAGTCGCTTCATGCTAGGCCTGGGTAACCAGGGAGCACCTTATACCCTGTATGACATGGCAGATGACGTCAGTCTGCTGATTGATAAAATGGAACTGGACGAGGTGTATGTGCTCGGTGCTTCGATGGGTGGTATGATTGCCCAGATTCTGGCAGCACGTTATCCTGAAAAGGTTAAAAAGCTAGCCCTTTTATTTACCAGTAATAATCAGCGTCTGTTACCTCCACCATTTCCAAAACAGCTCTTTAGTCTGATTGGCAAACCCGCTTCGCAGGATGAAAATGGTATAATTGACCATAGTTTGAAACTGTTTAACATCATTGGCTCGCCTGGTTATATCAATCAGCTTGAGGCAATGCAGACCGCCCGTAAATTATATAATCGAAGTTATTACCCAGCGGGTGTACTTCAACAGTTTTTAGCAATATTATGTACGGGCTCGTTGCTGCAACTGGATAAGCAAATCGGACAAGAGACGCTTGTAGTTCATGGTTCTCAAGATCGCTTGCTACCACCCAGCCATGGTAAGGCTGTTGCGAAAGCAATATCTGGTGCTAAATTTGAATTAATTGATGGAATGGGGCATGATATCCCACCGCATTTTATTCCATATCTTAGCGAATTATTTGCTGATCATTTCAAATCATAAAATTAGGACACTATGGCTGCATTACCATCCCTAAGACAGCTGTCATATCTCGTAACACTGTCTGAGACGCTGCATTTTACAGAAGCTGCTCGCCGTTCATTTGTGACCCAGTCCACCCTATCGGGCGGGATCATGGAGTTGGAGCGTTTACTCGGGGGCGTTCTTGTTGAACGTGATCGCCAGAATGTACGCTTGACTCCACTCGGAGAGCAAGTGGTTGCACGCGCTCGTGTTCTACTGGCTGATGCTCAGGACTTGATGCGTTTAAGTCGTGAGATGAGTGAACCTTTAACAGGTGATCTGCATTTAGGTGTGATTCCGACCATTGCGCCGTTCATTCTGTCGCAACTTCTTGATGAAGTGCATAAACAGTTGCCGAAAATTCAGCTGCATCTGCACGAAGCACAAAGTGAAAAAATTGTTGAAAAACTGGAACATGGCAACCTGGATATGGTTGTACTGGCCCTGCCTTTTGATACACGTAGTCTAAAAGTTGCTGAAATTGTGAAAGAAGATCTGTATGTGGTTCACCACAAGTCAGATCAGAATGCAGCTCAGGCCACTTCCTTAGAAGATCTGGATCTTTCTCGTTTGATGTTACTTGAAGAAGGTCACTGTCTACGTGATCATGCTTTAAGTGCTTGTCCAATTGGTGAGCGTAAGAATGATCATCGCCTGAAAGCAAGCTCATTGCCAACGCTGATCGAGATGGTGTCTTCCAATCTTGGTTTTACCCTGTTGCCTGAAATTGCACTTCATACCAACATGATCAAAGCTAATCCTGAACTTCAGGTGAAAAAGATTGCTGCTGCACCAAGCCGCACCTTGGCATTGGTGACACGTAAGAGTACACCGCTACAAAGCGAATTTGATGTACTGCTACCCATCCTGCAAAAGATCGCGCAGCAATAATGATACTGCTGACGTAAAAAAGGAGCCCACACTGGCTCCTTTTTTTTAGAGACAGTATATTTATATAAAAAGAGACTGAAAATTCAGTCTCTTTTTAAAAGATTATGTCTTATTTAAAGGTTTCCAGTAACACGCGCTGTGCATTATGCGGCTGTTCACCTTGCGCAGGTTGTGCACGGATCCAGGTACCATCACTTTGCAGTAACCAGGATTGCTGGTTATCTTTGAGATAGTTCAATAAGCCTTGCTGATAGATGCGTTTCTTCAATGTTTCATCTTCAATCGGGAAACAGGCTTCAACACGATTAAACAGGTTACGGTCCATCCAGTCTGCGCTTGAGCAATAAATGCGGGAATTGCCATTATTGCTAAAGTAATACACGCGAGTATGTTCCAGGAAACGTCCGACGATGGAACGAACGCGGATATTTTCCGACAAGCCCGGCAAACCAGGACGCAAACAGCAGATCGAACGGATAATCAGGTCAATCTGCACGCCTGCTTGCGATGCTTCATACAATTTATTAATGAGCTGTAGTTCTGTCAGCGCATTCACTTTGACAATGATCTGAGCCTTTTTGCCTTCTTTGGCATTGGCAATTTCATTGTCAATGTAATTCACCAGCTGGGTATGCAATGTAAATGGTGCATGTAACAGCTTTTTCAGCTTGGCCATTTTTCCCATACCGGTGAGTTCCTGGAAGATACGGTGTACATCTTCACACAGTTCTTTGTCTGTGGTTAACAGTCCATAATCAGTATAGATACGTGCATTACCCGCGTGATAGTTCCCGGTCCCCAAGTGTACATAGCGCACCAGCTTGTTATTTTCACGGCGTACCACCAGAATCATCTTGGCATGGGTCTTATAGCCAACAATGCCATAGACAACTACGGCCCCCGCTTCTTGCAGGACATTGGCTACGGCGATATTGGACTCTTCATCAAAACGCGCACGCAATTCGATGACAGCAGTCACTTCCTTGCCATTCCGTGCTGCTTCAGCCAGTACCTGAACAATTTCCGAGTCTGCTCCACTACGGTATAAGGTCTGCTTGATCGCCAAGACTTGTGGATCACGCGCAGCCTCACGCAATAATGAAATTACGGGCGAGAATGATTCAAAGGGATGATGTAGCAGGATGTCCTGTTTCTGCATCGCGCTAAAGATATTTTCTGATTTCTTTAGTACTTTCGGTACGATTGGCGTATGTGAATCATAACGTAAATGTGGACGTTTAAAATTCGATAATAGACGTGCCAGATTGACCGGTCCGGCAACCTTGTACAGATGCTCTTCTTCTAGATCAAATTCATCCAGCAGGTATTCATAAATATGCTTTGGACAGTTTTCTGTAACTTCCAGACGTACTGCACGCCCAAAACGACGCGAGTTCAATTCGCCTTTTAAGGCAATCGCCAGATCTTCGACATCTTCGTTTAAAGCCAGATCAGCATTACGGGTTACACGGAACTGATAGCAACCTGTTGCAGTCATACCCGGGAACAGGTCAGAAACATGTTCATGTATAATTGCGGAAAGCATCACATGATGTTCCTTGCCGCCTGTTAATTCATCCGGTAAACGCACCACACGTGGTAGTGAACGTGGTGCAGGAACAACAGCCAGATCGATCTGACGGCCAAAAGCATCCTTCCCTTCCAGCGTCACAATAAAGTTCAGCGACTTATTCACTAAACGTGGAAATGGATGGGCTGGATCCAGGCTGATCGGGGTTAAGACGGGTGCCACCTGTTCCTGAAAATATTTTTTTATCCATTGTGACTGTGCTGGTGTCAGTTCACCGCGGCGCAGGAAACAGATATCTTCTTCACGCAGTTTAGGCAGAATTTCTTCATTCAGAATGCGGTACTGGCGTTCGATGGCAGCATGTGCAGTTTTGGAAATTTGATCCAGCACCTGCTTCGGCGTTAGCCCATCCGGACTACGACTTTCATTGCCCAGATCCAGCTGTTCCATCACCCCAGCCACACGAATTTCAAAGAACTCATCCAGATTACGCGAGAAAATCAGCAGAAAGTTCATGCGTTCAAGCAGTGGATGTAAAGGATCGACAGCCTGTTCCAAGACACGCAAATGGAAATCCAGAATAGACAATTCCCGGTTAATGTACCGGTCATTATAGGTATATTCAGTTTGTACTGAAGGGCTGTTGGCTGCCGTATTCATATTGAACCTTTAATCGTTTTAAAGCCTGAGTCAATAGTATCAGTATGCTTCAAATTTATGACAATTTCATAAAAAAAGCCCGAATTCTCGGGCTTTATGGCAATTTTTTTATAACGATTTTTTACTGTCAGGGTAATTCTGCATAGCGCATATAACGTTGAATCATGCGTTTACGTGCTTTTAAAGCAGAAGCATTGCGATTTTCTTCAAAATATTTTGGATTGGTCAAAATTGCCGCTAAGAAAATTGCCTCTTCTCTGGTCAGACTTTCTGAAGTTTTACCAAAATAATGTTTGGCGGCCGCTTCCACCCCGTAAATATGATGACCAAACTCAATCGAGTTTAAATACACTTCAAGAATACGCTCTTTCGACCACATGCGTTCCATCATCCAGGTGGCAACCGCTTCCTGACCTTTACGCAGGAAAGAACGTTTGTTGAACAGGAACAGATTTTTTGCCAGCTGCTGGGAAATGGTAGATCCCCCCGCAACAACTTTACCCTGCTCTTTATTACGGCTTAAAGCTGTTTGAATCCCATCCCAGTCAAAACCATGATGATGCACAAATTTTCCATCTTCCGCAGTCACCACTGCTTTTTTCAGATTGGTACTGATCTCATCATAAGGACGCCATTGGTGTTGAATGGGCTTGGAGGGTTCAGTCCAATAATCGATCCGCATCATCATCGTGGTATTGACCGGATTAAAACGCCACCAGGCCAGGCTGGCAAAGATCCAGAGCTGAATACATAAAACCACACTGAACAGCAGCAAGAATATTCGGATTAGAAAAGCTTTCATGTCAGTGGGTTACTCCTGAAGATGTTATTTTTTCGTGTTAAGCTTATTTGAAATATCTCATACAGCGCAAGAATAGCATGTCTGAATACGCACCTCCTTCCATTCACCGTAAACTGGACGTCCACACCTGGTGGTTTACTGCGGTATTGATTGCAGTGAATGTCGGATTGTTTGCCTGGCAGATTTTTACTGGCACAGATGCCAGCCATCCAAGTACGCAAGATGCCATCCGCTGGGGTGCTGATTATGCACCTTTGACTTATCTCGCGGAACCCATTCGCGTATTCAGCAGCATGTTTTTTCATTTTGGCCTGATTCACTTAATGTTAAACATGTGGGCGCTTTATATTTTTGGAAGCGTGGCAGAACAGCTATTTGGGCGCTGGTATTTTGTTGGCCTCTATCTTTGTGCTGGGCTGATGGGCAGTCTGTTCAGCGGTTATATGAATATTCAGGATAGTTATGGCTTAATTGAAGGTGGGGTCGCCAATCCAGGACTTTTACCAAGCGTAAGTGCTGGTGCATCGGGTGCTGTCATGGGCCTGGGCGGTGCACTGACAATCTTGTCGATTCTGCCAGTTCTTCCACGTCAGCGCTTTATTTTAGATAAAAAAACCCTGCTGATGGTGATGGGGATTAACCTGTTTATGGGGTTTATGATTGCTGGCATTAACAATGCTGCACATATTGGTGGCATGATTATGGGCGCTGTGCTGGCTGTACTCTGGTATGCCGGGCAAAAGCTGCAACGCGCAGGTTTTATTCAATTCATCGCACTCATAGCTGCTTTAGCAGCCTGCTATGGGCTTTATCAATATAACTTGATCCTGATTGATCCTATTAAGCCACTCTGGCAGGAGATTCTGGAGATGATGCGTCAGCAGTTAAAACTGTAACTGACGCATCTTCAATTTTTATTGATTCAGTTCGCGCAAACTTTGCAGCGGTGGAATATCACTCAGATAACTCAGTCGATAACGACCAATCAGCGCACAGAGTAAAGTCATAAAGATCGGTAGAATCATCCAGATTTCCCAGTGTGGCTGAATCGGTAATTCCATTCGGTAACTGGCAACGGCGCTAATCACTTCGGCAAACAGGCAAGATACAATTCCGGCACATAGACCAATAAAACCAATTTCCAGACTAAGCATGGTTTTCAGTTTCTGTTTGGAACTTCCGAATGAGCGAAGTAAAGCCACCTCTCGTTTGCGTTCATCCATGAGCAGATTCAGACAGGCAATCAGAACCAGTATCCCTGCTACACTCACCAGTAAGGCCAGGATCGTCACGATCTGCACCAGTACATTCACAATACGTTTGATCTCGTTCAGAATCAGGCTGACATCGATAAAGACCGTATTAGAAAACTGCTGGATCAACTGAACCAGTTTTGGTCGTTCCTGTTCCGGTACATAGAAACTGCCCAGATAACTACCGGCATTGGCATCCATGGTATTCGGAGTAAAGATAAAGAAGAAATTCGGACTAAAGCTTTCCCACTCCACACTACGTAGATTCACTACTTTGGCTTCCAGTGGTCCCTCAGGTAAGCTAAACGTCAGCTTATCTCCAATCCTGATTCCCAGCTCTTCCGCAGTCGTGGCTTCAACCGAAACTTCTCCCGGCTGTTTCAATTGCGCTTCGCCAGTTAAAATCACATTATCTTGTGGATACTGATCGGTTTGGGTCAGGTTCAGTTCACGGCGTAGTGTATTACTCTTTTTGACTAACTCTGCAGCAAATGGCTGATCATTTTTGGCAATCAGACGGCCACGAATATTCGGATATAGCGGCGTACTGTTCCAGCCATTTTGCTCTAACTCAGCCCTCAACTGTGGCATCTCAAAAGGCGGCAAGCCATAGACAAACTGGTTCGGTGTACCTTCTGGTAACTGCTGTTGCCAGCGTTCCAGCAGATCGGTACGCAATACGGCTAATACAGTAATCAGACTCAGGCCCAGTGCCAAAGCGGTGATCTGTAATGCAGTCTGATACGGTGTCCGTACATAAGCAGAAATCCGGGATTTTGTATTACGCAGGACTTTCAGCAAGCCCCATACGGTGAGATACAGCACAGCGCAAAGCAGAATAATGGCACCAATTACCCAAGCCGTTAATACAATATTCTCGGTGAGCACCACACTGAAAATAATCAGGCTCAGTGTCCCACTCACCAGCATCCACAACATGGAATGTACGGATTTTTCTTCCTGACGGATAACCCGGATCGGTGCAGTATTGAGTAGTTGCCACAAACTTGGCAGCACAAAACCAAGCAATACCACAGCACTAGTCAGCATCGCAATCGGTAATGGACCTGAGAGCATCGCCATTGCCGAGAATTGCAGCTGCAGATGTGGAATCAGCTGTAACATGAGTTGCAGCAAAGCATAACCTAAACTGATGCCAACAATGGTGCCTATGAGCATTGCGATTGCCAGTACCAGTCCAAGTAATGCCAGATAAGCCGCCAGAATTTGCTGTTTCGTCGCGCCGATACAACGCATTAACGCAATATGATCCTGATTCTGCTGTACATAGCGCTGTGCGGTTAAGGCAATCGCGATACCACAAAGCAAGATGGTCAAAATATTTGCCAACTGTAAAAAGGTATCCAGATTAGCAATCGGCTTCATCAAACGGGTATTGCTTTCACTGGCATTTCTTAGACGCAGACTATTCTGCTCCTCAAACTGTTGTTCCTCAGCTTCTGTACCCACACCCGGTTTAACAATCTTCTTAAAGTCTTTTTGATAGGTTTGAATACTGTCCGGATCACCTGCCATGAGCAGGCGATAATCAATCCGGCTACCAACCTGAATCGCATTGGTTCGTGCCACATCTGCCTGAGAGATAATTACGGTCGGTGAGAAACCTGAGAAGCCTAATTCCTGATTAGAGTCATAGTCAATCACGGCAGTAATCTTGAATGAGGCATCGGCAATATTAACCTGATCCCCCACTTTAACTTTAAGCAGATCCATGGCACGCTGACTGAGCCAGATTTCACCCGGTTTTAATTGTTTAGCTTCAGGTTTGACTCTTAGCTCACCGCGTAAAGGAAAAGCAGTATCAATCGCTTTGACATTGACCATGACAAATTCGTCATTGGTATGTGCCATGCTGCCAAATACAGTAACCTCCGATTGCTGCAAACCCAGCTGATCAGCCTTTTCTCGCCAGGCATCTTCGATTGGCTCGTTATTACTGAGTAGCAGATCTCCAGCCAACATTTCCGCAGCTTGCAATGCCACGGCATTCTGAATCTGCTCATTACTGAACTTAAGCGCTGTGGTCGCGCTAATTGCCAGGGTCAATGCAATAATCAGCAGATAAATGCCCGTAGTCTTAAAACTTTGAGTCAGTAAAGGACGGAAGAGGTTCATATCATCCTCCATTCACATGTTTAGTCAACTGACCATTGCTTAACTCAAAATGACGCTGGCACAGTTGTGCCAGTTTCTGGTCATGGGTCACGAGAATTAAAGTGGTACCCAATTCATGGTTTAACTGAAATAACAGCTGTTCAATTTCCTTGGCGGTCTCCCCATCCAGATTTCCAGTCGGTTCATCAGCAAAAATGATTTTTGGCTCACTCACCAAAGCACGGGCAATCGCAACACGTTGCTGTTCCCCGCCAGAAAGCACTTTAGGGGTTTGCTGGGCCTGACGGTCCAGCCCTACTCTTTGCAACAGATTCAACGCTTTTTGTTCGGCTGCGGCATAATTGAAGTTTGGCTGTAAACGTAAGGGCAACATCACATTTTCTAATGCAGTCAGATGTGGCAACAGCTGAAAAGACTGAAATACAAAACCGATATTTTCCAGTCTGACCTTGGCTCGCTGTTCTTCATTCATTTCAGTAATGGATTCGCCACAGACCTGTAACTGACCTGAACTGGCCTGATCCAGGGTTGCCAGTATGCCCAGTAAGGTGGATTTCCCAGAGCCGGATCGTCCGGTAATCGCTACCTGTTCTCCAGCCAGAATCTCCAGATTGAGGTCCTCAAAAATCGTCAACTGTTTTTGTGATAGTTGTATCTTTTGTGTCAATTGTTGAGCAGAAATTATTGGCTGTGGCATGATGGTAGCTTTCTGGCGATCTTGAATCATACTTTTCCTATGCATCTGAATATTCAAATTCTAAAGTCTTATCTATTCCGCAGCTTAGCACTGTTTGGCCTGTGCCTGATGCCGGTGCTGGTTTCAGCAAAGACCATTATGATTCTGGGTGACAGCTTAAGTGCGGGTTATGGTATTCAACCTGAACAGGGTTGGGTCAATCTGTTGCAAAAACGTTTAAACCAACAGTATCCGAAACAGCATAAAGTGGTCAATGCAAGTGTGAGCGGTGAAACCACCAGCGGTGCACTGGCACGTCTGCCTAAACTGCTCCAGACCCACAAGCCACATATTGTCGTGATTGAACTGGGTGGCAATGATGGCCTACGTGGTCAGCCGCCACAGATGATTCAGAAAAATCTGGCAAATCTGGTTCAGCAAAGTCAAAAAGCCAAAGCAAAAGTCATTCTTTTTGGCATGAAAATGCCGCCAAATTATGGTCAAAGTTATACAAAAGCTTTTGAAAATAATTACAAGGTGGTGAGCCAGCAATATAAAGTGAAATTGTTACCATTCTTTTTGAATGGGGTGGCAGGAAATAAAAACTTGATGCAACAGGATCTGGTACATCCAAATGCCAAGGCACAAAGCATCCTGTTAAATAATGCTTATCCATATATTAAAGGCGCCCTCTAAGGCGCCTTTAATATCATTCATTCTTAAAATTCAAATTAGAAATCAAAAAAGGTGACTTCACCAGTTTCCAGTGAGTATTCAGCACCCACCACCAGTAATTTGCCTTGTGCAATGAGATTTTCCAGTACTGCTGAACCATGACGTAACTGGTTCACAGAAGCAAATACATTCGAACGTACTGCATGCTTAGACAGTTTGTTCAGGTCATCCTTCAGTTCAGTCTGCATCAGAATTTCAACTGATGGACGTACACGGTTAACAATTGACATCAGATTTGCAGATGGCGGAGTTGCCGGATTGGTCAGTGCTTCAATCGTAGAATGAATTGCGCCACAATGTGTATGACCCAAAACAATGACTACAGGACAACCAAAGCTTTCTGCAGCAAACTCAACACTACCAACCTGAGACGGCGCGACAATATTCCCTGCTACGCGAATGACAAACAGATCACCCAGACCTTGGTCAAATACCATTTCTGCTGGCACACGTGAATCTGAACATCCTAAAACAATAGCAAATGGTTCCTGACTTTCTGCCATTTCAGCACGTTGCTGATGCGATAATAATTTTAAATGCTGCGTTTCACCGTTGACAAAGCGTTGGTTACCCTTTTTAAGACGTTCTATAGCTTCCTGAGCTGTGAGCATTCGTGTTTACCACCGTTGTTTTAAGTTGCAATATTTTAATCCTCTGATTTATGAATGTCACTTGCAAAAAATCAGCTTGTCTAAATTTCTATCAGTAGACCTGCATCACACTAATATTTCAATTTATGATCAGAGTTCACATGAAAACTGATTTTTTTCACTTATGTGAATAACTTATTGGTGACATTACTTCACAATTATTTACAATAGAAATAACTCTATAATTTTATCCGAACAAGGTGGATTTGCTTCAGGATAAAACTGTTTTGAACAGTACACTGGATGCAAGACAAGGAATGTGACGCCATGATAAGAAAATTAATAAAGCGCTCAAAATTACTCTGCGCCATGACCCTAATATTAGCCCCAAGCTTCAGCACACTAAGTCAGGCCCAAGTCAGTTTTCCTACGCGTGCTCAGCCAGGCAATAATATTCTTAGCCAGTATCTGGTTCAGGAACGGCTACAGGCGGGTCTGAAAAGCAAAACGCTGAAAGTCGGTCATATTTCCTGGAGCTATAACGAGGGCGGGAATGTCAATAAACCCTCTATTTTACTGATTCATGGTCTGGCGGGCACCAAAGACGACTGGAATCGTGTCGCACGGTTTCTTACGCCTTATTATCATGTGATCGTTCCAGATTTACCCAATAATGGTGACACCCGTACACCCGCAGATTTTGATTTCTCAGTACCGAATGTAACCTCTCAACTGCGTATCTTTCTGGAAGCTTTGGATGTCGATGAGAATCTGCATGTTGCTGGACATTCTCTAGGGGGGTCGATTGCCACAGTTTATGCTTCTCAATATCCTTTCGATACGCAAAGCCTGTTCTTACTGAATAGTGCCGGAATCTATAAAAACGCCAATACGCGCTATACCCGTGATCCATATGCTTTAAAGAACCTGATTGTAAGCAAACCGGGAGATCTGGAAGATGTCAGTCATAAACTGATGCAGCATCCGCCTGCTCTCTCAGATCAGTTAAAACACGCCCAGGAAAAACTGCTGATTTCCCGTTCCGAGCAGACCAGCAAAGCTATTGATCAAATTGTCATGCTGAGCCGGATCTATACCCCGGAAACATTTGCTCGTTTGACCCGTACTGTAGAAGCACCAACGCTGATTTTATGGGGTAAGCAGGATCGTATTATTAATGTTGAAGTGGCTAAAGAGCTGCACTCCTTATTTAAACGTGCCGAAACACCAGTGATTCTGAACAATGTTGGTCATATACCGATTCTTGAAGCAGAAAGACAGGTTGCACAGTATTATTTACCTTTTCTTGCAAAGACACAGACCCTAAAAAATCCACTTGCTGATAAACTCATCCCTTTAAATTAACTTTTAGAATCAATATGCAGAAACACCCGATGATTGAGCAATTGATCGAAGCTCAGCTTGACTTTCTAGATCAGTCATTTGCTCAATCTGAAACGATTCAAAATGAGTTTCAGACTTTTTATCTCTGGTTCCGCAAACAGACCCTGAAAGATCTGTGGAGTCCAATGCAAATTAACCTGCTATTGCAAAAACAAATATTAGGCACAGCAGCCAGCTCTTTTTTGATTGAACAAATTGCAGAACATATCCGTTTTGCTCTGGTCCACCCTGCAAATGACAATACCAAGATTGCCGATGTGATTCCTGTACTGACCATTGATAAGATTGCTCAGTATGTCGCAAGTAAAAGTGGTCATCGTCAGCGCCTGATCAAGAAAGTGGTGAATAATCCGGCCTTCTCTGCCATGATCAGCCAATTGATCCAACATTCAATTCAGGATTATCTGGATAATTCGGTGATTGCCAAGAGTGTACCGGGCGTTTCCCGCTTTATGAAAATGGGCAAATCTGTACTGGAAAATGTGACTGATACCAGTCTGGACAATACCATTGCCAAATACTTGCAAAAGAATATTCTCAAGCTTGGCCAGTTGAGTGAAAATATCCTGAACCAGCATTTTGATGATGAAAAACTCTATCATTTTCAAGCGAATCTCTGGCATAAAATCAAAGACATGCCTCTGTCCGTATTAAAGAATTATATTGAAGTACAAGATCTGACCCAGACTGTGAATTTGGGCCATGAAATCTGGGATCACATGCGCCAGACCGATTATCTGCAACAGCAGATACAGGATGGCGTGCACGCCTGGTATGTCCGTAATCAGGAGCACACTTTTGATCTGCTACTTCGTGATCTGAATATCGATGAGTCGCTGATTCAGCATGAACTGAATTCCTTGCTGACACCGATTATTCAGCAGATGATTTCACAAGGTCATTTACGTGAACGTGCGCGCCAATATCTGGAACAGTTTTATTATTCCGAAAGTACACTGAATATTTTAAAGATTGAAGTATAAAAAAAGCCGCTTGAAGCGGCTTTTTTTATACTCACAGATTTAGAATTTTGCATTTAAGCTGATACCGTAACGACGACCATCTAATAATTGGTCACCATCAATATCTTCTGCTTTTTCATCCAGCAGATTATAGACCCCAAATTTACCTGTCAGGCTCGGGCTAAATTTGTAGTTAAAACCAAGGTCTATAAATTGATAGCCTGGATTCGGCTGGGCTATAGAGGTACGACTCAGGTAAGCAGATGTTTCAGAACGATGGTGCAAGCGGCTCCATACATTTAATGCATCGCTTAATTCATAATCTACCCCGATATTGAACATATGTTCTGGCATCTGGTTCAGTGGCTGACCTTTAAAATCACCCGACTTAAACTCGGAATCTGTATAAGTATAATTTGCAGTTAATGTCGTATAGTCATTTAAAGTAGCTTCTAAAGTAGCTTCCACACCACGAATTTCTGCTTCATCCACGTTAATACGCTCACTGATGAAGTAAAACGGCGTGTCTCCTTCGAAACATGTCCAGTTTTGCCAGTTATTTCGGTTTGTCGTTGTACCATCGGTATCGGTTTCACAGGCACGCACTTCGGTAATACGGTCTTCATATTTAGTGATAAAGCCGGTAATAGAAGTACTGATATAATCATTTTTCCAGTTGAAGCCCAGTTCAGTAGATAGACTCGATTCAGGTTCTAAATCCGGATTCGCACGAATGATGCCACGCCCTGTTGGTAATGGTGAACCGCTACCACCGGTAACACTATAGAAACCTTCAGTGGCTGCACGAATATCAGGTTGTTTATAACCTGTAGCTACACCGCCTTTTACAACAAAATTATCATTTACAGCGTACACCCCATACAGACGTGGTGATAAATGACCACTATAGTTTTCATCATGGTCATAACGTAAGCCGGCTGTTAAATCGAAACGATCTGTCATGCTCCAGGTATCTTCCAAGAACGCTGCAGCAGACCAGCGCGTCAATTCACTAAACTCAGGTGAATTCGGATTACGGTTAGTGGCTTTATCTTCGAGCTTTTCATCTTTAAAATATCCACCAAATGATAAAGTATGGTCACCCAACAACAAATTCCATTGACTGTTAGCAGTCCAGGTATCTAAGGTAATTCCTTTGGTACCCAGTTCCGTATTGCCTCGATCCGGATTTTTTGAATTTTCATATTGAATATATGATGAACTGTCCAAGTTATCGTTATAACGGCCATTATGAGTTACTGAATAAACATTACGATAATTGCGCGAAAACGAATCTGCAGCACCTTGAGCGGGTGCTACCGTTTTACCGACTGAAGTCGTAGATTCCTGTTGCACAAAATTGGCTTCAACTTGTACATCATGATCATCATTAATCGCATAGGTCAAACGCGAGTTTAAGCTTTCACGCTCGGTGCCACGGAAGCCGCCAATATAACGATCTTCATTACGTTCCTGCTTATTGACTGCCAGTTGCAAGCCAAGCTTATCTGCAATTAAAGGACCGACAAGATATACAGAACCATTTTTGATATCACCTGAGCGGTTACTATCCTGAATGATGGTCCCTAACTCAATATTGCCAGACCATTCATCAGACACTTTTTTGGTAATGATATTGACTACCCCGCCCCATGGCGTCTGTGCCATAAAGAGTTGATGCTGGACCACGGATAATTTCAATACGTTCAATTGCGGCAATTGGTGGCAGGATATTTTTTTCAAAACCACCGTCATCACCATTTGGGTTTACATCTTTACCATATTGACGCTTACCATCTACTAGAAACAAGGTGTAATTTGAGCTCATGCCACGAATACTGATGGTCTGTGCAGAACCTGCACCTGAAACTACGACCCCTGGCGTATTACGCAATACATCGGTAATGTCGTTATATTCACGCTTTTCTAATTCTTCACGATCAATGACCGTAATGGATGCAGGTGCTTTAGCCAGGTCTTGTTCATAACCTGTTGCAGTTACCACAATCGTTTGCAGTTTCGCAGCTTCAACTTGTGGAGCACCAACTTCTACTGCAAATGTATTGCCCGCCATTGCCGAGCCGATTGCAAAAGCTAACGTCGATTTCAAAAACGGTGTGTTCATACTCTATTTACGCCCCAGAAGTAGATTTATGAAGAAATATTGATGGAATTGTGACGCATTGTATCAAATGTTACTCTAAACACAATTACTATTGATAATTATTATCATTATTAATTGCAGATAAAAAAAGACCTCAATTATTTGAGGCCTTTTTTATAAGCTAACTTTTATTTGCTACTTACTTGAAGTATGCACCTTCAGCCTGACTATGGTCAGTCTGGTCAACCACACGTGCAAGCTCAGGAACGTGCTGTTTCAAAGTTGTTTCAACGCCTTGTTTCAAAGTCACGTCAATTGCTGAACAGCCCTGACAGCCGCCGCCAAATTTAAGTACAGCAGTCAAACCGTGTTCAGGATCTTCAACCACTTCAACCAATGCACAGTTACCACCATGACCTGCCAGACCTGGATTAATTTCTGACTGAAGCACGTAAGTGATACGCTCTTCTACCGAGGCATCAGGACCTACACGTGGCACTTTAGAGTTTGGTGCACGGAAAGTCAGCTGACCACCAAAACGGTCTTTGTTGTAATCAATTACTGCATCAAGCAAATAAGGAATAGATGGAGTATCGATGTACGCAGGGAATTCTGGATAATCCTGTTTGTAATCTGTCGGTACAACTTCATCTGGTGCACTATAAGCCATGCAACATTCAGCGCGCGGTGTACCCGGATTTTCCACGAAAACGCGTACACCAATACCTGGTGTATTTTGCTTTTCCAGTAGATCCTTTAAATACTCTTGTGCAGTCGGTGTAATCAATAGATTTGGAATTTCTTCTGTAACTGCAGTGCTGCTGTTCTCAGTCGACATAACAATAATTTCCTCAAGCTGAAGCTGCCATTTTAACTGAAGATGCGGGGTAAATTTAAAATTTCAACTAAAATTGTCGGATTTATTATAAAAGTACTACCTAAATGTCAGAATAATGGCAAGATTAGGGATCACTACTTCAGAATTAGAACTGCCGTCTATGCTGCATTTACCCTTTAATCATACCGTTACCCTTATTCTGATTACCTGCATCATCTCTTTTATTGCCTTTTCCAAAGAGCAGGTCATGAACCGTTTGATTTTCTGGCCACCAGCAATTCAACGTGGTCAATATGACCGTTTTATTTCGCATGGCTTTATTCATGCAGATGGCACACATCTACTGTTCAATATGATTACGCTGTTCTTCTTTGGCAGTATTATCGAGAGCTTTTATCGCCAGTATCTTTATGATCTGGGCTTTGTCCTGTTCTATCTGGGTGGTCTGATTGCAGCCATTATTCCGAGTTATCTGCAAAATAAAAATAATCCACGCTGGGCAAGTCTGGGTGCCTCGGGTGCAGTATCAGCAGTATTATTTGCCTATATTCTGTTTGAGCCATGGAAACTGATTTTCGTGTTTTTTATTCCTGTGCCGGCCATTATTTTTGCAGTGCTTTATGTCGCTTATAGTGTCTGGTCTGGCAAACGCGGGAACAGCAATATCAATCACAGTGCTCATCTTTGGGGGGCGGCTTATGGTGTGGTTATGACCATTATCCTGGAACCTCGACTTATTCCACACTTCCTAAATAAACTGGCTCAACTTCCCTTCTAGATTCTTTCATTCATGAAGGGTACTGAGAATTAGTTTTTTAAACGAGTGATGATAAGGAAGCCATATGCTTCCTTTTATTTCGAAACATCTCGTAATAATTTTAAAAGTCAGGATGTCATATATTGCCAACCTTGGAGTGGATTTTGCAGTGATAATGTATACATCTGTATATTAATTGCTGTAAATCGCGAGATATTTTGCATGTCCAATTCCCCAGACGGTCTTCAATTCCCTATTTCTGCTTCACAACAAAAACCTAGCACTTCAAAAATTGGCCGCACTATCATTTCTGAAGCCTTAAACGCTGTTGATCCTGTACATGCCAGCGCAGCTCAACAGGAAAAAAACTGGCGTAAGCAATATCCGGTTCATTTTAAACATCTGGTTGAAGACGGCCTGCGCTCTCCAGGTGCAGCACTGAATATTGCCCAACAAGGTCTGAAAACAGCGCATGCCAGTTTTGAATATTACCGTGATGGCCAGAAGCATCTACTCAAAGATGTAATGTCTTTACCTGCGCAAAACCTGAGTACCTTTCAGCTGAAAGGTCAGTCTGAAAAAGCTCCTGAATGGTATGTGCCTTATCATGGTAAAAAATTGCAGGGACAAGCCCTACTGGACCAGATCCAACTATGGGAAGAACGTGGTATCGTCGAGCCAAGTCATGCCCATGCCCTGCGTGAATGTATTGCTCACCCGGAATGGTTTGATCTGTCAGATCGTACCACGGTGCTGTTCGGTGCTGCTTCTGAAGCGGGTCCACTGACCTGGTTATCTAAATGGAAAGCCAATATCGTGGCAATTGACCTGCCAAATACCCGTGTCTGGAGCAAGATTCTGGATACAGTAAGTGAAGGTAATGCTACTTTATATGCGCCTTCAGCTGAAACTCTGCCAGCGGATACCTCAATTGAAGTTCTAAAAGAAAAGCTCGGTGCCAACCTGTTGACGCAAATTCCAGAAATTGCCCAATGGCTGATTCAGTTCGAGCAAAACCTGGATCTGGCAGCAATCGCCTATCTGGATGGTGAAAAACATGTGCGTGTTTCCATGGCAATGGATGCAATCATGAAACACGTTAGCGAGCAGAAAGCCAATACCAGTCTGATGTATATGTGTACGCCAACTGATGTCTATGCCGTGCCAGAAGAAGTGGTTCAAGCATCACAAAGCAAATACCAGCAACTGTCTAAACTGGAAAGTACTTTGACCAAAGGTATTTCGCTAATCTCACGCAAACATTTCTTTAAGAAAAATGCACAAGATTTATTCAAAGTTGCTGATCAATCCTATGGCATATGTGACTGCTTGGTGGTTGAACAAGGCCCGAACTATGCGCTGGCAAAACGTATCCAGCAGTGGCGTGCGACACTGGCACGTGCCAATGGCCAACGTGTCAGTATTAATATCGCACCTTCTACAACCACTTATTCTGTAACCAAGAATCCGCTGCTTAAAGCTGCGTTTAATGGTGCCAGCCTGTTTGATGTCGAAGCTTTTGCACCAGAAACTACCAATGCGATTATGGCAGCCTTATGGATTCATGATCTGCGTAATCCGGAGTCTGTTGCTAATCCAGATGTAAAACTGAATCATCCACTTGAGCTGATGATGTCCGGTGCAAATCATGGTGGTTTATGGCGAGTGGCTTATCTGGCACGTACTGCACTGCCATTTGCTGCGCTGTATGGTTTTGCGACGGATAAGTTGCCGAAAGGATTGTTAGGTAAGTTGAAGAAGTAAATTGAAAGTTCTTTTTCCTCCTAGGAGATGAGCAGCACTGCTGCGCAAGGAAGAGGTCAATATAGGCTTTGAATCTTTCAAATTTTTATGAATGGACTTTAAAGAAAATTGAAGTTGATCCATTCTATACATTCTTTTTTTCTTTACTTTTGAAATATGAGAAGCATGTCTTCACAAGGTAACAAAAATCTTTTGTTAGGCTGATGATATATCCTGAGTAATTTTTTAAGCATTGCTTTAAAAAATTACGCAAGACAACCTAACGGCGACATCCCTGTCGCCTTCATCATAATTTAAAACCTTTCGATTTTTAAACTTTTCAAAACGTCATAAAAAACGCTGCCTCGGCAGCGTTTTTTTTACATCAAATTTTCTTAGAAAACTTTTAACAGTACCCAGTACAAACCACCTGACAGACAGATCGTTGCTGGCAGTGTGAACACCCAGGCAGACAGAATCGTTTTCACCATCTGGAAGTTCAGGCCAGACTTGTTCGCTACCATCGTACCTGCAACCGCAGAGTTCAGGACATGAGTCGTTGATACCGGCATACCGAAACCGTCTGCAGCAGCAATTGTAGTCATGGCTACCAGCTCGGCAGACATCCCCTGACCATAAGTCATATGTTGTTTACCAATACGCTCACCTACAGTCACTACAATACGTTTCCAGCCCACCATGGTACCTAGACCAAGTGCCAAAGCAACCGCCACTTTTACCCAAGTCGGGATGTATTGCAGGAATGAATCCAGGTTATCACGATATTCGTCAACTGTTTTTTCCTGTGCAGCAGTCATCGCAGGCAAAGCTTCTGCTTTATCCAAGCGTTTAAATGCTGTGGTGCTCAAGTACATGTCATTACGGAATTCTGAAACTTGCGCCTCAGGCACATCTTTAATGTTCGTGTATGAACCGACTTTTTCACCCAAATGATCCGTTAAGCTTGCCAATGCTGGTACAACTTCAGCATTTAACTCTTTAGTCTGAATATATTTGGTAATTACGGCACGTGCCTGTTCATCCGGAATATCATCATGCTGTGGATAGATCACATCAGCAGTTTGAGCAGATAATTGACCGAAAGACTGGATATGCTGTGCATCAAGATTCTTGTTTAACGAGTATGCCAAAGGTACACAACCGATCAAGATCAGCATGATCAGGCCCATACCTTTTTGACCATCATTTGAACCATGGGCAAAGCTTACACCAGTACAGGTAAAAATCAGAATGGCACGAATCAGTGGTGGTGGTGGCTTGTTACCTTCAGGTGGCTTAAACAGCTCTAGCTGCTTTCTGAAGATTTTTTTCACCAGCAAGAACAAGATTGCAGCAAAAGCAAAACCGATCAAAGGCGAAAATAAAAGTGCCTTCCCGACTTTCATCACCTGTTCCATGTCCACACCGGAAGCACCGCCACCTGCATTGAGCAGATAGTTCATAATGCCCACACCCAGAATCGAACCAATCAGGGTATGTGAACTAGAAGCAGGAATACCCAGGAACCAGGTGCCCAGATTCCAGAGAATCGCGGCGATCAACATGGCAAAGACCATGGCAAAACCGGCACCTGTACCCACGTTCATAATCAGTTCAACAGGAAGTAATGCAATGATCCCGTAAGCAACGGCACCACTGGCCACCATTACCCCAAGGAAATTACAGAAACCTGCCCACATGACTGCAACCGGTGCAGACAATGCGTTGGTATAGATTACGGTGGCAACCGCGTTGGCTGTATCGTGGAAACCATTGACGAATTCAAAGCCTAGCGCAATAAATAGCGCTGTGGCTAAAAGAATCATCGAATACAGACCGATTGCTGGAACATGCGCCAGATCTGAAGTCAACTGAAAGCCGATATAAATCAGCGTAGATATAATTACAGTCAGAAACACCGGCATAAAAAATTTCGGTGTTGGCACATGAACATTAGTCGACTTATGTGAAGGCGACTGATGGGCTGAACCTGAGGGAGTTTGATTAGAATTCATGCAAGCAGGAATAGAGGATTCAAGAATCCCCATATTGTTCAGTTTAATTGTGACAATTATATGACAAAGCGCCGTCATATAGACCAATTTTTTAGACTTTCTTGCTGCCGTTCATCCTAAAGCCACATACTATCAATATTAAAATTAAAAAATAAAAATCAACAATTTATTTAAATAAAAACCGCTTATCCACTCAACTTCATTCATGTTTTGCAATAAATTTGAACATTTTCTCAGAACTGTCATCTTCCTGAGCCTGTCACAGTTGACTCTATATTGCCCCAGTCATATGACACTTTCATGAAACTCATTTATATTTTATTTTCGGTCAAATTCCTCCATAACTGACTTCGAGCTTTCTGTTTTCTATCTGTTTTCAGCTTTCTATGCACAGTTCAATTTGCTTATCAGATTTTCATATCAGTCATATCCAGCATTCTGAATAATGGCTACAGAAAACTGCGCACTAATCTGTTAAGATTATTGCCGTTTTTGATGCTTACTGAGAAAGTCTGAATGTCCACACTTGCCACCCTGAAAGAACTTCTTGCCAAAAGAATTTTAATTATCGATGGTGCGATGGGTACCATGATCCAACGCCATAAATTGGAAGAAGCCGATTATCGGGGTGAGCGTTTTGCTGATTGGGCATATGACCTTAAAGGCAATAACGACCTTCTGGTTTTAACACAACCACACATTATTCAAGGTATCCATGAAGCGTATCTTGAAGCGGGCGCTGACATTATTGAAACCAATACCTTTAACGGTACCCGTGTTTCAATGTCGGATTACCACATGGAAGATCTGGTTCCGGAAATTAACCGTGAAGCAGCGCGTATTGCCAAAGAGGCCTGCGCGAAATACTCAACCCCTGAAAAACCACGTTTTGTGGCAGGTGTAATTGGTCCAACCTCACGTACCACCTCTATTTCACCAAACGTAAATGACCCGGCGTTTCGTAACATCACTTTTGATGCATTAAAAGTCGACTATATCGAATCGACCAAAGCATTGATTGAAGGTGGTGCAGACATCATCCTGATCGAAACGGTATTTGATACCTTGAATGCTAAAGCTGCGATCTTTGCGGTGAAAGAAGTCTTTAAAGAAATTGGTTATGAATTGCCAATTATGATTTCAGGCACAATTACCGATGCATCAGGCCGTACATTGACCGGTCAAACCGCTGAAGCGTTCTGGAATTCAATGCGCCATGCAGAACCGATTTCAATCGGTTTTAACTGTGCGCTGGGTGCAGATGCCATGCGTCCACACGTAAAAACCGTGTCTGACGTTGCCGACACCTTTGTTTCTGCACATCCTAATGCAGGCTTGCCAAATGCGTTTGGTGGTTATGATGAAACCCCTGAAGAAACGGCTGCTTTCATCAAAGAATTTGCTGAAAGCGGCTTGATCAATATCACCGGTGGTTGCTGTGGTACGACGCCGGATCATATCCGCGCGATTGCACAAGCAGTTGAAGGTATTGCGCCACGTCAGATTCCTGAAATTGAATCTGCGTGCCGTTTAAGTGGTTTAGAGCCATTTAACATCACCAAAGATTCACTCTTTGTAAACGTCGGTGAACGTACCAACGTGACTGGTTCTAAAAAGTTCCTTCGTTTAATTAAAGAAGAAAACTTCACAGAAGCTTTAGACGTTGCCCGTCAACAGGTTGAAGCCGGTGCACAGATCATCGACATCAACATGGATGAAGGCATGCTCGATTCGCAAGGTGCAATGGTGCACTTCCTGAATCTGATTGCGTCTGAGCCAGATATTTCACGTGTGCCAATCATGCTTGATTCTTCAAAATGGGAGATCATTGAAGCAGGTTTGAAATGCGTGCAAGGTAAAGCGGTTGTTAACTCGATTTCCTTAAAAGAAGGTTATGACGAGTTTGTAGAACGTGCCCGCCTCTGCCGTCAGTATGGTGCTGCGGTGATCGTGATGGCCTTTGATGAAAATGGTCAGGCGGATACTGCTGAACGCAAAAAAGAAATATGTAAGCGTTCTTACGATGTGCTGGTGAATGAAGTCGGCTTCCCATCCGAAGACATCATCTTTGACCCGAACGTGTTCGCGGTGGCAACCGGTATCGAAGAACACAATAACTATGGCGTAGACTTCATTGAAGCAACAGGCTGGATTAAACAAAACCTGCCAAATGCAATGGTATCAGGCGGGATCTCCAACGTGTCGTTCTCATTCCGGGGTAACGAACCTGTTCGTGAAGCGATCCATGCAGTGTTCCTGTATCACGCGATCCAGAAAGGCTTGACCATGGGGATCGTCAACGCAGGTCAGCTTGCGATTTACGATGATATCGATGCAGAACTGAAAGAAGCTGTTGAAGATGTGGTCTTGAACCGTAATCAAGGTGAAAGCGGTCAGGAAGCGACTGAAAAATTACTGACTATTGCTGAAAAATACCGTGGTCAAGCAGGCGCACAAAAAGCCGAAGAAAACCTTGAATGGCGTAATGAAAGTGTTGAAAAACGTCTTGAGTATGCACTGGTAAAAGGCATCACCACTTACATCGATCAGGATACGGAAGAAGCCCGTTTAAAATCTGCACGTCCTTTAGATGTGATCGAAGGACCACTCATGGCAGGTATGAACGTGGTCGGCGACCTGTTCGGTGCTGGTAAAATGTTCCTGCCACAAGTGGTAAAATCTGCACGTGTGATGAAGCAAGCTGTGGCTTGGCTCAACCCGTTTATTGAAGCAGAAAAAACCCAAGGCGAAGCCAAAGGTAAAATCTTGCTTGCAACGGTAAAAGGCGACGTACATGACATCGGTAAAAATATCGTGGGCGTGGTACTTGGCTGTAACGGTTATGACATCGTTGACCTTGGCGTAATGGTGCCATGTGAGAAGATTCTACAAACGGCCATTGATGAGAAAGTGGACATCATCGGTTTGTCTGGTTTGATCACTCCGTCATTGGATGAAATGGTCTTTGTTGCCAAAGAAATGCAACGCAAAGGCTTTAACATTCCACTGATGATTGGTGGTGCGACTACATCGAAAGCGCATACTGCGGTGAAGATTGCTCCGCAATATCAAAATGATGGTGTGTTCTATACGGCTGATGCATCTCGTGCTGTAGGTGTGACCACACAATTACTTTCTGCTGAAATGAAACCACAATTGATGGCGGACTATGCCGCGGATTATGAAAAAATCCGTACCCGTCTTGCCAACAAGCAGCCAAAAGCAGCAAAACTGTCTTATGCTGAATCAGTTGAAAATGGCTTCAAAATCGACTTCGACAAGAATGCACCCGTTAAACCAAATTTCATTGGTTCCGAAACCTTCACCAACTATCCATTAGAAACCTTGGTTGAATACTTCGACTGGACACCATTCTTTATTTCCTGGAGTCTGGCGGGCAAATTCCCGAAAATCCTTGAAGATGAAGTGGTGGGCGAAGCAGCACGTGACTTGTATGAACAAGCTCAAGCAATGCTCAAAGACATCATCGAGAATAAACGTTTCGATGCACGTGCAACCTTTAGCATCTATCCTGCCAACCGTGTCGCAGCGGATACCGTTGCGGTGACTGATGAAGCTGGCAATATAACGCATACTTTCGAACACTTGCGTCAGCAATCTGACAAAGTCACTGGTAAAGCAAATTACTCATTGGCTGACTTTATTGCACCTAAAGGTGTGGCTCAGGATTACTTGGGTGGCTTTACTGTATCGATCTTTGGTGCAGAAGAGCTGTCTCAGGAATATAAAGCCAAAGGGGATGACTATAATGCAATTATGGTTCAAGCCTTGGGTGACCGTTTTGCCGAAGCCTTTGCAGAGCATCTTCACCAGCGGATCCGTAAAGAGTTCTGGGGCTATCAGGCAGACGAAACTCTGGACAATGATGAATTGATCAAAGAGAAGTATGTCGGCATCCGTCCTGCACCGGGCTACCCTGCTTGTCCAGAACATTCTGAAAAAGCACCATTGTTTGACTGGTTAGGTACTACTGAGAAGATGGGTACTTACCTGACTTCTAGCTTTGCCATGTGGCCACCTTCATCAGTGAGCGGTTTCTACTATGCGAATCCTGAAACTGAATACTTTAATGTGGGCAAAATCTCTGGCGATCAGCTGGAAGATTATGCGAAGCGTAAAGGCTGGACACTGGATGAAGCGAAACGCTGGTTAGCGCCAAATCTGGATGATTCTATCGTGTAAGATTCCTCTAATTTAGAGTAGAAAAAATCCCCTCGAGCGAGGGGGTTTTATTTTATAATATTAGTAATTTATAACTTTAATATACAAAAATATGGAAAACATAGAGCTTCATAAAATACTTGATGAGTATCTACATAAAATTGTAGCCTTAAATGAAATTATTCCTTTTCAAATGAAATCAGCGTTTGAAAGTTTTACTAATGCAAATGACAGTCTAAATAAGACTGTAGAAGAATATGGCAACCCTATTACACATGAAGATGGAACTACTGGTTTTGAAATTAGTTTCAAACATGCTCGTTTAATAGGCCGTATAAGTAAAAAGAGAAAACAAGCCCAATTAGCATTAGAAATATTACCACAATCATTTTTGGTAACCTTTGTTTCCGAATATGATTCGTTCTTAGGACAATTGAATACTTATATTCTAAAAAATAGACCAGAATTACTTAAAGCTGAACAAAAAACAATAACATTTGAAGAGTTGAGTACTTTAAATAGTATTGAAGAAGCTCGTGAAAAAATTATAAATCAGGAAGTTGAAAATTTATTAAGGGAAAGTCACTCAAAACAATTTGATTGGATGGAAAGTAAATATAATTTAACTCTAAAAACAGGGTTGGAATCATGGCCAGTTTTTATAGAACTCACCGAACGAAGAAACCTTTTTGTACATTGCAATGGATTAGTTTCTGAACAATATTTAAAAAAATGTAGAGCAGCTAAATATAAACTAGATTCTGAAATTCAAGTGGGAAAAAAACTTCGTGCGAATAAAGAATATATCGAGCTTGTTTACAAAACACTTTTTGAAATTCCCGTGAAATTGACTCAAGTACTATGGAGAAAACAATTTCCGAAAGATATTGAAAAAGCAGATGATAGTTTAAGTGATATTACATATGAATTATTAATTAATGAGGAGTATGAATTAGCATCAATTTTATTAGATTTTGCATGCAATGTATTAAAAAAATGGAGCTCCGAGGGACAACGACTGGTTTTTGTTATAAATCGAGCTATTTCCTATAAGTTTAGTGGCAAAGATTTTAATAAAATTCTTGATGCAGAAGATTGGTCTGCATGCAAAATATCATATCAGCTATGCGCAGCAGTGCTCAAAGAAGATTTTGAACTAGCAAAAAAATATATGGTCAAAGCTGGTAAATCTGAAGAAATAAGTGAAGTTTCTTTCCTAGAATGGCCATGTTTCAGAAATTTTCGTGAAACTGATCATTTCAATGAAGCCTTTATTGAAATCTTTGGTAAACAACCATCTTATATAGAAAGTATTAATGCAGAAACAGAAACAGAAACAGAAACAGAAACAGAAACAGAAACAGAAACAGAAACAGAAA
>NZ_KB850094.1:781825-962580 GCF_000369585.1 Acinetobacter sp. CIP 101934 | reverse complement strand
CAGAAACAGAAACAGAAACAGAAACAGAAACAGAAACAGAAACAGAAACAGAAACAGAAAATTAATTTCTCAATAATAAGTCAAATAAAGACTTAGCTTAATTAACCCCAAGCCCTTTCCCATAAGTAAAGGGAGTGTCTTGTGATTTCCTACTTATAACGGAAGTTCCCTCTCCTTTTAGGAGAGGGTTAGGGAGAGGTAATTTAATAAATCAAAACCGCCCCTTTTCTAACCCATCATTCTAAAATTGTTCGTTATTACATTTATAAGTCAGCAAAAATCATCACTTTCATGAATAATAGACCAATAAATTTATCTCCCAAATCAATGACTATTGGTGTTCTAATGAAGAAACTCATGAACGGTGCTGAAAACATCGTTGTCGAAATGTGCAAAGGCTTTGTCCTGGCACATCCAGAACTGGCATTTAATGAAGCTTATAAAATTATTTCCAGAAAAGAAAAACACCAAAATGTCGCCCTGATCAGTGGTGGTGGTAGCGGTCATGAACCTGCTCATGCGGGCTTTGTCGGCCAAGGCATGCTGGACGCTGCCGTATGTGGTGACGTGTTCGCCTCTCCTTCACAAATTCAGGTCTATAAAGCCTTGCAGCAAGTCGCGACTGACAAAGGCGTCCTAATGATTATTAAAAACTATTCTGGCGATATGATGAATTTCCAGAATGGCGCAGCTTTAGCTATCGAAGATGGCATTAAAGTCGATTATGTAAAAGTAGCAGATGATATTGCAGTCAAGGACAGCCTCTACACGGTCGGCCGTCGGGGCGTGGCGGGTACTGTATTTGTACATAAAATTGCAGGTGCAGCAGCATCAAAAGGTTTAGAGCTTGCGGAAGTCAAAGCTGTGGCTCAAAAAGCAGCGGATAACGTGATTAGTCTTGGTTTCGCCTACACTTCATGTACTGTTCCTGCCAAAGGCACGCCCACCTTCACCTTAGCGAATGATGAAATGGAATACGGCGTCGGCATCCACGGCGAACCGGGTATCCGCCGTGAAAAAATCCTGCCATCCAAAGAACTGGCACAACGTATTATCGATGACTTGTTCCTCGATCGCCCTGATCTGACTGAAGTTGCTGTTCTAGTGAACGGCTTTGGTTCAACACCAATGCAAGAGCTGTATGTCTTTAATAACGATGTGTGCGAACATTTGGCGCGCAAAGGCATCAAGATTTACCGTACATTCGTTGGCAATTATATGACCAGTATCGACATGAACGGTGCATCAGTATCACTTCTTGCGGTAGATGATGAGCTAAAAGGCTACTTAGATGCTGAAGCCAACACCCCTGCCTTTAAGCTGGATGGCTCGCCTGCTCTACCATTTGAATTTGCAGCACAAGACGCAGCCGCAAAACAAACCGCCAATACCGAAGTTGAAACCCAAGCTGAACATGCTGAAATTCAGAATGAGCAATTCACGATTGAAAACATGCGTTATGTTGTCGACGTGATGGCGGCCTGTATTATCAAAAATGAAGTGCCATTCTGCGAGCTGGATGCGCATGCAGGTGACGGTGATTTTGGTATGAGTGTGGCCAAAGGCTTTAAACAACTGAAACGTGAATGGCAAAGCCTGATTCAAGCACCGCACATGGATGAATTCTTGCTAAACAGTTCCATGATTATTATGGAACACTGTGGCGGTGCATCAGGGCCTATTTGGGGTTCTGCTTTCCGTGCAGCAAGTAAAGCCATTCAAGGTAAAACGATATTAACTGTGGCAGATTTTGCCGAGATGCTACAAGCGGCAGTGAAAGGTATTCAAACTACTGGTGAGCGTTCATTTGGTCGTGGCGCTGTGGTGGGTGACAAAACCCTGATTGATGCCTTAGTGCCATGTGCAGATTCCTGGTCAGCCAATACCGACAAGACGTTTAAAGAAAACTTTGTCTTGGGTGCAGCGGCGGCTGTAAAAGGTGCAGAATCTACCAAAGACATCGTGGCGCGTATGGGTCGTGCCGGTACGGTCGGGGATCGTAGTTTAGGCTATCCTGATGCAGGTGCACATGGGTTAGGTGTGATCTTTAGCGATATTGCTGAACATATTAAATAAGATTTTCATGAATTAAAAAGCCTCGAACTCTCGAGACTTTTTAATTTCCTGGCGAGGATGATAAACCTTACTTTCAATCAAGATGACAGAAAAATATTTATTGAAATTTTTCCAGATACTTGGTCAGTTTTTCTTTGACCACGACCCTTTTATTTCCCTTCATCTGGGCTTCACTTAAAATTCCTTCCGAGTCAACCACCACGACTGGATGGCCATCCTTCTTCAAACGGGCCACACCTTCAAATAACATCCGGGCACCGACATTATGAATTAAGGTCAAATTGGTCAGATCCAACACAATTCGTTTTTTGCCTTCCGGTTCATCTTCCAAAATACGCAACAGCATTTCCGATTCAGTAAACTGCAATACGCCACGTAGTTCATACACCACCACATGATCACGTTTACCGGTGAGATAACGACTTTGCAAAATAGTTTGTGCCGATGGTGTCCCTTCCATCAAATGTAGACCCATTTCCCGGGACATACGTTCAAAAATATCGACGCCACGTACACTATGTCCATGCTCATCAATTTTCGGAGAAAACACGGCGATACCCACCTGTCCAGGTAACACGCCGATAATACCGCCTGCAACCCCACTTTTGGCCGGAATACCCACGCTGGTCAGCCAGTCACCGGCAGCATCATACATGCCGCAAGTGAGCATCACACTCAGGACTTGCCGCACTACAGAACGGTCCAGCAATTTTTTACCAGTTTGTGGCTGAATTCCCCCGTTGGCGAGTACCCCGGCGATCATCGCCAGGTCTTTGACCGTCACCTTGATTGAACACTGCTTGATATAGCCATTAACAATCGCTTCTGGATCTTCTTCCAGCACCCCGACGGTACGCAGCATATAGCCCAAGGATCTGTTACGAAACGCTGTTTTCAGTTCGGAGGTATACACATCTGTATCAAAACTCAGTTCACGCCCAGCCAAACCACTTAAAAAACGGCGCAATTGCTCTGCACGGGACACCGTCCGTTTATAGGGAATCAGAGAATGGGTGGTAATTGCACCCGAATTGATCATCGGATTTTTTGGAATATTGGAATCCTTCTCCAGTGAAATCTGGTTAAAGGCCTCACCCGAAGGCTCCACGCCTACTTTTTCCATGACCTTGGTCAAGCCGACTTTCTGCAAAGCCAAGGCATAGGCAAAAGGCTTGGACATAGACTGCATGGTGAACTCAACTTCGTCATCACCGGTTGAATAGATCGTGCCATCTACGGTAGAGAGTGCCAAAGCGAACTTATCCGGGTCTACTGCTGCCAGCTCAGGAATATAATCTGCCAGGGCACCTTTTTCATTGTCACGGCAGGAAGTTAAAACATGCTTGAGGTAGTCTGGCACCGGTGTTTTCATCGAATGAGCTTATTCCAGTTGGCTGTTATTTTTAATTAACATACCGGCTTTTGGCTTAAGTACCAGAGTGAAAAGGTAATTTTCTGCATATCCATGTTATCGGCTGCATTCCCTGTAAAGGCAATCCTCCAGAAATGAATTGCATTTTTAAGTATGGTTATTTTTATTGATGTTTTAAGAGACATAAAAAAAGGCACTCCTGCCCTTTTTTAATCTGGATGATTTATTTTACTTTGGTTTTACGGATCATCTTGTACAGAACTTTGGGTGAAATACGGGAAACCAGTACGCCCAGTTTTTCTTTCTTGCCACCAACCACAATGTATTCCTCGCCCTGCTGTAACGCCCTCACCGTCTGTTTAGCAAAATCATCAGCCTCTAAACCATTTTCAATCGCTTCGTCCTGCTTGGCTTGCGGTTTGCCTTCACCATTTAGGGCATTAAAAGAGACATTGGTTTTGACAAAGCCCGGGAAAATCACCGAGACCTGAATACCCTGATCCGACACTTCAGCACGCAGGCTGTTCGCCCACATATGTATTGCACCTTTAGCAGCGGAATAAGATGCGCGATATTGTGTCCCCAGCAAACCTGCCACACTGGAAATAAATACAATACGTCCAGACTGCTGTTTTAAAAACGTCGGTAAAACCGTTTTGGTCAAAAACACCTGCGAGAAATAATCGACTTCCATAATGGCGCGTTCAGTCTGCATGGTGGTGTCGGCAATCAGGGCACGCTGACTTAAACCGGCATTATTGATCAGCCAGTCGATACGTCCCTTTTCACTCAGCACCTGTTCATAAGCCGTACGTACCTGACTTTCATCAGTAATATCAGCTACGACTGAGATGTGTTGATCAGGTTTCACCAGTCCTGCACGGACTTTTTCCAGTTCTTCCAAACGTCGTGCAGTCAATATTATCTGTGCACCTTGTGCAGCACATTCTTCGGCCAGTGCCTTACCAATTCCTGAAGATGCACCCGTGATCCATACCACTTTTCCATTTAAATTTTCCAGCTTTGCCATTGATCCCTCTATCCCTTTAAATATCCGATGTCTGTTTTACTTCATCTTCTAAAAATGCTAAAAAATGCTCAAAGTAATGACTGATGGTCGGCGCATCATACAGGCTTCCCAACTTGTCAAAACGCTTATAACCGAGCTGTGTAGTTAAATTAATCACACCATTCAGGGTTTTATCAACCACCATATTGAACTTCAGCATGTTTTTGGGTTGACGTACCAGATGGGTAACCCCCTGATCCACCACTTCAATAAAGGTCTTTAAGGCAGGTGAAACACAGTGATGATTGCCACTTTCCATTTCTTTTACATAGCCGAGTAATTCGATCGCCAGCGTCTTCTGAATGGGATAACGCACGTAATAATCGCCTTCAATTTCATGGGTCATTTCATAAAGATAATTCACCATTGGAATCAGCCGTTCATTGCCAAAAAATGATACTGACCATGGCATATATTTGCGAGTCGTTTCTAAAATCTGTTGAATGACTTTTTCAGATTCCTGATCTGGGGAGCTTGAGAGCTGCACCACACGGCCAAAAATCTGGTCAATAATTTCACAGGCAATATCGGCCAGATTTTCACCGAGCAATTTGGCCAGACTTTCCTGTTCGCCAGCATTAAATCGGGAATGCAGGTCTTTAAAGCGTTGATGGGTATCGGGGTGAATCTTGAGAGAAATGCTATAGCTCATCTTGTTATCCTTTTTTTAATCGTCTGCGATGAGTCGCGTTTTATCAATCTATCATACGTTGAGTTCAGGCAGCTGCCAATTGGCGAAAGTTTGCTTTTGGTTAAGCTGCCGCATGCCTTGATTTTTTTGCTACAATAGATGCAATTTTTTATCCACTTTTGATCTGTTTAGACTATGACTGATTCAGCGCAAAATATTGCTACAACTTACGATCCGACCGAGATCGAAAAAAAATGGTACCAAACCTGGGAAGAGCGTGGTTACTTCAAGCCGTCTGAAAAAGGCGAGTCTTTCTGTATCATGATTCCGCCACCAAACGTCACCGGTAGCTTGCACATGGGTCATGGTTTTAACAATGCCATCATGGACGCGTTAACCCGTTATAACCGTATGTCTGGTAAAAATACTTTATGGCAACCGGGTACTGACCATGCAGGTATTGCAACGCAAATGGTTGTAGAACGTCAGCTTGGTGCAGAAGGCATTAGCCGTCATGACCTGGGTCGTGAAAAGTTCATCGAAAAAGTATGGGAATGGAAAGAACAATCTGGCGGTAATATTACCCGTCAAATCCGTCGCTTAGGTTCTTCTGTAGACTGGTCACGTGAACGCTTCACCATGGATGAAGGTCTATCTAATGCAGTGAAAGAAGTGTTCGTTAAACTGCATGAAGAAGGCTTAATTTACCGTGGCAAACGTCTGGTGAACTGGGATCCAAAACTGCAAACTGCCCTTTCTGATTTAGAAGTTGAGTCTGATAAAGAAGAAGCAGGTTCACTTTGGCACTTCAAATATTTCTTTGAAGATAAGTCACTTCGTACGCACGATGGTAAAGATCATATCGTTGTGGCAACCACTCGTCCTGAAACATTGCTCGGTGATACGGCGGTTGCGGTTGCGTTGGATGATGAACGTTATGCACACTTGGTCGGACAAAACATCATCCTGCCAATTACAGGTCGTGCTGTTCCAATCGTTAAAGATGAATATGTCGACAAAGAATTCGGTACAGGCTGTGTAAAAATCACCCCTGCACATGACTTCAATGACTATGAAGTGGGTAAACGTTGCGAATTGCCAATCATCAACATCTTCAACAAAAATGCTGAAGTGTTGGCTGAGTTTGAATACATCGCAAAAGCGGGCGAGCAAATTTCTAAAACGATTCCTGCGCCTGCAGACTATATTGGTTTAGAGCGTTTTGAAGCACGTAAAAAATTGGTTGCTCAAGCGGAAGCTGAAGGTTGGTTAGACCAAATTCAACCGTACACCTTAAAACCACCTCGCGGTGACCGTTCAGGTGTGATCGTTGAGCCACTTCTTACAGACCAATGGTATGTGAAAATTGCACCACTTGCGAAACCTGCGATTGAAGCTGTTCAAGACGGTCGTATCAAGTTCGTGCCTGAGCAATACAGCAACATGTACATGGCGTGGATGAACAACATTCAAGATTGGTGTATCTCGCGTCAATTGTGGTGGGGTCATCGTATTCCTGCTTGGTACGATGCCGAAGGCAATGTATATGTTGGTCGTAACGAAGATGAAGTTCGTGCGAAAAACGGCATCCCTGCCGATGTTCAGTTAAACCAAGATGAAGACGTATTGGATACATGGTTCTCATCGGGTCTTTGGACATTCTCAACTTTAGGTTGGACTGGCGACGAAGCGAAAGATAAAGAAAACTATTTCTTAAATACCTTCCACCCGACTGATGTGCTTGTAACAGGTTTCGACATCATCTTCTTCTGGGTTGCACGTATGATTATGCTTACGATGCACTTCATGAAAAATGAAGATGGTACACCTCAAGTGCCGTTCAAAACGGTATATGTACACGGTTTGGTACGTGATGGCGAAGGTCAGAAAATGTCTAAATCTAAGGGTAACGTACTTGACCCATTAGATTTGATTGACGGTGTTGATCTTGAAACTTTAGTACAAAAACGTACTTACGGTTTGATGAATCCGAAACAAGCGGCGAAGATTGAAAAAGCGACCCGTAAAGAATTCCCTGAAGGTATTCAATCTTACGGTACTGATGCAGTTCGTTTCACATTCTGTGCGCTTGCAAACACAGGTCGTGACATTAAGTTCGATATGAAGCGTGTTGAAGGTTACCGTAACTTTGCCAACAAAATCTGGAACGCAACCCGTTTCGTGATGATGAACTGCGAAGAGCAAGTCATTGGTCAAGAAGTACGTCAAGACCTTTGGGAATTGCCAGAACAATGGATCGTAAGCCGTCTACAAAAAGCTGAACAAGCGGTGCAAACTGCATTCGCGACTTATCGTTTAGACTTGGCTGCACAAGCGATTTACGAGTTCATTTGGAATGAATACTGCGACTGGTATGTGGAACTGACCAAACCAGTTCTGAACGATGAAAATGTGTCTGAAGAGCGTAAAGCTGAAGTTCGTCGTGTATTGCTTGCGGTCATGGAAGCGTCTTTACGTTTGGCTCATCCGTTGATGCCTTACCTGACTGAAGAAATCTGGCAAACACTTGCACCGAAACTGAACATTGTTGGTGAAACGATTATGTTGGCGCCGTACCCTATTGCTGAGCAAGCATTGATTAATGACCAGGCTGAAGCAGATATGCAATGGCTGCAAGGTTTGATTGGTGCGGTACGTAACATTCGTGGTGAAATGGGTCTAGGTAATGCACGTTTGTTGCCTGTACTTCTTCAAAACACCACTGATGCGGAAAAAGCGCAAATCGCACGTATTGAGCCACTCTTTAAAGCATTGGCAAAAGTTGAAAGCATTACCTTCTTAGCTGATGCTGAACAACCACCATTGTCGTCTTCTTCTGTAGTGGGTCATGTGTCGGTATTCGTTCCAATGAAGGGTTTAATTGATCCTAAAGCGGAATTGGGTCGTCTACAAAAAGACTTAGACAAGGTTCAAAAACAGCATGACCAAATTGCCACTAAACTTGCAAATGAAGGTTTTGTGGCAAAAGCTCCTGCTGCTGTGGTTGAAGGCGAGAAAGTAAAACTTGCTGAGTTTGCTGATCAATTAGCGAAGATTAAAGCGAATATGGAGCAAATTGCGGCGCTTTAATTTATTTATCAATACCTCCCCATTAGGGAGGTATTGATTTTAACTAATCAGCCATTAATGGTAGTTCAAATAAATTATTTTTCTCAAAATTATATTTATTTTCATCATATTCAAATAGTTTTATCGTAAAAATATCAAAAAATCTAACATTCCTTTTTTCTAACATCTTGTAATCCAACAATCCAGTATAAATAATCGAATAGCACATCTGAATATAATCCATCAAATGAATACTTAATATTGGATTAATATCAGAATAAAATCCCGTATGTGTAATTTTGTTTCTTAAAAAATAAATACGCCTTATTTGTTTTTCAACATCCTGCTCAGTCTTTTTAAGTTGAGAGCTAATGCTTTTTATATTTTTAAATGTTTCATATATTTGACGAAAACGATATTTTTTCAATTCATCATTAATATTTTCATAAATTCTAATACTTAAATCTTCATTATTTAAGAAAATATGTACCATTTTTTTTTGATCGATATCTTTATCCAAACCTTCAATATCTACTGGTATAGATTTAATGAACTTTAATGCTAGGTTTAACCTACTACTCAAAGATAGGTGTGAGTAAAATTTAGGAACATAATTGGATAAAATAGTTAAAATTTTAGCTCCATCTTTCCAGTGGAACAATGATTCCAGAGAAATCCAAAGATTAATAATCTTCTGTTCATTTGATAAAGTTCTCCGAGTTAACCTCATATATCTAAATGATTGATTAATTTGACGTCTCTCTAACGGTTCAAGTTTATCAATCACATTGGAAAAGTGATAAACATCATTTTTTGAACTATATAAACTTTCTTCTACGTACATTTTCTTCAATTGTTTTTTTACATCAACATCCTTTATGACTTTAATTATTTTAGATTGATTATAAACCACACAAATATCATCAATATCCATTTCGACTTTATGTGAGTAAAGAAGTAAATCAAGATTTTTATCTAAGATTTTTTTTGCTAAAAAAACTGCCGCTAAATAATCTGAAGCAGTAATTTTTATTTTTATATAATATTTTTTTACTTCATCATTAACGGTTGGAAATCTTCTTAAAATATTACTATCAATATCACTTATAATTTTGATATCTTCTTTATCAAATTCTTTCCTTACATAACTTATACCATTAATTTTATTAACCCTAAAGTAAACATCATATTCAAGTTTTTCGAATGACAATTTATTAAAAACCACATCAAACTGCTCCTCAAACTTAAGACCTTTCTTATAATTACTAATTTTAGTTAGATATTCTAAGCGATGATATAAATATGTATAAGAAAATCCTTTATCTATTAACAAGCTAATATACATTCCTGTATAAATATCTATTTTATCGTAAATTCTTTTAGGTTGTGTCAAATCATGCTCCCCAAAGATAATATCTTTAAGTTTTTCAATGATTGAAATTTCATAACTTTCAATCTCATCCATAATTTTTTTCAAAATAAAATTAATTCTTATTACAGAGTCTGGGCAGAGTAAAACTTGAAGTGCGACATAAACCACCTAATTAATTTAAAGGGTTTATGGAGTATATAAAATTGTCATACCATCATCTTAACTTTGAAGATCGTACTGCATTAATGCTTGAGTCAAGAAAAGAAGGCTTTTCAGCCAGAAAATTTGCTGAACTCATTAAAAGACATCCTAGTACGATCTATCGTGAGCTTAAAAGAAATAGCATCAATGACGTTTATCAAGCTCGATATGCTTCTGATAACACCTTCGCTAGACGTAGACGTGGTCACAGAAAACTCAAAATCGATTCAATCCTCTGGAAATTTATTGTTGAAGCGATCCGTTGTTTATGGTCTCCTCAGCAAATAGCAAAGCGTTTAAAGACATTTCCTGATTTGGATCAAACAATGAATGTAAGCCATACAACGATTTATTCAACGATACGAGCATTACCAAAGGGTGAGTTGAAAAAAGACTTATTATCCTGTCTGCGTCATGAAAATAAAAAGCGAAAAGCTAACGGTGAACCTAAAAAAGATTCTATATTACAGGATATTAAAACTATTCATGAGCGCCCAGCCGAAGTTCAAGAAAGAAAAATACCGGGTCATTGGGAAGCTGATTTAATTAAAGGTAAAGACAATAAAAGTTCGATAGCAACACTTATTGAACGAAATACACGGCTCTGTATCTTGGCAACATTACCTGATGCAAAGGCAGAATCAGTGCGCAAGGCTTTAACTGAAGCTCTGAAATATTTACCTGCAGAACTGCGTAAAACGTTGACCTATGACCGTGGACGCGAGATGTCAGAACATAAAATACTCGAAGAAGATTTAGGCATAGATGTATATTTCTGTGACCCACATTCACCTTGGCAAAAAGGCACATGCGAAAATATGAATGGTTTAATTAGGCAATATTTACCTAAAGGGATTGATTTAAATCAGGCAGATCAGCATTATTTAAATCAAGTTGCCATGTCACTGAATACTCGTCCTAGAAAGGCGTTAGATTGGCTTACACCATTAGAGAAATTTGCTCAGCTTGTTGATTATCATATGGCTTTTGAAACTGTCGCACCTCATGTTTGAATTCGCCCTGCATCATTTAGTTGCTTATTTTTTTGTAATGTAGTTTCTTGATATGACCAAGCTGTTCCAAGGATATCCTTTAAAAGTGGATCTTTATTTATTGTTTGACATAACTCTTCTATACCTTTTTATATGTAAATTATATTTTTATGAGAGTCAAAACTATTAATATACATTTCAACTTCTTTTGCAATCGAAAATGGTGTGCCCAATCGTGCTTGCAAAAAGAAAGGATTTTTTAGATTTAACTTTTCTGCATATACTTTAATAAAAAAGGTAGCTCTATAATCTTTGATACCTAAAAGTTTTTCATTAATCTTTCCACGACAATTTTCGTAATGCATATAATTGTTTATCTATATAAAAAAATCAGGTATTTGTACTACAATAAAATTTAAATTTCTACATTTATATAGATATCTTTAATCTCAGTTTTTCTTCAATATGAGATTATCTTTTTCAAAATATATTTTAAATAAATAGTTGCAAGGTTACTTTCAACTATTAAGGCACATTTCATCAGTGTTAAAATCCTAATTTCATCTACACCAACACATCATGATTCCAATACCGCACAACAGTTAAACCTAAAGCCTCTAAAAACTTAGTCCGTTCAGCATCATATTCAATCGCATCATGCGTTCCATGCTGACTGCCATCCAACTCAATCACCAAACCAATTTCATGACAGTAAAAATCTACGATATACGGTTTGATCACATGCTGACGACGAAATTTAAGATTCATAAATCGCTTGGCACGTAGGATTTACCACATGAGTGCTTCTGCATCGGTGGCGGTGTGGCGCATGGATTTGGCGAATTCTAATAACTGGGGATCGAGTTTTTTGTTCATGTTGAATTTTATTTTTAATGATTATAGTAGATAGCCCTCTCCCCCGACCCTTTCCCAAAGGGAGAAAAGCAGAACTTACAGCACTCCATGCTCCAACAACATCTCCACCCCACTTACCTTCTTCATATACTTCAACCGTTCTTTCTCCCCTTTTAACTGCTTTTTCATCGCTGAAGTATCTACATCCACCTGCTTATATAAATCGGTAATTTTCACCTTGCCTATATGGCCTTTTTTATTCCAGCTCAACGATTGAATAATTTCTTCTATTTGACCATCCAGTTTCTGGCTTTGCATATCTAAAGCCAGTTGATGAAACTTTAGCTGCTCGGCACTTAAACCCTTTTGTGAAACACCCCGATTCTGCTCAATCTGGATTTGTAATTTCAGTAAATAAAATAAATCCTGCGCTGCATAGGCCTCATTCGCGCGTTGCAGTAACTCAGTCTTTTCTACTTTTTTACTTTCATCTGGTTCACGATCCGGGTGAACGGTTGCAGCAATTTTTAAATACACTGTTTTTAAAGACTGCTCTGCCAACTTCGCAACCTGTTCCAGTTTTTCCTGCTGGCGTTTAAGCTTGGCTTGCTCTCTTGCTTGTCTGTACTTTTCCCTATCCCATTCTCCAAAATCTTCAGGTGCCACCTGATCCGAAGTATCGTCATCAGCAAAGAACAGCTCAACATCCTTTACGCTTTGCTTTTTATTTTTTCTGGCTTGGCTATGTTCAATATGCTGTTGATAGTAACTATAAATCTCCTCAACAATTTCGACCTGTTGCTTTGATAAAGATTGGGAGTCGGTTAAATAAGTCGCAAGATACTGGATTTTAACATCTAGCTGCGTCGCCTCGGCCTTGGAAAATTCTGCCTCATGCAAATGCTTCCATAACTGTTCCAGTTGCTGAAACAGCACTGTATGTAACTCATGATAGACCGGCATCAAGGTTTGACGGGTATATTGCTGAATCTGTTCCTGCGCCTGCTGCCACTGCTTCAGTTCAAGCTGCTGCTGTTCAATTTTATCAATCAGACGGTTCAGCTTTCTCTGCTGCGGTGAAAGCTCAGTATCGGGCTGAACAGTGGTTTTCAAATCAAAAGACATAGCAAACATGCAAAGCAAATAAATGCTATTTTATCCCTAAAACTTTTAAGTGACTGCTGATTTACTGCAAATAAACGAAGCAGACCGCAGTCTGCTTAATGGAGTTATCAATTAATTTTCAACAATAACCCGTCCATTTAAGGGCTGAATCGGACGATTATTCGGATGTCCGATAAGTTTGGAGAACGCTGCGATTTGTTGTGCCGAAGCCTGCTGAATATCTTTTAGAATTAGCCAGCGTACCCCTTCCGAACATGGCGGTGTGGTCAGTGATCCGCTAAAGCGATAATAATCAAGGTTTTTAGGCAGCATCTGATTTACCGGTTGCGGTTTGCTTAATACCACTTTTTCACCTTGTTTTTTCGGCAAACGGTTCCACATACGTTTGAGCATCTGGCTTTCTGCACCCTGCTCGAACATCATGCCGACCACAGCAAGCTCACCTTTAGTATTGGCATGCACAAAGTGAATTTCCAGTGGATAGCTTTTGCCCTTGATCAGATTTTCACTCGGGCTATGCAAATGAAACTGTTTCAGCACAAAGGTATCGCCGTCCAGCTGCAATTCGCCACCTTGAGCAAAATCTACCTGCACGGTATGACCTTTATTCTCGATCGCATGAATCATGGTGTTATAGCTGAACTTTAAAGGTTCCAGTTCTGCCTTTACGCTGCCTTCGATATTAATAGGTGACTGATTTACGCTATTGCATGCAGCATATTTATCGCTCAGTGAACCCCACTGATGGGTATGCTTATAATCCCAGTCTGCATCCGCATATGCCGTATTCATTAGTCCAAAAGCAACTGCACATAGCATGGCCTTTTTCATCTATTCACCCACCCTTATTATCAATCATCTTGTCAAAATGCATGAATATTCATACATTAATTTTCCATACGATATAATTAAGCAACTGATTTATTAATAAAATAATATCTATAATAATGATTATGATATTAAAAAATTCAGACGGGTATTATTAAAACAGAGCGGAAATTTGAAACAAGCACAAAAGATTCCATTCTCGAACTTGAATGTCGTTGGAGTTTTATAGTTTTGTTATTAATTGAAAAATATAATATTTTTAAATTGGTAATTCATGTTCATCATCGGCTAATCGATAACTGATGATACCGAGATCTTACCTGTATAAACATAATCACTAAACTTCGCATCCAAGTTCATTGCTACACTCAGTTCACTTAAGGAAATATGAGCTAAGCCTATGGATTTTTTCACGATTTTTGTCCATGACACTGACTGGACCTTTATTGGTGAAATTCTGCTGCGCTGCCTGGTCATGTATACCATGATCATTGTATTCTTGCGCCTGACCGGTAAACGTGGGGTACGTCAACTTTCCATTTTCGAAGTCGCAATTATCTTGGCTTTGGGTTCGATCGCAGGCGATCCTATGTTCGATGAAACCCTGCCTTTGCTGCAGGCATTTATCGTCATGTCTACCATCATTATTTTATACCGTCTTACCACCTACCTGACCATGCAATATCAGTCCTTCGAAGATCTGCTCGAAGGCAAACCGCTTTATATTGTGGAAGATGGTGAAATGGTGCTTGAGCATATTTCCAAAGGCAAAATGTCGCATGATGAATTCTTTGCCGAAATGCGTCAGCAAGGTGCTGAACACTTAGGACAAATTCGTACTGGACTGCTGGAAAGCGATGGTAAATTCAGCATACTCTTTTACAGTCCCGAAGAAGTCCGTTATGGCTTGCCCTTATTTCCTAAAGCCCAAAAGGACCTAATTACAGAAGTTGAACCACATACTTATTATGCCTGTCTGCATTGCGGCAACGTAGAGTTGCTGTCTAGTCCAGATGCAATCTGCCAGCGCTGTGAATATTGCAAATGGATCAAAGCCATCAATACCCAGCGTCAGACTTAATGTTTGAGATAATCCAGCACTTGAGCCAGATTCTGGATCTTGTGTTCTATCTGCTGTAAAGGCGTATGGAATCCTTCCATCCATAAAGTCTGCATACCGGCATTCTGTGCACCCTGAATATCATTAACAGGATGGTCTCCAATATAAAGACAATGCTCTGGAGCTACAGCGAGCTTCTGCGCAGTATATTGAAAAATTTCAGGATTTGGTTTACTGATGCCAACCAGACCTGAACTCATGATTTCATCAAAATAATGAGCAAACCCCAGCCCGTTAATAATATTCATCCGGGTGTCATGTCCACCATTAGAAATAATCGCCAGTTTATAATCTGCGGCTTTAAGTGATTGCAATAAGTTTTCTGCTTGCGGCATGGCGACGGCGAACTGGCCAAAATTCTGGAACCAGAAATCACTCAATTCTTCTAATGCTGGCTGAGATTTCCAGGACAATTCTTGCTGAAGTGCAAAAGCGACTGATCCACCAATTGTGGAATGGGTCAGCAGTTCTTTTTTCGGATAACCACCATTATCAATACGGCGTACGATCTCGGTAATTTTTGCGATATCGGCTAGATTTAGCATCTGACTATATTGCTCTGCCAGATAGCGACTATAAGCCTGTACACTCAAATCACGATGTGTCAGTGTATTATCCAGGTCAAATAAAACAGCTCGTACAGTCATAATAGTTACATCAAACTTTTGTGTTTACTTTAACAGCTCAAACCCTGCGGCTAATGGGTTTAAACTCATAAGCTATACAAAATTCCATATAAAAAGGCGATGTAAAAACATCGCCTTTTTTCAGCATACAAAGTCTAAATTAGAATTTGTATTCGAAACCTGTACCTAACAGGAACTGATTATCTTCATCAGAACCTTGTTCAATCGTCAGGTAGCCTGCTGTACCGTACACTTTTACTTGTTTAGAGAAAGCATAGTCAACACCAGCAAGAATTTGCTTAGCTTCAAAGTCAGAAGTAGCATCATCAAACGTTACATCGCTATAGCTATACTGCCCCTTCACTGTCCAATTTTTAGCATTTGGAAGGTTATATTCCGCACCAATTAACCATGCTTGCGCATCGTCAATATTTGCTGCTACCAAAGCGTTTGCTGGAGTTGGACTTGCATCAGCATTTTCAATATCAGAAGTTTGATATAATGCGCGTAGTGATAGCCCATTATCCAAATTAATACGACCAATTGCACGAATTGTATTTGCTTCTGCTAAAACATTACGACTTGCTGTAACATCTTGACCTCGTCGTGCATCCGTATTATCAGCATTTAAGAAACCACGACTTAAGAAACGAGATGGGATCGCTTTATCATAGCCCAGGCCAGCAACGAACATTTTGTCGCTATAAACAACTGAAGAAGACCAAGAATCACCTAGGCCACGACCAGCAACAGTTGAACCACCTTTAGTTGACTCAATTGTGTCATTACCTTCACCTGTAGCAAGCTGTAATTTACCTTCAAGTTTACCTTCACCTAACTGGAAAGCTGGTGTTTCATAAACAAGTACATTATCAATACGGTTTTCACCAGCCATGATACCTGCGACATCGGCATTGTTAGCTACATAGTTATTAAATGTATCTACTACAGATGAAAGTTGCTTTACTGGCGTATCAATTTTACCTAATTTTACTGTACCCAGCTTTTCATCTTTAAGACCAATTAAAAGATTACGTGGTACGAATGTGTCAGAGCTTCCACCATTGTCTACATAAAAAGTAAACTCGGCTTGGTAAAGTGCACTTAGGCGGTCAGTTAACTTCTCATCACCCTTTAAACCAAGGAATGAGTTATTTGAATTTAGGTCAGTAATATGACGATCTTCTACGCCATTTTTATTATCTGCCTGTACATGGTCAACAGAAAGGTCAATTTCACCATAGAAAGTTGGTGCTGCAAAAGTTGTCCCCGCCAATAGGCTCAATGCAATCGCTGTCGCTAACTTGGTTTTCATTTCAATAATCCTTTGGTTTATTTTGTAACAAATCATACACAACGTCTTTATATTACAAAATTATTAAAAATGTATTTATATATTCTTTTTAGTACTTTAGGCTAATATTCAATCAAACATTTGATTTAGATAATTTTTCAATCAATTTTACGGTGTTTTAGCCAACCGCTTATCGGGATTAAGCACAATATTGCAGTAAAAACGATGCCATACAGATAATCCTGATAACCCAATCTATCTCCTAATATTCCACTTATACTATAAAGCCCGCCACTCACCGTCGCCATGATCGCTACTTGAAATGTGAAGTCCGTTCCCGCCAGATGTTTACGGCTGTATTGCATAACTAAAGTCAGCATCACCACCAGTAACATGGCAGAAATCATATCTTCAGCCGCATTAATCAAGTAAATCACCACGGGTGCAACTGACTGTTTGGCTTCGTATTTCATTGCCAGCCAGGCATACGCCATTAAAGTGATAATCTTGATAATTGAGAAAGCCATCAAGGTTCGGGCGCGGGAAAATATTTTCAGGCACCAACCAGCCAACCCTGCTCCAATCAGTGCCGCAAATGCACCGAACATAGTCACGTAAACCCCGATCTGGCTAAAACTCAGCCCCATATCTACCATTAACGGTTTTAATAGAGGTCCAGACAGGCCATCCGCAATTTTAAACGTCACCAGAATCGCCAGCCACCAGCGTAAAGTAGGCTGTTGGAGAAAATATTGAAAATAGGTTTTTAACTGGAATTTATTTTGCTGGGCTTTGGCAATCTCGTTCAGGTTTTCATGTTGCGGCTCTTTAAATAAAAGTATGGGTAAAGTATTCAGAAAGACCAGAGCTGCTAAAATCAGGAACGTCGTTTGCCATTGCAGGACATCCAAAAGCCATAGGATGGCACCCCCACCGACAATAAAACCCAGACGTGAACCCATCACCTGAAAGGTATTGCCCCAGTGTTGCTGGTCATTTTTCAGAATATTGACCGCGAGTCCATCCGTAGCAATATCCTGTGTCGCCCCAATGCCATTCATAAATAGCAGTGCCACAAAAAAAGCCAGCAGATAAACTGGCTGATTTAATGCCTCAATTGGTATAAAGGACAGGATGATGAGTACGATGACAGACAATAACTGTGCGGGAATAATCCAGCTACGATAATGGCCTTTTGTAGAACCATAACGATCGACTAGAGGTGCCCAAAAGACTTTGATTGACCAAGGCAGCATCAGCAGGCCGAATCCCCCAATATGCGTCAAAGATACACCTTGAGCACGCAAAATTACTGGAAGTGCATGCGTCATAAATCCCACCGGTAAACCTTGCGCCCAGTATAAGGAAAATAGCAAAACATAGAGGTTGCGCATGGCCGGCATTAAAAGTCCTTGGCTGATCAAATATTCCAGAAAACATCATCTGGCATGGATATTTTGCCAGTGAAAAAATTATCACGAAGGAATAATATAATAAAAAACAAAGAATATTGTCGTAATTCAAGAGTCTTATAAGATGGCAAATACTTCCTTTCCTGACCTGCCTGCTTTAGTCCCTGGGCGTGGCAGTAAATTCAGCCGGACATTTTATAAAAAGCTTTTTCTTGCTCAAGGCTGGAAAATGGAAGGTGAATTTCCAAATTTTCCAAAAGCAGTTGCCATCATTTCTCCGCATACCTCTAATATTGATGCCTGGTTGGGCTTTAATGCTCTGCTCGGTCTCGGCATTCAGATCACGATTTTTGGCAAGGACAGTTTATTCCGTACACCACTTAAACCGATTCTGGAATGGATTGGTGTGGTTCCGGTGGTACGTGATACTCCTCAAGGACATACCCGACAGATTGTTGATATCATTAACAAGACTGATCGGATCTGGATAGGCATGGCACCTGAAGGTTCGCGTAAGGCACCGGAAAAAATCCGTAGCGGTTTTTATCATATTGCCAAAGCTGCCAATCTGCCGATTGTGATGTTTTCTTTTGACTATGACATTAAAACCATTCATATCTTGGGCGTATATCATTTAACCGGTGATTATGAATATGATCTGGAGCAGATCTATGCCCATTATAAAGGCAAGATCTCGGCAAAAAATCCGGACTGGATTGCCAAGCCTTTACAAAAACTGGTGAAAAAACGCTAGGCAAAATGTCTTTTTTTTGCTCTGATAACCGTAATTTGCTTATTTAATCCTCTATTTTTAGAATGAAATTAATTCGTTATGCAATGATTGGCTGTTTGGGCCTGAGCCTTGCAGCCTGTGATAGAAGCCCATCGAAGCCTGTTGTTATCCCGACGCTTAAAGCCCGTGAACCTGTCATTGCCCTTGCCTTGGGTGGTGGCGGAGCGAAAGGTTTTGCCCATATCGGCGTGATTAAAATCCTTGAATCACATGGAATTAAACCTAAAATTGTGACTGGAACCAGTGCCGGCAGTTTTGTCGGCAGTCTGTATGCCAGCGGTAAAACTCCATATCAGCTGCAACAAATTGCGCTTAATTTTAAAGAAGCGGATATTCGTGATCTGACCTTAAACCGTCAGGGTATTATCGCCGGTCAAAAGCTACAGGATTATGTAAATAAGAACGTGGCCAATAAACCCATTGAACAGTTCCCGATCCGTTTTGCTGCGGTAGCTACCCGCCTGGATAATGGCCGTAAGGCTGACTTTATCAAAGGCAATGCCGGTCAGGCGGTACGTGCCTCTTGCAGTATTCCGAATGTCTTTGTGCCAGCGGTGATTGGGGGTAACAAATATGTCGATGGTGGATTAGTCAGTCCAATTCCAGTGAAAACAGCCAAAGATATGGGAGCGGATATTGTCATTGCAGTTGATATCTCGGCGCGCCCAGATGCCAACAAAGCCATGAACATGTTTGGCCTGCTGGATCAGACCATTAATATCATGGGTCAGCAAAGTATTAATGAAGAACTGGCTCAGGCTAACGTGGTCATTCAGCCGAAGGTCGGACATATTGGTACACTGGATCTGAAATCGAGTAATGAAACGATTCTGGAAGGTGAAAAGGCAGCCCAGTTAAAAATCCGAGCCATTGAAAAGGCCATCAGCGATTTCAGCAAGTCCCCAGCTGCATTACAACCACCACGCAAGGCTAGGTTCTAAATCGGGATTGCAGGTATTCATCCGCTGCTGCATCTGCTACATTGAAGTGAAGATAAAAATCATGATGAATATTTAATTTTGAATTACATAGGTTAATTTATGCAATTTGTTCTTGAACCGTGGCACTGGTTTGTACTTGGCATTATCCTGATTCTATCAGAGTTAATTCTGCCAGCATTTGCTGCACTCTGGTTTGGTATTGGGGCCATTATGGTGGGTATTCTGTACTGGATGTTCCCGATGATGGGACTGACAACGCAGCTGCTGACCTGGATCGTTCTCTCTGTGCTGTGTACCCTGGCCTGGTTCAAGTTTATTAAACCGCTGTCTACAGATAAGACCAAAGCCGGACTGTCACGTGAAGCAACTATTGGTCAGGTGGGGATGGTGATTCAAATCAATCTGGATCACGGTCAAGTCAAAGTCCGCTTTCCGCTTCCTGTCCTCGGTTCAGATGAATGGGAATGTCGTACGCTCAGTCCGGTACAAGTTGGCGACCGGGTTCGTGTGGTCGATATTCTCGGTAATGACCTGGTGGTACAACCACATAGCAATAATTAAGAAAAGGAAAAGGTGAAAAAGACATGAGTATAAGTTCTATTATTGTATTGGCCCTGCTGGTCTTTGTGGCCGTCACCATCTTCAAAGGTGTACGAATTGTTCCTCAAGGCTATAAGTGGATTGTACAGCGTCTGGGTAAATACCATTCTACCCTGAATCCTGGCCTGAACTTCGTGATTCCTTATATCGATGAAGTTGCTTATAAGGTGACGACCAAAGATATCGTGCTGGATATTCCTTCTCAGGAAGTGATTACCCGTGATAATGCAGTCTTGCTGATGAATGCCGTAGCTTATATTAATCTGACTACACCTGAAAAAGCCGTGTACGGGATTGAAAACTATTCTTGGGCGATTCAGAACCTGGTTCAGACTTCATTGCGTTCGATTGTCGGTGAAATGGATCTGGATGATGCATTGTCGTCTCGTGATCACATTAAGGCACGTTTGAAAGCCAGTATTTCTGATGATATTTCAGATTGGGGGATTACCCTGAAAACCGTAGAAATCCAGGACATCAAACCATCGCATACCATGCAGGCAGCGATGGAAGAACAGGCAGCGGCTGAACGTCAACGTCGTGCCACAGTAACCAAAGCCGATGGTGAAAAACAGGCAGCCATTCTGGAAGCAGATGGTCGTCTTGAAGCCTCACGTCGTGATGCGGAAGCACAAGTGGTATTGGCTGAATCTTCACAGCGTGCTATTGATATGGTGACTCAGGCGATTGGTGATAAAGAAATTCCTGTGGCTTACTTACTTGGCGAGCAATATGTAAAAGCCATGCAAGATATGGCGAAATCTCCAAATGCCAAGACTGTGGTCTTGCCCGCGGATATTATGAATACCATTCGTGGCGTTATGGGTCGCAACAATTAACTGTTAAGAAATATGAATCAAATAGGCAGTCGAATGACTGCCTATTTTCATTTAAATCAAGAAAATCTCAGCAAAGATTGTGAAATTATGGTTAAATTTCGCGTTTATTTTGAAATCTTCTGGATTTAATGTTGCATGGCTTTCGGATTAAAGCCCATAACATTTGCCATAATCCTTATTTCGATCTACTGTCCAACTTAAAAATGGATACCGTATGAGCTCCCTAAATCCAACCTTAATCACCTTTCTATTTTATATTGTCGCCATGATCGTAATTGGCCTGATGGCTTATCGCGCGACAACAAACTTTTCCGACTACATCTTAGGGGGCCGACGTTTAGGTAGTTTTGTTACTGCACTTTCTGCTGGTGCTTCCGATATGAGTGGCTGGCTGCTGATGGGTCTTCCCGGGGCAATTTATCTTTCAGGTCTGTCTGAAATGTGGATTGCGATTGGCCTGATTATCGGTGCCTGGCTAAACTGGCTCCTGGTCGCTGGACGTTTACGTGTACATACTGAAGTACAGCACAATGCACTGACCTTGCCAGATTATTTCTCGAACCGCTTTAACGACCAGAAAAAAGTTCTGCGTGTGGTTTCTGCATTCGTGATCCTGATTTTCTTCGCAATTTACTGCGCTTCAGGCATGGTCGCAGGTGCACGTCTGTTTGAAAGCATGTTTGAGCTGCCATACAGTACTGCTCTCTGGATTAGCGCGATTGCGACGATCAGTTATGTATTCATTGGTGGATTCCTGGCAGTCAGCTGGACTGACACGATTCAGGCGGGTCTGATGATCTTTGCTTTGTTGCTGACACCAATTGTGGCTATTTTATCTTTCTCAGATATGTCACAAATCACTTTGGCACTTGAAGCGGCTCGTCCACAAGCCATGAATGTCATGGGTGATCTGAGCTTTGTTGCGATTATTTCCTTACTGGCTTGGGGTCTGGGTTACTTTGGTCAACCGCATATTCTGGTGCGTTTCATGGCAGCAGATTCGGTGAAATCGATTCCGAATGCACGTCGTATTGGCATGACATGGATGATACTGTGTCTGGGTGGTGCGGTCGCAGCCGGTTTCTTTGGTATTGCTTACTTCCAGGCACATCCAGAACTGGCAAGTGTGGTCAATGCCAATCCTGAAACCGTATTTATGGAGCTGACTAAAATTCTGTTCAATCCATGGATTGCCGGTGTGGTTCTGGCTGCAATTCTGGCTGCGGTAATGAGTACACTCAGCTGTCAGTTACTGGTCTGCTCAAGCACTTTGACTGAAGACTTCTATAAATCTTTCCTGCGTAAAAATGCTTCTCAGAAAGAACTGGTTTGGGTCGGTCGTTTGATGGTGCTACTGATTGCCCTGCTTGCGATCTGGATGGCGGGTAATCCGGAATCTAAAGTGCTTGGTCTGGTTGCTTATGCTTGGGCTGGTTTTGGTGCTGCATTTGGTCCATTGATTATCCTGTCACTGTTCTGGAAACGCATGACCCTGAATGGTGCCTTGGCCGGTATGATTGTGGGTGCAACTGTTGTGATCCTATGGAAAAACCTGTTTGCAGACACTGGTCTGTACGAAATCATTCCAGGTTTCATCTGTTCAATGATCACTATTATTGTGGTGAGCTTAATGGGCAAAGCGCCGACAGAAGAAATTACTGACCGTTTTGAACAGGCAGAACGTCTGTACAATGAAAGCAAATAAAATGAGCTAAAATAAAAAAGAGGACTGAATGTCCTCTTTTTTATACGCTGCATCCCTATGAAAATTAACTTTTACGATGCAACAAAAACTGTGTAATCTGAGTCAATTCTTCAGCCTGACCTTCGAAGTGAGCCAGAGCATTTAAGGCTTGATCATGCAACTGTTTAGCATACTGTTTTGCCTGCTCGAGTCCCATAAGCGCAGGATAAGTCGATTTCTCTACCTGTTCATCCTTACCTGCCGTTTTTCCTAATACTTCAGTATCAGAAATGATATCCAGAATATCATCCTGTACCTGGAAAGCCAGACCAATGGCCTGCCCAAATTCACGCAGTTTCGGAATCGCCAGATCCGTACCTTCAAAAATCGTCACCGCAGCCATCATGATGGCTGCTGAGATTAATGCACCGGTCTTATTACGGTGAATGGTTTCTAATGCTTCCTGGTCAATTCGTTTTCCTTCAGACTGCAGATCTAAAACCTGACCATTGACCATCCTGGAAGATGCTGTCGCCAGAATCTGCATCTGCTTTAATACAATTGCTGGCTCAACTGCAGGGCCCTGATCAAACAGACGGCTGCCTAAAATTTCAAAAGCCATGGATTGCAGAATATCGCCAGCAAGCAACGCGGTATCTTCACCAAAGGCAACATGGCAAGTTGGTTGTCCACGACGCAGCAAATCATTGTCCATACAAGGCAGATCATCATGAGCTAGTGAATAGCAATGAATGAACTCGATTGCGACTGCAGCACGACGCACAGCAGCAGTATTCTGATTCGGTTTAAGCGCGGCTGTGGCATAACACAAGGCTGGACGTACACGTTTTCCACCCAGCATCACTGCATGGTGTACAGCCGATTTCAGCGGCTCAGTAATGGCAAAAGCATCTAATGCTGTCAATAGGTCCTGTTGAATACGATGTTGTGCTTGAGTCAATGCATGGGTTGACAGCTCAGTTGTAGATGACACATTCGCCTCAGATCGGTTGTTCAATATATTTTCGATGACAAGAATAAGGAACTTGCCGCTTTATTCCTGCATTGTACCTCTAAATATCCTGAATTATCAGCTTGAAATCGTCTGCTGATTTTGCTCTATCAAGAGTCAAGATCATTTTTAATGAGAAGAAGCTGTCTAGAGTATTAAAGGTGCTGACCTGAATATAAAAAAACCATTGCGCGGACAATGGTTTTTATATTACTAAAGCTCAAGGCATCATTTGTGTTCTTTTAGCACATCTGCAGGCACACGTACCCAGCCTTCCATCAAGACACGCGCACTACGGCTCATGATGGCTTTCTTCACTTTCCATTCACCATTTTCCTGAGTAGCTTGTGCCCCAACGCGTAAAGTCCCTGATGGATGACCAAATCGCACTGCTTCACGCTCCCCCCCACCTGCTGCCAGATTTACCAATGTTCCTGGAATCGCAGCTGCAGTGCCAATCGAAACCGCGACGGTTCCCATCATGGCATGATGCAGCTTACCCATCGATAAGGCACGCACCAATACATCGGTATCTAATTCGGTGATCGCTTTACCCCCTGAAGATACATAGGCCTTAGGCTGGGATACAAAAGCAATTTTCGGCGTATGCTGACGTTGAGCTGCTTCAGTAATATCTGAAATCAGCCCCATTTTTAATGCGCCATAAGCACGAATGGTTTCAAATTTAGCGAGCGCTATCGGATCACTATTAATATCTTCCTGTAGCTCTGTGCCCTGATAGCCCAGGTCTTCAGCTTTCAGGAAAATTGTCGGAATACCCGCATTGATCAAAGTTGCTTCAAAGGTACCGTATTCTGGAACAACCAGCTGATCGACTAAATGACCTGTCGGAAACATAGCTCCACCCTCGGCATCATCATCGGCAGGGTCCAGAAATTCGATCTGAACTTCAGCCGCTGGAAAGGTGACACCATCCAGCTCAAAATCACCCAATTCCTGTACCTGCCCATTCACAATTGGCACATGGGCAATAATGGTTTTCTGAATATTGACCTGCCAGATCCGTACTGTGCAGATGCCGTTTTCCGGAATACGAGAGGAATCTACCAGACCATTACTAATCGCAAATGAACCTACACCCGCTGTCAGGTTACCGCAGTTACCACTCCAGTCGACAAAATGTCGGTCAATTGCAACCTGTCCAAACAGATAATCTACGTCATGATCAGGCTGCTGGCTTTTAGACAGAATGACCGTTTTGCTGGTACTGGAACTGGCTCCCCCCATCCCATCAATCTGCTTGCCATAAGGATCTGGGCTACCAATCACACGTAAGAGTAACTGGTCTCTGATTTTGCCCGGCTGTTGTGCTGCAGGTGGAAGATCTTCCAGCTTGAAAAATACACCTTTACTGGTACCGCCACGCATATAGGTAGCTGGAATCTTGATTTGCGGGGCAAAACTCATCGTTATTATCTTCCTTTGTCTGATCTTTATTTTGTAAATGCAATGTAACTGAGGTTGAATTTGAGTATAGTATATTTATATCGTGATAAATTGACTGCAAGACCTTTGTATAAAAAAACAACATATACAACGGCTGTCTTTTTAGTATTCGATGAGGAATATCAGATTCAATAAAATTAATATATTGATTCATTTATCTTTTATTTAATTTATTTTTATAATAATTTTTTATTAATCTGATAATAATTTTTCATTCAAGGCTTCTACTAGGCTTCTTTTGACTGATCAATTACAATCTTTCAACTTATTTTTACATTGTCGGGCTGAATACTTTGAATAACGAGTCTTCACAACTTCAGCGTGGCTTAAAGAACCGTCATATTCAGTTGATCGCCATGGGCGGTGCAATTGGCACAGGCTTATTCTTAGGTTCCGCACAGGTGATCCAATCCGCTGGTCCTTCGATTATTCTGGGCTATGCCATTGGTGGCTTAATTGCTTTCCTAATTATGCGTCAATTGGGTGAAATGATTGTTCATGAACCTGTTGCAGGTTCTTTCAGCCATTTTGCTTATAAATATTGGGGTAAATTCCCTGGCTTCCTCGCGGGCTGGAACTACTGGATCTTGTATATCCTGGTCGCAATGACCGAGCTTACCGCTGTCGCAAAATATATTAACTACTGGTGGCCCCATATTCCTGCTTGGGCATCGGTGCTGTTTTTCTTCATTGTGATTACCCTGGTCAACCTTGGCAATGTGAAATTCTATGGTGAATCAGAGTTCTGGCTTTCAATCATTAAAGTGACTGCCGTCATCTCGATGATTGTCTTTGGTTTATACCTGATCCTGACTGCAGATGCTTCATCTACTGCATCTTTTAGCAATTTATGGACCGCAGGTGGCTTCTTCCCAAATGGCTTTGAAGGTTTATTCTTCATGCTGGCCTTCCTCATGTTCGCCTTTGGTGGGATTGAACTGATTGGTATGGCAGCAGCAGAAGCGGAGAATCCGGAAAAGACCATTCCTAAAGCGATTAACCAGGTTGTTTTCCGTATTCTGATTTTCTATGTCGGTGCGTTGACCATCTTGTTATCATTAGTGCCTTGGAACCAGTTGGAACTCGGCGGTCTGGATAAAAGTCCATTCGTAATGATTTTCAGTCAGCTAGGTATTGACTGGGCAGCCCACCTGCTAAACTTCATTATTCTAACTGCTGCACTGTCTGTATATAACAGTGGTATGTATGCCAATAGCCGCATGCTTTACGGTCTGGCCAAACAAGGCAATGCACCGAAGCTCTTCCTGAAAGTAAATAAACAAGGTACGCCAATTCCTGCAGTACTCTTCTCTGCTGCTTTGATTTTTGGCTGCGTACTGTTGAACTACTTTGTACCAGAAGATGCTTTAAGCCATCTGATCTATGTGGTGGTAGGTGCCTTGGTCTTGAACTGGGCAATGATTTCACTGACACATTTCAAGTTTATTCAGGCAATGAAAAAAGTTGGGGAAAAAACCAAATTTCCAGCACTTTGGTCTCCAGCAAGTAACATACTTGTATTAGGCTTTATTGCGACTATTCTTTACATTATGTGGACTCAGGGCTTCCAGGAATCTGTATACATGCTTCCGATTTGGGTCGTGATCATGTTTATCCTGTTTAAACTGCTCAAGACCAAAAATTAATTAAAAAGTTTTAATTGACTATTTTTTAAAGTTATTGCTTCGGCAATAACTTTTTTTTTCGTCTTTTTTGGAGTAGATTAGGGATCGTTTTGCGCCCTTAGCTTAACTGGATAGAGCAGTTGCCTCCTAAGCGACCGACGTGGGTTCGAGTCCCGCAGGGCGCACATATTTCAAATATGTGAACTAATTAACAAAAAATTTAAGCAATAATTCAATAAATCTATATTTTTTTCATTTTTTTTACTATCTCTCTATTTCTAATTAAATTTTTAAATTTCAAAAACTTATATCCTTACATTACTTTTCAATTAGTATTTTTACTCTAATTTGATGTTTTTTTGAACTACTCATTCAAACTAGAGCATTTACTCTTTTTTATATTGTGTTATTTTTGTCACATGGAGTAACAAATCAGCCATTGAAGGCATAGGAATGACTCCAAAAACAATACCAAGCTAATACCGAAAAAACGTTTTAAATACCCAAATTTGTACCTCAAGGGAAGATGAATAATGAAATTAAAAGCGCTTAGTACAGCAATGATTTTAGCAGCATTACCTATGTCAGGCGCATTTGCTGCAGCTATCGACCGTTCTGGTCAATCTATCGCAGCATTTTTACAGCCAGGTAACTATTTTGAAGCAGGGATTTCTGTTTTAGATCCATCAGTATCTGGTAAAGTTCAAAATAATTGGACACCAGGTGGAACGGCTGCACCTTTAGCTCCTGCTTACCGCGGCACTTCAGTGGGTGAGATGGCTGATGACTACTATTTTCCAAGTGCAGCCTTAAAGTTTCAGTTAACTGATAATTTTTCATTTGGTTTGATTTACGATCAACCATTTGGTGCAAAAGCAACCTACTCTACTGATACTTATCTAAATCCTTTAGGTGGTGGTGTTTTCCATAACGGAACAGAAGGCACAGAAGTAGAAGTTAAATCAGAAAATATTACTATGCTCGTAGGTTATCAACCTACTGAAAATTTTAATATTTATGGTGGTGCTGTATACCAGACAGTTGAAGGTAATGTTCAACTACGTGGTTTAGCATATGGTAGCACAACTGCCTTAGGTCAATACAATGCTAACATGGACGATGATAGTGCTGTAGGTTGGTTAGCAGGTATTGCTTACCAGATTCCTGAAATTGCTCTAAAAGCATCACTAACTTATCGTTCTGAAATTGATCATGATTTGAAAACAAATGAGTATGGTCGTAGTGATATTTTAGCTTTAGTAACGCAAAACCCTGCTGCTGCACTTTATAATGTAAATACAAATACTGAAATTTCTACTCCTCAATCTGTAAATCTTGATTTCCAGACAGGTGTAATGGCTGACACGGTTGCCTTTGCTAATCTTCGTTGGGTGAACTGGAAAGAATTCTCTATTCGTCCACAACAGTTTGAACAAGTTTCAAGAGCTTTAGGCGCAGCTGGTGCTACTCCTAACAATCCAAATGGCTTTGATATCGTTTCTTATACTGATGACCAAATCTCTGCTACTGTTGGTCTAGGCCGTAAATTTTCTGAGCAGTGGGCAGGTAATGTTTCTGTAGGCTGGGATTCAGGTTCTGGTAATCCAGTGTCTACTTTAGGTCCAACTGAAGGTTATTGGAATCTTGGTTTAGGCCTACAATTTAGTCCTGCATCAAACTACTTCATTGCTGGTGGTGTTAAATACTTCTGGTTAGGCGATGCAAAAGCTCAAGCGGCGTCCGATTTTGGTTCTAATTCATATGTAGCTGACTTTGAAGATAACGATGCTTGGGGTTATGGTCTAAAAATTGGTTACCGTTTCTAATTCAGTCAATTTAATAAAAAAACCGCCTTCGGGTGGTTTTTTTATTGCTATGAATTTATTTTTATACACTTGTAAACTATTTGATGATTTAAACATCACTTAACTTTTAAATTATTTACGTGTCATTTTAGCCAATTCATCACACTAAAATATTATTTAATTCACATATTTAACATCGTATTTTTAGTACAAAAACTCTAACTTCTTCTATTTTAATTACTACTCAGTTCAAATCTTCATCGAAGCTGAGCATTTACTCTTTTTAATTTTATGTTACTTTTCCACAACTTTTTTATTATCTTTATGAAACATTCAAGGACGAGCCATGAAGCTTAAGCCGATTTCTACTGCAATATTACTTGCAACTCTTCCAACTACAGCAGTTTTTGCAGGTGGTTTAGACCGTTCAGGTCAATCTATTCAAGCTTTTTTACAGCCTGGTAACTATGCTGAAGCTGGAATTTCTGTATTAGATCCTGAAGTAAAATCTACTCAGCTGAATGTCGATGATATGGCTGAAGACTATTACTTTCCATCTGCAGCTATTAAAGTTCAAGCAACAGATAAAATTTCTGTAGGACTTTTATATGATCAACCCTATGGAGCTGATTCACAATACGAAAGTAGCTTAGGTGCATTTGGTAATGGCATAGAAGGTACAGGCGTTGAAGTAAAAACCCATAACCTTACAGCTCTTATTGGTTATCAACCAAATAAAAACTGGAATATTTATGCAGGTCCTGTTTACCAGACTGTAGAAGCAGATATTAAATTACGCGGTGCAGCATATGGTGGCAATACTGCCTTAGGTACTTACAATATTAAAGTAGATGAAGAACCGGCCTTCGGCTGGATTGCAGGTTTTGCTTACCAGATCCCTGAAATTGCTCTTAAAGCCGCGGTAACTTATCGTTCTGAAATTGAACATAATGCAGACTCCCATGAAAGTACTTCACTTCCTGTTCCATCTTTAAGCGCACTAAATTCAAGTGTAAATGCAACCACCCCTCAATCTGTTAACTTAGATTTTCAAACAGGAATTGCAACAAATACTTTGGTATTTGCGAATCTTCGCTGGGTTCACTGGAGCCAATTTGCTGTAAAACCTGTGCTTTTGGGCAACATTAGCTCTATTCCAGCTCCTCATGTCCGTCAGAACTTAATCGATTACTCTGACGACCAATGGTCTGCAAATATCGGTGTCGGTCATAAGTTTAATGACAAATGGTCAGCATCTACTTCAGTAGGCTGGGATTCAGGTGCAGGTAACCCTGTGACAACACTTGGCCCAACTGAAGGCTATTGGAGTTTAGGTCTAGGTGCTCAATATAGCCCTGCTGCAAATTACTTTATCCAGGCTGGTGTAAAACACCTTTGGTTAGGTGATGCGACTGCACAGACAGGAGGAAATCCAGTAGGTGAATTTGAAGATAATAATGCATGGGCATATGGCATGAAGATCGGTTACCGCTTCTAATTCAGTATATCCTCAAAATAAAAAAGGCGCCTCAAGCCACTGCTGTCCCATAGTTTGCTTTAAATAAAAAAACCTGAGTCCTAACAGTTAAAATATGAGTGCAAACAAACACTTTAACGACCAGGATTCAGGTTTTGTCACATCAGAATACCGTATTTCATGAGCTAATTAAACCTGTTGTGCGACAGGATTTTGAACAACTTGCTAAAGTACACCATGTTGGACAGAAATTTAGAGCGGCTTCCCGGTGGGATCAGTTTATTGCCATATTGATGTCTCAATTCTCTTGTAGGCAAAGTCTGAGAGATATTCAATCCAATTTGGAGTGCCAACAGGAAAAGCTAAGTCATCTCGGAGCAAAGTCTATTCCCCGAAGCACGCTGGCACGAATCAATGAGCAGCAGCCTGCTGCCTTATATCAACAGCTATTTTACAAGTTGCTTAAATACTATGAACACTCAAAAGTAGCTCATAAATTTCGCTTTAAGAATCCCTTGTATTCCTTGGATGCCAGTCATATTGACCTGTCGCTTTCCTTATGTGAATGGGCCAAAGTTCACGACTCAAAAGCCAGCATGAAACTCAGCATAGGATTGAATCACAGCAATGATATTCCTGAGTTTGTTGCAGTTGAAAATGGCAAAGAAAATGACATGGTACAAGGCCGCAAATTCCAGTTTCCTGCTGGCAGCATTGTAGTTTTTGATAAAGGCTATGTCGATTACCAATGGTATGCAAATCTGACTGCTCAAAACATTGGATTTGTCACACGTTTTAGGCCTAAATCTGTGTATCAGGTGATCCAGCAACATCCAGTGCTTGAATCCAAAGGTATTCTAAAAGATGAAACCATTCAGCTGAATAGCGCACATGCCCTAAAAAGAAAAGCCCCAGTGTTAAGAAGAATTGAATATAGAGATCAGCAAAGTGGCAAGCACTTTAGTTTTCTCAGCAATAACTTTCATTTAGCCGCCTCCACCATTGCGGCGATTTATAAAGATCGTTGGAAAGTTGAGCTGTTCTTTAAGGCGATTAAGCAGAATCTCAAATTAAAAGCGTTTCTAGGCCGCAGCAGGAACGCAATTCAGACACAAATCTGGATTGCGATGATCGCCTATTTATTGGTGAGTTTCGCTCAACATTTAGGAAAAACGGGTTGGACAGTTCAACGTTTACTCAGAATAATTCAGGTGAATTTGTTTGAAAGAAGAACTTTAAAAGCTTTATTTTCACCCGATAAAATACCCATAAAACAAGAGGAAGCTCAAATGAGCTTCCTCTTGTGAAAAATTGTGGGACAGCAATGGCCTCAAGCGCCTTTTTTATTTCATTCAGCTTTTAACACTTAAGCTGGAATATTACGGATTGAAGCATTACGGATGGCTTCTTTCAACGCTGCATAACCATGAATCGGTGGGAATTGCGGGAATTCAGCAATCACATTTTCCGGTGCATCAAACAGGAAACCGTGATCCGCTTCACCCAGCATGGTGGTATCGTTATAAGAATCCCCTGCTGCGATCACACGGAAGTTCAGGCCATGTAATGCTTTTACCGCTTGACGTTTTTGATCTGGCTGACGCAGTTTGTACGCGGTGATCATGCCTTTTTCATCAGTTTCAAGTTTATGACAGAAAATTGTTGGCCAGCCTAACTGCTTCATTAAAGGATGCGCAAATTCATAGAAAGTATCAGATAAAATAATCAGTTGGAAATGAGTGCTTACCCATTCTACAAATTCTTTGGCGCCTTCAAATGGCCCCATATCTGCAATCACTTCCTGAATATCATTCAGACCCAAGCCATGCTCTTTCAGAATATTCAGACGTTGTGTCATCAACACATCATAGTCAGGAATATCACGAGTCGTTGCTTCAAGCGCTTTAATGCCTGTTTTCTTTGCAAAATTAATCCAAATTTCAGGAACCAATACACCTTCAAGATCCAGACATACGACTTCCATGAATATTCCCCTCAGTTATCATCTAAAAAATTTTCCATATCATAGCTGAAGATTCATATTTTGCATTGTTCTTTTTTAAATCTATTTTTTTCATAAGTATTTATTTTTTAGTGATAAGACTACTAATTCTCTTCTATTAAAATACATGTGAAATTAATTAATATAGGCAGAGTCATTCCAAGCCTATATCGCCAGGATTCTCATGACCACTATTCCTACTATTGATATTGTGGATGCGCTTGCATCTGAATATGCTGATAAATCTCCAAGTGAAATTTTGGCACTTGCCCTGAATCAACCAGGTGAAATTGCCATTTCATTTTCTGGTGCAGAAGATGTTGTACTGATTGACATGGCTTCCCACCTCGGTAAACCTTTCCGTGTCTTTAGTCTGGATACAGGCCGCTTGCACGCTGAAACCTATCAATTTATCGAGCAAGTTCGAAAACACTATAATGTAGATATTGAAATCTGTTTTCCTGAACGTGAAGCCATTGAAAATTTGACTACTCGTAAAGGGATGTTCAGTTTCTATCAAGATGGTCATCAGGAATGTTGTGGCATCCGCAAGGTTCAACCATTACGAAAAAAACTTGCAACACTTGATGGCTGGATTACCGGTCAGCGTAAAGACCAGAGCCCGGGTACACGGAATGAAATTCCGGTGGTTCAGGCAGATCCAGGTTTTTCAGGTCCCGGTAAACAGCTGATTAAATACAATCCGCTGGCCAACTGGTCGAGTGCCGATGTATGGAGTTATATCCGCATGATGGAAATTCCATACAACCCATTGCATGAGAAAGGATTCATTTCTATTGGCTGTGAACCATGTACTCGTCCCGTTTTACCGAACCAGCACGAACGTGAAGGTCGCTGGTGGTGGGAAGAAGCCACGCATAAAGAATGTGGCTTACATGCAGGCAACCTGAAAGAGTAAAATTAAATCAGACTGTGCATATTTGTAAAAGGCTATCCTGAATCAGGATAGCCTTTTTAACTACGAATCTTACATTTGGTGACAAGATATCAAGTCTCCTCTTTTACCATTCATCAGGAAAGATCCTGAGGATAATCAAAGAATTTATAAAATGTTGTTGAATAGATTTATTTGCAAAAAAATGTGAAATTGAACTCAATACCATTCTTTTAATGATGCATAATTATTCAGTTATACTCCCACCAGACCTAAAAAACGTATTTTCAGCAGCAGCTTTAAAAACTAAAATTTTCACATTTCAAAAACTTAGGAAGGTATAAACCTCCATGTCAATTATTACTTTTTAACTTAACAGATTAAGATTAAGCAGTTCATTTCTACGTTAAAACAGCTATACTTTCTTTACTAAAGCAATAATTCTAACAAGGCTTTTCAGATAGAGAACAGCCATATAGAGTGCAGTGAGGCAATCCACGCTATGCGTCCATTACATCCAATTGATCTTATTTTTTTATCTTTAGAGAAACGGCAGCAACCTATGCATGTAGGTGGTCTTTTTTTATTTCAGATTCCCGATAATGCGCCGGCAACTTTTATTCAGGAATTGGTGCGTGATATCCGTACTTCTAAATCTATTCCGATCCCACCTTTCAATAATTATTTAAATGGCTTGTTCTGGGACGAAGATCAACAGTTCGATCTGGATCATCATTTCCGGCATATTGCCCTGCCAAAACCGGGTCGCATCCGTGAATTACTCACCTATATTTCACAGGAACATAGTGCTCTGATTGACCGTGCCAAACCACTCTGGACCTGTCATATCATTGAAGGAATAGAAGGTAATCGTTTCGCGATGTATTTTAAAATCCACCATGCCATGGTCGATGGCATTGCGGGTATGCGTCTGGTAGAGAAATCACTGTCTCATGATCCATATGGAAAAAGTATTGTCCCACCATGGTGTGTAGAAGGACCACGTGCCAAGCGCCTGAAAGCACCAAAAGTTAGCCGCATTAAAGGCGTTTTATCTACGCTGAAAGGACAGCTGGAATCTACTCCGCGTGTCATCTATGAGCTGTCGCAAACTGTATTAAAAGACATGGGACGTAATCCTGATTATGTCTCCAGTTTCCAGGCCCCTTCATCCATTCTAAATCAACGTGTCAGTGCATCACGCCGATTTGCTGCGCAATCCTTTGAATTTGAGCGTCTTCGTCGTATTTCTAAAGCCTTGGGTGTAACCATTAACGATATCGTGCTGGCAATCTGTTCCGGTGCCTTACGTGAATATTTAATTAGCCAAGATGCTCTACCGAAGAAACCGTTGATTGCCATGGTACCGGCTTCTGTACGTTCTGATGACTCTGATGTATCAAACCGTATTACCATGATTCTGGCGAATCTGGGTACACATAAGGAAGATCCTTTAGAACGCCTCAAGATCGTACGTCGTAGCGTACTGAATGCCAAAGAACGTTTTAAGCGCATGAATGCCAATCAGATTCTGAACTATAGTGCTTTTGTTTATGGCGCTGCAGGTTTAAATATTGCATCAGGTCTGATGCCAAAACGCCAGGCATTTAATCTGGTGATTTCCAATGTTCCAGGTCCACAAGAGCCACTGTACTGGAATGGAGCCCGTCTGGAAGCTCTCTACCCTGCCTCTATCGTGCTCGATGGTCAGGCACTCAATATCACCATGACCAGTTATTTAGACAAACTTGAAGTGGGTCTGACCGCCTGCCGTAATTCCCTGCCTAAAATGCAGAATCTGCTTACTCATCTTGAGGACGAAATCCAGCGTTTTGAACGGATTGTCGATGGTGGCAAAACCCCAAAGCTCGCAGCAGTAAGTTAGACTGCGATGAAGACTAAAACCAAGACTAAGTTTCTATGCAAAAACAGGTATGAACATTTTTGCCAATAATTTCATGCAATAATAAAGGGGCATATGGTGCCCCTTTATTTTTATTTGATTATTTTTTATTCAAATCATTCAAGCAATATTCAAATTTTAACTTTTCACAGTACGACATTGTTTTAATAGCTGATGGCAGACCGTACGGATCATAGATGAAGTAATCTGAACTTCATTGCCGCGTTCGTCCACAATGTATCCCGCGTGGACAGTTTTCGGTTCAAGCACGTGTTTTAGACCCTTATTAATAACTGCTTTACTTATACTCATGACACACCTCATTTTTTGCTAAGCCAAAATATTGGGAGATTGGCTTTGGCTACTGGATGTGTCTAGTATTCAGAATTCACCTGCGCTTGTAAAATTCCAGTTGTAACAAGGGTTTTACGATATTCTGTTACAATTTCAGCTGAGAATGATATCGTATTGCTCTTGCGTATATAAATTTTCAACCTGGAACTTAATCACGCGATCAATAAAGTGTTCCAGATCCGCCACAGCCGGGGCTTCTGCAGTCAGCAGTCGATCAATCACTGACGGATGTGCCACTACAGTAAATCCACTTTGTGATTGATAAGCGCGTGCGTAACGTAAAATTTCACGGAATATTTCGTAACACACTGATTCTGCTGTTTTGACATATCCACGTCCTTGACAGGTTGGACAGGATTCACATAACAGGTGTTCTAGAGATTCACGGGTACGTTTACGCGTCATCTCGACCAGACCCAGTTCAGATACCTGGGTAATCTTGGTTTTGGCATGATCACGTTCCAGCATTTTTTCGAACTGGTTCATCACTTCGTCACGATGCTGTGCTTCCTGCATGTCAATGAAATCAATAATAATGATCCCACCCAGATTACGCAGTCGTAACTGACGTGCAATCACCTCAGTCGCTTCCATGTTGGTTTTAAAAACGGTATCTTCCAGTGAACGACCGCCGACATAGGAACCGGTATTGACATCAATCGTGGTCATGGCCTCAGTCTGATCAATCATCAGATAGCCACCAGATTTCAGTGCCACACGGGTTTGTAGAGCCTTCTGGATATCATCTTCAACATTATATAAGTCAAAAATCGGGCGCTCGCCTGGATAGTGCAGCAAACGATCATTCATGCTTGGCACAAATTCTTTAACAAACTCTTTCAGTTTGCCGTGGATTTCACGTGAATCGACATAGATTTTGGCAGTGTTTTCATTGGCCAGATCACGAATCACACGCTGTGGCAGCGGCAGTTCTTCAAAGATCAGTGATGGAACAGCAATGCTCTTTTGTTTGCGCTGAATGTAGTCCCAAAGCTTAGCCAGATAAGCCATGTCCTGGGCAATTTCAGCTTCATCAATGCCTTCTGCCGCAGTACGGACAATCACCGAACCGGGCAGTTTATGCTGAGCCTGAATCCGTTCAATAATCGAACGTAAACGATTACGTTCTTCTTCAGATTCAATTCGTTGCGATACGCCAATATGATTGCCATAAGGCATCAAAACCAGATAACGTGAAGGAATGGAGAGATCAGTTGAAAGACGTGCGCCTTTGGTCCCGAGCATGTCTTTCATCACCTGCACCGTCAGAATCTGACCTGGCTGCAGTAATTCAAACACATTCGGTGTCGGCTGCTGACGCGGCCAGACCATATCATTGATATGCAAAAAAGCAGTACGTGACAGACCAATATCGACAAAAGCAGCCTGCATCCCTGGCAGGACACGGACCACTTTGCCTTTATATACGTTCCCCACCAGACCGCGCTTCGCGGTACGCTCGATGAACAGTTCGTTCACCGTGCCGTTTTCGATTAACGCCACACGACATTCCATCGGTGTGAAGTTAATCAATAACTCGTCAGACATAACAACACTCAAAACATTATAAGAATTCTTTTTTCAGCAGTTAATTTAGTGCTTTAACCGTCTGTAATAACTGTACCGTTTCATATAGGGGCAAACCGACTACATTAGAGTAGCTCCCCTGAATCGCGGGGATATAACGTGCTGCAATGCCTTGAATGGCATAACCGCCTGCCTTGCCTACCGGTTCACCAGTCGCCCAATAAATTTCCATATCATGGGTGGTGAGTGATTGAAATTCAACCTGTGTTCTTACCACTATACTGTATTTTTCATTTTTTGTGCGTACGCAGACACCGCTAAATACATCATGTTTACGGCCTGATATTTTAGCCCACATTACAAAGGCATGCTGTTTGGATTCAGGCTTACCCAGAATCTCGTTATCAACCCCCAAACTGGTGTCCGCGGCAATGATAATTGCATCTGGATAACGCTCGGCCACGGCATCCGCTTTGGCACGTGCCAAACGCTCAACATAAGCCGTAACTGACTCATTGGGCAATACGGATTCGTCAATATCAGGACTGTAAATCTCGAACTCCAGTCCCAACTGTTGCAGCAGTTCACGGCGTCGAGGTGAACTGGAGGCCAGAATCAGATGCGCCATTTTCTGAGCAGATAATATAGAACAGGCCATACCATAACGCTAGTCAGTATCGGTAGCCAGTGACGTGGAATCGAGAACTGCACGCCGCTAATGATCTGAGCAAAGAAGGTCAGCATCAGATGGGCAACGAGTGCCAATGTAGCAATAATCCAGAGATTGCTAAAAGTCAGGATACGGCGCTCACGGGTCAGGAAGCGCGCCATAAAGGCAATAATAATAAAACTCAGCGCATTCAGACCCAAAGGTGCATCCAATAGCAGATCCAGCAAAATCCCGGTACTGAACGCAAACCAGATCCCACACCAGGTCGGCTGGCAGAGCACCCAGAACAGCATCACCATCAGCATAAACTGCGGACGCCAGCCAGAGAGCGAATAAGATAAAGGATAGACCACCAGAACTGAGGCAAAAATTACTGAAATAATAATCGGGAACAAGGGATCCCGATGGGTTCTGGACTGTATTTTAGCGATCGACATGTGGCTGCTCCATCGCTAATGAATCAGAGAACAGTACCACCACATGATGACCACCAGCCAGCTGTGCTGCCGGAATCACATCAATCTGGGCAAATTCACCTGAATTATGACGTTGTACTTTGGAGACAGTGCCAACCAGATAACCTGCGGGGAAATGCTGTCCCAAGCCTGAGCTATAAACTTTTTCACCGACTTTGATGTTGGCACTGGTCGGTACATATTCCATTTTCAGACGCCCAAGATCACCCGTCCCCGAGACGATGGCACGCATGCCGGTGTGTTCCAGACGTACTGAAAGTGAATGTTCTTTATCTGAGAGCAGCATGACACGGCTACTATGCGGATAGACACTAATGATCTGTCCCATGATCCCCTTGTCATCCAGCACAGTCTGTCCTATCCGTAGGTGGCTGTTAGAACCCCGGTTAATCACGATGATATGACGCAGCGGATCGGCATCAGTACCAATTACTTCTGCAATTTCCATACGTCCATCAATAATTAAAGGCGTGTCCAGTAGCCCGCGCAGACGGGTATTTTCAGCAGACAGTTCAGAAATTTTTTGTAAGCGTACCTGCGCCTGTAACAGCTCAGCCTGCATCGCTGTATTTTCACGACGCAGTTGTGCTTCAGACTTGGTTTGTTGATTCAGCCATTCTCGCGACAATACAGGATAACTGGCCACAGCATATATCGGATTATATGCCGCATTCAGCACATCCCTTGCAGGTTGAACCAGATGAGGCATGCGCCAATCAAAGAAAAGCACCACCAGACAGGTCACCAACGCAATGACGAATGAGCGAAAAGATGGCGGTTGTCGAGAAAACAGATGTGTTTGCACCCGCCGTGTCCTGTTCTTAGCCTACGAATAACATGTCATGATTTGGGTTGTCGAAGAATTCGAGAACCTTACCGCCACCACGTGTTACACATGACAGCGGATCTTCTGCAACCACCACAGGAAGACCAGTTTCTTTGGCAAGAAGCTTGTCCAAGTTACGTAGTAATGCACCACCACCCGTCAATACGATCCCGCGCTCAGCGATGTCTGAAGACAGTTCAGGAGGCGTTTGTTCCAGTGCAGATTTCACAGCAGACACGATATATTGCAATGGGTCAGAAATTGCCTGAGTCACTTCATCAGAAGTCACCGTAATTGCACGCGGCACACCTTCAGCCAGATTACGACCACGAACTTCAATTTCCAGTGGTTTTGCACCTTCATCCGGAAGCGCCATACCGACTTCTTTTTTGATGATTTCAGCAGTGGTTTCACCGATCACACAGCCATGCGCTTTACGCACGTAGTTGATGATCTGTTCATCAAATACATCACCGCCAATACGCAGTGAGTCTGCATACACGCAGCCCTGCAGCGAGATGATCGCGATTTCAGTTGTACCACCGCCCACGTCTACAACCATCGAACCACATGCCTGTTCTACAGGCATACCAGCGCCAATTGCCGCTGCCATTGGTTCTTCAATTAAACGTACTTCACGCGCGCCAGCGTTATACACGGCTTCACGGATCGCACGACGTTCAACCAGAGTAGATTTACATGGAACACACACCACAACACGTGGTGCAGGCGGGAATAAACGTTTTTCGTGAACCTTGCCGATGAACTGATTCAACATGGTTTCAGTGACTTCAAAGTCTGCAATCACGCCATCTTTCATCGGGCGGATTGCTGAAATATTTGCCGGGGTACGACCAAGCATTTGTTTCGCGTCAAGACCTACGGCAGCAACAATTTTTTGTGAACCACTATGACGGATTGCTACAACCGTCGGTTCATTTAATATAATGCCTCGTCCTGGCGCATAAATAAGTGTATTTGCAGTACCTAAATCAATGGCTAGATCTGGCGAAAACAAGCCTATTAGTCGTTTTAGAATCACGGGGACGTTCTCAATTAAACTTTATATGGACGCAAGGTGGCAACTTTAACTAAATGTGATGCTTTGGACAAGTCAATCGCTTATCATAACGCATGATAATTTGATTTTTTTTTAATACTGATTAGGTAATGTTATGTCTACATCGGATGCACAGCATTCTGCAGATTTAAATGCAGAAACAGTTTCAGCTATTGCGAACCTTGCACGATTATCTCTGAATGATACGCAATCTGCTGAATATGCTCAAAGTTTAAATAAAATTTTAGGCATGATGGAAACGCTGAAAGGTATCAATACTGACGGTGTTGAACCATTAAAAAGCCCTTTCGACCATCCTCAGCCATTACGTGAAGATGTAGTGAGTGAAAGTAATCATCGTGATGAATATCAGGCAGTTGCGCCAGCGGTACAGGATGGCTTGTACCTTGTCCCTCGCGTAATTGAGTAATTACTATCCAGTTCAATCTTTTTATTAAATTAAACGTAAAGAATTATTTCTCATGACAGATTTACACCGCCTATCAATTCGTGAACTTACCGAAGGTTTGGCCAATGCTAAATTTTCATCACGCGAATTGACTGAACATTACTTAAAACGCATCGAAAAAGTGGATGCTCAAGTGAAGTCATACGTGACTGTGACCGCTGAGCAAGCACTGGCACAAGCCGATGCTGCTGACGCACTGCGTCGTGCTGGTAGCGCAAATGTGCTGACTGGTGTGCCAATTGCACATAAGGATATCTTCTGTACCCAAGGCATTAAAACCACTGCCGGTTCTAAAATGCTGGACAATTTTATCTCTCCTTACGACGCGACCGTTGTAGCGAAAGGTAAAGCTGCGGGCTTAGTCACACTTGGTAAAGTGAACATGGATGAATTTGCCATGGGTTCAACTTCCGAGTCTTCTTATTTTGGCGCGACCAAAAACCCTTGGGCACTAGATCACGTTCCAGGCGGTTCTTCAGGTGGTTCTGCTGCGGTTGTGGCTGCTGATCTAGCACCTTTTGCAACCGGTACGGATACCGGTGGTTCAATCCGTCAACCAGCATCTTTTTGTGGTCTGACTGGTCTAAAACCGACTTATGGCCGTGTATCACGTTTTGGTATGATCGCGTATGCATCATCTCTAGACCAAGGCGGCCCAATGGCACGTTCAGCTGAAGACTGTGCTTACCTGATGAATGTAATGGCTGGTCATGATGCTAAAGATTCAACATCAATGGATAAAGATGTTGATGACTATGTGGCAAACCTGAACGGGACTTCTGTAAAAGGTCTGCGCATTGGTATTCCAAAACAGTACTTCAATGTTGAAGGTCTGGATGCAGACGTGAAAGCACGTGTTGAAGAATCACTGAAAAAACTGGAAGAAATGGGTGCAACTCTGGTTGAGATTGATCTCAACATGACAGAAGCTTATGTTCCAACTTACTATCTGATCGCACCGGCTGAAGCATCTTCTAACCTGTCTCGTTATGACGGCGTACGTTATGGCTACCGTTGTGAAGAGCCAAAAGATCTTCTCGACCTTTACAAACGTTCCCGTTCAGAAGGGTTCGGTGCTGAAGTTCAGCGTCGTATCCTGATCGGTACTTATGCTCTGTCTGCTGGTTATTACGATGCTTATTATGTGAAAGCACAAAAAGTACGTCGTTTAATCCAGCAAGATTTCTTGAAAGCATTTGAATCTGTAGACGTCATCGCTGCGCCTTCTGCACCGACTACTGCATATCGTATCGGTGCAAACCTGTCTCCGGTGGAAATGTACTTGGGTGATATCTACACCATCGCGGTGAATCTTGCAGGTCTTCCTGCGATTAACGCGCCTGTTGGTTTTGACAAAGACAACTTGCCAGTTGGCTTACAGTTGATTGGTAACTACTGGTCAGAATCTCAATTGTTGTCTGTGGTACATCAGTATCAACAAGCAACCGATTGGCATACTAAACGCGCTGCAATTGCTGAGGAGAATGCATAATGGCTAAAAACGCTGCTAAACCAAAATCTAACCTGATTGACGGTTGGGAAGTCGTTATTGGTATCGAGATTCACACTCAGCTTGCGACTAAATCTAAAATCTTCTCTGGTTCTTCTACCGAGTTTGGTAATGATCCAAACACTCAGGCGAGCCTTGTAGATTTGGCCATGCCGGGCGTATTGCCAGTGCTGAACAAAGAAGTGGTTGATCTTGCGATTCGCTTTGGTTTGGGTATCGATGCTTATATCGATCAGGCTTCTGTATTTGCACGTAAAAACTACTTCTACCCGGATTCTCCAAAAGGCTATCAGATCAGCCAGATGGACAACCCAATTGTGGGCTTGGGTCATATTGACATCCAGCTTGAAGATGGCACAGTAAAACGCATTGGCGTGACTCGTGCACACCTTGAGGAAGATGCGGGTAAATCAATCCATGACCAGTTTGAAGGCATGTCAGGCATCGACTTGAACCGTGCCGGTACGCCACTGCTTGAAATCGTATCTGAACCGGATATGCGTTCAGTTGAAGAAGCCGTTGCCTACATCAAAGCGATTCACACGCTGGTACGCTGGTTAGGTATTTCTGACGGTAACATGGCAGAAGGTTCGTTCCGTGCGGACTGTAACGTGTCTTTACGTCGTCCGGGTCAACCGTTCGGTACACGTTGTGAATTGAAAAACTTGAACTCATTCCGTTTCATTGAACAGGCGATCAATGTTGAAATTGAACGTCAAATGGAAATTCTGGAATGGGACGGCACCATCGACCAAGAAACTCGTCTGTTTGACCCTGTGAAGATGGAAACCCGTTCAATGCGTTCTAAAGAAGAAGCGAACGATTACCGCTACTTCCCTGATCCAGACTTGTTGCCTGTGATCATTGCAGATGAGCAAATTGAAGCAGCACGTGCTGCCCTTCCTGAGCTTCCTGCTGCACGTCGTGCACGCTTTGTAGCTGACTTTGGCGTGACTGAGTACGATGCGCACGTTCTGACATTGACTCGTGAAATGTCAGAATTTTATGAAGAAGTCGTTAAGGCTGCTGGTGGCGCTACACAAGGTAAGATTGCTGCAAACTGGGTGATGGGTGAATTCTCAGGGGCGCTAAACAAAGCAGGCTTAGATTTGGTTGATTCTCCTGTATCTGCGGAAAAACTTGGCGGTATGATCGCGCGTATTGTGGACAACACGATTAACGGTAAGATCGCGAAGCAAGTATTCGGCTTTATGTGGGACGAAGGCAAATCTGCGGATGAAATTATTGCTGAAAAAGGCTTGAAACAGGAAACTGATACGGGCGCAATTGAAGCGATTATTAAAGAAGTTCTTGCTGCCAATGAGAAGATGGTTGAAGAGTATAAATCTGGTAAAGAGAAAGCTTTTAACGGTCTAGTCGGTCAAGTGATGAAAGCAGCGAAAGGTAAAGCCAACCCTGCACAAGTAAATGAATTAATGAAGAAATTGATTGGTTAAAACTGATTAATTTTGGAATAAAAAACCCGCTTTAAAGCGGGTTTTTTATTTTTTCAATAATTTCTTTAATGTTGGCATTAATCTCTTCTACATGATTAAAAAACTGTTCTGATAAGTTTTCTCTAGCAATTTTTGACTCAATGATTTTATGATCGGCTTCTGTTCTATCTTTTTGCAAAAGACGTACTGCTTTGGTTAATTTTTTTGAAGATCCTATTTTTTCTTCAAACAATCCTAATAACTCTAACTTACTAATATCTCGTCCTGATTCATATACAAAATCTTTATCTAAACAATCTTTATTATTTCTAAGAAAATCTTTTAAAGTTTTCTGATTAATATTATCTGGTCCGACTAATTTAAAGAGTTCACTACAACTATCAAAATAAGATTTTTGAGTATTTTCGACTGGAGGACGGCAATAAATATTTTGTACTTTATTAAAAATATTATTCTCAAACAGTGAGTTTAATGACTCTAAGTTGTTAGTTAAATCTGATAATTCATCAGTATAGTTCACCCACGCACCTTCATAATTTCTATTAAAGAATTTTTCATAGGCTTCGTCATTAGGGAGAAAATCTAATTCATGGATATTAAGCTCGTGCGAATGCCAATATCTTTGTTCAAATTCGCTCATGTTAGCCAAATCTTTATATATGGCAACAATGGCTGATTTTCCATTTGCTAGTGCTTTTCTACCATGTCTAACATGGATATATCTTTCTTCAGAACAAATATAGATATGCCCACCTGATCTAGAATCATCGAGTTCATAATATTCAGGATAATCAAAATATCGAGCTAATACAGATTCATCAAAAAGTACCTGTGATAACTGATGAGCTCCTAGATATAATCTTTTCTTATACTCTGGAATACTTTTTCTAACTAAATCACTAGAGTAAAAAAATTCTTCTAGCATCTGCTTTGAAGGAAAATATATATGCACCTTAATCGGAGTAAATTCAAATTCTCTCGTTTCTGAGTCTATTGATATTTGAGACAATTCGACATTTGCATTGATAGTCCCATAATTCGCAGCTACTAAATCTTCCATAGCACGCATGACAATTGAATTATCAATTTCAATTTCATTTGCTATTTCTGAACTAGCGGTTCCACCAAATGATTTATTCCAATTTTCTATTGAAATTTTTTCGATATTTTTCTGTATTTCATCTAATTTCAAGGAAAAACTCTCACTTTTCTAATTATGACGGTATAACATGTTAATTTATAAAATCTTTCCAACTTTATTCAAGTGATAATTCTCAACGTAAAATAACATGATCATCAAAAAAGTATCCTCCATCGCCAAACTCTAATACTTAGGACACATCCAACTTTCAAAGTCATTTTTTATACGTGAATTTAAATCCCTCTAAATCTCCCTTTAAAAAAGGGAGACTTTGTCACGTAATCCATTAGATACGCGCAGTTCCCTCTCCTTTATTAAAGGAGAGGGCTAGGGAGAGGATTATTAAAAGCCTCCCTCTCCTGAGCAAGTTTTAAAGCACTTCTTTTAAGACGAAGCGCAAGAAAGGATGAGGGTTAGGGAGAGGTCTTAAAAATTGTGAGATGATTAATATTTATGCTATAAAATCAAAAACATTTAAGAAAAACAAAAATGACACCCAAACTTTTGCTCTTCCTTATCCAAATTGCCATTGGCATATTTGCACTGGTCATTACCATTTTGCTATTGATTCCAAAATGCCATAAATGGCTATCTAGAATGCAGCCCGAACCTCGCAGAAAACAGCGAGGATCAGGATTACCAAATGGTATCGAATTTATTTTCTATCCCATTTACGGACTCATTAGAATTGTTATTGCAATATTCAAGTAAGTCTTACAGATACGTTAATTCCCTCTTATCGAACCCAACTTATTCCAAATATCTGGCGTTAAAAATGTGGTTACCAGCTTATTCAAATCTACATAACGCAATATACCTTTAAGCTGATTGTTGATTTCAGGATTCTTTAAAATTTCCTCACCCGTACTACGTCCGAGTCCCTGAAAACTATTCCCCACAGCCTCCAGACCTTCTGCCTGAATCACCGCTTTGGTTTGTGCCGAACATTGCTCAACTAAAATACGCTGTAATACTGAAGCCAGATTTTTATCCAGACTTTCCTTCTGCTGGGCGGATACATTGCTATAAGCTTTCAAGTCCGGATGTGCAGACAAGGCTACAAAGGTCCATTGCATCACCGTGGTTTTATCGGCAGTTGTAGTAGACCTCTCCAGACAATTACTGAGCTGATCGACCGTTGGGCCTGCATTTGCTATTTGCACTACTCCCAACAAGACAGTTGCCATCAGCGCAGAACGAACGATTTGGGAAAATCTGTGGCTTACAGGGGAAACATGGCGAGACATAAGCAAACTCCGATGAACAGTTTGCCCTTTGTACCACAAAGCATAACAGTTCATCTGTTATTGCATTGCAAAATCAATCTGATTTTTAGCAAAGTACTTGGCACGTTGATTACGCTAGGCATTCACCCAGTTTCAAAATAAAAATGCCACGTTTCTAAAGCGTGGCATTCTTATCGATTAAAGTCAGATTCTTTTAATTGAGCTGTTTCAACATATTCTTTGCACCCGCATGATTATATTGCGATGCCAGTCCGTTCAGGACGCGTTGAGCCTGTCCTTTGGCATTTGGAAAACGGCTGCTATACGTCGAAATACTGGTCAGACAACGCGCCACCAACATACCGGATTCAGTATAAACCCGCGTTCCTTCTGTGCCTTGCTGCTTGCCATAGTTATAAGCACGCTGGGCATTATTACAGGCATTATTCAAATTTCTACCATTATTAATGTCACGCCGGGCAGTCACATACAGCTTCATTTGCTGCTGTTGTGGGGTTTCGTTCACACTCGCACGTGGAGTGGTGACTGTCACCGGCTTAGGCTCTTTCTTCTCGACTTCGGCTTTGGCCAGTTCTTTGCGCTCAAGCTCTTTACGATCGTGGTCTTTCTGTTCTGCCGTTGGTTTTGCTGCTACAGACGTTTTGGCAGTAGCCGTTGCCTTCACCACATTGACCTGTTTCTTGGCTGTCTTCGCAGTGCTCGCAGCCGCCTGATAAAAATTATGTGCTTCAGCTGTTTTCATGAGTCGGGTCAGTAACCGAACGCTACGGGTCTTGCTATTATTTTCTGCCTGACGTTCCGCAACAGGTTCAATCGACACAATCCAGCTTTCCGCAAGATCACCCATCGTACATTTATAGGCACCGATTCCCTGTACAACACCTTGATTTGCAGCGAGACGTGTACGCTGGGCAGAATCATTCACCAGACCAAATTTGCTCTTATATAGCAGGGATAACTTACCCCCCTGTTCATGGCAATATTGCGTCATGACGGAACGTGGATACATGGCCTGAGTGGTATTATGGCGCTGTTGTTGATCCCATAGATAGACATAGTCTTTCGCCTTGCCATCTGGCTGATTGATGCCCCGTTTCACAATCAGTTCCTGGGGACTGTGAAAAGGATGTAATATATTTTTCTTTGCGCCTTGCATGCTATTACATGCTGCCAAGCTCATTGTTATTGTTATCAATAAAAATACTTTCAGTTTCACCGTAGATATCTCAACCCAAAGCATTCACATAAAATAATGCAAAACTGTGCAAACAACAAATACAAGCATCTGATTAATAGAATTATTTTCAAATTTAAAAATATCAAAAATGATAACTATGAGACATTTTAATGGTTATTTTTGAAATTATTTGCATTAACTTTCATGTGGTGCAGTATTATTTTTGAGATAAAACCTGCTCAAGAAAAAAGACCAAAGAAGGAAGTACGTACTTCTTTGGTCACTCATCTGGCAGGCTGGATCGAGCTTTTATACTTGTATAGCAAACCACTCTCCACCATCCACATTCAGTTTATGAGCATTAAAATACTTAATTTTCATCAACGTACATTTATTATTTTTATACGTCAGCGGGGTTGAAAATTAAGTACCAAACACGTTTGGCCCTTAGGATTCTAGTCAAGCGAATATTCACTGAATATCCCCAAATTGGGAGGTTTTACAAATATTTTGCCTATAATTGACCGTTCATCGGATACTCCGGCCAATCCTGAGTTGATATAAAAAAGACCCGCCATAAGGCTGGTCTTTTTAAAATACCAAACAGTATTTTTTAATGAATATGAGATTCAAACGCTTTCAGACGCTTGTAGATCGACATTAACTCGATAATCTTTGGCCAAGACAAAATCAGGTACTGGAATGATTCACGGACCTTATTAAACACATTCAGGATCTGCATCATCAGACCCAAAGTAATTGCTCCCGCTGCAATACTCGGAAATAGCACAAACAGGCCATAGATATTGTCGAGCTGCAAATACCAGATCCGTACCATATTGAAATAGGCATAGTGGAAATACAGGCGGAAATAATTCCAGCGCACCCGGCTAAACAGCTCTTTTAGTGTCAATGGCTGGGCACGTTCGGCATGATCTTCCCCATATACCAGTTCTTTACGGTAAGCCGCTTCGACTTTCTGGTTATTAAACTCCAGTCCTGGCAGTTTCATACCAACGACCATTAATACCACTGTACCAAAGACCGCCCAGCCCAAGGATGCCCAGACCAGCGCGTGACTAATCTCACCCACAATCGGTAAGGTCTTGACGTGACTTGAAAGCTTGTACAGAACTGGCAAAAAAGCCATCAGCAACATAAACGATTCAATAAAGGAAACGCCAAGTTCTTCAGTGCTGCGAGCAAAGCGCATGGTATCTTCCTGAATACGCTGTGACGCCCCCTCAATATGCCGCAGCTTTTCCCAGTAAGCCGTATAGTAATCATTCATTGCTGTCCGCCAGCGGAACACATAATGACTGACAAAGAACATGTTAAATACTGCCAGGGTGACATAGATCATCGCGATATAGATAAAGACCAATGCGCCCTGATAGAGCAAAGTTACGTCCCCACCACCACTGGTCAGCATCTTTTGGATCTGGTCATAGAACGGACTGTACCATTCATTCAGCACAACATTGACCTGAACTCCAAACCAGATATTGAACAGGATAAAGGCCGAACCCCACACCGACCAGCGCTGCCAGGGATGGCGCGCTACCACATACCAGAATCCTGCAAAAAGCGCAGTTGCAGTCAGGAACCAGAGATAGAACCACAGGAATTTCTGTGACCAGAAACGGCTGATATCAATCGCCATCGTCGCTTCATGGTAGCCTTCGCTAAAACCCACATAACTGCCCCAGCTTGAACCTCCACTATGCCAGATCGCGAGGTTGATAAAGAACCACACCACCACGCTGAGAAAAAACCAGACGGGTTTTGGAAAGAAAGACTTAAACATGTCCTTTGCATGCTCCTTATTTTTAGTAGACCTCAGGTCAATCAATCATGATGAAATCTGCAGCAGTGTAAAGCAGTTCACAACAGGTTTTTCAACCTGATCAAAAAAATATCTGCCTGAAAACTGCTTATTTTTATCAATCTATTTATAAGCATGAATCATTATGTATGTAGTTAACTGAATACTTATGTGACGAATCCTGTGATCCATCCTTTGTTGGTTTTAACATCAGTTAACAAGCCTGTACAGAACAGATACGATATATGGTTATTTTCCATCCTACACTACAGCGATATGCACTATTGAAAGGGATCATTCCAATTTTTCATTTTGCAAAAACTATTAAATAACAAAGAAAAATTATGCTATCCTTGAATGAATAGTAAACATAATAACCGCGGGAAGTTAACTCATGGAAAGCTCTGTAATTGAACTACTGAAGCCAATCACCTTGGAAAAAGAAAACTGCACGCCAATTATTTATGAAGAAGGTACAGTGCTGAAAGTAGTTATGCAAACACCAACCAGTCTATTGGTCACTACAGACAACCAGTTTAACTTTACTGTTGCACTAAAAGATGAAAATACAATCTGGAGAGAATTATAATTCTGCTGATTAATAGTTTGGTTTGGGTTGTTGTATGTTTTACTTCTTCTCCTGAATACAGATCAACACCTGCCTGACAGTATTATTATTTTAATCCTAAAGCTGAAAAAAGATAAAAAAACCTCCCATCACATCGGGAGGTTTTTTATTGTCTTAAGAAAAATGTAGAATCTTGAGACCTACTATACAATCAATATGCCAGCTTTAGCAGGAAGCGGAAAAAGCCTGCAATGAGAACCATTGTGACAAAGCCTGCAAGCCATAACACAATAAACCATCCTGCCCGATTCAGTTTCATCCTGTTTCCTCCACAAGCCTAATGATAGCCATCATCACCTACCCGTACCTTATCCCGGAACACCCAATAAGACAGACCGGTATAAAACAGGATAATTGGGATGAGGATCAATGCACCAATCAAGGAAAACAGCTGACTGCTTTGTGGTGCGGCGGCTTCCCAAAGAGTAACACTTGGCGGAATGATATAAGGCCAAAGGCTAATGAGAAAACCGGTGTAAGCCAGGATCACCAGCGCCAAGGTATAGATGAACGGTGCAAATTCCTGACGGCGTTTACAGGCACGCAGCGCCATAAAGGTAAATAATACAACCAGTATCGGCACCGGACTGAAATAGAAAATCTGTGGTTGACTAAACCAGCGCTCGGCAATCTGTTGATGTGCCAGTGGCGTATACAGACTAACTGCTCCAAAGACCAGTAATAACACAATGATAAGTTTTGGCATCAGCTGGAACATCTTGTCCTGTAACTCGTGGTCGGTTTTAAAGATCAGCCAGCCACAACCTAGGGTTGCATACAGGATTACTACACCTACTCCGGTAAACAGCGAAAATGGGGTCAACCAGTCCAGTCCACCACCACTATAAATGCCATTCGTAGTTTTAATGCCCTGGATATAAGCACCAAGAATTACGCCTTGCAAGAAAGAGGTCAGAAGCGAACCGCCAATAAAAGCGATGTCCCACCAGTGCCTGCCACGATGTGCCTTAAAGCGAAATTCAAAAGCAACTCCTCGGAAAATCAGTGAGATAACCATCAGGATAATCGGCATATATAGCGCGGACAGCACGGTTGAATAGACCAGTGGAAAGGCTGCAAACAGACCTGCTCCACCGAGTACCATCCAGGTTTCATTACCATCCCAAACCGGTGCCACGGTATTCATCATCACATCGCGTTCATGCTGATCCTTAAAGAAGGGAAAAAGAATGCCTATACCCAGGTCAAAGCCATCCAGTACCACATACATCAGTACACCGAGCGCGATGATCGCAATCCAGATCAATGACAGGTCAATCATTTGTTATTCTCCTGATCACGTTGAGCACGGTCATCCTCTTCATTTTGCTCAAAGGTACTCATTGGACGTTTAGAGGCACGGATGACTTCACCCTCAGTATGCGGACGGGCATGGATAAATTCTGGTCCCTTATGCATCATTTTCAGCATGTAATAAATCCCGACACCAAATACGACACAATAGACCACTACAAAGATAATCAGAGTAAGTCCTACCTGTTCAGCTGATACAGGTGAGAGTGCATCACGAGTGCGCATAACCCCATAGACCACCCATGGCTGACGGCCCACTTCCGTAGTAAACCAGCCTGCCAGTAAAGCAATAAATCCGGAAGGTCCCATGAAAAAGGCGAATCGGTGCAACCAGCGGGCTTCATAGAAACGACCCGTTTTACGCAAGATCAGACCCGCCAGCGCCATCAAAAGCATCAGCATGCCCAGACCGACCATGATGCGGAAGCTCCAGAACACTACCAGCGAGTTTGGGCGGTCTTCAGGCGCAAAATCTTTTAGACCCTGCACTTCACCGTCCATACTATGGGTCAGAATCAGGCTGCCCAAGTTTGGTATGCCGATAGCATATTTGGTTTCTTCGGCTTCCATATCTGGAATACCAAACAGATAAAGTGGCATGCCTTCACCACGGTTAGTTTCCCAGTGTCCTTCAATCGCAGCAATCTTGGCTGGCTGATATTCACGGGTATTTAAACCATGAAAATCTCCTACAATTACCTGTAGGGGTGCCAGCACCAGAATCATCCACATCGCCATGGAAAAAGACTTTTTGACCAGTGCATCACGGCGACCTTTAAGTAGATGCCAAGCAGCTGTAGCCGCTACCAGCAGTGCCGAAACCAGAAAGGCAGCAATCCCCATATGCAATAGACGATACGGAAAAGACGGGTTAAACACGATAGCAAACCAGTCCTGCGGCATGATGATGCCATTTTCAATAATAAAACCCTGCGGGGTCTGCATCCAGCTATTAGAGGACAGAATCCAGAACATGGAAATACAAGTGCCGAGGGCAACCATTACCGTAGCAAAAAAATGGGTTTTCGGACCGACCCGATCCCAGCCAAAGAGCATGATACCGAGGAAACCGGCTTCCAGGAAAAAAGCCGTTAAGACTTCATAAGCCAGTAGCGGTCCAGTGACACTTCCAGCCACCCTGGAAAATTCACTCCAGTTGGTGCCGAACTGATAACTCATGACCACACCAGAGACCACCCCCATACCGAAGGCCAATGCAAAGATTTTGATCCAGAATTTAAACAGATCCCGGTAAACCGGATCCTGGGTTTTCAGCCAGCGCCATTCCAGGACGGCCAGAAAGCTGGCCAAACCGATGGAAATCGCAGGGAAAATAATATGAAAGGAGACAGTAAAGGCAAATTGAATACGTGCCAGTTCCAGCGCAGTTAAACCTAAATCCATGTCATCACCTTATTGTAGAAGTTGTTGGTGAGAGAACTTCAGCTTAAACAGCTGAAATGGCTTCATTATTTTGTAGTTTAGGCCGTATACGATTTTCACAATGTTGCAAATCTGTAGGACTTTAATATCTGCATTCTGCCCTTTTTCCAAGCTGAGCGGCTTCGCTCCGCCATGGGTCAGCCATGCGAAATTTGTGATATTCATGTTATTTCACTCTTTAAAACGTTTTAGATAGCGGCAAGGTCATGCCTTACCGGACTTGGCGTATTAAAGCGTGACAGGAGGTGCCCTGCCTTGCGGTAGCAAATACAGCCGTTGCAGGGAAAAATAGACATGTCGGTAAGCGGATTTATAGAAACTCAGCTTTACCTGAATCCGGTCAATGACCTCATCAATACCAAAATTAAACGGCAGAACAATGTCACCATATACGGTACAGTACTGGCATTGATGGTTATGTTCATTATGGTCATGATGATGGCCAGATTCGGCCCCCAGATGGTCAATCAACGCATGATAGCTTGCGTGTACATGCTGATGCTGCTTCGGTGAGAGAAGATTATGTGTAATAGAGAGACAGACCGGGGCAATATGGTATTGCTCCGGTAATAGCGGCTCTAAATATACGGCAAACTGTAATAGCAGCGTTGCACATGCCAACAGTAATCCACTACGTTTCAGCAAAACATTCTCTCGAATTGACCGAAGTAAAGAAATATTGAGGCTTAGCTTAGATCAAAATCCAAGCATTATACTCAACTTTAATATTATAACCTTATAATATATATATTTATTATGAAAGCCTTATTTTCATTCTTAATTTTTATAGATTTTTGAATATAAGAAATTAATTTTCATGTTCCAGAGCTTATTCATCTCAGGAAAAGCACAACCGCATACTTTGAACAGGAATGCGCCGAGCCACAAAAATAATATCTAAATTGAGAATTTCATCTTGTTACAGTAGCAGGATCAGACAGAGAGCTACGCTTCAACTTAAAATATTTTCTGGCAGAAAAAAGTTTAGCTGAATGACCACCCTGTCCGGATCAGGCAGGCCTTTGTTGCAGTACGCTATAAATTTCACATTCTCGACAGCCCAAGTCCGGTCAACAGAAACTGTTCCGGATGAATTTTCTTTATTGCATAGCGCCATACTACCAGGCTAAAACAGAACTTCAGATTTCCTGAAATACCGGAATATCTAGCCACTGTGCATTTGGAAAATCCTTTTGCAAACATTGCTGCAGATACTGAATAGTATCCTGTGCAATGACTTCATCCTGGGCATCATCGGCATGGTTAAATGCCAGCGCATACAGCTCAATCTTACGCTGTTTGAGCAGTTCCAGACTGAGCAGAGTGTGATTGATACTGCCAAGACGACCTGAGGTTACCAGAATGACAGGAAGCTGCTGTGCGGCAATATAGTCTACGGTGAGCAGGTCTTCTGTCAGTGGCACCATCAGACCACCTGCTCCTTCCAGCAGAACACGGTCAAACTGTGCGGCCAGTTGCTGTGTGGCCTGTTCAATTTTTTGAAAGTCTACTGGACGCTGGTCCAAACGTGCTGCTAGATGGGGCGATGCCGGATAGCTATAAATTTCCGGCATAGTCAGCTTTTGCTGATCTTCTGGGAGCAAGCCGCAGCCCATGATCTTGCGATGCTGTTCGATATCTTCAGACAAATCAGTGTTGCCAGTCTGGATCAACTTCTGGGTAATAGTACGGATGCCCTGCGCATTCCAGATTTTGGCCAGAAAACCGGTAGCATAGGTCTTGCCAATACCAGTATCTATACCGCTGATAAAATAGATGTTTGCGTTCATGAGCGCTTCCGTGCAATGAGATAAATCGGGTGATAGGTCAAAGGATACTTCTGGCTATCTGGTAGCTGGAATTGTTGATATTGCTCATAAAAAAGCCGCAAAGAAGATTTGCTCCAGCGAAAACTATCTGCCGTCGCCTGTACGCCGGTGGCCTTGATATGTTTCAGTACCTCGCGAGGATGTTCAAATTCCAGAATCAGGCGCTGCTCCTCCTGCATCAGGACCTCATAACCACAAGATTCCAGCAGTTCAACCATTTGTGGAAGTGAGCGATATTTCAGCCCCTGTCCAGTCAATGCCTTAATTTCTGTTAAATTGTCCTGCGCATAGCTGGCAAAGCAGAACCAGCCGGACGGATTTAAAGCCTGATGAATTTTCACAAATAAAGTGTCCAGATGCTGCACCCATTGCAAGGCAGAACAGGACACCACCAGATCCAGCGATTGTGGCAGTGGCAAAGTTTCGATATTGCCAATTCCCCAGTAAATCCGGCCATCTTCCTCAAAATGCTGTTTAACTTCTGGATAAAGGTCATTTAAAAACAACTGGTCGAAACTGTAATGCTGCATTAACTGGCGGGTAAACAGGCCTGAACCACAGCCAATTTCCAGAATACGCTGTAAATTTACCGCAATATGCGCTTGCATATACTGGACCAGTTCCATTGCTACCCGACGCTGGGCAATAGCATGCTGTTCATAGCTGGACTGTGCCTGAGCAAAGCGCTGCGCTACCTGATCAGTTTTCATCGTGGCAACTCCTGCAGAGCATCCAGCAACTGTTGCAGCTGTACCGGACTGACCTGCTGATGTAAACAGATTCGCAATCTGGAAGTGTTTTTAGGTACAGTCGGTGGACGTACTGGCAGGACATAAAAACCCTTTTGCTGTACATATTCTGCTGCAGCGACGGTTTTGGCTGCATCGCCAATAATTACCGGTACAATTTGAGAGCTGGATGGACAAGCATAACCCAAGGCCTGAATACTTTGATGACAGCACCTGGCCAGACTGCCAAGCTGTTGGCGCTCTTCCCTCATTGCTTGCATTTTCTGGAAAATAAAATGCGTCCAGGCCATACAGATTGGGGGCTGCGCAGTACTAAAAATTAGCGGACGCATGCTGTTGATCAGATATTCACGAATGAGCGGATGACAGACCAGATAGCCACCGACTGAAGCCAGCGCCTTGCCAAAAGTCCCGACCAGCAGGTCAATCTGGTCTATGACCTGATACTCCTCAGCACAACCCAGCCCGTGTTCACCACGCACACCAATGGCATGGGCTTCATCCACATACAGCATAACCTTATCAAATTGCTGTTTGAGTGCTACCAATGCACCGAGATCCGTTTCATCACCATCCATACTAAAAATGGATTCAGTGACGACAATGATGCGCTGAATATTATCATCTGCCTGATACTTTACTAAAAGCTGTTGTAGATGTTCCAGATCATTATGCCGGTAGCGTACATAGCTGGCATTGGATAAACGGATACCATCAATGATGCTGGCATGTACCAGCTTGTCGGCAATAATAATGGTCTTGCTATCCGCCAATGCTGGCAGAATCCCGATATTCATATGATAGCCGCTATTAAACAACAGCACCGAACGACCAAAAACCTGCGCCATGCTGGTCTCCAGCTGTTCATAAGCCGGGAAATTTCCAGTCAGCAGGCGCGAAGAACTGGCACTCATCTGTCGTTCAGCAAGCGGTGTCAGATCAAAAAATTCTTCCCGTAGCTGCAGATTGGCCGCCAGACCGAGATAGTCATTGGATGCCAGATTCAGCATCTCAATCCCATTCAACTGAAGATAAGGCTGGCTGGAAATCCCCTGTTTAAACTGGCGATACTGGCCCTGCTGTTTCAAATCATCCAGTTGCTGCTGAAAATATTCCAGATGCTTCATGCTGTTGCTCCCATTGCCTGAATCATCTCGCACATATGCGTCAGTAGAATTTTAAGTTGTTCAGCAGAAATCACAAATGGTGGCATCACATAGACCAACCGACCAAAGGGACGAATCCATACACCACGGCGTACACATTCTGCCTGGAAGCTAGCCAGATCAACAGGTTGCTGTAGTTCCACGACTCCAATCGCGCCAAGTACGCGGATATCAGCAACCTGTGGCAAGACATTTAATGGCTGTAAATGGTCTTTTAATACTTGTTCAATCTGTTGCACTCTTGCCTGCCAGTCCTGTGACAATAAAAGCTGGGTGCTTTTGAGTGCCACTGCACAGGCCAGTGGATTCGCCATAAAGGTCGGGCCATGCATAAATACGCCTGCTTCACCACTGGAAATGGTTTCTGCGACATGCGCAGTCGTCAGTGTGGCTGACAAGGTCATATAACCGCCAGTCAGCGCCTTGCCCAGACACATGATATCCGGGCTAACACCCGCATGTTCACAGGCAAACAGTTTGCCGCTCCGACCAAAACCAGTCGCGATTTCATCCAGAATTAACAGAATATTGTAACGATCACACAGCTGACGTACCTGGCGCAGGTATTCTGGATGATACAGGCGCATACCACCTGCTCCCTGCACGATCGGCTCAATAATCATGGCTGCAATCTGTTCATGCTTTTCTGCTAATAATTGTTCCAGTGGCTGGATATCATCAACTTGCCATTCACCATCAAAACGGCTTTGTGGTGCCGGGACAAAATAACGGTTTGGCAGACTGGAACCAAAAATCTGGTGCATGCCCGTGACCGGATCACAGACCGACATGGCATTCCAGGTATCGCCATGATAACCGGAGCGAGTAGTCACAAAATTGCTTTTCTGCACCTGACCACGCGCATGCCAGTATTGCACCGCCATTTTCAATGCTACTTCCACAGCGACCGAACCAGAGTCGGCATAGAAAATCCGATCCAGTGGCTCTGGGGTAATTTCGATCAGCAGTTTGGCCAGATCAATCGCCGGCTGATGGGTCAGGCCACCAAACATGACATGTGACATGGATTGCAACTGGGTCTGCACCGCCTGATTCAGCTCTGGATGGTTATAACCATGGATCGTGCACCACCAGGACGACATCCCGTCGATCAGCTGTGTGCCATCTTCCAGTTCAATTACAGCACCATGTGCCGCCCTCACCTTGTAACAGGGCAAAGGATGAGTCATGGAAGTATATGGATGCCAGATATGCTGCTGATCAAAAGAATCGTGCACGGAAAATAACCTAAACAATAGCGCTGTCCTGATCTTAACGGTTTAATTCTGAAATGAACATCTAGCTGACCTTTAGCATTTTTCTGATTAACGAAGTTTTTGTAAAAATTGCAAGATTGGCTCAATGACCAAACTGGTATCGAACAGGATAGCATCGTGCGCAGCTGAAATTTTTACCAAGTTCAGATGATCTGCATTGAAATGTGCAATATTTTGTATAACTTTGTAGGGAACTAACATATCGTTCTCAGAATTTATAAATAGCATCTTGCCAGGATAGCTTTTTAAGATATCTACCAAATTTAATTGTTCTAAAAGATAGAGATGAGACTGCTGATAGGATAAATCAATATTTACCAATTGCTCTTGTAAATGTTTTGCTCGTTCTCGTGGTGCTACTGAACCTAAAGTAACCAGTGCACAGAAGCGTTTTAGAGCCTGTTGAGGTTGTAACATCACCGCATGTTTAAATTGCTCATACTGCACTTTGGGCATAGCATGAGGCCAGTTTTCTTGTGCCACAAAGCAGGGGTTTGACATACAGGCAATTACAGGTTTGGTGACTTGTATCTGCTGATAGATTGCATTAGCCAATAACAATGCTAACTGCCCGCCAAGTGACCAGCCAATCAGTACATCTTTATCAGCTGCAACCTGTACCTTTTCTGCCAGTATTGCTGCATTATTCGGATCAAAGATATCCCAGACTTCGATCTGATGCTGTGGCATTAACTGCTGTTCTAGCTGCTGTACAAATTCATTCAGTACCTGAGTCCCCAGTCCCCAGCCGCTGATGAGCAGAATTTTCATCAATCCTGTTCCCTATTTTTTATCATCTATTCAATAAAAAAAGGGACCAATCTCTTCCGGAATGATCCCTGATATACAGCTGCAAAATTTAAGCAGGCTGCATGGCATCCATAGCAAGCTCGCGGCCAGTTTTCTTCGGTGCTTCAGCTTTTAGTCCTAGTTTGGCAAATAGGGCTTTGTCCTTGCCTTCACCACTATTCGGTGCAGTCAGTAATTTATCACCTGAGAACAGTGAGTTAGCACCTGCCATGAATGCCAGGGCCTGATCAGAATCAGATAGAGATTCACGGCCTGCAGACAGACGGATATAGCTTTTTGGCATGATGATACGAGCTACGGCAATCGTCCGGATCCAGTCAATCACATCCAGTTTTTCTACATCAGCGAGCGGTGTTCCTTCGATTGGCACCAGCATATTAATTGGTACCGATTCTGGGTGAATTGGCATGGTCGCCAGTTCAAATAATAATCCCACACGGTCCTGTTTACCTTCACCTAAACCGACAATCCCGCCACTACATACATTAATTCCAGCTGAACGAACATGGTCTAAAGTATTTAAACGATCGTCAAAAGTTCGGGTGCTAATGACATTGGCGTAGTATTCACGCGAAGTGTCGAGGTTATGATTGTAATAATCCAGTCCAGCATCTTTTAAACGTTCTGCCTGGGAGACATTCAACATACCTAAGGTCATACAGGTTTCCATACCCAGCTTTTTTACTTCCTGGATCAATTCCAGCACATAAGGCATATCGCGCTCATGCGGATTCCGCCATGCTGCGCCCATACAGAAACGGGTCGATCCTGATTCTTTCGCCTGTTTTGCTTCAGCAATGGCTTTTTGTACCTCTACCCTTTTTTCAATTTCCAGATCTGTATCGTAATGGGCAGACTGGGAGCAGTATTTGCAGTCTTCCGGACAACGACCGGTTTTAATAGAGAGTAAGGTGCTGACCTGTACGGTATTGGCATCAAAATGCTCACGGTGAATTTGCTGTGCCTGAAATAGCAGATCCATCAGTGGTTGATCATAAAGTGCCTGAATCTCGTCACGCGTCCAGTCATTGCGAATCATAGTCTCAACATCAATGTTAAAAAAGAATGCAGAAATAATACGCGGTTTTTTAAAAAATGGTTTAGCCTTTTCTATCAAAATTTGAGGGAATAGCGCTAATTTATAAGCTGAGCTTTTCAATCAATTACAATTTTATGCTGCAAGATTTTATGATTTAAGCTGCTTTAATCCTTATTATTTATATATAAAACTTATAAATAAAATTCTCAATTTCTGTCTTGATAAAGATTAATAATGAATTTGCAACTTACTCATTATCAAGCTCCCAAAAGCCAGTAAAACCAAGCTTATGGCAGAAAATTTAGAGCCCTTGGCTCTAAACATCCAAGGGCTTTTTTATAAAAGTATTGTTTAACTCAAGCTGACAATTCATTAAAGTTTAAATCTGAGTCGGTACAAATAAAAAGCGCGAGATTTTTAAAATTTAGCTCAATCTATGTCTATTCATAAAGTGACTCGCTTCATCGGAAACATCAGATATACAAGCTGTATCAGTCCACATAACTTAACCACGAACCGCTGCCTGAATTATTGCTACATCAATTTTCTTCATTTTAAGCATGGCATCAAATGCCCTTTTTGCTACTACAGGATCTGAACTGTAAGATGCTTCAAGTAAAGCCATGGGGATAATCTGCCAGGAAATTCCCCATTTATCCTTACACCAGCCGCATTCACTTTCCTGCCCACTATTGTTCACAATCGCATTCCAGTATCGGTCCGTTTCTTCCTGATCTTGTGTGGCCACTTGAAAGGAAAAAGCTTCATTATGCTTAAATTCTGGCCCACCATTCAAACCAATACATGGAATACCCAATACCGTAAAATTGACTGTAATGACATTTCCCTTTTTTCCTGACGGATAATCTCCAGGGGCAAGGACTATTGCCTCTACTGACGAGTCTGGAAAGGTTTGCGCATAAAACCGTGCAGCCTCTTCAGCATCGTGATCGTACCAAAGGCAGATGGTATTTTTTACAATATTCATGATCTCACCTCTGCGTGGAGATTAAGAGATAACGCATTTGTTTAGCCATGCTTTACGCTTTTGAGTGGCTAAACAAATTTATCTGTGCATTCTATATTCGACCTAAGCTGGCAAAACGCCAGTTTCTTTATTGTGTTTTTATTCTTAGAATTGTAATAGCAGGTATTTCTTGATCTGCTGCACATTTTATAAAGTGCTTTGTAGCTGTTCTAAGCCACTAAAATGTTTATAAAGTTGTCGAGGTCCAAGTCGACAATATGCCTTGCTTTTTCATTTGCGCTGATTACAGACCGCTACTTTGAAAATACCTTAATGGTCGGGAACTCCATTTCTATCGTCAATGCGATGGCCGGGGTAATTGGTGTTTTCCTACTGTATAAAGGCTGCCAGTATCTATCGTGAAAGTATAAAAGTGGAAAAACTGACAGATTAAATTCCTTTCAAGCAGTAAGACCTTTAACTATTTAAGGGCCTTTTCTTTCTTTGTGGAAAATCAATTTAAAACCAAGTTCTGCATATTTCAATTTTTCAGGTTCTTTTCCTAAAAACCTGAGCTCAGCAAGCCTTGCAAAATAGCTCGTTTAAGACGACTTAGTCTTACAAAAAGCTACATTTCCAGTGCGTTAATTTCCTGGAATTATCTAAAAATATTTTTATGAATAACATTAATTTATGTTATAAATTACCACATTATTTCATTTTATTATTTATTGCGTAATTAAATTACGTATTGAATAATATCTTATATCCAGTATGATGAGGTAAATTCCTTCTTTTTCTTGTATGCATCAGGAAGCGATGCAGTTCAGCAAGTAAAAGAAGTCAGGCAAACGGATTTGTCTACTCAATATAAAATGGCAGTGATACATCCGTGAGCCCTGAACAAGACAGTAAAAGATGAGCAATAGGATTGCTTTTAAATAATGAGGATGTTGTATGAATGAATTAGCCAATCCATTAGAACTGTGCGGATTCGAATTTATTGAATTTGTCTCTGAAGATGGCCAGCTGGATCCTGTTTTTCAAACCATCGGATTCACGAAAGTGGCGAAGCATAAATCGAAAAATGTTTACTTATGGCGCCAAGGCAATATTAATATCATTCTGAATTATCAGCCTGAATCATATGCAGCATATTTTTATAAAGAGCATGGCCCTTCTGCCTGTGCAATGGGATTCCGTACCAAAAATGCAGCGAAAGCCTTTCAAAAAGCAATTGAAATAGGTGCCGAGCCAATTTACAACAAAATCGGTCCAATGGAGCTGAACATTCCGGCGATTAAAGGCATTGGCGGTTCTCCAATCTTCTTGGTGGATTGTGACATTTACCAGAATGATTTTATTTTCTTTGATAACGTTCCATCCCGTCCACTGGGTACAGGTTTAAATGAAATCGATCATTTAACCCATAATGTGTATAAAGGCCGTATGCAGTACTGGTCAGATTTCTATGAAAAGATTTTCAATTTTCAGGAAATCCGCTATTTCGATATTAAAGGTGAATACACTGGCCTGACTTCTAAAGCCCTGACAGCGCCAGACGGCAAGATCCGTATTCCACTGAATGAAGATTCAGATAAAGGTAATGGTCAGATTGCTGAATTCTTAAATGAATTTAATGGTGAAGGCATTCAGCATATTGCCTTTATTTGTGATGACCTTCTGGAAACCTGGGACAAGCTTAAAGCCTTAGGTACCAAGTTCATGACGCCACCGCCAAGCACTTATTATGAAATGCTGGACGAACGTCTACCAAATCATGGTGAGCCAGCGGATGAGCTGCAAAAACGCGGCATTCTGCTCGATGGCAATACCAAAGATGGTAACAAACGCCTGCTGTTACAGATTTTCTCTGAAAATATGATTGGTCCGGTGTTCTTTGAATTTATCCAGCGCAAAGATGACGATGGCTTCGGTGAAGGGAACTTTAAAGCCTTATTTGAATCCATTGAACGCGATCAGATCAAACGTGGCGTTCTGGACATCTCGAAAGCCTGATCTCTGTTTAAAATATACCGATGCATGTAGTGTCATATGCATCGGTATTACTGCCTCTGCTTCAACATATACGCTTATATAAAACTTAAGATTCTGCACCGATGACGGTATAAAAATAATAAAGTCCATCATCACTGTTCAGTACTTAATCTCACATGGATGATGAATAAAAATGCAGCATATTGAACAAGGAAACCTGAAAAAGGGTTTAAGTAACCGGCATATTCAACTTATTGCACTGGGTGGTTCCATTGGTACCGGCCTGTTTCTCGGCATCTCACAAACCATCAAGCTGGCCGGACCTTCCGTTATTCTGGGTTATGCCATTGCAGGCTTGATTGCTTTTCTAATGATGCGCCAGTTGGGTGAAATGATTGTACATGAACCTGTCAGCGGCTCTTTTAGCCATTTCGCTTATAAATACTGGGGCAAGTTTGCCGGATTTATGTCTGGCTGGAATTATTGGGTACTGAATATTCTGGTCTGTATGGCCGAATTAAGCGCTGTCGGTTTGTATGTGCATTACTGGTGGCCCGAAATCCCAACCTGGGTGTCTGCGCTCGGCTTCTTTATTTTCATTAATGTAATCAACTTACTTCACGTAAAATTATTCGGAGAAATGGAATTCTGGCTAGCGATCATTAAAGTCGGTGCCATTATTGCCATGATTGCTTTCGGCAGTTATTTACTGGCCAGTGGCAGTGGTCATAGCCAATCCAGTCTGGAAAATTTGTGGCAATTAGGTGGCTTCTTCCCCAATGGGATTATGGGCCTGATTATGGCAATGGCCATGATCATGTTTGCTTTTGGCGGTATTGAACTGGTCGGCATTGCAGCGGCAGAAACAGATAACCCGAAAAAAACCTTGCCTAAAGCAGTGAACCAGATTGTTTACCGTGTTCTGTTATTTTATATCCTAAGCCTGGTGGTGATTTTATCGCTTTACCCTTGGAACATGATGGCACAAGGTGGTAGCCCATTTGTGATGATTTTTGATTCTCTCGGCAGTCAAACAGTTGCTGGTGTTTTGAATTTCGTGGTGTTAACCGCAGCGGTTTCGGTATATAACAGTACTAACTACTGTACCAGCCGTATGCTGTTAGGCTTAGCCCAACAAGGTAATGCACCGAAGTTCTTAAGCAAGATTAATCAGCGTGGCATCCCTGTGAATGCAGTGATGGTTTCAGCGTTTTTCACCTTGATGTGCGTTTTATTAAATTATCTGGTGCCGGAAAAAGCCTTTAGCATGTTGATGATGCTGGTGGTTGCTGCCATCGTGATTAACTGGCTTGTTATTTCCTATACTCATTTGAAATTCAAGACATCTATGAACCGCATGCAGACCAAAACCGATTTTCCAAGTGTGGCTTATCCATTCACCAACTATTTATGTATCGCATTTATGGGCGGTATTCTGCTAATTATGAGCAGCACCCCGGACATGCGTGTGGCTGTCATCATGATTCCGGTCTGGATTGGTATTCTCTCGGTTGCCTACTTCTTTAAGCGCAAACAGGAGTCTCAGACTGCTATTTTAGATAACAGCAAAATTAGCACCTTACCAGAAGCGTAATCGCATATTGATTAGATTAGGATAGATTCATGTTTCAACATATTGATACTTATGCCGGCGATCCGATTCTCTCTTTAATGGAAGAATTCAACAAAGATCAGCGTAGTAACAAAGTCAACTTAAGCATCGGCCTATATTACAACGAAGACAATATTGTGCCGCAACTAGACTCAGTGCAAAAAGCCTATACTTACCTGACCCCTGACTATAATAAAGTCCGTGTTTATTTGCCGATGGATGGTCTGAACAGCTTTAACCAGGCTGCACAGGAATTAATTTTTGGAACCTCCAGCCCTGCCCGCGAGCAAGGTCGTGTGGTCACGATTCAGACTTTGGGTGGCTCAGGTGCACTAAAAGTCGGCGCTGACTTTTTAAAGAAATATTTTCCAGAATCTGAAATATGGGTGAGCCAGCCGACTTGGGAAAACCATATTGCGATCTTTAACGGTGCGGGTATTCAAACCCATTTCTATCCTTATTATGATGCTGAAACCAATGCCGTTAATGTCCCGGCGATGCTGGATTGCTTAAAACAACTGCCCGCTCACAGTATTGTGTTAATGCACCCATGCTGTCATAACCCGACTGGTGCAGATTTACAGCCACATGAATGGGATCAGGTCATTGAAGTATTAAAATCTCAATCCTTAATTCCGTTCCTAGATATGGCGTATCAAGGTTTCGGTCAGGGTCTGGAACAAGATGCCTATGCCATTCGTGCACTTGATCAAGCCGGTATGAATTTCATCGTCAGCCATTCATTTTCCAAAATCTTCTCTTTATATGGAGAACGGATTGGTAGCTTAAGTTTTGTTTGCGATGATTCCACAAGCGCACAAAATGTTTTAGGCCAGTTAAAAGCCACAGTTCGCCGGATTTATTCAAGTCCAGCGGCCAATGGTGCGCTATTGGTCAGTCAGGTGTTAAATACTCCTGAACTGTTTCAGCAATGGCAGGTTGAAGTTGAAGAAATGCGCCAGCGTATTTTACGCATGCGTGGCTTACTCAAAGAAAAATTGTCTCAGGCATTGCCAGAACTTGATTTCAGCTACCTGACTCAACAGCAAGGTATGTTTAGCTATACTGGTTTAACTGCTGAGCAAGTGGATCTGTTAAAACAGCATTATGGTATTTATCTGGTTCGTAGTGGCCGGATGTGTACAGCAGGCCTGAACCTCAGCAATATTGATTATGTTGCCGAGTCGATGGCTGCGGTGATTAAAATGGAGAATGAAGCTGAACCATTGATCGCTTAAAAAACAGTAAGTTTTTAAAAGCCTTCTAGCTTGAGTGCTCGAAGGCTTTTTTTATGAATGGCGATTTGATCTTTTTAAATAAAAATAGAGTCAGGTCATGTTCTTGGGCAAAATCCGTAACCACTTGGATATCTATTCTTATTTCATCTGGATACTTTTTGATTTGGAATTAATGAGATTGTATGAAACCGTGGGACATTACTTCTTTATTATTCGTGAAACATAAAAAATCATAAAAAAAGCCCAATCTAAGATGATCGAGCTTCTTATCACAATTTAAATATATGATTTATATAAATAAAAATAATTAAGTATAACGTGTATTATGTTAATTTTAGGAGATCTTAAGATTATTCTCCAATCAATTTCATATCCTTTTCATCCCACCAATGTTGAGCATAGATTTCAGGATTACTTGTAAGTATCTCATTCAAAATATCAGCTACAAATGTTAGTTGCTCTGATATATCAATTTTCTTAAAAAATCCTTTCTTAATTATTGGCCTGCAAGGATCTATGAAAACCAAAAAACCATTTTCATACTCTTGATAATGATTACATCCAACCCAAATACCTTTAAATTTTTCGTCCGCTAAGGGTATTAAATATCCCCAATCCTCATTTATGAAATCTGATACATTTAAGCCATACTTAGGAAGTTCTTCTGATAAGTATTTTGCTAATGTATGTCCCCAAATTTGTCTGTCCCACTCTTCTTTCTCTTCAGAGGTTGGAGGAAAGTTATCAGATCGAAACTCTATATGTGTTTTTAATAAGGTCATAATTTTTATTCTTTAATATTGAATTATAAAAATAAAAGTTATTATAAAAATTGTCTATATTGCGACATAATTTTTAATTTTTTTAAAATTAATTAGTTAAACCAAATTGATACTTTAATTTAAAATAAAGGCTGTTATACAAACTCTAAAGCGACCAAGAGTTAGAAATCTCTGTTCAATTTTCTGTGAAATTGCATATCATTAAAATAAGAATAAGCATTCTTATTTTACTTCATAATTAAGCCACTTTTTAATTTCTCTCTAACGATCAAATGCTGGATATAAAAAAGATCCAGTACCTCAATCAGGTCTGGATCTATGAAATGACTAAAAGTGATCTGCAATTAATGAAAGAGTTAGACAGCCACCTGTGGATTAAACAAGGCATCAATCTGCTGTTGAATCCCGAGCAGATAATCGATGGCTTGTTGCATCTGATCTGCTGGCAACTGGTCTTCGGTGCCAATACAGGTAATCACATGGTCAAGCTGTCGGCTAAAGTTATACACCGGAATCGCCACTGCATGGATGCCCGCCATCATATCACCGGTTACGGACGCATAGCCCTGCTGCAGGATTTTCTCTTTAAGTTGCAAGAATTCTTCCCAATTCGCAGGATATTGACCTGCTTTCGCGCTACTCGCCCACTCTTTTTCCAGCAGAGGCTTGATGATGTATTCTGGCTGGAGGCAAGCATGTAAACGACCAGTTGCCGACTTTAGCAAAGGCATACGCGAGCCGACCCGGGTAATAATATTAAATACATGGTTGGATTCAAGCGACTGAACCACGACAGCACCATCGGCGAACCATTTGCTGACATGAATACTGCAATTTAAATGCTGCTGAATCTGCGCAATATATTTTTGGGTTAATTCCAGCATATCGGTACGCTTTAAGGCATTAACGCCAAATGCGTGAGCACGCTCACCCAGGCTATATCGCCCGTCACTGAGCTGCTGGGCATACCCTTTACGTATCAAGCTCACCACATAGCGATGCACTTTTGCAGGATGCATAGACAGGACTTCTGACAGCTCTTTTAACATCATCGGTGCATTATGTTCAGTCAATGCATCGAGTACAGTTAATCCTACTTCTAGAGACTGCACCCCTCCCTGTAATTTTTCTTCCTCAACGTTCATCGTTTCATCCTGCATATACGCATTAATTTTCATGGCTCTATAAAACCATTGTACTACCGAAATCAAAAATCTTGTTCGGCCAAATCTGATTCCAGATTCAGATCATAGCCGCATATTAACAAATTTACATTATACATAATCAAATTATTTATTGCGTAATTTAAAAATATAAGTATGATTCTGTATAGAACTTAAATTTTCCACGGAAAGGATTCATATTTATGACGACGCGTTTAAAGTCATTTATCGACATCGCTCCTGATTCAGATTTCCCTTTAGAAAACCTTCCTTACGGTATTTTCAGTGATGAGCAAAACGCCCAACCGCGTGCCGGGGTGGCACTTGGAGAATGGGTAGTTGACCTGGCAGTACTGGAAGCTAAGGGTTATTTAAATCTGGAACAAGGTCAGCAATTTTTTAACCAGCCAACTTTGAATGCCTTTATTGAATCAGGAAAAGCCAACTGGTCTAAAGTACGTACAGAATTACAAACGCTGTTGTCAGTGGATCATGCCGAATTACGTGACAATAAAGAGCTACGTGATCAGGTTTTCGTTAAACAATCACAAGTCAAAATGCATCTGCCGGTGCGTATCCCGGGCTATACCGATTTCTATTCATCCAAAGAGCATGCCACCAATGTCGGCTGTATGTTCCGTGATCCGAAAAATGCATTGTTAGCAAACTGGTCAGAACTTCCGGTCGGTTATAACGGCCGTGCCAGCTCCGTGATTGTTAGCGGGACAGAAATCGTGCGTCCATCAGGACAGATCAAATTACCGGATTTTGATCGCCCAGTATTTTCAGCATGTCGCAAACTCGACTTCGAACTGGAAACCGGCTTTATTATTGGCAAACCAAATAACTTAGGTGAACCTATTGCGATTGAAAATGCCTGGGATCATATTTTTGGTATGGTGCTATTCAATGACTGGTCTGCACGTGACTTGCAACAATGGGAATATGTACCGCTAGGTCCATTTAACGCCAAGACTTTTGCCTCTTCGATCTCGCCATGGATCGTAACCATGGAAGCGCTTGAACCATTTAAAACCAGTTCACCTGCTCAAGAGCCAAAACCTCTGGCTTATCTGCGTGAAGATAACAGCAGTAATAGCTATGACATTAACCTGTCCGTTGAAATTCAGCCTGAAAATTCAGACCAGGCTGATGTGATCTGTGGAACCAATTTCAAATATATGTACTGGTCGATGGCACAGCAACTGGCTCATCACACCATTGCCGGCTGTAATGTTCAGGTCGGGGATCTGATGGGTTCCGGCACGATTTCCGGTCCTACACCTAACTCTTATGGTTCATTACTGGAAATCACCTGGAATGCCACCAAGCCACTGACTTTGTCGAATGGTGAACAACGCACCTTCATTCAGGACGGCGATACCGTGATCATGAAAGGTCATTGTGAAAAAGATGGCCTGCGTATCGGTTTCGGTGCTGTGAGCGGCAAAATCCTGCCAGCGATTAACTTCGGTTTTACTGAATAAGCCGGGGTGAAATCATGACCATGCAACTGTATACCTATTTTCGGAGTTCGGCCGCTTACCGGGTTCGTATTGCGCTCAACCTGAAAGGACTCGAAGCAAAACATATCCCGGTTCATCTGGTGAACAACGGTGGCGAACAGCATAGTGAAATGTTTCGTCGGGTCAATCCAGGAGAGCTGGTACCAGCGTTGATTGAAGATGATTTCACGCTGACCCAGTCGCTCAGCATGATTGAATATCTGGAAGAAAAATTTCCAGAACCTCCCCTGTTGCCTAAGGATTTGCAACAGCGTGCGCTGATTCGGGCCTTTAGTCTGAATATTGCCTGTGACATTCATCCACTCAACAACCTGCGTGTACTTCAGTACCTCAGTAAAACCCTGAATGCCAGCGATGAACAAAAAACCGAATGGTACAGACACTGGGTCGTCACCGGCTTAAAAGCGCTTGAAGCTCAATTAACACATTCAAATGGCCAATTCTGTTTTGGAGATCAGCCTAGCCTTGCAGATTGCTGTTTGATTCCACAGGTATATAACGCTAAACGTTTCAAAATCGATCTTTCGGATTTTCCGAAAATTGAATCAATTTATGCCCATTGCAATTCACTGGACACTTTTCAAAAGGCTGCACCCGAAGCACAACTCGATGCAGCATAAGAACATATAAGGATATAACCATGACTATTCAAATCGAAAAAATTCACCATGTCGCCTACCGCTGTAAAGATGCTAAAGAAACCGTAGAGTGGTACAAAAAAAATCTGAATATGGACTTTATTCTGGCTTTTGCCGAGGATCATGTGCCATCTACCAAGGCTTTCGACCCGTATATGCATCTGTTTCTGGACGCAGGTAATGGCAATGTCTTGGCCTTCTTTGAACTGCCAACTCAACCGGAAATGGGCCGTGATGAAAATACCCCGAAATGGGTACAGCACATTGCCTTAAAAGTGAAGGATCGTCAGGCATTAGTTCAGGCCAAAGAACATCTGGAAGCCAATGGCGTGGATGTACTGGGCATTACCAATCATGGCATTTTCCATTCGATTTACTTCTTCGATCCAAATGGTCATCGTCTGGAACTGGCTTATGATGATGAAAAAGCACACCAGAAAATTGCCATGATTACCGAAGCAATGAAGTATGACATGCTGGAGCAATGGAGCAAAACCAAACGCGCACCGTCACATACACACTTCTTGCATGCGGATGAATTAGACCAGAGCGCTCGCAAAGCCAAGATGGATGCTTAAATTTTTAAAGGAAGGGATTTCTGATGAATAAAGTCGTTGTGAATGCTCAGGAAGCTTTAGCGGATATCGTGGCAGATCATCAAACACTGGCGGTCGGTGGATTTGGTTTATGCGGCATTCCTGAAGCACTCATAGAAGCCTTAAAAAATACCGGTGTCACCGGCCTCACCTGTATTTCCAATAATGCGGGGGTGGATGACTTTGGTTTGGGTAAATTGTTGCGGACCAAGCAGATCAAAAAAATGATTTCTTCTTATGTCGGTGAAAATAAGGAATTTGAACGTCAATATTTAAATGGTGAGCTGGAAGTAGAGCTGACGCCCCAAGGAACACTGGCAGAAAAACTGCGTGCGGGTGGTGCTGGAATTCCCGCTTTCTACACCCAAACCGGTGTCGGCACATTGGTTGCTGAAGGCAAAGAAGTCCGTGAATTTGAAGGTAAAGAATTTATCCTTGAAAAGTCATTAACCGCAGATGTGGCACTGGTCAAAGCCTATAAAGCAGACAAGGCCGGCAACCTGGTCTTCCGTAAAACTGCACGTAATTTCAATCCTGAATGCGCCATGGCCGGGAAAATCACTGTGGCTGAAGTTGAACAAATCGTAGAGATTGGTGAACTTGATCCCGATGATATTCATCTGCCTGGAATCTATGTGAATCGAATTGTCGTTAATGCTTCACCAGAAAAACGCATTGAACAGATGACCTTAAAGGCGGGAGCATAATCATGGCTTGGACTCGAAATCAAATGGCTCAACGTGCAGCACAGGAACTTGAAGATGGGTTCTATGTCAATCTTGGTATCGGTTTGCCAACACTGGTGGCCAACTATATTCCGGACAATATCAACGTCTGGCTCCAGTCTGAAAATGGCCTGTTAGGCATTGATGAATTTCCAACTGTAGAAACCGTTGATGCAGATCTAATTAATGCAGGTAAACAGACGGTGACTGCCCGTAAAGGTGCTGCCTTCTTTTCCAGTGCGGATTCCTTTGCCATGATTCGCGGTGGGCATGTCAATATTGCGATTCTGGGAGCAATGGAAGTTTCCGAAACGGGTGATCTGGCAAACTGGATGATTCCAGGCAAGAAAGTCAAAGGTATGGGCGGTGCCATGGATCTGGTAGCCGGTGTGCAGAAAGTCGTAGTCCTAATGGAACACACGGCTAAAGATGGTACCTCGAAAATCGTTCCTCAATGTACTTTGCCACTAACAGGTAAGGGTGTGGTCAACCGGATCATTACGGATCTCGGTGTCATGGATATTACTTCACGCGGAGTGGTTCTGGTAGAACTGGCTCAAGATGTCACGCTGGAGCAGATTAAAGCTGCGACTGGAGTTGAGCTGATTACGGATAGACTTGAGGCTGCCTGATCTGCTTCTACTGAATAATCAAAGCAGCAAAAGCTGCTTTGATTATCTTCTGAAAATATTGCTTTATCATCGTAATTACACTGAAGATAAATAATATTTTTCTATAATATTCAAACTCTTGCTGTATAATTTTAAAAATCATAATAAAATCTTATGAATGTAATTCACCTTATTGGATCAAATAAAATTATCTTTATTTCTATTCAAATAAGTTTGCAGAAAAACTATTTTTTTTCGGTTTATTGTTTTTTTATTAAGCTCAATAAAACTTATAAAATTTAAGATTTAGAACTACTCTCATACCTATTTATATTTAAAGTGATCACTAAAGATAATAATGATAACAAAATTTTAATTAGTAAAAAAAATACTCAATAAAAAAGCCACTTATATAAGTGGCTAATTTATAAGAAGAATTTTGGTGGAGGTGGCGGGAGTTGAACCCGCGTCCGCCAACATTACGCTCGAGAATACTACATGCTTAGATATCGTCTATTGATTTAGCTCTTTGTGACCCGACGAACAGGGTACAAATCGCGATCCTTTAAGATTTAGTACGAAACCCCAAGGCTTGATTTCATACGGACTTGTGTGCGTTCGCTTCAGTCGGGACCCCTAACCACAAGTATTCAGGGATGCGGACAAGCTGCCCTTAGGCAGCTAGAGCGTAAGTTTCGTCGTTTGCGACTATTAAAATGCAAATTTTATTTACGAGAGAAAATGCGCTCTCGGCATGCATCTATGAGTTTCATCATCAGCGTCGAAGCCAAGAACACCCCCAAAGTACAGAGCAATCATAGCATAACTGGTAAAAAATACGATGCATTTTCTACACAAATACACTTTTGAATGCGCCTGATTACATAATTGCGCTAATATTTAAAAATTCAAGTCAGTATTTAAAAAAATTATGAGCTATTTATTGGCCCTCGATCAGGGAACGACGTCTAGTCGTGCAATTATTTTTAATGAACATGGACAGGTTCAAGCGACAGCTCAAAAAGAAACACATATTCAAACTCCTCGTTCGGGTTGGGTCGAGCAAGATGCCTTAGAAATTTGGACTACCCAAATTGGTGTCGTTCAGCAAGCGATCGCTTCTGCGGGAGTTCTAGCAAAAGACATTAAAGCGATTGGACTCACCAATCAGCGTGAAACGACTGTTGTGTGGGATCGCCGTAATGGCAAACCCCTTGCGTCGGCGATTATCTGGCAGGACCGCCGCGCGACAGACTGGTGTAATCAGCTGATTCAGCAAGGCTTGATGGATCAGGTACAACAAACAACCGGTCTACGCATTGACCCTTATTTCAGTGCCGGAAAGCTGGTCTGGTTATTAGAAAATACTGAGGGTTTACGTGCCTTGGCAGAACAGGGACATGTCGCTTTTGGCACCATCGATAGCTGGCTAATCTGGAACCTGACCCAAGGCGCTGAACATGTGATTGAAGCCAGTAATGCTTCCCGTACCATGCTGATGAATCTGCAAACTCAAAGTTGGGATGAAGGCCTACTGGATCTGTTTAATATTCCAGCTGCAGTCCTGCCAAGAATCATCAGCTCCGATTGCCATATTGCAGATACGGCACCTGGTTTATTAGGTGCTACCATTCCTATTACAGGTATTCTGGGCGACCAACAATCTGCCCTGTTTGGCCAATCCTGTTTTGAACCCGGCATGGCAAAAAACACTTATGGAACCGGTTGTTTTATGCTGTTTAATACTGGTCATGATATTCAACTGAGTCAGAATAAACTACTTTCCACGCTTGCCTGGCAAGCACAAGGTCAGATGACCTATGCACTGGAAGGCAGTATCTTTATGGCGGGTGCGGTGGTGCAATGGTTACGGGATGGTCTGGGGATTATCCAAAAAAGTTCAGATGTAGAAAAACTGGCCTGTAAAGTTCCAGATACAGACGGCGTGGTTTTGGTACCTGCCTTTACTGGTCTCGGTGCACCGCACTGGGACAGTGAAGCACGTGCTTTACTTTGTGGGATGTCACGCGGTACCAATAAGTCCCATATTGCACGTGCTGCTTTAGAATCTATAGCCTTTCAAGTATCCGATATTCTAACTGCAATGCAATCTGATATTGCTCATCCTTTAAAAGAACTCCGTGTCGATGGTGGCGCAAGTTCAAATGATATGTTGATGCAGTTCCAGGCAGATCTGCTGAATGTCCCTGTGCTACGTCCCAAAATGCTGGAATCCACCGCTTGGGGAGCAGCAGCGATGGCCGGTTTAAAGTCCGGAGTTTTCTCCAGTCTGGATGAGATTACCCAGTCCTGGCAACTGGATCAGGCCTTTGAACCAAAAATGCAAAATGATGAACGTGAAGCACACTTGGCCAAATGGAAAAATGCCTTAAAACGGGCCAAATCAGATTTATAAGCTATAAAAAACCGCTGAATATTCAGCAGTTTTTTTAATTATCTCAGCTTCTAGTAAGCATAAGAGGCAATCGCAGTCGCAATCGGTTTAGCTTCATCATTAATCAGGGTCATGCGCATGGTACATCCCTTACGCCCCAGACGCAGGGTTTCTGCACGTGCAGTAAAATATTTGCCACGCCCGGGTGCCAGATAGTCGACACGCATATCCACAGTCGCCAGACGTGAAACTTTTTTGCTGGTTTCTTGCATATCTTCAGGGCTGGCTTTTTTGTACAGCTCACCCATTGCGGTAATTCCACCAATACTATCCAGAATGGTGGCAGCCACACCACCATGTAAAATCTGGAATGCTACATTGCCAATCAGATCCTTCTGCATTTCTACATATGCTTCAATCTGTCCATCCACAACGCGCATTTGCATACCGCAATATTGGTAGAATGGTGAAGCATTAAAAGCATCACACAACTGGTTGAATAGAACGTCCTTATTCGAGCCTAAATCAATATTTCCTGTCCAACTTTTCTCTGCTACCGTCATAGTTTGCTCGAATAACCTTGATTAAATAAAAAAATGTATCCATTTGCCCTAAATGCAAATTAAGGCACTACAATACCCATAGTTTAATATTGATCAATGAGATTTTTATGACCTATACGTTCAATCGTCCCGCGTTTCCTGCAACTCGCATGCGTCGTATTCGTAAAAATGAACACCTACGCTCAATGGTTCGTGAAACGCACCTCACGGCTGATCATCTCATTTATCCAGTATTTGTTTTACCGGGTCAAAACCAGACTCAAGACGTGCCAAGTATGCCAAATATTCAGCGTCTTTCGGCAGATCTGCTGGTGAAAAAAGCTGAACGCCTGCTTGAGTTGGGTGTCAGCAAACTAGCGTTGTTCCCGGTAACGCCACAAGAAGACAAAAGTCTGACTGCTGAAGCGGCATGGCGTGAAGATGGTCTGGTTCAAACCACTGTTCGCCTGCTGAAAAAAGAATTACCAGAAATAGTACTGATTACCGACGGCGCATTGGATCCTTATACCACGCATGGTCAGGATGGCATTATCGATGAAACTGGTTATGTCTTAAATGATGAAACGGTTGAATGTCTGATTAAACAGGGCTTAAGCCATGCCGAAGCCGGTGCGGATATCTTTGCACCAAGTGATATGATGGATGGCCGTATTGGCGCGATTCGTGAAGCTTTTGAAGCCAATGGTCATATCTATACGTCTATCATGGCCTACTCTGCCAAATATGCCTCCAGCTTCTACGGCCCGTTCCGTGATGCAGTAGGTTCTTCAAGCAACCTGAAAGGCGGCAATAAGTACAATTACCAGATGGATGTCGGCAACCGTGCCGAAGCCCTGCATGAAATCGCCTTGGATATTCAGGAAGGTGCCGACATGGTCATTGTAAAACCAGGCCTTCCTTATCTGGATATCGTACGTGAAGTCAAAGATACCTTTGGCATTCCAACCTTCGTGTATCAGGTCAGCGGTGAATATGCGATGCTGGCGGGTGCAATCCAGAATGGCTGGCTATCTGACAGCGTGATTCTGGAATCATTGATGAGCTGCCGCCGTGCTGGTGCAGATGGCATCTGGACTTACTTCGCGGAAGAAGCTGCAGTAAAACTGAAAGAAATGAAATAGTCTGGAATGCCTTTCTTGATTAAAGGAAGGCATTTTTTTGGTTTTTGGTTTAAACAAGATTCGAAAATAAGGGTTAAAACCTGATGCATATTGCCATCATCGGTGCAGGGATTAATGGACTCATGACTGCACTGGAGTTGATTGAACAGGGCTGTTCAGTAACGATTCTGGATCAGCAGCAGGCAGGAAAAGCTGCCTCCTGGGCCGGTGGCGGTATTCTTTCCCCGATGTATCCATGGCGTTATCCTCAGGCAGTCAATGCCTTGGCCAAATATGCCAAACCGCTATATCAGGCCTGGAATAACAAATTAAAACCAGTTACTGGCATTGATTTTGAAATTCATGAAACCGGCATGCTGATCTTTGATGAAGAAGATTTCGACATTGGCTATCACTATGCTGAACGACATCATGAGCCGATGCAGCAAGCGCTTTATATCGAGCAGGAACAGATTGAGCAGATTAATCCGCAGGTTTCATCCGAATTTAAACATGCTTTGTACTTCCCCCACATCGCCAATGTGCGTAACCCTCGCTTACTCCAATCCATTATTCATTATTTAAAACAGCATCCCCACGTGAGCTGGCTAGAACATACGCCAGTTCGGAAAATAAAAATTGGTAATGCACAAATTGATGCGGTGCAAACTGAACAGGGCGACTGGATTGCAGCAGATCAGTTTGTCTTCAGCACCGGCGCATGGTCAGCACAATGGTCGCTGCAGCTAAAAAGAGATATCCCAGTGCATCCTGTTCAGGGGCAGATGGTGTTGTTTAAAACGCCAGAACACTGGCTGCCGACCATGTGTATGAATCAGGTCATGTACCTGATTCCACGTCAGGATGGGCATATTGTCTGTGGTTCCAGCATGCGCGAAGTTGGTTTTAATACCACGCCTGCTGTCGAGATTCGTCAGAAAATTCTGGATGCCAGTTTTGAGATGGTTCCAGAACTGGCTGAATTCCCGATTGTCCAGGAATGGGCTGGCTTACGTCCCGGCTCACCGCAAGGCATTCCATATATAGGTCAACTGCCAAATTTGAAAAATGGCTGGGCCAATTTCGGCCATTTCCGCAATGGCTTATGCATGGCGCCTGCCTCTGCTATATTGCTCAGACAGCTAATGTTCGGACAGTCGACTTTAGTGGATTCACAAGCCTATGCACCAGATCAGTTACAGCTTTTAACTGCGCTTGCCCACTAGATCCGTGAGTGCTTCCTTGATGCTTGGAAACTCAAATTCAAAGCCAGCATCTTGCAGTGCTTTAGGCTGGACATACTGACCATTTAAAATCAGTTGTGACTGCTCACCCAACATCCATTGCATAATACTTCCAGGCAAAGCGAATAGCGGTTTACGTTTCAGTAGCTCTGCTGCTGTCTGGCTAAAACGCAGCTGGCTGGTTTTCTCAGGCGCAACTACATTAAAGATGTGAGCGTTGCTTTTTTCATGCAGCAGAAAATCCATCACGTTAAGCAGATCCTGGATATGCACCCAGGCGAATGGCTGCCGACCACTCCCGATTCGACCCACCAGATTCATTTTGATTGGCATCAGCATTTGTGGCAAGATGCCACCTTTTCTGCCCAGCACCACACCAAAACGCATAATCTTGGTATTCTGATCAGTATAGGATAAGGCCAGCTGCTCCCACTGTGCACAAAGCTGAGACATGAAAATCTGTTGGGGTGCAGCTTCTTCCGTATACACCTGTTGCCATTGTTCTTGAGGATCAATACCGTAATAACCCACGGCAGATGTAGACAAAATACATTTCGGGAAAATCTGATTCTTTTTTAAAAATTCATAGAGTTGACGGGTCGTGTCTAATCGGCTCTGTAAGAGAATATCTTTACGCTCGGCAGTCCAGCGCTCTGCACCGATATTTTCACCCGCCAGATTAATGACATAATCAATCTGACGGGTACGCAGTTCATCAAAATCATTGATCCAGTGAAAATCTGGATGCATTTCCAAGCGATGGTGTTCACGCGTCAGGCCAATGACATGACAATCTAGTCCAAGAAAGTGTTTGACCGCATATTGGCCAATAAAACCACTAGCTCCGGTAATGAGTACGACAGGCTTATGCATTGTTATTCAGTCGCTGTTTTTCTTAGGTCCCAAACATTGTACTGAACTGGCCAATCTTTGCAGTTATCAAAAAATACCATTCATCGTAATGACTTACAGCAAAAGATATCAAGCCTGAATATTAAGGGGTTTCAGGCTTTTTTTTTAGACTAAAGTTCTAGTCACTTATGTGCAAATAATTTACTGAGAGCTACCAAACATTTTGTTGGCCATGCGCTGAGCCTGATTTCCATAGAACCAGTAAGTCAGCAGATACAATGGAATCGCAATCAACATGAACATGATCACCACGACACTCATAAACTGCGGTTGTTGAAGATACAGTATGAAATCCTCCCAGGCATTCGGATTGGACCGGGTTGCGACCAGAATTCCCAATAATAAAAATGCCAGGTTATACCCCCAGAAAATCAGGCTGAATCCTAAAGTGATTTTTTTACGTTCGGCTTGTGTCGGTGCCCGACGGTTCTGACGAAGAAATTTAAATAATACCCAGATCATGGCCACCAGATACGGCACCATGGTCAGCACAGCCCCCATTCCCATCGGCATTAGGGCTGCAATCACGCCGCAAATACAGGTCATCACAAAACATATTAAAAAAAACCAGAGAAAATAGCGTTTTAGCGGCGCCATAGCCATCACTCACACAAAAGGATGCAATCAGTATAAAAAAAAATGAGCTTTTTTTCATTGTATTGTCAACCGATCCTGTAAAGCTGACGTTATATAGGGTACAAGGTCACCAAATTTGTACCGGCATCCACAAATCTGTTTGATCTTTGCTAAAGCAATAAGACTCGTGTGCAGCAGAAAGTTTTGAATAGCAGCCAAAATTTTCTTAAACAGCATACTTTGACCGACGATTTCACCATCACTCGAATCGTCGGTCTTTATTTTTTGGGCTTCTAAATTTTTATTCCTTATTGCTCCAGTTTAAACATAGATAAAAAACAAGAAATTAAATTGCCTTATTAGGGTCAGATAAAAAGTAGTTGCCCAACCCGATACTGGTTTTCTCAGATCGAGCTCACTATACTGATATTTTTCATCCAGACCAAAACGATCATTCCTGCTTCGGAAGTAAGATTTTTGCTGGTTTCATCCATGCTTTTACCCACTTCGGGTGTTTAAACTTTTATAGGCTCAGGGGACATGGCAGTTCATTTTCTACATACATCAGATTGGCATTTGGGGCAATTTTTCCATAATCATGATCGTGAATTTGAACATCGCCAATTTTTGAGCTGGTTGCTGGAACAAATTAAACAAAAACAGCCAAATGCCCTGCTAATTGCAGGCGATATCTTTGATGTCATCAATCCGTCCTCCAGCGCTCAGAAACAGCTTTATCAATTTTTAACCAGTGCCCATGCACTGGCACCGCACATGCAAACCCTGATGATTGCCGGCAACCATGATTCCGGTTATCGCATCGAGCAGGTTGAGCCTTTTCTTGCCAAATTCAATGCACGTGCAGTCGGTGTCATCAGCCGCAAGGAAAATAACCAGCTGGATCTGGATCGTCTGATGGTGCCGATTTATAGTCCTGAACAGAAAATTTTAGCCTGGTGCCTGGCCTTGCCTTATCTACGTAGTGCCGAAATTACCGGACTGAATGAGCATACCACCAACAGTCAAAACGCGATTAGCTATCTGCATCAACAACTGATCGCTGAAGCCAAGGCACGTAAACAGCCAGATCAGGCGCTGATTCTGATGTCACATGCGCATATGCAAGGCGGAGAAACTTCGGATTCTGAACGTCCGATTGTAGTGGGACATGAAGAAGCCTTATCGACGGCGCTTTTTGAAGATGGTATTGATTATGTCGCGTTGGGGCATTTGCATAAGCCGCAGAAAGTCGGTCAGGAACATATCCGCTATAGTGGCTCGCCTATTCCTTTGTCTTTTAGTGAATTGAATTATAAACATCAGGTTGTAGAGGTACGAATTGACCCGATGCAGTCAGATGAACAACGCTTTCAATATGAGCCTCTAATCATTCCACGCACTGTAGATCTGCTCCGGATTCGTGCCGACCTCAATGATCTGATTGACCAAGTCAAGGCCTTGCCGAATGGTGAAATTGAACAGCTGTTTGCACGCCATTTCCTGGAAATTGAATACACCACCACTGCGCCTCCCCCAGTAGATCTCAGACAGCAGATTGAACAGGCTTTGCCGCCAAACCGTTACCGACTGCTACGTATTTCCCGGATTTATCAGCAAGTAGCGGACTCAAGCACGCACATTTCTAAAATTGATCTGGCGCCTCCGACCCCGGAATCCCTGTTCGGTAACCTCTGGGAAAAGATGGGTTATGATCCAGATGACTCGGTAAAGCGTGATTTCCTGCAGCTGCTACATGAAGCCCAGCAAGATATTGATGTGCAGCAGCCATAAGGAAATGCCATGAAAATTTTACGTTTGAGTTTAAATAATCTGGCTTCTCTGGCTGGTACCCATGATATTTGCTTTGATGATAGCCCGTTGGCACATGCCGGCCTGATTGCCATTACCGGTAAAACTGGTGCAGGTAAATCTACCCTGCTGGATGCCATGTGTCTGGCACTGTATAACGAAATTCCACGTTTAAAAGGTGCAACTGGCAGTCTCAAAGATACGGGTGGACAGGATGTTTCCATCAAAGATTCTAAAAATATTCTGCGTCGTGGCACAACCACCGGCTTTAGTGAACTGGAATTTATTGCGCTGGATAGCAAGCGCTATCTTGCCCGTTGGGAAATCCGCCGTGCCCGCAATAAAATTGATGGCAATTTAAAAGTCGACCGTTATATCAAATGCCTTGATGATGACACCACGCTCACCCAAAAAATATCCGAAGTCACGCCACTTATTGAAAAACTGATTGGACTCAGCTTTGAGCAGTTTACCCGTGCTGTCCTACTTGCCCAGTCTGAAGTGGGAGCCTTCTTAAAAGCCAAAGATCATGAACGTGCAGACCTGCTGGAATATTTGACCAATTCACAAATTTTCAGTGTGGTCAGTCAAAAAGCAGCACAAAAATTCAGTGAAGTAAAAAATAAGCGCAGTGATCTGGAAAAGCTGATTGGACATATTGAAACCCTGTCCGAAGAAGATATTAACGCCTTAAAACAGCAACAGACGGCGCTGTCTTTACAATTACAGAATCTTCAGCAATCTGAAAAACTGCTGGAAAATGAGAAAAAATGGCATCTGGACCGACATAAGCTGTATGCCGAAGTCCATGCAAAAAAAGAAGTGTATGATGTCCAGTTGGATGCCATAAATAAATCTGCAGGACAGCAACAACTACTGGAACAGCTGGATGAATTCCAGTCTATCCGTGATCAGTTTATTCAGCGTTCCCATTTAGAACCGAAAAAAATTCAGATTCAGCAACAACAGGCACAATTCACCCTTGAGTTTGAAACGCTAAAAAAACGCTTTATTAAAGAAGAAACCAAACTAGTAGCCTTGGAGCAACAGCAGCAGAAATTTCAGCAGCATTTAGACCAGATCAAGCCACATCTGGAAGCAGGTTTAAAGCTGGATCATGCTATCCATACGGTATCTGAACAGTATAAAAAACTGAATACGGAGCAAAATCAGTTTCAAACTACTCACCTGCACCCCCTAGAACAGCAGTTAGTACAGCAGCAATTGGCCTTAAGTCATGCTCAGGCTAAACAGCAGCAGATTACTCAGCAGTTAACCCAGTCAGAATTTTTAAGTGTTTTTGATCAGGAGCCGCAAAGTATCCTGCAACGTATGCAGGACTATTTACAGCAGTATCAACAACTATTGCAAAAAAATCCTGAAAGCCTAAATCAGCCTTTGTCTGCACTAGAAAAAACCGTTGCCGAATTATCTGCCAAGCTCAATCACTGGATCCAGCAACATCAAAGTATTGAACAGTTAGACCAGCAATTTAAATCTGTTCAGCAGACCCTCCAAAAGCATTATACTAAACAGCTTCAGCTTGATGGGCTAAAGCAACGCTTACGACAGACTCTGCAACAATCTCAAGAGTCAGAGCAGCTACAAACCTCTATACATACCCAGCAACAGCAGCTGAAATTGCTGCAAAATGCTGAACAGACTTTGCAGCAACAGATTCAATCTGAACAACAGGCTTATGAACAGCTAGAGCGGATTTTAGCTCAGCAGCGTTTATTGCATACACAAAGCGTGCAGGAACTGCGTGCCCAATTAAAACCTGATGAACCCTGTATGGTATGCGGCGGTCATGAACATCCTTTTGCTCAAGGACAACATGAACTACTGGACAAAAGCTTATGTCAGCTACAGGAACAGCAATTACAGCAAGCCAGACAACAGCTTGATCAGCTAAGTCAGGCTCAGCAACAGAAACAGATTGAAATCTCAAAGCTGCAAACTGTGATTGAACAGCAACAGCAGCGTTTGCAAGCATTCCAGCAGCAAATTCAGCAGCAACAGATTGAATATATAACTCAGCTGGCGAATTTAGGGCTTATTACTGAGAGTGAAAATGACTTAAATCGTTTAACCCAACTTTTGAAAGACCATAGCAATAGTGTCGTAAAGCAGATTGAACAGCTGCAACAACAAGAACAGCAGTTACAGCAGCTATCACAGCAATGGCGTCAGCAACAACAACACTTACATCAACTGCAATTGGTTCTGCAACAGCGCACTCAATTGGCCCAGCTTATTCACCCCCTAATCAATGTATTGCCTGAGAACTATGCATCTCAGGATCCGATAAAATGGTTATCCACTCTACAACAACAGTTACAACAACGCATGCAGCTTTTAAGTGTGCAAAAGCAACTGGAATCTGAGCTACAAACACAGCAACAAGCAGTTGATAAAACCCAATATCAGCTGCAAGTTGAACAACAGAATTTTGCGCAACGCCACCAGTCTTTAGAGCAACTTATCCAGCAAGGTAAGGACTTACGCCAGCAACTGGCTGAATTGACCGGGCAACATGCAGGACAAGTATATCGGGTGGCTGCAGAGTGGCAGACGACTTTGGATCAGCAAACCAAAGCTTTGCAACAGCAACTAGACATCCAGCGACAACAAACCAGTCAGGCAGAAAAACAGCTGCATCAGGCCAATCTTAAGTTGCAGGATTTTATAACCCAACAAAAGCAGATTGATCAGCAACTTGAGCAATATCAGCAGAATATTCAGGCTTGGCAGCAGAACCGTCCACAGGTGACTACGACGCAAATTGAACAATGGCTGCGTATTGATCTCACCAGCCATCAACGTATCCGCCAGGATTTATCCAATCAAAAACAGGCACTGGAAAATGCCAAAACCGCATGGCAGTTACTTGAAGAACAATATCAGGTACATTTAAAACTGCAGCCTGAACATGAATTTGAAGAGATTGAACAAAAACTGGCTGCACTGATACAGGAAAAGACAGCACAACAAGAAACACTGAATGAAACCGATGCCAAACTGCGTATGAATGCCAACAACCAGAGTATGTATGCCAGATACCAGCATCAGATTGAACAGATTAAGGCTGAGGAATATCGTTGGGGTCGGATTTATGACCTGATTGGACATAAAGAAGGTACCAAATTCCAGAAAATTGCCCAGGAACATCATCTGGATATTCTGGTTGAATATGCCAATCAGCAACTCCAGCCTTTGGCTCCACGCTATCAGCTGCACCGTATTCCGAACAGTCTGAGTCTGGCGATTATTGACCTGGATATGAACAGTGAGGTCCGCCCTGTACTTTCGCTGTCCGGTGGGGAAACTTTCCTGGTATCACTCGCCTTAGCCTTGGCCATTGCCAATATGGCGTCTGGCTCGATGAAGCTGGAATCGCTATTTATTGATGAAGGTTTTGGAACGCTTGACCCAGCGTCCTTACATATGGTGATGAATGCTCTCGATCATCTGCAAAGCCAGGGTCGTAAAGTGGTGCTGATCTCGCATATCCAGGAAATGCATGAACGGATTCCAGTCCAGATTCAGGTTAAACCCATTGGCTCTGGTGCCAGCACCATTCAGATTATAGGCTAGCGCTCATGAATATGACTTCACGCAGATTTTCAGCTGAATTCAGTTTACAACTGGAAAGCTTGCGTGGAGTGAGTGCAATTGTGGTGCTATTTAGTCACTGCTTTCAGGCTTTTATCGCCCCTTTTGATTTAACACTGTATTCTTGGGTCCGGCTGCTTGGTCAGGCCGCGGTGATGATGTTCTTTGCTTTAAGTGGCTATCTGATCGGAACCTCTATACAGAATAATATCCAGCAAAATAGCCAGTTTAATCTGTCTCACTATATCCGGCAGCGCTGCCGTAGAATTTTACCGCCCTTCCTGTTTGCTCTTACCCTGACCTTAACTTTATATATTCTGGCACCTTACTTCTTTAGCTCTCATACGCATCAGTTTCAGAACAGTTTTGGCATGATGATTCGTATCACCTATAGTCTGGAGTGGGACAATTTTCTGGGTTCACTGTTCTTTTTAAATGGCTTTGTGACGCCCACGCTATCTGCCAATGCGCCACTATGGAGTTTAAGTTTTGAGGTCTGGTTTTATGTGCTGGCGGGCTTTTTGCCTTTTTTAAAACATTCTGTTATTGCCAAACTCAGTTTTGCTTTAGTGTTAATTACACTTACCGCACTTAATCCCCAATTTCTGATTTATTTGCTTGTATGGCTAACGGCCTTTGCCAGTTCATTTGGTCATATTCAACAGTATGTCTTAAATCATTTGAATTCACTCAAACTGGGATGCCTAAGCCTGGCTTTTTTCATTGCCTGTAGAGATGCCTATCACTTTCATATGATCGATCAGGCTAAAATTTATCGTGGTAACTATTTTGTACCATTTAACATGTTGATGGGATTGGCTTTTGTCTGCTGGCTGATTCAACTGCAACAAAAACTCAGTCATTATCAACCGGTCTGGGTAAAGTCCGCGAGTTTTTCTTATACCCTTTATGTGACTCATTTTCCTTTACTGCTGTTTATTTTGGGTTGCTTTCCACAAAGCCGTGCTTATGGTCTAGGGGGTGCTGTTCTGGCCCTAATTTCTACTATGCTGGTTTTAGTTCTACTGGCTAGCTTAATGGCACAATTACTCGAATCACAACAAAGAAAAGCGTTATCCCGCTCAATGCAATAACACTTTTCTTAACAATTTGAAAAACCTGTCTGAAATATGGCTCCGTTAATCCTTTTTAGGACGTGTACCAAACAAGGCGGTGCCGACCCGCACCATGGTTGAACCTGCCGCAATCGCTTCGGTCATATCCCCTGACATCCCCATGCTTAAAGTATCCCAATCCTCAGCTTTGGCATGTTGCATTTTAACCGCTTCGAATAAAGCCTTGGCATCGGCAAAAGCCGCTGTATTATTTGGCGCCGGAATCACCATCAAACCACGCAGACGCAGTTTTGGTAACTGGCTGATCTGCGCTACGAGATCCGCTACTTCTTCTGGCTGACAGCCATCTTTAGTATCCTGCCCGTCGATATTCACCTGAAGACAAATATTTAGGGGCGCTTGATCATCTTCACGCTGATTAGACAGGCGTTCAGCAATGATCAGACGATCTACCCCATGTACCCAGTCAAACTTTTCTGCCAGATGCTTGGTCTTGTTCCGCTGAACATGCCCAATAAAATGCCATTCAATCTCCAGATCCTGCAACTTTTCAATCTTATCCAGCGCTTCCTGCAAATAGTTTTCGCCAAAACTGCGCTGTCCGGCTGCATACATTTCCGCCAAGATTTCCGCTGGATGTGTCTTTGAAACAGCCAGCAGCTGCACGGTCTGTTCATCACGACCAGCCTGCTGACATGCAGTATGAATTTGGGCCAATACCTGATCTCGTGCGAGTTGCAACATTTTCATTGACGGAGTTCTCATTTCGTTCATATTTTTTTCCCTTGCCCCCCAACTAAGTGTTGGTTAAGCTGTGGGAAAGCCTTATTATTCTATCAAAATAAATAACATTTAAATGCCTTTGGGGACTTTATGGACATTACAGAATTATTAGCATTTTCTGCTAAAAATGGCGCGTCAGATTTACATTTGTCTGCGGGGATGCCACCACTGATTCGTGTTGATGGTGAAGTTCGTCGTATTAACCTGCCTGCCCTGGAACATAAAGAAGTGCACAAGCTGGTTTACGATATCATGAACGATAAACAGCGCCGTGACTATGAAGAAAATCTAGAAACTGACTTTTCCTTTGAAGTTCCTGGTGTTGCCCGTTTCCGTGTGAACGCATTTAATCAGAACCGTGGTGCCGGTGCCGTATTCCGTACCATTCCCTCTAAAGTTTTAACCATTGAAGATCTGGGCATGGGTCAGATCTTTAAAGATATTTGTGAATATCCGCGTGGTCTGGTACTGGTCACTGGTCCAACCGGTTCAGGTAAATCAACAACACTGGCAGCGATGTTGGACTATATCAATGACAACCGCTATGACCATATTCTGACCGTCGAAGATCCAATCGAATTTGTACACCAATCGAAAAAATGTCTGATCAACCAGCGTGAAGTGCATCGCGATACGCATGGATTTAATGAAGCATTACGTTCCGCATTACGTGAAGACCCGGATATTATTCTGGTCGGTGAGATGCGTGACCTTGAAACCATCCGTCTGGCATTGACTGCTGCGGAAACCGGTCATTTGGTCTTCGGTACCCTACATACCACCTCAGCGGCAAAAACCATTGACCGTGTGATTGACGTATTCCCTGCTGAAGAAAAAGACATGGTGCGTGCCATGTTGTCTGAATCGCTGCAAGCCGTTATTTCACAAACCCTGTTGAAGAAAAATGGGGGCGGTCGTGTGGCTGCACACGAAATCATGATCGGTATTCCGGCGATCCGTAACCTGATCCGTGAAAACAAAGTGGCACAGATGTACTCTGCGATTCAAACCGGTGCCAACTATGGCATGACCACGCTGGATCAAAGCCTGAAAACGCTGGTATCGAAAGGCATTATCAGTCCGCAAGTCGCCCGTACTGCAGCAAAACAGCCTGAATCATTCTTATAAAAATAATTAATTTTTTGGGGTTTTATCATGGACTTTAACGGCTTACTCAACTATATGGTAGAGAAAAAGGCCTCGGATCTGTTCATTACAGCCGATGTTGAACCCTCTATCAAGATTAACGGTCAGATTGTACCGATTGGCTCGGTGAAATTGCCGGGCGCGGCTGTGGGGCAGCTACTTAACTCAATCATGACCGAGAAGCAGCGCAAGGAATTTGCCGATACACGCGAGTGTAACTTCGCCATCAGCAACCCGGACAAATCGGCACGTTTCCGTGTTAGCGCATTCCAGCAACGCGATCAGCCAGGCATGGTACTGCGTCGTATTGAAACCGTCATTCCCACCATGGATGAGCTGAAGTTACCGCCTATTCTAAAAGAATTGGCGATGACTAAACGCGGTATCATTATTTTTGTGGGTGCAACCGGTACGGGTAAATCGACTTCCCTCGCCTCTTTAATTGGCTACCGTAATGAAAATTCCAAAGGTCATATCATTACTATTGAAGACCCGATCGAATTTGTGCACCAGCATAAGGGTTGTATCATTACCCAACGTGAAGTCGGTATCGATACTGACTCCTTTGAAGTGGCATTGAAAAATACCCTGCGTCAAGCACCAGACGTGATTCTGATCGGTGAGATCCGTTCTCGCGAAACCATGGACTATGCGATTGCCTTTGCAGAAACTGGTCACCTGGTTTTTGCGACCCTGCACGCCAACAACGCCAACCAGGCCATCGACCGTATCATTCACTTCTTCGAAGCCGACCGTCACAGTCAGCTGTTTATGGATCTGTCCCTGAACATGAAAGCCATTGTGGCACAGCAACTAATTCCAACTATCGATGGTAATGGCCGCCGCGCAGCGATTGAAATCCTGATCAATTCGCCATTAATTGCGGATCTGATCCGTAAAGGCGATGTGCATGAGATCAAAGATTTAATGAAACGTTCACGTGAATTGGGCATGCAAACCTTCGACCAGGCATTATATGACTTGTATAAGGCCAAGCAGATTAGCTATAAAGATGCACTAAAACATGCCGACTCACCAAACGACCTGCGTCTGCAAATCAAACTGTCAGAAGAAGGTGGCGAGCATTTATTACGTGCGCATTCCAATATTACTTTTGATGGTCAAACCTGATCATTTTCAAAGCATAAAAAAACAGGCTTTTAATAAAGCCTGTTTTTATTTCAGCCTAAAGCTGAATTATTTCTTACGGTAAGCTTCCTGACATTCAGGCGCATCACAATAACCGTAAAGATTAAGTGAATGACCAGTCAATGCAAAACCAAATTTCTTCGCGACTTCGTGTTGTTCATGTTCAATAACATCATTTGTAAATTCAACAACTTTGTTGCAATTTTGACAAACCAAGTGATCGTGATGATCTTCCTGCATAATTTCAAAAACTGAGTGATTATTTTCAAAATTATGACGCTCGATAATCCCTGCTGCCTCAAATTGTGTTAACACACGATACACAGTTGCAAGACCCACATCTTCCCCTTGTTCGAGTAAAGTCTTATAAATGTCTTCAGCGCTAAGGTGATGCCGTCTAGAGTTTTCTAATAGTTCTAATATTTTAATTCGTGGAAGGGTAACTTTCAGTCCAGCTTTTCGTAAATCTTGGTTTGAAATAGGCATGTAAAAAGGTCTCTCAACAAAATCAAAGTTGGAATAGGCAACAAAGTTTAGATGCAGTATGATCTATCCTTGGATCAAATGCATCATAATTAATTTGGGATAGTGTAGCAAAATGCAAAAAATCATGCTGACGTTATTCGTCACTTCATTGCTTGTCGGCTGTTCGACATTAGGTGTGTACAAAGTTGATATTCCTCAAGGAACACCTTTAACTCAAGCACAAGCCTCTAAAATTCAGGTAGGAATGAGCCACCAACAGGTGCGTTTCCTGCTCGGTAGTCCAACAGTATCTGATCCGCTCAATCCGCTACGCTGGGACTACATCTACAACTATACCCCAGGAACCTATGCTAAAAAAGCCAAGATCCCAGCAGCTCAAGGCCAGCATCTAAAAATTTACTTTAATCAGTCTGGTATCGTAGAGCGTATTGAAGGTCTGGAAACCATTCCAGAATCTCAACCAGGTCTACCAGGTTCCAAAGAAGCGATCTTAAATGCCCCACCACTATAATCGCTTTTGCATAAAAAAACCCCTGTATGATCAGGGGTTTTTTTAATTAAATAGATTGATTTATCAAATAATCAGACCATCTGTTCAATAAAGCCACATTCCACTAATCGGAACGTTTATTTTGCTTGAAACGGTTACCTTTGGCATAACGTCCTACCGGATTCTTCTCAGCGCGTTTACGGCGAATATCCTTGGGATTAATGGTTAAAGCACGATAAATCTCTACCCGGTCCCCTGCTGCCAATGGCTGGGTATGATCCTGTAGCTTAGCGCCAAAAATACCCAGATTCAGAGGTTCAGGCAATTCCACCTGTGCACGGATTCCGCTTTGCTCAATTGCATCCAATGCAGTCATGCCGGGCTGGAAAGGTACAGCAATATGAAACTGTTGTTCCGGGGTAGCATAGGCCACCCAGATCATTGCCTCAGTCATCAGAAAAATTGTCCTAATACCGCAACAATCGCCAGAATAATTGATACTGGCAAGACAATACGAACCGCAATACGCCAGATGTTATATACCGCTTCTGAGCTGAAGTTCATCGATTTACGCAAATGGCTGATTTTCATGATCCAGCCAGCAAACAAGGCATAAATCAGACTGATCACCAGTCCCCAAAGAATCAGCAGATTATTGAAAATTGGAGCAACATTTGGAATTAACCAGACCAAGGTGGCAGCGATCATAATCGCCCACTGAATGATGATATTCATTTGACGTTGCTGTAATTGCTCACGTGCCATTTGCATAAGCAAAGCAGCGGCTGCGACAATGGCTGCGATTAAAGCAAATGCAGGGATTTCAGCTTTTACTGCAAAGAAACCAAAGGCGATGATAGCTAATAGCTGCGCGACCCAAATCGGTAAAGCAGTTTTAGTCGCAACATCTTGCTGTTTTACGACAGTCAGACTTGATTGCCAATACAGCCCCATACCTAGACCACTCGCCACCAAAGCCAATACAGTGGCATTGCCCCACTCTACGAATTGGACGGGTGTTACCTGCCAAGCCGGTAATTCAGTTCCTATGACATTCGCCATAATCAAAGATGCAAGCACGCCGATCGCAGTAATCCCAACCAAAATTAAACGTGGTACCAGCGACAATACAAATGCAGCAATCGCCAGCACAACGAAAATCACTAGTTGCTGAACATCGAGATTGGCCACTGCAATCACATTAGAAGCATGATTGAGCATCGCACCCGCAAGGAACGGAATAAATACAACCGCCAGCCAGCCGACAATCCGCCAGCGTTGAGAACTATCAGCTTCACGGGTAAGGCTCGACAATGCCTGTAATGCAGTGGTTTTTGAGCGTTTCGCCAGAGCAATTTCCAGATAACAGACTGGAAGGGCCAGTATTAGCATGGTCGCTAACCACAACATCCAGAAATCAAGCTGACGGTCAATCTGAATACCTGTTATCGGTGCGAGTGTCGCAATAATAAGAAAGGATAAACAGAAAGCCATCAGAGGCGATAACCATTTTGACATAGCATTGTCCTGCATGATGTATTCCTATAAAAATCTAGCGCTATTTTGCCTTGTGAGGCGATGAAAATCAAAAACAAAAAAGCAAACCACCATGCCCGTGATTTGCTGCGCAAATTTATTATTAAGCTTTATTTTTTATTTTCCCGATTTGTTTTTATTTTAAGAACAATCGAGTTATGAGAAGAAACGGGCAAACCAGTTTTTACCCTTTTTCTTTTCTTTATCTTTAATGATTCCCATCATATTTTCTTTTACCGCACCGACATAATCTGCATCATCATGCTGAATATGATTGATCAGCCATTTAGATAATACTTCATGTAATTCCGCTTCAATAGATTGGCCCAATTCAAAACGGTCACGATAAGATTCAATCTTTTTAATAAACAGGTCATGCACACGTTTATGCGGCACACGATATTTATAACCCGCTTCTTCCTGAAGTGATTCTTCAAAGGTAAAATGCGACTGAGTATAATCAATAATATTTTCTAGAATCTGTTTAATACGAGCACGATCGGTATTGGCATCAATTCCATCAATCTCATTGATATAATCGAGAATTCGTTTGTGCTGATCGTCAATCACATCGATACCAGTATTATAATCTGGAACCCATTTCATTTTCATTACGACCACCTATTGATATTAATGATTTATCGCTTGAAAAAGATCATATATCTAATTAATTTAAATAAAAATGAAGTAAATCGGTTGGTTTTCAGTTTATTTTCTATTTAATTAATGTAAATCATTGTTTATCCAGTCAATTATATTTTAAACCCGACCACAAGAATAAAGTATTTTTTGATCGATTTCATATTTCATGGTTTATTTATTTTAATGATTTCACTATAAAATAAATATCAAATTCAAAAAAACAGGAGCGATATCCTGTTTTTTTAATATTGGACTTTAAACAGATTTAATATAAATCTGCTTTAGTCACCCGTTTTAGCGAAGGATCTAAACGCTCTCTTTCCAGACGGGCGACATGTGTCAATTGAGATCGATATTTTGCCCCATCTCTAAACAAAATCATTTCACCCTCCTGAAAGGCTGTCCACTCTTCATTCTGCGTCAGCGGCTCTGTGGTAATCACAGCGACCCGATCTTCAGGCGTGGTGACCTGACTAAAATCCACTTCAACTTCAATATCAATCAGTTGGGCTGGCTTAAATGGATATTCACGCACCAGCCAATGCAGTTTAGTCGTTGCATAGGTAAATAATGCCTGACCATTGGACAGACAGAAATTAAAAGTGCCATGCTCTGCAATGGACGGAGAAATCTCAGCCAGCAAATCAAAAACCTGATCCAGCTTCGGTTCATCATAACCAAACCGTTTCACCAGCTGATCCAGCAAATAACAGAAAGCACGCTCACTGTCAGTATTGCCAACTGGCGTAAAACGTCCAGAAAGCTCAGGTAAAAAATCTTTTAAATCACCATTATGAGCAAAGATCCATTGTCGTCCCCATAATTCACGGCTAAACGGATGCGAATTTTCCAGATTAATTTTGCCTTGTGTCGCTTTACGGATATGTGCAATTACATTACGGGATTTGATCGGATAATTACGCACCAATTCTGCAATCGGTGATTCAACAGCTGACTGATTATCAACAAATAACCGGCAAGCCTTATCTTCAAAGAAAGCAATCCCAAAACCATCAGAATGATCTGAGGTAATCCCCGCCCGCTGAGAAAAACCTCGAAATGAAAAGGTAATATCTGTTGGTGTCGCACAATTCATTCCAAGTAGCTGGCACATAATCTTCATTCAGGTATCGGAGTATTTATGCAGTTATTGTGCATGAGTCCCTGGGGCTTTTCAAATCTTGATCCATGCAATCTTATGCGCTAAAAATGCTAAAGAATGTTTTTTTATGCTTTATTTTAAAAAAGAGATAAATCTGGTTCAAGTTGTTTTTTTCAAGATAACAGGGTTCTGCTCAAGAAAAATTATGATGATTTCAGAAGACAAGAGCTAAAAATAAAAGACATAAAAAAGAGTCCCGATTGAGACTCTTTTTTATCATTGAATCATTTAAATTAATGATGGCCTGACTTTACACGGTTGGTAATCAAGGTACCAACACCATGATCAGTAAAAATTTCTAGCAGGCTGGCATGCGGTACACGACCATCCACAATATGTGCACTGATGACACCACCTTTCACAGCATCGAGTGCACAACCCACTTTCGGAATCATTCCGCCATAGATCACACCTGTTTCAATCAGGCGATCAACTTCCTGAGTGGTCAGGCCAGTCAGCAGATTTTTATTTTCGTCTAGTACACCGCTAATATTGGTCAGCAGAATCAGTTTTTCTGCACCCAAGGCTTCAGCCACTTTACCTGCAACCAGATCGGCATTGATATTGTAAGTATTGCCTTCCTCATCCACACCCAGCGGTGCAATCACAGGAATAAAATCGCTATTGGTAAACATTTCCAGTACATCAGTTTTGACACCAACTACTTCACCCACCAGCCCCAAATCAATTTTCTGGATCGAGCCATCTTCTGCTGTTTTTTCCATCAGCAGTTTTTGTGCACGGATCAGGTTACCGTCTTTACCGGTCAGACCAATGGCACGTCCACCATGTTTGTTGATCAGATTAACGATCGATTTGTTTACGCTTCCGCCAAGCACCATTTCAACGATTTCCATGGTTGCAGGATCAGTAACACGCATACCATCAATACGTTCAGATTCACGTCCCAGCTGTTTCAGCATAGAATCGACTTGAGGACCACCACCATGTACTACGATCGGATTCAGACCTACAGTTTTCAGTAACACGATGTCACGAGCAAATGAACTTTCCAGCTCAGGATCGGTCATTGCGTTACCGCCATATTTCACCACTAGGGTTTTACCCGCAAAGCGTTGAATATACGGCAAAGCTTCAGTCAGAATTTGTGCTTTGTCGATGCCTGTCTGTTGATTTGGCATTCGCCTCTCCTTATTGAGCATCTAAAATGTCTTGGGCGATCGCTGGATAGCGGTCACGTAACATCGAAACGAACAGGTAACGAATTTCATTCAGGCGGCTCTGATTTTCCGCATCAAAACGCACTGTGAAGTATTCACCTGTATTGGATGCTCGAATGATGCCAAAACCATCATCAAAATCAAGACGTATACCGTCAATTTTACTAATTCGCGCGTTTAATTTACGTGATTGTGCTTCAACAAAGTTAAGCAATTCTAGTGGCTTAATCTGATGCGTCGAAATATACAGGTCTTCAGTGCCCGTACGTTTTGGATAACGTGCCAGTGTTTCTGCCAGTGTCTGCCCAGTTTGATCCAGGTATTCCATGACTCTGAGTGCCGCATAAACACCATCATCATAACCGCCGCCACGGCCATCATTGAAGACATAGTGTCCGGCATATTCACCACCAAAAATCGCCTGTCCTTGAGAATTCGCCAGATACTTCCGCAGGAAAGAACTTCCTGTGCGGATCATGACCGGCGTAGCACCCAGCGCTTGTACCGTATTACGAACCAGGGTAGAACATTTCACATCAAAGACAAATTCTTTATCAACCGTATCTTTCAGACAAATTTCCGCACATAGGCATAACAGCTGATCAGCCGTAATAACCTGCCCATCTGCATCGATGAGTACCAGTCGATCACCATCACCATCCAGGGCAATTCCGAGGTCGGCTCTCGTCTCTAAAACTTTTGCTTTTAACAGCTGTAAATGAGCTTCCTGTGAGGGATCCGGCGCATGATCGGGAAAATGACCGTTCGCTTCAGTTCTTATTGTCGTCAGATCACAACCAAGCTTGTTCAATACCAGAGCCGCACAACGCCCCGCTGAACCATTCAACCCATCCAGTACGACCCGATAACGGCGTTTCAGTTGAATATCATTGAAAATAGACTGCTGATATTTGAGGCAATATTCTGGAATAATCTCATGCTCAATCCAGTCTATCTGTTGCAGCTCATCTGAATAATATTTTTGAGCTTCCTGCCCTACCGCCTGAATCATTTCAGGACATGGGGGCTGATTGTCAATCAACCACTTGATGCCATTATCTTCTCGTGGATTATGGCTTGCAGTAATCATGATACCGTTGCCATCAAATTCACGTGACGTATAATACAGCATCGGACTAGAACAGCAGCCAATAATGTGCGCTTCAATCGCATACAGGCTTAAGGTGCGCTGGATAATATGGGCATAGGTCGGACTGGATAGCCTTGCATCATAACCAATCGCGACACGTGTCTGTCCCGCAGACTGATATTGCTGGGCCAGGCCATGTGCAATGGCATTTACCATGCTGACATTGAGTAAACTGACCTTACCGCGAATGTCATAAGCACGAAAGATTTGCATGGGGAATGAATGATGCATGAATCCCATAGATCGTAATTTCACTGCTAAATAGGAGAATATAAGTTCAGAAATCAGGTGTCATCACCATGATGTGAAACTTTAGTTTTTGTTCTAGGACCCTGTACTTTTAGCTGATTTCAGATAAATAATCAATTTAAAAAATATAACGAATGGATAAATGCCAGCTAAAAAATGGGATAAATCTTATTCTATCAACCATTAAAAAAGCCCACATTTTATTGAATGTAGGCTTTTTGAATTAGTTCTTGCCAGTATGACCAAAGCCACCTACACCACGCTCAGTGGCTTCGAATTCATTCACAATATCGAATTGTGCTTGCACCACTGGGACGAGGACATACTGCGCCAGACGCTCACCTGGTTCCAGGCTAAATGCAGTCTGGCTACGATTCCATACCGAAACCATGAGTTCACCTTGGTAATCTGAATCGATCAGACCTACCAGATTACCCAATACGATACCATGTTTATGACCCAGACCAGAACGTGGCAGGATCAGGCCCGCAAATGCAGGATCTTCAATATAAATAGCCAGACCAGTTTTCACGAGTACTGTTTGACCTGGTTCAATTACTGTAGTTTCGTTTACACATGCACGAAGGTCGAGTCCTGCAGAACCTGTAGTTGCATAATTTGGCATTGGCCATTCATTGCCAAGGCGTGCATCAAGGACTTTCACCTGTACTTTCATCATTTTATTCCTGTAGAAAAATATCAATAGATTAATTACTTAAATTTTAACGCTTAATCAGTGCGCGTAAATTATCCAGATAATGCTGTGCCTGCTGTTTCGGATCAATATTGCCAGCCAGCTTTTTCTTACGGCCTAACCATTCCAGTTCATCTTCTGGTAATTCATCCAGGAAGCGGCTTGGCGTCATCTGCTTCATCTGACCACCAGCCTTACGCTGCTCAGCCAAGGTAATCGTCAAGCCCTGACGCGCACGGGTAATGCCCACATACATCAGACGACGTTCTTCCTCAACAGTTTCTGCCGCGATCGAGTTTTTGTGTGGCAGAATCTCTTCTTCCAGGCCAATCAGATAAACATAAGGGAATTCCAGACCTTTAGATGCATGTAGCGTCAACAGGTTCACCTTATCTGTATCTTCTGCTTCCTGCTGCTGTTCCAGCATATCCAGCAGCACCATCTTACGGATGACGCTTTCGATATTCTTTTCATCCACATCTTCAGCACGGTTAATCAGGCTCTGAATACTGCTATACAGCACTTCAATATTGTCGAGCTTGGTTTTTTCCTGTGCCGGAGTTGCAGCTGATTCCTTGATGTAGTCGATATAGCCGGCTTCTACCATCATCTGGCGGATAATCGGTACTGGCTCATCATCATCCAGCAGATTGCGGGTAAAGTTATTGATGAAGTCAGCAAACTCAGCCAGCTGAGTGGTGGCTTTCTTTGGCATTGCCATAGTCAGACGCTGGTCAGCTGCCGCGGCCAAAAGCGACAGATTATTTTCTTGCGCAAACAGACCCAATTTTTCCAGCGTCACTGGTCCGATGGCACGTTTCGGTGTATTGATAATTCGCAGGAAGGCACTGTCATCTTCTGGATTAATGATCAGACGCAGGTAACTCATGACATCTTTGATTTCGGCGCGCGCGAAGAAAGACTGACCACCAGAGAGCTTGTAAGGAATCTGCATCTGACGCAGCTGGGTTTCCAGAATACGTGCCTGGAAATTCCCGCGGTACAAAATTGCGTAGTCTTTCCAGTTTTTACCATTCATCAACTTGTGCGTGATGAGATCTTTGACTACGCGTTCGGCTTCATCATCATCATTACGGCAAGTGATGACACGGATCACTTCACCATGGCCTTTGTCTGACCAGAGTTTTTTATCGAAGATATGCGGGTTGTTGCCAATAACGGTATTCGCCGCTTTCAAAATACGGCTGGTCGAACGGTAGTTCTGTTCCAGCTTGATAACTTTCAGATTCGGGAAATCCTGCTGTAACAACGCCATGTTTTCCGGTTTAGCCCCACGCCAGGCATAGATTGACTGGTCATCATCACCTACTGCAGTAAACTGGCCCATTACGCCGACCAGTAACTTCACCAGAATATACTGGGCGGTGTTGGTATCCTGATATTCATCCACCAACAAATAACGCACACGGTTCTGCCATTTATCACGCACTTCAGCGTTTTCCTGTAACAAACGCGTTGGCATCACAATCAGGTCATCGAAGTCAACGGCGTTATAGGCACGCAAGTTACGTTCATACAATTGATACAAATGCGCAAACTGGACATCTTCCTGAGTTTCACAGGTGGTATGAGCCTGCTCGGGTGGAATCAGATCGTTTTTCCAGTCGGAAATCATCTTCATCGCTTTTGCGATCAATTCCTTGCTTTCTGCCCCGGACAAGTTATCGCGATGCATCAGGTCCATCAGAATACGTTTACAGTCATCCGCATCCAGAATCGAGAAATTATTTTTCAGCGGTGTATGTTTTAGCTCTAAACGTAATAGATTCAGACCAAAGGTATGGAACGTCGATACTGATAAGCCTTTGCCTTCTTCACGTGTGAGTAACTTACTTACTCGCTCTTTCATTTCACGTGCGGCTTTGTTGGTAAAGGTCATGGCCGTAATACGATGTGCCGGAATGCCGCAATGCTTGACCAAGTAGGCGATTTTTCTTGTGATTACTGAAGTCTTACCTGAACCCGCACCGGCAAGCACTAACAAGGGCCCTTGAGTATATTTCATGGCTTCAAGTTGCTTGTCATTTAACTGACTGGCGAGTGACATAGTGCTTCCTCTTCTAGATTCGGCTCCGATTATAGTCGGCTCAAGCTCAGTTGCCTAATTGAAAATTCATTTTCCTGCGTCATACTTCAGACATAAAAAAACCACCCGAAGGTGGTCTTTTCTGCAATTCAGATCTTACTGAACAGCATATACCGCGATTTCAACACGACGGTTTTGTTCTCTACCCGCTGCAGTTGTGTTGTCTGCGATTGGGTTCGCTGAACCTAAACCTTGAGCATTAATACGTGTACGTGCAATACCTTGGCCTGCCAAGTAGTTTGCTACAGAGTTCGCACGTGCTTGAGACAATGGCAAGTTAATTGAATCGTTACCAGTGCTGTCTGTATAACCAGTCACAAGAATACCGCTCTTGTTATCTTCAGTTAGAACTTGGGCAACTTTGTTCAATGTTGCATAGAAGTTTGGTTTGATATTTGACTTGTTGGTATCAAATGTAATCGCACCTGGCATTACCAAGTTAATTGAACCGTCTGGATTACGGTTTACATCTACACCAGTACCCGCAGTCGCTTGACGTAATTTTTTCTCTTTATCATCCAGGTAAACACCCGCTGCACCACCAAGTACTGCACCGATTGCCGCTGCACGGTTGTTTTGACGGCTAGTGTTTGCATTGCCTTTAGAAATACCATAACCTGCCGCAGCACCAATTACTGTACCCAAAGCTGTTTTGTCGTACTCAACACCACCGAGGTTATTACCAGTAGTTTGACAACCTGTAAGTGCTACCGCCCCTGCTACTGCTGCTGTAACTAACATTGCACGCATCGCATGCCTCCTTAACTTGTTTTGTTGTATTTGAAGAATAATGGTCAATAATTCAATCAATAACTATATCTGATTTGTTAATAATAAATCTTTTCGTAACTATTTGTAATGTTTATGTGTAACCAAAACGGTTAACTTCATCACATTTTCTCCATAGTTCTCATTCGGTACTTTTCTATTTCAGATTGAAAACGTATATTGTTAATAATATGAAAAAATTTAGTCGATTTTCAGCTTAGGACAGGGTTATATGTCGTCGGAAAGTAAAAAACAGCCTATATTAAAAAAAATTGCACGTGGCCTGACTGTGACTTCAGTAATGACGGGAAGTACCTTTTTCCATGGACCGCCAGTACTGGCCCTCGGTCTGACCAAACTAGTCAAAAAGTCATCCAAAATTGATGAAACCAATATCAAGATTACCAACAGCTGGCTTGGTGTAAACAACTGGCTGATCGAGAATGTCCTTAAAAATACTCAATGGACCATTACCATTGATGAATCTCTGGATCTGAATATGCAGGGCCGCTACCTGATGAGCTGTAATCATCAGAGCTGGGTCGATACTACAGTCAATCAATACTTCGGCTTAACCCGTATGCCATTGACTCGGTTCTTTACCAAATGGGAACTGATCTTTATTCCATTCGTCGGACAGGCATTTAAGATTCTTGGTTTTCCGATGATGAAACGTCACACCAAGGAACAGATTGCTAAAAATCCGGCCCTCAAAGATCGCGATATGGATGAAGCACGTAAATCCTGCCAGCAATTGCTGAGTCAGCCATTTACCCTGCTCAACTATCTGGAAGGTACGCGTTTTACCCAAGAGAAACATGACCAGCAACAGTCTCCCTTTAAACATTTGCTCAAACCGAAGGCCGGCGGTCTGGCCCTGGCGCTGAATATTCTGGGTGACCGTATTGATGCCTTTGTGGACATGACTATCGTTTATCCGGACGGCATACCAGGTTATGGTAAATTCTGGCTAGGCGAAGTACCCCGTATTGCGGTAGATTTAAGAAAGATTGATATTCCGGACTGGGTACTGGGCGGTAATTATGAAGAAGATGCTGAATACCGCGAGCGTTTCCAGCAATGGGTTCATCAAATTTGGACTGAGAAAGATCAGTTGATTGAAAAAATGAAGCAGGATCTGGCTCAAGCAGCCTAATGCACTGATCTGAGAGACTATGAAACCAACTCCCCCGAAAACCAGCTCCAGCGCCTTTAAGTTTTTCCGTGAAGGCACCTGGGGCTGGAAGGTCGCCTTGGCCTATGACATCTTTATGATGGTGTTAATCGTCATCAACCTGTTCTGCCTGAGTGCCAATGCCATTTTAATGAGCGACTTCGGACAATGGTTATTCGATTTCATACGTCTGCCTGAAATCCTGCAATTTTATAAGGCTGAACTGCGTCCCTGGGTGATCATTACTGAAGGCTGGTTTACGACTTTCCTGATTGGGGAGTTATTGGTGCGCTGGCTAATTGCCATAGTCTTGCGTCATCATGCCCGCTGGTGGTTCTTTCCGTTTATTCACTGGTATGAAATTCTCGCGATCGTGCCGCAACTGCGTTTCCTGCGTCTGCTCCGCGCAGTAGCTATCGGCTACAACCTACATAGCCATGGTTTCAAGGTGATTCCGTCTCGCTGGTATAAGCGTGGCAACTTCTATTACAACCTGGTTATGGAAGAATTGACCAGCCGTATTGTAGTTACCGTACTGGACGGAATTAAACGCGAGCTAACCACCAGTACCACGCACCGTCAACTAATTGATGACCTGGTCGAGCATCACCGTCAATTATTTGCCATTGCCTTGGCAGATATCCTGCAAGAAATCCTAGGCAAGGAATTACAGGCACAGCGTTATATGATTTCCAAAAACGTCGGCCAAGTGGTGAATAAAGCCATTGAAGATACGCCAGAGCTGACCCGGCTGTTACGCCTAATCCCAATTGTAGGCAGTCGCATGGAACAGCAGATTCAGAGTATCGGACAACGTCTGGGAGAAAATATTACCCAAGGATTGATCGATCCGTTTACGCATACTGATTACAGTAAAGATAATCCAACTTTTGCCATGATTTCTGAAAAGATCAGTCAGATCCAGATTGAACAAAATCCAAACATTGACAAACTGGTGGAGTCGGCTGTTTTTGAAACACTTGAAGCGATCCGCAAACAGGTCAAAATTAAACAGTGGCAGCAGATTCTGGAAGAAAATGAGCAAAATCAGCGTTCAACATACCTCTAATTCAGCATGAATAATGCTATGCTTTTTTATGGCATCTGATCGCATAAAAAAATAACCTGGATCGCTAGAGAATTAACGAAATTTGTTCTAGGATTTGCACTATTTACAACATTACTTCGACATAAAATTTACAAGTCAGAAGTATTAAGGAAGAACTATGGCTGATATACGGATTAAGGGCAGAATGGTCAATGCGATTCGCATTACCCTTGAAACAAATGATCATGATGCGATCCGCCAGCAATTAGCACCAAAATTACAAGCTGCTTTTCCACCGGGCACCCTGGTGGTGATTGAAAGTACTGTCGAGCAGGAACTTATCGCGCTTATCCAGCTGTTGATCAGCATGGATGTACAACCAATGGCGGTGACTGAAGGCCTGCTTGCAGATCAGGCACGTGCAATCCAGTTCCCGGTATTGCCACCTGACCGTCAGCTACAGGAAATCAAGGCAACCAAAGAACAGGTCATTGAAGTCAAACCGGAAGTTGTTAAGTCAGAGGCTGGAACAGAAGAAGTTAAGGCAGCACCTGTCATTGCTCATGTAACCTCTTACCATGATGAAATCCTGCGTACTGGCCAGTGCATTGTGCAGCATCATGGCGACATTATTATCAGTGCTGGCATTAACAGCGGTTCAGAAGTGATTGCTTCTGGCAATATTCATGTTTATGGCAGTGCCCGTGGTCGTGTGATTGCCGGTGCAGGCGGCAATACTGCAGCACGCATTTTCTGTCATGCACTGGAAGCAGAACTGATTTCCATTGCAGGTACCTATTGTGTTGCAGACGATATTCCACCGCATGTGGTGAAAAAGCCTGTGCATATTTACTTGAATGATCAACTAGAGCTTGTATTTGAAACTCTAGAATTTTAATGTATAAATAAACACCAAAACCCTATGTTAAATAGGGAATTTAAACCATAACAGGAGTGGATTCGGTGGCGAAAATTGTTGTCGTAACGTCAGGCAAAGGTGGTGTAGGTAAAACTACAACAAGTGCATCTTTTGCAACAGGTTTAGCCCTACGTGGCCACAAAACTGTTGTTATCGACTTTGACGTGGGTTTACGTAACCTTGACTTGATCATGGGTTGTGAACGCCGCGTTGTTTATGATTTTGTGAATGTTTTAAATAACGAAGCGCGATTACAACAAGCGCTTATTCGCGATAAGGATATTGAGAACTTATATATTTTGCCAGCGTCTCAAACACGTGATAAAGATGCCCTCACTGATGAAGGTGTTGCACGTGTAATGGATGAACTGTCGCAGGAATTTGATTACATTATTTGTGACTCACCTGCGGGGATCGAACGTGGTGCCATCATGGCCATGTACCATGCTGATGAAGCCATCATTGTCACTAACCCTGAAATTTCTTCAGTACGTGACTCTGACCGTATCATTGGTATGCTCGACAGCAAGACTAAAAAAGTAGAACAAAATGAAGGCCGCATCCGTAAACATCTGTGTATCACACGTTTTAATCCTGAACGCGCGGATAAACAGGAAATGTTGACCATTGATGACATTTCTAAAGATATTTTACGTGTGCCGACTCTGGGTGTAATTCCTGAGTGTCCAAGTGTCCTGCAAGCATCGAACGAAGGCAAGCCAGTTATCAACTTTACTGCTTCTGCTGCAGGTCAGGCTTATGATGACCTGGTTGCGCGCTTCCTGGGTGAAGAGCGTCCTTACCGTCATATTGAAGTGAAACCAAAGGGCTGGTTAGCTCGACTATTTGGAGCATAAGCATGGCTGGATTCTGGAGTAAGCTTTTTAGCAGTGAGGAAAAACCAACAAGCGCACAAACCGCGAAAGACCGTTTAAAGGTAATTGTTGCATCTGAACAGGGTCTGGGACGTCGTTTAAGCCAGGACAAGATTGACATGATGAAGAAAGAAATCATGCAAGTGGTCAATCGTTATGTTCGCGGTGTAGATGAACAGCATATTCAAATGCAGGTCCGTTCTGAAGCGAATATTGAAATGCTTGAAATGAATATCAATTTACCTGAAGAACGATAATTTGATTTTTGATTAGTCAATTAAATTGATTCAAGGCAAAATATGAGACTGAACAAAGCACTGCTTTGTTCAGTCGCAAGACGAGAAGCTTTGCTTCGATTGGACTGAAAGTAAATTACTGCTTTGTTGAAGCGCAAGACGAGAAGCGATGCTTCGAGTGGACTGGTGATACAAAGTTTACTTTACCCAATCACAAGATCCGAAGTTTAGCTTCAAGGTAGACAGAGAAAATGAAAAATACTTTGTCACTTGCGTACTCATATTTTGCCTTTTTCATGTCGAAAATTATATCAAGGAGCTTGTGATGGCATTGTCTCAACCGGCAACGTTTAACGAAGAATGGTCAGATGAGCGTGTATTTGCCTATCTCACTCAATTACCTCCTGCAGGCGTAAACGCAGACTTTCATGTGCTTTATCATGCTTATAAACACATGCGTCCTTTTGACTATGAACGCCTGTTGACTCAATTCGTTGCAGATGGTCGTGATATCAATGCTACTAACCCTGAAGGTGAACGCATTCATGACGTAATCGCGAAATTCCCGCGTCACAGTGCTGAGTTCCTTGAAGTATTGGCCAAGTTCGCTTAAGACTTTGCTGATGCAATAAAAAAGCCTGCTTCATGCAGGCTTTTTTATTGGTGGAGATGCTGAATTAGATCAGAATCTCACGCTTACCATTCGCGCCCATCGCGCTCACTACACCATTTTCTTCCATCTGGTCGATGATTCGGGCAGCACGGTTATAACCGAGGCTAAACTTACGCTGTAGCGATGATGTAGATGCCTTACGAGTTTCCAGTACGAAAGACACACACTGGTCATACAGTGGATCACGGTCAGAAGCACCATCGCCACCATCTTCAAAGCCACGATTGGTTGGTTCTTCATCAAATGGAGTTAGAATTTCATCAACATAGTTCGGGGCACCACGCTCACGCCAGGCATCACAAATACGGTTAACTTCATCATCAGCAATAAAGGCACCATGCACACGCTCAGGCTCAATCTTACCTGGCCCCAGAAACAGCATGTCACCATGACCAAGCAGGTCTTCTGCACCGCCTGCATCCAGAATGGTACGCGAGTCAATTTTCGAGTTTACACGCAGTGCTACACGTGTTGGGATGTTGGCTTTGATCAAACCGGTAATCACATCCACCGATGGGCGTTGAGTTGCCAGTAACAGATGAATCCCCGCAGCACGAGATTTCTGTGCCAGTCGGGTAATCATTTCTTCCGCTTTTTTACCGACCTGCATGATCATATCTGCGAATTCGTCCGCGACAATCACAATCGATGGTAATGGTGTCAAACGTGGTGCACGTTCCCCTGCCACCGATTCACTGGCTTTCCAGGTTGGATCAAACAGATCTTCACCATTGGCAATGGCTTCTTCAACCTTACGGTTGTAGTCGCTTAGCTTACGAATTTTCAGGAAGGACATCAGCTTATAACGACGTTCCATTTCATTGACACACCAGTTCAGTGCACTGACTGCATCTTTCATGTCCGTGACTACAGGCGTCAACAGGTGTGGAATATCGTTATAGTTTGCGAGTTCCAACTGTTTCGGGTCAATCAGGATCAGACGTAATTGATCAGGTGTGTACTTGAGTAGCATCGACAAAATCATCGAGTTTACTGCGACCGACTTACCAGAGCCGGTTGTACCGGCAACCAGCATATGCGGTGCCTTGCCAAGTTCAGTAATCACCGGATTACCAGAAATGTCTTTACCCATCGCCATCGACAGGATGGCACTTGCATCTTCAAATTTCGGTGTTTTAACCAGCTCGATCAGGCGTACCATTTCACGGGTACTGTTTGGTACTTCAATCCCGATATATGGCTTGCCTGGAATCACTTCAACCACACGCACCGATGCCATCGACATCGAACGTGCTAGATCACGCGAAATATTCGTCACTTTAGAGGCTTTTACACCTGGTGCCAGATCCAGTTCAAAACGAGTGACCACTGGGCCAGGCTGCGCTTCAACCACTTTGGCCTTGACGTTAAATTCCTGTAGTTTAATTTCCAGTAATTCAGACAGACGTGATAATTGCTCTTCAGTGAAATTGACTTTCTTGTTCGGATCAACTTCATCCAGTAGTTCTAGACCTGGTAATGGCGAAAGATCTTTACGGCGTTCAGCCACCATCATGGCGCGTGACAATGGACGACCCATCGAGTCAGTCAGTGGAGCATCAAAATCGAATTCATCTTCTTCTTGAGGAGCACCCGCAGTTTCATGCCATGCTTCAATAAATTCTTCTTTGGATAATGCCGCTTTGACTGCATCAATGGTATTGTGCTGATTTGTATTTTGTTGAAGAGCTGTCTGAGCAGTCGAGTTGCTTTCAGGTGCAGAGACTTCTATGCCTTGATGCTGAATCGGTGCCTGTACAAAAGCGGAAGATTGTGCATAGCTGGAAGCACGGGCTGGCTTTTGCGGCTCAATATCCTCGACCAGCAAATCATCCAGATCATCAAAATCAGTTTCTAGCCCTGTGTTGCGTATTGCAGGCGTAGAAACCGGTGGAATACTGATGCCTGTTGCCACAGCTGCAGTCGCTGCCGCACCTTTGGGTAAGTCTTCAACAATTCTTAAGGTTGGCTGTTCAGTAGCTGCTTGCGCAGTAAATGGACTATGCACATCCGTCGCAGTTTTACCCGGCGGTACAGCTGCCAATAGCTCATCAAAGATTTCATCATCATCCCAATCCAGACCTTTTTTCGTCGTCACAGACGGTCCAGGTGTTTCAGTTTTGAGATGTGCCTTGATTTCCTGAATTGGAGCAATTGTTGTAGGGGCTGCAGGGGTATGTTGTTGTTCTTCCGCTGCTTTTAATAAAGCATCGATATCCTGTTTATGGCGCTGATCCTCATCAGAATGCAAGGCACGCCAAACTTCGCCCGTGGTAATTACGCGATCTGGATCCTGAATCAGGCGATGCGCTTTTTCCAGCGTTTTTTCAAATTCTTCATCTTCCGGACTAAGTTCAGGTTCAATATGTTTTTTCTGTTGCGCCTTGAATTCACGGTCAGCAATGTCATCAAACAGGCGCTCGGCTACATGGTCACGAACTACGGGATCTATTTCTACAGGCTCATGCTCAGGTACAGGAACCACTGGCGTTGAGATGCTCTTTTTAGCAGGGCTACTAGCGATATCTTTCTTGGCAACTGCCATAGAGCGATCAAACTCGCCCTCCCCTTCCGGGACATTACGATAAAACAGATCCTGTAAATATGCAGGCGTTGCTTTCAGGCTGCTCCAGGTTTTGTTCCATTTCACGCCAAAGGCCAAGGTAAACAGCATGACCCATAAACCCACCAGAAACACTGCCGCACCGTATATCGTCAATAGCTGTTCAAGACTCTGACCTAATTCATAACCGATAATGCCGCCCGACGAATTATCCAGTGTATCAGCAGGAACTTCCCAGAACAGGAACAGTAAGGCAGAAGTGGTCAGTAACAGGAAGAATTGTGCTGCATAACGGAATGGCCGGTTCAGGAAGCTGTGTGGCCACCAGACCTGTACCGCTTCTACGAACAGATATAATGGAATGAGTAAGCTCGCCCAGCCCAGAAAACCAAACAGTAAGTCTGAAATCCATGCACCTGCAACCCCACTGGCATTTGAAACCGTCTGGGTGTCACTGGAAATGTGCATCCACCCCGGGTCAAATGGCGTATAGGTCACTGTTGCAAGAAACAGATAGATCCCAAATGAGACCAAAAATAATGTCATTACTAAGCGCTGTGCATAAGCACTCGACACCGTTGTCATATACTGTCCTGTAGCCAATTCTTCATGAATGTTCTTTTGCTATTATGATTCAAAAAAACGACGCAATAAAATGCCTATTATGCACCTGTTACACGAAAAAAGATGCAGTATTGTGCAACTGCACATAGGTCTTGTTCTTTATCACTTCTATATAGCCCAAATCGATTTGGATGATCAATAATATCGACTTTAATCTCACACCACTGTTATACAGTTTCACGTATAATTCAATAAATTTCTAAATACAAAAAGGATAGCCCGATGAGCGCACGTCACTCAAGACTGATTATTTTAGGTTCCGGCCCTGCTGGCTATAGCGCCGCTGTGTATGCAGCGCGTGCAAACTTAAAACCGACACTCATTGCAGGCCTGCAACTTGGTGGTCAGCTGACAACGACGACTGAAGTGGACAACTGGCCAGGTGATCCTGAAGGCCTGACTGGTCCAGTATTGATGGAACGTATGCAGGCGCATGCGGAACGTTTCGGCACTGAAATCGTGTATGACCACATCAATGAAGTAGATCTGAACGTACGTCCTTTTGTACTAAAAGGCGACATGGAAGAGTTCACTTGTGACGCCTTGATCATTTGTACCGGTGCGACCGCGCAATACCTGGGTCTTGAATCTGAAGCTGCATTTATGGGTCAAGGCGTGAGCGCATGTGCGACCTGTGATGGTTTCTTCTATAAAAACCAGAAAGTCATGGTTGTCGGTGGTGGCAATACTGCGGTAGAAGAAGCGCTTTACCTGTCAAATATCGCATCTCACGTGACTTTGGTACACCGTCGTGACAGCCTGCGTTCTGAAAAAATTCTTCAGGACCATCTGTTTGAAAAAGAGAAAGAAGGCAAAATCAGCATCATCTGGAATCATCAAGTGGATGAAGTTTTAGGTGATGCCAAAGCAGGCGTAACTTCTGTACGTTTGAAATCAACTCAAGATGATTCGACTCAAGAAGTTGAAGTTTCAGGTATGTTTGTTGCGATTGGCCATAAGCCAAACAGCAGCATGTTTGAAGGTCAATTACAGCTTCGTGATGGTTATATCCAGGTGCAAAGCGGTACTGCGGGCAATGCAACGCAAACTTCTATTCCTGGCGTATTTGCTGCGGGTGATATTGCGGATAGCGTATACCGTCAGGCAATTACCTCTGCAGGTTCGGGCTGTATGGCCGCACTGGATGCAGAAAAATATCTCGATGCGATGGGCAAGTTAGACTAAGCAGCGAAAATGAGAAAGCCGTCCATCTTGGGCGGTTTTTTTATGTATGATAAATACTGATGATTCTAAAACCAGGTTCAAGCATGCAACATCTTCCTCCTTCACAGTTCATTTTCCCCAATCCTGTAGAAGTGGATCTTGAAGGAGAAGGCCTGATTTGTATTGGTGCCGATCTCACTCCATCTACCCTGTTTGAAGCCTATTCACATGGCCTATTTCCATGGTTCTCCGAAGGTGATCCAATCTGCTGGTGGAGCCCGGAACCACGTTGCATTATCCGACCACAGGGTTATCATCCGAGTAAATCCCTGATTCGAAATATGAAAAAGTATGATTATAAAATTACTGTGAATCATGCTTTTGAACGGGTTATCCGTTCCTGCTCACTGCCTCGTGCTTATGCCGATGACACCTGGATTAGCGAAGATATTATTCAGGGTTACTGTGATATGTTCGAAGCCGGTTATGGCTATAGCATTGAAGTCTGGGATGAAGAGCAAGTGGTGGGCGGATTATATGGTATCACCATTGGACAGGGCTGTTTTGGTGAATCCATGTTCAGCACCCAGACCGATGTCTCGAAAATGGCATTTTATACTTTAATGCTGATAGGTCAGGAAAATCAGCTGCCCTGGATTGACTGCCAGTTGGTCAATGACCACCTGCTGAGCCTGGGTGCCAGTACAATTTCTCGCCAAGCGTATCTTAATTCGTTACAGGATGTGATAAAACGCCCACCTATCAATTGGCAAAAGTATCAGGAGGGTGTATTTTCAAGTAAAACAATAGCGTTAAATGCGCGATTAAATGAATGAAAATAACAGAGGGAATTTGTCATGAACTCCTATCAACCAAAATCCCTACTGAACGATTTACAGTATTATATTACCCCGCCACACGATTGCAGCTATCTGCCCAATAAGTCTGCACGTATGGTTTTTCTCGATCCCTCACATCGCATAGATGTGGTGACACTTTCTGAATTATCCCGTACCGGTTTCCGCCGTAGTGGCGATTTTGTGTATCGTCCTGAATGTCACCTGTGCCGTCAATGCCTTTCCTCTCGTGTACCCGTGCGTGAATTCAGCATGAACAGTTCGCAAAAAAAGGCATGGAAAAGAAATCAGGACTTAAGCCTGCGCATTACTGCACCGCAGCAGGCAAATGATAGCCACTATGCGCTGTATGAACGCTATATCAATGAACGCCACGCCGATGGTGATATGTATCCACCAAGCCGGGATCAGTTTGAAAAGTTTTTGTTGCAAAGCTGTATCGATAGCTTTTTCCTGGAACTCTGGAAAGATGACCGACTGATCAGCGTATCGACCTGTGATCTGCTCGATGACGGAATTTCTGCGGTTTATACCTTCTTTGATCCGGATGAAAATCGACGTTCACTCGGTGTTTTTGCAATTCTAAAACAGATTGAACATGCTCAGAAATTAGAGCTGCCTTTTATTTATCTGGGTTACTGGGTCCCGCATTCCAGCAAGATGAATTACAAGTCTCAATACCTGCCGCTTGAATTGCTGATTGATGGCCAATGGCGTCGATTAAACCGCTCGCTCAATGCGGCGGAGATTGAACACTTGGGAAACTCCTTGATGACGACCCTACCCTCCGGATGGAATAATCCCATCATCAAGTAAGATGGTCGTCACTAAAAGGAGTGTTAATCTGATTTATTTAAACAGACTGGCAAAGTCGTCCGTACATGCCTTCACCATAATGATGGCATGTTCACGACCACCGCCCGAGTTTGGATAGTAATTCTTGCGCAGGTCAATCTGGTGAAAACCAGCCTTTTCATAAAGACGAATTGCAGCTGTATTTGATTCACGTACTTCCAGGAAAATCTGTACCGGATTATTTTTCAATAACTGGATTGATTCTTCTAGCAACTGAAAACCAAGCCCTTTACCCTGCTGGCTTGGGTCAATTGCCATGAGTAATAAATTGGCTTCATCCAATACCGGTTGCAAAATACAAAAACCCACCACTTTACCTGCATATTCAATAATAGTGCTCTGATAAGCACTAACGGCTTCCTCGAACTGGGTTCTGGTCCAAGGATGAGATTGCACTTGTTGCTCAATCTGGGTGACCGCATCTATATCTGCTATTTGCATCAAACGAATCATGTTCGTTCATCTATCAATAAAAATCTCCTGCGCATTATAGAAACTTTATGCTGAAAATCGAGTAAAAAAAAGAGCGATTTCAATCGCCCTTTTTTAGTGTCAGATTAAAGACCAAGTTTGCCTTTCCAGTTTGCCAGCAAACTGTGTGTATCATGGTCATTTGGATGGAAACCCGGTTTGAAGTACATCGCCATTTCACGCCCCATACCAGTAATTACACCTTTGGACGGACTATAACCATATTCGTAAATGTCCTTGAGGGATTCCAGGTTTAACTGACGATCTTCCTTTAGCAGACGCATGACAAAATAGCTTTGTACAAAGAACAAAGTCACCATAGCGATCACCAGTGAACTGGTACGTAACAGATATGACTTTAAGCCTTTTCCAAACACGCCTTCAAACACGTCATAGGCCACAGCTTTATGTTCATTTTCTTCTATGGCATGCCATAACCACATGGTTTTCATGGTGTCATCTTTCATCAGTTCCTGAATATGACTATTGGTCAACAACTGAGAGGCAATAGTCGCAGTAAAATGTTCGAGTGCGGTCGTTGCAGTCAAATCTACCATTTCCTGAGTAATTCCCACAGGCTTGGCCAATTTTGCCATGACTTTACGCGTCGTTTGAATGACTTTATCCGTATAACGATCCAAGGTATCAACATCATGGCCGTATTTTTGCGCTGAGGCATTGAAGCCGACATGTTCCTGGGTATGCATCGCTTCTTGCCCAATGAAAGCAGAGATTTCTTTTTGCAGTGCTTCATTGTCTTTAAGCTTGGGATGATTACGTACCGCACGCACACTGTCGATAAAGAATTTTTCACCTGCGGGAAACAAGGCAGACAATGCTGTCATAAAATGAGTCAGCCCGGCTGAACCATTCATCCAGTATTCTGGAACCTGTTCAAAATCAAAGTTCATGCGACGTACAGGAAAACTTGCACCGGCACGATGAGTAATTTTTACTTCAGCATTCATATAACGCCTCCTGACAGATCTTCTCGACCCGGCCCTATTTTTCTATTTTCTTATTGGTATCTTACTCAGTTATCTGCTTGACATCATTGCAGTTAAGGTCAGCTGAATATCACTTTAGGACAGCGCTCTAATTTTGTTAGACAATTTATTTTTCACTTTAGATAAACAAAAAAAAGCGTCCCAAAGGGACGCTTTTTTTACACAATCAGTGATTATGCAGTAACACGAGACACTACACCAGCACCAACTGTACGACCACCTTCACGGATCGCGAAGCGTAAGCCTGCGTCCATTGCGATCGGGTGGATCAGCTCTACTGACATCTCAACGTTGTCACCAGGCATAACCATTTCAACGCCTTCTTTAAGCGCGATCGCACCAGTTACGTCAGTTGTACGGAAGTAGAACTGTGGACGGTAACCGTTAAGGAATGGAGTATGACGACCACCTTCTTCTTTAGAAAGTACGTATACTTCTGCGTCGAATTTAGTGTGCGGCTTGATTGTACCTGGTTTAGCAAGTACTTGACCACGTTGAACGTCTTCACGCTTAGTACCACGAAGAAGAACACCACAGTTCTCGCCCGCACGACCTTCGTCAAGAAGTTTACGGAACATTTCAACGCCAGTTACAGTTGTTGTTTGTGTATCACGGATACCAACGATTTCAACTGATTCACCAACTTTAACAATACCAGTCTCAACACGGCCAGTTACTACTGTACCACGACCTGAGATTGAGAATACGTCTTCGATTGGCATCAAGAATGCTTGGTCGATTGCACGTTCTGGTTCTGGGATGTAAGAGTCAAGCGCTTCAACAAGAGCTTCAACTGCAGCTTCGCCATATTGACCAGCGTCACCGTTAAGCGCAAGAAGAGCTGAACCACGGATAACTGGAGTGTCATCACCTGGGAAGTCATAAGTAGAAAGAAGTTCACGAACTTCCATTTCAACTAGCTCAAGAAGCTCTTCGTCGTCTACAAGGTCGCATTTGTTCAAGAATACAACGATGTAAGGTACACCTACCTGACGAGAAAGAAGGATGTGTTCACGAGTTTGTGGCATTGGACCATCAGTCGCAGCACATACAAGGATCGCGCCGTCCATCTGAGCAGCACCAGTAATCATGTTTTTAACATAATCGGCGTGGCCCGGGCAGTCTACGTGAGCGTAGTGACGAGTTGGAGAATCGTATTCTACGTGAGAAGTGTTAATGGTAATACCACGTGCTTTTTCTTCTGGTGCAGAGTCAATTGCAGCGTAGTCTTTCGCTTCACCACCGAATTTCTTCGCACATACAGTTGCAATCGCAGCTGTTAAAGTTGTTTTACCATGGTCAACGTGACCAATTGTGCCCACGTTAACGTGTGGCTTATTACGTTCGAACTTAGCCTTAGCCATGAGATCTTCCTTTTTGAACTGCTCATGCAGGATCACTGCATGAGCGCTTGGTTTTTAACTATGAATTAGTTTGGGCTTATAGTAATCGAAAGATTACTCGTCGTCACCTTTTTTACCGCCAGACTGGAACTTAGCGATGATGCCTTCAGCCACGTTACGTGGAGTTTCAGCATATTTAGCAAATTCCATAGAGTAAGTCGCACGACCTTGAGACATAGAACGCATATGAGTTGCATAACCGAACATCTCAGCAAGTGGAACTTCAGCTTTAATTGCTTTAGTACCACCAGGTAGATCGTCCATACCCTGAACCATACCACGACGACGGTTTAAGTCACCCATGATATCGCCCATGTAGTCTTCTGGAGTTTCTACTTCAACTTTCATGATAGGTTCAAGAAGAACAGGATCTGCTTTCATGAAACCGTCACGGAAGGCATAAGAACCAGCCATCTTGAACGATAATTCGTCAGAATCGACATCATGGTAAGAACCATCGAACAATGTCGCTTTGATGCCAACTACTGGATAACCAGCAAGGACACCATTCTTCATACGTTCTTGGATACCTTTGTCAACTGCACCGAAGAATTCTTTAGGTACTACACCACCTACAACTTCTTCAGCGAATTCGTATTCTTTACCAGCTTCAGGATCAAGCGGTTCTAAACGTACGTATACGTGACCGAATTTACCTTTACCACCAGTTTGACGTACGAACTTACCTTCTTGCTCAACAGTCTTTTTGATTGTTTCGCGGTAAGCAACCATTGGTTTACCAATGTTCGCTTCAACGTTGAATTCACGTTTCATACGGTCAACGATGATGTCAAGGTGAAGCTCACCCATACCAGCAATAATGGTTTGACCAGATTCTTCGTCAGTACGAACGCGGAATGATGGATCTTCCTTAGCCAAACGACCTAAAGCGATAGACATTTTTTCTTGGTCAGCTTTAGTTTTTGGTTCAACAGCCAATGCAATTACTGGCTCTGGGAATTCCATACGTTCTAGAGTGATGATGTTTTTCTCATCACATAGTGTATCACCAGTAGTTACGTCTTTAAGACCTACACACGCAGCGATGTCACCAGCACGGATTTCTTCAACGTCTTGACGATCGTTCGCGTGCATTTGCACGATACGGCCGATACGTTCACGTTTAGATTTAACCGGGTTATAAACAGAATCACCTTGTTTAAGAACACCAGAGTAAACACGTACGAAAGTTAAGTTACCTACGAATTTGTCGTTCATGATTTTGAACGCAAGTGCAGAGAACGGAGCTTCGTCAGATGCTTCACGAATCGCTTTAGTTTCAGCTTTGTCGTCAAGAACACCTTCAATCGCTTTAACTTCTGTAGGTGATGGCAAGAATTCAATTACTGCGTCCAACATACGTTGAACACCTTTGTTTTTGAACGCTGTACCACAAAGCATTGGTTGAATTTCACAAGCCAATGTTTGAACACGTAGACCAGCAACGATTTGTTCTTTAGTCAAATCGCCATTGTTCAGGTATTCATCCATTAACTCTTCAGAAGCTTCAGCAGCAGCTTCAACCATGTTTGTACGCCATTCTTCAGCAGTTTCTTGAAGATCAGCAGGGATATCACCGTACTCGAACTTCATACCTTGTGAAGCTTCGTCCCAAATGATCGCTTTCATTTCGATCAAGTCGATAACGCCTTGGAAGTTTTCTTCAGCGCCAACAGGGATTACTACAGGTACAGGGTGCGCACCAAGACGTGTTTTCATTTGTTCAACAACACGGAAGAAGTTGGCACCAGTACGGTCCATCTTGTTCACGAATGCTAAACGAGGCACTTGGTATTTGTTAGCTTGACGCCATACAGTTTCAGACTGAGGTTGTACACCACCTACAGCACAGTAAACCATACATGCACCATCAAGAACACGCATAGAACGCTCAACTTCGATTGTGAAGTCAACGTGTCCCGGGGTATCAATTACGTTGATACGGTGTTCTGGGAACTGCTTAGACATACCTGACCAGAATGTAGTGGTAGCAGCAGAAGTAATGGTAATACCACGTTCTTGCTCTTGCTCCATCCAGTCCATTGTTGCTGCACCATCATGTACTTCACCAATTTTGTGAGATACACCTGTGTAGAACAAGATACGTTCAGTAGTTGTGGTTTTACCCGCATCGATGTGCGCAGAAATACCAATATTACGGTAACGAGAAATTGGGGTTTGACGAGCCATGATCTCTTGCATTCCTAAATTTTGTTGTTTAAAACAGGACGCTTTAAGTTGCTAGCAACTTAAAGCGCTTTGATGACAATTGGGTGAAACCCATATCATCACCGTCCTGATAAGGGCCTGTTTTATTTGCTTAGAAACGGTAGTGAGAGAATGCTTTGTTGGCTTCAGCCATACGGTGCACATCTTCACGTTTTTTAACCGCTGCGCCTTTACCTTCAGATGCATCAAGCAACTCACCAGCAAGACGTAAAGCCATAGTTTTTTCAGAACGCTTAGCAGCAGCATCTACTAACCAACGCATAGCCAAGGCAGTACGACGGGATGGGCGCACTTCCATAGGTACCTGGTATGTAGCACCACCAACACGGCGTGCTTTTACTTCGACCATAGGGCGAACTTTTTCAAGAGTAGTCTCGAAAAATTCAACCGGATCTACTTTAGATTTTTCTTGAACGCGGTCTAAAGCACCGTAAACGATACTTTCAGCAATAGATTTTTTACCATCTTGCATTACGTGGTTCATGAATTTAGCGATTGTTTGGCTACTGAATTTCGGATCCGGAAGGATTTCACGAGCAGCGACTACGCGACGTCTTGGCATTTTAAACTACCTATAAATATGACACTTCAGGTTTATCCAGCATTAGCACAAAGTGTCATGTGCATTCGCTGGCCTTACTACACGTCGCTTGAATTTCACAAAATTAAATGCAGAAATCAGACAAGCGAGACGATAAAGGATTGCAGTTCTAGCGAACTAAGAAGTTAATCTCGAAAGATCAATTATTTCTTAGGACGTTTAGTACCGTATTTAGAACGAGACTGGTTACGATCTTTAACACCAGCACAGTCTAAAGAACCACGAACGGTATGGTAACGTACACCTGGTAAGTCTTTAACACGACCACCACGGATAAGAACAACACTGTGCTCTTGCAGGTTATGGCCTTCACCACCGATGTAGCTAGAAACTTCAAAGCCTGAAGTTAAGCGAACACGGCAAACTTTACGCATTGCTGAGTTAGGTTTTTTAGGTGTAGTTGTGTAAACACGTGTACAAACACCACGGCGCTGTGGACAAGCCTTCAACGCAGGAACTTTAGATTTTTCAATCAAAGTCGTACGACCCTTACGGATCAACTGATTTGTTGTTGCCATTTGGCAATTCTCCCGTTAATAAAAAGCCCCAAAAACTACTACTTTTTGAGGGCATGCAATTGTAAGTCAAGATGCAAAATTGGTCAACATGATAGAAGCAGGCAAATCCACATCCGCTCTTGCTTACAATTGCTTAGTACTTTCATATCCTTACTATTTTTCTTGCAGATTAATCTGCATCTTTTGTAACATCTTCTGTTGATTTTTTAGCAGAAGATTTTGTCGCTTTTTTTGACTTTTGCTGTGCAGCTTCCGTGTCTGCTTCGCTCTGATCATTTTCAGTATCAGCGGCAGCGACTTCGGCCTCGTCTGTGACATCGCCCTCAGCTTCTGCCTGTGCAAGCGTATCTTCGATATCTTCAGGTGCCGGCTCACTCAGTGCTGGTTGCTGTACATGCTTATCCGCAACCGGTTCTACCAACTTATCGGCTAATGAATCCAAGCCTTCACTGACCTCTTCATCTTTTACTTCCTCTGTGACTTGAGAATCTGTCTTTTTCAGCACTTTTACCTGAGTAATATGATCATTTCCTTCAATCGGAATCTCTTTATCTAAAATTAACTCATCCCCGGTATGACCATTTTTCTTGATATTTTCTAGTAGTTTTGGTGCGGCCTGTTGCAGCAATGCTTTAGATTTTTCATAGGCCTCTAAAACAGAAACAGAGCTGTCACGATGCTGTAGCAGATATTGACGTGCATTCGAGAACACATCCTGTGCTTTCTGATTAACATCATCGACAAAACGGCGACTATATACTGCGCCTACCCCAGCACCCGCTAACGGTACCAATTTAGATAGTTGTTCAATCAGGGAAACTTTCGGTATATGGTTCATCCATTCCCATTTCGATTGACCATCTTCCTGATGCAGGAATTTGCGTAGCAGCTCGGTATCATTACTTGAACCCAACATGGCTTGCAGCTGGGAAATGTCATGGGTTTTTAAAGTAGCACCTAGCGCTCTTAAGCCCAACAATACGGTTTGCTTTTCTGCAATCAGACTCAGATCAATCTGACGGAAGATATGCTGCACGATATCCTGATCTTCTTCTTTGCTTAAATCAAAGCCATAAGAACGGCCGACCTGATAAATAGTACGCAGCGCCAGCACCAAAGATGCAGGAATATCCACTGCTGTACCAATTACCCCAGTTGCCCCGGAGAATGCACCTTGAACTGCAGCAATCCATTTATTCTGTTCACCAAACGCTTGAGAAATACGCTTAGAACGATCGACATCCTGGGTGAGTTCCTCCAGATCACGCACTCCTGCTTCATCGAGAACGGCATCTACTGAACTGATGTCATTGGTAAACTGATTTAGATGATCAAAGAAATAATCTGACACTTTTTCGCTAAACTTGGGCGAAATAAAATGCGTAACATTATTCACTGTATTGAAATGACGGCCAAACAACTGGCGCGATACACTTGGCAGATGTTCACGTAACATCTCCTGTGGATTGTCGTATTTTTTCGACTCAAATGGACTCTTGGCTTGAGCTGCGCCATTGACCACCTTATCTACATTCAGCGCTTGTGTGACCTTCGAAACCGAATCAGGTGCAACATGGTTGAATAGATCCAAACCTGTTGTACTGAACTTTTTCGCCACTCCAAACGCACTGGAGATGAAGCCATTTGATTGTTTATTATTGGTATTTGTCATTCCTTACCTCAGCGTGCACGTGCTTGTATTTTGTATAAATACTAGGTGTTAGCAGCGTTTATCTCAACCTTATTCTGTTTCATTTAGTAATCCCTCTGTGTAGGAATCTCTATTCGAATGTACAGCGTACTGGGCATAACATTTGCCATAAGATTTCAAAAATCTTTCTGTTATGATGTTCCTCATTGTGAACAATGGGTCAGCACCATATTTAACGCTTGATGAAAACGCTAAATATCTCCCCTGACCATAAAGATGAACTATAAGGATCTGTAGATGAAACGTGTTGTCATCACTGGTATGGGTATTAACTCATGCATCGGAAATACATTGGAAGATGTAACTCACTCTTTACAAAACGGGATTTCAGGCACACGTTTAAATCCAGTCTATGCTGAACTAAACTTTAAAAGTCATGTCAGCGCGGCTGCTGAGCAGGATTTTGACAATATCGACCGTCGTCTCAAACGCTTTATGGGTGTTTGTGCCATGTATGCCTACAATTCGGCAATTGCAGCGGTTGAGCATGCTGGTCTGAAACCGGAAGATCTGGCGGGCAACCCACGCTATGGTATTGCAGGCGGCTCAGGCGGTAACTCAACAGCATCTGTAATAGAAATGGCGAAATTACTCGAAGAAAAAGGTGCACGTAAAATTGGCCCATTTTTCGTACCCCGCAATATGTCAAATACCATTACAGCCAACGTTGGTGTAGCGCTTAAACTTCAAGGTATTGCTCACTCAATTACCAGCGCATGCGCAACTTCTGCTGATGCGATTGGTTATGCCTATAACCTGATTCAATTGGGTAAACAGGACTTGATGCTTGCCGGTGGCGGTGAAGAAGATCACTGGTCTCAAAGCTTGCTGTTTGATGCGATGGGTGCACTGTGTTCAAAATACAATGACACACCTGAAACTGCATCTCGTCCATATTCAGCAGACCGTGACGGTTTCGTGATTGCTGGCGGTGGCGGTTTCGTGGTGCTTGAATCCCTTGAACACGCTCAAGCACGTGGTGCCAATATTCTTGCGGAAGTCGTAGCTTATGCAGCGAACTCTGATGGTGCCGATATGGTTGCGCCAAGTGGTGAAGGTGCAACGCGTTGTGTATTGATGGCTTTAGAAGAAGCAAAACAGCATGGTGTAGATAAGATTGACTATGTAAATACGCATGGTACCTCTACTCCAGCAGGCGATATTACAGAACTTAAGGCAATGGAACGTGCGTTTGGTGAAGGCCAGGTTCCTTCACTCAGCTCGACCAAGTCTATGACAGGCCACAGCCTAGGTGCTGCTGGCGTTCAAGAAGCAATTTATTCAGTTCTGATGATGCAAAATGACTTTATTGCGCCAAACATCAACGTGACTGAACTGGATGAAGGTGCGAAACCGTTTGATATCGTGCTTGAAAAACGTGACGCAAAATTGAATACTGTGATGAGTAACAGTTTCGGTTTCGGCGGCGTAAATGCCTGTCTCATCTTCAAAAAATGGGAAGGCTAAGCTGCCCAATTTAGGGTGACTTGATGGATGCTCCTTCTGATGCTTTCCTTTGGGTAAAAGCATTACATATTATTGCAGTGGTTTGCTGGTTCGCGGCTTTGTTCTACTTGCCACGTTTATATGTTTATCATGCTATGAGCGAAGATGCCGTAAGTCATCAACGCTTTGAAGTCATGGAGCGCAAGCTGTACCGTGGCATCATGTGGCCGGCAATGCTGGCCACCCTGATTACGGCACACTTTCTGGTAGATTGGGGTGATGCAACGCGTCATTATCATGAAGCCTTATGGTTCTACCTTAAAGTCGGCTTGGTCGGCTTATTGGTGATTTACCATCTGGTCTGTGGTTATTACCGCAAGAAGCTGATTGATAATGCCCATTACAAGTCACACAAGTTTTGGCGTTATTTTAATGAGATGCCAACCCTGCTCTTATTTGCAGTGGTGATTCTGGTGGTGGTTAAACCTACCTTCTAGTTTAGCTACTCAATAAAAAATCCCTGCTCAGTCGGGGATTTTTTATGTCTTAGATTCTAAAATTTACATCTCTACCTGAAGCTTACGAACTCTTGGCAGATACAGCACACGATAGGTCACCGCTAGAATTAACAGCCATAACGGACTGATCATCAAGGCTTTCAAAGTATCTGGTTCCAGACTCAAAATCACCAACGCAAAGAACAGGAATGCCAGCACGATATAAGACATCCATACACCGCCCGGCATTTTAAAAGTCGAAGCAGTATGTTTTTCCGGTTGCTGCTTACGGTAACGGATATAGCACACCATGATGATACTCCAGATACTGATAAACAGGATCACACAGAGTGAGCTCGCCAAGGTAAAGGCTTCCATCGTATTCGGTACAAAATACTGGAATGCTGCACCCAGCAGAATAAAGGTACAGGAGAACATCAGACCTTTCGCCGGAACTGCTCGGCTCGACAGTTGTGCCAAGGCTTGCGGTGCCTGACCACCCCGCGCCAGACCAAACAGCATCCGGCTGGTGGAGAATACGCCACTGTTCATCGAAGACATCACGGAAGACAAGACCACAAAGTTCATGATAATGGCGGACGTTGGAATCCCCGCATATAAGAACAGGCTAACGAATGGGCTCTGATCTGCAGGAATCTGGCTCCATGGCGTGACTGCCATAATCACCAACAGGGACAAGACATAAAACAAGATAATACGGGTTGGAATCGCATTGACTGCTTTAGGTAAATTCTTTTCCGGATCTTTGGTTTCAGCCGCCATGGTACCCAGCAACTCCACTCCCACGAAAGCAAACATCGCGATCTGGAAACCGGCCAGGAAGCCAGTCGCACCTTTCGGAAATAAGCCATCTGACCAGACATGACTAAAGCTGGCCGTCGCACCGCTTGGGGCCTGAAAACCACTAAAGACCATATAACCACCAACAAAAATCAGGCCAATAATTGCCAGAATCTTGATCAGGGCAAACCAGAACTCAATCTCACCAAAGAGTTTTACTGTCACCAGGTTAATACCCAGAATCAAGAGGACACAGGCAGCGCTGATCAGCGCCTGTCCCATCGGGGTAAAGGCTGTACCTTCGGGTAACCAGAAATTCAGGTAGTTAATAATCGCAGCCAGATCAGCAATACCAACCAGAATCCAGCCCAACCAGTACGACCAGCCAATGTAATAGCCTGCAGCCGGCCCAATCAGATCATGCGCCATATCAATAAAAGACTTGTACTGCAAATTCGACAGCAGCATTTCACCAAGAGCACGCATTAAAAAGAAAAACATCCCGCCAATGATCATATAGATCAGCAGGATCGAAGGGCCAGCCAGGGCGATGGTCTTACCCGACCCCATAAACAGGCCGGTACCGATACAGCCACCAATGGCAATCAGCTGTAAATGCCGATTAGATAACTTGCGTTGTAGCTCATGTTGCGACGGCGCTGCGTCATCTCTAGAGGGTGTAGTATTCATCTTCAGTTCCTTTTTTCGCATCAAGCCCTTGCCCACCTGATCAGATTTCCTCCTGAAATCCTGATTCAGATGTAATTTCATTTAAAAAGTTAAATGATCGGGTCTGATGTTCTTACAAAATTAAGTTGGGAGATCTCAAATATCAGAAGCTCTTAAGGCTGTGCTGCAATCACTGCAATTTCAATCAGCCAGTCTGGATTGACCAGATCCGCCTGAATGGTGGCACGTGCCGGAGTATCATGGCCTTGCAGCCATTCCACCCAGAGTTGGTTTACGTTGCTAAAGTTAGCTAAATGCTTGATAAATAATTGCGCCGAAAGCAACCGGCTTTTATCAGTATTTGCCAGCGCAAGCAGTTCATCAATCTTGGCAAAGACCTCCAAGGTCTGTCCGTGTATATCCAGATCGGTACGTGTTGGCACCTGCCCTGATAAATACACGGTCTTGTTGTGAATAGTGGCAGCACTCATCACCTGATTGCTGCGGATACGTTGAATATCGCTATGTTCCATCATAAATTTTCCTCTCCATTTTTCCGTTAATAGGTCAATATTGAATTTCAGGTTTCAACCTGTACTGGTACACGGGTAGTAATGCCACACATCAACTCATAGCCCACTGTTCCTGATCCTGCTGCAACTTCATCAATTGGCAGCACTGTGCCGTGGGTCGACCGCCCCCAGAGCAGCACCTCACTACCAATGTTCGTTTGAGGAAGTTCAGTCAGATCAACTGTCAGCATATCCATACTGACCCGGCCAATCGTCTGGGTTCTGACGCCATCTACCAGCACGGGCGTACCGGTCTGGCTGATACGCTGATAACCATCCGCGTAACCACAAGCCACAACACCAATTCGCATCGCCTGCTCCGCAACAAAGTTAGAGCCATAACCGACACTTTGCCCAGCCTGAATATCTTGAATAGCAATGATTTCACTGCGTAAGCTCATACTTGGTTGGAGATTCCAGTCTTGAATACTATGGCTTGGATAATCTGGTGAACTGCCATAGAGCATGATGCCGCTACGTACAATATCGGAATGCAAGCTTTGATGATGGCGTAGAATGGCCGCACTATTACTGAGTGAGGTTTTAGCCTCAAGCCCCTGAATGGTCTGGCTAAAAATCAGGTTTTGATGTTCAATGCCATCCAATCCAAAACGCTCGCCATCCGCATCGGAGAAATGGGTCATATGCGTCATTGAGCGTACATTTTCGAACTGGCTTAACTGTTGCCAAACATCTGCATATTCATGCAGCTGAAAACCTAAACGGTTCATGCCGCTGTTCATTTTCAAGAACACATCAAACTGTGCATCCGGGGCTATTTCGGCAAACTGTTTCAGCCATTGCACTTGATGACGAGAATGAATGGCAAAGCTCATGTCATGCTTTGCACATGCAAATAAATCCGCTAGCGTAAAAATACCCTCGAGCAACAGCAGTGATTTTTTGCATCCCAGTGCACGTAGCCGCTTACCTTCTTCAATATCCAGAAAAGCAAAACCGTCTGCAGACTGAAATGCCGCATAAACCCGTTCAATGCCATGACCATAGGCATTGGCTTTGACCACAGCATACACTTCAGCATTTGGAGCAGAAGCTTTAGCAATATTCAGATTATGCTGCAATGCATCTAAATGCACTACAGCTTGAATTGGACGTGGCATAGATTCTTCCTTGAAACAGTAATTTAAGCCGCGTGTGAATAGCGTCCGAGCGACAGCCCTTCCGTACTAATCTCGGTTTTATGATCCAGTACAATATCGCTGATTAACTTGCCCGAACCACAGGCCATGGTCCAACCCAAAGTGCCATGTCCGGTATTCAGGAACAGGTTTTTAAAACGGGTTTTTCCAATAATTGGCGTACTGTCTGGTGTCATTGGACGTAACCCCGTCCAGAAGCTGGCTTCAGTCAAATTACCACCCGGAAATAATTCCTGGGTAACCATTTCCAAAGTGGCACGTCGATTATCTTTTAAGTTGTGGTTAAAGCCACTTAGCTCAGCCATACCACCCACGCGGATGCGCTGGTCAAAGCGAGTGATAGCAATCTTATAGGTCTCATCCAGCACCGTAGATTGCGGCGCAAAATCGGCATCAACAATTGGAATCGTGAGTGAATAGCCTTTTACTGGATAAACTGGTAAATCCAGATGCAACGGTTTCAAGAAATCACGTGAATAACTACCAAATGCCAGCACGTATTTGTCCGCAGTGAATACCTGACCATTGACGACAACACCTTTAATTTCATTGCCCTCAGTTAGCAGATGTTCCACATTCTGGTTAAACTTGAACTGTACGCCCAATTCTTTGGCAACATTGGCTAAGGCGTTGGTAAATAGATAGCAATCACCGGTTTCATCATTGGGTAAATGTAAGCCACCGACCAGTTTATCTTGAGCATGTGCCAAGGCAGGTTCAACTTTTGCCAAATCAGCTCCCAGTAATAATTCATGCGGCACACCACACTCTTGTAATATAGCGATATCACGTTGCACCATGTCCAACTGGGCTTCATTACGAAATACCTGTAAAGTACCTTTGGAACGATGCTCATAGCTGATGCCGGTTTCTTTACGCAATTCACGTAAACAGTCACGGCTATATTCAGCTACACGGGTCATACGTTCTTTGTTAATGGCATAGCTGGCTGGATTACAGTTTTTCAGCATTTGCGCCATCCAGTTCAACTGCCACATGCTGCCATCTAAATTAATCGCCAAGGGTGCGTGATGCTGAAACATCCATTTCACCGCTTTGAATGGAATGCCAGGTGCTGCCCACGGTGTCGAGTAACCTGGAGAGATTTGGCCTGCATTACCAAAACTGGTTTCTTCAGCAGGGCCAGTCTGACGGTCAAGTACAGTAACTTCTGCACCCTGCTGTGCCAGGTAATAGGCACTTGCCACACCAATTACACCACTACCTAAGACCAAAACACGCATTGCCTTACCCTCAAAATCCTTCTAGTTGATTTAACTAGTATATTTTTGGATCAATAGTGAATTTCACTGTTTTAAAGTAATATATTCAGTGAATCCACTAGATTTCTCGCGTGATTTTAAAAAATTAAGGGAATAATGAATGCGTAAATTAGACCGTATTGATCGCATGATTCTAGACATCCTGCAACGCGATGGCCGGATTGCCATTAGCGAGCTGGCAGCTCGGGTGAACCTATCCACTACCCCGTGCTCTGAGCGTGTGAAGCGACTGGAACGTGATGGTATTATCATGGGCTATTACGCCCGACTCAATCCAGAAAAGCTGGAACGCAATTTACTGGTCTTTCTTGAAATCAAACTTTCAGCCAAATCCGGTGATGTATTTGAGCAGGTCGCACGAGACCTGAGTGAAATTCCTGAAGTACTGGAATGCCATTTGATTTCTGGAGATTTTGATTATCTGGTCAAAGCGCGCTTGAAAGAGATGAGTGCTTATCGCCGCCTGCTGGGCGATCTATTAAAGAAACTACCTTCTTCCGCCTCTTCACACAGTTATGTGGTGATGGAGGAAGTAAAAGAGACGCTATATCTGGATGTCGGTATTTGATACTCTAGTTATCGACAATAACAACAAAGCTCCCAAAGGGAGCCTTGCCATTAATCTGAAAAATCTGAAAGTTCAAAAATATTAATCAGGAATACGCAGTACCTGACCTGGGAAAATATCATCAGCATCTTTTAATAATGGACGGTTGGCTTCAAAAATCTTGTTGTATTGATTGGCATCGCCATAAAATTCTTTAGAAATTTTTGACAAACTGTCGCCTGATTTTACCGTGTAGAATTTACTTTCCGGTTCAGGGCTGCTCACCGTAAGCTGGTCATCCACTTTGGCCACATGATCAATATTTCCTACCGCGAGAATAATTTTTTCACGATCGGCCTGATTTTGTACCTGCCCACGCACAGTTGCCAGATCAGAAGTAGAGTTATAGCTAATCGACAAACCTTTAATTGGCAACCCTAAACTTTTAACATGGCCCAATAACTTGTTGGCAATTTCTTGTGCCGATGGCTCTGCCGGAGCTGCTTTAGGCGCAGCCGCAGGTGCTTGTTGTGCAGCAGGTGTCTGTTGCGGTTCTGCCGCTGCGGTATTTTTCTTACCAATACCTTTTACAAAATCAAAAATACCCATGGAAGACTCCCTTATTGTCGTCTGATTTTTATCTCCCTATTGTTTATAGCGGAATTCATCTAAGCAGAAGTTAATCATTGGTAAGCTTCCTGTTAATGAATGTAAGTTACCATTAAGAAAAACACAGGCACAAAAAAACCACCTTGCGGTGGTCTTTAGGCTTAGCAGAGCTAAGAATCAACGATTAACCAAGTTTTTTAGAAACGTAGTCGATCGCAGATTGAACAGTTGTGATTTCGTTAGAATCTTCATCAGGAATTGTGATGTCGAAGTCATTTTCGAAAGACATTACCAGTTCAACTAGGTCTAGAGAGTCAGCACCCAAGTCATCCATGAAAGATGCTTCGTTTTTAATCTCTTCGATTTTGATACCAAGTTGTTCTGCAACCGCTTGCTTAACGCGTTGTTCGATATCGCTCACAGGAATTCTCCTCATTGCTTGTGGCGTTTTTAATGCCGTTAGTTTAATTGAATCTAAAAAATTTGGAAAGTTTATACTTAAGCCCCTTAGCTCATGTATAAACCACCATTTACGTGAATTACAGTACCTGTAATGTAACTTGCCTTGTCAGAAGCCAAGAAACTTACGGCATTTGCGATATCTTGTGGATCACCGAGACGGTTCAATGCCACTTGATCACTCATTTTCTTGCGAATTTCTTCACTTAACTGTTCAGTCATCTCAGTGGCAATAAAGCCTGGTGCCACAGAGTTTACCGTAATTTGACGGCTACCCATTTCTTTTGCAAGACTGCGGCTAAACGCTTCAATCCCTGCTTTGGCAGCAGAATAGTTCGCCTGACCCGGGTTAGCAAAATGCGCCACTACAGAACTGATGTTAATGATACGACCGAAACGTGCCTTGGTCATGCCTTTCAGGACACGCTTGGAAAGTCGATAAACGGCTTTCAGATGAATGTTCAGGATATCATCCCAGTCATCTTCTGACATACGCAGCAATAGGTTATCTTTGGTAATACCAGCATTGTTCACTAACGCAAGAACTGGACCATAGTTCTGTTCAATTTCAGTCACCAGTGCATCAATGGCTGCGCCATCACGCACATCAAGGACTTTACCTGCGCCATTTTCAGCAAACTGTGCAGATAATTTCTCAGCGCCAGCTTCAGAAGTGGCAGTTCCTACCACAAAGTAGCCATCCTGAATGAGTTGTTGCGCAATTGCAGCACCAATGCCGCGGCTTGCACCTGTCACCAAGGCAACTTTACGTTCCTGTGTCATGCAATTTTCCCTTCTGCCACCAATACGGTGTTTAATGCATCTTCCAGACGGGATTGATTGTCCAGTGGAAGTGCTTTTTCGATATTTGGTAAACGTTTTGCCATATTGGCAAGTACATTCCCCGGACCGCATTCCACGATATATGCAATACCTTCGTCTTGAAGGAATTGCAGGGTTTTGGTCCACTGTACAGATTCATACAATTGCGCAGTCAGTGCCTGACGTAATGCATTCACATCTGTTGCAATTTCCGCGCCCACATTTTGTATTACAGGAATACGTGGTAGCTCAATGGCAGTTTGTTCCAAAGCCGTAGCAAACTGTTCAGCGGCAGGTTTCATCAGTGAACAGTGGGATGGAACAGATACGGGCAATGCGATCGCTTTAGCGCCATTTTCTTTTGCCAGCTCAATCACCGCATCAACACGATCTTTGTTCCCTGCAACAACGACTTGACCTTTGGCATTGTAGTTGGCTGCTTCAACCGAACCTTCACCGGCTGCTGTTGCCTGTGCACAAAGCTCCACAACCTGAGCATCTTCCAGACCTAGAATTGCCGCCATTGCACCCACACCTTGTGGGACTGCATCTTGCATCAGCTTACCGCGCAGGTTGACCAGTTTCACTGCATCACCTAGGCTTAACGCACCAGATGCAACCAGTGCACTGTATTCACCTAAAGAATGGCCAGCCAGATACTTTGGTGCAACACCACCCAGTTCCAGCCATACACGCCATAATGCAATCGATGCAGTCAGAAGGACCGGTTGAGTGAATTCAGTCTGATTCAGACCTTCACCACTTTGGGCAATCTGCCACAGATCGAAGCCTACTGCTTCAGATGCCTCGGCAAATGTGTCACCTACACTACTAAACTGCTCAGCCAGTTCAGCGAGCATGCCCGCCTTCTGCGATCCCTGACCTGGGAATACAAATGCAGTTTTGGTTGCCTGAGCTGCTTGCTCGAGTTGTTTAGCAGACATAATAAAATCCTTTCAATTAAGAGGCGCTAATCTTCATAGAATTGATGAAAATTAACAGCTAAATACCACCTAACTCATTGTGGAGCGCAATTTAGCACGTAATTTTGGCTGGGGTAATTGCCAAATACAACAAAAAGCCCAACTTTATTAAAGCGCCTAAAAGTGACAGACAAAAAAAAGGGAGCTTAACGCTCCCATTTTTTCTATCAAGCTTGACGCTTAATACATCATTAATTATTCAGCAGATGCTTTAGCGAATAATTGACGACCACGGTAGATACCATCTTTAGATACGTGGTGACGACGATGAGTTTCACCAGTAGCTTGGTCTACAGTTAATGCATTCTCAGTTAAAGCGTCATGTGAACGGCGCATGTCACGGCGAGAGCGACTTTTACGGTTTTGCTGAACGGCCATGATGGCTCCTTACAAATATCGAAAAAATGGATCAGAACAAATTCGATTGTCTTATACGTATGAGTATAACACAAAAATTAGTTAAGTTTACCCTTCAAAGCTGCCAAAACTTCAAACGGATTGTCCCGTTTTTCTTCAACAACTTCTTCTTGAGCGGGTTGGTGCTTATGCTCACAAACATCATGCTTAGGAGACAACGGCATCAACAATAACAATTCATCTTCTATGAGTGCCAGTAAATCAGCGGTGGCAGGTGCATCATATGAACCTTTCGTCGTTGCTTCACTTTCACCTAAGACGATGAAATCAGCATCCTCATCCAAGCGCTCTATCAGTGATTCGTCATCCACAAGGGCAAGATGAAAATCTGAAACGAGTTCAATCTCAACGGTTTCCAGACAACGCTGACATTCCATTGGAACTTTCGTTTCAACATGGCCATCTAGCCACACAATGCGATGATAAGCATCCATTGATAGCTTACAGTCTATGTTAATCAATTGATCATCAATTGATCCAACAGCTTCACGAGCAATACGAACAAAGCGGGATAAAGGCAGTTGACCTGACCATTTAAAGCCCTGTTCAGCCCATTTAAACGGCTCAATCTGTGCCGGAAAGGTATTTGCTGACATAATTAAGGCGGCAATTCTACAAATTCATCAGAACTCTGTCAAAGATTAAGATACAATTTTGTACTTATTTTTAGACAGACCAATTGGGTAATTTCAGTCATGCATCTGTTGCAGCCGCAAACAGAAGTGAATGTTTCATCACTCGTTAGCACACTTTCAACTCTGGATTCTGACAGCTCACTACAGCAAGTGCAACGCTTACCGTGGGCGAATGTATCGTCAGAAGCAGAACAGGTTGATTGGCTCATCTTACACTTTAATCACTGGTTTTCCCACCTAAATGTCACATTAGTCCGTGGTGATTTTGAACCAGAATATTTCCCGGCTACTGAAGATACCCCTGCCCGCATTCAATTTGCGCATGGTTTCTTCAATAGTGCCCTGCATGAGATCAGCCACTGGACCATTGCCGGTGACAAGCGTCGTCTATTGCCAGATCTGGGCTACTGGTATGCGCCAGATGGCCGTACCCAGGAACAGCAAGCTTTATTTGAACAGGTAGAAATCAAGCCCCAGGCGATTGAATGGATGTTTGCCAAAGCCTTTGGGCGTAAATTTCGCGTGTCTTTAGACAACCTGACCGGTGAAGGCGGCAATGGCAGCAGCTTTAAAGATAATGTCTATGCACAGGTCCAGCGTTATTTTAGTGGTGAAGCCAAACTACCTCGTGACGCAAAACGTTTTATTGATTGTATCTGTGCCTGTACACGGAATGGCAAAAGTTTACAATCCGACGAATTTATTCGTGAAATGCTTGATTAAATTATACAAATTTACGTTATTGAGATTGCATGTCCGTCGCAGGCAATCTCATAATAAAGTCAGCACAGGATCGGAGACAGAGTTTATGTTGCATTTACGCGTACACCCAGACAATCCCCAACCACGTTTGATCAGTCAGGCCGTGGAACGTATCCGTGCCGGCGATGTAATTGTTTATCCAACTGATGCCGCTTATGCAATTGGCTGCCAGATCGGAAATAAAAATGCCATGGAGCGCATTGCCCAGATTCGTGGTCTAGGCCCTAAGCACCAATATGCCATTCTCTGCTGTGACTTGTCGGACATTGCGACCTATGCCAAAGTGGACAATGCCGTATATCGTTTGCTGAAAAATAATACGCCTGCTGTCACTACTTTTATTCTGCCAGCCACCAGTGAAGTACCTAAACGTTTAATGCATCCGAAGAAAAAAACCATCGGTTTACGTATCCCCAGCAATCCCGTGTGTCAGATGCTGCTTCAAGAACTGGGTGAACCCCTGTTAACCTCAACCCTGATCCTGCCAGATCAGACTGATCCAATGGATGATCCATACGAGATTGAAATGCAGCTCGGCAAGCGCATCGATGTATTTATTGATAGTGGCCTAGGTACATTAAGCACAACTTCTATCGTGGATTTATCGGGTGATCAACCTGAAGTAATTCGCCGTGGTGTCGGTGATGTAACTGCTTTTGAATAATTAAAACGTTTTAATTCAGTTTTAGGAGGAAATAAAGTGAATCTATTTTATCTCCTGCTAAACTTGAATGAACTTCCTGCCAATCATCTGATCTACGTCAAACGGCCTTGGACATTAGAATCTAAGGCAATTTCTATCGAAAAGAACTCTAAGCCTGTCTTAAGTCTGAATATCGACAATATTGAGTACCAGTATTTTCTTGAAGTTGCGATGACAAGAAAACTGCTGAACATTTATTCAACAAATAATCTCTGTCTAGCAGACACCTGCCAGCGAATAATTGAATATGCGTTAAAGCAGTAGGACCACAACATATTTATAACTGACTCAAAGTCATAAAATTTGGGCAATCTGCTAGTATCTGTTTATGCTCAAACACAGCCTTGCCAAATTTATTTTGAATGGTATAGCTGGATGAAACCTGATCTTCTTCAAGAACCGCTATATAGGCTTTTACCAAATCTGGCTCTTGACCTTGTAACTGGTCAACCTGCATACAACCAAGTTGTCGTACATGGCTTTGGATTTCTGCCGGTAATTGATTATCCGCTAAAGTGGTAAGTTTCATGTAAGTAATAATATTTGGCTACTGATTTAGTATATCTCCAGAGATGGGCAGACCACTATTTTCCAGTCGCTGTTGAGTCTGTGCATCCATGTGTACCTGTTTTAGATTATCTCGTGCCTGCTGTTGAAACTTATGCTCCCAATATTTTTCAGTTCCGAAAAATAGTCCGGCAATCACTAAAAGGCCAACAACAACAAATTTTATATTCATATTTTTATCCGTAGGATTTTAGCTTAAAGGTTGCGCAGCTTCTTCCGAAACCGATGCAGCAGGTGCAACCATGTCTACTGGGGCATTTTTTTGAGGTGGTGGGACATATTCTTCCCCAGCTTTTAATGCTCTCATTTGCAAAAAACTTGGACAATCCGACAGCTTTTGCTGATGTTGCATCATGTCCATACCAAATTTATTTTTGACATTCATATGAAAAACAATTTGATCTTCTTCAATCACATTTAAGACTGCAGTTCGAGACTTGTAATCAAAGTTTTGAAAAGCCTCTACAGAATCACAGGCTATGTTTTTGACATTCTGTTCACTCTTTACAGAAAGTTTTTTATTTTCATTTTCAAGCCAGCGTGTATAAAAGCGAATATTTGGATACTGATCCAGAATCGTAAGCTCTACCTTTTCTCTTTGAAGTATGGGTTGATACTTCGCTTCTAACTCGGCAAATTTACCTGATTGAAGCTGCTGACGTGCTTGGTCTTCAAGTTGCATCATTTCGTATTTTGGATAACCCCAGAATACCCCCAAGCCAATCACGGCAATAAGTACCAGCATAATAGCCATATTGATCACCCGTCCTGTTTTTAGTTGTTTTATTCATCAGTATATTTTTCTGAGATATTAGAATACTTTTTGAATGATAGATATCTGTTTTTAAGGTTTATTTTTTAAACTTTTACTTTTTAATTGCTGCTAAAGAAGGATTTTTTCCTGATCTAATTCTCAATATTTGTCATTGCTCATGATCGATCTTAGGGGTTGCAAACCCAACTGGAGCTTAACTTCATTTCTATGAACCCTTAATTCAGAAAGGCATCCCTGTATTTGATATGATCAAAAACCGAAAAATAGCCGTAAAAGCTACTGTTTTTTTGTATCTAACTCCATATCCAATTTATTTAGAGGTATTTTTCGAGTACACTAAGATCAACTTTTTACATGCTTTTTCTTTCGATGTGAGATCGAAGAATCAGCCTTCATGCCTTTGAAAATTCGCGTGGCCAACAACTGTATATGAATCAAAGCATCCATAATATGATGGAACCTACTCCACACATCCGTGTACTGGATGAATGGCAGGAGACGATTCCTGAGGATCTTTACATTCCTCCTTCAGCGTTTGAAATCCTATTAGAGCATTTCGAAGGCCCGCTCGACTTTTTAATTTATCTGATCCAAAAAAATGGCTTTGACTTGCTGCAAGTCGACATTGCGCCGATTGCTGCCCAATACTTGTCCTATATGGATGCGATGAAGTCACTCAATATTGAGCTGACCGCAGACTATATGGTAATGGCGGCATTATTAGCGGACCTCAAATCCCGCTTACTTCTTCCAAAACCCAAAAGTATTTCTGCGACGGAACAAGATCCGAAACAGGAATTGATCGATCGTCTGGAAAATTATTTACGCATTAAACAGGCCGCAGAACGTCTGAACAAAATGAGTGTGCTTGAACGTGATACGTTTGAGACCAATGTCAGTCTGGGCGAGTTCATTCAACCGAATGAAGGTCATAACGTCAATCTGCTGCGTGATGCCCTGCTGTGTATCTTTAACCGTCCTGAGCCGGTGATTCATCAGGTGCAACAGGAACCGGTGCTACTTGAAGAACGCATTGCCTACATTGAAAGCTGCCTGGAAACTGGTGAAGTGCTTTCTTTTGCAGATTTACTCAAACCAAACCAGGGCCGGATGGGCATGGTCGTCACCTTCATGGCGGTTCTGGAACTGACACGTCAACAAAAAATTCAGATTATTGCTACAGGCGTTGAAGCCCCGCTCGCAATTCAGGGAGCACCTTTATGACCATTGACCATAGCTCAATCCTTACAGCGGAAGATAGTCTGCATGATGTTCTAATGCAGCTGGAAGCGATTATCTTTGCGAGTGATTCAGCGGTGTCTCTTGCACGTCTAAAAGAAGCTTTTCAGGATCGATATAGCAAGCAGGAATTACGTCAGTACCTACAGCAATTGTCTATGCTGATGCATGGCCGCTCAATTGAACTGATTGAAACTGCTCAAGGTTTCCGTTTTCAAGTACGTGCGAAGTATCGTAATATTATTGCTCAGACATGGCCCGAGCGACCAGCGCGCTTGTCTCCTTCATTACTTGAAACTTTGGCCGTAATTGCCTATCACCAGCCGGTGACCCGGGCAGATATAGAACAAATTCGTGGTGTCACAAATAACAGTCAGATTTTGCGTTCGCTGTTTGACTGGAACTGGATTAAAGAATCTGGTTTTCGTGAACTCCCTGGAAGACCTGCGTTGTTAGTGACAACGCCACAATTTTTAAATGCGTTTGGCTTAACCAGTTTAGGCCAATTGCCTCCCCTGCAGGATGCCAAGGAAGCTTTTATGACCCTCGATGCAAATGCACCGAAGTCATAAATAGGTGAACTGTTGATAATTATTTCTAAGGTTATGCTGTCATGAGTGAAAAATTGCAAAAGGTGCTTGCACGTGTTGGTTTGGGTTCTCGCCGTTATATGGAAGAAGTCATTGCCGCTGGTCGTGTAAGTGTGAATGGGCAAGTTGCCCAAGTGGGTGAGCGTATCGAACCAGGTGATGAGCTTCGCATCGATGGTCGTAAGGTACAATTCCAGATTGAGGACGAAATCCGTCGTCGCGTACTGATTTACTATAAGCCTGAAGGCGAAATCTGTTCACGTAACGATCCTGAACAACGTCCGACTGTATTTGATAACCTGCCTGCGATCCAAGGTGATCGTTGGGTGATGGTTGGTCGTCTGGATATTAACTCAACTGGCCTGTTACTTTTCACAAATGACGGTGAACTGGCGAATCGTCTGATGCACCCTTCCAATGAAATCGAACGTGAATATGCAGTTCGTGTCATGGGTGAGGTAACGCCTGAGCTGAAAAATAACATGCTCAAAGGCGTCGTACTCGATGATGGCCCGGCAAAATTCGAATCATTCTCTGAACTGGGCGGTGACGGTATCAACCGCTGGTATCAGGTGGTGGTGAAAGAAGGACGTAACCGTGAAGTACGTCGTATCTTTGAATCTCAAGGTCTGAAAGTCAGCCGTCTGTTACGTACCCGTTATGGCACAGTAATTCTGCCACGCGAACTGCGTACTGGTCGCTGGATTGAACTGGATAAACAGGACATCGATAACCTGGCAAAAGCTGTTGAGCTTAAACCACGTCAAGGTACTGGTTTGTACGGCATGGCAAAACGCCGTTCTGAGCGTATGCAGGAAAAACCTATGGCAGCACGCCGTGGTGGTTTCCTGCGTCAGCAACGCCGTGACAGTGATGAACCGGCAGCGAATACTGGCCGTGAACGTCGTGAAGGTGGTTTTGGCCGTCGTGATAATAATCAAGCCGGCTCACAGTTTGGTCGTCGTGAAAACCAGAATGGTACTCAGTTTGTACGCCGTGACAATCGTCCCGAATCAGGTTTTGGCCGACGTGAAGAACGTGATGAAAACACACCACGTCGTCCTTATGGCGTAAACAAAGGCTTTAACAAGTTCTAAGCCTTTGTTAAGATAAAAACCAGGCAACTGCCTGGTTTTTTAGCTCTAAAAATAACAATATGAAAAGATCCTTCTACTGTCAAAGCTCATTGCATCCCTTTCTATGCTTAACTTATATCTTGATAAGTTATCTACTTTTTCAATTCAGCTATTATCTGCGAATCACTGATCAGGACTGGAACTTTAAGCTTGCAATACTAAGTCAGTGGTTCTCGGCTGTTTTTTATCAACCTGCTCAATATACTGATCACTACATCAGTATTATCACCTTGACCATAATGATGGCCTATTTGGTACTTTATGGAATCAGCAAGTTCAAGAAACTGGAGATAGACGCAGATCAAATTTATTGGTCTTTGGGTCATATGAAAATCGGTCAAATCTTTCCACTGAATGCCAGCACTGAAATTCAGTGCATTTTAATTCCTCCACACAGCCCCGACATTCATCTATTTAAACTTAAAACTGGTCAGGAAGAATTTGATATTAACATGAGTCAGTTTTCAGCTGAGGATCAACAAACCATCCAAATGGTATTAAAATCCTTGAAAATTCGATGTTAAAAAAATCCCGCTCAAATGGCGGGATTTTGCAAATCTTACATCTGGGACTGAATATAATTTTGCAGACCAATCAGCTCAATTAAACGTAATTGCTTTTCAAGCCAGTAAGTATGATCTTCTTCTGTATCTGACATTTGCTGACGTAACATATCACGCGTCACGTAGTCACCCTTCTCTTCACACAGTTTCACGCCTGTTGCCAGTTTTTGACGAACTTCATATTCCAGTTTCAGGTCGGCTTTCAGACAGCTCACCACATCTTCACCGATTTCTACATCATCACGGGTCATGTTCGGTGTACCTTCCAGGAACAGAACACGGCGAATAATTGCGTCCGCATGCTGTGCTTCTTCCTGCATTTCATGATCAATACGTTCAAAGATTTTGGTCAGGCCCCAATCTTCGTACATACGAGAGTGGATCAGGTATTGGTCGCGAGCAGCCAGTTCGCCACCGATCAACATATTCAAATAATCTACGACTTCTGGATTACCACGCATTTTTATAACTCCCTACCTTTATGGACTTATTATGGAGAAAATCATCTGGATTTGCAAAATAAAATTTCCGTAAATATATGATTTTTAAATAATTAAAATGAGAAGTACTTGCATTTACAGTTCTAGTTGAATAAATTCCCATTTATAAAACAATATCTTGCACTCAGTAATCAGCTTAGATGAACAAGATCAAAGTACTTTTATAATGTATTGGTTTTTTGTAACTAGATTCAAAATCATTGTGGCATATATTCATTGAACTGTATGCGTATCAAATCAGAAACGCTGAGTGCATCGGCATCAAGTTATCATATAAGCAAAATTGAGCTTGTTCATTGCTATAAACAAGCCAAATCTTCGTCATGTGCCGACAAGCTCACTCATCCTCGGCAAAAATAAGCTTAAGCTGAAGTCCAACGTGCATTTCTCCATGCATGTTGTTGCTTTGAATCTAAAAAAGTCCAAGCGACAAAACGACTTTCTTTTTGCCCCTGCGTCATTTTAATGGTTTTCACATCTACTGCTCCGCTCTTACGCAACGCATTTAAAAGCACAGGCAATGTGGTTTTCTTAGAAACGAGTGTGCTAAACCAAAGGCATTGCTCAGCAAACTGTATGCTCTCTTGTACCATTTGGCAGACAAAGCGTTCTTCACCACCGTCACACCAGAGTTCATTTTTTTGACCACCAAAGTTTAACACCACCTTTGTCCGATCAACCGGCTTGCCGAGTTTTCTTAATTTTTGTGTTGTTGTGGCATTTGCTTCATCTTGCGAGGCATGAAATGGCGGGTTACACATCGTCAAATCAAAACGATCTGTGGGTTTAATCACACCGTTGAAAATATTGCTTGAGTTCTTCTGCAATCGAATCTGAATCCCTTTACGTAGATTTGGATTCGCCTCGACAATAAATTGAGCACTTTTAACGGATGCAGAATGAATGTCTGAGCCGACAAATTTCCAACCATAGCTACGATGACCAATGATTGGATAAATACAGTTCGCACCAACCCCAATATCTAAGACTTGAACTGCAGGTCCTGTTGGAATCTGACCTTGATGATTGGCACTCAACAAGTCAGCCAAATAGTGGATATAGTCGGCTCTACCCGGAATAGGCGGACAAAGAAAATCTTGAGGAATATCCCAATATTGAATGCCATAAAAATGTTTCAGCAATGCTTTATTGAGCATTTTCACAGCTTGGGGATCAGAAAAGTCTATAGAAAGATCGTTATATGGATTTAGGCGGACAAAAGGTGCAAGTTCCGGACAAGTCTTTATTAACTGAGGGAAATCGTAACGACTGCGATGCAGATTTCGTACATGTAATTCCGATTTTTGTTGCGGAAAAGTTTTCTTTGCTTGCGCCATGTGTATGCCAATCATCAACGGGAGAACAGAATCATCTGATGAGACAGGCTCTATACCTGTCAATAGATCGATATTGTACGTGAATTCAGCTCATCGTGACGAGCCCAACCCAATCAAGCCATTAAAAAAGACATCCTCGGATGTCTTTTTTAATTCATACTTAAGATCGATTAAGCAGAAAGTTGACCATGCTCTTTCATTAAGGCAATAAACTGTTCTTCATTTAATACTGGCACGCCAAGCTTTTCTGCCTTATCCAGCTTCGAACCAGCTTTCTCACCTGCAACCACACATTTGGTTTTACTCGACACACTGCCACTCACACGTGCGCCTAAGGCTTGCAGCAATTGAGTTGCTTCATCACGCCCCATAGAGCTTAAAGTTCCAGTCACTACCCAGCTTTCACCATTCAGTGGTTGGCGCGTTGGTGCAATTGGCGCATCCCAATGAATACCGGCAGCCAACAAGCGATCCAATACTTCCAAGTTATGCGGTGCCTGGAAGAAATCAACAATCCATTCTGCGGTAATATCACCCACATCCGGTGTTTTCTTTAAAGCGTCTACATCAGCACTACGCAAAGCGTCGAGAGTCTGGAAAGTGTTGGCCAGCATACGTGCTGTGGTTTCACCTACACCGCGAATACCGAGTGCATAAATAAACGCTGCCAATGTAGTTTTCTTACTGTTTTCAATCGAATCAATGAGATTCTGCACGGATTTTTCACCCATTTTTTCGATTTGCAGCAATTGCTCACGATGCTCATGCAAGTGATAAATATCCGAGACATCTTTTAAAAGATTGAGATGTAACAGTGACTCCACCCAGCGATCGCCCAGACCTTCGATATCCATGGCCTTACGTGAAACAAAATGGCGAATGGTCTCGATGCGCTGCGCCGCACAATACAGCTCACCTGAACAGCGTGCCAATGCCTCACCCTCCGGCATCACCACAGGAGAATCACAGACCGGACAGTTCTCAGGTAAATACACTTCTACCGCATCGGCAGGACGAAATTCTGGCCAGACTTTTTCAACCTTAGGAATTACGTCACCACTACGATAGACACTGACGGTATCCCCGATTCTTACATCCAGACGGTGAATTTCACCAATATTATGCAGGGTCACATTGGAAACCGTCACGCCGCCCACAGCAACCGGATTCAATCGTGCCACAGGCGTTAGAGTCCCGGTACGGCCCACTTGCCAGTCAATATTTTCGACGGTGGTCAATGCAGCCACTGCAGGGAATTTATAAGCTGTCGCCCAGCGTGGTGCTCTACTAATAAATCCTAATTTTTTTTGTTGCTCTAAGCTATTTACTTTTACAACCATTCCATCAATTTCAACACTTAAATTAGGTCTCTCGATAATTAGTTGTTCATATTTAGCTTGTACTTCCTCAATACTGTTTACTACCCAATGGTTATAATTTTCAAATCCAAATTGCTCTAACCAATCTAAATTTTCTGCAATCGTTTCTATATTATTTCCAGGTTGACACTGAGCAATTCCATAAGCATAAAAAGCTAAGGGACGTGTTTTTGTTATTTGACAATCTAATTGTCTTAAACTACCTGCAGCAGCATTACGTGGATTTGCAAATTCTTTTTCACCATGCTTTTTTAAATGTTTATTTAATTTTTTAAAACCTGCTTTCGGCATTAAAACTTCACCACGTACTTCTAGTAGTTCTGGAGGTTTACAATTCCCTTCGCATAAAATTTTTGGCAGGTTACGGATAGTTTTGACATTCTGGGTAATATCTTCGCCAGTTTCCCCATCACCCCGGGTGACACCACGAACCAGTACGCCATGTTCATACCAGAGTGAAATCGCCAGACCGTCAAATTTCAGTTCAACATCGTATTCGATCTTTTGATTGGGTAAACGCTCTTCAATACGGCGGGCAAAAGCAAATAGTTCTTCTTTGTTAAATACGTTACCTAAAGACAGCATTGGCACCGCATGCGTTACGGTCACGAATTTAGAAAGGGCTTGTCCACCTACTTTGACTGTCGGTGTGTCCGGCTGCTGTAAATGTGGATATTGTTCTTCTAAAGCTTTGAGCTGGTGAAAGAGCTGATCATATTCACTGTCTTCAATCGTAGGTTGATCCATCACATAATAAGCATGATTATGTTTGGCAATCAGTTGAATCAATTGACGCATTTGCGCAATGACAGTGGCATCTTGGGTCATAATTTCACCATAAAAAAGGGCGGAAAAGCCCGCCCTGTATATTCTTCAGTTTTGGCTATTAAAAAATCTTAATATCTAGTTTCAAGAAGCTTAAACTTCTGCAGTCTGCCCAGCACGATAATCAATCGCCTGATGACGCCAGAATTCACGCAGCTGTGGTGTAAACTCCTGCTGGTTTTGATCATAGACAATACCGTCTACTTCACGGGCAATCAGACGTGAAATACTGTCCATGGTATCAAAAGCATTTTGTACATCGCTGTGTGGCAGTGCCAGGAAGAATGCCAGACCTTTTACTTCTTCAGTTGACAAAGTTTCCAGATCAAAACCTTCCATACCGGTATCGGTGATCTGCAATACCGAGAATAGCAGTTTAGAACCATCTTCGCTGTAGCGATGGAAACAAGCCAGCTCACCATAGCGTAGGCCATATTTCAGCAGAACTTTTAGCGTTTTTTCACCAGACAATACACGGCCTTGTGGAATGACACTCAGCGAAATAATCATTTCTGCATTTGCCAATGCGCACTCATCATCCACGACTTTCTGTTCATGCAGATGCGCGTCGAGAATACTGCTTTCATCTTCAAAGTCTGAAATTTCAGCTTTTTCAATATTACTGTTCAGGCTAAATTCAGCAGGTTTGACTTCCTCTGTAACAGCATTTTCAGCCTTAACTTCTTCAGCAGATGATTCTTTTACTTCAGCTTTTGCGACTTCTGCTTCAGTCTCTTGAACGATTGGCGTATCCAGCGGGCTTGCAGATTGTGCTACAGGCTTGGCTGTTTCCGTCAATGTCGGCTCTACTTTTGCTGCTTCTTTTGGTTCCGTAGCCGGTGCTGTGCTTTCAACAGTTTCTGCATTCAGGCTCGGTTCAACACGTTGCGCCTCTGCCTCCTGTGCTGACAGCTGGGCACGCACATGACGCGGAATAACCGGTGTCTGACTGTCCGGATCAATATGTAATTCCGAATCCAATGATGGTGCTGCATCAGCAGGTTTTTTCATGATCATTCGAATGCCCAAGAGCATAATCACGACTGCTACAACAATCCCGAGAATAGTAGTGATTTCCATTTTATGCCTCCGCAGCTAAGCCGTATTCTTTTGCCTGTTCCAAATTCACTGTAACCAGTTTTGAGGTGCCCGGTTCAGGCATGGTCACACCCAAGAGGTCTGTTGCCATCATCATTGCAAGCTTATTATGTGTGATGTAAATAAATTGCACTTGTTCTGAAAGCTCTTTGACTAAATTACAAAAACGCCCCACGTTCGCATCGTCCAATGGTGCATCGACTTCATCGAGCACACAGAATGGCGCCGGATTGAGACGAAAAATCGCAAACACCAGAGCCAATGCTGTTAATGCTTTTTCGCCACCAGACAATAAAGCCAATGAACTGTTACGCTTACCCGGTGGTCGTGCCATCAGTTTTACACCTGATTGCCATCCGTCTTCAAGACTTAAGCTCGCTTCGCCGCCATTAAATACTTTCGGGAACAGGTTTTGCAATTCAGCATTGACCTGATCAAAAGTATGCATAAACAGCTTGCGCGTTTCCTGATCGATGCTCTTCATGGCCGCCTGCAGCTGCTCGACGGTATTTTCCAGATCCTGAATCTGATGGCTCAGCTCATTATAGCGTTTTGAGACCTCTTCATATTCTTCAGATGCTGCAAGATTCACCGCTCCGAGCTTGTCGAACTGCGATTGGGCTTTTTCCAGCTTGGCCTGATGTACTTTAACTTCGATATTCAGACCAGTAATGACTTCACTATTCAATTCTTTTAACTGCTCAGAATAGTGTTGCAGATCAGATTTAGCTGCCTGCCAAGCCAGGCGTTTCTGTTCCAGTGTATTCCGCAGTATTTCATCCTGCTGCTGGAACTGATGGCGCTGTTCAGTGAGCTGCTGTTGTTTATTTTGTACCTGATTCAGCTCGACCTGCCATTCCAACCAGGTTTTTTGCAGTTTTGCTGTCAATTCCACCTGCTGGTTAAACTGGCTTTCCAGATGCGGCAGTTCTAACTGTACCGGATCAATAAATTTCTTGGCCTGTTCAATCTGTTGGAGAATTTGTTGATACTGCTCTTTCAGGAATACTCGGTCTTTTTGTAGCAATTCGACTTGCTGTTTGGACTGAACCGATTGACGACGGGTAATTTCCAGTTCCTGCTGAGCATTGTGGGTTTGCTGCTGGCAATCTTCCAGTTGTGTAGTCAGTTCATCCAGCTGGAATTGCAAGGTCTTATAATTCGGTAAAGCCTGTTCCAGTTTTAGATTTAATGCATGCAGATCAATTTCCAGATCATCTTTTTGCATTGCATCTTCTTCCAGCTGTTCATCTAGCTGCTGGAGCTGGTTTTGTAATTGTTGCTTTTGGACTGCAAAAGCCTGAGCAGTGCTTTGTACTTTGGCAATATTTAAGTCCAGCTGTTGCAGCTGCTTCTGTGCCTGTTGCTGTTGACTGGTGATTTGCTGTAGCTGAATTTGCAGCGCTGTCAGCTGTTCTTTTGATTCAGCCAGATGCTGTTCAGCTTGGCGGGATTGCTCTTCCAGCTTAGCTAGTTGTACTCCAATTTCATCCAGACGAATCCGGTGGCTCAGTGCGCCTTGACCTGCCTGGCTGGCTTCATCAAACTCTAGTCCAATCACCCAGTCTGGACCGACATGATAAGCATCTAAACTAAGGATGGATTGACCCAACTGCAATTGGTCTTGTAGTTGTAGCGCTTGCTGCAGGGTTTCCACTACGGCGACCTGCTGCCATAAAGAATAGTGTGGCTCTTCAATCCAGTCCGCCAGCGATTGAACATTTACTAGCTGGATTTTAGCAGGCGATTGCTGTGCTTTCAGTTGACGTGCTGTATTTTCCAGAAAATGATCTGAATCTGAAAGTACCTGAGCAGACAGCCATTTTGCCAGAAATTTCTCGATCAGGCTGGCATGGGCTTTGCCCTGCTCATTCAGTTTTAGCACATGCATCAGTTGCACGGCATCCGCTTTAGCTGCCGGATTAGCTTTCGTCAGAAGTTGGGAAAGGTTTTTCTTTTCTGCATTCAATACTTGCAATTCAGATTTCAAATGCATCTGTCGTTGCTGTTGTTCGCTATGTGCCTGTTTAACCTGTTCCAGCTGCTGGCTCAGTTCAGCATGATGGCTTTCTAGGCAAACCAGCTGTTGTTCAGTATCAGCTTTCTCCTGCTGATACTGTTCCAGCTCATCTTGCTGTGCTTGATTCTGAATCTGGGCGGACTGTTGCTGCAAGGTTTCTTTTTGCTGCTCGATACGAACAATATTTTTAGCTAATTGCTCGCTTTGTGCCAGCATCTGCATCTTGCGCTGCTGTTGCTGTTCGACTTGAGTTTTAATCTGGGCAAATTGGGTCGCGACTGAAGCCTGTTGAGATTTCAGTTCCTGCAAACCTTGTTGCTGATCCTGACTTAAACCTTCCTGTTGCTGTAACTGTGTGGTTTGATCTTCTAGTTGCTCTTGTAGGGTATCCAGTTGTAATTCAATCAACTGCAAACGTTCTTTGGTTTGAGCTTTCTGTTGTTCTAGTTGTACCAGACTGGTTGAGTTTTGCTCCAGCAGAGACTGTTTCTGCTTCAGGTTTATTTCCAGTTCAGCCAGCTTTTTCTCGGCCTGTTGCCATTCATTTTGCAATGGGGTGGACTGCTGGATCAGACGCTGAAACAGCTCACTGGTCGTTCCCAGATCGTGCTCAACCGTGGTCAGTTCAGAACGTACTAACTTGAAGCTGTCGCCTAGCGTGTTCATCTCAACGGTATATTCTTCCTGCAAGCGTTGGCTTTGCTCGCACTGGAATGACAGGATTTCAACTTTCAGGGTACGGATCTGCCCTTCGAGTTCTTTATATTGAATTGCAGTTTCGGACTGGCGTTTTAAGGTTTTGAGTTGAGACTTGAGTTCGGAAGCAATATCTTCTAAGCGAGACAGATTCTGGGTGGTATGTTCCAGATGCTGCATGGTTTCGCGACGGCGGGCCTGATAGCGCGATACGCCCGCTGCCTCTTCGATATAAACCCGCATTTCTTCAGGCTTGGCATCGACCAGACGGTTAATCATACCCTGTTCGATAATGGCGTAGGAACGTGGTCCCAGACCGGTACCCAGGAAAATATCAGTGATGTCACGACGACGACATTTGGTACCATTCAGGAAATATTCAGACTTGCCATCCCGGTTGACCTGACGGCGTACGGCCAGCTCATTATAGGCATTATACGCACCGCCGAGCTTGCCATAGGTATTTTCAAAGCGTAGTTCTACACTCGCCACACCCACTGGCTTACGCTTCGCAGTCCCGGTAAAAATGACATCCTGCATGCTGCCGCCTCGTAACTGGCGCGCACTCGATTCCCCCATTACCCAGCGAATTGCATCGATGACGTTGGACTTGCCACAACCATTGGGCCCCACAACGGCAGTCCGGTTATCTTTAAAGTGTAAAGTTGTACTATCGGCAAAAGATTTGAAGCCTGAAAGTTTTAAACTGCTTAAACGCATAATGTCCTGATTTAACGGCGCGAGCGTCTCGCCCACGCAAGTTCAATTTGTTTCATCCGTGTTAGTGATTCCAACACAAGGTTGCGCAAGTGTCGACAAAAATCTTCCATAAATAAAGTGGCCTGATGTGATTTTCGGCTCAGAATTGCATCAGTTACCAGCTTAAACAGATCAAAAGATTCCTGTAGCTCGCGCTTGGAAATATTCAGGGTTAAAAAGTAACTGCGCCGCAGTGAAGGCAGTAGCTCATGGTAGTAACGCATCAGATAGGGATTGCCAACCATGTCCTGCTGCTGCGCCAGCCCCTGAAAGATCAAATCATAAAACTTTTCGGTGTGACCTTGGCGGGTTTCCGCTTCTAGTTGTTCTAATAATAGCTGAACACGCTCTGCCTCATGCGGGCGCCAGGTTTCAGCCATACGCTGCACGATCTGACCTAGCAGAAGACAGCACATTTCAAACAGGGCACGAACTTGCAGTGCAGACATTTCTGAGACAATGGCACCGCGACGCGGATAGATTTCGATGAGCTGGGTGCGTTCCAGCAATAATAATGCTTCACGTACAGAACCACGACTGACATCAAGTTCTGATGCAACTCTCAGTTCCTGGATCCGCTCACCTTCCACAAGCTCACCACGAATAATCTGTTCACTGATATGCCTGGCGATCTGCTCAGACAAGCTGTTTGCTTTTTCCTCGTGCATGGCCATCCTGTCTTTATTTTTATTGATGCAGTTCTTGTCATGCTGAATGACTTTTCATTTATTTAACCTATTTTATTAAAGGAATGCTTTGACATTGTCAGACAATATTCTGTCTATGCAGCCAACCAGCCTCTATATAAACCAGCTTAGCGGTTGTTTATGCTGTTTTTTATTCTCTTTATCAGCATAAACATATTGATCAAATAAAAAAAGAGAGTACTTAAACTCTCTTTTCTGCAATCTGTATTAAATAAATTACCTTACAGAAAGGCACTGATACCCTGATAAATAAAATAGCTACCGACAACGCTTAATAAGGCCGCAAAACATTTCTTCAACATGACCGGTGACAATAGATGTGCCACTTTTGCCCCCACTTTGGCAGTAAAGAAACTCATAATACTGATGCCGATAAAGGCATAAATATGAATATAGCCAATGGTATTCGGTACCGTAACATCCGACTGCTTACCAAACCACATAAATCCGAGTGCGCCAGCAATCGCTATGGGGAGTCCACATGCAGCTGAAGTCGCCACAGCTTTTTGCATTACTACGCCACAACGGTTTAAAAATGGCACTGTCAGACTGCCGCCGCCAATTCCAAAGATTGCAGAGGCAATACCAATTCCAGCCCCAGTCGCCATTTGTTTTGGCGTAGAAGGTAGTGTGCTTGCTGGATCAATCTTGACATTGGCACGGCTAAACATTCGTAAAGCTACCCATACTGCAAAGAAACCGATCAGAAGCTGCAGGCCTTGACCCGGTAAATAGTCTGCAATGCCTGCACCGAGAAACGATCCAATCACCAAACCAGGTGCCAGATTACGGAAAACAGGCCAAAGTACTGCACCTTTGAGATGATGTGCCATGACCGAACTGATTGAGGTCACAATAATCGTCGCCAAAGAGGTTCCTACTGCCATGTGCATGATGACACTTGGATCGTACTGGAGCTGGGTAAATACAATGTACAGAATTGGCACAATAATCAGGCCACCACCGACTCCAAACAGGCCTGCGGTGAAACCAGCAATTGCACCAATCAACAAATATATGATTAACTCCATAACGACATTTACCACGTTTAAATTCAGATGGATGTAGAAACTCGCGAACTGCAGCAGCTGCTTAAAGATGCAGGACAACTGCCTGAAGTCCTGTTGCTGAAACCCGTCACCACTTCGACCAATGATGATGTCCGGGATCTCGCTCAAAAGGGCATTCGACAGGTATTGGTCAGCAGTCGTGCCCAAACTCAGGGCCGAGGCCAGCGTCAACGCCAATGGATTTCTCCAGAAGGCAATATCTATTTAAGCACATTGCTGAATACAGAGATACCGATTGATGGTCGTCTCGCGCTTGAAGTTGCACTCAATATTCTGCAAATGCCTAGCTTGCAAAAGCTTGATCTGCAAGTGAAATGGCCAAATGATTTATATAGTCAGAATGCCAAATGGGGCGGCATTCTGGTAGAGCCGCTCTCTACCCATCAGGCAGTGGTCGGTGTGGGAATTAACCTGGCCCCGATTGAAGCAGAACAATTGGATCAGCCGATCACTTCCCTCTCTGAACTGGGCCTGGCTACAGTGACACGCAACCAGCTGATTGCTGAACTCTATCAGGCCATTCAACAGGCAGGTCAATGGTTTAATCATGGCAGCCATAATCTGGCAGCACGCTTTAACCATCATGCAGCTTTCATTCAACAACAGGTGGAATTTACTGACCTACAAGGACAATATGCAGGCATCTTTGTAGGCATTCAGGAAGATGGCGCGGTGCAGATTGAGACTGAATCTGGTATTCAGACCTTTTATCAAGGGCAATTACGTTTAAAGACTGGTAGCTAAGGCAAGATCAATGAAAAAATTATGGCTGGATATTGGCAATACACGTCTTAAATACTGGATCACGGAACAAGACCGTATCATTGAACATGCGGCTGAAATGCATCTACAGTCTCCGGCGGATTTACTGCTGGGTCTGATTCAACACTTTATGGGATCTGGCCTGCATCAGGTGGGAATCTCTTCTGTGCTAGATAAGCAAAATAATGACCGTATCCTGAAAATTCTAAAACGCCTGAATATTCCAGTGATCTTTGCCAAAGTTCATGCTGAATATGCAGGCCTGATCTGTGGTTATGATGATCCGGCTCAACTCGGAATTGACCGTTGGTTACAGGTGTTGGCAGTTGCAACATCGAATACACAAAACTATTGCGTCATTAGCTGTGGTACCGCTCTCACCATTGACTTGGCTCAAGGGCAAAAACATCTGGGGGGTTTTATCCTGCCAAACTTACATCTACAGCGGGATGCCCTGATTCAGAATACCAAAGGCATTAAAATTCCAGATGCTGCGTTTGAAGAGCTGAGCCCGGGACGCAATACCATTGATGCCGTACATCACGGTATTCTGCTCGGGCTACTCAGCACCATTGAAAAGGTGTTGAGTGACTTTCCTGCCCAGCTGATTCTCACGGGTGGTGATGCGCCGCTGTTTGCACAGCATTTACAATCCTTCCAGCCCGTGATTGAACCCGACCTGTTACTTAAAGGCCTGCAGCATTTTGCAGCTCATTTAGACCATACAGCCGCTGGATGACTTCCAGTAGCTGTGGGAAATCTGCATAGCCATCAGTTTTTTCAAAATGTCCGGCCTGCAAGACTTCAAAAATCTGGGTATTGAGAAGTCGATGGGCCAGACTTAAAGACATGGCAGTGGGTACATGTGGATCATTGTTAGAAATGTACATAACCCCGTATTTATAGCTTTTGGAAAGTGTTTTGAAATCCAGTTTTACACTGCGCACCAGATCATTCAGTTCTGACCACATCACCAGCGGCTGATCAAAACCTGCCACCATCACTACTCCCCGAATAGCTTTACGGTGAGTCAGATAGTGCTGTTCTACGAATTTCAACACACTCAGGCAGCTCAACCCGTGTGCTACCAGAATGGTGTCGGCATCCATTTGCGGAATCTGTACCGCCAGACTTTGTTGCCAATCCTGCATTTTCGGTTCTAATGGATTGGCTAACATGATGCGCTTGGCATCAATACCAAGTTTCTTGACCTGTCGACTTAACCACGGATACCAATGGTCATTGGAGGTCGACTGATAGTCATGAATGATATAAACGTTCCCTGATTTATTTGTCATCGCTGTATACTTATACTAATTGTTAAAATAATGATGCTCCTGGCTCATTGTTTTAACATGTTTTACAAAGCTTTCAAGCAAATTTCCAGACCACTGGCATCCATTTTGTAAACTTTATCTTTCAGCCTCGAAACACTTATTGGCGTATAAGATTTGATTCAATACTTTGCCAGACTTCAGGCAGTTCAGTACAGCCTTGCGAATCAATAAAATGACCAAAATGCTGAGCCTTAATCACTTGTGCATCCAGACTTTCTGCCTGTTCCAGACTAAATTTTGGTGCTACCCGATCATCACCTTCAGAATAGATGACCACTCGTTCCTGAATCTGCTGTTTCAATAAATCAAAGTCAATTTGGGCAGCATCAATAAATGGATTCACTTCTTCCAGACGTCCGAGTCGACCATTAAAACCAGCAATGAGTACGAGTTGCCTGATTTTCTGCTGTTTTAATTTATGAGATAAATAATGCAAAGCCGCAATAGTGCCTAAGCTGTGAGCGATAAAGATACTGTTCTCATCGACGCTTTCTATCTGCTCCTGCATCTGCTTTTGCCAGGTTTCCAGCCGAGGTGTGGTAGAGGGATCAAGTCGCAAAACTTTTAGGCTTATATGTTCTTCCTTGGCTTTTTGCTGAATCCAGGGATACCAGTTTTCATCTGGACCAGCCGTATAGCCATGTACCACAATCACTTGCGTCATTTTATTACTCCTGTGTTTACATTTTTTAAAGAGTCTGCCTCAGCTAACGACAGGATTGGGTAAGTAAATGTATGCTTTGATTAAACTGTATATCTTAAAAAGCAAAAAAGGCGCATGAAGCGCCTTTTTTTAAACAAAGAACTTATTTCTTGTCGTTGCCGCCGAACAGTGGACCCATGCCACCACCGCCGCCAAACTGTTTCTGCAAGCCGCCGAGTGACTTCATCATTTTTGCCATACCTGATGGATTGGCAAATTTCTTCATCATTTTCGCCATCTGGGCATGCTGCTTGATCAGTTTATTCACTTCAGCAACATCCATACCACAGCCTGCTGCAATACGCTTCTTACGGCTTGGGTTCATCAAGTCAGGGTTACGACGCTCTTTAACAGTCATAGACTGGATGATCGCTTCCATTTTCTTGATTTGTTTTTCAGGGTTGGCTTGAGCAATTGCATCCTGAAGGCCAGCACTGCTCATCCCTGGAAGTTTATCCAGGAAGCCCATCATGCCACCCATCTTGTTCATTTGCTCAAACTGCATCAGCATATCTTCAAAGTTGAAGCTGCCGCCTTTCTGCAGTTTTTTCGCCATTTTCTCGGCTTTTTCTTTGTCGATTTTGCGTTCAACTTCTTCGACCAGAGAAAGCACGTCACCCATGCCAAGAATACGTTGTGCCACACGTTCCGGATGGAATGGCTCAAGCGCATCCAGCTTTTCACCCATCCCCAGGAACTTGATTGGCTTGCCGGTAATGGCACGAACAGAAAGTGCTGCACCACCACGAGCATCACCATCAGTCTTGGTCAGGATTACACCCGTCAAAGGTAGAGCATCGTTGAAGGCTTTTGCAGTATTTGCCGCATCCTGACCAGTCATGGCATCGACCACGAACAGGGTTTCAGTTGGGCTAATCGCAGCGTGTAATTCTTTAATCTCATCCATCATGTCATCATCGACATGCAGACGGCCTGCGGTATCGACAATCAGGACATCAGCAAACTGGATTTTTGCCTGTTCGATAGCACGGTTGGCAATATCAATTGGACGTTCATTGGCATTCGATTCAAAGAAAATCGCACCTACTTCACCCGCAACCGTTTGTAGCTGCTTGATTGCTGCTGGACGGTATACGTCGGCAGACACCATCGCGACTTTTTTCTTTTGACGTTCTTGTAAGAAGCGTGCAAGTTTTGCAGCAGTCGTGGTTTTACCCGCGCCCTGCAAACCAGCAAGTAGCACAACCACAGGTGGTTTTGCTGCCAGGTCGAGGCTTTCGTTCGCCGCGCCCATCATCTTGGTTAGTTCGTCATAGACAATCTTGACGAAGGCCTGGCCTGGAGATAACTGAGTCATCACTTCCTGGCCCAATGCTTCTTCCTTAACTTTCGCGATAAATTCACGAGTTACAGGTAACGCAACGTCGGCTTCAAGAAGTGCCATACGTACTTCACGTAACGTATCTTTAATATTGTCTTCGGTTAGCTGCCCTGAGCCAGTAACATTTCTTAAACTCTGCGTGAGTCGTTCTGTTAAGGTATCAAACATTGCAAAATCCGCTTAAAATAGCCGTGAGCAAAAAATTGTTTCTTAAAATAGAAAATTTATGCATAGAATGCTATAGGATACTGTAGTTCGCATCGAATTTATATAAATGAATATTCATCACCCTTAAAAAGGTTAGACATGGTTAGCCTCCCTCTGGTTTATACAATTTTGGCATTAGTCGCCTATACCGCATCTTTCTGGTATTTGTTTGTTCATTTAATGTCGAAACGTATTCCAAATCAGTGGTTTGTCGGTATCACAGCTGCTCTTGGTCTGGTGTTACATGGCATGGTTCTTTATGGTGACATGCACACCCCGATGGGGATAAATTATGATGTCTTTGTTCTGGTTTCGTTTACTTCCGGACTGCTGCTTTTACTGAGTCTGGCTTATAGTACCTATCGCCCTATTCTGCCATTGAATCTGATTGGTATTCCGGTTGCAGCGACTGGCCTGATTTTAGGCTTTGCTTTTACCCCACAAGCCAAAATCATTGTGCAGAACTCGCTTGGTCTTGATATTCATATTATCCTGTCATTATCTGCCTATGCAGTGCTGCTGATGGCCACCATTCAGGCGGTGATTCTGCGTTTTCAGGACCGTGAACTCAAGAAAAAACAGAAACGCCGGGTCTGGGTCAATCTGTTACCATCGTATCAGGATATGGAATCATTGCTGTTTGATATGCTGATGACCGGTTTTGTCCTACTGACTATTGCCTTAGGTTTCGGCTTCTTTACCATTGATGATTTCTTCGCCCAACACCTCGCACATAAAACAGTATTTAGTATTATTTCCTGGCTGGTCTATGGCGCTTTACTGATTGGTCACTGGAAATTTGGCTGGCGTGGACAAAAGGCTGTTCGTTTTACTTTAATCGGTTTTGGTTTGCTGGCTTTAGGTTTTATCGGTTCCAAGTTTGTGCTGGAAATGTTGTTGAATAAGTAAGTTTAAGATTTTTTTAAAATTAATATTTTCATAAGCCCAACTACTGGGCTTTTTATTTGCCAAAACTTAATCTGGATTTACTCTGCCTACCCGTACCGACAGGGGCCAGCGGATGACTCTGGGCAATTCCGGATCTTCCCATTCGGATAACATGGTATCTGCCAGTATATTGAGTGGATTATGTCCTAAAGCTTTGGTGGCTGCTTTAACAGCTGACCATGTACTCATATAACCAATCAGCTGGTAAAAGTTCCATTCAACTTGCAGCACAGGGGGCGAAATTGAAATTTCTTCAAATGGGAATATCAGATTCTGATAACCTTCATCTACATGAGGACGTTCTGGCGGCCAGTATGAAGCAAGTGTCACTTCATAAAAATGCCTGAAATAATGATTCAAATGCTCCTCATCAACATTAAAAACACCATAAGTAATCAAAGCCAGAATGGCATTTGGTTTCGCAATACGTTGTACTTCTGCATAAAACTTGTCCAGGTCCAGCCAATGTGCAGTTTGCGCTACCGAAATCAGATCAACACTCTGGTCAGCCAGAGGAATATCTTCTGCTCTAGCTTGAAGATATTGTATTTTTGAATGAGGCTTGGCTTGGGCAAGCTGTTCAGCACTGCCATCAATCGCAATCACCTGATCGAAGTAATTTGCCAAGACCTCTGAAAACTGCCCTGAGCCACAACCAACGTCTAGAGCCAGTTGTATATCAGGTGACAGCTCTGACAATATCTTGCCCAACATGTCTGGATAATGTGGACGAAACAAGGCGTAGTCCTGTGACTGCTGGGAGAAATAATCCTTGAAATGAGGCTGTTCCATACTGCCATCCTGAAAATTTATTGTTCTTTTCAATATAGCCATCAATATTTAAAACTCTATTATTTTATTGTGCTGAAGACAGCTGATCTGTTGATATGTACTAAATCCATTCTCACGCTCCCTCCCTTTATAAGCATGAAATTTAAACTGCCTGGACATTCAGGCGAAAAAGCCGTATAACACCGTTTTTCAAATTCACAGGTGTTGACCGTTGAAACTTGTTCTTGCACCCATGGAAGGCTTAACGGACCCGATTATGCGCGATGTACTGACATCCGTCGGAAGCTTTGACTGGTGTGTGACCGAGTTTATTCGTGTCACAGATTCGCTGTTGCCGGACCATGTTTACCATAATTATTGCCCTGAACTCCTAAATGAAGGTAAAACTGCAGCCGGTACACCGGTACATGTACAGTTCTTGGGGAATAATCCGGAAATGCTGGCAGCCAATGCAGTCAAAGTTGCTGCTATGGGTGCACCCGCAATTGATATGAATTTTGGCTGTCCGGCTAAAACCGTCAACCGTCATCGTGGTGGTTCAGTACTGCTGGATGAACCTGAAGTCGTGTATGAGCTGGTGAAAGCTGTGCGTGATGCGGTTCCTGCACATATTCCGGTATCCGCAAAAATGCGGCTTGGCTATATGGACCGTAACTTTATGCTGGAAAATGCCCATGCCATTGAAGATGCTGGTGCTGCCTGGGTAACAGTGCATGCGCGGACTAAAGCGGATGGCTATACCCCACCTGCATTCTGGGACCAGCTACAACCGATCCGTGAAGCCTTAAAAATTAATGTCATTGCCAATGGTGAAATCTGGACAAATGCCGATGCCAAGCAATGTCAGCTAGAATCTGGTTGTGAAGATCTGATGATTGGACGCGGTGCAGTAACGACGCCTGATCTGACTCAATGTATCCGTAAAAATAGTGATGATCCACTCATTAGCTGGAACGAACTGCTTGGTCTGCAAATTCGTTTTCTGAATGGTTCCTATAAAAAAGAAATGAATATGGTCGGTCGTTATAAGCAGTGGCTCGGCATGATGTCCAAGCATTATCCTGAAGCGAAGTCGCTGTGGGATGAAGTAAAACGGGTAAAACCGCTGGAAGAAATTACCGAAAAGCTCAGATATGCTCAGCATTCCGCTAAAAATCCCTGAACTTTTCAGGGATTTTTTATTTAACTTGCTTACGCTGCTTTAAGCCCTCTATATGTTGACGATTGGTCTGTCTGGATTTCTCCAGCATAGCCTTCTCCAGATGCAGCTGAATCCGATTGAGTTTGGTTTCAGAAATTACCGGCTCCTGAAAGCTTTTCACGTAATCCGTCCAGCTGGCATTACGAAAAACATTTGCTGGCATCGCGGTCTTAAACTCAGCTTCTGGCATAAACACCACCAGTGAATGGATATGTTCTGGACTTAAAACGTCTGTCAGAACCTGTTCCAGCACTTTGACGTGTTTATAGTTCTGATGCAGCGGATTCTGGAATTTATAACTCTGTTTATAAATTTTTTGAGTCCACATTTTTTGACGTTCACCCCCAAAAATCCAGCCTTTATAATTCTTGGTTTCAATCACAAATAGCCCAAATGGGCTTAACAGTAGATGATCAATCTGGGTAGTAGTCCCTTGCCCATCCTCAAAGGTCAGGTCATTCATCAAAATATAATGCGGCTGTTTAAGATAGCGTTTAGCATGCACAATAACGGCAAACTCACCGAATTTCCCTTTGAGATATGGTTTAAATAGCTTGAATAAAGCTGCTAAGGAAAATAAAAGAAACAGCCACCAGAAACTTTCAATCACTGGGGCGAAAAATGGATTCATTTTGTTGGGTCAGATTTTTATTAGGATAGAATATATCTTACTTATTTTGTTCAATATTTAACAGGATTTCCTTGCGGTCCAGTCCACCTGCAAAACCCACCAAAGCGCCATTGGCACCAATCACACGATGGCATGGAGCAATAATCGAAATCGGATTACGACCGTTGGCAGCCCCCACGGCACGAACCGCTTTCGGATTACCAATTTCCAGGGCAATATCACGATAGGTTCGAGTTTCTCCATAAGGAATATTCAGCAAGGCCTGCCAGACACTTTTCTGAAATGGTGTACCGGCAAAGTCCAAAGGCACATCGAAACAGCTACGTTGACCAGCAAAATATTGTTCCAACTGCACTTTAGTCACAACCAGAATAGGATGCCCAGGATCTTCCATTAAAGTTGCCAGCTTGACCCGGTTCGGCTTTTCACAGTCCCAAAGCACCGCAACCAGTGCTTTAGTACTCGCCACCAATTGCAATTGCCCCACAGGTGAATCCATATAGATATAGCTTAAGTTCATGTCCTCACCCTGTTGCATTGCCACAGAAAGATTATATTTTAACGTAATGCTCAATAGAAGGTTGATATAAATAAATACTGAAACATTTACATTAGGGTACACCCTATAAACTTTAAGAAGATGAGAGTTTCATCAAGACCAGACCGGAAATAATCAAGACAGCTGCCAGCATGCGCATGGCAGTCGCAGGTTCTCCCAAAATAAAAATCCCAATCAGGAAAGAACCAACCGCACCAATTCCGGTCCAGATGGTATAGGCGGTGCCTAAAGGTAGCGTACGCATAGCGTAAGCCAGCAGTGCAAAACTTAGAAACATGAAAAAGATAGTAATAATGCTGGGGGTCAGTTTGCTGAAGCCTTCCGATAGCTTCATTGAGTAGGCCCACACTACCTCAAAAAGACCTGCCAGTATGAGTAAAAACCAGGCCATATGCCCTCCTTCATGAATTAAGAAATCAGGCCGTCCTGACGATTTTTCCTGAGTAAAAGCAATATTTTACATCAAGGGAGGTCGTTCCTCCTAAAACTGTGAGATTGTATAAAATTACTTGCAAAAATATAGGGCAGATTACAAAAATTGACCGTATGAGATGTAACTTAACTCAGCTTAACTCAAGCACCCAAGACAGCCCTTAAAAAACTCGCTACTTTAGACATACAGTTGAGAACAAAACAGAGTTCTCATTTGCTTTAAAAATGACAACAAGGTGCTCAGCACTGCTCCAAAACAAGAAGCTTATCCACATCAAATAATTAAGTTATGCACATGAATTAAATTTAAAATTGTTCGGAGAAGTTACACAATGAAACACGAATTTAAAATAAGTTGATCACTTTTTATAAAGCTTGATTTGTAAGCATAGGTGAATAAAACACCAGAATTTGTAAGTCTTTCAAAATAGAAAAAGAACCCAAATTGAGTTCTTTTTATACATATTTTGTATAATGCTTAAACAACCAAGCTACAATTGATTACAATTTATGCTGGATATCCATAGGGTTACCCACATAGATATCCATATACTTATCCATAAAGTTATCCACAGATTGCTGTGAATAACATAAAATTCCGATCAGACAGTGACTTGTCCTACTTTCGCCAGTTCTGCACGCATTTCATCAATCACAGCTTTATAATCCGGTTTACCGAAGATCGCTGAACCTGCTACAAACATATCCGCACCTGCTTGTGCAATTTCGCGGATATTGGCTGGTCCTACACCACCATCTACTTCTAGACGGATATCACGACCAGAAGCATCAATGATCTTGCGTGCCTGACGTAATTTATCCAAAGTCATCGGAATGAATTTCTGACCACCAAAGCCCGGGTTTACACTCATCAACAGGATCTGATCCACTTTATCCAGTACATAATCAAGGTAATGCAAAGGTGTTGCCGGATTAAATACCAGACCCGCCTGAGCACCGCCAGATTTAATCAGCTGCAAAGAACGGTCAACGTGATCAGAAGCTTCCGGATGAAAAGTAATAATGTCCGCACCGGCTTCAAGGAAATCACCAATCATGCGATCGACCGGTTTGACCATAAGATGCACATCAATCGGTGCCTTAATGCCATATTTTTTCAATGCCTTACACACACCTGCCCCAAAAGTCAGGTTTGGCACATAGTGGTTGTCCATGACATCAAAATGAACAACATCAGCACCTGCTGCCAGTACATTTTCAACTTCTTCACCTAAGCGGGCAAAGTCAGCAGACAAAATAGAAGGTGCAATTAAATACGGCTTGGACATGGAAGAACCTGGCTGAATATGAGATGAATACCGCATTATAACAAATTGTATTTGCGCCTGCGTCTGTTCGCCTGAATAATCGCATCCGCTTAACAAATTGTTATAGGACAAGACTTGCCGGTTATGGATGCTCCCGCCTATGATGAATACCTCTCAACAAGATCATTCAAACTATGCAAGAAAGTTATACTGATATTCCGACCTTACAAGCTCAACGTATTGCCTTACGGTTAATGAAACATTGGCAACACAAATTTGAAGTGGCCTCGACTGAACAGAATATTCAAATTCACATGCCAAATGCGACGGTGGAAATGATACCTATGGATCAGCATTTACGGGTACAGATTCGGGTACAGCAGGAAGATGTCGACCTGCCGCGACTACAGCAGGTGGTCATTGAGCATCTCGAACGGATGGGTCAGGAGCCTTTACAGGCAGAATGGCAAATTCAGCAACTCTAAGCCTCAGGGCTGTCGTAGTGTATGTTCTGCCTCAAATGCTTTTACCGCCTTAATCCGCTCTTGTGTTGCAGGATGGCTACTAAAGAAATCCCATACTGAGCTTTCGGCCTCCTTATCTTCCCCACTGTCTTTAGCCAAGCGTTCCAGAAAGTTGGCAAAATGAATGGTGGGAATATGCTGGGCCTGCATCGCATTTAAAGCATAGTCATCTGCTTCAGCCTCAAAATTACGCGAATAGCTGGCGCCGACCATGGCCACCGGTAAATTGGTCAGCAAGTCTGAACCATCACCGGTAATCATGATTAAAATTACGCTAAACCCTAAACTGGAAAGTGCCTGTTGCAGGCTATGCCGCTGTACCAGATGGCCCTGTTCATGCGCCAACACCCCCATAATTTCCCGATCATCCTGAGCCAGTGCGACCAGTTCATCAGTCAGGATAATGGTATTGTTTGGAATCGCCAGTGCATTGGCACCGATTGCTCCGCCTTGACGGAACACCACTTTCGCCGGCTGATCTCCTGCAACCAGTTGCTGATATTGCGTAACAATCTTCTGCTGACGTGCCTTAGGCAATTTAGTATCTTCAGTCATCTTCAAGACATAGCTTTCTGCTTCATCGCCCATACGCGTCAAAGTGTTGGCAGGCAGATGATGAGCCACATGATAGGAAGCTGCTGGAATGCCCCATTTAATTGTCGCAAAACCCAGTGCCAGTACAAATACCACACTAAACAGAATCAAAGCCGGAGTGCGTTCCAGCTTCCAGATCGAGTGCTGTAATCCCTTACGCTGCAAATTAAACCATTCTGGCAGCTCAGAAGAAAACTCCAGGCGGGCATCATCTTTGAGTTCAACCACTGGCTGAATTTTTCCAAGTGCTCCAATCAGCTGCATGTCTGCATACAGATAACGCCGCTGCTGTGCATAAGCTTCGCCGTAACGAATCAGTACCGACTGATCATCAATCCGGGACACCTGCGCCGGTTGCGGTTTTGAGATAATGCCATCATAGAAAATGACGTCAGTGACCTGAGCAGACATACTTTTCTCCTGTTATAACGACACATCAATATCGAAGATGTCACTGATCTCTTCTGCCAGCGCACTGTGATCCTGCTGTGCTCTGTTCATCATCATGTCCGGATCATTATGTAAATTCAGGGTTAATGATTCCACCTGATAGCGATATAGACGAATCACTGCCCATGGTGTAAGCAAACCTAAACTCAGAATACGTGCAATCCAGTTAGTCACCAGAATCCAGGTATAGTGCCATTGGGTACACTCGGTCTTGAACTGGCTACGACTGATAGAGGTATTGTTCCAGGTGGTAATAAAAATCCGGGCCTGCATCAGGGGGAAAATAATAAAAAAACCAAAGAGATAAATCGCCACAATCCAGCCGATTAGCGAGCTTAAAACTCCAGGATTGCCAAGATTGGTAAAACTGGAACCTATGCCAAAGATCATCACCGCAACCAGAAAACCCATGAAAATAAACAGCGGGACATACATGGCCTTCATGTAATCGCCCCATGTGGCATTCAGCTTGAATTTCAACTGACCTGCATAAAGATGATCAAAGCAATAACGTTTATATAGCCAGACCAATACCGGGAAAAAGATCCCTAGGGTCAGGATATAAATCAGGATGGCTTTGATAAAGGTCCAGTAAGCTTCCTTATTGGTGCCGCCAAAATAAAACCGGGCATTGCCAAATTTACTGTTGCGGGCATTAAATCGTAGTGTCGCCCGAATCAGCCAGGGCACTGCCAGATAAAGAATCAGCAACCCGACCAGTGTCGCTGTAGTAGACAGGTTTGAAGCAATCGAAATCGCAAAATATAGTCCCAGCGCAATCAGACGCCCCATCAAAATTTTGACTGGCACCCCGGTAAAGTCGAAACGGCGTTGTACAAATTCAGTATTACCATAAAAATAACGTAAACGGCGTACCTTGGCCCAAGGTGAATACAATCCTAAAGTGACGATTGTCAGCAGGATATTCACAATCCAAATACCGAAATATTCACTGGCAGTCCCATGAAAACGAAAATGCTGCAATCCGCCTACCCGTACAGGTCTTACTTCCGACGTGGCTGGAATATCAGGTGGAAATGGTGGAATGACTGGAGGAATTGTAGATGCGTCTATATCACTGGTATTTTGCATAAACTGCCTTGTTTTTATTATATAAATCTTTGCAAGCATAGCGCATGATCAGACATGGATACCAGCATATTTGCATCCATGCCATGAGTCATTTGCTTTGGGTTATAGCTAAAAATCAGTTTTCGAGCTGTACCGCATGGAACTGTAGATGGTCATCAACAAAGCTCTGAATAAAGTAATAACCGTGATCATAGCCCTGATGTTCACGCAAGGTGAGCTTTTGTCCCACGGCATCACAAGCTTGCTGGAATAAGGCAGGATTCAGCTGGTTATAGAACTGATCATTAAAGCCTTGGTCAATCAGGATATCCGGATAAAGTGCACCTTTGGCTTTGACCAGTTCAGTCGCATCATGTTTGGCCCATTCTGCACGATCTTCACCTAAATAATTGCTAAAGGCCTTTTCACCCCAAGGGCATTGGCTTGGTGCACAGATCGGAGCGAAGGCAGAAACAGAGACAAATTTTTCTGGATATTTAAATGCCAAGGTTAATGCGCCATGCCCCCCCATCGAATGTCCAAAGATACCGATTTTGCCTGGCTGAATTTCAAATTCTTCATTCACTAATGGATAAAGCTCATTCATGAGGAACCTTTCCATCTGGAAGTGTTCAGCCCAAGGAGACTGCGTTGCATTGATATAGAAACCGGCACCCTGTCCGATGTCCCAGTTATCCCCTTCAGCTACCCCTTCACCACGTGGCGAGGTATCTGGTGTAATCAGAATCAGGCCCAGCTGTGCTGCCAGACGCTGCGCATGCGCTTTAATCGCAAAGGTTTCTTCAGTACAGGTCAGACCTGCCAAATAAAATAACGCTGGACAGCTTTGTCCTGCCAAGGCTTGCGGCGGCAGAAATATACCAAAGCGCGCTGAATTTTTTAACACTTTAGAATTAAAGCGATAGATTCGCTGTTCACCTTCAAAACTTCTATTATTCTGTAGCAGTTCCATCATGATTCCTTTTCTATTTTCTAAAGTCATTGATCAGTTTAGGGCGCCAAAGCGACTGACTGGGAAGCTGAAGCTGTTGTCGCTGGCGGGAAAAGACGTTGTTCAAGCTGAGGTAACATCAACTCCATATTCTTACCGATGACCCACTGCGGCTCAGAAGGTTCAAAACCTTGTGCACTTTCCCACTTCGCTACCGTCTGGCTGGCTTGTGTAAAAGCTTCCTTTAAGCTGTCCTGCTCACGCATGGCTTCATCAAAGAAGGCACGGCCAAAGTAGGTATAGTCGGCTTCATTCGAGCAGCCAAAGGACTGGCGATCTGCTGCTGAAGCGGTGATGATCAAGGTATTTTCATTTTGCAGTGCAGAAACAAAACTGCCGGAATAACAGGCAGAAATCACAATGACTCGCCAGCGGATGCCGGATGCATCCAGCGTGTCACGCAGCCACTTTGGATCGACCTGTGCCAGATCTAGCGGTGCATTTTCCATTTCAAATACGTTTGGCAAACCATGCGAGGTCATGTACAGGAAGAGCACATCACTTTCGCGATTCATCTGCTGGCCAATACGGCGTAAAGCCAGTTCCATACTGGTTTTGGAAGCAATTGGCATCTCGGTACGAGCTGCTGGGTGATTTACCAAGGCAATCGAACGACCAAAGGTTCCAAAGCGGGTATCAAACTGTTCCTTGATCCGTTCAATCTCTGAATAGAATACATCTTGATAGCTGGCACCTGCCACACCCACAAAATACCAGTGTGACTGCGCAAACTCGCCATATTCAATAGAATCCAGCGCTTTGTTTAGTAAATTAGGTTGTGCATAGAAGGCATCTTCAGCAAAGCTGGGCGGGACTTCTTCCACTTTCCAGATCGGCTGATCTTTGACAGAAATCTGCCAAACGACCAAGGTAAACAGGGTTGCCAGCATAATTAGTGCCCGCTCCCACCACGGCCATTTCAGTTCACGTGAGAATACCCAGACCACAGCCAGACTTTGCCAGACAAACAGCATCACAAATAAGGTCGGGATATAGTCATACAGGATGTACGGCAGATAGTCGAGATCGCCCAGATACTGAATCAGACACTGGAACAGCATGATGTGCGTATCCAGTACCAGCCAGAGCAGGGCCGGCACCAGCATCAAACGCGGATTATTGATCCGCTGTGACAGAAAAATCCCGACAATCAGGGCAATAAAAGGCCAGAGTGCGTAGCTAACCAGACCTTGGGAGTTAAATTCCCCAATCCGGCCTGAACTGAGCCAGCTGAACAGGCTGTTGGCACAACCGCCCAGAATGCCCCAGAACACCAGTTGAAGAATGGAGGGACGTACCATTTGCAGGGAACGCCTCGACCCCAGAAACAACCATATTCCGGCAATTTGATTGCTCTTAAAATCGTGCCAAAAATTAATGGATGGTTTGAAGTCGATCATAGGATTTCGGGGAGATCAAGTGGCTCGCTAATTCGCAGAATAAGTTTATGCTTGATAGGACTTTTATCAATGCTATTTTTAACTATATAACAAATCCTTGGCGAATTTTGAAGCAATTATCTTATTCAGCTACAAGATCATGCTGAAAATACGCATCAAAGCGACAAGCATCCCCTTGCCATTGATGATCGGGTGCTTTATCAGCCAGAAAAACGGCAAGACGCGGACGCTTCACCACCACCCGTTTAGCAATTTTCTGTGCCAGTTCCAGCAGGTTATCACCAAGGTCCATTTCACCATCTTCAGGCAAGAGCATATGCAATAGCTGCATCTGTTTTTTTACCTGTGCCTGTTTCTTGGGTGCCTGCTGATTCTGGTCACGCTGCGGGAACATCGGATCCAGATAAACGACATCCACCACGGCGTTTTCTGCTGCCTGCTGGATTAAATAGTCAGCAGAATCAGAGAAGACCAGATGAATACGTGATACAACCGGATTCAGAAAAGTATCATTCTGTGCACGCGCATGGGTATCTTCCAGTAAGGTAAACAGAATCGGATGACGTTCGACCAGAGTGACATGCGCACCAAGATGTGCCATCAACAGGCTGTCATGACCAAGACCGGCAGTCGCATCAATCAGGGTCGGCTTTTCACTCAGGTTACAAGCACGTGCAATCATTTCCGACTTCAATGAAGCACGTTTTAAACGCCCCACTTCCGCTTTCCAGTCCGGTTGCATTTTCATGCCATTGGCAGATAGCCATAAACCGTCCGCATCAACACACAGCGCCAGCTCGGGAGTCAGGCGAAAGAAACGCGCATTGAGTTTTTCCACGGTTTCAATCTGAACCTGTACACCACGAGAAGAAAGCACAGCCTCAAAGTGCTGTGCTTTCTCGATATATGCAGCTTCGGTGTATAAGCGAATCTCGCTTACCATAATGTCCAGCCTGTGTATGCAAACAATAAAATGAGCAGGCCGGATACAATACGGTACCAGGCAAAAATCATGAAATCACGCTTCGCGACATAAGCGACTAACGCACGGATCAATAACAATGCTGAAATAAAGGAGACTAAAAGACCAACAGTAAGTACCACCCAGTCCTGAGTCCCACTAAACACGTCATAGCTCTGGTATAAGTCTAACAGGCCTGCACCGACAATTACCGGGATACCCAGAAAGAAGGAAAACTCAGTCGCTGCCTTACGTGATACTCCCAGGAACATCGCCCCGATAATGGTAGCACCAGAACGTGAAGTACCTGGAATCAGCGATAACACCTGAATCAGACCAATCCAGATAGCATCTTTAATGGTCAGGTCTTCAACTTCTTGGGCACGGACTTGAGGTGGATTCTTTTCAATCCAGATAATGATCAGACCACCGACAATCAAGCCAATCGCAATTGCAATATTGTTGAATAACAATTCTTTTACAGTCTGACCAAAAGTCAGCCCGATAAGTATGATTGGAATCGAAGCCAAAATCAGACCAATACCGAGACGGCGTCCTTGTGGTTCACCACTGACAATCCCGGTGGCGGCTCCCGACAGACGTGTCCAGTATTCATAAATTACTGCTGCGATTGCCCCCATCTGAATGGCAATCACGAAAACATCACTCTTTTCCTTGGTCCAGAAGTTCATTAATTCTGAAGCCAGAATCAAATGCCCTGTACTGGAAATCGGTAAGAACTCAGTAATACCCTCAACAATACCCATGATTGCCGCTTTCAGCAGCAGTAATAGATCCATGCTTAATCCTGATTAATTATGCTTTGCCTTGTTCTGGAATTTTTTTCCATGCGTTATCGCGTAAATAGACCGGTAGTGCCAATTCAGCACTGACCCAATTTTCTGATGCTGCTGCCACACGCGCTATCGTGGCAATATCCTGTGCAGTCGCAGTAACATTCTTGTATTCAGTCTCTTCTGATTGAACCAGATGAGCACCTGAGCCGACTACAGCAAATTTTACTGTGGCACTGCCCTGTTCATAACCAAGCAACTGTTCTTCATCTACTGGCTGCATAATGCCTTGAGCATCCAGCTGATAGCTGGCGATATAAACTTCATTCATACGTGCATCGAGTACCGCAGTCACTTCTGACAGACCGTGCAAACGGTATGCCGCTTGTGCCAAGGCCTGTAAGGTCGAAACGGGTACTACAGGCAGGTCATTCGACCAGGCCAAAGCTTGTGTTACCGCGGCATTAATACGTACACCGCTAAATGAACCCGGTCCACGACTAAATGCAATCGCCGTCAAATCAGAAACCGCCAAGCTTAAATCTTTTAGAGCCTGCTCGATCATTGGGAGAATTGTTTGCGTTTGTGCCTTTGCGCGCGCATCAAGTTGGAAAAATAATTCTTGAGTGTCATCAATCACAGAAACGGAACACTGCTCATTGGCAGTTTCCAATGCCAGCACTTTCATGCACAACCTTAATTCAGAGAATATAAAAAACGCGGATATGATACTCCACTCATATCCGCTACGCGAGATTTTCCCGAAACAGATACAAAAAAACCTGGCCATCGCCAGGTCAATAAATACAGGTAGAAGAGTTGCTTAAAGCTCAACCTGTTCCAGTTGCTGGAACTTCTGAAAATGGTTGGCATAATGCAGTGCGCTCATTTTCAGCTTTTGTACAGTATCTTCATCTAGGGTTTTTATCACTTTGCCCGGCGATCCCATCACCACAGAATTGTCCGGAATCACTTTGCCTTCCGGAATCAGCGCATTCGCGCCAATGATACAGTTTTTACCAATCACGGCATTATTGAGAATTACAGCCTGAATCCCGATCAGGCTATTATCACCAATGGTACAGCCATGCAGCATGGCTTGGTGACCAATCGTCACATAATCACCAATATGCATTTCAATCCCCGCATCAGTATGCAGTACGGCATTTTCCTGTACATTGGTATAGTCCCCAAGATGGATTTTGCTGTTATCACCACGCACCACGGCGCCAAACCAGATACTGACCTGTCTGCCCAATTTAACCTGACCAATCACGGTCGCTGTGGGTGCGACCCAACCATCCCATGGTTGTTGCAGCGCTTTTGGAGAATGCCCCTGAAATTTGTACAACATGCCTGAATATCCTCTTCAGTCCTGAAAGAATTTTGATCGTTTAAAAGCTGGTGAATTAAGTAAGAATGGCCAGTCTTTTTTATAGTCGAGGCCATACTGAAATAAAGAAATCAGCATACGCGCAGTCAGCCCCCAGACCACTTCATTTTCCACGCGCATACTCGGGAAATATAAAGACTGCTGGGCAAAGCGTACTTCATAAGGTGTGGGTTTGGTTTCAAGTAAATGCCGCAGTGAGGCAAAGAAAATCCGGTCAATTTCAGTGGGCTGTGGAACCAACTGAACTTTTGGTGGAATCAGTCCGACAATCGGTTTTACCAGCATGCCATTTCGTGCCTTTTGCATGGGCAGATCACCAATGAGCTGCACATCAAAAGGATTTAGTGCGGTTTCCTCATAGGCTTCGCGTAGCGCTACGACGATATTGCTGGTGTCCTGCGGATCACGCTTACCACCCGGAAAAGAAACCTCACCGGCATGATTGGACAGATAAGCCGAACGGCGGGTGAGTAAGACCTTGGGATTCGACTCATCCGTAATCGCAATTAACACGGCAGCATGCGCTGGCTGAATCCGCCTGGAAAAGCGCAAACGTTGCTGTAATCTGTGTGTTAAATCGCGTTCATCCATCCACGCCTTCCTCATTCTCATTATGATTTCATCATAGCTGATTTTTGATTCCTGAGGATAGAATTGATGCCAAATTTCAATTTTTCAGTTATCCTGAGTCTACTTTTTGTCATTGATGATGAATATGAACTTCTGTACGGCCTGTGGACATAAGACAACTGAAAAAATACCTTTAGGTGATCAAAAACTTCGTCATGTCTGCAGCTCCTGTGGTTTTATTCATTATATTAATCCAAAGATTATTTGCGGATCCCTAGTGGTCTGGGAAGACAAAGTACTGCTATGCCGACGCGCGATTGAACCCCGTTATGGCCTGTGGACCTTACCTGCCGGCTATATGGAGCTGTTTGAGACCATGGAACAAGGGGCAGCACGTGAAACCCGTGAAGAAGCCGAAGCTGAAGTGGAAATCGAACAGCTGTACTGCATGTACAATATTCCACGGATCGGTCAGATTTATGTGCTGTTTAAAACTCAACTGGTGGAAGGCAAATTTGGTGCTGGTGAAGAAACCATTGAATCACGCCTGTTTGACGAAGCGGATATTCCTTGGGCAGAGCTGGCATTCCCGAGTGTAGAAAGAACCTTACGTCATTATTTTGAAGACCGTAAAAATAATGTTTTCCCGATGCATCTTGAAACCCTAGGTTCACGTCTGGATCACACCGGTTAAAACAACAAACTACTGAATGCTACATATAAAAAAAATGAGCGCCAATAAACGCTCATTTTAGTTTTTTGGAAAATGATTCTGTTTATTTTACCTATGAAACTGATGCAGTAACTTCCAAGGGTGTTTTCAGGACTTTATTCTGTAAATACTTCAGACCTTCATTCATCTTTTCCTGCACCAACGGCGTCAGCGTATCCACCGTATGACCTTCTGTAGAAATGCCCGGTAATGCCATTAAGTGTGCCGTGACATTTGGCATCTCTAACACTTTACGTACATGCTCAGCGAAACCGACCTGACCAATAAAAGGCGCGACCGTATCTAGCTCCCCCTGCTGATTGACATAACAAATCAGGCAAATCTGTACCGGGCGCTTTGCTTCAATCGCCGCCCCCAGAATCCTGCCATGGACCTTCTTAATTGCACGTCCATCTGAAGTGGTGGCTTCAGGGAAAAACAGCACTGGAATGTCCTGTTTTAAAAATCCGGTAATCTGCTCACGGATCCGGACTGAATCTCCCGACCCACGCTTGATAAATAAAGTTCCCCCGCCCTTCGCCAGTTTGCCAAGCAGCGGCCACTGTTCAATCTCGGCTTTAGCCAGGAAAAATACCCGTGCACTAGAACCGAGTACTGCAATATCCAGCCAGGACACATGATTACTTACCCAAAGGGCGGGTTCTCGTGGAATAGTGCCATGTACCTGCACTTCAATATTAAATACCTTGCATAGCTGACGACAGAAATACTGCACATATCGCGTGTTATGTGGATTATTCGGATTCTTGTATAAACCGTGTCGGTAAACTAGATAGAACCCTTCACTCACCGCTGCGACAGAGGCAACCATTTTTCTGCTATAGAGCAAAAATTTTGCTAAACCACGAATTTCAGATGTTTCATTATTTATAGTCGAGTGCATACAAGGATCACTATTTCCAGGTCGATTCAGGTCATCATCTTCACGTATCTTTACCATTCTATACTGTTCATTCTGAACATGCATTGATTATAAAAACCGTTCAGACGGATTAAATTTTGCAATTTTTATTCAATTAAACGATGAATTATTATATTTCCATTGAATGAGTAAATTATGGAGTTTTATCATGCAGCAAGATCCAAAGGTTACGCTTGAAACCCTTCAACTCACACAAGCACTGAAATACATTTTTGTGGCAACCGCATTTTATGCGGCTGTTTTAGTCGGCCTGGCGCAATTTTTTGTTGCTGCACTCTAACCCAAAACTCACAGAGCAATGCTACCTGTCCCTGTCTTTTTCCACTAAAATGAATTCTATTAAAAAAATTTTTAAGTAGAGTGTGGACTGAGTGGAATATTTTGAACAGCATCGTGCCAAAGATCGTGTCATTCTGGTCAGTGTGACCGTGCAGATGCTGGAGGATCTGGATGCAGAAGAATTTCACCTGTTGGCCAGTTCAGCAGGGGCAGAAATTCTTGAGCATATGCATGCTCAGCGTTTAAGACCCGATCCTAAATATTTTATCGGCTCCGGCAAGGCTGAGGAAATTGCAGAAAAAGTTGAAGCTCTTGAAGCTGATCTGGTGATTTTTGATCATACCCTGACCCCTGCGCAGGCACGTAACCTTGAACGCGTTGTTAAATGCCGGGTGGTCGACCGTACTGAACTCATTCTGGATATTTTCGCGCTGCGCGCCCGTACTTATGAAGGTAAATTACAGGTCGAACTGGCCCAGTTACAGCATCTTTCTTCTCGCCTGATTCGTAGTCGTGGTAATCTGGATAGCCAGAAAGGGGGTATTGGTTTACGTGGTCCTGGTGAAACTTTACTGGAAACTGACCGACGTTTGCTGCGCGTACGGATGGGGCAACTGAAAGCTCGACTGGATAAAGTCCGTCAAACCCGGATGCAAGGTCGTGTAGCCCGTCAGAAAGCTGCTGTACCTACCATTTCTCTGGTTGGTTATACCAACGCCGGTAAATCTACCCTGTTTAATATTCTTGCAGATAGCGATGTTTATGCAGCTGACCAGCTGTTTGCCACTCTGGATCCGACCTTGCGCCGTCTGGACTGGGAAGGCATTGGCACTGTAGTACTGGCAGATACGGTAGGATTCGTACGTAACCTGTCTCACTCACTGGTAGAATCTTTTAAAGCGACTTTGGAAGAAACCTTAGAAGCCACCCTGTTGCTGCACGTGATTGATTCCAGCAGTCCGGAAATTCTGGAACAGATTGATGCAGTAGAAAGTGTGCTCAAGGAAATTGGGGCTAATGTTCCAGTACTTCGTGTCTATAATAAAATTGACCAAAGCGGTGAAGAAGCCAAGATTATCTATCACAAACCCAATCAGCCAGAACGGGTGTATGTGTCTGCTCACACTGGAGAAGGGATTGACCTGCTACGTAAGGCGGTACATGAAGCGTTGATGGGAGAACTGCAAAAGTTTGAACTTAAGTTACAGCCTGCACATGGCAAACTGCGTAATCAACTTTATGATCTGAATGTGATTCAGTCCGAGCATTATGACGAGCAAGGTCAGCTGCATTTGCAGGTCAGTATTGCTCCACAGAAACTGGCACAGATCATTCGCCAGGCACATCTCTCCCTAGAAGATATTTTGGGTGAGCAAGCAGTTCAGTTTCAACGGCCACTTGAAGAATTTGAAATACCGCGTAAGATCGACTAAAACTCGATAAATCAAATTAAATAGACTCTAAAATGAACTGGATTAAGCATATAGATTGGCCAGCATGGATCGGCACGCTGCTTCTGATTATTGTCTTTCGGGAAGCAGCAGTATGGATCATGACCCAGTTAGAGCACCCTGAGTTAGGCAATCTGGTCGGTTTGATCAGCCTGCTCATCGTCCTGTTTAGCTGGCGTCGCTGGAGCAAAATTCCTGCCCGACTGGTGGATACCAATAACAAGATTATGAAAGAAAGTGCATTTGCATTTTTACCTGTCAGCGCCGGCTCATTGATGATGCTGGTGCATATGGGACATAAAATTCCAGCCTTTCTGCTGATTCTGTTTGTTAGTACGCTCATTCCATTATGGGTCTATGCAAAAATGGCCAAGCGCTGGCTTTAGGAGATCATTATGTTATCTGTACTCTATGGTTTCCTGATCACGCTAGTGGCCTATCTTGCGGCTAAACCATGTAACCGTGTGATTCCTAAAATTCCGGTCATTGTCTTTGGCATGTTCTTTGTGCTGGCTATTCTGTTTGTACTGGGTGTTCCTTATGAACATTATACGGAAGACACCAATCCCCTGTTTAACCGTCTTTTAGGTTATGTTACGGTGGCCTTGGCAATTCCTCTGGCAGCGATGCGCTATGATGACCTGCCATTAAAAGGTGTGATTGGAATTCTGATCTTCGCCAGTATCAGTGCAGTTGCCCTGCCCATGGGACTCGCTTATCTGTTACATATGGCAGCCGGTGACATCATGGCCTTTGCCACTCGTGCAGTTACTACCCCAATTGCGATTAATATCGCGACTTTACTGGATGCACCAATTAGCCTGGTGATTCTGATTGTAATTCTGTCTGGTGTCATTGGGGCTGCGTTTTCCCCTCTCATTCTGCGTCATATCAATGACGAACGTGCTTCTGGTCTTGCACTGGGCCTTGCCGCTCATGCGATTGGCACAGCACAAGCCTGGCAGCGTGGTAGTGTTGCAGGTCGATACGCAGCATTTGGTATGGCAGTGAATGCTGTCTTTACGGCCCTCTGGCTACCGACTTTTATTCTATATCTTCAGAATCTTTAATCTGACCACATCGTCATTTTTAGATGACTATATCTATTTTATTATAGTCATCTTATTCTTATATCGATTTAGATAAAAATATGAACTATTAAATTCTAATGACAAATTAGTCACTTCATAAATTCATTTAAGTTTCATACCAGTAATTAAATTGACCTAAATGACAGATTTTAACTTAGTAATTTTATATATTTATAATCTTTTCAAGCGTTTTAATATGACTAAATTCCCCTATTTTCGACTTGGCTACACGCTGTCTCTTTGGTCAGTTATTTTAAATATTTTTCTCTCACTTTCCTATACATCATTCAATATGGGTTAAAAATCACGTTTCCACCCACAAGAATATTGTTATAATCTTTAAGACTTAAGTATGAATCTCTGCCTATATTCAACTTGCATTTTTTTATATAAGGTTGTATGAATAATAAACATACAGATTTTTTTAATCTTTGTGTATTAAAACTTCATATACAGCAAGAGTGAAGCAAATCAAATGGATATTTGATTTTGAAATACAAGGAAATTGAATGAAAACAATGAGTGTTTTCAGGACATCTGGTGTTGCTTTAAACCCAATTTCTTGTGGAGAGAATTGGATAAATATTTGGCAGCAGATGCATGACAAGACAGATCCGGCCATGATCCTGATTAAATCGGCGAAATATAATAGAGGTGGCTTATCTAGAAATTTAGGCAACTCATTATCCCACCCACTTTTTGGTAATAAGCCAAGAAAACAAGGTGCTGATCATTTGCCCTCCACTCAGTACTCATTTGAAATACTGGAGCCAGAAGCCTTCAACAAATTGAAATTCACTGCATTACATCATGCTGGAAACGCTACGCTGCAATCAGCATCCGATATACATATTCATGACCTGATTAATCAGGTCGCTGTCGATGGAAATTCCTTAAATTTATATGACCATACTCAAGTTTCGGTCATGGGACTTAAACACAACTGAATTCTTAGTGCAGACTGATCAAAAAATAACTAGTGACTGTCTGTAACAAACCACATGGGGATGATTAATATGAAAAAATCTAAAATCGCAATGATGCTAATGGGTGCATGTATGACTGTGTCAGCTTTTGCACAGGATTTGACCGGCACTTGGCAACAAATTGATGATAAAACTGGCTCCCCTAAAGCCATTATTGAAATTCGTCAAGAAAATAACGGTACCTACGTGGGTAAAATCGTGAAAGTAACGCCTCGCCCTGGTTATACCCCACAAAAAAGCTGTAACAACTGCCCGGCACCGTATACCAATCAACCGATTCTAGGCATGGATGTACTTACCGGCTTAAAACAAGTAGGTAAAGCCAATAACTATGATAAGGGTCGGATCATCGATCCACTGACCGGCAAAGTTTATGATGCCAAAGCTCGCCTGAATGCGACTGGCAAGCGTCTCACCTTACGTGGCTATATCGGTGTATCGGCATTAGGCCGTAGTCAGACCTGGATTCGTCAGGATTAATTTACATTATTTCTGCTATAAAAAAGCCACGTTGAAACGTGGCTTTTTAGTTCTGGATATCTTAAAGCACGGGATTATGAACCGCGAACATCTGCTGGTCTTCTAATCGATAAGCCAGCAACTGATTGCCCCAAACACAGCCACCATCGACATTTTGAACATGTTCGGAAATCGTCTTACCCTGTAATCCTGCCCAATGCCCGAAGATAATTTGATGCGTCTTGGCAGCTTTCGACTCAAACTCAAACCAGGGTCTGAAGCCTTCTGGCATTGGATCATTCAGAGAGTCTTTAAAACTGTATTCTAAACGTCCTTCTATATCGGTTAAACGCATCCGCGTCAGGTAATTCACGATACAACGTATACGCTCATGACCCTCTAACTCATCTGACCAGAGTGCTGGCTCTTTGCCAAACATGTCGCTCAGGAACGCATCCATGACTTCAAAATCATCATGACCTATGACTGCTTCTACTTCTTTAGCTAACTCAGCAGTCTTGGCAACATCCCAAAGTTTAGGAATACCGGCATGCGTGAGCACTGTCTGTTCATTCGGGAACAGACACATAGGCTGTTTCCGCAGCCAGTCAATCAGATCATCACTGTCGATGGCATCAATCACATCACGGACATTGTCCTTGTCTTTAATCGGCTTAATGCCGCGTGCATAAGCCAATAAAGTCAAATCATGGTTGCCCAGCACTGTTGCAGCGACACCATTATCGACCAACTTTTTAATGAAGCGCAACGCGCCCAGCGAGTTTTCACCCCGAGCGACCAGGTCACCCGCAAACCAGATAAAATCCTGATCCGGATCAAAGCGGATTTCTTTCAGTAATGCCTTCAAGGCCTCAAAACAGCCTTGCACATCACCAATCACATAATTGTATCGAACAGTGCGAGTCATTCTTTTTAAGCTACCATTTGATCAGATAAAGCCACAAATTGAGCAAGTGTCAGAGTCTCTGGACGTGCCATTGGGTCTACACCTGCCTTTTCAAAACCATCTTCAACCAACATGCCTTTCAGACTATTACGCAAAGTTTTACGGCGCTGGGTAAATACGTGGGATACCAGACGTGCCAAAGCTTTTTCATTTTTCGCCACGATCGGTTTAACGTCATAGGGTTCTAAACGGAATACCGCAGAAGTCACTTTTGGCGGCGGATTAAACGAACCTGGTGGCACTTCAAACAAGAATGTCGGTTTGCAGTAATACTGAATCATCACCGACAAACGGCCATATTCTTTGGTGTTCGGTGAAGCGGTAATACGATCGACTACTTCTTTTTGCAGCATGAAGTGCATGTCTTTAACTTTGTCACCGAATTCCAAGAGATGGAACAATAATGGTGTCGAAATGTTATATGGCAGATTACCAACTACACGTAATGGACGACCTTCTTTAAATAAATTGGTGAAGTCGTACTTCAATGCATCTGTTTCAACAATCGTTAAACGCTCAGGATGCGGAACACGACCCGGCAAACCTGCAGCCAAGTCACGATCAAGCTCCAGAACGGTTAAAGCATCACATTCACCAATCAAAGGTGAAGTTAAAGCGGCCAGACCTGGACCAATTTCAACAATATTTTCGCCTGCACGCGGATTGACTGAACGGACAATTTTGGCAATGACACGTTGGTCATGTAAGAAGTTTTGACCAAAACGCTTACGCGTGTGATGCCCTTCATCTTTCGGGTTTAAGGCATTAATCTGATACATAGACATTTCCAACGTGTAATAAAGACAAGATCACTGACGCGCTAAATCCAGCGCCAAATCCACAGCGACATGTAAGCTAGAGCTTTTCGCAAGGCCTGTACCTGCGAGGGAGAGTGCTGTGCCATGATCAACAGAAGTTCGGATAAACGGTAAGCCCAAAGTAATATTGATGGCTTCACCAAAGCCTTGCGATTTTAACACAGGTAAGCCCTGATCGTGATACATCGCCAGAACAGCATCCGCATCTTTTAAGTTTTCCGGGGTAAATAAAGTATCGGCAGGCAGGCTCAAACTCATATTGATGCCTTGAGCACGATAGCTTTCCAGTACTGGATTAATCACCTCAATCTCTTCCATCCCCAAATAACCGCCCTCGCCTGCATGCGGATTTAAACCACAGACCAGAATCTTTGGCTGTTCGATTTTAAATTTGGATTGTAAATCATGAATGAGAATATTAATGACTTGATGCAGACGCTCAGGCGTAATTGCATCCGCGACTGCCCGTAACGGAAGATGCGTTGTTGCTAAAGCGACACGTAAGGTTTTAGTTGCCAGCATCATCACGACACGAGCCACACCGGCAAATTCCTGATAATATTCAGTATGCCCACTGAAATGGATTCCGGCATCATTAATGACTGACTTTTGCACTGGTGCTGTTGCCACACCAACACTTTTCCCGGTCATGGCATAGTCAGCTGAACGACGTAATTGTTCCAATACATAAGCAGCGTTATGGCTATTGAGCTCACCCAATATCACTTGTTGTTTTAAAGGTACATGCTCGACATAGAGCTGACCTTCTTCAGAAGAAGACTCTTGTCCCTTATATTCAATCAGCTCTATTGCCAGATTTAGTTGCTGGGCACGCTGACCCAACATTTCCAGATCCGCAAGTACCACAATCGGACGCTCATCAACCCGATTTGCCAGACTCAAGCAGATATCAGGACCAATTCCGGCAGGTTCACCGGTGGTGACATATAAAGGCAGCATCTTCTTCTCTATTCACTAAGGCCTTCAATAGTATAGCCTGTTTCAAACAGGCTTGCGTGCAGCGATCTGTACAGTGTTCTGGACTGTTGTGATTCTCAGAGAAATCTGCGTTACAAATCTCGCCAGTTATTTTTATGCATTCTGCTTAATTTTTCTTCCCTTATGCTCGTAGATTATATAAAATACAGCGCTTGAAATTTTTAATTTTCATTTGTGATTCTTCACGTATTCGTTTAGAATCTCGTCTCCTTTTGTTTGGACAGATTCCACCGTCCAAACCAACTATAATAGGTAGTGGTTTAATGAAAACTCTCAGCGCTAAGCCAGCTGAAGTTCAACACGACTGGTACGTTGTTGATGCTTCTGGCAAAACTCTAGGCCGTCTTGCGACGGAAATCGCTCGTCGTTTACGCGGTAAGCACAAAACTTCTTATACTCCTCACGTTGACACTGGCGATTACATCGTTGTTATTAATGCTGAGCAAGTTCAAGTGACTGGTAAAAAATCACTTGATAAGAAATACTATCGCCATACTGGTTTCCCTGGTGGTATCCGTGAAACTAACTTCGAAAAATTAGTTGCACACAAACCAGAAGAGATCTTCCAACGCGCTGTTAAAGGCATGTTGCCAAAAGGTCCTCTTGGTTATGCAATGATCAAGAAAATGAAAGTGTACGCTGGTACTGAGCATCCTCACACAGCTCAACAGCCACAAGTTTTGGACATCTAAGGGATACAGCACATGGCTACAAACTATGGTACAGGTCGCCGTAAGACCGCAACTGCACGTGTTTTCCTATCTGCTGGTACTGGTAAACTCGTAATTAACAACCGTTCTTTAGAACAATACTTCGGTCGTGAGACTGCTCGTATGGTTGTTAACCAACCGTTAGAACTTCTTGAAGCAACTAACAAATATGACCTTTACATCACTGTTGCTGGTGGTGGTATCGGTGGTCAAGCAGGCGCTATCCGTCACGGTATTACTCGTGCATTGATCGCTGCTGACGAAACACTTAAACCTGCTCTTCGTCAAGCTGGTTTCGTTACTCGTGATGCTCGTGAAGTTGAACGTAAGAAACTTGGTTTACGTAAAGCTCGTAAACGTCCTCAATTCTCTAAACGTTAATTCGTTTACCGAATCGGAAAAAAAACCCTGGTTTATTCCAGGGTTTTTTTATGACTTTAAATTTACCACTGAATAGAATTGTATATATTATTGTTCATGAACATCTTTACCCCACACCCCTTCATGACACCAGAAGGACTTGGTCAGATAATAGTTGGCTATACCTATAATCACAAACACTATGATTAAACCTAAATTCATGATCATCTTGTTCTGCTCCTTTCATTTTTTCTTATAATCTACCCTGTCAAAAGCCAATTGGTCTTTTATGCTTCGTGCTTTTTAGGTTGATTTTTAGTATCCTATTCTACTCACTAAAATTTGCTCAGGATTTATGTCAGTCGAAAGCGCGCCACTTCAAGGAATCACCTTATATAGCCATGCCGATGACTTTCGTTCCCATTGGATTCGCTACGTTCTTACCGAAAAACAAATTAAATATCATTTAATCTTGGTCGATAGTGACGATGAGGACTTGGCCAGTCTAAATCCTTATAATCAGCTACCGATGCTGATTGAAAATGATCTGAAATTATTTATTAGCCAGATTATTTCTGAATATATTGATGATCGCTATCGTCAGAACAAGCTCTATGCCGATGCACCGATGCCGCGAGCCGAGCAACGCCAATATCTATGGCGCTTCGAACATGACTGGCTTAAACTGGCCGATATCATGCTCAAACACCCGGATTCTTTAGATCCCGCTGCGAAAGCTCAGGCGCAAAAACAGCTTCGCGATATTCTGGTATCCCTGATGCCACTATTTCAGCACTTTCCCTATTTCATGTCAGAGCAGTTCAGTATCTTGGACTGCATGCTTGCGCCGATGTTTATCCGTTTGCACAATATGGGTGTAGAATTACCTAAACAGCAATGCCGCCCATTCTATCTGTATTGCCAGCGAATCTTTAGCCGTCCTGCTTTTATCAAATCAATGACGTTGCAGGAAAAGAACCGCTACGCTGCCCAGTTATCAAATTAATCGAGTACTCATTATGTCTGAACAGGAATTCAACCTCACGCCTACACGTCCTTATATGTCTCGTGCGATTTATGAATGGATCTGTGATAACAATATGACACCATACCTGTTGGTTGATGCTACGCGTCCAAATACCATGGTTCCAGAACAGTTTATTAAAGATGGCCAGATCATTCTAAATATCGTACCGCACGCCGTACATGCGCTACATATGAGCAATGACGCGATTACATTCTCAGCACGTTTCGGTGGTGTATCACGTGATATTTATGTACCAATGGCTGCGGTACTGGGTATCTATGCACGTGAAAATGGTCAGGGACTATTCTTTGATCCAAATGAATATGAGCATACACAAACTGAAGAAGATGCTTTAAAATCAAACATTGAAGAAGAACCTGAAACACCAAAGAAAAAACCAAGCCTCAGGTTATTAGATTAAATAAGAACGGAGTAAGTGAATGGCTTTTGATTTAGTACAATATTTTGTTGAACAGATAGAAACTCAAAAGCCTGAGCTTCTAAGTCAGTATCCAAAGCAGGAACGTCGTGCATACATTGCCGAAATCAGTGCGCTGACTTTAGGTAAGCTGGTTAGTGAATGGAAGCTTAATCCGAATAAGATCTATAATGAAATTAATCATCCTGATGAACTATATATTCAGGAAATTGCCCGTCATCTGAGTACACTTAAATCCAATCAGTCTACTCTTTCTCGTGAAGTACAAGAAGCTAATATTTATGAGATTTTCAAACTTCAGCTCATAGAGCTTAAACAGCTACATGATACCGGCAATCATAATCTGAACAGTATTCAGGAACTGTTATATGGTCAGATCGAGCATCTTTCTGGTCAAGCAGATGATTGGGTTTGGACAACAAATAATCTGTTAGAACTGAAAGGCTCTAAACCAATGCCACAAGAAGAGCTATCATTGGAGGCAACGATGAAGGAGTTTAATCAGATGGTCAGCCAAAACAATCAGTCCCTAGAACATGACGTTGAAGATGTGGTTGTAGTCAATGCGCCAACTTGGGCAAAAATTGCAGAGCCTGTAGTGGCGATTGTGATCCTATGGGTACTTCTAGATCAGGTTATGAAAGTGTTTGCTTAAATTATCCATCTAATAAAAAACCAGCTTTGAGCTGGTTTTTTATTTCTATGTAAACATACAGCATATGACTAGAAATAATATTTATATGTAAATCTTTAATCCTTTATGAAATATACACCGTAAATATCAATGCACTTCATATAAGGCGTTTGAGTCCATACAGCTACAAGTCTATCTACCGATAGCTCGCAAAACGTTCTATTACCACTAGGGTGGTAGGTAAAACAAAGTTATTCACCTTCCACCCGTCCTCCTAGGCACTGTAGGTACGTATTTAATAGCGATACAGCACTTAGCATCAGCTAAAAAAACTACCAAAATCAATTACAGGGAATCCATCCTAGAAGATAGCAACCACTATGAATTTATATAGTGTGCAGATTTTCTGCTATGGGTTTAGATTAAAAATCAATATTTAGATACTTTCTTAAATCCTAGACATAAAAAAACACCCCCTGTCATTTGACAGGGGGTGTTTAGAATAATGAGCTGGCGATGACTTACTCTCACATGGGAAACCCCACACTACCATCAGCGCTAAGAGGTTTCACTTCTGAGTTCGGGAAGGGATCAGGTGGTTCACTCTTGCTATGGTCGCCAGCACAACTGTTTATGACTTTGCGTTTGGTCTTATTTAGATGCCAATGCTTGGTCAAATCTTGCACTCGTTCAAAACAGTGTTTTGAACATCGTTCATTAATAGAAATATCTGAGTTGCAGTAGTTTGTTCTTTAGCGTTCACTAAATCAAGCTGTTTTGCTTAATATCGAATCAATTGAGCTTTTATACAACAACTGTTTGGGTGTTGTATAGTCAAGCCTCACGAGCAATTAGTATTGGTCAGCTTCATGTATCGCTACACTTCCACATCCAACCTATCAACGTCGTAGTCTTCAACGGCTCTTTAGGTGACATAAAGTCACAGGGAAATCTTATCTTGAGGTAGGCTTCCCGCTTAGATGCTTTCAGCGGTTATCCCTTCCGAACATAGCTACCCGGCGATGCGACTGGCGTCACAACCGGTACACCAGAGGTTCGTCCACTCTGGTCCTCTCGTACTAGGAGCAGATCCTCTCAAATTTCCAGCGCCCACGGTAGATAGGGACCGAACTGTCTCACGACGTTCTAAACCCAGCTCGCGTACCTCTTTAAATGGCGAACAGCCATACCCTTGGGACCTGCTTCAGCCCCAGGATGAGATGAGCCGACATCGAGGTGCCAAACACCGCCGTCGATATGAACTCTTGGGCGGTATCAGCCTGTTATCCCCAGAGTACCTTTTATCCGTTGAGCGATGGCCCTTCCATACAGAACCACCGGATCACTAAGACCTACTTTCGTACCTGCTCGACTTGTGGGTCTCGCAGTTAAGCGCGCTTTTGCCTTTATACTCTACGCGTGATTTCCGACCACGCTGAGCGCACCTTCGTACTCCTCCGTTACTCTTTAGGAGGAGACCGCCCCAGTCAAACTACCCACCAGACATGGTCCTCGTCCCGGATAACGGGACAGAGTTAGAACCTCAATATTACCAGGGTGGTATTTCAAGGACGGCTCCATGGCAACTAGCGTCGCCACTTCAAAGCCTCCCACCTATCCTACACAAGTAAGATCAAAGTTCAATGTCAAGCTGCAGTAAAGGTTCACGGGGTCTTTCCGTCTAGCCGCGGGTACACCGCATCTTCACGGCGATTTCGATTTCACTGAGCCTCTGCTGGAGACAGCGCCCCCATCATTATGCCATTCGTGCAGGTCGGAACTTACCCGACAAGGAATTTCGCTACCTTAGGACCGTTATAGTTACGGCCGCCGTTTACTGGGGCTTCGATCAATAGCTTCGCTTGCGCTAACCACATCAATTAACCTTCCAGCACCGGGCAGGCATCACACCCTATACGTCCACTTTCGTGTTTGCAGAGTGCTATGTTTTTAATAAACAGTTGCAGGGGCCTGGTTTCTGAGGCTGCCAACAGCTCAAGGAGCAAGTCCTATCACCGCCGGCAGCGTACCTTCTCCCGAAGTTACGGTACCATTTTGCCTAGTTCCTTCAGCAGAGTTCTCTCAAGCGCTTTGGTCTACTCGACCTGACCACCTGTGTCGGTTTCGGGTACGATTCCTGTTTAACTGAAGCTTAGAGACTTTTCCTGGAAGTATGGTATCAGCCACTTCACTGTACAAGTACAGCTTGCTATCAGTTCTCAGCATAGAGTACCCCGGATTTGCCTAAGATACATGCCTACAACCTTCCACCTGGACAACCAACGCCAGGCTGACTTAACCTTCTCCGTCCTCTCATCGCATTAAACAGAAGTATTGGAATATTAACCAATTTCCCATCGACTACGCCTCTCGGCCTCGCCTTAGGGGTCGACTCACCCAGCCCCGATTAACGTTGGACTGGAACCCTTGGTCTTTCAGCGAGCGGGTTTTTCACCCGCTTTGTCGTTACTCACGTCAGCATTCGCACTTCTGATACCTCCAGCAGACTTCTCAATCCACCTTCATCGGCTTACAGAACGCTCCCCTACCACTTGCAATAAATTGCAAATCCGCAGCTTCGGCATATAGTTTTAGCCCCGTTACATCTTCCGCGCAGGCCGACTCGACTAGTGAGCTATTACGCTTTCTTTAAAGGGTGGCTGCTTCTAAGCCAACCTCCTAGCTGTCTATGCCTTCCCACATCGTTTCCCACTTAACTATAATTTAGGGGCCTTAGCTGGCGGTCTGGATTGTTTTCCTCTTGACTACGGACGTTAGCACCCGCAGTCTGTCTCCCGGATAGTACTCATTGGTATTCGGAGTTTGCATCGGTTTGGTAAGTCGGGATGACCCCCTAGCCGAAACAGTGCTCTACCCCCAATGGTATTCGTCCGAGGCGCTACCTAAATAGCTTTCGGGGAGAACCAGCTATCACCGAGTTTGATTAGCCTTTCACCCCTATCCACAAGTCATCCCCTGGCTTTTCAACGACAGTGGGTTCGGTCCTCCAGTCAGTGTTACCTAACCTTCAACCTGCTCATGGATAGATCACCCGGTTTCGGGTCTATACCCAGCAACTAAACGCCCTATTAAGACTCGGTTTCCCTACGGCTCCCCTATACGGTTAACCTCGCTACTGAATATAAGTCGCTGACCCATTATACAAAAGGTACGCAGTCACCGCATGACGTGGCTCCCACTGCTTGTATGCATGCGGTTTCAGGATCTATTTCACTCCCCTCACAGGGGTTCTTTTCGCCTTTCCCTCACGGTACTGGTTCACTATCGGTCAGTCAGGAGTATTTAGCCTTGGAGGATGGTCCCCCCATATTCAGACAAGGTTTCACGTGCCTCGCCCTACTCGACATCATCATATCAGCCCTTTCGTGTACAGGACTATCACCCACTATGGTTGCACTTCCCAGAGCATTCCACTAAAACTGATATGACTTAATGGGCTGTTCCCCGTTCGCTCGCCGCTACTGAGGGAATCTCAATTGATTTCTTTTCCTAGAGGTACTGAGATGTTTCACTTCCCTCCGTTCGCCTCGCATGACTATGTATTCATCATACGATACCTGGCTTATACCAGGTGGGTTTCCCCATTCAGACATCTCCGGATCACAGGATATTTGCCGCCTCCCCGGAGCTTTTCGCAGGCTATCACGTCTTTCTTCGCCTCTGACTGCCAAGGCATCCACCACATGCACTTAATTACTTGACTATACAACCCCAAACAGTCGTTAACCCTTACAAGTTAGGTTAGCAACAGATTATGATGATAAATCATCACTCTCATACAGTTGGCGTCTTGTGCATTTAAGCACCGTACAGCTTCAATTAGATTCATATACCAAAACGCTTGATTCAGTTTAATCGCTAGAACTCATTTCTTGTAGTTGCCTACTTGAAACGAGTTTGAACAAATTATTTCAACTCAAATATATTCTGTTAATGATTCACTGTATCCTCGTCGGACTACAGTCAACTGTGATAAATCACAGAGCTTAATAACAATGCCGCGCATTATACGCAACTTAATCACTAAGCTCTATAAGCTATCAAACCGTTTGCTTAATGTTTAACTCATTGCATCGCAATGAGTGGTGGAGACTAGGAGAGTCGAACTCCTGACCTCCTGCGTGCAAAGCAGGCGCTCTACCAACTAAGCTAAGTCCCCAGCTTATCATATAGGATTCAATGTTCTGATTTTCTGCTTTACTCTGCAATTGCTTGCTTCGTCAGTAGTGGTGGGTCTGACAAGACTTGAACTTGTGACCCCACGCTTATCAAGCGTGTGCTCTAACCAACTGAGCTACAGACCCTCAGATACATCGTCATGAAGAACAACTTGTTGTGGATTCTTACCAATCGTCAATCTTTCGTTAAGGAGGTGATCCAGCCGCAGGTTCCCCTACGGCTACCTTGTTACGACTTCACCCCAGTCATCTGCCACACCGTGGTAAGCGTCCTCCTTGCGGTTAGACTACCTACTTCTGGTGCAACAAACTCCCATGGTGTGACGGGCGGTGTGTACAAGGCCCGGGAACGTATTCACCGCGGCATTCTGATCCGCGATTACTAGCGATTCCGACTTCACGCAGTCGAGTTGCAGACTGCGATCCGGACTACGATCGGCTTTTTGAGATTAGCATCCTCTCGCGAGGTAGCAACCCTTTGTACCGACCATTGTAGCACGTGTGTAGCCCTGGCCGTAAGGGCCATGATGACTTGACGTCGTCCCCGCCTTCCTCCAGTTTGTCACTGGCAGTATCCTTAAAGTTCCCGGCATGACCCGCTGGCAAATAAGGAAAAGGGTTGCGCTCGTTGCGGGACTTAACCCAACATCTCACGACACGAGCTGACGACAGCCATGCAGCACCTGTATCTAAGTTCCCGAAGGCACCAATCCATCTCTGGAAAGTTCTTAGTATGTCAAGGCCAGGTAAGGTTCTTCGCGTTGCATCGAATTAAACCACATGCTCCACCGCTTGTGCGGGCCCCCGTCAATTCATTTGAGTTTTAGTCTTGCGACCGTACTCCCCAGGCGGTCTACTTATCGCGTTAGCTGCGCCACTAAAGCCTCAAAGGCCCCAACGGCTAGTAGACATCGTTTACGGCATGGACTACCAGGGTATCTAATCCTGTTTGCTCCCCATGCTTTCGTACCTCAGCGTCAGTATTAGGCCAGATGGCTGCCTTCGCCATCGGTATTCCTCCAGATCTCTACGCATTTCACCGCTACACCTGGAATTCTACCATCCTCTCCCATACTCTAGCTTTCCAGTATCGAATGCAATTCCTAAGTTAAGCTCAGGGATTTCACATCCGACTTAAAAAGCCGCCTACGCACGCTTTACGCCCAGTAAATCCGATTAACGCTCGCACCCTCTGTATTACCGCGGCTGCTGGCACAGAGTTAGCCGGTGCTTATTCTGCGAGTAACGTCCACTCACTTTAGGTATTAACTAAAGGAGCCTCCTCCTCGCTTAAAGTGCTTTACAACCAAAAGGCCTTCTTCACACACGCGGCATGGCTGGATCAGGCTTCCGCCCATTGTCCAATATTCCCCACTGCTGCCTCCCGTAGGAGTCTGGGCCGTGTCTC
>NZ_KB850094.1:709042-780845 GCF_000369585.1 Acinetobacter sp. CIP 101934 | reverse complement strand
CCCCGCTCGACTTGCATGTGTTAAGCCTGCCGCCAGCGTTCAATCTGAGCCATGATCAAACTCTTCAGTTTAAAATCAATAGTGCTTTATTCAAAACACCAAATCTGGCTCATCAATTTTCTGACATCAATTTCTCAAATAAACTTCGAGTAATTTCTACCATTAATCAATGAAAATAATTTCGATCAATCAACCAGTAAAAATCCACACAAGTTGTTCTTCATAATCTCTTAATGATCTTCTCAATGCTTCGTCAGCATCAAGCTAGGTCGGCTATATTACTCTCTATCTCTAGAAAGTCAACCAGTAAATCAGATTATTTTTAAACTTATCAAATAAAACCTAACTCAACTAAGTTACTGTTTTATCAGAAGTTTTAATCTTCATCACCGCCGATGGATGTGCATTCTACAGTATTTCAGATGCCTTGCAACACCTTTTTTAAAAAAATCTCTCCACATGTGTATTTTTTAATCTTTTCGTGTGTTTTCCTTCATTTTTTATACAAATTTGCTTAAATGATGTTTATTCCTGAATATAACGTTTATTATTTTCATATTAATAAGTAGTGCTACTTACCCGGAAAAGGCCTCAGGTTACCTTATGCATCGTTCTATTTACTTAACTCTATGTTTATTTTCTTTAGCCTCAACCGCACAGGTTTTTGCTGAGGTGACTACCGATGTGGAAAATCTAGAAAATGAGCCTGAAAAAACGCCCCTTAGAACAAAAATTTCCAATAGGGCGCAACAATTACAGACACAATTGAAGGTCGATGCCAGAGCAGCACAGGCTGAAGAAGTTAAAGATCCCTTTCAGCCACTAAATAGAAAGATCTATCAATTTAACGATGTCATTGACCGCAACGTGTTACGACCTGTAGCCGTACAATATGTGGAAAAGGTTCCGAAAGATGTTCGCGGCAGCTATACCCAGTTCCGTAATAACCTGGGTGAACCCTGGAATGTAGTCAACCAGTTAATTCAAGGTCGTCCTGCACGGGCTGCCAAGTCCCTAGGCCGCTTTACCATTAATACTCTAACGACTCTAGGTTTGGCAGATCCTGCCCGTCGCTTGGGCTTGAGTCATGAAGATGAAAGGCTGGGAATTACTTTAGGTTATTATGGAGTGCCTTCTGGCCCTTATATCATGCTGCCACTTTTAGGTCCAAGCTCTGTCCGCGGGGTAATTGGTAGCGCTGTAGATAGCCAGGCTCGTCCACAAAAATATATTCTTGATGATAATGACGGACTTTACTGGAGTGACCAGTCTTTGCGTGTTATCGACACTCGTTCTGAAATACTGGACGTCGAAGGGGTATTGACTGGTGATCGTTATGCACAGATTCGTGACATTTATCTGCAACGTACCAGTTATGCAATTGCTGAAAAGAAAGGCGTGGAATCTGAGAGTCTATTCACTGATATAGATGATGAATTTGAAGATGAGTTTGATGAAGATCAGAGCGATTCGACAGAACCAACCTTTTAAGTAAATAATTTCAGCAAGATTATCGGTGAAAAAGATTCGCCGGTAATCAATAGCTTGTTATAGTACATCTAATAAACAAATTTGGGATTAGTTCATTTCCTTATGTATTTTATTCAGCCGACTCGTGATGTTCCTTATCTTGATCAAGTCCTTGACACGCTTCCAGATGTGCAGATGATTGGTCTTGAAGATCATGAGTTGTATGATCAGACTATTCTTGCAATTTCTGATGTGCATGACTATTTGAAATACCAATGGAATTTTCCTACCATTGTCTTGGCTTTGGAAAATGAAGGAGCTGAACTATCTCAAGCCTGGGAGCAAGGTGCTCTTGCCGGGTGGATCTGGAACAAACTTCCAGCTCAGCCTCTCCTCGCTTTACAAAAAATTGATGCGCAATATAAAAGAAACCAGGATAGTCGCGACTTACCTTCCGCAGCAGAGTTACAACAAAGATTGCTTCCTAACCCGATTGAGCTTCTGAACTATCAGGTAGAAACATATTTTCAGCCTTCCGCTTATCTTTCTGGTGATTGGTACGATTACTGGAAAATTAGCGACAAAGAAGTGATGTTCTATCTAGCTGATGTGTCTGGACATGGTGTCACCAGTAGTTTACTTACCTCATGGATGGCAGCTTTTCATGGCCGTTCCAAATCGCCACGTGAACTGATCAAAAAGCTGAATGGTATGCTGGTTCAAGAAAATATTGAAAAACATATCACCATGATTGCCGGGGTTTTAAACCTTGAAACTCATGTGGTGCGCTGGTCCAGTGCCGGGCATTATCCACCGCCTATTATTTTTGAACCCAATCAGGCACCCAAAATTTTATCGACTAGCAGTTTTCCACTCGGGCTGACCGAAGAACTGGAAGTAGATGAACAGGAATTCATCCTGAAACGTCATGCCCGATTCATTTTATGTTCGGATGGTGCCCTGGAACCCTTTGATGGCGGTTTGAATGAACAGTTTGCACAGCTGGTCTATCACTTGCAAAATCAATCTTTTCAAGCGCCGGAGCATGTGGCAGACGATATTGCCTTCCTTAGCTTCATACGTATGAATTAGTAATATAATTATTGCTTTAATAGATACTTAAATTAACTCAGACCTTCAGCTACTTGAGTATCAAACTACCCTATGGGATAATTTAATATCCTTCTCTGCAAATGGCATTTATATGTCAACAGGTCATGTTGAATATGCAAGTTTGAACGGAACGCATATTTTTAAGCTTATTGGCGAAGTGCGTGCACAATCTTGCATAAGTCTAGATAAGTTACTGAACAAAATTGAACAGCAAGATAATGTCGTTGGTGCGATCGTTGATTTAACTGAAACCAGTTTTATTGACAGTACTGTACTCGGCGTTCTTGCGAAACTGGGTCTGAAACTGAAACAAGTGCATCATATCCAGGCTGTCATGCTTTCTACCAATTCAGATATTACAACCCTGGCCAATAGTATGGGTCTGGGACAGGTATTTGTAATCCTGAACTATTGTGGAGATTCGCATGTGTGCACCCGTGCCCTTATCGAAGAGCATGTAACGCATCGTAATATGCTCACTACGGTCCTGGATGCTCATAAGACATTGATGAAACTCAATGAAAGCAACAAAAATATGTTCGAACCTTTGGTTAAACAGCTGCAAAAAGAACAGGACAATCTCGATAAGGTGTCCGAACCCAATATTTAATCTTAATTTTCCAGGAAGGAAACGATGACTTTACTCTCTGTTGTACAAATGAATTCTCAGAATGAAATTGAAGACAATTTCAGAACGATAGAATCCTTGATTCAGCAGAGTAAAACCAATGGTGCTGAACTGATCGTCTTTCCTGAAAATTTTGTCTGCTTTGCTGCCGGAAAACAACGCGAAACTGCGGCGCAGTTTGAAGACATTCAGCAACGCCTCGAAAAACTGGCACATCAACATCAGATCTGGATTATTGCTGGCACCCTGCCTTGTCCATATCGCCCGGATGGTTCAGTGATTGAAGATGGTCGTGTCCGTACGGTAAGCCTGTGCATTAGCCCGGAACGTACTGAAGCACGTTATGACAAGATTCATTTATTCGATGTGCAAGTTGGTGATGCTGTCGGTGGCTATCAGGAGTCCAAATTCTTTGAACCAGGCACAGAGGTCGTGGTTGCGAAAACCCCATTTGGCAACATTGGCTTGATGGTGTGTTATGACCTGCGTTTCCCTGAATTGGCACTGACTTTACGTCAACAAGGCGCCAATATTCTGACTGCCCCTTCTGCTTTTACCTATACCACGGGTCAAATGCATTGGCAGTTACTTCTACAAGCACGTGCCATGGATACTCAGTGTGCTGTGCTTGGCGCTGCACAACAGGGCTGGCATGGAGAAAAACGTCAGACTTGGGGACATACTGCAGCCACCAATAGCCGCGGTCAGGTACTGGATATGGTACATGCGGAAGGTGCTCAGCTGATCACGGTAGATTTTGATTTAAATGAACAGCATAAAGTCCGTGAGTCCATGCCATTGATGCAACATCGCAAATTGATTCAGTTTTAAAGTTTGCGATTTTCCTGCATAAAATAACAAAATCCCTGCTTATTCCTGTTTAAAAATCATCGAGCATAGAAACTCCATGAAAAAATAACAGGGATTCATATCATGTCATTAGAAAAAACTGTCTATACCGCCCATGCCAAAGCAACAGGTGGCCGCGATGGTCGGGTTACTACGGATGATCAATTGCTGGATATACAACTCGCAGTACCAAAGGAAATGGGTGGTCCAGGCGGTGGTACCAATCCTGAACAGCTCTTTGCCGCTGGCTATTCAGCCTGTTTTTTAGGGGCTATGAAATTTGTGGCTAATCGAGACAAACTGAATATGAGTAAAGAGGCTTATATTGAAGGTGAGGTAGGGATTGGTCCGATCCCAACTGGCTTTGGTATTAAAGTTACCCTAAATGTTCATCTAGAAGGTATGGATCAGGACGAAGCTCAAAAACTGGTGGATGCTGCGCACATTGTCTGCCCATATTCTAATGCTACTCGTAATAATATTGATGTCACGCTAAATGTGATTACTTAAGGCTCAGTAGACGCTATCCTGGAAAATCTGTTTTCAGGATAGTCTTGATCCAGTGTAAAAATTCAATTTTTAGCCGGCGGGTCTTCAGTTTTTTAAATACTGTTTTCATCTTCCTATTTCAAAAAGATAACAATTAGACAGATAGTTATATATAATGATTCTTATTTACATTTATTGTTGGGTTTATTTTAATGTTAAAACCTCTTCTCCTCAGCACATTGTTTTTAAGTATCCCTATCTCCTCTTTTGCAGATGTGCAAGTTTCTGAAAAAATTCGCCCTCAAGTCAAATCCTTGGTGAATCCAGATATTGATCGACTCGCTATCCCTCCTACACCGCATAACATGAGCCTGCCTGAGTTTGGTCAAGGTGTAATTGGCTGGGGCACAGGCCCTCAAGATGCAGAAACACGTTTAAATCATGTCAGTAAAGCTGATGTTGAAAAGATGAAACAGGCGGGTTTAACTGTAGAAATAGCGAAAACCTGGCAAAATTTTTATAAAAATGAGACTCAACGCAATGCCGGCAACCCAACCGCTCCATTGCGCGCCCAACTCATGAAGAAAATTATCAGCTTGTGGTAAGCTATAAAAAAGCAGCTCAACTGGCTACTTTTTAATAGTTCTATCATTAAGCTAGTTCTGCTGCTTCATTGGTGACACGCAGTACTTCTTCCACTGTCGTCTTCCCTGCCAGCACTTTACGTAAGCCATCGTCACGAATAGAACCAGATTGTTGACGTGCGTAGCTTTCTAACTCGTATTCTGGTGCATTACCATGAATCAGACGGCGCATATGATCATCCATCGGGACAATTTCATAGATCGCAGTTCGACCAGTAAAGCCAGTATGTGAGCAGCGTTCACAACCTTTTGGCTGTGGTAATTCTAATTGTGTCCCATTATGGACATGGGCAAACAGACCTTGTTCGAATTCATCTGCTACATGCCAAGTTGCACAATGCGAACAGAGAGTACGTACCAAACGCTGGGCAACCACCCCGATCAGTGAACTGGATAATAAGAAAGGTTCAATCCCCATGTCTTTAAGACGGGTTACTGCACCAATTGCAGTATTGGTATGCAGGGTTGATAAAACCAGATGACCTGTTAAAGAAGCCTGTACTGCTATTTCTGCTGTTTCCAGGTCACGAATCTCACCCACCATGACGACATCGGGATCCTGACGTAGCATCGCTTTTAAAGCACGGGCAAAGGTCATATCCACTTTAGTATTTACCTGTGTCTGCCCAATGCCTTCCAATTGATACTCGACCGGATCTTCCGCAGTCAGGATATTTTTAGAACCATCATTCAGATCGGAAAGTGCTGCATAAAGTGTCGTCGTTTTACCCGAACCAGTGGGGCCAGTGACTAAAATAATGCCGTGTGGACGATGCACCAAAGTCTTGAGGCGATCATAATCATTATTCATTAGACCCAAATGGATCATGTTCAGACGACCGGCCTGTTTGTCCAATAGACGCATCACTACGCGCTCACCATACGAAGATGGCAAGGTAGAAACACGGACATCGACTTCACGCCCTGCTAGGCGCAACGAAATACGACCGTCTTGGGGAATACGTTTTTCCGCAATATCCAGCTTGGCCATGACTTTAATCCGCGAGACTAACAGCGGTGCCAGTTCACGGCGTGGCTGTACAATTTCGCGTAACTGACCATCGACCCGCAAACGGACTGAAAGTTTCTTCTCAAAGGATTCAATATGAATATCGGAAGCACCCACACGGATTGCTTCTGAAAGTAAGGCATTGATCAGACGGACAATCGGCGCATCATCTTCCTGATCCATTAAATCTTCAGCTTCCGGGACAGAATCGGCCAGACTAAGCAGATCTGGATGGTCTTCCAGACCAGCTGCGACTTGTTGTGATTCGCCACTGTCTCCAGCGAAACTGCTACTGAGTAATTGGCTAAATTCGTGATCATTGCAGAGCTGATACTGGGCAGGATGGCCTAAAAAACGGCGTGCTTCCTGCAATGCAAGCATCGAGGTATTATCACGACGGACGATAAAGACCTGATCCCCTTCATAACGCAACAACACCCCATGGCGTTTGGCAAAACTATAAGGGATTTGTAATTGTTTCAGTACTTGCATCGTAGAATTATAATAATAGTGAAAAAATTTAAATTGAGTGTACTCTAAGCACATGACAGCGTGAAGTATGTTTAGAAAGATTTAGTACGAAAGGACAGCCGCATTGCTACAAGATCAAGTTGATTTTTCCTCTGCTCAGCCCTCTATTCATTGGTGGGGGGAACAGAATTTTGAAATAAATGAGTCCAAAGCCTGGCAATTTGGTTCGCTGCTGTTCCGTCTGACACGTGGCTTGCAGGAATGGCGTCTGGAGTATTACCGCCCTGTGGTACAGTTTGACTATGAGCAGAAATGGCACCAAATCGAAGATCCCCATTTTGCCTTTCCTCAGCCAGTGAAAATTGAACGCTATATGTTCAAGTCCACCAAAAGTAAACTGCAACTCATGCCTCGTCTGGCAGATCGTTCTGTAGTGATTAAACCTGTCGATCCTATTTATATTCCTGCCGGGCAACGCGGAACCTTATATATCAGTACGCCACTGTGGATTGCAGGTTTTGTCGATGGACAGCGAGATCCAATTTTTGATGTCCCGGTAATTCTACCCAAAGATACCTGGTTTGGCCCGAATCATCGTTCTGGGGAAATTTGTTATGCCACAGCAGTCGATGGTCGTACTGAGCTAAAACAGCTGACACCGCGTGCATTTCGTGCTGTAACCCCAATTGAATTCCACAATACCAGTAATCAGCAACTGCGCTTTGACCGCATGAATGTACCCGTACCTGCCTTACCGTTATTTTTCAGTGCCAGTACGGGACGTCTTTGGACCTCGCAAATTAAAGTCCTGCATGAAGGTCTGGATCGTCCACCTCGAATTCGGATTGAAAATCGTACGCCACCGCATGCTGGTGAAGTGGACTATCTGCATCCACCACGTGACCCCGCAGGCAACCTGTTCAATATGTTTGATTCATTCTTTTAAGGACGGCTAATGGCAAACTCAAGTATTTCTGCTGAAGTCACCAATAGCCTGAAAGGCGTATTTACCAGTATTAATACTGATCGGCTGACAGAAATTGCTGTCGCAATCGTACTGTGTTTTATTGGCTTTTTAATTGCACGTTTTTTCTCGAATGCCTTTATCCGGACGATTGGCCTACGCTTTAATGCCCATCAGCAAATGGTCTGGCGTCGTGGGATTTTCTACTTCATTTTCCTGCTGTTTGTCATGGCCAGCTTAAAGGAAGCTGGCTTTAAGCTCAGTGTCTTCTTAGGTGCAGCAGGTATTTTGACAGTTGCACTGGGTTTCGCATCTCAGACCTCAGCCTCCAACCTGATCAGCGGTATGTTCCTGATTGGTGAAGGCTCTTTTGAAGTTGGTGATACCATTCAGATTACCCTGATTCGTGGGCATACCATTGAAGGCGAAGTCATTTCGATTGACCTGCTCTCAGTCAAATTATTAACCCAGGATAATATCTATGTCCGGTTGCCGAATGAGCAACTGATCCGTGCCCCGGTACATAACCTGTCCAAATTTCCGATCCGGCGAATTCCGATCACGTTGGCGATTAATTTCCATGAAGACATTATCAAGGTTCGTGAAGTACTGCTGGATGTGGCAAACAAATATCCAATGGTACTTGCCGATCCGAAACCGGCTGTGACAGTAACTGCTTTCCGGGAATCATCCATTGAATTGCTGTTTGCAGTCTGGTGTCAAGGTGAAAACTTTTTAAAAGTTCGTGATGAAATGCAGGAACGCATTCGTAATGGTTTCCTGGAAAATCATATTGAGATTCCTGTACCAAAAATGGGCTTTGTAGATCATCCGCTTGCACGTCCGCTGGAAAATGAAGATGTTGATCAATATGCCAATGAGAAGGAATTGAAGAGGGAGCCGGATTTAAAATAACTTTTTTCTAAATTCCTCCTAACCTCCCTTTACAAAGGAAGGAACTGTCATCAAAAGCCGCTCTTTTCCTTGCACATCGCTTAAAGCGTGTCCAGGGTTTGGGGAGATTAAATTAATGCTCAAATGAGTTAATTTAGATTCAAACCCTTTTCTCCCCATCCGGCATTGGTGCAACATAAGCAATCAATAACATCACCCCTCCTGCCAGCAAGAAGGATAATACTCGAGTTAAGGTCCCGATATGAGACAGATCAAACAGCACCAGTTTTAAGGTTACAATCACCAGAATACTACCACCCAGAATCCACATCGGTTTCAGGGCTTTCAATGCCGCAATCCACATCGTTGCAAAAGCCAATAGCACCCATAGAATGGTCAAGCTCAACTGGACTGTGGCATTACTCCACACTTCCAAACTGTTCAACGGTGTTCCTAAATACATATGTAAGGCACGCAATACAATATAGCTGAATAACCAAAGTAAACTCAGTACCATGAGTACTGCCATCATTCCTTTATCTCGACCTGCCCTAATCTGCTGCAGCAACATCCAGATGAAGCTGACCAACATGGCGATACTCACCAGATCAAAAGGATTTAAAATAGGAAGCAAATAGAACTTAAAGGCCTGCTGACTGAGCAGCTGTGAACACAACAACCAGGCTGCCATCAGAATCAAGCTACTGTTGCCTTGCCACAGCATTGGCCAAGCAGAGTCCGCAGATTGTTTATAAGACCAGAAACACAGACCTAATGGCAAAATCACCATACTGATATAGGGCATACTCGGAATCAGACATAGGCTTGCCAGAGTCAGACTCACTAGAGCTCCCAAACTCACCCATTCTTTTGAAAGCAACAAGCCTGAGGCTGGTCGCAGCCATTGCCAGGCTAACAATAAGGTTGATAACCCAAAGATAATCCGGGCAAATTGACTCTCCCAAATCAGTACACCATTTTCACTCTGATCAATTGCTAGAACCACACCAGCAAAAACCAATGGCGTTAAGCCACACCATTTTGGCACCAGCCAGCTCCAGTCCTGATTTTTTCTGAAGATAATTTCATTAAGAACAGCAAAAATCAGTGCAACCGTAGCCAGACTATAAATATGGGCATCTGGTGAACTGAACTCGTCTTCCAATAAGGCAAACAGCATCAGGCTGGCTGAGAAACTGAGTAAGCTCAAGAAGCCAGTACTCAGCCCATCTAGTTGCTGGATATAATGCTTTTTGAACTGGCTAATCAGGAGCACCGCCAGATAACAGCCACTCAGTATCCAGAAGATGTGTCGTGGTGTTGGATTCAGCTCAACAAGATAATACAGACTGCTCAGCCCAGCCATGATCAGTAAGCCCATACTCAAATATTGCCCAACTTTGAGATTCTTTTCCAAAGCCCAGAAATAAATTAAGACGCCTTCTACGGCCCAACCCACTACGCTCCATTCACTTTCCAACAAAATTGGTGGAATCAGGGCAATAAAAATCAGCATCAGACTGAGATAGCTATTGGCAATGATATTCAGGGTATGACTACGCCGCGATCCTAACCAGCAAACTGCGAATACTGCGGCATAAATCAGGCTCAGTCCTGCCTGCCATGTACGTTCATTAAAATGAATCAGATACAGGAAAATATAGGCTGTAATTGGCGCGGCAAAAATCAGGGCAATGTCCAGAATCGGCTTGAGCTGGAACCTGCTCAGGTCATCTTTAGCGAGTAACTGACTAAAACGAAATCCCAGCCAGATAAACACAGCACTATGTGCCAGAATCAAGCCAGTCATGCTATAGCGTTCAGAAGTGTAGCCATGAATCAGCGCATAGATTCCCCCAAAAATCGCAGTGACCAAAAAGGCAATCTGATTCAGCGTCTTCCAGGGTTTTAAGCTGGTCAGCGTTGCTACTCCGATATTAATGACCAGATAATAAGCAATCAGCTCTACAGCTGTGGCATCCCGTACAGGCAAAGTAAATGGTGCAATATAGGCAATTAACAGCGCCATCACCGTCAATTCAAAACTATTCTGCTTAAAACTGAGATATAGCGTCATGGCCATAATCAGCACAAATAGCACTGATGCCATCAACAGACCAGGAATGACCAGATTGTAATAGGCAAAGAATAAGGTCAGAAACAGCGCACTTAATCCCAGACCCTCAAGTGCCAGCGCAAAACTGCGGTTTTTCTCGATCAACCAATAGCCCAGCCCAGCAACAGCCATACTTGCCAAAGCAATCAGGCCCAATTTCATTGCCAGACTGATTTGCCAATGCTCCGTTGCAAAACGTAGTAACAGGATAATCCCGACAACCAGAATCCCGATTGCAGCTTTAAGCACCGGATTGCCTTGAAAAATCCAGCGCTGGATCTGATCAATTAAATCCGGTGAAGCATGATCAACTTGAGCCGGCTGCTGAAAGGCTGGCAGTGGAACTGGCTGAGAATTTGAAGTGTCCTGACTTGGCACCGAGTGAATACGATGCTGCAACTGTTGCAATGACAGCTCTATTCGTTTCAACCATCGAAACAGGAAGAAAATCCAGGCCGTGACGCCCAGCCCCATCAACCATTTCAGGTCGATGACACCTCCCACAATGGCAATCAGGGAAGAAATATATAATGGAACTTTAGAATAACCAGAAATAGACAACTGATGTTCAGCAGTGATCTCTTCAAGTGACTGCTGCACTGCATTGACATACTGCATTACACTTATCAGAAAACCGAGCCCACATAAATAGCTGACAATCTCGTAATCCAGATACCAGGCACTCAAGCCTACAATCACCAGGCTGATCAGCCACATCATGCGTAATTCATTTTGCCCTGTTGTCATTCTTATATTTTCCAGTCCCATACCACTCCATCATACAACATGCCGCTGCCGGTTATTTCATCTTCGGTCATTATTCGCTAAGCTGTTGCCACAGACTTGCTCAGCGGGCACGCTAAAAATCACGTACAATAACGCTATTATTTGAATAAGGAATTGAATACATGCCACCATTTGTCTTGGTCGATGGCTCTTACTTTTTATTTCGTGCCTTTCACGCACTGCCACCGTTAACCACGTCAACCGGTTTACACACCAATGCAATTCGTGGTGCAATTTCTGCCATTCAAAAACTGATGCGCCGTGTCCAGCCTACACATATGGCGGTGATTTTCGATACCCCTGAACCCACTTTTCGTCATGAACTGTCACCAATTTATAAGGGTGACCGCCCAAGCATGCCGAGCGAGCTTGCCGAGCAAATTCCCTATCTGCACGCATTGATCAAAGCCTTAGGAATTCCACTACACGCCCTGCCAGGCGCAGAAGCCGATGATATTATCGGCACACTGGCAAAACGTGCTGAAGCCATGGGTCATCAAGTACTGATCTCTACGGGCGATAAAGATATGGCCCAGCTGGTGACAGAAAAAGTAACCCTGGAAGACAGCTTTAAAGAAAAGCCACTCGATGTAAATGGTGTATTTGAAAAGTTTGGGGTCTGGCCAAATCAGATTATCGATTACCTGACCCTCATGGGCGATGCCTCAGACGGTATTATGGGTGTACCTGGCGTCGGTGCCAAAACCGCAGCCAAATTACTGAATGAATATGGCTCAATTGGTGGCATTCTGGAAAATGTCGACAAGATCAAAGGCAAAGTCGGACAAAATATCAAAGACAATGTGGAAGGCATTACGCTGGATCATCAACTGGCCAGTATTGTGATCGATTTGGATTTGAGCTTTGGTTATGATGATTTAAAACTTGCTGAGCCAAATGTTGCCAAACTACGCGAACTCTATACCGAGCTTGAATTCCGTAACCAACTGCAATCTCTGGATCATCCAAACAATCCAAACAATAGCAATTACAAGCAAGTAGCTCAGTCGATTACAACCAAACCTGTAGCGCCAATAGAAGAAGATCATGCGTCATTGACCAGCAGCGATGATCAACTGGGACAGGCGACTTATCACACCGTGCTGAATCAGGCAGATTGGGATGCTTTATTTAATCGTTTAAATACTGCCAAACGTTTTGCTTTTGATACTGAAACCACCAGTCTGGATTATCGTATTGCTCAAATCGTGGGCTTCTCAGTGGCTTTTGATGCAGAGGATGCCTATTACGTACCGCTGGCACATGACTATGAGAATGCGCCTGAACAGTTAAATCGTGAAACCATCCTTGCGCAAATCAAACCCATTCTGGAAGACGACAATATTCAGAAAATTGGCCATCACCTGAAATATGATGCACATGTCCTAGAAAATCATGGAATCCAGCTGGCAGGCTGGTACTTCGATACCATGCTGGCGTCTTATGTGCTGAACTCAGTGGCAACCCGTCACGGTATGGATGACGTAGCACGGCTTTATTTAAGCCACCTGACCACGACCTTTGAGCAGATTGCCGGTAAAGGTGCGAAACAGAAAACCTTTAACCAGATTGATATTGAAACTGCAGCACACTATGCCGCAGAAGACGCCCATGTCACTTATCGTCTGTATGAAGTGCTGCATGAAAAACTGAAAGTGCATCCAGAGCTGCTCAACATCCTGCTAAATATTGAAATGCCGGTCGCACGTGTATTGACCAGCATGGAAGAAAATGGCATTCAGCTGGATCTGGCTTTCCTGGATCAGTTGGGCTGTGACTTTGCTGAAACCATGAAAAATCTGGAACAGCAGATTGAAGAAATGGCGGGCGAATCCTTTAATGTCAGCTCACCGAAACAGGTTGGTGAAATCCTGTTTGATAAGCTGGGTCTAAAAGGTGGCAAGAAAACCACAACAGGTCAGTACAGCACCAGCGAAAGCATTCTGGAAAAGCTTGAGCATCCAATTGCCGAGTTGATCCTGAACTACCGTGGTCTGTCCAAGCTGAAAAGTACTTATACTGATGGGCTCTGTAAACAGGCCAATAATGATACTCATCGTGTACATACCAGCTATCATCAGGCACTGACTGCAACCGGTCGTTTATCCTCAACCGATCCGAACCTGCAGAATATTCCAATTCGTGAAGAAATTGGCCGTCAGATCCGTAAAGCCTTCGTCGCACCAGAAGGTCGTATTTTACTTGCAGCCGATTATTCCCAAATTGAATTACGTCTGATGGCACATTTGTCTCAGGATGATGCGCTGGTGGATGCTTTTATTCACGGTCAGGATGTCCATCGTCGTACCGCGGCAGAAGTCCTCGGTATTGCCCTGGAAGATGTGACCAATGATCAACGTCGCCAAGCCAAAGCAGTAAACTTCGGTCTGCTTTACGGGATGTCCGAATTTGGCTTAACTCGTCAGCTGGGTTTTACCCGCCAGGAATCACAGGAATACATCAAGCAGTATTTCCACCGCTATCCGGGTATTTATGAATATATGCAGCGTACCCGTCAGGTTGCGCTGGAACAGGGCTTCGTGGAAACCATTCTTGGCCGCCGTTTGTATACCCCAGATATTGATGCTCGCAATATGATGATACGTAAAGCTGCTGAACGTGCTGCAATCAATGCCCCACTGCAAGGTTCAGCTGCCGATATCATCAAGATGGCAATGATTGAAGTCGACAAGATGTTGCCAAAAGACCAGGCCAAAATGCTGCTGCAAGTCCACGATGAATTGGTATTTGAAGTTGATGAAGCGATTGCTGATGAGCTGGCACCTAAGCTGGCTGAAGTAATGCAATCTGTAGTGCAGATCTCTGTGCCTTTACTGGTAGAAGTGGGCCAAGGCAAGAATTGGGATGAGGCGCACTAAAGTGCTTTGAACCCCTCTTTCAGAGGGGTTTCAGGAGATTTATATTAGCCCTCTCCCCCAGGGAGAGGGAGTTACACCTAATTTTGATTACCATGAATAGTCTTATTAATTCCTTCTTCTCTTTTTAAGATAAAGAATACTATTACTTCTCAGAGATGAATTTCCAAGAAGTTACCTCTCCTCTCAGGAGAAGGTAGGAAGAGGTAAAACCTCTTTTGAAATTTATAATAAATAAAAAAGGACGCCTAAGCGTCCTTTTTTATATTCTTAAATCTTAGAAACCAGTCAACAACACCATGGCCACTTCACGCATGATCAGATCAACCACCATCAGTGCCAGAATCGCCAGAATTGGAGACAGGTCGATCATACCGATATTCGGCATGATACGACGGAATGGTGCCAATAATGGCTCTGCCAGTTCCTGAACCACTTCAATATAAGGCGAACGGGATTGAGTAAACATCACCACCCAACTCAAGATAATGGTCGCGAAAATCAGATAACGACAGAAACGGATCAGGTCCTGAATCATGGTCACAAAAGTCAGTATTAACAGATGAATTGGACCATTTGGCATACCACCAGAAAGATACATCATGCCAAAAATTTTCAGCAAATACAGCACCACTAATAATGCCAGCGCGGCAGTATTTACCCGACCCTTCGCCAGAGTTGGCAGAATACGACTAAACATATCTACAATCTTGGTGGCCTTTACAGTTGAAAGTACCACCGGATTGTAAGGACTCACCGAAGCCAACTGCATTAAAAAGCGGAAGAATACGAGCAAAATTGCGACGTTAATGATAATGCCAAAAATTAGCGCAGAATTTGCACCCATACCTGAAGGTTCCTAAATATTAAATTTGAAAATTTACTTACTGCTGTCGCTAAGCTCTTGAGCGAGCTCCTGACTGCGTTTTGCAGCAGCAGCCAGAGCTGCCTGAATGTTTTGAGAAATCTGGGCCTGATCAAAGACTTCAAGTGCAGCCTGAGTCGTACCATTCGGTGAAGTCACATTTTTACGTAATTCAGCTGGTGTATTTGCACTGGTAATTGCCATTTGCGCTGCACCTAATGCAGTTTGCAAGGTCAATGCAGTCGCCACTTTCTCATCTAGCCCCAGATTCACACCTGCGCGGATCATGCTTTCCATCATATAGAAGAAATAAGCCGGACCTGAGCCAGAAACCGCCGTTACAGCATCAATTTGCGCTTCAGAGTTTACCCAAATTGTCAGGCCAGTTGAAGCTAAAACCTGACTCGCCAGCTCACGGTCTGCTGTACTCATGTCTGCATTGGCGAATAAACCATGCGCGCCAGTCTGTACTAATGCTGGTGTATTTGGCATCACACGAACAATACGATCGGTACCAAGTAAGCTAGACAAAGTCGCAATTTCAGCACCTGCTACAATGGAAATAACCAATTTACCGTCCAACAAACCTTGCAGCGGTTTAAGCACATCCGCTAGCACCTGTGGCTTCACCGCAAATAGCACAATATCGGCATGTTTGATTGCAGCAATATTATCATCAGTAACATTCACTTCTTTTTCAGCAAGCAGTAGACGCACTTTTTCGACTGGATCAGAAACTGTAATACGGGTTGCCGGCAAACCACGTGCAATCAAGCCACCAATTAAGGCTTGAGCCATGTTACCACCACCAATGAAACTGATATTACAATTTAAAGCTGCACTCATTTTTAATGCTCGTCTTTGTGTTCTGAAATTGAAGAGACTGAAATTGGCTGCCACCCCTCCACCTCACAATAGGCAGATTCAGCCAACCAAAATCCTTTGGGCGTAAACACGCCTAGCATAACATCATCTATGCTTAATATTTGAATTGTATGCCGCATCCATGGAAATATTTGCGCATCCTGAATGGCTTTTTTCAGTGGCCAAGAACCGACACGTCCACATAAATGAATCTTTTCGCCACCTTGGCGCTGTGTCAGTTTCAAGTGCTGATTCAATAAATCCAATGATAAACCGATTGCCGCAGACCGAATCTGAAACTGTCCTGAAGGCAAATCAATACGATCCTGAAGTCTGAAAATCATCTGCTGTTCGCCAGAAAATGGCTGTTGACCTGCCAGATAAATTTCTTTACTGAGCTTATAGACCAGCTGCTGATAACGCACATAATAAAAACCTTGCCAATGCAAAGCCGCCTGGGCATCTGCACGTACATGAATGACTTCACGTTGCAAGCGCTGTACCATATCCAGTGTAGGCCGATACTGTCCTCCCCCTTTCATCCAGTTAGATAGCAGCTGGCGCTGGCGTGCTAAAGACAGTTCAGAAAATTTAGATAAGTCTAAAATATTATCTTGGATACAAACGTCTGTATCTTGTCGCAACACATCCTGCAAGATTTCCTGAGCATCCTGCATCAGATCCGTGGTTCGGGCTAAAGCTGCCTGCATTTTTGGGAAGCGCTCACTTAATAGCGGCCACAAAATCTGACGTGCCCAGGCACGATCATAATCATTATTCTGATTGCTCGGATCTTCAATATTCTGAATATTCAGGTCAGCGGCCCATTGGCAAATCTGCTCACGAGAAATATCCAAAAGTGGACGCCAGATGGTTAAATCTTCTCGTATATCTACCCGCTTCATGGCAGACAGACCATCGACTCCGGCCCCAGATAGTAAACGCAGCATCAGTGTTTCTGCCTGGTCCTGCTGATGATGCGCAAGAACTAGAATTTCATTGGGCTGTAGATGCTTCAGATAGGCCTGATAACGTGCTTCCCGGGCCTGATTTTCCAGATTACCTTGTGCCACAATAACTGGCTGGACAATACAGGGGATACTCAGCTTTTGGCATTCATGCTGAACAAATCTGCCCCATTCAGCGCTACCACTTTGCAGCTGATGATCGACATAAATCGCACGGATTTTTTCCGGGCACAAAAAAAACATCAGATGCAGTAACAGCATGGAATCCACGCCGCCACTGCATCCGATGAGAAATTTTGTTTCTGCAGGAAAGTCCTGCAGCTGTTTTAAGAAACCAGACCTAAATTGTCGCTGCCAAACTTCATTAAACGCTGGTAACGTGCTTCGCATCGTGCCTCGGCTTCCATCGGTTGCAGTTCATTCAGCGCTTCTTTCAGTACTGCTTTCAGGTCTTGCATTACCTGATCAGGATTTAAATGAGCGCCTTCACCTTCATCTACTACATATTCCACAATACCCATATGCTGCAATTTTTCCGCAGTCAGTGCCAGTGCTTCACTGGCTTGTTCAGCTTTGTCCGCAGTTTTCCACAGGATCGATGCACAGCCTTCTGGTGAAATCACAGAATAGATACTATGAGATAGCATCACCACACGGTCTGCCACCCCAATCCCCAGTGCACCACCAGAACCACCTTCACCCAGTACAGTCGCAATCACAGGTACTTTCAGGTTAGACAACTGTGCCAGACTTGTAGCAATCGCTTCAGCCTGACCACGCTCTTCTGCGCCTACGCCTGGATAAGCGCCCATCGTGTCAATAAAGGTAAATACAGGCAGATTAAAACGCTCTGCCATATCGAGCAGGCGTTGTGCCTTACGGTAACCTTCAGGATTCGCCATCCCGAAGTTATGCTGTAATTTTTCACGGGTACTACGGCCACGGTGCTGGCCAACAATCATCACAGGCTGACCGTCAAAACGCGCCAGACCACCAATCATTGCACCATCATCACCATAGAGACGGTCACCATGTAAAGCATCAAATTCAGTGAATATTTCACCCACGTAGTCCAGGAATTGTGGACGTTCAGGATGACGTGCAATTTGCACGGTCTTCCATGCTTTTGATGGAGTCGCTTTATTTTTCATAGGTTAACCGTTTTCATCCCTATAAAGGTGTTAATCAACAAATTGTTCAGACTGAATTGCGAGATCAATTTCCCAATTCCTAAACTGCACCTGTTCATCATGCAGTTCAGCCACCAGTAAAGGCCATTGTCGGGCATCACCGGCTACGCTGAGTTGCCATTGTTGCGCATTCTTCACCTTCAGTTCAATGGCAGGAAGCATCTCATCGCTACGACTGTGATTGACCAAAACCGCCAGACGAAGCAGTAAACACAGGTACAAAAGTCGAGAACCACCGACTTTGTTGACATCTATCCTGGCATCAGCGCGCAATTTACGGCGATGATGTGCGACCAAATGTGACAGATGATTCTGGTCAACTTGCGAGAAACCGGCAATGTCCGAGTGCTGTAACAAATAAGCCCCATGACGATGATAACCACTATGACTGATCGCCAGACCAATTTCATGCAGATAAGCTGCACGACGTAACAGATCACTGTCTTCGCTATTTAAAGCTAAAGGTTGTTTCACATCATCAAACAGTTTTTGCGCGGTTTTTACCACACGTTCTGCCTGTTTGGTATCGGCATTATAACGCCCCATCAAGGCATGCACAGAACGGTCACGGATATCCTCGTGCTGGAAACGCCCGAGTAGGTCATACATCACGCCTTCACGTAATGCCCCGTCAGAATAGGTCAGGTAATCAATATTCAGAACATCAAAGACGGCATACAGAATGGCAATTCCTGCTGGCAACACCGCACGGCGGTCTTCTTTAAGGCCTTCAAACTCCATGTCCGTGACATGTTTATATTTGAGCAATTTATCTTTGATTTTTTCCAGGCCTTCACGCGTCAACTCCTCGCGCTCGTTACTCCAGCCCATATTGACACAGATCTGGCGGCAGGCTTTGATGGTGCCACTCGAACCGACCACAGCATCCCAGCCTGCTGCTTTATAGGTATTGGCAATACCGGAAATTTCTTTACGTGCCGCCGTAACGGCTTTATCAAAGGCCTTTTGATTAATATCGCCATCTTCAAAATAAGCTTTGGTAAAGGCAACACAACCCATCTGCACGGATTCGGTATGAATCGGTTCAAATTCCTCACCAATAATCAGTTCAGTTGAACCGCCACCAATATCTACTACCAGACGACGGCCACTATTGGCCATGGTATGTGATACACCTAAATAGATCAGACGGGCTTCTTCTCGACCTGCAATAATTTCGATGGGTTTCGGTAAAATTTCTGCTGCCTTTTGAATAAATTCATGGCCATTTTTTGCCTGACGCAAGGCATTAGTCGCCACGATACGTAAACGATTTGGCTGAACCGAACCCAAACGCCCCACAAAGCGTGCCAGACAGGCTAGACCACGTTGCTGCGCAGCTTCAGTCAAATTCTTATTTTCGTCCAGGCCTGCTGCAAGCTGAACTTTTTCTGACATTGATGCCACTTTTTTGACTTCGCCGTGGTCCACTCGAGCAATGGCCAAATGAAAGCTGTTTGATCCCATATCGATGGCGGCAAGTAATTCTTCATCAATCAAAAAGTCAGACATTCCAGAAATAAACCTTTAACGAATTGTGCTTAGAGTAATTCACAACCATGCAATTTAAAAGCCATTTGTATCGACAATTTAATCCCTTTTAGTTTTTTCTTTCTATGTGACAATTGTGTTACACGATTATCTCTATCGTGATCATCCATTAGACAAATTGACAATATAGGTTGAAAATTTGCATATTCCCCTACATTGTTAAAGAAGGCTATGTAATACTAAGAATTATAGCCATCTTTAAAAAATTATTTTCTGGAGCACTCCATGTCTGGCAACATCGTAAATACTACTGACGCAAACTTCGAAGCAGACGTTCTTCAATCAGACGTTCCTGTATTGGTTGACTTCTGGGCTGGCTGGTGTGCGCCATGTAAAGCAATTGCTCCTGTACTGGAAGTACTTGCTGACGAATACCAAGGTAAAGTAAAAATCGTAAAAGTTGATGTGACTTCTTGCGAAGCCACTGCAGTGAACTATAGCATTCGTAATATCCCAGCTTTATTGATGTTCAAAAATGGTGAAGTGGTTGCGACTCAAGTTGGTGCAGCACCTAAATCTAAATTAACAGCGTTCATTGAAGAAAACATTTAATCAACGCTGTTTTAAAGATAAAAATACGTGATCAGATATCGCGTATTTTTTTCGCCCAGAATAAATTGACAAACGCCTGTTTCTCTCTTATATTGCTCATTCAAGAGATCAGGAATACTAAATCCTGTCAATTTCTTACAAGACACAATACATAAGATGCCGCTCGGCAATAGAAATTGTTTTTTCACATTTCTCTTTGAAACAATCAAACAAACCTCTGAATTGTTCTTGTGCAAATTCAATTGCTGTCGTTTGAATGCTTGTATGCGGCCGAATGTTACTCCCTTTCTAACCTGTACCTCAGAACTTTGATTCTATCCGACCACCTATGAATTTAACCGAACTCAAGAAAAAACCGATTGGCGAACTCATCAAGATTGCCGAGTTTATGGGCCTAGAAGGCATGGCCCGTAACCGCAAGCAAGACATTATTTTTGCCATCTTAAAGCGCCATGCGATGAATGGTGAAGAGATTTTTGGTGATGGCGTTTTGGAAATTCTGTCAGATGGTTTTGGCTTCTTACGCTCTGCGGCAGGCTCTTATCTGGCAGGTCCCGATGACATCTATGTCAGCCCTTCCCAGATCCGTCGTTTTAACCTTCGTACAGGCGATACTATTACTGGTACCATTCGCCCACCGAAAGAAGGTGAACGTTATTTTGCACTTCTAAAAGTGAACCAGATTAACTACGACACACCTGAGAACTCTCGCAACAAGATTCTGTTTGAAAACTTAACCCCATTATTCCCAACTGAGCAATTGGTCATGGAATTGGGTAATGGTACCACTGAAGATTTGACAGCTCGTGTAGTCGATCTGGTTGCCCCAATCGGTAAAGGTCAGCGTTCTATTATCGTTGCACCCCCGAAAGCCGGTAAAACCATGTTGCTGCAAAACATTGCACAGTCAATTGTTCGTAACAACCCTGAATGTTTCCTGATTGTACTGCTGATTGACGAACGTCCTGAAGAAGTAACGGAAATGGAACGTACGGTTCGTGGTGAAGTTATCGCTTCAACCTTTGATGAATCTCCGGCGCGTCACGTACAAGTGGCTGAAATGGTAATTGAAAAAGCCAAACGTCTGGTTGAACATAAAAAAGACGTAGTGATTCTGCTTGACTCAATTACCCGTCTGGCACGTGCGTACAACACTGTAATTCCTTCATCTGGTAAGGTATTGACAGGGGGTGTGGATGCACATGCACTTGAACGTCCAAAACGTTTCTTCGGTGCGGCTCGTAATATCGAAGAAGGCGGTTCACTGACCATTATTTCTACTGCATTGATTGAAACCGGCAGTAAAATGGATGAAGTGATCTACGAAGAATTCAAAGGTACAGGTAACCAGGAAATCACGCTTGATCGTCGCATTGCTGAGAAACGTGTATTCCCTGCAATGAACATCAAGAAATCGGGTACCCGTCGTGAAGAACGTCTGATGTCAGAAGATAATCTGCGTAAAGTCTGGATTCTGCGTAAGCTTTTGCATACCCAGGACGAACTGGCGGCAATGGAATTCCTGCTTGATCGCATGAAAGAAACCAAGACCAATGATGACTTCTTCGATCAGATGAAGCGCAAGGCATCTAACTAAGTCCTCAAAAATTATAGAAAGGTCATCTAAAACGATGACCTTTTTTATTTGGGTTGACATTGATTACACAAAGAAACAAAGTCTATGATGATTTGTAAACTTATTTGCAAGTTTATGATTAATAAAATAATGGTAAGAAAAATTGTATAAGTTTTAGAGGTTTAAATCGCCTTTACCCCATATAAGTCTTTCCTTTAATTGTTATTTTCTGTTAAAAAAACCATGAATTTCATGCGTTTTTTGCACTTTTTTGAACTTGCCCTGTAGCAATTAAAAATGCGCAGTGATAGCATATTTGCAGACCAGTTAGACTGCTCCTGCGTTGTTAGTACCTAACAAAATTAGGAATAATAAAAGCACATAACAGGCTAACGTCGGTTTTTTTTAATCTCAATTTTTAGAGAGTGATGCCATGTTATTCAAAAAAATCGCTATTGCTGCTGCAGTTGCTACTACTTTAGCTTTCGTTGGTTGTGCTAAAAAAACTGAAGATGCTGCTGCTGACGCTAACCAAGCTGCATCTGAAGCTGTAGAAGCTGCATCTGAAGCTGAAGCTGCTGCTGACGCTGCTGCTGTAGAAGCTACTTCTGAAGTTGCTGCTTCTGACGCTGCTGCTGTTGCTGAAGCTGACGCTGCTGCTGCAGTTGCTACTGACGCTGCTGCTGACGCTACTGCTGCTTCTGAAGCTGCTGCTCAATAATCTAACGATTATTCAGTACGAAAAAGAGAGCCATTGGCTCTCTTTTTTTATGCCTATAAAAATCGAAATTTCTACCGGCAATCTCTATCAAGAAAAAAAGCAGATCAATTGACCTGCTCAGTTCCCACACGCTGACGGAACTTCTGCCCCGCACGGAAGGTTACGACCCGGCGTGCAGAAATCGGAATTTCTTCACCAGTCTTCGGATTACGGCCTGGACGTTGACGCTTGTCACGCAACTCAAAATTACCGAAACCTGATAGTTTGACTTGCTCACCCGAGATTAGCGCCTGGCTAATCTCATCAAAGAACAATTCGACCATTTGTTTTGCTTCACGACGGTTTAAACTCGTGAGCTCACTTAAATGATCAGCCATCTCTGCTTTAGTTAGTGCTGTCATGAAGCCCTCAATGTCGCTTGATAAGTGTTTTCTAACACTTGCAGGATATTATCCATGCCTGATTTAATTTCAGCATCTTCCAGGGTGCGGGTTGGATGCTGCCAGAGAAGAGCAAATGCTAGAGAACGCTTGCCTTCTTCTACCCCTTGTCCAGTGTACACATCGAACAACCAGTTTGACTCCAGGAGCTCACCACCAGTCTTTTCGATAAGTCTCTGAATTTCGCTAACATTAATCTTATCACTAATTAAAAGCGCAATATCACGTCGAACCGACGGAAAACGTGATAATTCTGTAAAATTAGATACATAAGTTTGCAAAACGGCTTTTTGATCGAGTTCAGCGACCCAAGTGGTTGCTAAATCCAGCTCATCTTCAAGTGATGGATGTAAACGACCTAAATAACCAATCGACTGACCATTAACCATAATTTCAGCAGATTGACCAGGATGCAACCATGCACGCTCTGAACGAACATATTCAACATTCAGACGAGCTGCTGCCAGAATTTCTTCCACATCACCTTTAAAGTCAAAGAAATCCATTGGCTGTGGCTTACCATGCCATGATTCATTGGTACGTGAACCAGTCGCAATCAGGGCAAAAGTTGGAATCTGTTTCAGGTCATGAATCGATGCAGCATCCTGATAATCGAAACGCAGACCCAGCTCAAAGAAACGTACGCGGTTTTGCTGACGATTGACGTTATATTGCACACATGGAATCAAACTTGATAACAGGGTTGAACGCATTACCGCTAAATCGCTTGAAATCGGGTTTGCCAATGCCAATGGGTTTACTGCAGGGTTGAGCTGTTTTTCCAGTTTCAAGTCAGCAAAGCTAAAGCTGATCGCTTCTTGATAACCCAGAGTCACCGCAGTCTGACGAAGCTGAGCCACTTCGAACTGATCCTGGTATTTTGCAAGTTTGACATCAATTACAGGCAAGCTGATTTGAATATTGTCATAACCATGAATACGTGCAACTTCTTCGATCAAGTCCTGGTAGATCGCCATGTCATAACGGTGTGACGGTGGTACCACAGACCATTGACCTTCTGCTTTCACAGTCACTTCACAGCCCAAACGCGTTAACGCGTCGGTAATGAAGTCTGATTCAACTTTATAACCCAGAAGTTGATCTACTTGTGCCTGTTCAAGCTCAATTGCTTCACGTCTAGGCAATACTGCTGCATTTTCTGCAACTGTAATTGGACCAAACTCACCGCCTGCAAGTTCAGCAATCAGCTGAGACGCACGGTGCATTGCCATCACTGGCAATTCAAAGTCCACACCACGCTCATAACGCTGAGAAGCATCCGTATGTAAACCGAAGCTACGCGCACGACCTGCAATGTGTAAAGGTGCAAAGAATGCAGACTCCAGGAAGATCTCAGTGGTTGCATCCGTTACAGATGAAGACAGACCACCCATGATGCCTGCAATTGCCAATGCTTTTTCATCATCAGCAATCACCATCACTTTTTCGTTCAGTTCAACTTCCTGTTCATTTAATAGCACCAGCTTTTCACCGGCTGTTGCTTGACGAACGTGAACTGCACCTTGAACCTTGCCACCATCAAATGCATGCAACGGTTGACCTAGCTCGATCAATACATAGTTGGTAATGTCGACCAAAATGCTGTGTTGACGGATACCCGAACGAGCAAGCGCACGCTCCATCCATTCCGGGGTTGGCGCTTTGGTATTGACGTTTTTGATCACACGACCCAAGTAACGTGGACAGCCTTCAGTCGACACCACCACTTTCTTTTCATCAGCAATAGTTGCAGCCACTTCTTGAATTTCTGGCGCAGTCACTGGCAATTGGTTAATCACACCAATTTCACGTGCAATACCACGAATGCTGAAACAGTCACCACGGTTTGGTGTGATGCTGATGTCAATCACGTTGTCATCTAAGTCTAAATATTCACGAATATTCACGCCTACAGGTGCATCGTTTGGTAATTCTAAAAGACCATCAATTTTGTCTTCTAGATCAATTTCAGACGCCCCACACAGCATACCTTGGGATTCGATCCCACGAAGTTTGCCTTTTTTGATTTTGAAATCGCCCGGCAAAACCGCGCCAATGATAGCAACTGGCGCTTTCATACCTGCACGTACGTTTGGCGCACCACACACGATTTGGAGTGGTTCACCTGAACCGATATTCACGGTAGTTACACGTAAACGGTTTGCATCCGGGTGCTGTTCAACAGTCAGAACTTCACCCACAACAACACCTGTAAATGGTTTTGCTGCTGGAGATAAGTCATCAACTTCTAGACCAAGCATGGTCAGTTGATCAGAAAGTTTCTCGCTGTCGATGGCTGGGTTAACCCATGTGCGTAGCCAATTTTCGCTAATTTTCATTGATATAAAACCTGTAATTCAAATCTCTAGAATCCCCCTCTAACTCCCCCTTTAAGAAAGGCGGAGAACCCCAACTGATTTCGTGGAGTCCCTCTCCTTTTTTAAAGGAGAGGTTAAGAGAGGATTTAATAAAAAGTTTTAAGCAAACTGGCGTAAGAAACGCACATCGTTTTGGTAGAACATACGCAAGTCGTTAATGCCATAACGCAACATTGCAAAACGTTCTACCCCTAGACCAAATGCAAAGCCTTTGTATTTGTCAGGATCAATACCAGCAGAACGTAATACATTCGGATGCACCATACCGCAACCCAGAACTTCCAACCATTTGCCACGCTCATCCATAATATCCACTTCTGCACTTGGCTCTGTGAATGGGAAATAAGATGGACGGAAACGTACTTTTAAGTCTTTTTCAAAGAATTCATTCAGCAAGTTGACCAACAAACCTTTCAGTTCAGCGAAGCTGGTATTTTCAGCAACGTATAAACCTTCAATCTGGTGGAACATTGGTGAGTGGGTTTGATCCGAATCACAACGGTATACACGGCCTGGACACACGATACGGATTGGTGGTTGTTGCGTTTCCATAGTACGGATCTGAACACCAGAAGTATGCGTACGCAGCAAGTGGTTTACATCAAAATAGAACGTGTCGTGCATGGCACGTGCAGGGTGATGGCCTGGAATATTTAAGGCTTCAAAGTTGTGATAGTCATCTTCAACTTCCGGGCCAGTTGCCACTGTAAAACCTGCTTTGGTAAAGAACTGGCAGATACGTTCCTGTACTTGGGTCACTGGGTGGATACTGCCCACCTGCTGGCCACGACCGGGTAATGTAATATCAATAGTTTCGCTGGCAAGCTTCTGCTCCAGCGCAGCTTTATGCAGTTCTGCCTGACGTGCTGTCAGTGCAGCTGTAATCGCTTCACGCACAGCATGGATTTTTGCACCGAATTCTTTACGTTGTTCCGGATCCATTTTACCCAGCGACTTAGATTGTTCCGCGAGCTGGCTTTTTTTCCCCGTAAATTGCACTCGTACTTGATCAAGTGCAGCAAGGTCTTGAGCTGCTGCAATCGCAGCGAGCGCTTCAGTGGTCAGGGCTTCCAGTGACATAGTAACTCTCAAAGCAACAGGTTAGAAATATTTTTAAAAAACCCCGTATTCTAACAGTTTTTAGGCACGTTGATGAAGATGGCATGTAATGAAAATTAGATTGGCAGATGCAAAAATAAAAAGTATAAAATAAACATGATATCAATTAGATCAAATCATTATGGCAATCGATCAAATTTGGAAACAGCAACTTACTTTAGTAACTTATGGAAATGAGTACCTGTCTCAGGACTTAAGTTTCAATCGCTGGCTTCAGCATTCCATCTTTAATCAGCATCAATTTGCCTTTCGTGATCTGATTTCACAGCATCTTTTAGCGCAGCATTTTCAGGTATGGCTGGAAGGTTTGAAAAAACAGGGCGTACAACGTCTGAGTCTGCACCGCTCTACCCTGCTTGAAGATGAACAGAATCCCAATGTAAATGTAGAACTGCTGCCATTTGAATATTTCATTGTCAGCCATGAAGCCCAGAAAAAAAATGCCTGGATTATTGGTAAGGAATTACCCGAATGGTATACGGCAGATAATGACTATGAAGCGCCTGCTATGCAGCGATCCTCTCTACGTCATGAAACTTTCTGGCAATATGAACTCAACAGCAAACTGGCCAAACGTGTACTTGCAGACCTGGAACAACCAAACTGGGATGATATTCAGGCCTTTATGGATCATGAATTATTTGATACCAGATTTACGCAAGGTCTTGTTCAACCTGCTCAGCTTGGACAACCATATTATGGTGTGTCTTCTACTGCAGATACCAGCACTACTTATCGACTGGCGTTATTACCAACCGATTATGCAGCTGACTTTGCCCATGACATGCTGTACCGTCTGGATGCGCTGGAAGAACTGATTGAAGCTAAAATCCAGCATCCTTATCATGAAAATGGTGAAGTGCTAACACCAGATCAACAGCTTGATCTACGTCATTTTTCGCAAAAAATTGATGATCTGAAAGCAAAGTTTATTGTTAAAATCGCGAATCACTACAAGACTGCAAAACTGAGTCCGAAAATCAGCGCTGATCCATTTGCAGGAATGACTACCGACGAGCATGTGACCAAACCCTCTAAAGCACACAAACCTCATGATGCTGCCAAATCCAATTCAGGCAATGTGATTACCCTGATTATTATTACGGTAATTATCTGTTTGATTGGTTATTATTTTGGACTTTAATGCTGTGCCAGAAAAGCGTCAATTTCTCGGGGCGATCTTAATCTGATCCAGTGGATATGCTGATATTCAGGCGCATGCATCAACTTTAAATAATGCTGACGATTTTTCTGGTGGGTTTTAATCATCCACCAGATGATGGAATCACGACTCAACATCTGGCTGAAACTTTCTGTATTATTCGAGTTTGGCCAAAGCGGTTGTTTGCTAATTGCCCGCTGTATGGCTCTTTTTATGGAACGATATAGATTGAGATGGAACGGTAAATCAATCCAGATCACACTGTCGATCTCAGCCCATTTGACGGGAATACTGCGAGTATAATTACCATCAATCACATAGCCATCTTTGGCCTGATCGATGGCTGCTTGAATTTTATCAAAGAACTCTCGATCCACAGTTTCCTGCCAGTTATCCAGCCAGAATAAATTATCCAGCTCGATATAACTGAAGCCTAATTTTGCCGCTAAAGCACGAGCAAAAGTAGATTTTCCCGAGGCAGAGGTACCGACCACATTTATTCTACGAAAATCTCGTACTTCATCTTTCTCATTCATTAGCACTAAGTCATTTGTCATATTTTAAATAGCTTATACTTTTTCATCAGACAAAAAAAAGACCGCTAAAAGCGATCTTTTTTCTAAGTCATAAAGACTTATGCAGCCAATGCATCTTTAGCTTTAGAAGCTAGAGCTGCAAACGCAACTGCGTCATGCATAGCAATGTCAGCAAGTACGCGACGGTCGATAATCACTTGAGCTTTTTTCAAGCCAGCGATCATACGGCTGTACGACAAACCATTTTGACGAGCACCAGCGTTGATACGCGCAATCCATAGAGCACGGAATTGACGTTTCTTCTGACGACGGTCACGGTAAGCATATTGACCAGCTTTGATTACCGCCTGGAACGCTACGCGGTAAACGCGTGAACGAGCACCATAGTAACCTTTAGCGCGAGCAAGAATTTTTTTGTGACGGCGATGAGCCTGTACACCACGTTTTACACGAGCCATTTATAATCTCCTTAGATGTACGGGCACATACGACGAACTGAAGCAACGTCACTTACGTGAACCATTACACAGCCGCGCAATTGACGAATACGCTTAGCAGATTTTTTGGTCAAAATGTGGCGTTTGAACGCTTGTTTACGCTTAAAACCGTTAGCAGTCGCTTTGAAGCGTTTAGCTGCACCACGGCGAGTTTTCATCTTAGGCATAACAACCTCTTTTGAACACCTGTTCGGCACGTCTGCACCATTGCAAAGACGCCCTGCAGGTAAGGGAGCCGATATTCTAAAGCATCTTTGTTTAAAACAAAAGCAGTATTAAAAGTAAAAAGATAGATGACAGGCACTTAATCCTTTTTCCCATAAATATTGCGCGATGAAATATCAAGCTGACTAATCCAAGCTTTTTATAATCCACGAATCTTTCTCACAAAAAACTTCTGACTCCTGCAGCAATACATGTATAGCTTGGCTTCATTATGATTTTTTAATTATCACCTTCAATATTTATAAGGCAGAAAAATAAATTATTTTGAATGAGATACTTGCCAGTATTGCCAATTCAGGAAATACTGCGCTTCAAAATTGAACATCCTCTTTGCTTGATTCAAGACCGAAACTTATGAAACGTATTCTGTGTATGACCCTGTTGTTGAGCTTCCCTTTTGCAGCAAGCTATAGCGCATCAACAAAAAAAGCACCGCAATTGCCCACACAGACCATTGATGTGCAGCCAACACATTTGACGACACGCATTGAGTGGAGCAAGTTTCCCAAACCAAAATATAGCAATGAAGATTTAAAAGGTCAGGACCGTTCTGCGGTGGTACGTATCTATGCCAACGAGCAGGGGCATATCAAACAGGCTGTCATTCAGGACAGTACCGGTTACCAGCAGCTGGATCAGCTACTACTTAATGCCGTGAAATCTGCTGAAGTTAGACCACATATTGATAATAAAACAGCACTACCGATCATTGGCTATCAGGTGTTTAACCTGAAACTGATTGACCAGGATCAGGAATTTTGCGAATACAGTTTCAACTCTAAAAATTGGCAAGCACAACAGGAGCAGCAAAAAACTAAATTCCAGTATCTAAACCAACCTGAGCTAAACGTTGATACAGATTTACTGAATGAAAACGACCGAACAGTAGAGTTTCAGATCAAAGCCAATCGCAAAGGCGAGATTAAAAAGGTCAAGATCAGAAAAGGCTCAGGCATTTATCAACTCGATCAGCAAGTAGCAAATGCATTGAAAGATACCCAGATCATTACTAAACGCCGCGCAAGTACCCTATGGTTGTATAAACCATCCAGCTTTAAGGATGAAATTCAGTTTAAACTGAATGAATGCAAATAAACCAAAAGAGGCTTCAAACCTCTTTTTTAAATCATGCTATAAGCCATGTAAATAAACAGATAACGTCCGATTTTCGCAATACTCACGATCAGTAAGAATCGAGCAAAGTTTTCCTTAAGCAATCCTGCAATTAAGGTAATTGGATCACCAATCATGGGCACCCAACTCAGCAACAAGGACCAATAACCGTATTTCTGGTAGCTCCTTTGTGCTTTTTGCATCTGCTGTTCAGACACTGGAAACCACTTCCGGTCTTTATACTGCTCAATTCTTAGACCTAAATACCAATTCACGCAAGAGCCGAGAATATTCCCAATACTGGCAACGGCGATCAAAGTAAATGCTGAATAGCTACTATTGACCAGTAATCCTAACAATACCGCTTCTGACTGCAAAGGCAATAAAGTTGCCGCGCCAAAGGCAGACAGAAACAGAATCAGTAATACCATCTAAGTGATCCGACTATTTAGCGTGTCAGTCTTAACTGTCTTTTAGCTTTCAGATATTCCATATTTGACCAGAAAAGAGCGAGTATGATTGCAAAGATACGAGACCATTTATATTTGGTTGCCAAGGGCAAAATTGCCTCAGCCAATATATTCTGATCCTTGGTATTCAGCTCATTAATAACCAGCTGAATATGCACAATCTCAGCCACAAACAAAGCTAAACAGGCAGCCAGACCAAAGATAATGCTCCAGTAAATTCGAGAATTAGTTTCCACAATTCGAGTGAAGTTCAGGAAAAATGCTTTCATGCTGATATCCAATAAAAAACCACCTGAATCGGTGGTTTTAATAACTTTTGTACATCTTAACATAACAATCGCAGATTAACTGACCTGAATCGCTAATGCTTTTTGCACCGCAGGACGTGCCTGCATACGCTCAATATAACGGCTTACTTCCGGATAATCCGCTAAATCAATACCTTGCCATTCATAACGAAGTAACCAGGGGAAAATCGCCATATCGGCAATTGAATATTCGCCAGCGACATAGTCCTGACCGACCAGCTGTTTGTCCAGTACACCGTACAAGCGCTTGGTCTCATTCACATAGCGCTCTGTTGCATAAGGAATCCGCTCTGGAGCAAAACGGCTAAAGTGATGGTTCTGTCCCAGCATCGGGCCTAGCCCACCCATTTGCCACATCAACCATTGTTCCACCTGAATCCGCTTAATCTCATCGGTCGGATAAAACAGTCCGGTTTTACGTCCCAAATACTGCAAGATGGCACCCGATTCAAAGATCGAAATCGACCGATGATCTGGTCCATCCTGATCGACAATAGCTGGAATTTTATTGTTCGGTGAGATTGCCAGAAAGTCTGGCTGAAACTGGTCATTTTCCAGAATATTGACTGGAAGGATCTGATAAGATAGCCCCATTTCTTCTAATGCGATTGTAATCTTATGACCGTTGGGTGTACCCCAGTAATATAAATCAATCATTCGTGCCTATACTCCATACACCTTTATTATGGTGTTCCAACAAAATAATGGATCTGGTCAAAAACAACAAGCAATGCTTAATAAAATAATTTTTAATTTAATTTCAATAAATTAATTAATTTTTAAAAAAATTTCACTTAAATTTCTTGAAAATTTTCGGTCTGAACACATATTTATTTCTGCATAAGGATGGTCTATCCATCTTTTGCCCTGTCGATGATCATCATGACAGCGGTGTTTTCTTATTTTTAAAACTTTGCTGACCTCAGGAGGTTCTAATAATGAGTAATATCAATCTTCATCCATTATTCCGCCGCAGCATTGGCTTTGATCGCCTCAATGATTTCATTGATTATGCCATGCAAAGCGATGCGCCAAATTATCCACCATACAATATCGAAAAACATGGTGAAAACCGTTACCGAATTGTCGTAGCCACCGCCGGTTTTAACCAGGAAGAATTGAGTATTTCTCTTGAAAATCGCTTGCTGACAATTTCTGGAAAACCTGAAGCTGTTCAGATTGAAGGTACTGAGTATCTACATAAAGGTATAGCCCGTCGTGCCTTCAAACTATCACTGCGTTTAGACGAACACATTGAAGTACAGCAGGCAGATTATGCTAACGGTCTACTCGTGATTGACCTGCAGCGTGTAATTCCGGAAGAAAAATTGCCAAGACAAATTCCGATTGGCAAAAAGTTATTGCTGGAAAATCCGGAAGAAGTCACTGAAAAAACCGTCAATGCGGAATAAGCATATATAAAATGTTCTAAAAAGGCCCTTCGGGGCCTTTTTTGTTTTTAAGCCAATCTGGATTGTGAAGTTAATAACAGAATTTTTAACTGCTGAACGCTATGAATCAGGTAATGTGGCTGATGGGCCACCAATACAGATTCACTATTAAAACCCCAAGTTACCGCAGCGACAGCAATTCTATTCCGATGAGCTGATTCTATATCAATGATCTGGTCACCAATATAGATGACCTGTTCTGGATGCAATTTGGATTGCTGCACAATTTTTCTAATCTGTTTGGCTTTGCTTTGACATCCTCACCCACCTAAAGGAGGGTGATTCCTACTGCTAGACGCTCATGCCCGAGCGCAAGAATGTTTAGAGCTGAGTTTTTATCTCTATCGTGAGCTGTACCGCAACTCACGCACTCCCATTCTCTTATTCCAAGACCCGTCCTACCTTTCGGACTACTTGAGGTGATCTCACCACAGCACGAACAGATTTGGGTGGTATAGGCTTCATTGACTTCCTCAAACAATGCCCCTGCGTTCTCGCATTTATACTTGAGCAATGTTTTTAGTGCCGAAAACCCTGTATCTAAAACAGACTTTGCCATTTTAGTTTTGACTAGTTTCCTGGCACTTAAGTCACCCACAACAATTAGTGCATTGTTTTTTACAAGCATGGTGCTTGCTTTGTGCAAATGATCTTTACGACAATTTGCAATCTTAGCGTGTAATGCACGAACACGCTTTTTATTCCTTGATCGTTGAGCAATCCCTAATTTCTGCTCGTACTTCCGATAGAATTTAGGGTTTGTGATCACTGTGCCATCAGAGCAGGTGGCAATATCTTTTAAACCTAAATCAATGCCTATGGCTTTGGTTGCTATTGGTTTTTCTTGTTTAGATGATTCAACCACGAGGCACACATACCAGCGCCCACGACTATCTTCAACAAATGAGCCAGTTTTAACCTTGTATTTGCCTATACCATAACTGTCCCATAAGTTGAATTTAGTTTTCCCGTACTCAACCCAGCCATCGGCATACTTGAATCCTGATTTTTTAAATGGTATCCAACCCAAAGATCGTCTTGCTGATTTTTTGTTGCTTACACGCCATTTCAGCTTTGCTTTTTTAAATTGCTTTCTTCGGGTAATAAGTTCTTCTGTAATGGCTTGAACAGTTTGACTATGCAGGTTGCATTCCTTAGAAGTACCTTTGGTGTATTCTGCAATATCGTATGCCGATAGAAATTCACCCTTACGCTTGAGATGTTTAAATCCTAAATCATTCACATAATTCCAAACAAAATTCACCTCAGATGCCAATTGGTCTAGCACCTTGCAATGTTTGTTTCTTATACGTAATTTAAGTGTTTTCATCATTAGAATATATTTAGTCTATGAACAATAGTCAAGAAATTAGAACAGGCCGTCACTGTGTCTTTAATATGCACATTCACTTGGTATTTGTAGCGAAATATCGTAGAGATGTTTTCACCAATGCCATGCTTGAAACGATGCGTGAAGTATTTGAACGTGTCTGCTTAGACTTTGAAGCTGAATTGATAGAATTTGACGGTGAACATGATCATGTACATTTGCTCGTCAATTATCCACCTAAAGTCGCCATTTCTAGTTTAGTGAATAGCTTAAAAGGTGCGTCTAGTCGCATTCTACGCACTAAGCATCCTGAAATTAAGAGCAAATTATGGGGCAATGCCCTGTGGTCCCCAAGTTACTTCGCTGCGTCATGCGGAGGTGCGCCAATCGGAATTATTAAACACTATATTCAGCAACAGCAAACACCGCATTAATGGCTTACGCCAGTCGCTTATATCCTCGGGCTGAACCCCGAAGTTTTACGCTCCAACGAATAAATTGAAGCATTGCTTTCGACCCACTCAAATAGCTGAAACAGTTCCGCACCTAGATACTTTCGGCAATTATTCGGAGTATTGGAGGTGACAATTGCCATGCGAACGCCCTGCTGTTTGAGATGGCGAAGCAAATCCGCAATACCTTCAAACAATTCTGGCATTTTGCCACTACGACGCATCTCCCGTTTACAGTCATACATTAAGCGAAAGGTCTGAAATATTGACAGATTGAGTGCCTGACGGATCTGTCGTGGTGGTAAAGCTCTTAAATGCTCGACCTGATCTTTATGCATCAATGCATAGCGATATTTACCGGCAAAGCAATTCAGCAACTCGATAAACTGTTCAAAGGAATCAACCAGAGTACCATCTATATCAAAAATGACCAGCTGATAGGGTACAACGCGATTATTTAAAAAAGCCATAAGCCAGTCATCCAGCAATTTATGCCAAGTTTAAAAAATATATCTTTTCTCTACTCATATTCACTCATATTTGTAATGTTTATCACTGTAATCCTGATCAAAATTATTTCGGCACAAATAATGTGCGGCATAGTTGAGTTATTTTTTAGGCTTTAAACTGATAGCAGAAACTAGACTGTCTATTTTATGGCTATAAAATAAAAAAGCCCTGCAAGTGCAGGGCTTTTTTCGCTCAATGAGTGCTTACTTTTTCTTTTTAGGACCAAGCAGCATACCCATTTGACGGCCTTCCATTTTTGGAGACTGTTCAACTACACCAATTTCCGCTACATCAGCTTCAATTTTTTGTAATTGAGCCAGACCCAACTGTTGGTGAGCCATCTCACGACCACGGAAACGAAGCGTGATTTTTACCTTGTTGCCTTCTTCAAGGAACTTGATAATTGCACGCAGTTTTACGTTGTAATCACCTACATCAGTACCAGGGCGTAGCTTGATTTCTTTCACCTGTACTTGATGTTGTTTTTTCTTCGCTTCTTTCTGCTTTTGTTTAAGATCAAACAAATGCTTGTTAAAGTCCATGATTTTACAAACAGGTGGCTCAGCATTTGCTACGATCTCTACAAGATCAAGCTCTACGCTTTCTGCTGCACGTAAAGCTTCAGTTAAGCTTACTATACCTTTTTGCTCACCATTTTCGTCTACAAGACGGACTTCTTTCGCACGAATTTCATCATTCAACGCAGGACGGTTTGATTTGTTACCGCCCTGTTGATTACGGTCAGGCTGTTTAATCGCTGTTACTCCACAATGTACCGGCCGCGTTCGGCAACGGCTGTTTTTACCAGATCAACGAAAGCATCGATTGACATGGTACCCAAATTTGTTCCTGAGCGTGTACGGACATTTACCGTACCTTCCTCTACTTCACGGTCCCCAAGTACCAGTAAGTAAGGAATACGCTCTAAAGTACGTTCACGAATCTTAAAGCCGATTTTCTCATTTCTCAAGTCGGAAATCGCGCGGATACCGCTTTCTTTAAGTTTTGCGACGACTGACTCACAAGCCTCGGCTTGAGAATCGGTAATATTCATGACACACGCCTGAATTGGTGATAACCAAGGTGGCATAAAGCCTGCGTAGTGTTCAATAAGTATACCAATAAAACGCTCGAAACTGCCAAGAATTGCACGATGTAACATTACTGGCTGATCACGGTCGTTGTCTTCGGTCACGTAAGATGCATCTAGACGTTCTGGAAGGTTGAAGTCACATTGAATCGTACCGCATTGCCATACACGGCCCAAGCAGTCTTTCAATGAGAATTCGATCTTCGGACCGTAGAACGCACCCTCACCTGGCTGCAATTCCCACTCCAGACCAGCAGCATCTAAAGCATCTGCCAAAGATTTTTCTGCCATATCCCAAAGTGTATCATCACCAACACGTTTTTCAGGACGAGTTGACAACTTCATTTGTACTTCTTCGAAGCCAAAATCTTTGTATACATCGAGTGTCAATTTGATAAAGTCTGCAACTTCAGTACCGATTTGCTCTTTGGTACAGAAAATATGTGCATCATCTTGGGTAAAGCCGCGAACACGCATAATCCCATGTAAAGAACCTGATGGTTCGTTACGGTGACATGACCCGAATTCTGCCAGACGTACCGGAAGATCACGGTATGACTTTAAGCCTTGGTTGAACACTTGTACGTGACAAGGACAGTTCATTGGCTTCACCGCATAGTTACGATTTTCAGAATGCGTCGTAAACATGTTGTCTGCATAGTTGGCAGCATGGCCTGATTTTTCCCATAACGTGAAATCAACCACCTGTGGTGTGCGGATTTCTTCGTAGCCATTGTCCTGCTGAACTTTACGCATGTACTGTTCAAGAACCTGGTAAATGGTCCAGCCATTCGGATGCCAGAACACCATACCCGGTGCTTCTTCCTGCATATGGAACAAGTCTAGCGCTTTACCGATTTTACGGTGATCACGTTTTTCTGCTTCTTCGATACGTTTTACATAAGCAGCAAGCTGTTTTTTGTCCGCCCACGCTGTACCGTAAATACGTTGTAACTGTTCATTTTTCGCATCACCGCGCCAGTAAGCACCCGAGATTTTAGTCAGCTTAAACGATTTTAAGAATTTAGTATTTGGAACGTGCGGACCACGGCACATATCCAAATAGTCTTGATGGTAATACAAGCCCATTTGTGTTTCTTCAGGCATGTCTTCGATCAGACGGAGTTTGTATTCTTCGCCACGCGCAGTGAATTCTTTGATCACTTCATCACGTGGTGTCATTTTTTTGATGACATCGTAGTCTTGATCGATGAGCTTTTTCATACGCTCTTCAATCGCTGCCATATCGTCTAGAGTAAATGGACGTGGCATCCAGATGTCATAGTAGAAACCTTCTTCAATGACTGGACCAATTACCATTTTTGCTTCTGGGAACAATTGCTTAACAGCATGACCCACTAGGTGTGCGCAAGAGTGACGAATGATATGAACACCATCTTCGTCTTTCGGCGTAATAATCTGTAAGGTTGCGTCTTCAGTAATAAGATCACAAGCGTCTACTAAACGATCGTTCACACGACCTGCAACAGTATTTTTTGCTAGACCAGGACCGATGCTTTGAGCAACTTCCATCACAGATACGGCTTGATCAAACTGTTTTTGATCGCCATTTGGCAAAGTGATAATTGGCATATGAAATCCTTAAGGAGTGATGCCCCGTACAATGGAGCATGTCACCGCGAGATTATGATCGAGGAGAACCTCAAAAGATAAAAACGGTGGATAAATAAAAATCGCCTAGAATTTTACACGTCTCGGGCCATTTAATAAACCGTTAATCCTTTTTTCTCGGCTGAAAACATGCTTTGCTGCCAATCCCTTGCAGGATATTCAGAATGACTTGGGAGATAGCCACCATGATCCATCCTGTTATTCCCTAAAATTCTCCCACTTTTGATATTGTCCCTGCTCATAAGCATACAGCGAAGCAAATTGTGGCAGAATCGATTCACTTTGGGCGGGCCGGAAAAATACATAATCATCGACCTGAATCCGGCAACTAGATGGAATCTGCAACAATTCCTGATTACTACTGCGTCCATACAGTAAATGTGGCTTCGCACCTGGCGGATAGATACATTTCCCGCGCCAGTAACCACCATAAATACATACCGCCCGTTGCCGCGGTTGAAACCGCTTTAATCGCTCTAATCCAGGTAACTGAATTTGGTCCAGCACTTTCAATACTGGTGCAGCAATCCATAAAGCCGGTTGCATGGGCTCTAGGCCTTCCAGATCAAAATCAGTTGGCTTGAGCAACATTGAACCGAAGGATACATCATTACAGACCGTCTGGATAAAGTGGTGATGCAAGGTACCACTTCCCGCTCCATTCAGACAAAGAGCAGACAGATCCAGCTCAGGCAGCATCTGGCACATGACATTCATGAAGTTCATATAACACTGTTGAGATTTCTGATAGCTCTGGATGGGAGGAAATAATGCACTAGGCAACTTAGAAACATGAGCATCGTAACCCATCAGACCACTTAAACTCAGATATTCCGAATGGCTTTTGATAATCGCCAGGCAGTGCATAAACTGCTCTAGATCTGACAACCCACCACGATGAAGGCCAATATCAATTTCCAGATTGATCCGCAGCTGTAGATTCCGCTCCTTGGCATATGTCAGATAATTTTTCAGACGCTCAGCTGAATCAATCAGTCACTGCACTTTCGGCAGATGCTCAGCCTGATCTTCGGTAAAGCTTTTCAGGCATTGCAAAGGCACTGGCTTGCCCATCAGAATATCTGCCTGCGTATAGGCTTGCAGGATATGGACCGCATGCGGAAGATGGAACACCATAAAAGACTGGGTATTAAAGGCTTTAGCAATTCGTTTTAGCAATATTGAATTGGCTAATGATTTCACCACCAGACGCGGTTTCAGATGGGTCGGCATCTTATGTTGTAACCAGTCAATATTCTGTTCCAGCTTAGACAAATCCAGAATCAATTGAGGTTGTCCATTTCCTTGCTCATGCAGAGTTTTCTGGAGTTCCTGAAAGTAGTCAAGATATAGCATACTGTATTCCTCCTCAGCTCATTCAAGATGGAATGAACAGGCGCTCCAGATAAGGATTGAGCCATTTATCCTGTGGATCAAGGGATTTTCGTAACTGCATAAACTCATCCCATTTCGGATAGAGTTCACAAAGCTGTCGGGCTTCCAGCGAATGCAGCTTGCCCCAGTGCGGGCGTCCTCCGTATTTTCTGAAAATCGGTTCTACCAGATCAAAAATCACCTGATAATCCTGTTTGTAAAATTGATGTACGGAGATCGAAACTGAATCTTGTTGATAAAATGGACTTAGCCAGATATCGTCCCCACGTACATAACGAAATTCAATTGGAAAAAATACCGGCGCTTTCTGTTGCTGTAGTATTTCCATAACCTCCTCAAAACAGGCCAGTCCCTGTTTCACCGGCAGCTGATATTCCATTTCATTAAAACGGGTATTACGTACACTAGGAAAAATACGGCTGGACCAGTCCACTGCTTTCGATGGCCGGATCGCTATATTTAACAGACGCTGTAACCAGGGATTCAGTCCTGGCCAAATTCGATTCAGCTCACAGCACATGTTCAACATGAAGTCCTCATCCAGCCAACCATCCGGTCTTGCCTGTGCTTCTTCCTGGGTTTCATCCAGACTTTTTAGAATGACATTATCGCTATGGGTAAAGGCCCAGAACTCTATATGCCGGTGCTGATGCTTCCATTTATCGATGCTTGCATATAGATCGGTGAGTGAGCAAAGTCGAATCTGCTCCTGCAACCTGTACATGGGCCGGTTTTGTAGCTGGATACGGGTCATAATGCCCAGACTGCCACATGCCACCCGTCCTGCAGCAAAGATATCTGCATTCTGCTCAGAGTTACAGCATAGCAAGTGACCGTCCGCAGTCAGCAATTCAAATTCAGAAACCAGAGCAGAAAGACAAGGTAACTCCACCCCGGTTCCATGCGTACCTGTAGCAATGGCACCTGCCAGACTTTGCCGGTCGATATCCCCTTGGTTTGCCAATGCCTGATCAATGGTGGCCAGCTTCTCACCCACATCATACAAACGGGTCCCGGCCCAAAAGGTACTGCGACACTGTTCTCGATCATAGTCACACATCCCTTTAAGCTGATCTAGGCAAACCAGCACGTCGCTGGTTTTTGCCAAGGCACTAAAGGAATGGCTTGCACCCACAACACGTAATTTTGGATAGACACGCACAAGCCCCTGCAGCATCTCAATGCTGTAAGGATGAAAAATACTGGGACTGGATCGCTGGGAACCTGACCAGTTGGCCCACATCTCTGCACGTGCTATCTCCATAGCGGCTTCCTTTTACCCGGTTTTAAGTCAATAAAACCCGGACATAATTGCTCTTATTTTTGTTGTTATGAATATCTTTTTATTTAGAAATCATCATGCAGTCATTTAGAGAAACAAGTCAATTTTAAAGTCTATGTAAATTTGTAAAACTCGTTTTTTTATAAATACTTGCAAAATAATTTGATTTTATTAGTCACTAATCCACAAAAATAAAAGCCAGTCATTTTATCTATTTGCGCGGGTCTTTGAAGCTAAATTTCACACCGGATTCTATTTAACCCAACTTTATTCTGTTTATTATAGTGACAGACATGTAAAGTAACAGTTCATTTTATCCATCAAAGTTCAATAAAAACAAAAATATAGATATTAAAAGCTTGATCTTTCATTCACGCTCGACTAAAGCATAAATGTCACAATCACTAAAAATTGCTAGATTTAGAGTAATTAAATAATAATTATTTATTCAGGGAGTAGAACAATGGGCAGTGCATATGATGAATTACCACGCACACCAGCAAACTTTGTAGCGCTTTCACCTTTACGCTATCTAGAACGTGCGGCCTATATCTATCCCAACCAGAATGCCATTATTCATGGCCAGCGTGAAATTACCTGGCGTGACACTTATCAGCGCTGTCGTCGGTTCGCTCACCAGTTGCAACAGCTTGGTGTAGGCAAAAATGATACCGTATCTGTCCTTTTACCTAACGTCCCAGCCATGATTGAGGCGCACTTTGCTGTTCCGATGGCAGGTGCTGTACTGAATACCTTAAATACCCGTTTAGATGCCAAGACTTTGGCTTTTATGCTAGAACATGCGGAAACTAAAGTTCTACTTGTCGATCCTGAATTTACTGCTGTGGCGCAGGAAGCGCTGGCACTGATCAAGCAGGATATTTATATCATCGATGTAGCAGATGAGAACTATGAAGAAGCTGCTGATCGTATTGGCCAGATTGAATATGAAAGCTGGCTGGCTCAAGGCGATGCCAATTTTGAATGGCACTTGCCACAAGATGAATGGGACGCAATCAGCCTGAACTATACTTCAGGTACAACTGGCAACCCAAAAGGCGTGGTTTATCATCATCGCGGTGCGTATATTAATGCAGCCAGCAACATTATTGCCTGTGGCATGATGCCACGTGCAACCTATCTCTGGACCCTGCCATTATTCCACTGTAATGGCTGGTGTTTTGCCTGGACCATGGCGGCCAACGGCGGAACCAATGTCTGCTTACGCAAAGTTGATCCTGAACTGATCTTTCAGCTGATTGCCACACATAAAGTCGATTATTTCTGTGGTGCACCAATTGTCCTGTCGATGCTCATCAATACACCGGAAGAGAAAAGAACCAAATTTGATCACCGTGTAGAAGTTATGGTGGCAGGTGCTGCGCCTCCAGCAGCCATCATTGAAGGTATGCGCAATATTGGTATCAATGTAACCCACGTCTATGGTTTAACCGAGACATATGGTCCTTCTGCCCTATGTGCATCTCAAGCTGGCTGGTCCGATCTCACCATCCAGGAACAGGCCCAGTTGCACTCACGTCAAGGTGTACCATATCCATTGCAGGATGGTATGAAAGTGCTTGATCCTGAAACCATGCAGGAAGTGCCACATGATGGTAAAACGCTGGGCGAGATCATGTTCCGCGGTAACATCGTCATGAAAGGTTATCTGAAAAATCCGGAAGCTACGGCAGAAGCCTTTGCCGGTGGCTGGTTCCATACCGGTGACCTCGCTGTTTGCCAGCCAGACGGTTATGCCAAAATCACTGACCGCTCTAAAGATGTCATCATTTCTGGTGGTGAAAATATTTCTTCGCTAGAAGTAGAGGAAGTGCTGTATCAGCACCCTGCGATTCTGACTGCAGCGGTAGTCGCCAAACCAGATCCACGCTGGCAGGAAGTGCCGTGTGCCTTTATTGAACTCAAACAGGGCTTCGAAGTTACACCAGAAGAAATTATTGAATTTTGTCGTGAACATTTGGCGCGTTTCAAAGTGCCAAAAGATGTGGTGATTACTGAGATTCCAAAAACTTCGACTGGCAAGCTGCAAAAATTTGTCCTGCGTGAATGGGCCAAAGAACGCTCAACTGGTGAGTTTAGCTAATCCATTATTATTCGATAAAAAAAGGAAGTCATCTCGACTTCCTTTTGATTTCTCATCTAGAACGTCGACCAGCCACTCCATTCCATAAAACGGTATAGCCAGTATTTAAAGAACGAATCTTCTGCATATTGCGTATAGTCCACGCTCATGGCACGACCATTCAGATTTGACCATGCACCGTCAAAATATTGCTGGGCATCCTTGAACACTTCGGCCTGAGGCTGACCTAGCACACGCATATTGGTTTCCAGATTATAGTTTTTCAGATTCCGTACGGTAAAATTAGCCGAGCCTAAAATCATTTCAGCTTGCTGAGCATTGCGCTTCATCAGTATTTTACTATGACATTGCTCTCCTTGAGTACGGCACCAGCGCACATCAATATCTGCTTTATGCAGTTCCCAAGCCACTTGCCGGTTTGGAATCCCGTTTTTCTCACGGCCAAAAGCATCTTTATTTGGATCGAGTAAAACCCGGACTTTGACACCACGTTCATGTGCCGCAATCAGACTTTTAATAATTTTGCGCTCAGATAAATAAAACATCGCCAGATCAATCTGCTCATTTGCTTTGGCTGTCTGAATGAGATTCAGAATCGCATCATAAATAGCTTTTTCAGTCAGCACCTGAACTTGTGGCTGGCTGCTGTCTGCCTGAAAATCCCCGGCGACAATGGCAGGCATATTGGCTTGTGACATCATGCCGACAGATTGCTCTGTTTTCAGGATATCCACAGCGGTGCTACCCCAGACCAATAAACCAATATTGGAATGCCGCGAACTGCCATCATGCGGGTTCATGGAGGTAACCAGTGCTTTCCAGCCCTGATCGGTATCGACTACCATGGTTTTACGATGATTGGCTTTAAAGTTAAACAGCTCAAAATAACTACGCAGGGTGATTTTTTCCGGACCAAACGGATTCGGCAACCAGCCCTTGTCCGGATTATTACCAATGCCCTGACAACAGATATACCAGAAGCCCGACCAGCCTGGATTGGAAGCCCGCAATGGCGTCAGATTGGTTTCAATCACATCAACACCGTGCTGACGTAGGGCTCGATACTGCTCGGATCGAATTCCGCCATAGACCGAATTAATCGGATCGGTAATAAACTTGATTTCGACTTCAGGTTGCAACAGACGTTTACTGATTAAAGCATCCGTCAGTTGTTGACTTAATGCCTGATGTTCCTGCGTAGATGCCCCTGTTTGCTGATTAAATAAAAACATATCAAGCACGATCAGCGATTTGGCTTCTTCAATCATTTTCAGCATTTCATTAAAAATGCGATGATCTAGCTGCTGCTTGCCTTGTGCATCCAGATAAGTCTGATCAGCCAGAAATTTGACTTCGGCATGACGCAGTTTGCCTGTGTAATTCAGACCTTCAGGCAAAGGCTTATAAGTGTGGTAGATCGCTGAAGCCAGATAACCCACGGCCAGCATACTAATGATCAAAGCCGCATAACGGCGATTCGACCAGTTCAGTTTATTGTGAATTCGTTGAAAGATACGCATAAGACAAAACCTAACCCAATAGGCTCAGGCTAGGTTTAATCTTATGATTTTTCAAGTAGATTTCAGTGACATCTATTTGATTTCGTCGATTATTTCATCTAACTTATTAGAAATCATACTGTACGCCAACAGTAAAGTTACGTCCGACCTGCGGAATATTTGACAGGAAAGAGGTATGAGAATAAACCTGATCATCCAGCAGGTTATTGGCTTTGAAATACACGCGATAAGCATTTTTATCGGCAATCGTATTGGCATAGCTTAGGCCAAGATTCACCATATTGTAGCCCTGGGTTTCATCTTCATAGCTGGCGATCTTGTCCTGGTTAAAGACATGATAATACTCAGCCAGACCTGTCCAGCCATCGGCAAAGTCTGCTTCGACTTTTGTTCCTAGACGGCCTGCCGGTACACGTGGTGCATTCTCAGCTTCAATCTTGCCACGCACATAGTCACCAAAGACACTGAGCTTATACATGTCATTAACCTGATAACCAGCTTGTGCTTCTGTGCCATAGAATCTGGCTTTGTCTTGGGTATATTGCACGCCACGTAGATTACCGTTCTGCGCTACCGTTTCGCCGTAGATATAATCATCAAACCAGTTGTGATAGACATGCACATGGTAATCCAGTTTATCCCCTTCATAATGCAGACCTAATTCGAGATTATTTGAAGTTTCTTTATCAAGATCAGGATTACCGAGTTCGTAGGTATTGGTGGCAAAATGTAAGCCATCAGCATAGAGCTCCTGAGCTAAAGGTAAACGCTGTTGGTGTGAACCTACGATTGATAATTTATAGTTCGGAGCAAACTCCCAATTTGCTGCTGCTGAAGCAGATACGCCTGTTCCAGAATAATCTTTCTGTTCTGAATCTACTTTCACTTTTTGATGATCGACACGCGCACCAAGTTCAACATGCACATCGCCAAGTTGTTTATGTTCCAAAGCAAATAAGCTGTATTTTTGAGTTCTTGTGTCCGGCATTACCACACCTGAACCATGAACATGATGTTCTTCATCATCTTCATCGCCATCTTCATGATGGTCATGCTCTGAAGCGGCAAGATTAATTTTTTGCTGTGAAATCTGGGTTCCAATTACACCTTCCCAGCCTGCAACTGGCACATGCACCAATTCTAAACGACCGTCATAACCTTTGCTTTTAAAGTTACTGATCACTTCATTTTCTTCAAGTTCATCGTGTTCATAATCAGTAATGCTGGCATGTGCACGTAGTTTTTCAACACCAGCAAAAGGTTGTTCCAGTTCGGTACGTACTTCATAACGTTCAGATTTTAAGTCTACCCATGGTCCACCATGCTCTTCATGGGCTGGTGCATCTGAATCATCAGGTGTTGGACAACCATGAAAATGATCACCATGTAAGACACAGCCATGATATTCATGACTATGACCGGGCAAGCCATACTGATCCTGACGGTTACTATAAGATAGACCAACAAAACCACGATCATGAATCCATGATCCACCAATATTGACTGTTTGTCCTTCTGCAAAAGTATTGTCGACACGGCGTTCTTTATGAAAGTGGGAGTGATCTCCATGCGGCTCTTCGACCACATAATCCGGCGCAATATAATCATTGGCTTTACGTTTTGAACCTTCTACACGTAGAGCAAAGTTTTCACCAATACCTGCTGTCACACCAGCACTTGCCAGTTTTTCGTCACTACCTGAGTTATAACGCAGGCCGACTGTACCTTCCAGACCATCTTCAGGCATCTGGGTCGGAATTTTTTGATCGGTGACATTCACCAACCCACCGACTGTACCGGCACCGTAAAGTAATGTAGATGGACCGCGAATCACTTCGACCTGTTTCGCCAGAATCGGATCAACGGTGACAGCATGATCCGGAGACAAGGTCGAAACATCAGCAGTTTCTGAAGCATGCTGCAACACTTTCACACGTGGGCCATCCTGACCTCGAATCACCGGACGACTTGCACCTGTACCAAACTGATTTGAATAGACACCCAATTCATCTGCCAGTGCATCACCAATAGTCGTCGCACGCTCAGATAATGCTTTTTGATCCACCACATGATCCGCAACCGCAAAATCTGCTGCGGTTTGTATCAATGGATGGGCCTGAACCTGGATGGTTTCCAGCGTTTGTACAGCTACTGTCGCTTTTTCTTGTTGTGCGAATGCTGATGGCGTAATAACCGCAAAAATAGAGACTGTTATTAAATTCTTATGAAAAGACATGACCCAAGCTCAAAATGACTAAAATAGAATAATGTTATAATATAACATTTCATTATTTTTGCAATCGTTTACGATAACCAGTGATATATTTTATTAGAATGCTCTTTGAATATTTTTTATTACATTAAAACATTATTTTTATGCCCTTTACCTTATCGCATGCTGTGCTTGCTCCACCTATTTCACGTTTAAGCGGTAATCGGTTACCGATTGCTGCGTTGGCGATTGGCTGTATGGTGCCCGATTTACATCGACTCTTTACTTCGAGCAATTCAAATATCACGCATTTATGGTCTTCGCTGATTCATCCAGACCTCTGGATTGGGCTGGCTTTCTGTAGCATCTGGTATCTGGTTTACCGGCCAGTAATTTACCGTTTCATCGGTATTTATCATGATTTAGATATTTACAGCATCCTTTCAGCTTTAAGATTCATCTTGGCGATGTGTCTAGCACTGATCATCGGCACAGCCACTCATTTAATCTGGGATGGTCTGACCCACGTCGATTTTCGGACTTTTGCCTTCCATGAAGTTTTAGCACAACAGTTTCAGTTGTTTGGACAAAGTTATCCGCTGCACCGGATTTTACAGATTGGCACATCTTTTCTAGCCTTACCTTTTATATTGTGGATGAGTGTGCACTACTATAAAAAGCATCGCCAATATCTCGCAGTCAGCCTAAAAATCAAGTCATTTGCCTGGGGCTTATTGCTCTTTTCGATATTCACCGGCCTATTTTCTGTTTGGGATTATGCACGCTATATTCCTACAGACGTTTGGCAATCGGATCTCTACTATTTTACTGGACGATCTATTAATGAATTTAGTCAGGGCTTTCTAATCACATTCAGCCTAGGCTGTTTACTGTTTTTATTTTTAGACAGATGTCGTAGGATGGGTTAGACAAAGCGCTGGCTTTTCTTCTATTTACTTTAAAGTGATATTGTTTTTGACCCAAGTTCTTGTGACTACATGCCCAAAGAGGCATAATCCTACCTTTACGAAAAGCGGTACGCTGTTTACGTATTCGCTGACCTTAAACCATATAGTTGGATTTTTAACGCTATGATGCGAACTCATTACTGCGGTTCATTAACCGAAGCTCAAATTGACCAAACCGTAACATTATGCGGTTGGGTTCACCGTCGCCGTGACCACGGTGGTGTAATCTTCCTTGACATGCGTGACCGTGACGGTCTTGTTCAAGTGGTTATTGACCCAGATACTCCTGAAGCATTCGCAACTGCCGACAAATCACGTTCAGAATTTGTATTAAAAATTACAGGCCGCGTACGTCGTCGTTATGCAGGAACTGAAAACGCAAATATCACCAGCGGTCAAATCGAAGTTCTGGGTAAAGAAATTGAAGTTCTTGCTGCGTCAGAAACTCCGCCATTCCCATTGAATGACGAAAATACCAACATTTCTGAAGAAGTACGTTTAAAGTACCGTTTCCTGGACATCCGTCGCCCTGAAATGTTAGACCGTTTACGTTTCCGTTCTAAACTGACTAACCTGATTCGTAACTACTTCGAAGACAATGGCTTCCTAGACGTTGAAACTCCGATCTTAACTCGTGCTACGCCTGAAGGTGCACGTGACTATCTAGTACCAAGTCGTGTTTCTAACGGTAGCTTCTATGCCCTGCCACAATCACCACAGTTATTCAAACAGTTGTTGATGGTGGGTGGTATCGATCGTTACTACCAAATCGCAAAATGTTTCCGTGACGAAGACTTGCGTGCTGACCGTCAGCCTGAATTCACCCAGATCGACGTTGAAACATCGTTCATGAGTGACGATGACATCATGGATTTGATGGAAACATTAACCGTGAAGATGTTCAAAGAACTTCTAAACGTTGAATTCGACAAATTCCCACGTATGACTTATGCAGATGCCATGCGTGACTATGCATCTGATAAACCGGATATGCGTATTCCTTTGAAACTGGTTGACGTTGCAGACATGATGCAAGACGTTGAGTTCAAAGTATTCGCAGGTCCTGCTAAAGATCCTAAAGGCCGTATCGTTGCGCTTCGCGTACCGGGTGCAGGTTCATTACCACGTAGCCAGATTGATGAATACACTAAATTTGTAGGCATCTATGGCGCGAAAGGTTTGGCGTATATCAAAGTCAACGAACTTGAAAAAGGCATCGAAGGTCTTCAGTCTCCAATCGTGAAATTCATCGAGCCAATCGTGCTGGATCTATTGAAACGTGTTGGCGCTGAAAATGGCGACATCGTGTTCTTTGGTGCGGACAAAGCCAAAGTTGTTAATGATGCGATGGGTGCTTTACGTATCAAAGTCGGTCATGACATGAAACTTGCAACTTGCGAGTGGGCACCGCTTTGGGTAGTTGACTTCCCGATGTTCGAAGAAACTGATGATGGCAAATGGACTTCTGTGCATCACCCATTCACGCTGCCAAAATCAAGCGTTGAAGAAGTGAAGAACAATCCGGGTGCTGCGCTTTCAGTTGCTTATGACATGGTATTGAATGGTACTGAAATCGGCGGTGGTTCTTTACGTATTCATAACCTTGAAATGCAAAAAGCGATCTTCGAAGCACTTGGTATTGGTGAAGAAGAAGCAGAAGAGAAATTCAGCTTCTTGTTAAATGCATTACGCTATGGCGCACCTCCGCACGGTGGTCTGGCATTCGGTCTTGACCGTTTGGTAATGTTAATGACCGGTGCATCATCTATCCGTGACGTGATTGCATTCCCGAAAACCAAGACTGCTGAATGTCCATTGACACAAGCACCTGCACCAGTTGAATCAAATCAATTGCGTGATTTGGGTATTCGCTTACGTGAAAAACCAAAAGCTGAAGAAGCTAAGTAATATTTAGCGACTGATGTGATAAGCCCTGCTCTGTGCAGGGCTTTTTTATCATGATCTTAGCGATTCATTATAGTTTTAACTAGGGCTTTGAGTATAAAAAATCTTATCCTTTCAGTATGAAAATATAGATAAATTTTTTTAAACTATTTTTCACAATATTTTATATTAACCATTAAGTTGCTTTGCTATTTTTGATGAAGAGTCAGATTTTTAGGCGCTTATATAATTTTCACGATTAAACTCGCTTATTAAAGAGTCTTTTTTAAAATATGTATTTTCTACTAACTTTTTTAGCTATATTACCTTTACGCATTTTACAATTGTTCGGGTACATAATTGCTTGGTTTTTATATCAAACCAATTCATCTATTCACCGTATCACGCAGATTAATATTCAAATAGCTTATCCTAAACTAAATGATAAACAGCAAAAAAATATCATTAGAAAAAGTATTCGAAGTCAAGGTTTAAGTTATTTGGAATGTATTAAATTTTGGGGAATGTCTACTGATTATAACCTTTCACGTATCAATCAAATTCATGGCATTGAACATTTCAACCATGCTATCAATAAGAAAAAAGGTGTAATTGTCGTAGTTCCACATTTGGGAAGCTGGGAATTACTAAATGCGTGGCTTTGCTCACAAACACAACCCATGATTATGTATAAGCCGAATAGAAATAAAGACATCAATCGCTATATTTTGCAGGCTCGCCAGAAAACAAATGCAATTTTAGTCCCTGCAGATGAAACTGGTATAAGAGCTATATTTAAACATTTAAAACAAGGTGGTCTTACTGTTATTTTGCCAGATCATATTCCTAAGCCTTCGGGCGGCATCTATGCAGATTTTTTTAAACAAAACGTTCTTTCAGGAACTATTGTTCCCAAATTAGCTCAAAAAACACAATGTAATGTGGTAGGCATAAGCTGTATTCGTACCAATCGACACAGCTATTTTGATATTCACTGCAGTTCTATATCGAATAATATTATGTCTAAGGATATACAAACCAGCGTACTTTGCCTGAATCAACATATGGAACAGATGATCGCAACAGCACCGGCACAGTATATTTGGTCATATAAACGCTTTAGAAGCTGCTTTGGTAATAACAATCCTTATAAAGCTTAAATTAAATTTCATAAGCACTTGTTAGCTAACTGTTAATTCTGAAAAAATAGATTAAATTGAGATTCCGCCCTAAAAATGGCATAATCTTGTTATTCTTTTAAGATGTGGATTGTCTCCCATGGCGATGCGTCCTGCTGTCCGTAACCGTGGCATCATGCTGATTGTGTTTTCAGTCGTTCAATGGTTGTTTATGCGCTATATTCTTGCCAACAATCTATTCTCTTTAGATACTAATGACCGTATTGTTTACTTCTGTCTCAGCAGTATCATTGGTGCTTTCTTGATTTTTGTTGGTTTGATTTATATGGTTTTGAAAGGAAATGCGGATAAGGAGTAATTATCCGCCCTTTCACTCAATAATTATAAATATTTCGCTGTGAAGATGTTTTCTAACTCTTCATGTCTATCATATTGATGAACAAATAGAGGGGTTGTTCCATCTAAATTTAAAAGGATAGCGTCCTCATTTAAATTTATTTTATCAACATTCATAACACCTAATGTTGCAATTTTAGACTCTAAGGGCTGACATAAGTGCAATACAGAAAATGCACCAGAATACAATAACTTGTTATGAATACCTTGATCGTAATTCGATCTCACCATCGTATAGTAAGGCAAGCTCATAAATTCATTGATCATTACATCAAGATATTTGCTCATAGACTGATAATCGCCGAAGGTTACCCCAGCACAAGAAATCTGTTTATCAGCAATTTCTTTCAGATAGTTTTTACCATAAACATCACTAATCCACTTAATATGAAAAGAATCTTTACCTAATAGTAAACTCTTATCTTCCATTCCTAAAAAGAGCCCATCCTGATTTAGCTCGTTCAAATCACCCTGAACGATTACATCTCGTGTATCTGTAAGCACTACATGACTAAAATTATTGCGCTGCAAATAATCATAGTAATCAAAAAAACGAGAAACATGAGGCGGTGCAAGAAAATAGATAAAATCTTTCTTAAGTTTAGGTTCTGAAGAGACAATAAATTTACTTAAAAAACGAATACATTTCTTGAAGTTTTTACTAATGCTCTTGGAGCTACTGAAGGTTCCTATCTTAGAGTCCACAAACTCTAAACTAAACTTATAATTCGTTCTTTTTTTGAAAAAATCTTTATATTCAGCAACCTGAGATCCATTTAAAAATAAAGTTACGACACCTGTATAATTTGTCCGAGATATACTGTTAAGAAATAATTCAACTTTGTCGGGTGAATAACCTGTTGCTGCTCCCATAATAACAGGGCGAAATTCGGAACACTTTTCCATAAAAACAGACTACTAAAAATTCAGGAATAATTTTATCTTATCAAGCAAGCCATTTGTTTGTCTAAATTTTTTAAATATTCCAAACCAATTGTTTTTGCCTAAATAGTTTAACTGGATCATATCTGGATTTCTTAATTTTGATAAGAGATAAACTCCTTGATCATCATCCACCAAATTATTATTAAGCAATTCCATTTGGCTACTTAAGATTAGATTGTAAAAATCTGGCCATTTTTCAACACTACCAACGATACCGCCACCAATGATATAAGGTACATTACCTAAAATTGAGTTAAGCACATTAGCTTCACTGAATTCGAATTCTTCCGCAATGGTAAACAAATGTATTTTTGAAGTATCGAAGCTATAGCTCCATTGTCGTAGCTTGCTTAAGGTTTTTTTATCTCGACAGTATCCAAAATCCAACCAAGCAACTAAATCTGTCGTGATTAAGTTTTCCTTGATAGATTCATAAACAAAATAGGACTTTAAATTATTGACCAATACATAATAAGGAGACCAATATTCGGGATTCCGTAGCTGCTTATCATCTACCTTTGAACGAAAATGTTCATCATTCTGTATCACGTCTATTCTTTCTAGAACAGATGAAAATTTTTCTTTAAGGTCAATAGAAATAACAGTCGTCGGTTTACCTTCTCGAATTTCTAAAATTTTTTCCACAAAATCAGATGAAGTATAGACAATGAATGGGTTATCTAATTCAGCAAGGTTTTTAAAGTAATCAAAATATTGAGACGTAGGCCGATGTAAATAGCCAGGATGCCCCTTATCTTTAGTCCAATCTCCGCGACCAATATCGAAAAAAGCTGTCACAATCGTTATATTTGGCTCTATCATGATATTCATAGATAATAAAAGAAGAGAAAAATATATTATAGTTTAAGTCACTTATGTAAAATAGTGAAAATTTATTAATCATGGGTACAATCTAAGTGGACATTGAAAAAATTGCTATAATCACCCCTCTATTTAATGAAGAAAAAAATATATTAAATTTTATTCAATGCTTAGTAGACCAAAAAAATAAAAACTTTCATGTATATTTGCCTTTGTTGCATAAAGATTTTAAAGATAGAGCTTTCCTAAGTTGTTTAAATTTAAGTGACAACTTGGGTGTGAGGTCGGCCGAGCTCCGTAAACTTATTTAAGATGGCCACACGTGCATGAATCTCGTTGACTTGGCTATCAAAATTCCGAGCACTGAGCTTATCGCCTAATAATTTGATGCAGTGCATCTTGGTTTCTACCAGACTTCGCTGATGGTAGCCCGACCATTTTTTCCATAGTGTCCTGCCTAAACGTTTAACAGTGCGAAGTAATTCATTTCGCTCTAGCGAATGAACTTTTGTATCTTTCCAAGGCTTCGCATTTTTTCTGGGTGGAATAATCGCATGGGCATTTCGATCTGTGATCAACTGGCGACACCGCTTTGTGTCATAAGCACCATCGGTATAAACGGAGTCAATATGCTCATCTTGAGGAATCTGATCGAGTAAATCACCAAGTACTTGTGAATCACTGACATTATTTGTCGTAAGCTGAACGGCACGTATTTGCAGTGTTTCAGCATCTATACCAATATGCAGTTTACGCCATTGCCGACGGTATTCAGGCTGATGCTTCTTACGCTTCCATTCGCCTTCACCTAAAAATTTTAAACCCGTAGAGTCGACGAGTAGGTGTAACCCATCACGACTTTTCTGGTAGTTAATTTGAATATCAATATACTTTTGTCTTCTACAAAGCGTCGTGAAGTCTGGTGCTGTCCAATCTAATCCGCAAAGTTTAATTAAGCTTTGAACAAAACCAGTAACCATGCGTAAAGTGAGTCTAAATAGAGATTTGATCATCAAACAGCATTGAATCGCTATGTCGGAGTAGGTTTGACTTCGACCTTGTTTGCCTTGAGGTTCTGCATACCATTGTGTTTTTGGATCGAACCAAATGGCAATATTCCCACGATTAATGAGAGCTCGGTTATATGCGGGCCAATTGGTTGTGCGGTAGATTTTGTGTGTAGGCTTCTTCATTTGGAAATTATATTGCCGAAGGAGTCTTTAAGAACAGCTTTGTGCAACAAAGCCCTCCACAACTAAGAAAATTAATCAAAAAATGCATTATATTATAAATAATGCCATTATCTTACATAAGCTATTAAATAAACACCCAATTCAAAATAAAATTGATAAAGAGCTTTTTTCAACATTATGGGGAATAAAAAAATATATATCAAAAAACAATAAACAAATTCAAGAAAAACAAGAATGGGTTTGCAGCTTAAAAAAAGGCTGTAATTATATATTAACTAGTAAAATTTTAAAAAGACAAAGTTTTAAAAATAAGAGACGTTTTGTTATAACCCTTACTACTGTATACTTTTTTCTAATCTTTAAAAGAGGATAGTTTTATGAAATTTAGAAAAATTTACAATAAAATAAGATATTTTATTTACAAAAGACTACTTTCAGATTGTGATCATTTAGTTATTAAAAAAGAGTATCACTACCCTACGTTATTCTTAGGAAAGGGTAAAATTCATATTGAAATGGCTCAATTAGGTGTTACCCCTTCTCCATATTTTTATCATACTGCCGGATACATTGAAGCTAGAAATAGTTCAGCAAGAGTAACAATCAAAGATCATACTATTATTAACAATAGTTTTGTAATTATTGCAGATAAAACATCAGTAACTATCGGTGAACACTGCTTAATCGGTCCAAATTTTTTTATTACTGACTCCGATTTCCATGGTGTAGAAATAAAAGATCGATCAAATGGAAATTATCAGTGCTCACCTGTTTCTATAGAGAATCATGTATTTATCGGAGAAAATGTGAGAATTTTAAAAGGAGTAACCATAGGAGAAGGTTCCGTCATTGGTAACAGTTCTGTTGTCACAAAAAGCGTCCCCGCATACTCGATTTATGCAGGAAATCCAGCTAAGTTAATAAAAAAACTGAGTTCTAACTAAGGTTTCAGTTAAATTTATATTCTAAAAGAATCTTAATCTTTAAGAAAAAGGCCTTTAACTTACTTATTTTTTTCATAGGATTAACAAGCAGTCTTTTTTTTACTATATATAGGGCCTGTGCATATTTAGGTTCATCTACATATTGATCTAGTATTTTTATCATTTCAGTATACATAAAAGTATTATCTGAACTAATATTAGAATCATGCTTACGATAATTAATCAGCAATTGTGGTATATAAACCATTTTTTTATTTAGTTTTGACATACGTAACAACAAATCCCAATCTTCTACCTTTACATTAGGATTATATCCTCCAACCTGCCTCAAAATTTCTGTTTTAAACATTTGTGAAGAGGCTGGTAGATCATGTTTATTCAGAAGAATATCTTCAAATCCAGTTTCAGAATATTCTCTTACCCGTGAGGAAAGTATTTGATTTTTATTGTTAATAATATTCACACCGCCAAAAACTCCCACAGTATCAGACTTAAACGAGCTAATCTGTAAGCTTGTTTTTTCAGGAAGCATCTGGTCGTCAGAAGCAATCACACAAAAATAATCTCCTTGAGCCCATTCTAAAGCTTCATTTAAGGTGTTACATAATCCCTTATTTGGACGATCCCGAAATTCAAACCGAGTGAATCTTTGCTCACATTCAATAAGCATTTCCTTTATTTTATTCACAGACTGATCAGTTGAACCATCATCAATAATAATGAATTCAATATTTTCATATGTTTGATTAATAACACTTCTAATACTATCCTGTACGAACCCCGCATGGTTATAGCATGGGATAGCAATTGTAACTAATAAATTATCCATTACACTTTAAACTCATTACAAAGCTGAATGACTTTTTCAGCATCTTCAACCGTTAAAGTTGGCCCCATCGGCAAGCTCAAAATCTCTGCATGAATTTGCTCAGAAACTGGGTAACTTAGGTCATTCCATTCCTCATATGCTTGCTGCTTATGTGGTGGGATTGGATAATGGATTAAAGTTTGTACCCCATTTTCCGCTAAATACTTTTGCAATTCCATTCGATACTTTGAACGAATGACAAATACATGCCAAACATGCTGCTGATCATTAAGTACATCTTTATTTACTTTTGGTAATTCAATGAGTGGGTTATTAATTTCAGCCATATAAAGATTCGCTATCTGGCGTCGATTTTGTGTTTCATCATCCAAATGTTTTAATTTCACATCAAGTATTGCGGCTTGCATTTCATCCAATCGGCTATTTACACCCACGAATAAATTTTTATATTTCTCGTGTGATCCATAGTTGCGCAAGGCCCTCAATGTTTGTGCTAACTCAGCATCATTCGTCGTAATCGCCCCAGCATCACCTAGTGCACCCAAATTTTTTCCTGGATAAAAACTAAAACCTGAAGCATCGCCCCAATTACCCGCTTTTTTGCAGTCTAATTGAGCACCATGACTTTGCGCCGAATCCTCTAAAACCAACAAATTATGTTTTTTTGCAAGATTTATAATTTCTGGCATTGCAGCCAATTGACCATATAAATGAACAGATAAAATCACTTTGGTTTTGGCTGTTATTGCTTCTTCTATTTTTAATGGATCAATATTGTACGTAGCAAGATCTGGCTCAACTAAAACTGGCGTTAAGTTATTTGCTGTAATTGCTAAAATACTGGCAATATAAGTATTTGAAGGAACAATCACTTCATCACCATCTTGGAGTTTACCAAGTTCTTTCCAAGCACGTAAGGTTAAAATGAGTGCATCCAAACCATTGGCCACACCAATTGCAAACTTAACACCACAATAGTTTGCAAAATTTTGTTCAAATTGCTCTAACTCTTTACCACCAATGTACCAGCCTGAATCAATAACACGCGTACAAGCCGCAATTAGCTCTTCACGATACTGCTGATTGATATTTTTTAAATCTAGAAAAGGAATCATTCTTCTATATAACCTTTAATGATTGCAGGATTACCCACTACAATAGCATTAGCTGGAACATTTTTCGTCACCACAGCTCCTGCACCAATCAATGCATTTTGACCAATACGGATTCCCGGTAAAATAGTGGCATTTGCCCCAATGCTTGCACCTTTTTCTACAATTGTTTGAGGATATTTTTCTGGATATTGTTTTGAGCGAGGTTTTTTATCATTTGTAAATGCAACACATGGACCGATAAAGACATTATCCTCCAAAGTTATTCCATCCCAAATATAAACACCCGATTTCACCGTGACATTGTTGCCAATGAGCACATCATTTTCAATGAGTGTATGTGCACAAATATTACAGTTATCTCCAATTTCAGCTTCTGCTAGAATTACACTGTATTGCCAAACACGTGTATCTAAGCCAATTTTTTTTGTCTGGACATCGGCTAGGGGGTGAATAAAGGGCTTATGCACTTCTTTCAAAAAATCATCATAACTGCGAATATAATCAGACTCATCATAATGCTCACTTGCCAATACAAGCAAAATACAATCTACTGAAAAATCATGCATTTCATGCCATACCATAGGTGGTATTTTTAAACCTTGATTAGGCTTGCACAATACAATCTCTTGCTGTTCCTTACCACTATCCATCAATATTTTACAATTACCTTGAATGCAAAAAGCAATTTGGTGTAGTTGTCTATGTGCATGGAATCCACGTGGAACATCAGGCTGAGCGCCAAAAATATAATAAAGCCTTTGAATATTAAATGGGATACTCTTATTCGCTTCAGCAACAACAAGGTTGCCGCGGTGATCACCTAAATTAGGTAATTCAATCCAATCGATAAGGCTCATATTTATTCACTCACCAATGAAATTAGATATTCACCATAATCATTTTTACTCATGCTTTTACCAATTTCTAACACTTGCTCCTTAGTCAACCAAGCATTATTCAAAGCAATTTCTTCCAAGCATGCCACTTTATAGCCTTGACGCTTTTCTAAAGTTTCTACAAATTGTGCAGCTTCAAGTAAACTACTATGTGTACCTGTGTCGAGCCATGCAAAGCCACGTCCAAGTAGTTCCACATTTAAATCCCCACGTTCCAAATACATTTGGTTCACGGTGGTAATTTCTAATTCGCCACGCTCTGATGGTTTAACTTGTTTGGCAATTTGAATCACATCATTGTCATAGAAATACAGTCCCGTTACTGCAAAATGAGACTTTGGATGTTGAGGTTTTTCTTCTAGTGAAATTGCGCGTTTCTGCTCATCAAACTCAACCACACCAAAACGTTCAGGGTCTTTGACTTGATAACCGAAAACTGTTGCACCTTTAGCTCGGTTAACAGCCTTTTTTAGCATTGGGGTAAAACCTTGGCCATAGAAAATATTGTCGCCTAGAACTAGACAGACATTACTATCTCCAATAAATTTTTCACCAATAATAAATGCTTGCGCTAAACCGTCTGGACTTGGCTGAATCGCATACTCTAATCGAATACCAAACTGTGATCCATCACCCAGCAAACGTTTAAAGCTATTCAAATCTTCAGGTGTTGTAATGATCAGTACATCCTGAATCCCTGCAAGCATGAGTACTGAAAGTGGATAATAGACCATGGGCTTATCATAAATTGGCAATAGCTGCTTAGACACCCCTTTTGTGATTGGATATAACCGTGTTCCCGAACCACCAGCTAGAATGATTCCTTTAGTTTGATTTGACATTATATATTTACACCTAATCTTTCACGCTGGTAACTACCATCTTGTACACGACGACACCAATCCAAATTATTCAGATACCATTCAACAGTTTTTCGAATACCTGTCTCAAAGGTCTCTTGAGGACACCAGTTTAATTCTTTTTGAATCTTTTCAGCATCAATTGCATATCTCAGATCATGACCTGGGCGATCCTTCACAAAAGTGATCAAGGATTCATATAATTGCCCATCTGCTTTGGGTTTTAATTCATCTAGTATAGTACAAATGGTTTTTACTACTTCTATATTTCTTTTCTCATTGTGGCCACCAATATTATAGGTTTCCCCTATCTTTCCTTCAGTCACAACTTTATATAATGCCCTAGCATGATCTTCCACAAAAAGCCAATCTCGGATCTGTTGACCATTACCATAAATTGGCAATGGCTTTTCATCGAGTGCATTCAAAATTACTAATGGAATTAACTTTTCAGGAAAATGATAGGGACCATAATTATTTGAGCAATTGGTGACAATCACTGGCAAACCATAGGTTCTATGCCAAGCACGGACCAAATGATCTGAACTTGCTTTAGATGCTGAATATGGAGAACTTGGCTGATAAGGTGTTGCTTCAGTAAATAGATCGGTTGTTCCTTCCAAATCTCCATACACTTCATCTGTCGAAATATGATGAAAACGGAAATTTTTTTTTGTTTTTTCATCAAGATTCAGCCAATATTTTCGAGCAACCTCAAGCAAAGTATAAGTACCAATAATATTGGTTTGCATGAAGGCTGCCGGACCATCAATAGAACGGTCTACATGAGATTCAGCAGCGAGATGCATCACAACATTTGGCTGAAATCCATGAAAGAGTGCTTCGATTGCAGTCTCATTACAAATATCAGTCTGACTAAATTGATATTGATCACTTTTTTGAACTAGGCCTAATGACTCTAAATTTCCAGCATAAGTAAGCTTATCTACATTTAAAACATGGTGCTGAGTGTTTTCAATAATATGACGTATTACAGCTGAACCAATAAATCCAGCACCACCAGTTACTAGAATACGCATTTCAAGTTATTCCTATCATTTCATCACATTTATATTTGATGCTTTTAAGCAAATTTATCTAAACATTCTTTTCTGTTGGCTTAACTTTATTTAAAGTCTACTCGTTGACCAACTAAAGCGCATTTCACTTGCTTAAGCACACGAATAATTTCCAACTGAATTTTTGCCCACCCCTTCTTCTTCTGCTTACGCATACGCGCTTTACGTTCAGCAAGCAAATCACTTGAGAGAACTGTCTTCTTTTCAGGGAATAGCATCATCTCCTGAATACACAGCGCAGGTGCCATCTGGTAAACAGAATGAATTTTCTCTCGGATAAATTCATCAAACATGACTTGATCTAAAGGAATTAACTGAATCTTTCGCACATAATCCAAGTATTTTTGTGCACCTTTCAGACTTAAAATATAGCCCGCTGTCCCTAAATTTTTTCCCCTTAACTGAACAATCTGACGTGATCCATTTGCGATATCTATCTTAGGACCACTTAAAAACACCTTATCGGCAAATGCTTCAAGTTTGATAATATCCCAGTCATTTTGAATCCAGTCATACTGACTCAGAAAATAGTCAGCATTTTCTCCCAAATATACATCATCTTCAAAAACTGCCAAATGCGGAATCTGCTCATCTGCCATTTTTTGCCAGATCGATACATGACTCATAAAACAAGCGAGTTCGCCTGCCGTAATAAAATCTTCTTGCACATTTAGAGACATTTTCGCAGCAAGTGGTTTTGCCAAATCTGGTGTCAACGCATCAAAAAATTCAAAACCGATATTCTGTTTACCAAATTCTTTTTGAATATGTTCACGACGTGCAGTTGCTGTTTTTAGGCTAATTACAATGTTTTTCATACAGATTTACTTACTTTGAAGCCATCAAGTGTTTAAGTGCGTAATAGCGGTCACGCCACATGCGCTTCTGCTTCTTCAAACCATGGGACACCCCACGATTTTCTTTTTGTTTACGTGATACCCCTTGGGAAGCGACTGTTCCTAAAATATCACTGTCTAAGCCTGCAGGTCGAACCAAGGCTGGCCACACACCTAATCCCTTTCCATTTTTACTCAGCCAGGTCTGGAAGAAAATATCGACAGGCATATTTATGTTGTTACCTGCTTCTAAAAATGCTTGAGCACCTTGGCGTGACCAGATCAAACCTAATCCGCGAATTGGAAAATAAAAAGCATGCCACATGCTCATATCTTCAATCTGGGTAATATCTTTCGCCAGCTTTTTCTTTTTGGCTGCAATATTGATTAAGTACCAATCTAATTCTTTATGCTGATCCAGATATTCCAACACACCATCCAGCTTTGTTTTAAAGTCTGGATTAATTTTCATATCATCTTCAAGCACAACCAGATAATCTGCATCAGTATTCAGAAACTTCTCTGCGCAACCATAATGACTCAGATAACACCCCAATTCCGAGTTCATCAGGCTACGCCCAAGTATCTGTTGCGCACCTTGATCATCATAGTTGGTAAATTCAGTTAAAGCCTTGCCGCGGCCATCGACTGCGGAGAAACGCTCAAAAGGCCAGTGCACTGCATCTAGTTGCTGAGTCGCCCGTTCAAGCCGTTCATGACTACCATCCAGATTAATCAGATAAGTAATTACTTTCATCATGAACCTCTAAGCTAAAATTGAATTTGGCAAATAGTCAGCCAGTTTTTGCTGCATGGCATCACTGATCTGCTTTGCATCTGCTGGCTTCAATTGATCCAGACTCTGGATACAACCATATTTTATTGCAGGATTATCTAAAGCTGAAATAAAACTGTCGAGGCTATCTTCATTTTTTAGATAAGCCAATTCAATATCAGGCTTCAGCTCAGCTTGCTGCTTTTGAATCTTGATATGATTCATCAGTGAAATGGGATTAAGCTGCTCTACACTACGGAACTTGTATTTAATCTGGGTTTCCAGCAGCTGCGGATGTGCCAATAAATAATCTTTCAAAGCATGACGATCGACAATATGCGGATAATGGTGAATTTCAAAGAACCTTTTGAAACCCAGGATATTAGCCCCTAACATTTGTGCAATCATGTGCTTCGGCTGAATCGGCTTGCCAAATTGACGCTGCAAAAATTGGCGATATTTTAACTTTGTCTTCAGCGCAAAACTGCTTTGCCAGTGGCCATAGATCACCAAATGATTACCGTTTAGAAAATCTTCTGGCTGTGCAGTTGAATTAAAGAAAAAGTCATCATTCAAATAAATAAAGTAGTCTGATAATCCTTCAATGTTCCAGAGCATACTTTCAATGGATCGGGTATTGAAAGTGGGCAAATGCTGCTCATAACCTCTAAAAATTTCCCGATGATCCACTACACGAATTTTATCGGCAGTACACAGGCCTTGTGCAGCAAATTCATCGATAAATTCTGGGCGCTGGTTATCGGTCACTACAAAAATATTACGGCAAAAAGGTACATATTTCAGGATTGAAGCAATGTTGTAGTAGATTTCATTATTACTGGCGAAGCGGGTATCACTGACTGCATCGGATGCATCTTCACCAGTCAGATATTTATGCCGTTTCTTTTTTAATTCCAGATCATTGCCATCCACCCAGGCAATTACAATATCAATTTGCTGCTGCATTTACTTCATCACTTTAAAATAGGTACCGGATTGCTTAATTACTACACTTAATAATTATTGCCACGCATCCTTGATCCATTGCGATGGCAGAACATAACGGTACCATTTACCACCACCGCCGTTAATTGCGTCAGGTGGATTGATTTCACCATGGAAAATAATAATTTTGACGCCTTCCGGCTTTACAGGCGGCTTAAAATAAGCCATTGGAATTTTTTGCAGACAGTGATATTTATAGCTCTTGCACCAGGAATCCGGCCAGTAACTCAGTTTCTTTTCCTGATCAACATACCAGGATAAATAAGCCTGCTCATTACGAAACTTCTGACGGATTTCATCAAAATGTTCACGGAAATATGGCATCAAACCAGGAAAAGCTCCTAGCTTGAAACGATAAACCGAGCTATTTCCAGTAATACGCCATGGACGTTTCCAGTCATGAATAATCAGGAAATCACCCGGATGGGTAAAGAAACTATCGATATTATCAACAATCACAACATCTAAATCGAGGAAAAGTGCATTTCCTTTTAAACCATACAAGTCAGGTTCAAAGGTCGATAACTTATTCCAGCCACGTTCAGGACTACCTGCTGGTAAGGCCAATGGCGGAATAGGAAAACATTCAACAGCAGGATCAATACCCTCGGTACGGTCTGTCAGACACACCATTTTAAAGTCAACCGTAGTATGACGCTTGACCATGTTGTATAAACGATTGACGTACTCTGCCCCATATTTGGTGCCCCACTTCATGCATAGCACAATATTCTGTTCAGACTGTATATGAGCCTGACCTGACAGTGAGTCGTTTACGTTTTCCTGCATGTATTCATCTTCCACCAGCATTCTGCGCCATATCATACCATCTCTAAAGCAAAGTTACTCCCCCGCTTTTCAACACCTTCATAATACTCAAAATACTTTATGGTATGATATGAAACCGCCTTGAGAACACCACTATTGGCTTGGGCTCTGGCTTCCTTATTAAAAATACATAATCAGGTTGATATGAAAATAGCAGTTGCAGGCACCGGTTACGTCGGCCTTTCCAATGCCATGATCTTCTCACAACATCATGAAGTCGTGGCATTAGATATTATTGACAATAAAGTTGAAATGTTAAATCAGAAGATTTCCCCGATTCAGGATCCTGAAATTTCAGCTTTTTTAAGTGAAAAGCCACTAAACTTCCGTGCAACAACTGACAAATATGAAGCTTATCAGAATGCTGATTTTGTCATTATTGCGACACCGACGGATTATGATACCAAAACCAATTATTTTAATACCCAAAGCGTCGAAAGCGTCATTGGTGATGTGACCGAGATTAACCCTCAAGCGGTCATGATTATTAAATCTACGGTTCCTGTGGGCTTCACCAAAACGGTTAAAGAGAAATTTCATACAGACAATATTATTTTCTCTCCAGAGTTCTTGCGTGAAGGTAAAGCTTTACATGATAACCTTTATCCATCACGTATTATTGTTGGAGAGAAGTCAGCGCGTGCTCAACAATTCTCAGATATGCTGATTGAAGGTGCAATCAAAAAAGACAGTCCTGTTCTGTTCACTGACTCAACCGAAGCAGAAGCAATCAAGTTATTTGCCAATACCTATCTGGCTATGCGCGTAGCTTTCTTCAATGAACTGGATACCTATGCACAAACGTTTGGTTTAGATACCCAACAAATTATTGAAGGTGTCTGTCTGGATCAGCGAATTGGCAATCACTATAACAACCCTTCCTTTGGTTATGGGGGTTACTGCCTGCCAAAAGATACCAAGCAGCTATTGGCGAACTATAGTCAGGTACCTAGCAATCTGATTCAAGCTATTGTGGATTCTAACCGCACTCGTAAAGACTTTATTGCTGATTCTATTTTGGCAAGGAATCCGTCGGTGGTCGGGATTTATCGACTGGTTATGAAAAGTGGCTCAGATAATTTCCGTGCCTCTGCCATTCAGGGGGTAATGAAACGCCTTAAAGCCAAGGGGGTTGAAGTCATTGTTTATGAACCGGCATTAAAAGAAACCGAGTTCTTTAAATCTGAAGTGATTACTGATTTAGAAGCCTTTAAACAGCGGGCAGATGTGATTATCACTAATCGTCAATCCAAAGATTTGAATGATGTTGAAGATAAAGTGTATACCCGTGATATTTTTGGAGGCGATGAATGAAAATTCTGGTAACAGGTGCAGCAGGTTTTATTGGATTCCATGTTTCCAAAAAGCTTTTAGAACGTGGTGATGATGTGGTCGGTTTTGACAACATGAATGACTACTACGATCCAGCTTTAAAACAGGCACGTGTAGATCTGCTAACTCAAACCGCGGAACAGCAGTCGGGGCAGTTCGACTTTTATCATGCCAACCTTGCAGATAAAGCCGCAGTTGACAAGTGTTTCCAGGAACATCAATTTGATCGCGTGATTCATCTTGCTGCACAGGCAGGCGTACGTTATTCGCTTGAAAATCCGATGAGTTATGTGGAAAGCAATATTGTCGGTTTTACCAATATCATTGAAGCCTGTCGCTATGCCAAAACACCACATCTGACTTATGCCAGTACCAGTAGCGTGTATGGTGCCAACACTACCATGCCTTTTAGTGAAAAGCATGGTGTCGACCATCCGATCCAGTTCTATGCAGCAACAAAGCGTGCCAATGAATTGATGGCACATAGCTATAGCCACCTCTTCAAACTGCCAACCACAGGCTTGCGCTTCTTTACTGTCTATGGTCCTTGGGGGCGTCCGGATATGGCTCTCTTTAAGTTCACCAAGAACATTATTGAAGGCAAATCTATTCCGGTTTTTAACCACGGCAACCATACCCGTGATTTCACCTTTGTTGCAGATATTGCTGAAGGCGTGATCCGTTCCAGTGACCAGATTGCTGCACCAAATCCAGACTGGGATAGCAACAATCCTGATCCATCCACCAGCAATGCCCCGTTCCGGATCTTTAACATTGGCAATAATTCGCCAGTCAGACTGATTGAATATATCTATGCCATTGAAAAAGCAGTCGGCAAAGAAGCCATTCTGAACTTACTGCCACTACAACCCGGTGATGTACCAGATACTTTCGCGGATAGCTCAGCACTAGAACAAAGTGTAGGTTACAAACCTTCCGTTTCTGTTGAAGATGGCGTAAAACAGTTTGTTGACTGGTATCGGGATTTCTATCAGGTTTAATAGATTCTTCTAGCCATAAAAAAAGGACTCATTTGAGTCCTTTTTTTATCTGTTGAACTTATTTTACGTAAGTTAACCAGTGCGCATATTTAGGGTCTTTACCCTGAACCGCATTGAAGAATGCAGTCTGGATTTGCTCAGTGATCGGACCACGTTTGCCTTCACCGATTTGACGGTCATCGTATTCACGGATAGGCGTTACTTCAGCAGCAGTACCGGTGAAGAATGCTTCATCAGCAATATAGAATTCATCACGGGTAATACGGCGTTCAACCACTTCATAACCAAGATCTTTGGCAATGGTAATAATCGTTTGACGCGTAATACCATCAAGCGCACCACCTGCGATATCCGGTGTATGAATCACGCCATCACGTACCAGGAATACGTTTTCGCCTGAACCTTGACATACATAACCTTGTGGATCTAGAAGCATTGCTTCGTCATAACCAGAATGTGCTACTTCTTGATGTGCAAGGATAGATAATGTGTAGTTACCTGATGCTTTGGCTTTACACATGGTCACGTTAGGGTGATGGTGCGTAAATGAAGAAGTTTTTACGCGAATACCCTTCGCCATTGCTTCATCACCCAGGTAAGCACCCCAGCTCCACGCAGCAACCACTGCATGAATGGTATTGTCAGTTGCGGCAATACCCAGTTTTTCAGAACCAATAAAGATAATTGGACGTAAATAGCAAGACGCTAATTTGTTTTCACGAACGACATCAATTTGAGCTTGTTCTAACGCTGCCTGATCAAATGGAACTTTCATTTGATAAATTTTTGCAGAATTAAGTAAACGTTTGGTGTGTTCTTTCAGACGGAAAATAGCCGTTCCATTCGGGGTTTCATAAGCACGGACACCTTCAAACACTCCCATGCTGTAGTGCAAGGTATGTGTTAATACGTGAGTTTTTGCCTCACGCCAATCTACCAGTTGTCCGTCTTGCCAAATGAAACCATCACGATCAGCCAAATTCATGCCACAAACTCCAATTTTTCACAATTATTCACTATCCAGTGCAAATACTGCACTTGGATCAATCAGTCTTTGCCATAACTTGCAAACGGTCTTTCGGGTATCGTGCCAGTCGCTTGCAGACACTTGCATGGATTGATTTGCAAGGGCTAAGCGGTGGCTCTCGGCGCGTTCACGGAGATAAGCTTGAATCAGAGCAGTCGCATCGTCGCTGGATAAGCAACCTGATTTTGCGGCATCCTCAAGGATTCGTACATTGTCGGAGTAATGGGCGAGATCTTTATTCGTCCCACTCCAAGCTAACACCGCATACTGTGCCATAAATTCGATATCAACGATACCACCTGCATCTTGTTTTAAATGAAAAATTCCATCTTTTTTTTGCTCTTTTGAAGAACCCAGATGATCTTTCATTTTCTGACGCATTTTTAATACTTCTTCACGCACATGACCGATATCCCGTTTTTGGATCAAGATATCACAGCGCAATATCTCGAATTTTTTACGTAAACTCATTTCCCCTGCGATTGGACGGGCACGTACCAAGGCTTGATGTTCCCAGAGCCAGGCGCTCTTAAACTGATACTGTTCAAAAGCTTTCAGACTAGTAACCAATAAACCTGCTTCCCCTGAAGGACGTAAGCGGGTATCAACTTCATAAACCCGCCCATCCAAGGTTTGTGTAGTCATGAGCGACATCAGCTTTTGCGCCACACGCATGGCAAATTCAAAGCCACTAATTGGTTTCAGTCCGTCAGTATCTGCCTGTTCATTCATAAAATGAATAAATACCAAATCCAGGTCCGAACCATAACCGAGTTCAATCCCGCCCACCTTGCCATAGCCAATCACGGCAAAAGCAGTATGATCGACTGAACAGCGTTGCCCTTCGGCATCGAGTGGGAAACCATGCTTTTTGGCCACAATTTGATAAGCCAAATGCAAGGCAGCATTTACAGATACCTCAGCAATATCAGTTAAAGCATCTGATACTTTCATCAAAGGACTTTCTGCCAACACATCACTGGCAGCAACAGCCAGCACATTGGATTTTTTAAACAGACGCAATACCCGCATCTGGTCTTCCACCTGATCAAGTTCAATACGCAGCAACTGCTGACGTAGAGAATCTTCAAGATCTTTACGCTTTGGCAGTTCAAAATCCATAGACAGGAATTCATCCAGTAACACCGGATAATGGGTTAATTCCTCACAAATCCATGGACTGACAGTTGCCATCTTGACCAGACGTTGAAGTGCACCTTTGCTTTCAATCAGCATGACCAAGTACACAGTGCGGCGCATGACTGACTCAACCAATGGCATCAGACGCACTAAAGCCGTCTGCGGCTGATCAGATTGCAAAATTGCTTCGATCAGATAAGGCCAAAACGTTTTCAAACGCTGTAAGGCTTTAGCCGGCAATTTTTTTAAGGTATTACTGTTCCAGAACTCATGCACCAGATTTCTGGCATTTACATCTAATACTGCGTTTAACTGCTGTTCCAGTTGGCTAAAACTTGAGAGTTGAGTTTCTGGACCATTCTCTTTAATCAGATGTTCAAACTGGTAAATCACTTTGGCGCGCTTCTGATCCAACACATCCATAAAGGCTGTCCAGTCAGTAAAGCCCAAAGTATCAGCAATGCGCTGGCGAGGGTCATCTTCGGTTGGTAATGACTGAGTTTGCTGGTCATTCAGCGCCTGAATCGCATGTTCAACCCGGCGCAGGAATAAATAAGCATCCTCAAGATCTTCTACTGCTTGCTCATCCAGTAATTCAGCCGTAACCAAGTGCTTGAGACTGACCAGACATTGGCGATCCTGTAATTCTAGCTTGGCGCCACCATAAATCAGCTGATACACCTGAACAATGAATTCAACTTCACGAATCCCGCCAGCACCAAGCTTGATATCATCTTCAATATTGCGGCGCTGCACTTCACGCTGGATCATCGCTTTCATTTCACGCATAGCAGCGAAAGCACTGTAGTCCACATAGCAACGGAACACGAATGGACGTGTCATCTCCAGTAACTCATCACCCTCAGGCGTTGGATTGACAATCCGCGCCTTGATCCAAGCATAACGTTCCCATTCACGACCATGCTGGCTGAGATATTTTTCCAGCGCGATATGGCTAATTGCTAATGGTGAACCATCTCCCCAAGGACGCAGGCGCATATCGACACGGAAGACAAAACCATCTGAGGTAATATGATCTAACAGGTAGATCAGCTTTTGTCCCCATAGAATGCAAAACTGCTGCACATCAATACATTTTCGCCCATCGGTTTCCCCTTGCTCATCAAAGGCAAAAATCAGATCAATATCACTAGAAAGATTGAGTTCCTGAGCACCCAGTTTCCCCATAGCAATTACAATTAAGTCTTGCACCTTTCCATTGTAGCCAATCGGCTGGCCATACTTTGCAACCAAGGGAATACGGGCAAAATCTTTGGCGGCACAAATGGCGGCATCGGCAAAATCAGAAAGTTCACGAGTGAGAGTAATGACATTAGTAAGTTGATTGGCATCCTGCCAGATCCAGCGAAACATCAGGCGAGCACGCAGAGTACGTAACGTACTCATCCATTGCTCTTCATCACTAATATTGGTAAGGGCATCTGTGACAGATTGCTTGATTTGTTCAGTACTTAAAGCATGCTGAAAATGGTCAACTGCATAGTCCTGCTGCAGCAAGGCAGCGTGTCTGGACAATACCTGCTCGGCATATTGGCTTGCCCTTAAAGTTTTCTGCAATTGTACGTCGTTCATTTCCAGTCCTTGTCACCTGCAAGATTTTTTCTAGTTATAACAGGTGACTGGCAGCGCTGTGAATGCCTTGGACGGAAATTAATTTTTTTCTTTTAATGCACCTGCCGGTTCAGCAAGTGCCAGTGCCTGATGTTCATTGGTGGCTTTTGGCAACAATACACTAAAGGTCGTACCCTGACCTTCTTTAGAGTCCACATAAATTTGACCATGATTCAGATCGACAAATCGCTTACACAATACCAGCCCAAGACCCGCGCCTTTTTCATTATCTGTGCCTTTCACACTTACTGTCAGATTTGGCTTAAACAGATTTTGCATCTGTTCTTCAGTCATGCCCAGACCGGTATCCTGCACGCTGATTCTGACCAGCTCGTCTTCAGCTTCAGCAGTCAAAATGACCTGACCCTGCTGATCGGTTGGGGTGAATTTCAGTGCATTGGAGACCAGGTTTTGCAGCACTGAAGTAATCATGTTGATATCCGCATTGACTTTCACTCCTTCAGGAATGCGGTCAATCAGGTCGATTTTTTTATTCAATGCTAAGCTTTTGAGTACATCGCAAACAATTTTGCTGGACTGTTTTAGCTCAAAGTTGATCGGATGGTAAACGAAACGTCCACCTTCAGCCATCGCCCAAGTCAGCAGGCTTTCCAGCAAGTTATAAGTTGACTTGGCATTTTCACAGAGATAATCGGCAATATTCTGAACACTTGAATCATCCAGTGTATGACGTTCTTCAGCCAATACTTCCGAGAATCCAAGTAAACCATGAAAGGGTGCACGCAGGTCATGAGCAATAATCTGGAAGAATTTCGTCTTACTGAAGTTCATGGCGCATTGCTGCTCGTACATTTCCTTCAGTTCATTATAGTCTTCATGCAAGCGAATCCGTCCGACCAGCCCATCGGCAAACTCCTGCACCAGACGAATATCTTCTTGATCAAAGCCCTCTTCTTCCTGATCAAAAAATACCACATGACCAATTGAATGGGTATCACTGGCTTTCAGATTAAAGGAGATCAGGCGCTTATGCTCTACGCCAAGACTACGAATATATTCTGACATTTCTGTATAGGCAGGATGCGTACGATCCAGACAGTCATCATTTTTAAGATAATTGAGCAGATTTAATTCGGGCGGCGTTTCAAACCCCCAAAATTCTGAAGCAGTGGAATACCAGATATAAGGTTCTTTATGAAAACCCAGTAAACATTTTTCAGTCTTAAGTAGCCGACGTGCGACTCGAGCAAATGTATTAATTAGGTTATTGGAAGTATTTACGCCCAAAATAAGAGACAGGCGGCATGAGCTTAGCTGTTCAGTATTTTGACCTATCTCCAGAAGGTTAAGCTTCATCTCTGCCTCTCATGGTTATGTTTATTTATTCGACCAATTTTATACAATCAATAACAAAGAATCTAAACAGTCTCAACAACATTTCCTAACATCTAGATTAATTGATTTCATTACATTTAACTACGTATACGTTCATTTTTTCTTTAAAAAATGTAAAACAAATTTGACATTAACCGTTATTTGTAAACCTATAAGCAACCTTGATAATGCTGCCGACATGTCTATTTTTTCACCATAACTTGTAACATGCACCTAAACTAAATACTAGTGCCAAGCCTATAGATAATTAATTTAATTTAAAATAATAGCACTAAAATAAATTCTTTAGATTAATATTATTAAGAATTTCTTCACAAACCAATCTTTTACGAGTAAATATCCTATTTTTTGCTTCATAATGCTCAAATGATTAATCTTCTAACTAACCATGTAATTTAGTTAATTCTTTGATATGTCTAATTTTTGTTAATTAAGCACAATAAAACTGGCATAAAGTACCAATTTTTTTGTTAATGACTGAGATTTCCTTACGGCTTTGTTGCACAAAGATTTGAAATGCAAAGCGCCCCTAATTGAGCCAAATTTAAGGCGTAACTTGGGTAAGTGGGCGACCTAATTCCGTAAATCTGTTAAGGACTGCTACACGTGCATGGATCTCATTCACTTGGCTATCAAAACTCCTTGCACTGAGTTTATCTCCTAATAATTTAATGCAGTGCATCTTAGTTTCAACCAAACTTCGCCGATGATAGCCTGACCATTTTTTCCATAGTGTCCTGCCTAAACGTTTAACTGTTCGAAGTAATTCATTTCGCTCTAGCGAGCTACTCTTTGTATCTTTCCATGGTTTCGCATTTTTTCTAGGTGGAATCACCGTATGCGCTTGCCGATCTGCAATGACCTGACGGCATTGCTTGGTGTCATAAGCTCCATCGGTATAAACAGAGTCAATCTGCTCATCTTGTGGAATCTGATCAAGTAAATCACCAAGCACCTGTGAATCACTGACATTATTGGTTGTAAGCTGAACTGCTCGTATTTGTAGGGTTTTGGCATCTATACCAATATGAAGTTTACGCCATTGGCGACGATATTCAGGTCCATGTTTCTTGCGTTTCCATTCGCCCTCACCTAGAAACTTCATGCCTGTAGAGTCCATGAGTAGATGCAGCCCATCGCTACTTTTTTGGTAGCTGATTACAATATCAATATGCTTTTGTCTTCTACAAAGCGTGGTGTAATCTGGAGCTATCCAATTTAATCCGCAAAGTTTAATCAGACTTTGTACAAAGCCAGTAACCATACGTAAAGACAGACGAAATAAGGATTTAATCATTAAGCAGCATTGGATGGCTGCGTCGGAGTAGGTTTGATTTCGCCCTTGTTTGCCTTTTGATGGAGCATACCATTGCGTAGCAGGATCAAACCAAATGGCAATATTTCCGCGACTCATGAGTGCTCGGTTATATGCGGGCCAATTGGTTGTGCGGTAGATTTTGTGTGTAGGCTTCTTCATTTGAAAATTATATCGCTAAAAAAGCCTTTACAGATAGGTTTGTGCAACAAAGCCTTTCCTTACTGTTAATTGTAAGCAGCCACTACAATTCTTATAAATTGTTTCTTTAAAAGTTATGCTTGGGTTCATAATTCCAGATCATGAATCTTATATAATTTTCCGTCTGGTAAAATACGGATATAAAAAAAGCGACCTTCTAGGCCATTGCTGTCCCACAATTTTTCACAAGAGGAAGCTCATTTGAGCTTCCTCTTGTTTTATGGGTATTTTATTGGGTGAAAATAAAGCTTTTAAAGTTCTTCTTTCAAACAAATTCACCTGAATTATTCTGAGTAAACGTTGAACTGTCCAACCTATTTTTCCTAAATGTTGAGCGAAACTCACCAATAAATAGGCGATCATCGCAATCCAGATTTGTGTCTGAATTGCGTTCCTGCTGCGGCCTAGAAACGCTTTTAATTTGAGATTCTGCTTAATCGCCTTAAAGAACAGCTCAACTTTC
>NZ_KB850094.1:390666-708842 GCF_000369585.1 Acinetobacter sp. CIP 101934 | reverse complement strand
CTAAAGTGCTTGCCACTTTGCTGATCTCTATATTCAATTCTTCTTAACACTGGGGCTTTTCTTTTTAGGGCATGTGCGCTATTCAGCTGAATGGTTTCATCTTTTAGAATACCTTTGGATTCAAGCACTGGATGTTGCTGGATCACCTGATACACAGATTTAGGCCTAAAACGTGTGACAAATCCAATGTTTTGAGCAGTCAGACTTGCATACCATTGGTAATCGACATAGCCTTTATCAAAAACTACAATGCTGCCAGCAGGAAACTGGAATTTGCGGCCTTGTACCATGTCATTTTCTTTGCCATTTTCAACTGCAACAAACTCAGGAATATCATTGCTGTGATTCAATCCTATGCTGAGTTTCATGCTGGCTTTTGAGTCGTGAACTTTGGCCCATTCACATAAGGAAAGCGACAGGTCAATATGACTGGCATCCAAGGAATACAAGGGATTCTTAAAGCGAAATTTATGAGCTACTTTTGAGTGTTCATAGTATTTAAGCAACTTGTAAAATAGCTGTTGATACAAGGCAGCAGGCTGCTGCTCATTGATTCGTGCCAGCGTGCTTCGGGGAATAGACTTTGCTCCGAGATGACTTAGCTTTTCCTGTTGGCACTCCAAATTGGATTGAATATCTCTCAGACTTTGCCTACAAGAGAATTGAGACATCAATATGGCAATAAACTGATCCCACCGGGAAGCCGCTCTAAATTTCTGTCCAACATGGTGTACTTTAGCAAGTTGTTCAAAATCCTGTCGCACAACAGGTTTAATTAGCTCATGAAATACGGTATTCTGATGGGACAAAACCTGAATCCTGGTCGTTAAAGTGTTTGTTTGCACTCATATTTTAACTGTTAGGACTCAGGTTTTTTTATTTAAAGCAAACTATGGGACAGCAGTGCCTTCTAGGATCGCCTTCTCTATCGACACGAAATCAATTATCTGAAATCAATGCTACTTGCTGTACATAGTTGAACAGTTTCAGCTTTGATGCTGCAACCTCTTCTTCAGATGCCTGATTTTTTAGATCACGATGTACACGCAAATAATGCTGACGTAAGGTATGACGTTCTGTTGCATTATAGGTTTTGGTAAATTCGTTAATCGCCGGATCACCATCTTTGACAATACGGTCAACCCAACGCTGTAATTGTGCTGTCTTTTTCAAACCCTGTTTTGGGGTCAGATAGGACAGAATTACGGTTTCATTTTCGTTACGTAGTAATTTGCCAATACGTGAGAATTGGCGACGACGTGCTTCATGTGAACTAATTTGCTGAACATCCAGCAAGGCTTCAATCAAACGCTCTTCAACAGGAAGGTTCTTGATTTGTTTCGCACTTAGTTCTGCCAACTGTGCGCCTAAAGCAGCCATACGCTGAACTGCTTTTTTCTGTTCGGTTTTACTTGCGCGTCCCTCTAAAGATTCGAAATCTTCTTCAGTTAAACTGCTCGGTCGACGTGCCACGATTAATCTGCCTCATAAAATTTTGCCGCAAACAGTGCCTGAATTTCAGATAAAGCTTTTTCTTCATCTGCTCCTTCAAGTACCAAGCGTAATGTTGTGCCTTTGCCCGCTCCTAGCATGAGCAAGGACATGATATTTTTTGCATCGACGAGCTTGTCACCCTTTCCAATCTGAATATTGGAACGAAATTTGGTGGTGACTTCAATGAGCTTACCCGATGCCCGCGCATGTAAACCCAATTTGTTAATTACGTCAACCGTCGTATCAATCATGACCAGTGCTTCATTTCTCGGTGGAGGACTTGAACAGACCATTTTGCCTCAAGCGCTTTTTTTAGTCTATCCACAATATAAACAGAACGATGCTGACCACCGGTACAACCTACAGAAACTGTGATGTAGTGACGGTGCCCTTCAGCAAAAGCCGGTAGCCATTTTTCCAAAAAGTGGTGAATGTCCTGGAACATGTCTTCTACCTGCTCACTCTTTTCCAGGAAAGTCTGTACAGGCTGATCCAGTCCGGAAAATTTACGTAGTTCCAGATCCCAGTGCGGGTTAGGCAGATGACGCACATCAAAGACATAATCAGCATCCAATGGAATACCATGTTTATAACCAAAGGACTGTAAAATCAAAATCAGGTTATCGGTCTGACCGAGCTTATGCAGTAAGGTATGCTTCAGGTCATGCACACTTTTGTCAGAAGTATCGATATGTACTGTCGAGCGCAACTGGATCGGAAGCAAAAGTAATTTTTCTTCCTGAATGCATTCATTGAGACTTTTAAAACGTGCAGCCAGCGGATGCGGACGGCGTGAAGCACTAAAACGTGCAATCAGCTCCTGATCCTGCGTAGTCAGATAAATAACATCGACTGTGCCATGCTGTTGCAGCTGTTCAAACACATGATCAAATTCTTGCAGATCCGCCCGGGTGCTACGAACATCCACTCCTAATGCCAACTGTTCCAGGTTATTTTCCTGATCCAGTTTCGCGACAATTTCAGGAAGCAGTGCCAGCGGCAGGTTATCAATACAGTAGTAACCCAGGTCTTCCAGTACCTGCAAGGCAGATGACTTACCTGAACCAGATTGGCCTGTCACAATTAAGATGCGCTTCATGCACTGCTACCCTATTAATGACGTGCAGAATATTTTACCTGCAGATTGTCGATCAAACGTGTTTTACCTAATTTCGCCGCAATGAATAACACAAGATCCTGACTAAATTCATCAATCTTTTGCAATTCTGGCGTACGTGCCTCAATATAATCTACCACAAAACCAGCATCAGTGAGGGTCTGGCGAATACCGGTCAACACCGCATCCAATACCACACCTTCATACAACTGCTGTTCCGCTGCTTTTAAGCTGCGGTAGATCACTGGTGCAGTCTGGCGTTCTTGCTCGGTCAGATAACCGTTCCGTGAACTCAGTGCCAAACCATCTTCAGCGCGCGCTATCGGCACCCCAATCACTTCCAGTGGAATATTCAGGTCTTGCACAAACTGGCGAATCACTGCCAGTTGCTGATAATCTTTTTCACCAAAGAAAGCATAGTTTGGCTGAACCATGTTAAACAATTTTGTCACGACAACTGCTACGCCATCGAAATGCCCCGGACGCTGTAAACCACACAGGTCGTTAGTGATATCCGAAACACTGATATTGGTCAGACGCGGCTTGTTGCCATACATCTGTTCCACACTTGGTGCAAAGACGATGTCACAGCCTACTTCAGCCAATAACTGCTGATCCTGTTCCAAGGTACGTGGATAATTATCAAAATCTTCGTTTGGCCCAAACTGAATCGGATTCACGAAGATGCTGACCACGACTACATCACATAACTTGCGGGCTTCACGTACCAGATTTAAGTGACCTTGATGCAGATTCCCCATGGTGGGTACGAAGCCAATAATTTTACGTGCTGAACGAGCCGGATTTAATGAGGCCGCCAAACCCTGGATGGTAGTTTCTGTTTTCATCTTATAACTCAACCTGGAATGTATGTTCAGGTGCAGGGAATGAGCTGTCTAGTACAGCAGCATGATAGGCCTTGAATGCATCCAGGATTGCATTGGCACCTGATTGTTCTTTCATAAAGTTACGTACAAATTTAGCCGTATGACCAAAGTTCAGCCCCAGCATGTCTTGCACTACAAGCACCTGACCATCCGTATCTACACCCGCACCAATACCAATCACTGGAATCTCCGGGAATAACTCAGCCACTTCTTTGCCAAGTTGTGCAGGCACACATTCAAGCAATAACAAGGCAGCACCAGCTTCAACCACAGCCTTACAGTCAGCAAGCAGCTGATCTGCCGCTGCACGGTTACGTGCCTGTAATTTATAACCACCAAATACATTCACTGATTGTGGTGTCAAACCTAGGTGTACACAAACTGGAATACCGTTACGCGTCATGACCTGTACGGTTTCAGCCAGCCATGCTCCACCTTCCAGCTTGACCATCTGAGCACCCGCCTGCATCACGGTACGGGCACTTTGCAAGGCATCATTCAATGTTGCATAACTCATAAATGGCAGATCAGTCAGGATAAAGGCATGCTGATTCGCACGGCGCACTGCAGCGGTGTGATATGCCATATCTGCTACAGTGACTGGCAAAGTAGAATCATGTCCCTGAATGGTCATACCCAGGGAATCCCCGATCAGAATCGTATCTACTTCGGCAATTTCCATGGCTTTGGCCATGCTGGCATCGTAGCAGGTCAGGCAGGAGAATTTACGGCCGTCCGCCTTGAATCGTCTTAAGTCGCTCAGACTGATCATGAAGGTGTTCCTCTCTTATTGAAGTTCTCGCGAACATACCAATAACTAAAAATTAAATATTTGCCCAATTCGTGCGATCAAGGACCGTCAAAGTCGATTGTTTTACGATGTCCAGGTCTTTTAATGATTGTCCATTCAGCTGTAATTCAGTATCAAGATCCAACAACGGCAATAATACAAAATCACGTTCCATTACACCGACATGCGGCACAGTCAAACGCTCATTCTGAATACGTTCATCACCGTAAATAAGCAGGTCCAGATCCAGGGTACGTTCACCCCAGTGGCGTAAACGTACCCGACCCGCTTCCTGTTCCAATGCCTGTAGACGATCCAGTAAATCGAGTGGTGCCAGATCGGTAATCAACTGCACCACAGCATTATGATAATTTGGCTGATCCTGTGGACCCATCGGTGGACTTTGATACAAATGGGATATTTTCACTGTTCCCAAGCTTGCCAGTTTCTGTACCGCCTCAGCCATAATCTGGCGCGAATCACCAAGATTACTGCCTAAGCCAATATAAGTAATGGTCATTGTGTCGGTCCAAAAACAACTTGGCTTAAATCACGCTGTACACGCTTACGTTTCATAATTGGATGATCCGGACCAATCTCACCGCTTGCACTCGCTGCTGCATGAGAAACTGGTTTCTCTGCTGCTGGCTTAGGTTTGCGGGTACGACGGTTACGTGGTTCCGGCTCATTGACTAATGGCTCAATCTCAGTGGTTTCCTGAACAGCAAGACGCTGTTCCAGATGCTCTTCCTGAGTCGCTTTACGACGGCTCTTGGCACGCTGACGGTTATACTGTGCAATGGCACGTTCTTTTTCGTCACCGCCCATTTGCTGATAAGCATCCCACCAGCTCCCCATGCCCTGTGCCGTTTCATCACCTGATTTTTCGCGGAGTAACAGGAAGTCAAAGCCGGCACGAAAACGCGCATGACCAGACAGCGCTTCAATCTGCTGCGGTTTTGGATTCAACAGCCGGGTCTGCATTTCCCAGACTTCACGGATAAAGGTTTCCGCAAAACGTGGAATGATGGTACGGGTTGCTTGACGCTTCAGCACATCCAGGCCTGCTTGAGCACGTGCTTCAGCTGGAATAATGCCTTTACTCAAGTAGAAATCACAACGTTCCAGGAATGGCTTCCATAACAATACAGCATAGAAGAACGCGGGATTAATCGTCTTGCCAATCGAAATACGCTGATCGGTATTGGTCGCAGCACGTTCAATAAACGGTGTGATTTCGGGCTTGATCTCTGCAAACAGCTGACGCCAGATCCCGAAATCAATCAGCATTGGCAAGACGCGGTTGAGATGCCCCATGGTGAACAGCTTCTGTGACTCATCATAAAGACGATGCGGAGATACATCACGAAGCAGCTGGGTCATTTCTGGTGTAAAAATATCCAGAATCGCTTCATCAATATTGAAATTTAATTTTGCTGCAAAACGCAACGTACGCAGCATACGGACTGGATCTTCTTCAAAGCGGAGTATTGGATCACCCAGCAGGCGCAGTGTTTTATGTTTAATATCATCTACTGCATTGCAGAAATCCAGCACAATACCTTTACGTGGCTGGTAATACATTGCATTAATCGAGAAATCACGGCGAGCAAAGTCCTGCTCGATAGTTCCCCAGTTATTGTCACGCAGAATCATGCCCTGCGCCGAAGTGACGGCCTTTTTCGGCGGTGCCCGGAAAGTCGCGACTTCTACCAGTTCGCGACCAGAATAGACATGAGCCAGCTCAAAACGACGCCCGATAATACGACAACGTCGCCCGAATACTTCTTTGACCTGAGCGGGAGTTGCGTTAGTGACAGCATCGAAATCCTTGGGATTCAAGCCCAGCATCAGATCTCGTACACCACCACCAACAATATAAGCTTCATAGCCGGCCTTATTTAAGGCATCAATCACATCGAGGATATAAGAAGGTAATTGAGCGGTTGATAAACCACATTTTGACGCGCGCAAAGTTTGCAAAAGACGCTGTCTCCTACGTCTGAACGTAAAATTCTAAGATGACGCTAATCATATCGCTTACACGGCTAAAGGGCAATTTGATTATGTCAATCCTGTATCCAGCAATGATAGAGGATTCACTTTAAATTTAGATGATTTACAGCGCCAGTCGAGCTTGATTTTTAGCAAATAGTGCGGGACCAATCCCCTTGACCAGCTGAATATCCTCAACACGTTTAAACTTGCCATGCGTGTTGCGATATTCAATAATTGCTTCTGCTTTCTTCTGACCAATGCCATGCAGCTGCTGCAACTGCTCGACCGTAGCGGAATTCAGCCGGATCCTGTCTGCACTGGAAACAGCTGCAAGCTCCGGCTTCGCCAGATAGTGATTGCTATGATTTTGGGATGGCTGATTCTGCTGTTGTTTCAGCCGTGCATCATATTGTTGCTGTTTAGCCTTCCAGTCGGCGTAACTTTCATTTTGAGCAGCAGCTGCAAACGAACTGCACAGTACAGATAAAATTGTGAGGATAATACTAATCAGTTCTCTGCTGATTGGCTGAAGTTTTATGATTTTCATGCATGGCCCGTTGTTTTAATTCTTGTTTCGCCTGTTCCCACAACTGATCCAGTTCAGTCAGTGACAGGTCTTCTATATTCAGATTCTGTTGTACTGCCTGATGTTCCATCAAGGCAAATCGAGTACGGAATTTATGGATGGTACCTAATAGTGCCATCTCACTCGAAATTCCAAGTTTACGACCAACATTAACCAGAGAGAATAAGCAATCACCAAATTCTTCCAGAATTTCGTCGGATTTCTGTCCTACCATTGCCTCTTTAAATTCACCTAACTCTTCTTCAAGCTTACCGAATGCACCATCCACATCAGGAAAATCAAAACCAATTTTTGCCACATTTTTCTGGATTTCATCTGCCTGTACGAGTGACGGTGCATGTTTCACGTCATCCAGACGGGAACGGGGCTTATCCTGTTTTTCTTGTGCCTTAATCTTTTTCCACAATACAGCCACATCTTCAGGGCTGAGTTTGGAAAACTGTTCAGCCTGAAATACATGCGGATGACGGCGGATTAATTTATCGCTAATCGCCTGTACTACATCCTGGAAATTAAAAGCACCTTGCTCACTGTACATCTGCGACTGAAAAACCACTTGTAATAACAGGTCACCCAGCTCATCACGTACATCTTCAGCCTTACCGGAACGAACAGCCGCTTCAACTTCATACGCCTCTTCAATCGCATAACGCGTTAATGATTCAGGTGTCTGCTGTTGATCCCACGGACATTTTTCACGTAGTTCTCGCATGATGCTCAGTAATTGTTCCACCTTAAAACCTCTTTATTTTATCGGACAAGAAAATATCTTTTGCTCAATGTTTGCTATGCTCTAAAAACAATCAACATGGAGGTGAGCTCAATGCACAGTATCTTTATTAGCGGTGCAGCACAAGGAATCGGTGCTGCTGTTGCCAGCCTATTTTGCCACGAGGATTACAAGGTCGGTATTTACGATCTGAATATTAGCCTTGCCGAACAACTGGCTGAACAGTTAGGCCCGAATGCGCATGCAGGTTATCTGGATGTCGCCAGTTATGCATCCTGGCAAACCGCCTTAGAAGATTTTGAAGCCTGGGCAGGCAAGATCAATATTCTGGTGAATAATGCCGGCATTCTCTATTCAGGAAATTTTGAAAAGACCCCCATTGAAGCACACCATCATACGGTCGATATTAATATCAAGGGTGTGATCAATGGCTGTCATGCGGCCTTTCCCTTTCTGGAGCGTGCTGCTTTTGCCCGGGTCATTAACCTTTCCTCTGCTTCCGCGATCTATGGTCAGGCTGATCTCGCTTCTTATGCGACCAGTAAATTTGCCGTACGAGGCCTGACAGAAAGCCTGGATATTGAATGGCACAAGCATGGCATCCGGGTCATGGATGTGATGCCACTTTTTGTGCGCACTGCAATGGTTCAGGATATGCAGGCAGAAAGCATCAAGAAAATGGGCGTACATTTGAGTGCAGAAGATGTCGCTCAGGATATTTTAAAACTGGTACAGCGCAAGGACAATTTACTGGTTCCTACCCATCAGCCAGTCGGCTTTAAAAGCCAGTTCTTATACCATTTGTCACGTTTCAGTCCGCAGTTTGTGAACCGCATGAGTAATTTGCTAATTGCCCGAAAACCCTGATTCTTATATCCCCCTGTTTATGCTACCGGATACTGGTAAATCTGAATCTGTGGAAAACTGAAGCCACGACAGGACTGCTCAGCCTGCCATGCCACGCTGAGCACACAATCACCAAATACATAGTTTTGAAATCCAAAGACCCCAAGCTGCGCATGCTGACACAGGCCACCCTGCTGCTGTGGATGTACTTTAGTATTGAGCTCACTTAAGTTCATACGAATACCCATACCATGTGCTTTTAATACTGCTTCTTTGGTAGTCCAGACCTTAAACCAGTATTCAGGATCACTGTCTAGCTGTTGCCAGGTTGCGTATTCTTCAGGGTGAAAGGCATGCCGTGCCAATGCATCAAAACGAACTTTACGGCTTAATTCTTCAACATCCACCCCAATTTCTTTGACTGTTTGGCTCATGGCAAGTGCATAAAAATTTTGGCTATGGCTATGGTTAAAGGCAATATTTGAGTGGTCTTTGAGATAGGGTTTGCCATGCTCTGCACGTGCAAGATCATGATCGCAAATTGAGAAATTCAAAGCACTGGATAAATACTGATTTCGCAATTGAACGATGTGTTGTTTACGTTGCTGGAGATACGCTTGACGCGTTAGTCCGCCAGATATGGCTTGAACTGGCAGTTTGTGTAAATCAATTCGAATCTGACGCATCACATGGTCCTTTATTGCTCAAGTGAATTATAAAACAGTTCAGACCTCTATGGTGAAAGCACAAAAAAGCCTGCTATTGCAGGCTTTTTACTTTATTCAAATACAGATTAACCGCGTTTGAATTTCTTCTCAGCTTTCTTGAATTTCTGTACATAACGACGGCGACGCGCAGCAGTACGTTCGTCCAGTTGTGACTTACGACCTTCGAACGGGTTTTCTGAAGTTTTAAATTCAATTCTTACTGGTGTACCTTCAAGTTTATAAACTTTGCGGAACACATTTTCCAGGTAACGACGGTAATCCGCAGGAGTTTTATCGACCTTGTTACCATGAATGACAATGGTCGGTGGATTCTGACCGCCAATGTGCGCATAACGCATTTTGATACGACGGCCTTGAACAGTTGGCGGCTGGTGAGCTTCAGTCGCATCTTGCAGAATCTGGGTGATTTTTGCAGGAGAGACTTTCAGGTGTGAAGAATCATAGGCACGGTGGATCGAAGGATAAAGCTCACCGACACCGGTACCATGTAATGCAGAGATCAAGTGAATCTTCGCCCATGGAATGAAGTCAAAACGACGTTCCACATCCAGCTTGCACTGCTTACGATCATATTCAGACATGTTGTCCCATTTATTGATCGCAATCACCATGGCACGACCTGCTTCAATCGCATAACCGATCAAGTGCAAGTCCTGCTCTACAATTCCTTCACGTGCATCAACAACTACGACAACCACGTGCGCATCTTTCATCGCCTGCAAAGTTTTCACGATTGAGAATTTCTCAATCATCTCATCGACTTTACCTTTACGACGTACACCTGCGGTATCGATCAAAGTGTATTTACGGCCATCACGTTCAAATGGAATGTAAATCGAGTCACGTGTTGTACCAGGCTGGTCAAATGCCACCACACGCTCTTCACCCAGTAAACGGTTGACCAAGGTGGATTTACCAACGTTCGGACGACCAATAATCGCTAAACGCAAACCGGTATTTTTATCGTGTTCAGCTTCAGACTCATCTTCAGGCACATCTGCAAGTACTTCTTCAAGCATCTGCTGTACACCACGACCATGACTCGCCGCCACTTGCATCGGCTCGCCCATGCCAAGTTTATAGAACTCAACTAAAGCAGCTTCTGCGTGTACTCCATCTACCTTGTTCGCAACGAGGAAGACTTTTTTACCCAAAGTACGCAGCTCACGGGCAATCTGTTCATCAGATGCCAACAATCCGGCACGTGCATCGACCACAAAGATGATCATATCTGCTTCATGGATTGCAGTTTTAGACTGCTCTGCCATGTAAGAGTCGATCCCACCTTCGTTCTCACCGATACCGCCAGTATCAACGACAATGAAGGATTTATTTTGATAGACAGCATCGCCATACTTACGGTCACGTGTCAGACCTGCAAAGTCTGCCACCAATGCGTCACGGCTCTTGGTTATCTGGTTGAACAGAGTTGATTTTCCGACGTTCGGACGACCAATGAGCGCAATTACGGGTTTCATAGATTAACCTTTATTCAATATCAGGCTGTCTAAAAATGGCCTGAACATCAGAAAGTTCTGGAAGAAAATGGGAATAGGATTAAAGCCTAAAATAAATAAAAACACGGGGCATTGAACATTCAATCACCCCGCGTAAAAAATACGGTTGGCTTATTTTAGCATAAGCCACAGAAAAATTAACGATTCTGCCAGATACTGTAAGCACCCTTACGTGTCGACACATAGAGCTGGTTGTCGATCACACGCAGTGTGCGAACTTCACCAGAAGTCTTGGAACGACCAACAATCTGTCCAGTAGACGGATCAATCAAGTGTAATACACCGTCCAGGTCACCGACTACAAGGTCTGTACCCAGCATGACCGGGTTGCTCAGCTGACGGTTTAACAGCTGGTCATTTTCCCAGAGTTTCTGGCCAGACGTAATTTCATAGGCGGTGATTTTACCATCAGTCTGGGCAACAAAGACACCGTTACCTACAACTTCTGGACGCTGGATACTGCTGGCATCTTCACTCCAGATCACCTGCTGTGAAGCCAGATCAAGCACAGTCACCTGACCTTGATAGCTGGTTGTTACTACAAACTGACCAGCAACGACCGGCTCACCATCAAGATCATTCAAACGTTGAATATCGGAGCGACCATCAGATACCGCTACACGGCGCTGCATTTTTGGCACGCCAGTAACTGCATCCAGAGCATAAATATAGCCATTTGCTGAAGCAATCAGTACATGACGTGGGTCAAGTGCAACTGGCGCCGCTATACCACGCAGGCTGAATTGTACATTAGGTAGCTTATAAGTCCACACCTGTTTACCAGTACTGACTTCATGAGCGAAGACCATACCGTCATTCGCTACGGTAATCACACGGTCTGCGTGCACTAAAGAGGGTGCAATAATGGCCCCCGACAATTGGGCAGCCCAACGTTGTTCACCCGTCTGCTGATCTAAAGCAAACAGCTGACCTTTGGTATTGCCTGCAATCACCAGACCAGAAGCCGCCTCCACACCCGCGCTTAAGCCGGCTTTAGACACTTTTTTCTGCCAAAGACGTTGCTTGCCCTGATAAGCAGAAATTTCCCCATTTGGATTAATGGCAAAAATCACACCGTTGTCTGCATCGAGGCGTAAACGTAATGGATCTGCTTCATCCGTAGAAGAAACACTGCTAGAAAATACAGGAACTAGTGATTTTGCCTGTGCAAGTTTAGGAAGTGGATTTGGCTTGGCTTCTTCCACTTTAATGGTTTTCCCCGCACAACCTGCCAAAGCAAGGGTTAAAACGGTTAAGGCACAGGTGAGTTTGTATTTTCTATTCATTCAGTTTCTTCCACTTGTGTATCTATAATCGGGCGTTCAATTTCAGGATCATCGACCAATACGCCAACACTTTCTAGTTTAATTTGTAAAATCTGACGTTCTTCTTTGCGTTCTACCAAAGTATCCCATGCACTTTGATACACTTTCTTGGCATTTTCAATATCATTTTTGGCAACATAGATATCTCCACGTGCTTCATCCGCAGTTGCTTTAAAAGCAGGCTCATTCACCGCTTCTAAAGTTTTCAATGCTGCATCATATTTTTTCTGTGCCAGCTGGGCATATGCCAGACGAAGTTTAACTACTTGCACCAGACCTGCATCATCCACCTTGGAGTTTTCAACTTTCTTCAGTGCACGTTCAGCTGCTGCATAATCTTCTTTGTCATAAGCCAGTTTTGCCATTACTAGCTGAGTCTGAATCGCCTGCGCTGAGTCAGGTGCTTCCTTGACAATCTTGTCCGCAGTATCAGACAGTTTAGCAAACGCATCGCCCTGAGTAGAACGTGCATCATCCATTAACTGCTGTACCTTGGCCGTTTGCTTCTGCGACTCCGCCAGGTTCTTCTTCTGCCAATATTCCCATCCAAAAAAGGCAATCAGCGCAACCAGAATCCCGGTAATGATTGAAGAGCCATACTTCTTTGTGAAGGATTTCAAACTTTCAAGTTGTTCATCACCACCAATTGCGCTCATGTGATTACCCCTTTCCTAATGTTTTATCGATTATTTTGAAGAAATTTTAGTTGTGAAGAATGCCACAAAATCAGTAAATGGCACATCTGATTGCTCTGCCGTTGCCAGCTCTTTTACGGTAAAAGTCTGTGCTTCCAGTTCACGTTCACCCATAATCACGGCATAGATCGCACCAGACTGGTCTGCCTTTTTCATTTGCGATTTCATTGAACCTTGTGAGCCAACTTTCAGGCGAATGCTACTCCCGGCAGCTTCTAACTGGTCACGAATCTGTTCAGCTAATACCAGTGCCTGACCTTGAGAAGCAGGGTCTGCCACCAGGAATACTTCACAATCACGTACAGGTGTGTTGTCTTCAACTTGCTCCAGTAAAAGTAGTAAGCGCTCCATCCCCATCGCAAAACCAACCGCAGATACAGACTGGTCTGCCTTACCTTTTAACTGACCCACCAGACCATCATAACGACCGCCGGCACAGACTGTACCCTGTGAACCTAAATGCGTTGTGGTCCATTCAAATACGGTTTTGTTGTAGTAATCCAGACCACGTACCAGTTTCTGGTTGATGACAAAGCTGACGCCTGCATCAGTCAAGTATTGCTGTAACTGGTTAAAGTGCGCCAGTGTTTCTTCACCCATAAAGTCATGCAGTTTAGGTGCATTTTCTAAAATAGACTGAGTTTTGGCATCTTTAGAATCCAGGATACGTAATGGATTCGTGGTCAAACGACGCTGAGAATCTTCATCCAGATCGGTTTTATGCGCTTCCAAGAATTCAACCAATGCCGCGCGGTATGCCGCACGTTCATCCGACTCACCCAAAGTGTTGAGTTCAAGCTGGACTTTATCGGCAACACCCATACGTTTCCATAAACGCGCTGTCATTAAAATCAATTCAGCATCTTGATCTGGCGTTGCTACACCAAAAGTTTCCACACCAAACTGGTGGAACTGACGGTAACGGCCTTTTTGTGGTTTTTCATAACGGAACATAGGTCCGACATACCACACTTTCGGGGTCGCACCACGCAGCAGGTTATGCTCAAGCATGGCACGTACGCAACCTGCTGTACCCTCAGGACGCAGCGTCAAAGACTCCGGTGGATTGCCTTTGTCCAGAAAAGTGTACATTTCTTTTTCAACGATATCCGTTGCATCACCGATTGAACGTTTGAACAGATTGGTCTGTTCAACGATTGGCAAACGAATTTGTTGATAGCCATAGGCATCCATTAGGCCCGATAAATGCTGTTCAAGACGTCTCCAAGCTGGGGTTTGCGTTGGGAGAATGTCATTAAAACCTTTGATTGCGACGATTGAACTCATGATCTACTCAGGAAAACTTGTACGAATAATTTCTTTAGATTTAGCTTCTTCAAGCTCGGAAACACGTTGACGAACCATAGCTTCGATTTCATCAACCAGTTGATTGGTATCGATTAAATGGCTCTTTTCGCCATTACGATACACCAGTGAACGTGGACTTGCACCTACTACACCAATGTCGGCTTCCTTAGCTTCACCCGGACCATTTACTTTACAGCCGATCACCGATACATCCATTGGTGTACGAATATCTTCCAAACGTTCTTCAAGCGATTGCATCACTTTAATTACGTTAAATTCCTGACGTGAGCAGCTCGGGCAGGCAATGAAGTTAATCCCATTAGAACGTAAACCCAGTGATTTTAAAATATCAAAACCGATCTTCACTTCTTCTTCAGGTTCTGCTGCCAATGAAATACGCATGGTGTCACCAATGCCTTCCATCAACAGACCACCAAGGGCGATTGCAGACTTCACCGAACCTGTACGGTAAATGCCCGCCTCAGTCACACCCAAGTGCAGCGGATTATCAATCTGTTTAGACAGCAGGCGATAAGCATCCATGGTCAGGAACACATTTGATGCTTTTACCGATATTTTAAATTCATGGAAATCTAAACGGTCTAAAATATCGATATGACGCATCGCCGATTCAAGCAGTGCTTCGCCTGTCGGCTCGCCATATTTTTTCTGGATGTCTTTTTCTAATGAACCAGCATTGACACCAATACGCATCGAGATATCGTTATGACGCGCAGCTGCCACGACTTCACGAATCTTGGCTTCTGAACCGATGTTACCTGGGTTAATACGCAGACAGTCTGCGCCCAAGTCAGCTACTGCTAGGGCAATTTTGTAGTCGAAGTGAATGTCTGCAACCAATGGCACACTCACCTGTTTACGGATTTCCCCAAACGCTGCCGCTGCTTCCATACTTGGTACAGAAACACGCATGATATCAGCACCCGCATCGACACAACGCTGGATCTGTGCGACCGTTGCAGCTACATCACAGGTTTCGGTATTGGTCATACTCTGGATGCTGATAGGTGCATCACCACCGACATAAACAGAACCAACACGAATCTTGCGGGTTAGACGGCGTTGAATCGGATTCACAATCATGATTTGTTTCTACTCTCTTGCCATTAACGTGATAAACGGAATTCTGCTTTTCCGTTTACAGTATATGGTGACAATGAAATATTTTCGTTATTCAGGGTCATGGCCACAGCGGTTGCATCATCAAGACGGATCTGAAATGGAGTTTCACCATTTAAATCCAATGTTGATGATTGACGACCAGTAGCAAGCACTTTACCGGTTGAGTCAATAATATGGACTGAAGTAGGACGGCTAAATTCAAGTTTTAGCTGATCACCAGATACTGTTGCATTGGAATCCATATTAATGATTTCAACGTCTGATGCCTGAGTCATTACTTCCGGTTCCACTTCAGCGCTACTATTGCCTGACCAGTTTTGGATCATCGCGACCAATGCACCTAAAACTGCTAACGCCACTAATGCGATTAAACCGCGTTTTAACCATTTACGGTTACGGTCACGATTAGAGCCTGGTAATTTACCCATAATCTTGATTGGGGAATTGTTCAAGGCATGATTCGGTAACAGACCGGTATCATTGGCATAAATCTCATCAAAACGTTGAATGATATTCGATGCATCGACGCCTAAGAACTTCGCATAAGTACGATAATAACCCTTGATAAAGGTCGCTTCCGGTAAAGCTTTATAATCATCCTGTTCCAGTGCAGTCAAAGTTTTGACTGGAATATTCAGTTCACTTTCAACATCTTCCAGCTCAAGTTTCTGGTTGATACGAATCTGGCGCAAGTACTCACCTGGACGTTGAACATTTCCTAACGCGTTTGGCGCTACGCTCGAATTATTCGATGGTGAATTAGGATTTACTTCCATACGGCCTCAGTAGTGTACTGTAATTGCAAATAACGTTGGTATTCCGGGCTTTCAGGGAATAATGCGCGCAATTGATTGACCAATACTTGCATGCCCATTTGATCACCCTCGGCACGCGCAGTACGAATGCCGATCCAGAGCGCACGAGCACCCTGGTTTTTCTGTCCCACTGAACGTACAAATTGTTGATACATATTCGACGCCGCCGGGAACTGCTGATTCAGATAAAAAATCTCTGCCAACTCTAACATTGAAATGTAAGAATCGCGATTGGCTTGCAGGGCCTGTTTGAATGATTTTTCAGCATTCACCAGATTGCCCTGCTTCAGGTAGATCCGTCCCATATTTTCAAGCGCAAGATAACGCTGGTCATAGCCCAGTGTCGCGCCTGCAATTGCAAACTGTTCAATTGCATCATTATAACGTTCAAGCTGATACAAATAGGTGCCATAATTGTTACGTGCCTGTGCATTTTTAGGTTCGGCTGAAATCGCGCGCTTAAAATAAGTTTCGGCACGATCCAAGTTCAGCTTACTGCCTTCCTGCTGTAACAAAACACCCATCATCATATTGGCTTGAGCATCACGTGAATTAATTTTAAGCGCCTCATCTAGCGCTCTTTTCGCTGAATCCAGATCACCAGTCTTCAGATATTCAACCGCCAATTGAGTACGCACCTGGGTCGCTTTTTTAGGATCCTTTTTACCCACTTCTGCCGTTTGACAGCCAGATAGAGCAATAGAAACACATACTGTTGTAATAAAAGCAATTTTAGATGTCAGATTTCTCAATTGGTGACCTCTTGTTATCCTTGTGAGCGCATAATCTCATTGGACTGCGCGATTTTCTTCTTCCACTGTTCCGCACGACGGGTACGGTCAGCAACTTGTCCCACTAATTGACCACACGCAGCATCAATATCATCACCACGTGTCTGACGAATCGTACACACAAAACCTGCATCAGACAAAGTTTTTTGGAAAGAAATAATACGGTTACGGCTTGAGCGGCCATAAGGCGCATGCGGGAACGGATTAAATGGAATCAGGTTAATTTTGCTTGGCAAATTCTTCAATAATTTAATCATCTGCTGGGCATGTTCCGGTTTGTCATTCACGCCGTCCAGCATGACATATTCAATGGTGACATGTTTACGTGCGCTTTCATTGCCATCTTTAGTGATATAGCGCTGACATGCTGCAATAAGTTGCTCAAGCGGATATTTTTTATTGATTGGCACGAGTTCATTACGCAGTTCATCATTAGGTGCATGCAATGAAATCGCCAGAGCGACATCAATATCTTGAGCCAATTGGTCAATTTTAGGCACCACACCTGATGTTGATAGTGTCACACGGCGTTTTGACATACCGTAGGCAAAGTCATCCAGCATGATACGCATTGAATTGAGTACAGCATCGTAATTCAATAACGGTTCGCCCATCCCCATCATAACGACATTGGTCACTGAACGCTCACGCTCAAGCACGGGCACATCTTCCATATAGGAATAGTTTGCCATCCATAACTGGCCGATAATTTCAGCTTGGCTTAAATCACGCTGGAAACCCTGTTTACCCGTTGAACAGAATGAACAGTCCAGCGCACAGCCCACCTGTGAAGAAATACATAAGGTCTTACGTGAGCCAGTTTTATCTTCTGCTGGAATGAGGACAGTTTCAACCAGTGAACCTTCACCATCACCGACACGGAACACCCATTTACGCGTACCGTCTTTAGAATAATTTTTATGCACCACTTCGGGCGCTTTAATTTCACAAATCTTTTCCAGCTTTTCACGCAACTTGCCTGAGATATTGGTCATCTCAGCAAAATCAGTCACAAAAAATTGGTGAATCCACTTCATCACCTGTCCGGCACGAAACTTCTTCTCACCCATATCTTCGAAGAATTTTTCCATTTGCGGACGTGACATGCCAAGTAAGTTCACTTTCTCGACAGCCTTTTGCTGTGCTGGAGCGGATGGAGTGTGTTGCTGTGCCTCAGAAACTGCTGATACAGCGACTGCTTCAGTACTCATATGTATTACCTAAACCATGTCTAAAGATGAAAGGAGAAGCTCAATATCTGAGCAAAGAATTATTCAGGGAATAAAAAAGCCAGATAAGTATAATAACACTTATCTGGCTTGAATACTGCGAATTAACGAGTACGTGGAGCAATCTCAGTTTGAGCGAAGAAGTAGTTAACTTCACGATCAGCAGATGCTACAGAGTCAGAACCGTGAGCAGCATTTTCGTCGATGCTTACAGCGAAATCTGCACGGATAGTACCAGGAGCAGCTTCTTTAGGGTTAGTCGCGCCAAGGATTTCACGGTGAGCAAGAACTGCGTTTTCACCTTCAAGAACTGAAACAACAACTGGACCAGAAGTCATGAATGCAACTAGGTCACCAAAGAAACCACGTTCTTTGTGCTCAGCGTAGAAGCCTTCAGCTTCAGCTTGAGTCAGGTGCTTCATTTTAGTAGCAACAATTTTAAGACCCGCTTTTTCGAAACGAGCAAAGATTTCACCGATTACGTTTTTAGCAACTGCATCTGGTTTAACGATAGATAATGTACGTTCAATAGCCATGATTGGCTCCTTTAGTCAATGGTTGACATGAAAATTTGGCGCATTATACCGAGATAATCCGCAATTTTCTGCTTTTACTCTGTAAAAAAATCGCTTTTTTAGATTAGGTCCTAGCGCGCCTCGTCAATCCATGCCATTTGAATGGCTTCAAGCAGACCTTCAGTTGATTTTTCAGGATTATCTTCAAAGTCTGGAAGTGCACAAACCCATGCATGCAAATCAGTAAAACGAATCCATTGCGGATCCACGTCCGGGTGTGCTTCATACAGTTCAATTGCGATATCAAGAGTATCAGTCCAACGTAAACCCATATCTATTCCTAATAGCCATTTGCTTCGATGTGGTACTTTAGCAAATCTGGCAGAATCTGCGAGTGTTTAACGGTTCCAGAGCTATATTTTTATAACACAATGTTCAAGAGCGGTGCCAGAGATATAAAACTTACCGCCACAGTTATACCGATGACAGCCCCCATTGCTACATCACTCGGATAATGCAGACCGAGTATCATTCGTGAGGCTGCGACCAACACAGTAAAAGGCAGCATTAAAATCAGTAGAACTGGAACTGCATAACCCAGCATCGTCGTTGCCATGACGGCATGCAGGGTATGTCCTGAGGGAAAACTGTAATAGTCTAGAGGATGGTCACCGAGACGAATAAGCTGATGCACCTGATAAGGTCGGGGGCGTACAGTTTTGGTTTTTAGTACCTTGTAGATTGCCGTACCAACAGTACTTCCCAGAATTAAATACAGCATTTGTAGGCTGTATAATAAACCTTGTAGCGCCCAGGTAGCGATGATCATCACGTACCAGAATACGCCATTGCCAAGCCGGCTGATAATTTTGAAAAAAGCAGCCACACGTCCAGAATGCGAAAGATGATTTAATACTACGCAACCTTTTAAATCCATCTCCATTAATTTTTGTTTTGCATGATGGAATTTCACCGTTTGGCTTCCTGTAATATTTTCAGTCCATTTTATCGATTCTTAGCTACCGAATTATTTAAATCAAATTTAGAAATTAATATCGACTGAAATCCGATCACGATAAGTACCTGCTGGAACACCATTAAAAGGATTATCTACCAGTTGAACAGATACGATAAATTTCTGTCGCTGGGCTGCGCTCTGTTGGAGTGGTACTCCCCACGCATTACCGCTTGCTCCTCTTAAATTTAACTTAGTGCGGAGTTTATAGGCGCCATTAGATACATAACTCATACCATCAGTACTAACCAGATTTTGGCTATTAAATAAAATTGAATAACCAGTATCACAACTGATATTAAAAGACGTGGCTGCCTGGCTACGCTGGTAGCTTTGCAAACGAAGCTCATCATTAGCAAAACCATCAATTGAACAATATTGAGCAGATGCCATGGTGCTCATCGCGGATACTGCTATTAATAACAAGAGTTGTTTCATTATAGTTTTCTCCTACTTGCAAACCGTTTCAAAAACATGTTTGTCCGCATTCTGGAATTGTATTTCATTTAGATTAAATTGTGCCTGGCATTGCTTTCCGCCTTGAGTTTTAATTTTCAGGTTATATGCACCTGCCTTAAATAAATAAAGATAGACCATACCCTGGCTATCAACAAAAGAAGCTTCCTGACTGAGTCCGTCTACAAGAACTTCAGACCCTGCAACCAGCGAATTTTGCTGTGCATCCTTAAGTTTGACAGCAACCCGTTTTGTTTTATAAATCGGAAAATCCAGACGATATCCGCGTTGATCTAAGCCCACCAGTTTCTTAGAAGAGTGTTCAAAAGTTTCATCCATTGCCAGCTGGTTATGATCAAAAGAAATGTCATAATGAATATAAGGAATAAGATTATGAACAAACATATACCCTTGTTTATTGGTACTTCCTACACGTGTTGCCGAGCGATAAATATCAATATCTGAATGTTGGTCCACATTAACCAAGGCAAAAGCGTTATCGGCATATTTGGTCAATGCAACTTTATTCCCCATCCAAACTAATGCGCCATCAAATGTAACTTGTGAATTACGGCGATCCTCATATTCATCATGAGATAATTGCAAGTTACCTACGCTGGTTTTCCATAAACCATAAGCATTGTAGTTAATTTCTTCATCACTTCGGTTTACACCCACGACATAATCAAAGCCATTCTGGGTCATGGTTCGATGGGCATAACTTAAACTTGTTTCATTGTCTGCGGTATCATGATCCAGAGAAATCCGCCCTCGTTCGCCCCAGTTATAATAAAAGGCGATACGAAATCCCTGATCTCCGTCCTCACTAAAATCTTTATAATAGCCAAAATCCGTATATAAGTTTCTCGTTAGACCTTTTGTCGCTCTAATATCAAAAAACTTACGGTCTTCTCTAGGTGAATCATCAAATTCATTATGATAAGATTGATAAATAAAATTAAAATTTAGACCATCAATAATTTTAAGATTAGAAAAGTTAAAATATAAAATACTTGAAGTCTCAATTTCGGAATCATATAAATCAGTATTTAAATATTGATACTCTTGCGTAAAATATCGACTATTTAAGCCAACTGACCAGTATTGGGAACTTCGACTCAAGCCAACTGCAGCAGCATAACCTTGCTCATCTATACGATCTGCCTTGCTTGCTGATACGGCGGTATCTAAAAGAAAATACTTACTGATACCTTGGGTCCACAACACATCTACATTGCTAACATCTTCACTATAAAGTAAATCTAGGCCCAATGTTGTAGAAGAGGTGATCCCTCGGCGAAAATAGAGTTTGCTAAAAAAATCACGATAATCATCATCCACAAGATCATAGTTATAACGCAGCTTTCCTAACGAAATATTGTATTCATTTAGTTTTGGCTTCAATAACCGGCTATTAATATAAACAGGAAAACTCCGAACAGTACGATTTCCAAGTATATCTTCCACCACAATTTGAGCATCACCTGCCTGATTGACGACTCCTCCAGCTGGTAAATTGTAATTACCTGGGGTGATTGAATCCCGGTAAAGTCTTACACCATTAATAAAAAGATCTACCGTAGAGGGTAAGCTGGCGCTACCATTTAAGGCTGGGATATTCCAATACACAAAATCAGGACGATCAATATAATTGGTTCCAAAGCTTAAACCACCAAAACGAAAAGAATTATTTAGCAAGTTATAAGGACTGGTCGTATCACCGAAAGTCAGCTTTAAAAATTTTGTCGGAAAATCGATATCTAAGGTACTGTTTACGCGCAAAAACGTTTGTTCTGTTTCCTCAGGTTCATTCCGATAGAGAAACGCATTTTTAAACAACCAATAATCTTTAAAGATTCCAAACTCTGAGAACGTATTAAACTCCTGATCTTCTTCATCCTTACCATAAAACAGACTATAGTTCACAAAGCCACCAAAGTTTGCTTTTTCCGGAACTTCTATTTCCAGCTCATAATCGGTTCCTACGAAAAAATCTGCAGGAAAGAAGATTTTAATCGCCTGAAGACTATAATCATCCTCGACTGTAATTCCTGGCTGTGTTAAGGAACAAAAATCTTTCTTAGCCAGGTGTCGTGAAATTTTTTCTACCCGTATTCCAATATCAGATAAAGCTTCACATTCAACAAATCTTTTCCCATTCTCAGAAAATGTTACAGTTTCAGTGTGATAATCCACACCATTGATCCATATATTAACGATAAGTACTTCTGGACTTTTTAGTTGATTTGATTCTTGACTAAGTTCTGCATTTGCATTTATCACTCCCATACCACATGCAATCATTAGGAAAAGTTTTGTGGCTTTCATAGCATGATCCTTTTACTATTTCTTATTTTTCTGAGATAGAACTATCACCCTTTTACTGGAAACTCTAAATACCCTGCCTGCTCATCTAATTTAATTTTTAATTTGGCTATGTTCCCAGTTTTAATTTCACCTAATTCAAATTTAATTTTATTACCGCTTAACACATACAAAGCTAAATCTTGTCGAAGTAATTCATTATTTTTATTATCGAGTACAACAACTTCAGTAATTTTCGCAAAAGAATTTTCTGAATTAATAATATTGAGATAGGCTATATTATTAATTTTGTGTAGATCCACACTGAGCTTTGGAGGAACTACCTTTCCAGCAAAAAGTGGTAAAGAAAAATTAAATAAAAAGTTAATCGCAGACTCCTCTGCAACTGGTGTTACTTCCTTAAAAACTACTCTCCAAGACTGTTGTTTTTCCAGGTTTTCCGGCGGCTGACTAAAGCCAATACGCACAATCTGCTTACTTTCTGGTTTAAGTTCAAAAGTTTTTGGATTAAATAATAAAGTTCTATCTTCTACAAGAACATCTTCTCCTTTTTCATCCTGCTGCCATTTAAATGCATTAACTTCATAGATTTTAGATTTAGATAGACCAGTACTTTCGATATTAACCGTAGTACTTTTTTGTCTTTTAAAATCTTGGATATTTAATTGTATCGGATTAAATTTAATTCCTGCAGACAAAGAAGCACTGTAGAGAAGCGCAATTAGCAACCCTATTAATTTTATATTCACCTTTGACTCCAAATATTTAAATATAATTATTATTAATTTTTTATATTAAAGTAGGAGATGTTTAAAACATCTCCTAACGGTGTAACTATTTTATAAGAATGATTTTCTTATTTTTAGAATCGAACCGCTACTGTATAAGTACCACGGTAAGTACCAGCATCAGCGTTGTTATAATCATTTTGTGCAACTGTTGCAGTTACATTAAATGCCTGATCTGCATTGCCTGTACTAGCTAAAGTACCACCATTGTACACATCAGCAGCGCCATTTTGACGTGTGCTCACTTGTACCGGTACTGCGCCACCCGCTCCAGTTAAGGTATTTGGTGCTGAGATTTGCAGTCTGTATGGTGCATTTGTACGTACATTAAATGTTCCTGTATCTGTCCAAGTACCATTTTGTGCTTGAGCCAGCGTTAAGGTTTCATCTACGACATCTAGGTCGCAATGTCGAGCGACATCTAGAACTACATTAATTTTTCCATCACACTTATCACCACAAGCATACTTGCCTGGTTTATGTGGTTTAGTCGGTTTAGATGGACCTGGGCCACGATCTGGGCCACCTGCATATACACTTGCTGATCCTAAGCCAAGTACAACTGATGCTAATGCTGTTAGAACTATTTTATTCATTTTTTTCTCCATTCTTTTAAAAGAATATAAATATTTATTTCGAAGAACGGTTAATGCAAAACTCTTATTGTTATGAGTGTAGCTACCTAACCGTAGGCTTATCTTATTATTATTAGTTCCAAAACATACAAATGTGATAACTTTCACAATATGTTTTATTATTCTTTAACAAAGGCACACTTTTGTCTTAGATCACTATATTCTAAAGAATTATTTTTTCGAATTTTGCAATTAAGACGAATTAAAGAGAAATTTATAAAAACTAATTTTCTATCAATATTTTCAATCTAAAAGATCAATTAAAAATAAGTTATTGTTTTTATTTTATTTATATTAAATAAAAAATAGTTTCATTAAATATTAAAATCTTACAAAACCTTACAATTTACAATCCAATATTTTAAAATAAAAAAATTACTACTTTTATTTTTTTTGATTATTCATATATTTACATTATCCTTCTCATCAAAAAACCATTTAACATAAATAATTAAATTTTTACAATCAATAACTTAATAAATTATTTTTCACTATTTTAATACTTGTATCATAATTAATGACTTTTATTTCTTTTTCTATACAAATTCATTCAACCTTAAATTTTACGATAATTTTACTGGATATAAATTCAGTTCAAATAATAATTCAATTAACTTTATATTAAAATAATTAAATTATTTTTCATTTTAAATATAAAAAATTTAATTGCTTCTGATTTTTTTAAGACCTGTTAATACTTAAGAATAATTTTCAATTAATCATATAAACCATTATCTTCCTATAGCTTATTTTATTTATTAAGTTAGTATAATCCACCCTTAGATCTAATTATCCACATTTCCAAATTATCAAAGAAAATTAATAATCAATAAATAATTAATTAATTATTTTTAAACCCAATAATTTACATTTCTAAAAATAAAAATATAAAAACACCATTCAATTTGAGTGGTTTTTTCCTTTAAATCAAATGATCCGAGAAATTAGTTTTACTCTTTATAACGATCTTATTTTATTGAATCTAAGGTATGAACGAGTACAAAACACTGTTTTGTAAGAAGTGTAAGGAGGCAAAGCACTGCTTTGAATGAAGCACAAGAAGTGAAAGCACACTGTTTTCATCTATTTGAGGCATGAAGTTCAACTCAAATAAATCAGTTTTGTTTTTACAAGACATCAAAAAAGCCCCTGTTAAAAACAAGGGCTTTTAGACTTAGAAATTAGAACTTAGTTCTTTTCTTTATCTACAATCTTGTTCGCTTGAATCCAAGGCATCATCGCACGAAGTTTGTTACCCGTTACTTCGATACCGTGAGCAGCATTTTGACGACGACGTGCAGTCATAGATGGGTAGTTCAACGCACCTTCTTGGATGAACATCTTCGCATATTCACCTGATTGAATACGTTTAAGTGCATTGCGCATTGCTTCACGAGACTGTTCGTTAATAACTTCAGTACCCGTTACATATTCGCCGTATTCAGCGTTGTTAGATACTGAGTAGTTCATGTCCGCGATACCGCCTTCGAACATTAAGTCAACGATCAATTTAAGTTCGTGTAGACATTCGAAGTATGCCATTTCAGGCGCATAACCAGCTTCAACCAAAGTTTCGAAGCCCATTTTAACCAATTCAACAGCACCACCACAAAGAACTGCTTGCTCACCAAATAAGTCAGTTTCAGTTTCTTCACGGAAAGAAGTTTCGATGATACCTGTACGGCCACCACCAACACCTGATGCATAAGAAAGCGCAACGTTACGAGCGTTACCAGAAGCATCTTGATGAATAGCGATCAGGTCAGGAACACCTGAACCACGTTGATATTCAGAACGCACAGTGTGACCAGGCGCTTTAGGCGCAACCATGATTACGTCAAGATCAGCACGTGGAACAACCTGGTTGTAAAGAACAGAGAAACCGTGAGCAAATGCAAGAGTCGCGCCTTCTTTGATGTTTGGCTCGATTACGTCACGATAAAGTTGTGCTTGGAACTCGTCTGGAGTCAAGATCATCACTACGTCAGCTTGAGCAACAGCAGCAGGAACTTCAGCAACTTTAAGACCAGCGTTTTCAGCTTTTTTCCAAGAAGTAGAACCAGCGCGAAGACCTACAGTTACGTCTACACCAGAATCTTTAAGGTTAAGCGCGTGCGCGTGACCTTGTGAACCATAACCAATGATCGCTACTTTCTTAGATTGGATGATAGATAAGTCGCAGTCTTTATCGTAAAAAATTTGCATTGCTGTCTCCGCTTAATGCTTGTTTGTCTGTTTAACCAGGCAGTGAATCTTGTATTTACACTGCCTGATACCCCCTTCTTATTCAGATGAGGAAATACTTAAAATTTAGATGGTGAGTACTTTTTCGCCGCGTGCGATACCCGAAACACCTGAACGAACCACTTCTAAAATGGTATGTTCTGCAAGTGCCTCAATAAACGCATCCACCTTTTCAGTTGTACCTGCAATTTGAATGGTATAAGTCGTTGGTGTTACATCAACAATCTGACCACGGAAAATATCGGCAGTACGTTTGATTTCATCACGCGATGAACCGAGTGCTTTGACTTTAATGAGCATCAGTTCACGTTCAATATGCGCACCTTCTGACAGATCCACTACTTTTACCACTTCAACTAATTTATTCAGCTGTTTAGTAATTTGTTCGATCTTGTGATCATCGCCATAAGTGGTCAATGTCAAACGAGAAAGTGTAGGATCTTCAGTTGGCGCAACGTTCAATGTTTCGATGTTGTAGCCACGTTGTGAGAATAAACCCACTAAACGGGAAAGCGCGCCTGCTTCATTTTCAACAAGTACAGAGATGATATGTCTCATGCTGTGCGCTCCCCTTTTGCCAACCACATATCCTGCATTGACTGACCTGCAATAAGCATCGGATAAACGTGCTCAGAGCGATCAACCATTACGTTAATAAATACGCACTTATCATTGATTGCCATCGCCTCTTCAAGCTTAGACTCAAGCTCATCTGCATGATCAATCTGAATACCAACATGACCATAAGCTTCCATCAATTTTGCAAAGTCCGGCAATGATTCTACATAAGAGCTAGAGTGACGACCTTCATAGTTCATATCCTGCCACTGTTTTACCATACCCAATGCACGGTTGTTCAGGCACAGAATTTTCACGTTCAAGCCGTATTGCTTACAGGTTGAAAGCTCCTGGATACACATCTGGATCGATGCTTCACCAGTGATACACACCACTTGCTGATCCGGAAATGCAAGCTTAGCCGCCATTGCATATGGCAGACCTACGCCCATCGTTCCTAAACCACCTGAGTTGATCCATTGACGTGGACGCTTGTAGCGATAGTGCAATGCGCCGAACATCTGGTGCTGACCCACGTCAGAGGTGATGATCGCTTCGCCATTGGTCACTTTGTCGAGCGCACGAACTACTTGTTGAGGCTTCATCGAACCATCAGTCGGTAGATCAAACTTCAAGCAGTTCACTTGACGCCATTCATCAATTTGCTTCCACCATGCCGCAATCGCTTCAGGATTTGGCTTGGACACATTCATCTGTTTCAGCTGGTTTAGCATTTCGTTTAGTACAGGCTCTACTGCACCCACGATTGGAATGTGCGCCATGATGGTTTTAGAAATTGTCGCTGGGTCAATATCAATGTGAATGACTTTGGCATTTGGACAGAATTTCGCAGGATTATTGGTTACACGGTCATCGAAACGCGCACCAATACACAGAATCACGTCTGCATTGTGCATGCTCATGTTGGCTTCGTAAGTACCGTGCATACCGAGCATGCCTAGGAACTGTGGATCATCGCCCGGGAATGCACCAAGACCCATCAAGGTATTGGTTACTGGGAAGCCCAACAGATGTGCAAGTTCAGTCAATTGTGCTGAAGCATTGCCTTGAACCACACCACCGCCAGAATAAATCACTGGGCGTTTCGCATGAATCAGTTCGTCAATCGCTTTACGGATTTGACCTGAATGACCACGGTATGGTGGCTGATACGAACGCATCTTCACTTTTTCAGGATATTCGTAAGCAAATTTCTCTGCTGGATTGGTCGCATCTTTCGGAATATCAACAACGACTGGACCTGGACGACCAGAAGCAGCGATATAGAATGCTTTTTTGATAATTGCCGGAATTTCGCTGGCATGACGAACCTGGAAGCTGTGCTTTACAATCGGACGGGAAATACCAACCATGTCCGTTTCCTGGAACGCATCCTCACCAATTAAGTGACTTGCAACCTGACCAGACAGGATCACCATTGGAATGGAATCCATATAAGCTGTTGCAATTGGAGTTACGGTATTGGTTGCGCCCGGACCTGATGTCACAAGCACGACACCAGTTTTACCTGTTACGCGCGAGTATGCATCTGCCATATGGCCGGCAGCTTGTTCGTGACGTACGAGGTAATGATTAATTTTGTCTTGTTGAAATAGCGCGTCGTAGATATGTAGAACTGCGCCGCCTGGATATCCAAAAACATGTTCAACGCCTTCATCCGCTAATGCGCGAACGAGCATTTCACCACCAGATAAAAGTTCCAACGTGATTCACCCTAATATTATTCACTGCACAAATGGGAGGCATTTGCAGTGTTCATTCATTAACTGTCTGCACTGTTATAGCACATAAATTTCATAGTTTTCATAGCAATAGGAAAAAAAATCTGGTCTCTTTACTGTTCGAGCAATACAAGACCTAAAACATGTTGGGATAAACATATTTTGCTTAGCTTTGTTCAATTTCTCGGCTAGAGAAATCGCCCACTGCATGAAATGACACTTATTCGAAGGGTGATCGATCTAAGGCATATAAAACTATTGCAGCATTTTTGTGTTTTCAGTCTCTAAAGTCAAGTTCAAAAAACACTCTGTTTCATCTAACTTATAGGGTTTTTGCTGTTTTTCTAAACTTTTATTCAAGATATAGCTTCATAGACCTTCTTTATCTAGCAAAAATATTTAATAAAATCATTATCATAAATATTTATTTCTATAAAATTTTAGTATGCCTTATATAAAAAAAATGAATGAATTTTTCTATTTTTTGATTTTAATGTTTATAAATAAATTTACTTATTGGTCTGTTTATATTTTCTTCAATTAGCTTTTTCTACATTTATTACGAAAAGTCAATAAAAATACTCCTCTAATTATTTAAACTGACTACAATATGCACAACCTAAATGCTGAGACTGCAAAGGATCGATAACCATGAGACGTTCACTGTTTGCCATGTTAACAAACACCCTTCTACTCTGTTTTATGAGTGGAAACACCATGGCAAATCAATACTATAAATGGGTCGATGCCAAGGGAGTAACGCATTACACCAAAACACCACCGCCAAAAAATGCAAAAAAAGCAGGTAAAGTAGAAACTTATGGCTGGAAAAATTCAGCCCCAACCCCTCCTAGAAATACTGAACCTGCTGAACAAACTGAGCACGCATCTCAAGAACAGCTGCAACAATCGCCTCAAGCTCCAGCGAATCAAGACCAGCAGCAACGCGAAGCGAACGAAGCCTTGCAACAATCTAAAAAGCGTGCAGTCGCTTTATAAGGCATCCCTTTAATAGGACAGTCGTTTTTTCTTCGGGAAATGTGAGTGCAAAATTCACTATAAGTGCATTTTGCGCTATGCTGTGCCTCATAATTTTTTAACCGTTCTCTTGTATTACGTATATGACTACTCACATTGACTCAGAATACCAAGCCAGTGCGATTGAGCCTCAAGTCCAACAGGACTGGGAATCGCAGAAAGCCTTTAAAGTTGCCGACACTGTAGAAGGTCCACGTCGTTATATCCTCTCGATGTTCCCTTACCCAAGTGGCAAACTGCATATGGGTCATGTGCGTAACTATACGATTGGTGACGTGATCAGCCGTTTCCACCGTTTAAAAGGTGAAACTGTGCTTCAACCAATGGGTTGGGACGCTTTTGGCTTACCTGCGGAAAATGCAGCAATTGCGCATCAGGTTGCCCCTGCAAAATGGACCTTTGAAAACATTGATTACATGCGTAATCAGTTGAAAAAGTTAGGTCTTGCAGTGGACTGGGATCGTGAATTCGCAACCTGCACACCTGAATACTACCGCTGGGAACAATGGTTATTTGTTCAGCTTTATAAAAAAGGCCTGATCTACCGTAAACTTTCAACCGTGAACTGGGATCCAGTCGATCAAACAGTTCTTGCCAACGAACAAGTTGAAAATGGTCGCGGCTGGCGTTCAGGTGCATTGGTAGAAAAACGTGATATTCCAATGTACTACTTCCGCATCACAGACTATGCGCAAGAATTATTGGATGACCTAGACACACTTAAAGATGGTTGGCCACAACAAGTCTTGACCATGCAACGTAACTGGATTGGTCGCTCGCAAGGTATGGAAATTACCTTCCCTTCAGCAAATCCTGAAGTTTACTCAGATGGTCTAACTGTATTTACCACACGTGCCGACACCTTGATGGGTGTGACTTATGTTGCTGTTGCAGCAGAACACCCAATGGCGCTAAAAGCGGCTGAAACGAATCCTGAATTAAAAGCATTTATTGAAGAATGCCGTATGGGTTCTGTGGCAGAAGCGGATCTTGCCACTGCCGAGAAGAAAGGCATGGCAACAGGTTTGTCAGTTAAGCACCCTGTAACAGGTGAACAAGTTCCAGTTTGGATCGCAAACTATGTGTTGATGTCATACGGTTCAGGTGCGGTGATGGCAGTACCTTCACACGATGAACGTGACTTCGAATTTGCCAACAAATATGGCTTAACCATCAAGCAAGTGATTGATGCCAAAGGCGCAGATGATGCGGACTTTGATGCAACACAATGGCAAGAATGGTACGGTTCGAAAGAAGGCAAATTGGTCAATTCAGGCGAATTTGACGGTTTAGATTTCCAAGGCGCATTTGATGCATTCTTAGCGAAACTTGAGCCACAAGGTCTTGCAAATGTAAAAGTTCAATTCCGTTTACGTGACTGGGGTGTCTCTCGTCAGCGTTATTGGGGTTGTCCAATTCCAATGATCAACTGCCCAACGTGTGGTCAAGTGCCAGTGCCTGAAGATCAACTTCCTGTTGTACTTCCAACTGATGTGGTGCCAGACGGTTCAGGCAACCCATTGAACAAAATGCCTGAGTTCTACGAAACTAAATGTCCTTGCTGTGGTGGCGACGCACGTCGTGAAACCGATACGCTAGACACATTCGTAGAATCATCTTGGTACTATGCACGTTATGCATCTCCAGACTTTACAGATGGCATGGTGAAACCTGAAGCGGGTCAAACCTGGCTTCCTGTCAACCAATACATCGGTGGTGTTGAACACGCGATTCTGCATTTGCTTTATGCACGTTTCTTCCACAAATTGATGCGTGATGAAGGCGTGGTACAAGGTAACGAACCATTCACTAACCTTTTAACACAAGGTATGGTGCTTGCTGATACCTATTACCGTGAAGCAGAGTCAGGCAAGAAAACATGGTTTAACCCTGCGGACATCGAGCTTGAAAAAGACGAAAAAGGTCGTATCACTTCTGCGAAATACAAAGAAGATGGTCAAGACGTTATCGTTGGCGGTCAAGAGAAGATGTCGAAGTCGAAAAACAACGGGATCGACCCTCAAGCGATTATTGACCAATACGGCGCAGACACTGCACGTGTATTCATGATGTTTGCTGCTCCACCAGATCAATCTTTAGAATGGTCGGATGCAGGTGTGGAAGGTGCAAACCGCTTTTTGAAACGTGTATGGCGTTTGGCAACGGGCTTCCTTGAACAAGGTAATGCTGCTGTAACTATCGACAAAGCATCGCTTTCAACTGCTGCACAAGACTTACGCCGTAAGACGCATGAAACCATCCAAAAAGTGGGTGATGACATTGAACGTCGTCATGCATTTAACACTGCCATTGCAGCGATGATGGAACTTCTGAACGCAAACAACAAGTTTGAAGCGAAAGATGACAATGACGTGGCTGTTGCTCGTGAATCGATCATTACGCTTTTAACGTTGCTTGCACCGTTTGCACCACACTTAAGCCAGACTTTATTGGCGCAGTTTGGTATTGAGTTAACTTCTGCTCAATTCCCAAGCGTTGATGAATCTGCATTAACCCGTAATACGCAAACCATCGTGGTTCAGGTCAACGGTAAACTTCGTGGCAAGCTTGAGGTGTCTGTTGATGCATCTAAAGACGACATTCTTGCACAAGCGAAAGCATTGCCAGAAGTTCAACAATTCTTGACGGGTCCAACTAAGAAAGAAATTGTGGTACCGAATAAATTAGTGAATTTGGTGGTTTAAATCCTGAGGAATTGTTTAAGCACTGCTTTAAACAATTCCGCAAGGGGCGATGTGGGCAATTAAATCTATTAACCTCATCCTCTTGCGGAATATATTTCTCATCCCGAAAAAGAAAGTTTTAAAAGCCCCTCATCCTAACCTTCTCCCAGAGGGAGAAGGGACTTTAAGGAATAATCCCTCCTCACATAAAGGTAGAGATTAAAAAACAATTCCCAAACAAAGCCCGTTGCCAGTCAACGGGCTTTGACTTTACAATCCCCTACAGAATTTCAATATTTTCCCATTTTGGAAAAACAGAGGACAGCGCATGCATTTGGGCAAACGTTTAGCAGTAATTGTTTTAACTTGTGGCCTGAGTGCAGGCCTAGTCGGCTGTGGCTTCCATCTTAAAGGTAATAATCCAAGCTCAGTACCTGTGGCTTATTCAGTAATGAGTCTGGCTTTACCTGCCAATACCGAGGAGCTTCAGGAAAAACTGGCAATTTATCTGGGTGCGGCTGGCGTACAATTGTCAAATTCACCAAATGCCTATGTACTACGTGTGCTGGACTATACTCCGCGTCGTCTGGAATTAAACGGTAAACTGGTAGAAACATTATTACGTCTCAATGTGACCTTCCGTATTGAAGATGCACAAGGTAATCCTGTGACTGAACCGCGTACGATCGTCGCGACCCGCACCTATCAATATGATATCGAGACAGTAAATACTGATGACCAGGAACAGGTTTTCCTGAAACAGGTTCTCATTGATGATGTAGCACAACAGATTGCGCGTCAGATTTCGTCGAACCGTCTACCTTTGGCAAAACCTGAAACTCCTACTCAACCGGCACAATAAGACTGAACCATGAAACTTGATTACCTTCAGGCATTAAAACGTGTCTCCGATGCTCGCGGTGCCTGGGTGTTACATGGTCAGGAACCTCTGCTTGAGCAGAACCTGATGGATGCTTTTCGTGCTAGCTGGCAACAGCGGGAAGTTGAACGTCAGCGCTATGATGTCAGTTCGGTCAGTGACTGGAAAAATGTCTTTAATGCATTAAATAGTTTGTCTCTGTTTTCGACTCAATTAGCGGTTGAAGTACATGGCAACATCAAGCCGGACGCTAGTGGCATCAAGCTATTAAAAAGCTATTTGCAGCAGGACAGTGACAATTTATTGCTGATCATCATGCCTAAACAGGATAGTAGCAGCCTGAAATCCAGCTTTTTCCAGGTCATGGATGCCAATGGCGTCAATGTCTCTCTGACAGCCAATTATCCGCGCGACCGTCAGCAAATTTTGTCAGTTGAGGCAGAAAAGCTCGGCATTAAACTTGCCAATGATGCCTGGGTATGGCTGGAACAACACCATGAGCATAACCTGCTGGCAGCCAAAAATAGTCTGATGCGTGTTAGTGATACCTTTGCTGAGATCGATGTAATCCAGGTGGATCATCTGTATGCCTGCCTGCAAGATCAGTCGCGTTATAGTACCTATGACCTGAGTGATGCCCTGCTAAATGGTAATCTGGCACAATCGATTAAAATTTTTCAGTATCTGATTGCTTCTGGTGAGCCATTGAGCTTAATTCTGTGGAGTATCAGCAAGGAAATGCGTTTGTTAATGCAGCTGTTTGAACAGCCACAAAATGCGCTACAGATCGGTATCTGGAAAACCAAAGTTAGCCTATATCAACAGGCTTTACGTCGACTTAGCCCACAAACCTTTTTAGCTTGGCCGGCCCTGTTATTAAGAATTGATGCTTCTATCAAAGGGTTGGGGCATGAAAACCCTGAACATTTGGTGCAGCAAGCCATTGCCAGCATGTGTGGCAAAACTTTATTTCATTAATAGCTTAATCATCAGATAAATAAAATAATAATCATTCTTATTTGTTAAAAAATTCACGATTTATCCTTAATTCGCTTTTATAATCACTCACATATCTCTGACTTAAATCTGTGCACTATGCCAAAAATAAAACCGTCCAAACTGATCATGGCAGTAGTCATTGCCATTGCACTTATAGCCACCGGGTGGTATTTCCTCAAACCTGAAGAACAGCCAACACAATACATTACTGCTGAGGTGACTCAGGGAGATATTGAAAACTCGGTACTGGCAACAGGTGTACTGGAAGCCACCAAAATGGTCAGCGTCGGTGCGCAGGTTTCTGGTCAGGTGAAAAGAATGTATGTGCAACTGGGCGATCAGGTTAAACAGGGTCAGTTAATTGCTCAAATTGATTCTGTACGTCAGGAAAATGATTTAAAAACTGCTGAAGCCAGTATTAAAAACCAGATGGCACAACTTGCTGTGCGACAAGCAAATCTGGCCAAAGTTGAAGCGGAATATAACCGTCAGAAAGCCATGTATGCACAGGATGCGACTTCCCGTTCAGAGCTGGAATCAGCCTTGGCAAATTATAAGACAGCACAAGCGGACATTACTGCAATTAATGCTCAGATTGAACAGTCACGTTTAACTTTAGCCACTGCAAAAGAAGATCTGGGCTATACCCAAATCGTGGCACCGATGGATGGCACCATTGTGGCGATTGTGACTGAAGAAGGCCAGACCGTAAACGCGAACCAGAGTGCACCGACCATTGTGAAGCTGGCAAAACTTGACACCATGACCATCAAAGCCGAGATTTCTGAAGCAGATGTCATGAAAGTTGAAGAAGGCCAAACGGTTTATTTCACTACCCTAGGCAACAGTGAAAAGAAAATCTACGCGAAACTACGTCAGGTAGAACCAGCACCGAATTCAATTAATACCGATACCAATACTTCAAGTTCATCTTCTAGTTCTGCAGTGTATTACAACGCCTTGTTCGATGTACCGAATGAAGATGGCAAACTTCGTATTGATATGACGGCGCAAGTCTATATTGTGCTGGATGAAGCACGAAATGTATTGACCATTCCAGCCGCTGCGATTCAAACCTCTAACCGTCCACAACGTCCAAATCGTGGTGAAGGTACTCAAGAAACACGTGGCGAGGGTCGTTCACGCAGCGAAGAGTCTGCTGCTCGTGATGAAAGCCGTGCTGACAATGCAAAAGGTGAGCGCCCTGCCCGTCTGGAACTTTCTGATGCAGAACGTGCTTTGATTGAACAAGGGAAAGCTCAACGTGCCATGGTTCGTGTATTACAAGCGGACGGTACTGCAAAACCGACCCCAGTGCTGATTGGTCTGAATAACCGTGTGACAGCGCAAGTGATTAAAGGCTTGAAACGTGGTGATCAAGTGGTTATTGCCGATGGTTCAGACACTTCAAATGACAGTGCTAAACGAAGTGGTGGTGGTCGTAGTGGCGCCGGCCCAATGAGAATGTAAGCATGAATCAACAACAACAGCCTCTGTTAGAGGTCAAGAATCTGATTCGTGAATTCCCAGCGGGTGAAAGTACGGTTCAGATTCTCAAGGGTGTTAACCTCGAAATCTATCCCGGCGAGCTGGTTGCCATTGTTGGTCAGTCCGGTTCAGGTAAATCAACCTTAATGAACATTTTGGGTTGTCTGGATAAACCCACTGCTGGCAGCTATAAAGTCAAAGGGCGTGAAACCCGCGAACTGGAAGCGGACGAGCTGGCCCAGTTACGCCGTGAATACTTCGGCTTTATTTTCCAGCGTTATCATCTTCTTGGTGACTTGAATGCTGCAGGCAACGTTGAAGTGCCTGCCATTTACGCGGGAGCGGACTCAACTGAACGTCATGAGCGTGCTGTCAAATTGCTGACAGATTTGGGGCTAGGTGAAAAAACCGAAAACCGTCCAAGTCAGTTGTCTGGTGGTCAGCAGCAGCGTGTTTCAATTGCTCGGGCCTTAATGAATGGTGGTGACGTTATTCTTGCCGATGAACCAACAGGGGCATTGGACAAGAATAGCGGTATTGAAGTAATGCGCATTTTGCGCGAGCTGAATGCCAAAGGTCATACCATTATTCTGGTCACACATGATCATAATGTGGCCAAGAATGCGACCCGTATTATTGAGATTTCAGACGGTAATATTATTTCTGACCAGCAGAATGTACCTGAAGTCGATGATGGTTTTACAAAGCAAACACTAGAACGCAGTGAACAGAAGAAAATCTCCAGCTGTCGTTCAGCAGTAGATCGTCTCGGTGAAGCATTCCGTATGGCGCTACTGGCCATGAATGCCCACCGCATGCGAACCTTTCTGACCATGCTTGGGATTATTATCGGGATTGCCTCCGTGGTTTCCGTGGTTGCGCTGGGTAACGGCTCGCAAAAGCAGATTCTGGAAAATATTAGCAGTCTCGGGACCAATACTATTACTGTATTCCAGGGCCGTGGCTTCGGGGATAATTCACGGTCCTCGCAAGCCAAAACCCTGATTCCTGCGGATGCAGATGCTCTGGCAGAACAGCCGTATGTTGATGGTGTCAGTCCATCGGTCAACAGCAGTGTCACTGGACGGTATAAAGAGATTGAAGCTTCAACCACCGTCAACGGCGTCAGTGAAGACTTCTTCTATGTCAGAGGCATGACTTTTAAGTCCGGTCAGCCTTTTGATAAGGAAAGTGTTACGGAACAGGCCCAAGATGTGGTCATTGATACCAATACCCAAAACACTTTCTTCAAAGATGGCACCAATCCGGTTGGACAAGTGATTCTGCTCGGTAGTGTACCAACCCGAGTGATTGGGGTCATTGATGCGCAAAAAGGCATGATGGGCAACAATGATACGCTGAATGTATACCTGCCTTATTCAACTGTCATGAGCCGTATGCTGGGACAGTCAAATGTGCGTCAGATCATTGTACGTATTAAAGATGAGTACCCAAGTGCCGCGGCTGAAAATGCGATCCTGAACTTACTGGTACAGCGCCACGGTGCGCAGGATGTATTCACTCAGAATGCGGACAGTATTCGTGAAACCATTCAGCAGACAACCCAGACTATGACCTTGCTGATTTCTGCGATTGCAGTCATTTCTCTGGTCGTCGGCGGTATTGGCGTGATGAACATCATGCTGGTGTCGGTAACAGAACGTACCCAGGAAATTGGGGTACGTATGGCAGTCGGTGCCCGTCAAAGTGATATTCTGCAACAGTTCCTGATTGAAGCGGTACTGGTGTGTATCCTGGGCGGTATTTTGGGTGTGCTGCTATCCCTCGGTATTGGTCAACTCATTACCCATTTTGCTGGAGGTACTTTCCAGATGGCTTATTCGACCACTTCAATTGTGGCAGCTTTTATCTGCTCTAGTCTGATCGGTATTGTGTTCGGCTTTATCCCGGCGCGTAATGCAGCACGACTGAATCCTGTCGATGCTCTCTCTCGAGAATAAGGAATCTGATATGCAAATGAATTTAACCAAACTTGCCAGTGCCCTGCTCCTCGGGAGTTCGCTGGTGGGGTGCGCGGCTGTGGTAAAAACACCCTATGAGCAGCCAAGTATAGCTGTGCCTGGCAGTTTTCAGAATAATACTGTGCTAAGTAAGCAGATTTATGATGATGTCCTGGCTGATCAGTGGTGGACCTTATTTAAAGATCCTCAACTGAATACGCTTGTCGAGGATGTATTATCACGCAATAGCAACCTTGCAGTAGCCGGGATTAATCTGCAACAGGCACGTATTCAGGCCAGACAAACGCAAAGCCAGCAAGGTATACGCATTGGTGATGCACGTGTTTCAACTGGTCGTCAGTTTAGTCTGGATGGCGACGGTGACCGTTCTACTGGAATTTCAATAGGTTATCCTGGTCTTAGTTATGAGCTGGATCTATTTGGCAAGCTTGCCAATCAGACTGAAGCAGCCCGTTGGGAAGCTCGTGCTACTGAACAAGACTTGCAGGCAACGGCGCAAAGCCTGATTGGAACGACTGCACAGCTTTACTGGCAATTGGCTTATTTAAATGAGCGCTATAGTGTCGTACAGCAGAACCTGGCAACGGCCCAGAAGACTTATGACTTGGTACGGGTACAGTATCATGCTGGTGCAGTTTCCGGACTAGATCTGACCCAGGCTGAACAGGCAATCCAGAGCCAGCAAGCTACTTTAAGTCAGATCGAGCAACAACGCGTTGAAACACGTACCGCACTTGCAGTCCTCATGAATATGCCGGTGCAGCAGCTTTCTATTCAGGAACCACAACGTCTGCCGAATATTGCCTTACCTGCGATTGCAGCGGGTTTGCCTGCAAGTCTGCTGTCACGTCGCCCAGACTTAAATGCTGCTGAATTACGTTTACGTAAAGCGCTCGCCAATAAAGATGCTAACAAGGCCAGCTATTATCCATCAATTAGTCTGACCGGTAGCTTAAGTACGGGTATTGGTACCAGCACGTCTTTGTCAGATGCGCTAAAAAATCCGGTTGCAACATTGGGCGCAGGTCTCACCTTGCCCTTCCTGCAATGGAATGACATGAAGCGTGATCTACAAGTGAATGAACTGGAATATGAAAAAGCAATTCTGCAATATCGCCAAACCATTTATGAAGCTTTTGCCGATGTAGAAAATGCCCTGTCAAATCGTACTGAGCTGACGAAACAGGTCGAGCTACAGCGTCGCAATGTCGAGCTGGCAGAGAAAACAGAACGTTTGACTGAAGTACGTTATCGTAATGGTGCAGTTGCCTTGAAGAACTTACTTGATGCGCAGGAAACCACACGTAATGCGCGCCTCAGTCTGGTACAAACGCGTCAAAATCAATACAACGCTTATGTCACTTTGCTGCAGGCGCTAGGTGGTAGTCCAATCAAGCAATTACCATAATATCTTCAAATAAAAAAACCGCTGCCGAGGCAGCGGTTTTTTTATGCCAGTCTATTTTTCATTTGCAGATAGGCATTTAAATTGTTTAGCTGTTCCTGTGAAGCCGCATGTCCTAGCAGACTTCCCTTCTCTAGCCATGCTCGGGCAAGCGTTACATCACGATCTACACCAATGCCCTTAGTGTATACACGTCCCAGATGACTATAAGCGTCAGCATTTACCTGTGCAGCAGCTTTATGATAGAACTGGATCGCTTGATCCATATTAGCTTCAACGCCAATACCGTGTTCCATCACTTCCCCGAGCGCATTCAAGGCCATGGCATTCTGCTGGGCAGCTGCCTGCTTTAAATAATTCAGACCTAAAGCAATCTCCTGCTCTATGCCTTCACCTTTAAGATACATCACCCCAAGCTGTGCTTGTGCCTGTGCATGACCGAACTGAGCCGCTTGATGTAAATAGCGTTTAGCCTGATCTTCGTCAATAGTAAATACTGGATATTGACCTGACAGTACCTGATACAAATACCAGGCGGCATCAGCCGAACCTTTGCTTACGGCCTGATTCAGATATTGAATGGCCTTATCGCGGTTGGGCAATGGATACTCAGGCAGGCTATAGAAGCGTCCAACGATATAAATTAGATCCGCTTCAGATTGTGCACCGATATTCCAGTGCTGCTGCGCGTTCTGCTGAATGATTTGCGTGGCTTTAGCGGTATCTTTAACTGTACCAATACCATGCAGATAGCACAGTGCGAGACCCATCTGGCTATAGAAATAAGCTGGATCAATTCCGGCAGCAGCCTGATACAGGCTAAACGCTTTTTCAGGCTCATTTGCGACCAGATAAGACTCATAATATAATGCTGCAATCATGCACAAAGCTTGAGGAAACTGAGTATTCGCCGCTTCACTCCAATAGCGAAAAGCCATGGTTTCATTCTTATCGACAAACCAGCCATAAAAATAGGCTAAACCAAGTAAAGTTTTGGCTTGAGCATCTTTATGCTCATAAGACAGCTGTTGTAAATGCTGCAAGATTCGCTGCCGCTGATCAGCATCAATCGTACCTAGTAATACACCAGCATAATAATCATACAAACCATTCTGATCACCCAAATTAACGCTTTGTTTAATGAAGCGTAAGGCTTTTGACTGATCCTGTGGTAATAGCTCACCGCGTACATACAGTTGTGCAATCTGTTGGGTTGCTTCGAGATGATCTTGCTGCGCGGCCAGAAACAGATAATGGATTCCCAAGCTTAAATCTTGGGTGGTACCCTCTGCCAAATAGTATTGTGCCAACTGGTACTGTGAACCCGAGTGTCCCTGATCTGCATTCTGAATCAGCAGTTGTAGACGATGCTGTTCTGCTGCATCCTGAGTGGGTTCGGACAATTCGGTAATTCGATACTGGGCTTCCAGATTACCGCGTGCCACAGCATGACGATACCAATACAGTGCTTTTTCGCGATCTCGATGCTGATAACGGTCATCCTCAAAGACCTGTCCCAGATGGTAAGCAGCTTCATCACTGCCAAGACGGAATGCATTTTCAAACAGATTAATCGCATTTTCGGTACTTTGCGGACGCCCCAAACCTTTGAGTTGCATCAGCCCCATACCGACATAGGCCTGAGGGATTTCCTGCTGTTGAGCCAGATCCTGATAGATCTGATAGGCACGCGCATAACTCGACTGCTGCCCTTCAGTACTGAGACGAGCCGCGTGCTTGAGCTGGGCCTCAATCTGTTCAATCCATAGGTCATGTTGCACTGCCCTGGCTTGATCTCGTGTTACCGGGTCAGGACGCTTCCACATCCAGATCCCCAACGCCACGATTCCCAAAATCAGCACCAGTAAGAACCACATAGCTGCTCCCTGATATTGTTTTTTGTTATATAAATCTAGTCTTCATTCTAAACTCAGGCACAAAAAAAGCACAGTAACTGTGCTTTTTTATTTTGTATATCAGACTTTTGCTCGCTTCATATCCAACTTTTTCAACACTTCTGATACTGCAACCATGGCAAAACTGGAAGTCACCACTACCGCTGAACCATAGCCACCACAACGTAAGCCCGCGCTTGGACAGACATCGGCACTGGAGAAGGGATTGTCGATTGAATAAACACAGGTGATGCCAAATTTTTCTTTCGGTTTTTTACAGATACCTTTTGCACGTAATTGCGCACGTAATTTTGCCAGCATCGGGTCCTGTTCAGTTTTGGATAAATCAGCCACCCGGATTTTTAATGGGTCCAGTTTACCGCCTGCTCCACCCGAGACAATCAGAGGAATTTTATTGAAACGACAATGCAGCATCAAAGCAAATTTAGCTTTTACATCATCAATACAGTCCAGAATAATGTCAGGTTTTCCCGCTAGGATTTCTTTAACATTTTCAGGCGTGAGATAGTCATCAATCAAGTTTACTTTAATACGTGGGTTAATCGCACGGCAGCGTTCTGCCATGATTTCAATCTTTTCACGGCCTAAGGTGGTCGTCATCGCGGGTAACTGACGATTGATATTCGATGCCGCCACTACATCCATATCAACAATAGTTACTTCACCGATGCCGGTACGTGCCAGTGCTTCGACTGCCCATGAACCGACACCGCCAATTCCAATCACCATCACATGACTGTTTTCATAATGATAAAAGCTGTCATCGCCATAAATTTTGGCTACACCGGCAAAGCGGCGGTCATATTCATCATCTTGAAGCAGATCAGTCATAGGTCATCAATAGCAAGAAAAACATCGGGGCATTTTAGCAAATTCGCAGCCGGTTGACTGCCACTAAAATTCAGACACAAAATCAGTCAAAAAACTATTCTTTAACCATCCATAAAAAGCTTAAAATCGATCAAATTCTATTCACCATTAAAATCATCACAATAGATCTTTTTCATAAATCAAAACATGATCGTTATATTCATATTTAAATGGATATTGAAAGCTCCTTCTCCCTCTTGAATGAGAAGTATTACTTCGCAAGAGGAGGGAGATTTCTTAGATATAACCTTTTCCTTGCGCAGCAGTACTACTCATCTCCTACAAAGAGAGCAGAATTTCATTTTAATGATTAAAAAATGATTTATGAAAGAACCCTAATAACCAGAATATTTTAATCCTTCTCAGCTTATAGGGAGTCAGGTCAGTATGCTATTTAACGCCCTTTATGCACTCATGGTTGTTCTGTTCCTGCTTTATCTTTATGGCTTAGTTTTTAAAAAGCGGAAAAATTATTATTTCAGTATCATGATTCGCTTACTGACTTTGGGATTATTTGCTTTAATTGTCTTTGATCAACATGAAACCCAGTTCCATCTGGCTTTGGTCCTGCTCACCTGGGTACTGTTTGAAAGCAGCGACAATTTTTATAATAAAAGACTCTCTTCAAGTAAATAAAAAAGAGGCTTTACGCCTCTTTTTCAATGTCCGGATTATTTGTTCATAATGAAGAAATATTCACGATAGTATTTCAGTTCAGCAATTGAATCACGAATGTCATCCATCGCCAGATGGGAAGCATTTTTCTTGAGGCCACTCATGATTTCCGGACGCCAGCGTTTTGCCAACTCTTTCACTGAAGACACATCCAAGTTACGGTAATGGAAATATTGCTCCAGTTCTGGCATCAGACGGTGTAGGAAGCGACGATCCTGACAGATCGAATTACCACACATGGGTGATACTTTTGGATTGACCCATTTTTTCAGGAATTCAATGGTTTGTTGTTCAGCATCTTGTGCAGTAAGTTTGCTGCGACGCACACGCTCCACCAGACCCGATTGTCCATGTTGACGGGTATTCCATTCATCCATGGCATTGAGCACACGATCCGACTGATGAACTGCAAGGACAGGACCTTCGGCAAGAATATTTAAATTGTCATCGGTTACAATCGTTGCAACTTCAATAATCTGGTCATTGTCTGTATCCAGACCTGTCATTTCCAGGTCGATCCAAATCAGGCGGCTATCCGGGGTGCTGCTCATAAATGTGCAATCTTATTAGGCTATAAAACATTTATAGTAGCAAATTTATTACGTCGATGCTGTAACTGACACCCTGCTTCATGCTATTTTTGCCATCTCACTCCCATGGTTTTTTAGGATTTGAATGGCTTTAATACGTAAACGTCGTTTAACTGAACAACAACAACGTCGTATTCAAAAACAGCACAAAACGCGTCAGGAAGAGGCGGATACCTCTCAAGACCTGGAAGGACTGGTCGTGCAGCATTATGGTCGACAGCTAGAAGTCCAAGCTCTCTCGGTTCCTGAACTGCATCCTGAAAAACCGGTGGTGGCTGAAGGTGAACCTGAACCCTTCTGGAAAGAAATTGAAATGGGCAGTGTGTGGCGCTGTCATACCCGTACTAACCTTGAATTGCTGGTCACAGGTGACCGGGTCAAATGGCAGGCTGATCCAAATACTGGCTTGGGAATTATCACTGCGATTCATCCGCGTAAATCGCTGCTGACCCGACCTGACCGTTATCACAAGGTTAAACCGGTCGCAGCCAATATTTCCCTGATCGTGATTGTATTTGCACCATTGCCTGAGCCAGCACCAGGCCTGATTGATCGTTATCTGGTGGCTTGTGCCGATGCAGAGATTCCCGCATTAGTAGTCCTGAATAAATCAGACTTGCTCAAGGAAAATGATCCAATTCTGGACCTGCTCAAAGAATATAAAAATCTGGGTTATGAAGTCATGCAGACCCAGTCTGATGGAGATCTGACTGAACTTTCTGCGCGTCTCAATGATGAAACAGTCGCATTTGTGGGGCAGTCAGGTGTAGGCAAAAGCACTCTGATCAATGCCATCGTGCCGGATGCAGCTCAAAAAACCAATGTCATTTCTGAAAACTCGGCATTGGGTCAGCATACAACGACTTCAACACGCCTGATTTCCTTTGGTGATGGCGCAGCGCTGATTGACTCTCCGGGGATTCGTGAATTTGGCCTGTGGCATTTGACTTTAGACAAGGTACAAACCGGTTTTCCAGAGATTGAAAATCTGCTAGGGCACTGTCAGTTCCGTAACTGCACGCATAAACATGAAAAGCAATGTGCTTTACGTCAGGCAGCAGATTCAGGTGAAATTTTGCCACGTCGTTTGGACAGCTATCTGCGATTAATTGATGAAATCACGGAAGCTCAACAAAAAAATTGATATTCTTAAGCTTTAGCCCTTGAAGCGGTGATTTTGATCACCATATTTATGAGCTATACTCTTGGCAATTTTGAAATTGTAATTAGGTGAATTGTGGAACGTTGGTTCGAGTTTATGGGGAATCACCCCTTCTTGTTTGGTGCACTTGCAGCATTGGTGGTTTTGTTCTTCATTATCGAAGGTCAACGTAACGGTCGTAAAATTTCTCCGCAATCGCTGGGAATTTTGGTTAAGGCAAAAAATGCCATGCTGATTGACCTGCGTGATGCCAAAGATTTCCGTGAAGGTCATATCAGCGGTAGCCGTAATATTCCATACAGCCAAATTACCAAACATGTCGAAGAGTTAAAAACAGCAGATCGCCCATTGGTGTTCATTTGTAATCTTGGGCAAGTTGCAGGTACTGCGCTACAACAGGTCGGTCATGCAGATGCTTACCGTCTTGATGGCGGCATCAGCAACTGGAAAGCCCAAGGCTTACCTCTGGTGAAAAGTAAATAATTTACGATCAGGAGATTCATTCATGGCTGAAGTCATTATCTATTCAACGACTGTGTGTCCATACTGTGTCCGTGCAAAACAGCTCCTTGAGCGTAAGGGCGTAGAATATAAAGAAATCAATCTGTCTAAAGAAGATCCGCAGGTTCGTCTTGATTTGATGCAACGCACCAATCACCGTACCGTGCCACAGATTTTTATTAATGAACAATTCATCGGCGGTTTTGACCAGCTTTATGCTTTAGAGCGTGAAGGCAAACTCGACGAATTACTGGCTTAATTGCCCTTTAATTATCACCTCATATTAAGGATTAAAGAATGAGTGAAGAACAACAAGCTCAACCACAATTGGCATTAGAGCGTATTTATACCAAAGACATTTCTTTTGAAGTACCTGGGGCACAAGTTTTTACCAAGCAATGGCAACCTGAGCTGAACATTAACCTTTCTTCTTCTGCAGAAAAGATTGATCCAACTCATTTTGAAGTCGCTTTAAAAGTGGTAGTACAGGCAAACAACGAAGGTGATACAGCATTTATCGTTGATGTCACTCAAGCAGGTATCTTCCTGATTGATAGCGTTGAAGAAGAGCGTCTGCCTTACATTCTTGGTGCGTACTGTCCGAACATCCTGTTCCCATTCCTTCGTGAAGCAGTGAATGATCTGGTCACTAAAGGTAGCTTCCCACAGCTACTGCTTACACCAATCAACTTTGATGCTGAATTCGAAGCCAACATGCAACGTGCGCAAGCTACTGCTGTTGAAGGTCAAGCTTAATCGTTTGATCCTGAATCAAAAAAGACCGCAATTGCGGTCTTTTTTATGGTCTGCTTATAACTTATTTAAAGGCTTGATGTCCCTGCTTTTTAATCTCATCCATTTTCACGGACAAATTTTGGGCTTCCTGTAACTGCTTAGCAGCAACCAGCTGTTCTGCCTTTTTAATCTCTTTTAGCAAATCCTTTAGCAATCCCTGATAGGCCACTACATGTGCATCTTCGGCTTTCAGTTTTTGCAGCTTGGATGGTAAATGTTTCTGGTAGCTTTCTACAGTTTGCTGCATGATCTGTAATGCTGCTTGTGCCTCTTTAGAATCCTCTGCAGCTTTAAATTTTTTCAAATTTTTATCCAGGTCATGCATGCTGTAATGCTGGTGCTCTTCTACTGCCATAGCCGAAGTTCCCAGACCTAAGCCTATGATGAAAATGATGCTAATCCACAGTGATTTAAACATGGTTATTTTCCTGATTTTTTTGTTTTAAGCATCTTAATGGCAAAGTATTAAAAGATAAATTATCTTCATCCTATTTTTTAGACTTGATGTCATCAGATTTACATCATTGTCCATTAGCATAAAAAATAAAAACCCCTCAATTGAGGGGTTTTCTTTGCTTGAAATAAGTATTAAAAATCTTATTCTGCATCCAGCATCAGCTCTGCGCTCATGCCAACCGTATTATAACCGGCATCAACATACATGATTTCGCCAGTAATGCCATTCGCCCATGGTGAGCACAGGAATAATGCAGCATTACCAACATCTTCAATGGTGACATTACGTTTAAGCGGAGCCACTTTTTCATTCAGATCCAGCATTTTACGGAAAGATTTAATGCCAGACGCTGCAAGGGTACGGATTGGACCAGCTGAGATGGCATTAACGCGGATACCGTCTGCGCCCAAGCTAGATGCCAGGTAACGTACACCCGCTTCTAGTGATGCTTTCGCCAGACCCATCACGTTGTAGTTCGGCATCACGCGCTCAGAACCTTGATAAGTCAGAGTGAGTAGACAACCTTGGCGTGCAGCTAAAAGTGGCTTTGCAGCACGTGCCATCGCGATAAAGCTATAAGCACTGATGTCATGTGCAATCTTGAAACCTTCACGATCCGTCACATCTGTAAAATCACCGTCTAAGGTATGTGCAGGTGCAAAACCGATTGAATGCACGACTCCATCCAGACCATCCCAATGTTTTGCCAGTTCTGCAAATGCATGGTCAATTTCTGCATCTACCGCCACATCACAAGGAAATACCAATTCAGAACCGAATTGTGCAGCAAAATCATCTACACGTTTTTTCAGCTTTTCATTTGGATAGGTAAAAGCAAGTTCTGCACCTTCACGGTGTAATGCCTGAGCAATACCAAAAGCAATTGATAATTTACTTGCAATACCTGCGATCAGGAAGCGCTTACCCGCCAATAGTCCTTGTGCCATGTGAATCTCACTCAAAATAATTTATATGCATGATGCCAAGTCTAAAGCATTTTAGAAATTGCATAATGCGCCTTTTTTCATTGGATCATACATTGAAATACAGTTTCCGATTGATGCAAGGATTTTATATTAGATATCCAGATGCAAAGCCTGACGGGAATTTTTCCAGAGCTGGTCTGCCAGTTCCTCTTGATCCATATGCAAACTTTTAGCCAGTCCTTGCAGAACGTAGGGCAGATTTGCAGGCGTGTTGCGGGTACGCTGTTCAGTAGAATGCTGACAACATAAGGGTGTCATGTCTGGACAATCGGTTTCAAGGACCAGATGTTCTGGGCCCATCTGCTGTACCACCTGATGCAGTTTTCTGGCATTGGGATTGGTAATTTGTCCTGTCACCCCAATCTTGAAACCCAGTTTGACAAAAGCCTTGGCTTCTTCAATTCCCCCACCAAAGGCATGCGCAATACCGCCCTGTTGAAATTGATGCTCTTTCAGTATTTTGAGTACTTCCGCATGGGATTTACGGATATGCAGTAAAATCGGTTTGTCATACTGCTGTGCCAGTTCAATCTGAGCAGCAAAAAAGTCTTTCTGCTTCTGGAAAATTTCTGCTTGCTTATGCTGTTTCAGAAACGTATCCAGACCGATTTCACCAATGGCAATACAGTCTTCAGTTTGCAGGATCTGCTCTAAATCCTGCAAATGATCCTGCTGATGTTGCTCGATATAAAAAGGATGTAAGCCGGGGGCTAAATAGCTCCTTGGCGCATCGGCAAGATCATTTAAAAAATGCTGGGTTTGAATCAGGTCCTGAAAACGCTGCTGTAAAAAACCGATCAGGATTAGCCCTTCCACGCCTGCCTTTTTAGCAGCATAAGCTAACTGTTCCCGGTCATAATCAAAATCAGGAACATCGAAGTGGGTATGCGTATCAAACAGTTTCAGGCTCATTTTGCAACTTGGGCTTCTGAAGCAGCCTGTTCAGTTTTCGGCAGATACTCTGGTTTTAAGATTCCCTGTAAATCACTATAAGGAATATTTAAACGCGGTAAGCCGACCACATAAGGTCCAATTTCATATTCTGCATATTGCAGTGCCAGACCTTGTTTGGTCAGGAAGAAATTATCCGTTAACTTGAATTTCCAGGCCTGCTCGTATTCTGCAACATCAGTTGCCAGCTCTGAATCAATTACCCAGGTTTTAAAGGCTTCATGCGCTTTAGCTTCCAGCTGAGCCTTTTGTTTTGGCAGGACAATATCCTCCAGTTTGACCAGCTTTTTACTGTCCAGGTCAAAGTTATAATAGTTCTGTGCAGTAGAACCATGTGCCCCACCCAGATAATGTGTACTATTTAATACTACTGTTGCCAGCGGATTTCCAGGATTCAGGATCTTCGGCTTGATCATCAGGCTAATACTGTGATTGGCACTGAGTGCTTTTAGCTCCTTGTCCAGATTCAGGAAAGTCTGCATATAAGGAATAGTCTGCTTTTCCAGCTGCTGACGTGCACTGAGCTGGGGTTGAGTTACAGCTGCCTCTGAAGCTGCGGATTGAACAGGTGTTGGCTCACTGGCGGCCTGTACTTTCGCTGACGCAATCGCATCAACGTCAAGCATACCCTTCAGTCGGGCTAAAATCTGTTGATCAATAAATTCATCAATGAAACGCTGATTACTGTTCAGACGTTCAATGGTGATTTCAGGACAGCTTTTACCATCACATTCCGGAAGATCCAGGTTAAGCTTTTCGGTTTCACCCTTGAGCTGGACGATTTCAGGCTCTGCCTGAGTGACTTCCGGTGGATTAACCTCTTTGGCTTCCTTTTCTCGAGGTTGACAGGCAGTCAACAGAATCGCTGTCGCCAGTACAGACAGGCCGAATATCTTGTTATATTTTGGCATTCAATACCCTTTTGTGTTACATCACATTCCACCCGTTTTCGGGCATCAATCCTAAAACATATGCTGATACACTTCAGCTTTCAAGACCTGTTGTGTTTGTTCTTGACTAAGATAAATATCAAGTTGTTTAGCATCCTTGACAATTTCCCCACCACGATAATGCAGCCCAATCCCCTCCTGATCAAAGAACCAGTCAGCTTGCCCCCAATACAGTTTTTTCGGAGCAGTTTGTCGGACTTCTTTACTATTTTCTTTTAGCCATTTTGCATAAGCATTTTGCACGATCTTGTCCATCGTGACCCGTTTTTGTGGATCAATAATTTCTAAGGCCGTCAGATTTTTTTGACTGCGGCGGTCTGCCACATAAAAATAATAGCGTTCCTTCACCGTAACATTTTCCTGCTCTGTATCCACCCCAATCTGCATTAGCACATACTGATTATGCTGATAAGGGATGCGGGTATACATGGATAGTTGATAGGCTTTATTGATTTTAATCTGTTCCTGCCAGGCATCTGACTTTTTTACATAGGCATTGACGGCCTGCTGTAAGCTCATATCCTGCTGCTGATCTTTATCCCGAATCTGATCCTGAATCACCAGTGCCTGTTTACGTTCCATCCACTGGTTCAGCCATGGATCTACCGTATCTAGGGTCTGAATATCCAGTTCGATACAGTTTTTGGTTTCACAAAATGGGAGTGCAATCTTGGCCGGCTGTTCCTGAATATTTAGATAAGGCAATACATCTGCCTTTTCTACTTGCTCAATTTCGACTACCCTATCCTGAGTTTTTGTTTCTGGTTCTGATTTTTTTTGATCGCAGGCGCCCAGCAATAGTCCTAAACTGATTGCTGAACTCAGCATGACTGCATTGCTAAGTTTCATATTCCAAGCAGATTTGAAAAGATAAGTGAATGTAGCACAAAATAAAACAGCTTCCTGAGAAGCTGTTTTATTTTTAAATCATTTTATTAGTTAATGTTCACGGGTATTGCGGAACACGATGTCAGGGTAACGTTCCTGCATCAGTTGCAAATTGACACGGCTTGGTGCCAGATAAGTCAGATGACCGCCACCATCCACGGACAACTGGTCATGGGCTTTTTTCTTGAATTCATTAAATTTCTTTTCATCATCACAAGAAACCCAACGCACAGTATTAATACTCACTGGCTCGTACACGCAGTCTACTTTGTATTCTTCTTTCAGACGATACGCTACCACTTCAAATTGCAGCACACCCACCGCACCAACGATCAGGTCATTATTATGTTGCGGCATGAAGACCTGGGTTGCGCCTTCTTCAGAAAGCTCTTTAAGACCTTTTTGTAACTGCTTAGATTTCAATGGATCTTTCAGACGTACACGGCGGAACATTTCCGGCGCAAAGTGTGGAATACCTGTGAACTGCAGATCTTCACCTGAAGTAAAAGTATCACCAATCTGAATAGTGCCGTGGTTATGCAGGCCAATAATATCGCCTGGCCATGCTTCTTCCAGATGCTGACGGTCACCCGCCAGGAAGGTCAATGCATCACTAATACGTACATCTTTACCCAGACGCACATGCTTCATTTTCAGGCCTTTTTCATACTTACCTGAACAGATCCGCATGAAGGCAATACGGTCACGGTGCTTCGGATCCATATTGGCCTGGATCTTGAAGACGAAACCACTAAAACCTTCTTCAGTTGCTTCAACTTTACGGTTTTGTGTTGGATGCGCTTTCGGCTCTGGTGCATATTCACTAAATGCATTCAGGACATGGTCTACACCAAAGTTACCCAATGCCGTACCGAACAACACTGGTGTTTGGCGACCTGCCAGGAATTCTTCACGGTCTAATGGCTCATTGGCCATTTGAACCAGTTCAAGAGATTCTTCAAATGCTGCCCATGCCAGCTCACCTACTTTTTCACGCAGGTCTGCATGGTCATAACCATCCCGTACTTCGATGTCAGTAATCACTGAACCGAAACCCGCCTTATAGACATAGAATTTTTCTTCGATCAGGTTGTATACGCCAGCGAAGTCACGACCAGTACCCAGCGGCCAGGTAATTGGCACACATTTAATTTTCAGGACGTTTTCGATCTCGTCCAGAAGCTCAAGCGGCTCACGGATTTCACGGTCCATTTTGTTGACGAAAGAGATGATTGGTGTATCGCGCATACGACACACTTCCATCAATTTAATGGTACGGTCCTCGACACCTTTTGCACCATCAATCACCATCAGCGCCGAGTCCACAGCAGTCAGGGTACGGTAGGTATCTTCCGAGAAGTCTTCATGCCCCGGGGTATCGAGCAGGTTGATCATCTTGTCTTTAAACGGGAACTGCATGACCGAGGTCGTGATCGAAATACCACGTTCCTTTTCCATTTCCATCCAGTCCGAAGTCGCCGCACGGTCAGACTTACGGCTTTTTACCATACCGGCAACCTGGATTGCCTGCCCCCATAACAGCAGTTTTTCTGTCATGGTCGTTTTACCGGCATCAGGGTGGGAAATAATCGCGAATGTACGTCGCTGAGCGACCTGCGCCGCTAACTCTTGTTTAAAACTCATGGAAAATACCTACTGCAGATCCGCAGTGCAAAAGATCAAGCACGATCAATATGAAAAATTGGCGATATTGTAGCAGAATTTCTAAATGCAGTACTCATTCCTCAATGCCCACCCTCTCCTGTACTTTTTGTTTATAGAATGGACAGGTTTTAGAAGAATACCGTCTTCAGGTTGAAATTTCGGGAGAAATATCGACTTTTATCTCATGGTGAAACCTATTTAAATAGATTTATATTTTAAGAGATCATTTAACCTTTATAAATTTATTGAAGCAACTGATCGCATTTAAATAAGGATAAAAAAATGACAAGGATTGCCTTTCAGGATCTGTATGCTGAACCCTACACCCACTGTTATGGCTGTGGACGTGACAATCCACATGGTCATCAACTGAAAAGTTACTGGGACGTCCCTTTTGTACAGACTATTGCACATATTTGCCCCGCCTCTCATTATACCGGCGGTGTACCCGATCATCTGTATGGTGGCTTGATTGCATCTCTTCTGGACTGTCATGGTACAGCTTCTGCAGCAGCATTTAAAAGCCATACAGCTGGCATCGCCTTTGACGGTGGTGAAGCCTTAATTCGATGTGTCACTGGTAGTCTGAATATTCAGTTTATTCGACCGGTACCTGTGAATACTGAATTGGTGTTGACGGGTCGATTACTGAAAATTGAAGGCCGAAAAATCCAGATTGTACTTTCTCTGTCTGCCGATCAGATTGAATGTGCAAAAGCTGAAATGCTCGCTATTCAAATTAAGTAGCTCCTGAATTCAGAGGCTGATTGATAAAATTAAACAGATTAAGAAACGATAGCGGCTTCAGGTAAATCCTTCACACTAACTGGTCTACTAAATAGGAATCCTTGTAACTGCTGACAACCCAAACGGGTCAGGATGTCTGCCTGTAACTGAGTTTCCACCCCTTCAGCAGTAACCTGCAAACCCAGCTTAATTGCAAGATGGATAATACTTTCCAGGATCATCTCTTCCTTGGAACCTGCGGTCAGGTCTGCAATAAATTCTTTATCGATTTTTAGCTCATTCACTGGCAGGTTCTTCAGATACAAGAAACTGGAATGCCCTGTACCAAAGTCATCAATTGCCAGCTGAATCCCCATATCACGCAAGCGTTCCAGGGTACGCACACTGCTATCAATATGATGCATGGCTGTAGATTCAGTAATCTCAATCATCAGGTGATTCGGATTAATCTGGTAACGTGCTAACAGTTCTTCCAGATTTTTAAACAGGTTCTTATGTTCAAACTGCACGGCAGACAAATTAACAGCAATCGGGAAGAAATTCGTTCCTTCCGTTTCCCATTGATGAATCTGTTTGCAGGCCTGCTCCAGTGCCCAATACCCCATCTGGATAATCAGGCCGGTTTTTTCCGCACCCCGGATAAACATTACTGGTGATAACAAGCCCAGTGCCGGGTGCCGCCAGCGGATCAAGGCTTCAACCCCACAAATCTGCAAATCTTCGGTACGATATTTAGGCTGGTAATACAGCTCAAACTGGTGTTCTTCAACCGCTTTATACAGGTCATTAATCAGCTTGCTCTGACTTCTGGATTCCTTTTCATCATTGCTGAAATTGAACAATGAATAGGTATTACGCCCCTGATTTTTGGAAGTCAGCATGGCTGAATCGGCATTGATCAGAAGATCCTGAACATTTTGACCATGTTCCGGGTACATTGAAATACCAATACTCCCTGAAACATTAATCACCTTGCCAGCAATCATAAAGCTTTCCTGAATCATGCTTAAAATTTTTTCAGCGACTTCAGCAGCCTGTTGCGGTTCTGCATTTTCCAGAATCAACAAGAATTCGTCACCCCCAATTCGCAGCAGTCTGGAGTGCTCATTGAGTAAACTATGAATCCGGTTAGCCAGCTGGATCAGGAGCTGGTCACCCACATGATGCCCAAAGACATCATTTACTGCTTTGAAGCGGTCAAGATCAATATACAGAAAGGCAAACTGTGCATTACGGTAATGATGATCATTAAACAGAAAGTGAGAATATTCTGCCAGATAAAAACGATTGGGTAACTTGGTTAGATTATCCTGTACAGCCAGATTGGCCAGCTCTTTATTGGCCTCAGCCAGCTGACGATTGCGATGCTCAAGACGCTGTTCCAGCATGGCTACACAGAAACCGGCAACAAGAACCAGACAGGTAATGAAAACTACAGTAATCAGTAATTCGCGCTCAAGCGTGGACATTTCGGCCAAGCCTTCACCCACTATGGAATGAAAACTGGTCGCTGCCATCCCGGTATAGTGCATCCCGACAATGGAGAAAGTTAGCATCAATGCCACACCGGCTTTCAGCCAGAAACTACGGCGAGCAATACTGCGATTCTTAAACAGCATCCAGAAGCCTAAACTAGCCCCGCTAATCGCAATGAGTACCGAGCAGATCACCAGTACCGGATCATAGCGGATCACATAACCCTGCACCACCATACTCATCATGCCGGTATAGTGCATGCCGGAAATTCCCAGCCCCATTAATACCGCGCCGAGTACCAGACGGGAGAAAGGCAGGGTTTGTCGTGTCGTCAGCCAGATAGCAAAGGTCGAAGCGATAAAAGCAATAATGTAAGAGGTAACAGTCAGTCCGGAATCAAAATAGGTATTGTCTGGCAAATGACTGGCGGTCATGCCGACAAAGTGCATACACCAGATAGAGAATCCTAAAATCGCACCACTTGTAACCAGAATCAGCTTTTCATATTTGGGAGGAGCTTTATCAAATAACAGCTGTTCAATTGAAATGGCGAGAAAACAAACCACCAAAGCTACAATGAGCGAGCCTATAACCAGATTAATGTCATAATGAACATGAATCATATAAGAGTCCTGTAGAAGCTTGCTTTCCCGAACTGCTTAAGCCCACATTGCATCTTTACCTGCCTAACTCGAGGGCACCCAAGAACATTGCTCAACCCATACACCCTTGGTCATACTTGACCCATAAAAAATTTTTAATTTATCGATACTTGAACCGCAATATTTAAAGCACAACAAAAACTATAATTTTACTGACTTAAATCCAAATCTGACAAAAATAAGAAATATGTGACATATATTAAAAGTGTTTCAAGTTTCAGCAAATGGTTAAATTCATTCATTGACTAGAATTTAGCAGATCTAGATCACAACATTATGAATTTCAACAAAACAGATAGCATTTTTAACACTTATCAACTTTTTTCTTGTTTACTATTTTTCAACAAAAAATAGAAAAACAGCCTGCATATGCAGGCTGTTAGTCAAATTAAATTCTTCAATTCTGAATAATTATTTCGCTTTTCCTTGTAAACGGGCATAGTCATGCAAAACATTGGCAGCTTCTACAACAAATACTTCCTCTTCAGGGAGCTGCGGACGATCTTTAGCTTTCATCTTGGCACGTGCTTCAATCAATGCATCCATTGAGGCCTGATAGCTTTCCCAGTTTGGATAAGGTTTCTGACCCGTTGCTGCACGACGTGCATTTTCAGATTCCAAGGTCTTACGTTCAAGTTCCAGCAATTCCGCTTTACGCTGATTCAGATCCAATACTAGACGCTTTTTCTCGTCAGTTTTCTTGGCAATCGCTGTACGTTGCTCAAGATACTTGAATTGTGGATCCAGATTGACACGAACCTGTGAGCTCTTGATCAGATCAGGTACATATTTCTGTACTTCACCTTCACGTTTAAAGGGTGCTGTCGGAATGGTATCCCACTGCAAGGCATTTTTAGCCTTACGCTCACCAAACTCTTCATTGTAAATATCGACCAGTTTGATATCCGGGACCACACCCTTGTTCTGGGTACTGCCACCAGTGATACGATAGAACTTACGTTGTGTCAGTGTAGCCTGTCCATGTGCCAAGGTATCCAGCTGTACTTGTGCCGTACCTTTACCTGTCGTGGTGCTACCAATGACAATACCACGTTCATAATCCTGAATTGCAGCAGAGTAGATTTCACTTGCCGATGCAGAAGCGAGGTTGACCATGACCGCCAGTGGACCAGCATAGGTCTGTGCACCGCCATCATCATCTTCAAAGACACTGACATTGCCATTGCCATCACGAATCTGTACCACTGGACCAGACTTGATCACTTGCCCCAGCATACGTGCAACTTCTTCTAATGAACCACCTGGATTATTGCGTAAATCGACAATAATCCCTTCAACATTTTTGGCCGAAAGTTCTTTCAGGGCATTGTTGGTATCTTCAGATACAGAACGATAATCTGTACCTGCACGTCGTGCACGATAGTTCAGGTAAAATGATGGAATTTCTATCACGCCATATTGATACTTCTTGCCATCTCGCTGAATCTCGACCACACGGGTACGTACGCCAGCATCTTCTTCCTGGATCACATCACGGGTAATAGTGACATTACGCGCCTGTCCTAGTGTTGCGCCAGCGCCCAGCAATTTCAAAGTAACTTTAGTACCACGTTTACCACGAATCAGACCGACAATTTCATTACTCGGCCAACCAATGACATCGACCATTGGTCCGCCATCCTGAGCGACCCCAATAATACGGTCACCGGATTTCACTTGACCTGATTTACTCGCCGGACCACCTTCCACAATAGTTTCAATCTTGGTGTAGTCTTCATTGCCACGCTCTGGACGAATTGAAACACCGACACCTTCAAGCTGTAAAGTCGTTTGGCGGTTTAGTTCCATCGCATCCACAGGCGGGAAATAATTGCTATGTGGATCATAGGTCAGCATCATGGCATTCAGCGTTTTATCCAGCACATCATCGCTCTTGATGCGACTTAAACGTTCAAGCTGACGGGTATAACGCTTGGTTAAGGTTTGTGCCGGTGTCAAATCCTCTGGACCACTCAGATCCTGACCATTGGCCAGTTCTGGGTTGTCTTTTAATGCTTTCTGTTTGGCCTGCTCTTCTTCTTTACTGATGGTCAGATTAATCAGCTGAGAAACCAGCATTTTTGACCAGTAAGCGCGTTGTTCTTCTGGTGTCTTGAAGAATGGTGCTTTCTCACGGTCAGTCTCAATATAAACATTACTTTGATTCAGGTTTTGAGGCTTTTTCAGTTCATCCAGCATAAAGGTATAGAACTGCTTGAGGCGTTCACTATAATGTGCATGAATCTCAAATGGACCAGCCAGATTGCCTGCTTTCAAGTTGGCACCAAAACTAGCACCATAACGTTTTTTATAGTTATCAATTTCAGGTGCCAGGAACAGGCTATGCTCCGGATCCAGACTATCAATATAAAAATCAAAAATGCGCTGTGAAGTTTGAGCATCCAGACGCATATTTAAATAGTGCTGACGATCCACTAAAGTAGCCAGCTGTCTAGATACGAGCGCTTGTTCTTGAGATGGTTGAAGGGCTTTGCTTACGACTTCTGATTTTTCAGCAGCAATCGCGTCGCTCACCACATGGGTAAAAAAGAATCCGCCTGTCGCAACTGCAACTGCGCAAGCTACTGTTTGAAGTTTCATAAATAATTCGTACTTCCTTGGTCTTTTGACCAATTTAACCGTGTCGTTTTCCGATCTGAAATAAACGTATCCGCGATCTTAAACAACTTAATAAGTTTATGTTGTGTAGTTTTATCATATTCTGTGCAGTCAAAGTGTAGCAAAAGATTGCAGAAATCAGGTATTGTTTTCGCTGAAAAATTCTAATATGGACACCGCATATGATTGGCGCATTGATGCTCGACATCGCTGGCACTCACCTTACCCAGGAAGATATTGAACTGCTACAGGCTCCGCAGGTTGGCGGGGTCATTCTGTTTGGCCGTAATATTGAAACACCTGCACAGGTTCGCGCCCTAACGGATCATATGCGTCAAATTCGTCCGGATATTCTGATTGCAGTCGATCAGGAAGGTGGTCGCGTTCAGCGCTTGAAACAGGGTTTTACTTTACTCCCGGCCATGGGTCGTTTTGGAGAACTTTACCAAAGCGAACCTGAACGTGCATTACAACTGTCAGAGAAATGTGGCTGGTTAATGGCGATTGAAGTGCTGGCAGTCGGCATTGATTTTAGTTTTGCTCCTGTGCTGGATCTGAATGACATCAGCGATGTTATTGGTGACCGTAGTTTTGCCACAAATATTCAGGACATCACTCCACTGGCAAGCGCTTTCCTGAAAGGTATGAAACGTGCTGGCATGGCATCGACCGGCAAACACTTCCCGGGTCATGGTTCTGTAAAAGCTGATTCTCATGTGGCAGCGGCCGTAGATCCACGCAGCTATGAAGAAATCCAGCAAAAAGACATGCAGACCTTTATTCAGCTACAGTCACAACTGGATGCCTTGATGCCAGCGCATGTGATCTATAGTCAGGTCGATCCCAATCCAGCCGGTTTTTCAGAATTCTGGATTCAAAAGGTTTTGCGTCAGGAACTTGGTTTTGACGGTGTATTGTTCTCGGATGATTTGAGTATGCAAGCCGCCTGTGTCGCAGGTGGCGCTGATGCCCGTATTCAGGCAGCGCTGAAGGCAGGTTGTGATATGGGTCTGGTCTGTAACGACCGGGCAGCACAATGCTTGGCCCTTGAGGGAATTGTAGATTTACCATTACCGAATCAGGAACGTTTAGAGCGTATGCGCGGTCGTATTCCTCAGATTCAGATTGATGACGTTTTAGATCTTGGTGAAGAATGGGGTCAGGTTCGTGATGAAATTACAGGATTTAGAAATCAGGTGACTTCATAAGCATATTTAGCTAGTACGATTTAGGAATACGATAAAAGGAACACTATAAGTGTTCCTTTTTGTTTATGATGTAAAAATACAAAAACTTATACAATAACAATAAGGTCAGGAAGACATGACACAACCACTCTCGCAACATCGACATATCTCTTTTACTGCGCACTATACCGGCTATATCTGGTACCAAATGGGAATTTCTCATCCAGTGTTTGCGACTGGGCGAGGTAAATTTCTCGCTGCATTGGTCCATCCCTTGGAAACCTGGGCTGAAAAGCACGTGGGCGGCAGTATGCGTACTACCTTAAAACAGCGCCACCAGATGATTGATGAACATCTCTGTCAGCTCATTACTCAGCACCCACAGCTACAAGTACTGGAAATTGCTTGCGGACTATCTCCGCGTAGCTGGAATTTCAGACAAAAATTTCCTGAAATCAATTACCGCGAACTTGATCTGCCAGATATGGCCAAGATCAAAACTCAGGCGCTGAAAATTCTGGATCAGGATGCACCAGAAGTCTTGACTGCTGATATTTTTAGTGAAGAGCTGGCTAATATTTTTCAGGTTTTTGATTCTGAACGACCACTAGTGGTCATTAGCGAAGGACTGATCAACTACTTTGACAAGGACATGCTGCACACCTTATTAAAAGGTATTGCCGAGTATGGACAACGCTTTCCGGAAATTCATTACCTCAGCGATATTTACCCTGAACCGGTGAAGAACCGATTAGCCAGCTTTATCTGGACATGCAGCCGTTTACTGAAGTTTATGTCACGTAGTGCTTTTACTTTCCACTTTAAGTCCCCCCAAGAATTACAGCAGTTTTGTCAGCAGACCGGTTTTATAGCGGTAGAAGTAAAACAGCCGCAGCGCTATTTTGCCCAACCTCAGCAGTCCAATCCAGCATCTGAGCAAGATGAGCATTTAGGTGATCTAGTCTGGATGATTCATGCGACCAAAAAAAACAGCGTTGAATAACGCTGTTTTTTTCAAAGTATCTATTTAACTTTCAAATTCAGGCCGGGAGCATTCTAAACGACTGCATCCAGCACTTGTGCTTCAAGTAGAGCTTTTTGAGTCTGCACAAAACCTAGCAAACGTTCCGCCACTTCAAAACTACCGTGCTTAAACAAGGCACGAATCTGCGTTTCATCATGCTGGAAAATCAGGCATTCAATTTTGAACTCACCTTCTTCATCTTCCAGATGCAAAGCCAAATCCCTTGGATACTGGATGGCCTGCTGCACCTGCGCTTCTTCCATTTCAAATAAGACACCAAAGAAACTTAAATCCACAATAGTGGTAGGCAAACGCAGATCCGAGTGTCGATGGCTCAGGAAACGTTCTGGCTCTTGTACCGGAATACGGTCTTCACCACGACGTTCAAGTTTCAGCATCTGTTCCCGAGTAAAGGGAATAATCCCTTCCAGCTGATCTACGGGTTCATCACGCAGGAAAGTGGCGAACAGATGCATGGTTTCTTTACGGCGCTGCAGCTGTGGTACATGGTCGGCACTGGCAATCTGTACATACTGCATGTCTGGACACTGTAGGGCAAAGCCAGCATTTTCATGCGGCAGGGTAAAACTGTCATATTGGCCGCAAGCAACGAGTACTTTACATTGTGGAATGGGCACATGTTTCAGGCGTAATAGACGGTTGCAGTTAACATCATAACGATCCTGCTCAGTTGCGGTAAACTCTGCCATCTGTCTAAAAAACAGACGCTTGGCCGTCGGTGACATACGGGTTTCTTTTAAACGGGCATGATTGACCAGATACAAAATGACAGCTTGACCAAACTCATCCATACGCCCTTCTTTCATCAGGTGCAGGGATTCTTCCAGCAACATCCGCCAGCTCTTGCGGGTTTTTTGCATCACCCCCATCAGGATCATGCGATCCACCAGCTCAGGACGCTGATCCGCCAGACAGGAAGCGACGACAGACCCTAATGACATGCCCAATACTGCAACCTTAGGCAAGCGCATTTGCTCTAGCCAGCGCCCTAGCATGCCTGCCAGATCTTCCAGTTCCAGAGAGCCAGCAGAGATGCCAGTATCCACATTGGTGATCTGCTGGTTAGCGCCCATTGAAGGCAAGTCAATCAGGATGATTGGACCTGCAGCGAACAGCTGCTCTACACAGTATTTATAGGAATTAAAGTTCTGAAATGCCCCACCAATAATAACCATCGGTGTCATATGCAGGGTTTCAGGGCGGGCGATTGCCATATATTCAATTTTCCAGCCATCCATCCAGGTCGTACGTGGTGGCTGTTTAAAACTGTTTTTATCGTATAGATCAAAAAACGCATAGTGGCTATGTTGCTCAATGCGGTGGTGGTCCATCTGGATAATGGAATTCATCTTCCTTTCCTCCATCCTTGCCTTATTTTTATTGTGCAAGCAATTATTGAGAGATTTCATGCTTCAAGATCAAATGTGAAAGACCTGAATACGCGTCCTACTCTTTATTTATTATTGAATTCGACATCAATGTCGCTGTCATTCATTCTATACAGAGGTTCTTTTTACAAGCAACTAATCTTGCAACCGCTTGTCTGCTTTTAAAGATAAAACGATTTCAAAATGTTTAACGATTGTAAAAGCACATGAAATTTAGCCAGCAGACTTCATTGTATCGGCTCAGGCTGTTAATATCAGAAGGATATTTCTAAGTGATCGAACCGCTATGCAAGAGTCTATTGAACAATATATGCAAACGGTAGGACAGCAGGCTCGTCAGGCTTCACGCATCTTGGCGCGTGCGTCCACCCAAACAAAAAATGATGCATTGTCAGCAATTTATACTGCTTTAAAAAACAGTGAAGCTGCGATTTTGGCCGCCAATCAGATTGATATGACCAAAGCGCATAGCAATAATCTGGACAGTGCTCTCCTCGATCGCTTAGAACTGACTCCCGCACGCTTCAAAGGCATGCTACAGGGCTTAAATGATGTGATTAGCCTGGTCGATCCGATTGGTGAAATTACCGATATGGCCTATCGTCCATCTGGTATTCAGCTGGGCAAAATGCGCGTACCTCTTGGCGTAGTCGGCATGATCTATGAATCACGTCCAAACGTGACCCTGGAAGCAGCATCTTTAGCACTGAAATCTGGTAATGCCATTATTTTACGTGGCGGTTCGGAAGCACTTGAATCTAACCAGGCCATTGCCAAAGCGATTCAGCACGGCTTGCAGGTTTCAGGCCTACCAGAAGCAGCCGTGCAAGTGATCAATACCACAGACCGTGCAGCAGTGGGTCAGCTGATTACCATGTCTGAATATGTTGATGTGATTGTGCCTCGTGGTGGTAAGGGCCTGATTGAACGCATTACCAATGATGCGCGTGTACCAGTAATCAAGCATCTTGACGGTAATTGTCATGTTTATGTAGAAGCACAGGCAGACTTGCTCAAAGCCTTACCTATTGCCCTGAATGCTAAAACTCATCGCTACGGCGTATGTAATGCCATGGAAACTTTGCTGGTCGATGAAAAAGTTGCGGAAGAGTTCCTGCCACGTATTGCCGAACTGTATGAAGAAAAGCAGGTAGAACTGCGTGGTTGTCCTGCAACTCGCCGCATTCTGGAAAATGCAGTACCTGCTTCAGAAGAAGACTGGTATACCGAATATCTTGGTCCGATCCTGGCAGTCAAGGTGGTTTCTGGCGTTGAGGAAGCGATTGAACATATTAATAAATATGGTTCACATCATACCGATTCAATCATCACTGAAAACTACAGTATTGCGCGCGAATTTTTAGCTGGTGTGGATTCAAGCTCGGTAATGATTAACGCCTCTACCCGCTTTGCTGATGGCTTTGAATATGGTCTCGGTGCGGAAATTGGTATTTCAACCGACAAGATTCATGCCCGCGGTCCGGTTGGTCTTGAAGGTCTGACTTCACAGAAATGGATCGTATTTGGTGACGGTCAGATTCGTCAATAACAATGCGGTAAAAAATCATTTTCAGCTCTGTTCGCAGGGCTGATTTTTTATAGAACTAAATGAAGAAAATAAAAATCCAGCTCAGTGAACCTTTAGGTCACCTTTTATGAAGATTATCTTTGGAAATTTGTAGCTTGTTTAAATTTCCAGCAATTCAATGTATAAACTATAAAAAGTGAATCTGTTTAGCATGCTTTATAAGGTTTATTGGCTCAACACTATTTTGAATGAGGTCTGCTTTTACTACTATTTCATTGATAAATGAAAACGATGAACTGATAAATTTTAATTATAACTGACAAAATGATCGATAGTGCTTAAGTCTAATCACCTAAAGTCTATCTAGGACAGAAAAATATCGCATGTTACAACTGCATCACTGATCTAAATTGCATCGCCTAGGCGCACAAAATAGATCAATCAAATGGATGAGAATTTTAATTAGAATCGGGTAAACAATCGTGTCTAAATCAGTATTAGTTATTAATTGTGGCTCTTCTTCAATCAAGTTTGCCTTATTACTTGAAGAACAGAATTTCCGTATTCACGGCTTAGCTGAGAACTTAGGCACAGAAAATGCCCGTATTAAAGGTGTGACTGTCGGTAATGAACCGGTAGACATCCATATCCCATTTGCAGATCATAAAAAAGCACTGGAAGTTGGTCTGGAGCGTCTAGCCAATTATAAACCAGATGCGATTGGTCACCGTGTGGTCCACGGCGGCAGCTTGACTAAAGCCGAACTGATCAATGATGAAATTATTGAAAAAATTCGTGAAGCTACCCCGCTTGCACCACTACATAATCCAGCACACCTGATTGGAATTGAAGCAACGCAACGCCTGTTCCCGGATCTGCCACAGGTTGCAGTATTCGATACCGCGTTCCATCAAACCATGCCAGCACAAGCTTACCGTTATGCCGTACCTAAATTCCTGTACACTGACTTTGGTGTACGCCGTTACGGTTTCCATGGTACCAGCCATGCTTATGTATCCGAGCGCGGTTCTGAACTGGCTGGCAGCTTCAAACAAGGTGGCTGGTTAACAGCACATTTGGGTAATGGAAGTTCGACCTGTGCCGTATGGAATGGGCAAAGTGTCGATACTTCTATGGGCCTGACTCCACTGGAAGGTCTGGTAATGGGTACCCGTAGTGGTGATGTTGACCCAAGTCTGCATAGCTTCCTGGCAGCGAATCTGGGCTGGGACGTCTATAAAATTGACAGAATGCTAAACAAAGAAAGTGGTTTGCTCGGTTTATCAGACAATCTGTCTAATGACATGCGTACGCTGATCGAAGCTTCAGAAAATGGCAATGAAGATGCAACGCTTGCGATTGAAGTATTCTGCTACCGTCTAGCGAAATCATTGGCCGCTTTAAGCTGTGGTCTACCGCGTCTTGATGGTCTGTTCTTTACAGGTGGTATCGGTGAAAACTCCGCTTATATCCGTGAAAAAACCATGGCTTACCTGCCACATTTTGGCTTTAACCTCGATAAAGATGCTAATAATGTATTAAAGCGTGGTACTGAAGGTCGCATCGATAATGGTACAGGCCCACAAATCTGGGTCGTACCAACCGATGAAGAAGGCCGTATCGCCAAAGAAACCCACAGCGTGGTTGAGCAGGAAGTGGAGAACACCACTGCAAAAAAGTCTGAACCTGAGGCTACGCTTGCTTAAGCAAGCGTAGGATTCCTATACCTTCTATTTGATTTTAGATATTTGAATACGCTATGAAGACCATTCTATTAGTTCCGACTGGGGAAGGCGTTGGTTTGACGTCAGCATGCTTAGGCCTGATTTACGCACTGGAATGCCAAGGTGTAAAAGCTGGTTTTGTCAAACCATTTTCTCAGGAAATTACGGATACGGCAGACCGTACCACTGCCCTGTATCGTCATATCTCCAATGCAAAAACTGTGGAACCCATCAACTATAACGCAATGATGCAACGCCTCAGTCATGGCGAGCAGGATGAACTTCTAGAGGATGCCGTGCGTCTGCATCGTGAAATTGCCCGCAATCACGACCTGATTATTGTAGAAGGTGTAGTGCCAAATGGTCGTGACAGCTTTGTCGATGAACTGAATGCTTCCCTGGCTCAGGCACTCGATGCCAAAGTTGTTATTGTCAGCAATGCCGATATCCGTCATCCAGTGCAAACAGCAGAAAAAGTTGAAAATCAGATTCGCAATTTTGGTGGTGCAAGCTCAACACGCCTGTCTAGTATCCTGTTCATGCGTACCAAAGGCTTACCTGAAGAATCTGCCCAGATTCCAGTGACCATTGATCCAGAATTGCGTCTGACTGTTGAAACTGAACAGTTTGTACAAGTTATTCAGAAAACCCATCCATATATCGGCTCTGAAAAGCTTCCAGTGATTGGCTTGGTTCCGTTTAGTAAAACCCTGAGCGTGCCACGTATGTCCGATCTGGCTGCACATATTTCTGCGCTATGGATCCATCAAGGTGAAGCGGCTCAACGCCGTGTTCAGCACAGCAGCCTGATTGCATCCAGCATTGAACATGAACTGCATAAATTTGTCGCGGGTGAACTGATCATTACTGCCTCTGACCGTGTCGATGTGCTGCTGGCAAGTAGCCTGGCGAGCTGTAATGGTATTCCACTGGCGGGGTTAGTTCTGACTGAGCAACATCAGCCAAACGAACAGGTGTTAGGTTTCTGCCAGTCTGCAATTAAACATGGCCTGCCAATTTTACATACCCCATTAAGCACATTTGAAACTGCGCAGAAGCTGGCCAATCTTGGCAATGAAATTCCAGTTGATGATACAGAACGTGCTGATCAGGTTACCCGTTTTGTATCTAGCCATATCAATCCAGACTGGCTGATTCAGATGCTAAATGGCACCTACAAGCCACGCCTGTCTCCTTCTGCTTTCCGTCATGAGCTGGTACAGAAATCGATTGCAGCAAAAAAACGTATTGTGCTACCTGAAGGTGATGAGCCACGTACTATTCAAGCCGCAGCTATCTGTCAGTCACGTGGTATTGCGCATTGTATTCTGCTGGCTAAGCCTGAAGCCGTACTGGAAGTTGCCAAAGCACGTGGCATTGAATTGCCAGAAGGTTTAGAAATTGTCGATCCTGACCTGATTCGAGACGACTATGTCGAAAAAATGGTAACGCTGCGTAAAGGTAAACTGAATGAACTGCAAGCCAAAGAACAACTGCAGGATACTGTTGTTTTAGGTACGATGATGCTGGCACTTGATCAGGTGGATGGCCTGGTATCTGGTGCAGTTCACACTACTGCGAATACTGTGCGTCCAGCCTTCCAGCTGATTAAGACTGCGCCAGATTATTCACTGGTTTCTTCGGTGTTCTTTATGCTGTTACCAGATGAAGTATATGTATACGGTGACTGCGCGATTAATCCGGATCCGGATGCTGCGCAACTGGCAGAAATTGCCATCCAGTCTGCTGACTCGGCAAAAGCTTTTGGTATTGACCCACGTATTGCTATGATTTCTTACTCTACCGGAACTTCTGGTGCCGGTGCTGATGTAGAGAAAGTGGCAGAAGCTACCCGTATTGCCAAGGAACGTCGTCCTGACTTGTTGATTGATGGTCCATTGCAATATGACGCTGCATCGGTTGAAAGTGTAGGTCGTCAAAAAGCACCGGATTCCCAAGTAGCTGGTCGTGCCAATGTCTTTATCTTCCCGGATTTGAATACGGGTAACACTACTTATAAAGCGGTGCAACGTGCAGCAAATGTGGTGAGTGTTGGTCCAATGCTGCAAGGCCTGAATAAGCCAGTAAATGACTTGTCACGTGGTGCCTTGGTAGATGATATCGTATTTACTATTGCACTCACTGCGATTCAGGCGGATCAGCAGGCAGCCCACTAACCTGCCAACCCCATTCTCTATCTGTGTTTTCATCATTCAATGGACACAGTGGATGGTTTTTGTTTTCAGTTCTTAAAAATTGCATATATAAGAATGCCAGTCAATTTGACTGGCATTCTTTGATAAATCATTTGCTTTTCTTATCACTCTTATAGAAAGAGATATCAGTTCAAGAAAAGTAGTTGGACTTACATCGTGGTCCATTCATTACGGACATCATCTGCCGCTTTATTCAAAATGACCTGATCACCTTTCACTTCACTGACCCAGCTTAACGGAATCAGATGATGCTCATTATTTTCGTCGTCACTTCTTGTTAATTTAATTGAATCTTGGCCTTCTAAATGGTCCACTTTTCCAACTTGTGTTCCGTCTGAAGCAATTACTGATGCATGTTCCTTGATGTCATTTGGATTTACTGTAGTCATTACAATTGCCCTATTATTAATAGAAGTTGAGAGAAATCAGTCTAGGCAATAAAAATTCGACTGTGTGTAAGGGTTATCAGACTTTAAGTATTACTGGGTTAATAGTGTAATGATAAAAATACAGTGTGTTTCAACAAGTGAGTAGCGTAACGAATTGATGGAAAGATTTAGGGGATTGTCTGTTTAGAGAAATATGGGAATAATATTTTTATAAATTTTTTGGCATAAAAAAGAAGATTAAGCTTAGGCTTGATCTTCTTTTTGACCGTACATCCAAGTTGCCGCGATATATACACAAAAACCGCTAGCCATCAAAATACCTGTAACCATTGTCTTAGGATCTCTTCGTTTCGATGTGTGCATTATGCGAAAGTTTTATGACAGTTATATGACAATATAAAAAGTATTTTATTTTAAAAATAATTATAAATTTCAAATATTTAAAAAAATAAGTACTATTTTTTGAGTTTTATAACATGAAATATGACAGTTATTATGACATTTTTTATTCAAATTATGACGCGATAGACTTTATCTCTAGATAGATAAGCGCACATTAAACTTTCGCCCAAAAGCCCTGTAAAACGTCCCACAACTTTTATGTTTTGTCATATAATTTAGCCCGCTAGCTATCAGCCCGCTCAAGAGATTTTTGTATGACAACTATTATCAAGCAAGATGACTTGATCACATCGGTTAAAGATGCGCTTCAGTTCATTTCTTACTACCATCCACAAGATTTCATCCAGGCGATGAGTCGTGCGTATGACCGTGAAGAAAACAAAGCGGCTAAAGATGCGATCGCGCAAATCTTAATTAACTCTCGTATGTGTGCAGAAGGCCACCGCCCAATCTGCCAGGATACCGGTATCGTAAACGTATTCGTTGAAGTGGGCATGGACGTTAAATTCGATTTAACGATGAGCTTGGACGATGCGATCAACGAAGGTGTACGTCAAGGTTACCTAGAAAATTCTAATGTCCTGCGTGCGTCTGTACTTGCTGACCCTGCATTCGGTCGTAAGAATACGAAAGACAACACCCCTGCTGTGATCTACCACAAACTTGTTCCAGGTAATAAAGTTGACATCACTGTTGCAGCGAAAGGTGGCGGTTCAGAAAACAAATCTAAACTGGCAATGCTTAACCCATCTGACTCAATCGTGGATTGGGTACTGAAAACTGTTCCAACAATGGGTGCAGGCTGGTGTCCACCAGGTATGCTGGGTATTGGTATCGGTGGTACGGCTGAAAAAGCCATGATGCTTGCAAAAGAAGCATTGATGGAAGAGATCAACATGGACGAACTTCTTCGTCGTGGTCCACAAAATAAACTTGAAGAACTTCGTATCGAAATCTTCGAAAAAGTAAATGCTCTGGGTATCGGTGCACAAGGTCTTGGCGGTTTAACCACTGTTCTCGACATCAAAATCAAAGATTACCCATGTCACGCTGCGGGCAAACCAGTCGGCATGATTCCAAACTGTGCTGCAACGCGTCATGCACACTTCACGCTTGATGGTTCAGGTGTTGCAAATATTATTGCACCGAAACTTGAAGACTATCCTGAAGTAACTTGGGATTCATCTTCTTCTAAACGTGTTGACCTAGACACGATTACTCAAGAAGAAATGAACGCTTGGAAACCAGGCGATACTCTACTTCTTAACGGTACAATCTATACAGGTCGCGACGCGGCTCACAAACGTATGGTCGACATGTTGAACAACGGTGAAGAGCTTCCTGTCGATCTTAAAGGCAAGTTCATCTACTACGTAGGTCCTGTAGATCCAGTAGGCGACGAAGTTGTAGGTCCTGCTGGTCCAACCACGGCTACACGTATGGATAAATTTACACGTCAAGTCCTTGAAGCAACTGGCATGTTTGGCATGATTGGTAAAGCGGATCGTGGTCCTGCTGCTGTTGAAGCCATCAAAGATAACAAAGCAACTTACCTCATGGCTGTGGGTGGTGCTGCTTACTTGGTATCGAAAGCCATTCGTGAAGCTGAAGTGGTTGCATTTGCTGACCTTGGTATGGAAGCAATCTACAAGTTCGTGGTGAAAGACATGCCTGTATCTGTTGCGGTTGACGTAAACGGTACTTCTGTACACGCAACTGCACCAAAAATCTGGCAAGCTAAAATTGGCAAGATTCCAGTAGTTGACGCTGCTGCAGGCTAATTTAATCTGCAATAAAAAAGCATCCTTGATGGGTGCTTTTTTATTGCGCTCTTTTCCTATAAAGGTTTAATTACCAAGTACGCGGATCCCATAACTTAAATGGCGTAGTCAATTGTACGTCTTCAGTTGGATCATATTCGATGGCTTTAATTTTCTGGGCTTTCTTGCGAAGTTTCCCCGTTTCCTGATCTTGGGCAACAAAGTTAAAACTATCCGACTTAAGCTGGGTAAATGCAATTTCATTTAAACCTACAGTTTCAGGCATCAGCATTAATGGGCCTGTAGCTGTACGGCGAGTTGTTATATTTTCTTCATCATATTTAATGAAGTAAGATCTGCCGGATTCCACGCTAAAATCCAGATATTTCGGTTTCTGGAAATGCAGTGCACCGAGCGGACGGCTGGTACTCAGACGATACGTACCTGGTGGCAGCTCAACCCAGTAATAATGATTATGCAACAGACTTGGAATACGTTCCTGATTGATAAAGATACTGGCAGCCACAATTTCCTGGCGGTTCCATTTCGAATCTGGACGATATAAGTAAACCATTGCCGCCTGTTCATGCTGCGGCTTCACTGGTGAAAAACGTTGACCCAGCTTTTGATTGACCCATCCACCAATCGTGAACATGCCTACCTTATGCTGCTCGACAAAACCCGGTTTTTTGTTCAGATCGATATTTTTCAGTGTTGATGTCAGTTGCTGTTCCTGAACGGCGTGCTTCGAATGACACCCCATTAAAGCTAAACTGCTGATGAGTACAATTGCGGCTCCACGCATGCTTATCCCTCACTGCGTCTTTATTATTTTATGCACATTTTTATAAATTTATATGAATGATCAGGCGTCCACGCCTAAGAAACGAGATTAACATTGTGATTTATTTTTGAAAATAAAAAACGTGCGAAAACAGTTCATTTTCGCACGTTTCAGACGAACAGCAGTTAAGCAGACTTACTATTTACTACCTTTAAATCAGCCTTGGGAGTAGCAGTCGGTTCAATAGCGGCCTGACGTTCCGGGCGGAATTCCGGTTTAGCCTCGCCATTGATCACAGCCTCACTCACTACCACAGTACCAACATCGGTACGGCTTGGCAGGTCATACATGGTTTCAAGCAATGAGTTCTCAAGAATAGAACGCAGACCACGTGCACCTGTATTACGTTCCAGGGCTTTTTTCGCCACAGCGCGTAATGCAGAATCTTCAAAGACCAAGTCTACATTTTCCATATCGAACAGATGCTTATACTGACGAGTTAAAGCATTCTTCGGCTCAGTCAGGATTTGCATCAAAGCTTCTTCATCCAGCTCATCCAGCGTTGCGATCACTGGCAGACGGCCAATGAATTCTGGAATCAGACCGAATTTCACCAGGTCAGTTGCTTCAACTTGGCGGAACAGGTCAGATAGCTTCTTGGTTTCCTCTTTATTGCGTACTTCTGCAGTAAAGCCGATACCACCCTTCTCCTGACGTTGCTGCACAATTTTCTCAAGTCCTGAGAATGCACCACCACAGATAAATAGGATATTTGAAGTATCAATCTGAATGAATTCCTGCTGCGGATGCTTACGGCCACCTTGTGGCGGGATTGAAGCAACCGTACCTTCGATCATTTTTAATAATGCTTGCTGTACGCCTTCACCCGATACATCACGTGTAATGGATGGGTTTTCAGACTTACGGGTAATCTTGTCGATTTCATCGATATAGATAATACCCTTTTGCGCTTTCTCGACATCATAATCAGCTTTTTGCAGTAGCTTCTGTACGATATTTTCAACATCTTCACCGACATAACCTGCTTCGGTAAGTGTAGTGGCATCAGCCATGGCAAAAGGTACATCTAAAAGACGTGCAAGGGTTTGTGCCAGTAAGGTTTTACCCGAGCCTGTTGGACCGACCAGCAAAATATTACTTTTGGCAATTTCAACGCTGTCATCAGCTTTTTTACCATTGGTCTGCACTTTTAAACGCTTGTAATGGTTATATACTGCAACAGATAACGTCTTTTTCGCTACGTCCTGACCAATTACATATTGATCTAGCGCCGCACGGATCTCATGCGGTTTCGGCAAAGGACGATTCGCCCAGTCATTGGTTTCTACCTGTTGACTGGTCTGAACCAGATCCAAGCATACGTCTACACATTCATTACAGATGTAGGCGTCTTCGCCAGCAATCAGCTTGCCGACTTCAGACTGCGTTTTACCGCAGAATGAACAATGCTTTTGTCCTTGAGTATGTTCGGACATAGTCTCTCCAATATCTCAATCTTTCAAACTTATGGACGTTTCGTTAAAACTTCGTCCACGAGACCATATTCTTTCGCTTGCTGAGCAGTCATGAAGTTATCACGGTCAGTATCACGCGCGACTTTATCAAAGTCCTGGCCACTGTGTTCTGCCATCAGACGGTTTAAACGCTCTCTGATAAACAGAATTTCACGGGCATGGATTTCAATATCAGATGCCTGACCCTTAAAACCACCCAATGGCTGGTGAATCATGACACGGGCATTTTCAAGGCAATAACGTTTACCTTTTGCGCCCGCATTTAGCAGAAATGCACCCATTGATGCAGCCTGACCCATACAATAAGTCACAACATCCGGCTTAATAAATTGCATGGTATCGTAAATCGCCATACCTGCAGTCACCGAACCACCTGGCGAGTTAATATATAGATGAATATCCTTGTCAGGATTTTCAGCTTCTAAAAACAGCATTTGCGCAACAATCAAGTTGGCCATGTTGTCTTCAACTTCACCAGTCAAGAAAATTACCCGCTCACGTAAAAGACGTGAATAAATATCAAAAGAACGCTCACCACGAGATGATTGTTCTACCACCATTGGAACTAAAGCGTTTTCAATCGCTGGAACATACATACGTTTATTTATTCCTAAATTTTTTGTGACTTAACCCATAATTACAATATGAGGGATAATGATCTAAATTGCAAAATATTCGCCATGAATTCCATGATATTTTTTGCATTAGTTTTGTGAAAACTGATTAGGTCATAGAAAGCTAAAGTATTAAAAAAAGGCGCTTAAAGCGCCTTTTTTATGACCAGCTAAACTTAGCCTTGTTGGCGAGCTTGCTGAGCTTTTAATAGGTCTTCATAGCTAACCTTAGTGTCAGTCACTTTAGCAGCAGCTAGGATGTGATCAACAACTTGGTCTTCAAGAACAACTGCTTCGATTTGAGCACGTTGTTGCTTGTCATTTTTGAAGTATTCAATCACTTCAGCAGGATCTTCATAAGAAGAAGCCATGTCTTCGATGTAAGCTTCTACACGTGCTTGATCAACTTCGATTTTCGCGTCAGCAAGTACTTTACTTACCAACACGCCAAGTTTCACTGATTTTTCAGCTTGTTCTTTAAACAGTTCATCTGGAAGCATGCTTGAATCAAATGCTTTCGCGCCTTGAGCACCAAACTGTTGAGTGAACTGCTGGATCATTTGTTGACGTTGACGGTCAACTTCTTGAGCAAGCATTGCAGCTGGAATTTCAACTTCGTTTGCAGCTACAAGTGCATCAAAAGTTGCGCCTTTCACCTGGTTGCGAAGACCGTTTTTCACTTCACGTTCCATGTTTTTACGAACGTCAGCTTTAAGTTTTTCAACGCCTTCTTCTTCAGTTAAACCGAAAATTTTCAGGAATTCAGCATCAATTTCTGGAAGTTTTTGCTTTTCAACAAGTTTCACAGTGATTTTGAATTGAGCTTGTTTACCAGCAAGGTTTTCAGCTTGGTAGTCTTCTGGGAAAGTTACATCGATAACTTTCTCTTCGCCTTTCTTCATGCCGATGATGCCATCTTCGAAGCCAGGGATCATACGACCAGAACCTAAAACAAGTTTAAAGTCTTCTGCAGAACCGCCTTCAAATTTTTCGCCATCAACTGAACCTTCGAAATCGAAAGTTACTTGCATGTCTTTTTTCGCCATGCCTTTAGTTTCAGCCCAAGCAGCACGTTGTTTTTGAAGATTTTCGATCATCTTCTCAACGTCTTTGTCGTTTACTTCAGCTTCGTTGCGCTCAACTTCAAGGCCTTCAAACTTCACTTCAACTTCTGGGTAAACTTCAACAGTTGCTTCATAAACTAAAGCATCATCTTTCATTTCAGTTTTTTCGATGTTTGGCATACCAACAGCGTTGATTTTCTCTTGTTGGATTGCTTCAAAAACTGTATCACGAATGATGTCGTTAACAACTTCTTGGTAAATACCAGCGCCGTATTCACGACGAATAACGTTCAAAGGCACTTTACCAGGACGGAAGCCGTTGATCTTCGCAGTTTTAGCAGTGCGTTTTAAACGAGCTTCAAATTGCTCATTAATTCGGCTCGTCGGTACAGAAACATTTAAACGACGGGCAACGCCCGAAACCGCTTCAGAAGTTACTTGCATGGCTTCCTCTATATATTTGGTAATAACAGGTTATAAAAAAATGTGCCACATTATATGACATCATTTAAAGATATACAAAACATACAGCCTTGTTACAGTTTTTAGAAACGATTTCTTCACATTATTCCTATTTATGCGATGAATTATTCATTTGATTAAAATATCTATATACACCTTGTTGCAAATGATAAATATTATCATTAATATTGCAAAAATTTGATACACAACTCTAATTTTATCTCCATTATTCTGGAATCTTGGTTATGCGCACTTTCAATCTTCGCCCTCTTGCAGTGGCTATCCTTGGGGTCACATCATCCTCAGTATTTGCTGAAACAACATTAACGCCTACAACAACACATCAAATGTCGACTATTGTCGTTTCTGCAGCAGGTTTTGAACAAGAGCTAAAAAATGCGCCTGCTTCTATTAGTGTGGTAACCAAAGAAGATATTGAAAAGAAAAATGCGACCAGCATTGCTGATTTGCTCGTTGATGTTCCTGGCGTAGACATTCGTGATGGTGTCGGCAAGACATCAGGTCTAAATATTAAGATGCGTGGTTTAGGTAATGATTACACGCTTATTCTCATTGATGGTCGTCGCCAAACGACGTCCTCTGATGTTGCGCCTAATGGTTTTGGTGAATCATCGAATACTTATTTACCGCCATTAGCCTCTATTGAACGCATTGAAGTGATTCGTGGTCCAATGGCAACACGTTATGGCTCAGAAGCTATGGGTGGTGTCATTAATATCATCACTAAAAAAGTTAGCGATGAATGGAATGGTAACGTTACCCTAAGTGGTAATGCCATGGAACACAGCGGTGAAGCAGATGCATGGAAGACAAGTTTTGCCTTAAATGGTCCTGTTATTAATGACCGCTTAGGCTTACAGTTACGTGGTTCTTATCTGGATCGCCAAAGATCTGAACGTATTGCCGAATCAGGACGTGACCCTCGTCCAAGTAAAGCAGATATTTATGATGTAGGTGGAAAACTCAATTTAACAGTTGATGACGCCAATACTCTCTGGATTGATGCATTTCATTCAAGCCAAACTTATCTCAATGAAGATAACCGCCTAGGTAACATCGACACCCCTACTCGTGCAAATGGTTATAAAGATGAACTCGAGTTTAATCGTGAACAATATGCTCTTGGTCATGATGGAGACTACAGCTTTGGTACCTGGAAAAGTTATATAAGCCAAACAAAAACTGAAACATTAGGTCGTACCATTCCACGTAATACTTTCCCTAATAATGCCTTCGCAGGAAATGATCGTACCCTTAAAAATACAGACTTGGTCTTAGATTCTCATATCATTGCCCCTATTGCCAATCACAAGATTACTGCGGGTGTAGAATATAAAGATTTAAAAGTTGCTGATGATATTGCGGGTATTGGAAAAGAATTTTCTAAAGACTCATGGTCATTCTATGCTGAAGATGAATGGAGCTTATTAGATAACCTTCGCTTTACTTTCGGTGGCCGTTATGAAGATCATTCAGGGTTCGGTGGACAATTCAGTCCTCGTGCTTATTTAGTCTGGAATACCAATGATGTTCTTACGCTAAAAGGTGGTGTAAGTACAGGTTATAAGGTTCCTTCTGCGAAAGCTTTACATGACGGGATTATTAACTACAGCGGTCAGGGTACAACACCAACTTTAGGAAATTCTGATTTAAAACCAGAGACCTCTACCAACTATGAACTCGGTTTAAATTTCCAACCAAACGATCGACTTAACTTGACTGCTACGGCATTCTTTAACCAAATTGAAGACAAAATTATGTCTTCAACTTATCAATGCCCAGCTTCACCAGAATGTTCAAGTTTGGCGTCTAGCGTGACAGAATATAGCAAAAGTTCAAATGCAGATGAAGCTGAAACTCAAGGCTTAGAACTTAGTCTTCATTACTCCATCCTGCCAGAATGGGATATCAAGACCGCCTATACATTTATGGAAACCGAAATTACGAAAGGTGACAAAAAGGGTCAATATTTTAGTAATGTACCGAAACATGCATTAAATACAACGTCTACATGGCACATTAATCCTGCCCTAGATATCTGGTTACAGTATGAGTATCGCTCGAGCAAAGACCGTTTCCAATCTAATCCAACTGCACCAGCAGCAGGCCTTGGTTCAAGTGATTATGAAGAGTCTTTGATTTTTGGTGATAAGTTTAGTGGTTATAACCTCTTTAACTTAGGTGCAAGCTATAGCTACTCTGATGCATTGCGTTTTAATTTTGCTGTAAACAACCTCTTAGATAAAGACTTCACCGAAGGTAGCACCACCTATTCTTATATTAATAACGATGGCGAAACTGTATCTGCCACTGGGTATAAATATCTTGATGTAGGTTCTTCTATCTCTGGTACTTACTTATCAGGCCGTAACTACTGGTTATCTGTTTCATATGATTTCTAACGATATCTGGTCAATAAAAAAACCTGCTACGGCAGGTTTTTTATATTTTGAAAATTCTTATGAAATCCCTACTTCATCTACATAAAAAATCCCCATCAAAGAGACTTGAAACACTTATTTCTCCGATATTTATTAAATTCATTAGCTTAGATATATTTTGTTACACTATTACATTTATATTTCCAAGTTTAGCCTAGCTAAACATTGCCAAAACCAATAACAAAAACAAACATTAAACAAATAAGAATAATTATTATTCGCACATCACAAATTACACGATTCAAGTATTCCATGTCATTCATCAAGTCACGTAAAAAAATCGTTTCTTCTGCGATCGCTTCTTCCCTCTCCATGATCGCAGTGAACGCTGTTGCTGAAGAAAAAGTTGTTCAACTTGAAACTATTCATCAAGAAATTACTGCTGAAAAACAACAAAGCTTAAAAGTAGATAATTCTGCCAATAAAAAATTTGTTGCACCTTTATTAGATACCCCGAAATCAGTATCTGTCATTTCTAAACAAATGATTGAGGATACTCAAGTTACTACTCTTGCTGACGCTTTACGTACTGTACCAGGTATTACCCTTGGTGCCGGTGAAGGTGGCAACCCGAATGGTGATCGTCCATTTATCCGTGGTTATAACTCTGAAAGCTCAATGTATGTAGATGGAATTCGTAGTGCAACTTCGCAAAATCGTGAAATGTTTGCTGTAGAACAGGTTGAAGTCACCAAAGGTTCGGCTTCTGCTATGGGCGGTGCAGGGACCACTGGTGGTAGCATTAACATGATTTCTAAAGTTGCCAAAGCAGGGGATTCTTTAGAAGGTTCTGTTGCTGGAGGCACTGACAGCTACGCACGTATTACCTTAGATGGTAATAAAGATTTTGGTAATGGTGTTGCAGCACGTGTGGCGGTGATGGGTCATCATAATGAAAAAGCCGGTCAAAAAGACGGTACTGAATATAAACGTGCAGGTATTGCGCCAAGTATTACTTTTGGCCTGGATACCCCTACCCGTGCAACCTTAAGTTATTACTACTTAAAAACTGATGACACGCCAGATTCAGGTGTACCTTATAACAATCCATTTGGTGCCCCAGCTGCTGGTGCGACAGACAATAGACCTTTAAATGGCAATGGTAAACCAATTAATGTTAAACAAGGCGTTTACTATGGTTGGGAAGATCGCGACTTCCAAAAACAGGAAAATCAAATCGGTACGATCAAACTTGAACATGATTTAACCGACAATCTGACAATTTCCAATACTGCTAGCTACAGTAAATCTAAAAATGATTACCTGTGGACCAATCCTGATGACTCAAAAGGTAACATTTATCTAAATAATAGTGTTTTTGCACGTGCAAATTCACGTGTAGCTGATACAGATACTTTTACGGATCAATTAGCACTTACAGGTAAATTCAATACTGGCTCACTACAACATAGCTTTAACTTGGGTGCCGAATATTCTGACCAAGAAAATGACCGTACTCAGTACATTATCAATGGCTTAAATGCTACTGGTAGTGCCTATCAAACATGTCCTGATAGTGCACCAGCTGGTTGGTGTACTCCAGTTCAAAATCCCAACCGAGGCCCATGGACTGGCACAATTAGTACAGAGGGTGCTGATCAATACAACACAAGAACCAAATCTACCTCGATCTATTTCTTAGACAGTATTGAATTTAATCCTCAATGGATTTTGGATCTAGGTCTTCGTTGGGATAAATTTGATACAGAGCAAACCATGACTTATGGCGCGAATAACGCTGCAACAAAGCCAACAACCGTAGATGGTGTTGTCATTCCTCCTAAGAAGAATGTTGGTGACCAAGACACGGTAACAAGCGATACCGACTTTTTCACCTACCAAGCAGGGGTAACTTTCAAACCTGTTGAAAATGGTTCAATCTATGCAAGCTATGCAACTTCAGCTAACCCAGTTGGTGTTGATGCAGGTGATGGCTCTGAAGGTATCGGAGAGGCTTACAGTAACCTTGACCCAGAAGAAAGCCGTACTTTTGAAGTGGGTACAAAATGGGATTTATTCGATGATCGCTTGAATTTAACCGCTGCGATTTTCCGTACTGAAAAACAGAATGCCCGTATCCAGCTTGATTCAACCACCTATGCAAATATCGGCGAAAGTAAAGTAGACGGTTTTGAACTTGGTTTGAACGGTAACATCACGGATAAATGGGCAGCTTCTCTAGGTTACACCTACTTAGATAGTGAACAAACAGATCCAGGTCCATCTTGTACACGTGCTGGTGTGTGCACCTACCCGAATGCTGCAAAAGGCAAACGCTTACCAAATGTTCCTGAAAACAGTGCAACTCTTTGGACGACTTATGACCTAACCCCTGCTTTCACAGTTGGTGCGGGTGCAGTTGCCATGGATAAAGTTTACGGTAATGCCGACAATACTAGATACGTTCCAGGTTATGTTCGCTACGATGCAATGGCGCGTTATAACGTGAATCAAAATGTTGACCTGCAGTTGAATGTAAACAATCTGACTGATCAACGTTATTTCACTAAAGCTTATGCATCTCACTATGCAACTGAAGCAGAAGGTCGCAATGCAGTCCTTTCTCTAAACTTTAAATACTAAATTTTCGCTTCTTCCCTATTTAAAGATAGCCTCATTCATGAGGCTATCTTTATTTCTGTCCTATACATCAAGGACTACTTGAACATATTGTTTTTAACACCTGTTAGTTATCTTATTTAAGTCATGGCTTAAAACCTCAAGAAAATATAGACCTTACCTTTTTTCTATAGAAATCCTGAATCAAATTCTAAAATTTAAACAGTAATTCCATGCACAAAGTTATAACAATGACTAAATTCAATATTGTTAATGATAATTATTATCACTACAATTCGCAAAATTGTTAAAGGCCATAACAATAACTCCATAATTGCTGCTATTTGATGAACTCGAGCATATCAAGGTGGTAAGGGAAATATTATTCAATTCAGGAATTCTGTCACATGGCGCATATCAAAAGCCGGAAACATCATTACAAGACTTCATTGGTCGCACTTGCTGCAACTTTGCCACTGATCACTCATGCAGATAACATCACCAATGAAGGCGTTATTCAGCTTCCAGAAATTACAGTTAAGAATAAAACTGCAAATGAATATAAAGTAGATCAATTGAGTTCTGCTAAATCTAGCCAAGCTTTAGTAGATACGCCTCAGACTGTTTCGATTATCAACAAGAACTTATTAAAAGAACAAGGTGCAACCACCCTGGTTGAAGCCTTACGTAATACGCCAGGAATTACCCTACAACTCGGTGAGAATGGGAATACCAGTGCTGGCGATGCCTTCCAGATGCGCGGCTTTTCAACTCAAAGCTCCACCTATCTGGATGGCATTCGTGACCTCGGCGCTGTAAGTCGTGATGTGTTTAACCTGGAACAGGTGGAAGTCGTAAAAGGCCCTGCGGGTGCCGAAGGTGGGCGTGGTACGGCGTCTGGTTATGTGAATCTGGTCAGCAAATTGCCTCATTTGGAAAACAGTCGTGAAGTCTCTGCCACCTACAATACGGCTGAACATACGCGTCTTGCCACTGACATTAATCAGGCGATCAATGACAGCGTTGCTGTCCGTTTAAATGCAATGGGTCAAGATGGCGGTGTAGAAGGCCGCGACTTTATCCAGAATCAAGGCTGGGCTGTTGCCCCTTCTATCGCCTTTGGTCTGGATAGTGATACTCGCCTGTATCTTTATTCCCAGCATATCCGCCAACGTAACATTCCGGATGGCGGTATTCCAACGATTGGCATGAAAGGTTTCTGGAATGCTGACCCACTGATTGCCAGTGCACCTAAAGTAGACCGTGAAAATTATTATGGCCATACCGATGACCATGAAGATGTTGATGCTGACATGTATACAGCCAAAATCGAAAGTGACTGGTCTGAAAATCTGAAATTTACCAATATTACCCGTCTGGGCAATACCCATATGCAGCGTACTTTGACGGGGATTAATAGCCTTTCAAGAAATGACTCTATCAATCCTCAAGACTGGACAGTAAGCCGTTCACGCCAGGGTGTGGATCAGGAAAATAAAATTCTGGCTAATCAGAGCACGGTGAACTGGAATGTCAAAACCGGTTCAGTGGAGCATGATCTGGTCGCTGGTGTAGAACTATTAAAAGAGCAGCAACATTCCAGAACACTGGCTACACAAATGCCAGGGCAGCCTACTAACAGTACGCCACCCGCAAATCTATATCATCCTGACCGTCACCAGAATCTGCCTGATCCTGTGTATACGGGCGCTTATTCAGATGGTGAAACCCAGACGGCGGCTGCTTATCTTTTTGATACGCTCAAGTTCGGTGAACGTTTTCAACTCAATGGTGGCGTCCGTGTCGATTATTACGATACCAACTACGATGCACTGGGTTATTCAACCGACAGTACGACACTAGCAGTGACTGAAACCAAAACAGATTTAAAAGCCCATGACAATTTATTCAGCTGGAAGCTCGGTGGTTTATATAAGCCAACTGCCTACAGCAGTGTCTATGCATCTTATGCCAAATCCCTGACACCGCCGGGTAGCAGTAACTTTAGCCTTTCAACCACAGGAATTAACAGCTCGGCTGCTGCCCCTCAAGAAACTCATCATTATGAAATTGGCACCAAATGGGACTTGCTGGATGGCGATCTGGCTTTAAATGCTGCTGCATACTACACCGAAAATGAAAACCAGTTTACCCAAGATCCGATTACCCGAGAGTCTGTTCAGGAAGGTAAAACTACAGTTAAAGGAATCGAATTGGGTGCTGTTGGTAAAATTACCGATGCCTGGAATATTTCAGCTGGCGTAGCTCATATGAAAACCGAACAAAAAGACCAGTTCAGTGTCAACTCAAACACGGGTGCAGTAACCCAGACCAATAGCGTACGCTGGTCACCTGAATGGACCGCTTCACTATGGACAACCTATAACATTGCTGGTTTAAAACTGGGCTTGGGGGCACGTTATGTGGATGAGCAAAAACGTGTGATCACCGACAGTACTGCAGCAGCGAATATGCCAAGTATTCCAAGCTATGTGGTGTTTGATGCCATGGCCGGGTATACCTTCAACGACCAGACTTCTTTAAACCTGAATGTTTATAATCTGGCAGACAAAGAGTACATCAGCACGCTGAATAATGGAGGTGGCCGTGTGATCTTGGGTCAACCACGTTCAGCAGCCTTAACCCTGAACTATAAATTTTAATTTAGCTTTTATCTCTATCTATCAATATCGTGTATTCTCTTGAATGCACAATATTTTCAATTGCAGGAATGCTTTTAAAATGATGTTACATATCCCGGCAGTATTAAGCAAAGCACAAGTTGCCGAACTGAGACAACAACTAGATCGTTCAGAACACTGGATGAATGGGCAACTCAGCGCCGGGAGTCAGGCACAGAAAATCAAAAAGAACCTGCAGCTGGATTCTTCTTCTGTCCTGTATCAGCAGATTAGCCCTATCATTTTACAAGCGCTTAAAAGTCATCATTTAATTACCTCTGCTGCCCTACCGAAACATATCCTGCCGCCCCTGTTTAACTGCTATCAGGATTCTGGCACCTATGGCAATCATGTCGATAATGCCATTCATTACTCTCCTCTACTCGGACAGGCCATTCGTACCGATGTGTCACTGACTTTATTCTTATCTGAAATCGATGAATATAAAGGTGGCGAGCTGGTCGTTGAAGACCAGTATGGTTGCCATGAAGTGAAACTGGATGCTGGTGATGTGATTGTTTATCCATCGACCAGCCTGCATCGGGTTGAACCTGTGACTCAAGGCAAACGTATTGCGGCTGTGACCTGGATTCAAAGTATGGTTCGCGAAGATGCCAAACGCAGCATGCTGTTTGATCTGGATATGACCATTATCAAACTACGCCAACAGATTGGCGATACTGAAGAAGTCCTGCAGCTTACCCATCATTATCACAACCTGATTCGTCAGTGGGGTAATTTATAATGTCACGTGAACCGATGGCGCCATTAACCCAGATCCCGGCCTACCTACAAACCATTGCCGACTATGAAATGGAGACAAAAAAACATCTGTCCAGTATGGTCTGGGATTATCTGCAAGGTGGTTCTATGGATGAAGTCAGTCTCCGGGATAATTTACAGCAGTTTCAGGATATTCAGTTATTACCTCGAATGTTGAAAGACCTGAGTCAAGGCAGTACTGAAATTGAAATTTTTGGACAGAAATTTCCGCATCCGATTTTCCTGGCACCGATTGGACACCAGCAGCAATTTCATTCTGAGGCTGAAACAGCTTCAGCGCTTGCTGCAGAAGTCATGGGCAGCAATATCATTCTCAGTACTTTTACTAATACCGATATGCGGACACTCAAGCAGGATAATCCTCGCAAATGGTTCCAGCTTTACTGGCAAGGTGATCGGGAAAAATCTTTGGCTTTGGTGAAAATGGCTGAAGCACATCATTACACGGCGCTGGTGATTACCGTGGATTCACCACATACCGGCATCCGTGATCGTGAACGTCGCGCTTTTTTCCATTTACCGAAAGACATGCAGCACCCGCATACACCAGCACATATTCCCCTGCCAGAATTAAAAGAAGGTGATCATCCGGTCTTTCATGGGCTGATGAAAATTGCTCCGACCTGGGAAGATATTGCCTGGATGGTAAAGCAGACCTATTTACCGGTCATTCTAAAAGGCATCGTGCATCCTCAGGATGCCCAGCTGGCGATTCAGCATGGGGTAAAAGGCCTGATCATTTCCAATCATGGCGGCCGGGTACTGGATACCTGTATTTCTCCACTGATTGCCCTACAACTGATTAAAAAGGTGGTGCCAGCAGATTTTCCTCTGCTTTATGATGGCGGTATTCGCCGTGGATCTGATGTATTCAAGGCGATTGCCTTAGGTGCTTCTGCGGTGCTGATTGGCCGTCCTTATATTTATGGACTGGCGACTGCCGGAGCTTTAGGCGTAGCACATGTGATTAAAATCCTCAAAGAAGAATTTGAAATCACCATGGTGCTAATGGGAATAGCAACAGTAGCTGAAATTCAGCCGGGCTGTGTGTTGAATAGAATTGAATGATGATATTTATTTGAAAATAAAGATGAAGTTTCAAGAAGTCGGAAGTGCTATGTTCTGCTTCTTGAACTATTATTTAAGACCATCTTAAATATTTTATATCTCGATAATTATTATCAATTAAAACTAAACTAGACCCATATTTTATCAATTTATAGCAAAAACATAGAGTTAATCCTCCACCCTCTGATCCTTTCATCTATTTTTAAAATTGATTAAATTTTATTCATCGCCAATATCAATTCAGAAAGGATAGCAACGATAACAATAATAATTATTATTTGCGAATCCAAACTTAAAAATAAAAAAGAACTATGATGAGCCAGATAAAATCTCGTAAAAAAATCGTTTCTTCAGCAATCGTTTCTTCCCTTTCTCTTGCATCCGCACATGCAATTGCCCAAGAAAACGTGGTGCAGCTTGAAACCATCCGTCAGGAAGTGCAAGTGGAATCTGTGCCAAGTTTAAAAATCGATCAGTCGGCAAATAGCAAATTTGTTGCCCCTCTCCTGGATACCCCGAAATCTGTGGTTGTGATCCCTCAGCAACTGATTGAAGATACGCAGGTTACGACCTTGGCAGATGCTTTGCGTACTGTGCCGGGGATTACCCTAGGCGCGGGAGAAGGTGGTAATCCAAATGGGGATCGACCTTTTATTCGGGGTTATAACTCGGAAAGTTCGATGTATGTGGATGGTGTACGGAATTCGACTTCACAAAACCGGGAAATGTTTGCCGTTGAGCAGGTCGAAGTCACCAAAGGTTCTGCCTCTGCCATGGGCGGCGCTGGCACCACTGGCGGCAGTATTAACCTGATTTCAAAAGTGGCGAAACAGGGAAATGCGCTGGAAGGCACGATCACAGGTGGCACAGACATGTATGCACGTATCACTTTAGATGCTAACAAGGACTTTGATAATGGTATGGCGGCTCGTATAGCTGTCATGGGCCATCAAAATGAAAAAGCGGGACAGCATGACGGTACAGAATACCAACGTGCGGGTATTGCACCTAGCTTCAGTTTTGGTCTGGATAGTGCAACACGTGGCACTTTGAGTTATTACTATCTAAAAACAGATGATATTCCAGACTCAGGCATTCCCTATAACAATCCGTTTGGGGCACCTACTGGAAATAACCCTGATAACCGGCCATTAAATGGCAATGGTAAACCGATTAACGTCAAACAAGGGCAGTATTATGGCTGGAAAGATCGTGATTTCCAGAAACAGGAAAACCAGATTGGCACCCTCAAGCTGGAACATGATCTAAATGACAATTTAACCTTTAGCAATACTGCGGTATTTAACCGTTCTAAAAATGACTACCTATGGACCAATCCTGACGATTCACGCGGAAACTTTATTTTAAATGGTAATGTCTGGGCTCGGGCCAATTCACGTATCGCAGATACCGATACCTTTACTGATTTGCTAGCTTTAACCGGTAAATTCAACACCGGTATCATCCAGCATAGCTTTAATCTGGGTGCAGAATATTCGGATCAGGATACTGAGCGTACTCAATATATTATTAACGGTCTGAATGCGACTGGCAGTTCCTATGCAGCCTGTGGTACTCCTACAAATGTTGCTTTAGGCTGGTGTACCTCTGTAGACAATCCAAATCGGAGTACCTGGACGGGGACGATTAGTACGGATGGTGCAGACAGTTATAATATTGAGACCAAATCCCAATCGATCTACTTCCTGGACAGCATCGAACTGCATCCGCAATGGATTGTGGATCTGGGTGTGCGCTGGGATGACTATAAGACCCAGCAAATCTTGACCTATGGAAGATTCAATAATGCGGTGACAGGCGCTAACAATACGCCAATTACAGCCGTTCCAGGTGATCAGCTCACCCTTGAAAATGAAGATGACTTTATTAACTATCAGGCCGGTCTGGTCTTTAAGCCAAGAGAAAATGGCAGTATTTATATCAGCTATGCCACTTCCTCAAATCCGGTTGGCATCGATGGCGGTGATGGTTCCGAAAGTATTACTGTAGCTATTGAAAATTTAAAACCGGAAAAAGTCCGTACCATGGAACTGGGGACTAAATGGGACATTCTGGAAGACAAACTCAATTTGACCGCCGCCATTTTCCGTACTGAAAAGACCAATACCCGCTCCACCGATTCAGATGGCACCACCCGTAATATTGGTGAGACCCGTGTCGATGGGATTGAGCTGGGTATCAATGGAAATGTCACCGAGAAATGGGCAATTTCCGCAGGCTATACCTATTTGGATAGTGAACTGATTGATGGTGGCTTTGAAAATATTGGAACTACAGCAGATCCCATCTATGTACCAAGCTCGAACAATGGCAATCGGGTTCAGAACGTAGCAGAAAACAGTGCAACCTTATGGACGACCTATCAGGTCATGCCTCAACTGACATTGGGTGCCGGTGCTGTGGCAATGGATAAAGTTTATGGCAATGCCGCCAATACCAAATTTGTTCCCGGTTATGTGCGTTACGATGCCATGGCACGTTATCAGGTGAACCCAAATGTAGATCTACAGTTGAATATCAATAACCTGTCCGATACACGTTATTTTACCAAAGCCTATTCTTCCCACTATGCCACTGAAGCAGAAGGCATCAGTGGTGTTTTAGGCCTGCATTTTAAATACTGAGCTAGCCAATTATCATCAGATTCAGGGATAGTCTGAATTCATCAGGCTGTTCCTTATTTTTTCACCAGAATAATCTCATTTATAGATTGTTCAAAACTTCTCAACAAAGTTATCATATAAAGAAATATTTTAGCCCTATTGCTTAATCACAGAAAAAATCCAACAAATTTAAAATAGATCAAAGAAATATTTTCCCAATTAATAACTTTATAAGAAAATCTTTTTTAAGATACGACTAAAATCCATAGAAAAAGCAAAAACTTTTCACGTTTTCTGGTCTAAAATTAATCTTATAGGTTCACCATGCAGGTGTCTGTTCGATCCTGATGATCAAGACTTTAAAAAATACAGGATTGATCTTATTTATCCACACCTGCCTGTAAACGAATATATAGACAAAATCTATACTGTAGACTGAGCAACTGCTGCACCAAGCGAGTCTGCCAGGCTACCTAAGGAGCTCTCTCATGATGTTGGCTGATCCAAGTAAAAAATACCGTCGCATGTATCAACGTGTGGACTTACCAGACCGTCAATGGCCGAACAATGAAATCACTAAAGCGCCAATCTGGATGAGTACTGATCTGCGTGATGGTAACCAGGCGATCTTTGAGCCAATGAACATCGAGCAGAAGTTCAAAATGTTCCAGATGTTGGTGAAAATCGGTTTCAAACATATTGAAATTGGCTTCCCGTCTGCATCTCAAATTGATTTCGACTTCACCCGTAAATTGATCGAAGAAGGTCATATTCCAGATGATGTTTACATTGAAGTATTGGTTCAGGCACGTGATCATTTGATTGCACGTACCTTCGAATCTTTACAAGGTGCAAAACGCGCAATTGTGCATATCTATAACTCGAACTCACCGACCTTCCGTCAAAAAGTGTTAAATGTGGATGTTGAAGGTGCGAAACAGTTAGCGATCAATGCAGCGCAAAAAGTAAAAGAATACGCAGCGAAACAGCCTGAAACTGAATTTATCTTCCAGTACAGTCCTGAATGTTTCTCTGCAACCGAATTAGAAGTCGCGAAAGATGTCTGTGATGCAGTGACTGAAATCTGGGAAGCTTCTCCTGAAAACAAAGTCATCTTGAACTTGCCGGCCACTGTCGAAGTGTCTACACCAAACGTGTATGCCGACCAGGTGGAATGGATGCACCGCAACATTGAGCGTCGCGACGGCGTGATCATTTCTGTTCACTGTCATAATGACCGTGGCTGTGGCATTGCAGCGTCTGAATTAGCGATTATGGCGGGTGCTGACCGTGTCGAAGGTTGTGTATTCGGCAATGGTGAACGTACCGGTAATGTGGACGTAGCGGCAATTGCCTTAAACATGTATACCCAGGGTGTTGCACCAGAATTAGATTTCTCGAACATTAACGAAATCATCGCGACTGTTGAAGAATGTACCGGTTTGCCTGTACACCCACGTCATCCATATGCGGGCGATTTGGTGTTTACAGCATTCTCGGGTTCACATCAGGATGCGATCAAAAAAGGCTTCGAATTCCAGAAAAGCCAAGAAATCTGGGATATGCCGTACTTGCCAATCGATCCGAAAGACCTAGGCCGTGACTACGACGCCGTGATTCGCGTGAATTCACAGTCAGGTAAAGGTGGTATCGCTTACTTGTTAGAATCGAACTATAACGTGACTTTACCACGTCGTTTACAGATCGAATTCTCGCAAATCGTGCAGCAAAAAACCGATGAAGACGGTACTGAGATTTCAGCACAAGCGATCTGGACATTGTTTAAAGACACCTATGTTGATGCCAAAGATGCACATTACGCTGCCAAGAACTATAAATTGTCAGATGAAAATGGCAACCAGGTGATTGAGCTAGATGTTGAAGTCAATGGTGAAACTCAGCGCTTACGTGGTGAAGGTAACGGTCCAATCTCTGCAATTTTGGATGCATTACAATTGCCAATTGACGTGTTGAACTATGAAGAACGTAGCATTAGTTCTGGTGCACATGCCAAAGCCTTAGCATTGGTTGAACTTCAAGTGAAAGGTACCGGTAAATCCGCCTTTGGTGCTGGTGTCCACGACAACATTGTGACCTCTTCAATTGAAGCGATTATCGCATGTACCAACCGCCTGATTGACCAGGGTGTGTTAAGCACTGAACAGGTGATTGCTGCTGCCGTCTAGACACGGTATTAGAATTAGCGATAATTCATAGCACTAAAAAGACTTTAGAAGGATACCTGCAAATGGTATCCTTTTATTTATTCATACTAAAGATTTAAGGCGAATCATTCCCGTGTCTTTTCCAGCTGACTCAGTGGGCCTTGTTGTCCCACAAAAGTTCCAATTCGAACAGCCGTTAGAGCTTGAATGCGGTCGCATCCTCCCCCGTTTTGAACTGATGGTTGAAACTTATGGCGAACTCAATGCCGATAAGTCCAATGCCATTCTGATTTGTCATGCCCTTTCCGGTCATCATCATGCTGCTGGCTATCATCATGAAGATGATAAAAAACCAGGCTGGTGGGATGCCTGTATTGGTCCAAACAAGGCAATTGATACCAATAATTTTTTTGTGGTTGCCCTGAATAATATTGGTGGCTGTAATGGTTCAACAGGTCCAACTTCTCCGAACCCTGAAAATGACAACCGCCCTTATGGTCCTGATTTTCCTCTAGTGACTGTACGTGACTGGGTGAAAACCCAAGCCATGCTGTCTGACCGTCTCGGTATTGATGTGTGGTATTCCGTCATCGGTGGTTCATTAGGCGGTATGCAGGCATTACAATGGTCGGTAGATTATCCAGATCGTCTGCAAAAATGTGTGATTATTGCCAGCGCACCTAAATTATCTGCACAGAACATTGCCTTTAATGAAGTCGCACGTCAGTCAATTCTGTCAGATCCGGATTTCCATAATGGCCGTTATCTGGAACATGATAGCTATCCAAAACGTGGTCTGATTCTGGCACGTATGGTCGGTCATATCACCTACCTGTCTGAAGAAGCCATGAAGCAGAAATTTGGTCGTGATTTAAAATCCGGTAAATTTATGTATGGTTTCGATGTGGAGTTCCAGGTCGAAAGCTATTTGCGCTATCAAGGTGAACAATTTAGCCGGAACTTTGATGCCAATACTTACCTGATTATGACCAAGGCACTGGATTACTTTGATCCTTCACGTGAATATCAACAGTCATTGGTAAAGGCAATGGCCCAAACCAAATGTAAATTCCTGGTGGTCTCTTTCACAACTGACTGGCGGTTCTCACCTTCACGTTCTGTTGAAATCGTAGACGCCTTAATTACCAATAATAAGCCTGTCAGCTATCTGGATATTGATGCTGAGCAAGGCCATGACTCCTTCCTGTTCCCGATTCCACTGTATGTGAAGTCATTGCGTGCCTTCCTGGGTGGTGAAGAACTGTTAAAATCAACCCCGAAGGAGGCTGTGTAATGCGTATTGATCAACAACTGGCAGAACGTTGGATTAAACCGGGTTCACGCGTCCTTGACCTGGGCTGTGGTGACGGTGAATTACTGGCTCATATGAGCAAAAAGCACAATATTCGTGCATACGGATTAGAAATTGATCAGGAAAAGATTGCAATTGCAGTCAGTCGTGGGTTAAATATCATCCAGCAAGACTTAAATCTGGGATTAAGTCGTTTTGCAGACCAGTCTTTTGACTATGTTGTCATGGCACAGGCTTTGCAAGCTGTAGATGCACCAGACGTTTTATTGCGTGATATGGTGCGAGTGGGTAAACAGGCGATTATTACTTTCCCGAACTTTGCGCACTGGAAGACTCGTTCTTTCCTGGCACTAAAAGGGAAAATGCCTGTTTCGGAAGCTTTACCCTATATGTGGTATAACACACCGAACATCCACTTATGTACTTTCCGTGACTTTGAAGCACTTTGCGCGGAAAATAACATCAAAATTATTAACCGACTCGCTGTGAATGGGAATCAACAAGGCAGCATGCTCAGCAAGCACCTCCCTAATCTGTTTGGTGAAGTCGCAATTTATCGAGTGAGCGCTCTATGAAAAAATTATTACTAAGTACGACGCTACTGGCTGGACTTTTTAGCTTTCAGGCCCAAGCAGACTATGTTGCTCCAACGCCTTCTGTCGCAAGTCAGGCCGCACAATATTCTATCATGGACATTAATAGCCTGATTAAGGCAGCGAAGGCAGGACAGCCAGGTGCACAATTCTATTTAGCAACCAAATACCAGTATGGTAAAGACATTCAGAAAGATGAACGTCAGGCTTTTGCCTGGTATAAAGCAGCAGCCGATCAAGGTCTGGCAGTTGCTCAATTGAATGTAGGCCGTATGCTGGCAGATGGTATTGGCACCAAGAAAGATGAAACGCTGGCTCGCCAGTACTTTGAAAAAGCAGCCAGCCGTGGTGATAATCGTGCCAGCTTTAACCTGGCGATGATGGAAGAGAAAAAGAAAAACTATATGGGTGCTTACCAGTGGTATGAACTCTCTACCCGTGACGGCATGCTGGACAATAAAGTGATTACTTTATCTGAAGGCAAGAAAACTGCATTGGCAGCCAACTTGACCCAGGAACAGATCCGTCAGGCACGTGATCGTGCTGACAGATGGATTCAGGCACAATAAGCTGAATGGTATAAATAGCACCTTCGGGTGCTTTTTTATTGCCGCAAATTCTTCATCCATTGCTAAAATAGTGCCCATTCTTTATCTAATAATGAGTTTTAACATGGCTGCAACTGACTGGTTATCCCAAGGCACACTGGTACTGGCAAGTAATAATAAAGGCAAGATTGCAGAATTTGAAAAGATGTTTGCAGAACTCAAACTTCCAGTTGAAGTTATTCCTCAAGGTAAGCTGCATATTGAAGACGCAATTGAAGATGGTTTGAGCTTTGTTGAAAATGCCATTATCAAGGCGCGTCATGCCTCACGTATTTCTGACAAACCTGCGATTGCTGATGATTCAGGGATTTGTGTACCAGTTCTGGGCGGTGCACCTGGGATTTACTCTGCACGTTATGCGGGTGAACATGGTGATGATGCAGCGAACAATGAAAAATTACTGGCTGACCTGAAACCACTGCGTAACGACGGTGAACCGATTGAAGGCATGTTTGTGTGTGTACTGGCCTTAGTTCAACATGCCGAAGACCCATTACCACAAATCTTCCAGGGCATCTGGAAAGGTGAGATCTTGGAAGCAGCCCGTGGTGAAAATGGCTTTGGCTATGATCCGCTGTTCTGGTTACCTGAACTGGGTATTGCGAGTGCGGAAATGAGCAAGGAAGAAAAAAATAGAATTAGTCACCGTGGTCAGGCAATGCAGCTATTTAAAGCGAGTCTGGAAAAGTAAGTTTCATCTCTCATGGCTCCCTCTCCCGTTGGGAGAGGGCTGGGGTAAGGGATTTAAAATGCATCTTATTCTCTCTCGGGGAAAAGGACTTTTCTGATATTTTTATAAACCCGGCACCAACGCATGCACCACCACTCCATATACGCCGATCAAGATCGCACTGGCAATCGTTCCTGAAGCAATATATTTCGCTGAATAACCTGTGCCTTGATAATGGGTTTCCAGTGCCACAATATTGGCTGCTGGTGGAAGCAGGAAGTACATCATTAAAACAGCATAAGTTAGTATTTGATGCTGAATTGGCAATAAGAAATAAGCACCTGCTGCCAGTCCTAAAGACAGAATAAAGCGACCACTAATCAATATTAAACTACGGGTCAAATCACTCAGCTGAATCCGGACATGACGGAGCCACATGCCTAGAATACACATGCCAGCAAAGGTCACCAGAAACTTGTTCACGGCATAGCCCCACTGAATCACTGGATGCGATTCATAAGCACTAAAATCCCAAAACGATAAAACTGCTGCAACCGTTAGTGCAATCACCGGTGGAGACTTCAGCATATTTTTAATAATGAATTGCGGTGTCTGCTTTTCAACACTCACTGCTACAACTGCACTGACATTTCCAAATAAAGAACCGCCGATATATAAGGCAACAATGGTATTTAAAGCATCAGGACCAAATAACGCCAAGGCAAAAGGAAATCCCAGCCAGACACCATTCAAATAACTAAAACATAGTGCACGTAATTTATCTTTGGAGAAAAAATAGAACAGGCCGAACAGAAACAGCGAGCTAAAGATACTAAAGCCAATCAGCCACAAGCTACCCTGCTTATAGAACACCATGTTGTAAATTATAATTAACGGGATCAGCAGACGAGCCAGTAAAGCGGCCATAAATGGACGAACCGGCTTTAAATAATGGATGCCCCAGAATCCAATCAGAAATGAGATAAGTGGTAGGAGCAGTGCCATAAAGAAGATAAAGTCAGGAGGAGTAGACAGGCTTTATCCTAGCATATCTCTATATACTCAGAAGAATGTTGTTTAAACTGATATCTTTATAAACATCATCGCCAATATTGTTATTTAGCTAATAATCGGAATAACTTGTTCAACGATCTGTCCTGCTGTTTCACCCTGCTGGGATTTTTCCAGCCACTGCCATTCATCGGTTTTCATTCGCAGGAAATTAGAACAGCGCGTGCCATACACTGGACTTTGAATAAAGGTTGAAGACAACAACTGTTCCAGTTCATGTGAAATCCCGGTCTTCGGCAACAACTCCGGAATGATCTTGCGTTCATCTTCCAGAATATCCCAGACGGCATAATAAAGATCCGACTCAGGTATATCTGGATGCTGCATCATGGGCAGGAATTCCTGGGTAAAACGCTTACGTAAGTGACGGGTTTTTTCCCAATGCTCAGTCAGCAAGCCATTGGATACCACATATACACCGTGCGCCAACACTTGCGGTGCTTCACCACGGTTGCTCATATAGACCGCCTGCTCTCGATCGCCGACAAACAGGTTAAAGCCAGCATAATCACATTGACGTTTTTCTAGTTCTTGAGCAAACCGGATAGGTGTCAATTCAGATTCCAGAAAATGCTGAATGATATGTCCACGTGAAGTTGGGTAGTTATTCTTGTCATTACCATCCCTGAAATTGGTAATCACTGCCCATCGTCCTGAAGTAGTTATACCCATCCAGGTACCACCAGACTGCAGATCCTGACCTGCAATAATTGGGCTATTTTGCCAGGCATGCAGGGCGGCTGTCGGACGCTGATAAAACTCATCCCGGTTTGAAATCAGACAAAGTGGCGTGTCATCCAGTACACGCCAGGCCAAGGCAACGATACACATAATTGATGCTCTAGATCTTTACACATTGAATGTACAACATTTTTCCCAAGTTTAGGCTAAAATCAGCACAAAACAGAAAGACAAAGGAAGATGCATGCTCAACTATCCCAATATTGATCCTGTAGCGATTTCGCTCGGGCCATTGCAGGTCCACTGGTATGGACTGATGTACCTGATGGCATTTTTATTTGCCTGGGGACTGGCGACGTATCGCGCTAAACAACGCGGCTGGACATCAGATATGGTCTCGGATTTAATCTTCTTCGGGGCGCTTGGGGTGATTATCGGTGGCCGTGTTGGTTATGTATTTTTCTACGGTTTTTCCCAGTTTCTGGCAGACCCATTGTGGCTGTTCCAGATCTGGACAGGTGGCATGAGCTTCCATGGCGGTTTCCTCGGTGTAATCCTGGCGATGCTACTCTGGTGTAAAAAATACAACATGACCTGGTTCCAGACTCTGGACTTTATCGCGCCGTGTGTACCGACCGGTCTGATGTTTGGCCGTATTGGTAATTTCATCGGCGGGGAACTGTATGGTCGTCAGGTGACTGACCCAAACTTTGCTTTTGGCATGATTTTCCCAACCGATCCACTCCAACTGGTTCGTCATCCATCACAACTGTATCAGGCACTTTGTGAAGGTCTGATTCTGTTTATTGTACTGTGGTGGTTCAGCTCTAAACCTCGCCCACGTATGGCAGTTTCTGCGCTGTTCCTGATTGGTTACGGTCTGGCACGTTTCATCGTCGAATTTTTCCGTGAACCGGACAATGGTCAATTATTTATTGGCTGGATGAGTAAGGGGCAATTCCTCAGCCTGCCAATGATTCTGATTGGCCTATGGATGATGTGGTATGCCTACCAGAAAAAAATTTATGACTGGGGTCCACAGAAAAACGTATAAGACATCCTGAACATATTGCGAGGCATCTGCCTCGCTTTTTTATATCTGAAATATGCTAAAGTGCAGATCAACTCTTTTGAATCTTCACGGTTGCCATGCTTGAATACTGGTTTAATCCGCAAATTTCTGTCATTAAAAAATTACTGATTTTTATCGTGATTGCCGTACTGACAGCAGTACTGTACTGGATAGAACCTTTACCGCTGGATGCGATTCTGATGTTCGCCGGTACTGGAATTATTTTCCTGATCTGCCGTTATTGCAAAATTCATTTTGCTGCAAAGAATCCGACAGGCTTGTTCTATCGCATACTGACCTGGATTCCAATTGCCCTATTATTGGCATTAGTCTTTATGAATATGAAGGATGGCGAGATCCTGGTTTCAGGTGGGCAGGGCATTGGCTTTATGGCGATTGCCATCTGCCTGTTTTCACCACTGTCTTTAATGCATAAAAACACGGACACTCCACCGCCTCATGCTTAATTACTGGTATTCCGAACGCTGCACACGCCAGATCAGGCTGATCATCTGTATCGCCACCTGTGCAGTGATTTATTACGCTTCTACCTTTGCAGAACTGAATACAATATTTGTCGGCATCAGTCTGGCAATTGGGATGCTGAGTCATGGCTTACGTACAGTCGCCTTGAAACTGCCTGAGCAGAATCCCTATCGGGAAGGTTTTACACGACTGTTTTTCTGCATTCCGCTGATTGCCCTGATCACCCTGTTTGGTTATCTGCCTGAACAGCACAAGATAGCTTTAGGCATTCAATGCATTGGCTTCAGCGCGGTTGGACTGTTTATCCTGTCTATTTACGGGAATCGTGCGAAACGCTTCGAAGATTGAACCATTTCGCGAATGCTACGTTTAACTTCTGGCTTAAAGGTGAGAATCCAGGCGGTAATAAGTGTATTTCACGTCAGAATTACGATAAACCGCATAACCTGACTGTCTGAAATCCGATACCCATGCAGAACCTGAGTATGCTGCAATATGCCCGTACTTATGCTTGGAAGTCCGGTCAATGATATAGATATCACCCTTTTTCGGACGGTCAAATGACAGGTTGATTTTACGGTAGCCCAATTTCTGTAAGGTGCCGCCCCAGTCAGCTGCAGCTACAGGATGATTCACAATTTTTGCACCTGAAGATTGCAAACCGATACGAATACTGCGCGCACATTTCTGTGTACTGGTACTACGGGTAATGCCTTGCAGATAACTGGTGAATTTTTCAATATTAAAACGCTGGCCATTCATCGCACTAAAAGTCTTGCGTGATTCAGAACTTGTATTACGAGCTGATTCAGAGCTGTTACGCTGAGGCTGACGTTTAGAATTTTGTCCCGACTGGGAACGAATTATGACGTTCGCTTGAACAGGAGCATGAACTTCACTCATATTCACTTGATGATCATAAATCATATTAAACCAAGTACTCCTCGCCCTTAAGCAGGCGTTCATATCTTTTGAAAGGCCCAAATACTAGCCCCATTAATGTTATTTTTCACGTTCAAAATGTAAATAAATTTATCAATATTTAACTGATTAAATGTAAACCACTATTTCGCATAGAATTATTTAAATCTAATAAGTAACAAAAATTTTTATTATTAATTTTTATTGAACAATAAATTAATTAATCGACATATTTTTAAGCAATAAATTATAAAAATATGACTAGATTCTGACCTACTTAACATTTCTTGTATATGCTCTACCCATTCCCATCCCATCCCATTGAAAACAAACACAACATTTCCCTACATGATTACATCTTTTCTTTAGCAGCTTCATGTTTAGACTGATTGAGCGCAAAAAATGAACTGAAATAAAACGGAGAAAATAATGAATCATGATATCCCTACCGTTTCAAATTTTGATCTTACCAAATATTTAGGCACCTGGTATGAAATTGCCCGCCTCCCAATGAAACATCAACCTGAAGACAGCACTGATATTTCAGCTGTTTATAGCCTGAATGAAAGTGGTAGCGTACGTGTTCAGAACCGTTGTCTGGATGGTGATGGCAAGCTGGATGAATCCATTGGTGAAGCAACGATTGTAGATGCTGCCAATGCCAAACTTGAGGTCAGTTTCCTGCCAGAAGGTTTACGCTGGGTGCCATTTACCAAGGGAGATTACTGGGTATTAAAGCTGGATACTAGTTATCAAACGGCTTTGGTCGGTGAGCCAAGCATGAAGTATCTGTGGCTGTTACATCGCACCCCAACCATTGATGAAGCGACTAAGCAGGAATATCTGGCTTATGCACAATCGCTCGGTTATGACTTGTCTGATCTGATTGACACAGTACATACCGGCAAGCCAACAGCTTAAAGCAGGCGATAAATAGGCATCCATAATGGATGCCTTTTTTATTGCCTTTTCGCTCTCCTCCAGTCACCTTCCCGGCGATGTGGAACTGCGAAAAAAAATGTTATGATGAGCGCAATTTTAAATTGCTTAGTTCAAATAAAAGCAATTTTTCAACGGATTTTAAGAGAGACTTATGCGCCAATACCTTGACCTTTTACAACATATCCTCGACAACGGCGGCGATAAAGGCGACCGTACCGGCACTGGTACACGTTCGGTATTTGGTCATCAGATGCGCTTTGATCTTTCCAAGGGTTTCCCTTTACTGACCACCAAAAAAGTCCACTTCCGCTCTATTGTGATTGAGCTATTGTGGTTCCTCAAAGGCGATACCAACGTTCAATATTTGAAAGATAATAAAGTTAGTATTTGGGATGAATGGTCAACTGCGGAACAGACTGCACGCTTTGGCCGCCCAGAAGGTGAGCTTGGTCCTGTATACGGTCATCAGTGGCGTAACTTTGGTGCCACAAAAAATGAAGATGGCAGCTATAAAAATGATGGTTTTGATCAAATCAAATGGTTGGTGAATGAGATCAAAACTAATCCAAACTCACGTCGCCTGATTGTGTCTGGCTGGAACCCGAACGAAGCAGGTCAAGTGGCACTGCCACCTTGTCATACCCTGTTCCAGTTCTTTGTACATAATGGCAAGTTATCTTGCCAGCTGTATCAGCGTAGCGCTGACGTGTTTTTAGGTGTCCCGTTCAATATTGCCAGCTACGCCCTGCTCACTCATATGATCGCACAAGTCTGTGAGCTTGAGGTCGGTGATTTTGTCTGGACAGGTGGTGATACGCACCTGTATGCCAACCACTTTGAACAGGCCAAACTTCAGTTGAGTCGTGAGCCTTTAGGTCTATGTCAGTTAAAACTGAATCCTGAAATTAAAGATCTGTTCGATTTCAAATTTGAAGATATTGAAATTGTCGGTTATGAATCCCATCCGGGAATTAAAGCGCCTGTCGCGGTTTAATTTTTCTCAAATCCAAGAAAATCGAAATCCCACTTTGCTTAAAGTGGGATTTTGCATTTTAATAGGAACAATTTTTATTTGTTTTTGAGTGTGGGTATGGCATTTCAGGATTTAGAAGTCGTTCATGTCGTTGCAATGGATCAGCAGCGCTGTATTGGTAAGGACAATGACCTGCCTTGGCATATCTCAGCAGATCTCAAACATTTTAAGGAAATCACCCAGGGCGGTGTAATTGTAATGGGACGTAAGACCCTTGAATCCATGGGACGTGCCTTGCCTAAACGTGTCAACTGGGTCATTACCCGTGATACAGCCTGGTCTTTTGAAGGCACTAAAGTCGCACACACGATTGAAGATGCCTTGAATCAAGCTGTTGCAGATGTAAAAGCGTCAGAAAAACCGGAGTCTATTTATATTATTGGGGGTGGTGAAATCTTCAAACAGACCATGAGTATTGCTGACCGTCTGGAACTGACCCATGTCGAAGTGGATGTACAAGGTCATGCCTTCTACCCAGAAATTCCTGCTGAATTCAAAAAAGTTTTTTCCGAACAACATATCGACGACAAAACCGGGATTGCTTTTGAGTTTGCAACTTATAGAAAATGAAGAATAATTTTTAATTAAAGATTCAATTATGCATACACAGGGAAATCCTGCACCTCACTGGCTATTCTGGTTACTGAATGCAGTATTTACCCTGTTTGTCATCACATCAAGTCTATGGCTGTGCCTTGCGATTTGGGTACAGCAACCCTTAGGCATGATTGGCAGCTCTGTGCTGATTGGTCTTTGGATTGTTTTAGCCTGTGCAGTTCTCGGCATTTATTTTAGCCGTCATCTGATTTCACGTGGTGTAGATACCCTTCTTTATATTCTGGCTTTTCTGTTTAGCCTGTTCTGGTATTTCAGTCTGGACGCTCGTCAGGACCGGGAGTGGAATCCTGAAGTTGCCCGTATTCTCAGTTATGAACAACAAGGCGATCAAGTCACCTTACATAATGTGCGTAATTTTGTCTGGCTGCCAAATGGGAAATATATTGAGCGCTGGGAAAGTCGCAGCATCAATTTAAATCAGATCACCGGGGTCAATGTCATCACCTCTTACTGGATGGGACCGCATATTGCTCATACCTTGGTGAGTTTTGACTTTGCTGACCAGAAGCCACTGACCTTTTCGATAGAAATCCGTAAGGAAAAAAATGAAGATTTTTCTGCTATCGGCGGCTTCTTCCGCAAGTTTGAGCTGAGTCTGGTAGCAGCTGATGAACGGGATATTATCTACACCCGTAGCAACACCCGCGGTGAGCAGGTATATTTTTTTCCGGTTAATATGCCACAAGCACAAGCCAAGGCGCTTTTCAAAGAATATATCAACAAGGTGGATGATCTGGCTCAACAGCCGAAGTGGTATAACACTCTAACCAGTAATTGCACTACCTTGGTGTTTGATATGGTTCAGGCTGTTTCCCAGAAACCATTACCAACAGATTATCGCCTGCTGGTGTCGGGTTATTTGCCAAATTATATGTATGACCTACAAGCATTGGATCAGGATTGGGACTTAAGCACCTGGTATGCTCGAGCGCATGTAAACCCACGTGTTAAAGAATTTGCTCAGGTCAGTAGTGAACAATATTCCGCTCTACTGCGGCAAGGGTTACCTGCGCCAAAAGCAGAATAGAACCTATCTTCCCGGGAACCCGAAGATACAAATTGTATTGGTATCATTCTATTTTTTCTGTTTATATACAGTGATGTATCAAAGAAAAAGAGTAAGCCCAATGTTAAAAAAAGTGACCGCGATTGCAATGTTCGTTTCAGCGCTGGCAATAACAGGCTGTCAAACCACACCAGACCAGACCTCTTCCCAAGCGGTTGAAAATCTGCAGCAACTTCAGAACCGCACCTGGATTGTCACTCACATTGGCAGTACAGAAATCACCACTGCACCTACCACACGTAATATTCCAAGCCTGCAATTTGATGCTGCCACTCAGCGTGTTAGCGGTGCCGATGGCTGTAACCGTATTATGGGCAGCTATACTGCAGGCAAAGACACTTTGAATCTTAGCCAGATGGCGGGTACAAAAATGGCTTGTCTCAACAATGACAATCTGGATCAAAAATTTAATGAAGCCTTGGCTAAAGTGACCCACTATCAGGTTTTTGGTAAAACACTGAAGCTGCTCGATAGTTATGGTAACCCAGTCATCCAGCTGGCAAGCCCGGTACAACCGCGCTAAAGCTTAAATAAAAAGCCTGTTTTTACAGGCTTTTTTCTATTTGATATTTACAGCGTAGAATAGAGACAGAAACTCGGAATTAAGGACAAGATTATGCAACAGACGCTATTTGGTGGTGGATGCTTTTGGTGTACCGAAGCGGTATTCCTGCAGATTCGTGGTGTCAGCAAAGTCGTTAGTGGCTATGCCGGTGGACATACCACTCATCCAACCTATGAAGAGATCTGTAATGGTGATACCAACCATGCAGAAGTGATTCTGATTGATTTCGATGAAAGTCAGATCAGCTTTAAGCAATTGCTGGATGTATTCTTTGCCACTCATGATCCAACAACGCTCAACCGCCAAGGCAATGATGTCGGTACACAGTATCGTTCTGTCATTTACTATCTGAACGAAGAACAGCAACGGCAGTCACAAGAAACTATTGATGCACTGAAGGCTGAAGGTTTAAATGTAGTCACTGAACTCACTCCTGCTCCGACCTTCTATCCAGCTGAAGATTATCATCAGAACTTTTTTGCCAAAAACCCAAGTCAGGGTTATTGCAACTTTGCCATTCCCCCAAAGCTCAACAAGCTACGTGCCAAGTTTGTAGAACTGTTGAAGTAAAGCCATATTGTCATAAAAAAAGCGACCATCTCAGGTCGCTTTTTTTAATCTTGGAAAAATCAGTTATCGGTGGCAAAAGCAATATCGGTGAGTCCGGCTCCACTCGCGCGTGACATCACTTGAGCAACGGTGTCATAACGTGATTCTTTATCCGCCTTCAATACAATCGTTGGCTGACGCTCTGCCTGCCCTGCTTCATTGAAACGGGTTTCCAGCTGTTCCAGGCTAAGCACATCACCATTCCATGCCACATCACCCTGAGAGTTAATGCTGATGGTAATGTTCTCTGGCGGAAGATCAATAATTTCCGCAGTCGTTTGTGGCAAGGTTAATGGAATTGATGGGTTCGCAACGGTCGCTGTCACCAGGAAGATGATCATCAATACCAACATAATGTCGATCAGGGGAATGAGGTTCATCTCATTCATGCCTGTATCGTTGTCTTCACCCAGTTGAAAAGCCATCAAACTTGACCTCCCACTAAACTCTCTTGTGCAACTTTGCTTTCAGCTTTCTTTGCAGATTCCTGTTGCAGCATCGTATCAATCAATAAGCTATGAGCATGGTCTTGTAGTTCATGCGATAAACCACGGTTAAAACGTACCGCGATGTTATAAGCCAATACAGCTGGAATCGCCACTGCCAGACCCAGACCTGTCATGATCAGTGCTTCACCTACGGGTGTTGCCACCTGAGCCAGACCTGCCTGACCGCTCTTACCCACTGCTACCAGTGCATGGAAGATGCCCCATACTGTACCGAATAAACCAATGAAAGGTGAAATCGATGCGATGGTACCCAGAAATGACACACCTTTTTCCGCATTGGCTTTTTCAGCTGCAATCTGGCGTAGCAATGCTTGTTCAGCTACGGCTTTGCGTTGTTCAAAGCCCAAAGGCGCCATTTTTGATTTCAGTTTATCTAGGGCATCAGATAACTGTGCATAAGCCACTTGTTTGAGTTGGCGCGTACCGAGTAAACGCAGTACAAAGATCGTCCATGTCGCAATCGACATTGCCAGTAACACAAAATAAAGTGTTTTACTGACTGCATCAGCATGTTGCCAATAAACTGAAAAGTTCATATTCGAACTCCTAATGGGTTAGCCGTTATCTGGTAATCTGGAAGTCAAAGGGCTGCTCAACACGTGTTGGATAAGCAACGCCATTTTCAACATATTTGGTTAATTGTGCACGACGTACAGCAGACTCGACCTTACGGTTAATCGAAGGACTGCAGCTTGAATTACGTGCTGTCGCAGCCACTACCTTGCCCTGTTCATTCGCTGAGATATCGACCACCATGGAACAGGAACTTTTCAATTCACCTGCTGACATCGATACTTTTGGCGTACGCAACCAGGTCACACCACCACCCAAAGAAACACTCTTAGGAGAAGGAGGCGCAGGTGGTGCCGGTGGCACAACAGGCGCAGGCGGTGCCACAGGTGCTGGTGGAGGTGTCGGAGCGACTTTAGTTTCTTTCACGACCGTTGGTACAACCGGACTTGGCGTTGGTTTTGCTTCAACTGGTGGTGCCACAACCTTAGGCGTTTCAGCCTTCTTCACTTCCTGGATTTTTTCAACCTTCTTCGGAGGTGGTGGCAACGGTTTTTCAACAATCTTGACCTCTTTCGGCTTCGGCGGCTCTTTCTTCGGCTCAGGCTTTGGCTTCGGGGGTAATGGTTTTGGTGCTTCCTGCAGTTTTACAAAGCGAACCTTCATCGGCTCCTTGTCTACAGGCTTGAGGTCAGGTGCTTCCATCTGGCTGACAGCCCACAATAGGCCAACATGTCCCACCAGCACAGCCGCCATGACAGCTGCAACTTTCTTTTTCATCTGGTTGGGTGGAGTAGGCATCATAGGAGAAGCAACTTGGCTCATTAAATCTTTTACCTTGAAGAGATGATATGAAACAAATAATCAAGCTCATCGCTTAGCACAATTAAAGTACGCCAATAATAAATGAGAAGGGTTTTCATTTGCAATAACAATCCCCAACTTTCTTCATTTTTTCGACAAATGAGAGAAACAACTCAAATAAAAAAGGCATACTTAAAGTATGCCTTTTTGAATGATGATGCAAGATTTATTGGAATACCACTGTCTTGTTACCATCCACAATAATACGGTCTTCCAGATGCCATCTTACGGCACGTGCCAGTACATTACGCTCTACGTCCTGCCCCAGTTCACGCAGCTGCTCTACAGTAAAGTCATGGTTTACACGCTCTACGTCCTGCTCAATGATTGGACCTTGGTCCAGATCAGCCGTTACATAGTGGGCAGTCGCACCGATCAGTTTCACGCCTTTTTCATAAGCCTGCTTGTACGGATTCGCACCTACAAACGCTGGCAGGAATGAATGGTGAATGTTGATCACTTTCATTTCCCATTTTTGTACAAATTCTTCATCCAGAATCTGCATATAGCGTGCCAGTACTAACAAATCATTGCCTTGCATCAGCTCATCAATTTTTGCATAAGCTTCACGTTTGTTGTCTTTAGTCACTGGCACTACTTCAAATGGAATACCAAAATTTTCAACCGATTCACGCAGCGTTTCATGATTCGATACTACTTTGGTGATTTCACATGGCAGACCGCCACGTGCATGACGCCATAACAGCTCAAGTAAAGCGTGATCAACTTTAGACACCAGAATGCCGACTTTTTTCACATCACTTACCAGCGCCAGACGCCAATGCATGTTATAGCGTTCCGCAACATTGACGGCAAAAGTCTGTAACAGGCTTTCTTTACGGCTTTGCAGGTTATCGAGTTCAAACTCAACACGCATGAAGTAACGTCCGCCCTGAGCTTCTGTCGCGTATTGATCAAGCGCAGTAATATTGGCGCCCTGATGATACAAGAAGCTTGAAACAGCCTGCACGATGCCCGGCTTGTCTTCACAAGTAATCAATAAACGTGCGGTGTTAGCAGTCGTCATATTCATGTTGGTAAACGTCACTAATCAGATAAATTAAAAAATAAGCCGAGTATTCTAGCGCGTTTCTTAATTATTCTGAATAGTTTGTTCAGTTTCCCGATCTTTAGCGGATGACAGACTGGCAAAAAGCTCGGAAGAACCAAAAGAGTTCAACAAGCTTTCATAGGTATGACGGCTTTCACCACGCAGATAGGCGCCTTCCAGGAACACCATTTGACGCAATGCCTGCCAGACCCATTTTTCTTCCAGATGGTTCGAGTCGGTAATATGACCAGACATATACAGGAAGTTGGTCCAGTTGGTCAGCACGATCCACAGGTTGATAATTAAGGCTTCAATTTCCGAATCAGTCATTTCCATTAAGCCAGCATTGACAAAGGCTTTATAAATTTTTTGTCCCTGCTGCATGACTTCACCCGCAAAGCGCGGATACAGCTTGCGGAAGTCTTCATTATTTTCCACTAGGTGATACACATCACGATGCAGGAAACGATAGGCCCATAACTGGCTGCTGAGTACTTGAAAATAATGAATCTTGTCATTGGCATCCAGCGGACGGTCATCCGGCAATGCCAGCATTTCCAGGGTTTCCTTCTGGTACTGCTCCATCAGTTCCTTGATGATTTCATTCTTATTACGGAAATGATAGTACAGGTTACCCGGGCTCATGCCGAGTTCAGCAGCAATATGATTCGTCGTAACAGAACGCTCACCACGCTCATTAAATAACTGCAAACTGAGCTGCAAAATACGTTCTTTCGTTTTCAACGTTTTGGTTTGGGACATCCTAAAATAACCATTCAGTTCATATACCCGCACGCACCAGCAGCGCATTGACGGTCGAGTACACAAAGTAACTTGACTAATTAGAGTATTTACTCTAAAAATAAATAATCGATTTTCTTAAAAGTGGTAGTGCTGCATGAACAGTCACACAAAAACGACATTAATGACACCACATTTTTTTGACAGCCAGTGCCTTAATGACATCTTGGCACAACAAAAACATGCCTACTTACGTTACCCGTTGCCGACTGCAAAGGAACGTATCGATCGTTTAGCTCGACTTAAGCGTATCTTAGTTAAGTATCAAGATCAATTTGCCGATGCAATTAATCAGGATTATGGCAACCGTTCGATTGGGGAAACCAAAATCGGGGAACTGTTAACCTGCCTGGAACACATCAAATATTACAGCAAGAATCTGACTGGCTGGATGAAACCATCCCAGCGTCACGTCAGCATTATTCACCAGCCAGCCAAAGCCTGGGTGCAGTACCAGCCTTTGGGCGTGGTCGGCATTATTGCACCCTGGAACTATCCTTTACTCCTCTCGATTGGCCCATTGGTCTGTGCACTGGCTGCAGGCAACCATGCCATGATTAAAATTTCGAGTGCTTCTGCTCATTTTGGAGCTGTACTTGAAACAGCCTTGGCGGAAGCCTTTCCAAAAGAACTGGTCGCAGTGATTACTGGTGGCGGTGCAGTATCTGATGCCTTTTGTCGCTTGGCTTTCGATAAAATGATTTTCACGGGCTCAACCGCGGTGGGTAAAACCGTGATGGCAGCAGCTGCAGAAAATCTGGTGCCGGTGATTCTGGAACTCGGTGGTAAATCACCTGTTCTGGTTCATCCATCTATTGATATTGAAGATGTGGCAGAGCGTATTGCCGTGGGTAAACTCTGGAATGCCGGTCAAACCTGTGTGGCCCCTGACTATATGTTCCTGCCACGCGGTAAAACCGCTGAATTTATCGACCATTTCCGCAGCTATGTGGAAACCATGTATCCAGATATCACCCATAACCAGGACTACACTTCGATTGTGAATGACAAGCAGTACAACCGTCTGCAAGGCTATTTAGAGGATGCACGTGCACATGGCGCCCAGGTTATTGAAATCAACCCGCGTAATGAAACACCGGCAGATCTGCGTAAAATAGCACCGACCATTCTGACCAATGTGACGCCAGATATGGATATCATGAAAAATGAAATCTTCGGTCCGCTGCTGCCAATCATGGAATATGATCAAATTGACGATGTAATCGACTTTATTAATAGCCGTCCGCGTCCACTTGCATTATACTATTTCGACTTTGATCAGGCGCGTGCCGATTATGTCGCACAGCGTACCCATTCAGGGCACTTCGGCCAGAACACGGTACTCACTCATGTTGCACAGGATGACCTGCCATTTGGCGGCGTTGGCGCTTCGGGGATGGGTAAATACCATGGGCCAGAAGGCTTCTTCAGTTTGTCGCATGAACGGTCTGTAATGTCCAATCCTAAGCTGTATAGCTTGAAATACATTCTCCCGCCGTTTAATAAGCCGATTCATAAACTGATTTCGAAGACTCTTCTTCGATAAATGATCAAGGCATGAGCTGTTGCACCAACTCATGCCCGGTTTTAGACAAAATCGCTTGTCTTTTAAGCGCATTTTTGGTATAAAACGCCCCTTGAATGAATTCAATCCGTTTATTTTTGACTGGCCATACAGATTTGCTGTTGGCTAAATCAATGGAGTTACACCATGTCTAAGGTTTGCCAAGTTACCGGCAAGCGTCCAGTCGTTGGTAACAACGTCTCACACGCCAACAACAAAACTAAGCGCCGGTTCGAGCCGAACCTGCACCAACACCGCTTCTGGTTAGAAAGCGAAAAACGTTTCGTACGTCTTCGTCTTACTACTAAAGGTATGCGTATTATCGATAAATTGGGCATTGAAAAGGTTGTTGCTGACCTTCGTGCTCAAGGTCAAAAGATCTAAGTAAGGAGTCAGGACAATGCGTGATAAGATTCGCTTAGTTTCTTCAGCTGGTACAGGTTATTTCTATACCACTACTAAGAACAAACGTACTATGCCGGAAAAAATGGAAATCAAAAAATTTGATCCAAAAATCCGTCAACACGTGATCTTCAAAGAAGCTAAAATTAAATAATTTTAGTTTTTTGAAAAAAAGCGACCTTTTAGGGTCGTTTTTTTTTGCATTTTTTTTATTCAGCTTGATAAACTTTCTTTTTGTTTTGGCACTTTTTGTGCTTATTTCCCATAAAAAACTGAAATTTTAAAATTCACCTTAAAGGAGTGTTTAGTGCCACATGACGTAGATCTCATCATATTACTGGCTGTAGGCTTTGGACTGGCGCTGGCATTCGGCTATATCGCTGCACGCTTGCGTCTACCCCCCTTGATCGGATATCTGATTGCCGGGATCCTGATTAGCCCCAATACCCCTGGGGTAGTCGGTGACATCCAGCTCGCCAACCAGCTTGCCGAATTAGGCGTCATGTTCCTGATGTTTGGTGTCGGGATGCACTTTTCCTTAAATGACCTGATGCAGGTAAGGCGTATTGCTCTGCCTGGTGCGATCCTGCAAATTGCAGTGGCTACCCTGCTTGGCGTTGGTGTCTCCATGCTCTGGGGCTGGAGTTTCGGTTCTGCGCTTGTTTTTGGTTTAAGCCTATCCTGTGCCAGTACTGTCGTGCTCCTTAAAGCACTGGGAGACCGTGGTCTGCTTGAATCCATTAACGGTAAGATCGCCGTGGGCTGGCTGCTGGTTGAAGATCTGGTCATGGTATTGGCACTGGTGTTACTTCCTGCAACTGCAGTTTTACTCGGTGGTCAGGCACTGGAAGGCAGCAGTGATGGGAATATCTGGCTCACCTTGGGCATTACCCTACTCAAGGTCGCAGGCTTTATTGCCTTTATGCTGATTGTTGGTAAACGTCTAATACCAATGATCATGCAGGTTGTCGCGCGTCTAGGCTCACGTGAACTGTTTACGCTAACTGTTGTGGCCGCTGCCGTATCGATCGCTTTTGGTGCCTACAAAGTCTTTGGTGTCTCTATGGCACTAGGTGCATTCTTTGCGGGTATGGTCGTGAAAGAATCTGACTTCAGCCATCGTGCAGAAGAAGAAACCCTTCCGCTACGTGAAATTTTCTCGATTCTATTCTTCGTTTCTGTCGGTATGCTGTTTGATCCGCGGATTATGATTGAGCAACCCCTGCATGTGCTGGCGGTTGTTGCCATTATTATGATTGGTAAGACCATTGCTGCGATGGCACTAGTACTATTCTTCCGTTATCCAATCAACACAGCGCTGACAGTGGGTGCGTCACTGGCGCAAATCGGTGAATTCTCGTTCATTCTTGCTGCACTTGGAATATCGCTAAATCTGCTGTCACTGGAAGGGCAAAACCTGATTCTGGCGGGTGCCTTGATTTCAATTACTCTGAACTCTTTTATTTTCGCTGCCATCGAACCAGTACAGAAATGGATTCGCGAACGTTCCAACCTGGCGCGTTTACTGGAGCGCAGTGGCGATCCACTGGCCATGCTGCCTGATGAAGTATCCCAGGACTACCTGCGCGATCAGGTAGTGATTGTTGGCCATGGTGAAGTGGGACGTCGCATCACGACTTCTTTGATGGAACAAAACATTAAAGTTGTGATTGCCGAAGAAAACCGGGAGATTGTGGAAAAATTGCGTGCCAAAGGCATTGCAGCGGTATCGGGTGTAGCGACTGAACCAGGCGTCTTGATTCAGGCCCATATTCAGCATGCACGTCTGTTGGTTATTTCCCCTATGGATATTCTGGACATTCATAAAATCGTAGATATTGCCAAAACTTTAAATCCTGAAATTCAGGTACTGGTCTGTGCCGAAAGTAAGGAAGAAGCTGAAGTTATCCGCCGCGATAATGTGGGTGCGGTGTACTATGCTAAAGAAGAAATGGCGAAGAACATGAGTCGTCATATCCTGCATCAGATTCAGATTGCCCATCAGAATCCATCACCTCATTAAAACTATAAAATAAAAAAGCGCACTTTAAAGTGCGCTTTTTTATTTAGAATGGGAGAGCAATCAACTTAAATATTTTGGTTTTTCATCCACAATTTCAGCCTGCATTTCATTTGCCTGCTTTTCGAGCAGGCCAAATAAAGCCGCCTGAATCATATGCTGAGCAACCACCGGGGTCTGATCACCGAGAAGTGCTTTTACTTCATCATTAAACTGAATAATGACCAATGGCTGTTTTTCTGAGCCTGCATTGCGTAATGCTAACTCACCACTTTCCAGTTGAACGAGTTCTAAAATCGCTTCTTGACTACCAAATAGTTCTTTCAATTGTTCTATAGACATATGTCCTCCATGTTCAACATGGTGGCAAAGCGCAGAATCACTTTGCATCGCTGTTTATTGGATATATGGTTAATAATTTCAATTTCAAGGGCCATTGGTCGGATTAAAATTCCACCATCTCATTGCGAAAACCATCAATCAATTGTGTCAGGTCTCGATGCCATTCACGCAGGATTGCTGTATCTGGTAACCACGCTTGAGGTGTTTGAGTGACTTTAATAATCAGTTTAGAAGATGTTTCATCTTCAGGCTCCGGCACACTCGGCTCGGGTGTGTACTGACACAAACGATAAGCACGCTTCAGCTCAGCGATAAAGCCGTCTTTAGAAAGTTGCTGCATTACGGTGACTTCTGGAGAGATCTGCCCTTTCGCAGCCATCTGCTCTTCAATCGATTTCAAGGTCGGACTCAGATCATTTAAACGGTAATAACGCACCAGTTCCTGCAAAAAAGCCAAGACTGCACCATGCAAATGGAAAACTGCTGATTCACGATGTGCCTGAGCCTGCTGGACATGATCGGTTTGCTCTGCCTGCTGACAGGCAAGGCGGGCGAAATAAAGTTTCTGATTGGTACGGTCCGCATGATAGCGAGCAACACGAGTCATGGATTTTTCCTAAGTGTTAAAACAAATTTTGGCTTTTATAACTTAAGACCAGATCATTATTTTTACAATGGAATTTATTTTATTTATTGATCTTTTCAGGAAATATGAACAACCGGGCTAAATTACTGACGTAATTTATTTTAATTTTTGAGGAGTCATTAAATCTCTTTCATAAATCAAAAAATGATCATGCTATTCATATTTAAATAGATATTTAAAGCCCTTATCCCTCTGGAATGAGATGCACTGCTTCGCAAGAGGATGAGGGAATGTTCTTTATAGTGATTAAAAATGATTTATGACAAAACTCTATTTTATTGAATGGATAATAAAGTTTGGATTGAGTTATTCAACCAGAAGCTCTAACTATTTGGTCATTCAAAAAAGTTATTTCCATAAAAAAGGAGCATTATCTGCACTGCTGTCCCATAGTTTGCTTTAAATAAAAAAACCTGAGTCCTAACAGTTAAAATATGAGTGCAAACAAACACTTTAACGACCAGGATTCAGGTTTTGTCACATCAGAATACCGTATTTCATGAGCTAATTAAACCTGTTGTGCGACAGGATTTTGAACAACTTGCTAAAGTACACCATGTTGGACAGAAATTTAGAGCGGCTTCCCGGTGGGATCAGTTTATTGCCATATTGATGTCTCAATTCTCTTGTAGGCAAAGTCTGAGAGATATTCAATCCAATTTGGAGTGCCAACAGGAAAAGCTAAGTCATCTCGGAGCAAAGTCTATTCCCCGAAGCACGCTGGCACGAATCAATGAGCAGCAGCCTGCTGCCTTATATCAACAGCTATTTTACAAGTTGCTTAAATACTATGAACACTCAAAAGTAGCTCATAAATTTCGCTTTAAGAATCCCTTGTATTCCTTGGATGCCAGTCATATTGACCTGTCGCTTTCCTTATGTGAATGGGCCAAAGTTCACGACTCAAAAGCCAGCATGAAACTCAGCATAGGATTGAATCACAGCAATGATATTCCTGAGTTTGTTGCAGTTGAAAATGGCAAAGAAAATGACATGGTACAAGGCCGCAAATTCCAGTTTCCTGCTGGCAGCATTGTAGTTTTTGATAAAGGCTATGTCGATTACCAATGGTATGCAAATCTGACTGCTCAAAACATTGGATTTGTCACACGTTTTAGGCCTAAATCTGTGTATCAGGTGATCCAGCAACATCCAGTGCTTGAATCCAAAGGTATTCTAAAAGATGAAACCATTCAGCTGAATAGCGCACATGCCCTAAAAAGAAAAGCCCCAGTGTTAAGAAGAATTGAATATAGAGATCAGCAAAGTGGCAAGCACTTTAGTTTTCTCAGCAATAACTTTCATTTAGCCGCCTCCACCATTGCGGCGATTTATAAAGATCGTTGGAAAGTTGAGCTGTTCTTTAAGGCGATTAAGCAGAATCTCAAATTAAAAGCGTTTCTAGGCCGCAGCAGGAACGCAATTCAGACACAAATCTGGATTGCGATGATCGCCTATTTATTGGTGAGTTTCGCTCAACATTTAGGAAAAACGGGTTGGACAGTTCAACGTTTACTCAGAATAATTCAGGTGAATTTGTTTGAAAGAAGAACTTTAAAAGCTTTATTTTCACCCGATAAAATACCCATAAAACAAGAGGAAGCTCAAATGAGCTTCCTCTTGTGAAAAATTGTGGGACAGCAATGGCATTATCTGCTCCTTTTTCTATTTACGCCTGTGGCTTTTCTTCAGCCTGTTTCACACGAATGCCTGTACCATGTAAGCGCAAGGTATTCAGACCTTTGATCGCTTTAACTGCTTCACGGCCATGCGGCATTTCTACAAAGGCAAAGCCTTTAGACTTACCAGTTTCAGCATCCAGCACCAGTGTACAAGTATCCACTGTGCCATATTGCTTGAACAATTCCAGTAACTCAGCCTCTGTCACAGTACGTTCCAAGTTACGAACTAAAATTTTCATTTGATAACCTTAAGAAGATAGGCAAAAAACATCAAAAAGCACTCGCCTACTCTACTTTTTGCATACAACAATATCTGTCTAGTTTAATCGAGATCAATGCCAAAATCTAAATTAATCGACTGGCGCTCGATTAAGGCACTTTTCACGGTTTGCTGACGGGTCTTGTAATGGGTTTCCGTAGTACACAGCTGCCGAGTTAGGTCATTCATAAAATAACTTTCGACTTTACGGCCCTGCTCATCCACTGTTTCGCGTGCCCAGTGATTCAGATTCTGTTTTGTCAAAATCAACTCATTCTGCGCACGGGTCAACGCCACATACAGCACCCGGCGTTCTTCTTCGACATCATCAAAATCACCTTGCGCGCGCGCATGAGGGTACTGTCCCGGTGTCACATTCGCCACATAACAGACTTTCTGCTCTGTGCCTTTGGCAGAATGGATGGTGATTAAGGTCACCACATCAAGATCTGACTGTCTTTCAATTTCAGAAATAGAGACCGGATCGAGCACATATTCTTCCAGAAACTCACTCACTTGAGCATGTTTGGAAGCTAACTGTTTAACCAATTCAAAATCCCCCTGACGGCGATTCCAGTCCTTTTTATAGTTCTCGGCCAGTTGCGCTTCAATGGCCTGGACTGCCAGACCCACACAGGCCTGTACTTCGGTTTTGAGTACCGCCATTTGCTTCATAATCAGAATGGTTTCTAGGGGGATCTTGCCAAATTTTTCCAGCTTGTCGGCAATGATATCCATCTCTGGCTCAGCTAAAAGTTGCTGTGACAGCTTACTCGCTCCGACATCACCCACACCATTCCACAACGTTAAAAACCGCATCCAGGCGATATCATCCAGCGGATTGGCCACCACACGCAACAGACTGAGCAGATCTTTTACATGTGCAGTTTCTAACAGTTTCATCCCGCCGATGAATCGATACGGAACATTGGCCGCGATACAAGCTGCTTCAATATGTCGCGCTGCATAACTGGAACGTACCAGCACCATATGATCGGACCATTTGCTGCCTTGCAGATAATGGCGCTCTTTAATATCAATCGCGATCCATTTGGCTTCATCAAACTCATTCGGGAAGATATGCATTTTTGGCTTAATGCCTTCACCCCGATGTGCATCCAGCCGCTTGTCATATTTAATTTCGGATTGATCCAGCAGCCAGTTGGACAGGTCTAGAATTTCCTGAGTCGAGCGGTAATTTTTTTCCAGTTTAAAAATCTGTGCATCAGGCACACGCTCTTTGAAATGGTGAATATTTTCAAAGTCCGCACCACGGAAGCCATAAATTGACTGTGCATCATCTCCAACACAGAACAGACTGATATGATCTTTGAGTGGTTCTAGCAAGGCCCATTGCAATGGATTGGTGTCCTGCATCTCATCGACCAGCATATGACGGCAGATTGAAGCAACATAATCCACCAGTCCTTCTGATTGTGCCAATGCACTCGCGACCACCGCCAGAATATCGTCATAGTCCAGGAAACTACGTGCCTTTTTACGTGTTTCGTATTCTTTCATGATGTCAGCAATCTGGTCTTTCAGCGCCAGATATTCCGGCATCTGTTTTTCCAGCGCCAGACTCAGCTTCTGACGGGTATTGCGTGCAAAGGAATACAGGTCACACAACTCTTGTGGCTTGGGTAGGTAATTCGGGTTTTTCTTGTCATCGCGTCCGCGAATCAGACGGAACATCATCAACTGATCATCACGATCAATAATCGAAAACTGCTCCAGTCCAAATGCTTTGGGAATCCGGCGCAGCAGATACATACAGAAGGTATGGAAAGTCGATGCCCGCAGACCTTTGGCCTCCTCCCCCAAAGCCAATTCTACACGCGCGACAATTTCACTGGCTGCACGACGGGTAAAAGTCAAAATCTGAATCTGATTGGCGGGTACGCCCTGATCGATCAGATAAGCTGCACGTGCGACGATGGTTTTAGTTTTGCCACAGCCCGCCCCAGCCAAGACCAAACTGTGCTTTGCTTCAGTCGTCGCAGCTTGTTTTTGTTGGGGGTTCAGTTCATCTATTAGGGTGGCTAAACTCATGATCACTCATCATTCTGTGGATGCGTGTAGTTTAACAGATCACTCTTATAATTATGGCTTTTCATCCGCGCTAAAACAGCACCCAATTTTATCTCTAGATTTGCTATAGGGTCGACGGCATGGATGCCGTCTGCTGGATTGGGGTATAGGGATATCCCCTCAATCCAGTAAAGGATTTTCGTTACCTTGCGAAGCAGTGCCTCTCATCCAGGAAAAGTAAGATCTGCTTACGCATTATTATCTACCATTATGTAAAGCTTTTGCAGCAATGACTATCTTGCAAGAGAAAACTAAGTCCTCGGTTCCAAAATATTTTTAATAGTTTTGGACACTGCTTTTTCCAGATTCACTTCCCCATTTTTTAATGCTTCTTCCAAGCTACAATCTGGTGGATTAATTCCCACAATCTGACTAAAGCCGGCATCAAATAAAGACTCAATTCCTTCACCCACCAGACCAGCAAAAGCTAACACCGGTTTATTGAACTGCTGTGCGACCTGAGCAACGCCAAACGGTGTTTTGCCTAAGGCCGTTTGGCTGTCAATCTTGCCTTCACCAGTCAGTACATAATCCGCTTGAGCAATTTTTTCGGCTAATCGGCTTTGCTCAATAATCAATTCCACACCGGATTGCAACTTGGCATCCGCAAATGCCATAAGGCCAAAACCCAAACCACCCGCTGCACCCGAGCCTGCTACATTCTTTATAGAAATACCTAAACTTGCTTCGACCAGATTAGCATAATGGTTGAGATTACGATCCAGTTGCTGCACCATTTCCGGAGTTGCTCCCTTCTGCGGCCCAAAGATTGCCGAAGCGCCATTCGGTCCACACAGTGGATTATTGACATCAGAAGCGATTAGAATTTCGGTGTTTTTCAAACGAGCATCTAACTGGGAAATATCTATTTGATTAATCTGATCTAGATTACCGCCGCAGACCTGAATCGCTTCACCTGTACTATTGAAAAACTGGACACCCAATGCCTGTGCCATCCCGGCACCGCCGTCATTGGTGACACTACCACCAAGTCCAATAATGATTTTTTCAATACCGCGATCTAATGCTTGTTTGATCATCTCTCCTGTGCCATAGGTTGAGGTCAGCATCGGGTTACGTTGTTCTGCTGCGAGCAAATGTATGCCATTGGCTTTGGCCATTTCAAGGACGGCCGTTCGACCATAATCGACTATGGCAAAATAAGTAGACACTTGCTGAGTCACTAAAGGCCCAGTCACCATACAGGTAATACCTTGACCATCCAAGGAGCGCAGCAAGGCCTCTACTGTTCCCTCACCACCATCTGCCATAGGCACAGCAATACAGCATGCATCAGGAAAGACCTGTAGAACACCGCGTTGCATAGCTTGGCACGCTTGCTCGGCTGACATACTTTCCTTAAAGGAATCGGGTGCCAGGACAAAAGTATGCATATTCTTCTCAATTATTAATATTTTATGGTTAGCAGTTTCAGTCTATCTATAAGCTCATAAGCCAGTATCAAATTTATTTACAAGCACGACTAAAGTTCTGGGTAAATTCAGCATTATCCACATCAGTGTTTCCAACCCAATTCAATCGCAGTGATCTCATTAATTAGAGTCTGGCTTAAAGATTCTGGCATTTTACTTGACGTTTGAGAGGTTGGAATATGTCCTGCCATCAGTTCTGCTTTGGCTTGCGGAAACAAAGGTTGCTGATCTGGAAATGCATATCCCACAGGATACATCGGCTGACCGGTCGCCAGATCATATTTATCGCTGGCTCCAAAGGCATGTAATAGCTCATGTACAAGGACAATCTTGTTTTGTTCAGTCTGTTTCCTGGAAGCGAACAGGTTCACTGATCCAATCCGGCCTTTTTGTAAAGCTGTTGAATGCTTTAACACTTTATGCTGTGCTGGATCATAGTAGTTTAAATATAAGATCACATTGGCCGAAGGATCTGAACTTTGCTGCTGTTGCCAGGCATAGAAACGGAATTTCAGGCTCCAGACAATGGTATCTATAACTGAGGCCTGCTCAGGAACTTTAGGCGGTATTTCTTTCAGTTCACGTCCAAGATTAAAATAGAAGTAGGTTGGTTGATCACGATACTGCTGCGCAGCCTTTTCCAGATATTCTTGTGCTCCATTTAAATCCTGAGCCGAGAGCTGCTGAATATATTGTTGGGTAGCTGCTGAACCATCAGCATTAATTGGATGCAACAAAACAAAAATAGGCTTGGACCAGTCCTGGTTTTGGTCACGATAGGCATTGACTGCGACCATAAATAAGATCAGTAGCAGAATCAGGATTCGGATTTTTTTCCACATGCTTTAAGCACTCTGTTTTTTTATTTTTCTAAGAAACATCTGGCTCATTTCAATTTTAGTTTCAAAAAGATTTAAAGTCTTGATTAATCCAGAAAGTTTGGCACGACCATAATTACGAGAGTCAAAATCAGGTTTTACCGCACTTATGTATTGCCCAACCATACTTAAATTGGCCCAACCATTTTCATCTGCATTATCTTTTACAGCTTTATAAATTAAATTAAGTGTGGCTCGGTCCATCCCTTCAGGTAACTGAATTTCCTTTTGGGCAGATATGGTTTTTTGTCCACTTGTCTTGCTAATATCCGAAACTTTTTTATCGGTTAAGTCTGTTTCTTCACTATCCTCATTATTTTTAATTTCACTATCTACAATTAAGTTTTCAACATAAATAAACTTATCACATGCTTTTTTGAATGCTTCAGGTGTAGCTTTTTTGCCAAAACCATAGACAGTGAGACCATTTTCACGAATACGTGAAGCTAAGGGCGTGAAATCACTATCACTGGATACAATACAGAACCCATCTAATGCTCCTGCATAAAGTAAGTCCATAGCATCAATAATCAGGATCATGTCTGTTGCGTCTTTACCTTTGGTATAGGCAAATTGCTGTACAGGTGTAATTGCATGTGGAAGTAAAACATCGCGCCAATTTTTTAAGGTTTCACTGCTCCAATCTCCATAAACACGTTTAACACTGGCAATACCGTATTTAGCAACTTCTTCTAATACTGATGCGATTGCATTAATCGATGAATTATCCGCATCAATGAGCACTGCGAATTTTTTTGTTTGAATATCCACACCTTCCCCAAATTTTATTATTAATCAAATTTCTAAAATTTATTCTGCCATAAAAAATGCCGACTGATGTCGGCATTTTTTACTTTTAGCTTTTAGGCTTCAACCCATTTTCCATCCTGGTAGACCAGCGACCATTTGGTTTGCTTACCTTCAGGTGTTTCTGAACCAATATATTGCGACTGGTTCTTACGGCTGAACTTCACCAAGGTTGGATTCCCTTCAGGATCTACATCTGGCGCCTGCAAGATAAACTGATACTTCGGATCCAGCTGCTCTGCAACGGTACGTAGTTCCGCCACCTTCGGTGCACGGGTTTCACGTACTTTAGGGAATTTGCTCGCTGCCAGGAACAGACCTGCGGCACCATCACGCAGGACAAAGAAGTCATCATGCTTGGTTGAGCGTAAGTGTTCCATCTTGATTGGATCAACACGCGGTGGCGCAGGCTGACCATTTTTCAAAACCTTACGGGTATTTTCACAGCTGGTGCAGGCAAAATAAGGACCAAAACGGCCAGTCTTCAGCTGCATTTCGCCATCACATTTGTCACATGGAATGGTTGGGCCATCATAGCCCTTGATCTTGAACTCACCTTCTTCCAGTTCAAAACCGGCACAGTCCGGGTTGTTACCACAGATATGCAGTTTACGACCGCCATCAATGACATAGCTATCCATCGCAGTTGAGCAGATCGGACAACGTTTTTTCGACATCAGATCAGCAGTTTCAGCGGCATCATCGTCAGAAAGTGCAGCCAAAGACTCAACTGGGGTCAAGTTCAGTGTACCTTTACAACGCTCTTTAGGCGGCAGGTTATAACCTGAACAACCCAAGAATACACCTGTGGTTCCGGTACGGATCTGCATCGGACGGTCGCATTCTTTACAGTGCACGGCATTGACTTCTACCGGCTGGTTACGGCGCATACCGCTCTCACCCTGTGCATTGGTCAAACGCTTCTTAAAGTCACCGTAGAAGCTGTCTAAAAGATCTTTCCAGTTCCGTTCACCATCTGCCACCTTATCCAGCTGACCTTCAAGATCTGCTGTAAAAGCATAGTTCATCAGGTTGTTGAAACTTTCATCCAGACGATCAGTAACGATCTCACCCATTTTTTCAGCAAACAGGCGACGGTTATCCAGTTTCACATAACCACGATCCTGAATGGTCGAGATAATCGCGGCATAGGTCGAAGGACGGCCAATACCACGTTTTTCAAGTTCTTTTACCAAGGAGGCTTCAGTGAAGCGTGCAGGTGGTTTAGTGAAATGTTGAGAAGGATCAAGTTTCTCTAGCTTGAGGACTTCACCCACTTTGACAGCTGGCAATAAAATATCGTCATCTGCCTTGTTGGCACCACGAACTTTGGTGAAACCATCAAATACCAGAGTACGGCCTTTGGCCTTCAGCTCCACACCATTGGCATCGACTAAAATCGTAGAAGATAAATATTCAGCAGGTGTCATCTGACAGGCAACAAACTGACGCCAGATCAGGTCATACAAACGCTGTGCATCTCGTTCCACACCAACCAGGCTATCACCTTTTAAGCCAACAGTTGAAGGACGAATTGCTTCGTGGGCTTCCTGCGCACCGGCTTTATTACCATAACGGTTTGGCTTGGCTGGTAAATATTTTTCACCAAATTCAGATTCGATGTGACCACGTACCATATTGACTGCATCATCGCTCAAGAACGTAGAGTCAGTACGCATATAGGTAATAAAGCCCGCTTCATACAGACGCTGTGCCAGCATCATGGTTTTCTTCACAGAGAAGCCTAAACGTGTGCTGGCTGCCTGCTGTAGCGTTGAAGTGATATACGGCGCGCTTGGATTGACCTTGGTTGGTTTATCCTCACGGCTCATCACCTTGTATTCGGCATCTTTGATCAGGTTCAACAAAGCATCAGTTTCAGCTTTATTGTGCAGCTTTAAGGTCTTACCATTTTGCTTCACTGCTTCCAGGCGAATGTCATCTTTTTTCGCTTTGGTATCAGCAAATACTTGCCAGTATTCTTCAGGAATAAAGGCACGGATTTCACGTTCACGCTCAACCACCAGTTTTACTGCAACGGATTGCACACGGCCTGCCGACAAACCACGGGCAATTTTTTCCCACAGCAATGGCGAGATCATAAAGCCCACGACACGGTCCAGGAACCGGCGTGCCTGTTGAGCATTGACTTTGTTGGTATCCAGACGGGTTGGATGCTTGAATGCTTCCTGAATGGCATTTTTGGTAATTTCGTTGAAGACCACACGCTGGTAACGAGAATCATCACCGCCGATCACCTCTTTTAAGTGCCAGGCAATCGCTTCCCCTTCACGGTCCAAATCCGTTGCCAGGTAGACTTCATCAACTTGCGAGGCCAGTTTTTTCAGTTCAGCAACCACATGCTCTTTGCCAGGCAGGACTTCGTATTTAGCTTTCCAGTCGTGTTCCGGGTCTACGCCCATACGGTTAATCAACGCCTGCTGTGATTTTTCCGCTTTTTCTGCTTCAGTCAGCTTGGTTCGCGTTGCTGGTTTTTTCTCTGTACTTTTGGCAGAGCCGCCTGTCGGTAAATCACGTACGTGACCGACAGATGATTTCACAATGTAGTTCGAACCGAGGTATTTGTTGATTGTTTTCGCTTTTGCAGGCGACTCCACAATCACTAAGGCACGCTTATTTCCAGCGTCGGAAGACTTCGCTGTGCTGCTTTTTGATGTGGACCGAGGAGCGTTCGCCATAATTAACCGTTAATCCTGTATATTCTAAAAAATTAAAGTTCAGCCAAGGAATGTAATAGTGCCTTGATGTCATCGAGCTGGGCCGCTTTTAGATCAGCTTCTTCATCCCAATACAGTCCAACACAGTTTGCCTGCATATCAATAGCATAAATGCCTTTTAATGCAATGGGAAAATCTTTAAATTTGTCATCGCCTTGTACCAGCTCAAGCTTTTGATCGACCACACGGGCACGCATCAGTGGCAAACGTGCGTCTGGTATCAGCACACTATAATAAGCCACCATACTGGCACGCTTTTCAGTGGCCATCGGCACTTTGGTCCAGTCAGGAGCCACAACCAGACGTGGGTGTAATCCCATCTTGCGGGCTTTCTCACGCATCATGCCCAAAGCTCTTTCTCGTGGGCTGACACGCAGACCAAAAATAGATCCCAGTACAAATACAATGATGACGACAGCAACCCAGATTCCTGTATTTTCCATAGCTCAACCTTTATGTTCTATTATTAGAGTTGCATAAGCTCAATATAAAACGCAAGTTTGCGCGACAAAATTAATTCAGGAACATCTCATGGCTGTAGAGAACTTCATGACCATTCCAGTAAATATAGCCTTTCTCCAGCAGTTCCTTCAGCAATAAACGCACATCGGATTTTGGAAATAACTGTTCCAGTAAATCTCGCAATTCATAAATATCTTTAGGCTTGTCACCTTGCAGTTCACGCAGCTTGCGTGCCACTTCCATTTGTACCGGATCAATGCGGTCAAAGTTTTTGAACAATCCCTGTTGTGCAGACTGAATGGCAGATTGTTCTTCAATGACTTTTTCTGGCTCTTCCGGGGTCAATTCAGCAATGGCCTGACTCAGATCAAGCGATGTAGTTGGTGCAGCAGACAGATCCAGTTGTGACCATTGCTTTAATACCTTTTTACGGAAGGCAATCTGATCCTCATAGCGTTTTACAATCTTGAAGTTAATCAGCATTCCGACTACATGCTGTGCTTTGCCTGGCAGTACTTGCAGAATATTTGCCACAGAATTTTTCAGGCTTTCCAGTGTGGTTGGCTTGCCTGGCATTTTCGCCAGTGCATCACAATATTTTTTCACCAGTTGTAAAGCGGGTTTCTGCTGAATCGTGTCGAGACTTGGGATATTGAATTTAGGATTGGCTTTTTTATCCTGTTCCGGTTCTGCCTGTACCTGAATCAGGCTACAACTAATGTCAGATGCAATCAGCATTTGCATCAGCATTTCACTGCTGTCCATGGCTGAAATCAGTTCCACATGCGTGTCCGGTTCCAGCAGTGCCATCAGCTGTCCGACAATGACCGCATATTCATATTCACGGTGTTCAGCTTCAGGAATGTCCAGAATGACCACTTGCCCACTGGCGATCCAGCCTGCCAGTTCGGTCAGGTCTTCCAGTTCAAATTCAAACTTGCCGGCACAGCTAAACAGGTACAAGATTGGATAATGCTTGGTGATTTCACGTAATAGAGTGGCGGTCGGGAAATTATTTTCAAGATCGAGTAAAACAACTTTCTGTGACATGGAACACCAATCTGAACAAAACCTGGAAGCGCTATTAGAGGGGCAAGCGTGAAAAAGGTCAAATTATTTTAAGCATGGCTAGTTTTACTGACTAGGATTACCCTGCTGAAACAAAGCATAGACCCATTAAAGCGAAAACCCTCACAATCGAGGGTTTTCTACATGACCAATTACATAATTAATAATGCGGTGGTCGATCAATAATCGGGTCGAATTCTGCAATGCCTTCGGACAAATCTGCCGACTCAACACGTTGATATAACAGTGTCATTTGCTTCTGAAGATTGATGATTTCCAGATTCTGCCTGGTCACCTGCTGATTCAACTGTTCAACTAAATCGTCCAAAAATGCAATTCGGACTTGCAAATCTTCAATGGGTGCGGAAAATGACGCCTGTTCATTTAGATTTTGTTGTTTAGTCATTTTAAGTCCTCATCATAGGATTTCAGGAAACCATTATGGCATATATTACCCTAAGGGACGTCCAACTCGCGTTTGGCGGACCTGCACTGCTCGACGGCGCTAACTTTAATTTAGAACGCGGTGAACGAGTGTGTTTGATTGGCCGTAATGGTGAAGGTAAGTCTACCTTACTTAAACTGATTGAAGGAAGCCTGTTACCTGACAGTGGTGAAGTTTCCTTACAAAATGGCATCACAATTTCCATGTTGGCCCAAGACGTGCCGATGGATTCAGGCAAAGTCGCCGATATCGTGGCGGATGGCGCAGGTGAAGCATCAGAAGTTCTACGTGCTTATCATGAAGCCAGCGAAGCCTGCGTACTGGGTGATATGGAAGCTTGTGACCGCATGGGTTCATTGCAGCACAAGATGGATCAGCTGGATGGCTGGGCTTTAGAAACCAAGGTGAACTCTATCCTGAGTAAAATGGGCCTGGATCCGGATGCAGACCTTGCCGATTTATCCGGTGGCCGTAAGCGTCGTGTGCTGCTGGCTCGTGCCCTGCTGACCCAACCAGACGTTCTGTTACTTGATGAACCGACCAACCATCTGGACGTGGAAAGTATTGAATGGTTAGAGAAATTCCTGCTCGATCAAAATAATTTAACGCTTCTGTTTATTTCGCATGACCGTTCATTTGTAGACAGCATTGCAACCCGTATTGTTGAACTGGATCGTGGTACATTGCGTAGCTACGAAGGTAACTATTCACGTTATCTCGAGCTTAAAGCACAGCAGATGGAAGCCGAAGAAAAGCAGAATGCGCTGTTTGACAAGCGTCTTGCTGAAGAGGAGGTATGGATTCGCCAAGGAATTAAAGCGCGTCGTACTCGTAATGAAGGTCGTGTCCGTGCGCTTAAAGCATTACGCGAAGAATCAAAAGCACGCCGCTCACAACAAGGTAAAGTGAGCATGGCAACTCAGGATGCGAGCCGTTCTGGTAAAGTCGTATTTGAGATTGAACATCTCAGCGTGAAATTTGGTGACAATGCACCAATTATTAATGACTTCTCGGCACTGGTAATGCGTGGCGACCGTATTGGTTTAGTCGGTGATAACGGTGTTGGTAAAACCACACTGATTAAAGCGATTTTAGGCCAGCTTGAGCATGGCGGTACAGTGAAAACTGGTACACAGCTTGAAGTGGCTTATTTTGACCAGTTACGTAACGTACTGGATCTGGAAAAATCGGTAAAAGATAACGTCGCTGAAGGTTCTGACCATGTCGATATCAATGGCAGTCGTCGTCATATCTATAGCTATTTACAAGATTTCCTGTTCTCGCCTGAACGTGCCCGTACACCAGTAAAAGCGCTGTCTGGTGGTGAACGTAACCGTATTTTGCTGGCAAAACTGTTGCTTAAACCATCAAACCTGATTGTGATGGACGAACCAACCAATGATCTGGATATGGTGACCCTTGAACTATTAGAAGAAATGTTAAGTGGCTATAAAGGCACATTACTGCTGATCTCGCATGACCGTGCCTTTATGGACAACGTCGTGACCTCAACCTGGGTATTTGATGGTAAAGGCAATATCGATGAATATATCGGTGGTTATCAGGATTATTTAGAACAGCGTCCGAACCAGACAGCAGTCGATCAAAAATCTGCCGTTAAAAAAGCCGCAGCCAAAGCTGAAGCCGCAGCGGCTGCCGCTGCTCCTGCACCGAAAAAGGTGAAACTCAGCTACAAAGATCAACGTGAACTTGAACAATTGCCTGCAGAAATCGAAGCACTGGAAAGTGAACAGGCTGAACTTTCTGACAAACTGGCAGATGGCTCATGGTTTGTGAAAGATGCAGCAGCAGCGACCAAGGCATCTGAACGTCTAGGTGAAATTGACGAGATTTTGCTGGAAAAAATGGAACGCTGGGATGAACTGGAAAATATGACCAAAGGTTAAGTTTTCTATTTCTCCAATGCCAAGCATCTGTATTCGTACAGATGCTTTTTTTATTTTCACTTTTTTGTTTCAAAAAGCTCTTCTGCTACACTGCAGATATCTTGAGGTTTAAATAGCAGATTATGAGTAAAAAGCCAGATTACCAACCCGGTGAATTTCAGTGGGCCTTCCTGTCTCCCCAGTATTGGGGCATATGGATTGGCATTGTATTCCTGATGATTCTGGCGATTTTACCTTGGGCGATTCAGTACCGTCTGGCTTCTTTACTGGGTAGCTTAAGTTTTAAATATCTCAAATCTCGCCGTGAAACTACAGTGCGCAATCTGGAAGTGTGTTTTCCAGAATGGTCTGCGCAAGAAGTGCAGAAAAATTCCCGTCAGGTCTTTATTGACCAGATGCTCGGTGTGTTTGAAACCTTAAATGCCTGGTACACGCCAAAATGGTTTAAAGGCCGTGTAACTATTGAAGGTCTGGAATATATCCAGCAAGCACAAGCTGAAGGAAAAGGTGCATTATTACTCGGTATGCACTCTACCCTGCTGGATGCTGGCGGCTACCTGTGTGCCCAATATTTTGAACCGGATGTCGTCTATCGTCCGCAGAATAACCCCTTGCTGGATATGCTGATTTATCGCTGCCGTGCCACAATTTATGCCAACCAGATTGACCATGATGATATGCGTGGTCTGGTGCGTAATCTGAAAAATGGACATGCGATCTGGTACAGCCCGGATCAGGATTTCGGTTTAAAACAAGGCGTAATGGCACCATTTTTTGGCGTTCCTGCTGCAACCGTGACCGCACATCGTCGTTTATTAAAAATGACCAAAGCCGCTGCGATCCCACTGTATTTCTACCGTCACGGCGATATCAAAAATCCAAAATATCATGTCCTGATTGAGCCACCCGTTGAAAACCTGCCAAGCGCAGATGAACTGGATGATGCCACTCGCGTGAACCAGATTATTGAACGCCAGTTACGGATCGCCCCAACGCAATATATGTGGTTCCATCGCCGTTTTAAGACCCGCCCACAGGGTTATGATTCGATTTATTGAGTTCTCGAGCTCTTTCATCATGGATTAATGATTTGTTCCCTGATAAATCCACATGGCTTCAGTCTGTCCGGCACGACTAAAGCCTAAAGCTTGATAAAAGCCGGTAGCATGCTGGTCAGCAACTAAAATTTTTTGATGAAATCCTGAATAACGCTCTAGCATGGCCTGCATAATTCGGCGACCAATGCCCTACCCTTGTAATTCTGAATGAACCAGTAAATGGGAAAATACATCACCAGTTAGCCATCAGAAATGGCATTACCGAGTCCAACCAGTCAACCATTCATACCGGCAGTCACAAGACTATGAGAATGGTTCAAGGCTTCTAAAAGCAGTTACGGTTTTTTTAGCTGCTGACCATCGATTGGCATGATAGAGTTCAAATATTTCAAATTCCTGAGCTGAGTCACTGTCAGAAATAATAAACTGCATACACGTTTTTCAGAAATTATTTCAACTCTATAAATTGTTTTAATAATCAATTAAATAAAAAATAAAATTAAAGCTCTAAAATAGTTTAACCCGGGCTCTACATCCTGTAAAAACCCGGGTTAATGAGGTTGTGCTTTCAACATTTTAATTCTTGGTTTTTTGTGATTTCCATTTCATCATCATATCCATGATGTCTTCATTCAGCTTCGTCTTCCTTATGAGAAATTCCCTTCTCGACTCCCTGTGCTGATATAAGCAGAATATTGGAATCATCGAGGAATAAATATCGTTTAAGACCCCAATCTGTGTAAGCCATTTCGTACACTTTTCCGATAAATCCATCACACTTTTGAACCATTTTTGTAGGTTTGAGCAATTTCATCCGTGACTATTTTTTCTTCTTTCTCAGCTTTTTCAATACCTTCTTGTATAGCTTCCTGAGCCTGTTGCTCATCTTCTTCAGTCTGTTCCAGTTCTTCTTGTACATGATCAAAGACTCGCCCGGTTTGTAGTACCACAAACACCGGAAAATGATCCGAGCCCACATGTGGCAAACGCTCCATATGGACTAAAGCAAAGTCGGTACTGTGAAAGACATGGTCAAGTGACCAGCGGAACATCGGATAATCGGCATGAAAGGTATTCACATAACGGCGCCCGACACGCGGGTCGAGCAAGCCACTAATACGCTGAAACAAACGTGTAGTACGTGACCAGGCGACATCATTCAGATCGCCCATCACAATACAGCTTTCATCGAGATCCTTGATTTGATCTCCAACAATCAGCAATTCAGCATCACGCAGTTTCGAGTCCTTGGCTTCAGTCGGACTTGGCGGTTTCGGATGAAGGCAATATAACTGAACCGGATGGCCAGAACGTAAAGTGACTGTGGTATGAATTGAAGGAATTTCATTACTCAAAATAAATTTCACTTCGGTGTCACTGAGTTTTAATTTACTGTAGAGATGCATCCCATAAAGGTTATCTAAAGGCACAGGTACACGGTACGGATAGTCCGCTTCAATCATTGAGAGTTGTTTCTGCCATTCTGAATTGGTTTCCAGCGTCAGTACCAGATCTGGAGTTAAACGTTGAATCTGTTCGAGTAATAGATGATATTTTTCATTGGTCATTAACACGTTAGAAACCAGTAAAGAAATTTGTTTGCTTGGATCCAGTTGCTGCCGTTTGACCTTCTTCACCTGTTTCTTCCAGATAAAGGTATAAGGCAAGACCATCTTCAACTGGTAGGCTTGTGCCGCGACTAGTCCTACAAAAATACTTTGGTCTATCAAGGTCCAGGAATGCTCCCAGAATATATAAAGCCCTAGTGCAATGAAGCCAATGATCAGAATTTGTAGTCGCGGGAAATCGGCGCCACGGATCCACCATTCATCACGAGGAATCAGGGACCAGAAACTGAGCCAGATGACCAGCACTGACAATATCTGAATAAACAAAATCATAAAGTAACTCTTTTACTATGTTGTTATTTTTTCTAGAAGAAAATCTGCGTTATCAATTTTGTATGTAACATAAACAAGATATTTCGCTCAATATTATTGATGTTTCTATTGTGTAGCTATTGCAGTTGAGTCCCTTTTTGGTACACTCGAACCCCCTTTAATTTTTTAACGCACCGAGGCAAAGTGACATGAAAGTAGGTCTGGTCGGTTGGCGCGGGATGGTTGGTTCCGTCCTAATGCAACGTATGGTTGAAGAGAATGATTTTGCTCATTTTGAGCCATTCTATTTCTCTACCAGTAATGCAGGTGGTGAAGCACCGGCATTTGGTGGTAAAACTGCCCCAGCACTTATGGATGCGACAGACATTGATCGTCTGAAGCAAATGGATGTCATTATTACCTGCCAAGGTGGCGATTATACCACTGCGGTTTTCCCTAAGCTGAAAGCTGCAGGCTGGAATGGTTACTGGATTGACGCTGCGTCTACCCTGCGTATGGATGATGAAGCAATCATCGTACTTGACCCGGTTAACCTGAACGTGATCAAAGATGGCCTAGTGAAAGGTACTAAAACTTTCGTTGGCGGTAACTGTACGGTTTCCCTGATGCTGATGGGCCTAGGTTCTCTCTTCCAGAATAACCTGGTGGAATGGGCAACTTCGATGACCTATCAGGCGGCATCTGGTGCAGGTGCACAAAACATGCGTGAGCTGATCACAGGCATGGGTTACCTGTATAACAATACTAAAGACCTACTCGATGATCCACGCTCTCCAATTTTGGACATCGATTCTAAAATTGCTAAATTACAACGTGGTGAAGGCTTCCCGTCTGCAAACTTTGGTGTACCGCTAGCTGGTTCTCTGATTCCATATATCGACAAGCAGCTAGAAAGCGGCCAGTCGAAAGAAGAATGGAAAGGTCAGGTTGAAACCAACAAGATCCTGGGCAACCAGCAGATCGTTCCAATCGATGGTCACTGTGTACGTATCGGTGCCATGCGCTGTCACTCTCAGGCAATTACCTTGAAGCTAAAACGTGACGTACCTTTGAATGAAATCGAAGATATGATTCGTCAGTCTAGCCAATGGGCAAAAGTGGTACCAAATACACGTGAAGCATCAATGACTGATCTGACGCCTGTCGCAGTAACCGGTACATTAACTGTTCCAGTCGGCCGTCTGCGTAAAATGAACATGGGTAAAGAATACTTGGGCGCATTCACTGTAGGCGACCAGTTACTTTGGGGCGCTGCTGAGCCTTTACGCCGTATGTTACGCATTCTGATCGATTATAAAAATGCTTAATTAAGCGCGTTATAATCAATCTAAAAGCCGATCTTTATTGATCGGCTTTTTTGTGTCACTATCAAGAAAATAGTTGAACAAACATAGACATCCCAATCATCGAGTCATATTGCCTATAATATGACCGATGCTGAGCCTAGAATGAAGATGACTGTATATAAAAAATTTAAAATTGCTACTTTAACCATGATGATGGCACAGCCTGTTTTTGCAATCACGGTTGAGCCAGTTCAGGTTCAATCGGCACCCGGGGAATTACTCTATGCGGAAATGAATTTCCGTCAGTCAGATATCAATATACCGATTGAAGTGAGTTTAGCTACGCCAGAAGATTTAATGACGCTGGGCACTACGCATCAACCTCCCGGTCATCTTAATTTTTTTACCCGTCGTAGTAGCAATGGAACAGGTGTGATTACTATTACCTCTTCACGCCCAATCACTCAAAATGATCTGAATTTTGTAGTTAAGGTTAAAGAAGGCAATGCAGCACGCTTACAACATATCAAGACCACACTCAAACCCAAGACAGATCTGCTAAAAGCTTCAATCAGCGCGAATGAACGAACATTAACCCCAGTCGTGGTGGTGAATGAAAATGAAATTGGTTTAAATTTACCTGTCAGTACGCAATACAAGACTGCAGCAGCGAGTACCAAGGCTCTGGAAAAACCATTGGCTGTACAGCGTCTTGCTCCACCACCATTATCACCAAACTCTATCCCTCAGACAACATCGATAACGACTCCCGCTGTTCAGGCTCCAGCCAAGGTTGAGGAAGCTATTACAGCTGTGAATACGCGTCCAGTCACAAGTACTTTGACACCACCAATCGCTGAACCGGCAATGCCAGCTATTCAACAAAAGCCTCTAGCCTCAAATAGTCTGCAAAAAAATCCAGTCACTACCACAGCTCAAGCAAAAACTCAGATAGCACAAGCTGCTTCAGCAGCGCCTGTTGCACAGCAGAATCAAGATATACCAGCTCAAAAAGTACAAAATCAAAAGCCAGTGGCAACCTATCCTGCTGCTGCGCCACAATCCAATTCCAGCGACCCATTAGTTAAAAAATATACCGAAGAACAAGTCGCAAAACAGAAGCAAGCCACTCCTAAAAAACCGCCTCGAGCAGCTCCGGCTCCAGTGCAACATTCCCCTCAAGCGAGTCCGACATCTACTGCAAAAGCAAGTTATGTGGTTCAATCCAATGAATCTCTCTGGAAAATTGCTGCACGTATTGCTCAGGAACAAAACCGCGGTGTCGGTGAAGTCATGCAGCAAATTAAAAAAAATAATGAACACGCCTTTATTGGCGGAGATGCGAATCGTCTGAAGCGTGGTGCGGCACTGAATTTGCATATTGCGCCCGCACAACAACAGCCAATTACCGTCAAGACATCTGAGCTTGCACAAGTTCAGAACAAGGCTAAAGGCAGTACCAAATATCGTTTAAATCAGGCTGAAATGAGTCTGGTTGCTGAGAACCAGCAAGAATCTGAGCAACTTTCTGCAAATCAAAACACATTAGACCGTCAAACTTCGAAAGAGTTATCATTAAAAGTTATGACAGTTCGAGAAAAAACCGTTAAATTACAGAGAAACGTAACTGAATTAGAATTGGCGCTTAATCAGAAGGATCAGAGAATTCAATTATTAAATGCCCGTCTTGCCCGACTGCAACAGCAGTTGAAAGCACAACAGGCAGATAAAAAAGCCAATTAACTAATCATTACATACATTGATTTACAGGGATGAGTGGATATATGGAGCCCTCTATCTCTAAGGGGTACTTATCATGCTGATTTATGTGATTCCATTAATTTTATTGATCATCGTTCTGATCGTAGTCAAAAAACGTCAGGATGCTCAAGGGTCAGATAAACCAAAGGCAACTACAGCGAAAGCGAGAAAAACCACCAGTTCAGCACGGGCTACCCCAGCAAAAACCCGGGTGGTTGAAGAAGTTGCAGCGAACCCCCAAGAAGCTATTGCTCTTTCAGCAGATCTGCGCAAGAAAATTGAACGTCTGATCAATGAAGGAAATTTCTTTGCCGCTGAAGCACAAATCAATCAGGCGCTCAAAAAAGACAACCGCCAGCATGAACTGTATCTGTTGCTCCTTGATATCCATATTCAGCAGAAAGATGAATTTGCCATTTCCCAGTTAATCACGCATGTCCGTTCACTCGGTTTGGATAATATTCTTGCGCAGGCAGAAGCGAAAAAGGCAGAGTTTGAAAATACAGCTACGCCGACCAAGGATACACTGGGTTTCCCTTCTACCCAGTTAAGCGCTGGCTCATCAGTAACTGAGGCAGCACCTGTAGACAACACTGCTGCCTTTGAAGAGCTATCCCCAACCCACAGCCTAGTAGTTAATGATCTTGCTTTTGATGAACTGCAACAAGAAAATAAGCCTCAAAAAGCTGTATTTGAGCCGGCGCCATCACAGAATGATATCCAGCCGCTAGAATTTAATTTTGAGCCCACTCTAACTAAACCGGCAAGTGATGCAGCCCAGGATCTGCCAGGAGCTACAGGTTTAGAGTTTAACTTCTCTGACGCTCCTGTATCTAAGCCTACACCGACGACAACATCGGATACTGCCCCATCTGCACTAAACTTTAGCTTTGACTTAGATAGCTCAACAAAAGCTGAAACTGAAATTGCATCTGCTGCCGAGCCTAGAACTGCCGCACCGGTTATGGATTTTAAGCTTGACTTAGGCAGCTCAGAAAAACCAGAAGTGACAGCAGTACCTACTGCAGAATCAGTTCAACCTCTTGATTTTTCTTTCTCGGCAGATACAACGTCAACCACAGAAACTCAGCCAGAAATCGCAGTACCAGAATTTGATTTATCAGGTTTAACTACACATGAACCTATAATTCCAGCAGTCCCTGCTGTCTCAGAATTGGACTTTAAACTGGATGCCGTTCCTGAAAAATCAGCCAGTGCTGCAATCAGTTTTGATATTCCATCTTCGCCCGTTACTTCAACTGCTCATCAAAATGATCCACTGGTTCAATCATTCCCTGAATTAACGGAAACGGATGAAGTAGTATTAAATCTGGAATTGGCAGAGCAGTATATTCAATTGGGTGCCTATGATGCCGCACGTGAAATCCTGACAGAAAAGGAAGCGGACTACAGTCCACAACAACGTACCCATGTTGATCAATTACTGAATCGAATCGCTTCTTAAGTAAATTCGTTCTACACTAAAGCAGTCACTATGGCTGCTTTTTTTATGATGAAAAATATTGCATTGATTTATATAGGAGGTACGTTTGGATGCGTTGGTGATCCACTTGCTCCTATGCCTGCCGAATCTTTTTTTATAAAACTAAAAGACTTATTGCATGAAGACACGCATTCGGTAGAGTGCTTCTGCGCCCCTGTAATTAAGGACAGCAGTGCATGTACTGCTCCTGATTGGCTAGCCTTGATTCAATTTATTCAGCAACTGCAGGCTCAGGATTATCAGCGCTTTGTTATCATTCATGGTACAGATACCATGAGCTATGCCTGTGCCGTGCTGGCGCATCTTTTAGGGCAATCTGCCTATGTTGTTTTAACCGGTAGCCAGTACCCATTATTAAATGCAGCTGGCAAGCAGCCACGCGAATTCAGTGATGCTTTGGACAACCTATGCTTTGCTCTAGATTCTGTACAGCAGGTCGAGATGGGCGTTTATCTGGCATTTAACCAGGAACTGGTTCATGGCAGAACAGCGTTAAAGCAACATACTACTGAACTCAAGGCCTTTGCTGGCATAGATGCAGAAGTAAAAATTCCACCGCAACTATATACACATACCATTACTGCAAAAGATTTAATTAAAGCACAGCAATTTAATTGTCTGAGTATAATGATGCAGCCGGTTGGGCTAGATCAGCAACTTCATAACCTTAAGCAATTATTGGCTTCACCTCCAAATTTCCTGATTCTGCAAGGTTTTGGCACAGGAAATCTCGCAGTTAATCCTGATCTCATTCAGCTTTTTGATGATTTCTATAATGCTGGCTGTGCTGTAGTTTTGACTACACAAGTACCTTTCGGGAGCACAGACCAACGCTATGCTATTGCTGAATGGGTACAGGACTGCCGGATTTTACTCAATGATGCCTATGGCCATGCCGATCTATATGCAAAAGCCCTGAAAATGTATTTACAATACGACAGCGTGGAGCAATGGCATCACCATTGGTCTGATTAGTTGAATCTTGAGGTGAATATGCAGCGTTTTGCAGTTGGTATTGAATTTAGTGGAGCACACTACAGAGGTTGGCAAACCCAACAGCCCGGCGTAGCAAGCGTGCAGGAAACGATTGAAAAGGTTCTGTCTAAAGTCGCCAATGAAACTATTATCCTGCATGGTGCAGGTCGAACTGATGCCGGCGTGCATGCCACCAATATGGTTGCTCACTTCGATACCTCTGCTGATCGTTCCGAATATGGCTGGTTACGCGGCTGTAATAGTCAGCTTCCTAAAGATATTGCAATTCAGTGGATTCAGGAAATGGACATGGATTTCCATGCCCGTTTTAAAGCCCAAGCCCGTCGTTATCGTTATGTAGTCTACAATCATCCTGTGCGTTCTGCGTTATTGCATAAACAGGTCACCCATATCCATTACGATTTAGATGTCGACAAGATGATTGAAGCTGCGACAAAGTTTGAAGGCACACATAATTTCGAAAGTTTCCGTGCCTCTGCCTGTCAATCCAATCAACCTGTACGCCATGTGCATCACTGTCGCCTAATTCGTCATGGTCACTATCTGGTCCTGGATATTCAGGCTGATGGTTTCCTGCATCATATGGTGCGCAATATCATGGGCTGTTTGCTGGAAATTGGTCAGGGCATGTATGACATCGATCAGATTGATGCCATCTTTGCTGCAGAAGACCGTAAAGCGGCAGGTGTGACAGCACCATCAGATGGACTCTACTTTATTCAGGCACATTATCCTGAGCAATTTAATTTACCGAAAGTGCCCTTGGGACCACATTGGTTAAACATGCCAGAATAATTAAATCCTTTTTTATTAATTTACCTCCTCTCCCCCCTTCTGGAAAGAGAGGAAATTCCTCCCTTTTTTAAAGGGAGGTTAGGAGGGATTTAACGCTGCTTGCGCTTTCTATATTCCACTGGCGTTTCATTGGTCCAACGTTTAAAAGCACGATAGAAGGTACTTGGTTCAGAAAAACCGGTCAGATAAACAATCCGCTCTACACTTTCACTGGTGCCTGCCAGTAAGCGTTTAGCCAGACGGCAACGATAATCCGAAAGGATCTGCTGGAAACTGGTATTGGCTTCACTCAGCTGAGTACGCAAACGGCGGGGAGTAATATTCAGCTGGGCAGCGACTGTTTCTAGCGTGGTTTCCCCACTTTCCAAGGTTGAGCCAATGGCACGGCGCACTTCACCCACCAGATCATAACGTGCCAGCTCTTGCAGCTTTTCAATTGCTAACTGCTCATGCAGCTGGAGTAATTCTGGTTCTGCCTGCCAAAGCGGATATTCAAGAATACTTGAATCAAAATAAAGACGTGTTTCTTTCTGTCCCAGACTTACTGGGCATTCATAGACACGGAAGTATTCATCATCAGTTGCGCCTTTAGAAAAATTGAAGTCGATATAAATCGGTTCAAAACGCCCTTCGGTAATAAACTTAAAGAAACGCAGTACACCAGACATGGCACATTCAGTGAAATGACGATTGACGATGTTTTCGGCAAAAAGCTGTTCACCATTGGTCAAATAACAGCGGTCATCTTCCACGACCAGTTGCGCATGGAAGGCATCACTGATGAGGCGCTGGTAAGCTAAGGCACGTTTTAGCCCTTCACCAAAATTTTCTGATGAAATAAACAAATGCTCAATGACCTGACCACGGTAAAGTGGCAGGTGTTCACCCAAATGTAAGCCGATATCAGGGTCCTTGCTGACCTCTTCTGCCGCGACCCAGAATGCATACTGTGCACTCAACGGGGTACGGTCATTGGCTTCAACCTGGTTTAAGGCAACTCCTGCTTTAGTAAGCAATTCTTCGGTTGGCAAACCCGCACGACGTATCGCCTGGTAGCCTAATCGCAGTACAACCGATGCATCTGTTAGCTGACCCACTCAAAAACCTTCCTTGTATGTGCTTCATTTATACCTAAAAAGATATTTTTTAGATTAACTGTGATTGACCAAACTGACAACATCAACAAGCAGTTTTTTAGTTAAAATATTTGTACTGATGCTTCGCTTATTTTACTTTCAGATGATCAGTCTAAAGCCTGCTATGCCTTGTGTTATACGAAAAAATTGACTATAATTTGCGCCTTTCTAATTTATTCTTTTAGGTAGGCTATGGCCAATAAAGAGGAACTCATCGAGTTCGAAGGCGTTGTCACCGAGACGCTTCCTAATACTATGTTCCGTGTACGTTTAGAAAACGGTCACGAAGTGATTGCTCATATCTCTGGTAAAATGCGTAAACACTATATCCGTATTTTGACTGGCGACAGTGTAAAAGTGGAGATGACTCCTTACGACTTAACTAAGGGTCGTATCACTTATCGTGCACGCTAAGATTTAGCGTCAGTAAAAAAAGCCACTGATCAGGGTGGCTTTTTTTGTGACTTTAATTATTCATTATTTACCAATAAATAAAACAATTTGACATAGCCTGAGAATTACAAGACTATTCAATTTAATTAAAACAATATTTATAAAAACAATGAATATGAAATATTTGACTCTGCTTTCCAGCTTGTCTCTTGTTGCATGTGCTACAGGCAGCAATCAGCATCTGCATCATTCTCTACAGCCCTATATCGGTCAAACTGCCGCACAGGTTCACAGCCAACTTGATCTTCGTGCAATGGGATTTAAAACCTCCCAGCACCCCATTCAGACAGCAGACTTTCTCAGTTATACTATTTTCCGGGATGTGAATATTCCGATGGGTACACCTAATATTAGTCAAAGTATCTCCCCTGGTGCACCAATTCCAATGCCTTCGAATGGAGGTTATAACATTAAGATGAAATGCCAAATCTGGTTTGACTTGAAAGATGAAATTGTTCAGGACATTCGTTATACTGGTAAAGCTTGTTAAACTGTGTCCAGTGAAGTTTGAAACCTGTATGGGATTTAATGAGAAATCCAATTTATCAGGATACTTCTCTCTACCGTGTGTCAAATTACAACAATAAGCTCGTTTTCTACTCGCTACAATAACAGCAATGGCTTTTGTAGGAGTCAGAATATGTTATCTGCATTTCGCCAAATGAAACTCGTGTTACCAGGTATGCTTCTGTTATTGTCTGCATGTATGCATATGCCTACCCTGTCTCAAGCCGAACGTGACGCTTATTTACAGCAGTATATTGGACAGTCTAGCCAAACCATTTATGCCAATCTGGATTTAAGCAAACTCGGCTACCAGCAGGTAAATGAACCTGTAATTTCAGCCGGGCAACTGGTCTATATCGTGCAGCGTCCCGTTGCACTTCCACTCTCTGTTGCTCAGCATCCGGTTGCCGGTACTGGAACAGTACCCATTCCGGTGACACATAGTCCATCGCGTGGCTATGATGTAAACCTGCAATGTAAAATTGTTTTTGAACTCAAGGACAATATTGCACAAGCAGTGAAATATACCGGCCGAACCTGTTAATTCAGCAGACACAAAAAAACGCAGCCTGAGCTGCGTTTTTTATTGATCAGTTCTGGAGTGAAACTTAGTTCAATGCAGCAACTACTGCCTGGCCCATTTCCACTGTACCGACTTTGCTCATGCCTTCGGACATAATATCCGCAGTACGTAAACCTTGGTTCAATACATGGCCTACTGCATCTTCAATTGCTTTTGCAGCCGCTTCTTCACGGAAAGTATAACGCAGCATCATTGCAACAGACAGGATGGTTGCCAATGGATTTGCTAGGTTTTGACCTGCGATGTCTGGTGCAGAACCATGACATGGTTCATACATACCTTTGCCATTCTCATCTAGAGAAGCAGATGGCAACATACCAATTGAACCCGTTAACATTGCCGCTTCGTCAGACAGAATGTCACCGAACAGGTTAGAAGTGACAATTACGTCAAACTGTTTAGGCGCACGTACCAACTGCATTGCAGCATTGTCGACATACATATGCGACAGGTTGATGTCTGGATATTGCGCTTCTTTCAATGCAGTAACGGTTTGTTTCCAAAGCTCAGTCACTTCAAGCACGTTTGCTTTATCGACTGAACATACTTTACCGCCACGCAGACCGGCAAGTTCAAATGCAACTTTGGCAATACGCTTGATTTCAGACTCTGAATACACATCAGTGTTAAAACCTTGTTTTTCACCATTTTCCAGTTCACGGATACCACGTGGTTGACCGAAGTAGATACCACCTGTCAATTCACGTACGATCAGGATATCTAGACCAGCTACAATTTCAGGTTTCAGGCTAGATGCATCAGCAAGTTGCGGATAGAGAATCGCCGGACGCAGGTTCGCGAACAGGTTCAGTTCACTACGCAATTTTAACAGACCACGTTCAGGACGAATTGAGCGTTCAATCGTATCCCATTTAGGACCACCCACAGCGCCAAGCAGAATTGCATCAGCTTTTTTCGCCTGCTCAGACGTCACATCTGGATAAGGTGCACCATGTGCATCAATCGCAGCACCACCCAACAGGCCATGTTCCCAGCTTAGATCTAAATTAAATTTTTCATTTACGCGAGTCAGCACTTGCTCTGCTGCTTTCACAATTTCAGGACCGATGCCGTCACCAGCTAAAATCAAAATTTGTTTAGACATGAGATATTCCATTTATAAAGTCAGCATTTCACTGACTGGGTTAAATTTTCTGTTCTACAAACTCGGCAATGCCAGTTTCAACATTGTATGGCTTGCAGAAGCGTCGAATTATTTTGGTGTTTTGCAACAGATCTACACACAGTGGATCAGGTGCAGAGGCCTGCAATAAGCTGGTGTTTCGAGTCGAGCGCTGGCGATACATCTTAAAGGTGTACTTATGCTTGGCCTGAAAGTTCTGGAATACATGTAGAACTTCGGCCTTATCCGGACTAATCGGATAAAAGCGTACCACCAGTTCATGCTGCCCCGCGGGTACCGACAGGTAAACCGGATTAGGCTCTTTCAGGCTTTTTGCTTGTAAACGCACAAGCTTGAGCTTGAGCGCTTCACTCTCCACATGTCGCTTTTCAGCATTGATGATCTTGATATCATCCATACGTTCAAAATTACAATCGTGGGTACCTGAACAATAAATCAGGGCATCTGAACTATTTACAGCCGAATCTGACAATTTCTTCAACTGTATCGTATCGATGGTCTGACATGCTGTCATTAACATCGAAACCGTACCCAATGCAAATAACTGTTTCCAATAGCTGGCCATGCTGAATGTCTAACCCAAACGAAATTTCCATGATTTCACGATATTAGCAAGGGTTAGACTTTCCCGCTATGACAATTTAACTAGATTTAGCCACTAATTTCTGCAAATACCCAAGGGCGAGATCGTTTGGTTTTTTCTTCATAAGCTCGAATCGCATCAGCATCCTGCAAAGTTAAACCGATGTCATCCAAACCGTTTAAAAGACAATGCTTGCGGAATGGATCAACTTCAAACTTGAAGCTTTCACCTGCCGGGGTACGCACTTCTTGCGCTGCAAGATCAATCGTTAATTGATAACCTTCAGTCGCAGCGCATTCTCTAAATAACTGATCAACAATTTCTTCAGACAGGATTACTGGCAACATGCCGTTTTTAAAACTGTTATTGAAGAAAATATCCGCATAGCTTGGTGCAATCACGGTACGGAAACCGTATTCATTCAATGCCCATGGCGCATGCTCGCGACTTGAACCACAACCAAAGTTTGCACGTGAAATTAAAATTGATGCACCTTGGTAACGGGGTTTGTTTAACTCAAAATCAGGGTTTAAGGGACGTTTTGAATTATCCTGACCTAAATAACCTTCATCCAGGTAACGCAATTCATCAAATAAATTTTCACCAAAACCGGTACGTTTGATCGATTTTAAAAACTGTTTTGGAATAATTAAGTCGGTATCTACATTGGCACGGTCTAATGGTGCAACGATACCTTGTTCAACGGTATAAGCTTTCATGTCTTTGCTCCTATTAGCCGATTAGAATGAACGTACATCAACAAAGTGACCGGCAATTGCGGCTGCTGCTGCCATTGCTGGGCTCACCAAGTGGGTACGACCGCCATTGCCCTGACGACCTTCGAAGTTACGGTTCGAGGTAGATGCACAGTGCTCGCCCGGCTGTAACTTATCAGCGTTCATGGCTAAGCACATTGAACAACCCGGCTCACGCCATTCAAAGCCTGCTTCAATCAGGATTTTATCTAAACCTTCAGCTTCAGCTTGTGCTTTGACCAAACCAGAACCTGGAACGACCATCGCCTGTTTAATGCTCGGTGCAACCTTTTTACCTTTCGCCACTTCAGCCGCAGCACGAATATCTTCAATACGTGAATTGGTACAAGAGCCGATAAATACACGGTCTAACCGGATATCAGACAAGGCCTGACCAGCAGTTAAACCCATGTATTGATAAGCACGTGTCCAGTCATTGCGTTGTACGTCATCTTTGGCTTGTTCTAAAGTAGGCACTGCTTGAGAGACTGGAATCACCATTTCAGGAGAAGTCCCCCAAGATACTTGTGGTTCAATCTCTTCACCTTGTAATACCACAACTGTATCAAAGTGCGCACCTTCATCAGAATGCAAGGTATTCCAGTAAGCAACCGCTTGATCCCACTGCTCACCTTTCGGTGCATATGGACGGTTTTTCACGTATTCAATGGTTTTGTCATCGACTGCGACCATACCAACACGGGCACCACCTTCGATCGCCATATTACATACGGTCATACGACCTTCGATCGACATGTCGCGGAAGACCTGACCGCCAAATTCAATGGCATGGCCTGTACCGCCCGCAGTTCCGATTTTGCCGATAATCGCCAAAACCACGTCTTTTGGAGTTACGCCTTGACCCAATTTACCGTCAACGCGCACCAACATGTTTTTCATTTTCTTTTGAACCAGGCATTGGGTTGCCAATACATGTTCAACTTCAGATGTACCAATACCATGTGCCAAACAGCCGAAAGCACCATGCGTTGCAGTATGTGAGTCACCGCATACCACCGTCATGCCAGGCAAGGTCAAACCCTGTTCTGGACCCACAACATGCGCAATACCTTGGCGAACATCATTAATGTCAAACTGCACCACATTAAAGGTTTTACAGTTGTCATCTAAGGTTTGTACCTGGATACGTGAAGTTTCATCTTCAATCCCGGAAATACCCTCTGAACGTTCTTTGGTAGAAGTCGGTACGTTATGGTCTGGCGTTGCCACGTTCGCGCTTAAACGCCATGGTTTACGACCCGCCAGTTGTAAGCCTTCGAATGCCTGCGGAGAAGTTACTTCATGCAATAAATGACGGTCGATATAAAGTAAAGCTGAACCATCGTCACGCTGTTTTACTAAATGGTCATCCCATAACTTATCGTATAATGTTTTTGCTGTTTGGGTCTCGCCTGCCATGTCGATGTACTCCACTGGACTGGATAAATTCTATCTCTAATTTTGATTATATCGCTGCGTTCACATAAATCTAATTTATCATTTTTATTAGTTAATAAACTTTTTGGAATCTTTAAAATTGCATTCCAAACAGACCAATATTGATTTTTATTTAATCTAATTTTCCGATCATTTTTTGCAAAATATACGTTTTTACAAATTAAATGAGAATTATTATTATTTATTCATACAGAAAACATTGAATTTATTTTTTTGAGGAATATCGACATGGCACACGTTCAAAAATTTGTTGTAGATAATCAGCGTATGTTCAAGAAAACCTTGAGCTACTACATCATGCACATTACGGTAGCCATGTTAGTCGGTTATTTTGTGACGGGTAGTTTAGCCATGGCAATTGCATTAAGTTTATTAGAACCGACTGTTCAGGCTATTGCTTTCTTCTTCCACGAAAAAGCCTGGGAGGCTAAATCTGAACAGAGCAATAATGAGGAAATCACAGCCTAAATTCTTTTCTGTCCTTATTCCTCGTTTTGCCACCGCTTACCCTCGGTGGCTTTTTTTATTGATGCATATCCGATTTTTATAAAATATTTTTCTGGGTTCAAGCCGCTATTTCTACCGATCTATTGTATTAGCGATCAATGAATGTCGGATTTTACAGCAATAGATACAACTTTTCCTTTGATTTATTCTTAAAATATTACAACAATAGAGATACGCATAAAAAATCTTTATAGGTGATTAAGATGAATCTCGCAGCCTTTGAAGCCTTTGTAAAAGTCATGGAAACTGGATCGATTTCTCTGGCGGCAGATCAGCTTTTTATTACTCAACCCGCCGTGACCAAACGGATTCATAGTCTGGAAGAGTATTTTGGAGTCAAACTGTTTGAATCAGCTGGTCGTGGTGTACAAGCAACCCATGCCGCGCATTCGCTGTTACCGAAAGTGAAAAACTGGCTCAATGAACTGGGCGATATTCACCATACCCTCAGCCATGAACAAGGCCAGATTCAGGGCAAACTGAAAATTGGTACCAGTCACCATATTGGTCTGCATCACCTTCCAGCACATTTGCGTCAGTATGTACTGCAATATCCGGATGTAACCCTGGATGTGCACTTTGTTGATTCTGAACAGGCACATGAACAGGTGATTGCCGGTGACTTGGAACTGGCTTTTCTGACTTTACCTCCACATGGCGATGAACGGCTGAACTATGTGACTATCTGGAACGATCCATTGGTGTTTGTAGTTGCTCCATTCCATCCATTGGCCCAGCAGAAGAATCTGTCACTAGAAGATCTGGTGCATTACCCGAGCCTGTTACCGTCTGCACAAACCTATACCACGCAAATTACCATGGCAGAGTTTGAAAAGCGTGGTGTCAAACCAAAGATCACCATGAGTAATAATCCACTCGAATCGATCCGCATGCTGGTTTCCATTGGTCTAGGCTGGTCAGTACTACCACAAACTCTTGTAAATCATGACTTGCAACAACTGGATATTCCTCTGGAAATGAATCGCCAGCTCGGCATGGTCTGGCATCCGGGACGTACCCAGTCCAAAGCCGCACAGGCCCTGGTTGAGTTAATGCAACAGCCTAAACTCTAAGTTGCTTCATTTTTAAAATAAGAGGCTGCGATGGATTCAATTCGCAGCATTTTGTTACCTAAATGAGCAACAACTGCATCCTGCTTTGCATTAAGTTTAAGATATTCCCTGCGCGGACTTACCAGTGGAATATCTTAAAATTCTTAATGGAGTCTGATGGATGCAGCCCGATTCAACCTTATTTAAACCTACCCAGCCAAACAGTAATTCATCTACACATTTAACAGACGACAGCCCTTGGCAACAGGGTAAAATTCGCCTGCTTCCAACGCCCAATTTAAACTTTGAAGACATTTCCACAGCGCGCCATGTGATTCGTGAATATTTCCTGAATACCTTTGACACCTACGAATCCCTGTTTGACTGTCTGCGCAATGAAGAAGCATTTTATGTCAAACCGATTAGTCTGCGTCATCCGCTGATTTTCTATTTCGGTCATACTGCTACCTTTTTTGTCAATAAACTGCTGCTCAGCAAACTGATTCCTGAACAGCTGAATCCACATATGGAAAGTATCTTTGCCATCGGTGTAGATGAGATGAGCTGGGACGATCTGGATGATCAGAATTATGACTGGCCTGAAGTCAGTGAAGTAAAAGCGTATCGGCACCGGGTACGAGCCTTGGTACTGAAGATCATAGAAAATGCATCTTTAGAACTCCCTCTCAACTGGCAGAATCCATGGTGGTCAATCCTGATGGGTATTGAGCATGAACGGATCCACCTGGAAACTTCGTCGGTATTGATTCGACAACATCAACTGCAATATGTGCAGAATCATCCACTATGGCATGCCCGAATCCTGACTGGACCTGCACCAGAAAATCAGCTTCTTCCTGTTCCTGCGGGAACTCTTCGACTGAATAAAAATTTCACTGATCCATATTATGGCTGGGACAATGAATACGGTCTGCATAAAGCGGAAATCAATGCGTTTCAGGCATCACAATTTCTGGTGTCCAATCAGGAATTTTTCAACTTTGTCGAAGCTGATGGTTATCAGCAGTCAGAATACTGGAGTGAAGAAGGTAACGCCTGGCTGGAATTTATTGAAGCGCAACATCCAAGCTTCTGGATCAAAAAAGAGGATGGCTGGCATTTGCGCATCATGCTGGAAGAAATTCCGATGCCGTGGGATTGGCCCGTCGAGGTGAATTACCATGAAGCCAAAGCCTTCTGTAACTGGAAATCAACACAAACCGGTGAATCAATCCGTTTGCCGAGCGAAGATGAATGGTATCGGCTGTATGACCATGTCGGCCTGGATCCTAAACGACCGCTGCCTTTAGAAGCCAATATCGCCTTGCAACATGCACCCAATCCTTGTCCGGTACACCAGTTCCAGCAAGGCGAGTTTTATGATGTACAAGGCAATGTCTGGCAATGGACTGAAACTGCAATCTATCCCTTTGAAGGTTTTCAGGTCCATCCAATTTATGATGACTTTAGTACCCCAACCTTCGATGCTCGGCATAATCTGATTAAAGGCGGCTCCTGGATTTCAGGTGGTAATGAAGCTCTGCATAGTTCCCGCTATGCCTTTAGACGACACTTTTTCCAGCATGCGGGTTTTCGTTATGTGGCTGGGTCAGATGAGCCAGTTTCACCTTATCATTCACATTATCAGACGGATGAACTGATTTCGCAGTATCTAGAATTTCAGTATGGTCAGGAGTATTTGGGCGTTCCGAATTTTGCCAGGTCTCTCATTATCCTCGCCCAGCCTTATTTTGTAGAAACTGCCAGAAAAAAGGCACTTGATCTTGGCTGTGCCACAGGACGCGCCAGCTTTGAACTGGCGCAGCATTTTGAACAGGTAACAGGTCTAGATTTCTCGGCACGTTTTATTCAGCAAGGTATAGCCTTAGCGCAAGGTGCAACTTTAGGTTATACCATTCCGGTTGAAGGTGAACTGGTCGAATATAAATCCTGTTCACTGCAAGAGACTGGACTTGATCAGGTTGCTCACAAGGTCGAGTTTTATCAGGCGGATGCCTGCAATCTAAAACCGCAATTTAAGGAATACGATTTCATTCTGGCAGCCAATCTGATTGATCGGCTGCACCACCCTAAAGCCTTTTTGCACGAGATTCATCAGCGACTAAATATTGGCGGCATTCTAATGCTGGCTTCACCTTATACCTGGCTGGATGAACATACCGCGCGTAGTGAATGGTTAGGCGGTTTTAAGCAGGCTGGAGAAAATTTTACGACCTTAGATGGAATACAGGAATTATTGAGTCCACATTTTGAAATGCTGGCTGAACCTATAGATGTTCCTTTTGTGATCCGTGAAACAGCGCGTAAATATCAGCATACCCTGTCACAGGTCACTTTATGGAAACGCATACGTTAAGATGCCAAAATCGAATAAAAAGCCAGTCATCGGACTGGCTTTTGGTTTTAAGATACATTCAGATTTCGATGGTCGCATCCTCATGCAGGGATTCATTCAGTTGGTCTACCACGATGGCCCATTCACCATCAGACGCAATCTTTTCAGCGAGAAACTGGCGCTGTGCCTCAGACCAGTAGGGTGCATCCAGCAGATTAAAATCCTTATGCAGCTGATGATCGTTAATGAAGGTTGCAATTCCTTCCTCACTGGCATCCAGGCCCAACTGTTCAAATAGGTGCGTCATGCGTGGTCGTACTTTATTCATTTCAACTACCTCTGAGTTTCCCTTATTCTCATTATGCAAATTAAGCTTAGCATGAGCTGCAGTGAGCTAGTGTGACAATAGTTTATTTTTCACCTTGAATCTGTGCACATAAAAAAGCACAACCTGAGTTGTGCTTCACAGATTTGAACGCTTCAGATGATTAAATCGACCAGTCCTGAATTTCCCAGCCCTGCTCTTTCGCCAGTGCTTCTAAACGATCATCCGGATTGACTGCAATGGCATGATCAGCATGTTCCAGCAAGAAGCGGTCATTGATTGAATCCGAATAGGCCCAGGACTCGGTCACATCACGGCCTTCCAGCCACTGTTCCAGGCGGATCAGTTTGCCTTTCTGGTAACAGGCAGTATTGATCACTTTACCGGTATATTTACCATCAACAATTTCAGCATTCGTCGCGATAATTTCGGTAATGCCAAATTCACGAAAAATTGGTGCAGTAATAAAGTCAGAAGTTGCAGTAATACCGACCAATTCATGTCCTGCTTCACGGTGACGTTCAATTGCCTTAAAACCTTCTGGACGCATTTGCGGACGAATGACTTTTTGCATGAAGAGTTGATGTAGTTCAATCAGATAATCATTGTCATGTTTGGTTAAAAATTCAAAGACAAATTCATTATAGGCATAGGGGTCCAGCTGACCTTTTTTATAATCTTCATAGAACTTGTCATTCATGGCACGGTGATGAACAGGGTCAACCAGGCCCTCGTTGACCAAGAACTCTCCCCAAGAATGATCCGAATCTGTATTTAACAAGGTGTGATCGAGATCAAATAGCGCCAATTTCATGAAAATACTCGTAAAAACTGAAATTTAAGAAAAAAATTGTAAATCTATCTCCGCTAGTCGATAGAAATTCGTTAAGATCATAGCAATTTTAACATTTTTAAACTTTGCTTTTTTCGTGCTGGATACAGAAATAAAAATCCCCGAGGGCAAAGGCATAAATTACACAATATTAGGTGCCAAATGATCGACTCTGAAGGTTTCCGACCGAATGTCGGGATCATTTTGGCAAACGATGCTGGACAAGTTTTATGGGCGAAGCGCATTGGACACAATGCATGGCAATTTCCACAAGGAGGTATCCAATATGGAGAAACCCCTGAGCAGGCACTCTATCGTGAGCTGAGAGAAGAAGTCGGCTTACTGCCCGAACATGTCCAAATTATAGCGCAAACCAAAGGCTGGCTGCGTTATCGTTTGCCACACCGGTACATTCGTACGGATTCAGATCCGGTGTGTATCGGCCAGAAACAAAAGTGGTTTTTACTCAAATTGACGGCGTCAGTACAGAACATTCAACTTGATCTGTCTGACCCGCCCGAATTTGATCAATGGCAGTGGGTCAGTTACTGGTACCCGCTCGGTCAGGTCGTGAATTTTAAACGTGACGTATACCGCAAGGCCATGGTAGAACTGTGTCAGCAACTTCCCAAGGAAAAACCTTAAGAATTGCATAAATATGCAGATTTTTTAGGCAGTTATTGTTATAAATAAAGAAGATACCGGACCCTAAATTACGAAGGAGCAGCGCGAATGTCGAATATGCAACTGGAGACCCTGAGACGTATTGTTCAAGAGATCAATGCGTCAGCCAGTTTGCACGAATCGCTCGACATTATGGTTAATCAGGTAGCCCAGGCGATGCAGGTCGACGTCTGCTCCATTTATCTGCTGGATGAGCGCAACCAGCGCTATCTACTGATGGCATCTAAGGGCCTAAAACCTGAAGCGGTGGGCCATGTGTCGCTGCAAACTGGTGAAGGTCTGGTGGGGCTGGTCGGACAGCGCGAGGAAATCGTCAACCTTGACAATGCCCCGAAACATGAGCGTTTCTTGTATTTACCTGAAACGGGGGAAGAAATTTATAATTCTTTCCTTGGCGTTCCGGTCATGTACCGCCGTAAGGTAATGGGCGTCCTTGTGGTTCAGAATAAAGAACCTCAGGATTTCTCAGAAGCTGCTGAATCCTTCTTAGTGACGCTCTGTGCTCAGCTCTCTGGTGTAATTGCCCATGCCCATGCAGTGGGTAATATTGATGTATTCCGCAAACCTAGCAATCTGCCTGCTTATAAAACCTTCCAGGGCGTATCAGGCTCAGGTGGTATTGCTCTAGGTCGTGCCGTGATCCTCTATCCACCAGCAGATCTGGGGGCAGTTCCGGATCGTGAAGCGGATGACATTAGCGAAGAACTTGCCCTGCTCGACAACGCGCTAAATTCTGTACGTGAAGAAATCCAGTCTCTCGATGACAAGATGCAGGATGCTCTCATGGCTGAGGAACGTGCACTGTTCAGTGTCTTCCTGCGTATGCTGGACGAAAATGCCCTGCCGGCTGAAATCAAGGAACTAATCCGTGAGGGCCACTGGGCGCAAGGAGCGGTACGAATTGTCATTGAAAACCATGTGGCGCAGTTTGCCCAGATGGAAGATGACTATTTACGTGAACGTGTTGCTGACCTGAAAGATTTAGGCCGCCGGATTCTGGCTAAATTACAGGAAGCTGATGAAAGCCATCGTGAACTGACCGATGAAAGCATCCTGATTGGCGAGGAAATTTCGACCGCAGCGCTGGTAGAACTACCTGTTGATAAAATTGCAGCGATTGTCACCACTGAAGGTGCAATGAATTCACATATGGTGATTGTCGCGCGTGCACTCGGGATTCCGACCGTAGTGGGTGTGACCGAATTGCCCATCAATACCCTTGATGATGTCGAGATGATTGTCGATGCGCATCAGGGTCGGGTATTTATCAATCCGCCACGTCGTCTGCGTACCCGTTATAAAGAAATTCAGAAGGAAGAAGAACAGCTCGCCAAAGATCTGCGTCAGTATGAAACCAAGGATGCGATTACCCCAGATGGTGTGGCTGTACGCCTGTTTGTGAATACGGGCTTGATGATTGATGTAGTGCGTGGTGTACAGCGCGGTGCCAAAGGCGTCGGTTTATACCGTTCTGAAATTCCCTTTATGCTGCGCGACCGCTTCCCGGGTGAAGAAGAACAGCGTGCCATTTACCGCCAGCAACTTACTCATTTCGCCAACAAACCGGTGGTGATGCGTACCCTCGATATTGGGGCAGATAAAGACCTGCCATACTTCTCGATTGAAGAAGAAAATTCGGCATTGGGCTGGCGCGGGATTCGTTTTACCCTCGATCATCCAGAAATTTTCTCTTCGCAAATTCGTGCGATGTTAAAAGCCAGTATTGGACTGAATAATCTACATATCCTGCTACCAATGATCACCAGTGTCAGCGAAGTAGAAGAAGCACTATATTTGCTGGAACGTGACTGGGTTGCAGTCCAGGAAGAAGAACAGGTCAAGATCACCAAGCCTAAAATTGGTATCATGCTAGAAGTGCCGAGTGTCCTGTATCAGATTGATGAATTTTCTGAATTTGTCGACTTCTTCTCGGTCGGCTCTAATGACTTGACCCAATATTTACTGGCAGTGGATCGCAATAACCCGCGTGTCGCCAACGTTTATTCGCATTTGCACCCTGCCGTTTTACGTGCCCTGACCCGTTTGGTACAGGATTGTCATCGTAATGAAAAACCGATCAGTATATGCGGGGAAATGGCAGGTGATCCGATTTCGGCTGTGCTGCTGATGGCCATGGGCTTTAATACCCTGTCAATGAGTTCAAGTAATATTCTGCGGGTGCGTAAGACGATTTGTCATGTCCCCATGCCGGATGCTCAGGACTTATTGGAACATGTGCTAAAACTGGATAATCCGCTGGTCGTAAAAAGCTGGATGGAACATTATTTCCGCACGCATGGTCTGGGAGATATGGTGAAAGGCGCGACCCGAATCGTGGGAGCTTAGGCTGAACAAAACTGCCATAAACAAAAAGGGAGATAGTCATTTGAGTATCTCCCTTTTTTGTGCTTGCTATAGCCACGTTTTGCATCTTTTTTGCGGTCTGTAAACACTTGGCTTTTGTTGACCTCATGCATATGTTTGGCCACAAAGTTATGTGTTACTGCTTCTGGCAGCTGCTTTTTCTTTGTCATCTTTTCACCTGTTTTTTGACATAGCATCTGAATTGACACTGTACATATATTGCGCTCTATTCAGCATATTTCAAGTGGTTTTCAATATTTTTAGGATTTGAGAATAACCTTTAACAAGAAGCTATTCTCTCCTCCTTTTTAATATTTTATGAAGATGAGTCTTGAGCTAAAGCCCGTTCCAAAATCCTCTCTACATCTACTTGTTTGGCACTCATCATACCTACTACTCGCCCATGAAACTCACTGTATCGGGTCTGAATAAATGCATTAAAAATAAATTCAGGTGCATGACGTTTTAACAATACAGCTTGAGCTAAAAGAGTCAAGCGGCTGACCAGACTACGCCCTATAAATTGCAGTTCATCTGCAGGCTGCTGAAACAGTTTAAACAGCGTTTGAAGTTCCTGTTTCAGTCTTTCATCCTGCATTGCAGTAGCAGCCAGATCCTGAAACAGTATTTCAATCGATTCCGGTTCACGACCAATGGCACGCAGCACATCCAGACACATGACATTGCCTGAGCCTTCCCAAATGGTATTCACTGGCGCTTCTTTGAAAATTCGTGCCATGATGCCATTATCGACATAGCCATTGCCACCAAAGACTTCCATGGTTTCACCGGTCAGTTCTACGGCACGTTTGCAGATCCAGAACTTGGAAGCCGGGGTCATAATTCGCTTCCAGGCCAGTGACAAGGCATCATCATTTTCATAACAGGAAGCCAGATAGAAACTCAACTGCATCGCTGCTTCTGTTTCCAGTGCCAGATCAACCAGCACCGCCTGCATTAAGGGCTGTGCTGCCAGATGCTTGCCAAAAGCCTTACGCTGTCGGGTATAGGCCAGACATTGCACCAGCGCCTGACGTAACATCGCAGTACTGCCAACCGAGCAGGTCAGACGGGTGTAGTTCGCCATTTCAATAATGGTGGGGATACCCCGTCCTGCTTCACCGATCATGATGCCCCAAGCTTCCTGAAACTCGACTTCCGAGCTGGAATTGCTACGATTCCCAACTTTGTCTTTGAGTCGCTGTACATGAATATTATTCTTGGTTCCATCCTCACGCCAACGTGGAACGAAGAAACAGGCCAGACCATCCTGTTCAGTTTTCGCCACGACCAGATGGGCATCACACATCGGTGCTGAAAAAAACCATTTATGGCCGGTCAGCATATAAGCCTGCCCTCGACCTGATTCACCGATAGGCACGGCAAAGGTTTCATTCGCCCGAACGTCGGAACCACCCTGCTTTTCGGTCATCCCCATACCCAGCCAGATTGATTTTTTTTGGGTAATCGGCAGATCACGTTCATCGTATTCAGTAGATAATAATTTATCGCCGATTTTGGCCCAAAGTTCCGGTTCACGCTGAATTAAGGGAATACTGCCAAGGGTCATCGAAGTCGGGCACAGACTGCCACCTTCTACCTGTCCACTCAGGTAGAACCGTGCTGCCCAGTCGACCCATTTAGATTTTGATTCAGCCTGATTAAAAGGATGTGCATGACTATCAAATTGACGATTAATGCGCATCCATTGATGCCATGCAGGATGAAATTCAATATAATCACGACGGCGACCCCGGGCATCAAAAGCATGCAGAATAGGCGTATGCCGGTTTGCCAGATCGGCATATTGATAATATTCTGATGAACCGACCACCTGCCCCATTTCATTTAAAATTGTCTGATCCTGACTACCATAGCTTTGCAAAATTTCCTGCAAAGTGGTATCAGTTGCAAACAGGTTATAGTCCTGTTTTTCATCAAACTGATTGCTGATCTGATGGGTTGTCCATGTGTTCATCTTATCTTCCTTAATCTTAATTTTTGTTGTGTGGTTTTCAGTCCAGTATAGAGAAAAAGTGGCGAATACCTATTAAGTTTTCAGTAAGACCATCTATTTTTCATGACTGGTCGTTCTATGAGCTGATTGACCAATAAAAATTCAGGCAATAAAAAACCGGCCCTACGACCGGTTTCCTATTTCAAGATCGAAAAATTATCGTTTCACATCAAAACGGTCTGCATTCATGACTTTGACCCATGCCTTGACAAAGTCACGCACGAATTTTTCTTTATTGTCATCCTGAGCATATACTTCTGCATAAGCACGAAGAATCGAATTCGAACCAAAGACCAGGTCTACACGTGTTGCAGTCCATTTCTTCACACCTGTCGCACGTTCAACAATGTCATACTGGTTACGGCCAGTTGCTTTCCATTGATAGTTCATATCCGTCAGGTTCACAAAGAAGTCATTGCTTAAGACACCAACATTGTTGGTGAGGACACCTTCTGGCGCACCACCATAGTTGGTTCCGAGTACACGCATACCCCCAACCAGCGCAGTCATCTCAGGTGCAGTCAGCCCTAACAGTTGTGCACGATCGACTAGCAGCTCTTCAGCCTGAACCACATATTCATCTTTTAGCCAGTTACGGAAACCATCGTATTTCGGTAACAGGTCTTCAAATGAATAGGCATCTGTCTGTTCCTGAGATGCATCGCCACGGCCCGGTGTAAATGGCACCTTGATATTTACACCTGCTGCTTTGGCTGCCTGTTCAATTGCTGCGCTACCGCCCAATACAATCAGATCGGCAATACTGACTTTCTTCTCAAGACCTGCCTGAATCTCTTCAAGTTTGTTCAATACTTTATTCAAACGTTCCGGTTCATTCCCTTCCCATTGACGTTGTGGCTCTAGACGGATACGTGCTCCATTGGCACCACCACGATAGTCCGAACCACGGTAAGTACGTGCGCTATCCCAAGCCGTATTGATCAGTTCGGTTGGGGTTAAACCACTGATCAGTAATTTTGCTTTGAGTTCTTCAATTTCAGCCTCAGACAAGGTGTAGTCCACTTTTGGAATTGGGTCCTGCCAGATCAGATCTTCAGCCGGTACGTCTGGGCCAAGATAACGGGATTTTGGCCCCATATCACGGTGGGTCAGTTTAAACCATGCGCGTGCAAACACTTCAGAGAAGTAGGCCGGATCACGATAGAAACGCTCTGAAATTTTACGGTATTCCGGATCAATTTTCAGTGCCATGTCAGCGTCAGTCATCATCGGATTACGGCGTACACTGGTATCATGCGCATCAAATGGTTTGTCTTCTTCCTTGATGTTAATCGGCTCCCACTGTTTCCCGCCTGCCGGGCTGACAGTTTTTTCCCAATCATAGTTGAGCAACAGATAGAAGAATTCATTGTCCCATTTGGTTGGGTTGGTGGTCCAGGCACCTTCCAGACCACTGACCATGGTATTCGCCGCGTTACCAGTCCCTTCCGGGTTATGCCAGCCCAAGCCCTGAAATTCGATATCTGCGCTTTCAACATCTGGTCCAAGCAAATCTGCTTTACCATTACCGTGTGACTTACCTACGGTATGACCACCTGCGGTCAAGGCAACTGTTTCTTCGTCATTCATGCCCATACGGTCGAAAGTGACCCGCATATCCTGCGCCGTACGTAAAGGATCCTGTACACCATCCACTCCTTCAGGATTGACATAGATCAGGCCCATTTGCACCGCAGCAAGAGGATTTTCTAGCGTTGAACGATCTTGGTTATTTTCATAACGGCTTTCGGTCGGTGCCAACCATTGGCGTTCATCACCCCAGTACACATCTTTTTCAGGATGCCAGATATCTTCACGACCACCAGCAAAACCGAAAGTTTTCAAACCTGCAACTTCATAGGCCACTGTCCCTGCGAGGATAATCAGGTCACCCCAAGAGAGCTTGTTACCGTATTTTTTCTTGATCGGCCATAACAGACGACGGCCTTTATCGGTATTGACATTATCGGGCCAGCTGTTCAACGGTGCAAAACGCTGGTTCCCCGTATTGGCACCACCACGTCCATCCTGCTTACGGTAAGAACCTGCCAAGTGCCAGGCAGTACGAACAAACATACCAATATAGCTGCCATAATCTGCTGGCCACCATGCCTGGCTGGTCGTGATCAGTTCACGCAGATCTTGTTTTACTGCTTCAAGGTCAAGGGAATTAAATGCTGCTTTATAATCAAAGTCGGGATCAAAAGGATTGGTTTTTCTATCGTGTTGAGAAAGAATGTCGAGGTTAAGCGCATTTGGCCACCAGTCCGTATTGTGTGAGCTGGCATTGCTTGCCGCTGTACCTTCGTGTTTTTGATGAAATGGGCAGCCTGATGCTTGCAAATCTTGTGTCATTTTGTAGCTCCAAAACTTTATAAAGTCTGTTTGATCTGAACTGTTTAAACATCTTATTTACTTCAACATACCCCTTTTATGTGACAAGCTAAAACAATTTTTATGAATACAAACCATCGTTTTCTTCTATCTAAAAGCTTGTAAATCTATTGTTTATTTATTTTTTGCAATTTTCTAGGGGAAATTGCAGAGAACTGGTGAGTTGATGAAAATTAAACTATCTTCAACATTGCTTCTGTTATTCGACTAAAGTTATAGAACATAGATGTAAGAAAGGCGCTCCAGCGACAACATGAGTCTATCAATCATTACAAAGATTGATTTGAATCCTGAGATTTTTTAGTTCAAGACGCACTTTTGCGTCTGCTTACTGTTGTCTTTAGGGATGTTATTGGCAAAAGCAAACGCCGCTGCGCCTATTTAAATCAGTGATCTGAATATGCAGTTTAAAAGGCTGCTATTTGAAGATATTTTCTATCCATATCAATTAAAAAAATAGCTTCTTATACACGTCCCTGGGTACGTTCCAGCCAGACGGCCTGAGTTTGTGGTTTCACAAACAGGGTAATAATTTCCGGATGGATCTGTTTGATCTGCGCTTCAATCCGGTTGACGCAGGCTTCAATTTCATCCGAATTCAGATTATCCATAAACTCCAGGCTTAAAGAAGCAATCACCTGATGTGCACCGATCTGTTCGGTCAGTACCCCGTTGGCACTAAACACTGCGATATCCTCCTGCGCAATCAGCAGCACATTTTCCCGCAGTTTCGGATCGGCAGTTTCACCAAGTAACAGCCCTTTTGTTTCACGCGCCAACAGCCAGGCCGATACAGCCAGTACCAAACCAATCAGAATTGAGGCCGCTCCATCTAGCTCAGGGATATTTAGCTGATGTGCGAGAAAAATACCTACCAGCGCAATAAAAAGTCCGATCAATGCAGCCGTATCTTCAAATAACACAGTAAAAGTCGTTGGGTCTTTACTGCGTCTAAAAGCTTCAAAATATCCCATTTTGCCTTTGTGTTTGCGAAAGGCTTTTAAAGCCACGAACCAAGAAGTTCCTTCACATAAAATCGCAATACCGAGCACAATATAGTTAATCATCGGGTCCCGCATTTCTTCAGGGTGGATAATGTGCTGGATACCCTGATAGATTGATACAATGGCGCCCAAAGCAAAGACCATTAAGGCGACAATAAAGGCCCAGAAATATAGCTCACGACCATAGCCAAAGGGATGCAATGCATCGGGGCGTTTTTGAGATTTTTTCATACCGTGCAGCAGCAGAATTTCATTCAGGGTATCCACTACCGAATGAATAGCTTCACTCAACATGGCAGAACTATTGGTAATATAGGCCGCGACAAATTTAACCAGTGCGATTGCCAGATTGCCAAGCAGCGCAGCATACACCACAATTTTATTAGATTCAGACGACATGCAAATTTGTCCTGGTTTTTATTGTCAAACAGATGGATCTATTTGATTTTTCATTTTATCTAATTGCATCTTAATAAACTGCCGGCATAAATTGTTTATCATTTTGTTGTTCTCATTTTTTCCAAGAATCTTTATCCTTACAATGTTTATCATCTGTACTGATCAGCACACTTTTTGACTGGAAGTGTGAGCATAATCAGTATGTTTTCGCCTCATTTGCTGAATGACGTATAGGTCCTGAGGATCTGTCATTAGATTATTGACTATGAGGATGTGCAGCAGGTGCAACTGTTCCATGTGGAACATCAGCAGCAAATTTTGGGTTTGATGCACATTACTGAACAATGCGGGAAATACTGTTTATTGTATCTGATGCGACTATCTTTGACTTAAAGCCTGGATTTGAGCTCATCTGCCGTTCTGAAAGGGATAGAAAAGACATCCCTACCCGGTTCTGCATCAAAAACCAGAAAGGAAGCCCTGGCTTCCTTTCTAAATATTTTTTTAATTTGAATAATACAGTTTAGGATTTAGAAAAATACTGCTCGCGCCATTCCTTCCAGAAATACATCACAATTCCAAACATCACGATTACAATGCCAATAAAGGCATTTGAGCTAATGTGTTCATTATTTAAAGTTGCTCCCAAGACCAACGCAATCACAGGTGTCATCACATTGCTTAAAGACACTGTCGACGCTGCCAAACGACGAATGAGCCAGAAGTAGCACAGCATTGCCACAATGGACGACAAAATCATAGTAAAGACAAACCCAATGATGGCATTGGTACTTGGTATTTGAGTCGGAAAATGTTGCCAAATAAAGGGAATCAATGCCAAGGAACCTAGCGCTGAAACAATCAGAGAACCCGTGGCTTGTGACATTGGTTTCAGTGGTGCATTAATTTGTTTGACCCAAAAAATGGAGCTGATATAAGAGATCATACTAATCACCATCAGTACCACGCCCCAAGGATTCACATTGCTTTCAGCAGAGTCGGCAAATACAAACGTTAAGCCACTCACCGCAACCGCCATACCGAGCCATTGCAACCACACCAATTTATGAGTCTTTAAAATCACATGACCGATTAAACCCGCAATCAGCGGTGACAAGCCAAAAATTAATGCCATCAAACCTGAAGTTAAGTAATTGGCAGCAAGATAAATAAACAGCTGTGCGCCAATCAAGTTCAAGCTACCTGCCAAATAACTTTTCATGGACACTGCGTCAAATGGCAGCGGATCACGCATGATTTTAAGTAGGGCTAAGGCAATCAGGGACGCACCAAAATAACGGATGATCAGCACCCACATGGGATGCACTTCCGCCACACTCCAGACAATCGCAAGTGGCGTCGCTGCCCAAATGAGTACCAGCAGAGCATAAATACTTGCGGTGACGATCATGGGAGATGATGAATTTGAACTCATAAACTGCTCAATAAAAATGTATTAGATAGAATCGAACCAAATTTATGTTCAAATCTGCATTCAACAATACGGGGAGCGGCAGGGATGCCGCTGGATCGTTTGGGGTATAGGGATATACCCTCAAACGATCAAAAGATTTTTGTTACTTTTAATCTTTTAAAAGTAAAAATCACCTATACGCAAACTTTACTCAAATATAATGACAACTAAGGTCGTGACAACAAAGTAAAGTGCATAAAAAAGCAGACCTAGGTTGCCCAAGGTCTGCCCTTTTGTAAACTCATAAATAACGCAAAGTTATTTCACAAGCTTACGAAGATCTTGGCCTAGATCCAAATATTTATCTGCTTCAAATGCAGCTTGCTTGCTAATCAACTTTTTAAGATGACGCATTTCTTTTGCCGCATTTACAGTAATACCGCCAACGATCACGCCATCAGTCACACCAAACATCACGAATGTTGATTCAGCGCGAAGCTCTGGATTGATTTCACCACGAACTTGCCATTCAGCAGCCGCCATGTCACCTACGAACTGATAATTGATGTCCAACTGATCTGTCCAGAACCATGCCGGGTTAGGTGTCGGATGCTCAACGCCCATCACATGACGTGCAAAGATCCCTGCTTGCAGGTTGGCATTTTCCCAAGTTTCGACACGACGGTGGTTACCGCAATTACGAAGTTGAGTTGCCACATCACCTGCTGCATAGATGTCTGCATTTGAAGTCTGGCAGTTTTCATTTACTTTAATCGCGAAATCAACATCCAGGCCAGCTTCAACTGCCAACTGTGCATTTGGCACGATACCAATACCATAAACTACAGCATCAGCGCGAAGTTCTTCACCACCCTCAAGGGTAATCACCACTTCTTCACCATCCAGTTTGCAATCTGCAATTTTGGTTTCCAGACGAACGTCGATCCCTGCCAAACGTTGTTGTTCAAGCAGGAATTCGCTCAGGATACGAGGTGAACAGCGGCCCATCACCATAGGACCCATTTCGATCACAGTTACCTGACACTCTTTGAAACGTGCTGAAGAAGCCAGTTCCAGACCGATCACGCCACCACCAATCAGGACAATACGACGGCCTGATTGCAATACTGGAACCAGTGCTTGTGAATCTTCTAGGTTACGTAGCGTATAAACATGTTTACCCAGCGCATCGAAGTTCGGCAGACGACGAGCTGCGCCGCCTGTAGCAAGCAACAGTTTGTCATAAGCAACAACGTCACCATTTTGAAGTTCAACCGTTTTCGCTTCAGCGTTGATTTTTTTCACGCCATTGCCACGAATGGTTTCTACACCAAGTTCCGCCAGTTTTTCTTCTGACAGGATTTCAATCTTGGTCTCTTCAGGTTTTAGAATCACGTCTTTAGACAGTGGTGGACGCTCATAAGGAAGATGCGTTTCATCACCGATCAGAATGATTTTACTTTCGTATTTGTTGCCACGAAGTTCTAAAATCGCGCTTGCACCTGCCTGGCCAGCACCTACAATTACGATGGTTTCGATGTTGCTCATGTCTTTAACCTTTTAACTCTGCAGATACGATGCCGAAGCCCGCAATCCATTCACTGATTTCTTCATAACAGTGCGTTGTCATTTCGTACTCGCCCATTTCGCTTAAAGCAGCAAATGCCGCCATCCACGAACGGACTTCCTGACCACCACGGCCACCATCACGGCGGATTTCAGCTTCAGTCATGGCTTCTAGTGCAGCGAAGTCGGCATTCTTGAATTTTTCAAGCAATGCGATATCCCATTCAGCATTCAGAGGAACTGCAACAGAGGTATCGCCCGCTGCCAGTTTCTGGCCCACTGCAATGATTTTTGACTGACGCGCGTTACGTGCTTCAGGTGTCGGGTTACGACCAGCAATCAGGAACTCTTCCACTTCTGGTGGCACAGAACCCATTTGCGGAGTCGGTGGATCATGTGACAGGCCACCTGTACCCAGAACTAGTACACGCTCATTTTCAAGGTTCAGAGATTTGATGAACTGACCTACAGCACGGCCTAAAGCGATGGTACGCTTCGTGGTTGGCATTGGTGCTGCAGCGCCATTAATGAAAATTGGAATCGTTGGATAACGATCAAGTTTGCCTTCGCACAGGAAGTGCAATGGCTGAGTCACGCCATGGTCGGCTTGCATGCGGTAAGAATACGCAACGTCCACACCTTCATCGAGTACACGACGGACCAAGCCCAGTGCTTTGTCTTCAGGTACATCAATGTGTGCATTGTCTTTACCATAGTCCCAGTCCCCTGCAGCAGTCGCGCGAATGCCCACACAGAAGCTTGGCATCAGGTCATAGAAGAAACCATTGAAATGGTCAGGACCAAAGGTAATGATCAGGGTTGGGTCGTAAGCTTTTACTTCAGCAGACAGTTTTTCAAACGCTTCACGAACAGCCTGTTCTTTGCGTTTTTCCTGCGGTGAAGCAAATTCCATTAAAGGACTGTGCGATGCACAAATAAGTTTAACGGCCATGAGAGACTCCTTAAAAGGAAGGCAGCCTTAGAACAGGCTGCCGAAAAGTCCATTTCAGACTAGATTTTTATTCGTCAAAGAAACCGGCACGTGGTTGACGTAAACCACGAATCCCCAGACCACATTCTGCATTGATCAGAACACCAGTCAGTGGACGGTTATTTTGACGAGATGCCAAGAGCACATATGAACCCGTCATATCTTCCGGCTCAGGTAAGAAATTCAGTGGCATACCACGTGCGATTTTCTCAGGATCACGTGCATCAAGCAGACCAAGATTTTCCTGACCTAAAGATGCAGCACCTTTGATGTTCACATTCATACCTGATGGCGCAACGGCGTTCACTCGTACTTTAGGCGCAAGCTCGTAGGCCAGTTCTTTCATAATACCCACACCGGCATGCTTAGATGCAGTATACACAGGGCCTCCGCCAGCGGAGTACAGTGCCGAATTAGACAAAGTAAATATGATAGAACCTTCAGAAGCGATCAATGCATCCAGTGCAGCCTTCGCACCGAGGATCAGAGATTTGGTATTAATTCCCATAATCTCATCAAAGGCTTTTTCTAGCTGCTCACCAGATGTATTGACGATATCTGCGTAATGATCCCAGATACCGGCATTACCTACGAAACAGTCGAGTTTACCGTAACGCTCTACAGTCGCATTTACAGCACGGACATTGTCTTCATAGCTGGCCACATCACCGGCAATCGCAAGCACGCGGTCACCGAAATGTTCTTTCAGCGCATCGACTTTAGACTGTGAACGTTGAAGAACAGCTACTTGTGCGCCCTCTTCCAGGAAACGTTCTACCAGTGCCCAACCGAGACCTGAACCACCACCCGTGATCAGTGCAACTTCGCCTTGTAGCCAACCCATGATTACTCTCCTGCCATCTCTACGTATAACGCACCATCTTCAAGTACAACTGGGAATGTTTGAATTGGGTCAGTTGCTGGTAAGCAAAGTGCCTGACCTGTTTTCAAACAGAAACGAGCTGCATGAAGTGGACATTCCACTGTACCGTCGTCTTCAAGGTAGCCTTCAGACATAGAAGCATTACCGTGTGAACAGCGGTCGTTCATTGCGAAGAATTCGCCACCGTTGTTGAATACTGCAAGCGCTTCGATACCGTTTACGCCGCAATCCACTTTTAACGCTTCGCCTTCGTCTAATTCGTCAACTTGGCAAACAAAAATCTTATTCATTAGAAGAACACACTCAGGTTATGTGAGTTATAGGTAACTTGGTCAAGCGTGATCTTACGGTTGAAGATCTGGAAGCCCAGGCCGCCTTCAACTTTGCGGATCTTGTCATGACGTTTACCACAGTAAATCGTAACGTCTTTCTCTTTCTGGGTACGGTACAGTAGGTATGTCACGTACACATCGTATTCGCCTTCAACTTCAGTTGGCTCAACAATCACGTTGCTCACCATGTGAGTGGTACGTGATGGAGGCTCTTCAGCCCAAGCCATACCAGTTTCCAGACGTGCAACACGACGTTCCAGAAGATCTTTCGTATCGTTGAATACCCAGGTAGTAGGTGGTTCAACTGAACGACGACGGTCACGCGTTTGAGCGTTTGGTGTAGTACGTAGCGTGTAAGAAATATCTTCAGCTAGCGTGTCTAACCACTCGCGGAATTTCCAGTCATCAAGAAGCTTGGCTTCTTGATACAGGAACTGACTAATTTGGTGATGAAGTTCTAAACTGATTTGACTCATTTCATAAGCTCCTTCTCATATTCGTCAGCCGCAGCTTCAACGTCTTCCCATTTTTCATGAATCAATAAATCTGCCCAACGGCGGTACATACCACGTGCTGCAGTTTCAGAGAAAATATAGTTAGTGATACCCGGGATACCATCTTCACGTACTTTCTCGTTACCTTTACCCATTTCCATAATGAGTTTGTTTTGACGCGCTTTGTAACCACGTAAAACTTTTTGGATTTCGATCCAGTTTTCAGAGTCATCTTGCTCCAGGAAGCCTGCAGGACCGAAGGCACGAGTTGCAGAACGTTCAAATGCTGCTTGTACATCTTCTGGTGCGTCCGCATCACAGATACAGAATGCCCAAACTTCAGTTTTGTTTGGACCACGTGGGTGCCATACACGAAGAGTCGCAGTACCGTTCAACCAAGACAATGTAGGGAACATGGTGTTGTGACCCGCTAAACGAAGCGCACGAGTTTCACCTAGGCGTTCTTTCACTTCTTCGTAAGTTTCACGGAAGTAGTTCGCTACTTCACCGTCAACCCATACGTTTGCATCTGGTTTCTCTGTGAAGAAGAAGCCTGAACCGTGACCACGTGAACCGTATTGGATCGCGTCTTTCGCAGTTTCCCAAACTGGACGAGCAGTTTGTGCAGCACCTAATTTCTTAGAAGATTCGTCGTCTGGTTTTGCACCAAGTACCTGAATTGCAGATGCGTGAGAGAACAACGCGTGGTATTGGTCAGATGCGAACTGTTCGGCTGCAAATTTCCAGTTACACTCGATTTCCCATTTGTGTACACCACCCACGATCACAGTACCGCCTTCACGACGATCGACAACACCGTCCAGGTACCAAGCGATATCGCCCATGTATTCTTCTAGATCTGGCGTAGTTTCATCCCAGCATCCGAAGATCAGGCCTTTGTATGATTTAACGCGGTTAACTTCTACCAGACCCCATTGCTCTTTACATGCACCATGTGGGTAAGCACGATCTTCAAGCGGAATGTCTTTTAGAGAACCGTCAATACCGTATGACCAGCCGTGGTACGGGCAAGTGAATGCACGTGTATTACCACAGTCAGCAAAGCTCACACGCATAGAACGGTGACGGCACTGGTTTAAGAATGCTTTGATTGAGCCGTCTTTTTGACGTGCCACGATGATTGGATCTTCACCCATATAGGTATTGAAGAAGTCACCGGCCTTAGGAATCTGGCTTTCATGGCAAAGGAACAACCATGTACGACCGAAGACACGTTCAAGTTCTAATTCGTAAATGTCAGGATCTGTATAGATAGATGGCGTGATACGTCCATTTTGTGCATCGACTAAAGCGTCGATTTCGCGCACATCAATTTTTCCACTCATGAAAAGCTCTCCTGTGACCAGATATGGCACAAAGTAATAGACTCAACTTTTCAACGATGATGGATTTTTGAGTGAATTTGCGGAAATATTTTTTTTGTTTTGATTAATAGATTTCACCAATTAATCACTTGGCGATATTCTCCATTAAAACACTTTTTTTACGACACATTCATTTACTTTGTGAATGGTAAAATAAGCTTCACCATATAGTTGCTTATGCACTATACTGCCTGAAAATTATAGTAATACATTTTTTGGATTACTCGGCGGGCTAGTTTTATGGAATTACGACATCTTCGTTACTTTATTACCGTTGCTGAAGAACTGAACTTTAGCAAGGCGGCACTCAAACTTTATACGGCACAGCCTTCTTTGAGTCAGCAAATCAAAGACCTGGAAGAAGATGTCGGCGTAAAGCTACTCAACCGTACTAAGCGTAAAGTCGAACTCACTGAGGAAGGTGCTGTATTCCTTGAACAGGCACGCCTGACGCTGGCTCAAGCAGATAAAGCGATTGCCATGGCACGCCAGGTATCACAAGCCAAGCAGCAGATGCTGCGCATTGGTTTCGTTCCTGTAGCAGAGATGAAAATCTTCCCTTATGTGCTGCCAAATCTGCGCGTTCAAAATCCAGACCTGAAAATTGAACTGCTCAGCCTGAATAACACTGAACAGATGAAACTGCTCAAAAAAGGTGAGCTAGATCTGACCTTTACCCGTCATAACTTCAACAGTGACGAGATTGAAAGCCAGTTTGTCATTCGTGAACCGTTAATCTTTATTCTTCCGAAAGATCATCCACTTGCGAAATATGACCGTATTCCGGTGAAAGCCCTCAATGGCATTGATTTTATTATTCCTTCAGCAGAACAGTCATTGACGCTGCACAATGCTATCCTGGACTTCGCTAAAGCCAATGGTATTGAATTTAATATTGTGCAGAAAGCAGACAATATTCTGTTTAACATCAACTCGATCGGGATTGGTTTAGGTTGTACTATTCTGCCAGGCTATATCGCGCCACTGACCATGAACAATACGGTGATTCGTCCCTTAGACGTTGAACTGCCTTATCTGGATCTGTATGTCAGCTACCGTAAAGATGGCAATTCGGTTGCAGTGAAGAAATTCCTTGAATTACTGACACGTGTATTCTATCTCGATATTAATCGCGATCAGTAAAAATAAGCCTTTAGCTTAATCCCGACGCGCTTACTGACAAGCTCAGAGGCGCGTTTTTTATTCCCCCAATTCAAATGTGTATTTTTTAATCAAACAGAAACATCTGTATTTAACGTTTTAATCTATATTTCAGCCAACTGCTGTATTAAAAAAATCTATCAAAATTTCCAAATTGATTATTTAATACTCAAACCACCCCCTGCTTTTACAACTTAAGTCTAATGCGATTTTAAGGGTAAGAAAAAAGGATTTAGACGCCAAAGATATTGTGCAAATTATGTTTAAATCTAAATCAGTGGTTAATGAGAATCACCCTCATTGAATGCATTTAATTTTATCTTTTTAAGTATAAAAAAAGGATGGCTTCAGCCATCCTTTTTCACCGAGCTACGACTTATTTTACGCCGTGAACAGCCAGGTAGTTTTTAATGACAGTATTGAACTCATCTGCTTTTTCAACTTGAGACCAGTGGCCACATTGGCTGAAAATATGTGCATCAGCATTTGGCACGATGTTCAGGATGTCCCAAGTACGAGAAACTGGAATCACCACGTCTTGAGTACCGTGAATCAAAAGTACAGGAACAGTGATGTCTTTCATCTTTTCGAAGTCTAACGGGAATTCGAAACGGTCACGGTCACGTGCCCCTACAACATCCATCAAACGGTTTGATGCATAGTCATTTGCAGCAGAAGCAAAACGTACTTTCACCAATTCATCAGTAATCAGGTCTTTGTTCACAACGAACATAGAAAGTGTCTTTTTGATACCTTCTTCGGTCAATACTGGATTTGCATGTGCTTTCAGTGCAGCAGTCTGTTTTGCACCGCCGGTACCCATAGATACAATACCTAAAACACGCTCTGGATAATCCAGTGCCAATTGGAATGCCAACCAGCCACCTAAAGAGTTACCTACCAACCAGGTTTTTTCAATGCCAAGAGCATCTAGAGTACGGATCGCGTGATCAACCCAGGCACGGATACCATAAGCAGTGTTAGGTGCAACAACAGTTTGACCATAACCAATCGTGTCAATTGCGATACAACGTGCTTGCTCACCAATTGCAGGCAGGTTCAACCACCAGTTTGCAGCAGCAGATACGCCAGTACCAGAACCATGAAGGAATAGAATTGGTGTACCTTCACCAATTTCGTGGTAGTGAGTCAACTCACCTTCTGCAGTTTCAATCCATTTGTCTTCTAAGCCAAAGAATGGATCTGTTTTATAATCAGGGATTTGAACAGTGCTCATGTTGATTCCTCGTACAGTCTTTAGCTTGCGTGTCCATCTATTCAGAGGTCGACGGCAAGTTGACTCTTTAAAAAATGAATTTTTACAGCTTTATATTAACCGCTTAGCACAGCTCAACTGATACAAAATTACGATTGCATACTATAAAAAATATATAATTTAAGATATTGTTTTATATAATTATTTTAAAAATAATTCCTTATGAATACTCAGGCTTTAAATTTCAAATGACATAAAAAAGAGCGGTATTAGTATACCGCTCTTTTAAATTCTCAATTTTAGAATTTATAGGTATAAGTTGTTGCAATACGATGTTCCTGCAAATCAAAGCCACCTGCAATATTGTCATAGTTGGTATCGATGAACATGTATTGGAGACCTAAGCCTTTTAATTTACCTTCAGGAACAACATAATTAACAATTACATTGTTTTCATCTTCCTTACCACGCTCATTGCCAGCACCATTATCTACGTCCCATCCTTCAAAATGACGTAAAGTTGCAGTTAAACCTTTCACACCCAGCTCTGAGAAGTCATAGGTATAACCGAGACTCCATGATTTTTCGTCTTTACGAATAAAACTTGCTACAGACCAGTTGTCTAAATATGGTTGTGGAACCCATCCGCCCAGAGTCGGGAACATAGTGGCTCTCGTACCATGATCACCAAACATTTGTTGATAGCCCAAATGAACTGTATGAGCACCCTGATTTACTTTTAGGCCTGCAGAAACCGCCTGGCTATCGATATTGCCATAAAGTTTGTCACCAGATTCACTGTTATCAAAGTAGCGAACGTGTCCATCGAGCTTAGTCTTTTCACCGATAGTTATTTTATAGTCTGTAGCTACATAATGCTGTTTATAGATATTGGTCACATCGGCATACCAATAGCTACCAGTAAATTTAGGTGTGAATTGATGGTCGATTCCTAAGATATACATACCGTCATCAGTGGATAGACCTGCAGCTTCAGCTTTAGCAAAATCATTTTGCGGGAACAGCGTTAAATTTTGATATTGATTATCATAACGCGCATTAATACCATCAATATAAGCCAAGGTCAGTTTAGTGTCTTTGATATCTTTAGATTCTAACCATGCGCCACTATAGGTCGTTAGCAATTGACGAGATGGATCAAAGAACACCACTGGTGACATGGGTTGTAAGTCACCTACTTTCAATTCAGTTTGACCAACTTTTGCTTTTAAGGTTATGCCCAACTTGGCATTATCACGTTCAGTCTTCTGATCTTTGTTGCTATATGGCATGTGAATATCATTCACATTATCAGGAGATTTCAAACCTACGGCATATTGTCCTAATAGATCGGCACCTACCTGAACCCCACCACCGATATCGTGATAACCAGACTTAGCATCTAGTGTTACCGCTTGCGTCCAGTTACCATAGTTTTTTTGAGATTCATTATCATAATTACGTTCTAAATAAAAATTCTTAAATTTTAATTGAACGTTACTGTCGTCAATAAAATCAGCTTGAGCAGCTGTTGTTCCTAAAGTCGCTGTTGCAGCAATGATTGCTATCCATAAATTATGACGACGCATTTTCTTTGTCCTTAACCAACATAAGAAGTAATGGCTGCATCATGCTGAACAACGTATTTATTTAAAATCCGACCACAGTATTAACTTTTTGATCCCAATTATTTTTCTGGATTTATTTGAATATATTTATCATTTCTTTAATATTTTTAAAATCTTAGATATTTTTTATTATTTTACTAAACAATGAAAATAACTCTTTGTTCTATATTTCAAATTCAAGATTAAAAAATATATAAACTCTTTAAAATCTATTTTTTAATCGTTTTTACGTTTAAGGCTTTTTATAATACCCAAAAACTATAAGTTGTATTTATAAAAAATATGATAGATATTTAATTCAGGGGATTTATTTCGCAGTTCAAATATTTATGTACGACAGCATACATAAGTTATTTCTAAATTTATTTTTAATTGTGTTGCTTAAATATTTTTAAATTTAAAAATAAAAAAGCGCCCTTTCGGACGCTTTTTTAAAACTTGCGTTTTAACAATTAAGCTTGAAGCTCACGTGCTTTCGCCATTGTTAATGCCAAATCTTCGATCATGTCTTCCTGACCACCAACCGTACCACGGCGACCAAGTTCCATCAGGATTTCACGCGCAGAAACGCCATATTTCGCTTCAGCACGTTTCGCGAACAACAGGAATGAAGAGTAAACACCCGCATAACCTAAAGTTGCCGCATCACGGTCTGCACGAATTGGGTTGTGCATCATTGGAATCACAAGGTCTTCAGCAACGTCTTGTACTTTGAACAAGTCAACGCCAGTGTCCATACCCATACGGTTTGCTACAGCAATAAACAGCTCAAGTGGTGTGTTACCCGCACCAGCACCAAGACCAGCAGACGCTAAGTCAACACGTACCGCACCTGCTTGAACAGCAGCAACAGTGTTTGATACACCCATACCTAAGTTATGGTGACCGTGGAAACCAAGTTCGATGCTTGGATCCAAGTGTTGACGTAAGTGACCTACGCGATCGATTACATCTTGAGGAAGCATATAACCTGCAGAGTCAGTCACATAAATACAGTTTGCACCGTAAGACACCATCTTGTTTGCTTCTTCAAGCAATTTTTCAGGTGAAGCCATGTGAGCTAACATCAAGAAGCCCACTGTATCCATTTCTAATTTACGTGCAGCGGTAATGTGCTGTTCCGAACAATCCGCTTCAGTACAATGCGTCGCCACACGAATGGTAGATACACCAATTTCATGTGCCATTTTCAAATGGTCAACCGTACCGATACCAGGAAGAAGTAATGCAGATACTTTTGCGTTCTTCATACGTGGTACAACAGCAGACAGATATTCTTCATCCGTTGCAGCAGCAAAACCGTAGTTCACTGATGAACCACCCAATCCGTCACCGTGCGTTACTTCAATTAAAGGTACGCCGGCATCATCAAGTGCGGTTGAAATGGCAATCATTTGCTCAACAGTGGTTTGATGGCGCTGTGGGTGCATACCATCACGTAAAGTCATATCATGAACAATAATCTTAGACATGTGGTTGCTCCTTAAGCTTCTTTAGTGAAAACGTGTTCAGCAAACATTTCTGCAGTACGCGCAGCTGCTGCTGTCATGATGTCTAAGTTACCTGCATATTTCGGCAAGAAGTCACCAAGACCTTCTACTTCTAAGAAGATTGAAACACGGTTACCGTCAAAAATAGGACCGTTTACAAGTTTGTAACCTGGTACATATTTTTGAACTTCTTTAATCATCGCGTGTACTGATTCAGTGATCGCCGCTTGATCTGGTTCACCTTCAACTAAGCAGTGAACAGTGTCACGCATCATCAGTGGTGGCTCAGCCGGGTTAATGATGATGATCGCTTTACCTTGTTTCGCACCACCAACTTTCTCAATTGCGCCTGCAGTTGTACGCGTAAATTCATCAATGTTTTTACGTGTACCAGGACCAACAGATTTAGTCGATACAGTTGCAATGATTTCACCGTATTCAACAGGTTGAACGCGAGATACTGCAGCAACCATTGGAATTGTTGCCTGACCACCACAAGTTACCATGTTTACGTTTGGCACTTCGCCAGCTGCAAGCAATGCTTCAAGGTTCACTGGTGGTACGCAGAATGGACCAATCGCTGCAGGCGTTAAGTCAATCATGAGCACGCCAAGTTCATTTAACTTGCGGCTGTTTTCAGCGTGAACGTAGGCAGATGTTGCGTCGAATGCAATTTTGATGTCATCTTCAATTACATGAGGAAGAAGACCATCTACACCTTCAGCAGTAGTTTTTAAACCCATTTTCGCTGCACGCGCAAGACCTTCAGAAGTTGGGTCAATACCCACCATCCATACTGGTTCTAACCATTCGCTGCGTTGTAACTTGTAAAGCAAATCCGTACCAATATTACCTGGACCGATCATTGCACATTTAATCTTTTTCATGAATGTACTCTCAATATTCGATTATTCAGCAGCAAAAGCAGCTGTTACTGAACCAAAGCCTTCAATCTCAACGACAAATTCGTCGCCTGCATTTGCGACAACCATTGGACCAAGCGCACCCGTTAAAATGATGTCACCTGCAAGCAATGGGCGGCCACGACGTACCATTTCGTCAGCCAACCAAACTGCGGCATTCAACGGGTTTGCAAGACATGCTTTACCTATGCCTTGAGACACCACTTCACCTGCGCGAGTCATGGTCATTTTGCAATTTACAAGGTCAAGGTTGTCGAGTTTCACAGGACGTGAACCCAATACAAAAGCCGCTGAAGATGCGTTGTCTGCAACAGTGTCGATTAAACTGATTTTCCAGTTTTCGATACGGCTATCAACCACTTCGACTGCAGGAAGTGCATAGTCAGTTGCACTGATAATGTCTGCGTAAGTATGTTTTTCTTTGGTTAAATCTTCTTTGATCACCAATGCGATTTCCGCTTCAACTTTAGGTTGAATCAAAACACCTGCAGGAATCGCTTCACCATCGCCATAGGCCATGTCGGCAAACAACATACCGAAGTCAGGCTGATCCACACCTAGTTGTGCTTGAACCACTTTAGAGGTCAGACCAATTTTACGACCGACCAAACGGCGGCCTTCAGACAATGCACGTGCTGTATTCACTTCCTGAACGGCATAGGCGATATCCACGTCAGCACTCTCGCCACCCAGCTGTGGGCGAATCGGTGTGATCGCAGTTTTTGATAATTCAGCGCTACGGAGTGCTTGAGCAACTGATTCAACGACAGCAGAATTCGACATCAATGTTTCCTTAAACTGCAAAAATGAGGTTTATACTGGAATCCAGAACCGAGCCAGACCAAGAGCAAAAAACGTTCTGCAATTTGGAAAAGTGGCGGATTCTGAAAAGAGCATAAAAATAAACAGTCTAAGAATCGGAAAATTAATGAATGAATGCCAATAGTTATTTTATTTTTCGCTATAGCTAATAGCTATAAATATTTCTTATGTTAATTCATATAAAACAATAATTTGATTAATTTTAATAGAAAAATACCGAGTGAAATTCTCAACAATTTTGGTCGTTCAAATTGATCAAGTTTGCAGCTTTAGACTAAAAGATTAGACTAAATGCGCGAATTTAATTCAATGACAGACATTTAAACTGTATAAATTGTCTGTCATTTGATAAAACCCAGCATACTGAATTAAATCGCTTCCTTCCATTGGACTTTAGCCAATAAAAACTCATGTAAGCTGCTGACATCATTCACAATCGACAGCGGATTAAACTTCGCTAAAGTCTCTGACGTATGCACACCATAACTTACGCCTACACTTGGCATGACAATATTCAGCGCCATTTCCAGGTCATAAGAGGTATCCCCCACCATAATCGCTTCATGGGCATGTATACCAGTTTCTGCCAGGATTTCAGCCAACATTAAAGGATCTGGTTTAGAACGCGTTTCACTGGCAGCACGAGTCGCATGAAAGAGTTCCAGACTATTGGTCTGCTTTAATACACGGTCCAACCCTTTACGGCTTTTACCTGTAGCGACAGCCAGTTTAATCCCTTGATCTTTTAATGCGTATAGCATCTCAGATACACCTTCAAACCAGGCATCCTCAACAGAGTTCGCTACATAATGTTCTGAATAAGCCTGCAAAATATCCGCATGCAATTCTGGCACAGCTGGGAATAATCGTTGTGCGACTTCCGGCAGACCTAAACCGATAATACTTTTGGCATTAGCATCGGTCAGCGGTTGATTAAATTGCTGCGCGGCAAACTGCAGGCTAGCCACAATTTGACCAACTGAATCAAACAAAGTGCCATCCCAATCAAAAATGACCAGTTTTACAGGTGAGTTCATAAAGATTTCCTAGATTTGATTCAGAGAAAAGGCATTATCACCTCTCCCTAGCCCTCTCCTACAAGGAGAGGGAATTTTTCATTATCAAACCAATGCCTTCACTAAAGAACAAATACAGTCGAATAATGAATCAACTTTTGATTAAATATTGCTATTTAATTAGTACCGTTCCTTCTCCTTTTTAAAGGAGAGGGTTAGGGAGAGGATTAATTAAAAAATAAAAATTACTCATCATCTTCTGCAGCTGTAACCACTTTATCCGCCTTCTGCGCACGAAGTTGTGCCACCAGACTCTGCATATCTTCTGGCAATGGCGCTTCAATGGTCGGATAACCCGGAATCTCCAGACGCATGGCATGCAAACATAAACGGCGTGGTTTTGGCCCACGATACTCCGTCTCATGACCATACTTTTCATCACCCACCAGCGGATGACCAATGCTTAAACCATGTACACGAATTTGATGGGTACGACCAGAAAGCGGAGATGCATAGACCAGTGTGGCATGCATAAAGCGTTCTGCTACATTCCACTGGGTTTTCGAATCCTTACCTTCTTTAGAAACACGGACACGACGTTCACCATTAGACAGCTCATAACGGTGTAAAGGTGCATCAATAAGTTGCTTATCCAGACTTACTTGCCCTTTCACGACTGCCGCATAAGTTTTTTTAATTTTATGTTCACGTAATAAATCTTGCAGAGTTTTAAGCACACTACGTTTTTTCGAGATCATCACCAGACCTGAAGTATCACGGTCAATACGATGAATCAGCTCCAAGTATTTTTTACCTGTTGCAGCACGCAGACCTTCGATCAGGCCATAGGCCACACCGCTACCGCCATGTACTGCAATCCCGGAAGGTTTATTGACAACTATCAAACCTTCATCTTCATAGATTACACGTGCCAACAGACCTTGAGCGACCTTGTCAGAAACCGGTGCAGCAGATTCATCTTTTTGTTCATAACGTATTGGTGCCACACGGATTTGGTCACCAATGGCCAGTTTAGTTTCTGCCTTAATTCGTTTTTTATTAACGCGAACCTGGCCTTCACGAATCAAACGATAGATGCGGCTTTTTGGTACACCTTTCAGACGGCTAAACAGGAAATTATCGATTCGCTGTCCATCTTGGTGCTCATCCACCTCAAACCACGTGACGTTTTGCCATTGTTGCGTAGAATTCATACAGTTACTATGACCTAAAAATTGATTGAAATTGATTAATAAATGACCACTTAGGCTATGCTTTACACAAGAAACATAAGCTTAGCCCATAGGCAGATGATTCAAGGTTTGATATAGTCAGCGCACGGAAACCATCGTTTGTGAGTAAAAGTTGGTGCATGACAGATTTATTTCTGTACATGATCATTCAATTAAACCCTCACATAATACGGGAAGGTCCCAAAAGAATTATGCCGACGCCGAAGGCTTATTATATCGGCAAAAAAGCAAACTGTTGCGTTTAATTGTACCTCAGGTACATAAATCAGTTTGTCTGAAAAAATATGTCGCCAACCTAGTTGGCTTTTAAACGTAAACTGATACACATCAGATTAGTCGCACCCTGAAGACGACTTCAGGCTACAGCGTTTGATGCATTGGATCTGCACAGTTTGTAAAGGTACGACGATAATTCCGTATCAAGACACTCTATCTATAAAGAAGGGATGATCTTCGAGCAATGTGACAGTGAAAGTTACTCACATCCAATGCACCGCTCGTCCGCCAGTGAAGCGTTCAGGTGACTTTAATCGTTTAAAGATTGAAGCCGTATTGCCATCATCAATACGTGAATCAAAACCAAAGCTGATCTATATCAAAATAGACGCTGGGAATAAAAGACTCAAACCACAATGAAATTCATTGCAGATTTGAGCCATTGATCCGTGATGTGTGATGTTCGCTACGTGTATAGCGATTTTTTGCTGTGTATCACTATAAGGTGTTACACCCATGAAACGTATGTTGATTAATGCAACACATGCCGAAGAGATTCGCGTTGCACTTGTCACTGGTCAGCGTCTTTACGATTTCGATTTAGAGAATCGTACCCGTGAACAAAAGAAATCTAATATCTATAAAGGTCACGTGACTCGCGTAGAACCTTCTTTAGAAGCTGTATTTGTTGAATATGGTGCGGGTCGTCAAGGTTTCTTGTCGATGCGTGAAATTGCCAATACTTACTACAAAGCAGATCCTCGCCAAACTTCGAATATCCGCGAACTGATCACTGAAGGCACCGAGCTTCTGGTTCAGGTGGAAAAAGAAGAACGTGGTAACAAAGGTGCTGCCCTTTCTACTTTCATTTCTCTTGCTGGTCGTTATCTGGTATTGATGCCAAACAATCCGAAAGGTGGTGGTATCAGCCGTCAGATTTCGGGTTCAGTCCGTGAAGAGCTGAAAGAGATGCTGGCCTCTTTAAATGTACCTCGTGGTATGAGCGTGATTGTACGTACAGCTGGGATCGGCCGCTCTCAAGAAGAATTGCAACTTGATCTTCAACACTTGCTTGACCTTTGGGCGCAAATCCAAAGCACTGCAAGCTCTGGTCCATCACCAATGCTGGTTCATCAGGAAGCAGGCGTAGTAACTCGTGCGATCCGTGATTATTTACGTGACGACGTTGCTGAAATCCTGATTGACTCTGAACAAGCCTATAATGAAGCCTATAACTTCGTAAAAGCGGTCATGCCACGTCAGTTAGACAAGCTCAAAACCTATACTTTAAATGAGCCATTATTTGCTCACTTCGGTATCGAAAGCCAGATCCAAACGGCTTATGAACGCGAAGTAAAACTTCCTTCAGGTGGCTCAATCGTGATTGACCAGACTGAAGCATTGGTATCGATCGACATCAACTCGGCAAAATCGACTCGTGGTCAGGATGTTGAAGATACCGCGTTAAATACCAACCTTGAAGCTGCTGAAGAAATTGCACGCCAGTTACGTTTACGTGATATTGGTGGCTTAGTCGTGATCGACTTTATCGATATGACCAAAGACCGCAACCAGCGCATGGTTGAAGCAAAACTGCGTGAAGCAACCCAAAGTGACCGCGCACGTATCCAGTTTGGTCAATTGTCACGTTTTGGCCTGATGGAAATGAGTCGTCAACGCTTACGTCCTTCGCTTGAAGAAGCCACTGGTTATGTCTGCCCACGCTGTCATGGCACAGGTATGGTGCGTGACCTGCGTTCTTTATCGCTTTCAATCATGCGTAAAGTGGAAGAAATTGCTCTGCGTGAACGTCATGGTGAAGTTCAGGTTGAAGTACCGGTTGAAATCGCTGCATTCTTATTGAATGAAAAGCGTCACAGCCTGGTTTACTTAGAACAGACTTCAAGTACACGTGTGACTGTATTGCCGCACCCGCACCTGGAAACGCCGCATTACGAGATTTCTTATAATCCTGAAGGTTTCGCACCAACTAGCTATGAACGCACTGAAGCAACACGTTCAAGTGAAAAAGAACTGGGTTATGAGTCTTCTGAGTGGCATTTAGAAGAAGAACAACATACGCATGCAGCTGCACCAGCGCCTACTCAGCAACAAAACAATGGCAGAAACAATAAACGCCGTAATAATCAACATCAAAACCAGCAAAATCAGAACCAGACTGCACAGCAAGCGCCGGTTGCCCAACAGGCCCCTGCCCAAGTTGCTGCACCTGCTGCCAGCCCATGTGCTTGGTTAGAAAACCTGTTTGTACAAAAGCAGGCTGCAACTGTAGATCAATCTCGCACTGCCAATAATGCAGCTGCTGCGATTGAACAGCTGGTAAATAATGGCGCAGTCAGCCGTGGTCAGTTCGGCCAGGTTACATCACCTGCTGCACAGCAGGCGCCGCAGCACGTCCCACAACAAGTTACTACACCAAGTAGCAATGCTTACCTTGCGCCATCAACTGTGGCACACAAGCCAGAGCGTGATCAGGCTGAAAAGGCTGAACGTGAAGAAAAATCACAACGCAGCCATAAAAAACAGCGCAACAACAAGCACAAAGAGCAACGCGAGCCACAACAACATGACAATGCACCACAACAAGTGCATGAAGAAGTGGTTCAGTTGTCTCGCCAGGAACAGCGTCAAGAACAGCGTGAGCAAAAGCGTAAGAACCCGCGCCATCAGCAAGAGCACAACCAGGATGCTCAAGCTGAACAGCAAAATGCTGTACCACGTCGTGACCGTCGCAACCAGCAACGTCCAGAACGCCCAAATCGTCACCGCGATCAAAGCGTACTGAATGAGCAACCGGCTGCTCCTCAAGCACCTGTTCAAGTTGAAGCTCCAGCAGCTAATGAACGTCAAGTACGCGTAGAGCTGATTGATGCACCGCGTCAGGACGTTACACCAACGGCTATGATGGTGAATGTCGATCAAGGCCAAAGTGAAATCGTAACGCTGAACGGTACAGCACCTGTAGTGGCTACTCCGACTGAAGAAACTGCACCTGAAAAGGCACCAGCCGTAGCAACGATGGCAGCAGAACTGGAAGAGAAAACTGAAGCGGTTGATCTGACTGAAGCCCCTGCTCCAGCAGCAGCGCTTGAGCAGGTAACGCCGAAAGCTGAAAAGTCTCGTGCCAGCAATGACCCACGTCAACGTCGTCGTGACCGTCGTGCTGCACAAGGTCAGCAGGCTCAGGCCGCTCAGCTTCGTCCTTCACAAGTACCGACACTTGGTCAGTACACCGTAGGCAGCCTGATCCGTCATGTGTACGGTGAAGACTGTTCAGTACTGATTGAGCAGTTCGGCCTGATGGCGACCTTCAACCGTGCACTGGACAAGTTCACGCAGCAATACAATGAAACTGTTGTTGTAGCAGTGACCGCCGAGAAAAAACCGGTGACGCGTGATGTAGAGGTGAACAAGGCTCAGCCTGAACCAGAACCTGCTCCGGTACTGGATCTGACTCCACCAAAACCTGTGTCAGAAAAGCGTGTAGCTAACGATCCACGTGAGCGTCGTCGTCTAGCAAAACTTGCTGCGGAACAGGCACTTGTACAAGCAAAACAGGCAGCTCAACCGGAAGAAAAACCGACTGAACCCGCTGCTGAAGCTCAGGCTGTGGCAGCACAACAAGCTGAGACGATTGAAGTTCTAAGAACTGACGAGCCTGTTAAACCTTTAGTTGCTGATCAACCTGAGACTGCAGTAACAGCAGCTCAAACTGAGCCAGAAGCTACAGAACAGCCTGAAAATGCACCTGTTACAGCTAAAGCACCAGTTGCTGCCGCTGAAGAAGAAGCATCAGCCGCTGAAAATGCAGCTGAAGCAAAAGCAGAAACAGTGGAAACAGAAGCGGAAAAAGCAGAGAAATCTCCTGCCCGTCCGCGTCGCCCACGTGGCCGTCCACCGAAGAAAGCCAATACTGCAACTGAGTCATAATTCGCCCAATTGCAGTAACTAAAAAAAACCTAGTCATTTCGGTGACTAGGTTTTTTTTGCTAGATTTTGTCAAATTAGGTTGATTACTCTTTAAATCAACCATTAAAACTACAACGGACAGTTATTGCATATTCAGTGCACGTATCGGATACGTAAAAGAAATAGGATTCCCATGAGCCAAACCACACAACATGATCTGATTGGTATTGCTGATGTCGCAGCCAAAATCCCCGCTTTCCTGAAAAAAGTGCCGAACTTGGTCAATGGGCTTAGGCAGGCTTATTTACGTACCCCAAATACTGCTGCAGGTTTGGGTCTCGCTTTTGAAAAAGCGGTACAGCGCAACCCGGAAGGTATTGCCCTGCGTTTTGAAGACCAGAGCTTTAGCTATACAGAACTGAATGGCTGGGCCAACCAGATTGCACATTACTACCTGTCGCTAGGTGCGAAAAAAGGCGATGTCGTTGCCCTGATGGTCGAGAACCGCCCGGAAATGGTCGCCAGCGTGATTGGTCTGGCCAAGCTTGGTGTGACCATTGCCCTGCTGAATACTTCACAGGTCGGTAAAGTGCTGGCACATAGCATTAATCTGGTCAAACCGATTGCAGTCATCGTGGGTGATGAATGTCACGCTGCGGTTGCCGAGATCCGTGATGAACTGAATATCGCGGCGGACCGTTTCCACTGGTTTGCCGATCAGCCTACCCAGCAAAATCCTGGTCAGGCACCTGAAGGTTTTATCAATCTTGCTGAAGTCATTGATACTTTCCCGAAATTCAATCCATCAACAACACATAGTGTGCAAGGTAAAGATGGTCTGTTCTACATCTACACTTCCGGCACTACTGGTCTGCCGAAAGCCGTAATCTTTACCAATAGCCGCTGGACCCTTGCTTATGGCACGTATGGTCATGTGCTTAACTTGGGTACAGAGGATGTGATGTACTGCACCCTGCCACTGTATCATGCGACGGGCATGGTGGTATGCTGGTGTGGTGTGATTGCCGGTGCAGGGACATTTGCAATCCGCCGTAAATTCTCGACCTCTTCATTCTGGAAAGATGTACAAAAATTTGATGCTTCTGCAATCGGGTATGTCGGGGAACTTTGCCGTTACCTGATGGATGCACCTTCTTCAGAGCTGGAAAAAGGTCACCGCGTCAAGAAAATGATCGGTAACGGTATGCGTCCAAATATCTGGGATAAGTTCAAAAACCGTTTCGGTATTGAAGAAGTACTTGAACTATATGCATCCAGTGAAGGCAATGTCGGTTTCAGCAATGTGTTCAATTTCGACAATACTGTCGGATTCTCCCCAACTCCGTATGCGATTGTTGAATTCGATAAAGACAAAAACGAGCCGGTACGTGATGTCAAAGGTCACTGTAAACGCGTCAAAAAAGGCACAACAGGTCTGTTGATTGGTAAAATTACCCGTCGTTCGCCATTTGATGGGTATACCGATCCGGAAAAGAATAAGTCTGTCATTATGAAAGATGTGTTCTGCAAAGGTGATGCCTATTTCAATACCGGCGACCTGGTCCGCGACATCGGTTTCCGTCATGCGCAGTTTGTCGACCGTTTGGGGGATACTTTCCGCTGGAAAGGTGAAAATGTATCGACGACCGAAGTGGAAAACATGCTGACCGAGTATGATAAGATTGTAGAGGCTGTGGTGTATGGGGTGGAAATTCCAAACACCAATGGTCGCGCCGGTATGGCAGCCATTACGCTGAAACCTGAAGCTGAACTGAACGATACCGATCTGAAAGAGATGTTGAACTGTTTCAAGAAATGTCTGCCTGCTTATTCGGTTCCGGTATTCCTGCGTATACAGCAACAGGTTGAAACCACTGGTACTTTTAAATACCAGAAAAATAAATTGAAAGAGCAAGCATTTGATCCAAGCAAGACTGATGAGCGTTTACTGGTGTGCTTACCGGGAGCAGATGCTTATTGCGATGTAACGGCAGAAGTTTTTACTAACATCCAGGCCTATCAATATCGCTTCTAAGTGCTGAAGTTGCCTATTTTTTGTGTATATAAATTCAATTTGTTGCATTTATAATCAAACATGGGCAACTTTGTTATTTTTTACTTGCGCTGATTTCATATCTTGCTACAATACGCTCCATCAAATGATATGGGTCGTTAGCTCAGTTGGTAGAGCAGCGGACTTTTAATCCGTTGGTCCCGCGTTCGAGTCGCGGACGACCCACCATCTTATCCTTCGGGATAGCGCAATTACCAAATCTTGCGTCGTAAAAATGATCTTCATCATTTCTACTCCTCAGGGTCGTTAGCTCAGTTGGTAGAGCAGCGGACTTTTAATCCGTTGGTCCCGCGTTCGAGTCGCGGACGACCCACCATTTTTCTTCCATTCTGCGAAGATCATAATACCTGTATATTCCAATCAAGATCATCAACCGATCACGGCTTTGATTTGTCTTTTCTGAATTCTTGCTCTCTTCATTTTAAAATATGCCGGGATTATTTTAGATATATTTGTGCGTTATTAGTCCAGTTGCTAGAGCAAGAGCTTCTTAAGCTATGGGGCGTGGTTTCAAGTCCTACACAACCACCAAGCTACAGTTTTCTTTTAATCGTCTTATAATTTTTTATCTGTATCTGGGCTATGTCAACGCATCAGGATTTTTGTGAGTTTTCTTAGTCTCCCCTCGCCTTATTGTGGCGAAGGCAATTGATTATCAACATCTTTTACCAGTTCATAGGCTATACGTGGCAGCACGTAGTGCTGATCCATCAGCTCTTGACGATTCTCTTTCTGGGTTTTTTCAATATTCATCACCAGCTTGGTATTGTCTTTGACAGTATAATACAAAACCAGGCCCTCTTTACGGTAGACCACCAGCTCCTTACGGGTGGGATTCAATTCCCAACGGTCTTTACGATAGGTTGAATAAGGTGTCGCCATCTGGTTTTGGAAGGTAAATACCTGACCATGTTGCAAGATACTGCGATATACCAGACCATTCGGGGCAAGGGTGAGAATAAACATTGCCTTGCCATTTTTGCAGGGAGAAAAACCATCATTACAACTGACTTCCGTGTAATAGCGTCCCACGAAGTCAACCGCATAATCTGGAATAGGCTGCCCATTAAAGCCATCTTCCTCTCTGAAAGTGGCATGACCAGCAATATCAGTCAGTTTCTTGGCTTGAGTACTTTCATCTAGCGCTTGATTAGCGAGAGAAACAGCTACCTCCTCTTTATGGTGCAACTCAAGTTCAGTATCACTGATCGGTTTACCCGAATGACGCTCACACCCCACCAGCCCGAGTGTACCCAGCAATATCACACCGAGCTGATACTCCAGTCTCTTGAAAACTTTAAACACCTTAAATTTCATTTAATTCAACCAGATTATGAACAGCCAAGCATTTTTATAAAATCAAAGGCAGGAGATTATTATTAAATTCAGGAACCTTCGTCTTCATGTTAAAGATTCCGAGAAAAATACTTAATCCCAATTTACATAAATTTACGAATAAATTTTATTTAGACACTTTAAAAATAATGACTTAGCTCCATATTTTAAGAGGAACGTCGTTGTTCTTTTATCTTAATTATTAAGGAGACCTGAATGGCCAATGTTGGTTTATATCGCTCTAACCGCTCGAACATGATTGCAGGTGTGATGGGTGGTATTGCTGAACGTTTTGGTTGGAATGCAAATTTACTGCGTCTGATTTTCGTGGTGATCTCTATAATGAGTGCCGCTTTCCCAGGTATCCTGGTTTATCTTGTACTTTGGCTGATCATGCCAAAAAAGCAAGCTATGGTTGAACATACGCCGCATCAGTCTACGGGCTATCAACGACCAATTCGTGATGTAAATAAAGATCCGCTGTAAGTTTCCTTTTTATAGAGTAAATAGTAATTCCCTTTTGCGCTGTGGCATTTCCCCTAATGACCACAGCTTTTTTTTGCCTGCTTCAGGCGATTTAATAAATTGTTAAATTATTTCTCTAGCCTTTGCCAACCGGCTGATTTCTCTATAACTTAGTTAAAAACTCCTTGAAATGGATTCAGGATGACACAGGCTGAATGGATTGTACTGTGCTTATGTGCTGTAGCAGCACTGCTGCATGGCTTGAGTGGGTTTGGCTTCCCGATGATGAGTACTGCGGTGCTATCCAGCCAATATCCCTTGAGTCTGGCAGTGACCCTGGTCATTTTTCCCTGCCTGCTCCTGAATCTGTTGATGCTGAATGCTGATCCGCGGCACAGTCTGCTGCAGAGCATTCGCTATTATCTCAAACATTATTGGCCATTGATTTTAAGCAGCCTGATTGGCAGTTTGCTCGGAGTTAAACTGCTGCTGTGGCTGAATGAAGGCTATCTCAAACTGCTGTTAGGGACAGTGATTATATTTTATGTACTAGATCAGCTTCGCTCCAAACCTTTTCAGAGCAACCCGCATATTCTGAGTATGGTGTGTTTTGGTTTATTGGCTGGTGTGATTGGTGGAGCGACCAATGCCATGGCTCCTTTCCTGATGATGTACCTGCTTAGCAGCCAGCTCAGCAAGACCGATATCGTCATTATCAGCAACCTGAATTTTATTGTCAGTAAACTGATCCAGTTACTTTTATTGTTCCCAATCCTGATCCAGATTAATCCACAACAACAATCCATTTTGATCGGTATTACCATTTTTGCTTTGATTGGCGTCTGGATTGGCGGAAAAATCCGCCATCGCCTGTCACAGCGGCATTTTAAATTTTTAGTCTTGGGCTTATTGATGGTTTTAGGCATACAGGCTCTATGGCAGAGTACTGCATTATTACAACATTCAAATCATCTTTTTTTAAATTAGTATAATTTGTAATCAAACCGCTTTAGGATTAGAAAGATTCTTCATAAAAATTAGCTGTATAAAAACAAGGAGTGTGCGTATGACAAGTCAAAACCTTGCCACCCCCACCAACGTTATGCCCAAAGGCGTAATGAAAGGATGGATCCTGATTATCATCGCGGCCATTGTAGCCTTTATCCTATATCAGGTTTTACCTTATGACCAGAATGCTAGCAAAGGTTTGGCTCTGCTGGCTTTTATTGGTATTTTGTGGCTGACAGAAGCAATTCATATCACTATTACTGCCCTGCTGATTCCCATACTGGCAGTACTGTTAGCCATGCCGATGGCCGACGGCGATGCGCTGGTACCCATTACCACACAAGCTGCTTTAACCACCTTTGCCGATCCGGTTATTTTCCTGTTTTTTGGCGGTTTTGCACTGGCAACGGCGCTGCATATCCAGAAGCTGGACAAGAAAATTGCCATGTGGATTATTTCCTTATCCGGTGGACATTTGGGTATTTCAGTATTGGCCATTTTTGCCGTGACTGCCGCCCTATCCATGTGGATTTCCAATACCGCTACCGCAGCCATGATGTTACCGCTGGCGCTGGGTTTACTTTCGCATCTGGATGTCGAGAAAGAACGTAAAACCTTCGTATTTATTCTGCTTGGGATTGCCTACTCCGCCAGTATTGGTGGTCTAGGTACAATTGTAGGTTCACCACCAAATGCCATTGCTGCCAAAGCGCTGGGTTATGACTTTGCAGACTGGATGAAAATTGGTTTGCCAATGATGTTCATTATCTTGCCTGCGATGCTGATCAGTCTGTATCTGGTGTTGCGTCCCAAGCTGAATCACAAAGTGCAGTTTGTCACTGAAGATATTCCCTGGACCCGCAGCCGTATTGCCGCAATGGTGCTATTTATCTGTACTGCCCTGGCCTGGATTTTCAGTAAAAAGCTGACCGAGAACTTTGGAATCAGCCAGCCAGATACCTGGATTGCGATTCTGGCCGCATGTATGGTGGCAATTTTAGGTACCGCAACCTGGAAGCAGATTGCAGAGAATACCGACTGGGGCGTGCTCTATCTGTTTGGCGGCGGCCTGACCTTGAGTGCCATTTTAAAAGATTCAGGCAGCTCTCTGGTCTTGGGGCAAACTCTGGCAAATACCTTTGGTGATACTTCACCTTTAGTGATTATCTTTGTGGTAGCAACCTTCATCATTTTCCTGACCGAATTTACCAGTAATACCGCATCCGCTGCACTACTGGTGCCGGTCTTTGCCGCCATTGCCGATCAGATGGGAATGCCTAAAGAAATTCTGGTGATTGTGATTGGGATCGGCGCATCCTGTGCTTTCATGTTGCCTGTAGCAACACCGCCGAATGCGATTGTCTTTGGTACCGGTTATATTCAGCAGTCGGAAATGATGAAAGTTGGCTTTGTCCTCAACATCATGTGTATTTTCCTGGTATCGCTATTTATTTACTGGTTCTTTCTCTAAAGATGAATGGATTAAAAAAGCACGCTACGGCGTGCTTTTTCATTTTCGAAGATAGATCTACATCCGTCCAGATCAGGCACTCAGCTTGAAATGATTTAACTCCTGATATAAAGCAGCAATCATGTCAGCACGGCTAATGATACCGACCAGCTGACCTTCGTCCAGTACCGGAATATAATTAAAGGAACGCTCAACGAAATACGGCACCAGGTCCTGAATCGGCTGGCCTGGCTGTACAGTCACCACCTTCCGGCTCATAATATGTCCGACTTCAGATTCCCAGCCACTGCGAATATCGGTGGCACGCTCAAACCATTCCACCAGCTGGTACATCGCCAAGGTTCCAACCAGTTTCTTTTCCGCATTCACTACCGGTAGGCTCATCAGATTCATCTGTCGGAATTTCGCCAAGGCATGCCGGATATCATCACTTTCCTGCAAGCTGGCAACGTCTTTACTCATGATATCCTGACACAGGAACGGGCTGTCAGCACGTTCACTGGCCTTGCTCTGTGCTTCCAGAATAATTTTTTGCAGGTCATATTCACTGATATCCAGTAACTGGGTCTGTTGATCAAGTACAGCCTGAATATCCTGCGGCTGAATCGTCACTTTCTGGGTCGGGGTTGGATCTTTAGAACGGGTATTAATCTGCAGCTGTTGCGGATAAGCCTTACCCAACATCCGGTTAAATACAATCGCTACCACCATCAACAGTACCGAGTTCAGCAAGACCGGATAGAACACAAAAGCATAGCCCAGCTCATGAATGGCATTGCCGCCCAGTACCGCTGTAATCGCAACCGCCCCACTTGGTGGATGTAGAGAATCAGTGCTTAGCATCAATATAATCGCAATTGCTACGGCCAGACTGAATGCCAGGGTCAGGCTGGGAAACAGTAAAGTACAGCTCACCCCCACGATCGCAGCAATAGTATTTCCAACCACCATATTCCATGGCTGGGCCAGCGGACTGGCAGGTACGGCAAACAGTAATACCGACGAAGCACCCATCGGCGCGATATACCAGGCCTGAAAATCACCCAGTGCCCACAGGCTGATTAAAGACGACAGTGCCAGACCGATCAATGCACCTAAACCACACAGGATACGGTCTTTGACAGGGAGAATTTTAAAATTTGGCTTGAGGCTTTGCAGCCATTCTGAGGAACTATGCAACACGGTTGGCCTGAATTATTGTTTTGGGGAGTGCAGGCATTATAAAACCCTTGGCTTTAAAGATGTATTTATTTTATATCTTTTACTCATTGGTTTTTCTGCTTATGCTGAGGGTGCTCTATCTAAAAAATTATAATCAGGACCGCGCCTAAGCGGCGTATTTTCTTCTCTCAAACAAGAATAAAAACGATGCATTTTCTAATCCAGTCTTTACAACAAACCAAAACCGGAATTGCAGTACAACTGTTGCTGGCACCTGTACTCGGTTTAGCCTCACTCTATGGCCCTTTGATGTTCGTGCTGCTGATCTTGCACTTGTTATTCCTGGCTATGACTTCGAGCTCACTTCTACTCTCGATGGTGACTTTCATGCTGATCATGTACATTTTCGGGCTGCTGTTCTATCTCTGCCTGATCTATATTCCTTTATGTATCAGTCTATTCGTATTACACCATCTACAGCAGTTTCATATCTTCAGTATTGTGCTGGTAGGTATTCTGGCAACGCTGATTCTGGCTTATTTCCTAAGTTCCAATGATCTGCTCAGTACTCTATTCATGATTTCCTGCTTTAGCCTGCCCTCTATCGGATTTTTTATCTTTCTCAGTCTGCGTGCGCATGAACAGGCAGTTGCGTCAGGCGAATAAAAAGTGGCGCAGGCAATTCATGGATAACCTTTGCCACGCCTTCGCAAAATCCTTATAATCAAGCACAATTTTTCTCTAATTTTAAGTGGATGACCATGAGTCGCGCCATATCGCATATTGATACCTTCCAAGGCTTAATTCTTGCCTTACAAAACTACTGGGCGGAGCAAGGCTGCGTCGTTTTACAACCTTACGACATGGAAATGGGTGCAGGGACATTCCACACTGCAACATTCCTTCGTGCGCTAGGTCCTGAAACCTGGAACGCGGCTTATGTTCAGCCATCACGCCGTCCGAAAGATGGCCGTTATGGTGAAAACCCGAACCGTTTGCAACACTACTACCAGTTCCAGGTGGTATTGAAGCCAAACCCGGACAATATCCAGCAGCTTTATCTGGATTCTTTAAAAGCCATCGGTATTGATCCTTTAGTTCACGACATCCGTTTTGTAGAAGATAACTGGGAATCTCCAACCCTGGGTGCTTGGGGCTTAGGTTGGGAAGTTTGGCTAAACGGTATGGAAGTGACTCAGTTCACTTACTTCCAGCAAGTGGGCGGTGTTGAATGCTACCCGGTAACAGGCGAAATCACTTACGGTCTGGAGCGTCTGGCAATGTACCTGCAAGGTGTAGACTCGGTTTATGACCTGGTTTGGACCAAAGGTCAGTTCGGTACAGTGACCTATGGCGATGTGTTCCATCAAAATGAAGTAGAACAATCGACTTATAACTTTGAATATGCACCAGTCGATAAAATGTTTGAACTGTTCGACTTCTACGAAGCTGAAGCAACGCGTTTAATCGAAGCGAAACTGCCACTTCCTGCCTATGAGCAAGTGGTAAAAGCATCGCATAGCTTTAACCTGCTTGATGCACGTGGTGCAATTTCTGTGACTGAACGTCAGCGTTATATCTTACGTGTACGTACATTAGCACGTTCGATTGCAACCAGCTATGTAGCAGCACGTGCGGAACTTGGTTTCCCAATGGCTGAACCTGCATTACGTGATGAAGTGTTGGCACAATTAAAAGCGCAAGTTGAAGCAGAAGCGAAAGAAGCAAACAAGGAGAGCAAATAATGTCTAAACATACCGTTTTGTTCGAATTGGGTTGTGAAGAACTTCCACCAAAAAGCCTGAAAAAATTACGTGATGCCTTACATGCAGAAACAGTAAAAGGCTTAAAAGATGCTGGTCTTGTTTTTGATTCAATCGAAGCCTATGCAGCACCTCGTCGTCTTGCACTTAAAATTGTCAATGTTGATGCTGCACAAGCAGACACACAAAAACGTTTTGACGGCCCTGCCAAACAGGCCGCTTTTGATGCTGAAGGTAACCCGACGAAAGCACTTGAAGGCTTTATGCGTGGTCAAGGCATCACGGTTGATCAAGTATCAACTTTCCAGGCCGGTAAAGTTGAAAAAGTATGCTATTTAAAAGATGTCAAAGGTCAAAGCCTTGACGTTTTATTGCCACAAATTTTACAAAATGCATTGGATAATCTTCCAATCGCAAAACGTATGCGTTCTGCGGCAAGCCGTACCGAATTCGTGCGTCCTGTAAAATGGGTGGTGTTGTTAAAAGACAACGATGTGGTTGATGCAACCATTCAAGATCACAAAGCAGGTAATGTGACCTATGGTCACCGTTTCCATGCACCTGAAGCGATTACTTTAACGCATGCTGATGAATACCTAGCGAAGTTAAAAACAGCTTACGTTGTGGCGTCTTTTGAAGAGCGTCAAGCCATCATTGATGGTCAAGTGAAAGCATTGGCTGATGAAGTAAATGCAATTGCGATTGTGCCTGCGGATCTTCGTGATGAAGTGACTGCACTGGTTGAATGGCCTGTTGCGCTTCGTGCAAGCTTCGAAGAACGCTTCCTTGCGGTTCCTCAAGAAGCGTTGATCACCACGATGCAGGACAACCAAAAGTACTTCTGCTTAGTGAATAGCGATAATAAACTTCAACCGTACTTCATTACTGTGTCAAACATTGAGTCAAAAGACCCGACACAAATTATTGAAGGTAACGAGAAAGTGGTTCGTCCGCGTTTGTCTGATGCCGAGTTCTTCTTCCTGCAAGACCAGAAACAACCGCTTGCGTCTCGTAAAGAGAAACTGGCCAACATGGTATTCCAGGCACAACTGGGTACTTTGTGGAACAAGTCTGAACGTATTGCCAAACTGGCTGTTACGCTTGCTCCAATTACTGGTGCTAAGGCTGAAGATGCTGAAAAAGCGGCTCTTCTCGCTAAATGTGACTTAACTTCTGAGCTGGTGGGTGAATTCCCAGAACTTCAAGGCATCGCGGGTACTTACTACGCACGTCTTGAAGGTGAAAATGATGAAGTGGCTGAATCTTTAGGTGAGCAGTATTTACCTAAATTCGCGGGTGACGTTCTGCCTAAAACCAAAACGGGTACAACGATTGCCCTTGCGGATCGTCTAGATACTTTAACTGGTATTTTCGGTATTGGTCAGGCACCTACAGGTTCTAAAGACCCATTTGCGCTACGTCGTTCTGCGATTGGTATTCTGCGTCTGGTGACTGAAAATGAACTTGATGTATCTATCGAAGACCTGATCAAGCTGGCATTGGCTGCTTATGGCGATGTATTGAAAGACCACGACAAGACTCTGGCAGATGCGGTTGCATTCCTGGAAGGTCGTTACCGTGCGAAATACGAAGACCAAGGCGTTGATGTTGACGTAATCCAGGCCGTTCAAGCGCTTTCACCAAAATCACCGCTTGATTTTGACAAGCGTGTAAATGCGGTAAATCACTTCCGTGCATTGCCTGAAGCTGCTGCACTGGCTGCTGCGAACAAGCGTGTTGCGAATATTCTTGCCAAAGAAGCTGCGCCTGAAGGTGCTGTGGTTGAAGCAAACTTGGTTGAAGATGCTGAAAAAGCATTATTTGCTGAACTTGCGAAAATCACACCAGTGGTTGAGCCGCTATTTGCTTCTAAAGATTACACTGCTGCGTTGTCTGCATTGGCTGCCCTGCGTGCGCCAGTCGATGCGTTCTTTGATGGTGTCATGGTGATGGCGGATGATGCTGAACTAAAAGCAAACCGTTTACGTCTGCTTGCTCAGCTACGTGACCTGTTCACTAAAGTTGCAGATATTTCAGTGCTTCAACACTAAGTGTTAATTGCTTGAAACTTAAACAAAACCCCGCTATAAAGTAGTGGGGGTTTTTTATATCTAAATATTATGAGCAATAAAGAAGTAGCTGCAATAACATTATATGAAATCAGCAAATGTGGTCTATTCAAGTTTAATGATTCATCTTCTCCTGTACTAGGTAATACAGAAGTCTTTCTTGACCAATTATTGAAGTGGGCAAAAAATCCTAAACGTAATTTAATTGATACATGCACATATGAAATTGAAGATGATGAATTAGGAGAAAGAACTTTCTGTTATGACATTATCAAGCATCCTCAAACACGTAATTTTCTTGTGGTGACGTGGAATGAAACTTCTAGCTTAGAAGGAAAATTAGCATCTATAACTGGGAATGTACCAGTAGGACAAGCAAAGATTAAAACAAAAGGTAAGGGAAAAGATGAAATTATAGGATATCCCTCATATTTCTATATCATGCCTGCAGAAAATATTTTGGCAACTGTTACTTTTGGCAAAACCAGTAACGGGACAAGAAATCTTAAATGTTATTTTAAAGAATTTATTAGTAAATATACTACCTATGCTTGTTATGAAAAAAACACAGATACTCAAACAAATGAATTAAAGGGATATAAAGAAAATAAAAGATCTACAGATCAACCCATCAATTTAAGAGCAATATTCAATTTTAATATTGTTCGAAGTTCACATCAAATTGACAAATTAATTGCCAATTTCAAAAAAATTAATAGTGTTGTCAAACATAATAAATTATCAGTTACCGAAACCTTAAAATTAGGCTGGCCATCAAAACTGAGTGCTTCTATTTTTGATAAACAAAAACCTAAAGTTGATGGGAATGTAAAGTTTACTTTTGAATATCCCTATACTCCAGCAAGTGCTAAAGAACTTAAAAATATTATTGATGACTGGGAAGCTAATTACACAGGTAGCATGTGGGACAATATTGGTTTTAAATTAAAAGGCGATAGTAATACCATCTGGCTCAATGAAATGAACGCTCGAAATAAGTTTGATCTATATTTGGATAGAGATAAACAAAATGTTATTGATCCAGTCGCGTTGTTTAGTGAATTAGAAAGAATTAGCCAAAATATATTATCTTTAAAATGAAATTAATAATTACTCTTCTAATTATATTTAGTGCTGCTTTACTTCATTTTGGTCATGAAGCTTTAAACTATCTTTTATTTAAAGATAGTCTATCTGTTCTAATTTCTAGTTCCTCAATTTTATTTGCGATACTTGGAGTATGGATTGCATTACTTTATCCCCAAGAATTTAAAGATTTAAAAAGTGGAAAACAGGATGATTCTGAACGAGCTAAAGATCTAAAAAGACTAGTAAAAAGCATGTTCTTTTGTGTCATAATCATTTGCTCAATTTTAATAATCAGTTATAGCTCTATTTTTATAAAAAAATTTATAACAAATAACAATATTATTTATTTTCGATATTTTAGTGGTATCGCTTTAGCAATTATTACTATTGTTCAAATCTACTGCTATTTAACAATATTATTACCTTTGACTGCTATAGATAGCCATTTGGTTAAAAAAGATTATCAAAAAAATCTAATGGATAAATTTTCACCAGAAGATGAATAAAATTTTCAGAGAAAAAATTACTTTTTATTTAAATTATTTAAAGTCATAGCAATATGATTTTCAATTTTCTATACTCACAATAACAACACTCAACAAGAAAGAAGCGCATGAAATTTCAAACACTCATTATGACGACTCTTGCGGGTATCGCACTTACAGCATGTACATCTCAACCAACCATTCCACAACTAGAACTGGGGGTATTACAGGAAGTACAAAATCTCGAAGTTATTCCAGAAACAACCAACAATAAGGCGAAACTGACCAAATTCCTCGACAAATGCGTGATTGAATTTACTGGCGATATCGGTAACAACCGTTCAGTTGAGCAATGGTCATTTAAAGGCATGACCCTGATTGATGCCGGCTCAGCGACTTTCCAGCGCGACGGAACCAGCACAGCACAAAAATTTGACCTGCATGATGCGGCGGTACAAAAGAACTTTGTGACCCTGCGCAGTCATTTTGCTAAAGATGCCCTGACACAATGTGACTAAGTAGATCGCCCTGTTTTTTTGAAAATGGGGCTATTTATTTGAATGAATAGAAATTTAATTTTTCGCCTGATTTGACCTACTTTTTCTTCCCCTTAAAAATTATAAAATCCTCGCATCAAACTACGCTGAACCTATACTCTCTTCACAGCTTATTCATTGTTTTTGGCTGATTATCCGTTACACTGAAAACCAAACTCAGACCGCTCTTTGACGAATTCGAGGTCGATCCATAATGAATATCAAAACCCCAATTATTTTAACGACAGCTTTAATGTTCTGCGCACCTGTATTTGCACAGACCGAAACCACTCAGACCACTAAACCGATTGCGCCTTATGGTGAGAATCCGAACCTGCTGCATGTGTTTGCCTATAAAGCACAGGAAGGTGTTATCAATACCGCTGAAAAAGTAGGTGAAGTCACTGAAAAAGGCATTGCCAAAATCAAGCCGGGTGTGGATCGTGCCTGGGACAATACCAAATCCACCGCAGCAACCACCATTGAAAAAGTAGACCAAGGCGCAACACAAGTGGCTCAGCAAACCGGTCAGAAAATCCAGCAGACTAAAGATGTCTGGCGCGGTAATCCGCAACAGCAAGTCCCGATTGAGCAGCAGCCTTTAAGCCAATCTTCAACAGCAACGCAAAGTGTCACACCGCAGTCACCATCCAGTTCAGGTGGTGCAACCAGTTATGCAGTGGATGATCTCTAAAAAATAGAATATTTAAAAAAGCCCGTTAAGGGCTTTTTTAATCTGAAGAGAATAATATCTGGATTAACTAAATCAGATCAGTTCACCTGTCGAATCGGCTGGCCCGCCTGAAAGGCTTTAACATTTTCTACCATCTGATCCACGATGCGCTGGCGAGCATCGACACTGCCCCAAGCATTGTGCGGTGTAACGATCAAATTCGAAATGCCTGGATCGAGCAGAATATTGCCTTCTTTCGGCGGCTCTATCGTCAGTACATCGGTGGCAGCACCTGCGATTTTGCCTGCACGTAATGCCTGTGCCAGAGCCGCTTCATCAACAATACCGCCACGCGCACAGTTAATCAGGAAGGCACTGGATTTCATGGCTTCCAGCTCGGCATGGCTGATCAGGTTACGGGTATCTTCAGTCAGTGGGCAATGCAAACTCAGGAAATCAACCTGTGGCAATAACTCCGCGAATGGTACACGTGAGGCATCCCCCGGACGGTTGGGTAATGATCCGATCATCACATTCATACCAAACGCTTCTGCCAATTTGGCGACAGCTTTACCCAGTTCGCCATAACCCACAATGCCGAGAGTCTTACCAGACAGTTCTACAATCGGTGCATCCAGCAAACAGAATTGCGTCGCCTTTTGCCATTCGCCTTGTTGTAATTTTTGCTGATAAGGCAGGAAAGACGTCGCCAGATTCAGCATTAACATGAGAGTATGTTGGGCGACAGCGGAAGTGCCATAGGCTTGGCAGTTACACACGACAATATTGCGTGCTTTGGCTGCGGCCAAGTCAACATTATTGGTACCAGTCGCAGAGATTAAAATCAGTTTCAGTTGAGGGCATTGCTGAATGGTTTCGGCATTTACCATGACTTTATTGGTGATGATGACATCGACATCTTGCACGCGTGGCAAAAGTTCAGCCACAGAAGTAGCAGGATATAAGGTTAACTCGTCAAATACGCCATGCAGCGCCTGAAAGTCGAGATCCTGTTGATCCAGAGAAGCATAATCCAAATATACGGCTTTCACGGCCTGACCCTCAATCCTGTTAGACAATTTATCCTGCCATTTAAAACAAGTCATTCAGGGTTTTCAACCGTTTTTTAGACTTTATCCTGCCTTGTTTAATCGAGTGGTTTATCCAGATGGTTACGCACAGAATGACGAATTTTATAAACAATATAAACGGTCAGAATCATCAAAAATACGATAGTTGCACTCAGGAAAATAATGGTCGGGTGTACGCTGTCTTTGGCGAATGCCAGATTGGGCAGGCCCAAAGTTAGCATTAAAAATATGGTGGCGAACTGTGTAGATTGCATAAGATGTCCCCCCTTCTCACGAAAACGATCGCGTGCGGTAATGAAAAATCCATACCGCATAACTACATCTTATGCCAGCAAAACAATAAGTCAAGCCATTGTTTTTAAGTGATATTTCAAGTTAATTTGCTTCACTGCGTGTCACAAAGTGCGTATTTTTGTCACTGTCATCAACAAATGCCGCTGCACCGTATTCATCAGTTTTGAGACTTAATTCCTTATAACTGAACATATAGAAATCTGTATAACGTTTCATCAAAATTGGGTGCATTCCGACCGAAAGCGGTTCCTGTTCCTTGACCAGCTTCATCATATGACGGTCATTCATGACGACGAGATAACGTTCGTCATTCAAGCTGATGGTCAACAAGCTGTTGCCGCGCGCATAAATTGGAATCAGGAATTTATGGTTCAGCGCAATCGCCTGATCGGCATAGCTTTCAATCTTGTTACTGATGACATTGAACACCAGACCATGCCCATAGATATCCAGCAGGATCTGACGGTTTTCCTGCGGCAGGTTGACCTGAATGCCGAGTTTCATCAGATCATGCTGATCCACCTGTTTATTGCTGAGTAACTCACGCAAAATGGTCTGCTTCTGATTAGCATCAAAAAACTGTGAATCGAGTTGCAGGTCATTATTTTTCAGGATACGGCCCAAGGCCATCCGATGCCGTGGCAACAGGTTTTCGATCACCTTACGGTAATAAAACTTGCTGTTCTTTTTGACCCGGCGCATCTTCTGATAAAAATAGCTGGCATCAAATTCATGCAGCAGGAAATCATTCACCAGTTCGGAGCTTGCCAACACGGCAATGGCATCGTGATTGGTAAAAGCCAGATGCAATACGTGATGTGGCGGCAGGACTTCTCTGAGTTTATGATAATGCGCACGATCCTGTGCATAGTGCGGATCATAAATAATAATGTATTCACGATCCTCACTGACATCTGCCTTCGTAATGCGCATCTCGCCATTCAGTTCCGGCTGATAGAACATGTTATAACGGGCGTCTTTCACATCTTCCGGATCAATCGAGTATTGCGGCACCATGGCTACGGCGCGCTGTACATCCAGAGCATTGGAATATTTAATTGCCGCATAGCCGCCCATTGAACCGCCATAGGCAATACGCTGCTCAAATGGTGCAATCAGTTCAGCAATTGCGTCCAGCATGGCTTGCATAGACGCTTGTGGAAACCAGGATTTATCCTTGGGCATAATCCCGAGCACATTGAATTCAAACTTTTGCAGCGACTTCTCTGCATTGATGGTGGTTCCCTTGGCACGGGTAATCAGATCCCCAAAGGAGAAGATCAGTTCTGAAGATGAACCCGGCATAAAGATTGCGCGAATGTGCTCATCTTCAAAGACGATTTGTTTTTCCATAACTTTCCCATGCCTATAAAACGAACGCTTCCATTACAAATTCAATGGCGCAAAACGATGCAAAAATGAATATGCTATTTTATAGCGAAGACCAAGATTAAAAAGCGCAAAATATGACACAATCATTACATCCTGCTGCACAACAAGGTTTTAGTAGCGCTGCTGAGCGCTATCAGCAGGTGCGCCCAAGTTATCCTGAAGCATTAGTACCCTGGTTGCAACAGCAGCTTGGCTTACCCCATCATGCCCAATTACTTGATTTGGGTAGCGGTACCGGTAAATTCCTGCCCCAGCTGAAATTACTCAGTTCGCATATTCTGGCGGTTGATCCTGTCGCAGAGATGTTAACGCAACTCAAGCAGGTTCATCCAGATATTCCGACCTTGCAGGCGATGAGTGACGCCCTGCCGCTAGAAAATGCCTCGATGGATGCTGTATTTTGCGCACAGTCTTTTCACTGGTTCGCCAATTTCGACAGCCTTAAGGAAATTCATCGGACTCTGAAAGATCAGGGCTATCTGGTCCTGATCTGGAACCAGCGTGATATTAATGTCGACTGGGTCAAAGCTCTGGCAGAATTTATTCTCCCCATGGAAGGCGATACGCCACGCTACCATAGTGGTCAATGGCGCAATGTGTTCCAAGATCAGCAGCTGTTTCGACCGGTAGCAGAAACGACTTTGCAGCAGTTCCATTCTGGAACCGTCGAACAGGTGGTGTCCAAACGTCTGCTCTCGACCAGCTTTATCGCCGCTCAGTCTGATGATGCACAGCAGCAACTCAAATCTCAGTTTGAACAAATCCTACGAGAACATACTGGCAAGCAGCCTGATGAACAGATTGACTTCCCCTATATTACCCATGTCTATATCTTTCAAAAAATTCTAACGCCTTGATAAAACTTTAACAGGACAAAATAATGCCAAATATTCAGAATCTCAGCCGAATCACCTTGCTTACATCCACCCTGTTGCTGGTGGCGTGTAATCAGAAAGATGCGCCGAAACAGGAAGCGGCTCAGCAAAATGAAGCAGCTGAAGAAGTGATGAAGGAACTGAAAACACAACCGGTGAAAGATTTTCCGCAAACAGCGGATGATCAACATGATATTGCCGTACTGGATGACTTTGAGCAGCGCCTGCAATCCTTAAATGAGGATATCGAAGCTGAAACTGAACGCATGCGTAAAGAAGGCAATCTGACTGAAGAATTTATGCAGCAACGTCAGCGTGACCATATCCAGTCTGCACTGACTTTATTAAAAAGTCTGGAACTGAAAACTGAACAGGGTCGTTATATTCAGGGACTGATTTATCAATACTGGGAACAACAGCAAAAACTGCTGGGCACAACCTCTTCAGATAAAGCGATCCAGCATGATGCCAAGGAAAGTGTAAAAGGTTTGGGACAGTATCTGCATGCTCAGGAACAGCTGGAACACTGGCGTAACCAGTATGCAAAAACTCAGGCTAAAGTCCAATAAGACTGATCTGCTTTCTGTTAAGGACGTTCATGATATTGCGCTAAGGTATCGTGAATGTCCTCCCACTCAGCTTTAGAACCGACATAGAAATGGCAAGTCGGTTTCTGCTCAATCGGTGTATCCAGACTGCCAATACGCAGACGATAAACATCCGGCAGATCTGCTTTCACGCTATAAATCGGAGAACCACATTCGCTACAGAAATTTCGGCTCACGCCAGTCGTGGTAGTGAATGACTTGAGTAATTTCTGTCCTTGCAGCAGATGAAAATCTGCTTTAGCAATCGGACTATTGGTAGCAAAGGCAGTACCGGTAGCTTTACGGCAACGGCGGCAGTGACATTGAATAATATCACCCAGCGATCCACGAACTTCATACTGGATTCCACCGCAGAGACAGCTACCGGCATAATGATCTTGAGTCGACATATCAGCAAACCTCCTTGTGAATAATTTTCGCCCAATATAGCCTAAAAAATTACTGACTGTGAATGTCTAAAATATCTTCGCTTCAAGCAGAATCAGACAGATAAGCCGCGACACCTTCACCCGCTGCACGACCGGTTGCCATACAGGCAGTCAACAGATAACCACCGGTGGGCGCATCCCAGTCCAGCATTTCTCCACATAGGAATACATAAGGATTGGATTTAAGTTGCAAATGTTCCGTCAGCACATCACGTTTTACACCACCTGCGCAGCTAATCGCCTCTTCAATTGGACGGAATCCCTGAAGAGAAACCATCAACTGTTTAATTTGCTGTGCCAGATGTTCAGCATCCTGCCAGATATTTTTAGGCACCAGCTCTCGCACCAGTGCAGCTTTAGCGCCTTCCAGTCCTGCCTTGCGCCAGACATTGCTTAAAGACTGCTTCTTGCTGGATTGCAGTTTATGCGCCAGTTGTGCTGCGTTTTGATCGGGAAACAGGTCCAGATACAGTTGCATGGGCTGCCCACGTTTGACCTGTTCACGCAAACCACGTCCCTGTTTATAGATCAAGCCACTTTCAAGACCATAATGACTGATGACGATATCACCCATAGTCTTGTCACTGCCTTCCACCCAAGCTGCAACCCGTTTCAGTGGCTGACCAAAGATGGGCTGTATAAACCTAGACCATGGATACTCCACTCCGACATTACTGGCCTGAAAAGGCTCAATTTCTTCTGTCTTTAGCCATGCTTGCCATTGACCATCACTGCCAAGCTTTGACCAGGATACCGCGCCACAGGCGAGGATAATCGCATCAAAGAGTTCTGTTCGTAGCTCATCAGTTTTCAGATCCAATAGTTCCAATTGATTCTGTTTTAACTGGGTCACCTGATGGCGGTAATGAAACTGTACCCCCTGCTCGGCCAGACGTTTTAACCAGGCACGTAACAGCGGAGCGGCCTTCATTTCGGTTGGAAACACCCGTCCAGAAGAACCAATATAGGGTTCAATGCCCAAACCTTGCATCCACTCTTGGATCCAGGCAGCATCCCAGCGTTTTACCCACGGCGCTAGCCATTCAGCCTGATCATAACGCTGGATAAACTGTTCCACCGGTTCAGCATGCGAGATATTCAAGCCGGTCTTGCCTGCCATCAGAAATTTGCGCGCAGCTGAAGGCTTCTGCTCATAGACATGTACGTCATAATGCTGCTGGCTCAGCACCTCTGCTGCCATCAGCCCTGCCGGGCCGGCACCAACAATCGCAATGCGTTTGCTCATGGCTTATTCCACAGGCGCAACATTTTGCCCCTGCAGAGGCTGGAAATCATCAAAGCGGGTGGTATAACCCTCAGGTTTCGTAATAATGAGCTGCTGACACAATTCACCACGTTCCAGATACTTGATCTCAAAATGGGTACGGGCCGAATCGGATGCAATGATCTGCTTGTCATAGGGCAGGTTCCATAGCTCTTTCATCTGCTGTTCAGCTTCATCGATATATTCCGGAATATTACTTGCCAACGTAATCGAACCACCTGTTTTCAGCCGTGATATCAAAAATTCAAAGAACGGCATATTGGCCCAACGCTGTGCCGGGTTATGTGGCTCCGGGTTTGGATACAGGACAAAGAACTGCTCTACCTGGCCAGGATACAGTGCATGTACCACCCATGGCAGAGCATCAGCATGTACGGTTTTTAAATTTGGCTGGCCTTCCAATTCATGCTGCTTTTGCATGGCCAGAAATTTTTCACGGGTCCGTTCAATTGCAATCAGTTTGTGCTCTGGATGTGTCCGGGTAAATAACAAGGCATGCTTGCCCTTGCCTGCACCAATTTCGACACAAATCGGTTCAGGGCTGATGCTTTGAAAATCACGAGGGGCATGCATACGCTGCGCTTGAAATTGACGAATTGGCATAATCAGATCAAACTAATGAAAACCGCATAAGTCTAACAAGTGCGGCTATGTTTGCCTAATTGAATCCAATTTTTTGTGGAGTATTGTCCATGCCAACGACCTTGAAATGCCCACGTTGTGGTGCACTGACTACGTGGGAAGACAATGCGTTTCGTCCCTTTTGTTCCGAACGCTGCAAGATGATTGATTTGGGTGCCTGGGCCAATGAAGACTATAAGCTGCCGACTCAAGATGCTCCGCAAGCTGATGGAGGCCGTGAAGAAGACCAGTTTTAAATGAGACTGACCAGAGGAAAGGAATTCGGATTGAATTCCTTTTTCATTTGGTGCTAGACTAGCCTAAAAACACTATATTATTGATTAATAAAATAAAATTTAAATAACTATTCCAATAAAATAACAAAAAAAGAGGACATGCCGATGTTTATCCTCCTGCTTAAAATTTTTATGCTGTTTTTGATCCTGCTATGCTGCACCAGTATTGGCCTTGGGCTCTGGAAACAGGACTATATCTTTATCTTGATTGGTATCCTGCTGGTTCTGGCCATCGTGATATTAAGACTGCAAATCCGGCAACTGCAACATGATCCTTTCGCTTGAAGTAAAACCCAAAATATTTGCACAGTCTGTTAAAAATTCTAGCTCAAAGAAGAATTACTTATAAGTTTTATTAAACTAAGGTCAGTATTTATCTTGAATTTATTTTCGGTCAAATGTTAAACTGCGAAAACATTCTATATAGTTGATAATAAAATAATTTTCACTTTAAACAAGTAGGAAAACATAAAAATTTAAAAAGAATATCAATGACTTATCTTTTTGGGGATTTATAAATGTTAGTAATTATACTCAAGACTGTCATGTTCTTGTTTGTTCTACTATGCTGTCTCAGTATTGGCACGGGTATCATGCGCCATGATTATTTTTTTATTAGCATTGGTATACTCATTGCACTGGCTTTTTGGATTATTAAACTTCAGGTACATAAACTACAAAATGACCCTTTCGCTTAATATGTAATCTGTATAACCCATTAACCCACTCAAATAAAAAAGGAATCTAGAATCGATTCCTTTTTCATTTTTTAGATAACTACTACGTGTACATTAAGCGCTTAACCTGCTTTACCTGCGACAAAAGGATTATGCTGCTTTTCAAAACCAATCGTGCTCATTGGACCATGCCCTGAGATAAACTGGGTTTCCTCAGGCAGGCTAAAGCATTCACGTTGAATTGAATCAAGTAATTGCTGATGATTGCCACGTGGGAAGTCAGTACGACCAATCGAACCCTTAAACAGCACATCCCCCGTCCACAGCAAACCATGATTGCGGTTATAAAACATGACATGACCTGGAGTATGACCGGGTGCAAAGCGGACTTCGAATTCTTCGTTCCCCAGTTTCAGTACTTCACCGCCTTTCAGCCATTCAGTCACTTCTACCTTTTCCGGAATCGGGAAGCCATAACGAGCAGATACTTCCTGAATCATCTCCAGCCAGAACGCATCATCCTTATGTGGACCAATCACCGGCACATTCCAGGCTTTTTTCAAAGCACCCACCGCTCCAGCATGGTCTAAATGACCATGGGTCAGCCATAATGCTTTGACCGTCAGACCAAGCGCTTCGACTTCTGCTCTCAGTTTTTCTGGCTCACCTCCGGCATCAATTAAAACTGCTTCTTTGCTGTCTGTATCCCATAAAATGGAACAGTTTTGCTGAAAGGCAGTTACAGGAACAATTTTGACTTGGAGCATAGGCTTTAAAACCTCAAAAAATTAGTGAGCGAGAGTATGAGTCAATGCATCAAGATTAGCCTGTAGCAATGAATTGAGCAATTGCAAATGATCTTCGCGGCTATTCAATGCCGGAATGTAGCTATAGCGTTCACCACCATTCGCCTTGAAGGTATCCGCATTTTCCATTGCCAGTTCTTCTAGGGTTTCCAGGCAATCTGCCGAGAAAGCCGGACTCATGACCTGAATCGATTTCACACCCTGCTTGCCCCACTCTTCAATCAAGGCATCGGTATAAGGCTTAACCCATTCCTGCTTGCCAAAACGTGACTGGAAGCTAATCGCATACTGATCTTCAGATAACCCTAAAGCTTTAGCCACCAGTTTCCCGGTGATACGGCAACGGTCAGCATAGGGATCGCCTTTATCGGCATAAGGCTGTGGAATACCATGAAACGACATTAACAGCTTTTCTGGCTTGCCATGAATCGCCTGATAGTCACGCACACTCTGTGCCAATGCCTGAATAAACAGTGGATGCTGATAATAATCACGAATCAGTGATAAACCCGGAAGATTACGCTGAGTCAGTATCCATCTCGCGACCGCATCGTACAGCGGCGCAGTGGAAGTGGCTGAATACTGCGGGAATAAGGGCAACAGGATCACGTGATCCTGAGGTTGTGCGCTGATCTGGCTAAGAACAGTCTGAATGTTCGGATTGCCATAGGTCATGGCGGGCACCACATTCAGCTCGAATTGCGGATAACGCTGAGTCAGTTCTACTTTGACTGCTTCAACCTGTTGCAGCAGGATTTCACGCATGGGTGAATCTTTAGCCCATACTTGTGCATAAGCCTGCGCAACCCGTTTAGGACGGAAAGGTAAAATAAACAGGCGCAAAATGATCTGCCAGAGCGGTTTGGGGATTTCAATGACACGCTGATCGGACAGGAACTGCTGCAGAAAAGTTCGTACTGCGGGAACGGTAGGAGCATCAGGGGTACCGAGATTTGCCAGGATAATGGTGACTTTCGGTTTAGCAAACATTCAGATCATCCGTCTTAAGGGGTCAACCCCTATACTTTAACAGTTTTCAATAAATTTATAATATGGATTAATATACTGACTTATATTGAAAAACCCGATCTTTATCCAGTAAATTACTTTCTATCAGTTTCTGGGCTTTAGCCGTGATCTGCCATAGTAAACGCTGACGGTCATCACGGCCAGTCGGTACAATCCAGTCATTTTGTCGCATCTGCATTTTCAGGCTATGCAAGGCACGAATGTTCATCTGTGCACGTGCCACGGCATGAGCACGTGGCATTTCTATACGTGCATCTTCCAGACCGGTTTCATTTAAATATTCATTCAGGCGCTTAGAGAAGAATTCTTCTGGCGTTGGATTGACAAAGGTAGATCCAAGAATTGCCAAAAGTTCAGCCCAGGTCAATTTTTTCTGAACTTTGAGTTCTTTAAAGTTACCATCCTGATAAGCATGCATGCGGTACTCAAAAGAAAAAATTTCATGCATGGACACTTTAGGCAAGCTTAAGAAAGGATCAGGCTCACGCTTGCCTGCTTCTGCTTCCATTTGGGCAATACGTGCCTTGAGCTGGTCAATTTCATCATGCAGGGCTTGGGCATTTTGGGGACGTACCCAGCCAGTCACCGGATAGCGTTCTAGCATCTGGGGCATGTTCAGGCGAACTGCCATTTCCAGATCACGCAGGCTACGATAGGTAAAGACCTGATCGACTTCATTTTGTAGCAGTTTTCGGAATTCATTGAATTTTTCACGCAATTCCGCTTTGGCATCATGCAGGGACGGCTCACGAGAGGCAGGGTCATCATGCATAAATACAATAATCGGTTTCTGCTTAGTTACTGCATAGATATATTCAAGGTGCATATAGCCAACGCCAGAAACGGACTGTTCACCGTACTGGCTTCCCAGCAGGATTACCACATAATCACAGTCATCAATTTGACGGCGAGCAAAGGCAGTACTGAGTGGATTACGCTGTTCCAGCCCCCAAGAGAAGAAGCCCATACCCACCAGCGTCTGCGACAAGATGATACGCTCTGGCTGCATTTCCGAACCAGATGTGGATATAAAAACCTGATAACGTTTATCCAGCATTCCAAACCCTCTCCAACTACCGCGAATATGCACAGTTCACCTCGATTTCCATGAGCTGTTGCATATGCGTGCCCCACTTAAAAATATCAAATTTTAAAATAATGTAATTCACTGACTTAAAACTCAGCTTATATATTACTTACAGACCATTGAATATCATCCGGAATCAGGTGCTGTATAACCGGTTGAACTTGCTCAGCATTTTGACCACTGACAAAAATTTCGATTGTTACACTTTCTTTACGCTCGCCTTCAAATAATAACTCATTTTTGATCAAAATACGGGCGGTTTGTCTTGCAACTGCCAATCCAGAGTCAATCAATGTCATTTTATGACCAAAAATATACTGAATTGACGATTTTAGGAAGGGGTAATGTGTACATCCAAGTACTAAATAGTCTGCACCCTGATCTACAACTGGTTGTAAAATCTTGGTTAATGTCGCTAGACACGCGGGACTCATCTGCTCGCCAGCCTCGACAAAAGGCACCAAATCCAGACTGGTGACTGGGATCACGTTTACCCCAGCTGGCTCGGCAAAACGGGTCATGACATCTTTGATCAGCTGACCGCGGAAGGTTGCTGGTGTCGCAAGCACTGCCACAGTTTTGGATTGGGTCGCCAAAACTGCCGGCTTCAGAGCCGGAACCAAACCGATAATTGGAAAACGCTCGCCATAATGCGTACGCAAATAATCCAGACTAAAAGCTGAAGCAGTATTACATGCCACGACAGCAGCCTTGCAGCCCTTGCGATATAACCATTCAATTGCCTGCGCAGTGAGTTCACGAATGTCCTGATCCTCACGCGGACCATAAGGCACATTGGCAGTATCGGCATAATAAACGAAACGTTCATTCGGTAAATGGCGCGCAATTTCCAGTGCAACAGAGAGGCCTCCGATTCCTGAATCAAAAATCCCAATGGGTGCATCTGCAGTAACATCAATAATGGGATCGAGTGTAGACGGAATCGGATAAATGGCGCTCATACAGGGGCTGTTTGCTCAAATGGACAGACATGGCACAAAGCTTAAAGCTCAGGTGCCTAAATGCAAGTCTAAATCACCACTTTTCAAGCTTAATACCGTGTCACCTTCAGAATTTTCGACGAGCTCACCCATTTCTACCAGATGTAAAAAGGCAGCTCGCTGAATCAATGCATTAATGCCAAAACGCACATGCACATAAGGGCGCTGTTCATCACCAAAAGTACGCATGAAAATTGGATGTTCTTTATCTACGATGATTACATCCTGCGTCGTTGTCGTCAGCTGAATATAGCTTTTTCCATCAATTTCTACCTGATCAGCCTGCCCTACAAATAAGGGCTCATCTTCGACTTCAATTTCGATCTGCTCAACTGGGGTTTTGAGATAGAATTTGCCATCTTCCTTCCAGAGCACTGTTGAGAACAGGTCAATCATGGCTTGGCGTTTAATCAATTGACCTTCGTGCCACCATTCTCCATTGGCTAAAACCTTCAAATCCATTGTGCCACAATGCTTTGGCTGCCACTGATCTAAAGGGGGTATTGACCTTTTGTGACTGCCCTGTGCATCTTTTATGTATTGTGCAATATTTGTTAAATTTTTATCATCACTCATGGCTGTTTTTTTCGTCGGATGATTCATTTCTGCTGACTTATCCATAGTAGAAGACCTTAATGACGGAAAAATAATATGTTTCAGCCAATTGGCTTAAACTGGGTTTAAAACTATACTAGCCCACAAGATGAAAGACACTAATCTTTTTGTGTCCAGGAATTATAAATACTCATGGCAGCACCCGATCATCCGATTATGGTTGCCACCGAATGTAATATGAGGAGTCCCACATGGAGCACATCGAACGTGAATCGATGGAGTTTGACGTAGTCATCGTAGGCGCAGGCCCTGCGGGTCTTTCTGCTGCGATCAAAATCCGTCAGCTTGCAATTGAAAACAACCTGAATGATCTGTCCGTTTGTGTCGTGGAAAAAGGCTCCGAAGTCGGTGCTCATATTCTTTCTGGTGCTGTACTTGAACCGCGTGCCATGAACGAGCTGTTCCCGAACTGGAAAGAAGAAGGCGCACCTTTAAACGTCCCAGTGACTGAAGACAAAACCTTCTTCCTGCTCTCTGATGAAAAATCACAAGAAGCTCCGCACTGGATGGTGCCTAAAACCATGCATAACGATGGCAACTATGTCATCTCACTGGGCAATGTGGTGCGCTGGTTAGGTCAAAAAGCCGAAGAACTTGAAGTGTCGATCTTCCCGGGCTTTGCTGCCTCTGAAATCCTTTACCATGAAGATGGTTCAGTCAAAGGTATCCAGACGGGTGACATGGGCATTGGTAAAGATGGCGAACCAACGCATAACTTCACTCCAGGTTACGAGCTGCACGCGAAATACACGATTTTTGCTGAAGGCTGCCGTGGCCACTTAGGTAAACGCCTGATCCAGAAATTCAACCTAGATAAAGATGCAGATCCACAGCATTACGGTATCGGCATTAAAGAACTATGGGAAATTGATCCTGCCAAGCACAAACCGGGTCTGGTCATGCATGGTGCTGGCTGGCCACTCAATGAAACCGGTTCTTCAGGTGGCTGGTGGTTATACCATGCTGAAAATAACCAGGTGACTCTGGGCATGATCGTGGACCTTTCTTATGAAAACCCACACATGTATCCATTTATGGAAATGCAGCGCTGGAAAACCCATCCACTGATCAAGCAGTATCTGGAAGGTGGCAAACGTATTTCTTATGGTGCGCGTGCCGTAACCAAAGGCGGTTTTAACTCTCTGCCGAAATTCACTTTCCCAGGTGGTTCTTTAATCGGTGATGATGCCGGCTTCCTGAACTTTGCCAAGATCAAAGGCTCACATACTGCGATGAAGTCAGGCATGCTCTGCGGTGAAGCGGTATTTGAAGCAATCAAGGCCGGTGTAGAGAAAGGCGGTGACCTGGCAGTTGCACGTGTAACTGAAGGCGAAGATTTCTTCGTGAAAGAATTGACTGCGTATACAGACAAGTTCAACAACAGCTGGTTGAAAGAAGAGCTGTATAGCGCGCGTAACTTTGGCCCTGCAATGCATAAGTTCGGTCAATGGATGGGTGGTGCATTCAACTTTATCGACCAGAACGTGTTTAAAGTACCGTTCACACTACATGACCTGGTGCCAGACTTTAAGACATTGAAAACTGTTGATGCGGTGAACTTCAAGCCGAACTATCCTAAACCGGATGGCAAGCTGACCTTTGACCGCCTGTCTTCAGTGTTTGTATCGAACACGGTACATGAAGAAAATCAGCCTGCTCATCTGAAACTGACCGATGCTTCAATTCCAGTGAACGTGAACCTGCCAAAATGGGATGAGCCAGCTCAGCGCTACTGCCCGGCAGGTGTATACGAAATCATGGAAAATGATGACGGTTCGAAGCGTTTCCAGATTAATGCAGCCAACTGTGTGCATTGTAAGACCTGTGACATCAAAGATCCTTCTCAGAACATCACCTGGGTAACACCGGAAGGTGCTGGTGGTCCTAATTACCCTAACATGTAATGTTAGGTTAGGGTAATTCTTGCGAAGCAGTGCTTCTCATATCCAAATATGTAATTTGATATGAATTAAAATAAACCCGCTCAAAAGCGGGTTTATTTTTATAGGATACTTTTAAATACCTAAATATTTTTAGATTTAAACAAGTTACGATTGTTTTATTTTAGCCAATTAAATCTTTATTTGTTGCTTCTAAATACCAAATTGTTTCGCCCCAATCATTTTCTAATTTAGGGAAAATATCTCCCTCTGTAAAATACCGTGAATTAGACTGATTTGCGGGACTCCACCAATAGCCTGTTTTCGGACATTTTTGGCCTGCTAAAGCTTTTAAATTTTCTATAACCATAGACTCTACTGTACCGCCTTGATCTGAAATTCTTTCTATTAAAGTCCAAGAGGTTTCAAAATATAATTTTTCTCTAGTTTCCTTATTTCTACATGCATATCTAGGTGCAAAACCATTATCATCTTCTTTACTACTTGCCAGGAATATCAATTTATTATCATATTCATTGCATACATAAACCCCTGTTTTATTTATTTTTTCTTTAGATCTAACTATATTTCTTGAATCTAAACGATAAATAGGATAAGAACCTGGCAACTTTATATTTATTCCATTAAATATTTCTGCCTTTGGAAACTCATTATTAAGAAACCCTTTATCCCAATATGTTGGATATGTTTTTTCAATAATTAAAGCGTATTTTTTCGAAATTAAGTAATAATCCCAACATTGTTTAACTTTGTTATGAGGTAAATTATTCATCCAATAGAAAGAAAATTCACTAAGACCTTTATCATTTGATCGAATTTTTGCCGCACAATCAAGATATGTAAAATCGCCTGATTTAATTTTTATATAAGCAATATCAATACGATCCATCGTATTTCTTAGATTTGGCAATACTGTTTCTCCCCAATTAATATCTGCCTGCTCTGAAGAAGGTAAGGTTCTCAAGTCATGAGGCAAATTATGAATATAAAGCTCAAATAATCCCTCTAATCCTGTTAAAAAATTATGATAATTATTTCTCATTATTTCAAAAAAATCTAAAGAACTAAATTTTTCCAATAAATAGGCTTCTTTAGGATGGACGCTATTATTCATATTAAAAACCTAGAATTTATATATTATTTTGATTTATTTTCCGAACGAGGAGCCAAAGTATAATCTCCTAATCGTGTTTCTAAAGCTGGCACACCTACAATTGAAAAATCACCAATTATTGTATCTGTACCATACCCCCATCCAGTTAATTTACGTTTACTTAAGCCGGAAGGGATCAAATCTTTAGGATCCAAGACTATTTGTATTCCCCCACCTTTTAAATAAAACTCACCTCGCTGTTGAGAGGCTGCTGAACCTTCCCAACCATACAGTTTCTGACCTTTTGGAACAGTATACTCAAGATATTCCCCATTACTATTCCAGCTTGCCCAAACTGCAAACTTATCTCTCCATTCCTCACGGCTTTTCAATTTATCAAACTCAGATTTTCTCATCCAACAGATACTATTATCCAAACTTCCGGGCGCTGGATTCGACTTTCAATTTTTAACATGTTATACATTTAAACACTTATTATTTTTTTTTACTCATCATTGATACAGCCAACTGCGCACGCTGTAAGACCTGTGACATTAAACATCCTTCACAGAATATTATGTGCGTTATACTTGATCTTGCTGATGGCCGAACTATCTAATATTTAATTTATTGAATAAGGGATTCTCATATACAGATTTTTTATTAACTTTCAAAACTAATTATTCTGAGTTTTTTCAAATTCATTATTTTCATAAGCTATTTGTTCGTGGATAGGCCCTAATTTTTTATCGACTCTTTTACCTTTCCAACTTCGTTTTGATTCATATACCGTTCGTTGTCTAAAGTAACTAAATGGCTCTGCATTATAGATGAAACCATATTTCGAATCGTGTACATAGCTTGAATAAAAATCTACTGCTTCTTGTGAAACATTTTTTTCCCAACTCTGTAACTCCCAATCATCTATATCAACTAAAAACTCATAAGCTTTAGCAAGTGGATAAATAATTCTAAATACGTGTTTTATACCTGTTAAATTGGATTGATCAAATGTGGTGAAGTTTTTAGCTTTTTTAACTCTTTCAACTTCAGTGGCCATATCAGCAGGACCTGTTGGTAAAGAAAATCCTGCTTCTTCTCGAGCAATTTGACTCACTGAAAGATAGGCTGGATCTTCTTTTGATTTATCTGCTGCTAAATATTGTTGTCGTTGACGATGTAAAGTTCCATAGGCACCATATTGAATCTTCATATAATTTTTAATATCTTTTTTTACATCACCTGTCGAGGCTCCTGCTGCTTTTTGAACGGCTTCGAAAAGTTGCTGGGTTTTATCTTCTATCTGAAATTCATCTTCAAATAAAATAGGGTCTTCTTTTTTAAGACTTTCATAATTAAAAATTTTAACACCTGAATTTTCAGCACTTTCAAGCATATCTTTTAAAGGTATACGTGCAAAATTATTACTAATGGTTTGTGAGTTCGGCTCATAGCCACCACCTACATCGGAATGCATCCCAGGATAGACTATTTCTTTCCATGTTCTTGGATTAGCTAATTTACCATTTATATAAATTGAATCTACTGGAAAAGCAAAACGTAATTCATTCCCAGCAACTTGATGAACGCAATTTTTTACTCTTAGATCGACTACCATGTCTCGACCTTTGAAACTAAATTTATTTGGCATATTCGTCGCCGGTAAACCAAAAGATGCAACAGTATCAAATATGCCTAAAAACTGAATTTCCATCGGTACAGGATCAGCCTGACCTGAGATTTGATACTTTAGACTCAAATCCTCAGTTTCAGTTTTCCAAATCATTTCATTAGAAAATACCCGTGCCAGTGCAGCCCCGCGTGAGAAACCAAAGATCGATAAATTAACTTTTTTGATTAGACGATGTTCGTTGAGCTTTGCCTCCATTTTAACTATCGCTTCATTTTTTCGCGCTTCAACTTGAGGCTTTAAGGCCGCCTCGGCTTGGGCTATTTTTTGTTTTAAGGTGTTTTCCAAACTTTTACTAATCTGACTCTCACCATATTCTAAGCGTCTTCTACCACCAATGCCTGTAAAACCGCCCGAAAGATCATGATCTTGCACTTTAGCTATTATGTTATCAACTTTGCTCAGCTCACCATTAAATGGGGTTCCAACCCCAGAAACATAAATAGGATGATTTAACTTCACTGGCGACTTTGTACGCTCAATTTCGAATAAACTATAAGATTGTGCATTTCGCCATAACTTTGCTGGGTTGGCGAGTTTTCCTTTATCTTGGTCTGCTTCTAAATTGTTTCCTGTCCCATCAAAAAAAACAGAAATATTAACTACATCAGCGCAATCTTGCTTGGATTGTGGATGCAGATTACTGACATCTTGATTGCTATTTTTTATTTTTTGTAATTGAGAAACCATATTCTTACCTTTTCATTTTTTTATCATTTTCATTTAATTCATCAATTAATTTCGATCTCACATCTAATCCTTTTTTTGTAGCATCAGGCATATTCCGCCCTTCCGTCAATGTGATTTCAACCGTATCATCCGGATAAAGATGTACAGCTAAATAACTTTTTCCTTTCAAATCCTCTTTGGTTAAATAAGGAACATTTTTTGCGACGTGTTGTTTACGAATATTTGTTTGTCCCCATGTAATATATTGTGGTCCAGTAATAATCGCAGATCGTTTGGTGGCTGCACCAAATCCTCCTCCGACTTCCTCGCCATTTACCTGTACAATATAAGGTCTATATCTTGGATCATAACCAAACGATGTCGTCGTAAGAACATAGGTTTTACCGGAACCTGAACTGCATCCCACCAAGCCTAAAACCAGGCCTGCTGGTAGCATCACAATTTTTTTAAATATATTCATAACATCCCCTATAATTTTTAATTTACTTAAAGAATATTCCTAACTTCACGCGTTGCTTTGATGATTAATTAATTGTGTTAGCATAAAGTTCATGTTTTATGATTTATTCGTTTTCTTCAACTGGACTCTCTAAGTCTTCCATCGCCTGATCCATTGTGATCATCTTATTCTTCACTTTTAATAGCACACTTTGAAGAAGGTCATCTTGTTCGAAATTATTTTTATATATCAAAGTTAGACAAATAAAATTTAAAATATCCCGAGTACCTTCCAAACCATATTCACGTGCTAATGCTATTTTTTCCACAACATATGGGTAAAGCTCCCATTCCTTAAAGTCCTCAACCAAGAAAGGATTATTCAGATTTAGATAATAAATCAAATGATCAGGAAAGGTTGCTTCTACCATCATGTCTTCTTGTACTGGCGTAAACGTAAACGGATTTTGCCAATCATAAAATTTCAAAGATTCATGACCATTACCGCCGATGATTTTATGTAATTTGTCTTTTCGATCCCAATACCACCAACTATGAATAGGCTCTAATAAAACTTTCTTCTGCTGGTCTGATAACACTTGCTGCTTAACATAAAGAGTCTGGTCTGAAATTTGACCGACTAAAGTACCAAGAATAGCTGGATCCCAAAATGCTAAATACATCTCTAATCCACTTTTAAACTGGACATTCAGAAATTGCCTCAAATGTGAATATAAACTATCAAAATCTAAAGAACTGATTATTAAGGTTAATCGAGGAGTCCCAACCATGCGTTTGGAGATATATTGCCACTCGACATTATGATTGTGTCCGAGTTGAATCAAATGAGGTGAGATTTCTGCAGCTTTATCACCAGCAGCTTCTGTTAATAAATTGCGATAATGTAAATGTGAATTCTTTTTTAAAAACCAACTGTCTTGTGCTGCATCAGCCAAAGCATAAATAAAATAAGTCTTATGTTCCCCAGATGGATATTCTTCAAAAAAATAATGTAAATCAGGGTGTAATAAATTTATCATTTATGAACCATCCCCTTTATTGACAAATGCCCCACGTTGACTTGCTCTTCGTGCCAGACATTCCCAACACACACTTTGTGGGAAGAATGGTAAGTTCATATTTACTTTCATGCCAGGTACAAACTGATGCTGCCCCGCCTTCACCTCAAACTTGCCACCAGTGGTTGGCAAAACTCCTGAACTACTGATTTCAATCTGTGACCCGCCCGCGGTTAGTACAATCTTTTTGGCTGCAGTAATTTTGATCTGATCTTCAGTAGAGATAATTTTGATACCTTTACGCGCAATAACATCTATTCCATCTCCTTGTGCCTGAATCTCGACTTTGCCTTTACCTGCATATAAACGTGCTCCGTCTTGCACTGCGAACAGGCTTAGTTTCTGGCTGGCATGGGCAATTAAAGATTGTTGTGTACTCAGGTTAATACTCTCTCCTGCACTTTGACTAATCTGACCATCAGCAGATAAATGAATGTCCTGCTGGGTACTCAGCGCAATCGATTGTGGTGCCGTTAAGATCATGATTGCCTGTTTAAAGGCAGCAGCTTTTTTCTGATCCTGTTGTTCAATCTGCTCAATCAGGCTTTTTAAATTCTCAAAAATTTCCAATGGATCAGTTTGCTGATTTTTAGCCACATCACTGAGCACCTGACTCATCTGTAGAGCTGATTGAAGCTGGCTTTTCGCTGGTTCAGCATCCATATGTGAACCATCTGCAGCTCGCTGTTTATGAGTCGAGATCAACAAACCTTCACCGGCACGGACTGCACCCCATTGGTCAGTTCTCAGTTCAAAACCTTCTCCACGCCCTTCACTTTCAGCCTGTTGTTTCGGATGACTCAAATCACCCAGGTTAAGTTGACTCGCAGCATGGCTGCTATGCAACTGTGCACTGATCTGTCCGGTGGTATCATCAAAACGTAACTGGTTAAAACCTTCTCCTTGCACTTCTTGAGAGCGAATACCACTAAGTTTTTGGGTCTCTGGTAAGCGTCCTTTCTTGTCAAATTTTGTTGGTGAACGCTGACCTTCATGAATTCGGCCCACCACAAAAGGCCGGTCAATATTGCCATCAAAAAAGTCGACCACAACAATCTCACCAATACGTGGCAAGAAGCGCACACCATAACCTTCCCCTGCCCAAGGCGTGAGAACATCTACCCAGGCCGAGTCAGCATCACTGTCATTCGTTCCGGCTCCATTATCATGGGTATGATCGTCCGGACGGGTGAATAAAAACCGGATTTTGATGCGTCCCCATTCATCCACATAAATGTCTTCACTTTCTGGCCCGACTACTTTTGCCCGTTGCGGGCAGGCTGGTGGTCGATGCAATAAAGGCTGATATTCAGGAACCAAAGGAATATTGCGACGTTGTAAGACTAAATGATTGGCCTGGCGCTCATCAGCATCTTTAACTTCTGTCAGCTGCCACTGGCTTTGCTGGATTAAAGCATTCACCTGTGCATTCAGGTCTTTGGGTAGATTATTCTGGTTATAGAATTGCTTGGAAAGAATCAGAAATTCTTTATCAGCTACCTGATGCTGGTCAATTTCTGGATGCTGATCTAGTCGGAACCAGTAACCGACTTGCGCATCACGTACAGTGCATGTTGCTAAAAACTGCTTGGTCTGCGCATCATAAAAATGTTGCAGGTTCTGGTTAATTTTCTCAATTTGCACATTTGATGCTGACGTGGCCTGGTCCTCATGCTTGAGGTCAGTGACCCATGCCGGACTGATATGCCAGGCCTGTTCCAGTCCCAGACAGGCATTATCCTGAGTTTGGCTATGCTGATGCCTACTTTGTACTGAACCTGCACCTTCTTCCTGACTCAAGCAATCAGCATGCCAGCGCTGGATATGTACAGCAGTCGGCTGTAATTTTCGTTCTGCAATAAAGCTGGTCATGCTATCTGTCTGTTCGGTAGCACTAGAACGGTGGAAACGGATTACCCGGCGGCTTAGAGCCTGATATTGACTATTATCATCAATCAATCTGAGTTTCTGTGCTGTAATCGGTGCAGAGGAATGTAGGAGCAATAGCTGAGATTCATCAATCAGCCAGTTAATACCTTCACTGCGCCATAAACGGGTTAAAAATTCATAGTCAGTTTCATTTGACTGCATACTAAAAGGACGCACATCATAGGTCTGCTGCAAACCGGATAAATCCAGCTTGAGTGCAGCCGCAAATAATGGGCTTTTACTCTGCCATTCCTCAAATAATATTCTGGTAATATCGCGGACACTTTTGTCCATAAACACACGACTATTCCGGCGTTTATGCCAAAGTGAAGTGGCATCTTCCAAAGTAAGTTTATAAAGCGTTAATGCGCCATCACTTTGCCCCTGAACTGCCCGGGTAATAATGCCTGAACTGCGAAACAGCTGCCCTTGGTCTGTCACCTGATCTACCGCGACCTGTGTACCTATGAAGCTTTTGAGAGGAATCAGGGCATTGCTAGATAAACAAATAAGTTCAATCGTCAGTCCTTGATTGAGCAGATGCTGTCCATCAATACGCTGCAGAAAGATTTCCGAATTAAGCTGTTGATTAGAAAACTGAATATGTAAAGCGCGTTTCTGTGCGCTTAATCCCAAATGTTCGAGTAGTTGAGCAATAGAATTTCTAATCATTTTTATTTTTATGCTTATTTTTTCGGCATTATAATAAATTTAATTGATTAAGCCTAGCCAGTTTGGTCTGATGGATTTGCTTCAATGATTCTCTGACCAGCGAAAATATGTTTGCTTGCTAAAGAGATAGGCTTCTTTAAACTTTATCGCTTTAAACTCAAGTTTTTATTGTGAAATAGGCTTCACGCCCAGAAAGCATTGATTAATCGAAGCAGGGCAAATAATTCAGTTCATCTGCCCAACACGTTATTACCCTTTCTTTACCAGATAATGAAACTCTTTATTGCCATTTTCATCCAGGCGTTCTTCCTGTAACAGTAATTCATGCCCCAAGTGCATACAGAATTTTGGAATATCCCATGAAGTCGAATTATCCGTTGCAAACACCTCAACCACATCACCTGACTTGGACTTACGAATCGCCTGATGCAGCATCATCACAGGTTCTGGACAGCGTAAACCGCGGGTATTTAGTTGCAGGCTAGGAGTAATTTCAGCTTCAGACATCGGCAGGCTCAGGAGGGAAAGACCAGGTTATTTTAACATAAACATGTGTCTGTACCCATGACTGGCTTTATTGCCATTTTCGTTTTAAGTAGTTGACTGCGACAGTCACGGTCGCCTTAAATAATTGCAATAGACAACTGCATTTTCTGCGGTATGATAAAATTACATTTTTTTAGATATTAAGAGTTTTTAGGAAAGATCATGCACGAGGAATCAGGCCCGTCGTGGGGTATGCGCGGCTTACGCAAATGGCTGGGAACCGCTCCCGAAACTCGCGACGAACTGCTAAAACTAGTACAAGATTCACGTCGATTTCTAGAACCCGATACTGTAGCGATGCTAGAAGGTGTACTCGACCTTCCAGCGACCAAAATTCGTGAAGTGATGACACCACGCACTTCCATGATCAGCTTACAGGAAGATGACCAGCTTCTTGATATTCTGCATGTTTTGGTAGAATCAGCGCATTCACGCTTTCCCGTATTTTCATCAGATCAGCCTGATAATGTGGTGGGCATTTTGCTTGCCAAAGACTTGCTGCCTTTCCTGACCGAACCGACTTCTAAGGTGGATATTCGTGCCTTAATGCGCCAGCCACTGTTCGTACCTGAAAGTGCACGTTCAGATCAGGTTTTGCGTATGTTGAAAAATACCCAGACCCATATTGCAGTCGTAATTGATGAATATGGCTCCACTTCTGGTCTGGTGACATTAGAAGACATTCTGGAAGAGATTGTTGGTGAAATTGAAGATGAACATGATATTGCTGATGAAGAAGCACTGTATATTGTTCCCGACAATGATCCGACCACAGCCAATACCTGGATTGTGCAAGCACTGACTCCAATTGAGCATTTTAACAATATGCTCGATGCCGACTTTTCTGATGATGAAGTAGAAACCATGGGTGGCCTGTTATTGCAGGAAATCGGATTGGTGAGCGATTTAGAAGGTCAGGTGATTGAGCTTGGAAATTGGATCTTTACCATTCTGGAAGCGGATGCCCGTTCTATTCACTCGATTCGGGCTGTGCGCCAATGAGGGCACATTTCGACAAGTTGTTGAAGCAATCTGAAGGCTCTGAGCAACCTCCACTGATTTATCCACTGCTGCTGTCTTTATTTTCCGGTGCCATCTTCAGTTTTGCGCTGGCGCCGTACCACTATTGGTGGTTGGCCATCCTGTCTCCGGCGCTGCTTTATGCTTGTCTGCGTAAACGCAGTGCCAAACAGGCTTTTGGTATTGGCTGGGCTTATGGCATTGGTTTATGGTTTGTCGGTGCATTCTGGTTGTATACCTCGATCCATGAATATGGTGATACCAGCTCATTCCTTAGTGTCGTGATGATTCTGATCATGGCCTTGGTCATGGGTCTATTTACCGCAGTACAGACCTTTATCTACCGTCGCTTCTTTCCGGAAACCCCTCTGACCTTTGCGCCATTGTGGGTACTGTTTGAATGGGCGAAGACCTGGGTCTTTACAGGTTTCCCATGGCTATTTGCCGGCTATGCCTTTACCGAACGTTTGCTGGATGGCTATGCGCCACTCTTCGGTGTGTTTGGCGTATCCTTCGTGGTGATCATACTGGCTTGTGCTTTGGTTGAGATTCTTAATCGTCGTGTGTTCTGGGCAATCCCATCCCTGCTGCTTTTGCTGGGTGCCTGGGGAGCTTCGCAACTGACTTTTGTAGAACAGAAAGAAGGCACTAAGCCACTCAGCGTGTCCCTGATTCAGGGTAATATTCCACAAGATTTGAAATGGTTGACTGAATATCAGGTTAAAACCCTGCTGATCTATGCCAATCTGACCAAGACCGAATGGGGTCGTGATTTGATCGTGTGGCCAGAATCTTCGATTCCGATGTTTCAGGCCGATATTCCTGATTTCCTGGATGCGATGAAAGCACAGGCAGAGAAATCCGGAAGCTCCTGGGTTACCGGTATTCCTTATTGGGATCTGAAAGAATCCCAAGCCGAAGGCACACCTAAGTATTACAACAGCATCATGGCCATCGGTGATGAAGCGAGTGGGCTATATAAGAAACAGCGCCTGGTGCCATTTGGTGAATACATCCCACTTTCCGGCGCGCTCAGCTGGGTACTTCCCGCTTTGCAAAATGATCCATCTATGAGCGGTTTTTCTCGTGGGGCAAATGATCAGCAACCGCTAAATATCAAAAATCAGCATCTAGGCTCTGCGATTTGCTATGAAGTCGCTTATCCGAATCTGACCCGTCGTAATGCCAGTCAAAGCGACTTTCTGGTAACGGTATCTAATGATGCCTGGTTTACTGGAACTGCCGGACCGCAGCAACACCTGCAAATGGTACAAATGCGGGCCAAGGAAAATGGTCGCTGGTTTATCCGTGCTACCAATACCGGTGTAACCGCCTTTATTGATCATAATGGTCATATCGTGAAACATGCGCCTATGGATCAAGAAGCGGTATTACGCGGTGAGTTGCCAGCAATGCAGGGTGAAACACTGTATACGAAACTGAGTGACTGGCCTGTACTGATTCTCTCAACCCTACTGTTATTACTTGGATGGCGTTTCCGCCCACGTAAAGTGGATGTCAGCTTTAAGTCGAGAAGATAATTTCTTAAGTTCCCCGTCCTGAGCTAATTTTAAAGCACTGCTTTTTAAATTAGCGCAAGTGAGGGTTAGGGAGAGGTAAATTTTTACCCTCTTCTCTTGCAAAGCAGTGCTTTTCATCTCCCAGAGGGAGAAAAAATTTTATGCAGTATTTTAAAATAAAAACCGAGGCTTATACCCCGGTTTTTTTATTGAGAAAATAATTAAATCTGTACAGCAAGATAGGACATCATACTGGCCAATGATAGCATCGGCAGAAAACGGTAGAGCTGAACCACGCCACGCTCAAAGGATGAAATTCCTTCCTGTTTCACCTCCATGACGCTGGCTTTTAATGCCGACCAGAAGCACAAAGCTAACAGGCTGCTCATCAGACTCAATGCAAAGAAACCTACCATGATCTGGCTGCTACCTTCCGTGCTTTGCCACAAATGCAAAACTGCTTGGCTCACCGGAAGAATGCTTAGAACCAAAAAGACAGATTTCAGCATCGACCAATGAAACTGATTTATTTCATCTCTTAAAATTAATGCTTTCATACCTATCTCCTTTGGCCGAATTTGTGCCATAGAAATCATTATGAGCTTTTTTATAGAAATGAAAAGTCTATATTTATTCATATTTTACGATAATTGTAATCGATAAACATGGGAATAATTCTTATTATGACTATCAAATAGAATAGATTATAAAATTAATTTTAAATTCATGTATTTAGATTATATTTATGTATTAATAGTTATTATCACTTCACTTAGTATTGAAATATCTAATTAAATGAAGTGATATATTCCATAAATAAGAAATTTATAATGGTTCTCAATTAAGGCTGATAATAAATATCCGCATCTGTGCCTTCACCGCCAGACTGGCCATCGGCACCAAATGAATAAAGGTCAAATGAACGTCCATCCGTACCAGGAATGACATATTGCAATTCATTATCCCAACTGTCTTTCGGATAACCGCCTTTGACATAGCCACCCGGTAACCAGTTTTTTGCAGATGCAGGTTTGTTGACTAAAGCATCTAAACCACCTTCCTGCATACTTGGATACTTACCATTATCCAGCTTGTACTGGTCCAGAGACCCGGCCACGCTTTGCAGTTTGATCACTGTAGTATCAACTTTTGCCTTCTCACCACGGCCCATCACGTTAGGTACGATCAGTGCAGCCAATACGCCCAGGATCACAATCACGACCATTACTTCGATCAGGGTAAAACCCGAAGCATGTTTGATACGCGTCATACCTGAGCCTGTTTTTAAAGAATCTGGCTGTTCATTCATCATCTCAGTCCTTTTCACTCCATGTCTCTCATTGCTTAATTTTGAAAATCTGTTTGGGCTTATAATTGGAATTCTACCCACACTTTATTTAAATCATATTATTCATATTCACAATTGGCAGCATCACCGCAATTACGATTACTAACACAATACTTGCCATCAGCACCAGCATAAGAGGTTCCAGCAAAGCCAGTAACGTCGAAATCAGTGTGGTCACTTCACGGTCCTGCATGGTTGATGCCCGGTCCAGCATCCGGTCTAGTTCCCCGGAAGCTTCACCACTTCGAATCATTTGTACCATCATCGGTGGGAAATAACCACTACGCTCCAGCTGGGTCGCCAGGTTGCCGCCTTCAGTCACCTTTTCTGCTGCCAGATTAACGGCATCACGAATGACCCAGTTATTGCTGACCGCCGCACCAATCTTTAAGGCATCGACCAGCGGTACCCCAGAACGAGTTAAAATGGACAGGGTACTGGCAAAGCGTGCCGCATTAATCCCACGTGATAGTTTGCCAAATAGCGGTAATTTCAAGGTCAGGCGGTCAAAAGCATAATGTCCTGCGGTGGTGCGTAGAAAACGCACCAGCAGGAAAATAGCAACGGCACTACCAGCCAACATGAAAGGCCAAGCCATCCGGATAAAGTCACTGGCTTTCATCAACGCGACCGTGATCCATGGCAAAGCATCTTTGCTCTGGTCAAAGGTTTTGACAATGTCTGGAACGACATAGGTCATCAGGCCCATCACAATGGCAAAGGACATCAGCAGCAGAATAATCGGGTAAATCATCGCACCCTGAATTTTTTTCTGCATGGCAAAGCGGTTTTCGGTATAGTCCGCCAGCTGGTCCATAATCAGGTCCAGATGTCCGGAACGTTCACCGGCAGCAATGGTTGCAATATACAGTTCCGGAAAGCGGCCGGATTGCTGCAAGCCCTGTGCCAGACTATGCCCTTCCAGCACCTTGGAACGCACCGACATCAGCAGATTCTGTACATGCACCTTTTCGCTTTGTTTACCGACGGCGCGAATGGCTTCTTCCAGCGGAATACCGGCGGCAACCAGAACAGAGAGTTGCCGGGTCATCAGTGCCAGGTCATAAGCTGTAAGGCTTTTTTCAAACCAGCGCGGCCGGTAATGCTTGTCCTTTTGCTCGACTGGATCAACAGACACCGGAATCAAGGCTTTGTCCCGAAGTTGCTGACGGATCTGACGTGCAGAGTCCCCTTCCAGTACGCCTTTTTGCTGCTTACCCGAAGCATCAAGCGCGATAAATTGATATGCTGGCATTGTAATGCTCTAATTTTCCAAAAATTTGCCCCAACGCAGTTGCGTCAGACCATCAAAATCATTCATATTCTTAGATATAAAATATCTGCTCACTCTAACACAACTGCCTTTTTAGCACGACGAAAATTCATCAGGATGTCTCACTTGCCCATCTCAGATCACCCAGCCTCAACTCCTTCAGTTTATCGTGTTCGTGTTGCTGTTCCTGTTCATCTGTTTGACTGTTTTGATTACAGTTTAAGTGCGGCACAATATCAGCAGGCTGAGGTTGGTGCGCGCGTGGCGGTGTCTTTCGGGCGGCAGAATCTGGTTGGGGTCATTATGGAAAAGCTACCGCCAGACACTCCGCTAGATTCCAGTTTTAAACTTAAAGAGATTACTGAATTACTGGATGACCGGGCACTCATTGATGACAAGGTACTGAATCTGCTGAACTGGTCAGCGCAGTATTACCAGTTCCCGATTGGTGAAGTGGTGCAAAGTGCCTTGCCAACCTTATTACGTCAGGGTAAGCCCTATAACCTGCTGGCCCGGAACTGGAAACTGTTAGATGACCAGGCAGAAGCCAAGGTGCGCCGTTCCGAGCGTCAGCAGGAAGCCTATAAAATTTTAAAATTGCATCCAGTCGGTACCACTGAAACTGTACTGAACCTGGCAGGGATCGAAACAGCTACCCTAAAAGCTTTAGAGAAAAAAGGAATTTGTGAATGTGTGCTGGAACCTCAGGATTTCAGCCCGCAGCCTGTTCAATTGGCACAAATGCCGCTTACAGCCAATCCGGAACAGCAGCATGCCATTCAACAGGTACTGAAATTTAAAAATAAATATCAAGCCTTTTTACTGGATGGTCTGACCGGCAGCGGCAAGACTGAAGTTTATTTGCAGATCATGGAAAAGGTGCTGAAACAGGGAAAACAGGTTTTAGTGCTGGTACCGGAAATTGGCCTAACGCCACAAACCATTAGCCGGTTCCAGTCACGTTTCCATTGTCATATTGCCTTGTTACATTCTGGTTTAAATGACTCGAAACGTCTGCAAGCCTGGCAAGCTGCAGAAACCGGTAAAGCCTCGATTGTGCTGGGTACCCGTTCTGCCATTTATACCCCGATGCCCAATCTAGGATTGATCATCCTGGATGAGGAACATGATCTGTCTTTTAAACAGCAGGAAGGCTTCCGTTATCATGCCCGAGATGTTGCGCTTTATCGCGGGCATTTGCAGCAATGTCCGGTGCTTCTGGGCTCTGCCACACCCAGCATCGATACGTATGCACTGGTTGCCAATGGCAAAATGCAGGTACTGGAACTTAACCAGCGTGCTGGTACAGCCTTAATGCCAAAGATTCATATTTTAGATTTAAAGGTGGCACAGAAACAGCATGGCATCAGCGTGCATCTGATTCAGGAAATACGCAAACGTCTGGAAAAAAAGGAACAGGTACTGGTATTCCTGAACCGCCGTGGTTATGCACCCGTTTTGATTTGTGACAGCTGTGGCTGGCAGGCACAGTGTCCAAACTGTGATGCCAATTTCACTGTACACCGTCAGCCATATCAACATTTGCATTGTCACCATTGTGGCACCCTGCACCGTATGCAGGATCATTGTCCAAGCTGCAATCATACTGAACTCAAAACACTCGGCATGGGAACCGGCAAGGTCGAAGAGCAATTGAATGAACTCTTTCCCGATCATGAAATCATTCGGGTAGATCGTGACTCTACCAGCCGGGTCGGTAGCTGGCAGAAAATCTATGACAAGATTCAGAAAAGCGAGCCGGCGATTTTACTCGGTACGCAAATGCTGGCCAAAGGTCACCATTTCCCCTATGTCACACTGGTCGCTATTTTAGATATTGATTCTGGTCTGCTCAGTGTAGACTTCCGTGCCACCGAACGCACTGCCCAACTGATTGTACAGGTGGCTGGTCGTGCCGGTCGTGGCGAGCACAAGGGTGATGTCTATCTACAGACCTTACGTCCTGATCATGCTTTGCTAAATACCTTGGTGACAGATAATTACCGGGCTTTTGCTAAACAGACCTTAGAGCAGCGTCAGATTGCCCGCATGCCACCCTATCGCTATGCAGTGATGATCCGTTGCGAATCACGTGATCAGGCATTAAATACAGAGTTCTTACAGAAACATGCTGCCTTCTTAAGGCAGTATCAGGACCTGCAACTGGAGATCTGGGGACCTATTCCCGCACCAATGGAACGCAAGGCGGGCCGTTACCAATCACATATGGTACTACTGTCTGCAGACCGTCCACGTTTGCACTATTATATCAGGGCATGGTGGCAAGCCATGCTGCAAGACAAGCCTTCCTCAATGAAGTTAAGCCTGGATGTCGATCCACAAGAGCTGAGCTAATCCTGCAAGCTGCAATACGGAAATAAGATTTAAGGTTAAACATGTCGATACTGTTGCAAATTACATTAATTCTGGTGGCAGCATTGCTGATTGTACCAATCACCCGCTATTTGAAACTGCCAGCAGTGCTGGGTTATTTATTGACAGGCCTTGTGCTCGGTTCTGAAACACTGAATCTCATTACTGATCCCCAACTTCGTTCGATGCTAATGCAAATCAGTATCCTGTCTCTGCTGTTCTGGACGGGTTTACAACTACGACCACAACGCTTCATCCAGATGCCTCATTCTGCCTGGATCTCAACTGCTGCACTGGTCTTGGGGTCAGGTGCCATTCTGAGCTTATGTTCTGCCATTTTTTTACAGCAAAGTCTCATCGCCAGTGTCGTCATTGGGCTGGCTGGCAGCCTGTCTGCGATGACACTCAGTATTCAACATCTGATGCGACAGGAGCAACTCGCGACTTCCCATGGTCAGCTCAGTTATATCAGTTTATTAATTCAAGCCCTGCTGCTGATTCCACTAATTGCCATTATTCCACTATTTTCCGGAGTAAGTTCGACTGAACATGGCGTGGCTTATTTTGCTGCCATTATGGCAACCTTTACCGGACTGTTCCTGTGTAACCGCTATTTGATGCAACCCCTGTATCGCTGGATTGCCAGAAGCAGCAGCCATGACCTGCATGCTTTGGTGGCAATTTTTGTAATCCTCGGCTTGTTGGTACTGATGCAGACACTGGGACTAACACTATATTTAGGGGCCTTATTTGCGGGAATTCTGCTGGCAGATTCCGATTTCAGACCACACGTCGAAAATGCCATTCAGCCTTTTCATGGCATATTGATCGGTTTGTGTTTTATCAGTATTGGCCTAGCGATTCAGCTAAGTGATGTTTTGCAGATGCCTGGATTGATCATTGGTGGCGCCGTGCTGATCATATTGAGTAAATTTGTGCTCAGTCTGGCTCTTGCCCGTTATTATCAAAATAGCTGGCGTACCAGCACCTTAACCGCAGTTAGCCTGGCCCAAGGCGGTGAGTTTGCTTTTGTGTTACTCACTATTGCAGTTACCCATACCATCTTAGATATCAGCTTGTTATCACCATTGCTATGCATGCTGGCGTTATCCATGTTAATGACACCAGCGCTCTACTGGTTGCTTGATCAACAAATCTTACCGCGATTAAATCGCTCGCATCATCTGGTCGCAGACTTTGATACCCAGGTAGAGCCTTTAGCCACTACACCAATTTTACTGATTGGTTTTGGTCGCTTTGGGCAAATCGTAGCGCGTGTACTTCATCAGCAAGGTCTGAGCTTTAGTGTAATGGACAATACGGTTGAAGCAAGCGAACTACTCAAAGATCAAGCTATTCCCTTCTTTCAGGCAGATGCAACTGAAACCACGGCGCTACAACTGGCAGATATTGCTTCCAAAGATCAGGTGATTGTCGCGATTGATGATATTGAGGATTCTTTGCTGGTCGTACGTCATTTGTGCTGGAATTACCCGGATCTAAAATTGTGGGTACGCGCGCGTGATCGCCATCATGCACATTTGCTGCATGAACTGGGTGTGGAAAATGTTTTCCGTGAAACTTATCTTTCTGCTTTAGCGCTGACACAGTCATTACTGGCAGCAACCCATCAATCTGTAGAACTCGCTGAGCAGACAATTCTACAGTTCCGTCAGTATGATGAAACTGTATTAAAAGCAGAACAGCAGGCTGAATCTGCTCCTGAGTCATTACATGCTCAACAGCACAGCAGCATGGCGGAGTTAAGCTACCTGTTCGAACAGGATCAACATCGTAAAAGTGTAATAAATCCAATACAGAAGCAACAGAATGTCAACGGCACAGGAATTGATACCATAACAGATGATCTGTCATAACTTGTGTTTTACAATAGTGTCACCATTAAAGCAGGGTTATGGAGAATTTTATGTCTGATTTACGCCAACGCTTTTTTATTGAGGATAGCCCTGTTCGTGGTGAAGTAGTGCATCTTCAAGAAGCTTTACAAACAATTTTAGCGCAGCGCGACTATGCTCCTGCCGTACAAATCCTTTTGGGCGAGATGCTCAGTGCAACTGCCCTATTGGCAAGTACGTTAAAAATCAAGGGACGCATCAGTCTGCAAATTCAGGCTACTGGTACGTTTAAATGGGCTATGGCGGAATGTAACCATCGTGGTGAAGTGCGTGCGTTGGCTGATTATGAAGAGGATCCTCGTTTTCAGGTGGCAGAAGACAGCAGTACCGTTCTAAAAGCCCTGATCAGTCCTGTACTGTTTATCAATATTGAGCCTGAAGTGGGTGAGCGTTACCAAGGTATCGTACCACTGGATAAACATAATCTGGCGGGATGCCTGATGCAGTATTATGATCTGTCTGCGCAGATTCCAACCCGTATTGTGCTGGCAAGTGACCAGAAGCGTTCAGGTGGCTTGCTGATCCAGCTTCTACCACGTAATAGTGAAGAAGAACAACGCTATGTGGATGAAGATTTGTGGCCACGCGTGACCATGTTGACTGAAACCTTGAAAGCAGAAGAACTGGTTAGCCTGGATACCAATGAAATCCTCTATCGTTTATATAACGAAGAACAAGTTCGTTTGCCTGAAGCAGAACAGCTGAAATTCGGTTGTACCTGTTCTAAAGAACGCTGTGCCATTGCCTTGCAACAGATCGGGGTTGAATCCGTTCGTGAAACTTTAGAATTCCAGAATCCAATTGAAATGGATTGTCAGTTCTGTAACAGCCAATACACCTTTACTGCTGAAGAAGCTTTAGGTCTGTTCGGTGAGCACCTTAGTTAATTACAGGTATCTTTGTTAATAAAAGCACTCAATAGGAGTGCTTTTATTTTTATAAATCCAGAGTTTTCTTTTCCATGAAGAATAAATATTTTTAATTTCAAACTTACCATATCCTTCAGCTCTACACGGCTATATGGAAATACCAATACTTGGCCCCACTCTATTCTTAATGAATATAAACTCAATCCCCTATTAATTAACCCTGACTTCCAAAGCTGTCTGAGCTAATTATTTAACCAGCTTTCAGCCTCTTTCCCTTTTTAATGTGCTAATCCATCAAATACTCATCACGTCCCACATTTCTCGATTAATGTGATTTTTCATCAATTTAGGTTTTAATTTTTCTTGGAGATATTTGATTATTCACTGGTAATTAGTAGATTTTTCACGCTATATTAATCCCATAATATTTTTATGCCTTTAAGATTTTAGAAGTATTTTTAATACTTGGGGAATGTGTGATGATGAAATTTAAACTGTTCTGTTCCTTGATTGTTGCAGCAGCAAGCACAATTAGCCTGTCAGTATCTGCCAACAATGATCCACTGCTTGGACAATGGAAAACCATTGATGACCGTACCGGTTATTCTCTGGCAGATGTCATCATCAGTAAGGATGCTAAAGATCGCTATATGGCCAAAATTGTAAATGTACGTGAGGTTCCGGGGGCGGTTCCACAACAAAACTGTACTCAATGCACCGGCTCTCTCAAGGATCAGCCTCTGGTTGGACTGACCATGCTTAAGGGTCTGAGCAGTCATCCAGAAAAGACCAATGAATTTATTAATGGCACCCTGCTCGACCCCATCTCGGGAAAACTATATCAGGCACGTGCACGTCTGAAAAATAATGGTCGACATCTGGCAATTCATAGCCGGACTGAAGGATCTCCAGTCGGGCGTAATATGACTTGGATCAAAAATTGAAAATTGCGTTGTCCAAGTTATGCGATACGACTTGGACAAGCTTCAAACATTTTCGATAAAACATGATTTTTCGTTCATTTAACCCATATTAAAACAACTTTCATCACAAAATAATAAATTGATTTATAAAGTTATTATTTATAAATTAGAGCAATAAATCTATTTTTAAAACACGATAATTTCCTAGGATGGATATGAAACAATTAGTACGCGCTTTATGTATGGGGATTTCTTTAGCAACCGTATCAGTATGCAGTTTAGCCAATGTAGATCCATTGATTGGAATATGGAAGACTGTAGATGACCAAAGTGGCTATTCACGTGCAGATGTCGAAATCCGCAAAAAACCTGATGGCACCTATGAAGGGATTATTGTCGAAACCCGGAGTCTACCAGGTGCCGAAAAACAAGTTATTTGCCATAACTGCCCTGGCAAGCTCAAAGGTAAACCGTTCATTGGCTTACCTTTTATTTGGAATTTTAAACAAAATCCAAATAAGCCAAATGAATACATTGATGGTCAAGTCTTGGATCCAATTGGGGGCAAGATCTATAAAGGTAAAGCACGTTTGAACGCTAATGGTAAACGCTTAACTCTACGTGGTTATGTAGGCGTTTCCGTAATTGGACGCAGCGTAACTTGGATAAAACACTAATTTAGTTAGTATTTTAAAAAGCCTCTACTCGGAGGCTTTTTTATTGTCATGATTTGAAACAATAAGGTACAAATCTTCACTGTTGTAGTGCACTAAAACTCAGAATAATGGATCGAACGCGGTTATTTTTTATCCATTTACTATGTTCAGATCGTATACCTATATGCTCCAACGATTACCTGACTCTTTATTAAAAGCGGGTCACGGCACAGGGATGTCCAAAAATAAGAATAAGCAATATGGTGATGCATCTGAAACTATTTTTGACCAATGTTCGGCAAAACAGTTGCTATGGCGTGGCAGATATCAGCCACTTTTAGCTCATCACTTGCCTAACTTAAATTTAAGCAGGTTTTGTACCTCCAGCAGTTTTTACACGACTGCCACGCATATATTGAATCATGGGAAATCTGATCTCAGGCATTATCTCCAATCCTATCTATTACCATATGCCCCCGATCTGATTCACAGCAATGACTTTAGTCTGGATATTTAAGGAGCAGGCCATGACCACCATTCAATATAAAGAAAATTTTTCTCAGGGTTTTATCCCCTCAGAAATCATGGATGACCATCAATTTGATCTCAGCCATTTTGCAGAAGCATGCGGGCAAAGCCCGGAATGGGTAATACAGCTGATGGAACATGGCATTTTACCTAACCGTAGTCGTAACACTTCCTATCATTTCATTGGTGAAGATGTTACCCGAGCACAACGGGCATACCGCTTACAACGTGATTTTGATGCATCTTTTAGTGCTGTCGCCATGATGCTGGATCTGATTGATGAAGTTCAACAGCTACGTCGTGAAGTGAAGCATCTGCACTTCAAATAACCTCCCCCTCCCTGGTCTATCTCGGCTGAAACTGAGATGGTTCGGGGATTCTTACATTATTTTTTTGAGTTTATAACTGATTATGAAAACCAGAGATTGCAATAAAAAATTAAAGTACATGTTCCCCGAATATCGCGACCTTATTACCCAGCTTCGGGATGAAAATCCGTATTTCGCCCGTATTTTTGAGGAACATGATGAATTGGATCGACAGATTGCACAGCTGGCATTAGACCCGGTAAATCTTGTTAATACAGATATCGAAGCAATCAAGCGAAAAAAATTAAAGCTAAAAGATGAGATTTACAGATTACTCAAGAATTCAGAGGCAGATCCTTTGACCTGATTCAGAATAGTTAAGACTAAAAGCAGGCAGCTCATGTTATAAGAATCCAAAAGTGATTTTAAGCATAAGCAGGAGAATGATTGGCATCCTACTTCCTGCCTCTATAAAAATGCCAAAAACCTAAGGTGGTCTAAATAATTTAGTGGATGATATTTTGTTCATAAGCGAAAGAATCAATTCAGTATTGTTTAGATCACATCTCTGCTGGCAGCAAATTCAATTAACTTTAATTTGCTGCCAGCGCTCTGGTCAAAATAAAATCTAAAAATATGATCAAGACATAATCCTCCAGCAACATCATCGTAAGCGATGTAATTCAAATATTGACTGGATCTAACGGATTTTTCTCACTTAAATCAGCCGGTATTTTTTAATCTCATAAACTTCAAATGTAAAAAAGCCTGCATAAAGCAGGCTTTTTTCAGACTTTAAAAGTCATCTCACAATTAAGCTTGTTCAATGTCTTTCATTGTCAATTTGATACGGCCACGGTTGTCAACATCAGCAACCTGTACTTTCACTTCCTGACCTTCTTTCAATACGTCTGCAACGTTGGCAATACGTTCGTTAGAGATTTGAGAAATGTGTAGCAGACCATCAGTACCTGGCAGGATATTAACGAACGCACCGAATTCAACGATACGAATCACTTTACCTGTATAGATCGTACCTGGTTCAACTTCAGCAGTCAGCGCCTGGATTTTTGCAATCGCAGCTTGTGCAGCAGCTTTAGTTTCACCAAATACGCGTACTGTACCATTGTCTTCAATATCAATCGCAGCTTTGGTTTCTTCAGTGATTTGACGAATAGTCGCACCACCTTTACCAATGACATCACGGATTTTGTCAGGATTAATGGTAATTACCTGGAAAGTCGGTGCGTGCATAGAAATTTCTGGACGAGCACGTGAAATCACCTGGTTCATTGCATTCAGGATGTGCATACGACCTGCATACGCCTGGTTCAAAGCAACTTCCATGATTTCTTCAGTGATACCTTCGATTTTGATATCCATCTGAAGTGCAGTAATACCGTTTGCAGAACCAGCTACTTTAAAGTCCATATCACCAAGGTGATCTTCGTCACCCAGGATGTCAGAAAGAACTGCGAAACGTTCGCCTTCTTTCACAAGACCCATCGCGATACCAGCCACTGGTGCTTTAATTGGTACACCTGCATCCATAAGTGACAGAGAAGCACCACATACAGAAGCCATTGAAGATGAACCGTTCGATTCAGTGATATCAGATACGATGCGGATTACATACGGGAAGCGGTCAGCTGCTGGAAGAACAGCTTGCACACCACGACGTGCCAAACGACCATGACCAATTTCACGACGTTTAGGACCGGATTCACGACCAGTTTCACCTACAGAGTATGCAGGGAAGTTGTAGTGAAGCATGAAGTTGTCAGTTTTAGTACCTGACAATGTATCAACCATCAAGGCATCACGTGTGTTACCTAAAGTTGTTGTTACCAACGCCTGAGTTTCACCACGTGTAAACAATGCTGAACCATGTGCACGGTCTAACACGCCAACTTGTACGTCAAGTGCACGAACTGTTTTCGTGTCACGACCGTCGATACGTGGCTTACCAGATAGGATGTTGTCACGTACTGTGCGGTATTTCAGATCTTCAAACAATTCGTTCAAGTCATCTGCAATACCGGTTTCGTCATTTTCAGGAACGAATTGAGCAACTGCTTCTGCTTGAATTGCATCAAGTGCCGCATAACGGTCTTGCTTAACTGCAATGGTATATGCTTCAGAGATTTTCGCTTCAAACGCTTCTTTCAGTTTTGCCTGAAGATCTTCGTTTTTAGTTGGAGCAACCCAAGTTGATTCTTTCGCGCCAGCTGCAGCAGCAAATTCTTTAATTGCTTGAATCGCGATTTGCATTTCGTCATGACCGAACAATACAGCGCCCAGCATCTGGTCTTCTGAAAGTTCTTTCGCTTCAGATTCAACCATCAATACCGCAGATTCTGTACCTGCAACCACCAGGTCAAGGTCAGACTGAGCCATTTGCTCATAGTTCGGGTTAAGAACATATTCACCGTTGATCAAACCAACACGTGCGCCACCGATTGGACCACGGAATGGTGTACCCGCAATCGCAAGTGCAGCAGAAGTACCTAACATCGCAGCGATGTCAGCTTCCATGGTCTTGTCAGAAGAGATTACAGTCGCAGTCACCTGGATTTCGTTGTAATAACCTTCTGGGAACAATGGACGGATTGGACGGTCAATCAGACGTGAAATTAAAGTTTCAGCTTCAGATGCACGGCCTTCACGCTTACCATAACCACCTGGGATACGGCCCGCAGCATATTGCTTTTCTTGGTAGTTTACGGTTAACGGGAAGAAGTCTTGACCCGCTTTAGCAGTCGGTTGAGCAACAACAGCGACCAGTACGGTTACGCCGCCCATAGTAATCACAACAGTATTGGCCTGGCGTGCAACACGACCAGTTTCAAGAACCACCTGGTGCTGACCAAACTGGAATTCTTTACGAACAATATTAAACATCGACATGTTTTATTTTTTCCTAGTTCTTGTGAACAATTATTCTAGTGGAGACCCCTAAGGTTTGGCATTCACGTCCTTTTGAACGAGTAAATGACAAAGCTTAGAAGCCGACCTCACCAGAAAGAAACACTAATTTTAAACACAAAGAAGGAGCGAAACATTCGCCCCTTCCTAGGCCTGACTAAAAAGCCAAGCTGACTTTAGTTTTCAGCTGTAAAGCACAATGCATGCAATAAACCCGAAAATAAAGCTTAAATCGAATTAACGACGTAAACCTAAAGCACCGATCAAAGCAACATAACGACCGTGGTCTTTACCATTTAGGTAGTCAAGAAGCTTACGACGTTGGTTAACCATACGGATTAGACCGCGACGGCTATGGTGGTCGTGTTTATGCTCTTTGAAGTGACCTTGTAAGTCATTGATTTGAGCAGTTAAAAGAGCTACTTGAACTTCTGGTGAACCAGTGTCATTTTCAGCGCGAGCAAATTTAGCGATGATCTCTGCGCGATCTGCGTTTGTTAAAGCCATTCGATTTCTCCGAGATGCTTATATATCTTGATAAAAATCAAAGTAATGAGAATTCAGAACATTGACTGCCGTGCATCACTACAGCAAGTTGCATATTTTAAGGGAAATTACGTTAGATTGCAAAAATAGATCATGCGACGATAGATAGATTTAAAGAAATCCACTCAGTTCATTGGAATCAGATTGTTTATCTGCAAGATAAAGCTTGTCGAATTGGTTTAGAGATTGAACGAAAAATTATGAAAACACCTTATTATTTCAGACAAATATAGAACAGCTGATCTTTCGCCTCATTGGCTAAATATACAGGTAATTTTATTTAACTATAAAAAAAAGCCCGAGAGGACTCGGGCTTCTTGTGCGCTGTAGTTTCTTCTTCTTCATTATTTTTTTATTGTTTATTGTTTTTATTACGCTGCATCGCGCTTTATAGTTATTATTGTTAATAAAAACTTTCCATGCTCTTACTGCAACATCCCTGTGTAGTAGATTCTGCCATAAAGCCGGGCTACTCATAGACGCATTTTTCGCATCTATATGTAAGTATTTTCTTACATTAATTAACCTAAATTGTGATTAATATTACACAAATCTCATTTTTAACCCATCCTGTTCATCTTACGCAGATGATTTAGATAAATTAAATAATTTATAAAATTATGCTACCTTTCCATAAACTCAAGACATAAAAAAGCCTTGTAGTCTCTCCCAAAACTACAAGGCTTAGCGGCTGTAAGTTTCCTCTTTTTTCACCTACATCAATGTAAGTTCGCTGTCTCACGACTTTCTTATAATAATTATGCGATTATACTCAACTTTCCTTGTTGAGTTCTTTGTAGGGCCCATCTTCTCAAAAAGGGCAGTGAAGCTCTATCCGCAAATCTCCTGAATCGCTGTAAGCATATGCTTACATTAATCAGTTTCACTATTACCTGAAAAGTTATGACACTGTTCAATGATTTTTTTGCTTAAGCCACTACGACGGGTAGTTTTCAGGCTTAATGATTGTATAAATGCTTCACGATCTACCAATAGTGTGACTGCTTTTTTTGCACGTGTAATCGCTGTGTAAATCAGTTCCTTACTTAACAGGTTACTGGCTTTATGATCCAGTACGACTGCAGTGTGCCGAAACTCTGAACCTTGGGATTTGTGAATGGTTAGAGCAAAGGCAGTTTCAATACTTTTTGGCAAACGCGTTGCTAAAACCCATTTTTCCAGACTCGGAAAATAGACTTCAAACTGGCGCTGTCCAAGATGCTCCCGCAGGAAACAGATCCCAATATCCCCATTCGATAGTCCCAGCTGGTAATCGTTATAAGTCATCATCACCGGACGACCGATATACCAGTCGCCCTGCTTGATCTGCCCGGTTGCAGTGAGCAGGCGCTGTTCAATCTGCTGATTAAGTCGGGTCAGACCCAAAACCCCATGGCGGATTGCCGTCAGGATACGGTAATCATCAAAATGACGGATAATCTGCTCTACAAACCTATTAAAATCTTGACTGCCTCCCCCTGTTTTGAGAGCCTGTACATAGCCCTGATAACCATACATCAGCTGGTCATAATAAGGTTGAGCATCATTGAGCAGTAGATTTTCCGGCAGGTATTGCAGCTGTAGATGGTCAATTTCGATCTGCTCCAGATCAATGGCCTGTAGCTCGGATGCAGTTACCACCTGCTGTTCAAATTCGGTTAACAGATCATGATCAGGATGTGCTTTCTGAATAAAATGTGCCAATGCACCAATCCGTGCCCCTTCACTAAACCGTCGAGTTTTCATCAGATTGATCCGGTTATTGGCCAAGGCCGGAACCTGCTGCAAATCAGCCAATACGGTGCCGACATCGACAGAAGCCAGCTGATTCGCATCGCCCAGTAGAATCAAACGCGCCCCATCTGGCACCGCTGCCAGCAGCATCTGTGCCAGGCTCAGATCAAGCATAGAGGCTTCATCGACCACAATCACCTCATAAGGTAGTGGCTGTCGGGCATGGAATCTTGGCTGTGCAGTTATTCCCAGACCCAAGAGTCGGTGTAAGGTCACAGGTTGTAACTGTTTCAAAGTTTCCAGATTAAACTGGGCCAGTGCTGGACTGCTCAAGGCATTCTGCAACGCTTCCTTCATACGCTGTGCCGCCTTGCCGGTCGGTGCTGCCATGGCAATCCGGATGTCCGGCAAACTTTCATTCAGTACCGCAATGATATGTGCCAGCGTATAGGTTTTCCCGGTTCCCGGGCCACCCGTAATGATACTTAAACCTTGACTGGCCACCATTTCCAGCGCTTTCTGCTGTTGCGGATCAGCAAGCAGGCTGCGATGATGCTCATTCAACTGAACGGCTTTTAACTGCTGGGATTTGATGCGAACCACATGCGCAGCGATTGCGTGTTCCAGTTTCCAGTAACGGTACAGGTACAACTGCTGGTCTTGAAAAATAAAGGGTGCAATCGCATGCTGATCAGACTCGCCACGGCGCACCAGATTGTGCAGCAAGGCGACTTGATCCTCTGCCGCGTCAATACAGCTGTTACCATTTTGCATGGCTTCCAGTACGGCATGCATGAGCAGCTTGGCCTCATCGCCGAAGTTAGCTGAGCTGAATGGTGGCTGACATATATGCTCGATCCAGAGCATCGATGGCGAAGCCAGCTGTGATATGTGATTTTGCTCATTTTCCACACAGTTATCCTCAAACTTATCCACAGGATAATTTTCTGTTTCTATTGTATATATTTCTTAGTTTCGCCATTTTATGCCGACTTATTCACCGCATAATAGCCCAGAATCTGATCCAGTTTTTGGATAAATTCAACTTCAGGCTGCCAGTGATATAGCCCCTGTCCGGCCTGCCCATTCATGCCGCGCAGATACAGATAGGTCGCTCCACCCAGATGCTGCCGGATGTCATAACCCTGCAGATTAGCACTTAAATAGCGGTGCATGGCGACTAGATACAGGGCAGCCTGCAACCAGTAACTGGAATGCGTCATGCTGTCATGAATTGCTTCCGGCAGATAATCCTGCTGATTGGCACCGAGATAGTTACTCTTATAATCGGCGATGTGATAGCGCTGACCATCAAAATATACCAGGTCAATTGCCCCGGTCAGGTAACGTGCCGATTTGGCTTCATTAAAGTCCGGCATGATCAGGCCATAATCCGCAAACAGCTGATGAATCTGGCGAATCTGTAACGGGGCATCATTCAAAGCCAGATAAAACGGGAATTCTGACAAAAAGCTGTGCTGATCCAGCTGGCTTAAACGAAACTCGCTCTGAATCGGTGTGTTCAGGATTTCCCCGACCCAATCATGCATTAGATTCAGCAGAATATCTTCGGATAATTCCTCAAAGAATAGCCCCGCTGACTGCTGCATTAGTCCAGTCACATCAATATTTTCATGTGTGCTTGCTTTAGGCAGCTGCCCCATTTCCTGCTCAAACTGCTGAATAAAGGCATCATCATCCAGTTCTAGAAAATAACGCTCAAACTGCGTCATAAACTGTAGAAAATGAGTGACATCTAAAGATGGCTGCTGAAAAAAGCTATGCCATGTATGGCGATAGGCAACACTTTGGTCATGCAAGCGGATACCGGTCAACAGTTTATAGTTGACGCTGGCTATAACACGTAAAATAGCCTCAGCTAACGCTTCTGCTTTTAAGCCGGCATTGCTGGCTACCCGCTTAAACAGAGTATTCAGGTTAATCGTAGCCTGCAGATAATGCTGCTGGAAGGCCTGCTGCAGCCGCTGCAGAATCTGAAAGTCCTGCTGGAACTGGTCTTTCAATTCCATCCAGATATGTGGCGCGGTATTCTTGAAACGACGGCGGATTTCCAGATTCCAGTAACTGCTATCCTGAAAATCCAGATGCTCGAAAATACTGTGCAAGAAAGTTCCGGCCACAGTACCTTTAGGAAAATTCAGCTTGATCCAGTCCAATGGCTGTTGCAGCACTTCTGCTTCTGTCTGCAGATGGATTTCATCGGCAGCACTTTCTGGGTGTTCATATAGACTGACCAGATCATCTTGCAGTACGGTTACATGCAGCTGATGTCTCGATAAAGCGGTGAAGCTGGTTTTGGTCCGTGGATAGAACTGCTGTTCCGGTAAAGGATGAGCAACTAATTCCAGTGCTGTTTGCATCTGTTCTACCGCAATACGCGGTGGTGCTGCTGTTAAGGTATTTTCCATACAGCTGAGCGGGTGCTGGAAGACCTGTTCACCCTGCCCACGCCAGTAGGCCAGACACGAATCTGATTGACCACTCTGATCCTGTAGCATGGCGTAAACCCGATGGCTGGCACGCGTTAGCGCCACATACCAGAGACGGTGATTCTCTGCGGCATTCCGTGCTGCATTCTGCAGCTGTGCCTGTTCATGCAGATCCTCACGATTTACCGCAATCACTCGTGACTGATTCAGAATATCGTCCTGCTCATGACCGGCCAGCGAGAAGTTAAGGTTACCTTTGTTGACGTCAAACGGCGCATCAGCGCCCATCAGGAATACGATTTTGAATTCAAGACCTTTGGAGGCATGGATTGTCAGCAACTGTACGCCACGATCGCCAGAGAGCTTGCGCTCTTTTTCGCTGTCCTTGCCAGAAGGAGACTGTAGCTGGCGCAGATACCAGTAATACAGTTTCTGTGCACCCTGATAATATTCGCTTTGCTGCGACAGAATTTCGGTCAGATGACGCAGATTGACCACAACACGCTCATTATCAATGCTCTGGCTTGATACCAGATTAGTCCAGACGTCAAACAAGTTCAGGGCATAGTTCCAAGCACTCAGGAAGCCCTTGTCGAACCACATTTCCCGGATCACCTCAAAATCGGCAATAAAAGTACTTAGGCCAACTGGCTGCTGTTGCAGTTCCAGCAGCTTTTTCAGGTCAAAGCCGAGCAGACGGGTCACTAAAGCACGGCGGACCTTGGCTTCATTAAACGGGTCCATGATCGCGGTCAGCACCGCGGCAACATCTTGTGCCACATTACTGGCAAAGACACTCTGTTTTGATTCCTTATAACAGGCAATCCCCATGCGTTGCAGACGCTGCTTGACCTGTTCCAACGTATAATGTCCAAAGGACAGTACAGCAATATCATCCTCAGTTAGAGGAGCAGAACTTTCCTGCTGCTGGAAATACAGTTGTTGCTGTGCAGATTGATTCAGTAATTCGCGGATTTTCCAGGCCACCTGATCGGCTTCATGCTCCTGCTCACCTAGCTGCATCCAGCGTAATGGATAAGGATTAGCTTGTCCGGAATCAATCAGGTCCGGATGGGGACGACTACCAGCCTGAATCAAACTATAATTAACACTTTCACCAAAATCCATCCGGCGCTGGAACAGGGCATCAACCACTTCCACCAAAGCTTTGACCGAGCGGTGGTTCTGGGTCAGGGTATATTCATAGCCCTGCTTTAAACGGACATCAGCATGTGCCTTGTTATAGGTCAGCATGTCGCCGCCACGGAAACCGTAAATCGCCTGCTTTGGATCACCGACCATAATCATACAGCCGAGCTGTACCCGTGCAGCATCCCGCCAGATTCGTGCCAGCAGATCGTCCTGATCCTGGTTAGTGTCCTGAAATTCATCTACCAGAATTAAGGGATAACGAGACTGCACAAACTGGGCAAAACGGCGCCCCTGCTCACCTTGCAAGGCTTCAGTCAGGGTACGGATCTGTTGCGAGAAGGTAGTTTCTCCCTGCTTATGTAAGGTCTGTGGCAGACGACGCTGCACACTGCGAATTAGGTGATATTCCAGATAAGCCGTGAGCTGTTTGAATTTCTCATCCAGTGCCTGTTTCACATTGCACAGGGCTTCGATGGCACAGATCAGAGGATGGCTGAGGAAATACTGCTGCTCTTCTTCGCTACAGCTTTTGGTAAAACGCTGCTTGCCTGGCTGAAAATCAGTTTTATTACGCAGCAGATAACATAACTTCAGCACCAGCTTGCACAGCTCAGGATCAAAGAAGCACATACCCTTCTGTTCACTCAGCTGTACCGCCCAGTCAGAAAAATTGCTGCAGATTTCCGACAGTTTTGCATGAAAGTTTTTATGAAAATATTTCGGGGTTTCGGCGCAGTAAGTCTGTATCTTGAGCAGTTCTGCCGGACTGATATTGACCAGCTGCTCAATACAGGCATCCAGTTCACCCAAATCCCATTCTACCTGGCGGACTGATTGGAAATGATTGGCGCTAAAATTGAGTGCATCACGTACCAGCCCCACATAGTGTTCAGGAGCTTTGAGCTGGTTCTGTAAATACATCTGGTTAATGACATACTGCGGCTGCTGCTGGATCCATTCCCGTAGCACATCATGAATCAGCTGCTGAATATACAGGTCCTGATCTTCAGTCAGTTCAGCACGTTCAATCCGACCACTTTCAAAAGCAAATTCACGCAGTAACTTTTGACTAAAACTGTCCAGCGTGCCGACAAACAGTTCATCCAGCTGGTTCAATACCAGCCCCAGACGACGGCGAGCGTAATCCATACGACTGCCATAATCTTGCAGCACTTTCTGCAACAACGGATCAGATTCCTGCTCGATTTTCTGAGTCATTTCTACCGAATTAAGATGCTGATAGCGCTGGATATAACGCAAAGTTTCTTCCACACGTGCGCGTACCCGGCTTTTCAGTTCAGCTGTTGCCTTACGGGTAAACGTCGTCGCAATGACCTGATGTGGATAGTATTTATCCAGAAAAATCCGTACCATCAGGCTGGACAGGGTATAGGTTTTGCCAGTCCCTGCCGAAGCCTCGATCCAGTGCAGACCAGTAAAGGTCATGTCCTGAATTGGATTGGTTGAAGTTTTATGTTGCTGTTGAGGGGCGATGGTCATTTATTTTACCCACTCTAAATGTTGTTGAATCGGAGCATACAAGTCATAGGCAAATTTCAGCAGACTGTGCTGCAACGCCTGCTCTGAATCCTGATCCTGTAAAATGAACTGCCAGTCCTGATGCAGTACACAGGACTCATCCGAACTCAGTGGGCGGGTACTTTCATAAGTGTTGTTCCAGGCCGCCAACAGCTTATCCAGATCACCAATAATCATTTGACCCTGCTCATTGGTTTCCCATTGCCAGTCTTTTTTCAGAATGAGCTCAGCCGGCAACACTACCGGTTGCTGCTGACCTGCTTCCCAGGCCTTAAACCAGTGAACCAAATATTCTTTAGCCTGAGAAGATGTCACCTTGCAGAATTTTACGGTCTTGTTACTGAATAGCACAATTCGTTCCAGCTCTGCGGTATAACTGTCATCATTTAAATAGGCCAGCCAGAGCAGATATTCCAGCCAGACATGCGCGCGACGGCGCTCTGAGGCTGAAGCGGACTGCATACTCAGCCAGTACGACGCATTCGGTTGCTGCGGCACAGTAATCTGCAACATCAGATCAGATGAATAACGATAGTTTTGCTGCGTGGTACGAGTAATCTGTTTGTCCAGTTGCTGTAGGCGCTGCTGCAGCAATTCCTGTTCCTGCTGGGTACTCAGCCAGGTTGCTTCCTGGGTTTTTCCGACTGGCAGACGATCCAGCATCAACCGGGTATCTATTTCCTGTTCCTGCTGCTGCAGGAAATCCCGTACCTGATATTGCTGCAATTTATCCAGCAATAATGGTTCCTGTGCCGCGGGCAAGTCTTTATATTTCACGCTGGAAATGCCAACACTTTTCAGGAACAGACGTGCCGGGAAGATCATGTCCCGAATCCATTCATCGCCATGCAGAATCCGAATCTGCTCCTGCTGTACTGGCGGACAATGGATATTAATCCAGCTGCGACGCTGCCCTTCAGCCTTACAAAGAAAAGAAGCCACATCATGCCACTGATCCTGAAAACGTGGGGTACGTAGTGTACTAAAACCAACTGGATCAAAAGGCTGTAAAGGATGCACATGATAGAGCTGCTGGATATGCGCTGCGACTGGCAAGCCATTCATCTCGGTCATCACATCGACATCTGCATCTGGATGCTCGGACTGGCAGATCAGGGCAATATGCTGGATTAATTCCTGCAATGACGTGGATGGATCACGCACTTCGCCATCATTCACATCAAAGCCGTTGTAGAATAGCCACAGATTTTCCTGTGCTAACAGCAAGGCATCCAGAAATGCACCCTGATCATCATCCAGACGGGAGCGGTCACCGAGCTGTGGCTTGAGAATGCTCATCAAGTCAAACGGTAGCTGCTGATTTCGGCTCGGGAAGCCAGTATCCAGATTCAGCATCACCACCAGCTTATAAGGCAGCGGGCGAATCTGGCCAATCTGGCTAAAGGTAATTTGTCCGGTCGGTTCGGCCTGATCCAGTTGCATGTCCAGGCTATTCTGGATTTCTTCCAAGACATAAGGCAATGGTAAGCTCAATGCCACCAGTTCCTGAATCGCATTTGGATCATCCTGATCATGATAATCGGCCAGCGTCAGCATACGCATCTGCTTTTCAATGATTTCTGCTACGGTTTTTAATGACTCAACCCCATTGCTGCGGAATGCATTCACGTCCCGATTTAGATATTCCAGCCAGGTTTTTACCGGTGTACGCTGTCCCTGCTCATGTGCATTCAGCCAGCCGCGACGTTCATTGAAATCCTCATAGATCTGAATCAGGATAACAATCAGCGGAAAATCACTGCTGAGCACTTTGGCATAACTAAGGGTATCTTCAAACAGCTGATGTTCTGGCACCGCCATGCCCAGTACCAAGCGATCCAGAGCAAAGCGGAAGCTAAAGCGGTAATCTTCATCACCTTCATATAAATGCTGCTGTAAATGCTGCTGATCTAAGCCACGCTTAAAGCCGGCATCACTGAGCAGCTGGATGATGCGTTCCACTTGTGCATAGTCCAATGCATAGTACTGCTGAGTCGCACTTAAACTCAGCCAGTCGGCAAAATCTTCAATGCTAAAACGGCGATGCATCAACTGTATGCGGCCCAGCACGGCACGCCAGGCATTGCTGACATCCAGACGGGATACCCCGGATATCTGGATCGGCAGATAAATATTGTTTTTGCGCAGACGGGACTGGCTGCCTTCTCGTTCACGTGGTGGTGGTGCAAAGACACTACGAATCGCCGGTTCCAGTTCTTTCAGGTTTGGACTCAATACCAGGATGTCACTTGGCTGACGCGGTACCTCTTCCGTGCCTTGAGCCAGCCAGTGAATGATCTGTTCGCGCAGTACTTCCAGTTGGCGTAATGAAGAATGACAGACATGGATCTGTACCGAGCTATCATCCGGCTTCAAGGGATAAGTATGCCGCTCCGGTTCTACCAGATACAGAATATCCGACTGGATTTTTGCCAGCAGATGGTCCTGATAGTCATCGACAAAGGCATCCGCCCAATGTCCTTCCTCACCCGAAGACAGTTTGGATAATAACGAGAAGTGATCCCGTGCCTGCTTACCAAAACGGGTCAGTAAAGGATGACGTGATTCACGGTCTTCAGCATTAAAGTTCAGCTGGAACTTTTTCCAGAATGCAGCAATTTCCTCATCACTCGGCTTACCTCCACGCGACTGTTCGTATTTGCGGATAAAGCGTTCCTGTACACCCAGGTCATAGCGCGCCTTCCAGCTCGGATCGACACTATCCGCCCAGTATTCCTGTGACGGGTTAAAATGGAAAATATAAATCTCGATGTACTGACCCAGACGGCGCAAGAAATCCAGCTGAGCCGGTGGCAATTCCAGCATGCTAAAGACCACCACCTGGGATGGCAGCTGCTTTAAGGCCTGCGTTCGGGTTTCCGGATTTTCGATGCGTTCCCAGTACAGCTTTTCAATTTCCAGGATTTTGGCATAGTCATCCTGAAATACGTTCTGCCACAGCCAGCGCTGCCAGGCTTCCAGTTCCCGTGCCTGAATTTTGACGAAATCTGCTACCGGAATTTCCTGACCATTTTCATCTTTGGGGATATATAGCATCTGCTCTATTTCTAAAGGCAGATTTTGTCCCCAGTTGTTCAGCCAGTTGGTCGGGCAACTACATTGTTGCGGCGGACAATTGCGTGCGCAATAGCCGCGATAATCCATATAGTGACTAAACAGGCGCGATACCTGTTCACAGACCCAGTACAGCATGCTTTGTTTTTTAAGCAGACGCTCATTCGGCTGTTCCAGACGGTCAGCGCTGTCATAAATCCGCTTTACGATCGAATACAGCGGATGCGGGGATTTGAGTGGAATTTCATCCGCCAGAATAGTCTTGCGTAGCGCCTGAAAGGCTCGCCACTTAATGATGATACGTGGGATATTGGCTTCACGGACCTGCTCCAGCTCTTTTTGGCTGTTCAGTACCCATTGATAAGAAGTCCATTGAAAAGCACGAATTCGATGGTGAAATTGTGTATTGGCACTGATGCCCTTTTTCTCGGCAATTTTCTGGGTGAGCCAGGCTTCAACGGCAGGCGAAGGCACAATGAAATGCTGCGGCTCAAGCACCTGAAAAGCAGTTCTTTTCTGCTGACTCGTAACCAGCAGCATGCTATCCAAAAGCACATCAATTTTCTGACTTTGAATAACATGAATAGCCATGAATTCCCCAAATTAAAAGAAAGCAGCACTACAAAACAATAAAGATTATTTACTATACACCCTGTTCTGTCTATGTCACTTTTAATCTACACTTAAGTAGAAAAATTTCTTTTAAAAAAGCATCTTAAGGATACTTTTTTAGAAAAACAACAACAGGAAGCTTTAGGTAATCGCCCATGAAATTAGACAAATTTCCCGATCAAATTGATCCAAGTTTAAATCTAGAACAGATCCGTGAAGAATGCCTGGAGCTGATTAAGAAGCGTGCCTATATGTCTGCAGGTGCAGCCGTGATTCCGGTACCGTTTCTTGATGTCTTGATTGACGTCGGCATCCTGTCACAGCTAATTCCTGAAATCAATGCCCGATTCGGCTTGGCACCAGAGCAGGTCAGCGTATTTGATCCAAAAACCAAACAGGTTCAATGGGATGAATTACGTAAACGCGGCGTACAATTTTCTGGTTTTGTAGTGGCACGTACGGCGGTAAAAAAATCCATCAATAATGTTGCCGCAAAATATATCACCAAGCAAGTGACCAAATTTATCCCGCTCGGTGGTCAGTTAATTGCTGCAAGTTTAGGCTACTTCGTAATGAAAAAAGTTGCCGAGGCACATGTGGAAGACTCTTATAAACTAGCCAAAAATATCCAGCAAAAACAGCAAGCTAAAACAGTATAATTTTGATTTAGAATCATCTTATTTAAACGCAGCTTGGTCGTATTAACTTACGCCAAGCTGTTTCAGTATAGTCTTCAAGATTTGTAAACGCGCGCTATCTTTATCATCGGTAGCAATCACATGCCATGGCGCCTGATCGGTGCTGGTATGCTCAAACATATCTGCCGCTGCCTGCAAATAATCCTCCCAGCGTTCACGGTTACGCCAGTCTTCATCAGTGATCTTGAAACGCTTATGCGGCGTCTGTTCACGCGCCTTAAAACGTTCAGCCTGTTCGTCCTTGGAAATCGCTAGCCAGAACTTGATAATCACGGTTTGCGCCTCAATCAGGTCATTTTCAAACCGGTTAATTTCTGCATAAGATGCCTGCCATTGCGCAGGACTAATCAGTTCTTCAATCCGTTCTACCAGTACCCGTCCATACCAGGACCGGTCAAAAATCGTAATCTTGTCTTCCGGCTGTAACCTGGTCCAGAAACGCCACAGATAAGGACGGCGCAATTCATATTTTTCCGGTGCACCAATGGTATGAATTTCATATTCGCGTGGATCAAGCTTTTTCACCAGCCGCTTGATTGCTCCCCCCTTACCGGCTGCATCCATCCCCTCGAATACGATCACCACATTACGTTGATCCATACGCATTGCGCTAGCCACCTTGCGGGTCAGTTTCTTGAGTTCGTCCTTATAGGTATTCTGATCCACCGGCTCCCGCGAAGGCTGCAGCAATGCTTCAGGAATAGACGCCGGGGACCATGTTTTACTCCCTTTAGCAGGATGATCCGGACAGTGGTTCAAGGCTGCAAGAATAGTCTGGGCAAACTGCTGGTCACGCCGGGTTGCATCTTCACCATCAATGATGATCCAGTCATTGGTAAAGCGCTGACGCAAACGCTGGATCGCGTCATATTGCTTACGACTGCGCCAATCCAGACCGTGTAAACGATGCCAATGCATCTCACTTGGATCAATATCATCTAAACGCTTTTGCAAAGACTTCCAGGGCAGATCAAACCAGATCTTGATCACATCAACATGGTTATTTTTCAGATCTTGCTCAAAGGCACGCATCTGTTCAACATAATGATCAAACATGCTTTCATCTATAGGATTCGCTACATGCATGGCGGTACTTAGCAAATCTGTGTACCAGTTACCAAACAACACCATGATCTGTCCTTCAGCCGGGATAAATCGTGCATAAGGCTGCCAGAAAGTCTGTCTTTCATTCAGGGGCCGTGGCTGGTCTGCTTTTACCCGCAAATAACGCGGGTCAACCCATTCCCGTAATTGCTTAACCGCTTCACCTTTGCCGGCCAGCTCAATTCCATTGACCAGTATGACTAAACTTTTAGCATTCTTCTGTCCGCGTGTATCTTTCAGGGCATATTGCGCATCGATAAGCTGTAACGATAATTCATTTTCTTCAATCAATTGAAATTGTTGCTGTTCTGTAGACATAACCTGTTCTGTTTTTCTTGTTCGTGAATACAGTATAGACAGGCTTTTTGCCTGGTGAATAGCGATCGATACGATTTTTAAACGATCTTTTTTGTCGAACTTTTCGACAAATTGACTTCAAATCCTGTGCAACCGGTCAATTTGTCATAGCGCGCCATCCTAACTCGTTCTAAGATTCCCGCATCCATAACCATATTTGAACTTCCCATGTCCAAACTTGCGGTTTTAGACGATCTTCTGGAACGTTATTATCAACTGAACTATCACAAGCAACCGGAACTGCAACGACGTCTGCAAGATGTACAGCTCTGGCAAAAAGAGCGTATGCAACGCACTCATGCCAAGCAGTTTGCAGAAAAGCAAAATGTGCTGATGTCAGAATATTTCCTGAACCGTCTCTATGGTGGACTGGACTTCGATGCGCTGGCAGAACAGATTGCCCGCTTGACGCGCTATGCGCATAAGGCGGAAAAGCTGATTCCGGATAATGCGATCAAGACCGGCACTCACGGAGTAGAGCTGGCCATTCTTGCGGTACAGCTTGATGAGCAGGTGGCACAACAGTTATTGGAAGATTATCATCCAGCCGAATCACTGACTGATGAAATTATGCGTCTGACCTATTTAAAGCTGGATCAGGGCCAGGATCGCCTAAAACAGTTAGCTATGCTGGATCAGCTTGGTACTCATCTGGATAAATATATGCGGTCTTTCATTGTGCAGGCAGCATTTAAAATGTGTAAAGGTGCCGCAGAAAAATACCGTTTTGAAGTCATGTATGAGTTTATGCAGGATGGATTCCTGGCGATGAAACCACTTAAGTCCGCAGAAAAGTTTGTACGTGAATTTACAGCAACTGAGCGTAATATCATTGATCGCGTGCATGCTGGTGATCCACAGCCTTTCCGTTAATTTCCGACAGCTTAAAAATCTGAAAATATCACCTCAGGATAAAGCTGGCATCTGCTTGCCTTATTCTCTTAACCCAATCAACAAGCTATTTTTAAATCGTAGTAATTTCATCGATACAAAAAAATCAGGTCTTAATAAATAGACAAAATAATGGTTCCAAAGCCCTAATCGTATCAATCAATTATAGTCTCTAATAAAGTTATAAAAATTATGCAAAATTTACAGAAATTAATCTGTTTATGGTCAACGTACTTGATCGGCTTACGTGTTATCTAAGCCTCCGTATATCTTGATTCTTTATAGATGTACCCATGTCAATGAATTTTAGGAAAAATGTAATGGGGTACAAACAGCTATCTATTCGCGGCACTGTACAAATAAACCTGAGACCCTCAATAAACAGTTATAAAGTTGATGCTCAAGATATACAGATTGAAAGCCATAAGTCTTTGGATATTTACGGTCAGGCGATGCTTGTTCATGATCTGAAATGCAAGTTAAAGATAGGCTATTTCCATATTGTGATTACTACAGATAAACAACGGATTATCTCTGTTGAACGTGGGGATTATGCACTAGGAGATGGTCTTTATTATGAACTGGATCAACTGTCCATTCGCTATGGTAAAAACCAGTTCATCCATAAACTGGACGAATCTTAAAAATTCTGGATACAAAATGAAAAACCCCGGCATCCTGCCGGGGTTTTCCGTATTGGTTCGCTTGGTACAACTCCTGTCGTACCTTACTTTCCTTGTATTTATCTATTTTTATTCTTAGAGGGAACATCCTGTTCCTGATGAACTTATCATATGAAATTTCTATCACTATAAAATAGTCGCCAAAAACCTGAATCAATGTAAGCAAAAACGTACAAAGAATTGAGTAGGTTTTGACTCGCCATTTAATTAAGCTATGGTGCACCGCAGCAGCAGGAAGATATAAAAATTCAGAACGTATATCATGACTTTTTATCATCAATTAAGATCGATTTTTCGGCTGAGATTTCAGCTAAAGACGCATTTTTCTGTATATTATTCATAACAATTGCATGATGATTGCTGTATAACATCTTAGAATCTGTCATTATGCAGTCCATGCATGCATGCAAGATTAACCCCATTGATCTGTTAGGAGTGACTCCAATGTCCAATGAAAATACTACGCCTACCCCTACAGCTGAGTCGGCACAACAAACAGACAAAGTGAGCCCATTCTTAACTGCACCGTTACCACAAGGTGCGCCACAAGGTCAGCAACAGTCTCTAGAACAACGTCTGACTGATACACCTGTCACAGGTAGCATACCGAAATATAACCTGCCACGTGGGGCGAATACCGGTAATGTCGGTCCAACCACTCACTTCGGCTATCAGACTGTCAGCAGTGAAGAAAAAGCGCAAAAAGTCGCGGAAGTATTCCATTCTGTCGCCAGCAAATACGACATCATGAATGATCTGATGTCTTTTGGTATTCACCGTCTATGGAAACGTTTTGCCATTAACATGTCAGGCGTGCGCCGTGGTCAGCATGTGCTGGATATCGCCGGTGGTACGGGTGACCTGGCCAAAGTATTCAGCCGTGAGGTTGGTCCAACCGGTCATGTGGTGTTATCTGACATCAACGAATCCATGCTAAATGTCGGTCGTGATCGCTTGATTGATGCAGGCTGTACCAATGTCGATTTCGTACTGGCCAATGCCGAAACTTTAGAGCCATTTGCAGATAACAGTTTTGACCTGTTGACCATTTCATTTGGTCTACGTAACGTCACTGATAAAGATGCTGCACTTGCTTCGATGTACCGTGTGCTTAAGCCAGGTGGCCGTCTTCTTGTTTTAGAATTTTCTAAACCAGTCTTTGAGCCATTCTCGAAACTGTATGACCTGTATTCGTTCACGGCATTGCCAATCATGGGTAAAATCATTGCCAATGATTCTGAAAGCTATAAATATCTGGCAGAATCGATTCGTATGCACCCAGATCAGCGCACCCTAAAAGGCATGATGGAAAATGCCGGCTTCCAGAACTGTGATTACCATAACCTGACGGGTGGTATCGTTGCCGTTCACCGTGGTTTTAAACTTTAAGGTTCCCATTCATGTGGTCAATTCTGGCACTTGGTGTCGTTGAACGTGTGATTCACCATTTCATTGATCTGGATGCGATTACCCGCATCCAGTTAAATGCATTGGCTGGCAAAATGCTACGTGTAGTAATTGCCTCACCGCAGCTTTCTATAGATGTATTCTTTGATGATGGCAAGGTTCGCCTGGAACCAACAGCCACTGGGCATACTGAAGCTGCTTCGATTTTTGAACAGCGGCCTTATGAAACCGACAGCTCACAGAGTTCTGAAGCCACTGCAACTTTACAAGTCGATAATGTCATTAGCCTGCTGAAACTGCTGCTTTCAGATGAAATAGGCAATATTCCGCTGCAAGGTGATTATAAGTTATTGCAGGAAATCCAGCGCATTATGCAACAGGCTGAACCTGATCTGGCGGCTCATTTAAGCCCATGGATCGGACCAACCCTTGCGCATGAAATTGGCAAATTGCAACTGGCACCCAAACATCTCAAACGCAGTCTGCAAAGCGGTCTGTTCTTTATGGAAGATACGCTTAAAGAAGACAGCGGTCTATTTGCTGCACGTTGGCAAATGGATGATTTACAGCAAGATACGCGTATACTCAATCAAAATATTGATCGCGTAGAAGCCAAGATTCGTCAGCTTCAGATACAGATTGAAAATCAACAAGATTCAACTCAAAACTAGGTACACCACTTTATGATTCCGCATGTTTCACGTTTACTCGAACTCTGGCGCATTGCCGCGCATTATCGACTCGATACGTTGTTTCCTGCGGAAGAACTCCCAGAAAAAAGCCGTCATATCCTGTCCCTGATTCGTATGCATCCGGCTGCATGGTCCAGCCGAGAGCGTAAAAATCCTCTCAAGCTGAAAGAAGCTTTAGAGGAAATGGGGCCACTGGCAATCAAACTGGGCCAATTGCTATCTACGCGTCGTGACCTGATTCCACCTGAAGTACTGCAACAACTGGTCTTACTACAGGATCGCGTCAAGCCATTCGACAATGACGTGGCTAAAATGCGTATTCAGGAATCGCTGAAAGCCGATGTAAACACCCTGTTCGCCCGTTTTGATGCTCAGCCACTTGCTGCTGCATCAATTGCACAGGTGCATACTGCTGCTCTGCATGATGGCCGGGAAGTGGTAGTGAAAGTGACCCGCCCGAATATCCGTAATCAGATTTTGCAGGATTTCGAAATCCTGAGCTGGTTAGGTGATTTTCTGGAAAAGCGTCTGGAAGCAGCGCGTGCCCTACATTTATCGGAAATTATTCAGGATTATCGCCAGATTATTCTGAACGAACTGGACCTGACGCTGGAAGCGGATAATACCCGCCGGATGCGTCATTATTTTACCGGCTCCAGCATGATGTATGTGCCTGAAGTCTACATGGACAGCAAGGATGTGCTGGTCGCAGAACGGATTACCGGTGTACCGATTTCGGATATTGCCACCTTTGATGAACTGGGTATGGATCGTGCTGACCTGGCACGTAAAGGCCTCACCATCTTCTTTACCCAAGTATTCCGGGACAACTTCTTCCATGCCGACATGCATCCAGGCAATGTCTTTGTAGAAACCATTAATCCGGCCAATCCACGTTTTATCGCACTGGACTGTGCGATTATGGGCGAGCTATCCAAACATGATCAGATGACTGTGGCGCGCATGCTGCTGGCGGTCATGAACAGCGACTTCATGCAGCTGATCCAGATTGTGCATCAGGCTGGCTGGATTCCACCGGGCACCGATCAGGATGCGCTGGCACGCGAAATGCGCCGTACTGTGGGTCCCATGGTTTCAAAACCAATGCATGAGCTGGACTTTGCCGGCATTCTGATTCAAGTCATGGACATTGCCCGTCGCTTTCATCTGGAAATTCCACCGCAACTGATGTTGTTATTGAAAACCTTGGTCCATGTGGAGGGCCTAGGCACTGACCTATATCCGGAACTGGATATCTGGAGTCTGGCCAAACCGATCCTGACCGACTGGATCAAGGCACAGATGAATCCGCAGAAAAATCTGAAAGAACTGGGACAGAAAATCCCGGATCTGCTTTTAGGGGCGCAGGATTTACCAACCTTGATGATCGATAGTCTGAATGGTCTAAAAAACCAGTCGGCCTGGCATGCCAAACAGCTCAATGAATTGCAAAGTATGCGCCTGCAAATGGAACATCAGCAAAAACGTAGCTGGATTTTTGGCAGTTTAATGGCGATTTTACTGTCCATTGCCATTATTTCACCTTGGTTTGTGTCAGTGATTCTGATTGTGCTGGCAAGCATACTTGCTGTCTGGCGGATTGCGAAATAACTAAATGAGCTTTAAAAAAACCTGACACTGTTCAGGTTTTTTTGTTTTCTAGGCATCGCATGACTGTAAAGTCACCTTCGGGCACATCTTGCCATTGGGTCCAAAGGCACAACGCTTAAAATAAGTCCTCACTGGTCGAATATGGGTTAAACCTCTATGCAGATTTTACAAAAACATGCCCCTGCCCTGAAAATCCGTGCCGGGCATCTGGCACGTGAGCTGATTCTGAAAGAAGGTTTACAACCCGAACATGTGGATATTGTTCCTGGTGCTGCAGGGGGTCCGAAAGGTATTGGTATTCAGGGGTTGGATCAGGCAATTTTTGGTGATTTTTTCCCACGTGCCCCTCAGCGTAGAACCCTGGTGGGTTCCTCCATTGGCAGCTGGCGTTTTGCCAGTATTGCTGCTCATGGTTCTAAACAAGGAACCGAACGCCTAGCTGAACTGTATACCAACCTTTACTTCCATAAGAAAATGTCACGTTTGGAAGTGAGCGAAGTCTGCCGCGGCATGTTATTCGACTTGGTCCAAGGCAAAGAGAATGAGCTAGTTAATCATCCAGATTATCATCTCGCTGTGATTTCGATTAAAGCCCAACACATTTTCCAGAGTGACAAGGCCTTACCTTTACTGGCTTCTGTAGCCGGAATTGTCGGGGCAACTGCAGTTGCACGCAAGCACAGCCGTCATTTTATGCAACGGGTCATCAGCCAACCGAATATGGGTGAACAGTTTAAAATCGCTGAAGATGGATTTACCACGCATTATCATGCCCTGACTGAACAAAGTGTCCTGTCCTGGTTAATGGCATCTGCCTCTATTCCGGGGGTGATGGCAGCGGTGAATAACATCCCGGATGCACCGCAAGGTTATTACCGCGATGGTGGTTTAATTGACTATCACATTGACCTACCCTTCCAGAGCAAAGGCATTGTACTATATCCGCATTTTACTGACAGCATTACGCCGGGCTGGTTTGACAAGTTATTTAAACGCACCTCAAATCCGGAAAATCAGGCACGCACTTTGCTCATATCTCCATCACAGGAATATCTGCAAAGTTTACCTTTAGGCCGTTTGCCAGACCGTAAAGATTTTACCTTGAAAGGCTTGGATCAAACTCAGCGGATTCAGCTCTGGAAGCAATGTATTGCTGAAAGTCAGCGTCTGGGCGATGAATTTCTGGAACTGGTCGAGAAACAGAATTTTGCCGACCTGATGCAAGCCTTGTAATTGGCCGCAGCTGCCCGATTATTTGTATAATTGCCTTAATTTTTTGAGCTGTTGAGATTTATGCAGAAGTTTTTAGTGGTCCTGCAATATGCCTGTATTGCCTTTGGTCTTTATCTGATCTATAGCGTTGGCATGTCGCTATATACCCAGCAATTTGAGCTGATGGAACTGGTGGCCGATATTGGTACGATTCTGATCTGTATCGACTTGGGGGTGTTTTTATATACCAGTAAAGGTAAGTCTGGAATTAGCATGGAAGAATATGCAAAACGACTGGAACAGCCACCGTCGAAACTGGTTTATGTGACACGAAAACTGGGGCATCTGGGTATTTTGCTGATCATTACCAGCTGGATTGTGCCGATGATCAATTCATAAAAATCAGACATAAAAAACCTCCCATTTGGGAGGTTTTTTATTGGGTAATTAAAGATTATTTCGAACCTTTAATTCCTGCTTGCAATAACAATGCACCCAAACCACCAATTTTTTGCTCTTGCGGTTTAGCCGCTTGCGGTTTCTTGCCCTGAGGACGCTCACCTTGCGGACGTGCTTGCTGTGGAAGTTTAGCTTGAGGCTTACGTTCACCACGTGCTTCATTGTTTTCACGGCGTGTCTGACGTGGTGCTTTTGCCGGAGCTGCAGAACCTTCAGGACGCATCGACAAATTCACGCGGTTACGTTCAGCATCCACATTCAAAACACGAACTTGCACGATTTGACCAGGTTTCACCACTTTATGTGGATCAGCGACAAATTCATTGGCAAGTTCAGAAATATGCACTAAGCCATCTTGATGGACACCGACATCGACAAATGCGCCGAAGTTAGTCACGTTGGTCACTACACCTTCCAGTTGCATGCCTTCAGTCAATTGTGCAACTTCAGTGATATCATCACGGAACTTGGCGGTACGGAATTCTGGACGCGGGTCACGACCCGGTTTTTCCAGCTCTGCCAATACGTCTTGAATCGTTGGCAGACCGAATTGCTCATCTACAAACTCTTCAGGATTTACCTGGCGAATGATTTCAGTATTGCCAATAATGTCTTTTACAGTCGTGGCTTTCGCTTCAACAATTTTGCTGACCAAAGCATATGATTCAGGATGCACTGCAGAAGCATCCAGTGGCTCAGAGCCATCTAGAATACGCAAGAAGCCCGCAGCCTGTTCAAAAGTACGTTCGCCTAAACGTGGCACTTTTTTCAACGACTGACGGTTATCAAAACGGCCATTTTCCTTACGGAAATCTACGATCTGCTGTGCAATCGATTTATTCAGACCGGCGATATAACCCAAAATTGCAGAAGATGCAGTATTGACATCAACACCCACCGAGTTCACGCAGTCTTCTACCACTGCTTCAAGGGTTTTCGCCAGGCCAGTCTGATTCACATCATGTTGATACTGACCTACACCAATCGATTTTGGATCGATTTTCACCAGCTCAGCCAGTGGATCTTGCAGACGGCGTGCAATCGAAACCGCACCACGGATCGATACATCCAGCTCTGGAAGTTCTTGAGAAGCCAATTCAGAAGCAGAATAAACAGAAGCGCCTGCTTCAGACACAGAAACACGGGTCAGTTTCAGGTCACTGTTTGCTGCCATCATTTCAGCTACTAGCGCTTCAGTTTCACGGCTTGCCGTACCATTACCAATCGCAATCAGGTCAACATTAAACTCACGGCATAAACGCGCTAGCTCGGTCAGTGAACCTTCTTTATCATCTTTTGGAGCAAATGGATAAATGGTGCTATGTGCCAGAACATCGCCAGATTCATTCACGACTGCCAGTTTCACACCGGTACGGATACCTGGGTCAACGCCCAGCGTCGTACGCGCGCCAGCAGGTGCAGAAAGCAGTAAGTGACGTAAGTTTTCCGCAAATACGTTCATTGCTTCAGATTCAGCAGCCAGACGTTTTTCAGTCAATAAAGAATGCTCAATCGTCGGGCGGACTTTACCCAGCCAGAACAGTTTCGCAGTCTGTTTCAGGAAATCCTGACGAGACTGGGGCTGAATGGCATCCAGATTATATTCTGTTTCAATACGTGCCAATGGAGCATCGTCTTCGCCATCCACTTTCAGGCCCAGGACATTTTCCTGACGGCCACGCAGCATTGCCAACAAACGATGCGAAGGAACTTTGTTCAGGTTTTCAGAGAAATCGAAGTAATCACGGAATTTCTTGCCAACTTCTTTTTTCTCATCAGAAGCAACCAAACTTTTTAAAATGGCAGTTTTTGCAAATGTCGCTTTCAGCTCAGTGGTCAGCGCAATGTTCTGTGCCCAGTCATCAATCAGGATGTGCTGGATCGCATCCAACTGGCTTTCTTGATCTGGATAATCTTCATGACTAAAGCCTGCAAGTGCTTCGGCAGGATCAACCGCTTCAGCAAAGATTTTCTCTGCAATCGGACCAAGACCAGCTTCTTTGGCTTTGAATGATTTACTGGTACGTTTTGGACGGTACGGCGCGTAAATTTCTTCTAATGCATTTTTGGTTTCTGCCGCATTTACCCGCGCCAATAAATCATCAGATAATTTATCTTGTTCTTTGAGTGATTCAATCACCTTTTCACGGCGCTCATACAAATCACGCAAGTATGATAAACGCGTATCGAGCTGGCGTAGTTGCGTATCGTCTAAGCCCTGCGTTACTTCTTTACGGTAACGTGCAATAAATGGAACACTGGCACCTTCATCAATAAGTTTGATGGCAGCTTCTACTTGAGTTGGACGTACGGCAAGTTCTTTTGCCAACTGCTGAACTAAGTCAGTCATCGTGTTTGATCCCACAAGGATAAGTACTAAATGGCATGATTATAAAGACCAGGCCTATAAAATCCACAATTGTTTTTATTAATTTATCTTTATGAATTATGACAGTGTTGTTCAATATTTGAAGAATGACGTTTAGATCCAGGCGATGACTGCCTCATATTTGCGAAACTTTTATCATTTACCTGTATATATTTGGTATCCATCCCTTGATTTTAACTGCAATTTTTGTTGCTTTAGAGCATAGTCAATCGCTATAAATGAATCGTATACTCAAGACATCTATTAGTTTTTGTTTAAGACGACAATAAAGAATAAAGGAGCACCTTATGAGTTTAGTTGTACCCGCTGAAAAAACCGATGCAGTACATACCGAAACCGATCGGGTAGAACGCATTCTGGTTGTCGATGACGATGTCCGTTTACGTACCTTGCTGCAACGCTTTTTAGAAGATAAGGGTTTTGTGGTCAAGACTGCGCATGATGCTACTCAAATGGACCGACTGCTACAGCGAGAACTGTTTTCTCTGATCGTGCTCGACTTTATGCTCCCTGTTGAGGATGGTCTGAGTATCTGTCGTCGTTTACGCCAGTCCAATATCGATACACCAATCATCATGCTGACAGCACGTGGTAGCGACTCGGATCGTATCGCAGGACTTGAAGCTGGTGCGGATGACTATTTACCTAAACCATTCAATCCAAATGAATTATTAGCACGTATCCGTGCCATATTACGTCGTCAGGTGCGTGAAGTACCAGGTGCGCCAAGCCAGCAAATGGAAGTGGTCAGCTTTGGCCCATGGTCACTTGATCTTTCTACCCGCACCTTGACTCGCGAAGGTCAGGTGGTAACCCTCACAACAGGTGAATTTGCTGTATTGAAAGCCTTAGTACAGCATCCACGTGAACCATTAACACGTGACAAGCTGATGAATCTGGCACGTGGTCGTGAATGGGGTGCAATGGAACGTTCGATTGATGTGCAAGTATCTCGCCTGCGTCGTCTGGTAGAGGAAAATCCGGCTCGTGCGCGTTATATCCAGACCGTATGGGGTGTGGGTTATGTCTTTGTTCCAGATGGTGCTGAATAAGAAAAACTATAAAGGGATAAGGATTACCTTCGTCTATTGTCTCTAAATGCCATTCGCTGTTGTCTGAGCCAAACCTACATTCCTGGCTGGCATGGAACTTTACGAGTTCAGCGAATGGCACAGTTTTACTGGAATAATAGTATTATATTTATTGAAATGTCTTTTATTAAAGACACAGGCAGTTAAGATTCTATCCCAAGAATATTTCTGTAAAATCTGGAAAACGCCCACAGGATGCTGGTGTGAAACTTGACCCCATCGACCCACAAGAATTTACTGATTTTGTCCATTACTCGGAAAAGAAACGTACCCGTATGGAACGTTTTCTCGACAAAATCAAGCCACGTTCAGCTGCAATGCGAACCGCGGTACTTGTGGTTTTTGTGGTCCTGTTCAGTCTGGTGATGTCGATCTGGTTTTTCTGGCGAACGCTCTATTTGCCGGAAATTCAGCAACATGCCCGCTATCTTGCTGTTGAACTGGAAATCCTGAATAATCCTAGCCTGCGCCTGTATCACCATGATCAGGAAGTAGATATTGATGATTATTTAAAAAGCCGTATCGGGATTGAGTACATTACCGACCCTGCACAGTATCCCAATATTCGTGAAAAGGTGATTGCCGAATTTTTTACCAGTAAAATTGAGGAAAAGCTGGCAAAAGAATTACGTATTGACCGGGCAACTGTATATTTCCAGTTTAAGCCAAGTCCACAGATCTGGATTCAAACACCTGAAATGAATGGTCACTGGGTTCGTGAACCTTTAAAAACCTATGCTAACTATAGTCCTGAACTGATTTTTGGCTGGTTGCTGGGTACACCATTGATTGCTGGCATTATTATTCTGACTTTGGTCCGTCAGCTGAATCGTCCGCTACGTCGCTTACAAGAAGCCGCGAATAGCTATAGTGCAACTGGTTCTGCACCCTATCTGGATACCAATCATGGGCCGCTTGAAATCCGCCAAGTGAACAATGCCTTTAACCACATGATCTACACGCTAGAACAGACCGAGCGTGAACGCCGGATTATGCTTGCTGGTATTTCACATGATTTGCGCACGCCTCTGACCCGTATCCGCCTGAGTGCCGAGATGATGCCAGACGAAGATTTCCTCAAAGAAGGTCTGATTTATGATGTCGAGGACATGGATGCAATTTTAAATCAATTTATTTCCTTTATGCGCGATGGTTCCGATGAAGAGCCACAAGAAACCAATGTCAATACCCTACTACAAGAACTGGTTACCCAGTTTAAGCCGCTTGATATCCGCTTCACGCCTCAGGAATTACCGCTAATCCAAGCCCGCAGTATGTCGCTTAAACGATTGATTGGTAACTTGATTAACAATTCAAAACGCTATGGTGCCGAACCAGTTGAACTCTCGGCCCAGATTGAACAGGATCGACTGTTAATCAAAGTGGCTGATCATGGTGAAGGCATTCCAGAGGATCAAATTGAAGATCTCATGCAGCCTTTTGTACGAGGTAATTCGGCTCGTACTGTTCAGGGTAGTGGCTTGGGACTGGCCATTGTAAAACGGATTGTCGATATTCATTCTGGTGAACTATACATTCATAATGGACCTGAAGGTGGATTGGAAGCCATCATTTCACTACCAATTCATCAAGCGGAACCAGAACAGACTGCGACCCCGACCACGCTCGACAAAATCCGACAAAGTATCACTGGTCACTTTTAAGAATAGATTAATATTTATACATTTTATTTTTAGGATTTAATTTCTTATTTATATAAATAATATATTATTCAATATGTTAAAAATCATCATTTATTTTTATACCCCTATTTGGCTAAAAAATTAGACCTTAGCCTAACACCTATGCAAAATACTTTTTTTGATCGGTACAATCCGTATCAGTATTCAGGAATTTAAGAGAGTTCAAATGTCTTTAGACCGTATCCGTTTAGCATCCCTACACAATAAGGTAATGAGTGCAGAACAGGCAGCTCAGTTCATCGAAGATGGCATGACTGTAGGTATGAGTGGCTTCACTCGTGCAGGTGAAGCAAAAGCGGTTCCACTGGCGCTGGTACAGCAGGCAAAAGCGAACCCATTAAAGATCACCCTCATCACTGGGGCTTCTCTAGGGAATGACCTGGACAAGCAATTAACAGAAGCTGGTGTATTGGCACGTCGTTTGCCATTCCAGGTCGACAACACCCTGCGTAAAGCAATCAACAAGGGTGAAGTGATGTTCATCGATCAGCATTTGTCTGAAACTGTTGAACAGATGCGTAACCAGCAGCTGAAAAAACCAGATGTAGCAGTGATTGAAGCGGTTGCGATTACTGAAGACGGCGGCATTATTCCTACAACTTCAGTTGGTAACTCTGCAAGCTTTGCAATTTTTGCAGAAAAAGTGATTGTAGAAATCAATACAAACTTAAGCCCAGCTTTTGAAGGCTTACACGACATCTATATCCCGACCTATCGTCCAACACGTCAAGCGATTCCATTGACTAAAGTAGATGAGCGTATCGGTACACATGCAATCAACATCGATCCGGCGAAAATTGTCGGTATCGTAATTAACAGTGAATACCACGATTCTCCATCTACAGTAACAGCTCCGGATGATGAGACTCAATCTATCGCAAATCACCTGATTGCTTTCTTCGAAAAAGAAGTAGCAGCAGAACGTTTACCGAAAAACTTAGGCCCACTTCAGGCCGGTATCGGTTCAATTGCAAATGCCGTATTGACTGGTCTGAAAGACTCTAATTTTGAAGACCTGGTCATGTACTCAGAAGTACTGCAAGACTGTACTTTCGAATTGATCGATGCGGGTAAAATGAAATTTGCTTCAGGCTCATCAATTACCCTTTCTGCAAAATACGGCGAGAAAGTATTTAACAATCTTGAGCAATACAAAGATAAACTTGTATTACGTCCGCAAGAAATTTCTAACCATCCTGAACTGGTACGTCGTTTAGGTATTATCGGTATTAACACTGCACTTGAGTTTGATATCTACGGTAACGTGAACTCTACTCACGTATGTGGTAGCAAAATGATGAACGGTATCGGCGGTTCAGGTGACTTCGCGCGTAATGCACACATTGCGATCTTCGTAACCAAGTCAATTGCCAAAGGCGGTGACATCTCATCTGTTGTTCCAATGGCATCTCATGTTGACCATACTGGCCATGACGTAGATGTGCTTGTAACTGAACAGGGTCTGGCAGATCTTCGTGGTTTAGCGCCACGTGAGCGTGCTCGTGCCATCATCGACAACTGTGTACACCCAATGTACAAAGATGCATTAAATGACTACTTTGATCGTGCATGTGTACGTGGTGGTCAGACACCTCACCTTCTAAATGAAGCGCTGAGCTGGCATGCAAACTTTGAAGAAACTGGTTCGATGTTAGTCTCTGTAAAAGAAGCTAAATCTGCATAATTGAGTTGATAAAAAAACGCCCTTCGGGGCGTTTTTTTATCGGCAAAACTTAATTAAACTTGATTTGATCACCAAGGGTTTTTCCGACTTCTGAGAGACCGTGAATACTTAAAGAACATTCAATCACACCAATCGATACTACATCCTGATTGATCTGTAAGGTTAACTGCCCTTTTTCATTAAACTGAAATACACTATTAAATAAACTCAAACTCTCCTGATTACTCTGTGCAGCTACTGGGAAACCCTGCGGCGTCATTCTTTGCAATGTATCAGCCCAATATAAATCTGTTTTTGTTTGAAATGAACGATCCTGTCCTGACACCAGCGCAAGTAAATCATCATCCAAATGTTCAAAATCAGATGAATCAAAAAAACTTGCAATTGCTGGAAGCTGTATCCCTGCCATTAACATAGCGCATGTATAGCTACAGACCCTATTCATAGCACTGCCTCCTAAATTTCAACAATATCAAAATAGCATTTTAATTCACAATAAGATCAATCACTTATCATTATTTTATGAAATATCCACAACAGATCTATGCTATTCATTGAACTATTTCACAAAAAACATGAATATTCAGACGAATAACCAAAGACAAGTTAAGTAATAAAGAATGTCTAGAATTTAAAATTCTTTAATCTTTTCCCTAGTTCTTTCGACCTATTCAACCTTTAAATTCTGGCTATATGCCCTCATACTTCTCTGAATAGAAATATTTAGGAAATTTCATGCGCGTAGATATCTGGTCGGATGTGGTCTGCCCTTTTTGTTATATCGGTAAAAAACGTTTAGAAGCTGCTGCAGAACAGGCAGGTGTAGAACTTGAAGTTCACTGGCATAGCTTCCAGCTTGATCCTGAAGCACCTGTACGTCAGGAAATTTCTAATTCTGAACGACTTGCGCAGAAATATGGCCGTACTGTGGCAGAAGTCGAAGAAATGCAACGTAATATTGCCGAGATGGCCAAGGCAGAAGGTATCCAGTTTAACTGGGAAGGTGCCAACTCAGGCAATACCTTTAATGCTCACCGTATTATCCATCTTGCCCAGAGCAAAGGTTTAGGTAACGAAGCTGAAGAAGCTTTTTTCTATAGTTATATGACCCAAGGTCTAGCCATTGGAGAGCGTGAAACCTTAGAAGATGTAGCAGCCCGTATAGGCCTGAATCCTGTTGAAGTTGATGACGTGCTGAATTCAGAAGAATATGCAGATTTCGTTAAATTCGATCAGGAAATTGCACGCGACCAGTTGAAAGTTACAGGTGTTCCGTTCTTTGTATTTGACCAGCGTATTGCCTTGGCGGGTGCCCAACCCAAGGAAGTATTCGTACAGGTTCTAGAAAAAGCGCTAGAGCCACCGCAGGCTGCGGCAGAACAATGTACTGATGATCAATGTGATCTGCCTTAATCTGAATAAGATAAGACACATAAAAAAATCCCCATTTCAAATGGGGATTTTTTGTTCTGTATTTATTCGACCAGAAAACTGATTTTAAGATTGACCCGATATTCAGTAATTTTATTGTCTTTGATGACAACTTTTTGTTCATTAATCCAGGCACCCTGAACATTCTTGACGGTTTCGGTGACCTTAGCAATACCAGTCTGAATCGCGTCCTCAAAGCTCTTATTGCTACTCGAATTAACTTCAACAACTTTTGCAATCGCCATGATGAAACTCTCTTTTTATGGTGAGTGAAGCATCATCATAGTGGATTTAAATTCTGAGCAAACGTTCCTTAAACATCGGACAGCAAATCCTTACATGTGTTTTACAATACCGTGTCCACCTCAGCCTAATCAGCATGGCATCACCCTTTAAATCTTTCATATAAAAATCTTTATTCTTATTTAAATTGTTGTTTTTTAAATAAGCCTTATAAGAATGAGTTTTCTTGAAATTAGAGTAAAAGTTCTAATTTATTGTTTTTTATAAATAAAATTTTATTATTTTTTATAAAATTGCCGAATCAATCATTTTTTAATACTGCCGCTTTGGTATCATTTTCACACAAATAAGGTTCGATTTTCTCCCAGTTCAATATATTGAACATCAGCTTATAAAGGTCATATTATGAACGCAATTAAATTTGTTCTGGCTGCAACGGTAATGGCACTTTCAGTAACTGCAACTGCGCAAATTGTCTACACACCTGACTTTCCAGCAAAAAAAGCGGCTGCAGTTGAAACTGTTGCGGCGGATACTGCTGAAACTGTAAAAGAAGCTTAATTTTCTAGCTTCTTTCTTAAAAAACAGGCTGAAATATTCAGCCTGTTTTTTATTTTTGCAGTACTACATGACAGAAAACGATTAAATTTATATTCAAGCTTATTTCAATTACCTAAATATTTTGATCCATGATTCATCCAGGTGATCTTCAACACCATTCCAAATTTTATCGCGCTACATTTCTAGAAAATAATTGATAAAAAATAACATTTTTATATTTTCCTCCATATAATCAAAAAATGATCATTTTTTATATGTGACAAGTTTTGCCATGAATGAATTGCAAGCTTTAGTACAAGGTCAAATTTCACCACAGGCGATTCCGGTTGATCATCTGTTGCAGTTAGCCGAACGTTATACCGATCCTAACTCAACTGAATATAAACTGATTGAACTGGCTGCCAATATCATTCTGGCCAAAAGCCTGGATAAAGCACTTAAATATTTATAATAGATGACGATGATGAATGCTCTTGAAAAAGTACGTCTGATTAAAGAACTGCATGAATTAGGACATGATCTGGATCATCGTAGTCTCAGCTTATATGAAGTAGTCCGCTCTAAAAAACGTGTGCAAGAAATTTTCCAGCAGTGCAATGAGCCTGTTTTCAAGAAACAGCTACTGGCATTCAAAACCCGTCTTCAACCTGAACTTGCTGCACAGGAATTTGCTCGAGAAACCCATTATTACCATAGCTTCCGTGGTTTTTTTCTCAATGCAGATCATCTAAAGGAAGCCCTGTATGCTCACCCGCTTTCAGGTTGGGCTTTCTTGCATGATCCTAAACGTGGCTGGCAAATCTGGCTGATCCCAGCACCTCAACGTACTGCATTGATCAGTGAATGGAACCTTGATATAGAGCAGAGCTTTGGCTGGCTGTTACACCAGCAACAGCTTTCTTCATGTTTGAAAAGTGATCATGAATTACAAGCTACTGCAACCCCATTGTCTTTAGAGATGGTTGAAGATAAGCTTCCTGAACCGTCTATAAATACTTATATCTCCAAACATGAGATTTGGGCGAATCCTCAAATTTTACCCGTTCAACAAAAAGCTTCAAATGTGCTTCAGACAATCGTACCTTTAGCAGAATTAGATTTAAGTCATTCAGAGCCAGACGAACCACAAGTAGAGAATAAGGAAAGCGTCGCAGTACCCGATATTCCAGCGACCCTAGAATTTCAGGATTTATTATTTCAGGTTTCTGATGTTAGCTTGGTCGAAATAGGTAATCATCATCTTTTTGAATTAAGACTGGCTTCTGATTCATCCCTGCAACATCTCAAAATGGCTTGGCATTATCAGGCACATATAGACTGGAACTCTCAACCAGTTTACTTGGCTGAGCAGATAGATAGCACGGGACGCTTTAGCCACTATTGTATGCTATTAGGGACAAGTGAATGGCAGCAAGCCATACAGTTAATGCAGTTCTGGGGACAACAACAGAATTATCATACTGCTGCTATTAAAACGATTAGCGCTGCTGAATTAGGTACTAAATTCTTACAGCTTGATTCGCTCTATCAAACTTATTCCGAACAGGCCCGCTTGATCTGGCAACAAGAAGATTATTTCCCATTTATTCCTCTGCATCAGATTACCACCAAAAAATTTATTCTATTTGATGAGCAGCCAGCCAACTTTCATACTCCCCTTCTATTACTACAGGAACGTCAAAAATTGCGTGTGATTCATGGGGAACAACGTCTCAAGCTGTCTTCCACGGAACAGATGTATCCGTGCTTGATTCTGAAACGTGATCAGCAAATTAACTGGCAGCTGATCCACCAGATTCTGCTGGAGATTAAAGAGCCTGTGGCGGTAGCAGAACTTTATGCAAGCATCCTGGATAAGGCTTTGGAAAAATTGATGTAATTTTGTAGTTCTGGTTGCTTTTATTAGATGCAATTCTGCAAACTTATTCTTGAAATATAAAGAAAAAGAGCAAGAATAGCCCTATGAAAAAAAGCCGGATTTTGCCCGCATCTTTCTTACTGATCAGTTTAACAAGTGTTAGCCCGATACTTTGGGCCGGGCTTGATCAATCTTCTGATACAAGTCAAACAGCCGAGGCTGATGAGCAGGAAGCAGAGCCTTCCAAAAGCTTTAGTTTCCTTGACTATATTCCGCGATTCATAGATAGCACACCTACCTTTTTACCGGAGCAGTCGAGTGAACCCATCGTTCCCAGTACCCATGAGACTGAGGAAAATACCTGGGTAGATCGAAAACAAAAAGGGATTCGTCACTGGACTAACCGTACTGCAAATAAAATTGACAACTGGTTTGGTGAGCCAGATGAAAATGAACCTGCACGTGCGACCCTGAGAGTGATCGTGGATAATAGCTGGAACAAATATGATGAATACGAAGTCAAACCCCGTATTCGCGGCAGAATCAAGCTTCCCACATTAGAACGTAAACTCAGTGTAGTCTTTGGAGATGACAGCCTCGATAATGAACTGAATGACAATGTCACAATTACCAATGAGAATCCAGGCAATGCGCCTGACAGACGGCTGGACCGTAGCCGGACACGAGAAAATAACAGCTCTCTCGCATTGCGCTGGTCGGAACTTTCTAAAAAACTCCCTTTTGAAACTGATCTGGATCTGGGGGTTCGTTCTGGCGATGATATCTATGTCCGTATAAAAGCAAGTCGAGATTGGGCACTACATAATGACTTCTCATTCCATGCCGAACAGATCTATCGTTACGGGATTGATAGTGAAAACTATCTGCGAACCAACCTGGAATTGACCCATGCGCGCCCTAATCAACCTTTTCTCTCCAACCAATTCAGCCTGATCTATGCAGATGAACAGGATGATGATTTACGCTGGAATAATTACAGTTTTCGACAGCACCAGTTCTTTAATGCTCACCGCTTCAGTTACGGCCTCTATACTGGTGGTTATATGAATGATACAGACCTACGTCTGAATACTTGGGGACCTTATGTTTCCTGGCGCCAGCCTTTTCTTCGTGAATGGTTCTTTGTGCAGACTGATGTCAATTATTTAAATGACCACCGTGAGGATCGGAGTCATTACCTAGGTGCCGCAGTCCGTCTGGAGGCCATCTTCTAAAATCAGTAGTGCTATATATGCAAAAAGCCCATAAAATATGGGCTTTTTAATGTCTGAATCCAATGAGTTTTTATTGGCGGTGCTCAACCGTTGTAAAGGCAATATGATCACTACGAATCACACGTTTTTGCTGCAAAGAAGGTTGTTCCATCTGTGGCATATTCCATACTGCACGATCTGTACGCTGAATTCGTTTTACTTTTGGTGCTTCTTTTTTCATTGGCGCCTGAAAACTAATACGATCACTACGAGTCACTTTTTTGGACTCAGTATCGGCCAGTGTGGCTGCGCTCATTGACATCAGAATGACTGTACTCAAACTCATCATCAGTGATTTTTTCATGGGAGAATTCTCTAAACTTAATAATCGTTATTATAAATTACTATTTTAATTATTATCTATTTTATAGATTTAAAGCTTAAAGGTATTTTTTTATTTTGGCTATCGCTTTTTTAAATCATTAAAAGGGAATTCAAGCTTTAAAAGCTAATTTCAGAACATAAAAAATCCCTCCGTAGAGGGATTTTTGAAATATAAAAATTAACCCAACAATAGACTGTTGATGCGTTTTACATACTCAGCCGGATTCTCTGGTAAACCACCTTCTGCAATCACCGCCTGATCAAAGATAACATTGGCCAGGTCATCAAACTGGGTAGTGCCTTCCAGTTTTTTCACTAATGGATGTTCAGGGTTGATCTCTAAAATCGGTTTCATATCCGGTACAGGCTGGCCCGCATCTTTCAGCATACGGATCAATTGTGGTGATAACTCCCCTTCTCCTGTCACCAGACAGGCTGGTGAATCTACCAGACGAGTTGTTACACGCACTTCCTTGGTTTTATCCTTCAAGGAATCCGTCAGTTTATCGACTACAGGCTTAAACTGCTCAGCAGCTGCTTCAAGCGCTTTCTTCTCTTCAGCATCTTGCAGATCACCGAGATCTACTGCACCCTTAGATACATTCTGCAACGGCGTACCATCAAATTCATGCACGAAGTTCATTGCCCATTCATCTACGCGCTCAGACATGAGGAGAACTTCAATGCCTTTTTTCTTGAACAGTTCCAGCTGAGGAGAATTTTTCGCTGCATTCAGACTGTCAGCCGTTACATAATAAATAGCCTTTTGACCTTCCTTCATGCGAGCTTTATAGTCTGCCAATGAAGTACTGATTTCATCATTGGTTGAGGTCGGATAACGCAGTAATTTCAGGATGCGTTCACGGTTACTAAAATCTTCACCCAAACCTTCTTTCAGCACAGCACCAAATTCACGGTAGAAAGTTTTGAAGTTTTCCTGATCTTTTTCATCTTCAGACTTGGTCAGATTATCCAGCATGGTCAGGATACGACGGGTATTGCCTTCACGAATCGTTTTGACGTCACGGCTTTCCTGTAGTAATTCGCGGCTTACATTTAATGGTAAATCTGCACTATCTACTACACCTTGTACAAAGCGCAGATAGTTTGGAATCAGGTTATCCGCATCATCCATAATGAAGACACGTTTCACATACAGCTTGATCCCTGCTTTGGCATCACGGGTGAAAATATCCTGTGGAGCCTTGCTTGGTACATAAAGCAGTTGGGTGTATTCTGTGCTACCTTCAACACGGTTATGCGCCCAAGCCAGCGGTGCAGCAAAGTCATGAGTCAGGTTCTTATAAAACTCGACATACTGTTCTTCAGTAATCTCAGATTTATTACGGGTCCATAAAGCACTGGCAGAGTTGATCGCTTCCCACTCGTCCGTCTTCACATATTGACCACCTTTTGGTGTTTCACCCTCTGCAGCTTCTTCTTCCTGCCAGACTTCTTTCTGCATCTGGATAGGCAGGCTGATATGGTCAGAATATTTATTAATAATCTGCTTTACTTTATAGCTTTGCAGATAATCCAGAGCATCTTCACGCAAATGCAGGATGATGTCCGTACCCCGGCCTTCTTTAGTGATCTGTTCAACTTCGAAATCACCCGTACCGCCACTGATCCAGCGTACACCTTCAGACTTATCCGTGCCTGCACGACGGGATTCTACGGTGATCTTATCCGCTACGATGAAACCTGAATAGAAACCGACACCGAACTGACCGATCAGCTGAGCATCAGCTTTTTGATCACCAGTGAGTTTCGACATAAAGTCTTTGGTCCCTGATTTGGCAATCGTCCCCAAGTTATCAATGGCTTCTTGCTGGCTTAAGCCAATGCCATTATCAGAAATAGTAATCGTTTTATTGTTTTGATCGAGACTGACCCGAACACGCAGGTCAGGTTCATTTTCATAATATTCAGGATGATTGATCCCTTCAAAGCGTAACTTATCACATGCATCTGAAGCATTTGAAATCAATTCACGCAGGAAAATTTCAGGGTTTGAGTATAGCGAATGTGTCACGAGGTGCAGCAACTGCGCCACCTCGGCCTGGAAACTATGCTTTTGTGCGTTTGACTCGCTCATTCTTCACTCCTTTCATTATTGGAAACAGACTTAAGCTGATGCCTATATGAATGGAGTGAGTTGTTTAATTTTCAATAGTATCTAATGATTTTCATGCAAAAAATTTAATCATTCAAAATGGTCCCTGACGGTAAACCCGATCAAATTGCAAGTCAATCTGCTGCTGGCGCATTTTATATACCTGCATCAGACAGTCGACAGACTCCTGACACTGATCACGAAACTGTAACCACTTGACCTGATCTCGCTGAATGACCGAGCGCGTACCCATGGGCACAAGATGACGGATAATATTGTAACTGGTGGCCATTTTGACATCGGCATCATTCAGTGTCCGATGCTGACAAATCGCCTTTTCAGTTTGTGACTGAGCCTTCTGGCAGTCGAAACTTGCCGCATAGCTTTGAGTCGTCCAGACCATAAAGAAGACCAATCCACTTCTAAGCAACCACTTCATTCTTGATCTTCCTATTCTCTTTATTGTATTCAGATTATCTTTGACTTTATTGCATTCAATATATTTGAACAGGGCGAATCTGCTCAATTAAATCACGTTATAAATCGTTGTTATTTTGCAAAAAAAAGCCCTATCCGTAGATAAGGCTTTTGGATAATTCCAAAAATTAGAATTTGTAGCTATAGCCAATGGTGTAAACCATAGGATCAATATCTAGATCAAATTTAGCTGGTACATCTCCAGTCAAAGTAACTTCAGGGCTAATTTGTGCATAACGTGCATCAAAGTAAACACCCCAGTTTTTCGCATCAGCTGGTTGATAGCCGAAGCCTACCTGTCCAGCAAAGCCAAAATCTTCTTTTACATCTACGTCAGTATCGCCTAGACCTTTTGTACGTTCATCCCAAGCAACAAATACTGTACCACCTACACCAATGTATGGAGTAAAGCGAGTTGAGTTTTTAAAATGATACTTTGCAGTCAGTGTTGGTGGTAAATGTTTAATTCGCACTACATCCGTACCATTTAATTCAACATCATGATTAATAGGTGCTGCAAGTAATAATTCTGCAGAGATGTTGTCATTAAAGAAATATTCAACCGATGGTGTAAATGCTAATTCATCCGCAGCTTTTAGCTCAGCATCTGGGCCAAGCTGATACTCACCAGTCGGAGAAACAACCGAGCCACCTACCTTAACTTGCCACTGGCCTGCCATCGCAGATACTGAAAGACCCATTAATGCAATTAGAGCAACTTGCTTTAACATTTTTAATACCCCACGGGAAGAATAATTATTAAGAAAAATATACCTTAATTAATAATAAACATGGTTAAAATTAATATGCAATAGATATTATAAAATCAAATTATAAGTATTATTTAAGTATATGTAATTAATATATATTTATTTTAATCCGACCAACCTGATTGGATTAAAATACCAACCAAGTTAATCTGATTTAATTATTATTTATTCCAAGCAGACAAGTCAGAATTAATAGGCACTGATTCAAATAAAATGTGTGAAACATCACAAAATCAAAGCACCATTGCCGCAATCCAGCCAAAAATCAGCAATGGAATGTTGTAGTGGATAAAGGTTGGAATCACACTGTCCTTCATATGGTCATGTTGACCATCCATATTCAGGCCAGACGTTGGGCCAAGGGTAGAATCTGACGCTGGCGAACCTGCATCCCCCAATGCCGCAGCAGTACCAATAATGGCAATAGTTGCTTCAGGACTAAAGCCAAACTGAATGCATAACGGTACATAAATGATGGCTAGAATTGGCACAGTCGAGAATGATGAACCGATCCCAAGCGTTACTAGCAGACCAATCAAGAGCATTAAGAAGGCTGCAAGTGCTTTACTTTGACCAATCCATTCTACAGAGGCCTGAACCAGCGCTGGCACCTGATTGGTTGCTTCAATGACTGAGGCGAAACCCTGGGCAGCGATCATAATGAAACCAACCAGTGCCATCATACGCATACCGGTAATGATCACATCATCTGCTTCTTTCCATTTAAAGATTCCGGCACAGCTAAGAATTGCTACGCCCACCAAACCTGCAAGAATCATAGAATCTGAATACAGCTGCACAGCCAGCGTTGCTACAACTGCAATCACTGCCATCCAGATGGTGAACTTGGCAATTTGAGGTCGAGCTGCCTGCTGTTCTACGCCCAGTTCGGCAGAAATACTCTGCTGCTGTTCGACCTGGATATCTTTATACACACGTGGCTTACGATAGCTGATAAAGATCGCAACCAGCAAACCGATAAACATGCCAAATACAGGAAGCGCCATGGCAGCTGCAATCTGGTCATAGGTGATCTGGAAGCCATAAGCTTTACCAAAAGTATTGATATTCTGACCCAAAATATCATTCAGGAAGATTGCACCAAAACCAACTGGAATCAGCATATAGGTCGCAACCAGACCAAATGTCAGCAAACAGGCCACCAGACGGCGGTCTAACTGCAAGTGATTAAATACAATCAATAAAGGCGGAATCAACACAGGTATAAACGCAATATGCACAGGAATCACGTTTTGAGAGAAGACCGCTGCAATTGCAACAGTTGCAAAAATCATATATTTAACACGATTTTGTGCTTTGATATCAGCCTCACCTTTTAAGGTACTAATCATCTTATAAGCCAAAAGATCAGGCAGGCCTGAACGTGCCAAAGCTAAAGCAAATGCACCTAAAATACCGTAAGCCAAGGCAATTTTAGCACCACCACCCAGGCCATTGTTAAATGCATCTAAAGTTCCCTGGAGGCCTAGACCCGCCAGCAAACCACCAAGAATAGCACCAATGACCAGGGCAAAAACCACAGGTACACGTGCCAAGGAGAGTCCACACATGACTCCGATAGCAGCAAGAATCGCAAACATAATGAATTGGGAATGAGAGAAAGGGAGGTATTTTATCAGAAAATGCGAATAAAAATTCCTCTACATTTTCATCAATCCAAATCCATCTTTGTGACTGGATTAAGCATGCTGCTGAGTAAACTCACGGATAGACTCTGCAATAAGTTTTGGCTGGCTTAAGATTGCCCAATGATTGGCATCTAGCTCTACCCTGGAAAAGGTTTGCACCCATTTTGGCATTTCATCAACCAGTTGCGGACTGACGAAATTATCCCGCTTTAGCACAATGGCCTGTACCGGACAGATGGCATAGCGTTCACGGGGTTTAAGCAACCGTGGAATAAAATTGGCCCGATACAGCCCAACGCCATATTTTCCATCTTTGACAATATTCTGGTTCAATGGCAGTCCTTCTTTGCCTTCCAATTCCCGAATAATTTTGCCCCAGCGCTCGGGATTGAAAAAATTCCATGCAGTTGGTGCCAGCCAAGGCAATTGAAACATGGCGATATACCAAGACTTGCTTAATTGTTTAAAAAATCTTGATCGGTTTTGCTTGAACTGATTCCGCATCCAGAAGGCGGCATGATCCAGACAGGGACCTGAAATCGTGGTAAAGGAAAGAATACGGCCTTCGAATCTTGGGTCAGTTACCGATTCCCAAGACTGAATCGAACCCCAGTCATGGGCGACCAAATGAAAAGATTGTCCTGGAAGAACGGCATTCACCACTTCCTCCAAATCCATACTCAGACGCTCTAGATGATAATCACGGATATATTTGGGAATGGATGAATCCCCTGCGCCACGCACATCATAAGTAACGATAAAATAATCCGGCAGATAGACAATTACATTTTTCCAGACCTCCTGATGATCCGGATAGCCATGCACCAAAACCAAAGCAGGCTTGCTGATATCACCAAAGGTTCTTACTGCAAGACGCTGCTGATCACTGGTTGCCACCCATTGAGTTTGTGTTTCCATCTGGTCTTCCTTTATTGTTATTGACCGTTTATTTTATAACTCGGCATGATTTATCAATGCCATCACAATTTTGTTGTTCTAGTATGCATAGCTATACAAGAAAAAAGAATGTCAGTATGAGCCTATTACGTAAAATTCAAAGCCTGCCTTTGGTCACTAAATTTATCTTAAACCGTTATGCACCGTATCGTGGAGCGGGTATCGAAATTGATGAACTGGATTATGCCAATTATCATATTCGCGTGAAAATGCCACTGACTCGTAAAAACCAGAATATTGTCGGCGTACATTTTGGGGGTAGCCTGTATTCCATGGTCGATCCCTTTTACATGCTGCTCCTGATGCATCATCTGGGACCAAAATATATTGTCTGGGATAAAGAAGCGACCATCCAGTTCCTCTCCCCAGGCCGCGGAACCGTGTATGCAGACATACGCATTGATGCTGAAGAAGTGAAAACTATTATGAATTTGGCGGCTGATCATGCTCCTGTCTATCGTAACTATCAGGTCGATATTTATGATGATTCAGGTGTGCGTATTGCAGAGGTAAAAAAGACCATATATATCCGTCGTAAAAAACCTAAGGCTCTCTTTAAAAATAAATAGAAATTGGATCAACAAAATAAAAGCGCCTGTACAGGCGCTTTTATATATTAATACCAGATAGGGCTGTGATTAACGTCGTTGCTCAATCGCCGCGCCTGCACCACCGCCGATCGCACCACCGATTGCTGCACCAGCGTTACCACCAAAAATACTCTTACCAACGGCTGAGCCAACAGCGCCGCCTACTCCACTGTAGGTTGCATTGCGGTTAGAGCCACCTTGGGTTTTACTTCCGACAGCGGCACCGGCACCACCACCAATAGCAGAACCCCAGCCACCGCCGACACTATTACCCACACCACCACCGACTGCGCCACCGAGTGCTGCAGCACCTACACGTTGATCACGGGCAGACATATTTTCACAACCTGCTAACATAAAGGTTGAAACTGTCACCGCAGCCACTACGCCAATTAACTTTTTCATGATCCAGCTCCCTGTTCGATTCCTCTGTCTTATGAGTTAAGAGTAACCGGAATTTAAGGAGCGATTTATAACGAGATGTTAAATCTTGAAACTCCCCTACGCTATTTTGTAAATAGCACATGAAATTGGATCTTTTAAGTTTATTCCGCAGTATCTACCATCAGCAAATCATGAGAGGTTGCACCATCTTCAGTCATCACGGTATGCGTTACCTTGGTTTTATCCGTACCAGTATGTTGCTGCAATTGTAGAGTACGTTTTACAGGTTCAGCCTGATCTTTTTTAAACTCGATACCTTCAGCATCAATAGTTCTGGTTTGCTGGAGGATTTCACCGTCCTGCTTCAATGTCGTATTGAATTCAATTTTAGAGGTGGGAACAATCACGCCCCCCTTTTGAATCACTGGAATTGACAGTTTTTTATCTGAGAACTGCCCCAGAGTGTCATCAAATACCACTTCTTTAGCAACAATATCCTTGCCTTTATTGGTGATTTCCAGAATCGTGGCTTCAACATGACGTACAGGTTGCTGTCCTTCTACCCGACGCAGCACTTCAGTTTTTAGTACAGGAACCACAGCTTTATCTTCAACTATAATAGTATTTGGCATAGGTGCTGCAAATGAAACAGTTGAGACTACGAACAATGTGGTAACCGCTAATTTTTTACTTATAGAACGCATTTTTCCCTCTCAATAAAAAATAAGTACCGAGCTTAACAAGCGGCGCTTATACTACAGATCATCGGTATGGATTAATAAGTAGCAATGACCAGTGTCTAAATAGATGTAAAGCTTGTTTTACTTTATTGAGTAACAGCTTCTGATGTTGCAACGTCATCTGTTTCTAATGGTGCCGCATCCAAAGGTTGAGCTTCTTCATTTGCAGCTGCTTGATCTACAACTTCAGTTTCATCCGCGGCTGTAGTGTCGCCAGGTGCTGTATTTTCTGCTTGATCTTTAGAACACGCTGTCAAACCGAGTGCTAGCAGTAGTACAACTGAGATTGCTAAATTTTTCATCTTATTGTTCCCATTTAAGTTTATGTTTTCCTCAGAAATACTGGCATATTTTAGGGTTTGATTTCAAATCATTGTTTAAAGTCGCTGGCTTGACAACATCCAGCAATAAAAAAAGCCACCCGAAGGTGGCTTTTTCTGATTTAAAGTGTCTGATTACAGACCGTTAAACTCATCATTAAATGCTTGGCTAAGCGCTTGGTCTACATCAGAGAAGTCATTATGCAGTTCAAATTCTGCAGCTTCTGCTTCTTGACGACGACGCTCCAAGTGGTAAGCCAGACCTGTACCCGCTGGGATCAGACGACCTACAACTACGTTTTCTTTCAGACCGCGTAGATCATCTTCTTTACCTGTTACAGCCGCTTCAGTTAACACACGAGTTGTTTCCTGGAACGATGCAGCAGAGATGAACGAGTCAGTAGAAAGTGACGCTTTGGTAATACCCATCAATTGACGTTCAAACTTCGCAGGGAACTTGTTCTGAGCAAGCAATGCTTGGTTCTCTTGAGCAACGCGGATGTAATCCACCTGTTCGCCTTTGATGAAGCTAGAATCACCACCATCAGTGATTTCAACTTTACGCAACATTTGACGTACGATCACTTCGATGTGCTTATCGTTGATTTTTACACCTTGCAGACGGTAAACGTCCTGAACTTCATTCACGATGTAATTGGTCAACGCCACTTCACCTTTCAGACGTAAGATGTCATGCGGGTTCTGTGGACCATCAGAAATAGTTTCACCACGGTTCACATGTTCGCCTTCGAACACGTTAATGGTACGCCATTTCGGAATCAGTTCTTCGTAGATCTCTGAACCATCATCCGGAGTAATTACCAGACGGTTCTTACCTTTGGTCTCTTTACCGAAGCTTACGATACCAGACACTTCTGCAAGGATCGCATGTTCTTTCGGCTTACGTGCTTCGAACAAGTCAGCTACACGCGGCAGACCACCGGTAATATCACGCGTACGTGAAGATTCTTGTGGTACACGACCGATTACATCACCCACGCCAATTGTTTCGCCATCACGGACAGAAAGAATTGTGTTTTGTGGCAAGAAGTAGAACTGTTCGCCACCATCTACTGTGTCAAGCACAACAGCAGGACGTAAATCTTTACCAGAAGCAGGACGCGCTGTAACAGGCAAGATCTCAACAGTCGTCATACCAGTTGCATCATCAGTTTTCGATGTTGCAGTTACACCATCAGCAATCTGGCTGAAGCGAACTTTACCAGCTACTTCTGTTACCAGTGGATGTGTATGCGGATCCCAAGTCGCCACGATACCGCCAGCCTCTACAGATTCGCCATCTTTCAGCAGAATAGACGCACCGTAAGGGATCTTGTAACGTTCACGCTCACGACCTAGATCATCTGCAATACCGATTTCACCTGAACGTGAAGTTGATACCAAGTGACCTTTCGCGTGTTGTACAGTTTTCACATTGTGGAAACGTACAGTACCTTTGTTACGAACTTGTACGCTGTTTGCAGCAGAAGTTCGGCTCGCAGCACCACCCACGTGGAACGTACGCATGGTTAACTGGGTACCTGGCTCACCAATTGATTGAGCAGCCATTACACCCACAGATTCACCAGGGTTCACTTGATGACCACGTGCCAAATCACGACCGTAACATTTCGCACATACACCGAAAGTAGAGGCACAGTTTACAACTGAACGTACTTTGATTTCGTCAATACCCGCGTTTTCAATGAACGTAGCCAGTTTCTCGTCAATTAACGTGTTACGAGGAAGAAGAACTTCGTCTGTACCCACTTTCTTAACTTCTTCAGCAACGACACGACCCAGTACTCGAGTACCCAGGTTCTCGATCACGTCACCGCCTTGAATGAACGGAGTCATTACAAGACCTTCATAAGTACCACAATCTGGCTCAGTGATGACCAAGTCTTGCGCAACGTCTACCAGACGACGAGTCAAGTAACCAGAGTTCGCAGTTTTCAGTGCTGTATCGGCCAAACCTTTACGCGCACCGTGTGTTGAAATGAAGTACTGAAGTACTGTCAGACCTTCACGGAAGTTTGCTTTAATAGGCGTTTCAATGATCGAGCCATCTGGCTTCGCCATCAGACCACGCATACCAGCCAACTGACGAATCTGAGCTGCGGAACCACGGGCACCGGAGTCAGACATCATGTAGATGCTGTTGAATGATTTCTGTTTCTCATCTTCACCCTGTTTGTTCTTAACAGTCGTGTAAGACAAGTTGTCCATCATCGCTTTCGCTACCTGGTCGTTGGTACGTGCCCAGATATCGACAACTTTGTTATAACGTTCGCCGGCAGTCACGAAACCTTGTTCGAACTGTTGTTCGATTTCACGAACTTCAGCTTCAGCTTTACCAATAATCGCCTGTTTGTTTGGTGGAATCAGCATGTCTTCCATACCAACAGATACACCAGAGCGTGTCGCTTGACGGAAGCCTAGGTACATCAACTGGTCAGCGAAGATAACCGTATCTTTCAGACCCAATTTACGGTAGCAAGAGTTGATTAACTTCGAGATGTTCTTTTTGGTCATCTCAACGTTAATTTGCTGGAAGTCCATACCCTCAGGAACAACTTCCCAAAGCAGACAACGACCAGGGGTTGTATCAACAATGATGGTTTCTTGACGACGGTTGCCATCTTCATCAATCACAGTTTGGTGTACACGTGCTTTCACGCGAGCGTGTAGATCAACCTGACCAGTTGCAAGTGCACGGTTTACTTCGTGAGTATCCGCGAACACCATGCCTTCACCTTTGGCATTGATTGCATCACGTGTGATGTAATACAAGCCCAACACAACGTCCTGAGACGGTACGATAATTGGTTCACCATTCGCTGGAGACAAGATATTGTTAGTTGACATCATTAACGCACGAGCTTCTAACTGAGCTTCAAGTGTTAATGGTACGTGTACCGCCATTTGGTCACCGTCGAAGTCGGCGTTAAATGCCGCACAAACTAACGGGTGAAGACGGATCGCTTTACCTTCAATCAGGATAGGTTCAAACGCTTGAAGACCTAGACGGTGAAGTGTTGGCGCACGGTTCAACATCACTGGATGCTGACGGATCACAGATGCAAGTACGTCCCAAACTTCTGGAGTCTCACGCTCAACCATTTTCTTCGCAGCTTTAATGGTAGTCGCTTGGCCAGATGCTTGTAATTTCGCAAAGATGAACGGCTTGAACAGTTCAAGCGCCATTTTCTTCGGAAGACCACATTGGTGAAGACGTAAGTTTGGACCTACAGTAATTACCGAACGACCCGAGTAGTCAACACGCTTACCAAGTAAGTTTTGACGGAAACGACCTTGTTTACCTTTGATCATGTCTGCCAAAGATTTAAGCGGACGTTTGTTCGAACCGGTAATTGCACGACCACGACGACCGTTGTCTAACAATGCATCCACAGACTCTTGAAGCATACGTTTTTCGTTACGTACGATAATGTCTGGCGCTGCAAGGTCAAGAAGACGCTTCAAACGGTTGTTACGGTTGATCACACGACGGTAAAGGTCGTTCAAATCAGAAGTCGCGAAACGACCACCTTCAAGTGGCACAAGCGGGCGAAGATCTGGTGGAAGTACTGGAAGTACGTTCATTACCATCCATTCTGGCTTGTTATTCGATTCTTTGAACGCTTCCATAAGTTTCAAACGCTTAGACGCTTTTTTCAACTTAGTTTCAGAAGTCGTTACAGGAATCTCTTCACGCAGGCGAGAAATTTCGGCTTCAAGATCGATGTCTTTCAACAAGTCCTGAACTGCTTCCGCGCCCATTTTCGCTGTGAATTCGTCACCGTGTTCTTCTAAGGCATTGAAGTATTCTTCATCATTTAGAAGCTGGTATTTCTCAAATGGAGTCATACCAGGATCGGTTACAACGTAAGATTCGAAATACAATACGCGTTCGATATCACGTAGCGTCATGTCTAGAAGAAGACCAATACGGCTAGGTAGTGATTTCAGGAACCAGATGTGTGCAACTGGAGAAGCCAGCTCGATGTGACCCATACGTTCACGACGAACTTTTGCAGTTGTTACTTCAACGCCACATTTTTCACAAATGACGCCTTTGTATTTCATACGCTTGTATTTACCACACAAGCATTCGTAATCTTTTACTGGACCAAAGATTTTGGCACAGAATAAACCATCACGTTCTGGCTTGAATGTACGGTAGTTGATGGTTTCAGGCTTTTTAACTTCACCATGAGACCACGACTTAATCATTTCTGGTGACGCAAGACCAATACGGATGCGATCAAACTCTACTGGAGCATGACCGTCTGAATCCGTCTTTTTGCGCATGATATCGAGCAAGTCTTTCAATTTTTTTCTCCGTGTGTTGTGGAGATTTTCACTCAACAACTGGGTCACAAATATTGTTTTTTACTGAAATTTGGGAATTTTAAGAATCCCCCTAAATCCCCCTAAATCCCCCTTTAAAAAAGGGGGGGGACTTCTCCCCTCTTTCTCAAAGAGGGGTCGGGGGAGATTTCTTAGTCACCATTTTTCAGTTCAATGTTGATACCTAAAGAACGGATCTCTTTGGTCAATACGTTGAACGATTCAGGCATACCTGGGTCCATATAATGGTTACCATCTACAATGTTCTTATAGATACGGGTACGACCTTCAACGTCATCCGACTTCACAGTAAGCATTTCTTGAAGCGTATATGCTGCACCGTATGCTTCAAGTGCCCAGACTTCCATCTCACCGAAACGCTGACCACCGAATTGTGCTTTACCACCAAGCGGCTGTTGCGTTACCAGAGAGTAAGAACCAGTAGAACGCGCATGCATCTTGTCGTCAACCAAGTGGTTCAGTTTCAGCATGTACATGTAACCTACAGTTACCGGACGGTCGAAACGTTCACCAGTACGGCCATCATACAATACTGTTTGACCAGTACGTGAAATGCCACCAAGCTCTAACAATTCTTTGATTTGCGATTCTTCAGCACCGTCGAATACTGGAGTTGCCAAAGGAACACCTTTACGCAAGTTACCAGACAATGCCAAGATTTCATCATCAGTCAGGCTATCAAGATCTTCTTGCTCGCCGCCTACTTTGTTGTAAATCTTGTCTAAGAATTCACGAAGCTCAAGTACCGTACGTTGCTCTTGAAGCATCTTGTCAATTTTGTCGCCAAGACCTTTCGCCGCCATACCCAAGTGAGTTTCAAGAATCTGACCCACGTTCATACGTGACGGTACGCCTAGCGGGTTCAATACGATATCAACAGGTACACCGTTTGCATCGTGCGGCATGTCTTCTACCGGCAAGATGTTAGATACAACACCCTTGTTACCGTGACGACCCGCCATCTTATCACCAGGCTGGATACGACGTTTAACCGCTAGATAAACCTTAACAACTTTCAGTACGCCAGTTGTAAGTTCATCGCCTGTAGATAATTTGCGTTTCTTCTCAGCAAATTTCTCATCAATTTCAAGGCTCTTCTCTTTCAAGAAAACTTGAATTTGCGTTAAACGCTCAGCGATTGCTTCATCTACTGGTTGGATGTCTAACAGATCAACAAGCTCTAAACCAGACAGAACGTCTTCAGACAGTTTGTCACCGCGTTTAGTTGTGCCACCACCGTTAGATTCCTGACCTTTCAACAGACGAACAATACGTTCACGTGCTGCTTCTTCAAAGATTTTGTATTCTTCTTTCAAGTCTTTACGGTAAGCATCAAGCTGAGCTTTTTCAATTGCTTGCGCACGTTCATCTTTTTCAAGACCATCACGTGTAAACACTTGAACGTCAATCACGGTACCTTTAGTACCCGATGGAACACGTAAAGAAGAGTCTTTTACGTCAGCTGCTTTTTCACCGAAGATTGCACGTAGCAATTTTTCTTCCGGAGTAAGTTGTGTTTCACCTTTAGGCGTTACTTTACCTACCAGGATGTCACCAGCAGTCACTTCAGCACCGATATAAACGATACCAGACTCATCCAGTTTAGACAGAGCAGCTTCACCCACGTTCGGGATATCGGCAGTAATTTCTTCAGCACCCAGTTTGGTATCACGTGCAACACATGAAAGTTCCTGGATGTGGATAGACGTTAAACGGTCTTCCTGAAGTACACGCTCAGATAACAAGATCGAGTCTTCATAGTTGTAACCGTTCCAGGTCATGAATGCTACGCGCATGTTTTGACCCAGTGCCAGTTCACCGCCATCAGTCGATGGACCATCAGCAAGAACGTCACCGCGACCCACTTTATCGCCCATGTTCACAAGAACTTTCTGGTTGATACAAGTGTTCTGGTTAGAACGTGTGTATTTGATCAGGTTGTAGATATCTACACCTGCTTCGCCCGCAACCATTTCGTCTTCGTTGACACGAATCACGACACGAGAAGCGTCTACATATTCAATACGGCCACCACGTTTCGCGATCACACATACACCAGAGTCATGTGCTACGTTCGCTTCCATACCGGTACCAACCAGTGGCTTGTCAGCGATTAACGTAGGAACTGCCTGACGTTGCATGTTTGAACCCATCAATGCACGGTTCGCATCATCGTGTTCAAGGAACGGAATCAGTGATGCAGCTACAGATACCACCTGCTGAGCAGATACATCCATATGCGTCACTTTTTCTGGTGGAATACGTACGAATTCACCTTGGTGACGTACAGATACGAATTCTTCAGTCAGGTTGCCATCTTTATCGATTGCAGAGTCGGCCTGTGCGATAACAGTACCTACTTCTTCGATTGCAGACAGGTATTCAACTTCATCCGTTACACGACCATCAACAACTTTACGGTAAGGCGTTTCTAAGAAACCAAAGTTGTTACATTTTGCATATACAGAAAGCGAGTTGATCAAACCAATGTTTGGACCTTCAGGCGTTTCAATTGGACAAACACGACCGTAGTGAGTTTGATGTACGTCACGTACTTCGAAGCCAGCACGTTCACGCGTCAAACCACCAGGCCCAAGCGCTGATACACGACGCTTGTGAGTGATTTCAGACAATGGGTTGTTTTGGTCCATGAACTGAGATAACTGGCTTGAACCAAAGAATTCCTTGATTGCAGCAGCCACTGGCTTCGCATTGATTAAATCTTGCGGAGACAGGTTATCAGTTTCAGCCTGTGATAGACGTTCTTTAACCGCACGTTCTACACGAACCAGACCCACACGGAATTGGTTTTCAGTCATTTCACCAACTGAACGAACACGACGGTTACCTAAGTGATCGATATCGTCGACTTCACCCTTACCGTTACGAATTTCAACTAATGTTTTCAATACATCAGTGATATCGTCGTTCGAGAGGATACCTTCAACTTCACGTGACTTCTGGTCTGTACCCACTTCGTAAGGACGACCCAAACGACGGTTGAACTTCATACGGCCGACTGGCGACAAGTCATAACGCTCAGAAGAGAAGAACAGGTTGTTGAATAGGTTTTCAGCAGCTTCTTTTGTTGGTGGCTCGCCTGGACGCATTACTTTGTAGATTTCTACCAATGCTTCTTCACGACCTGTCGTCGTATCGGCACGCAATGTATCCGCGATGAATGAACCACGGTCGATGTCATTTGTGAACAGCAAGTTAAACTGCTTCACGCCGCCTTCTGCAATTTTCACCATGATTTCATGACTTAATACAGTATTGGCCGCGATCACATCGCCATCTTTTAACTGGATGTCTTCAGCAGTGATACGTTCGTACAGGTATTCATCAGGCACTGCAAGTTTTTCAAGACCTGAAGCTTCCATTTGACGTACGTGACGTGCGTTAATACGTTTACCTTGCTCAACAATGATCTTGCCGTCTTTATCAGCAATATCAAATTGTGCCATTTCACCACGCAGGCGTTCTGGAACAAGGTCAATCTGATAGCTACCCATATCAAGATATACAGGCACTTTCTCATAGAACATGTTCAGAATTTGTTCGTTGTTATAACCCAATGCACGAAGTACCACAGTCGCAAGCAATTTACGACGACGGTCAATACGTACGTAGACCAGGTCTTTGGCATCGAATTCAAAGTCTAACCATGAACCACGGTAAGGAATGATACGCGCAGAATAAAGGACTTTACCACTTGAGTGAGTTTTACCTTTATCGTGGTCAAAGAATACGCCTGGTGAACGGTGTAATTGAGATACGATTACACGCTCGGTACCGTTAATTACGAAAGTACCGTTATCCGTCATCAATGGCATTTCGCCCATATAGACTTCTTGTTCACGTACGTCTTTGATCGATTTCGTTTCACGATCTTTAAGGATCAAACGAATTTTAACGCGCATTGGTGCTGCATAAGTTGAGCCACGAAGAATACATTCGCGTACATCAAACTCAGGCTTACCAAGACTATACTCAACAAATTCTAAAGCAGCATTGCCAGAATAACTTTCAATAGGAAAAACTGAACGAAATGCGGCTTGGAGACCGATATCTTCGCGGTTTTTTGGTGATTTGCCATCTTGTAAGAATGTTCTGTACGAGTCGACTTGAATCGAAAGCAAGTACGGAGCATCCATAACGCTAGGCAATTTACCAAAATTCTTACGGATCCGTTTCTTTTCGGTATATGAGTATGCCATCTGGAGTCCTCGGAAAGTGTAAACTAAGCCCGCCTGCAGAACGGGCTCAGAAGGAATTACGCTGGCCGATATGGCCACCACTCTTTACAAATGCTGCAATTTTTAGTGGTATTAAAACGCTTAACAATATTTTTTACTGCAAAAATATTGGTAAGCATTTGATCAATTATGTTTGTTTTTTAAATTTGTATGAATTTCTATCATGCAAACAAAAATCGAGCCGATTATTGTAACGCAAAAAGGCTGATGACCCAAGAGCCATCAGCCAATTTTTGGAGCCGATTATAAAAAAACCGACTCCCTTAAGAAATTACTTAAGAGTAACTGTAGCACCAGCTTCTTCAAGTTTCTTCTTAAGCTCTTCGCCTTCTTCTTTAGAAACGCCTTCTTTAAGAACAGCAGGTGCGCCTTCAACCATGTCTTTAGCTTCTTTCAAGCCAAGGCCAGTAGCTTCACGAACTGCTTTAATTACAGCAACTTTGTTCGCACCGAAAGAAGTCAACTCAACGTTGAATTCTGATTGTTCTTCAGCAGCAGCAGCAGCGCCTGGAGCAGCAGCAACAGCTACAGCAGCAGCAGATACGTTGAATTTCTCTTCGAAAGCAGAGATTAGTTCAACAAGTTCAAGAACAGTTTTTTCTGCAACTGCGTTTAGGATTTCTTCGTTAGTTAAAGCCATGAGAATAACTCCAAATGGAAATTGAATGGTGTGGAAATAAATTTAAGCTTAAGCAGCTTCTGACTCGTTTTTCTCTTTGAGCGCAGTAATAAGGCGACCCAATTTCGAAATAGGAGCTTGAAGAACGTTTGCAAGCATAGTAAGCGCTTTTTCTTGGTTCGGAAGATTCGCAATCACGCTAACTTCAGCACCTTGATAAACCTTGCCATCAAATGCAGCAGCTTTAAGTTCAAATGCTTTGTTAGTTTTTGCGAATTCTTCGAACAAGCGTGCAGCTGCACCCATGTCGTCTTCAGAAGTCGAGAAAGCTAAGATTGTTGGGCCAACAAGGTTGTCGTTCAAGATATTGAATTGAGTATCTTGAAGAGCACGTTTAGCCAAAGTGTTACGCACGATACGTGTGTGAACACCTAGTTTACGAGCTTCAACACGTAGAGCAGTTAACTGCTCAACTGTTAAACCTTGGTAGTCAGCAACAACAGCGGCAAATGCAGTAGAAGCAACTTCAGCAACTTCAGCTACGATCTGTTTTTTGCCTTCAATAAGAAGAGCCATTGTAAAACCTCCTAACGGTGATTTATGTACTTCAAAGAAGTACACTCCCAATTCGCAAGTCCATCACTGGACCTACACGCGGAGGATGAACAAATCACACCACCGCGTCTACGCAGGCTGGACTATTAAGAGAAGAGCATAAAACTCCCCTCGCCTGAGGTCTTTGACGCTGATAAATTCTCATTTATCAATTCAAAGTCTGCCTAAGTTCACAAGAGACGGAGCGTTTCTTGCGTGAAAATCAAAGCAGCGCTTTGATTTTCACTCAGGGCTTTAAAATTCTGTATAAGTTTAAAACTTATTTAGAAACGTTTTGAACATCAACGATCAGACCAGGACCCATAGTAGAGCTTAGAGTGATCTTTTGGATGTAAATACCTTTAGAAGTAGCAGGTTTTGCTTTCTTAAGGTCAGCTACAAGAGCTTCAACGTTTTGACGAACAGCTTCAGCAGAGAAACCTACTTGACCGATCGCAGCGTGGATGATACCCGCTTTATCTACACGGTAACGTGCTTGACCAGCTTTTGCATTTTTAACTGCAGTAGCAACGTCAGGAGTTACAGTACCCACTTTAGGGTTTGGCATTAAGCCACGTGGACCAAGAATCGTACCAAGTTTACCTACAACGCGCATTGCATCTGGAGCAGCAATAACTACGTCGAAATCAAGGTTACCCGCTTGGATGCTTTCAGCAAGATCGTCGAAACCAACAACGTCTGCGCCTTCAGCTTTAGCAGCTTCTGCAGCAGCGCCTTGAGCGAATACAGCTACACGTACAGTTTTACCAGTACCTGCAGGAAGAGTAGTCGCGCCACGAACAACCTGATCAGATTTACGAGGGTCAACACCTAGATTAACAGCGATATCCAAAGATTCTTTGAATTTCGCAGCTGGAAGGTTAGTAAGAACTTCTACAGCTTCTTCTAAAGTGTAAACTTTTTGCGCTTCAATAGCAGCAGCAATGGCTTTTTGACGTTTAGTTAACTTTGCCATGTCTTATAGCTCCACTTCCAAGCCCATAGAACGTGCAGAACCAGCGATGGTACGAACACGTGCGTCTAAATCAGCACCAGTAAGATCTGGTTCTTTAGTAGTCGCAATTTCTTCTAACTGAGCACGAGTCAACTTACCAACTTTAGTTTTGTTAGGTACAGCTGAACCTTTTTGGATACCAGCAGCTTTCTTAAGAAGAATCGCAGCAGGTGGAGTTTTCATGATGAAAGTGAACGACTTGTCGTTGTACACAGTGATCACTACTGGGATTGGCAGACCAGCTTCAAGCTTTTGAGTAGCAGCGTTGAATTCTTTACAGAATGCCATGATGTTAACACCACGTTGACCCAGTGCAGGACCAATCGGTGGAGATGGATTCGCTTTACCAGCTGGAACTTGCAGCTTGATATAGCCGTCAATCTTCTTAGCCATTTCAAATTACCTCTGGGTGCAAACGCCGCTAGGCTCCCCAATGATTCTACGTAACGATAACCGTTACAACAACAATGCCCGATCCTTCAACAAATCGGGCGTTTTCAACCAATACCGATTAGATTGTTTTTTCGACTTGGCGAAATTCCAATTCAACCTGAGTTGGTCGGTTAAATACGTTGATTGTCAGCGTTAAGCGTGACTTTTCGTACTGAACCTCTTCCACCACACCTTTAAAGTCTGTGAATGGACCGTCAATTACGAGTAATTCTTCGCCTGGTTCAAACATCGTCTTAGGACGAGGTGCTTCACCAGTATTGCGTACACGCGCAAGAATCGCATCAGCTTCTTTTTGCGTAATTGGTGCCGGCTTTTCTGCCGTACCCCCAATGAAACCTAATACTTTTGGACATTCTTTAACAATGTGCCAGGTTTCATCGTTCATTTCCATTTCGACCAATACATAGCCTGGGAAGAACTTACGCTCTGATTTACGTTTCTTGCCATCCTTCATTTCCACTACTTCTTCAGTAGGGACCAGGACTTCACCAAAGCTATCGGCAACAGCGCTACGCTGGATTCGATCATTAAGCGAACGCATCACTTGTTTTTCATAACCAGAATAGGCATGAATAATGTACCAACGTTTCATAGCTCTCTTACCCGATAATAAACTTCATTAACCAGCCTAATACGTAGTCAAAACACCATAAAACAACGGCTGCAATGACAACAACAACAAGAACATGCCATGAGGTGGTCACTGTCTCTTGTTTGGTAGGCCAGGTCACTCGACGGAGCTCAATTCGTGCGTCTTTCAGCAGTCGAACAAAGCCTTTGCCTTGATGGGTGGCGTATAATAAACCTAAAGCGCCCACGATACAAGCCAAAATCACCCCAACACGAACCCAAATATCATTCGCCGGTGCCCAGTACGCTGGCAAATATTGATTTACCATCATTGCACCCACCAATAAAATCAAGGCGATAACCCATAGAACAATGTCCAATGGAGAACCAGTTTTTACATCTACAGCAGAATTATTTCTTTGGGGAATTGCCGCGCCGCTCATTGCGTCACGTGATTTATCATTCGACATTTTTGTACTCGTCGTAGGTTTCGCGACTTATTATATGACTAGATTTGCCGACATCAAGCGTCTTTTAAGAAAAAATGATGGCAGGTCAGGAGGGACTCGAACCCCCAACATTCGGTTTTGGAGACCGACGCTCTACCAATTGAACTACTGACCTTCAAAAAGACAGACTGGAGCCGGGGCTCCAGTCAATATCTTATACTATATTATGCAGTAACGCGAGATACTACACCAGCACCCACTGTACGACCACCTTCACGGATCGCGAAGCGTAAGCCTGCGTCCATTGCGATTGGGTGGATCAGCTCTACTGACATCTCAACGTTGTCACCAGGCATAACCATTTCAACGCCTTCTTTAAGCGCGATCGCACCAGTTACGTCAGTTGTACGGAAGTAGAACTGTGGACGGTAACCGTTAAGGAATGGAGTATGACGTCCACCTTCTTCTTTAGAAAGTACGTATACTTCTGCGTCGAATTTAGTGTGCGGCTTGATTGTACCTGGTTTAGCAAGTACTTGACCACGTTGTACGTCTTCACGCTTAGTACCACGAAGAAGAACACCACAGTTCTCGCCCGCACGACCTTCGTCAAGAAGTTTACGGAACATTTCAACGCCAGTTACAGTTGTTGTTTGTGTATCACGGATACCAACGATTTCAACTGACTCACCAACTTTAACAATACCAGTCTCAACACGGCCAGTTACTACTGTACCACGACCTGAGATTGAGAATACGTCTTCGATTGGCATCAAGAATGCCTGGTCGATTGCACGTTCTGGTTCTGGGATGTAAGAGTCAAGCGCTTCAACAAGAGCTTCAACTGCAGCTTCGCCATATTGACCAGCGTCACCGTTAAGCGCAAGAAGAGCTGAACCACGGATAACTGGAGTGTCATCACCTGGGAAGTCGTAAGTAGAAAGAAGTTCACGAACTTCCATTTCAACTAGCTCAAGAAGCTCTTCGTCGTCTACAAGGTCGCATTTGTTCAAGAATACAACGATGTAAGGTACACCTACCTGACGAGAAAGAAGGATGTGTTCACGAGTTTGTGGCATTGGACCATCAGTCGCAGCACATACAAGGATCGCGCCGTCCATCTGAGCAGCACCAGTGATCATGTTTTTAACATAATCGGCGTGGCCCGGGCAGTCTACGTGAGCGTAGTGACGAGTTGGAGAATCGTATTCTACGTGAGAAGTGTTAATGGTAATACCACGTGCTTTTTCTTCTGGTGCAGAGTCAATTGCAGCGTAATCTTTCGCTTCACCACCGAATTTCTTCGCACATACAGTTGCAATCGCAGCTGTTAAAGTTGTTTTACCATGGTCAACGTGACCAATTGTGCCCACGTTAACGTGTGGCTTATTACGTTCAAACTTAGCCTTAGCCATGTTCATCTTCCTCGTTTACGTCGAACACAATTCTGAGTAAAACTCAGCTCCGACATATCGCCTAAAAAAATCAAACGCCCAATACTTGAAAAGCAGACTAAATAGCCTGCTTTTGGAATCTTTTGCAACAATGTTGCGATAAACTGTAATCTGGAGCTCTTATCGAGATTTGAACTCGAGACCTCTCCCTTACCAAGGGAGTGCTCTACCACTGAGCTATAAGAGCAAATATTAGTACTTCAATGGAGCGGGAGACGAGGGTCGAACTCGCGACATGTAGCTTGGAAGGCTACCGCTCTACCAACTGAGCTACTCCCGCACGATGTTGGTACAAACCACTTATTGAAGTCTTAAAATTGGTGGTGAGGGAAGGATTCGAACCTTCGAAACTTTCGTAGCGGAGTTACAGTCCGCCCCCTTTGACCGCTCGGGAACCTCACCATTTTTTACACTTACATCAGTGCTGTTCTTTACTCTACACTAGAAACTCTCTAAGATGGTGCCGGCACACGGATTCGAACTGTGGACCTACTGATTACAAGTCAGTTGCTCTACCAACTGAGCTATGCCGGCGTTTCTTAGTGTTTCGTACGTTTCGTATCGGAACGGTGTGCAGTTTAGCAAAACTCAGAAACCATGCAAGTGTTTTTTTCAAAAAAAACGTCAAAAACTCATAAAATCAAACCATTTGATGATAATTCAACCGCTTTGATCACTGCGCGAGCTTTTATTTGGGTTTCATTCCACTCAGATTCAGGATTTGAGTCAGCAACCAGCCCTGCTCCGGCCTGAACATAGACCTTATTTTCACGAATGACACAGGTACGAATCGCAATCGACATGTCCATTTCGCCGTGCCAGCCTAAATAACCAACAGCACCACCGAAAATTCCACGTTTTACCGGCTCAACTTCGTCAATAATTTCCATGGCACGAATTTTTGGTGCACCAGAAAGCGTGCCTGCCGGGAATGTTGCTTTAAAAACATCCAATGCATCTACATCATCACGCACTTCACCTTGTACATTCGAGACAATGTGCATGACATGCGAATAACGTTCGATCACCATTTGATCAGTCACTTGCACTTTACCGATTTTTGACACCCGACCAACATCATTTCGGCCCAGATCAATCAGCATTAAATGCTCGGCAATCTCTTTTTCATCAGAAAGCAGATCTTTTTCTAATGCCAGATCTTCTTCTTTGGTCTTGCCACGCGGACGAGTCCCTGCCAGGGGACGCACAGTAGCAATCCCATTTTCCAAACGAGATAAAATCTCAGGTGAAGAACCTACAATATGGAATGGTGTCTTGTTTTCTAAGGTCTGCCCTTGCACCAAGAACAGGTAGGGTGATGGGTTAAGGTGGCGTAACGCACGATAGACCTGTAGAGGCTCTCCATCAAAATCAGAGACCATACGGTGACCGGGTACTACCTGCATCACATCACCAGCACGGATGTACTCTTTCACTTTTTCAATAGAAGCAAGGAAGTTGTCATGCCCGGTTAATGACTCAAAATGCGGTGGAGTATGTTTTTCTGCTTTCAGACTGATTGGTGTTGCCAGAATATTTTCCAATTCATTTAATTTTTCATGTGCTTTTTCATATGCATTAGCATCATTCGTATCGGCATGCACAATCAAAAACAAGGTATCTTTGAGGTTATCAAATACGATCACTGTTTTAGACAGCATCATCCAGATATCTGGCAAACCTACTGGATCGGCTTCAGGGACATTATTCAGCTTTGGCTCGATATAACGTACCGAGTCATAGCCAAAGTAACCGACCAGACCACCAGTAAAACTTGGTAAAGCAGGTAAGTCTGCTTGAGTCGGCACTTTAAACTGCGCCTGAAAGTCGCGAATGTATTGGAAGGGGTCTGAACAGTGCTGCTTTGCAATCGAGCCATCGGCATGTTGTACCGTCAGTTCACCTGCGTTACAGGAGAACACGGTAGATTCACCCAAACCGATGATTGAATAACGCGCCCAGTTCTCCCCCCCCTCAACCGATTCAAACAGATAAGCCTGTTGATGCTGTTTAAGGCGAGCAAAAATAGAAAGGGGCGTATCAGTATCGGCCAAGCGCTGACGGTAAACGGGAATCAGGTTATAGCCTTGCGCAGCAAGTTGCTGGAATTGTGCTTGAGTGGTCATTCGGTTTTTCTCTTTAAATTAGGGTTACTCAGTGTGTAAATAGAATTGGACTGAGCGACGCCATCGAAAAACCTTAGAACTATTCATTTTAATTCCCTAATACCCTAATTAAGCCAGCAGTTCACGTAGATCATCCACAATCTCCTGAGGATGGCTGTCTGCTATATTCTCACCATGATTATAGCCATAGCTGACTACAATACAATCTATACCGGCACGGCGTGCAGCTTCGACATCATTCACCGAGTCGCCAATCATCAGCACCTGCTCTTTGCTGACAGCATAATGCTCGACACAATGCAGCAATTGACGCGGATCCGGCTTACGCTCGGTAAAACGGTCACCACCAATAGTGTCATCAAAATACTTCGCCATATCCAAAATATCTAAAATACTGCGTGCAGGCTGTTCGGGCTTATTGGTCACACAAATGAGCTTTTTACCTTGTGCTTTACCCCATTGTAGAAATTCAATAATGCCCGGAAATGGTACGGTATCGACACATGGATCAGCATTGTAGACTTCCAGGAAAGTATTTAGTAATTCCTGATGCTGTGCTGGATCCAAACTTCCAGTCAGGTGCAGTAGTACGCTTTCACAAAACTTCGAACTACCTTTGCCAATCCAGACTCGTACCTGTTCTTCAGTCACAAAAGGCAGTTGCAGCACATTTAAGCTCATATTCATGGCACGATACAGGTCAGAAGCCGAATCCACCAAGGTGCCATCCAGATCAAATAAAATCAGCTCACGTTTATCCAGTTGTGCTATAGACATTTCCACTCTCTTTATCTTTATTCATCACACAGCCACAAAAAAAGCATGCGATTGCATGCCTTGATTGTAACCAATACTTGGCTTATTTAAAGAATAGCCAAGCCATAATTGCTAAAATCACAATAACAATTAAAGAAATCAAACCGACTGAAGCATTTTTTTGCTGTTCCTTCATTTCTTCTACACGAGAAACAGGTTGCTCAACAGGAATTGGTGTTGGTTCAGGTTTAACCGCAGATAAATCTATACCTTCAGGAATTGGCGCCGGTTTTGGAATACCGACGTTAGTTGGCATACCATCACGAGTCAACTGAACTTCAGCATCACGTTCTTTTAGCTCTGGTATACCCTGATCATTCATCTGATGGGCAGCAGTCTTCTCAGCAGCCTCTTCAATAATACGTTCAGCTGTCTGTTCTAGTTCAGGTTCGACGATGACTTCTTGTGCTGGCTCAAGCACAGAAAATTTCAGGCTAGCAAACTGTACGATATCACCCTGTTTCAGCAATGCTTCTGAATCAATGCGCATATCATTGACAAAAGTACCATTTGAAGAACCCAGGTCTTGTACCCACAGTGCATCTTCCTTCAGCAAAAAGGCAGCATGCTTACGCGAGATTTCTGCAGCCTGCAACACAATATCTGCTGCCTGATGACGACCCACCAGCATGTCACGGTCAATGCTAATTTCCTGTCCTGTCAGATCGCCAGTAATGGCTTGAATTTTCCAAGTCATAACATCCACTTCTCTTTTATTCTGTTACGTTGATCATAACATGCTGTTTGCAACCACCGCACCTCTAGCTTTTCGGACGCAACGTCGTGGTTGTCACTGTATTTCGGGTTTTTTCTACATTTTGTACTGGTTGCACAGATTGCTGTTGCACTACAGGTTCAATTGCAACTGGCGTAGTGACTACTGCCACCGGCTGTGAGGCTACAGGTGCAGTTGGTACAGTTTGGTAATTCGACCCTAGGGATGTTTTAGAAACAGGGAGACGTTGTTGATATACATCATCCAGGTTTTCTGGCAGTTTGGCAAAATTACCATCCGAATCTAGCGCCAATTGCAAGCTATACAGCTGACTATAGCGCTGCTGGGAAATTTTACGTACTTCATTTTTATCCCCCACAATCGTTGGGTGAATAAAAATCAGCAGGTTACGCTTCTGATTGGATTTACCTTCTGAGCGGAATAAACGCCCCAAACCAGGGATTGCACCCAAACCCGGTACCGCCTGACGACCGTAGCTGGTGTTATCTGAAATCAGACCACCGAGCACAATGGTTTGACCATGTTCAGCCAGAATTGAAGTTTTGATCGCACGTTTACTGGTGACCAGATCTGATGCCTGCCCCTTATCACGTGCAACTGCAGAAACTTCCTGCTCGACTTCCAGACGTACGGTTCCATTTTCACCAATATGCGGAATGACTTTTAGTGTCACACCTACATCTTTACGTTCAATGGTGGTATAGGGGTTGGCAACACCTGCCGCACCCGTAGAAACTGAACCTGTTACAAATGGAACGTTTTCACCCACTACGATATAGGCTTCTTCATTGTCCATGGTCACAATCGATGGCGTAGACAATAGATTCGACTTCGTGGTTTCTTTAAGTGCCTGAATCAATGCACCATAGAGCTTTCGGGAACCATCACTGCCTTCACGATAATCACCTATCACGAGTGAGGTCCCTGTACCAATTGCACTGCCTGCCCCTGCTGCACCACCGGTCAGATAGCCGGCAGCAATATTTTTCAGGCTGGCACCAAAGTTATCAAAGTTAATCAGACCAATACCGCTACTCAGATCACCAAGTGCCCATTGCACACCCAACTGGTCAGCATCCGTACCTTCCACTTCCATAATCGCGGCTTCAATTAACACCTGCTGACGACGCGTATCCAGCTGATTAATCGCCGACTCGATTTCGCGCATCAGTTGTGGATCAGCCTTCACTACCAATGAATTCTGGGTCGCATCAGCAATAATACTGACACCATTGGCATTAAAACTGGTAATTCCTTGCTGGTTATTTCCTAATCCTGAATTTAGCTGAATCCCGGAAGTAGAGCCTTCCTGAGACATATTGGATGCAGAACTGTTATTACCCAGTGTATTCAGTGAAGTTCCTGCGGAGCTGTTCTCTGAAGAAGAGCTCGAACGCCCCTGAGCCTGCCCAGCAACCAGTCCTTGCAAAATTTCAGCCAGGTTTTTGGCACTGGCATATTTCAGGCGAAAGACTTTTAGCCCCCCTAAACGATCCGCTGCAGGCACATCCAGCGTTTCAATAATTTGGCGAATACGCTTACGGGTTGAGGTATCGCCCTTGATGATAATCCGGTTGGTCCGCTGATCTGCCATAACTCGTACACGTGAGCCTTTGAGATCCTTGGCAGCACCTGTAGCTGTCATGGACTCAATCAGGCCAATCATTTCCTCAGCCTGACTCGACTGCAAGGTAATGGCTTCCAGATCATTTTGACCGGTACCATCCAGATTACGCACAATCGTTTCCAACTGGTAAATATTGCTAGCGCGATCGGAAACAATCAGGGCGTTGGTTCCCGGTACAGCTGCCAGATGCGCGAACTGTGGCATTAGTGGGCGTAGTGCTGGAATCAGGTCATTCGGATTGGTATTTTCCAGCCAGATTACCCGGGTCACAATCTGGTCACCAGTCGCACGGTTACGGGCATCATACGGAATACCGGAGTTCTTGACGTTATTGTCTGGCACCAGTTTGATGGTATTCCCGGACGGGATCGCCACGACACCATTAACATTCAAGACGCCAAGAAACAGATCATAGACTTCAGCCCGGTTTAATGCCCGGTTTGAAATGACTGTGACATTGCCGCGCACCCTTGGATCAACGGCAAAATTTTTCCCCGTAATATCGGCTACTTCATTAATAAAAGCAGCCAGGTCTGCATCACGCAGATTGATTTTCCAGGTCTGCGCATAAGTTGCGGTACTGACCATAGCCACCAGAGGTGCGGCAACACAAAGCGCCCATGCTGATCGATTATTATTAAATAAAGCCATAAACCTAAATGCTTCCCAACCCTATATGTGATGACACATCACTTTAAATCCTGTTGAATGGTCATCACCTGATCACCACGTTTAATTTCAAGTTTTACCTGGCCCTGCTGTCGTGCCTGTTCCAGTAACTGCACTTCAGATTGTCCTGCAGTGACGGTTTGACCATTCAGGGATACAATCCGGTCGCCGGGTCTGAGACCGAGACGGTTACGCAGCACTGCCGGAGTTCGCGAAGTGACTTCATAACCCCCTTCACCTGCAGAAACTCCCATATTTTCCAGATACTGTTCGCGGTTTTCATTCATCTGCTGAATCGCGCGACCAATCTCATTCTGCGGTGAAGCAGGCTCATTTGTTGGCTGATTCGCTGATCCACCCCAATTTGAGGATGACGATGAACGCCCACTTTTCTGCTCATTATTCTGCCAAGGCTGATTTAAGCCATTTTCCAAGCCCTTAAAGAAAACTTCCTTACTCGCACCATTTTGCTGACGAATGATCACCCGATCCCAGTACACTTCAGCCAGCTCATAGCCGCTATTACCCAAGCTCTCGCCAACACGATAGCGATCGACCTGATCATTCAGCTTCAATACTGCTGAAGACAAATAGCTTGGACTGGCAACCATCACCCCTTGTAACAGAATATTGGAGACTTCCGCACTTGCCGCACTTTGTCCAGTTTCCTGAAATAAGGCGAAAGAGCTGATATTCGGAATCCGTGACTGCTGTGAGCCCAACTCTACACGTTCTACTTGTAGGGCTTGAGGCGGTGCAACGACCAGCCAGAATAGGGCTGCCAGTTTCCAGCACAGATACAGAATCAGTAAAACTAAAAGTGCGGGTGCTGCTTTATTAAACGTCTGTAGATCCAGCTGTTTAAATTTATCTATATTGATGGCCATCAGTTTAGGCCTCCCATCAACGGCTGACGGGTGCTGATGACATAAGTGTCCAGTCCAGCTTTACCTTCATAGGAAGGAACATTCAGTAACATACGCTGTGTCAGTTGCACATTCAGCATCAGATCGGGATCAAGTTCAATATTCAGCATTTTCTGATCACGACTATCGCGAACATCTAGCAATAATTTACCTGACTCATCTGCCAGCTTCCCGGCAAGAACAGGAACACTCATCCGCTCTTGACGCTGTGCAAAGGTATAGATCAATTCTCCCCCGGTCCAATTCAACTGACCACTCACATCACTAAAGCCATTTTGTTTCTTATATTTAAAATCGAGCTGCTTAAATTGAATTGCATTGGTTGGCCATTGCCAGTCTGCCAGATTTTTCAAGGTTTCTGGTGCGACCTGTCCTTCCAGATTCCTGGCGACTAACGTTTTGGTCAGACCGTAAGCCATTACACCGGCAAGTTTAGTATTGCCGCTATGTACTTCCACATTTGCCCCGAGACGCAATAATAGCAAATCCAATGGACGGACCTGCCAGTTGAGGCTGCCACGCAATTGACCTTTTTTCCAGTCAGCACTCCCCTGCCAGATATTGCCACTGACGTTATGCAGTACCTGATTATTTTTATAAAATTTTGAAATCAGCCAGGCAGCCGGCACCTGCAAAACCACAAAAATAAAAAAGGCGACTATGGCCAGAATTAACCATTTGAAAGTTTTCGGTTTACTGCTCATCCCACCCCAACCAATCCATCAATTTCAGTTCCTGGTTATGATTCTTTTCTTAATATAAGTACATTATGCATACTTTTTTCACCACGCCAATTGATGGGCATAAAAAAACCAAGCAATGATGCTTGGTTAAAGATATATAGATCATTTCCATGACTGACCTATGACAACATTCACAGTCAAATCTTTAGATCAGAAAATCTTCCAGCTTGGCACCTTGTTCCAGTTCTGCAACCAGCCAGCGTGGCTGTTTACCACGACCTGTCCAGGTTTCTTCCGGATTTGCTTTACTGCGGTAACGTGGTTCTACAGTCTTGCGAGATGATTTCTTGCGCTTAGAGGCACCGAACTCGAGCAACTGTTCAATGCTCATACCTACTTTTTCTGCAATGCTTAATACCTGATTATAAGCATCTTCGATTTCCTGGTCTTTTTTAGACGCAATTAATGCTTCAGCTTCAGCTTGTAAACGCTTTAACTCTTCAACTGATAAATTCGTAATGTCTGGCATCACTCTCTCCATAAAAATAATATTATTCGTTTTATAAATAACTTTTTCATAATATTTAGATTAAATAAAATATTCAATAAAAAAATTTGAACGGATAACAACAAATAATAAAATTAATTACAAAATTAAATAATTTTCTCGTATTTTAAACTGTATGTTCAACCGTATTTTCTAAATTTCTTATTATTTGCTGTACATCTTCAGAAATTGGCATTTTTTGCATGCTATTTTTATTTATACAAACCAGAACCGCTTCAGAAATTGCCACTATACTTTGCTGCTGCTCACTCCATAATAAATAACTCATACGAAATGAGGTAGTGCCTATATCTTCAATACGCACACCGATTTTAAGTTGATCCGGATAAACCACAGGCTTTAAATAGCGACATTGATTCGTAGCCACAACAGTTAATAATGGACCAACCAGTATATTTAATCGATCCAGATAAGCCAGTCGGGCACTTTCAATATAACGGTAATACACCGCATTATTAACATGACCAAAGGCATCCATATCACCCCAAGCCACGCGTTGCTCAAAAATCACTGGATACTGCGCAAGTGATTCCATATATTATCCCCTATATTCTTGTATCAATAAAATTGGCATTTGATTCAAACACCTGATTCAGTTGTTGTTGTAACTCATCCTGCCCCTGCAAGGCAGATTTAATGCGCAGATAACTCATACGCACATCATCTGGATAGAGTGCAAGCAGTTGCTGGGCTTCCTCTACTCGACCCGCAGCTTGCAGTACATGCCATTTGGCAAATGTTAAGACCGGCACTGCTGTATATTTTTCTTCCCACAATGAAATTTGCTGGTTAATAATTTCATAATCAGGATTTTGTCGAAGTAATTGTTGCTGAAACCATAAATAAAATACGTCCTGATTAAATTGCTGTTCCAATAAATGCACTGCTAGCGCTTCATGCTCGGCACTCATTTCAGGCATTTTAAATAACAACTTCAGCCACAATATTTTGACGGTATAGTCACGTGTAAATATTTCTTCGCTTAAGTCGATATAGCGCTGTTGCAAGTATTTTAAATCTTCCTGATCCGCCTGTTCAAAAGCCAGTAATAATTGTTCTAGCCAAAGTGTTTTAGTATTTTGCTCTAAATGACCATATTGAGTTGATCTTAAATACAACCAGGGAAATTTCAAGGCAAATTGTCCCCATAATTTGGTTAATCGCTGCTCATAAGCTGATTTAACTTTAAACAGCCACGGGGATAATTCATGCTGATTTAAGAATTCAAGATGGGTTAATGCCTGCTGACCGTCCTGTTGCGATAAGTACACTTCAATACGCTGTAATTCAGCCAGTTCAAATGCCATCGGATTGGACTGATTTAAAGATTTCAAGGCCTCATCAAAATCTTGCTGCCCCCAAGACAAACGTGCATGAATAATATCTTTTAATAATCCAGACTGGACAAAAGACTGCTGAATAAAATCACGTTGATCCTGTGAGGCATTGAGCAGCCACACCACTGCCAGCTGTTCATAAGGATGTAAATGATGAAAACTGAAAACGCGCTGTTTTTTGCGCTGCTCGCGATTCAGATAACGCGTAACCGCATACCACAGCATATGCATGACAAAGCTGATCGTAACCAGTAGCGCTGCCAGTATCCATAGACTGGTCTGTACCTGCCAGTTACGCCAGTACAGATAGACATACCCTGGTCCGTGACCGTAACTGAGTAGACTTAAAGCCGCAATACCGAGCAGACTGACAAATAAATAGGCAAGCAGAATCTGTTTCATAAGCGATCAGCTCATTAAGGTACGGGCATTCAGAGGAGGAACCGGTGTCAGCGGTATGGTGCGGATCTGTTCCAGCTGTTTAACCCATTGCTGGCTTTTCGCATCCGGTAATTGTTTGAGGACTTCAGCCACGGCACCAAGCGATTGCTGGAAAGGAATTTGCTGACTTTGCTGTAGCGCGTTTTGTGCCATCAATAAACGTAATTGCGCCTCTTTCAACACTAGTCCTCGCTGCATTAACACCGTACTTGGCTGCTGCACAGCTTCAATTTGAATCAGATTGCGCCAGAAGGAACCAGACTCTGCCGGTGTGGCACTGTGCTGGGCTTTTAACTCCCTGGCAATTTCAGCATCCATTTGATTAAGTAAATCCCGGATTTTATTCTGCTGTACCAGACGACTATTGATGAACTGTTGCAACATTACCTGATCTTTACTGAGTACACGCTCCAAACCGTCTAATAAAGCCGGTGCAAGCGTATAATTCGGCAAATCCAGTTGCAGCTGACTGAGTTTTTCCAATGCTGTGCTGTATTGCTGCTGCTGCAAAGCGAACTCAATCAGGCTGAGTTGCTGACGAACCAGTTCGGCATCATGCGATTCAGGTGCAGTAGCTATCTGTGAGTTGAATACAGCTGGTGCATCCTGGCGCTGTTCAGTTACCTGGCGTTTAAGTGCAACCACCTTGTCATTCAAACTGGCATTTTGCTGCTGCAATAGAGTAAAGCTGGAGCTGAGTTCTGTATGGGCCTGGCGCAAACTGAACAGGTCATAACTGATTTTGACCATCCAGGCGAATGCCACAATGAACAGCACGATTAAAATTTTCTTCATGAGTTCCCCAGTACTCGCTTCATCTCCCGTACGATCACATCGCTGCTCAGGTTCTCGAGTTGTATATACTCAAATGCTGCAGCATGATGTTGACGGTATTCCCCTAAAATAGCGGCCAAACGTGGGCCCAAAACCAAATAAATTCCCTTGCTGATCAAGGAGATTTCCTGCTGCATTAGCTGCACCCAGTTTAACCAGCTGGCTTCACTACTCATCAGAACCACATAATGACGATTGTCCTGCAATCGAGGCAAGAGCGCAGCTATAGCCTGCTGTGACTGAACCGGACACTGACGTTGATACAGTACAAAATTTAGTACTTCAACGCCCTGTTGACGCAAATGGTCCATCATAAATAATCGACCGCCCTCACCTCGCCAAAAGGCTACAACAGTATCTTTTTCAAGACTCTCCAAAATCGGTAATTGTAGCATTCCTTCAGAGGTTTCAACCTCAGGCACATGACTTTGAATGCCATATTGTAGCAATGCCTGTTCAGTGCTGCGCCCTACAGCAATCCACTGTATATAGGCCAATGTAGCCAGTTCAATGCCTGCCTGCGCCAGATATTGCATGCCAATCTGCACCGCAGTCGGACTCACCACCACAATGACTTGAGCACGATTCAACTGCTGATACAAGCTATCCAATTCTGCTGAATAAGGCTGTGCAACCAGTTCCAGCAAAGGTAGCTCTACCACAGGAATTTGTGCTGCCTGTAACTGCTGTGTGAGTCGGACAGCACGATCCTGAGGGCGAGTATTGATAAACAGCATGAATCTTATGAATATAGTGCTTTAAGCAAATCACCCGCACCTTGGGCCAGTAAATTCTGTGCCAGAATCACACCGAGGTGCTCTGCCTGATTTACATCACCCTGTAATTCTGCTTTTAATAAGGTGGCACCATCCACGCTACCCACACGGCCTTCAATAGCAATTTTACCATCCTGTAAAGTTGCATAACCTGCAATCGGCACCTGACAACCGCCTTCCAGATAGGCATTAAATGCGCGTTCAGCACGAACACAGGCATCAGTTTCAGCATGTAACAGTGGCAGGATCAGGTCAAGTACAGCCTGATCACGATCACGACATTCAAGACCAAGCGCACCCTGTCCCACAGCTGGTAAACTGACCGCAGGCTTAAGCGTATGACGAATACGATCTGCCAATCCCAGACGTTTTAAACCGGCACTGGCAAGAATAATAGCATCGTAATTGCCTGCATCGAGTTTCGACAGCCGTGTGCCGACATTACCTCGCAGATCAATGATCTCAAGGTCCGGACGTGCCTTTAAAATCTGGCTCTTACGACGCAGACTGGATGTGCCTACTTTAGCGCCCTGTGGCAGCTCGTCAAAGCTGGTATAGCTATTAGAGACAAAAGCATCCAATGGATCTTCACGTTCGCAGATCACCGCAAGACTTAAACCTTCAGGCAGTGCCATGGGTACATCTTTCATGGAATGCACGGCCAAGTCTGCACGACCATCCAGTAATGCAGCCTCAAGTTCTTTAACAAACAGGCCCTTGCCACCAATTTTTGCCAATGGGGTATCAAGAATTTTATCACCCTGTGTCACAAACGTGACCAACTCGACCTGAAGGTCGGCATGCAGTTCCTGCAGACGTGCACGGATATGCTCCGCTTGCCATAGTGCAAGAGGACTTTGTCGAGTTGCAATTTTTAGGGTCTTCATAAATTTCAAATACAGTGAATGAGAACAATAGTCTAAACTTAACCTGATCACTTTAAAATGCAAGTGAATTTATGCAAGTTTCAACTGCAACCCGATCCCATACGCTTCAGAGCTTATGAATGCGTTCACGTAAAAATGGTAAATGGCGCCGACTTACTGCAAGTCTTTCATCCAGCTCACGGCAACGCACCTGATACTGCCCCGAACTGACCACTTCCAGCCCATCCAGATAGTTTACAGACACCAGCGCATTGCGGTGAATCCTGATAAAATTCTGGCCAAATTCCTGTTCCAAGTCCTTTAATGTTTCATCGATCAGGACACTGCCATTTTTATGCCGTACCGTGACATATTTCTGATCAGCCAGGAAATAGTAAATATTTTCCACAGGGACAAGCTCCACCCCGCGATAAGTCTTTGCCGCAATCTGATGGCGGCTGATATTGAGTTCTTCCATATTTTCTTTTTGTTTTAGTTGGCTCATCTGAGCTTGGGTAAGTTTGGTTAAATGCTCGAATACCTGTGCTAACTCCTGTTGCATCACTGGTTTGAGCAAGTAGCCTTCTGCATTCGACTTGAATGCATCAAGCGCATGGTTGTCATAGGCCGTACAAAAAACAATTGCCGGCATTGGGTCAAGCTGGCGCAGATGTTGTGCGCAACGCAGACCGTCCATTTCGGGCATTTGAATATCTAATAGAATGACATCGGGCTCGTGCTGATGGGCCAGATCAAGGGCTTGCTGACCATGGGTTGCGGTTGCAACCACAGTATGGCCGAGCTGGCTGACCAGGCGTGCCAAACGCTCTATGGCAAGAGGCTCATCATCACAGATCAGGATGTCCATTTATCCTCCTTCAGTTAACGGCATGTCATTGTTGTTAAGTTAACTGCATTTTATTGTTATTTATACTGATATTGCACAACCGTCGTAAAAATTCCCTTGCCGGCATAGGTTCTAAAGGTTACTCTCGGGCCATAATAGGCCTTCAAACGCTGTCGAACATTTTCAATTGCAATACCATTTCCCCGCTTTAATGCTGCATGATCCTGTGAATATGGGTTTGTTATAATAATATTAATTTGATTTTGCAGGATTTCAATCAATACGCTTATCGTACTCTTTGTTAGAATTTTTTCAACTCCATGGAAAATACTATTTTCTAATAGGGGTTGTAAAGTCAGTAATGGAATTTGGACTTGTGAGTATAAGTCTTTGTTTTCTAATTTCCATTCAACCTGCAAACGATCACCGAGCCGGATTTGTTCAATCTCCAGATAACGTTTGCACAAATCGATTTCTTCTTGCAAGCTGACCAGCTTTAATTCCTGAAAGCTGGCACGAAACAGTCGGGAAAGATTAAGTAGCATATGTTCCGCTTTATCGGGATCAATGCTGATCAGGCTGATAGCACTATTTAAACTATTAAATAAAAAATGTGGTTGAATCCGGGCCTGCATGGCCTGAATCCGTGAATTTAACTCGCTATGGCGTTGACGTGTCCATTGCTCCCTTAAGTAAAGATAACGAAAACACAAAGTTCCGAGCAAAATTCCAAAACTCAGGTGCATTCCGACCTGCTTAAAAGCAATTTCAGATGTAAGATCATGCAGATGAAAATTTATGCCAAAATGTATCAGAATGTTTAAACTAACTGTCGTTACCAGCACGATAGCCTGTAATAACAAGAATCCGGTAATCAATGCAGATTTGATCCCCATACGATCAAAATACTGGTGAAACAGGTCTACACAAGCCGCAAATGATAGCAATACCCAGTTAATATAGAGGATGTATTGCAGCAAGTGCATAAAATTGAGCGCTTGCCAGGACTGGGCTTCTGCCAGACTCAGTACCAAAGCCAAAACATTACCGCCAACAAACAGTTCCAGCAGATAACGCCAATTGCCAATCTGGCCAAAAAAATAAGAAGATTGTTGCTGCCCCATCGGATCTGTAACAGATTGAGCAGATGGAACTTCGGCAACAGCCGTTGAATTTGCTATACTCTTTTTCGTTCTACTGCTTTTAATCTTATTGAGCCGACATGACCACATCTTCTAATTCCTCAAATCCATCACAAGCCCAGACTTCGGGTATGTGGGGCGGTCGTTTCTCTGAAGCGACTGATGCTTTTGTTGCTGAATTTACAGCATCTGTACAATTTGACCAACGTTTTTATAAACAAGATATTGCGGGTTCAATTGCGCATGCAACCATGCTTGCAAAAGTGGGCGTGCTGACTGAACAAGAACGTGATGACATCATTGAAGGCCTGACTGCGATTAAGGCAGATATTGAAGCAGGTAATTTCGAGTGGCGCATTGACCTTGAAGATGTGCACATGAACATTGAGTCACGTCTGACTCAGCGTATCGGCATTACAGGTAAAAAATTACATACTGGCCGTAGCCGTAATGACCAGGTGGCAACAGACATCCGTCTTTATGTCCGTGATGAAATTGATGCCATCCTAAAATTATTAGAGAAATTACAAAAAGGCATTTTGAGCTTGGCGGCGAAAAATACCAATACCATCATGCCAGGTTTTACTCACCTGCAAACGGCACAGCCTGTGACTTTTGGTCACCACTTGATGGCTTGGTTTGAAATGCTGGTCCGAGACTCTGAGCGTCTGATTGACTGCCGTAAACGCGTTAACCGTATGCCATTGGGTTCTGCTGCTTTAGCAGGCACCACTTATCCAATCGACCGTACTTATACAGCTGAACTGCTAGGTTTTGAAGCAGTAGCTGAAAACTCATTAGATGCTGTTTCTGATCGTGACTTCGGCATCGAATTCAATGCAGCAGCATCTTTAATCATGATGCACCTGTCTCGCATGTCTGAAGAAATGATTCTGTGGACATCTGCACAGTTCAAGTTTGTGAATATTCCGGACCGCTTCTGTACTGGTTCATCGATCATGCCACAGAAGAAAAACCCAGACGTGCCTGAGCTGATCCGTGGTAAGACTGGCCGTGTGTATGGCGACTTGATGAGCTTGTTGACTCTAATGAAAGGTCAGCCATTAGCCTACAATAAAGACAATCAGGAAGACAAAGAACCATTATTTGATGCGATCGATACCGTTCGTGGTTCATTGATGGCATTTGCAGATATGATTCCTGCACTGGTTCCAAATATCGAAATCATGCGTGAAGCAGCGCTTCGTGGTTTCTCGACTGCAACTGACCTTGCAGATTACCTGGTGAAAAATGGCGTTGCTTTCCGTGATGCACATGAGATTGTGGGTAAAGCCGTTGCACTTGGTGTTCAGGAAGGTAAAGACTTGTCTGAACTCACCCTTGAACAGCTACAGCAATTCTCTGACCTGATCCAGGCAGATGTATTTGAAAAAGCGTTAACTTTAGAAGCATCTGTAAATGCGCGTAACCACATTGGTGGTACTGCACCTGTACAAGTCGCAGCAGCAATCGAACGCGCTTATGCACGTCTGGAAAAACTTTACGCTTAATTGCGCTATCTTAAATTCGGAGTATTGATATGTCTCGACAAGTATTTTGCCGTAAGTATCAAAAAGAAATGGAAGGCTTAGACTTTGCACCATTCCCAGGTGCAAAGGGTCAGGAACTGTTTGACACTGTATCTAAACAGGCTTGGCAGGAATGGCTGAAGCATCAAACTACGCTGATCAATGAAAAGCGTTTAAACGTGTTTGAAGCGGATGCGAAAAAGTTCCTTGAAGAACAACGTGAGAAGTTTTTCAATAATGATGAATCATTGGAAAAAGCTGAAGGGCTAAAGCCTGAGTAAAACTTAAAGCGTTGCTTTAAGTTTTACGCAAGACAAACACCAAAGGTGTGCGTAGGCTTTAATTAGAAAAGAGTCTCTTATGAGGCTCTTTTTCTTTGTAAGAGCACTGCTCTGCCACGCCGCAAGACAAGCAGCTATGCTGCGCGTAGGCTTTAATCTAAAAGAATCCCCAACTTGGGGATTCTTTTTTATGCACTGCTCTAAAAATTACGCAAGACAAGCGAAGCGCGTAGTTTCAAATGTCAAGAAGGAGTCTAAGAAGACTCCTTTTTTATGCACTATACCGCCACGCCGCCAGACAAACACCGCAGGTGGGCGTAGGCTTTAATTTTAAAAGAGTCTCTTATGCGGCTCTTTTTCTTTGATAGAGCACTGCTCTGCCACGCCGTAAGACAAGCAGCCATGCTGCGCGTAAGCTTTAATTTAAAAAGAATCTCCATCATTAGACAGACTCTTTATATGACGCTCAACATGATTAAAGACAGGAACCGTCCTCTCAAGTAAAATCCGAAAAAGGTTTCTTAAAGCGTTTTTTTAATTTTTCCACCTACCTTTCTCTTGATTGCAGAAATGTACCGTAAATAAGCAAATTAAATCCCTAGAATTCCCTTCATCTAGTTATCTATTTTCTAATCAATAGATCATATCCTTCCTTTTTTCCTAAACTTCTCAGAACAACAGATTGCATCAGTTTTAAGATCATTTTTTCTCAATGTTATTTATTTTATAGATTAAATTTATTGTAAATATGAAGTTTTACTAATCAATTAAGTTTAAAAATGCTGAATTTACTTATTCGATTTAAAGAATTTAATTATGAGTCTTATTAGATTTAAACCCTTCATTCATTTCAAAATAATAGATTGTAAACGGCAGATACATGCCACTATAGAAATGCAACATTACACTACAAGAATGTACATGAATTAAAAAATGGATTTCCTATAATAGCAATTAAGAGGATGGCAACATCTTTGTATAATAGCGATAAATATCCCCGATTTCATCCCAGTTCTTCCCCCAAAGGCTGGGTATTTTTTTGCCTGAAAATTACCATCGACCATAAAAAAGCCCCAGTGACTGGAGCTTGATTCAATATTCGATTAAGGCTGTTTCAAATAGGGCCAGGCCGCTTTCAGGTAGATAAACATCGACCATAACGTGAGCACGACTGCAGTATAGAGCAATGCATAAGCCAGCATATCCAGCGGCTGCCAGTTAAGCAGAAATACGGTAATTGCGATCATCTGGAAGGCTGTCTTGTATTTGCCGACTGTAGACACCGCCACACTGGTTCGCGCACCCAGTTCAGCCATCCATTCACGTAAAGCTGATACCGTAATTTCCCGCGAGATAATCACAATTGCAGCAAAGGCCATGGAGATCGAAGGTTGCCATTGCACCAGTACAATCAGTGCAGCTGCAACCATCAGCTTGTCTGCCACCGGATCCAGGAATCGACCAAAAGCCGAAGTCTGATTCAATGTTCTCGCCAGATAGCCATCAAACCAGTCCGTTACCGCCGCAACCACAAAAATTGCAGTCAACAGCATATGACGCGTCATATCCGGATTGCTTTCATCAATCCCCATCGCCGGCGGCCAATAGGCCACCAATAGAAAGACTGGAATCAGGACAATACGTGCCAAGGTCAAGATGTTTGGAATATTCAGGATACGACCTGTAGTCATAGACACCGCCAATTGTTCCCCTCATGTACGATGAAAATGCACACTTTTATTGAGGTTTGATCCATCGTTAATAGGCTTCACTTTATACGAATTGGCCAGCAGTGTCACTAGGCAAACACTGTCACTGTCTGTCTGGCAATCGCAATCAGGCGATTTTCAGCATCCCACAGATAGGCATGTTCTGTCGCGTAGCCATCTGCTGCATGATCAGTAAATACTTTATATTTAAACCAATCATTCAACTGATGTTGTACTGGATGCACATAGGTCACCGTCCAGTTGAGGCTGCTGGCTGGTGCAATCTGCTTAAACATCGGCAATACACCGGGTGGCCAGATATCAAAAATTGCCATCAGGTCAGCAACTTCAAATTTGCGGTTTGCATGTCTTTCCGGATCAAAACGGCACCATCCGCCAAAATCAGGATGATCACTCCCCGTGCATGGCAAATTCACTTCAGCCCAACGAACCTCAAACTGCTGGTAACATTCCGGCATACCTACGTTTGGAGGAATGCTAAACAGGCTTTCTGGAGCTGGATAATCCGGAGCAGATGCCTCCTGATGTACTTGAATAGTCGAGTCACGTGCTACACCAAAACTGGCTAACAAGATACTCTGCACTGCATCATCCTGCCACAGGCGAACTTCAACCGTAGTGACGGATTTACCCTCACGCAGAATTTCTGCAGTTAACCTGACTGGCCGTTGCTGGACCGGCCCCACAAAAGTTACGCTGGTGCTTAAAAGATGTTTCGCCGGGTCATTAATGCTCAGCACCGCTTTTTGCATCATCATCGCCGCAGCCAGACCACCATACAGGGTCCGTCCTTGTAACCATCCTGCTGGAAGATCAACCCATTCCTCAACAGCAATCGCTGCATACACCTGTTCCAGTGTCATTGTGCATCCCTGTGGTTCATTTTAGTTCTGATATCATTCAATAAATTTGAATTGATGTGAATGCTCAATGACTTCTCCGTCACTGAGCACTTTGGCAAATGATTTAATTTGGATTTTTATTCATGCAGTACTTTATAAATAGTACGAGCCATGACTTCACCTAAGCCTGGTACTAACATCAAGTCTTTCTCTGAAGCCTTCAGCACACCTTGAATGCCGCCGAAATGGGTCAGCAGGTCACGACGGCGTTTTGGGCCCAGACCGGGAATCACTTCCAGAACTGAAGAGCCTCGTTTCTTGTCGCGTTTGGCACGGTGTTTGGTGATTGCAAAGCGGTGTGCTTCATCCCGTACCTGTTGAATCAGATGCAGGGCTTTATGATCTTCGGGAAGTTGAATCTTGGTGCCATCAGTAAAATGTAAAGTTTCTAAGCCTGGTTTACGTCCCTCACCTTTGGATACACCCACCATAAAAGCGTCCAGACCAAGATCCTGCATGACTTCCATTGCCATATGCAGCTGTCCCTTACCCCCATCAATCAGTAACAGGTCGGGCAACATGTGCTTTTTATAACGTCGGGTCAACGCCTGACGCGTTGCAGCATAGTCATCGCCTTCGGTAATGTCGTTAATCGAGAACTGGCGATAATCCCGCTTACGCGCACCGCCACTATCAAACACCACACAGGATGCGACCGTTTCCTCCCCCATGGTATGTGAGATATCAAAACACTCAATCCGGTCCACAGGATGTCCCACCACCTGCTCCAGCTGATGGAAACGCTCATTCAGTTCAAAGTGATTCGCCAGTTTCGATTTAATCCCTTGCAGCACATTCATTTGTGCCAGTTCCAGCCATTCGGCACGGGTTTCGCGGACCTTGGACTTGATCTGGATTTTTTTATCAAAATGCTGGGCCAATGCCTGTTCCAGCTCGTTACGATCAGTCACTTCTACATTGACGATCAGTTCTGCTGGAATTTCATCCGCAACCTGGAAATAGAAGTTGGCAATAAAATCACTCAACATCTGACTGAGATCATCACCCTGGATATCCGGGAAATAGCTTTTACCTCCCAGCATTTTACCATTACGCACATGCATGATCTGCACACAGGTCACGCCGGCCTGATGGGCAATTGCCAGAATATCGGCTTCACCTTTAACCTTGTAGATCGCTTGATTGGCTTGAACATCACGTAACAGAGCCATACGGTCCCGATAAAATACAGCCTTTTCAAATTCGAGCTGTTCGGCAGCAGCTTCCATTTTGGCAATCAGCTGCTGATTCAGCTCCTTGGTATCGCCTTGCAAGAAGCGAATCGAGTTGTTGACATCTTCCTGATAGTCTTCAGGTGAAATCAGTCCAACACAGGGGCCTGAGCAACGCTTGATCTGGTATTGCAGGCAGGGACGCTTACGCTGTGCAAAATAGCTGTTTTCACACTGGCGCACATTAAACAGTTTCTGTAAAACGATCAGGGTATCCTTGGCATTGTAAGCACTTGGATAAGGTCCAAAAAACTTGCCCGGTTGATGCTTGCCCTTGCCTCGACCTGCTGCAATCCGTGGATAAGGTTTATCACTAGATACAAAGATATAGACATAGGATTTATCATCGCGCAGCATGATGTTATATGGCGGACGATGCAGCTTGATCAGATTCTGCTCTAACAGTAACGCTTCGGTTTCAGAACGCACCACCAAAGTCTGAATATCATAAATCCGCGCCACCAATGCTTGGGTTTTCGGATGTTCAAGGGTCTTGACGAAATAACTGGATACGCGGTTTTTCAGGTTTTTTGCCTTGCCCACATACAGCAATTCGCCATCCTTGCCATACATCCGGTATACCCCCGGAAGCGTGGTCATATTCGCCAGGATTTTTTCAATATGGGGACGCGCGTTCTCGTTCACCTGCAACCTATTTTTCATATGCAATATGCAGATAATGTGATGCTTATTGCCTGATTTTCAAGCGCGGTGACAAAATTACCATCAAGCCTGCCCACAAGCGAAGTTTATAAGTATGCAATCCCGGTTAATTTATAGGCTCACCGTTATACTGTGATTGCTAAAAGCTATAAATTTCAACTGATATCTTTGTTATGCTCGACGGGTTCGTTTTTGAGATTCCCCCAAGATGACCACGCAGCATTCCGGTTTCCATATCGTCCAGCCTGGTACCTCCACGCATAGTGCTTCGGAACGTGACCGCCTGATTGGCAAGCCACACTTTCACTTTGAACCCAAGGCAGTCATGGACCTGCTTCGGGAACGGATTATTGGGCAGGATGCTGCGCTGAATGAAATTGAAAAGATGCTACATGTGGTCAAGGCTGATTTTTCCAGCCCGGATCGTCCCCTGTCCGTGACCTTGATGCTTGGCCCAACCGGAGTAGGTAAAACCGAGACTGTGCGCCTGATTGCCGAGGCTATCTATGGACGTCCAGATGCGTTTTGCCGTATCGACATGAATACGCTGGCGCAAGAACATTATGCCGCAGCGCTAACAGGTGCGCCTCCGGGGTATGTCGGCTCAAAAGAAGGTCATAGCCTGTTCAATGAAACTGCGATTGCAGGTAGTCATACCCGTCCGGGCATTATGCTATTTGATGAATTAGAAAAGGCTTCAACCGAAGTCATTCGAGGTTTAATGAACGTGCTGGATACAGGTCGTTTAACCCTCACAGCAGGTACCAAAACCATCGATTTTCGTAACTGTATGATCTTTATGACCAGTAATGTTGGCGCTCAAGCTGCCCAGCAATATTTGGAAAAGCTCAGTTATTTACCGCAGCAGGTTCAGAATCTGTGCCTGAAAAAAGTACCGACACAGCGCATTATTGAAAAGGTCATGCAGCGTAAGTTTGATCCTGAATTTTTGAACAGGATTGATCGTACCCTGCATTATCAGGCTGTACAGAATGATGCTCTGCCACGACTGGTTGAGATTGAGCTGGAAAAACTCAATCAGCGATTACAGCATCAGAAGCGAACTGTGATCCTAACCGATACAGCCAAGGCCTATTTCTATCAAGGGCATGATATTCGTTACGGCGCACGTCATCTGGGTCGCAAGATGCGTACTGAACTAGAACCAGTTTTAGCGGTATATTTTTTAGATCAGCCTGAACAGTCTACGCTGAAGCTAGATTGCATTGAAGGTAATTTGGTGATTCAGACCGAATAGTTCGAACACAGAATGAGCGCTTAAGATGCCTGCTGGTTCTGTACCGCATTAATAAATGCCATCTGGTCTTTGGGTGAGATCAGCACAAATTTATTGGTTCCATCTTCACGATAATCCACGCGTAAACGCTTCAGGGACAAAGCGGGCGCAACAGATGAATAGTCAGTTGGAGTGACCGCCTGAATAGCAGCTACGGGAATCTGCCAGCTAAACCACATACTTTTGACGATCAATTGATCAGCAGTAAGCTGATATCGGGTATTCAGCACAGGCCACCAGATCATTACAATCGTCAGCATATACACCGCAGTATGCAATGGATATTGCTGCATGGTGCCTTTGGCTGACATTACCAGCAGTAACTGCACCAATAGCCCGGTCATACACACCAGAAAGGCCACGAGCCACCAGTCTTTTTTGGAACGAAATACCTGCATGTGTGCTCCCCTATTCTTAAAGCTATTGTAAATCTAAAAATAGGATCTACCAGCAAAATTACTTAACTCATCAGATATTTTAAAAGTGATACAGCATGAAATAGCAATCATGAATTGCCGTATTGATTACTGTTATTTCCCTTTTAGTTTGTACTGTTTCTTGACCGCATACATCTTGTCATCCGCACAGCGGATCAGGCTGGCGCTATCCAGATAGCCGCTATTGGCATCGGCCTGATGAATACCGACACTGAGACTGACCGGCATTGTCAGTTGGCTCAAGGTCTGCTCTACGCGTGGAATAAAGCTTTGCAAGGCATCTGCCTCGGTACAGTTCGGCAATACCACTAGAAACTCATCACCGCCATAGCGGAAACAGTAGTCTTCATCCCGGGCAATCTGCTTTAAGGTACTCGCTACTGCCTGAATCACCTGATCACCATAGACATGGCCATATTGGTCGTTTAACAGTTTAAAGTCGTTGATATCAATAAATACCACGGTCACAGGCGTATGCTGTTGCCGTGCACGATAAAGTAATTCATTTAACATCGAGGTCAGGCTACGCACATTATAAAGCCCTGTCAGTGGATCCAGCCGGGACAGGGTTTCCATTTCCTGTGCATGCGCACCAAGTGCCATGGCATATTCCTGCAGTTTGTGATGGGAACTATTCACTTCTTTGACCAGGCTCCAGATATAGGTTTCAACCACCAAGGTAATATCAAAGGTATACAGTTTTTCTAGGGTGTCCTGCACCTGCCGCGCTAAGGCTGCATCCGCTACATACTGTTCCACCAGTTTAAAGATGCCTAATTTAATCTGATGCAAGGCAGCCAGATACAGACGCGGCTCTACCCCAATACGTTTATGCACCAGTCCGATACGCAAGCGGTTATTGACATAGACACTGTCATAGCAACCAGAAAACAGATCCAGAATATATTGATGCTGGGCGACCTTGAGGCGTTTAAGCGTATCGACATCACCAATCAGATTATTAATTTCAGGTACAGAGGTTTGATAGTCATAAAATTCGGCCACAGTGTCCTGCAAGCCTGGCTCTATCAGTTCACGCACAGTCGCCAGTGCTGCCAGGGCTTCTTCGGTCAGTCCAAGTAATTGCTTGCGTCGCTGGATGTCGGGCAATGAAATCTGCATCTGCTGCATCAGCGTCTGATCTGTCAATTTCATGCAGTGATCTTCTTATTATTGTTCTAGGTTTTTACTTATTTTCACCCATTCTAAGCCCGGTCGATTCACAATCCCAGCCAGCTTATCGGCAAACTACCACCTCACAACCAAACTGCAACAAAGCTGGACTTGGAGCGCGATTTTAATCAGGCTGCAAAACAGCAACAAAGAAATTCTCTGCCCTAAATTGACTTTTTTGACAGTAAAACGATTTTTTGAAAGACTTGAAAAGCCTTGCTATCACCCAATATAAATGGAGTTCTCATTAAAAAATTGTGAACTGAAACAAAATCTTCAGTTCATTGTGCTTGATAAGAGCCATACTGGAACGCATAACAGCCAAAACAGTTCAGGCAAAATAGATGACCCTTGCGTCACGGCTTGATACAACTTGTTATGTTCTTTTTGGATATAGTTATCGTAAGATTGGCGAAGCATAAATATGCGCAGGAATCGCGCATAGGCTCTTCACAACATCAACTTAGAAGTCCTCCAAAATAAAGGAGATCAGGCATGATCCACGCTGGCAATGCCATTACCGTCCAAATGCTTTCGGACGGAATTGCAGAATTCCGCTTTGACTTACAAGGTGAGTCGGTCAACAAATTTAACCGTGCAACAATTGAAGATTTTAAAGCTGCAATTGACGCGGTAAAAGCAAACGCTGACATCAAAGGTTTAATCGTCACTTCAGCGAAGTCAACCTTCATCGTAGGTGCAGACATTACTGAGTTCGGTGCGAACTTCGCGCAAGGCGAACAGGCAATTGTAGAATGGGCCCTGCCTGTTCATGACATCTTCAACTCTTTTGAAGATTTAGACATTCCTAAAGTTGCTGCAATCAATGGTCAAGCATTGGGTGGCGGTTTTGAAATGTGTCTGGTGTGTGACTACCGTGTGATGTCAGAAGCAGCTGCTGTTGGTCTGCCTGAAATCAAACTGGGGATCTTCCCGGGCTTCGGTGGTACTGTTCGTTTAAGCCGTGTGATTGGTATTGATAATGCGGTTGAATGGATGGCAATGGCCAATCCGAAGAAACCTGCTGCCGCGCTGAAAGACGGTGCTGTGGATGCTGTGGTTGCTGCGGACAAACTGCAAGACGCTGCGATTGATCTGGTTAAACAAGCGATTGCGGGTCGTCTAGACTGGAAAGCAAAACGCCAGGAAAAACTAGATCCTGTTAAGTTGAACATGCTTGAGCAAATGATGGCGTTCAATACAGCGAAAGGTGCGGTTTTAGCGAAAGCAAACCCTGCTCAGTACCCGGCGCCAAAATTGATGCTTGATTCACTACAGGCAGGTGCAAGCCTTCCACGTAATGAAGCATTAAAAGCAGAAGCACAAGGCTTTGCCAAAGCTGCAGTAACACCGCAAGCAGGTGCGTTGATTGGTCTATTCATCAATGATCAAGTGGTGAAGAAAACTTCCAAGAAATATGAGAAAGGTGCACACCCTGTGAACCAAGCGGCTGTATTAGGCGCAGGTATCATGGGTGGTGGTATTGCTTACCAGGCGGCAAGCAAAGGCACACCAATCATTATGAAAGACATTGGTAATCCACAACTTGCTTTAGGTATGAAAGAAGCAAACGGCTTACTGACCAAACAAGTTGAACGCAAGAAGATGAAGCCTGCTCAAATGGGTGAAACTCTTGCGCGCATCCGCCCAACTTTAAGCTATGACGAGTTTAAAGAAGTGGACATCGTGATTGAAGCGGTGACTGAAAATCCAAAAGTGAAAGGTATCGTACTGAAAGAAACTGAAGCGAAAGTTCGTGAAAACACGATCATTGCTTCGAATACTTCTACGATTTCAATTACGCGTCTGGCTGAAAACCTAGAGCGTCCTGAAAACTTCGTGGGTATGCACTTCTTTAACCCAGTGCACATGATGCCATTGGTAGAAGTGATCCGTGGTGCGAAGACTTCTGACGAAGCGATTGCAACCACTGTGGTACTTGCTCAGAAAATGGGTAAAACACCGATTGTTGTGAATGACTGCCCGGGCTTCTTAGTAAACCGTGTATTGTTCCCTTACTTCGGTGCATTTGACCTTCTACTGAAAGATGGTGCTGACTTCCAGCAAATCGACAAAGTGATGGAAAAATTCGGCTGGCCTATGGGTCCTGCTTACTTAATGGACGTTGTGGGTATTGATACTGGCGTTCACGGTGCAGAAGTCATGGCGGAAGGCTTCCCGGATCGTATGAAGCCTGACTACAAAGGTTCAATCCAGGTGATGTACGAAAACAAACGTCTTGGTCAAAAGAATGACGTTGGTTTCTACAAATACGAATTGGACCGTAAAGGCAAGAAAGCCAAAGTGGTTGATCCAACTGCATACGAACTTGTAGCATCTGTTGCAACTGCGGAAAAACGCGAATTCGATGCTCAGGAAATCATTGACCGTATGATGCTTGCTTTCTGTAACGAAACTGTTCGTTGCCTGGAAGACAACATTGTAGCAACACCTGCTGAAGCAGATATGGCGATGATCATGGGTGTAGGTTTCCCTCCATTCCGTGGCGGTCCATGCCGTTATATCGACCAGACTGGTGTAGCTGAATACGTTGCGCTTTGCGACAAGTACGCACACTTAGGTAAGGCTTATGAAGCGCCACAAATGTTGCGTGACATGGCTGCTAACAACAAAAAATTCTACGGTTAAGGAGCAACGTGAATGGCTACTTTAAATCCACGTGACGTTGTCATCGTTGATGGCGTACGTTCAGCAATGGGTAAAACCAAAAATGGTATGTTCCGCAATGTACGTGCTGACAGCCTTTCTGCTGAATTAGTACGTGCGCTTGTTGCTCGTAACCAGTTCGATGTCAACGAAGTTGAAGACGTAATCTGGGGCTGTGTAAACCAGACTCTAGAACAAGGTATGAACATCGGTCGTAACATCGCGTTACTGGCAGATCTTCCTAAGACTGTTGCAGGTCAAACGGTTAACCGTCTGTGTGGTTCGTCTATGCAGGCAATCCATACTGCTGCGGCACAAATCATGACTGGTCAAGGTGATGTTTTCATCATTGGTGGTGTTGAGCATATGGGTCACGTAGGTATGATGCACGGCATCGACCTGAACCCTGAAGCGTCTAAGCACTATGCTAAAGCGTCTAACATGATGGGCTTAACCGCTGAAATGCTCGGTCGTATGAACGGCATTACCCGTGAAGAACAAGATGCATTTGGTGTTGAATCTCACCGCCGTGCTTGGGCTGCGACTCAGGAAGGTCGCTTCAAGAACGAAATCATCGGTATTGAAGGTCATGACGCGAACGGCTTTAAACAGCTTTGCGACATCGACGAAGTAATTCGTCCTGATGCAAACCTTGAAGCGTTCAAAGCATTGCGTCCAGTATTCGATCCGAAAGGCGGTTCTGTGACTGCTGCGACTTCTTCAGCGTTGTCTGATGGTGCGTCTGCAATGTTATTGATGTCTGCTGAACGTGCGCAAGCTTTAGGTCTTAAACCACGTGCTGTGATTCGCTCTATGGCGGTTGCAGGTTGTGATGCTGCGATCATGGGCTTTGGTCCGGTTCCGGCAACACAAAAAGCACTTAAACGCGCTGGTCTTGCAATTTCTGATATTCAAACTTTTGAATTGAACGAAGCATTTGCTGCACAAGGTCTGTCTGTTCTTAAAGGCTTAGGCATTTATGACAAGCAAGACATTGTGAACCATAACGGTGGTGCGATTGCGTTGGGTCACCCATTGGGTTGTTCTGGTGCGCGTATCACAACAACGTTGTTGAACGTGATGGAACAGCAAGATACGCAAATCGGTCTTGCGACGATGTGTATTGGTCTTGGTCAAGGTATCGCAACAGTGATCGAACGTGTTTAATTCTTAAATACGTGAACAAAAGAAACCCCGCAATAAGCGGGGTTTCTTTTTAAAGATCAAACAAAGTACAATAAGATCAAATACTAGTTAAAAAAATTACTATGACTTACAAGGAAAAATCGCATGATTTTTTAATCAGCTTAGTGCATGAATTAAGAAAAATGCCTCGTGAAACTACTTGGTTAGAATTTAAAGAAAATATTTCTGAACCCGAACGAATTGGCAAATATATTTCCGCATTATCTAACTCTGCTACATTAGCAAACAAAAGTAATGGTTATTTAATTTGGGGGATTAATGATGAAACTCACGATGTAGTCGGTACCTCATTTCAACCTCATCTTGCCAAAAAGGGTAATCAAGATTTAGAAAGTTGGCTTATGCAACAATGCAGCCCTAAAATCTATTTTAAATTTTATGAGGTAAAAATTTCTGTTGCATATGAAGATGTTTTTATTGAAAAAAATGTAGTGATTTTAGAAATTCCTCAAGCACAAAATCAACCAACATCTTTTAATGGTCAACAATACATCCGTATTTCATCGAATGTTAAGCAATTAGATCAATTCCCCGAACATGAAAAAAACCTATGGTTATGTTTTGACAAGACACCTTTTGAACAACAAATTGCCGCTCACAATCTAACCCCTTTAGAATTATTTAGTTTGATTGATTATGCGGGCTTTTTTGATTTAATTTCATTTCCATTACCTACTAACCACGCCAGTATTTTAAGTCACTTAGAATCAGAAGGTTTAATTGTTAAAAATGAAAGTGGAAATTGGGATATTAAAAATTTGGGAGTAATCTTATTTGCAAAGTCCTTAAATAAATTCTCTCATTTAAAAAGGAAAGCTATCCGAGTTATACAATATGAAGGAAATAATCGTATTCGAACAATTAAAGAACAAAGCGGTGATAAGGGATACGCAATAGGCTTTGAAGGTTTAATTTCATATGTTGATAATCTTTTACCTAAAAATGAAGTTATAGGAAAAGCATTAAGGCGAGACGTCAGTATGTACCCTGAGCTATCAATTCGAGAGCTAATCGCTAATGCAATCATTCATCAAGACTTTACTATTCCTGGCATGGGTACAACTATTGAAATTTTTGCAGACCGTATTGAAATAACTAACCCAGGAAATCCTCTTGTTAATATTGATCGCTTACTAGACAGCCCTCCACAATCTAGAAATGAAAGTATTGCATCATTAATGAGAAGAATTGGTATTTGTGAAGAACGAGGGAGTGGTATAGATAAAGTAGTCCATGAAACTGAATTTTTTCAACTTCCTCCTCCACTTTTTGAGAATTTTGACAATGCAACTCGAATTGTTCTGTTTGCACATAAAGAATTTAAAGAAATGGATACTCAAGAGAAAATTCGTGCTTGCTATCTACATGCATGTCTAAAATACGTTCAAAGAGATTACTTAACTAATGCTAGCTTACGTGAGCGATTTAAAATTGAAGCTCAAAATAGTGCTATAGCTTCTAGAATAATAAAAGACACTTTAGATTTAGGTTTAATAAAACCTTTTGATCCAGAACAAGGACGAAAACATGCACGATACATTCCTCATTGGGCATGATTTATTTACTAAAAATTCTGATTCTTTATTGATAAAAATCAGTAAAAAACCATTAATTAATTTTTTTACTAATATAAATCAATATGTTGCTTTTTGATGGTTATTTGATAGAAGCCCTAAAATCTCTTTTATTGAGTAAGCTGTAAATCTCCTGCTTATTTATAAAAATATCTTGTTTTTCTGATAGATACTTTTTGATGGTTATTTGATTTTCATTACTTCCATCTAATGTTACATCTTTGTAAAATTAGTGTATTTTTCAACCATTAAAATCTTAAATATGAATCACTTAAATTTTATATATGTATGATCAAGCCTCTTTTTCCTACTTCCTTAAGGGATTGATATGAACACGCTTAAAACAATGATCGCAACTGCAATCGTAGCAACTTCTGCATCTGCAATGGCAGCTGAAGCTCCAGCAACGGCTAAAACAACAGTACAAACTGTTGCTCAACAAGCAACTGTACCTGCGCAAGTAGAAGTTGAAGCAGCTAAAGCAAATGCACAAGCGAAAGTTGAAGCGGCTCAAGCAACTGCAACGAATGCAAAACAAGCAGTAGAAACAAAAGTTGAATCAGTAAAAACTGAAAATGCTGTAAAAGCAGATACAGCAAAAGCAGCAGCTGAAGAGAAAGTTGCAGCAGTAAAAACAGAAGCTGTCGTAGAAACTATAGAAGCCAAAGAAACTGCAATGGCTAACGCAGCAGAAGTAAAAACTGAAGCAGCTCAACCAGTAGAAGCAGTAAAAGCAGCACCTGCTGAAGCAGCAGTAAAAGCTGAGAAAAAAGGCTGGTTCTCTTGGTTTAAAAAAGCAGCTTAATCCTACGATTTAAACTGCAAAGGGATGTCATCTGACATCCCTTTTTATTATCTTCTATTTTTAAATACGGCCTGCGACTAAGTAATCAGCCTGTATTTTCAAATATTAAAAAAATTAAGCTGAGACCTTCTGCGCCAGCATCGTGGCAAAATGTTGTTTGATCCGATTACCCTGCTCATCCCTGCGATATAGCTCACCAACATCCTCATTATATTTAACCAGCTTCCAGTCTTTATAAAAGGCACTTAATTCACCTTGCTTAAAGGCAAAAGGAAAATCTGGCTGGGCTGGAATGTCATCAGTATCCATGGCACACACAATCAGATTATAGCCATTGATTTTGGTCGCCTGCTGCATTTGAGTCATCAGTGCTGGAACGGTCTTGGCTTGCAGGAACATCATCACCACAGTGCAGCAGACAAAATCATAACTGCCAGAAATGCTTGGATCTGCATTCAAATCCCGTTGTGCAATATGAATCTGCTGAATATCTTCAGCATCAATGATCTGCTGAAATTTTTCCAGACTCTGGGAGTTCACATCCCAGGCATCAACCTCATAGCCCATCTGGTTTAAATACAACGAATTCCGTCCTTCTCCGCAGCCGACATCTAAGGCACGACCACCCGTTAAATAAGGCGTAGCAGCCACAATTTCAGAATGTGTTGGAGAAATCGCATATTTTTTATGAAAATAATCTTGTGGGGCGCAATAGAATTTTAACTGGCATTCCACATCTGCACTGGCAGAGACAATCTGATGCCAGCGCTGTGGTTCAATGAATGGCGGTTGCTGCTCAGGTGTAAAAACATGAGTAGATTGCACTTCTCCGCTTTCATCAACCAAGGCAAAAATCAGCTCACCTTTTAAGACTGTCAGTTTGGCCCAAGTACCCGCCTTGGTATTATGCGGACGCTGAAAGCCCTGAGGAATCTGCTCCTGTGTCCAGATCGGCATTTCCTTATAACAGACTAAGTCCTGAGTCATGCAGCATTGCTCCTGTTCTCGCACCATTTTATTCAACTGATAATTTCCTGTTTATCTATAGCATGCTTCTGTTTTTGGCACCATGCTCAGGATGATTTATAGCTAAATGACGCTTTCAGGCTACAAAGCTTCTTCAACAATTTTCTGATTTTTGGTCTTAATTTGCTGCATCTGTTTATTCAGGTTTTCAATATCTTTATACAATGCGATAAAGGGCTGCACCGCTTTTTCATCATGGAACATAAACATGCGGTTGCGTTTTTCCCATTTATATTTCTTGAGCAAGGCAAATAGCTGATCAGCCTTGGCCAGACTCTGCTTTTCAATTTCGAAGATGGCATAAGCATCACTTTCCTGCTGGGTTGCTTTCAGGTTCTGTGCCAACTGCTGACGATAACGCTGCTTGATATCGAGCCGCTTGACCTGTTCAATCTGGCTTTCTTCACGGCGCTGGATGGTCTGCTCATAGTTCCGCACAATCTGATGCACCTGCTTGAGCATGGTCTCAGTTTCTTGATAACCTTGCGCCTGATCTTTCTCCAGACGGTCAATATCCAGAAAATGCTCCCAGTTCGCTGCTTTCAGATCTCGCAAATACTGATTACGTTCTTCAGCGCGGTCTCGCATCTGTCCCAATACATATTCCGCCATGACCGCATAATCACCATCCAGACGGTCTTCTTCAATGTCCAACTGAATCGGCTGGCTCCAGTCCTGTGCCTGTTCAAAGATTTCAGCTGTCTTTTCATTCAGAACAGTTTCATATTCGATCAGCTCGGCTTCTTCCTGCTGTTGCGCAGTGTATTGATAAAATAGCCATGCAAAGACAACAAGTGTCGCACCAGCCAGGACCATAAAGACACGCGGCATGCACATGCTCCCCTGCTGCAAGTTATGTATAGGTTTCCTTTTAACCAATATGCTGATTTTTTAGACATAAATCAATTGTTCTATACAAAAACCCTATGCAGGGACATAGTTCATGTTACGAGGAAATTTCACTGAAATTCCTTTTTTAAGCCAGCTCTGAATCGTTTGATCCTGCCTAGCAACCGTTGGTAGCACACCATTCATTAATCAGCGTTCGGTCAACATTATTCGGATTGAACTGCTCCCGAGCCGCCTGAACTGAAGTGGCATCGCGGTTAATACCAAATGGCACCAGCATCAGATAAATACCGTCACGTGGATCAGGAGAACGCAAACCATCGGCAATGGCCTGCACATACTGTTGCAGCCCTGGTGGCAGGTTATCCAGTCGTGCCGGATTGGTGGTAGGCAGAATTTCGATATCACCCGCGAAGTCAGCATTAACCGTATAGTCTTGCAGTTCGCGTTCAATCTTCATCATTCGCATCTTTAAGGCCTGTTTCTGGCTGGATTGTTCTTGCAGGGGAAGCATGAACTCTGTTTCTTCACGCAGTTCACGATCTGCCATCACAGTCAGTGTCGGCAAGGTGACGGAATCGGGTGCAGCATGTGCATTAACCAGACGCAGTGCAGTAAACAGACTCAGTAGCATCAGAAAAGTTGTGTCGAGGGGACGCATAAGGAAAACCTCCGCATCGTCATTTCAGTGGGAGAAACCTTATTCTTGCTTGAACTTATGTAAAGGTGCTGAGTATTACTGTGAGCGTCGATAGACGGTTAGTACCGTATGATTACTGGTGTTCGATGTAAACGGTTTTTATGCAGATTGCTTTTGAATAAAAGATAAATCTCTCGCAAATTCCAGATATAAAAAATCCCCGACTAACGAGGATTCAAAGACTTAAGATTAGATTGCTTACTTCGAGCTTAAGGGAGAGCAGGGGAAAGCTTGTTAAAATGATCCTGCATACCGAGTTTGATCGTGCTCGGATTAATTTGTAGTTGAAAACGATATTCGGCAGATTGGCTATTGCTACGATCAATCCCCAGCGGCTGTAGCATGATATTTAAACCCTGAGTTGGATCACTAGATTGCAGGCCTTGGGCAATACTCATGACATATTGCTGCAGCATTGGAGAAACTGAACTAAAGTCAGGCTGGCTCTGCGGCTGAAAATCCAGATTTTCGATCACCTGTGCATTCAGTACAAAATTCTGGGCTTCCTTGGAACTGCGCATCACCTGATGCTGTAAGGCACGCTGAGTCTTTTCTTCCTGGACAAAAGGAACATAACCAGTTTCATTGCTCTGTTCAGGTTCCGCCATCACGGTCAAGGTCGGCAGCGTTACCGCTACTTTATCATCGTCAGCTAGTGCTCCCATGCTGAATGTGCCCAGCATGATTCCAAATGCAGACCTAAATGCAGAAATTGTCATAATATTCATTGGCTTGCCTCCCCGTAGTTCTCTATCACCCAAGTTTTATAACTGCAGATGTCATAAACTATTTTTAATATTCTTATCTATTAGATTACATGGATTATTTGGACAACTCATGCCTGCTCGGATGAATGGCATCTCAGGAAAATGATCTCGAAACCTAAAAGCATATGACGCTCACAGTTTCAAAGCCGGATAATAAGCAAAGATCATTTTCTATTGAATAACAAAAGGACAGGCGAAAAAAAACCTCAAACATGGTTTGAGGTTTTTTGAATATGGTGGCGAGACCCAGGATCGAACTGGGGACACACGGATTTTCAATCCGTTGCTCTACCTACTGAGCTATCACGCCGATGCGGTGTATTAAGCCGTATCTGCACACATTAGTCAATCGAAATTAGAAAAAAAATGATTGAATGTGTAAAATTTGACCCAAAAAAAATCCCTGATGGGATCAGGGATTGAAAACTTTAAATCGTTTTGAATATGGTGGCGAGACCCAGGATCGAACTGGGGACACACGGATTTTCAATCCGTTGCTCTACCTACTGAGCTATCACGCCGATGACGCGTATTAAACCGTTTCAGTCCAATGCCGTCAAGCATGAAAAGTATAATTTTTATCAATCGTCTACTTTTGCAGCATATTTAATTATCACTTGCTTAATTTTTAATTAAAACGGCCTAAATTATTCATTTTCAGTCAAAAATTTGCATAAAAAAGCAGCCCTAAGGCTGCCTTGATACAAGAAAAGCTTAAATTTTTTCAATATGCGCCAGACAGCGATGAATCGCCCCACAGCCAGGTTCAAATACCTTCACACCTTTTTCTTCTTCCATTCGGCAGACTTCACTGACCAGCCTTTCTGCAACTCCACGTCCACGATTAGCCGGATGCACAACGACATACTCCAGCAGGCGGGTTTCGCCTTGACCCGTGCACCAGATCGCACCAATAATACGGGTATTAAATTCTGCGGTATAAAGTACGGTATACTGTTGCAGGTTTTGCTCTAGTTGTTCCATGGCATCGGCCCCATCACTAAACTCCGGGCTGGTGTCATACAGTCGCTCAAGCTGGCTGCGCACTTCATCATTTTCCAAAGAAGTATAGGCATGTACGGTTATAGGCATTGATAAACCCTCCTGAGCAATCTAATATGCGGTGACGTCGTCACGGCGAAAATATTTTCTACATCAATCATTTTGACGTATTTGAGGAACGTGTCTATGACAGATCGTATCAGTGAAGTGGTAAGAAATACCAACGAAACCAAAATTCGAGTTCGCTTGAATCTCGATGGGTCTGGTCAAGGCACTTTAAATACTGGTATTCCATTTTTAGATCATATGATTGATCAAATCAAGCGACATGGTCTGTTTGATATTGATATTCATTGTGACGGCGACCTGGAAATTGACGATCACCATACTGTAGAAGACTGTGGTATTACCCTGGGTCAAGCCTTTGCACAAGCATTGGGTGACAAGAAAGGTTTACGCCGTTATGGTCACTTCTATGCCCCGCTGGATGAGTCTTTGAGCCGTGTCGTAGTTGATCTGTCTGGCCGTCCGGGTCTGTTTATGGATATTCCATTTACCCGTGCCATGATTGGCCGTTTTGATGTAGACCTGTTCTCTGAATTCTTCCAGGGCTTTGTAAATCACTCGCTGATGACTTTACATATTGACAACCTAAAAGGTAAAAACAGTCACCATCAGATTGAAAGCGTATTTAAGGCGTTTGCCCGTGCATTGCGTATGGCATGTGAAGTTGATCCACGTGCTGCCAATACTGTTGCTTCAACCAAAGGTACCCTGTAATGACCCGTATTGCCCTTCTTGACTATGGCATGGGAAATCTTCACTCCGCTGCCAAAGCATTAGAACATGTCGGTGCTACAGTAGATGTGACCAATGATCCGAAGCTGATTGCTCAGGCAGATAAGATTGTTTTCCCGGGTGTAGGCGCAATGCGTGATTGTATGCACGGTATGCATAAAGCGGGTATTGATGATGTGGTACGTCATGCGGTGTTCAATAAGCCGGTACTGGCAATTTGTGTCGGTATGCAGGCGCTGATGCAACGTTCTGAAGAAAATGGCGGTGCAGATGCACTGGGTATTTTTGAAGGCGAAGTGAAACGCTTCCCGGATATGGAAGGTTTAAAAGTACCGCATATGGGCTGGAACCAGGTACATCAGGCTGATCCAGGTCATCCAATGTGGAAAGATATTGAACAGGATGCACGTTTTTATTTCGTACACAGCTTCTATGTAGAGCCAAAAGATCCAAGCATCGTGGCTGCGACATGCAACTATGGACTGGAATTCTGTACGGCACTGCATAAAGAAAATCTGTTTGCGACCCAGTTCCACCCGGAAAAAAGCCATACCGCAGGTTTACAACTGCTGAAAAACTTCGTGGAATGGAATATCTAATCCTATCCATGTTTAAAAAAAACCCGCTTGAAGCGGGTTTTTTATTGCCCAATATTTAATCTTTTATTTTTTAATAAATTACTATATCATTCATTTACTTATAAAAATCTTAATGATAAAAACAAGGAAATAACAATGAGTAATTTAAATGATTCTGCTTTAAATGCAGGGGGACGTTTTGGGCGTCGTTCATATCTGGCCTGGAATATGCTGATGGGCTTTTGTTTGATGCTTGTCGGTATTTTAGCTGCTGTCATTCTACCAGGCGCAAATCCATTTCTGAGTCCAGATGGCTCCTTGCCTATGCTATCCCTGGTAGTCATGGGATTAATTTATATTGCAGTAATTTATTTCAGTATCATCTTTTTAATTCGTCGCCTGCATGACCGAAACCATAGCGGCTGGCTGTCTTTGCTGATGCTGGTACCTATCGCCAATATTTTATTTGCCTTGTATGCCCTGTTTGCTCCGGGTAACCGCAATCACAACCAGTTTGGACACCCCCGTACCACACGTGGCTGGGAAAATGTACTGGCGATTCTTTATATTCTTCTGATTGTTTTGGGGATTGCAGCAGCGATAGCTGTTCCGTCTTATCAGGACTATGTCAATCGTGCAAAACAGACAACTTTGCAACAGCAATAAGTTTAATCCAGTCAACTCAATTCAGAAGCCAGATCTAAAAATGGGTCTGGCTTTTCATTTTGATTTAAAAATAATTTTCTTAAAAGCGCTTTAGACTGAATTGAAAAAGTCTTAAGCTGCATCTTCATACACGGACCCACACAGACTCGTCATGGATGCCCTTCATTCTCCAATTTTACCCACCAAAGAAGAGATCGCCACACTTCCAAGATTTCAAAATATCTCCTTTGAAAAAATTATTGTGATTCAGAATCTTCAACAGGCAGAAGTAATACGTGAAGAACTTGAACAGGTACAAGTCTTTGGCTTTGATTCAGAATCCAAGCCCATATTTAAAACCGGTGAACAGTCTACAGGACCGCATTTGATTCAGTTAGCTACCCGAGAAAGGGCGTATTTATTTCAAATGAATACGGAACTATGGCATTTTTTACAGCCGATATTTGCCAATCCCAATCAGATGAAAGCTGGCTTTGGCTTAAAAAATGACAAACATCTGTTCCGTAAAAAAGGTATTGAATTAAATGGGGTACTGGAGCTATCCAAATGCTTTGGCAGTTTTGGGTTCAAACAGGCTGTTGGGGTCAGAAATGCGATGGCACTTCTGTTCCAGGTCAATTTCCCAAAGTTCAAAAAGATCAGTACCTCTAACTGGGCAGCACGGAAACTCAGTCAGGCTCAAATTGAATACGCGGCTGCGGATGCTTATGCCTGTATTTTGATTCTGGAAGAACTTTGGCAACAGAGAATCCTAAGCCGTGAATTGAAACTTTCCTAAAGAAAATAATCATTGCTTCTGGATGTTGCTTAACACTGTTACTTGAGAAATTAAGCGCCGAATGATTGTAAGGTTATGTAAACCATATGACGCACTAAAATTTAGCAAATGAATAATCACTTTTTCTAAAAATCTGAGTAAATTACTCAACTTTTTTACTATTCTTTCAATTGAACATTAAGCTAAACGATAGAAATGCACAAAAATAACACTACCCTTCCTTTAGAAGCACCAAAATAACCAATATAAATCATTGTTTTTAATTACATTTTTTCACAAAATATAAAATTATTATCAATCCCTTGATAAACATGAATTTTCCATAAAATTTTCCTGACTTATGGTCAAAATTATGGTTCTAGACTCTATAAATTTGGCAGATTTTTGCTAAAACATGATGTGCATAACAATTCTCCATCGTTAAGTGATTCAAATTTCTAGAGGGTAAAAATCATGGCAAGTTTATTGGGCGGCGGTAAGTTCAATGGGGTATTCACACTGGCAGTGCAAGGTATTAGCAAAGCTGTAGGCTTCCTGACTAAGGCGGTTATTACCTTAGTTGATGAAGTGGTTGAAACAGTCAGTACTCTGACGGCACCTTTGACGGACGCACTGACACAATTACCTGTAGTTGGCGATACGCTAAAAACTGTCCTGGATACTAGTACAGGACTGTTAGCAGATGTGAGTCAAGGCGTGCATACCTTATCAGACCGGCTATTACAGGGAGATTTAGCTGGTGGTATAGACACACTGCTAAATGGAACTACAGACCTGGTCGGTCAAACTTTAGATGGCGTCTCTGATATCTTGGATAGCGTTTTAGATACTACGGCGCCGCTGACTGCCCCACTGCTTTCTTTGCCAGTCATCGGTGATGTGGTTGCATCAGTCGGGCAGACTACTTCTAACCTGAGTGGACTGATTTCAGAAACGGGTGATTATGTCGCTGGCATCCAACCACTAGATCTGGTGAATGATGTACTCAGTAATCCGGTAGCGAGTGTGGGCGGTGTCCTGCAAGATGTCTCAGACACCGTCGAAGCACTGCTGGATGACCTTGCCCCGATTACTGATACGGCAGCGGATCTGCCAGTTATCGGCAGTATCGTCACAACGGTAGGCGCCACAGCAGGTGCAGTCAATGACGGTCTTTATGACCTGGGTACTCAGCTTGGTAAAGTAGGTCCACTGGATCTGGAACTTCATCTCGCATATGTTTAATTGAATTTCATCCATGCTGAATGATCAGCCTGATCAGATATAAAAATAACAATGAGCTGTACTCACTCACTCCAACCTGTCCATGACAGGTTTTTTTCATATGCGAGATTCAGTATTTAGATTTAGAAATCCGCCGTTTATTTGTTAAGATGGCAGCCATTCAAATTCAATCGACGATTAGGCCAGGAGCGAAAGCATGCTGATCATCCCTGCAATTGACCTGAAAGATGGCAAATGTGTCCGTTTAAAACAAGGTCGTATGGAAGACGATACTGTATTTTCTGATGATCCAGTGGCTACTGCGCAGCATTGGGTAAATGAAGGTGCGCGTCGTCTCCATCTGGTTGATCTGAACGGTGCTTTTGCAGGTACCCCGATTCATAAGCCAGTCGTAGAAGCGATTGCTAAAGCACAACCAAACTTACCGATTCAAATCGGTGGTGGTATTCGTTCACTGGAAACCATTGAGCATTACCTAGATGCAGGCGTATCTTATGTGATCATTGGTACAAAAGCAGTGAAAGAGCCTGAGTTTGTTGAAGAAGCATGTAGACAGTTCGCTGGTCATATTATTGTTGGGATTGATGCCATGAATGGCATGGTCGCAACGGATGGTTGGGCCAATGTGACTGATGTGAAAGCGACTGATCTGGCTAAACGTTTCGCAGATGCAGGTGTGTCCAGCATTGTCTATACCGACATCGCACGTGACGGTATGATGCAGGGTGTGAACATTGAGCAAACTGTGAACCTGGCAACTTACTCAGGTCTTCCAGTGATTGCTTCTGGTGGTGTCACTAATATCGATGACGTTCACGGCTTAAAAGGCCAACCAGGCATTCTTGGCGCAATTACTGGTCGTGCGATCTATGAAGGCACTTTAAATCTTCGTGAAGCACAAGCGGTTTTAGACGCTTAACTAAAAGATGGATATTGCTGTAAAAGAGGTCTTCGGGCCATTGCTGTCCCACAATTTTTCACAAGAGGAAGCTCA
>NZ_KB850094.1:144134-390371 GCF_000369585.1 Acinetobacter sp. CIP 101934 | reverse complement strand
CTAAAGTGCTTGCCACTTTGCTGATCTCTATATTCAATTCTTCTTAACACTGGGGCTTTTCTTTTTAGGGCATGTGCGCTATTCAGCTGAATGGTTTCATCTTTTAGAATACCTTTGGATTCAAGCACTGGATGTTGCTGGATCACCTGATACACAGATTTAGGCCTAAAACGTGTGACAAATCCAATGTTTTGAGCAGTCAGATTTGCATACCATTGGTAATCGACATAGCCTTTATCAAAAACTACAATGCTGCCAGCAGGAAACTGGAATTTGCGGCCTTGTACCATGTCATTTTCTTTGCCATTTTCAACTGCAACAAACTCAGGAATATCATTGCTGTGATTCAATCCTATACTGAGTTTCATGCTGGCTTTTGAGTCGTGAACTTTGGCCCATTCACATAAGGAAAGCGACAGGTCAATATGACTGGCATCCAAGGAATACAAGGGATTCTTAAAGCGAAATTTATGAGCTACTTTTGAGTGTTCATAGTATTTAAGCAACTTGTAAAATAGCTGTTGATACAAGGCAGCAGGCTGCTGCTCATTGATTCGTGCCAGCGTGCTTCGGGGAATAGACTTTGCTCCGAGATGACTTAGCTTTTCCTGTTGGCACTCCAAATTGGATTGAATATCTCTCAGACTTTGCCTACAAGAGAATTGAGACATCAATATGGCAATAAACTGATCCCACCGGGAAGCCGCTCTAAATTTCTGTCCAACATGGTGTACTTTAGCAAGTTGTTCAAAATCCTGTCGCACAACAGGTTTAATTAGCTCATGAAATACGGTATTCTGATGGGACAAAACCTGAATCCTGGTCGTTAAAGTGTTTGTTTGCACTCATATTTTAACTGTTAGGACTCAGGTTTTTTTATTTAAAGCAAACTATGGGACAGCAGTGGTCTTCGGGCCTCTTTTTGTTTTTACCTGAATACTGATCTCCCATGTCTAACTTATCCTCTGAATCCTCAATATGGAAAGCGAAGCTCCCCCAGCTTTCTCTGATTTTAATTACCATCATTTGAGGTACAACCTTTGTGGTGGTGAAATACGGACTGACCTTTGCCAGTCCCGTGCTTTTTGTCGCCTTGCGCTTTATGGCTGCTGCTATTGCCGTAACACTCATTTCCTGGAAATATCTCAAAGACATGACCGCTTTTGAAGTTTTTGCTGGTGCGGTCATCGGATTGCTCATTGCACTGGGCTATGGCACGCAAACAGTTGGACTACAAACGATTAGCAGTAGTGAGTCAGCCTTTTTAACCGCATTATATGTTCCACTCGTGCCTATCTTGCTATGGATGCTGTTTCGTAAAAAACCACATGTCATGACATGGATTGGGGCGGCCTTGCCTTTTTAGGTCTGGTCTTCTTAACAGGAAATGGCTTTGGTGCGATTCAACTGAGTTTTGGACAGCTACTGACAATTTTGGGTTCGATTGCAATTGCACTTGAAATCATCTTTATCAGTTACTTTGCACCGAAGGTAAATACGCGCCGCGTGACCGTGTTGCAGCTGATTTTCGCATCACTGTTCTGCTTTATTATGGCAGCAATGCTCGGCGAACCTCAGCTACCGGAGTTCCATCCTCACCTTGCCATCATTTTAGTTGGCCTCGGTATAGCCAGCGCAGTGATTCAACTGGTCATGAACTGGGCACAGGAAATAGTTGATCCTTCTCAGGCTGCCATCATCTATGCAGGTGAACCGATCTGGGCCAGTCTGTTTGGCCGACTCGCTGGAGAACGTTTACCTGCTCTGGCTTTATTGGGCGGATTAATGGTGGTACTGGGTGTAATTGCCAGTGAATGGAAACCAAAGTTTTTAAGAACAGAAAAAAGGGAAGAATTGAAGGAAGATCTCTCTTAATTTTTCCTCACCCTAACCCTTTATGAATCTCCCTAAATCCCCTTTAAAAAAGGGGGATTTTTTATATCTATATTGAATTTTAAAAAGAGACCATTTTGCCCAGATTGACCAAAGCACTAAAATTATAGGCCGTTTTCGCCATTAGAATCACCACCGGTGCAAGTACTCGACCAAATAGGATATCTTGATGCTGGATACTGGTTAACATATTAAAGTCATCGGCTTTGCCATGGAAGTCATCCGCAATCGCTTTACCAATACCCACAGTTTGCGCCACGCCATGACCACTCCAACCTTGTACCGCATAGATTGGAAATTTATCACCAAACTTGCGGCTGTCGGCTGCACCATTCATGGTCAGATCAGTAGTACCACTCCAGACAAAATCAAGTTCGACCTGTTTTAACTGCGGGAAGACATGCTGAATAGTGCTTACCTGATTCGGATATTCTGCTGCCAAAAATCATAGAGCTATAAAAAAGAGCAGCGATATACTGCTCTTTCCAGATCCCAATTTGATTTATCGATACATCGGCAGATTATCATTCAAACGCATAATCCCGCGAATTGCACGATACACAATCCAGATCCAAGCCAAGCCAATCACAATCAGGCAGAAAGTGGTAGCACCAAATGCTACACCTGCAAACAGATCCGGATCTTCACCGGTAAAGAACAGGAAGAAAAATGGAACAAAGGCAACGATATTCCAGATCAGATACCACCAAAAGGTGCGGATCTGCCAGGTAAAATGGCTCTCGAAAATTGTGCCGCGAACCGAACTGCGTTTCACATAGTTAATTACCAGCGCAATGACAGCAAGCAGGCCACCGGTAAAGATCGCCACAATATAAAGAATATATAGAATAAGAGTCAGTGTGCGGTTAGGGTCCTTGTCAATCGAATAGTTCATACCCTCTCCTTTTTATCAATTTCCCTTAAATATTTAAGCCGTTTAAAGGGGAAATAAGCCATAGAATCAAAATGATGTTAAAGGCTATGGTACAAAAATAAATCTGACGGAATGGTTGTTTTTGTGTTTTATGTCTCAGTTTTTGTTGGGCCAGCCAAGCTGCCGGCCAACCTCCAAGAAAAGCCACCAGATGTAGCGCATTTTCAGGAATACGGCGATTACCGAGTTGGGCTGCTTCCTTGTCTTGGGCGTAGAGCCAGTAACTCAATATATTCATTAAACTAATCAGCAACACTACCATCCCGCTCAACAGGCCACTGAAACTGAGTACCACAAGCGCCAGAATATATCCCACACAGAGGATTTGCATCGGCTGCAAATTTTCTTTTTTATTATTTATGCTAGTTTTCTGTTTAGCCGTCAACGCCTTGATTTGGGCAGCTTTGAGATAAGTCACCTGCTGAGCACGATAACGGCCCTGATTATCCACAATCACGGCATAATCTAAGGCACAACCCACAATCGGGCGCGGACCAAGGCGCGCAAAGTCCTTAATGTGCAGAAACACACGTTCCTTGCCGGCATCATTTGGCTGAATAAAACCATAGCCTTTTTCATCAAACCATTCCACCAAACGCCCTTGATCACGCATATTGTTGTTCCTGTTGGTTAAGCGGTGACAAACTTAAGTCGTTCGATCAACATATTACGCATTTCTTCCGGATTCTTTTGCAGGATATCGTTTCCGGTACGGCCTTGAGCCGCATTTTTCTGTGCCACTTGTAAACGCATCATCCAGAAACGACCGGCTGCCATCGCCAGGTAAAGCTGCAGACAGGCTTTTTCATCCTCAGTCAAAGGACGGATACTTTCATAAGCCTTTAAAAAAGCAACTGCACGTTCTTCATTCAAGGTCACTGCAGGATAATCTGTGCAGAAGTCATTTAAGGTAATAGCAATATCAAACAGCAGCTCATCTTTATTCAATTCATAAAAATCCAGAATGCCATTGAGCTGATCCCCCTCAAACAGGGTATTGTCACGGAACAGATCTGAGTGAATAAAGCCACGTGGGCGATCAGTATAAACGGCTGTCAATGCTTCATACAGGCCGAGCAACTTACCTAACAGGACTTTATCAGCAGCATTCAGGGTTGGCTTGATTTCCTGCGCCACGGCATACCAGTAGGCATGATCACGCACGAATTCGCGTTCCAGTTTAAAATCTTTTAGCGCTACATGCATTTTTGCCTGCGCAATGGCAATGGCTTCGGCCTGAGCCTTAGTCGCTGACATAGGATGTTCGCCCAGCATCCGTGGCGCGATCTGGGCTGGCTTTCCTTTAATGCTATGAATGGTCTTGCCTGAATGCGATAATGGGACAGGCACAGCCACCCCTACCTGTCCCAGATGCTCAAGTACGGGAACCAGTTCACCAGCAGCCTGTTCATCCATGTCCTCGAACACAGTCAATACATATTGCTGGTCTTCACAGACCAGAAAGTAGTTGGTGTTCTGGATACCTCCTTGAATGGGAATCAGATCAATCGGCTTGAGACCATAAGGCGCTGCAAAATCCTGAACTTCCTTTAAAGTCAAAGTGGTATAAACCGACATAGAAAACCTGCGAAAAAACTTACATATTTTTGCTAGAATACCGTTTCCATCTGCCAAGGTGTAGCGCTTGCGTGGGTGAGTTTCATAATCGGCTGTAATAATTGGAAAAATTTATGCTAGCTAAACGTATTATTCCTTGCCTCGACGTTGATAATGGTCGTGTGGTCAAGGGTGTTCAGTTCCTTGATATTCGTGATGCGGGCGACCCAGTCGAAGTGGCGCGTCGCTATAATGAGCAAGGTGCCGATGAAATTACTTTCCTTGATATTACCGCTACACATCATGGACGTGACACGACTTATCGTACTGTAGAGCGCATGGCCGAATCTGTATTCGTACCGTTAACTGTAGGTGGTGGTGTCCGTAAAGTTGAAGATATCCGTTTACTGTTAAATGCTGGCGCGGATAAAGTCAGCATTAACTCAGCAGCTATTTATAATCCTGAATTCGTCCAGGAGGCTTCTCAGCGTTTTGGTGCACAATGTATCGTGGTGGCTATTGATGCCAAGAAAACCGGCGAGAATAAATGGGAAATCTTTACCCACGGTGGCCGCAAGGAAACGGGTATTGATGCGATTGAATGGGCCGTGAAAATGGCGGACTACGGCGCCGGTGAACTATTAGTGACCTCAATGGATGCTGATGGTACCAAAGCGGGCTATGACCTGGCCCTCATGCGTACCATTAATGACCGTGTTAACATTCCAACAATTGCTTCTGGTGGTGTCGGTAACCTGCAACATCTGGCGGACGGGATTTTAAAAGGGCGCGCAGATGCTGTACTTGCAGCCTCAATCTTCCACTTCGGCCAGCATACCATTCCAGAAGCAAAAGCTTATCTGGCAGCGCAAGGCATTGAAATGCGTCTTTAATTCTTTTTAGAGGCAAGATCTGAAAAAGGCATGTTAATCATGCCTTTTTTATTACTTGAAAATTTAAGCACATGAATTATGGACAAAAAAAAGGAGTCTTGCGACTCCCTATAAAACCAAGAATAGACTACAGCGCTTGGTGTCAACATAACCAGTAAAATCTAACCATAACTCAAGTATTCATACCAACCTGTCAGCGTTAGGCTATATCGCTGACAGGTGTAAATATAGGTCAAAAAACACCCCGAATATTGACAATTTAAGCAGGATTTATTGACAAATCACGACAAAAATAGCGTGCAAATGCATTTTATTTCCTTATCTAAAACTTCTAGGTTTCTTTTAAGGGTTTAAGGCTCTATTTTTTTCAACCCATTTGACTGGAAAGATTTGCTGAATACTGCTGCTCAGGGCTTGAGAAACCGGTTTGGTTAGATAGATGCCGAGTGGATTTTGTTCCTGTAATTCAGGCGATGAAATCACCCGTGTCCCCATAACGTAGTCAAACCATGGTCGGGTCACACACCAGTTGGCATCCTGATTACTATTCATATGATGGTCATAATGCCAGGGAATTTTTCGCTTGGCCCATTCTGGTTCCAGATGTGCCCGACGATGCACATAATAATAATTGCAGGCACTATAAAGCACTGCGAGCGACATTCCTTTTGAAACTGGATAAAAGACTAGGCCAAATACACTGGCAACAACAACCAGAGATCCAATTTCATTACGGGTACGCCAGTTCTGCCAGCCTTCTACATAGCCATGATCAGAGAATGCCGTCTTACGCACCTCCCGATGATGCTCCCAGTGTGAACGCATGCTCTGCGGTACTGGACTGTAGCGCGCCTGACCTTTGCGAGGTATACCATGCAGAATATATTTATGCGCAAACCATTCAAAACCATTGGCAATTACCAGTCCTGCCAGAAAACCTTTTAGCATTGTCTGTCCCTCCTTTTTATTTACTATAGGTGAGCTAAAAGGCTAGATATTGACCACAAAATTCAATATGATTGACAAAACACGACAAAAAGAATTAAAAAATGCACAGCATACAGGACGATGCAGGCACGGTTTATGGAGGTCTGGGACATTTGTTGCTGGAGTTCTATCTATCCAAACAACTCCCCATTCCAGAAAAACTACTCGCTATACAGGACGTTGAACGCTTTGAATTTGTCATCTGGCGTGAGTTGCTCATGCAATTACAGCAAAAGTTGCAGACTCCTGCCTTAGGCTTGGAAATTGCTAATTTCGTACAACCCCGACATCTGGGCATTATTGCCTATCTGGCGCTGTCCTGTGAAACCTTGGGCGAAGCCATGATGCGCTATCATGACTATCATCGTCTGGTCTATGACGGCAGTCCTTTAGAAGTCCGTGTCGAAAATGACTACCTGTCAATTGCCTGGGTCGATGTTCCTCTAAATCTGGCGACTCAATTGACTGATGAAGTCGCCATGGCATTGATGCTGAAATTTGTACGTTCGCTGATGGCTACCGATGATATTCACTTACATGAAGTCCATTTCCGCCAGCCGACCAACAAGTATCTCAATCTGTATGAACAGTACTTCCGTTGCAAGGTTCGTTTTGATCAGCCAAAGAGTGTGATTTTTATGCATGTTTCTGAACTGGCAAAACCATTACGTCAAGGTGACCAGACGCTACAGAAGCTGTTAAAACAACAGGCAGAAGCCTTATTGGAAAAACTGCCGAATACTTCACAGATAGATCATCGGATTCAGCAGGCGATCCTGACCGGACTGCAAAAAAACATGTTTCAGATTGAGCATATTGCCCGTCAGTTACACTGGTCGGTTCGGCAGTTGCAGCGTCATTTGCAAAAACAGGGCAAGACCTATCAGCAGCGAATGCAGGAAATCCGTTTTATGCTGGCCCAACAATATTTGACCGATGAAAATCTAAGCCTGCACGAGATTTCCCTGTTATTGGGTTATTCAGAACAAAGTGCCTTCCAGCGTGCCTTTAAGCAGTGGACCCGCCAGACGCCGCAACAGTGGCGCTCAGACTATCTGAAAAACAAAACACAGGAGAAATTTTTAGATTACCCAATATCAAATTTAGATTTTTGAGTAAAAATAATAAAGATAATTCAAGAGAAATAAACTTTTAAACCTGAATAAAAAAAGCTCATAGTAATCCTGAGCTTTTTCTGTTTCACATGGAAGAGTCATGAAATTTTAAAAAATGACCCATTATAAAAATGGATTATCAATTTCCTGAGCGTCATCACGCTGGATCTTGTCAGGCAGATCCGGGGTATTTTCCAGTTGCTGTACCACATCATTGAGTAGCGCCTGCAAGGCCTTGGCTGCTTTCAGTCCGGCCTGATCCTTGGTTAACTGCAAGTTTCCATAAAGGCTGACACAGTCCACATCATTTTCAATGGTCAGGTCATGAATCGCATGTGATTCGGTGCCGTTTTCATAAGGTTTAAACATTTTTTCTGTCGCTTCCTTGTTGTTTTTTAATTGTACCGGACCGATTTATGCTACCTGAATCCTGTCTGGCACAACAGAATTATTTCAAAAGCTGTAAAATGAACTGTAGCACTGCTTCCAGCAATTGCTTGATCAATGCACCTTGCGGATCATTATTGTCTGCTGCGTCACTAGTGGAGCCCTCAGATGTTGAAGTATTCCCGCTCACAGACGTACGACCTCCACCAGAACGTTTGAATTCCTCTTGTAATGCTTCCAGGTCACTCTTGGATACATCTTCGGCGCACTGGCTTTCTGCATCCCAGTTTGCATAGGTGATAGGCTTATTGGCCTTCACCTCGCTGGCTTTCAAAGGCAGCTTATAGGTATTACGTTTCTGTTCTTCAGTCAGTTGCGGGAAGATGTTGATATTAACCAGTTCCTCCAGGGCACAGACGCTGATGATCTGGACTTTTGGTGCCGGATTTTTCAGGTTGTTATCCACATAATACACCCCGGCTGCACCAGTTTTCGGCATATATACCGCTTTATAGGTCGCATTCGGTACGATTACGCCTTTGCCAATCGTCTCCAGCTTTTTCGCGCTATAAACCGGTCCCGTAACCACATAGACATCCTGTTTCTGTTTAGTCACCACCGCACGGGTGGCTTCTTCCAGTTCACGCCACGCCTGCTGATTGTTCTTCGGGGCTTGCGGTACCATGTTGGCTAAGGAGAAACTGTCAAACTGTGCCTGCTTGGTTGGCATATCAGCATTTGGCGCCATATGGCCACGGTCATAGCCAGTACCACGGTAATCTGCCAGAGTTGCACGATGCGCCGAACTGACACGTTCTTCCTCATGGAAGCTGTCTTCACGCGGAATCTTTTGACTCAGGCGAGATGGCGTCAATATTTCTGCCACCCATAATGGTGTTTTGGAGACACCAGAATACATGACATTAAAGCCGTTAAAGCACAGTGCATAGCTGTTCTTTTTTAAGCTGTCCTTCATTAAGTAGGGGGGCATATCCCGGTAAAACTGATCCAGACAGGCAGAATTTGATGGTGAAGACAGCGATACCCACTGGCTGATTTTTTCTTGACCGAAGGCAATCGCAAAACTACCCGATGCCACCACACCCAGGATAATTTTTACAGTATTTTCGTTAAGGAACTGAAAGACAGGATTTTTTTTGGTGCGTTGCTTCTTGGCCATGATTACAGCTACTTTAGAACATCTACAGCGGGTGTTGCCGAGCTTAACAAGCCCTGTAAGCCGTGTATATCATGACATTTCTAATCGATTAACAAATAAGCGATATGTAAATAAACATCTATTAAGTATGTAACAGCCTGTCGGTTTTTTACGAATACTTGAACTAGATTTCAACCCATTTATGTAGCTTTCCTTGCTGCCTACTCTTTAATTATGCAATTGTAAGAACCTCTAATTCCTCGAAGAAATATACGAAGGAGCATTGTGATGTTATCGCTGAAGAAAAACTCCCATACTTGCAAAACTCATTATTCAAAATTACTGGCTCTAGGTGTATTTACCAGTGTAATGAGCCTCAGTGCATTGGCTGAACCACGAGTACAGCCGGGCGAAACATTAGAAAGCCTGTCCAAGGCACGAATTAGCACCACTGTAAACGGTCAGAATGCTTCTCTGGAAAATTTGGTCAATTCTGGTCAGATTCGTTTAGTGCAGCCAAGTCAGGCACCTGCTATGCAAAGTAATCCGTCGTCTGGCATGCAATCTGGTCAGCCGGGCATGTCTCAGGCTCCGGGTATGATGCGCCATTCTCAAGATCCTGCCATGATGCGACAAGATGCAACTCCAGGCATGCAGCAACCCAACGATCCCCGTACTCTGCCTGAAATGCAGCAACATTCCCCGATGACACCAGCAGGCTCTACTGCTCCAGGTGTAACTACTCCATAACGGGTCTGAAAACAGATATTAAAAAACCAGAGCTAAACTCTGGTTTTTTTTATTTTGAATATTGTTGCTAGATTTCGATCTGGCTACCAAGTTCCACCACCCGGTTAGTTGGAATCTGATAGAAATCACTCACCGGACTGGTATTACGTTGCATTGAGATAAACAGTTTTTCACGCCATGGTGACATGCCTTCTCCGATTGCATGAATTACCCGGTCACGAGAGATAAAGAAACTGATCTGCATCAGATCATAATCAAAGCCCCATTCCGTGTAGGCTTGCTTGACCGCCCGTGGAATATCAGGCTGATCCTTGAAACCGAAGTAGGCATAAATCCTATAAAAATGCTCATTCAGCTTTTCAACTTCTACCCGATCTTCCTCTCCCACAAAGGGAATATCCCGGGTAATCACCGTAACCATAATATTACGTTGATGCAGTACTTTGTTATGCTTGATGTTATGCAGCATGGCATGTGGTACGACATCCGGAGTTCCGGTCAGGAAAATGGCATCTCCCGGCACAAACTGGGTCCCCCCACCGGTAGAAACACTCTTGATAAATAGCTCAATTGGCAAGGTATTTTGCTGCATACGTTTGAGTAACAGTTCGCGGCCATCCTTCCAAGTCATGAGTATCGTAAACAATACTGCGCCAAGCATGATTGGCACCCAGCCACCAGAATAGATTTTCAGTGAAGTAGATGCGACAAAAATTAGATCGAGCGCCAGAAAAGGAGCCGCGAATAATAGTACTTTCCAGATTGGCCAGCGCCAGAAACCATAAGCCAAAATAGAGATCAAGATCGTGCCACAGAGCATGGTCATGGTTACTGCCACCCCATAGGCGCTGGCAAGTCTCGCACTGTTCTCAAATAACAAAATCAGAATCACGACCGAAATAAACAGCATCCAGTTAATGAATGGCAGATAAATCTGGCCACGTTCTTCAGCTGAAGTGTGTTTCACGCTCAAACGTGGTAAATAGCGCAGCTGAATTGCCTGATTGACCATCGAGAATACCCCGGTAATCACGGCTTGTGAGGCAATGACCGCAGCAGCCGTTGCCAGACCAATCATTGGATAGAGGCTCCATTCCGGCAGCAGCATATAGAATGGATTAGCCAAAGCTTCTGGACTACGTAGCAGAAGCGCACCCTGTCCTGCATAATTGAGTAACAGACATGGCAAGACAATAATGAACCAGGCCAGACGAATTGGCAGGCGACCAAAATGTCCCATATCTGCATAAATCGCTTCGCCTCCGGTCATGGTCAGAATCACTGCGCCCATGGTCAGGAAAGCCACATAAGGTTGATCTACCACAAAATGATAAGCCCAATAAGGGTTAATCATATGCAGGACTGTCGGCGTCTGGATGATACTCCATAGACCAAAGCCACCAATCGACAGGAACCACAGCAAAGTCAGTGGACCAAAAAATTTACCCATGGTCCCGGTACCATGACGCTGTACCAGAAACAGGCCGGCAATGATTCCGATGGATAAGGGCTCCAGCCATTTATTAAACACTGGCGTAGCAATACTCAATCCTTCAATGGCAGAGAGTACAGAAATCGCAGGTGTAATAATCCCATCACCAAAGAACAATGAAGCACCAATAAAGCCTAAAGCAATCAGATAAATCTTTTTCTTATCCGAGATTAGTGTGGTTCGCAGGTTGAGGGCCAGCAGTGACATGATGCCGCCCTCCCCATTGTTGTCAGCACGCATGATGATGGTGACGTATTTAAAACTCACTGTCAGCATGATGCACCAGAAGATCAGGGAGAGAATGCCCAGTACCGAGGCTTCGCTGATAGCAAGATGCGAGGTCAGGAAACATTGGCGTAGTGCATAAAGAGGACTGGTACCAATATCACCAAAAACGACCCCAAGCGCAGCCAGCGTAATGACTGGTAAAGCTGCTTTTTGTGCAGTACTTTGCATATATTGTCTTCGTTTTAGAAAGCATTTTTGCGAATCATAGCACTGCCTCCAAACTTTTTCTGCAAATCAATTGTTTCAAGCTTGGCAGACTGGTTTTTTTTCTATATCATCCACCGCCATGGTGAGGTGTCCGAGTGGCTGAAGGAGCACGCCTGGAAAGTGTGTATACGTTTATAGCGTATCGAGGGTTCGAATCCCTCTCTCACCGCCAAGATTCATGATCATGTAGCCACATGATGTCTTAAAAGGTCTAAATCCGAAGGATTTAGACCTTTTTTTGGCTGTAATTAAATATCATGCTGCAATTTCACTATTGGCTATTCCTCAACGCCTTCATTTTTAGCTCCTAGAAAAGCATAAATATTCCTCAAACGACACGTTGTTTGTCATAAGCAGTAATTAAAAATTAAATACTTATAAGATTTTGCGACACATAATGACAAAGAGTTGCGACTCATAAGCTGTCATTTTTAAAGTTTTGCGACACAATTAATGTCATTTTCTAAAAAATGAATTTCCATCAACAGTTTACTATATTAAATAGGGGTTGATAGTTAGCCGTCAGTTACATTAATTTGATGTAATACAATCTCAAAATTATAGAAAGAATCTAATTAATGTACTTACCCCCTCATTTTGAAGAAAGACGACTAGAACTTCTTCATGATTTAATGAAAAAACATCCTTTCGGTTGTGTCGTTACATATTCTAATGGTGAGTTAGATGCTAATCATCTTCCTTTTGAGATAGTGTCTGATAAGGGGGATTTTGGTAAGTTATTAGCTCATATATCGAGACAGAATCCTTTGGCTGAAGTTTTAAAGAATGATGCCGATGTACTTGTAATATTTCGCATTGATGATGTTTATATCTCTCCTAATTGGTATGTAGGAAAATTTGAACATCATAAAGTTGTTCCAACTTGGAACTACGTAGTTATTCATGCAAAAGGTAAAGCTAGGATTATTGAAGATGAAAAAGTATTAAGAGGTATTCTAGCTCGTCTTACTAGAGAACATGAATCCAATCAAAATGTCCCTTGGAAAATGACAGATGCACCATCTGAATTTATTAGTGAAAGAATGAAACATATTGTAGGAATACAAATTGAGATTACCGACTTAGTTGGAAAATTCAAATTAAGTCAAAATAGAAATAAAAATGATATTTCAAGTGTAGCTACGGCTTTAGCTTCTAAAGGTAAAAGCGATTTAAGTAATCTAATGCTAAGTATTTCAAATGTAAAAGAAACATAGATTAATTAGTAATTCCTAAAGGTAACATAATAAGAATTATGTGAGCTTACATACTTCATGACGTTATTAATAAAAAACCGCCAATCAATATGGCGGTTTTTTATTAATGACAACTTATGTGTCGTTCAATGACATTTTATGTGTCGCAAATGACAACTTATGTGTCGCGTGACGATATTTAATCAGGTTTTTTAATTTTTATAGCTTAATGAAAGAAAATTCATTAAGTTGTTGGCTAAATTCCATTTTTAGAAGTTACAGCAATTTTAATTTTATGAATCACTATCAAGCTTGTAATATTCTGCCAATTGTTTGAAAAGTGATCTAATATAAAATGTGTAATCAGAAGCTCGCTGTAGTTTCTTTTCCAATTTAATACCTCCTTCCTTATGAGGGAGGTATTTTTTTATTTTAAAAAAAATCAGTTCTTATACAGTGGTGAATTCTCTTATACTCTTATTATTCAGCCCCGGATAACAACTAGAAAAGACGATGAAAAAACTAACCTTTACTACCCTGCTCGTTATGTTTTTTATTGCTGGTTGCCAAAAGCAGCCTGAGCAGGCAGAAGCCGCAATGTCGACAGATAAAAACTCTGTAGATGTCATTCAGTTTGAACAGGCGGATCAGAAAATCAGTGGTTTTCTGGACCAGTTAGATAACCCGGCTACGCCTATGGAACTTCGTAAGAAAATCATTTGCGAAGATTATCCTGAGGTGTATTTTAAAGAATATGTACCTGCCTTTATAAAAATTGCGCCAGAAAACACAAAAGAACAGTTAGCACAGGATTTGAAGCTGGCACTGGATTTTTATAAGAAGAAGGACAATGTCGTTTGCTAATGCTTGTCTTTTAATTAATGAACAAATGAATTGCCCTCTTTTCCCTATATATACTTCATGAAAGTTATACAAAAAATTCAGTTACTGAATTCTAACTTGGCATAAAAATAGCTTAATTTTATTGTCATCATCGCTATGTTATGTTGCTCTTAGCGGGCACATAAAAGGAGAATAAAAACCAGTAGATCTAACCAACCACGCCATTGATCTTGATTCAAACTAAAAGCTAAAAGATAGACACACTGCTATTCGGGAGCGAACATGAATAACAGCGCAAACTATGCAAAACAGATCAAAAATGCTAAACGTGGCGGTTACACTCCGACCATTGCCAAAGACGTCAACAAACATAAGATTCAAAAAGCCCTCAGACTCATCGAACAGTGGAGAAGCCTCGCTCAAGAACTCAAACCCCAAATGCAGTTTGACATGGCCTTTACCTTGGAGGAATGTGCTCAGGATCTGGACCGTATCCTAAAAAGCCGATAAACCTAGTTTTTATTCATCTCTGAAACCAGTTTAAATTTTCCACCCTCGCCCACACTTTCGCATGTGGGCGATTTTCATGAATCCAGCTGATGTATTTCAAGTTTTGCAGCTTTTCGTATCATGCAGAATTCAATCAAACTTAAAATTTTACCAAAGCATTTAAACGGTTATTTTTTGGCTTGCATCACCTCAAAAAATCTGTAGAATGCACACCACAACGCCGGCATAGCTCAGTTGGTAGAGCAACTGACTTGTAATCAGTAGGTCCACAGTTCGAATCCGTGTGCCGGCACCATTTTCCTAGCCTCGCTTTTTTAGTGAGGCTTTGATGTTTCTGGAGTCTGCATTTTCTTCGGACTTGATCTTTTCAGGCACTGTTCTAGTGCTTTGCTTTCGCGCTGATCTGTACATACCGCACCACACCTTCTTCAAAAAGCTTTCGGCATAGTTTTGCGGTCATCTGAATTTTAAATTCATCTAGTCTGGATGCCTTCACAGACTGAACCAATTTTTTTGAATTTAAATCCTGCTGTACATACCTGGCAAAACCGGCAAAGACTGATTCTGACAGATCTTCAACCTGAACATCTATGAATTCAAACTGACCCAGACATTCATATAACGCACCCAGCGGCATCAAATCACTTAAATTGACATCTGCTGATTTCAGCAAAAGCTGGTATTTACGCTTTTGAAATGAATTTAAAGTTTTCCAGCGCTCAGACAAAGCCAGATGATGAAAACCGATTCGCGCTTTTGAATTCAAAACTGGGATTATCTGTTCCAGCAAGCTTGGCACGCTATTGTGATAAGCCGCATCCAGACACAGCACAGCGTTAAATTTATGTGGGAAATGGATATCTTTTAGTCGAAGAAAAGAAGCATGATAAATTGCATTCAGTTCAGGTAAATGCTGCTGAATCCTGGTAACACAAGTTTTCTGTAGCTCTACGCCTGCCAGGTATTGCACCTGATAGTGCTGCTGCCAATGCAGCAGACTGGCACCCTGACCGCAGCCAAGATCCAGTAATTTATCTTTTGAATTTAAATGAATGGTTTCAGCCAGATGATCAGCCAAAGCCTGACAAGCAGCAACATAGTCCTGCTGCCCTATCTGCCAGTAACCAAGATTGCTCCAGGGCAATAATGAAGTATCTCCAAGCAATGCTGCATTGATAGCATATTTATGCTCGGGTAGACGCTGCCGAAAGGCCTGGAACAGTTTCATGCTTAATAACCGAGTTGTGGTGCAACCTCAATATTCGGTTTTAATCCCTCGAATGGCAATGGTGCACCAAAGATTTCTGCAATCTTCATCGCTGAAGTAACTGCAGATTCCAGAATTGGCAAGCCATCACATGACCATGAACCACAATAGAATACCTTACGGCCCTGATCCAGATGACGTTGCTGTAATTCCTTGTTCAAGGCTACAGTATGCGCATCAACCACTGCGCGGGTCAGTGTCACAGAAGAAATAATTTTCTTAGGATCGATATCAGTCACCGGACGCCAGGTCTGGAATACCGGAGATTTACCTACTAATGTTGGTTCAACCGCATTGAGCCATACCGTGAACTGCTGACGGGTAAACTTGCGGTCCATCATATAGCTTAGTACTGCCCAGTCTTTACGTTTCGGCGGCATCACGCTGGTATCGGTATGAATCACCAATTGCCCCTGCTCAAACTGGAATTTTTTTAATAATTCAATATCTGTTGCAAACTGGTCTTTATCAAGAAATTCCTCGATCTTGTTGGTGGGTGTAGCAACGATGACACGGTCAAATAACTTGGAATAACCCGCCGCATTTTCTACACGGACCTGATCACCCTGCTGTTGTACCAGCGTAGTTGCTGCACCACTGACAATGTCGATGCCTTCAATCAGTTTATCCACCAAGGCTGGTGTACCGCCCTGCATACGTAATAATGCATCGCCATCTGTCAGTTGACGTAGGAAAATCAATAACGGCTTGGCTGGCCATTCACCAATGGTTTTTGGGTTACAGGTACAGATGGTATACAGTACCGGCATCACCGCACCATGCCAGAATACTTCTTCAATATCATTGCGATTAATAAATTCTGCCAGGCTGATATCCTGATTTTTAGATTTAAAGAATTTGTTCAACGCTGTTTTTAGTTGTAATAAACCTTTAACCAGACGCCAGCCATACTGCTGAAGACCTTTACGGTTATTGATAATCGGAAAGTTACCAATCCGGCTACGCGAAGTCGTCAGCCAGGTTTCAGTCCGGTCCTCAAATAACCAGCTGCACGCCATATAAGTGCGTACCGGATAGGTCTTGATCCCCAGATGAGTCGCAAGACTTAGCGTATTTTTCCACAAGTACGGATTCATCACACGCAAAGGAGCATCGACCAATCCACCTTCAAACTCGAGGCTGTGACTGTCCATGCCGCGCCCTTGCAGCGCTTCAAAAATAGTGATGTGATGTCCTGCATCCTGAAGAATTCTGGCTGTAGCCAGTCCGGCCATGCCACTACCAATTACTGCGATATCCAAACTGATCATCCGTCATTGAGAAACTTTTAGAAATTATGTACCAAGCCTGCCGTAATTAGGCTATTAAAATCTTCCAGATTGCATTTTTTTCAGATGGACTAAAGCGCTTGAAAATTCATAATTTTTTACATTTTTAATATAAAAAGTTAACACTGTTTAAATTTATGCTTTTATTAATATTTTTTGTATTTTTATAAAAATTCCCCTTTAAAAACAATATATTTAAATTAACCAATTTTTTAACTTTCGTTTTACAAAAGATACAAGAAGCGCTATAATTTTCTGCATAATAAAATGATAACTTCATCGCCCTCCACAGTGTTGAAGTTATTTAAAAAATCTTATAATCAGAAGAACTTACAGCGCATAACTATTTAAGAGCCTCTGCACTGCAGAGGCTTCTTTCTTTCTGGACTGACATTTTTATTCAGCAGCTACCGGAATTTCTCCAAATTTACCCTGATTAAAATCCTGGAAGGCTTGGACAATTTCTTCCTTGGTATTCATCACAAAAGGACCATAACCTTGAATGGGTTCCTTCAAGGGTTCACCAGTCAAGACTACGAATTTGCTGTCCTGATAAGCCTGAATCTGGATTATAGGATCGCTATCCTGAGCAAATATCACAATAGAACTGTCCAGAACTTTCTGGCCGGCATTCACTACCAGCTCTCCACTCAATAGCACCAGCAAAACATTATGACCGGCAGGTATCTGCAGCATCGTTTCATAATCTGCTTTGAGTTCACCATCCCAGACATTGACCGGACTAAAGGTATGCGCCGGACCATGATGCCCATCAAGTTCACCAGCGATGACCCGGATATGCCCGGCACCTTCATCCATTTCAATCCGGGGAATATCAGTTGCCGTCAGTGCCTGATAACGCGGTATAGTCATTTTGTCTTTGGCAGGTAAATTTACCCACAGCTGGACCATTTCAAACAGACCACCATTCCGGGCAAAGTCTGGAGAATGAAATTCTTCATGCACCACGCCTGCACCTGCAGTCATCCACTGTACATCACCTGCCTGAATCGTACCACCACCACCGCCAGAATCCTTATGCGTTACTCCACCCTGATAGGCGATTGTCACGGTTTCAAAACCACGGTGTGGATGTGAACCGACACCCTGCTGCACCGTAGTCGGATCAAAATGATACGGCGCTGCATAATCCAGCAACAGGAATGGACTGATGACCTGACCAAGACGGTCATAAGAAAATAGATTTTTGATCGGAAATCCATCACCGACCCAATGCATGTGCTGACTACGGTAAACGCCTATGACTTTTTTCATCTTTTACTCCTATCTGAATAGGATAAACATGTATTCATTGTATGCGTTGCGGATAACTATCGATACTAGGCCAATGAAATGCAGTATCCCAAATATAAGACAATACTGGTGTCAGTACTGGTACCCTACAACTGGTTTATACCTTATGTAAAAGCCAGCGTCGGGTGATGAAAAACTGATCGAGCATCTGGTTGAAGGCTTGCTTGCCACAGCCGAAAGTCATCAAGGCTATATGATTTAATTGTCCTTTCATTTTCGAATAACCATAAAAAAATCCAGCGCTGAAGGCTGGATTTTCTTATGGTTGATAAAGATTTGTCGAATTAGATTTTACCTACCAGATCGATTGAAGGAGCAAGAGTCGCTTCGCCTTCTTTCCATTTTGCAGGACATACTTCACCTGGATGAGCATGTACGTACTGAGCTGCTTTTACTTTACGAAGCAGTTCCTGCGCGTCACGACCGATACCACCTGCGTTGATTTCAATGATCTGGATTTTACCATCCGGATCAATCACAAAAGTTCCGCGGTCAGCCAGACCTTCAGCTTCGATCAGCACTTCAAAGTTTTTCGCCAGAGTCCAGGTTGGATCGCCAATCATTGGATACTGGATTTTACCAATCACGTCAGACGTGTCATGCCAAGCTTTATGGGTGAAGTGCGTATCCGTGGATACACCATAGATTTCTACACCTAATTTCTGGAATTCAGTATATTGATCAGCAAGATCGCCTAATTCTGTTGGACAAACAAAAGTGAAGTCAGCAGGATAGAAGAATACAACAGACCATTTGCCTTTCATGTCCTGCTCAGATACTTCAATAAATTGACCATTGTGATAAGCAGTTGCGTTAAATGGCTTAACTTCAGTATTGATTAAACTCATGTGATTTTTTCCTATCAGTTCGCGGGAATTCATTCGATGAACTAAGAATACGCAAAAACCAATAATAGATAAAACCGTAACTTTTTATAAAAACTATCGGTTTTTTAGATTTATAAATTCTATTAATTTTTTACTTATTATCTTTTATTCCAATTTAACTCCAGACCTCTACCGAGAAAAATGCTGTAAAGAATCCCAAACTGACTGCGCCAAAGCAGATACATGTTTTTGCGGAAAATCCTTGACTCGACCTGCCAGCCAGGCACGGCAATAGCTTTCTGTCGCGCCAATTACTAAAGAGGTCAGTAAAGCAGGTGGGACAGCTTGCAGACAAGCGGCATCTGACTGCTGGGCCAGCCATTTCTTTAAATCCTGATTGCGCTGGCTGGTACGCTGTTCAAGATCTTGACGCAAGTCGGAGGTATGTACCACATGATGGGCCGCATAGAGAAAATGGGCAAAATCTGGATAACTGATGACCCAATCAATATAACTTCGGATAATGGCATGAATACCCTGTTCAGCACTTTTCGCTTGGGATAAGGCATCTAAACGTCGGCTGGACTGATCCTTTAAAGCGGCTAGATACAGCGCAGCTACGATCCCATCCTTGTGATGAAAATGATGATAAATTGCGCCAACACTGGTTTCTGCTCGATCCCGAATCATTTCAATTGTCGTTGCAGCTATGCCACTTTGTAAAAATTCCTGTAGCGCACAATTCAGAATTTGACGCTTTAAGGCCAAGCGTCCCCCTGGATAACTCCCTTCCAATACATCCATACCTTGCATTCTCCTTAATGTGCTCGGCACCGTTAATCATTAACTTGTCTATTTTAAACACTTTTCTTGTGAGTCCTGCAAATACAGAATATTATTCTGTATGAGGATCTTATTATTATTCACCTCTTACGCAGGATCGCGATCATGAGCCAGGCTCTAAAAATATGGAAAACCTTTCACAAAAAACCAGGTGGTAAATACATATTTTCCAGATTACTTTGCATAAAAATACCTTATTTCAGCAGTATTTCCCCATTGCTCGAAACGCTTGCTCCGTATTATTGCGAAGTGAGCATGAAGAAACATGCGGCTGTACTCAATCATCTAGATACAATCCATGCGATTGCCATATGCAATCTGGCTGAACTGGCAGCAGGTACCATGACCGATGCCAGCGTCCCCAAAACCCATTCCTGAATTCTAAAAGGTATGCAGGTCGAATATCTTAAAAAAGCAACGACCGATTTAAGAGCCATTGCCACACCTGCAAAGTTAAATGTTGAATGGCATGAAATTGCTGAATACCAGGTTAATGTTGAGGTTCTGGATATGGCACAAGAAACCGTATGCCGTGCCCTCATCACAATGTGGGTATCTCCTAAAAAGAAGAAAACAAATAAACGTGTTTAAAAAAACCCGTCGGATGACGGGCTTTTAAGGATGCTTTTCTGCTTTAAATTTTAATCAAAATGGTAAGTCATCATCCAGGTCTGCTGCAGGCGCTGCAACTGGAGCTGGTGCAGATTTTGGCGCAAAACCGCTTGGGTTATTATTGCCATAGCCATTACCACCCGCAGGTGCATTATTGAAGCCACCTTGCTGTGGTGCATTATAACCTTGTTGACCAGCATTGTTATTGCCATAGCCGCCCTGGTTATTGTTGAAACGTGGCTGTGAAAAACCGCCATTGTCTGACTGTTCACCTTGAGGACGGCCAGAATCCAGCATTTGCATCTGCTCACCACGGATTTCTGTAGTGTAACGCTCTTGACCACTTTGGTCTGTCCACTGACGGGTACGTAGTGAACCTTCGATATAGACTTTAGAACCTTTACGTAGATACTGCTGTGCAATTTCACCTAAACGGTTATGCAGCACAATGCGGTGCCATTCTGTTTGCTCTTTACGCTCACCAGTGTTCTTATCCGTCCACGAATCACTGGTCGCGATAGAGAATTGAGTGAGAGAACCCCCATTCGGGAAAGTTTTTGTTTCAGGATCTCGACCTAAAGTACCTACTAAAATAACCTTATTTACACCACGCATGAGACCTATACTTCCTATTTGTTTCTATATTTTACTTTATAAGAGTTATGCTTAAATGGCTACCTCTTTACCCAACAAGTGCGTTAATTGTTGTCGCGCAGTATCATTAATCTGCTGTTTATCAACCTTGACGTAGGCCACTTGCTGTTCAGGCATCACCACGACTTCTTCAATACCATGAATAGATAAAAGCTGTGAAGTCCATTCATCTGTTTGTCGATTTTCAGGCAGGCTTAAAACCAGGGACGAAAGATAGCGCGGCTGAGCCAGACCAAAACTAATGAGCAGCCAAATTATAGCAACCGCAGTCAAAATACTCCAACCCATGGAAGTATCATTCAGCAACAAAAGTTGTCCGCCTAGCGTACCGCCAAAGAAGGCGCCGAGGAACTGACTGCTGGCATTCACGCCCATCGCTGTTGCCTTGGACTGAATTGGCGCAACCTTGGATAACCACGATGGTAATAAGGCTTCCATTACATTGAAGGCAATAAAGAAGATCCCTAAACCAGTGAGCAGGATATATTTCGATTCAAAGCCAAAAATCAGTACCAATAGGCCAACGATAATTCCCGCAATTGCAGTCAGGAAAATACCACGCATTTTGCGGTATTTTTCCGCCAGAATAATGCTTGGAAAAGCAAAGAACAGACTAATTACGAGTAAGGGCAGATATACCCAGCCATGACTGGCCAAAGGAATATTAGCGAACTCAATCAGTTGCGAAGGCACATAGATAAACATTGCCGTTAATAATAAATGCAGGCTAAACACAGAGACATGCAGGCGATTTAGGTCGCCCATTTTTAGAACTTGTTTCAGCTGGATCAAATACCCCTGCTGAAAATTACGATGATGACGGGTCACTTTTGGCACCATCAGCAGCATCGCAATTGCCGCCAACCCCATTATGGTAGTCACCCAGAACAGCCCTGAAATACCCACTAGACCCGTTAACCAAGGGCCTAAGGTAAATGCCACCACAAAAGATAAGCCGATACTCATGCCCATGGTCGCCATGGCTTTCATGCGGTTTTCTTCACGGGTCACATCGGCAAGCAATGCCATGACCACTGCCGAAACCGCACCGCCGCCCGCAATGGCACGCCCAATAATCACGCCATAGATTGTGTCCGACATGGCGGCAATTGCACCACCCAGAGCAAATAGCAATAACCCGATGACCACCAGCGGTTTGCGACTGAAACGGTCTGCAATCAGGCTAAACGGAATCTGTAGAATGGCCTGAGTCAGACCATAAACCCCCACTGCCAGGCCAATCAGTGCCGGCGTAGCATATTCATATGACTGTCCTGCAACCGAAAATACAGGGATAATCATAAACAACCCCAGCATGCGCAGTGCAAAAATGCTGCTAAGCGCAAAGGTTGAGCGACGTTCTAGGGCATTCATCATAAATTATGGCAGTTCAATTGATGGATCTTCAGGCGAAGATTATAGGACATTCGGCCGGGATGGATGCAGGAATTTTATTTGAAATAAAGATGATGCTGATCTAAAAAATAAAAAAGCGCAACCGAAGCTACGCTTTTCATTCAGGGGCAGCGCTTTATTTGTCTAAAGCTGCCTGACGCTTCTTGTACTGAATCGAGGCAAATACTGCCCAGACAATAAAGGCTACACCGATCAGACCGGTTACCACTTCTGGCACATGCAGACCGGTTCCGCTGGCAATCATAATGAAAGCCAGTGCACCGATGGCATAATGCGCACCATGTTCCAGGTAGATATAAGCATCCAATGTGCCCTGCTCAACCAGATAAATCGTCATTGAACGGACAAAGATCGCACCAATTGCCAGACCAAGCATGATGATGACCACGTCTGAGGTAATCGCAAAGGCACCGATCACGCCATCAAAACTGAATGAGGCATCTAGGACTTCTAGATAGAGGAAACCACCAATACCGGCTTTCACTACACCCGTCGGTACGCCATTTTCATCATGACGAATGGCATTGCCTTCTTCATCGACTTCCGGTTCACCACCGAGCATATGGCTCAGAACCTGCACACCGATATAAATCACGATGCCCCAGATCCCCGCCATAGTCACTGCCAGACGCTTAGCTTCATCGACATTGGCTGCCATAATTAACAAGGCTACCAGTGCGATAAAGACCGACATCGCCGGTACATTGGCCAGATTGGACAGACGGCGTTCCACCCGTCTGAACCAATGCGTGTCTTTTTCTTCATCCAGGAAGAAGTTCAGGAATACCATCAACAGGAAAGCACCACCAAAAGCAGCAATCTCAGGATGATGTGCCATTAAACGTGCTGAATATTCTTTCGGATCATTCAGGGCCAGACGTACTACTTCCATAAAGCCCAGGTCTGCAGTCACTGCAACAATGACCACCGGGAAGATCAAACGCATCCCGAAGACTGCAATCAGAATACCGACTGTCAGGAATAGCATTTTCCAGAAATGATCCCAACCCCGTAGGACTGAGGCATTGACAACCGCGTTATCAAAGGACAACGACACTTCCATAATCGCCAGAATAGCGGTAATGGTCAGCGCTGTGAGCATGGTTTGCAGGCCTGCGTCAGGACCATGGGTATAACCCCAATACGCAGACAAACCAAGACACACGATCGAAAATGCAATCGAGAAACCAAAATGTTTCAACATACACAACGACCTTGGATAAATTAAATAAATGTATGGCTGCGAGAGAGCAGCAATACGAATAGGAAAAGTTAAGCTAATTATGAAACTTTTAGCGCATAAACCAAAGCACTTCCTGAGCTGTTTTATCTTATTTTCTGTTTTTAAAATTTGCCGATCTTTTAAACAGCCCGATCTTTGCTATAGTGCCGCATGGTTTAACTTGAACTGCGAAGGATTTTCAGCATGAGTTTTTCACAAGAGGTATGGCAACGTAATCTCGGACTTTATCAGAAGACCCTGGCCCTGCCCTTTAATCAGCAACTGGCGCAAGGTACTTTAAGCCGCGAAGCCTTTAGTCATTATGTGATTCAGGATGCGCATTATTTACTGGCCTATGGCCGTGCACTGGCCGTGTGTGCCGCCAAAGCTTTTGAAGCGGACGATGTAATTCAGTTTGCCGAGGCAGCCAAAATTGCGATTGTGGTGGAACGTAGCCTGCATGATGGCTTTATGCAGGATTTCGGCATTAGCAAAGAGCAGTTTGAAAATACCCCGCTGACTCTGGCGTGTCATCACTATACCTCTTATCTGACTTCGACCGCCTGGTCAGAAAGCTACCCGGTGGTGCTGGCCTCGTTGCTGCCTTGTTTCTGGATTTATGCCGAAGTTGGTAAAGATATTGTCGACAACTCTGCGCTGAATAATCCGTATCAGGCTTGGGTGAACACCTATTCAGGAGAAGAATTCCACACTGCGGTGCGGAATGTGATTGCGACCGTTGACCGTGTTGCGGCACGTGTCGATGCCGATACACTAGAAAAAATGCATACAGCCTATACCCATGCAGCGCGTCTGGAATGGTTGTTCTGGGACAGCGCATTTGAGCAACGCCAGTGGCCTGGTCTGGATTGATACAAGCTGAATTCAGCCCTGTTCAATACGGGGCTTTTTATTTTTTCTACAAAATTCTAAATAATACAAAATAATTTTAATTTTTATCTTGGATCAAAACTCCGCAATGCTACGCACTCTGTGTTTTTTACAGAGCTTAAATCCATGTTCAAATGCTTTTATTAAAAACAGGGCCAAAATTTTAATCAGAAAAAATACCTCATACATTTTTAACTTATTGCTTTGGTACTGATCTTTTGACCAATCACCGACATAACTTGACGTTTAAAATACTTTTATTTGCACTTGAACATTTTTCATCCGGTATCATATAAGGGTTTTTGATGAATATTCTAGGATCATTGCATGAGCCAAAGCCACATCCGTATTCGAGGCGCACGTACCCATAACCTTAAAAATGTGAACCTTGATATACCACGCGACAAGTTTGTGGTGATTACGGGACTGTCTGGTTCAGGTAAGTCCTCACTGGCATTCGATACCCTGTATGCCGAAGGTCAGCGCCGTTATGTCGAGTCATTGTCTGCCTATGCACGCCAGTTTCTGTCCCAGATGGAAAAACCGGAAGTCGATTCAATAGAAGGCTTAAGTCCGGCCATTGCGATCGAGCAGAAGTCGACCAGCCACAACCCGCGTTCAACCGTGGGGACTATTACTGAAATTTATGACTATCTGCGTCTGCTGTATGCTCGCGTCGGTACACCTTATTGTCCAGAACATGACCTGCCGATGGTCGCGCAAACCGTGAGTGAAATGGTGGATGCGGTAAAAGGCTTGGAAGAAGGTACTGGCCTGATGCTGTTGGCACCTGTCGTACGTGAACGTAAGGGTGAATATTCCGCATTATTTGAACAGTTACAGAGCCAGGGTTTTGTACGCGCCCGTGTGGATGGCGAGATCATGGAAATTGATCCTCCGCCAGAACTGGATAAAAAGAAAAAGCATACCATTGAAGTGGTGGTTGACCGCTTTAAAGTCCGTGATGATCTGGGTAACCGTATTGCCGAGAGCTTTGAAACTGCACTTCGTCTGGGTGGCGATATTGCCATTGTCTCGCGGATGAAAGGCGAACGACCAGATCGTGTTTTCTCAGCCAAACATTCCTGCCCGAAATGTGATCGTGCGGTGGCAGAACTGGAACCACGTCTGTTCTCGTTCAATAATCCATTTGGTGCCTGCCCGGTTTGTGATGGCCTCGGTACGCGTAGCCATTTTAGTGCAGATAAACTGATTCCAAATCCTGAACTGAGTATCAGTCAAGGCGCAATCCGGGGTTGGGACCGTCAGCGTCCATATTATTACAGCATGATCGAAAAGGTCGCCAATCACTTTGGCTATTCGCTGGATACGCCGTGGAATCAGCTCGAAGCCGATGTTAAAAAGAAATTCCTCTATGGTACCGGTCGTGAAAAGATTGACCTGAGTTATATTGACGAACGCGGTCGCCGTCATAATCGTGTGATTGCTTTCGAAGGTGTACTGCCGCATTTGGAACGCCGTTATCGTGAAACTGAAAGCAATTATGTTCGTGATGATCTGGCACAGTACTTGTCCAATGCCGCCTGTGATGCCTGCGATGGTTCACGTCTGAATGAAATTTCACGTAATGTCAAAATTCTGGACAAGACCATTGCTGACATTACCCGCATGTCGATTGGTGACGCCGAAAGCTACTATCAAGGTTTGAATCTTGAAGGTGCCCGCGGTGAAATTGCCGATAAGATTTTTAAGGAAATCCGTGAGCGTCTGCACTTCCTGGTGTCTGTTGGTTTAAATTACCTGAGTCTGTCCCGTTCAGCTGAAACTTTATCTGGTGGTGAAGCACAACGTATCCGTCTGGCTTCTCAGATCGGTGCCGGTCTGATGGGTGTCATGTATGTGCTGGATGAACCCTCGATTGGCCTGCACCAGCGTGATAACGACCGTCTGCTACAAACCTTGGTACGTCTGCGTGATCTTGGTAATACGGTATTGGTCGTTGAACATGATGAAGATGCGATTCGTGCCGCCGATCATATTATTGATATTGGTCCAGGTGCCGGCGTACATGGCGGTCATGTGATTGCTGAAGGAACCTATCAGGAACTTGCTGAACATGAAGATTCCCTGACTGGTAAATATCTGTCTGGCAAGCTGAAAATTGAAGTGCCAAAAAAACGGACCCAACCACCAAAACCGGAAGAACAGATCAGGCTGATGGGTGCAGCAGGCCATAACCTGAAAAATGTCGACCTGACCATTCCATTAGGGGTGATGACCTGTGTCACGGGTGTATCAGGTTCAGGTAAATCGACGTTAATTAACCGCACCTTGTTACCACTAGCAGCAACACAGCTCAATGGTGCGACTACTCAGACCTCAGAGAAATTTGATTCGATCGATGGTCTGCAATTCCTGGATAAAGTTGTAGATATTGATCAGAGTCCGATTGGACGTACACCACGTTCCAACCCAGCGACTTATACCGGTCTGTTTACTCCGATTCGTGAACTGTTTTCACAAACACAGGAAGCCAAGGCACGTGGTTATGCAGCCGGCCGTTTCTCGTTTAATGTGAAAGGTGGTCGCTGTGAGGCCTGCGAAGGCGACGGTATGATCAAGGTGGCCATGCACTTCCTGCCGGATATGTATGTGCCTTGTGATGCCTGTCATGGCAAGCGTTATAACCGTGAAACGCTGGAAGTAAACTACAAAGGCAAGAACATTTCTGATGTACTGGAGATGACTGTTGAAGATGCCATGCATTTCTTCGATGCCATTCCAGTGATTCACCGTCGCTTGGAAACCTTGCATCAGGTTGGCTTAGGTTATATCCGTCTGGGTCAGTCTGCGACAACACTTTCTGGTGGTGAAGCACAGCGGGTGAAACTGGCACGTGAACTGGCCAAACGTGATACCGGCCAAACCCTGTATATTCTGGATGAACCGACGACTGGCCTGCATTTCCATGATATTGCCAAATTGCTAGATATCCTGCATCAGCTCCGTGACAAGGGTAATACCATCGTGGTGATTGAGCATAACCTGGATGTGATTAAGACTGCGGACTGGATCGTGGACTTAGGTCCTGAAGGTGGTTCAGGTGGTGGTATGATTATCGCGGAAGGTACGCCTGAAGAAGTGGCAAAGAGTAAGACTTCGCATACCGCGCGGTTCTTAAAGCCGTTATTGAAATAAGGAATCTCCCCTAGCCCCTCTTTTTAAAAGAGGGTTAGGGCGGATTCTAAAGAATTAGATTTTGCTAAAACGGTGATTTATTCATCGTTTTTTCATTTTAAAAACATGGATATATAAATTAAAAGACATTAAAAATATATGAACTAAACCTCAGCCACTGCATTACGTCCTTGACCTTTAGCCACAAACAAAGCCTTATCCGCTTTGGTAAACAGGCTGATCCAGGACTGCGCACCTATCGCCACCCCCACACTGACCGAGACCTGAATCTGATCACCATTTTCACTTAAAATATAAGCATCCTCTACTTCGCTTCGAATCTTATCGGCAATCTTACGGGCATTATCGAAGTCAATATTTTCAATCAGAACCAGAAACTCATCCCCGCCATAACGTACCAGTAAATCAGAAGTACGGACATTGTCCTTCAGGCACTGCGCCACAAACTGAATGACTTCATCTCCGATAATGTGTCCATGCTGATCGTTCACCTGCTTAAAGTGATCAATATCAATAATCATCAAACACGTCTGACTAAACTGTGAAGGATGTGATTCCAGAAAACGAGTGTATTCCTCCAAGGCGAACCGATTCGCCAGTCCGGTTAAAGGATCGGAATGAGCAATATTTTTAAGCCTAAATTCTAAGGCATCACGTTGCTGCAACATCTGTTGCAACCTTTGAATGGCAGTAAATAAGGATTCAGATTTAGTATGGGCATTCGATGATAAAGCTTTGGTATCACCATTTTCCGAAAGCGTAAACAGAATTTGACGCGCTTCTATCAGCGGCTGAAATACACTTTTACGTGCAAAAATCATCGTTGCAATTGCTGCTCCTAAAGACACAAATGAAAGTAAAACTGTCCAGAGCAATTGCTGCAAATGAGAAGATTTTTCCCGCTCTGCAACCTGATTACTGTACTCAAGCAAATAGCTTTGCAGGTCAACAACGGTAGCAAATTTATCAACCATCGCATTGGTGAGTTCTGTTCCTGTCAAATGATAAGGAACCTGCTGAATGCTCTCTTCCACCAGACTTGAAACGATTGGTAAGCCTTTTTGAATAAATACCGTATCGACAGCATTATGCAACCGGTTGAATTCTTCAGTCTTGTCCTCTTCCGGCTGCAATGTGCCGATTAAATCCCAAAGATAATGGATCCGATATTGGAGTTGCATGGCACGGGTCAGGTTTGCCGCAGGAATCGGTTGGTCGAAAGTCACATAAGCCATGATTATAGAGGCGGCACGCCCTGCCTGATCCCTCAAGTCAGATAAAAATAAAATCTGAGAAATAAAATTATTTTGTGAGGTAGAGGTGGTATTAGAAGCAATTACTACTCCTTTTAGGATAGTGCGACAACTGTCCCAGGCCTTAAACATTGCAGCAATCGCCTGATCAAGTGCTTGAGCATTACGCTGTTCCCAAGGAATTTTTGCATAGCTATCGATGTGTAAACGTCCCTGCTCCAGACTTGGTCGAACCGCACTTTCCAAACGTTGACTTAAATGCGGGAAGCCCACTTGCTGTAATACTTTTGCTGTATGCTCGAACTGCTGATCTACTTCTTTACGGTAAATTTCGAGTTCTTGTTGTCGTTGGTGAATTTCTTCAGGCGTACTGGAAAGGACTTTATTGGCAGGGGCTCTTTCCTTGGAAATTTTATTGGCCAGAATGGCAACTTCTTGCAAGGCATGTAATTCGTCAGAAGTACGCACAGCCTTAAGGTAACTTTGAGTGCTATTCACAATGAGAGGAATGCAAATGAACAGCAGACATAGAATAATGACAGACATTGCGCAATAAAGATGTTTACTGATTTGTTCAGAGCGCAGAGTATTCATTGTCTTAGCGTACGCCCTCAGACTAATAATAAAGTATTTGATTTATGTTAATTATTATACAAAAAATCCATTTCTTCAGAAAGAAAAAAATTCTTTATATTAAATGCTTTTATATAACTTTACTGAACTCAAAAGTCATATAGATCTTAATTTATGTTCTTATATTTAAAGTAAAAATTTTTAATTTCAGCAAATAACCAGCAGATGTATCAAATAGTTTCAAAAAAAATTGAAATTCGTATTGTTTACTGTTTACACATGCAACAATTAAGTGCATAATGCACCGCATTAGGGCGAATTAAATTTTTCCTCAGCAGATATTTTAATTTACCCGCAAATTTTGGCTAAAAAACCCCAATTTTCATTGAAAATTGGGGTTTTTTTTACCTATTTCATTTTTTATATAATATCTCACTAAAGGTAATGCACCATTATGGTGCTTTCATTTCTTTTAAAATATACTTTGATTTGTTTAATATTTATACTTATTGATTAGTCTTTATCCCCCTTCACTCATCTCTACTTAAGTTTCAGGCAAAAAAAAGCCCAACCTTGGGGAAAGCTGGGCCGATAAAACACAAAATTCGTGGAGAATCAGGTCAAATAAAGAATTTAAGTAAATACATTATCTAACTTGATGAATTAATTATCGTAACTTTCATGTAAAATGTAAAGCATATTAAATTAGTTGGATTTGATATTTGTGTGTTTTTTACACAAAATCAGATTTAATTTAAATAAAAAATAAATTTAATGAATTAGAAAAGAATTATTGAATCAATTAAATAAGTGATCTAGGCATTTTTAATCATTTATATGGAGAGGTTTGACTCTATAGAATTGGTTTTTCCAATTCTTATATACATTTGAATTAAATTAAACAATAACTCCCCTATTATAAATGTGAATTTTCACGTGTTTTATATTATTTCTTTTTATTTAGGTAATTATTTGTTCTATCAGTATTTTTTTAAGACTAAGCAGTTGAATAATAAATTCACAATCTTTACAAAAACATAACAATTAGAAAATTCATATTTGTATGATTTTAAAAGATTTATTGACTTAATAAATTGTTACAATACAATTAACCCCTGTTTTACCTCCCTTTTGAAAAACGGTAATAATCATGAAAAAACTAGGTTTAGCCACTGCTTTATTATTAGCGATGACCGGTGCTCAAGCATATCAATTTGAAGTTCAAGGCCAGTCAGAGTACATCGACAATACGGTAAATGACAAAGACTTCACTGGTGCTGTTCAAGGTACTTACTATCTCAAGGACGTTGATGCTTCTAAAGGTCCTTTAGCTGAAGCAGCATTCCTAAACCAAGCTTCTAACGTGTCTTTAGCTTATACATACGGTGAATACGATGTAGCGGCAGATACTCGAGTTTCAGAAGAAGGCGTAAACCAAACTTCTCATACTTTCGGTGCGAAAGGTGAAGCCTACATTCCAACTAAACTTGTTCCAGCATATGCAAGCGCTTCTTATAGCCATACTATTACTGACGGTAAAGATGGCCAAAAGAATGACAATGGCGATCGTTATGCATTAGAAGTGGGTGTATTACCTATTTCTAACTTCCTGGTTGCAATAGGTTATACAAGTGTTGCTGACCAGACTTCTTATGATGCTTTCAACATGTTTAACAATGGTGTTGCCAAAGCTGCTCTTGAGTCATCAACTATTGCCGAAGATCAAGATGCAATTACTGCACGTACTAAATACGTAGGTGCAATCGATGGTACGAATATGTCTATCGGTTTTGAATCTGGTTTAGTTTACGGTGAAGATACTGCTTATAACCTAGGTACAACGCTTTACCTCAACCCTAAACTAAGCGTTGGCGTTTCTTATATGGAATCTAGCTATGCAGGTTCTCCAGACAAAGCTCTAGGTGCAAACGTTAATTACTTCGTTACTCCAGCAGTTTCTGTAGGTGCTAGCTACGTTAATGCTAACTACGAAACTAAAAATGCTAATCTAGATCAAGATGTTGCAACAGATACCCAAACTGTTGGCTTAAATGCTAAATTCCGTTTCTAATTTCCGATTAGATTCTGAATACAGAAAAAGGACACTTTATGTGTCCTTTTTTTCTTGCTCTGATTTTCTATGCGGTAAATGAGAAATATATTGCAGCCCCACCAGTCGAGAGACAATCAGTGCCAGATACATCACGCCAAAGAACATCTGGATCATAGCGAGCATTCTGGCAAATGGACTCACTGGCATGGTATCCGCCAATCCTGTCGCGGACTGCACACTAAAACTCAAGAACAGCAAATCTAACCATGGCTGATAAGCTTGTAGATCTGGATCAGCAAAACTATAGGGAACTAATAACTGACAGATACTATAAAGAAAAGCGAAACCCCAAGCCATCAAAGTAAAGGCTGCGCCTGCCGCAAATAATTCATCTTTGGTCAGGTAACGGTCATGAAACATATAACGCAATAAACCATAGGATGCACTAAAATAAGCACATGCTTCAAAGGCATGGGCGGTAATTAAGACCCAGACTTGTTTCATCCCGAATAAAACCAATGATGAAAAAAATAGCGCACCAACAACGAAACTTAATCCCAGTAAGGTAAATACGGGAGTTTGACGAATGACCCTGGCGATCACCAGTAAAACTAATACGCCTAGTACCCAAGTTGCAGCCCGATAAGGTGCGTATTCATAGCTCAGTACTGACAGGATCAGAATGATGAATTGCAGACAAAGCAGCCATGCAGAAGGCAGGCGCTTAAAGGTCGTCCAGCACATTAACAAAGCTTGCTTCATCTAATCCTTCTTCTTCATGACACGACAATCTGCAGTTTTATTGTTATCTGCTCAAACTTAACATGTAATCATGTCATATGCAGAGCAGTGCTTTGTATCAAAATGATGTATTCATTTAAAAATATAAATCGTTAAATCACATCTAATTTTTTAGTTTATTAATATAGATTTTTACTTCATCCTTTTAGGAGCTAATCATCTATATTTTTATTAAAGAATAAATGAAATTTTTATAAAGGCTCTTCCATAAATCATTTTTTAATCATTAAAAAGAAACTCCCTCATCCTAACCTTCTCCCAGAGGGAGAAGGAACTTTCAAAATTCATTAAATATGAAGATGACGATCATTTTTTGACTTATGAAAGATATCTATTATTTATAAATAAGTTAAGGGATTATATCGTTATAAAATTTTAAGATAAACCGAATAAAAAAGGACACAATATGCATCCTTTTTTATTCGGTTTATTAGGTTAATTAAGCGACAGCACCACTTAGCGCACCCTGCTCAAGAAGTGTAGATGCCGTTCATACTGATCCAAAATATCCTGCAAAAGATCTTCCCGGGTCCATTCCATCACATCATAGTTTTGCCCACCTTCATTGAGGAAGACTTCAGCCTGAAAATATTGTCCTGCATCTTCATCCTGAGATGGCATAAAACTTGGCGGTAAGATCTGGCGTGCAACCACTGCATAAACGAAATTCGCTTCATCCTGATGATCTACTCGTAAGCAAAGCCCCTGCTCTATTTCATCAATGATGACGGCATGATGACGGCGTTGAAACTCTTTCTGAATACTTAAAAATGCCTGTCTGACTTCCGACTGGATATACGCTGTCACTTCCTGTTCATTATGAGCATAATGCATGATGAGCCCCAAACGCTGCTGCCAGCTACGCGGATTATGAATTGCTCGTGGTGTAATTCGGGCTTCTTGTAATGCATGCATTTTGGTGACTTCTAGCCGCAGTGCTTTGATCAGCCCCCAACTAATCACCAACATGATCAAGGTAAAAGGCAAAGCACTCAACATGGTGGCCGATTGCAGTGCAGCCAGGCCACCTGCATATAACAGCACAATTGCCAGTAAAGCCATGATCACTGTCCAGAACAGACGCTGCCAGGTCGGAGACTGATCAGATTTCGCAGTCAGATAATCGGTAACCAGTGCACCAGAGTCAGCCGAAGTGACGAAAAATAACATCACCAAGAATGTGGCGACTACACTCATCACTGCCGAGAAAGGCATCCCCTGCAGAAATTCAAACAGTGCCACAGATGAGTCACGCTGTACTGCCTGCATCAGGTTAATATTCGCTTCATGCAAAATGCTGTAAAGCGCAGCATTGCCCATAAAGCCCATCCAGATCAGGGTAAAGCCGGTTGGAATCAGTAAAACACCCACGATAAATTCGCGAACGGTTCGACCTCGAGATACCCGGGCAATGAACATCCCGACAAATGGTGACCAGGAAATCCACCAGGCCCAGTACATAATGGTCCATCCGCCAATCCAGCCATTAGGCTGATAGGCATACAGATTAAAGGTCATACTGAATAGACCAGACACATACTGTCCGACGTTTTGAATAGTCGTTTGCAGCAGATAAATAGTCGGTCCTGCCAGAAAGACAAAAAGTAATAGTCCCAAAGCCAAAACCAGATTCAGTTCGGATAGGCGCTTAATCCCTTTATCCAGACCAAAAAATACCGAGAGTGAAGCCATCGCACTGACAATAATAATCAGGATGACTTGTACTCCAGTACTTTGCTCAATGCCAAACAGATAGTTCAGACCAGAATTGATCTGTGTTACTCCGAAACCCAAAGTGGTGGCGACACCAAATACGGTTCCAATCGTTGCGAAGATATCGACACCATCCCCGATCGGGCCGTAAATTCGCTTGCCAATTAAAGGATAAAGTGCAGATCGTATTTTCAAGGGCAGCTGATGCCGATAGGCAAAATAAGCCAAGGATAATCCGACCAGTGTATAGATCGCCCAGGCATGGAGTCCCCAGTGAAAGAAGGTCACACGCATGGCCTGCTGTGCCGCCTGAATAGTTTCAGGTTCACCCGATGGCGGAGTGACATAGTGCATTACCGGTTCAGCAACACCGAAGAACATCAGCCCAATGCCCATGCCAGCCGTGAACAGCATGGCAAACCAAGAGGCATTGTTATAATCCGGCGTGCTATGGTCCGGACCAAGCTTAATCTTGCCCATGTCCGATAATGCAACAAAAATCAGCAGAATCAGAAAAATTGCAACAGAGAGTACATAGAACCAGCTAAAAGAGGTCGTCACCCACTGGTTCAGTTGCTGCGTCATCAGTTCAAACGAATTAGGTGCCAGGACCACCATTAAAAGAAATAGTCCAATGATGATGACAGTTGTTAAAAACACACGAGGATTCACATTGGAATACCAGGATGTGGTTCTGGAAGACATATCCACTCCATTTTTGCTTTTTATTAATCAGACCAAATCGGTCCCACATACATTACTCAAAAAGAAAACTTGAATAAAAAAATGTATTTCGATCACATATCGAAACCTAAGCAATATGATAAGTTATTGTTCTTATTCGCTTGGTTGTACTCCTGTGTCCTTCTCGTAACATGTCATAGAAAAGACTTGATCTTCTATTTTTGCCAAAATCTAAAAATCCAGCTATGCAATAAAGGAACAAAAAAATGAACTTCTTCATGAGCGTTGGTATCTACAGGCAATAAAAAAAGTCCCTTGCGGGACTTTTTTTATAGGTGATCAAATCATCTTAGTGATCAGAGGCACCTGAGATACCGATACCTGTTTGTGAACGTACAAACTGTGCATCGAAAGCTTTGCGTTCTGCTTGAGCCTGAGCCGAATTATCCGTCACAGAGAACAACCAGCAGCAGAAGAACGACAATGGCATTGCAAAGATTGCTGGACCATTGAATGGGTTCACTGCAGTTTCTGCAATACCCAGCGTGTCTACCCAAACTGCTTTAGACAGTACGATCAGTACCACTGCAGTTACCAGACCAACGATACCGCCAATCACCGCACCACGAGTGGTCAAGCCTTTCCAGAACATCGACAGAACCAGTACCGGGAAGTTGGCACATGCCGCAACCGAGAATGCCAAACCGACCATGAAGGCAACGTTTTGCTTTTCGAACAGAATACCCAGAATCATCGCGAAGATTGCAAGACCAAGCGTCGCGATCTTAGACATACGCAGTTCAGATTCAGGCGTGGTTTGACCTTTCTTCAATACGTTGGCATACAGGTCATGTGAAATCGCAGAGGCACCTGATAGGGTCAGACCCGCGACTACCGCAAGAATCGTTGCGAACGCAACTGCAGAAATGAAGCCCATGAACAGGTCGCCACCCACTGCATCTGCAAGGTGAACCGCCGCCATGTTGTTACCACCTACAAGCTCTAGCTTGCCAGTGACTGCCATTTTTGCAATATCCAGGAATTGCGGGTTATTCGATACATAGAGAATCGCACCGAAACCAATGATGAAGGTCAACAGGTAGAAATAACCAATAAAGCCTGTCGCAACAACCACTGATTTACGTGCTTCTTTAGCATCTTTTACCGTGAAGAAACGCATCAGAATGTGTGGCAGACCTGCTGTACCAAACATCAATGCAAGACCAAGAGAGATTGCATCGACTGGGTTAGACGCCAAGCTACCTGGACCCATGATTTTAGCTGCATCAGCAAGGTTCAGATCATGTACTTTCGAATAGACACCAATCGCCTGTTCGAACATGTTGGTAAAGCTGAAGCCTACGCCTTTCATGACCATGAATGCCATGAAGGTCGCACCAGATAACAGCATCACTGCTTTAATGATCTGTACCCAAGTGGTTGCCAGCATGCCACCGAACATCACGTAAGCCATCATCAGTAAACCGACAATAACAACTGCAATATTATAGTTCAGACCGAATAGAAGCTTGATCAGCTGACCTGCACCCACCATTTGTGCAATCAGGTAGAACGCTACTACAACCAAGGAGCTTAATGCAGCCAAAGTACGTACCGGTTTTTCCTGTAAGCGGAAAGAGACTACATCTGACAGGTTATATTTACCCAGGTTACGCAGACGTTCTGCTACCAGGAACAATACGATCGGCCAACCCACCATGAAGCCCAGGGAATACAGCAAGCCATCGAAACCAGATAGGAATACCATTGCGGAAATACCCAGGAAGGATGCTGCTGACATATAGTCACCGGCAATTGCCAGACCATTCTGGAAACCAGAGATCCCGCCCCCCGCAGTATAAAAATCTTTGGTATTGGTGGTTTGCTTTGCAGCCCACTTGGTAATAAAAAGTGTTGCCCCGACGAAAATCAGGAACATGATAATCGCAGGCCAGTTGGTTGCCTGCTGTTCAGCTGCCCCTAGGTCAGGTCCAGCAGCTGCCATACCTGAAGCCATTGTAGTTGCAGCAAGGGCGATAAGAGAATTCCATTTCTTCATCTTAATGAGGTCCTTTTTCATGAGCAATTGCTTCTACTTCACGCATTGCTTCTTCAGTCAATTGATCAAGTTTGTTATTGGCAATGTAGGAATACACACCACACAAGATAAACGACAGGACAATAATCCCTAGACCTAACGGTATACCCCAAGTCGTCACACCGCCAGAAACAGAACTCATTAGAAATTCTTTGTTATAACCAACCAAGAGCATGAAACCCACGTATACAAACAACATGATTGCCGTAAGTGTCCAGCTAAGACGACTTTTTTTGGCGACCATTTCCTTGAATTTGGGATTTTGTAGAATCTGTTCTACTTGTCTCTCATCCATAAATATTCTCCTTGCTATGCCCAACCTTAGGCATCCATTTTTTAATTCGAATTATCACCTGTACAAATTAACAAGCTTCATAGGTGGTTGTAATTTAGACTTTGGTCGTTAAAAAATAAGCAATTTGAACGCCTGCGTTCATGATGCTGTATCATAGCCGCATGCTCAGTACACTTCAGGCAATATGAACAGTTGGCTCATCATAGGGGTACTCACCCTCTATATCGCATTACTCTTTGTTTGTGCATTTTTCGGGGAGAAACACGCCAGTCGTCTCAGTACTCGTGGACGCATGCTATTGTTTAGTTTAACTTTAGGTGTCTACTGTTCTTCCTGGACCTTTTACGGAGCAACAGGTGCTGCAGTACGTGAAGGGATTATTTTCCTGCCCATCTACCTCGGCCCGCTGCTCTTTGTCGCGATTGGTTATGACATCTGGCGCCGGTTGGGACGAGTACGTCAGCACCATGCCATTTCCTCGATCGCGGATTTTGTCGCGGCACGTTATGGTAAAAGTGGACCACTGGCTTCACTGGTCACCATTCTGGCAGTCATTGCGATTATTCCCTATCTGGCCTTGCAATTGCGTGCGATTGCCCTAAGTGCATCCGTGATTCTGGAGCCTTCAGCAGGCATCGCCAGCACCACCAATAGTGTACTGTTCCTGACTGGAGTTCTGGCTATCCTGGCCATGATTTTCGGTACGCGACAGATTGCCAATACCGAACAGCATGGCGGTCTGATGCTGGCAGTCGCCTTCGAATCTTTCGTTAAGCTGTTTGCATTACTGGCAGTTGCTGGTTTCTTCATGTTTGCTGCACCAGAAAATTTGTCGCAGATTACGGGTGATATCAAAACCACCTTCCATGAAGTGCAGCTGTTTGGCGTACCAGAAAGTTTCTGGGTACAAACCCTACTCGCGGCATTGGCGATTATCTGTTTGCCGCGTCAGTTCCACGTGGCCGTGGTCGAACTGCGCGATGAAAAGCATATCCGTGGCGCCCGCCGCTGGTTTGCAGTTTATCTGATTCTGACTACCATCGCGATCATTCCAATTGCCAGTTGGGCATTGCATGCGGCACCACATTATCTGGCGATTCCAGACGTAGCAGTCCTGTCTTTGCCTCTAAGCTATAATCAGGACTGGCTGACGCTATTAGCCTTCCTCGGAGGATTCTCGGCATCCACCGGGATGTTATTGGTGTCTTCCGTTGCCCTATCGATCATGCTGAGTAATGACTTGATCATGCCGGCGCTGTGGCGTTTTAACCTGATTTCACGCCATGACAAACGTCTGCCACTGGTACTGAAATTTACCCGACGCATCTCTATCTTAGCTGTAATGCTGATGGGCTTCCTGTTCTTCAATTTCTTTAATGATATTGATCAGCTTTCTATCTTCGGTCTGCTGGCCTTTAGTGCGGTGGCACAGTTTGCCCCTGCCCTAATTGGTGGTCTGTACTGGCGGGGTGGCAGTAAACAGGGTGTCTATGCCGGCTTGCTGACCGGTTTTGCTTTGTGGGCTTATACCTTACTGTTCCCGACCATTCTGCGTAGCCTGCCCGAAACATATCAGCAGTTTAGCCACGACTTTCTCAATTATGGTCCATTGGCACTCAACTGGCTTCGTCCTGAAGCATTACTGGGTTTTGAATCCTTTGATTCCTTGACTCATGGTGTGGTGTGGTCACTCGGTCTCAATTTACTGCTTTACATTTGGGTGTCACGCATCTTCCGTCCAAGTGTGGCAGAGCAGATTCAGGCGGAAAGTTTCTTCTACTATGAAACCAAACCCCTGCCTTCACAGAGTCCAACTACTGAAGTGAGCTATTCTCATCAGGATGTGGCCCGTTTAAAAGTCGGTGACCTGATTACGCTGGCCAAACGCATTACCGGTGAAGAACCCACCACGCGTGCATTCAAGCAATTCTGTACCCAGAATAATGTCGAGCTGAATGAAAATAGCAGTGCCAATGGCATGTGGTGGCGCTTTACCGAGCAATATCTGGCTGGCACGATCGGTGCTGCCTCAGCGCGTACCTTATTGACCACTGCGATGGTAAATAACGGTCTGGCTCTTGGTCAGGTTGCCAACATTCTTGACCAAGCTTCCCAGTGGCAGCGCTTTAACCAGAACCTAATCATGACCATGATCGACCATATGACCCAAGGTGTCAGTGTCGTCGATGAAAACATGTGTCTGGTGGCCTGGAACAATCAGTATCTGAAGCTGTTTGATTATCCAAAAGATATTGTCTATGTTGGTTGCCCTATCGCTGACCTGATTCGTTATAACGCCGAGCGCGGTGAATGTGGGCCGGGTTCGGTCGAAGAACATGTGCGTAAACGGATTCACTGGATGCAGGTTGGTAGTGCACATGAATTCGAGCGGATCCGTAAAGATGGCCGTGTGATTCAGATGCGTGGTAATCCGATTGAAGGCGGTGGTTTTGTTACGACCTTTGCGGATATTACCGCCTTCCGTGAAAATGAAGCCGTACTGGAAGCACGTGTGCGTGATCGTACCCAGCAGCTTGCGGATGCCTTGTCCGAACAGCAATTGGCTCGTGAACAGGCAGACAAGGCGAATATGTCCAAAAGCCGCTTTATTGCAGCAGCCAGTCATGACCTGTTACAGCCGATGCATGCAGCACGTCTGTTCAGTACGGCACTGGAACAAAGTGTGCAAAGCGAAGAAGATCGCAAGACCTTACAGCAGCTGGACCGTGCCTTGTATGGTGCAGAAAGCATGCTTTCTGCCCTGCTGGATATTGCCCGTCTGGAAGGTGGAACGATTCAGCCGAAGCGTCAAGCTTATCCATTGCATGATCTGCTCAGTGATCTGGAATTGCAATTCAAGTCGATTGCAGCCCAGCGTGGCATCAAGTTCAGTGTGCATGATGCGCAGTTCTGGATTGATACTGATCCACAATGGATTCGCCGGATTATCCAGAACTTTGTCAGCAATGCGCTCCGTTATACCGCTAGCGGCAAAGTGATTGTGGGTGTACTGCGCTCCAGCAGCAAACCGAATCATATCCGTATTGGCGTATGGGATACCGGACCGGGTATTGCCGAAGAACAGCGGATCAAGCTGTTCCAGGAATTTGAGCGCTGTGGTCATACCTCTCCGTGGGGTGAACAAGGTTTGGGGCTGGGTCTGGCGATTGTGCAGCGTATGACCAGCATGCTGGACTATCCGGTACACGTCTACTCTGAATATGGCAAAGGCTCCTGCTTCATGATTGAAGTACCGCTCACTGAGGCACCAAAAGTCGTGGCGGCTCCAGTGCAGGCAGTACCGTTGAAATCCAAAGCCTTTAAAGTGCTGTGTCTGGACAATGATGAAACCATTCTGGAAGGTATGTCGACCTTGCTGACCAAATGGGGATATCAGGTATTTAAAGCTACAGAGCCTAAACAGGCACAGGAGATGATTGAACAGGAAAATATTCAGGTCTGGCTGGTGGATCAGCATTTGAATCATGACCAACGCGGCCTGGACTTTATCGTAGATAATCGTAAGCCAAATGTACCGGTTGCCTTGATCACTGCGGATTCTGATCCTGAACTGCCACAGCAGCTTAAGGAACTGAATATTGTGCTGCTGAAAAAACCGCTGAAACCTGCTTCATTACGTTCATGGTTATCGGGTTTAAAAATCTCAGACAGTTAAGTGATTATGGTTTCGATAAGTGCCTGTTTTACCGTTTAAAGCAGGCACTTTTTATATTAAATGTCACAAAAAATTTCAATATTTGCATGATTTTTAAGCGTATGTGCCAAAAATATCAGAATCAGGCTAAAAATCCTTACATCAATTGACCAAAAACATCATTTTAAAAATCGCTATGGCAAAACTTCACCATTCCTGACGTGAACCTGTGTGTACTTGGTTACAATATTGTAAGTTATTATTTTATATAAACTAATATAGGATTAACTTGATTGTTTGAACTTTAGTCGTATTTTTTCATGCCCCTATTTCGCTCTAAAAATATGACTTAGAAACGATCAGTATCTATTCATGCCTATATTCTTCATCCGCATGTCAGCTGATCATTTATTACTGCATAAAGGATGACTAATCATGAGCTTAGACGCTATTACTGAGATCAATCAGAGCCGACAGTTTCATCGTCAATACGGTGCCAATGCCATGCTGCCGGCAATCGACTGGAATAATCTGTTTAAGTACAGCAAACTTGATCCTGCTCAAATTGAAGCGCTAGAAACCCTGTATCAATCTGCAGTTCCTCTCGCCCTACAGGTATTTGATGAGCTGCACTTTGATGTGTTTGAGCCTTTTGCCTATAAACCGCAAGGTCTGGGGCTGTTCGAGCGTCTGGCAGAGCAGGAATCGAAGCTGATTCAGTCTCTGGAAACCGAAGCTGCAGATTTAAGTGAAGATACCCGTCATCAGATCTGGAGCATGTTATTGCGCGGTGGTGCGGTACTGGTATTTAAAGCATGGCTGGCCAAGGTTAAAACTGGTGATGACCAGCTGGACACCTCACAGTTTGATGAACTTTCTGAGCTGCTCTTTATTAAAACCTCACCAATCGAGCTGGCAGAGCGCCTACGCGTCGATCCAAAGTCAGAACAGGATCATATTTTCCTGATGTATGGCAATGATGTTTACCTGGATCGCTTTAACAGCCTGGAAACGGCTGCGCTGTTTGTCGACCTGGGTGTGTATGATGCAGCTTTTCTAAGTCTGCGTGACGACCGTGTTGCTGAATACCTGATGTCAAAAGGCTATGTGACTCAGGAACAGATTGATGAACTGCAATGTGCCTTGAACCCGCTGTTCTGTGCGGACCTTACGCCAAAACAGGACTGTATTGCCTAAAAGCAGATATTCAGACCATAAAAAAAGACCTCTGCGGAGGTCTTTTTTGGCGCTTCGAAAAGCTTAAATTTTCTTTTCTTCAATATTCAGCGCATTGATCGCCAAGACAGCCTGGGTACGGTTCTGTACGCCAAGCTTACGGAAGATCGCCGTCACGTGGGCTTTAATGGTTGCTTCCGATACATCCAGTTCATAAGCAATCTGCTTGTTCAGCAAACCTTCTGCCACCATCATCAATACGCGGAACTGTTGTGGGGTCAAAGACTGAATACGTTCAGCCAGTGCAGTTTCATCAGCCGCACGCGGATCAAAGTTCATGTTGGCTGGGAGATTTGGCGGTAACCAGATTTCGCCTTCCAGTACTTCACGAATCGCTTCACCAATATGGCTTGGATGTGCTGATTTTGGAATATAACCCATCGCACCATGTGCAATAGCACGTTGAATGATGCTAACTTCTTCGTGAGCCGATACCACAATAATTGGAAGCGAAGGATATTGGGCACGGACATGCACCAATGCAGAAAAGCCGGAAGCACCCGGTAAATTCAGATCCAGCAGCACAAGATCAGGTTCAGGACCATTTTCCAGGCGTTCATAAAATTCATTGACTGCTGCAGTTTCATGAATTTGTGCTTGCGGTAAGCTATAACGAACGGCTTGAATTAAAGCATGACGAAACAGTGGATGATCATCAACGATTAAAATATTCATAGGACGTGAGAGAGATCTTGTGCACGGTAGCTTATATTCTACCTGTAGTCGGTAGGTCAGCGATATGCAAGACTGTACAATTTTTAAAAATAATATCCAGTTTCGTTACATAAATTCTAAAATATCGGTATTTCACTAATTATTTAATTCTCATCATTTTTTTGTATATGCATTATTAGCTGACTAGAATTCTTATTCTTATTCAATATAAGTCAAAATATCAATGTATTAGTTGCGATTGGCTTTCCAAAAAGCAAATATTTTAGTTATATCTCAAATTTAGATAACTTTTCAGCTTTTCCTTATTTTACACCCATGAGCGCATTTTGGATTAATAGGCTCATTCCGAGACTAACCCGTTTTTAGGTTCCAAAATGTCAAATCAAGATCTACAAAAGCCGCTCAATATCGTTGCCGTTTCTGGCGGTTTAAATCATCCTTCTAAAACTGAAGCGCTGGTACAAGCGATTATTGATGAGCTGGGTGAAGCCACACCTATCAATGTACATTTCATTAAATTCAGTGAAATTGGTCAGTTACTGGGTGGCGCAATCTACCGTAACCAGTTACCGCAACGCGTTCAGGATGATTTGGCAGCTGTAGAAGCAGCGGATGCACTGATTGTCGGTACTCCAGTTTACCGTGCCTCTTTCACTGGCCTGTTCAAACACTTCTTTGACTTTGTAGAGCAAACGGCACTGGTGGATGTTCCTGTCCTGTTAGCAGCATCCGGTGGCAGTGACCGTCATGCACTGGTGCTTGAACATCAATTACGTCCATTATTCAGCTTCTTTCAGGCACAAACATTACCAATTGGTGTGTACGCAACGGATCGTGACTTCACACCTGAATATACCATTCACAGCGAACTGCTTCGCGCACGTATCACACTGGCTGTCGCACGTGCGTTACCAATCCTGGAATGGGCACCAGCCAAAGGTCAACGTGCTGAAGTGATTAAAGAAAAGTCTCAACAAGCCAACCAGAACCTGGGCATCAATAAACAGATCGAACAGGAAGAAGTACTGCCTTCAGCAGCAGTGCCTAGCCTGGATGCAGCAGAGTCCCGCTTACACAGCAAAAAAGCACCAAAAACTCAAGTTGCTTAATGAATAACTTCTTTAGAGGGTGAGAAGGATGTCAAATAATAAACATATTACTTTTGCATATTGGGTTCCAAATGTGAGCGGTGGTCTGGTGGTGAGTAACATCGAGCAGCGCACCGACTGGAGCTATGACTATAATGTACGTCTGGCACAGACAGCGGAAAAGGCTGGTTTTGACTATGCCCTGACCCAGATCCGTTTTACTGCGGGCTATAATGCAGAAAACCAGCATGAATCAGTCAGTTTTAGCCACGGTATTCTGGCCAAGACTGAACGTTTGAAAGTGATTGCAGCGATTCTACCGGGTCCATGGAAGCCAGCACTAGCAGCTAAACAGCTGGCAACCATCGATCACCTGACCAATGGCCGTATTGCAATTAATGTGGTCAGTGGCTGGTTCCGCGGTGAGTTTGATGCGATTGGTGAAGAATGGCCGGAGCATGATCAGCGCTATGCCCGTTCAGAAGAGTTTATTCGCAGTTTGAAAGGTGTCTGGACTCAAAATCATTTCAGTTTTAATGGCAAGTACTACCAATTTAATGACTATAGCTTGAGTCCAAAACCGCTACAAAAACCGCATATTGAAATTTTCCAGGGAGGCAGCTCCCGCGCTGCACGCGATATGGCTTCACGTGTATCCGACTGGTACTTCACCAATGGCAACACACCTGAAGAACTGAAAAAACAGATTGATGATATCCGGGAAAAGGCCAAAGCCAACAATCACCAGGTGAAAATCGGTGTGAATGCCTTCGTTATTGCGCGTGATACTGAGGAAGAAGCACAAGCTGTACTGCAGGAAATCATTGCTAAGGCCAATGTCCAGGCTGTGAAATCTTTTAGTGATGCAACGCGGGAAGCAGGTGCAGCAACCGCAGAAGGTGAAGGTAACTGGGCCAAGTCTACTTTTGAAGATCTGGTTCAATACAATGACGGCTTCCGTACCAACCTGATTGGTACACCGCAGCAAATTGCTGAACGCATCATCGAACTGAAAAAAGTCGGTGTGGACCTAATTCTGTCTGGCTTCCTGCACTTTATTGAAGAAGTTGAATATTTTGGCCAAAAGGTCTTGCCTTTGGTCCGTGAACTTGAAGCACAACAGGCAACGGCTGTGCAACAAGAAGACGCTGAGCTCGTATAAGTATTCCAACAAATCTCAGCGCTTTCCATTCACTCCCCTAAGGCTCGGCTTAGGGGATTTTTTTATCTGGGCAGAAAACCAGGCAGTACAGTACAACGCTAGCCGGATTCTGTATTCCTCCCTACAATGTGATGCAATTGCAAGAATAGATGTTTTAACTATGTATACCGGTATTGTCCAAGGCCTGGAAAAGGTCGTCGAAATTCGCAAAGGCGATGGCTTTATTACGATCATTGTCAGTGATCAGCAAGGTTTCTTTGCAGATGTATTTATTGGTGCCAGTGTCGCAGTAAATGGTGTATGCCTGACCGTGACCACGATTGACCGTGAACAGCAACAGATTCATTTTGATATTTCTAATGTCACGCTTGAACTCACCACCTTAAAATCGCTTAAAGTCGGTGATGAAGTGAATATTGAACGTTCGGCAAAAGTCGGTACGGAAAATGGCGGTCATAATCTGTACGGGCATATTGAAGGCACAGCTCAGGTCACCCAGATCGAGCGTCGCGGTGAAACCCTGCATATCAACCTACAGATTCCAGCTGGCAATATCAAATACTTTTTCCTGAAAGGTTTTATCGGATTGAATGGCTGCAGCCTGACGGTGAACCGTGTCGATCGTGTCAAAAGTGAGATTTCGATTGACCTGATTCCAGAAACCCTACGCCTAACGACTTGGAAATCTGTTCAGGTTGGTGATGAAGTGAATTATGAAATTGACCAGATGACCCGAACTCTGGTAGATACGCTGGAAAATATCCATCTCGCCAAAGGCTAATACCTTCAGAGCTGATAGTGACAAACTTCAGCTCCTATCACGTTAATATTTCTCTACTATTTCTGTTTGATCAGATTATCTAGAATGCATGGCATCTTATTGATTTAGAAAACTGTCATGCATCTGATCTGGTTCCAGAACGACTTACGCCTTCATGACCACGCTGCCTTATGGCATGCAGCACAAAGCAGGCAATGTCTGGCGCTGGTCATCCTGTCACCTGAACAATGGCAACTGCATCAGGATGCACCGATCAAGATCGACTTCTATCTGCGCCGGCTAAAAATCCTGAAACAGCAGCTAGAAGCATTGAATATCCCTCTTCTGATTTTAAATATTCCGCTCTGGAAAGATATTGCAGAGCAGCTTTTGGCACTGTGCCAGCAATTTCAGATCAGCACCGTGCACTGCAATATCGAAACCGGGCTTAATGAGCAGCAGCGTGATCAGGCTGTCGAGCAATTATTGCAACAGTATCAGATTAGTTGTGAATACTATGAAGATCGTACCCTGTTTCCTTTAGGTTCGATTCGCAATCAGAGCCAGCAGCCTTATCAGGTGTTTAGTGCATTTAAAAAGAAATGCTATGAACGACTGCTTATCGATGTGCCTTCCTGTTATCCAGATATTGAAGCACAGCCTAAGTTACAACTCGATCTTTCTCAGTTTAATTTTAATTTGGATAAATTTTCTGAGGCTTATCGGCCAGAAACAGCCAACCCGTATTGGCCAGTTGAAGATAAACACGCCTTTGAATTACTGAATGAATTTATCGCAGACCGGCTAAAGGATTATAAAACCGATCGGGATTTTCCAGCGATCGGTGGTACCAGCCAGTTATCGCCGTATTTAAATATCGGTATTCTTTCAATCCGGGAGTGTGTGCAGGCTTTATTCACCTCTTCTCAAGGTTATTTCCAGCTTGAAGATGTCGGTCAGCAGACCTGGCTGGATGAACTGCTCTGGCGTGAATTTTACCAGCATACCCTGCACGATTTTCCTAAAGTGTCCAGACATCAGCCATTTAAGGAAAATACCAAGGCGATAGAATGGCGTGATGCTCCAGAAGATTTAGCTGCCTGGCAGCAAGGCCGGACGGGGATTCCGATTGTTGATGCTGGTATGCGCCAGCTGCTGGCAACGGGCTGGATGCATAACCGGGTACGTATGATTACTGCAATGTTTCTGAGCAAAAACCTGTTGATCGACTGGCGGCTGGGCGAAGCCTGGTTTATGCAACATCTGATTGATGGTGACCTAGCTGCTAACAATGGCGGCTGGCAATGGTGTGCCTCGACCGGCATGGATGCAGCACCTTATTTCCGGATTTTTAATCCGGTGAATCAGTCACAGCGTTTCGATCCCAACGGCGACTATATCCGTGAATGGGTTCCAGAACTGGCACATCTGGATGCTAAAACCATTCATGAACCTTATGCCAAAAATCCAGATTTAGGGCTGGATTATCCAAAACCGATTGTCGATTTAAAACAGTCCCGCGTCCGGGCAATCGAAGTATTTAAACAAATTTAAGTCAGAATACTGACCAATAAAAAGCCTCCAAATGGAGGCTTTTTAAAAGATGAATCAAGAATAAAAACTTGGATCAGGCACTTTACCCGTCAGTACCCATTCACCTATTTCCTGATATTTGTAATCCACCGGATCATGCAGGGTCTGGGTGCGTACATTGCGCCAGAAACGGTCCAGATTCAGTTTGGCAGTCGTTGCCCGTGCGCCCATGACCTGGAAAATATTCTGAGTGATATACAGTGAAGTATTGGTTGCGGCAATTTTTGCGGTGGCAATGGCAATAGATACTTCACCACGCTGTTCAGTTGCTAGATCAGGGCCAACATTCCAAGCCTTTTGCAAAGTCTGAATGGCTTTGTTTGCCAATAGACGTACACCTTCTAGCTGTACATAAAAATCGGCAAAATGCTTCTGGGTAAAGGGATCATTGACTGCATTTTCAACCAGTGATTTCGACCAGGCTTTCTGACTTTGTACCGTCTGCTTGGCTACTTCAAAGGCCCCTTCCGCTACACCGAGGAACATATGCACAAAAATCAGCTGGGCAATCAATGGACGCAGGCTAGAATATGGTGTACTCAATGGCCCTGGATTCAATAACAGCTCATCTTTGTGAATTTTCACCTGTTCAAAATGACTGGTACCGCTGTCAGTTTGACGCTGGCCCATATTGTTCCAGTCACCCAGGAAGCTGACGCCTTCACGCTGGGTTGGAATTACGCCAATCAGTAGTTGGCCCTCTTCGTTATAACCTGAACAGAGCAGGATGTCTGAGTCGATTGAACCTGAACAGAAGCTCTTGTCTCCATGGAAGATATATTCTTGGTCAGAAGTTTTACTAACTGTCGTACGGCGATCCAGCGGATTTAAGGTATTGCCCCAGAATAGGTTTTCACGTGCAGTCTGTTCAAACCAGGGACTATATTGTTCCGGCTGTGAGAACAGCTGTACCGTCGCAATCAATAAATGATGAAAGCCATAAACATGTGCCAGTGAACTGTCTACGCGTGCAATTGCCTGAATGGTCTGGAAAATTGTCTGCCAGTCTGCACCCAGCCCGCCATATTGCTTTGGAATAGACAACCCGAGCAAGCCACTGTCACGAATCAGGTCGCGTTGCTGCTTGGGATTGCCCCCCTGTTTATCACGTTCAGCTGCGCTCAGGGCAAACTGATCTGCCAGAGACTGAGCAATATCAAGCGGAGATTGATTCAGGTATTGTTGTCGCACATTCATTCTTTTGTACTCATTTCAGCTATCTACAGCATGCCAGAAGCTTAACAGATCAAACTCGGAGCCCATATCCGAAAGCATGCAGAGCTTATCAGTGATATAAAAATACCGGCTAAAGAAAGCCGGTATTCTCTTGATTTTACAAAAATTTAAGCTGTTCTTTGCACTTCAGCAATCAGGTTATCCACCACCTGTGGTTCAGCTAAAGTTGAAGTATCACCTAAGCTATCCAGTTCATTCGCTGCAATTTTTCTCAAGATCCGGCGCATGATTTTACCAGAGCGAGTTTTCGGTAATGCTGGCGCCCAGTGCAGTGCATCTGGCGTCGCGACTGGTCCAAGAATCTTGCGCACCCAGGCCACCAGTTCAGCACGCAGTTCTTCCGTACTCTCGGTTCCTGCCTGTAAAGTCACGAAAGCACAGATGCCTTGACCTTTAATATCATGCGGCATACCCACGACTGCAGCTTCAGCTACAGACTCATGTGCCACCAGCGCACTTTCAATTTCAGCTGTTCCCAGACGATGACCGGATACATTCAGCACGTCATCGACACGACCGGTAATCCAGTAATAGCCATCTTCATCCCGACGCGCACCATCACCCGTGAAATAGGTGCCCGGATAAGTCGAGAAATACGCCTCGATAAAGCGTTCCGGATCACCCCAGATGGTGCGCATCTGACCTGGCCAGGAATCCTTGATCACCAGATTACCTTCCACGGCACCTTCCATCTCTTTGCCTTCAGCATCAACAATCGCTGGCTGTACACCAAAGAATGGCCGGGTTGCAGAGCCCGGTTTCAGATCGGTTGCACCCGGCAATGGGGTAATCATGAAACCACCGGTTTCGGTTTGCCACCAGGTATCCACGATCGGACAGCGACTTTCACCTACCACACTGTAGTACCAGTTCCAGGCTTCCGGATTAATCGGTTCCCCGACTGAACCGAGCAGGCGCAGGCTGCTGCGGTCACTTTCACGCACAAAGGCATCCCCTTCACGCATCATGGCGCGAATCGCAGTGGGTGCGGTATAGAGAATAGTGACATTGTGTTTGTCCACGATATGCCCGGTGCGTGCCCAGCTTGGATATTGCGGAACCCCTTCAAACATGACTGTGGTGGTACCATTCGACAATGGACCATACAGTACATAGGAATGCCCTGTAATCCAGCCCACATCAGCGGTACACCAGAACACATCATCCTGCTTGATGTCGAAAACTTCACGAAAGCTAGAGTTCACATACGTCAAATAACCACCGGTGGTATGCAGTACCCCTTTTGGCTTGCCTGTTGAGCCTGATGTATACAAAATAAACAGTGGATCTTCTGCATTCATGGGTTCAGGTGGGCAGATCTCATTGACCGTCATGATTTCCATGTGATACCACAGATCCCGACCTTCCTTCATTTCGATCGGATTACCCGTGCGATGCACCACCATGACATGCTCTACTGATTCAGTACCAGCAATTTTCAGGGCTTCATCCACATTGGCTTTCAGTGGAATGGGCTTGCCGCCACGCATACCAGAGTCAGCCGTGATGACCATTTTCGCCTGACTGTCCTCAATACGGCTAGCCAGCGAGTCTGGCGAGAAACCGCCAAATACCACGCAATGTACTGCGCCGATACGGGCACAGGCCAGCATGGCAATCGCAGCTTCAGAGACCATTGGCATGTACAGCACCACACGGTCACCTTTCTTGATGCCGTTCTTTTTCAGAACATTGGCAAAGCGGCAGGTTTCATCATACAGCTCATGAAAAGAGATAATCTTGTGACGGGATGGATGATCGCCTTCCCAGATAATTGCCGGCTTATAAGGATGCTCTTTTAGATGGCGGTCCAGACAGTTGGCACTGACATTCAGCTGGCCATCAGCAAACCATTCGATCTTGAAATTATCTTTGTCGAAGCTGGTGTCTTTAACTTTGGTAAATGGCTTGATCCAGTCAAGGCGCTGGGCTTGCTCGGCCCAAAACTCATCCGGTTCTTCAATAGAGCGCTGATAGCGTTCGAAATATTCAGCCTCGGTGGTCCGTGCGGTTTTTTTAAATTCTGCTGGTACAGGATAGATCTCTTTCATTATTTACTTCCTTGATCTTATTCCCTCTCATCACGAGAGGTTCATGCCACGTTATTGATTGTTTTTTATGCATAGCTCAGTATGAACGGCTTATCTCAAATTGGACAATCATGCTTTGGTCGTATTCTGATCAATTCATTTAAAACATAGGTTTACAGGTGAATCCAATACATTCCTGTCTAGTTTTCGTATCTCACCATTCCGTTTAATCTTATAATGGTGTTGAATTTTTATACTTCCTTACAGGCAAACATGTTTGCCTGTTTTCAATTACTTGAACTGGCTCAGCCCATGAACTCTAAAGATACTTCGCCATTCTTCTCCCGCTCTCCGGCACCTTCCAATGATAATCCGCTATCTCTTGAAGGGCGCTTTGGCCGGCTCAGCTTTATTGGCTGGTACGCTTTCCTGCATATCATTTTTTTCTTTGCTTCGATTGCCCTCAGTCTGGTCAGCGGTATTTTCAGCCTGACCACCTTGTCTCTGGATAATCGGCAGTTTGTTGATGCATTGACTGGTCTGGCTGGCTTGGGCTATCTGCTGTTGGTTGTGTTCTATCTGTATTTCTATATTGTGGTAGTGGCACGCCGCCTGCATGACCTGAATAAATCTGGCTGGCTGATGCTGCTGATGCTAGTGCCGGTGGTTAATATTTTATTTATTTTCTATCTGCTGCTGGCAAGAGGCACAGCAGGACATAACCGCTTTGGTGCACCGCGACCAACTGCAGTCTGGGAAAAAATTCTCGCCTGGCTAATGATACTATTGACCGTGTTAAGTCTATTTGCTGCTAGCAGCATGGTATCCTTTATGATGGGAAGTGGTGAGCTGGAAAGCCCACAGGAAGTGATCCAGCAAGGGACAGAATATTTTTAAGCTTATGTTAAATTTTGCTACCACCCGCAAGGACTATGCAACTTTCTATTAAGTTCAATGTAAAAATCAGGCAAAATAATGCGATTTTTTTATAATCGGGATACTCGTGGCTGAAAAAGACAATGCTCTAAGCCAAGTGACTGAAGGGACCACTGAGCTGTTGCATCAAGCAACTGAAAAAACTGCTCAGACCGTCATTGAGCACACGGCTAAATATAATGATGCGTATTCAACCGTCGATAAATTTATTGAGGCGTTTTGGGAGCGCCTGCCTTATATCTGTATCGCACTGGTAGTTTTCAGTATCTTTTATCTGCTTTCGAAGCTGTTCAAGTTTTTTGTGCGTAAAGCGATTGGTGAACGGAGTTACAGTAAACAGAACCTGGTATTGGTACTTAACCGTGTCGGTACATCTGCAATTATTTTTATTGGCTTCCTGATTGCCATGGTCATTGCTATTCCAGGCTTTACACCCGGGCAGCTGATGAGTGCCTTGGGGATTGGTTCGGTGGCGATCGGTTTCGCTTTCAAGGATATTTTCCAGAACCTGTTGTCCGGCGTGCTGATTCTGCTCGGTGAACCGTTTAAAATTGGCGATGACATTATTGTCTCAGGCATGGAAGGGACGGTAGAAGATATTCAGATCCGTGCAACTTTCCTGCGCTCACCCGATGGCCGCCGTATTGTGATTCCAAATGCAACGGTTTATACCAGTGCCGTGACGGTAAATACGGCTTATCCACGCCGCCGCTGTCAGTTTGTGGTTGGTATTGGCTACGAAGATGATGTACAGAAAGCCAAGAGTATCATTATGGCAATTCTGGACAAGGATCAGTTGATCCTCAGCCAGCCTGCTTTTAATGTTAATGTGACTCAACTGGCTGACTTCTCGATTAATCTGACGGTAACCTGGTGGGTCGACACCCAGGAAAATTCTACAGGTAATTCAATCAGTACCGTTCAGGAACATGTGATTGAAGCCTTCGCGGAACATGGCATTTCAATTCCTTACCCTGTACAGGAAGTAAAAGTGTACCGTGGTGAAAATACTGAAGATGCTTCAGGCCGTGCTAAACAGTCGACCTAAGACATAAGGGATTACTGTTTCAGTACGGATAATACGGTTGCCAAGGCTCACAGCCTGGCAGCCATTTTTTATAAGCAGATCTATTTCATAAGGAATAAAACCACCTTCTGGTCCAATTACCACCGTACACGGATGCTCAATTGCAAAAGGCATTTTGCTTTCAGCATAAGGATGCGCCACATAAGCCGGGCAATCTGTACTAATCAAGGTCGGTAGTACATCTTCTACAAAGGGTTTAAAACGTTTATAGAATTCGATTTTCGGCGCAATCGTATCCCCGGCCTGTTCCAGTCCCAGCTCTATATAATGATCTAACTGTTGTAAAAATGGAGTTTGCCAATAGCTTTTATCCACTCGATAGCTATGCAGCAAAATGATCTTCTCTACCCCAAGTGTCGCCGCATCCATAATTAAACGACGCAACACTTTCGGACGTGGTAAAGCCACAATCAGCGTCACTGGCAACTTCGCAGGCACAGCTTCTTCTTTTAAGGGTTTGAGACGAACTGTTTTTTCTGTAATTTCGATAATTTCCGTAAGATACCGTTTGCCTTCACGGATACCCACTTTAAGCGTATCACCGACTTGAATATCCAGATGCTGTTGCAAATGTTCCAATTGACGTTTGGCACTGATCGCCCAAATCTCAGATTGGGTTTGACGAGGATCAAGCAGGACGATGTTCATAACTAAAAACCAATCAAAAGATTTAATTCAGTAACGCATTGTCTGCACGACAATCATCAGCACAACAATGAGTCATATAGGAATCACAACTCAATATAGGAATAACAACTCGCCATTGGCATTCGTGACAGGTGACATGGATATCACCCGTTTGATTGGGGTACATGGATGTATCCTCAATCAAACAAAAGATTTTTGCTACTTTTCATCTCTGAAAAGTAGGTCATCTCTACAATTAAACTTTTAGTAGTAAACCGATATATGCGAGTGTGGTGCAGTTTTACAAATACTGATCTATTACTGCAATATGCTTGGCAAGCGAACCCTGATTCTGCTGCATAATCTTTTGTGCTGCGGTATTTAAACTTTCTGCCTTGAATGAATCATTGAGAATCTTCAGCAAAGTTGTAGCTGCCTGCTGAACATTCTCTACCACTTCTACAGCTTGAGCTTCAACAAACTCATCGACAATAGTCTGGAAGTTAAAATAATTCTTACCCAGAATCGTAGGCACATTTAGTGCGATCGGCTCCAGAATATTATGTCCACCACCAGGCTCATTTAAAGAACCACCGACATAGCAGACTTGGCTAAGTGCATACCATAGCCACATCTCACCCATTGAATCTGCCAGATAAATCTGAGTATCCGCTTCAATTTTCTGTTCCAAACTACGGCGTTGGGTAGTTAAGTTGAGAGCCTGTGCGGCCTGAAACACGTCATCAAAACGTTCCGGATGACGTGGCACCACAATACACAGTAAGTTTGGATCAGTATCTAGAGCCGGTTTTAATTCGGCCATCAGCTGCTGTTCTTCCGGTGCATGGGTACTGGCCAAGATAATGATCTTACGGCCTTGTAAAGTCCATTCCCGTTTTAACTCACTCGCACGCTCAATAAACTGCTGTGGTGCCGTGATATCAAACTTGATATTACCTAAAATCTGGGTTTTTTTAGTTTCGATGCCTAAATCAATATAACGTTGTTGGGTTGCAAGATCCTGAGCCAATAGCTGCTGCATTGCGTTCAGCATGCCACGGGTTAGCCCTTTGACCTTGGCATAACCTTGAGCTGATTTTTCTGAAAGACGGGCATTCAGTAACAGACAGGGCACCTTATAATTCTTTGCCTGATCAATGAGATTTGGCCAGAGCTCAGTTTCCATTAATAGCAATAATTTCGGCTGATATTTCTGATAAAAATCCTGAATCAGATGTTTTTGATCGGCAGGTAAATAAACTGCCTGGAATAAATTTAAATAGGGTTCTTTAAGAAAAAGAGATTTAGCGCGTGCCTGACCTGTTTTAGTGGTATTCGTCACCAGCACCGGATGGCCTGATTTTAAATAATATTCAATCAGTGGCTGTGCTGCATTGGTCTCTCCAACCGAAACCACATGAAACCAGATGGCATGTTTGTTTTTTGGGGTCTGAAACGGACCAAAACGCTCAAGCAATTCCTGTTGTAGTTGTTCAGGACTTTCCGCACGCTTGCGAATACGTGACTGATATAAAGGCTTGATCAGTGTCAGTGCCGCGTTGTACCAAAAAGGAGTAGCCAAATGTTGCCCCGAAATTGAGTGAATCGGCAAAATATAACAGAGCCACATCGACATGTTAACCGATGTGGCTTATTTTCAGATTATTCTATTGTGCTTAAAACTTTTACTTCTGCCAAAGTCGGGTAATCAATATAACCCTCAGCCGCCTGACTGCCGATCATATTTTCCAGTTTTAGCTCGTTCAGCGGTGCATCTTGCAATAGACGCTCGTATAGGTCCGGATTGGCAATATAGGCCTTACCAAAAGAGACCGCATCTGCTTTACCTGAGGCTAAAAGTTCAATAGCATCCTCACGGCTCAAGCGCATATTAGCAATATACGGCACACTACCTGAACGCTGTTTCATATATTCAGAAATGCTGTCTTCAGCCAGATATTCACGAGTAAAGAAAAACGCGATTTGACGTTTGCCCAGCTGCTCCATTGCATAACCAAATGTTTCACGTGGATCATCATCACCCATGTCATGCTCATCACCACGTGGTGCCAGATGCACACCAACACGATCCGCGCCCCAGACTTCGATCAAGGCATCCACCACTTCCAGCAGGAAACGAGTCCGGTTTTCAACAGAACCACCGTATTGGTCTTCACGCTTATTGGTCTTGGTTTGCAGGAACTGGTCAATCAGATAACCATTGGCGCCATGCAACTCTACCCCATCAAAACCGGCGTCTTTGGCACGAATTGCAGCCTGCTTATATTGCTCGGTAATGGCATGAATTTCTGAGATTTCCAGCGGACGTGGAAGAACATAAGGGCGCTTAGGACGTAACAGGCTGACATGACCGGCCTGTTGTACTGAACTTGCAGATACCGGTGTTTCACCATTTAACAGCTCTGGATCAGAAACACGCCCTACATGCCATAGTTGGGCAACGATTAAACCACCCTTCTCATGTACAGCATTGGTTACCAGTTTCCAGCCTTCGACCTGTGCATCTGTAAATAGCCCAGGTGTATTGCGGTAACCATTGGCTTCTTCAGAAATGACAGTCGCTTCAGAAATGATCAGGCCTGCACTTGCACGTTGGGCATAATACTCAGCCATCATCGCGGTTGGGACACGCTCATCAGTTGCACGACTACGAGTTAAAGGTGCCATGATGACACGGTTTTTTAATTCAAGCGCACCCAGTTTCAGGGGGGTATTTAATTCAGCCATACTGACTCCGACCTCCAGATATGTTTTAGAGGTGTTGTTGTAGATGTTCGATGTACTGCTGAATCAAAGCTTCGTTGCGGGAGAAATATGACCATTGCCCATGTTTGGTGGCGGTAATTAATCCCGCCTGCTGTAACACGGACAAATGATTGGACATGGTGGACTGCGAAACTTGCCCTAATTTTTCAATCTGGCCCGCACAAACACCACGCTGAAAGCCGCCACATTCTTCGGCAGACAGAAACTGCTCTGGTGTTTTTAACCATTCCAGAATTTGCCGGCGTGTGGGATTTGCCAGTGCTTTAAAGATCAGATCAAAGTCCATAGTCACATCACATAGTCGTGCGCAACAAAGCTGATTGCAGCATTTATCCCATTATATCGTATTTTTTCGATTTATATATCGAATATTTTAGATATAAGAGTCACAAACTGTATCTGCCTTGCTACGCAGAGAGTTAAAAGGTCTGCTTACAGGCCTTGTTTCAAGCTTGCTTCAATAAATTTATCCAGATCACCATCCAGAACTGCACCTGTATTTGAGTTTTCAACCCCAGTACGTAAGTCTTTGATGCGTGAGTCATCCAGAACATAAGAACGGATCTGGCTACCCCAACCAATGTCAGACTTCGAGTCTTCTAATGCTTGAGCCGCTTCATTACGTTTGCTCATTTCCAGTTCATAGAGTTTTGCACGTAACTGTTTCCAGGCATGGTCACGGTTGGCATGTTGTGAACGCTGGTTCTGACAGGCCACCACAATACCGGTTGGAATATGGGTCAGACGTACCGCAGAGTCAGTTTTGTTAATGTGCTGACCACCGGCACCCGAGGCACGGTAAGTATCGGTACGGACATCTGAAGGATTGATTTCAATCTCAATATTGTCATCTACTTCAGGCGATACAAATACTGCAGAGAATGAGGTATGACGGCGGTTACCCGAGTCGAATGGTGATTTACGTACTAGACGGTGTACACCTGATTCGGTACGTAACCAGCCATAGGCATACTCACCTTCTACCCGGATCGTAGCAGACTTGATCCCGGCTACATCACCGTCAGACTCTTCCATCACTTCTGCTTTAAAACCATGACGTTCAATCCAGCGCATGTACATACGCAGCAGCATCGATGCCCAGTCTTGTGCTTCTGTACCACCTGAACCTGCCTGAATTTCCACATAGCATGGATTCGGATCCATCGGATTACTGAACATACGACGGAATTCAAGCTTTGCCAGCTCTTCTTCTGCTGTTGTCAATTCTGCCTGAACATCTTCAAGCATGGCTTCTTCATCGGCTTCTACAGCCAGATCAAGCATGGCTTGTGCATCTTCAAGCTGATTCGCCAGACCATCCAGTACATTCAGTACATTCTCAAGCTCACCTTTTTCTTTGGCCATAGCCTGCGCACGGTTCTGATCATTCCAGATGGCTGGATCTTCTAATTCACGGAGAACCTCTTCCAAACGCTCTTTTTTCAGATCGTAGTCAAAGATACCCCCGTAGTGTTTGACCACGTTCGTTCAAGTCTTTTAGCTGGAGTAGATAAGGATTAATTTCCACGTGAATTTCTCTCAATCAATAAGGCATAAATTTTTAGCAGGCAATTATATCACAGTCCTTTCCCGCAGTTTGAACAGGACATCTGTATGATTTCTGCCTGCCATAAATATTTATTTCAATAATTCAACTCAATCAATTTAGCAGTGTTGATTCATCTTCATATAGAGAGAAAATGCATTCAAAATGAATTTTATTAACGAAAAATTTCTAATTTTTTAAAACTCAACCAGTCTATTTCATCATAAATTTTCTGATTATTTATTAATCAAAATCTCTAAAATTCACAATCTTTACATAGTTTTAATAAAACAAAACATTGTTTTTTTTATTTATATTTCAATGAATTAAAATCATAAAATTACACAAAATTACTGTATTGACATTAATGTAACTTTCCCTTGATTGACGATCTGCCGATTTGGGCTAGACTGAAACTGTAACAAAAAATGTATTAAATCCCAGCCAAAATTTCAGAGGGGAGTATCCGCATGAAAAAATTAGCAATCGCTTCAGCACTAATTTCAGCCGTAGCTTTTACGGGTACCGCAGCACATGCTTATCAAGCAGAAATTGGTGCATCAGCAGGCTTAACAGATCCGGACAACGGTAGTTCAAGCGGCTCTTTCGGTGTAGATGGCACTTACTACTTTAATCCTGTACAAACGCGTAATTCACCATTAGCCGAAGCTGCTTTCCTTGATCGTGCAAGTAATGTGAAAGCTGAATACCAATATGATGAAATTGGTGATGCTGAAGCACATCGTTACGGTGTCGGTGCAGAATACTTTGTACCGAATTCAGACTTCTATCTAGGTGGTAAGGTGAGTGGTCATGACTTGCAAGACAATGATGACTTCGATAATGACCTGACGACTTATGCTGCAGAAGTGGGTTACCTTCCAGCACCAGGCTTATTGATTGCTGCTGGTGTGAAAGGATGGGATAACGACCGTGATGACGGTGTAGATCCAACACTTCGTGCAAAATATGTGACTACCTTAAGCAACGGTAAAGACATTAACCTTGAAGCTGGTGCCGCTTTTGGTGATCTTGATGAGTACAACCTGAAAGCTGACTACTTTATCGATAAAACTTTAAGCGTTGGTGCTGACTATCAGAACAATGACGTTATCGACCGTAGTGAATTTGGTGTGAGTGCACGTAAATTCATCAACCAGCAAGTTAGCCTTGAAGGCCGTGTAGGCTTTGGTGAAGCAGGTAATAATGACTACAACAAATTTGGTGTAGCTGCAAAATACCGCTTCTAATCTAAGTTAGACATAGCTTTAATAAAAAAGCCCTTCTTCGGAGGGGCTTTTTTAATGCACCAAAATAAGACCAATGGTCTTGACCATAAGAATAAAAAACATACAATTTGTTACAAGTATAAAATTTCAAGTTTTATCAATAACAACCGAGACTTTTACATGTTAAAAAAAATTGTACTTGTAACTGCCCTGCTGGGTACATTTGGTTTGAGCCATGCTTATCAGACTGAAGTAGGTGGCACTATTGAGATCCTAGACCGCGACCAAGGTGGTTCAGATGTAGGTTTTTCGATTGATGGCACTCATTACTTCAGCCCAGTTCAAATCAAAAATTACCCTTTAAACGAAGCTGCATTCTTAAATCGCGCGAGCAATATAAATGGTGCTTTAAGTTATGTAGATGACTCAGAGACTTTTGGGATTCAAGCAGGTATTGAATACTTTGTTCCAAATTCAGATTTTTACTTGCGCGGTAGTCTTTCTCATTTTGATAATGATTTTGGGGATTTAACCAGTTATAGCGCTGAAGCAGGCTACTTACCAGTTCCTGGTTTATTAGTTGCTTTAGGACTTATCGGCATTTCTGAGGATAATGCAGATGATGAAATTGATCCAACGTTACGTGCGAAATATGTAACTCAAGTTGGAACTTATGATATGAATTTTGAAGCTGGTGCCAGTTTCGGTGACATCGATGCGTATAATTTGGGAGCTGATTTATATCTAGATAAAACCTTTAGTGTAGGTATTGGATATACTGATTCTGACTTAGAAGGTACTGACGTATTTAGTATACGTGCTAAAAAATTCTTTTCTCAGCAATTTAGTTTAGAAGGTGGTATTGCTTTTGGTGACAATGCTGACATCTTCGGTGTACGTGGCGCCTATCGCTTCTAATTAAATATTACAGAGTATAAAAAAACCGCTCTTTTGGGCGGTTTTTTTTATTTACTGTTCCAGATGTGCAATCCGCATCTGCAAACTGACATTGCCATTGAAGACATTTTTGTCCAGTTCATAGACCAGACGTACATTGTCCTGTATTGGGTCAAACTGATATTTGCTGGCTGCATTAAAGGCAATCGCATCCACCACTTGTCCATTTTCCAGCGCCACTCGCAGCTTCAGATGTACCTCTTTAAGCCAGCGATAATCCAATACTTTAAATATGCCTTCAAATATAGGTTGTGGAAATTTCTGTCCCCATGGGCTCAGATTATGCAGAAGATCTACTGTATCAATCTGAAATGCAGAGGCTGGCAGCTCACCATCAGTCCATAACGTTGCAGTAAACAGACTTTCATCCATACTGCCTATTAACTGTTCAAAGGTCTGCTTAAATTCAGCAAAATGTGCTTTTTTAATGGTCAGGCCTGCCGCAGCTGCATGCCCACCAAAGTGACTGACAATATGTGGATTTTGTTCAGCCACCCGCTCAATCGCATCACGGATATGAATCCCCTCAATTGAACGTGCAGAACCCTTGATATGAATGCCATCTGCATCTGCAGCAAAAACAATACTTGGACGATGAAACTGTTCTTTTAAACGTCCAGCGACAATTCCAATCACGCCTTGATGCCAATGCTGTTCAAACATGATCAGGGCAGCTGGCAGCTCCATTTCATCCAGCTGGATTTTTTCCAGTTCAGCCAGCGCCTCCTGCTTGATCTTGCCTTCGACCTGACGGCGCTCGACATTGAGCTGATTCAGCTGTTCTGCGAGTGGATAAGCAGTTGCCAGATCTTTAGCGAGTAGACATTCAATCCCGATATCCATGGTTTCCATACGTCCAGCCGCATTAATGCGCGGACCGAGTACAAAACCGAGATCTTGGGCTTTTAACGTTGCTGCATCCCGCCCTGCGATTTCCAGCAGTGCACTAATCCCTGGACGGCATAAGTGCTGCTGAATCCGCTTCAGCCCAGCATCAACCAAAATACGGTTGTTATAGTCCAGGCTAGCTACATCTGCATAGGTTCCCAGTGCCACCAGATCCAGATAATTGGTGATTACTGTAGAAGACTTACCAAGCTTCTTACGATGGGTAGACAGATTGGCTAATACATAGAAAGCCACGCCTACCCCAGCCAGTGCCTTGCTTGGAAATTCACAACCGAGCTGATTTGGATTGACCACCGCTTCAGCAGCAGGTGTCGGTTTGGTGGTAAGATGGTGATCAGTGATAATCACCTGCATACCATGATCTTGTGCCTGTTTTACCCCGTCATGACTGGAAATACCATTATCCACAGTAATGAGTAGATCAGGGGTAAAACTGGCAAATGCCAGATCAGCAATTGCCGGCGTTAAGCCATAGCCATATTTAAAACGGTCTGGGACCAGATAATTAACATCCGCTCCCATATCACGCAGTGCCAGCAGCATTAATGCCGTACTGGTGGCACCATCGGCATCATAATCACCGACAATCACGATTTTCTGACCTGCATCAATCGCTGCATCGATCAGCTGAATGGCTTCCGGCAAGCCTTTCATGCTCGGTGCCAACAGATACTTGAGTTTCAGCTCAAGCTCCTGCTGCGATTCCACTCCACGGCGTGCCAGAATCTCTGCAATAAAAGACGGTACGTCCTGAAAAGATTCAGGACGGGTCAGTAAAGGGCGCTGCTTGATTTCAAGTTTTGGCATTTATGGCATCAGTCGCTGCAATGTCCAGGCATCGTCATTCTTGGTATAACTCAGACGATCATGCAAACGATTTGGACGTCCTTGCCAGAATTCATAATAATCAGGTACTAAACGGTAACCACCCCAGAATTCTGGCTTATCAAGCTGTTCCTGGTTCGCCATCGTATCATGGTAGTCCCAGAAACGCTGCTGCAGCTCATCACGACTGGCAATCACGCCACTCTGGGGCGTACTGACATGCGCAGCAATCTGACTGTCACGTGGACGCTTATGATAATAATCTGTGGATTCTTCTTTGGAGATTTTAACTACACGCCCAGAAACACGGATTTGTCGTTCCTGCTCCTGCCAGTAAAATAGCAGCTCAGCATAAGGATTTACCTCAAGGTCCATCCCTTTCTGGCTATCATAATTGGTATAGAAAGCATAACCATCTGGAGTCGCCCCACGCAGTAAGACTGTGCGTACATGCGGACGACCTTGCGCATTTGCCGTAGCCAGTGACATGGCATAAGGCTCATGCAGTTGCGCTGCCAGGGCATGGTTAAACCAGAACAAAAACTGTTCATGTGGATCCAGTTTAACCTGATCCTCAAGCAGCTCGCCTTTCTGATAATTCAGACGTAGTTCACTCAGATCTTTAATTAAATCAGTCATTCCATCTCTCTATAATCAGTCAGCAAGTTTAGGCAGCATTGGCACGTACAGCATCTGCCAATGAATGGGCCAGTGTAGTGACTTCATCCAGGTCTTCGCCTTCCACCATAACACGAATAACCGGCTCAGTACCTGACTTACGAATCAGCAAGCGGCCATGGCCTTTCAGCTGTTGTTCTGCTTTTTCAAATTCAGCAGCAAGCGCAGGGACGGCGTACGGATCAAACATGGCGTCCAGACGCACATTGACCAATACGTTCGGTAACAAGCGGAAATCCGCTACCAGTTCATGCAGAGCTTTCTTCTGCTCAACCATCACTGTCAATACTTGTAGCGCAGCAATAATGGCATCACCCGTGGTGCTCTTGTCTAGTGTCAGGATATGACCGGATGGCTCACCGCCAGTGACCCAGCCCTTTTGCTCCAGACCTTGTAATACATAACGGTCACCCACCTTGGCACGCAAGAATGGGACTTGGGCTTTTTCTAGAGCCAATTCCAGCGCCATATTACTCATGAGTGTGCCCACAATTCCTGCTGGCTTATTTTTGGCCTGAGTCGCAAGGATATACAGAATATGGTCACCAGTAATCTGCTCACCGTTTTTGTCGACCATAATGACACGGTCAGCATCTCCATCAAAGGCAATCCCAAGATCAGCCTGATATTCAATGACTGCTTTTTGCAGATTCTCAGGATGAGTTGAGCCACAGTCTTTATTGATATTGAGACCATCAGGATCATCAAACATTGCAATAACTTTTGCGCCCAATTCACGGAACACTGCAGGACCCACGTTATAGGCTGCCCCATTGGCACAATCCACTACAATCGTTAAATCATTCAGATCTAAATGATAAGGGAATGTCGATTTACAGAATTCGATATAACGGCCATTGGCATCTTTGACACGGAAACTTTTACCCAGATTCGCCGTATCTTCAATCACCAGTTCTTTTTCGAGTTCCTGATTAATTTCATCCTGCAAAGTATCTGGCAGTTTTTTGCCCTCACCTGAGAAGAATTTAATCCCGTTATCAAAATACGGATTATGAGAAGCTGAAATAACAATACCCAGACTGGCATGCAGTGCACGGGTCAAATGGGCAATTGCAGGAGTCGGTAATGGACCCAGTAAATGTACATAAACACCTGCTGCGTTCAGGCCCGCCTGCAAGGCAGATTCCAAAATATAGCCTGATAAACGCGTATCTTTCCCCATCACCACCAGCGGTTTATTTTTCTTGCTATATCGCTTGAGTACCTTTCCTGCAGCAAAGCCTAATTTAAGCGCAAACTCAGGCGTAATTGGCAATTCGCCAAACTTGCCACGGATACCATCGGTGCCAAAATAACTCATCGTTGTCTCACTTCTTATTGGGTGATTTCCATCATCCATTTTTACAATGTGTGACACTTTACACCAAAACAAAAAAGCCGTCATTTGTATGACGGCTTTTTTCGAATGAGGGCAGAAAGGAAATTAGCCAACGCGATAATTCGGCGCTTCCTTGGTAATCGTCACGTCATGTACGTGAGATTCAGACATACCTGCAGAAGTGATTTTCACAAACTTCGCATTTTGGCGAAGATCTTCAATCACTGCAGAACCGGTATAACCCATAGATGAACGCAGACCACCCATCATCTGATGCACGATGTTACCCATTGGGCCTTTATAAGGTACACGCCCTTCAATGCCTTCTGGAACCAGTTTCTCGGCACCCGCTTTAGAATCCTGGAAATAACGATCTGCAGAACCTGTTGCTCCAGCCATCGCACCCAATGAGCCCATACCACGGTAAGCTTTATAGTAGCGGCCCTGGAAGAACTCAACTTCACCTGGTGCTTCTTCGGTACCAGCCAACAGTGAACCCACCATGATGGTGCTTGCACCAGCGCCAATCGCTTTTGCCATATCGCCAGAGAAACGGATACCACCATCAGCAATCAATGGAATCTGTTCTTTCAATGCATTCGCAACTGAATCGATTGCAGAGATTTGCGGCATACCAATACCGGCAACAATACGCGTCGTACAGATTGAACCAGGACCGATACCCACTTTAACAGCATCTGCGCCTGCATCAAGTAACGCAAGTGCAGCATCACCTGTTGCAATATTACCGCCAATCACCTGAACTTGTGGGAAGTTCTGTTTTACCCAACGTACACGTTCAATCACACCAGCAGAGTGACCATGTGCAGTATCGACGACAATCACGTCTACACCAGCTTCAACCAATGCTTCAACACGGCTTGGTGTTTCTGCACCCGTACCAACTGCAGCACCCACGCGTAGGCGACCTAAGTCATCTTTACAGCTGTTTGGATAGCTTTCAGCTTTGCGGAAATCTGTAACCGTGATCAAACCTTTCAGTTCTTGCTGTTCATTTACCACCAGAACTTTTTCGATACGGTGTTTTTGCAGTAAGGCCTGGATGTTTTCTTTCGACTCACCTTCACGAACTGTGACCAGACGATCCTGACCTGTCATGATGTTACTGACTGGCTGTTCAAGATTGGTTTCAAAGCGTGTATCACGACCTGTCACGATACCAACCACTTTGCCATCTTTAACAACAGGTACACCGCTAATATTGTTTGCCTGAGTTAAGGCAATCAACTCACGAACGGTAGTTTCTGGGGTAACAATGATTGGATCTTTCACCATACCCGCTTCGAATTTCTTCACACGACGTACTTCAGCAGCCTGTGCAGCAATATCCATGTTCTTGTGCAGAATACCGATACCACCATTTTGCGCCATTGCAATCGCCATACGGGATTCAGTCACCGTATCCATAGCTGCAGACACAAGAGGAATATTCAGGTTAATGCCGCGAGTCAGGCGTGTCTTTAGAGAGACATCTTTTGGGAGAACAGTAGAGTAGGCAGGGAGTAATAGGACATCATCGAAGGTTAACGCGTCTTGAACGATGGTCAACATAACAGTCTCACTGGTAATTTCCGTGCGCCATTATAAACAAATTTAGCTCTAAATTTCATTGCAATTGCAAAATTTATTTTGTCGAAATCTGGACTTAGATCTAATTTAACTGGCTAAATTTATAAATTCGACTATTCAATCAACAGTTTAAATATTCCAACCCAACAAGAAGAATAATTAAGCTTACAAAATCATTTATGCACTTGTTCTTTTCCACAGATAGTGAAATAAAAAACCAATCATTCAGCGATAATACTTTGCCTGTAAATTTGAAGCTCAAGCATGCCAATATTTATATTCAATAAAAAACAGAGCCGAAGCTCTGTTTTTTAAAATCTTGAATTCAAAATTTAACTGACGCGTTCAAAGTTATCGTCATTCTCGGCTTTATCCCGATCGATCTGGATGAATGGAATCATATTATGGGCAATGCGGGCTTTATTACACTGCACATCAGCAACCTGTACTTCCTTACATGAAGTACTGCGTAGCTCATACATACCACAACTGACCTGTTCACCAATCGTACCTTCTAGTGCAACACAGCGTGGGTTTTTCTGATTGGTCCCTGCCATGCACGAATACACCGATGTAACAGGTTCCGTATAGTGCTCTGGCATCGGAATGCCCTCTGCCCAGTAAAACGACACCCTGAAATGGGCGCAACATGCGCCACAACTTAAACATGCATCCTGTGTTGGAACTTGAGACAACATTTTTTATAAATTCTCGTCATCAAAAAGATTTTTTGGAATCCGAAAATATAAAAAATGTTGTTTTTTCACTCAAGTATTTTTTTAATTTTTCCTGTTATTCCGGACAGGTAAATACCGTTTCATCCATTAAGTCAGTGCCACATTCCAGGGTTTCAATCCAGTCCAGGAACTGATTGATCTGCTCTTTGCCCACAAACGGTGTACCGTGCTGTGGCACGATCATTTCTACATCCATGGTACGTACCATTTGCACCCAGAGACGGATCACCTTGTTATTACACATATAACGCTGGTGAAAGCCCTTCATTTTCGGGATATGCGCCGCAAAGTTTTCCAGTGGACGCGAAGCGTCTTCGACCATAGACGCGCCCATATCGCCTGAAAACAGGATTTTTGCAATCGGGTCATAGAATTGGAAATTACCGACTGAATGCAGAAAATGAGCAGGAATTGCCACAATATTGGAATTGCCCAGTTTGATAATCTGGCCATGATCTGGCAGCTCCACCAGACGATCTAACCAGTTACCTTTCATGCGGTCACTCATAAAGGCCGAGTTCAGGTGCGGCAAGAAACGTGCCCAGAGCTTGGACGCGACCACTTTGGCATCGGTATAGACTAACCAGCGCGGCATCGAAGTGATAATGTCTGGATCCTGATGCGAGGCCATGACATAGTCCAGATTGGCCAGACGGGTATACTTGTTCAGTTCCATGGTGAGCGGCACATAAGTCAGGTCACCCCCCGGATCCAGTACTGCCGCACGGTTATTATCAATAATTAAAAACTGGTTGGCCTGAACGCCTTCACCTTTTACCAGGCTGGTAAAACTAATGCACTTGTGGATGCCATCATCGAATAAAACCTGTGATGTGGTACGTTCAAAAGCCATAACTTTCCCCAATTTTATACATTTAAAAATGATTTTTGTGTTGTTGTTAACATATAAGTATTCAGAGAAACTTACAATAAATAAAAATGTCTATATAGCCTTATTTATCAGCATTTTGAGAGCTACTTCACAATAAAAAATCCCAAGTTTTTAGCTCAGGATTTAATATATTATTCTTATGAATTAGAAATAATAATGTTTGAGCAAGGTACCAATACCAATCAACAAGAAGATCAACGCACCAATTTTGTGAATCAAGGCGATTGGCAGGCGGTTTGCCAGCTTATCCCCAATAAAAACTGCCGGTGCGTTGGCAATCATCATACCTATTGTGGTTCCCAGCATTACCCAAAGCACACTGTCAAAACGTGCTGCCAGGGCTACAGTTGCAACTTGGGTTTTGTCACCAATTTCTGCCAGGAAGAATAGGATAAAGGTCGCACCAAACACCCCCAATTTTTGCCATTTATTGATGCTAGAAGATTCATCACCAAGTTCATCCGGAATCAGCATCCAGATCGCCATGGCAATAAAACCAATTGAAACAACCCATAACAACACATCTGGACTGATGACCGTGGTAATCCACTGACCCAATACCGCAGACAAACCGTGGTTAATCAAGGTCGCTAGCAAGATCGCAATAAGAATAGGAACAGGCTTTCTGAATCGCGCGGCAAGCAGCAAGGCAAGCAATTGGGTCTTATCGCCCATTTCGGCAAGTGCTACGACGGCAGTTGAAAGAAGGAATTCGTACATGTGTCTTTCTCTGGCTGGCATGTGCTACCGATGACTTACCCTTCCCGCCAGCCAAAATCTGCAGAATGGTAAATCAAAGGTCTTGCCAACAAAAGAAAGCTTCAAGAAGCTCATTTGGTTCTTTGCTATGATGACCATGTCCGGTTCAGGACAAATATGTTGACCATCACCCTTTCGCTTTGCGCAAAAGGCGGCTACTCCCCAATGAAGTAGGCTCATTATAATCAAGAGTATCCATATTTACAAATCGTAATATAAAAAAACCCTGCCGGAGCAGGGTCTTTCTATTAAAGCATTAATGCATTAGATCAATAGGCTACGAATATCTTTTAACAATTTGCTTAACTTATTGGTGAAGCGTGCCGCATCTGCACCATTAATCACACGATGATCGTATGACAATGACAATGGAAGCATTAAGCGTGGATCAAAGCCCTCACCATTCCAAACCGGTTGCATGGTCGCAGGTGAAATACCCAGGATTGCAACTTGTGGCCAGTTCACAAGTGGGGTAAACGCTGTACCACCAATTGCTCCAAGACTTGAAATCGTGAAGTTTGCACCTTGCAGATCTTTCGGTGAAAGTTTCTTATCACGTGCTTTTTGACCCAGTTCACCCAATTCTTTCGAAATTTGCTTAATGGATTTTTGATCTGGATTACGCAGTACAGGAACCGTCAAACCATCTGGTGTTGCGACTGCAATCCCCATATGGATTTCGTTACGCAACAGGACTGACTTACCGTCATCTGCCAAATGACCTGCAAATTCACGCTCTTCTTTCAGCAGGTGTGCTACTGCCTTGATAATGAATGACATAATGGTCAGGCTTAGACCTTCTTTCTTAAAGTTGCCTTTCAGCTCATTACGCCATGCTTCAAGTTCAGTAATATCGGCCAAGTCGAACTGTGTCACTTGCGGGATGTAATTATTGAGAGACAACTGCGGAATAGAAACCTGCTGCAAACGCGTCAAGGCTTTCTCTTCCACGCCACCAAATGCATCAAAGCTTGGTAGTTTTGGCAAGCCTGCGGGTGCAGCCGCGGCTGGCGCAACTGCAGCAGGTGCCGGTGCAGTCAGACGTGTTTTCACATATGCAAACAGATCTTCTTTCATCAGGCGCGCATGCGGACCAGATGCTTTGACTTCAGCAAGTACCACACCCAGCTCACGTGCAAGCTTACGAACTGCGGGACCGGCATAGACTTTGGCATTGGCAGCGTTCTGCTCTTTGGTGAGCTTGTCTGCATTTTGCGTTTCAGGTGCAGCAGCAGTCTCAGCTTTTGGCGCTGCAGCTGGTACAGGTACAGCTTTAGCTACTGACACTTCTGCTTTTGGAGCCGGAGCTGTCGCAGGTGCTGACTGCCCTGCAGCTTCAATCGTAATCAGTGCAATGCCTTCAGAAACGTTCTGGCCGAGCTCGACATGAATTGACTTGATCACACCTGCAGTCGTGCTTGGCACTTCGACAGTCGCCTTATCCGATTCCACCACGATGATGCTTTGGTCTTTCTCAACCTTGTCACCGACCTGTACCAGAATTTCTGCTACAGCAGCTTTGTCGACACCCAAGTCAGGTACTTTCACTTCCACATCGCCAGCAGGCGCTGCGGGTGCTTGTGTAACTGTTTCAGCTTTGGCTTCAGGTGCTGCTGGTGCAGAAACCTGTTCAGCCGACTCAGGAGCTGCTTGCTGAACCGATGCTGAAGCTGCAGTTTTCACTGTTAGGATAACCACACCTTCTTTAACGGTGTCACCTTCCTTAATTTGTATAGCGTCTACTGTACCATCGACGGTGCTTGGAACTTCAACAGTTGCTTTATCAGACTCTACGACCACGATGCTTTGATCAACCGTGATTTCATCACCGACCCGTACCAGAATTTCACCCACCAGTGCTTTTTCTACACCGATATCTGGCACTTTCACTTCAACAGTCGCAGATGCAGCGCTATTAGCAGCAGGTGCCTGGCTTTGTTTAGCCGCGGTGCCCGGCTGATGTGAAGCCACTTCCTGAAGGATTTCATCATCAGGTAATGAAGTCGCGGTATTTTCCGAAGTTTTATCAGACACATCAGCTTGCTGGGTTTCTACAGCATTGGCATCGTCTTCAGCCTCTAATTCAATGAGTACTGCACCTTCAGATACTTCATCACCCTGGTTAACCAGAATGCTTTTTACCACGCCTGCTGAAGTGCTAGGCACTTCAACAGAGGCTTTGTCAGATTCCAGCAGCACAATACTTTCATCGATGGTAATGGTATCACCCACTTTCACCAGAATTTCAGCAACTGTTGCCTTATCTACACCAATATCAGGAGTCGTAATTTGCATGATTAGTTCTCCTCCTTGTAGTCAGCAACAGCGTGTAGTTCAGGCGTTGCTTGTGGCGCCCATGCAACTGGACGATCAGTATCCAGCTCGAAGCTAGAAATCGCATCTTTCACTAGACGCGCATCTACTTCACCTTCGTCAGCCAGTTTCTTCAATGTAGCAACCACAATATGAGCAGCATCTACACCGAAGTAGCTACGAAGTTTGGCACGTGTATCGGAACGGCCATAACCATCAGTACCCAATGCAACGAATGGGCGGTTGTCTGGAAGGTAGGCACGGATTTGCTCACTATACGCACGCATATGGTCTGTTGCAGAAACAACGATACCGTTTGTGCCACGTAGTTGCTGAGCAACCCAAGACTCTTTGACTTCTTCAGCTAATGGATGTAAACGGTTGTACTCTTCACACGCCATACCATCACGTGCCAGCTCGTTGAAACTAGTTACGCTATATACGTTTGAATGGATTTGATATTCTTCACGCAGGATCTTCGCAGCTTTGATCACTTCACGTAGAATCACACCTGAACCAAGCAACTGGACAGTAGCTTTCTCGTCTTCTTCCAGCAGATACATACCACGTTTGATGCCTTCTTCAACACCTTGTGGCATTGCAGGATGCTCGTAGTTTTCGTTCATTACGGTTAAGTAGTAGAACACACGCTCTTGATTCACGTACATACGCTTCAAGCCATCGTGAACAATCACGGCAAGCTCATAACCAAAGCAAGGGTCATAAGAAATACAGTTTGGAATCGTATTCGCAAGAATATGCGAGTGACCATCCTGGTGCTGTAAGCCTTCACCATTCAATGTAGTACGACCCGCTGTTGCACCCAGCAAGAAGCCTTGTGCTTGCGCATCACCTGCTGCCCATGCAATGTCACCAATACGCTGGAAACCAAACATAGAGTAGTACATGTACATTGGAATCATTGGCAGGTTATTGGTTGAATAACTAGTTGCCAACGCAGCCCAGGCACTCATCGCACCCGCTTCATTAATCCCTTCTTGAAGCATGTGACCGTCTTTTGCTTCACGGTAATGCATCAATTGTTCCTGGTCTTCAGGCGTGTATTTTTGACCATGTGCAGCATAAATGCCCAGCTGACGGAACATACCTTCCAGACCAAATGTACGTGCTTCATCTGGAACGATTGGAACCACGCGGTCTTTGATGGCTTTTTCTTTCAATAATGAAGAAATTAAACGAACCATCACCATGGTGGTTGATTGTTGCTTACCGTTAGAACCTGCAAGTACTGCGTCAAATACCGACAGTTCTGGAATCGCAAGCTGTTCGCTTTCCTTACGACGTGCAGGCAGGTAACCACCGAGCGCCTCACGACGTGCCTTCATGTATTTCAATTCAGGCGAGTTTTCGCTTGGACGGTAGAATGGAACTTCTTCTAACTGCTCATCAGTAAATGGCAAGTTGAAACGGTTACGTACGTATTTCAACGACTCAAGCTGCATTTTCTTGATTTGGTGAGTCTTATTCACCGCTTCAATTTCTTCAGACAGGCCATAGCCTTTCACTGTTTTCGCCAAGATGACGGTTGGCTGACCTGTGGATTTCATTGCCTCTGCATAGGCTGCATATACTTTGAACGGGTCGTGACCACCGCGGTTCAAGTTGTCGATGTCTTCATCGCTTAAACCTTTAACCAGCTCTTCAGCTTCTGGGTATTTACCAAAGAAGTGCGCACGTGTATAAGCACCACCTTTTACTTGATAACGTTGGTAATCGCCGTCTACCGCTTCTTCCATAATCGCTTTTAGAGCGCCAGTTTCATCTTTGGCAAGCAATGGATCCCAATGACGGCCCCAAACCACTTTAATGACGCGCCAGCCTGCACCACGGAATAGCGACTCAAGCTCCTGAATGATCTTGCCGTTACCACGTACCGGACCATCAAGACGCTGCAGGTTACAGTTGACCACCCAAATCAGGTTATCTAACTTTTCACGGCCAGCCAGAGAGATTGCACCGGTACTTTCTGGCTCATCCATCTCGCCATCGCCCAAGTAAGCCCAGACTTTACGATCTTCTTCCTTGATCAAGCCACGGTTCATCAAATACTTTTGAATGTGTGCCTGGTAGATCGACATAATCGGACCCAGACCCATCGATACAGTCGGGAACTGCCAGTAATCCGGCATCAAATATGGATGTGGATAAGAAGGTAAGCCAACGCCATCTACTTCACGACGGAAGTTGTTTAAATGGTCTTCCGTTAAACGACCTTCGAGAAATGAACGTGCATAGATACCCGGAGCACAGTGACCTTGATAATAGATCATGTCACCGCCGAAGCTGTCGCTATTGGCACGGAAGAAGTGATTAAAGCCTACATCATATAATGTTGCGGATGATGCAAAACTGGCCAAGTGGCCACCTAGATCATCGCCAGTTTTGTTCGCGCGAAGAACCATCGCCAGTGCATTCCAGCGGATCAGCGCACGAATACGGCGCTCCATGTCCTGGTCACCCGGCATAGGTGGTTGTTCTTCAACAGAAATCGTGTTTAAGTAAGGAGTATTTAAACGCTGAATGGGAACATGCTTAGCAATCGCGCGCTGATAAAGTTTCTCTAATAAGAAAGCTGCACGCTCAGTGCCCATGTGTTGCAAAACAGAGTCAAAAGCGTCTTGCCATTCTTGAGTTTCTTGCGCGTCTGTATCGCCATAAAACGCCATAATCTACTGTTCCTAAAGATCTACATTAATCGTTTATATGTATCATATTTAGGGCAGTGACAGGTATCGCCCACGCTGAATGCGCGAATGCTGGGGTATTTAGCAGCTAAATACCTATTGATCATTTATTACACAAAGATACAAATCTGAGTCAGTAAAGAATCAAAATTATACATTGCTCATATTTTTTAGTGATAAATTAAGACTTGAAAGCAATAAATCTCCAGTTTCTCTCATTTTAGAAAGAGACCAGAGATTTATTACTTTTAAATATGGATGTGCTTTTTCTGTAGGTGTTATGTACAGGGTAGCTTAAATGACCTGGCAGGCCTTATGGCAGCATGGCAAGATAAGTCGAAGGATTCTTACGCTGACCGTCTTTTACTACTTCATAGTGTAAATGCGGGCCCGTACAGCGACCTGTACATCCTACGTTGGCAATGTGCTCACCTGCTTCTACGCGATCACCCACACGTGCAATCAGACGTGAAGCATGTGCATAACGAGTCAGGTAACCATTACCGTGGTTAATTTCCACGTATTGGCCGTAACCTGTACCCCAACCTGACTTGGTCACAATACCAGGACCCGTCGCATAGATCGGTGTACCGCTTGGTGCAGACATATCCAGACCAGAATGGTTTTCAGCGCGACCATTCATGGTACGACCACCAAAGTCAGAGCTGACACGTTTCAGGTTTGGCAGAGGATGTGCAACTAACCAAGAATATGGAGAAGATGAAAAACTTGAAGAAGATTTAGATGTAGACTTAGAAGCGCCGTATTTTTTCTCAATCGTTGCATTGTTGAGCTCAACTGGCTTCTCACGGAGCTGAACGCTTAATTTGGTTTCAGCAGGGATATAAACATCATCTGATTGTGTATAAGCGCCCTGTGCTAAAGTCCGTGTAAGCTGCTCAAGACGATCGACGGATCCACTTTCCTGATTTAGATCCACTAAATCTGCGAATGCTACAGAAGCAGCTGAACTCGCCAGGGAAAATGCCAACAAAATACGTCGCAAATGCATAAAAAACCTCTCTAAAACTGTTTTAATCGAGTTCCTTGGGTGATCTCTTCCTTGATATCTACCGAAAAGAGCGCATAAGATTAAGGCATAATCATGTAGGAATGATGTATGTCTGAACCTGTCAACGTTTTTCAACAAACAAGAAAACACATAAAAACAGGAAACTTCTCGTTTCTCTCATCACAAGTTGCTGCATGGCAGAAACTTACAAAACTCATTCAACCTTTGTTGCCCCAACCGGAACAGTGGCAGGTTGTCTGCTATCAAAATGGTGTGTTAACGCTTACTGGTGAAAACCAGGCCATGATTTCTCAATTGGCCTACTTACAGAAGCAATACGTTTCACAACTCTCTCAAATTAGCGAATTAAAGGACTTAACCAAACTGCAAGTGTGTTTACGAAATCCATCCAAAACACCTTTGATTACAGAAAAATCCGAAAGAACCTTAAGCCCAGAAACACAGGATATGCTCCGTAGTGCTGCTGACTTTATAAGCGACCCTAAGCTTAGCCAAGCTTTACTACGTTTGGCAAGCAATAAAAAATAACATACAAATCAAATCATGTTGATTTACAATGTAAATTGCGAGAACCAGTTCTCATTCTACATTGTTATAATATAACATACACACTAAAAGACAATGACTTATGTCACATTCACATAAGGAATTGGACAAGTTTCAATGTCATCAAATGTTACAATTTCATAGCTATCCGGATCACTGCTGACATTACGCAAAAGCTGGTTATTTAAGGCATGTCCTGACTTGTAACCGTCGAATTTAGCGATAATCTGGTGACCCATCAGATATAAATCACCGACAGCATCCAAAATCTTGTGACGCACAAATTCATCCGAAAAACGTAGCCCTTCTTCATTGACTACCCCCGTTTCATCCACGCCAATCGCGTTTTCCAGACTTGCACCAAGTGCCAGATTATTGGCTTTGAGATAGTCCAGATCTTTCATAAAGCCAAAGGTACGCGCTTCACTGACTTCATATACAAAGGTTTCAGTAGAGAAGTCGATGGTGGCAGACTGATATTCTTTCTTGAAAGCAGGATGATCAAAGTCAATGGTGAAGTTAAGCTGAAAGCCTTCATGCGGGCTAAAAGCCGCACGCTTATCATCAATAAGCGCTTCTACAGGTTTGATGATTTTAATAAATTTCTTTGGTGCCTGTAGCTCCTGAAGTCCACCCTGCATCAGTAGATAGATAAATGGACCGGCACTGCCGTCCATGATGGGCACTTCAGAAGCTGATACTTCAATAATCAGGTTATCGATGCCCAGACCGGCAATAGCACTCATGACATGCTCAATGGTACCCACTTTGGCATTTTCCTGAACCAGATTCGAGCACATGAAGGCTTCCTGGATCAGCATGGCATTGGCAGGAATGTCAACTGGTGGATTCAGATCGATGCGTCGAAATACAATTCCCCCATCGGCATGGTGTGGCACGAAGTTAATCATGACTTTCTGCCCACTATGAAGACCGATACCGCTCGCTTTCACGACACGTTTCAGGGTACGCTGTTTCAACATGCTTTTATCATCTGTTCATCAACAAAACCGCTATACGTTAGCATATTTAGCCATTGATAAAAAACAAAAAGGTGGCCCTAAAGCCACCTTTTCTGTTGAATCAACGTAAACACATATTGTTACATATTACTTACGTTGTTGATTTTTAAGATAATCCTGAATACTAATTGGCGTTGGACGTGGGCTTGAAACAGACGCAGCCGGCGTCGCTGCCGCACCTGCACCAGTTTGTTGACGCTGAATCGCTGGCACATCATCTTCATCTACTGCAGCCGGGGCTGTTGCAGGACGTGACTGCTGTACATTGGTACGTTTCGCAGGCTCAGCAGCATCTGCCGAGTTACGGGTTAGACCTGTTGCGATTACAGTTACGCTAATTTCATCACGCGCATCTGGATCGAATACGGTACCGTAGAAGACTTGACCTTCATCCAGGTCCACGATCTGGTTCACAACATCGGTAATTTCTTCAATTTCACCGAAGGTTACATCATCACCACCAGTCACGTTAATCAGGATGCCTTTGGCATTCATGATAGTAACGTTATCCAGTAATGGGCTACGAATTGCCTGTTCAGCTGCCTGACGTGCACGGTTTTCACCACGACCAAGACCAACACCCATCATGGCATAACCACGTGTGCTCATCGCTGTTTTCAGATCGGCGAAGTCAAGGTTGATATGACCTGGACGTACCACGAGATCAAAGATACTGCGTACTGCATTTAACAGAACGTCATCCGCCTTCTTGTAAGCATCTTTCATCGAGATGTCACGGAACACTTTTAGCAGGCGCTGGTTTGGAATAATGATCAGGGAATCCACGTGCTGTTCCAGGGCTTGAATACCTTTCTCAGCGGACTGTAAACGGCGTTTACCTTCAAAGTTGAATGGCGTAGTCACGACACCAACTGTCAGGATACCCATTTCTTTGGCAATTTCTGCAACCACTGGTGCTGCACCGGTACCTGTACCGCCGCCCATACCAGCAGTCACGAACACCATATCTGTGCCTTCAAGATGCTGGCGGATCAGTTCACGGCTTTCTTCTGCTGCCGCTTGACCGACTTGTGGATTTGCACCTGCACCTAGACCACGGGTACTTTGTTCGCCCAGCTGAATTTTAAATTCAGCTTCCATGCGATCCAGTGCCTGTTTGTCAGTATTGGCACAGACAAATTTTACACCCTGGATGTCTGATTGCAGCATATGCTGTACAGCATTACCACCCGCACCCCCTACACCAAACACAGTGAAACGGGCTTGACCAATGCTATCGTCTTGATCGTCTTCAAAAAATTCAAATGAGGCCATGACCTATAAAATTCCTAATTTAGTACTGGCAGTCACTAAGCCCGTATACTGCCCTGATCTTAATAAAAAATTGTTTTTAAGAATGCTGCTCCACAACTCAGTTGTCAAGTGCAAGCATTTTTTACTACAACTTCTCAACAATATTCACAATAAATGTCGACTAAAAAATTGACTTCAATGTTTCATTAAAGCCTGACCAAGCACGTTTAACGCGCTGAGTCACCGACAGTTTTTCATTTTCTTCCGATTCTACGATGGTTTCCTGCGCATCACTCTGGCTGAACATCAGCAGACCTGCAGCTGTAGCGTACTGCGAACGGCGCAGCGCTGCCTGATGTGCTTCATCTGCATGTACTGGCGCTGGCGGATTACCCAAATGCGCCGATATACCTAAAGTGCGGCGTACATAGCTGACCATACCTTCAATATGGCTGGCATCACCCGTTAATACCACACCATGGTACAGCCCCTGCATTGCACCACTGTTTTCCAGTTCATCACGCACCAAGCCCAGAATTTCACTATAACGCGCAATAATAATTTCGGTCAGTTCAATCCGGCTAATGGTCTGCGGACCATCAATACCCTGAAACTGGATCATGTGGTCCGGTTTTACCACTTTCAGATCGACACAACCATATAACAGCTTAATACGCTCAGCTTCTTCAGTGGTAGTCTGTAACACGGCTGCGATATCACGTGTTACATGCTCTCCACCACGCTGAATGGTATGGGTAAGTGCCAGACGACCATCCAGATAAACTGCAAGATTTGTGGTTCCGGCACCGATGTCGACCAGACATACGCCATATTCTTTTTCATCTTTCAGCAAGCTGGCTTCAGCAGTGGCCAGACATGATACCACCATGCGCTCTACACCAATATTGGCACCTTTCAGGGCACGGTCAATATTCTGCATGGTGCTAATTGGCAACATCATTAAATGATAATGCCCAGTCATGCTGTGCGCCGACATACGGATCGGATTCAATACCCATTCCGGTGCATCATCCAGCTCAAAACCTAGTGGAACTGCGCTAACCAGGTAATGATCTGAGATCTGATGACTGGCTTTGGCCAGTTCAAGCGCACGCACCACTTCACTGGTGGTAATTGTATGTTCTGTATTGTCAACTGAAGTACGGCCTGAAGCATAAAAGCTTTTCAGCTCCGCACTTGGAATTGAAATCCAGGCTGAATGTACACGGCATTCCGCCATGTCTTCCGCTTCTTGAACGGCATTTTTTATTGCGGTAATGACTTTATCGAGACTTACAATTTTCCCTTTATTCATGCCTCGGTTACGAGCAGTCGCCATCCCAATGACCTGGATATTGTCTGGCGCATGTACCTTACCAATCAAAACTGAAACTTTGTGCGTCCCAATGTCAATCGCAACAACTGAGGGAACAGCTTCATTCATTATTCGTTACTACCATTACCTGTGTTTAATTTATGGCTCTAAGCCTCTATTTTTCAAAGCCGAACATTATGGCTTTACTGTAACGCCGTTCTCAACGCCGGTGTCATTATTCGTTACAATAAAATGACCATTTTGTATCTTTGGTGGAACTGCATTCTTCCACTGAATCGCAAGCCCATTTCTATAGCGCAGATCAATTGAAGAAATTCTAGACCAAACTGGCTTCAAATCGCTATAGGAAAGATGGCTAAGACGTTGCAGCTTGCTCATGGTTTGATCCTGATCCACAATCACGCGTAATCCCGAATCAAACTGCATAAACCATGTCATGCGCTCTGTTAGATATAATTCTTTTAAACGAATGCCATGCGGTGCGAACAGCTGATTAATTTCGTTATAGCGACGCATCATGGTTTTGGCCTGGCTGGCAGGACCATGCAGTAACGGTAATTCAGGATAACTGCGAGGAAGTACTTCAGTAAAAATTTTCCCGCTATCACTGAGCAGACGTCCAGTGCCCCAACGTGCAATTGCATGGTGCGGCATTACTCGTACCCGAATTGCATTCGGCCAGGCACGTGATACCACAACACGATCTACCCAAGATAATTCTAGAGTTTTATCACGGACTGATCTTAAATCCGAGGTAAAATAATTTTCGGTAATAATTGGCGATACATGTTGCAGGATCTGACGTTCTTCTGCCGCCGAACGAGAACCAATCACCTCAAGCTCTGCTACCTGGGCATCGGTCATCACACGATAGAATCCCAGTATTCCTGCAGCAAGTACTACAAACGCCACACACAGCAGTAACCAACCACCTAGATTGGCCATTTTTTCTTTTCGTGTGGGCGGCTTGTCGTGAATTGATGTAATCGCAGCACGTTTGCGGCGCATGGATGCAGGAAGTTGAGCCATATCTTAGTGAGCCACACCGTTCAGAGTTTGTTCCAGAATCGCCACACATAGCGCTTCAAAACTATAGCCTACTGCTGCTGCCGCTTTTGGTACCAAAGAATGACTGGTCATGCCTGGCACCGTGTTTACTTCCAGTAGCCAGAACTTACCGTCCTGATCCTGCATGGCATCAATACGGCCCCAACCGCTAGCACCTACTGCCTGGAAAGCCCGTAAAGCCAAGGCCTGCAGTTCTTTTTCTTCTGTTTCGCTTAGACCGCATGGAATGCCGTACTGTACATCATTACGGTTATATTTGGCTTCATAGTCGTAGAAAGCCACATCTTCTGGTGGTTGCAAACGAATTACCGGAAGTGCCTGACCGTTTAACAAAACAATAGTGAATTCACGGCCGGTAATCCATTTCTCTGCCATCACAATGGCATCATGTTCAGTCGCTTTCGCAATAGCAGTAGCAAAGTCTTCGATTTTCTCAACCTTGCTCATACCAATGCTTGAGCCTTCATGCACTGGCTTGATAATCAGTGGCAAGCCGAGTGCTGCAACGATTTCTTCAGCATTCGAATCTTTGGTCACAATACGGTAAGGTGCTGTCGGCAGTTCAGAACCTTGCCAAACCTGCTTGGTTTTAACCTTGTCCATACCAATCGCTGAACCCTGTACGCCTGTACCGGTATAAGGGATATTCAGCCACTCCAGTGCACCTTGAATCTGGCCATCTTCACCACCACGACCATGCAGCACGATGAAAGTACGATCATAAGCTGTCAGTTCCGTGATGCTACGTTCCTGAGGATCGAAGCCTTCTGCGTTCACCCCAGAACGCAGCAATGCCTCAAGCACTGCCGTACCACTGTCTAGCGAAACCTCACGCTCTGCAGATTTACCACCAAGCAATACGGCAACTTTTCCGAATTTTGAAGCATTTGACACGTTTATATCCTTAAACTTTTAAATCTGGTCAATTCTATCTGAGCCACACACGGCGACTATTTTACATATAGATGATTCTGAGCAAGTTCAATTGAAATTGCACCTACATTACCGGCACCCTGAGTCAGCAGCAGGTCATTTGCTTGTAGCACATTTTTCATGACATTGCTGAGGTTTCCTTCAACCGGATCAACCAGAATCGGCTCTACCTCACCACGCAGACGAATACTGCGTGCCAGAGCACGGCTATCTGCACCAACGATTGGTTTCTCCCCTGCTGAATAAACTTCTAGTAATAACAACTGATCTACCGTGGACAATACATCGACAAAGTCTTCAAAACAGTCACGGGTACGGCTAAAACGGTGCGGCTGGAACATCATTACCAGACGACGGTCTGGATGACTGGCACGTGCCGCCTTGATGGTTGCTTCAACTTCTTTAGGATGGTGACCATAGTCATCCACCAGCTTCACATCACCGCCTTCAAGCTCGAACTGACCTTGCACTTGGAAGCGACGACCAACACCGCTAAAGCTTTCCAAGGCACGGCAAATCGCAGCATCAGAAACGCCTTCATCAGTCGCAATACCAATTGCTGCCAGTGAATTCAGAATATTATGTGCACCCGGCATATTGATCGTAACACGTAGTGGCTCACGATCTTTACGTAATACCGTAAAGTGCGACTGCATGCCATCCTGTTTAATATCAACTGCACGAATGTCATTGTCTTCATTGAAACCATAGCTAAGGAGTGGGCGACCGATCCGCGGCATAATTTCGCGTATATTGGCATCATCACCACATACCACGGCTAGGCCGTAGAACGGAAGTTTTTGCAGGAACTGAACGAAAGTATCTTTCAGCACATCAAAGCTGCCGCCATAAGTATCCATATGATCAGCATCGATATTGGTGACAATGGTCGCCATTGGCTGCAGGTGCAGGAAAGAGGCATCTGATTCATCTGCTTCTGCCACGATATAACGACTGGCACCCAATGCAGCATTCACACCCGTACGATTCAGCAAGCCACCGATCACATAGGTGGGATCAAGATTTTCTTCGGCCAACATACAAGTCACCAGACTGGTGGTTGTCGTTTTACCGTGAGTACCTGCTACTGCAATACCGTGACGGTAGCGCATCAATTCACCCAGCATTTCAGCACGGCGAACCACTGGAATACGCTTTTCAATCGCAGTCTTAATTTCCGGATTTTCAGGATCAATGGCGGTTGAAACCACAATGACATTGGCACCCTGAATATTTTCAGCGGCATGACCGATGTACACCTTAATTCCATTTTCTTCCAGCTGAGCCGTGGTTTTGGACGCTTTAATATCTGAACCAGAGACTTTATAACCCTGGTTTTTCAATACTTCAGCAATACCACACATGCCAGCACCGCCGATCCCCACAAAATGAATGTGTTTGATACGGCGCATTTCTGGCACTTTGATTAATTTTTTCGCTTGGTCAGCTGGAGTTGATGGAGACATAATTTACTCGGTTTACAATTCTTGAATTAAACGAACCACGTGTTGGGTTGCATCTGGTTGAGCCTGCTGGCGTGCTTTTATAGCCATTTCCATAAGAAGCTGGCGATTCAGCATCGGTTCCAGCAGCGCTTTTAGACTGTCTGGGGTCATTGTGGCTTGCGGGCAGATTTTTGCTGCGCCAAGATTCGCCAGGAATCGGGCATTGGCGGTTTGGTGATCATCTACCGCACTTGGTAATGGCACAAAGATTGCGGCCACGCCTGCTGTAGCAATTTCAGTTACGGTCAACGCACCGGCACGGCAGATAATTAAGTCCGCATCGCTATAGGCCTGTGCCATATCTTCAATAAATGGCTGTACTTCAACATTTAAAGTTGCAGGTGCATTAGCATAACGGGCACGCGTCGCATCTGCATGATTTTGACCGCACTGATGAAAAACATTCAATGGGACATTCAGCTGTTTTAAGGCTTCAGGCACACGTTCATTGAGTGCCTGTGCGCCCAGTGAACCCCCGACAATTAAAATACGCAGTGGCTGACCAGCTTTTTCCCGTTCCTGATAACGCCAGGACGGATTGAAAATTTCAGTAATTTCTTTACGTACCGGATTACCTGTAGTGACAATTTTATCTTGGGCCGGAAAAGTATTCGGAAATGCCTGACAGACTTTTTTAGCAATACGGGACAGCTGGGTATTGGTAAAACCGGCTACAGCATTTTGCTCATGAATAATCACAGGAATGCCCAGCATCCGCGCTGCCAGACCACCCGGACCGGCGACATAGCCACCAAAACCGGCTACAGCATCCACCTTCAGCTGCTTCATATACTTCATGGCGCTGAGAGTGGCTTTTAGAATTTTAAACGGTGCCGCCAATTTACGCACGACGCCATTGCCGCGCACACCTTGAATATCAATCTGATAAATTGGAATATTATGGTTTTTTAAGAGTCGGTTTTCCATGCCTGCCGGAGTCGCCAACCAGGACACTTTGATCCCCTGCTGTTCTAAGTCTTTTGCAACGGCTAACGCTGGAAATACATGTCCACCGGTACCTGCGGCCATCATCATGACATGTTTAGGCTGTTTTTGCTGAGCATCGGTCACGGTCTAATTCTTCAATTCTAAAATATAAACAGGATGTGTAATTTAAGTCGTCAATTGTAATCACAATCGCTAAGCCATGAAAGTTTATTTACTTTATTTCAACGAGCGTTTCATTGTTTTTTTTCACACGATTTTAAAGTTTAAACTGTATTTATAATCGGGTCTGCATTTTTATTCAATTTTCAGAAAAAAAACGGATTTTATTAATTGATTTCAATGATTTCTTTTTTATAGATATAAAACAGATTTTATCGCAGGATGAAGCGAAAACATTATTGCACTGATCACTATTTTTCAGACCTAAACTTAGGTCTAAACAGCATGAAATTTATTCTTTTTCTATGTTATTTATATTCTTAATAAATACCATCAATTCTTTAATGAATTGATTTAATAGATAAAGCGATGACAGATGTCAAAAATTTCAGTGCATGACAGCTGGGTGATCCTGGCAGGTTATCTGGCCGCCATTCATGTCGGCAAACTCTCTGCGGTAATTCCAATTTTGCAGCAGGACTTAGGACTCAGTTTTACCCAAGCAGGTTTTTCCCTGTCTCTGGTTCAGGGCGCAGGCATGCTGTTTGCACTCAGTATTGGTGCATTCTCTGAAAAATTTGGTCTAAAACGTTGCCTGATTCTGGCGCTAACGATTCTAGGACTCAGCAGTATTGCCGGACTCTGGATTCAACATGTCGCTGCATTATATTTTTTTCGTTTTACTGAGGGCATCGGCTTCCTGACCATCTCCCTGTGTGCACCAGCCATTCTGAAAAGGATCAGCCGGCCAGAACATCTGAATTTCAAGATGGGATTGTGGAGTTCCTATATGGGTGTAGGGGTGAGTCTAGCCGTTCTGTGTATTCCGATATTGCTGGAATGGCTGCAATGGCAGACTATCTGGGTTTTACTCGGTGGATTGTGTCTGTTGATTGCCTTAATGGTACATCGTTATCTGCATCTTGAACCGCAAGTACCCACCTCTGAAACCGCATCATCATCGGCTACCAGTTCTTCTTTCTGGGAAATTGTTCGGGTCACCATTACTCATCCACCAATTTTATGTCTGGCGGTAATTTTTGCCTGTTATACCAGTCAGTGGCTGACTGTAATCGGCTTTTTACCGAGTATGTATGTCGCGAATCAGATTGATTTAAAAACTGCAGGTATGTTGGCTTCACTGGTCGTGGTTTCCAATCTGGGCGGTACCTTTGGTGCCGGTATGCTGTTGCAACGTGGCTGGCAGCCGAAAACCCTACTCTGGAGTGGTTTTATCAGTATGATGCTGACCAGCTTTCTGGCCTTTGCTGCTCGTTCCTGGTTGATGCTGGAATTACAGGTACTGAGTGCTGTATTGTTTTCACTGATTGGCGGAATTATTCCGACGACTGTTTTTACGATTACCCTGAAATACGCACCTCAGGCCAATGCCGCGGCAGCCAGTGTCGGTCTTGTTCTTCAAGTTTCGGCATTTGCACAGTTTTTTGTCCCGCCACTGAGTGCATCACTGGTTTCTGCGACTGGACAATGGGCCAATATTGCACTGGTTACTGTCTGCCTTTCGGTACTCGGTCTGATGATGAGCAGCTATCTGTTCCGACGGCATGGTAAATAAAAAGAGCCTCAATAGAGGCTCTTTTTATTTATGACTGCAAATCTTAGGCCTGCTTGACCCCTGCTTCCAGCACATCAAACAGGTCATCCGCAATCGAAGTCCCAAACTGGGTATCAATTTCACGGATACAGGTTGGGCTGGTTACGTTAATTTCAGTGACATAGTTACCAATCACATCCAGGCCCACGAAGACCAGACCTTTTTCACGTAAAAATGGGCCAACTTTTGCAGCAATGGCTTTATCATTTTCAGTTAAAGGACGCGCTTCCCCCAGACCACCTGCTGCCAGGTTGCCACGCACTTCACCATTTTGGGGAATACGTGCCAGACAGTAAGGTACCGGTTCACCATTTACCATCAAAATACGTTTATCGCCTTCAACAATTTCTGGAATATAACGCTGTGCCATGATGGGCTGAGTCCCATTATTGGTCAGGATTTCGATAGTCGAACCGATATTTACTCCGTCCTGATACAGACGAAAAATCCCCATTCCCCCCATGCCATCTAAGGGTTTAACAATGACATCACCATGATCTTTAATGAATTCACGTATCAGGCTTTGTTGTGAAGTCACTAAAGTTGGTACTTGCAGTTCCGGGAACTGGGTGGCAAACAGCTTTTCATTACAGTCACGCAGGCTTTGCGGCTTGTTAATGATCCAGGCACCTTCACGTTCGGCCTGTTCCAGGATATAAGTTGCATAGACAAAATTCATGTCAAAAGGTGGGTCTTTACGCATTAATACCACATCATATGCCGCGATGGATTCTTTACGCTTTTCACCTAATTCATAGTAATGATTATAGTCTTCAAACACTTGTAGTGGTGAGATCAAACCAAATGCTTTACCCTGATCAATATACAAATCTTGCTGTAATGCATAACCCAGTTCATGACCACGGCGTGCGGCTGCCCAAAGCATCGCCATAGTTGAATCTTTTTTCAGGTTTACATTTTCGATGGGATCCATCACAACAAGTACGCGCATATTTCTGTGCTCTATTTTCAAAATGAATTTGGCAATCAGTATAGCCGAGATTATTCTTTTGTTTATTCAGATTTTGCATGAGTATGTATGCATTCTTGTGTTAAGGATGAATCTAAAGATGTTGCAAGCTATCGTCGGTTTTCATTTAGATGAAGAAAATCATTGGGTCGCTGAACTGGCCTGTGGACATGGTCAACATGTACGGCATGATCCACCCTGGCAAAACCGTCCCTGGGTCATGGCTGAATCAGGTCGAAGGGAAAAACTGGGCATAGAACTGGACTGCAAAAAATGTGAGGAAACACAGCAGTCCGATAAAGATGATTGATTAGAATAACCCTGACTGCTTATCACAAGCTTTCTAATTTTTTAAATAAATCTTTCAGCTTCTTTGGAATATTTAAGCTATCTGCATTGTTAAGTGGTCCTGTATTATTGCTAAATTCCTGCAGAACTTTTATGCTTAAAAATAATACGCATTCTGCGATTCAAGGTGCTTCGTGCTGCAACGCTTTTTTCAACAGGCCTGGTTTATCCTGCTGATGGTTTTTGCCATCGGCTGGGGCGCTATGTCCGTAGCATCTGCGAACTCCATGCATCTGATCCAAATGCAACAACAGCCTTGTACCAAACAAAGGGTACATGGTGATCAGCACGCCTCACAGATGGCTACCATAGAACATGCAACGCATGCTCCCGCTTCTCAACACTGTGATAATCAAGCTTCGACTCAACAACATGAATGTCTCGATTGCAGCTTTAGTGCCTGCCAAAGCATGATGAGCTGGTTAAATACCGAACCGCAGCCGTTGACTATATTGCACCCCTACGAAGCCAATACTGAACTTTCTTTCCCTTATACTGCCCGTCACCTTAGCGGTTACTGGCAAGATATTCTCCGTCCTCCCAAAGCCTGATCCAAATTTTTAAATATTTTTAATAAATTTCAGGATCAAGTTATGTCTATCAAATTTCGTCACAGCCTGCTTGTAGGCTTATGTGTGATCTCGTCCTCTGCTTTTGCCGCAGTGAAAGAATATCATCTGATTATTGATGAAGGTAAACTCAATCTGACCGGGAAACCTGTGCAGCGTATTACCGTCAATGGTCAGTTCCCGGCTCCGACACTTGAATTTACAGAGGGCGATGAAGCAATTATTCATGTACAGAATAATCTGGATCATCAGGATTCTTCCCTGCACTGGCACGGCCTGTTATTACCCGGCCTGATGGATGGTGTGCCTGGCTTTAACGGATTTCAGGGCATTAAGCCCGGACAGAAGTTTAGCTACCGTTTCAAGGTACGCCAGAATGGTACCTACTGGTATCACGCCCATTCCAAAGGTCAGGAACAGGATGGGCTGTACGGTGCGCTGCTGATTCACCCTAAAAATCGAAATACGATTCCTGCCCATGAAAAAACTGAGCGTGACTATGTGGTGATGCTTTCAGAATTTCATGAACAGAGCAGCCAGTCTATTCAGAATAACCTGAAAAAATCAGCAGATTATTACCAGAACCAGCGTGAAACAGTGGGTGATATTTGGCAGCAGATCAAACGTGATGGTCTTAAGGCAACCTGGTCAGACCGCAAGATGTGGAACCAGATGCGCATGCTCAAAACCGATCTGTCCGATGTCAGCGGCTATACTTTTCTGGTAAATGGCAAAACGCCTGAACAGAACTGGACCGGACCGTTCCAGTCGAATGAAAAAGTGCGTCTACGCTTTATCAATGCCGCAGCCATGTCCTTTTTTGATGTACGTATTCCAAATCTGAAAATGACTGTAGTCAGTGCTGATGGCCAGCCAGTCAAACCGGTCAGTATTGATGAATTCCGCATCGGTGCCGCAGAAACCTATGATGTCATCGTGGAACCAACTGCAGCACACTATCAGATACAGGCGGAATCAATTGACCGTTCCGGCTTTGCCTTAGGCAGCCTGCATGACCAGACACAGGCCATGCCACATCACATCAACCAACCCGCAGCCCGTCCCCGTGCTTTATTAACCATGCAGGATATGGGACATGCTGAACAACACGAAATGCCACAGCATATGCCTGCTGGTCATAGCATGCATTCGGAAAAATCTTCAGATGATGAGCCTGCTCAACACGATCTGCATGCACAGCATTCCATGCCAAAACAAAAACAGCCTGCCAGACCTGTTGAAGGCTGGGCCAATGCGTCCACACCTTTAGGGCATAAAGCCCTGCAGTATCGTGATCTGAAATCCTTATTTCCTCAGCCGGATGTTCGTGAACCGGAATCGGAACTGGTGATCCGCCTCGGCGGCAACATGGAGCGTTACATCTGGACCATCAATGGCAAGAAATATAGCGAAGCTGAACCTTTACAGGTGAAGTATGGTCAGCGTATCCGGCTGAAATTCATCAACGACAGCATGATGGCACATCCAATGCACCTACATGGCATGTTTATGCAGCTGGAAAACGGTCAGCCTGCAGGTGATCTGCCCAACAAGCACACCATTGTGGTGCCACCCGGCAAAACGGTTACCGCGCTACTAACTGCCGATGAACTGGGTGAATGGGCAATTCACTGTCACCTGCTCTATCACATGAGCGCTGGTATGATGAACAAACTGATCGTAGCACAGGTTAATGATGACCACACCAATACCCCGCCTGCTAAACCGCAATCAGCCCAACAACAAGGAGATGCTCATGCACACCATTAAAACAGTGAAGTACTCCCTGTCGTTGGCAGTGACCCTGTTGATGAGTTCTACTGCATTTGCCGAACCAATGCAGCATGATCACACCATGATGCAAGCATCTGTCCCTACTCATGTACATCAACAGCATACAGATATGCAGCCCTCACCGCTTGTTCCTACTGAAAGGATAAAGGAAATTAACCATAAACATGAGCATGGTGGCCAGATTTATACTGTGCTTGAACTGGATCAGCGCTGGCAAACCACGGGACATGGTCAGGGCACATTTCAGTCAGACAATGAACTGAAAATCGGTACGGATGAAAACAGACTGGTACTTAAACTGGAAGCTGAAAAGACTGAGTCCAGACCAGAGGAATACACTGCAAAAATACTGTATAGCCGTATGATTTCAGACTTCTGGGATATGCAGGCCGGTCTGGGTTATCAGGAACATTCGCTTGAAGTGAACCAGCAACATACCATGCAGGAACGCTGGAATGCAGTGCTTGGTTTACATGGTTTGGCACCCTATTTCTTTGAAACTTCGGCTTATCTGGAAGTGGGGCAAGATGACTATGTAGCATTGAATTTTGAGGCTGAACGCGACCTGCTTTTGACTCAAAAACTGATTCTACAGCCTTATATCGAAGTGGCAGCAATCTTAAATGATGCTTCCACTTATACAGAAAAGACTGGACTGCATGAAGCTGCGCTGGGTTTGAATACCCGTTATGAAATAACGAAGCAGGTCATGCCTTATGTTGATATTGCTTACCGTTATGAGCAGGAAAGCCAGTGGGAAAATGATCAGCTCAGCTCAAATTCCGAAAAAGATTGGGTGTATGGGCTTGGGGTGAAGTTTAGATTTTAGCCTCTAACCTATATGTAGTTTATAAAAAAAGGAATTGATCCTGAGGATTTAGGGATCAATTCCTTACATATCAATTCGATATGAGAGTATTATTTCCAAGTCAAGTGCAGGATCCAGATTTCGTTGCTGAACTGCTGTTTTCTGGGCACGTCTTCTTGGCGTAGATTGAGAACGATTACGTTTGTTTTGTTGTTTCAATTCTTTATGCTGCTGTTGAATATGCACCAGCACAGAACCCAAATGTTCATTCTCAACAATCTCGTTGGTTAAGCTGATTTAATTTATCGAGGATGCGGTAATTGATCTTCTTACCTTGGTATTCAATTACAACCGTAGCATCCGGGTATGCTAAAAACTCAAGATATCTGCCAATTAATCTCTGGTTTACTTCTGTATTCTCAGGAGATATACGCATTTGTCATATGTAATGATCAGACTATTCGTGACTCGGCGTGGTTCACGCCAGGTAAAAATATCTTCCAGCTCAGTATCAGATTCCGTTAAAGGTCGATGCAAGTTGTTCTTTCTTAAGTAGAATTCAAGTTAATGTATATCTGACGGTATTAACCACGTATACCACCAATCATGAAAATCAGAGGGAAAAATTGACTCTAAAATAATAATTAATATGCAATACATGGCAATATTTTTCAGCCAAGTGGGTTTAATATAGCGCACTGATTGAGGATAGCGAGTGATTTGCAACCATAAAGTCATGATAAATAATACACTTGCTATACTGGTTTGAATAAAAATTGCAATATTAATACGGGGTAATACATCTTCTGGGCAAGCAAATAAATAATGACCCAATGAAATCCAGTTGGCTAATACAAAACTATGAATTATTGCGAAAGCGTACTCCACTTTACCTGTATAAATTAAATCTACGGCACGATGAGCCATTAAAGCAATCGGTATCCAAAGTAATGCAACAATTTCCCGTGTGAGCCAAGCAGGTTCTGGGTATTGAAAGAAAAAATATACATTATCAAAGAAATGTAAAGCAGCAGCATAAAGTGTAATCCAAATCAAAGCTTTATAGACTTTGAGTAGATTAGAAAGGTCAAACTTATGTTCCATATTTATTATTCTCAAGGATCGTTGTTAAAGTATTCTTTCAAAGGCAGTTACTACATTATCCCAGAGCATTTTTGAGTCACTACGGAAATAGCCCATATGACCAATTTTTGGTAGCGACTTGGTTAAAGGAATATCAATTAACTGAACATCAGCATTTTTATACCCCTGCATAAATGCATTACGTGATTTCGGCATTGCCCATAAATCATCAAGTGCGTTCGCTGCAATGATAGGTGTGGTTACCTTGGTAAACTGTTCTGCTATTTCAGGGACTTGAGGATCATCAAAAAAATAATGTGGAAATTTACACCAGCGCTTCCATTGTTGATACACCCCATAGGGTAAATCTTCACCCATACCTATTAGTGACATTGGAATATAGCCTTTCCACTGAGCCAATGTAGGTAAAACAAGCTCCCACAGTACTTTTATTTTCACTGCTTCAGTTTTTGGCATATAACCATGCCAGCCTGCACCTGTACCAAATATATAAATACACTTAACCTTATGATGATTCGGTAGTAAACCAAAGGCATGTCCACCGAATGAATGACCCACCATAAAAAGAGGTAAATCATCTGCCACAATATCGACCACTGCTGCAAGGTCTAGTGTTGCCCACTCAAGAAAATTGCTATCAAAATTCTTAAAATCAGTAGGTTTAGAACGACCAATTCCACGATAGTCAAAAGTTATGACGTTATAACCCTGTGTAACTACATATTCGGAGAAACGTCGATAAAACGCTTGTGGTACCCCTGTTGCACCCGCAAGAATAATGTTTGCTTTGGGTTTTTTTGCACTGTATTTAATTGCTGCAAGTGGGTAACCGTCTTTCGCGGTAACTATAAAATCATGGTTCATTTTTAATCCAATTATAACAGTTGTTATAGTTGAAATTATGCTAAGTTATAACGAGCGTTATAGCAATTTGTTTTTTAAGCGGAACATAACTAATGAGTTTGCAAGTAAATAAAAATTTAGATCCACGGCAACGGCTTATTTTATCCGCATTGGATTTATTAAGGACACAGGGATTAGCTGCTACAAGTGTGCGAGAAGTTGCGAAACATGCACAAGCCCCACTGGGCTCGACCTATCATTATTTCCCTGGTGGTAAATCGCAAATAGTTAAAGAGGCTTTAATTTTTTCTGGAAATACTGCATTAGAACAACTAGATAAAGCATTGAATCAGCATGGGGTGCGTAAAGGCATCACTGTATTTATTACGTGGTGGGCCGATATGGTGCAAGCTTCTAATTTTGAGGCCGGTTGTCCTTTAATGTCTGTATTAATGGAAACAGGAAGTGATCCAGAGAAAGTACAATATGTTGAAATAGTTAAACAAATACTAAATGTATGGAAACTGCGATTGATACAAGCATTTGAACAAGAAAGTATATGTTTGGAACAATCCAATCAAATCAGTATGAATATTATTGCATCATTAGAGGGAGCTATCTTGTTATGTCGAGCGTGGGGGAATGTAACTCCATTAAAGGCAATAGCCGAACAATTAGATTTAACGATTAAAAGCTTAGTTTAACTTTTTATTGCTTTAGCTCTTTGAATTAGATTATTTGATAACTATCTTAAATTTTGATTGAAGTTATCATTTCTAGTGGTAATTTCTAATTACTATTTTCATTTACAATGTTTAAATTTTCCTAAAATTAACATTATCCACCTTATACGAAATTATATTTTTATTTAATAAAAATCATATACTTAAAATATAATAAAAAGCTCAACTCAAATAAGTTGAGCTTTTTATAGATTTATTACATTCCACGCTTAGTTATTGATCAATGTTCCACACGATCATTAAGTAAAACTGAGGAGTACTTAGATCCCATATTTCAGACGATAGTCTTCCATTTTTGCTAATGCATCTTTATCACCTTTGGCATCCAGATAATCCATCAGGTCTTTCATGGTAATCAGTGCATGCACCGGAATTTCCAGTTCTTTTTGTACTTCCTGAATCGCAGACAGTTCGCCCTGACCTTTTTCCTGACGGTCTAATGCGACCAGCACACCCGCGATTTGCGCACCGGCATTTTTCAAGATGGTGACCACTTCACGAATTGCAGTACCTGCTGTAATCACATCATCAATGATCCAGACTTTTTTACCTTCTACAGCAGCACCAACAAGTACACCGCCTTCACCATGATCTTTGGCTTCTTTGCGGTTAAAGCCCCAAGGCACACTCACGCCATGATTTTGCGATAATGCAACTGCGGTTGCCGCCACAAATGGAATACCTTTATATGCAGGACCAAAGATCACTTCAACATTGTTACATTCAGTCAGTTTTGCTGCATAGCCAGATGCCAGGCCAGTCAACGCTTCGCCATCATTCAGCAAACCTGCGTTGAAAAAATAAGGACTCACACGACCTGATTTTAAAGTAAACTCACCAAATTTAAGCACACCGCGTGATAATGCGAGTTCGATAAAAGCTTGCGGGTTAAACTGAGCTGGCGTTGACATGAGGTGCTCCTAAATCCATTAATTAAGGTAAGACTTGCGCATGATACCAAAGAGTAGCTATCCAGGTGATCAAAAAATTCTTCGTGTCGTTTCAATTAATGTCAACGGCTTACGTTCATCCGTGACCAAAGGTCTGCTGGAGTGGATGGAAAAATCTGACGCAGATGTGATTTGCATGCAAGAAAGCCGGATTACCCATGCGCAGTGGACCGATAAATTTAAACCTGAAGGCTGGTATACACACCTGTTCCCGGCTGAACGTCCAGGTTATGCCGGTACCGCAATTTATAGCCGCCTGCCTTTTGTTTCCCTGACCGATGGTCTGGGCTTTGAACTGGCAGATTCTCAAGGCCGCTTTATTGCTGCCGAATTTGACTTAGGTTTAGAGAAAACAGCACATATCTGTTCGCTGTATCTGCCATCCGGTTCATCGGGTGATGAAGCACAGGCGCGTAAAGATCACTTCTTGGATGAATATAAAAAGATCCTGAAACAATGGCGCGATGAAGATAAATCTATCATTGTATGTGGTGACTACAATATCGTGCATAAACGTATCGACATTAAAAACTGGTCAGGTAACCAGAAAGCCTCTGGTTGCTTGCCACATGAACGTGCTTGGCTGGATCACATCTATGATGAACTGGGCTATGTCGATACTTTCCGTGAAGTACGCAAAGAAGCTGAGCTATACTCATGGTGGTCGAATCGCGGCCAGGCCCGTGCCAAAAACGTAGGCTGGCGGATTGATTATCAAGCCTGTTCACCCGACTGGAAAGAGCGTACCGTAAATGCCTGGGTGTATAAAGATGAATGGTTTAGTGACCATGCTCCAGTAATTATTGACTACAAACTTTAATTCAACAGATAAACTCAGTGAACAATTGTTCACTGAGTTAGTGTTAATCACTTACATAACAAGACGTATTAACAGCTATTTTTAAAGCTAAATACACAGCATTATACTTACACGGCACAAGGACATGTCAGGATGACAGCAAAAGGACAGGAAGCCGTAGGAAGAAATAAAACAGACTACAAGATTTAGCTTGTTTTGCATGGATGTGACATCGGACGTTGAGATGAGACCCGCATAATCAGGATGATTAGATGCGGGTTTTCTCATTTTAGCGCCTCTATTAGCCGCTTCTCATTTCTTTTTATTTCGCGCCTTTATCTTGATTACTATTTTGCACAAATCAGATGTCAATTTCATGACATTCCTGTATCTGCTATGTATCTATTTTTATCTCATTTTTTACTTTGGGTTTTCTTCATAGTCATGGTTGTAATCATTAAATTTCGCTAAGCTACAGTAAAATTTAGATGGGTGATGATCATGTTGAAGATCTATGGAATTAAAAATTGTAATTCAATGAAGAAAGCATTTGATCTGCTGGGTGAACTGGGTTTGAACTATGAGTTTCATGACTATAAAAAACAGGGAGTCGATGCTGAAACTGTAAAGACCTGGCTGGATACATTGGGTCAGGAAGTTGTGCTGAATAAAAAAGGTACCACCTGGCGCAAACTCAGTGAAGAAGAGCAGCAAACCGCCTTGGCAAATGAAGAGAATCTGCTTGCTGCCTTAATGACTCATACCAGTCTGATTAAACGTCCAATTCTGGCAACTGGTTCAGGTTTTATCGCGGGTTTTGATGAGCCTGCCTATCGTGCGCTGAATAATTAAAGCGAACTGATAATAAAGTTCAATATAGCAACCGATTTATAGCTACAAAAAAGCCTGACAATCGTCAGGCTTTAACAGTCTCAGACTCAGAATCAGTTTGCACGAATCCAGGTCTGGTTACGGCCCAGCGCTGCTACACCAATAAAGCCACGTAGTTGCAGCTTCTTACCACCATCAGCCAGGTTACCTTTTAGCTTATAGGTCTTACCTGATTGCGGATCAAGAATCGAACCACTCTCATAGTTGGTACCGCCAACATTTTTCAGACCTTTAACAATGGTCAGGCCTTTCAGAGATTTGTTGTGATATGGACCTTCACATTTCGTGCAGGCATTTTCTTCACCTTTGGTCAAAACCTTCTGAATGCTGGCACTTAAAGTCCCATTGCTTTGTTCAGTAAATTTTACAATCGCCTTTGGCTGATTGGTTTTGTCATCAATTGTTTTCCAGACTGTTCCGTTTAAAGGATCTGCGGCATTCGCCAATGCACTTAAACCCAGTAGTCCTAACATAAGCGCGATTTTTTTCATTTTTGTTTCTTTCCCTAAGTCTGTGAGTAGACCGTTGTAGTATTAATTAAGTCACAACAATTTTTCAATTTCTGGATGTGACTATCTAGTGTAACCTTGTAAATATTGTTGGTAAATAACATACCAGACCAATGAAAACATAAAAAGATGGAAAGAAAATGAAGATTAGTCCCCTTACGAAACAGTTAATTACAGAAACGATTTTAAAGACTTCCATCCGTAAACCCAGCCAGTTTAATCTCCCGCCTGCTGCGCTTAGAAAAGCCCTTGAACAGTTCTGCAAACTTTTTCCTGTTGACAAAAATGTTGAAATACGATCCTTAAAACTGGCAGGCCTGAATGCAGAAGAAATCAAGCCTCAACAAGAAGCCACCCAGCTGATTTTCCATATTCATGGGGGTGCTTTTTATTTGGGTTCAATGAAGACCCATCGTGCTTTTATGAGCCAGATTGCTGCCCGTACCCAGATGCAGGTGCTGCATGTAGATTATCCACTTGCTCCTGAAGCACCTTATCCAGCCGCACTGGATGCCGTTTTCAATGTATATATGCAACTGTTAGATCAAGGCGTGCAAGCCAAAGATATCATTCTCTCTGGAGATTCTTGTGGGGCAAATTTGGCATTGGCGCTAGCCCTAAAAATTCAGAAACTGGAACTCCCTCAGCCCAGTGGTTTGATCCTGCTTTCTCCCTTTGTTGATCTGACCCTGACCAGTGAATCCTTGCGCTACAATCAGGTACATGATGCCCTGTTATCCATTGAAACATTAGAAAGTGGCATTCAATACTATGTACCTTCGTCAATCGAGCATGGCAATCCTGAAGTATCACCTTATTTTGCCGACTTAACTGGTCTGCCACCCATGCATATTCAGGTCGGTTCCAAGGAAATTTTGCTGGATGATGCGCAGCGTCTCCGCGATAAGGCCCTCGCAGCAGGGGTTGAAGTAGAGTTCAAGCTATATACAGGTATGTGGCACAATTTTCAGATGTTTAGCGCCTGGTTTGATGAAGCCCGACAATCTCTGGCTGATTTGGCCGACTTCGCACACCGTCTGGATCAGGACTAAATGCCCAGCTTTTATATTTTTCAATTTTCAGGATGGTGCGGGAAAATTTTCTATTTGGTAAATATTTAAAAAGCCAGACACATCACTGTGACCTGCCCATCCTGTAATCTTTTCGCATGTTACAACGATGTAAATTTCAAACTTTACTAAAATGACCTAGCTGTACAAAATATAACCATTCTCTTTCGCAGTATATTCATGTTATCTTAAGCCCAAGAAATAAAACATTTTATTTATTACGATATTTATAATTTAGAATGGTCATTATAGGATACAGCCTTGTATGAAGCGTATCTCGCCTGCTCTGCAAGCTATTTTCAAGTATAAAATTACCAAGTATCTGGTTGAAGAAGAAGTGGTGATGAATTGGGGGATACTGAAAAAATGTATCCTCATGCTTGTACTTGGCTGTGGTATCCATCTCAGCTGGATGCTTTGGGATATCTTTGTTTTACTCAGTCCTGAATATTGGCAATATGTGGATATAAGCGTGGCAAAAATGCAGATTATCCTCAATAGCCTGTTTTTACTGATTCTGCTTTGCCTGATTTATCCCTGTTATAAATTTCGAAATAACACCCGCATCGAACGTTATCTGCCCTATATCTCAGTTGGCATCTTTGTAGTTTCCCTTTGCCGCGATGCCTATATTATTGGTGTCGTCAGTCCAGTGACTATGATTGCCTATGTGAGCCTGATTACAGTAGGGCTGGTCCTGTTTTCTCGAACGCTGGTATATAGCATGCTGATTCCAGCTTCAATTTTTCTCAGTATTTGCGGTTATTTGAGCTATACCGGTCAGCTTACTTACTCACCACTTTTTACCATTCCAGGCAAACTGTTCTATAACGGTTTCTGGCTGGTATCCATGTTGTATTTTATTCTGCCTATTCTGGCTATCTGTATGATGCTGTTTGAAATCCTGCTCAGCCAGTGGCGACACCGTGAAAAACTGATTCAGCACCTAAGCCAGATTGACCCATTAACCAATCTGTTTAACCGACGTAGTATCAATCAATGTCTGGATAAACTGAATAGCGTGAAACTGGAAAGTTATGCCTTAGTTTTGTTAGATCTGGATCATTTCAAGAGAATTAATGATTACTATGGGCATCATAAAGGTGATGAAACCCTGATCCGGGTGAGTGAGGCACTCACCCAGCTGCTACGTGAAAGTGATGTGGTTGGCCGTTTTGGTGGTGAAGAATTTATTCTGGTTCTGAAAAATTCCAATCTGAAAAAGGCAGCTCAGGTGGCTGAACGCTGCCGTACTGCAATTCAGCAACTGGAAATTTATAGTGATGATGACCAGCGCATTCATGTCACTGCAAGTTTTGGTATTGCCTTGTCCAGTCCAGAACTGCGTCCGCAACAGTTATTGAGTCAGGCAGATAAAGCCCTGTATCAGGCCAAAGCGAGTGGTCGTAATCTGGTTAAAGCCTATAACGCTACACTTGATGGCGGGATGCAACTGCATCATTCGTGATTTAATTGGCTTTTCCATAATTGCACAGTACATAAAATTATTTTATTGCGCTTGAGCAAAACGTTCTATTTGTTCTAATAATTCAGCTTCAGTAAAAGCCCCAGTCAAACGCAAGCCACGAATTTCCTGTTGCTGATCATTCAAGAAGAAATATGTCGGTGGACCCAGAATTTCCCACTGATTTAACAGTGCTTGATGCGTTACATCATAATGACTGAGATCCAGTTTGATCAGAAAATACGGCGCCAAAGCCTGCTGTACCTGAGCTGATTTTAGCACCCGGTGTTCGATGGGCTGACAGGCCACACACCAGTCGGCATAAACATCGACAATAACTCGCTGCCCTTTTGGTACTGTAGCCAGTAACTGCTCAAAATCAGCAGCAGTCGCTGCGATATGCCAAGTCGCCTGTTGCTGAGCAGTTTCAACAAAGAAGCGCTGACTGTGCTGATACTGACTATAAATAATATACGGCACTGCCGTTGCCAAGCAGATAATATACAACCATCGCAGTCCGCTATTTTTCCAGAACAGCCGTGCCAATATGTAGGCCACAAAGCTTAAACCCAGCCCAAGAGAGAGCCACTGTAGTGCTGCTTCTGAAATCAGGGGGCGAATAAAATACAATGCCAGCGCCAGCATGATAAAGGCAAACAGAACCTTAACTTGATTCATCCAATGTCCCGCTCTAGGCAATATACGCGAACCGAGAACACTAGCGAGTAGCAAAGGAGTTCCCATACCAAAGCCTAAGGTAAATAGAAGCAAAGCACCCTGCCACTGACTTTGGGTTTGAGAAATAAATAGTAATGCCCCTGCCAGCGGTGCTGTCATACAAGGACCCACCAACAGTGCTGACACCATGCCCATCATACTGGCACTGACCAGAGTCCCGCCCTGTTGCATGGCTTGAACCTGATCCAGTCGATGTACCAAACGCTGTGGCAACTTGATTTCAAACAGACCAAACAGGTTGAGGGCAAAAGCCACAAATAATAGGCTAAAGGCAATTAAAGTAGCGGGCTGCTGTAGCCAGCGCTGGAAATTTAGTCCGGCAGAAGAAGCAATCAAGCCCAGTACTGCATAGACCAGAGCCATACTGATGACAAAGCATAAGGCAACCATCCAGGCCTGCATTCCGCGTCGATCCCGCACAATCAGTGAGGTCAAGATCGGTAACATTGGCAAGGAACAAGGCGTGAAAGCCAGCAGCATACCTAATCCAAAAAACAGCAACAGGCCATAGCCTAATGAACTTTCTGCCAGTTGTTCAGACCATTTCTGGTCTTTGGCAGCAAAGCTGGAGCCATCCTTATTATCTAATGTACTCACCTCGACAGATTCAGAACTATTATTCAGAATAGTGTTTTGCTGGTCTGATGAATTGCTTAGGTCAAGTAACCGTTTAGAACTGCCTTCTGTAGGCTGATATTGTACCAAGCCGGATAGATCAGTTTTAAATTCAACCGTTTGTGGCGGATAGCAGAGCCGATCTTTGGCACAACCTTGCCAGGTCACCTGATAGGTTTGCAAGGCTTGTGTCGGAATATTGAACTGTAATTGTTGATAGTAAACCTGAGTCTGACCGTAATTATCATCATGCAGGTCTTCAGCGGGTGGCAAATCCAGTTGCATTGTTTGGCCACCCTGCTGAACTTCTACCATATGCTGATAGATATAATAGTTGTCTGGAATTTCCCAGCTCAGTTCCGCCCGCTGCGAACTGCTGGAAATCGCCGTAAATGGAAAAGCCTGATCAGGCGGCAATAAAGGTGCTTGCGCCTGTACTGCACAACTCAGCAGCAGACTCCCGAACAGGATTCGGGAGCCAGATCTACTCCAGGCTTTCAGTTTTTCGGCATCCATGACGACTGGTCAAAACTCCTAGAACAGGAACGCTACGCCCAGACCTGAGGTATAACTCTTATCAGCACCATTCAGATCCACGCCCACGCTGGCATCCAGCTGAACACGATCATTCAGGGCATACATTACGCCTGTACCCAGCCCATATTCATAATCCTGGCTTTCAGCCTTGCGATAAACAAATTCCGAGAAGCCTGACCATTTGTCGGTAATTTTATATTCCAGTGTGGGTACGGCCTGGATGGCCCACTGGTCATCCTGCCACTCATAACGCATGGTAATTGAAGTATTGACCAGATCATTATATTGATAAGCCACAGCTGAACTTAAACTATAAATATCTTCTTCATTACTAAAGCCTTGATTACCTGTCGCAATCAGTATTTCAGCCAGTAAGGCCATTGAAAGTCGCTCATCATCCAGATCAATGGCTTTTTTCAAACCAATACTGACATCACCGAGACCATCATCTTCTGATTTAATGCCATCTATTTTACTTTTAGACCAGGATGGGCCCTGCCAACCCAGTTGTAATTCTAGGCTGTCACTTAAACCGGTACGCAACAACATATCGGCATTGAGTGTGGTGCTATAGTCACTGCCTGATTCAACATAGCTGGCAGAAGGCAGGCCCTGTTCCCAGACTAACTGCCCTACTGGTATCGTCGTCGTGCTAAACCCCGTGCCTGGACGGTCGAAAGCAAAATCTGCAGCAAATACCTGCGCGCTCACACTTGCCAGTACCACAAAACCCAATGTCTTTAATGTTGTCATAGATTGCTACTCTTTCTTTTTAAGTCTTAACCGAGTTCTTTGGACATCTTCGCGCCACGGCTACGCAGCAGTTCCAGTGTCTGCTTTTCTTCTTCCAGTGCTTCTGCCCAGTTAACTTCATCAAAGTCACAGTCAAAGAACAGATCACAGATTGAAGATAGAATCGTCAGGCCGTCTTCATCCCGGGTATTTGGATCGACATTTTCATCCAGTAAACGTTGTACGGCAGGTACACAGGCAGCACTGGCAGCGTCCCAAAGTGGACCATAAATTTCTTCGGCATCCCACAGGTGCAGATTCACTTTGGCTGCAATCAGGGCATCCAGAATATCAAGATGCACTTGAAGCTTCTGTTGTTTTTCTTCGTTAGATAGAACATTGCCTGCTTCATAAGCCTCACAAACTTCTTCCCACCACTTGAACAGACCATCTGACCAGACAGAAATGACCGGGCCTTTTTCCATATCAATAAAATTTGGGTTGAGTCCATCTGCCAGGAGCTTTTTCACCTGATTCAGATCCAGTTCTTCGAGTGCTTGCACAAAAAGCTGTTGTTGCGCAGTTAACATGATGGAGCTCACTTCAATTCGTTTTCGACTATTATGCCGAATAAAGCAGGATTTGTTTTATTCTCATTCGTTTATTTTATCTAAAATTGAAAAAAGCCCCGTAGGGGCCTTTTTCATCTGCAAACTTTTTATTCTTCTATATCTGTAACCGTTTCTTCGGCAAGTTTTAGCGGATTACCACGCACATTGTCTTTTTTCTCAATTACATGTTCCAGGCTGCGTTTTAAACGATCAATGGCCCCACGAATTGCGGTATCAATATTGTGACCATGATGGTTGACCACAATTGGCTTCAAGCCAGCAGGACGTGCTTCGATCATGCAGCGAATATCATCATCGCCACCTTTTGCGGCATTTTCATCACTAAGATGCACGGAGAAATGGGTAATACGCTCACTGTGGCGCTGGAATTCCTGATTTAATTCGGTACGAACGTAAGTAATTAGACGATCACTATTGCGAATATTTTTATCGGTACGGAGTTCAATGTTCATAAAATACCATCCTCAAATCATTGTAACTTTTTAGTGCAGATTTTTTATCTTGGCACGTTTGTAGCTTGCTGTTTTGTATTGCATTTCACTTCTTCAAATCGTTTTGGATTAACCCTCCACATTGAATGATGAACACATTTTTGAGTCTGCAAAACCGTGTCCTTATACCTTGAATATCGGTCCTCTCTTAAAAATATGCAAGTGATATTTTGATTTTTTTAGCAAAAGGACAACCAATAGTGACAACTGCTTACTTACGCGGAAAACAATTGATTGAAACGATACAAAAGCAAGAATATTCACGCGATTTAATTGGCTATCACGGCACTCCCCCACATGCACAGTGGCCCAATGCTGCCCGGATAGCGGTACAGTTTGTATTGAACTATGAAGAAGGCGGTGAAAATCATGTCGAACATGGTGATAGCGGTTCCGAGCAGTTTCTGTCCGAAATCGTGGGTGCTGCCAGTTTTCCGGCAGTACATCGCTCCATGGATTCAATGTATGAATATGGCTCACGTGCTGGTTTTTGGCGTATTCATGAGGAGTTTCAAAAACGTGGCTGGCCTATGACAATTTTTGGAGTCGGTATGGCACTGGCTCGTAATCCTTATATCGTCGAGGCCATTAAGGCGGCTGATTATGATGTGGTCTCACATGGCCAGCGCTGGTTGCATTATCAGGATATGGAGATTGAAACTGAACGTCAGCATATGGATCAGGCCTTAAGTGTGCTGACTGAACTCTTTGGGGAAACGCCAATTGGCTGGTATACCGGACGCGACAGTCCCAATACACGTCAATTATTAGCTGAATTTTCTCAGATTAAATATGACTCTGATTATTATGGTGATGACCTCCCATTTTGGAGCACCTTAACTGAACCAAATGGTCAAAAACGCCCTCATTTGATCATCCCCTATACATTAGAGTGCAATGATATGAAGTTTAGCTCTCCGGGTGGTTTCAATTCAGGTGAGCAATTTTACCAATATTTAAAAGATACCTTCGATGTGCTCTACAGTGAAGGGGAAACTGCACCAAAAATGATGTCAATTGGCATGCACTGTCGCCTACTCGGACGTCCGGGACGCTTCAAAGCCTTGCAGCGCTTTATGGATTATGTACAGAGCCATGACAAAGTATGGGTCTGTCGTCGCAACGATATTGCACAACATTGGTACACCCACCATTTTCCTGCGCACCAGGACTAATCATTCACTAAAGTCCCCTAAAGAGAGCATGCTGCTCTCTTTTTTATTTTGACCTTCTGGTGGACTCGCTTGTCATACGATTGTCGGCACTTTGGCATTGTTATTGCAATTTCCAGTGAGAAACACAGATCACAAAGCTTAAATTATGCAATTAACTGAATTTAACCAGGCATCTGACAGCGATATTGAACTGCTGCTCAAGCAGTGTGTGCATATTGACCGTTGGGCTGAAGAATTAAAGCAGCAGCGACCTTTTACTTCACGCGATGAGCTGCTCGAAGCTGCCAAAAGACAGGCACAGACCTGGACTTGGGAAGAAATTTCCAAGGCGCTCGCAACCCATCCTCGGATTGGTGAAAAGCAGGCACAGACCGCTTTAACCGCCAAAGAAGAAGGTTTTTCCGAGCGAGAACAAGCCGCGATTTCACAAGATGAAGAAACTCAAGCCGCTTTGCTAAAAGGCAATCTGGCCTATGAGAAAAAATTTGATTTCATCTTCCTGATTCGCGCAGCAGGTCGTAGTAGCGAAGAGATTCTGACAGCATTGAATTATCGCCTGGTGAATGACCTAGATACTGAAAAGCATATTGTTCATCAGCAACTTTTAGAAATTGCTTTGTTACGTCTGGCACAGGAGATTGATGCATGATCAGCACCCATATTCTTGATACTCATCTGGGTAAACCTGCAGCCGATGTTGAAGTCAAATTAATGGATGCCACAGGTCAGGTATTGGCGACTGCTAGCACCAATAATGATGGCCGGGTACTGGTGCCGGATTTTGGCTTAGACATTATTAGCACCGGTGACTACAGCATCGAGTTTGCAACCAAAGCCTATTTTGATGTCCAAGGCTTGGCTACATTTTTCCCAAAGGCTGTGATCCATTTCAGCATTTTAGATGCTGCTCAGCATTATCACATTCCATTACTCATCAGCCCTTTTGCTTATTCGACCTATCGCGGTAGTTAAGTTAGCCCGCTCATTATTCAGAATAGAGAAGGATTTTATATGTCAGAACAAGAAAAAACTGTCTCACCCGAACATGAGTTTTTAGGGGTTGGAAAAAGTGCGGCTTATGGCTTGCAGCATGTATTGACCATGTATGGCGGTATTATTGCCCCACCCCTGATTGTGGGTACTGCTGCAGGCCTGAGCGGTATGGAAATCGGTCTGTTGATTGCCGCAGCACTATTTGTGGGTGGTCTAGCAACAATTTTACAGACAGCAGGCGTGAAATATGTCGGTGCTCGCTTGCCTTTGGTACAAGGGGTATCTTTTGCTGGCGTAGCCACTATGGTGGCGATCGTGACCACCGGAGGAGGATTGCAGGCAGTCTATGGCGCTGTAATTGTCTCTGGTCTGATCGGTTTCTTCCTAGCACCCTATTTCTCTAGAATTATCCGGTTTTTCCCACCGGTAGTCACTGGCTGTGTGATCACCATCATTGGTCTGTCCTTACTGCCAGTTGCAGTACGCTGGATGATGGGTGGCAACAAAAATGCTGAAAACTGGGGTAGTGCAGAAAATGTTAGCTTGGCGCTAATGACCTTAGCCATTGTAATTTTGCTGAATTTATCCCGCAATGCCACAGTACGTCGTTTGTCCATTCTGCTATCTATTGTATTAGGAAGCATAATTGCAGGTTTAATCGGCTTTGGTGACTTTTCTAAAGTGGCAGATGGTGCATGGTTACAATTCCCGAGTTTTTTTGCTTTTGGCATGCCCACGTTTGAATTGACAGCCATTCTTTCCATGTTGATTGTGACTTTGGTAATCATGACTGAAACCACGGCTGATATTATTGCAGTTGGTGAAATTGTCGGTACCAAAGTCGATGCTGACCGTATTTCTGATGGCTTGCGTGCGGACATGCTGTCGAGTGCCGCAGCCCCTATCTTCGGTTCGTTTATGCAAAGTGCTTTTGCACAGAATGTTGGACTGGTGGCGATTACTGGAGTTAAGAGCCGTTTTGTTGTGACCGCAGGCGGCATTATTCTGGTGGTACTGGGCTTGCTACCAATTATGGGCCGTTTAATTGCGTCTATTCCCGTACCGGTGCTAGGGGGTGCAGGCTTGGTGTTATTTGGAACAGTTGCAGCCAGCGGTATTCGTACCTTAGCGAAGATTGACTATAACGAGCAAAAGAACCTGATCATTGTAGCAACGTCAATCGCTGCCGGCATGGTGCCTATCATTGATCACAGTTTTTATGCAGATTTTCCAAAATGGGTTCAAACTTTATTCCACTCTGGTATTAGTTCAACCTGTTTAATGGCCATTTTACTGAATATCTTATTCAACCATTTAAACTGGTTTAAGACTAAGAATTTGGCCAATGCTGAACCGGTAGTAGATAGCCACCACTAAACCTGATTAGAAAAGTTGGTCGGAATATTGCATATAAATTTCAGTTACCGATCAATTTTCACTTTATTTTTACTTATTAATCTGTATGCTTTATCTGCTTTCTTGGGGGAGAGATTTTAAATGAAACTTAAACAAATCGTAGCACTTTGTGCATTGGCTTCTACTGCGGCTGTTACTCAAGCAGCACCTATCTGGCAAGACTTTAGCTTAACAGGTCTGTATGGTGAAAACTATGCTGTCCCTTTTGCAGGTGATGACAACAAACAGACCACGATAACTGCTGAATATGCAGCAGGTCTTAAGTATGGCGATTTTTTTGCTTTTGCTGACCGTAGTAATACTGACTTTGGTAATGAAACCTATTTCGAAGTTGCACCACGTTTAAGCCTGGGCGCTGTAACAGGTCAAAAACTTGAATTGGGTCCAATTAAAGACGTTCTTATCGCGACAACTTGGGAAGGCAGCGCTAGCGCTAATACTGACTTTAACAACTACTTATATGGTATTGGTTTTGCACTTGATATTCCATACACAAGTTATGCGAATATCAATTTCTACAAAGCTGACAACGATGACACACCAGATGATTATCAAATGACCATCACTTATGCAGTGCCATTTAAAATCGGTTCTGAAGAATTCCTGGCAGATGCTTTCCTGGATTGGTCAACTGCTGAGAAAAATGGTCACGCAAGTGAATTGAACTGGACATCTCAGTACAAATGGAATGTAGGCAAACACATTTCTCCTGAGACTAAACTTTACCTTGGTATTGAGCATTCTGTCTGGAATAACAAATATGCCATTAAAGGTTTAGATCAACACGATGTCAGCGCTCTTGTGAAGTATCACTTCTAAGAGATGTTATCTTAAGAGCAGAACTTCGGTTCTGCTTTTTTTATTTCTTTAATTTAACTTAATCAGTAGGTAGTTCAATGAGTGCAGTTCAGATCCGTACAGCCAATATAGACGACCTTGAAAGTATCCTTAATATTTATAATCAGGAGATTATCAACGGTACTGCCACCTGGAACCATACTGCGATGGCATGGTCAGATATACAGGCCTGGTTCAAAACCCTTCAAGATCAGAACTATCCGGTACTCGTTGCAGAACATCAGCCTACAGCTAAAGTCATTGGCTATGCCAATTATGATGAGTTCCGTAGTATTCAGGGTTTCTCTAAAACAATTGAACATGCGGTCTTTCTACATCCTGACTACACTGGTCAAGGGATAGGAAAACAGTTGTTATTGCGCTTGATGGAAATTGCCAGCAGGCAGGGCCTGCATATCATGGTGGCAGCAATTGATTCGGAAAATATAGCATCCATTCATTTGCATCAAAAACTTGGCTTTATCCAAACGGGTTATATGCCGCAGGTGGGAGAAAAATTTGGTCAGTGGCGTGATCTGGTCTTGCTTCAGCTGAACCTGGATCAAAATTCACTTTAGATTTTTCTATATTAAAAACTGACTGCAACAAGAAAATACAGAGATAAAAAAAAGGGCTTACGCCCTTCTGCTGATCAATCATTGTTATTATTTTATATGCTTATTATCATGAATTTTCATACAATTTTCAGTCCAAAGGGTTACCGATAATATTGCTAATAATGCCTTTCATAATATGTGGGCCATTTTCACGACGTAATTCTTCATACCATTCCATTGTTACCTCTTTATCTTTCATATGAGTGACATCACAGCGTTTACGCGCACGCAGCACCAGTTCATTCGCACGTTCATTGCGTTTATTCTGATAGCGACGTAATGAGTCCTGTAATCCCAGTGTATTGATCTGAAGTGCACGAGCCAGATAGATTGCATCTTCCATCGCCTGGCAACCGCCTTGACCAATATCCGGCGTTGTACTGTGGGCTGCATCACCGACAATGACGACATTGCCTTTATAAAAATCGGCAAATGGTTCGATGTCATGAATTTCGACACGATTGGTACGCTGCTCATCAATTGCCTCAATCAGCTTTTGAACCTGAGGGCACCAGTCTTTAAAGTATTCTTTGAGTAATGTTTTATATTGGCTACGCACATTCTCCAGCCCTACTGGCAATGGCACATCAAAAAAGAAGTAGAAACGGTTATTTGCAACCGGCATCAGTGAAGCACGTTTGCCCTCACCGACAAAAGTGGTCCATTGATCAGCAGGGGCTAAATCTTCCGATACCTCAACCAGACCATTCCAGTTCACATAACCGGCATATCGACGCGATACAGTTTCACCGAGCACATAAGCGCGGGTCATGGAATGGGTTCCATCGGCACCAACCAGCAAGTCTGTTTGAATTTCTGAACCGTCTGCAAAGCTAACGGTAACCTGTTGTCCATCATCATTGAGCGCCACCATTTTTTTACCGAGATGAATATCAGCATGACCAAATTCATCCATCAGCATATTCTGTAATTCGGCACGAGAGACTGGATATGGACGCTGCCCCACTTCTTCAATCAGCGGATAAAGGCTGAACTGGGTCATAACATCGCCAGTCAGACCATCAACATAAGCCAGATTATCCATCTGCCCGCCCAGTTGGGCGACCTGGTCAGTTAAACCTAAATAATTCAGACATTTCACCCCATTGGACCAGAGAGAAATCGCAGCACCCACGGGCAAAATCTGTTCGGCCTGCTCATAAATGCTGACCTGATGTCCGAACTTCTTTAATGCAATGCCTGTGGTTAAGCCCGCCATCCCGGCGCCAATAATGGTGATATTCATTGTTCCCCCTAAGTTAATAAATGTTGATCCATCTCAGGGAGACAAAGCGAAAAGTGTGCCATTTTTCGAATAGTTTCAAATACCCAGATTCAAGTTGGCACATGCTGTGCATTATTTTTTAAAGTACTGCCTTGTTTTGGGGAGAAAAAAACAGGGCATTGGCTATCTTTAGCCCGTAAAAAATGACAGTTGAATAAATTTAGAATGGAAGATTGATATGGCGACCCTGTTTGCACCTGCTTTTGAAATACCTGCACAGTTACAGCAACTTACTAATCTGGCAGATGAACGTATTGGTGCAAAAGTATTGCAATGTTCAGATGATTTTTTTGCTGAAGCACAGCGCATGCTCCAATTTACAGCACCTATTTTTGTCGAAGATAAGTTCGATGATCATGGCAAATGGATGGATGGTTGGGAAACCCGCCGCAAGCGTCATGCCGGCTATGACTGGGCAATTGTAAAGCTTGGTGTTGCAGGAAAAATTAGTGCACTGGATATTGATACCACTTTTTTTAGTGGCAACTATCCTGCCTCCGCTGCAGTTGAAGCCTGCTATGCACCAGATCAGAACCTGGAGCAGGTTGAATGGCACCAAATTTTACCAAACAGTATATTAGGTCCAAGCCAGCATCATATTTTTCAAATTGCTTCAGAAAACACTTATACCCATTTGCGTTTAAATATCTACCCGGATGGTGGTGTAGCCCGTCTGCGCGTTTATGGAGATGTGCAGATTCAGTTAAAAGACAGCAATGAAACTCTGGATCTGCTGGCACTGGAAAATGGCGGACGTGTGATTGCCTACAGTGATGCGCATTTTGGTCATCCACGTAACCTAATTAACCCAGGCCGTGGCATCAATATGGGCGATGGCTGGGAAACCAAACGTCGCCGTGCTCCAGGTTTTGACTGGTGTATTCTGGCTTTAGGCCAAGCTGGAAAAATTGAAAAAATTGATATTGATACTGCACACTTCAAAGGCAACTATCCAGCAGAAGTCTCTATTCAAGCCGTCTATATAGAAGATGCGACTGATCCGCAACTGATTCCGCAAAGCATGTTCTGGCCTTTCCTGCTTGAAGCCCAGCCCATGCAGATGGATCACGTGCATAGCTTTATCAATGAAATTCTGGTACATGAAAAGATTTCACATATCCGTGTGAATATGATTCCTGATGGCGGTATTAGCCGTATCCGTTTATGGGGAAAGGTAGCTGATTAATGCGATTGACCCTCCCTCTCCACAGGATGGTCAATCGAACAGCTGTTTTAACAGATGGCAGTGGACCTGATCTCAGAATCGGGTTCACTGCCAAACTTATCCCTACCTTCTGACAGATCAAATCCGCTCATTTACTTTCTACTCACATTTTCCTCAAAGTATCCTCCTTGCTTACTTAATATACAGGGATAAAATAGTGAGATTAATCAAGAAAGTCTTGTCATAAAAACACGAGCAAAGGGAATGTAAAAGAATGAAAAATACGATTCAGATTCAGCTATTAACCAGTGAAAACTTTGCTCGTTTTGGTGAAGTCATCAGCTGTCAGGGTAATGACTATTTCCATATCAACGATGCACATACCGAGCGTTATCATGCACTGGTGATGACTGAAATTATGGGAGATGCCAAAGCGGGGATCAGTATTTTTAGAAATATTAAAAGTACTCAAATTCCTTTTGAAATCTCCATGCTGGAACGACATCCGAATGGTTCTCAAGCCTTTATCCCCATGCAGGGACAAAAGTTCCTGATTGTCGTTGCGCCAAGTTTGGATACAGACACTCCGGATCTGTCTCAGCTTTGTGCATTTATTACAGATGGAACTCAAGGGATCAATTACCGGGCAGGTACTTGGCATCATCCCCTGCTGACCCTAGAGGCACCCAGTGATTTTGCCGTGGTTGACCGGATTGGTACCGGACATAATTGCGATGTCTATCAGTTTCCCGAAACTTTCAAAATCGAAGGAAATCTCTTCTAATCACAAGACCAATATTTACTTGAAGTATGCTGTGTGTTTTATTCAGAATAAGAATTAAAACTGAGCAAAACCATGTATAAGTCTTTAGTTGCTATCACCCTGACTGCTTTGAGTCCTCTTTGTTTTTCAGATACCCCCTTTCAACAGGAATTACGAGCTGGCTGTGCCAAGGTCAAAAGCTATGCAGCCACTGGTAAGCAATTCTATGATCAGAAACAGTATGCCAAGGCCGTTGAACAGTTTGAACAACAGGCGGCATGGTCAAGCTTTTGCAGTATGAATGTAGAAGATGGCGGCATTGCTTTTACCGAGCACGCAATGAGTACTGCGTTTAATAATGTTGGCCTGAGTTATGCCAAACTAGGCAAACCGCAATGGGCACGTGCCTGGTTTTCTGTCTATCCTGACGCTAAAAACAGCCAGTTCAACTTGAAACAGCTTCCTGCCCCAAAGCAAAGTTCTCACCTGTCTGGAAAATATGTACGTTACGCGGGTTTTGGGCAATGGAATACTATTGAAGTGAAACGTACTGCAAAGTCCTATGCACTAGAATTTAATGGCTTATATATGGGAATTCGCAGTCTGATTTATGGACCAAATATCGGTGAATTCCAGACCACCATGCCATTTAATCAAACTCAAACCAGCTATCGTGCAAATGACTGTAAAATTAATTTGGATTTTAAATTTGATTCAAAAGTTGGGCAGCAGCTTCATGTAAAAGAAACTAACATCATGAGTTGTGGTTTTGGTCATAATGTGTCGGCGAGTGGAGTTTATTTGAAAGTTGAATAAATCTTCAATTTTATAAAAATTATCATTTAATATACCGCAGACAATAAAAATAGATTAGAGGGAAACGATGGCAAAATTTTTAAATACCAGCGCAACGAATTTCTTCCTGGAAGAGCTGATTAAGAGTGCAAAAGAACGTTTAATCCTGATTAGTCCATACTTGCGTTTGAATGATCGAATTAAAGAATTATTAGAAGATAAAGACCGGCTAAAAATTGATATTCGCATCGTATATGGGAAGAGCGATCTACATCCAGAAGAGATTAAATGGCTGCAAAAACTTGATTATGTCCGTCTTAGTTTCTGTAAGAACCTACATGCTAAATGCTATCTCAATGAGTCTGAATGTATTATCTCAAGCTTAAATCTCTATGAGTTTAGCCAGGTCAATAATAATGAGATGGGCATTTTGGTTCGCAAATACGAAGATGATATTGTCTTTAAAGAAGCCTACGAGGAAGCTCAGCGGATTATACGTATCAGTGAAGAAGTCCGAATTAGTCTAGATGAAGTAAAAAATGAATCTGGTTCTAAAGAAACTGAGATAGATGAAGAAAGTAATACTTTTTCTAGACTTACCACGTCTAAACTCGCTGCAAAGCACAAAATTAAAACAGCTGATTTGCTCGATAAGATGACAGAGAAAGGTTTTTTAAAACTCAATGAAAGTGGTAAACACCTTCTAACTGAGCAAGGAAAAGAAATTGGTGGTGAGTTTAGACCAAGTCAGTATGGCGGCTATTTCCTCTGGAATGAAAATACCGAGATCTAAATAAAAATTTTAAGTCTCCTCTCCTTCTAGGAGAGGGTTAGGGTGAGGTCGTAAATCCTCCAAAGATTCCTATACTAAGGGAAAACTAAGCCACTGCCTGATTCTGACAAGCTGACATGACATGCAATACCGCAGCCGTCCGTGTTTCTACATAGAGCTTTTCAAAGACATGCTCAAGATGCTTGTTCACCGTCCGCGGGCTGAGCTGTAAGATCTCGGCAATATCCCGGTTGGTCTTCCCCATCGTGACCCAATGCATCACTTCTGCTTCACGCGGCGTCAGGTTTGGACAGGCCTGCGCGATTTCCTCTGCGCTCGGCATTTGGGTCTGCTCTTTCAACTGTACCAAGACATGTTTAGAGATATGCCCTGCATACAGTTTGGTGAGCAGGTTAAGCTGTAACTGCTGATGGCCATGACCATACTGACCATGTAGTAAGTGTGCTTGATCTGGCTGCTTGAGCAAGTCCTGTAGCCACTGATTCAAACTGGACTGAAAATGCTGTACATCCACCTGATGATTTTTCAGCAATTCACTGACGATTGGGGTCTGCCAGATAATTTCACCTTCCAGATTCAGCGATAAAATCGCACTGCCTGTTGCATCCAGCATTTGTCGCTGCTGATGCATCAGACGCGCCTGTAACAAATGGGTTTTTACTCGTGCCCGAACTTCATCAATATTTAAAGGCTTGGTGACATAGTCTACCCCACCGACCTGAAAGCCTTTGAGGATATGTTCGGTTTCTGTCAGCCCGGTCATAAAGATCACCGGAATATGTTCAGTCACTGGACTGGCTTTAAGCTGAGTGCAGGTTTCGAAGCCATCCATCTCCGGCATACTGCCATCAAGCAGGATCATGTCAGGCTGAATACGATGCGCAATTTCAATTGCATCAAATCCATTGGTCGCCACAAGTACCTGATAGCCAGCCTGATCTAGGCTCTCATGCAATAGACTTAGATTTTCAGGTATATCATCCACAATCAAAATACTTTCTAACATGCCCACCTTCCCCCTACTTCAGCACATCTGCATGCTCATGAAGTCGCTGAATTGCTCTTTTAAAATCAAATCGTTTTAAATCCTGCTCAATCTGATGCCATATATCGTTATATTGTTCAAAGTGCTGGCCACATTCATGCAGTACATCTTTTGCCCCCCGGATAAAACCAATACTTAAATGCTGTTCCAGCTGAATGACCACCTCTGCCACGCTCAACAATGGAATGGATGGGTTCAATTCATTTCTGCTTTCAACCACAACCGTGGAGATCTGTACTTTCTGGTCAGAAGGCTGTTCTTGTTCTTGTTCTGGCTGCTGCTCATGCTGATGAAGCCAGCTTAAGCCCAGCTTATCGCCAATCTTGTTTAATAATAAATTGAGATCGACCGGTTTTACTAAAAAGTCTTCATTCAATACATCCGTTTCCGGATTAATCATCCGCTCATTGGCATCTGCGGAAATAATAATAATCGGTACATTGGTGATTTTATTCTGACGCAGCAATTTCGCCGTTTCCCAGCCGCCCAGTAAAGGCATGCTCAAATCCATCAGAATCAGATCAGGATTAAATTCTGGTACCTGGCGCAAACAGGCTAAACCTGATTCTGCCTCTTCTAAAATAAAACCTAAGGGTTTAAGAAAATTCAGAACCAGACCACGATCGGTTGCTTCATTATCAACAACCAGTATTTTACGGCGTTCTCCGGTATAACCGGTCACGGTATTAGAGGCAACATCCGCGATCGGATGGATCAGGGATTTAGAAGGTAAATACAATTTGATTTTAAACACTGAACCCTGTTTTAACTGGCTGCTCAGGGTCAGCTCGCCACCGAGAATATCGACTAGGAGCTTCACGATTGGCAGCCCCAAACCCGTGCCGGCAAAACTGCCCTGTACCACATTACGACCACGTTCAAAAGGCTGGAATATCCGCTCAACGTCCGATTCAGCAATACCACAACCCGTATCATGAATTTCAAAATAAGCGGTCTGAAAACGGTAATCGACCTTAAATTTGACTCCCCCCTCCAGGGTAAATTTCAAAGCATTACCCAGCAAATTAATCAGTATCTGTTCCAGACGTTTTTTATCAATACGGACATACTGTGGAATCTTGCTACTGATCTCCACATCAAACTTCAGCTGCTTTTGGGCAAACTGTGGCTCGAATATATGCACGATCTGTTTAAGAAATTTTGGCAGGTCGATATTGGAATTTTCCAAAGAAATCTTGCCAGTTTCAATCCGTGCCAAATCCAGCAGACCATCAATCAGAGAAGTCAGATGCTGACCGCTACGGCTAATCACGCCAAGGGCAGACTCGCCCTGTTCAGACAGTTTTTCCTGTTTCTGCAGTAGCTGGCTATAACCGAGAATACTGTTCAACGGCGTGCGTAATTCATGACTGATACCAATTACATAACGGCTTTTGGCTTCATTGGCTTTTTCTGCCTGAATGCGGGCATCCTGTAACTGGCGATCGGTAATTTTATGCGCTTCAATCTCATCCATCAGCAGTTGGGTCTGGGTATTGCTTTCCAATTGCGCCTGACGTCGACTTTCATCATTCAGCACTAACCACCAGGCGGCTACACACAGTAGCAGGAACAGTACGGCATAGATTTTGACGAACAGCATTGTCAGCGCATCCTGCTGCTGTGACAAAGCGCCCAAGCTGGCAGATTCCTGTAAATAAATCAGGCTCAGACTGACTGCCAGCACCACGCCTAAGACGAAAATCAGCAGGATATACAGACTCAATCGGGTATTAATATATTGTACCCAGTATTTCGGCAGGAACCAGGCTGCAAAAACTCTGAGCTGTGAAGACCAGCGTGCATGCGGCTTACACAGGTCATGACAACGTGCTTCAAGCGTGCAGCACAGAGAACAGATCTGACTGCTATAGGCTGGACAACTGGCCATGTCTGCAGTTTCATAATCATGCTCACAGACTACACAGGTTTGGGTTTCGAGCAGCTCCAACTCAGGCTTTTCTTGACGTGCCAAGTAATATTTACCTTTGGTAAACCAAGCAATTAGCGGTACACATAACATCGCCGTACCGAGTGCAATAAAACCGGCCAAGGATCGGGCAATCTCTCCAAAAACGCCCCAGTAACACAGCATGGATAAGACCGATGCAATGATCAGGCTACCGACTCCAACCGGATTAATGTCATATAAATAGGCTCGTCGAAATTCAATTCCTTTTGGACTCAGTCCCAGTGGTTTACAGATCACCAGATCCGCAACAATGGCACCAATCCAAGCAAGGGCCACATTACTATATAAGCCAAGCACACGCTCCACCGCATGGATTACCCCAAGTTCCATCAATAGCAAGGCGATAAAGATATTGAATACCAGCCAGACTACGCGCCCTGGATGGCTATGCGTTAGACGCGCAAAAAAGTTCGACCAGGCCAATGACCCTGCATAGGCATTGGTAACATTAATCTTGATCTGAGCGATGCAGACAAATAAAACCGTCAGAAATAAAGCAATACCGGGATGATTGACCACCTGTTGATAGGCAATCCAGTACAGATAATTGGGGTTACTCAGTTCAGAATCGGCAACCAGATACTGCATTGCCAGCGCCATAAGTAGCATACCCATGAATATCTTGATAAATCCGCCCAGAATCCAAGCTGGTCCACCTAAAAAGACTGCCCAATTCCATTTACGCTGAATATGTTTTTTATCAGGTAAAAATCGCAGATAATCCGCCTGTTCTCCGATCTGGGTGATCAAGGCAAAGAGCACCGTGCAGGATGCACCAAAAAAAGACAGATTAAAGGCAGCGCTCTGACTTTTTGCGCCCTCAATCAATGCAAGATTGCTGATCAAATCAGGTTGTTTCACCAAGACAAAGCACCATGGTAATAAAAGCAGAAATAACCAGAGTGGTTGGGTGATGGCCTGCACCTTATTGATGAAGCCAATACCTTTGACCACCAATGGCAAAATCACCAGTGCTGAAATCAGGTAGCCAATACTCAGGGGTATCCCTAAGCCTAGCTCCAATGCCAGCGCCATGATGGCGGCTTCAAAGGCGAGAAAGATAAAGGTGAAACTGGCATAAATGACCGAGGTAATGGAGGAGCCAATATAGCCAAATCCGGCACCACGGGTCAGTAAATCAATATCGACATTATAACGGGCAGCATAATAACCAATCGGCCAGCTGGTCAGGAAAATGATAATCGCCACAACCACCAGGGCCCAGAAAGCATTACTAAACCCGTATTGCCAGAGCATGGTGGCTCCAAGTGCCTCCATTGCCAGGAAACTGACGGCTGCAAGCGCCGTGTTGGTCACTGTCCATAGTGACCATTTCCGGACGGATTTAGGCGCATAGCGCAGGGCATAATCTTCAATACTTTCATCGACCACCCAGGTATTGTATTTACGCCGGGTATGAATGACGCGCTGCGGTGCCTGACTGGTCTTGGCTGTTGGGTCCATACAGATTAAATAAAGCTAAATATCTGCTCTTAAAAGCAATAACTATGCCCAGCCTATCAGTATCTAAAAATAATCCGACTGAAGGTTATATACGTAAAGTGACGTATATGCTCATTTTTTAACTCCCCTTAGGCTTAGTTCCATACCAAGCGCAAACCAATGATTAAGCGCATCAGCACATCTAATTCTATAGGGGAACCCGACATGAGCTTGAAATCAAAAGTAAAGACATCTGGATTACTGGCAGGTTTACTTGCTGTTCCATTCCTGCTGGCACCCGCACTGACCAATGCCAGCGTTCCTGCAACAGCAAAGGTCAATACCACCAAACTTAAAGTCGATGACAAGTTTGTGTATGTGGGTCAGTTGCACTCAGCAACCGGCACCATGGCAATTTCTGAAACCGGTTCGATTCAGGCAGAACGTCTGGCCATTGAACAGATCAATAAACAGGGCGGTGTTCTCGGTCGACAAATCAAAATTATTCAGGAAGATGGTGCTTCTGACTGGCCAACCTTTGCAGAAAAAGCACGTAAATTGTCTGAAAAAGACCGTGTTGCTGCAATTTTCGGCTGCTGGACTTCAGCCTCTCGTAAAGCCGTACTGCCGATTATTGAACGCAATAACTCTCTACTTTATTACCCAACCTTCTATGAAGGCTTAGAACAATCTAAAAACGTGATCTACACCGGTCAGGAAGCAACTCAACAGGTACTTGAAGCACTGAACTGGCTGGCAAAAGAGAAAAAAGCCAAAACCTTCTATCTGATTGGTTCTGATTACATCTGGCCACGTACCACCATGAAAATTGCCCGTACCCACATCGAAAAAGTACTGAAAGGTAAAGTGGTTGGTGAAGAATACTATCCATTGGGCCATACACAATTCGGCTCCCTCATCAACAAAACCAAACTGCGTAAACCAGATGCCATCTTTGCAGCAGTTGTGGGCGGTTCGAACGTATCCTTCTACAAACAAATGAAAGCTGCGGGCGTAACAGGCGACAAACAGACACTGCTTACCCTTTCAGTGACTGAAGATGAATTGCTGGGGATTGGCGGCGAAAACATGAAGGGCTTCTACTCTTCAATGAAATATTTCCAAAGCCTGAATAACCCCAATAATGCTGCATTCGTAAAAGCCTTTAAAGCGAAATATGGCCCTAAAGCGGTGGTAGGTGACGTAACACAAGCCGCTTACCTAGGTCCATGGTTATGGAAAGCAGCAGTTGAAAAAGCCGGTAGCTTCGATGTCGCGAAAGTGACTGCCGCATCTAAAGGCCTAGAAATGAAAACTGCACCTGAAGGCTACGTGAAAATTGACCCGAACCACCATTTATGGAGCAAATCACGTATTGGTCAAGTGCAACCAAATGGTCAGTTCAAAGTTGTTTACGAGTCTAAAGGTCTAATCAAACCAAACCCATTCCCTAAAGGTTACTGAGTTAACAGCCACATGATCAGGGGAAGCCATTCTCCTGATCTTTTTATTCCACACAATTTTTTAAAGCTTGGAGGATGATGCGATGGATCTATCATTTGCAGAATTCGGTGCAATATTTGCCATGCAAGGCTTTAATGGTCTCTCTGTGTTCTGTGTGCTGTTATTGATGGCGCTCGGCCTTGCAATTATCTTTGGGCAAATGGGCGTAATTAACATGGCACATGGTGAGTTTCTGACCATTGGTGCATATACGACATTTTTCATTTCCACACTGACTGAAAGTTTTTTCCCTCAACTCCTACCTTACTATTTCCTGATTGCAATCATTGCAGCCTTCCTCACAGCAGGCATTATCGGTTACATGGTGGAACGGCTCATGATCAGCCGGCTCTATCAACGGCCACTCGATACACTTCTTGCAACATGGGGCTTGAGCCTCATCATGCAGCAGTTGTTTCGTTCTATTTTCGGCCCTAAGGAAGTCAGCCCGACTCTACCTGACTGGTTAATGGGTTCTTATCAACCGACGGAAGCCATCGATATTCCAATCAACGGTTTATTCCTGGTGGGCGTCACCCTCTGTGTTACTGCATTTGTCTACTTTCTGATTTACCGTTCACGCTGGGGTTTACAGCTTCGTGCAACCAACCAGAACCGCTTTATGAGTGGTGCTGTCGGGATCAATACCAAACGTGTTGACAGCTTAACCTTTGCCTTGGGTTGTGGGCTTGCAGGTATTGCCGGTGCAGCTTTCACAACCATCGGTTCTACTGGTCCTACAGCCGGTTCGCTGTATATCGTCGATACATTCTTAGTCGTGGTCTTCGGCGGCGCTGCAAGCTTGCTTGGCACCGTTGCCTCTGCATTCAGTATCGCGCAAGCACAATCTATTCTGGAATTCTTCCTTTCTGGTTCTGTCGCTAAAGTCCTCACACTGGCTACAGTCATTATTATCCTGATGCTGCGTCCTCAGGGTCTCTTCTCAATCAAAGTACGTAAATAGGGATTCAGGAGAGATATTATGAAGAATCTAATGAATGCCTTTTTAGGCGGTAAAGAAGGTGCGATTGGTCTGGTGATTCTTGCGGTACTGATCCTGCTGGTCATGCCAATGTTCCTGGATATTTTCCGTCTGAATCTGATGGGTAAATATCTGACTTTTGCTTTTGTCGCAATCGGCCTGGTTCTGTGCTGGGGACACGGTGGTATCTTAAGTTTAGGTCAAGGGATTTTCTTTGGCATTGGCGGCTACTGCATGGCCATGTTCCTGAAACTTGAAGCTTCAGACATGCAATCTACAGCAGCGCAAACCACGCCAGGAATTCCAGACTTTATGGACTGGAACCAGATCACCAGCTTGCCAGGCTTCTGGGAACCTTTCCATAGCTTCGGGTTTACTTTGTTTGCCATCATCATCATTCCAATCTTGCTTGCCTTCATCATCGGTTTCGCGATGTTTACCCGTCGTGTCGGTGATGTGTACTTCTCGATCATCATGCAAGCCATTGTAGCGATCCTGACCATTCTGATTATTGGTCAACAAGGTTTCACTGGCGGCATTAACGGGATTACAGACCTGAAAACCCTGCATGGCTGGGATATCCGTACCGATGAAGCCAAATATGTCCTGTACTACATCAATGCCCTGCTGCTCATTGCAGTGATCATGATCAGCCGTTTTGTCCTCAGTTCTAAACTCGGTCGTCTGCTTTCTGCGATGCGTGACAAAGAAGAACGTGTACGTTTCTCTGGCTATGACGTGGCCATGTATAAAGTCTTCATTTTCTGTTTCGCAGCTGTGGTGTCATCTATTGGTGGTGCGATGTTTACCCTGCAAGTCGGCTTCATGTCACCAACGATTATCGGCATCGTACCTTCGATTGAAATGGTCATTCTGGCTGCAGTCGGTGGTCGTCTGTCACTGATTGGGGCAGTGTATGGTGCCGTTCTGGTGAATCTGGGTAAAACTTACTTCTCTGAAGCCTTTCCTGAAGTATGGTTGTATTTCCTCGGTGCACTGTTCATCGGTGTTGTCATGTTCTTACCGAATGGCTTAGCGGGTCTGTATGAAAAATATGTCCGTCCATTGTTCCTGAAAAAGAAACCGATCGACAGCACTTCGCCACCGCCAAGTAGTGATCCGGATAAAACGATCGATCCAATTGTAGAAGGAGGCGTGAAATGAATAAAGTCGGCATAGAAATGAATAAACCGGTGCTGGTCATTGAAGATCTCACCGTGTCCTTCGACGGTTTCAAGGCAGTCAGTGATCTCAACTTCTATCTGGATAAAAACGAAGTCCATGTGGTGATCGGTCCCAATGGAGCCGGCAAAACCACAGTGCTGGATCTGATCTGCGGCAAGACCAAAGCAACTTCAGGCACGATCAAATTTAATGATATTGAACTGACCAAACTGAAAGAGTTCGACATTGTCCGTAAAGGGGTTGGGCGTAAATTCCAGAACCCGAATATTTATGAAAACCTGTCGGTCTATGACAACCTGGAAATGTCCTTCCCGCGTGGCCGTAATGTCTTTGGTGCGCTGTTCTTCAGACGCACCATAGATGTCGATGAGCGTATTCGTGAAGTTGCTGGCAAGATTTTCCTGACTGACCTGCTGGATACCTCCGCCGGTCTGCTCTCTCATGGCCAGAAGCAGTGGCTGGAAATTGGCATGTTATTGATGCAAGACCCTGAGCTGCTCATGCTGGATGAACCTGTCGCAGGGATGAGTGTGTCGGAGCGTGAGCAGACGGCGCAACTGTTGCGGGAGATTAGCAAAGGACGTTCTGTGCTGGTGATTGAACATGACATGGAATTTGTCAAAACCATTGCGGACAAAGTCACGGTACTGCACCAAGGCAAAATTCTGGCAGCAGGCAAAATGGACGATGTGCAAAATGATCCAAAAGTGATTGAAGTTTATCTGGGACACTAAGGAGGCCACTATGAGCGGATTATTAGAAATTAATGCTTTGTGTTCAGGATATAAACAAAGTCAGGTGATTCACGACCTGGAACTGAAGATCCAGCCGAAGGAAATTGTAGCGATCATGGGCCGTAACGGCATGGGTAAAACCACCCTGTTTAAAACCCTGATTGGTGATATTAAAAATACCAAAGGTGAAATCAAGCTGGATGGCAAGAATCTGGAAAAACTGGATCCTTACCAGCGCGTAGAAAACGGTGTGGCTTATGTGCCGCAGGGCCGGATGATTTTCTCCACCATGTCGGTGCTGGAAAATATTCAGACCGGTTTACCGGCTTCTGCCCATGGCAAAGTACCAGATGACCTGTATGAGCTGTTTCCTGTGCTTTGGGATATGCGCAAACGTAAAGGCGGAAACTTATCGGGTGGGCAACAACAGCAATTAGCAATTGCCCGTGCTCTGGCGACCAACCCTAAAGTGCTTCTGCTGGATGAGCCGACGGAAGGGATTCAGCCTTCAATCATCAAGGACATTGCCAGAACACTGAAAGAGATTCGGGATCAGCGTGATCTGACCATTGTGGTCTCTGAACAGGTGCTGAGTTTCACCATGGCGATGGCAGATCGCTTCCTGGTGATCGATAAGGGCCGCTTTGCTTATGAAAATGTCCGTGAAAATGTCGATGAGACCACCATCAGTAAGTATCTTTCTGTTTAATATTGCTGGTTTAATCTGGCTATAATTTTTCTCCACCTCCCCCGATTCGTCGGGGGATTTTTAATTTCTATTTCACTTAATATCTCAGAATTGTATTTAAATATTTTATTTGATTATTCACATTTAAAATTTTCTTCCAGTCTACGCATCCATATACGCAATTCAACGTATTTTGCTGTAACGCATTTCACGCGACACTCGAATCATAAAGTTGAATCAATAAAAGAGTTGGAGAAATTTGAATGCGTCACGGTGATATCTCAAGCAGCCCAGATACAGTAGGTGTGGCAGTTGTAAACTACAAAATTCCTCGTTTGCACACCAAAGCGGAAGTGCTTGAGAACGCAAAAAAAATTGCTGAAATGTTGAAAGGAATCAAACAGGGTATTCCAGGTATGGACCTGATTGTTTTTCCTGAATACAGCACCATGGGCATTATGTACGACCATGACGAGATGATGGCAACCGCTGCCACCATTCCAGGCGATGAAACCGCGATTTTCTCACAAGCCTGTATTGAAGCCAACGTCTGGGGCGTGTTCTCAATTACCGGTGAACAACATGAGGAACATCCAAACAAGGTGCCTTATAACACCTTAATCCTGATTAATAACAAGGGCGAAATCGTTCAGAAATACCGCAAGATTATCCCATGGTGCCCGATTGAAGGCTGGTGCCCAGGTGATACCACTTATGTGACTGAAGGACCGAAGGGCATCAAGATGTCACTGATCATCTGTGATGACGGTAACTATCCAGAAATCTGGCGTGACTGTGCCATGAAAGGCGCTGAACTGGTCGTGCGTTGCCAAGGCTATATGTACCCGGCTGCAGATCAGCAGATCAACATGGCGAAATGCATGGCATGGGCAAATAACGTTTACGTTGCTGTTGCCAACTGTACCGGTTTTGATGGGGTCTACACCTACTTCGGTCACTCAGCAGTAGTCGGCTTCGACGGCCGTACCTTGGGTGAATGTGGTACGGAAGAAAACGGCATCCAATACGCACAATTGTCACTGCATGAAATTCGTGATGCACGTAAATACGACCAGTCACAAAACCATTTATTTAAATTGCTGCACCGTGGCTATACCGGTGTCTATAACAATGGTGACGGCGATAAAGGCGTTGCGGACTGTCCATTCGACTTCTACAAAACCTGGGTTCTGGATGCTCAAAAAGCGCAAGAGAACGTGGAAAAAATTACCCGCTCTACCATCGGTGTTGCGGAATGCCCAATCGGCAATCTGCCACATGAAGGCCTAGAAAAAGAAGCATCTTAAGTTTGGTCTGAGAGGAGGTATTCGATATGACATTTGCCAGCGACCGCATCAGTGCCAATCAGGAAACCCTGGCCAAACAGCGTTATGAGATGCAGAGCAAAGAACGTATTGCACGTACCTCTCGCTTTAGCTTTGATCCTGAAAAAGTCATGCAGCATGTACGTGGTCATATCATTGGGCAGCGTGCCGCACTGGATGAAATTGAAAACATGCTCTTAACCGTCAAGGCAGATTTTAATGCTCCTACCCGGCCACTGGCAGTCACATTGATGCTAGGACCGACGGGTGTGGGGAAAACTGAAACGGTTCGGCTGATTGCTGAGGCAATCCATGGCAAGCCCGATGCATTCTGCCGGATCGACATGAACACACTGGCACAGGAACATTATGCTGCAGCACTGACAGGTGCCCCTCCAGGCTATGTCGGCTCTAAAGAAGGCAATACCCTGTTTGATGAAGCCCATATTCAGGGCAGTTTTTCCAAGCCAGGTATTGTGCTGTTTGATGAAATTGAAAAAGCCAGTACCGAAGTCATTCGGGGTCTGCTCAACGTTCTGGAAACCGGAACCTTAAAGCTGACCGCGGGTACCAAAGTATTGGATTTCAAAAACTGCATGATCTTTATGACCAGTAACGTCGGCGCCAAAGATGCTCAGGCACGCTTAAGACAGCTGGCCAAGCTTCCCAAGCCTATTCAGAAACTGGCCCGACTGGCCAAACTGGATGACAGCCAGATTACCGAACGCGCCTTGTACAAGAAATTTGATCCTGAATTTTTGAATCGTATTGAACGTATTCTGCAGTATGAAGCGGTTGAAGCTGATTTCGCGCCAACACTGGTCAGTCTGGAAATCGAGAAACTGAATCAGCGACTCCGTAAGCAGAGCCGCACAGTTGAATTTACACCCGCTGCCACCCAGTTTCTGTCTACCGGACACGATGTTCGCTTCGGTGCACGAGGCTTGAGTCGCCGCTTTCGGGTTCTGGTTGAGCCACAACTCGCCAGGTTTTTTATTCAGCATCCAGAAGCCGGTCAAATCATCATTGATTATGACGGCAAAACGATCCAGGTTCAGTCAGTTCCTGTTGAAAGCGTGATCGAAGATCTGCTGTTCATCATGGATGACACGGGCAATAACATCAAAAACTAGCTTTATTCGACCTCAACACAGGGGATAAAACATGCAACATATTAAAATTAAACCGGGGGTTCCGCTGGCAGAACAGGCGGAAATTGGACATAACCGCTGGCATCCGGATTTGCCATTTCTGACTTCGGTAAAACCGGGTGAAGAAATCCTGATTGAAAGTCTGGATTTCCTGGATGCGCAGATTAAGGATACCGATGACATTTCTGATGTCAAAAATGTCGACCTGACCCGTGCCCATCCATTAACCGGACCTTTCTATGTAGAAGGTGCTGAACCAGGTGACTTGCTGGTAATTGACCTGCTCGACATTCAGCCAATTTCAGATGTCGGTTTCTCTGGCGTATTTGCCAAGGAAAATGGCGGTGGCTTCCTGGCTGACTATTTCCCTGAAGCTGACAAAGCCATCTGGGACTTAAAAGGCTTATTTGCGACTTCACGTCATATTCCGGGCGTGCGTATTGCCGGCTTAAAACACCCTGGCTTGATGGGAACTTTGCCATCGCATGATTTGCTAAAGGAATGGAATCGCCGTGAAGCTTTACTGGTTCCTAAAGGTCAGGCTAATCCGCCTGATCCACGTACTGCTGTTCTGCGTGGCGTAACAGGTGCTGAATTCGACCGTATGGCAGCTGAAGCGGCACGTACTGTTCCACCACGTGAACATGGCGGGAATACGGACATTAAAGACCTGGCAGCAGGTAGCCGTATTTACTTCCCTGTCTATCAGAAAGGTGCTGGCTTCTCGATGGGCGACCTGCACTTCTCTCAAGGAGATGGTGAAATCGGTTTCTGTGGCGCGATCGAAATGGACGGTGTTACCCGTGTCGGCTTCGACCTGATCAAAGGTGGTATGGAGAAATATAATATTGATTCTCCAATCTTTGTGCCAAGTAATGTCCGTCCGGCTTATGACCAGTGGCTGACCTTTGAAGGCATCAGCGTTGAAGATGGCGTAAACCATTATCTGGATGCCACTGTGGCATATCGTCAGGCGTGTTTAAAAGCAATCAAATACCTTGAAAACTTCGGCTTTACCGGTTCACAAGCATACATGTTACTGACTGCGGCACCAGTTGAAGGCCGTATTGGCGGTATCGTGGATATTCCAAATTGTGCATGTACCGTATCTCTGCCAACTTCAATTTTTGAACAGAATATCCTGCCTCAGGGTGCGCTGAACGATGATAAGTTCTGGGGGCATAAACGCTAGATTTTACGATTTATTATTGTTTTAGCTTCACAACGGGTAGTCATCCAACCTAAAGCCTTCGGCTACCCGTCTTTTTAATTTGAGGCCTTCATGCTACAGGAGTACAGAAATGCCGTTATATGATTTCCGCTGTGAGCATTGCGAGGGAATTTTTGAACAACGTGTTCCAATTGCCCGTATCTCGACCGATACGATTGAATGTAATTATTGCCAACAGCAGACTTTAGCTAAACCGATGATCACCGGTCATCAGCAAATTAATATGAAAAGCAAATGGCGTCCGGGTTCAGGTGCTGAACAACTTGCAGGGCCTCTGGTAGAAGGACCCGGTACCAATAAAAATAGCGCACGCAGCTCAGTTCTACATAATTGCCGCGGCGTTAACTGTTCTTTATGCGATGTCTAATCTTGATTCATAAAAAATCCCGCTCTGGCGGGATTTTTTTGATTGCTTAAATTCGATAGTTTAAACCACCAGATCTGCCAGATTACCTTTCTGTTCTAACCAGTCTTTACGGTCACTGGCACGTTTTTTCGCCAGTAATTTATCCAGTAAACCTGCCGTATGATGAGCATCATCTAAATCTAGTTGCACCAGACGGCGCGTATTTGGATCAAGTGTGGTTTCACGCAACTGGCTGGCATTCATCTCACCCAAACCTTTGAATCGAGTAATTTGCGGATTCTTGGTTTTGCATTTTTTCAGAATGCTATTTAGCTCGTCTTCATCCAGGGCGTAGTGCACGTCTTTGTTGTCATCAATCCGGAATAAAGGCGGCATTGCAACATATAGATGGCCTTCTTCGACCAGTGTCGGGAAATGTTTCACAAACAGTGCGCACAGCAAGGTCGCAATATGCAGACCATCCGAGTCGGCATCGGCTAGAATACAGATCTTGCCATAGCGCAGTTCAGACAGGTCATCCGAACCCGGATCGACCCCAATGGCAATCGCGATATTATGCACTTCCTGAGATGCTAGAACTTCATCAGAAGACACTTCCCAAGTATTTAAAATCTTACCTCGAATCGGCATGATGGCCTGGAAGTTCTTGTCACGCGCTTGCTTGGCTGAACCGCCTGCAGAATCCCCTTCTACAATAAACAGTTCTGACTGGTCCAGATCATGGCCAACACAATCCGACAGTTTTCCGGGTAGTGTTGGACCCGCGACGATTTTCTTACGTTCTACTTTTTTCGCTGCTTTGAGACGGCGACCGGCTTTGGAAATTGCCATCTCCGCCAGTTGCATGGCGATATCTGAATTCTGATTCAACCATAATGCAAAGGCATCTTTGGCAATATTCTGCACCACCCCGACCGCTTCACGACTCGACAGGCGTTCTTTGGTTTGACCTGAGAATTGCGGTTCCTGGAATTTCAGTGACAGGATATAGTTCACGCCGTCCCAGACATCTTCGGCAGACAGCTTCATGTTACGCGGCAACAGATTACGTAATTCACAGAATTCACGCATCGCATCGGTCACACCCGAACGCAGGCCGTTGACATGAGTACCGCCCTGCGCAGTTGGAATCAGGTTGACGTAGGATTCCTGGATGCTTTCGCCACCTTCAACATTCCAGCAAATGGCAAATTCAGCACTGGCACGTTCGGCATCACCCGTTGCAACAAAAGCGGGTGCTGGGATGATCTCACGATCTTCCAGCTCATCCATCAGATAGTCGACCAGACCATTTTCAAACTGCCAGGTGATCTTCTCGTCATTAATCTGATCGATATAATTGATCTCTAAACCCGCGGCCAGAACAGCTTTGGCTTTAAGATTATGTTTTAAGGCTTTCAGGGCAAATTTTGGTGAATCGAAGTATTTGGCTTCTGGCCAGAACTGCACCGTAGTCCCAGACGCGCGTTTGGGTGCCTTACCTGCCAGTACTTCAAGTGGTGCAACCGGTTCACCATTTTCAAAGGCCATTTTGTACAGGTTACCCTGACGCTGGACGGCCACTTCGACACGGGTCGACAGCGCATTGACCACTGAAATCCCGACACCATGCAGACCACCAGAGAACTGGTAATTATCGGTACTAAACTTGCCACCGGCATGCAGTTTAGTCAGGATGATTTCAATCCCGCTCTGACCATATTCCGGGTGAATATCCACCGGCATACCACGGCCATTGTCTTCGACTGATAACGAGCCATCTTTATAGACTGTCACGGTAATTTTGTTGGCATGTCCAGCCAGTGCCTCATCCACAGCATTGTCAATCACTTCCTGCGCCAGATGGTTTGGACGAGTGGTATCGGTATACATGCCCGGACGACGACGGACCGGGTCCAGACCAGACAGAACTTCAAGAGATTGAGCCGTATATTGAGACACGTTATTCGGTTTCCTTTTTTATGCAGTCCAATAAAAACTGTAACACCAGCGGAATCTTCTCCGCAAAATCATCCATCCCGTGATTGCCATTGGCCTCAGTCATCAGCATCGCCGGAGGATGAGCAGCACTATAATAGCGATGTGCTTCACGATAATCCAAAACTTCATCGCCTTGTTGTAACAGTACCAGTATTTTGTCTGCATCTTGTGCAATTGGCAGTGCTAGTCCTTCCAGCTGGTCAAGATGTGAATCGTCCAGACGCCAGTTCGGATGCACCTGTAACGGCAGCTCATCATCGAACAGTTCGCGGAACAGCTGCCATGGTCGCATGGCCGGATTGATCAGTACAGCCGGCACACTGTACTTGGCGACCAGATGTGTCGCATAAAATCCCCCCAGGCTACTGCCCACCAAGCTTACATTATCCAGTGACTCAATCAGTGCTGACATGTGCTGAATCGTATCCACAGGAGACATGTTCAGATCTGGCAAATGCACCTGAATTTGTGGATTTTTTTCGCAATACTGCCGAAGTAACTGGCCCTTGATCGAGGCAGCGCTGCTTCGAAAGCCGTGTAAGTAAATGACATTCATCAATTATTAATAAAAAACGCCTATATTTTAATCAAAATCTATTTTATATATCAGAGATGGATCATCGTTATCTAATCTGTTTTTGGTGAATTGTCCGACAAAAAACACACCAGTTCTTCACGTTCCTCGGTATTTTAAGAATATTCCCAGAAAAATTAGAAACATCAAAGTTCAGAAGAATTTATACCGCGAACATCTTTAAAAAGAAAGGTCTCAGATATTCGCATTGATGAAAGGAACGGATCCGATGACAAGCTTAACGCCATTGCATGAAACCTATTGCAAGTGGGATCGTACTCCTCCTACCCAGGCAGATGTACTGGAAGGACTTGCTCAGCTTGTTACCATGCGGTTTAATGATGTTGCCCAAGAACTGATCAAGACTATCCAGCGTGAAATCTTATATAGTTTCTTTGGTTTAAGTGAACGTCATTCAGAAAAAATCCAGAACCTGCCTGCCATTGTCCGGCTCTATCAACGTTCCTATGACCTGTTGTTCCACTATGGCAATACCATGGTTGCCCCTGGACTGCGCCGTATCATTACCAAATTTCCACGCCTGCATGACAAGCCGCTGACACCAAGCCTGCATTTTCTGGTAAGTGTATTAAATGGCATTATTGGCGACTATCTGATCAAGCATCAAAATCCGATGGCGTTGCCGATGGTGATTTATGATCATTATACCTCACTACAGCAGGGCGAATTGACGGGTCGAATTACTATCTTCGTGCATGGTTTATGCATGAATCATCTGACCTGGTCCAATCATAAGCATGAAGGCATTGGTGAAAAGCTGCTGACGCAGCGTGATAACAATACCATGTTGTACCTCAACTATAATTCCGGACGCCGTATCTCCGCCAATGGCCGTAGTCTGGCCAATACCCTGCATGACTTGATCACCCGCAATCCCGGCATTACCAGTATTGATCTGATCGGACACAGTATGGGCGGATTAGTTGCTCGTAGTGCCCTGTTCTATGGCAAACAGCATGTCTATGAATGGGTCAATATGGTCGACAATCTGGTCTGCCTCGGCTCACCACATCATGGTGCAGCATTAGAGCGCTTTGGTTTTAGCCTACAGGATAAATTGGGACGCTTCCCGTTTGGAAAGATTATTGGTCATGTGGTGAATATCCGCAGTAATGGCATTCTGGATCTGCGCCACGGCAGTGTTCGGGATGATGACTGGGAACATAATGAAGTCAGAATTGGCCTAATGGATGATAACCGTAAACCGGCACCGATTCCGTCGCATATCCAGACCTATCTGGTGGCCGGTACAATTGAATATGAAAACCGGCATAACCGCACCCGCAATGTGATTGGGGATTATCTGGTCAGTGTCAAAAGTGCGCTCGGTGAACATCCAAACCCGCGTTTTCAGTTGAAAGTTCCAGACTCCCATAAAGCGATTTTCTATGGATTGAACCATTTTGAAATACGGTTTCACCCACAAGTGGCTGAACAGATCGTGCGCTGGTTCTATCCGAGTGTGGAGGACAAAGTCTTTGACCAGATCCATGAATATATGATGGACCTGGAAAGTGTTGAAGGCATTGCGCTGACCTGATTCAGCTATAAAAAAAACCCTCAAATGAGGGCTTTTATTTGCATCAGTATTTATCTCTTAGGCGTTTGACTGGCGCCGTCTGATATTTGCGGAATAACTGCCATAAACTGACCAGCAACAAGATACTGAAAAATACCAGTGACCAGACCGGTAAAGACTGCCCCAGAAAAGTCCAGTCCACTTTGGCACATTCACCTGAACCGCTGAGTACTTGCTGGAACACCGACTTCATTGGCAAGGTTTCCAGCCAGTAATCCAGACCCGGACCACAACTTGGTACTTTATCCGGCGGCAGGTTTTGCAGCCAGACATGACGTCCTGCTACACCTGCGGACCACAAAATACTCAGTGATCCTAAAAAGGCATACAGGCGTTTCATGCCATTTGCTTTCGGATTATGCAAGAAAGCAATGAAAGAAATAATCCCCAGACCAATCAGGCCAATACGCTGAAAAATACACAACGGGCAAGGCTCAAGGCCCTGCACATGTTCTAGATATAATGCAAATGCCATCCCCATCACGGATGCGGCAAATAACGCACCACTCACGAAGCGGTAACCCCATTTCATGGTCGATCCTCTTGTTTTTTATCGAAATTGAGCGAGATATTCAGCAAAGCTGATGCTGCTATCTTGCTCGAGTTCCTGCTGTTGCTGCAAGGACTTTTGTACTAACTCATCAAAATATGTAGTGGTTTTTTTACTGAGCTGATGCGCTTGATAAACCGCAGCATGCTGCTGTGCCAGCACCTGGCCAAAATGCCACATGCCACCCTGCTTACGGATATCGCCCACTACAAGCGCAGAAAGTGTCGCATCGACTTCATCAACACGAATTTGCATGGTCTTCATGGCCGTCGTGTAAAGATTATTGCCATATGCTGCATCCAATAATTCTGCCAGCGGCTGCATGCGCGCCAGATGAACTGCACACCAGTCTTCGATTAGATATTTTTGACCATTTTCCAGAATAGCCGCATTCGGAGCACGACCACGATTGACCACTTCAGCCTGATTCTTTTCGATGATGTCCTGCTCATCGCTCAGCAGTGCCGGGCTGTCCTGCAATAAACAGTACAGTGCAACTACTTCCAGGAAGCCTGCGGTATGTTCATCAATCCCGATCGGACTGTATGGATTGACATCTACTGCACGCAGTTCCACATAGCCAATACCACGATTTTCCAGTGCCTGTGATGGAGTTTCACCGGCTTCTGGCACCTGCTTTGGACGTACCAGACTGTAATATTCATTTTCGATCTGTAGCACATGATCATTGATCTGGATTGGTTGTCCTGCTGCATCTTCAAGGCCCAGACGGGTAAATTGTTTATATGGTGTTTTAACTGCTTTTTGCAGACCTTCCAGATAGTCCTGCAAGTTATTGTAATGAATACCGAGCTGCTTTTGGGCTGAGTTCTGATAACCGAAACGGCCCATGCGCAATGCAGTTGAATATGGGGTATATAAGGTGCCGCGAGTAAGTGGCAACAGCTGATGGTCACGACCGGTCATAAAGCATTGGCACACTGCCGGGCTAGCACCGACCAGGAACATCACCAATGGTGTCAGTCGGATAAAATTACGGATCAGCCCCATATAACGGTGGCTACGGTAATCCTGCAGGCTTAAGTTACGCAGTGATTCATCACTTTCGTTGGCCTGTAGCGCTTCGAAGAAATGATCCGGGAAAGACAGATTATAATGTACGCCCGAAATGGTCTGCATACGGCGACCATAGCGCACACCTAGACCACGACGGTAAAGTGTCTTGAATAAACCAATATTGGAAGAACCGTACTGCGCCAGTGGAATGCTGTCATCGCTGCTGTCGAGCATGCATGGCATCGACATCGGCCACAGCTTTTCTTCATCTTCCAGTTTGCGATGTACGATGGCATGGATATCCATCAGGTAATCCAAAGCGCCACGAATACTGTCTTTTGGCGGAGTAATAAACTCCATCAAGGCTTCAGAATAGTCAGTGGTGATATGCGGATGAGTCAGGGCTGAACCTAGTGCTACAGGATGCGGCCTTTGCGACAGAAAGCCATTACCTTGCATACGCAGGCTTTCTCGCTCAATTCCGCGCAGCATCCCCTTGATGAGCGACGAATCCACCCAAGTTGGTAATACAGCTTGGCTGGTCGATTCAGGTTGACTCATTACAATCTCGCTTAATGGGCTAAACTATTAAAATAAAATCATCATTTTATAGAGTATAACGTGATTTTAGATCCGCACATTACACCCTGCCTGCTTTTCAGGCAAACCATTGATTTTAATTCCGCAAATTTTTAACACAAACTTTCTCTATAAGACATGTGAAATTTGTGATTTTATTAACAAATAAATGCTAATGAATTGTAAACCTTATGAATTATCAAGATATTTTGGACTTCTGGTTTAGTGCCGAAACCCAGCCGAACTGGTTTGCCAAAAGCGACCATTTCGACCAAAGTTTGACTGAGCAATTTTCAGAAATTCTGGAACAGGCAAGTCAGGCTGAATTATGGTCCTGGCGTAAAACTGCCGAAGGCCGTCTGGCAGAAATCATTGTTCTGGACCAGTTTTCTCGCAATATTTTTCGGGGTACTGCACGTGCTTTTGCCCAGGATAGCCTGGCTCTAGCTCTGGCACAGGAAGCCATTAGCCTGGATCTGGACAAGCAGCTCAGTCCGGAACAGCGGGCTTTTTTATATATGCCGTTCATGCACAGTGAATCCAGACTGATTCATGAATATGCCTTCAAACTATTTCAACGCCTTGGTAATCCGTCTAATCTCGAATATGAAATTAAGCATAAAATCATTATCGAACGCTTTGGACGCTACCCACATCGCAACCAGATTCTGGGCCGTGAATCTACCGAGGAAGAATTAAGTTTCCTGACCCAGCCGGATAGCAGTTTCTAGGAATTTTCAGGTACTGCTGTCGCTGGATCACCCCATCAGGAGAACGAAGATGAAGAAGACCATCATCGCCTTAGCATTTGCAAGCACTGCCCTGCTTTCAGGCTGTGCAACGACGCCTTCCAAACCACTGACCTTTGATCAGCTCGGCCAGTACAGTACTACACCTCTCAATGCCCAGACTTACCGGATCAGTTTCAAGGCGCGTCCAAACATGAGCTTTGGGACAGCTGAAGAAATTACCTTAGTTAAGGCGGCCCAGACGACTATACAGAATGGTTTCCAGTTCTTTCGGGTGCTGGATGATCCAAGCAACCGTACCCAACGACCTCCGCATGAAGCAATCGTCTATCCCACACCCATGCCATATCCCTATGGCTATTATCGCCGGCATCCATTTTATTGGCCTGATCCCTTCTATGACATGCCGTATCGTGTCACTGTAGAGCCAGCACAGATTGCCTATACTATTGAATGCTTTAAACAGGGACAGGCACCCAAAGATGCCTTCGATGCTCGCTTGATTCTACAATCGCTCGGCGCTAAATATGGTCTGAGCCCAACAGGTGAGATACTGCAGCCACAGCCCGTGACTATGGCTAAATAGGAGTCTTTATGCAGACAGAGACCAGTTCACCGAGCCTGCAACGCAGTAAACGTTTTGCCACCATTGCCTTAATTGTGGCTGTCGTCACCTGGCTGGCACTGATGGTCGCTGCCAAATTACTGCCAGAATATGTATGGTTGATCCATATCCTGATGCTGTCTGCAGAAGCAGGTGTGGTAGGTGGAATGGCAGACTGGTACGCAATTACCGTTCTGTTCCGCAATCCTTTTGGCAAGTTGCCCATTCCCAGGTTTCTGCGTGACCACACCGAGATCATTCCACGCAATAAGGCTCGTATTGCCGAGTCGATGGGCCGCTTTGTGCAGGAAAACTTTCTGTCTCCACAGATTGTGGAGCGTAGTCTGGCCAGTACCGACCTGAGCCTGGCAGCAGGCCGCTGGCTGGCAAATCCGGAGAATAACCGTCAGGTGACTCAGGTCATCCAGCAGACTGCTCCACGGATCTTTGAATTTGTCGGTCAGGAACAGATTTCCGGCTTTATTCAGAGCAATAGTGTGCAATGGGTGAAAAGCACCCAGATCAATCATCTGGCCAGTGAGATGCTACGTGCCGTCCTGGAAAATGATTTTCATCAGGATGTTCTGCAACGTGGCCTGGATCTGGTACATGCCTGGATGACGTCTCATCCGGAGCAGACCCGTGAACTGACCCGTACCCTGTTTAAGGAAATGGGGGTGTGGAAATTGGCAAAGGGTGCCAGCTGGATCGGGATTGACGTGCAACAGCGCAGTATCGACTCGGTAATTCAGCGCGTCGAAGCCATGCTGGCAGATCCGGATCATCCTTGGCGCCTGAAGATTGAAGAGTCCGCCCATCAGCTGATGCTGCAACTAGCTGACAATGATAGCGATGCCAGTCAGCGTCTAAATTCTGCTAAAGAGGCCCTGCTGGACAGCCCACAGGTACTGAACTTCATTAGTGGTGCCGTGGTGATTCTCTGTGATGCGATCAAGGCAGATCTGGAAAAACCGGATTCCGGTATTGCAGAGAATCTACGTATTGCCATTCAGCAAGTGGGTGAAAATATCATTTCCAACAGTTCAGTGCGTGAATTACTGAATAACCGTATGAGTAATATGGCAGTTGACTTAAGTGATCAATACAGCGAGAAAGTCATCCGTTTTATCAGTGAACGGATTCATGAATGGGATTCACGTGAAATGATTGACAAGATTGAAAATGAGGTCGGTGGCGATCTGCATATGATCCGGGTCAACGGCGTGGTGGTCGGGGCCTTTATCGGTCTGGTACTGGGGATTATCCGGGCCATTGTCGAATATGTGCTTTGATTCTTAGCTTATGCTCAAATCTCAGGGATTGAGCCATCATTCAATTTTCTATTTGCCAGATAAGAACTCTAGGAAACCTTAAACGTGTTTTAAGCAGTACAAGGTCAGGTGTAGTTCCTGCTAGAACAATCTTGGTAATCCTTTTGTTCTGCTTAATCTCAAAAAGCTGGAGATCTTCCGGCTTGCTCTAGTGCAAGCCAGAGTCCTGAAAATTGATCATTCGGGCCAGCTGTATACTTTTCAAAATCGGCAGGTAAATCAACTCAATCAACGCGTGAGTTGTATGCAATCAATAAATCTACTTCGGTAGTTGTGAGCCACTCATATCCACCAACAGGCCAGTGAGCTTACGTACGAATGGCAACAATAGCAGCACGATCGGAAAAGCGAACGCCCAGGAAATCATCCAGTTATGCAGCCATAATGAAATAAAACCTTCAATCCAGCCCAAAGTACGCAGCATATTAATGAAAGAAATGATACCGCTCATCAGGCAGGACAGGATGAAAGGGATAATTATCAGTGCCCATTTAGCGGGAAGTTTAGGAGTATTGCCAAAGATAATCGGACGTTGTTGCGAATCCACTGCAAGCTCTTTTTGTTATTTCAATCTGGTTAATATAGGTTATTTTCAGTGATTGAGGATTCATTTTTATAGCAAATTTTGCAACTTGCTTATTACGATATTCTTTATGTGATATACGAACGAATAAATGACAATTTTGTATAAATCTTCCAGCTACCGATCGTATATTTTTTATTCCCCATAAATGGTTTTACCTAAAGAGTCGGAAATTTGCTATATTTGCTGTTTTTCTGCGATATCTATTTTCAACTGATTATGAATACGGCAATCCAAGCAGCTCTCGATCATGCAGTGCAAACCTTACAGGCACAAAACGTACTCCCATCTGACTGGAACAATACAAGTAATTTGACGCGTACCAAAGACCGTAGCCACGGTGACTTTGCATCAAATATTGCCATGATCGCGTCTAAAGCTGCGGGTATGAAGCCGCGTGATTTAGCAGAAAAAATCCTTGCTGCCTTGCCAGAAGTTGCAGATATCAGCAAAGCCGAGATTGCAGGCCCGGGTTTCATTAACTTCTTCCTGAATGCTGACCAGCGTTTCGCAGTTCTGGACCAGATCCAGGCGCAACAAGCGACTTATGGTCGTACCCAGGCCAATGCGGAAAAACGCATCCAGGTGGAATTCGTTTCTGCGAATCCAACTTCTAGCCTGCATGTAGGTCATGGCCGTGGTGCTGCATATGGTATGACCGTAGCGAACCTGTTAGAGGCAACAGGTGCGAAAGTTGACCGCGAATATTATGTGAATGATGCTGGCCGCCAAATGGATATTCTGGCGACTTCAACTTATTTACGTTATCTGGAATTGACTGGCCAAGAACTGGTATTCCCGAAAAATGCCTATCAAGGCGACTATGTTAAAGAGATCGCACAAAGCATTATCGACCAGGATGGCGATGCCTATGTACGCCCGGTAGCAGATGTCTACAAAGACGTACCTGAAGATGTGCAGTTTGCGGCTGAACCGGATGCTGAAGGCAATAAAGTCATACTTTCAGGCGATAAAGAGAAACATATCGATGGCTTGATCTTCAATTCTCAAAGCTTAATTGGCGAAGGTTACCGCGTGTTCCATCAAGCAGCGCTTAAAGCGATTCTTGATGACATTAAAGATGACCTTGGTGAATTTGGTGTGACTTTCAACCAGTGGTTCAGTGAAGCATCTTTGACAGAAAAAATTGAAGAAGCATTACAAACGCTGGATCAACGTGGTTTCTTATACGAAAAAGATGGCAATATCTGGTTCAAATCAACTGAATTTGGTGATGAAAAAGACCGTGTGGTCAAACGCCGTAATGGTCAAACGACTTATTTCGCATCAGACATTGCGTACCACTTAAATAAACTACAACGTGGCTATACCGATATCATTGATATCTGGGGTTCAGACCATCACGGTTATATCGCACGTGTAAAAGCCGCAATTGATGCACTGGGTTATGATTCGAAGAAACTGACTGTGCTGTTAGTGCAGTTCGTCAGCTTATGGCGTGGTGGTGAGATGGTGCAAATGTCATCTCGTTCAGGTCAGTTCGTGACTTTACGCGACCTGCGTAAAGAAGTAGGTAATGATGCAGCACGTTTCTACTATGTAATGCGTAAGTCTGAACAGCATATTGACTTTGACCTTGATCTTGCAGTGTCACAAAGCAAGGATAACGCTGTGTACTATATCCAGTATGCCCATGCACGTATCTGCCGTATGTTAGAAAAGGCTATTGCGACTGGCGTGAACTTTGATGCTGTGGCTGCACGTAGTCTGGCTGCCAAACTCGAGCTGGATGCTGAAACTGAAATCCTGGCAAAACTGGCAGCCTACCCTGAGATTGTGGTTCGTGCTGCAAACAGCTATGAACCGCACCAGGTGGGTAACTATCTGAAAGAATTGGCTGCATTGTTCCATGGTTGGTACAATGAGAACAAAGTACTCGGTGATGATGCTGAACTGACTCAAGCTCGTCTGCTGTTGTCTGTAAATGTACGTCAAGTGCTCCGTAATGGTCTGGAACTTCTTGGCGTATCAGCTCCTGAGAGCATGTAAGCAAAGCACTGCTTTGCATGCTCGCAAGACGAGAGCTAGGCTCGAAGTGGAAATGTAAAGCACTGCTTTTACATTGACGCAAGACGAAGAACTTTGTTCGAAGTGAGCATGTAAGCAAAGCACTGCTTTGCATGCTCGCAAGACGAGAGCTGGGCTCGAAGTGGAAATGTAAAGCATTGCTTTTACATTTGACGCAAGACGAAGAACTTTGTTCAGAGTAAGCATGCAAGTAGACAGCCAAAACTATGAATTAGATGTCCGATTTGACATCTAGTTCATAAAAATATCCTGTGGAGTGGGTGATTTGTATAATGACATTTGTATTACGATCACATACGATGCAGAGAGTAAGGCATAACACCGGTTATGCCTTTTTCTGTCTGGTAAAATAAATACAAGAGGAAATCCCCAGTGTTTGGAAAAACGCAACGCGGTGTATCTGAACGTCCGAACAAGCCAAAGAAGCCATTGATTCCTGCATGGCTAGGCACACTCGTGATCATTTTAATCGTGTTAAGTTTTCTGGTGGCGCTCATGCTGTGGAAGCCATGGGAACCTGTAAAACCAAACAATGATCAGATCACTTCTCAGCATTATGAAGAGGAAGACACCAACAAGGATTATCGCTTCTATGACCTGTTGCCGAAACAGCAGGTTACTCCAATTCCTGAACAGGCTGTGCCTGAAACCAATAAACAGGATGCTGTGGTCATTGTAGAAGCTCCTCGAACTGAGGAAGCTGCACCTGAAACTGTGAATGAGCCGGGACTGGTAACTGAAGAACCTGTTGCACCAGTAGCGACCTATATTCTACAAGTACGCAGTTTTGATGATCCGGATCAGGCAGATGCACGCCGTGCCGAGATTATCCTGAATGGCCTATCTGCGGATGTGGTCAGAAGTGTTGAAAATGGCAAGGTCTGGTACCGTGTGGTTTCCGGTCCCTATGATTCTGTAGAAGCGGCGGTGATTGCACAACAGACTTTGCAGCATAGTGGTATCGATTCGATTGTTGTGAAGCAATAAATAAATTCTAGATCTAAAAAAGCGCCTGATGGCGCTTTTTTTGTACCTTTTAATTCCTCCCTTTTCAAAGGAAGGTCGGGAGGAATTTTCTTAAACGGTATGCCCTAAAGCTTCACCCATCAACACTGTTGAATTGGCTTTAAACTTCTCATCCCATTGCATCTTGTTTTCTTCAAACAGAATGACAGCCGTTGAGCCCAGGTAGAAACGGCCAAGTTCTGCACCTTTTTCTAGAAACAGATTATGCTGGTTCAATTCAATCCGGCCTGAAGGTTTTACTTTACCCGTCGCCACGGTTTCAATACCGGCTACAATCATGGCCCCAACAAGCACCACTGCCATACGACCAAGCTCAGTATCAAACAGGCACACCATGCGCTCATTACGTGCAAACAGGCCTGGAATATTTTCTGCTGTCGTCTGATTGACCGAGAACAGTTCACCCGGTACATACAGGGTTTCTGTCAGTGTGCCAGCAAATGGCATATGCACACGGTGATAGTCACGTGGTGACAGATATACTGTGGCAAATTCACCGTTTTTGAATGGCTGCGCCAGTTGTGGATCGGCAATCAGATTTTCAACTGTAAACTTTTGGCCTTTGGCCTGGAACACATCACCATTTTCAATCTTGCCGAGCTGGGAAATGGCGCCATCGGCAGGAGAAACAATACTGCCCTGGTCAGCGTCAACCGCACGCACTCCGGTTCTTAGACCGCGGGTAAAGAAATCATTAAATGACTTGAACTTCAAGGCATTGGTCTGCTCCGCAATCGACATATCGATGCCGTATTTGGCTTTAAAAGCAGAAATCACCGCAGTTTTTACAACCGGATTTTCACTGGCTGCAATTTTACCTACCACACGAGACAGACGATGCTGTGGCACCACTTTCTGAGCCTGGATAAATAATTGTTGTTTTAAACGCGATGTGATGCTCAAGATGGCAACTCCCCTGTAGCGATTGGACTATCGAGGCGGTTGCCCCATTCACTCCACGCACCGTCATAAGCCTGAATTTTCCAGCCGAGCAGACGTCCTAAGATATAGGCCAGCCCGGAGCGGTGATGTGACTGACAGTACACCACCACAGGCTGCTTAAGATTAAAACCCAGTTGTTCCAGGCGCTGTTGTGTGCGCTGCAAAGGGTGTAATTTTAAATGATTTTCACGGTTAAGGGCAGTACTCCACTCAAAATGACGTGCTCCCGGAATGTGACCGCCGCGTCGCGCTGTCAGACGCAAGCCGGTATATTCATCTTCAGTACGGCAATCCCAGAGCTGGATCTGCCCTTGATCGACCTGCTGACGTAGGGCTTCATAGTCAATCCGTACTACATTTTCCTGATTCAGGTTGATTTGCACCAGTTGTTCGACTGGCTCCAGCTTCACCGGATCAGAGGAAGTCGGCAGCCCAGCCGCTAACCAGGCATGAATACCGCCATTGAGTAAGCTGGTGTTCTCAAATCCTAAACAATGTAAGTTCCATAACAGACGCCCTGCCCAAGCCCCACCTTCATCATCATAAGCCACGACATGATGCTCAGGAGAAATATTCAGATAACGAACCAGTGCTTCTAGGCCTTCTTGATCCGGTAATAAACCCAAAGCTTGCTCTTCCTGACGAACCAGCATTTTTGGCTGTAAATGGAGTGCATACGGAATATGCAACTGTTCATAAACAGAGGCACGGCTCAGGTCAACAATACGGAGTTTTTCATTGCCCAGATGCTGCACCAAGTCTTCTGTTTCTATCAGCAGACCCAAATTAAAAGCTAAAGCTGTCATCGTTATCATAGGTGTTATGGTTCAAATCAGTCTGATCTTAGCACAGCTCATTTTTACAATTATGCGGTTTTTATTGAGTTATTTATCACAATTTATGCTAACGACCCTAACAGACAGGACATTGCATAAAAAACCGTCTCAAGTTTGAGACGGCTGATTGGGATTATTATTCAGCGACTTCGCTGATGTCAAATACCTGACGCAGATACGCAAGGAAGGTATCATTGTCGGTCATGGTTTTTCCTGGACTGTCAGAAATTTTTGCGACTGACTGACGGTTACATTCCACCAGTTTCAGCACGATATTCAGCGGTGTCTGCCCCATGTCATTGGTCAAATTCGTTCCGATCCCGAAGCTAACCTGGAAGCGATCTTTGAAGTACTGATGCAGTTTCCATGCTTTTTCCAGATTCAGTCCATCACTGAAAGTCAGCATCTTAGTCTTGCTGTCTATTTTCAGCTTTTTATAATGTACGTAAGCCTTATCCCCCCATTCATAAGGGTCGCCACTGTCATGGCGTAAGCCATCAAACAGTTTGGCAAAATACAGGTCGAAATCACGTAAGAAGGCATCCATCCCGACCACATCAGTCAGGGCAATTCCCAGATCACCACGATATTCCTGTACCCAGGTTTCAAGCGCTGCTTTCTGGAAATCACGCAGGCGTACATCCAGTGCCTGGAAAGCTTGCAGGAATTCATGTGCCATCGTACCAATTGGGGTAATACCCAGTTCTTTAGCTAATAGTACATTACTGGTTCCACGAAAGACTTGTGGCGCTGCCTTATTAAATTCTTCCACCACATGCTTTTGCCACTCGAAGCTGTAACGGCGGCGGGTACCAAAATCAGATACCAGAAATGGCGGATCATTTGAATCCTGCGAAGCATCGTACTGTTTCAGCAGTTCCATTTTGGCCTGCAGCCGACGTTCACCTTCTATCAGCACTTCTGGAGTACGGATCCGGCTGAAATACAGTTCGTTGACAATCGCCAGGACAAAGATTTCAAACATCATGGCCTGAACCATTGGGCCTTCAACGGTAATGTCTAAACGACCTTCACTGTCGATGGTCGCCTTGATAAAGCGGCGTTTGAGCTGGAACAGCTCCAGATAATCCACAAAATCACTTTTGATAAAACGCAAGCTGCGTAAATACTGCAGTTCATCTTCTTTAAATTTCAGCTGGCACAGCAGATCAAGCTGATGGTTCAGATCATCCAGGATATCCGTGAGTGGATAAACCGTATCTTCAAGATTACGGCAACGGAAATGATAAAGACTGTGCGTTTGCGGAAACTTGTGTAATACCACTTGTAACATGGTGAATTTGTACAAGTCAGTATCAAGCAGGGATTGGATGATTGGCGCCATAACTTAGGAAATATCGCTGTGCTTATCTTTGCATTAAAGCATAAAAAGCCCTGCAATATTGCAGCAATTACATACAGCCAGGAGAAATATAGACCAAAGTACTGCTGTAAATAACAGCTTATTTATCTGCTTTTGCTTTAGATTTTTCTGCTTCCTGGATGATTTTTTGCAGCTGTTTTTCCTGGCCAATCACTTTAGCAAATTCAGCCGTGGTTTTTTGTCCGGCCTTTTTGGCTTGGGCATCACAATCCATCTGACGCAGCTGCTTGGCAATGGCAAATTCCATTTTGAACAAGGCACCCATTAAAGCCGTATTGCCGCGGTTGTCTCGGGCACAGCGGTCTGCACCATGTTTCAACAAGGTTGTAACAATACTCTGATGACCATAATAGGTCGCCATCATCAGCGGGGTATAACCGTCTTTATTGCGCACATCGACCGGAAAGCCATGCTTTAAAAATTCGTTGATAACTTCGCTATTACCAATTTTGGCCGCAGCAAAGAACAGGTCGACCAATTCCTGTTGTGAGGTCATCTGAACGCTTGCCGCAGTTTTTGCAGGGGAGATACTCTTTACTTCAACAGCAGTTGCGAATGCGCAACTGAAGGCAAGAATACTGGCTAAAAATGCTTTTGGCATAAATTTCATGATGAACTCCAACAGAAATCGAAAAGAAAATTTCAGTCACTCAGGATTCAATTCACCTGAAATGAGATAGAAACGGAGTGCCTGTAAAACTCCCCCTAGGGTGCAGGAAAGGTTTGGAGTTTTACAGGACTTTTCGGAGGTGATGCGCTATGCCCTAGTCACCAGTTCCTCAAGACCAATCGGGATTAGTCTTTTAATTTTGCAGCTTTGGCTTTAACCGTCGCCAGGTTACCGTTCACCGCTTTGGTCATACGGGTACCGTAGTCTGCATCTGCCTTGTAGAAATAAGACAACATGATGTGCTTGGTTTCTGAATCTTTGACATTGCCCAGATCAGCAGCAAGGTTCATGATCAGGTCATCTTTCTCTTTAGCTGTGTATGAGCGGTAAAGTTCACCAGCCTGCTTGAAGTTCTGCTCTTTCACGCCAATTTGCTGTACATGACCAGATAATGGTGTTTGTACCGCACGTGCTTTTTCAGTGGCAGCTTTTGGCTCTTTACGGCTTGGCTCATAGTTCACGTCCGAGTCACGCTCAGAGACATTCATGTAGCCATCCTGGTTGTTGTTATTCACATTCACCACTGGACGGTTGACCGGAATCTGCTGGTGGTTTGCACCCAGACGGTACATTTGTGTATCTGAGTAAGAGAAGATTCGACCTTGTAGCAGACGGTCTTCTGATGGCTCGATACCTGGAACCAGGTTACCTGGCGCAAATGCCGACTGTTCAGTCTCGTTGAAGAAGTTCTTCGGCATACGGTTCAGGGTCAAGGTACCGACTTTAGTTTCTGGAACCAGCTCAGTTGGCCAGATTTTAGTTGGATCTAGCGGATCGAAATCAAACTTGCCCAGGTCTTTAGGATCAAGCACCTGAATATACAGATCCCATTTCGGGAAGTTACCTGCATAAATGTTGTTGTAAAGATCATTGGTCAAATGGTTGAAATCTTTACCTTGCTGCTCAGCCGCTTCTTTCACGTTCAAGCCCTTCACGCCTTGTTTAGAGCGGAAGTTGAATTTCACGTACTTGTATTCGCCTTTGTCGTTATACAGTTTGTAAGCGTGAACACCAAAACCGTCCTGTTCGCGGTAGCTGGTTGGAACACCTTGCTTGCCGTATACATAGGTCAGCATGTTGGTTGCCCATGGCTGGCTCGACAAGAAATCAAACACACGGTTGGCATCTTGTACGTTAGTCACCGGGCTTGGCTTCATGGCATGAATGAAGTCTGGGAATTTGATCGCATCACGGATAAAGAAGACTGGTGTCTGGTTACCGACCAAGTCCCAGTTACCTTCTTGTGTGTAGAACTTCACTGCGAAACCGTGCGGGTCACGTAAAGTCTCTGGTGAACCTTTACCATGAATTACGGTAGAGAAGCGTAAGAAAACTGGAGTTTTAGTACCGGCTTTGAACAATGAAGCAAGGGTCAGATCAGACAGGTCTTTGGTTGCAACGAATTCACCATATGCCCCTGTACCACGCGCATGTACCACACGCTCAGGAATACGCTCACGACCAAAACGTTGTAATTTTTGAACTAATTGTACATCTTGAAGTAAAACGGAACCTTTTGGACCAGCAGTGATCGAGTTCTGGTTATCCCCCACTGGCGCGCCGTTATCTTTAGTTAATGGGGCAGCTTGTGCGGCTGTGACAGTTGCAAGCATTGCAACCAGTAATGAACGCTTAAACATTTCTAAATCTCTCAATTTATTACCTTTCCTGCATGGGCTAAGATACTCGAGATTAAAAAATAGATAAAACAGATAATTTTTATAAATTCAATCGTGTTTTTAGATTTCTTAAAATATTATCAAATATAGTCAATAGATTAGAATACATTTTAAGCAGAGCTAATCTGCAGACTTGCTGCGGTTCTTGTACAATGCACATAATTTTCAGTTTTTGAGTCAAATATGCGCGCATTATTACAGCGAGTGCTAGAAGCCAAAGTCGTTGTTGAGGGTGAAACAACCGGAGAAATTCAGCACGGTATCTTGGTCTTTTTAGGGATTGGTAAGGAAGATACCTTAGAAAAAGGCCAGAAGCTGATTGATAAAATTCTGAAATACCGTTTCTTTGATGATGAACAGGGAAAAATGGGCTGGAACGTTGCCCAGGCGAGCGGTGGTTTATTGCTGGTTTCACAGTTTACCCTGATGGCCCAAACCAAAAAAGGTTTACGTCCTGACTTCGGTCCGGCCATGCCACCGGCTGAGGCCAAAGCGCTGTATGAGCAGCTGGTAGAGTATGCTCAAAGCCAGTTCGATCATGTACAAACTGGTATTTTTGCTGCCGACATGAAAGTGCATCTGGTCAATGACGGACCGGTGACGTTTAATTTAGAAGTTGAATAATAAGCTCTCAGATACTTTTTTCTCGAAATTTTTTCTTTATAAAGTATTCTTTTAGATCAGTCCTTATTACTTTGGTTTTGCCCGAATGAGAAGTGGAGCTTCGCAAGGGAGGCATCTTGCGGAGCAATGCTCTTCACTACAAAACTCGTCAGATCTGATTAATGAATATATATCTCGCAGAAACAATCTCTTTTAGCTCTAGTCTTGCCTGAAACAGTTGCGGATGATATTTCATATATTTTCTAAGCTCGAAAAAAATGCTAACCAATTATTTAATTGACTAGCATTCCAGATCTTTTAAAAAATTTAAATCTTATTTACCCGTTTTCTCTTTGATGAACTGACGTACCAGCTTCACCTTTTCTTTGACTGGTTTTGGCAATTTTGGTGGAAGCATCTTTGCCACCTGGTTAAACCAGACCAGCAAGCCAAAGTCACCTTCCATTTTGATAGTGCCATTTTGCATGCCGGTCATAAATGCGGTTGGGTCACCTTTCATCAAAGTTTTAACACCCTGCTCGCTGTCTGCAAACTGCAATACAAAATCTGCTGGCTCAGCATTACCTGATACAGTATCAATATCACCGTTATTGACAATAATCTGGCGCGCCAGACCTTCATCTGTACCGATCTGAATACGGAACTGACGCTCATGGACCAATTCAATAAATTTTGGACTGGTACGTGCCAACTGCTTCATACGCAAAGCCAAGCCTGCAACCAGTAAATCAAGCGGGTCGGTACTGAGATCGACCAAAGGAAGTTTCAGGACAGGAATTGACGACAGTTTCATGAGTTATGCCTATTGTAATTGTACGAAAATTGATAGCTATCCTAGCATAAATTACAAGGAGGTTAAGCATGCAGTTTGTAGATGATCGTTAACAAAAAATGCACCCGAAGGTGCATTTGTTTTTATTGTTTTTAATAGCGCAATTATCGGCTGGATAACTGCTGCTGGTCATCTTCATAAACAGGTGTATGTTCGATGCAGCGGCGCTTGGCCAGTGCGCGCTCGGCACGACGATCTTCACGTAGCAACAATAGAGTTACTATGACCATCACGCTCGATAACGCCGCTAAATAACCATAGGTCATTGGCAGTTCAAATAGTGTCTGTGTTCCCAGGCGAATGACTTCAATCAGCCCCCAGGTAAACATTCCAGCCACCATAAAACTTAACCAGCGACGATACGGCGAGAAGAACACAACAAGTACAGCAGCGGCTACCAGACTAAAGCCCACAATTGTTGCTAAATTCGCTGTTACCATAAAATCCCCTCCGTCCAACCCCAGATCATGCAAGTAATGCAGCGGTTCTCATGGTTGAATGTCGTAAAATCCACTTCGTGGAATATATTGATTTGTCTATCTATGCCAGCATTATGATGAGTTTTTTAACTAAAAAAAGTCCTTTATTTCTGTTCAACGACATATTCTGTCGCGATATTATTTTGTCATTACATTTTTTATTTTTAGAGTTTTTCCGAAACATTTGCCCCATCGATGCTGGCGTGTCATTACAAAATAAACGCCGTTTTTCTGGACTGAAAAAATTATTTTTCCGTTTAAGATGATCGGTATATTTCTATATAGTTCCCTCTACTACTCTTCAGCGCGTGATCAATCAGCATAAAAAAACGCGGCCATTTGACCGCGTTTCTATCTTAAAAATCGCTAATCTCAGGCACGGCTGAGGTCTTTGTCATGTACACCAAGCAGGTACAGTACGCCATCCAGACCGACACTAGAAATCGCCTGATTGGCATTCTGACGGACCAGTGGCTTGGCACGGAATGCCACGCCTAAACCGGCAATCGATAGCATTGGTAGGTCATTGGCACCATCACCCACGGCAATTGCCTGTTCCAGGGAAATACCCATCTCTTCAGCAATCGTCATTAACAGATGCGCCTTACGCGCACCATCAACAATATGACCTTTGACTTCACCTGTCACAATCCCATCCTCAACATCGAGGACATTGGCATGGACCTCATCAATGCCTAGCTTGGCTTGCAGATGCTCAGCAAAGTACTGGAAGCCGCCAGAAAGAATTGCGGTGCGATAACCCAGTGCTTTCAAGGTAGAGATCAGACGTTCTGCACCTTCAGTAATGGTCAGACGTTCTGCGATCTTCGGCAGCACAGATGCATCCATGCCTTTTAGTAGTGCTACACGTGCACGGAAGCTTTGCTGGAAGTCTAACTCGCCCTGCATGGCACGTTCGGTGATTTCAGCCACCTGTGCACCGACACCTGCTTCAATTGCCAGCTCGTCAATCACTTCCTGCTCGATCAGGGTCGAGTCCATATCAAAGCAGACTAGACGACGGTTACGGCGATAAACATTGTCTTCCTGAACTGCAACATCGACATTCAGTGCCGTAGACAGGCTTAGGCAGGCTGTACGCATTGCTGCGGCATCCAGCATCTGACCTTTCAGGCTGAACTGTACACAGGCACGTTTTGGTCCAGCCTCCGTATCATCATCGTCCAGTACCGGACGACCGGAGAGTCGGGTTACAGTTTCAATATTAAAGCCTTGACTGGACACGATCTGGGTCACGGCTTGCAAGTGGGAAGCCTTTAATTCCGGGGCCAATGCGGTCACGATATAACGGGTCTGACCGCCTTCTTTGACCCATTGATTGTATTCTGTGACAGAGATCGGTTTAAAGCGCACTGTTAACCCGATATCATGTGCTAGAATCAGGATTTCCTTCATGGCTAATGCGGTAGCGGTCTGGTCGTCCGAAGATACAACAATACCTAAGGTCAACTGGTTATGAATAACCGCTTGTCCAACATCCAGGATCTGTAAGGAATGAGCGGACAAAACCTGCATTAATCGTGTAAATTGATTAGGCTGGTCGGGTCCTAAGAATGATATAAGAATGATTTCTCGCATGAATTGACTCGGGTCTGAGCTACAACTATTGTTAGAATCATAATCGAATTTGAATAGAATTGCCTTGGAAGTTTACGTTGAATGCGCCTAGACAAGGGCTATTTGCTAGCCTACTGATTATAAGTTTTGCCCTTCATACCTTCTTACTGGTATTGGCAACCACTCACCAGCTGAATGAAAACCGTGCCAGCCAAGGTCAGCTCATGACCAGTCAACTGGTGACAGACAGCCTAGCTGAGCTGGATCCAGCCAATCGTGTTTCATTGGCTTTACTGGCAAATCGTTATTCCACTAACCCAAGTGTTGCCTCAATTCGCATCCTGGATGCAAATGCTCAGGTTTTAGCCACTGGTGGTCTGACGAAAACCCGAGATGGTGAGGTTTTTGTCCGCGAAGCATTACTTAACGAGAAAAAAGTCGGTTCAGTTGAGATTACTTTGATTGAGCCAAGTATCGGTGAAATTCTGCGTACCCAGTGGACAGCGATTTTATTCTCTTTCATTCTGCATAGTTTATTATGGTTAGCTTATCGCGCCATTGCCCGTCCAAGCCGCAGTGAATACCTGGCGCGCATCAATAATGAATCACGTCTGAAATTTGAAATTCAAACGCTGACTCAGGCACTGGAACAGGAAAAACACAATGCGGCTTTGGCAATTGCTCAGGCACAGCAAGCGGTTCACAATAAGCCAAAGGAAAAAGACAGCACGCCGGCTGTAGTCGAAAAAGATACCCTGTCGCTGAATATCCAGTTCTATGATCCCAAACAGCTGCTGGATTCGGTCAACAAGACTGTGTCTGTGCCTTATTTCAACTTGTGTCAGATCTTCCTAAATAAGGCCACTGAACTGTGCGTACAACATTATAAACTGAACAGTTCGGATGTCTGGACGGTACACAAGTTTGATGAAAAAGGTGCAACACTGAGTATTGCCGCAGACAAGCCCAATGCCCTCGCCTGCCTCACCCTGATCAGCTATGTCTTCCAGTTACTTTCTGAAGTGCTGTACAAACGCTATCGTGAAGATAAACGTTTTGTCTTGCAGACACGCAGCGCGATCGCTTCAAAAGTGGATGAAATGCAGCTGAATTCAACTCAAGCGGCTGAACGTCTGGCACAGCAACTGATAGCGCGTGAAAGTGCGGTACATGTCCCGAATTTCTTACTTAAATCTATTTCTGATCACTATGAACTGGTCAGCATGCCAAATCCAACCAATGTCCTGACCCGTCATGCTTTCGTGATGAATGGGATGGATGCCGAGATGGCAGAACTGGCGCAAAGCTTCCGAACCGATATCCTGAAATCGAAACAGTCCAAAGCCTCCTAATAAATTTTGAAGAGTAAAAAGCCCGATCTTAGCATCGGGCTTTTTTTATTCCTTGTTTCTGCTGGCATCAGTTCTGCTGATCCGTCTCAGCGGGTTTTCTAGCTGCCCAATAAGTAGCCAAGGCTGGTCCAGAAATATTGTGCCATAAGCTAAAAATGGCACTCGGTACGGCTGTGATGGGAGATGCAGCAAAATGGGTTGCAGCCAAAGCCACACCTAGCCCTGAGTTCTGCATCCCCACTTCAATCGACACCGCACGGCAGTCAATTTCAGCCAGTTTGAAGATTCTGCTAGCCCAATAACCAAGCAAATAACCCAGGCCATTGTGTAAGGCAACAATGCCTAAAATCATTAGTCCGGATTCCAGAATCTGGGTTTTACTGCCAGCAATAATTGCGGCGACAATTGCGACAATCGCAATCACCGAGATCAGTGGCATTACCTGGATATAAGCCTCAACTTTAGCCTTTAAAATGGCACGGATAATCAGGCCCAAAATAATCGGAAATAATACCACTTGCAGAATTGATACCAGCATTGACCAGGCATTGATCTCAATCCACTGACTGGCCAGCAGATAGAAAATAGCCGGGGTTAAAACAGGTGCCAGCAAAGTTGAAACCGAAGTACAGGCCACAGACAGGGCGGTATTGCCTTTGGCCATGTAGGTAATCACATTGGATGCAGTTCCACCCGGGCAGCAACCCACCAGGATTACCCCTATCGCAATTTCAGCCGGGAGCTGGAACAGCTGACATAGGAGAAAAGCCAGCCCTGGCATCACCATAAACTGGGCCACCACCCCAATTGCCACTGCTTTTGGACTCTGTAACACACTTTTAAAATCGCCTACTGTCATGGTCATGCCCATACCCAACATGATTAGGCCCAACATCCAGGGAATATAGGCACGTAGCCAGACAAAAAGCTCCGGTAGCATCAGGGCAATGGCAGAAAACAGAATCACCCACAAAGCAAAGGTCTTTTGGACAAACTGGCTAAATTGAAGGAGTGCTGACATGGGGAAATCCAGGGGCATTTAAAAGGAAATCGAGGCATCGTTTGATGCCTCAAAATATATAAATATATCAACTCGTCTGAAAGCAGATCAGCTCAAAAATAATAAAGCCAGCGTTTAGGCCACATCGATTATATCTTTCAGATAAATCCTTTTTACTCCTTGAGCCAGCATATCCTGCCAGGCATGTTGCAGTGAACCATTTAGGTCAATGCCTTTAGTAGCATCCGCAATTACATAGGACTTAAAACCCAGTTTGCAGGCATCCATCGCTGTCCACGCCACACAGAAATCGGTGGCAATTCCAACAATAAATACCGTATCGATACCACGTTCTCGCAGATAACCTGCCAGACCGGTACTGGTTTTCCGGTCTGCTTCCATAAAAGCAGAGTAACTGTCGATATTTTGATGAAAGCCTTTGCGAATAATCAGCTGCGCTTGTGGCAGATCCAATTCTGGATGCAGTTCAGCATCCGCAGTGCCCTGCACACAATGGCTTGGCCAGAGCACCTGAGGGCCATACTCTAGCTGGATCGTGTCATAGGTAGCTTTGTCAGGATGATGAGCTGCAAAGGAAATGTGATTTTCTGGATGCCAGTCCTGGGTCAGTACAATATTACTAAAGTATTGTCCTAGTTGATTGATATTCAGAATAATCTGATCCGCACCTGCGACTGCCAGATTACCTCCCGGGGTAAATCCCTTCTGAACATCCACAACAATCAACGCGGCATTCTGCTGCATACGCTCTCATTCCTTGAAATCTTGATGATGCCCAAGCATAGCCTAAAAACCATGCTGTTTTTTAGTCCCGGTGACAAAAATAGAATGACTGCGCATTCTGACAAAAATCGTATTCGGGCAATTCTTGGGCCAAATGGCGTACAAAACATAGGTAGATTTTGGCTTTACCTAGCGATGCCACATGAAAGTAACAATAAGCCCGTGTATAACGTCTTATATAGCCAATCAAAATATTCCGGCATTGCATCCAGCTTAAAGACAATGATGTGTAGATTGACATCATCATACGCGCTTGATTTTCAAAGTTGAGCTATGCCCGTCGAGAAAGAGAGTGTGTTTGAGTTTCAAGGAGATGAGGTAACTCAAGCTGAATTTCGCCCTGAATGCTCTATAGCGTATAGTTTTGATGTTGTTATAGGAAATGCGCAATGCGTAGTTTTTGAGCCAAGCACTCTTTCCTATTTGTAATTATTTTTCAGTGCAATCATGACAAATATGGCTAAAGTCGAATAGCGATATAAGTTTTAAGAGGTTCATTTATGTCGTTTGAATCATCCTTTGAGGCATAAAAAAACCCGCATCCTGCGGGTTTTTTTATTCAGTTTCGCTTATGCCGCACTGTTCATTTTACGAACCAAGAACAACATGAATACTGCTGAGATAATAATACATGGGATCGCTGCTGAGATTACACCCGCCGCACCGAAGCCTGCAGTTAACAGACTACCTGCAATTGCTGGTCCAAGCATTGCACCAATACGGCCTACTGCTGATGCAACACCAACACCCGTACCACGAACTTCTGTTGGGTAAACGATACCACCGAAGGCATACAATACACCTTGACAGCCAATAACGAATGCACCCACTAGCGCTGATGCCATGTACATTTGTATTAATGAACTTGCGGCGTTTAGCGCCAATAGACCTGCCAAGATACCGCCGTACATTAATAGAATGACGTATGCTTTCTTCCAGCGGTCAGTTAACACACCTAAAATCACTGTACCTACAGTCGCACTTAGCATGAAGTAGAACTGAGCAGTAGCACCTTCTTTACGTGTGAAGCCAAGTTCTTGGAATAGAGATGGCAACCAGCTCAGCATGATGTATACCACCATCAATGTGAAGAAGTAGCTTACCCAGATGAACATGGTACGTAGCAGGTTTTGTGAGTTAAACAGGTCTTTAAACGCACCTTTAGGCGCAGCATCAGCAGGTGCATTTTCTGCTAGATCTTTCGCTTTTAAGTACTCTTTAGACTCAGGCAATAAGAACATCATCACCGGAATCACGATGATTGGTAATAATCCCCCGAGGTAGAAAATGTTTTTCCAGTTTGCACCAAATTCAGTCGCTGCAATCAATGACAGAATTGCTGCACCGACTGGCATACCACAGTACATCAAGCCGACTGCACGACCACGATTTGCAGGTGTTACAGCTTCAGATGCAAGCGTAATTAAGATTGGCATTGCCGCCCCGAGACCCGCACCTGCCAAGAAACGTACAGCCAATAATGAGTTAAAGCTATTGACCCATACTGTACAAAGTGTGAATACAGCGAACACCGCTGTAGACCAGATCAAAACAGTCTTACGGCCAATACGGTCCGCAATACGACCACCGACCAGTGCACCAGGCAATAGACCCAGAATCCCTGCACTGAAAAATACACCCAATTGTGAGCTATCGAGACCAAAATGCTCACGAATACCCGCTGCTGCAATACCTGCAGCCTGAATATCTAAGCCTTCAATCACTGCAATCAGAAAACAGATCGCGACCGTGACGATAGCATGCTTATTATCTGATTTTTCCATTGGATTATCCTTGTTCAATCAGCGTTCAAATAGAGCCGTCATCATCTATGAGACCGAAGTCGGATTTAACTACCAATAAGTTGAATGTTTTAGTGGGATATACAGATACAGGAGTCGGTGCTGTTGTTTGAGATAGAATCCTTAGAAAGTCGCAAAAACAATTATTGTCATTGCCAGAAAATTCCTGTTTAAGGATTTAAGGCTTACAGATCAGCTAAAAAAATCCAACATTCAATAAATATTTAAGGATTCACTAATATCTAAAAAGAATTATTACAGGGATTTCAATGCATTTTTAACCATGTCTATCCTTGTATTATTGATATGTTTTAGCTATTGGATAATCATTTATAAATCTTAAATAATCGCTTAACTATTTGAATTTCCAATGTAATAACCTACTTAAACAGTCATTTATATGACAATTCTATTTAAGTGTCCAATTATCCAGACCATGTGAAAATACTCTTCTCTTTTTATCGTTTTACAAGAAGTTTCATTCTTTTTATTGCTTGCTTGTTGTTACAGAGCTTTGTATAAAGAATTGAGTGGCTTTCAGCAAAGCATATTGTTCTTATGCTGCTGATCAGTCATAATTTGCATACGCAATATTCAATTCGGCGCAAATGCATTGAATTTGCTACAAATCAAAATACAAACCCATCCCAAATATGTTTTCTTATTCTCTTCGGATGGACAAATAGGATAGTTTTTTAAAATGACTCAGCAAGCACAGACCATTCAGGGTTCCATTGTCGCAATCGTCACCCCTATGTTTGAAGATGGCAGCGTAGATTGGAAGGGTCTCGAGAAGCTGGTTGAGTGGCACATTGCAGAGGGCACCAACAGTATTGTCGCGGTTGGTACAACAGGTGAAGCATCTACACTCAGCATGAGTGAACACACGCAAGTGATCAAAGAAATCATTCGTGTCGCGAACAAACGTATTCCAATCATTGCCGGCACAGGCGCAAACTCAACACGTGAAGCCATTGAGCTGACCCAGGAAGCCAAAGACCTGGGCGCAGATGCTACACTTCTAGTCACTCCGTATTACAACAAGCCAACTCAAGAAGGCCTGTATCAGCACTATAAAGCGATTGCCGAAGCAGTAGACCTGCCGCAAATCCTGTACAACGTACCAGGCCGTACCGGTGTGGACATGTCAAACGAAACAGTGATTCGTCTGGCAGATATCCCGCAAATTGTCGGGATTAAAGATGCGACAGGTGATGTTGAACGCGGTGCTGCACTGATCGCTGGCTTACAAGGCAAAGACATGACCGTGTATTCTGGCGATGATGCAACGGCGTATCAGCTGATGGCACATGGTGCGAAAGGGAACATTTCTGTGACCGCCAACATTGCACCAAAAGTCATGAGCGAAGTGTGTGCCGCTGCTATTAGCGGTGATGATGCTGGTGCTGAAGCGCTTAACGCTCAGGTTGCAAATTTACACAATATTTTATTTTGCGAATCGAATCCAATTCCTGTGAAATGGGCACTCCATGACATGGGCCTCATCGGTACAGGTATTCGCCTGCCGTTAACACCACTTGCAGAACAATATCGCGCTCCGCTTCATGAAGCACTTGCTGCAGCGGGCGTCATTAAATAAGAGCACAATACTATGCAATTACGTTTAGGACTTATCCTTGCCCTTTCAGCATTCAGTTTAGCGGGTTGTAGTTCAATGGCCTTTAAAAATGGCACTTTGGACTACAAGGACACCACTACGCTAGAGCCTCTGCAATACCCTGAAGGTGCTATGGTTCGTCCTGCAACGCCATTGTATCCTGCTCCGACAGTAGATCCGCTTGCGATTGAACATGCACCAAAACTGGAAAATGAACGTGGCAACCGTTTTGCCCTGCCACGCCCTTCTGCTGAGCCAGTTCGTTCAACTCAAGCTGATGAAACTGTTACAGATATAACGGGAAAGCCGCAACTGGTGATGGATGGAAATCAAAATCCGTTGCTCAAAATTGATGGAAATGCTGCTACAATATGGCAATACACTCTTGCCACGCTCAGCAGCCTTAACCATTCCATCGTTGGTCAAAGCAAAGATCGTTACCAGGTAACGATTAAGGTCGATCAGCAGACCTATGTTTTAAGACTCTCTCCTGCAGGTTCGAGTAACACCCTGGCTGTGTTTAATCCTGATAACAGTTTTGCCGATCGCGAAAAAGCAGCAGAACTGTTAAACCAGATTTACCAAAATTGGCCAGCCTAGACATTTTCTAGGCATTTTTTTTTGTAGAAGGTTCCCTCATGTTAAAACAAACCTTGCTCTATACTGGTAAAGCGAAATCTGTCTATACCACAGACAGTGAAGACCACCTGATTTTAGTTTTTCGTGACGATGCGTCAGCATTCAATGGCGAAAAGATCGAACAACTGGATCGTAAAGGTAAGGTGAATAACCGTTTTAACGCCTTCATCATGGAAAAGCTGGCTGCTGCTGGTATTGAAACTCATTTTGAGAAGCTATTAACGCCAAACGAAGTATTGGTAAAAAAACTCAAAATGATTCCAGTAGAGTGTGTTGTACGTAACTATGCTGCGGGTTCTTTATGCCGTCGTCTTGGTGTTGAAGAAGGTAAAGAGTTAACACCTCCTACATTCGAATTGTTCTTTAAAGATGACGCCCTTGGCGATCCAATGGTGAACGAATCTCAAGCGATTGCTTTGGGGTGGGCAACTGCTGAACAACTGGCAAAAATGAAAGAACTGACTTACCAAGTGAACGAAGTGCTTAAAGCATTATTCGAAGCGGGTAATATGCTTCTGGTTGATTTTAAACTTGAATTCGGTGTGTTCCACGACCGTATCGTACTGGGTGATGAATTCTCTCCAGACGGTTGCCGTCTATGGGACAAAGATACCAAGAAAAAACTGGACAAAGACCGTTTCCGCCAAGGCCTGGGTGGTGTGGTTGAAGCGTATGAAGAAGTTGCTGCACGTTTAGGTATTGATTTAGACAATATCTGATCTGTTTTCAACAGATTTAAAAAACCGGGCTGAATGGCTCGGTTTTTTATTTTTATGCTTTTGCAAATCATCAGTTTAAATATCACTTCCATGTCAGCACATGAAATTTTTCTTATTTTTAGGTAGCATTAACCCATCTGTCCATTTTGCCATCGGCGTAGGATGAGATCCCTCGACTTATCAGGAACATTACATGATGTATAAAATTGATGAACTTACCCGTCTGGGCCAAGGATGCTCAAAAATTGTTTTTCAGCACCCCGAGCAAGACGATAAGATTATCAAGATCATGAATCCAGATCGTGTAGATACTGATGGGGGCTGGAAAGGTCATGGCAAGATCAAGCGCCAGTTGTCTCAAGGGGCATATAAACAGTTCCGCCGTGAGTTATTGCAATACCTGCAATTATGCAAGAACAACTATCAATATAACCAGTTTGAGTTCCCCGTTGAAACTCCGTATGGCTTTGTTCAGACCGATAGAGGTTTGGGGCTAGTCGTTGAAAAAATTATCAGCCCAAATGGCAGAGGAATTACCCTGCACGAGCTTTGTCGTGAAAAACAATTTACCGAGAAGCATGCACAGGCTTTGGATATCTTCTTTGACCAGTGTTGTGACCTGCATATTGTCTATGGTGAAGTGAATATTGCCGGCATCATGTATACCGAACAGCGGCATAATAAACCTGAATTTGTTCTGGTCGATGGTATGGGTGAAAAACTGCTTATTCCATTACGTGCCATGAGCAAGCGTATTAATGCTAAAAATGTGCGTAAAGTTGAGGCTAAAATTAAAGCGCAGATGCAGAAGCTGCTCGAAGCTTAATTTACAATTTTTTGAGCTGAACCACTCAGTTATTTGATTTATTTCTCAAGCGATTACCATCGTGTACTCCTTTCACCAAGGGTATAGGTGGGCTTTTTCGTGCATTTTATGTTACATTACGGTTAAAAATTCTCCCATTTATTTTATTCAGGTCTCCATGATGTATCAACTTAATGATCTTACCCTTCTAGGTAAAGGCGGTTATAAACTGGTTTATCAGCATCCGACTGATGAAAGTAAAGCCATTAAAGTGATGAATCCAAACCGCATCAATGATAACGGTGAATGGGCACATCTCGGCCGTTTTAAACGTGGGCATGCTTAAGGTGTATATAAGCAGTTCCGCCGTGAAGTATTGCAATACCTACAGCTGTGTAAAAATCACTATAAGCACAACATTTTTAGTTTCCCGATTGAAACACCCTATGGCTTTGTGGAAACAGATCAGGGCTTAGGACTGGTTGTCGAGAAAATTATCAGTCCAAATGGCAACGGCATTACCCTGCACGAACTCTGCCGTACTGGCGAGTTTAATGACACACATGCCAAAGCACTGGATGAATTTTTTGATGCCTGCTGTGATCTGCATATTGTTTATGGGGAAGTGAATATTGCCGGCATCATGTACAGTGAAAAGCGCAGTGGTAAACCGGAGTTCGTCCTGGTGGATGGTATGGGAGATAAACTGTTTATCCCGCTACGTGCCATGAGTAAATCTCTGAATGCCAAGAATGTACGCAAAATTGAAGGTCGAATTCGCCATAAAATGGATGAATTGCTGCAGTCTGCTCAGCAGAATCAAATCGAAAACCGGGCTGCCTAGCTCGGTTTTTTATTGCCTTCCACAATCATCGAAAAAATAAATTCTATTAATAAAAATAATCGGTTTTACATCTCTGATTAAAGCTCTTAAAATCATTTCTATAGCAGGCGAGGTCATGGCGTTAGAAGTTATTTTCGCCAGACTTGCCGACCAGAATTTTTTCTACCCTCTAGGATGTATCTCCCCCAAGGACATCCTATTTTCAGCCCGGTTCTCCCTGAACTGGGCTTTTTTTTGCACACCGTTTTAAATTTCTAAAAAAGTAATGGACTTGCGGCTGAGTTCAGCCTGAGTTGATCGTACAGCTTTTGGCAGGAAAACCAATAAAAATGGACACCTAAAAGGTTAAACCGTAGATATCCGTAGAAATTTTTATTGCTGCTGTTGCTGTTGTTGCCAGCGGCGTTGCTGTAAGCGTTCTCCTTCAACCTCACGTTTATTCCGTGCTGACTCATACAGCCTGGTTCCTTTCAGTTCCGGCGGCATATAATCCTGTAGTACAAAATGTTCTGGATAATTATGTGGATACAGATAGTCCACACCATAGCCCTGCTCTTTCATCAGCTTGGTCGGTGCATTACGCAAATGTAATGGTACGGGCAGATTAGAAGTTTTATCTGCCAGTTCCATGGCTTTATTGATGGCCAGATAGGTGCTATTGCTCTTGGCACTGGTGGCCAGATAAACTGCACATTGTCCTAAAATAATCCGGCATTCCGGCATTCCAACGGCCTGAACAGAACGGAAGCATTCTCCCGCCAGTAACAATGCATTGGGATTGGAGTTGCCAATATCTTCAGAGGCGGCAATCAACATACGGCGTGCAATAAAGACTGGATCTTCACCACCCTTTAACATCCGTGCCATCCAGTATAGTGCTGCGTCCGGATCACTGCCACGAATCGATTTGATAAAGGCTGAGACCAGATCATAGTGCTGCTCACCAGACTTATCATAGCGGGCAATATTTTGCTGCGCTACCTTTACCACCACCGCATTGGTGATGATATTTTCCATATCCGGTTCAAAGGTGCTGGCAACCAGATCTAGCAGATTAAGTGCTTTACGTGCATCTCCTGCTGCAAACTGGATCAGGGCATCGAATTCTTCAATCTGGATATGACGTTCCTGTAAGAAACGATCAGACTGAATCGCCTGAGTCAATAAAGTCTCAATTGCCTCGGCACTTAAAGCATTTAAACTATAAACCTGACAGCGTGACAACAAGGCACTGTTGACTTCAAAAGATGGGTTTTCGGTGGTGGCACCAATCAGGGTAATCTTGCCTTTTTCGACCGCATTTAACAAAGCATCCTGCTGAGACTTATTAAAGCGGTGAATCTCGTCAATAAACACCACGGGTGTCAGCAGATCACCACCGTCCGCAATGACTTCACGAAGTTCTTTCACCCCGGTATTTAATGCGGACAGGCTGACAAAGGGCCGGTCCACTGCCTGTGCCAGTAAAAGTGCAATTGTGGTTTTGCCTACACCGGGTGGACCCCAGAAAATGATAGACGGTAAATGCCCCTGATCAATCATCTGACGTAAAGGTGCATTTTCACCGAGCAGGTGATCCTGCCCAATAATTTCCCTGAGGTCACGTGGCCTCAAACGTTCAGGAAGAGGGATATGGCTGTCTGACATTTTATAATGGGCTCACTTTTAATCTGTTTGCATTCTAGCATTAGCTGTTTTTAATTCCGAATATGAAGTTTGTCTAGCTTCTGTCTCTGTACCGACGTATGACAATATTTTTTATCATTTCAAGTGAATTAGACCTTGCATCTTCATACAAATTTGATCATATTCTTTTTAGATCAGCTAGCGCTGAATGAATGTTCTTTTATTCTAATAATAGATAAGTGGGTTCGGGGTTAGATCAAATAAAACCTCTGTATCGGTGAATACATGGAATGTGATAAGCAGAATTTGGACACTTTTGCCCGGTTTGAATCACCGGATTCATTACCGTCAGATACTTTCAGGTCGACCACTGGCCCAGAGCTAACATGTATCCAGGATTTTGCTGATGCCCTCCCTCAACCAATGTGGTTGCAGACTCGGGATGAGATTGAATATTTTAATACGGCCATGCAGGACTATCTCGGGATTGATCTGAATGAGTACGGTCGGGAATACTGGCAACAGTTTATTCATCCTGATGATTTATCTAATTTTATTAGCGAATGGCATACTGTACTGAATAAACGTCAGAATGCAGAACTGCAATGCCGGATCCAGAAACTCGATCACGGTTATCGTATGTGTCTGCTGAACATGAAGTTTCATTATGAAACGGGTAGCCTGCTGCACTGGGCTATCACCCTGACCGATGTGCATGATTATTTTGAAATCCAGCAGCAACTCTCTCAGATCATTGCTACTCAGCAAAATATGCTGGATGCAAGCTTAGACTGCATAAAAATCATGACGCCTGATGGTAAATTGAGTCATGTAAACCGTTCTGGCCGACAGGCTTTGGGACTGTCTGAAACTGAACAGCATTTTGGTATGTCCTGGCTGAATCTGCTGCCTGCCGAGGTCCGTCCATCTGGCAGGCGTGCGCTAAAGCGTGCTGCCCAAGGCATGAATGCCCGTTTTTCTGGCACTAGCCAGCTACAGGGTCAAGCACCAGAGTATTGGGATAATTTACTCACTCCAATCGTGGATGAACACAATGTGACTCGACAGATTCTGTGTGTTTCACGTAATGTCAGCCAGCAAAAACAGGTGGAAACCCGGCTGAAAGCAGTCACAGAAATTGATGAGCTGACTGGACTATATAATCGCGGCACTTTCTATAAACAGTTTAAACGCGTCCTGTTCAGAGCACGGCAACAACAGAGCCAAGCCGGGCTGCTCCTGATTGACCTAGACTATTTCAAGCATATCAATGACACCTTGGGGCATATTGCCGGTGACCATCTTTTACATGTCCTGGGGGAACGTTTCAAGAACAATCTTGGACCTGAAGCCATCGTCTCCCGTTTAGGGGGTGATGAATTTGCTGTCTTGGTCCAAAATCTTGAGCATGAATCACAGCTGTTAGAGGTGGCTAAAAAGGTCTGTCAGCAGATGGAAATACCGATCAGTTATGCCGGTAGAAGTATTAATAGTGGCATCAGTGTTGGTGGTGCCATTTATCCCCGTGATGCCATCAACAGTTCCAACTTATTAAAATGTGCCGATATCGCACTCAATGATCTGAAAAACAGTGGTCGCGGTGGCATCCGCATGTTCAGTCAGGAAATGTTTGAATCGCTGGACAAGATGACCCGTCAACTAATTCTGGCGCGTAAAATTATCAATTCAAACCAGATTATTCCTTACTATCAACCCAAGGTACGCCTGTCCGATGGTGCGGTGATTGGTTTTGAAGCACTGCTGCGCTGGAAAGATCAGCACCACCAGGTTCAGCTGCCATCCCGTATTTTCTGTGCTTTTCAGGACTATGAACTGGCCTCAAGAATCAGCGAAACCATGCAGCTGAAAGTCTTTGAAGATATGACCCAATGGCAGGAACAAGGCTTAGAAGTTCTGCCAATCTCGATCAACGCAGCGCCTGTCGAATTCCTACGTGACGATTATGCTGAAAAGTTATTAGAACGGCTGTCTCGCTTTGATATTTCGGCAGACAAGGTTGAACTGGAAATTACCGAACAAAGTCTGTCAGAACGGGGAGCTAATTATGTCATTCGTGCACTGAACTTGTTAAAACAGGCGGGCATTCATATTTCTTTAGATGATTTCGGTACCGGCCATTCTTCCCTGACCCGTTTACAGGAATATCCGGTGGACTGTATCAAAATTGACCGTAACTTTGTGGAACGCCTGAATACTGATCCCTCGGCACTAGCAATTGTCAAAGCCATTACCCAGATCGGGTCCAGTATTGAGCTTGATGTGCTGGTAGAAGGTATTGAAAATACTGAGCAACTTTCTACCCTGATCAATTGTGACTGCCAGATCGGACAAGGTTTTTATTTCTATCGGCCAATGGCGGGTAGTGCAGCACAGCAATTACTGCATAGCACTGTGTGTTAGAACGAAATTTCTAGCGCACCCAGCGCACAATATGATCTTCCATTTCGTCTTCATCGACTTCGAGCTCACTCAGACAGCGGCCTGCGGCTGACTTGCGCGCTTTAATGACACTTTCACGTGAACCGCTGATCAGGTAATGCCAAGACGGCAAGTGTTTTCCTTCAGCCACCCGGCGATAGGCACAACTGGCTGGTAACCAGTGAATAGCCGCCAATTTTTCAGGCGTGAGCTGAATACAGTCAGGCACGAATTGTAAACGGTTGGGATAATCTGAACAGCGCGCGGTCTGACAGTCAAGCAGTTTACAGGCAACGCGTGTATAGGTGACTTCCTGAGTATCTTCATCTTCAAATTTAATGAGACAGCAGAGCCCGCAGCCATCACACAATGCTTCCCACTCCTGAGGCTTCAGCTCGTTCAGGGTATAGTGTTTCCAGAATTCAGGACGCAAAGTATCAGTCATAACAGCAGGCAGAGATGAGACAGGAGCAATCTATTATAGCAGCCCTGCACAAAATAAACGTACTGTAAGCATCTGATAACTATACTCACACGATTACTAACTATTAGACAGATTATCAACAAAAGGTTAACAGTTTGAAGAGCTTATTGTCCCTATACTAATTTTGAGAATAAAAACACATGGAGATTCAAAGATGTTTCGTTGGGCTATTATATTCGCTGTTATTGCATTGATTGCCAGTTTACTGGGTTTTGGTGGAGTAGCCGGTCTGTCTAAGGATTTCGCGATTATTCTGTTGGTAATTGCGGTTATTCTTGCAATTGTTGGTTTCTTGTCCCGCGGTAAGGTCTAGAGTAACGGATCTTGTCCTGATTCAAGACCATCTACCGATGGAATAAGAAGTAAAAAATAAGAGCCTCATGGCTCTTATTTTTTTGCATGAATTTTATGGTTTCAGATGTCGTGGTCGGAAACCGGTCAATACCAATGCGAGCAAATAAACTGTGACTCCGACAATGCACAGCCCGATGACTTCAGCCACACGGATCCATTGCGATACCTCACCATTATACCAGGTCAATGCATATGCCAGCGCTGCGATCATGGCAAAGTTGGCAAAACCAAACTGCAACATGAGCTTTTTCCAGTGGCCACCAAAGCGGAAAATATCACGCTTGTGCAGATAGAAATATAGCATTCCGGCATTGACCAAAGCTGAACCTGAAGAAGCTAAAGCCAATGCCATGTGTTCTGCATGCCAGTCGATCAGCTTGAAGAATCCAATAAAAATGACGTTCAGAATCGCGTTAGCCGCTACTGCAATTAAACCGACACGTACCGGTGTTTTGGTATCTTGCTGGGCATAAAAACCTGGTGCAAAAACTTTAATCAACATGAATGAAATCACGCCAGCACTCATACACTGGAGCGCCATTGCTGTCATCTGGGTATCTTCCAGATCAAACTGGCCACGTTGGAACAGCGCCTGAATAATCGGCGTAGAAAGCATGAACAGCGCAATACTGGCCGGTAGGCCGACCATTACAATCACTTTCGCCGCCCAGTCGATCATGCTGCGGAATTTCACCTGATCCTGTTCGGCATGACGTGCCGACAAAGATGGCAGAATCACGGTACCAATTGCCACGCCAATCAAGCCTAATGGCAACTCCGTCATACGCTCAGCACTGTAAAGCCAGGATACCGAACCATCCTGCATAAAGGATGCCCAGATGGTATTTAGCAGCAGGTTGATCTGCGTCACCGAAACACCAAACAGCGCTGGCAGCATCAGTTTCATGATGCGGTCTACGCCTTCATGCTTGAAGTCGATTTTGGGTGGAATCAGCAGTTTCTTGCGCCACAGTTCCGGAATCTGAATCGCCAGTTGCAAAGCACCCGCAATCAATACTGCCCAGCCCAAGGCCATGATCGGTTCGGCCATATATGGGGTAAGCCATAAGGCGCCGGCAATCATTGCCACATTCAAAAGCACCGGTGCAAAAGCGGGTGTAGTGAATGAACCATAGCTGTTCAGGATACTGCTGGCAAAAGCCGTCAATGACATGAATAGCAGATAAGGAATGGTCAGGCGGAACATGTCCGATGCCAGTGCGAACTTCTCTGGATCTGCATGGAAGCCAGGTGCATAAACATAAATAATGGCAGGTGCAGCGACCATGGCCACGAAGGTCAGCAGGCTCATGACGGTAGACAGACAGCCAAATACCCTACTAATCAGGATCTGTACCTCGGCATGCGTCCGTGTGGTTTTATATTCGGTCAGTACCGGAATAAAAGCCTGTGAAAAAGCCCCTTCCGCAAACAGACGCCGGAAGAAATTGGGAATACGGAATGCGACCACGAAGGTATCGAAGTCCTTGCCTGCACCAAAGACATTGAGCAGTACAATATCCCGAACCAGACCCAGTACCCGTGACAACATGGTCATCGCACTGACAATGACGGTCGAACGCCACAGCGCCATACTGTTCACCTAATGTTTAAATTTTGCCTATTGTAATGAAACTTCTGGCAGAAGTTCATTGCTTTATCACATTCCTATTCAGGTATTGATGTATTTTTATAATGATGCAATTGTTCACGGAATGCGACCCAGTTGAAATGTAGGCCTGGATCAGTTTTACGTCCCGGGGCAATATCAGAATGTCCGGCAATATGTTGCTGGATTTTTGGATAATGGGCTTGCAGACAGGCAGTCACCTGTACCAGTGCATCGTACTGTGCCTGTTCAAAGGGAAGGTCATCGCTGCCTTCAAGCTCAATCCCGATAGAATAATCATTGCATTCTTTCTTAGCGAGATAGGTCGAACGACCCGCATGCCAGGCCCGGTCATTAAAATTGACGAACTGCAGCACTTCCCCGCTACGCAGAATCAACAGATGGGTGGACACTTGCATGCCCTGAATGGTCTGAAAATAAGGATGTACTGACCAATCCAGCTGATTCTGGAAAAACTGCTCAATATAACCACCGCCAAATTGCGAGGGCGGCAGGCTGATGTTATGCACCACGATCAGTTGAATCTCGGTATTTTCCGGACGCTGGTTATAATTGGGTGAGGGAATCTGGCGTGCACCGATGAGTTGTCCATCCTTCACATGAAACGCAGGTGCTTGTTGCATAAAAACTTTCCTATCCCCAATCAAAATGACTGCTGCGCAATGCAGCTGGCTTAATGCTAAAACTTTCGTATCCAAATCTCAATTCAGCTGTGATGACTGTACGAAAAATCGCTCATTTTTATGTAACAGTGCTAATATAACGCGCAATTTTCACGGCTTACAAAAGATACGGAAATACTCATGAGCATATCTCAAGCTTTGCTAGAACAGTCGATTCAGATCAATATCCAACAGGCGCTGGCTGAAGACATTGGTGATGGTGACATTACTGCCCTGCTAACACCTGAAGATGAACAGGCGACTGCCACCATTATCAGTCGTGAGAATATGGTGCTGGCTGGGCAACCTTGGGTGAATGCTTTGATTCAAGCCTACGATCCAAAAATTGAAGTGATCTGGCTGAAGAATGACGGTGACCGTGTCGGAGCAAATGAAGCCTTCCTGAAACTGGCAGGTTCTGCGCGTAGCCTGCTCACGGTAGAACGTCCGGCATTGAATTTTGTCCAAACCCTGTCTGCAGTCGCGACCAAAACAGCAAGCTATGTCAAACAATTAGAAGGTTTAAATACCAAACTATTAGACACTCGTAAAACCATTCCCGGCCTGCGTATTGCACAGAAATATGCCGTAGCGATTGGGGGTGGTCAGAATCATCGTCTGGGGCTGTTCGATGCCTTTTTAATTAAAGAAAATCACATTATGGCAGCTGGTGGGATTGAACAGGCCATTGCCAAGGCACATCAGATAGCATCAGGTAAACCGGTAGAAGTCGAAGTAGAAACCTGGGATGAGTTAAATCAGGCACTTGAAGCCAAGGCAGATATCGTGATGCTGGATAATTTTAGCCAGCAGCAAATGATTGATGCGGTGAAGCATGTAGCAGGTCGTTGCAAACTGGAAGCTTCGGGCAATATTACGATTGAGAATTTACGTGAAGTGGCTAGTACAGGTGTAGATTATATTTCGATGGGCGTTCTGACCAAGGATGTGAAAGCAATTGATTTATCCATGCGTTTTAATGCCTAGATCTTGCTGAATACGCGTTAGAAGAAGGGTGCGAAGCACCCTTTTTTTATTTTTAGATTTTTTTGCGCAGTTTTTGCACAAAAAATAATAAAGATGAATGAAGTGACACTGGGGGTATGATGACTAATTGGTATTTTGTCCTGCTGGTGCAGAAGCACCATCCCGATCTGCATCACGGGAATTATTATCACAGGCAGTCAGACCAAGAACGGTACAGACTGAAAGTGCCATGAATAATATTTTCATACGTTGACCCTCTATAGTTAAGTAGATTGAAAATCATCTCTCGAAACACAGCGATACAGTAGATAGGTCCTGTTCAATTTTTGTGAGGCAATGTTGAAGCCTAAGAATACCCATAAAAAAACGCATCCGAAGATGCGTTTTTCACTAGAAGCTAAATTACCAGCCTAAAGCTTCTTGCTGTTTCTTGATCAGCTCTTGGATGCCCTTCTCAGCCATTTCCAGCATGTCATTGCATTGACTACGGGTAAATGGCTTGTCTTCTGCAGTACCCTGAATTTCAATGAATTCACCAGCTTGAGTCATCACAACATTCAGGTCAGTCTGGCAGTTAGAATCTTCTTCATAGCAAAGATCTAGTAGTACTTCATCTTTGAAAATCCCCACAGAAATTGCAGCAACCAGACCTTTAAGTGGATCTTGCTTGATTTTTTTCTTCTCAAGCAACACATTCATCGCATCAATCAATGCTACCGCAGCACCGGTAATAGAGGCTGTACGTGTCCCGCCATCTGCCTGGATCACATCACAGTCGATGGTAATCGTATTTTCACCGAGTTTTTTCAGGTCCACCATAGCGCGCAGGCTACGGCCGATCAGACGCTGGATTTCCTGAGTACGGCCACTCTGTTTGCCACGTGCCGCTTCACGGTCGCTACGGGTATGTGTTGAACGTGGCAGCATGCCATATTCTGCGGTTACCCAGCCTTGGCCCTGACCTTTCAGGAAACGGGGAACCGAGTTGTCAATGCTGGCAGTACAAAGCACTTTAGTATGACCAAATTCAACCAATACTGAACCTTCCGCATAACGTGTGTAATTGCGGGTAATTTTGATGTCACGTAATTGATCTAATGCTCGCTGGTCGATACGCATAAATAAGTCCTGCTTTGACTGAAAAATAATTGCGGCTCAGTATAGCAGAAGCCTCTGCCAAGATTGCCCGGCCCTTGGCATGATTTACAAAATCAATTCAGTCTTGTTCGATCAAAATACAAAATCAGGCCATCTGAATGGCGCTGCGTGATTGCCGATTTTTTGTTAAACTTAAAGGGAAATATCGAGAAGATTTTTATGTCTTTACGTGCAGAACGCAAACAGCAAAGTCATCAGGCAATACTAGATGCCGCACTGGTACTGAGTAGCCGTGGTCGTGCATTTAGCAATATCAGCCTGCGTGAACTGTCCCGTGAAGTTGGACTGGTGCCGACGGCGTTCTACCGGCATTTTAAGGACATGCAGCAATTGGGTCTGGAACTGCTCGACCAAGTCGCCATTAATTTAAAAGGTGTCTTAAATCGGCTGGTAGAAGCTTACTTGTATCAAGTACATTCAGATACTGAAACCTCAATTGGTCTTTTCCTTCAGGCTGTTGAAGAACATCCTGAGCCATGGCTATTTTTTAGTACAGAACGTTGGGGCGGATCAGACTTTTTGCGGACCAGTATTGAGCGAGAACTGCAATTTTTAGTTGCTGATCTGGTCGATGAGCTGGGAAATCTTTATTCCGCTCAGGGAATCAAATCGCCTCAACACTTGAAGCTGCTGGTCCAGATGCTTGTGGATTTATCCTTGAATTGGGCGATGGGTTGGCTGAGTATTCAAGGTCTGTCAGATGTCAATCTTCAACAAAGTCGCGCAGCAGAATTTAAAGCTCAGACGGTTATTCAGATGCAACTGCTATTTCAGGACATTCATGCATGAACAGCCTTCAGGCAGCTAGAATAGATATTTTCAACAATAAAAAACCTGCAGCAAGGTGCAGGTTTTTTTTAAGATCAGCAGAAATTATTTTGCCTTACGCTCTTTTTCTACCAGGAAATTTACCACCTGAATTACTTTGGCATCATCACCCTGAACGACATACTTACCATTCACGGTCACGGCTGGTACACCCGTTAACTGATAAGATGCGGCCAGATTTTTCGCCTGGGCGATTTTTGAAGAAATCGGGAATGATTTATACGTACTGTTAAATTTCGCTTCTGAAATACCATAACGGGTATAGAACTTGGCGAGTTGTGCTTGTTCTAAAATTGGTTTTTGCTTCGCATGGATATCATGGAACAACTGCAAGTGCGCTTTTTGACGAACACCCAGGGCTTCAGACACATAATAGGCACGTGCTGCCTGTTCCCATAGTGGGTTCATCGCAGCTGGAGTACGGACAAAACGAATATCTTTAGGCAGTTGTTTCAACCAGGTCTGCATATGCGGTTCAAGTGTGTAGCAGTGACCACAGCCATACCAGAAGAATTCACGTACTTCGATTTTCCCTGGCTTTTCAACTTTAACTGGCTTAGCCAGCACTTGATAGTCTTGGCCTGCTACAAAGTTGGCCATCGCACTACCAGAAAATGCTAAAACAGATGCAGCAACAGTGCCTAAAATAAATTTTTTCATTGGAATTATGATCCTCAAAATCTTTATGATTAGCTTATGCAGATACTTTGACATCCTCCCCCAGCTAAAGCAAGGGGATTCCTACTGCTAGACGCTCATGCCCGAGCGCAAGAATATTCAGTGCGGAATTTACATCCCGATCCCATGAGCTACCACACTCACCACACTGCCACTCTCTTATTCCTAAACCTGCTCTACCTTTCGGACTACTGGAGCGTGAGCCACAGCACGAACAAGTTTGGGTGGTATAGGCTTCATTGACTTCTTCATACCATACCCCTGCGTTCTCGCATTTATACTTGAGCATGGTTCTTAGTGTTGTCCAACTGGCATCTAACACAGACTTGGCTAGTTTGGTTTGCGCTAATGCTTTGGCATTCACATTGCCAACGAAGATTGCTGCATGTTCTTTTACCAGTTTATGGCTGAATTGATGCAGCATGTTTTGTCTTACATTTTTAATCTTGGCGTGAATTGCTTTCACTCGTTTTTTATTTTTTGCACGTTGAGCAATACCAAGTTTTTGTTCATATTTCCGATAGATTTGAGGGGCTTTAAGTTTTACGCCATCTGAACAAGTGGCTAAATCTTTTAAACCTAAATCTATGCCAATTGAGGTTATAGCGGCGGTTTTCTCTGTTTTAGCATTGTCAACTACAAGACATACATACCAACGGCCTCGGCTATCTTCAACGAATGAGCCTGTTTTAACCCTGTATTGACTTAAACCGTAATTATCCCATAACTTGAATTGGTGTTTACCATATTGAACACAGCCATCAGCATATTTGATTGCAACCTTTTTAAACGGTATCCAACCCAGTGAGCGTCTAGCTGATTTTTTATTACTGACACGCCATTTTAGTTTTGCTTTTTTGAACTGCTTGCGTCTTGTGACCAATTCTTCTGTCACTGCCTGAATAGTTTGACTGTGCAAGTTGCATTCTTTCGATGTGCCTTTCGTGTATTTTGCAATATCGTATGCTGAAAAGAATTGTTGTTTTTTTTGAAGATGTTTAAAACACAAATCATTGACATAATTCCAAACTAAATTTACTTCGGATGCTAACTGATTTAGCACCTTGCAATGTTTGTCTTTTATGCGTAATTTGAGTGTCTTCATCCAATTATTTTAACAGTATTTTTCTTAATAGTGACTATAGTACAAGTATTTAAAACGACATTTCGTGTCGTTCATGTGGTTTACTCCAGTCGCTTATATCCTCGTGCTGAACCACGAGGTTTTACGCTCCAGTGGATAAATCAAATATGCGGCTTTCGTTTTTATTCTGTGAACTTTTTTAAGGCTTTTATCGCTTTTTTTGCAGGAAGCGCTACACTAATCAACATTGAACTTTTTTAAAATATAATGACTTGATTGAGGTGACACCGATGTCGCAATTGAATGTTGATCCACAAGAAATTGCCAAATTTGAAGCTTTCGCAGCCATATGGTGGGATCAGCATTCCGAGTTCCGCCCTTTGCACATGATTAATCCACTACGTCTGAACTGGATTGACGAATATGCTGGCGGCTTGAGCGGCAAGAAAGTTCTGGATGTGGGCTGTGGCGGTGGCATTCTGGCCGAAAGCATGGCACGCCGTGGTGCTGATGTGCTTGGTATCGATATGGGTGAAGCACCACTGAATGTGGCACGTCTACATGCGGAACAGGAAGGTGTCAGCAATATTCAATACCGTCAGGTTCCTGTTGAGCAACTCGCCGAGGAACAGGCGGGACAATACGATGTGGTGACCTGCATGGAAATGCTGGAGCATGTTCCAGATCCGGCATCGATCATTCAGGCTTGCCATAAGCTGGTAAAACCAGGCGGTCATGTGTTCTTCTCGACCATTAACCGTAATCCGAAGTCATATCTGTTTGCCATTATTGGTGCAGAATATGTGCTGCGTATGCTGGCACGTGGTACGCATGATTACAGCAAATTTATCAAACCATCTGAACTGGCGCATGACATCCGCAACGCTGGTCTTAAACTAAAAGATATGACGGGTCTGCACTATAACCCGCTGACCAAACGGTACTGGTTAGCGCCCAATGTAGATGTTAACTATATGGTCTATACGGCAAAAGAACAGGCGAATGGAGCTGCTGAATGAAAGCAGTTCTCTTTGACCTCGATGGTACCTTAATTGACACTGCTGCCGACTTTGTCCGCATTATTCAGGATATGTGCCGCGAAGAAGGCCGTGAAGTAGTAGCACCAGAGTTGATCCGCACTCAGGTTTCAGAAGGTGCTCGTGCCATGGTCAAGCTGGTCTATCCGGAACTCGAGCTGGAAGATCCTCTCCTGCTGGCGCATCGTCAGCGTTTCTTAGACCTGTATGGTGCCGATATTGCAGTAGATACTGACCTGTTTGACGGCATGTATCCACTGCTGGAAGCTTTGGAGGCACGCAGTATTCCTTGGGGTATTGTCACCAATAAACCACGCTGGTTAAGTGAATCGCTGCTTGCGGCATTGAATCTCTCAGAGCGCTGTTCGGTACTGGTCTGCCCGGAAGATGTGGGCCGTACCAAACCGGATCCGGAGCCAATGTATCTGGCAGCAAAACAGATTGACCTGGCGGCTAAAGACTGTATCTATGTCGGCGATCATCCACGTGATATCGATGCCGGACGTGCAGCCAATATGTATACTATTCTGGCAGCCTATGGTTATCTGCCTTTAGAACATAAAGATAATTTAAACGCCTGGCAGGCCGATTGTATCGTGCATAGTGTAGAAGAATTACATCAACGAATTCAGGATCTGGTTTTAAAGCCAGTACTCGGCTAAAACTCAGGTTCCGGTCAGAACATTAAACTTCACAACAATAAGCAAGAAATAAGGAGGTCGTTCATGAAGTATTCAGAATATCAACCTCGCTCAGACCTGTTAAAGGATCGTATTATCCTGATCACAGGTGCCGGCGATGGCATTGGACGTGCAGCAGCGATCAGCTATGCCCTGCATGGTGCGACGGTAGTGCTGCATGGTCGTACCCTGAACAAGCTTGAAGTCATCTACGATGAAATTGAAGGTTTGGGTGCACCACGCCCGGCAATTCTGCCTTTACAGCTTTCCAGTGCTTCTGAGCGTGATTACGAACTCCTGTTCGAAACACTGAGTAAACAGTTTGGTCGTCTGGACGGAATTCTGCATAATGCAGGCATGCTCGGTGAACGGATTGAACTGGCAAACTATAGCCCCGGCGTCTGGGATGATGTAATGGCTGTCAACCTGCGTGCACCCTTTGTGCTGACTCAGGCCCTGCTTCCTCTGCTCGAAAAATCTGAGCATGCTTCCGTGGTCTTTACCAGTTCAGGTGTAGGCCGTCAGGTGCGTGAACGCTGGGGAGCTTATTCAGTTTCCAAGGTTGCTATTGAAGCGGTAAGCCAGCTATTTGCCAAAGAAAATGTACATCCACATGTGCGCTTTAACTGCATTAATCCGGGTGCAACCCGGACTGCGATGCGTTCTAAAGCCTATCCGGATGAAGATCCACTAACCTTGCCAACCCCGGAATCGATTATGCCGGCTTATCTGTACCTGATGGGTGATGACAGCCTGCATATGAATGGTCAAAGTATTGATGCGCAGGATTAACTGCTGATTGAAGTGAACATGATTGAAATGAGGGAGCCTTGGCTCCCTTTTTCATTGCTATTTTAGACAGAAATAATGCATAAATCTTCTCTGACTCCACCCTGGTCGCATTGAGTTTCGTTAAAATTCACCCATACTATCGCTAACAGATTTTGATTCGAGTGCAACATGACTGACCTAAACAACATCACCGTGACCACTTTGGAAGATGGCATGGTGTCACTTCTGATTGATCAGCAGCCAGTTTCTGAAAAATACGGCGTGAAGTTTGAAGCCAGCATTGTGGACGACATCAAGGCACTCGAAAATGGCAGCAAGCTGAAACTATTCGAGCAGTTTATCTTTTCCCATACCGATCTGAACTTTGAACATGCTTATTACTATGTGACAGGTATTGAAAAACTGGATGATGGCTACCGTCTGGCTAAACATTTTGTGTATCGCATTAAAATTGAAAATCAGCCAGATATCGAACATGTAATTAGCAATCAAGGCAAGCCCATGACCACGGATGATGTACGTGCCTTTATTAATGCACATATCCAGAAGTCCCTGACTGACTATACCGATCTGAACTACGCTTACTAAGCCAGGTTTAAACCGATATAAGAGCACGCCAAGCGTGTTCTTTTTTTATTCGGGAAACCTATTAAAAACAGCTATAAATCGGTTTTTTACATACTAATAATAATTTTATTCGGTTTTTCAAATTAAAGCCTGAGCGCTATGATACCTGTATTCAAGATGATGACCAGATAAAGGAGAATCCAGCATGGCTGACCAAAAACGTAAAATCGAGACTATTCGCCATATTGAAAGCCTGCAATTATCAGCTAGCTTGATTCAAGCTTTAGATGATGCCACTGAAGCGGAATGTGTGGCTGAAGCAATCCAGTCGTTACAGGGTTTGACTGAACAATGGAACTAGTTCAGACCTGCAAATATTGAGGTACTATTCGACTGGAATACAGGAGATAAATTGCCCTAATTAACCGAGTTTCTCTTGACCTCACCATACATTAGCCTCAGGATAGTATTTCACAGCTTCTCAAGCGCTTAGCCTGTATGAAGTGTTCAAAAACTACTGAAATCATGGCATAGTCATAATCTCTCTGCATTCTTTAAAGAATACATGCCTGATCTTCACAGTTTCTCTGCAATTTTTGCGTAAATTAGACTGTAGAAAATGAACAATTGATTGAGGGTTCACCATGAAAAAGCTTTTGGTTGCTTTGACAATGTCTATCAGTACATTAATGCTGACGAATGTTGCCAATGCTGCGCCGCATTTTGATGATGAACGTCATATGGATCAACGTCAAGGTCAGTCTAAAAAATTCCGTGATCGCGCAGATGATGACCATGAAGACCGTCGCCGCATGCGTGAAGAGCGTGGTGTAAAGCGTTTACAGCAAATGAAATGGCAACCCGGCTATGTGATGCCACAGCATTATCGCGGTAATGGTTATAAAGTTGAATATAAAGACCACAAGTTGCCAAAACCTGACCGCAGACAGCAATGGTATAAAGTCAATAATGAATACATTCTGGTCGATTCGGACAACAACAGTATCATTCGAATTCTTGGACATTAAATCCTCACATTTTCATAGACCCAACTTGTTTGGGTCTTTTTTATTTTAGTCAGGTGGTATTGGATGCTGTTCTTGACTAAAAAAACCTGTAATTCACTCTTATTCTTCTTTTTTTCTTCATAAATTTAACAATTCGCCTAAATTGCCCTCACGGTTTCTCTCTACTGATTCGCTAATTTAGTCTCATCGAAACGATAATGATGAATTCAGGTGAATGCCATGAAAAAAGTGTTAACAACAATCGCTTTATCCTTGAGTGCTTTAGTTGCAACTTCTGCAATGGCTGCACCGCAACATGATCCGCGTTATGCGCCACATAAACCGGCACCGCATTGGGATCATAAAGATGCGAAAAAATGGGAAGATCGCCGTGATGACCGTCGCTGGAATGATAAACGCTATAACAACCGCGTGGTAAATCCAAGCCGTGACTGGCGTGTCGGTCAAAAGCTGCCTAACCAGTATGACAACCGCCGTTTTGAAGTAAGTGGTTATGAAGCACGCCGTCTGCCAAATGCAGGCAGAAACCAGCAGTGGTACAAAATTAATGGTGATTATGTGCTAGTCAATGAGCGTAATGACAAGATTATCCGTATCCTCAACTAAATCTCAATTCTGTATCTTTTCTCCATTGCACCTGAAGCCCACGCTTCAGGTGTTTTTTTATTGCTGTACTTCGTTCCCGGGTTTTTTTAGAATCAAATTCAATTAAGTATTATTTTCTAATATAGGCCTGCGCATGAACCCAGCAGAACCGTCTCAAAGCACAACTTTGCAATATGTGCATTGGTTTCGCCATTCTGCGCCCTATATTAATGCGCACCGTAACAAGACCTTCGTGATCATGTTTGATGGCGAGGCGGTGCTGCATGACAATTTCCAGCATATTATTCACGATATTGCCCTGCTGCATTCTCTCGGAATTCATCTGATTCTGGTGCATGGTGCGCGTCCACAGATCAACCTGAATCTGGCAGCAAGTCAGATCAGCACGCCTTTTCATCGTCAGCGCCGAATCACAACCCGTGAATCGTTGAGCTGTGTCATGAATGCCGTCGGTTCAATCCGCCTGCAGATTGAAGCCCTGCTCTCGATGGGACTGGCCAACTCACCCATGTATGGCGCCCGTATTGATGTCGTATCCGGTAATTTTGTTACTGCCAAACCTTATGGGATTCGTGACGGTATTGATTTCCAGTTAACCGGTGAAGTCCGTACCGTAGATACCAATGCGATTCAGCGTCATCTTGACAGCCATAACATTGTGGTGCTTGGACCAACCGGTTATTCCACTACTGGCGAAGTGTTCAACCTGCTGGCTGAAGAAGTTGCGACCAAAACTGCGATTCGTATCAAGGCAGACAAGCTGATTTTCCTGGGTAAACAGCATGGCCTGCTGAATACAGATGGACAATTGCAACGTGAAGTACAACCAAGTCAGCTGGATGCTTATATGATGCAGGATGCTCAAGACCTGCCATCCGAACTGAGCTTGCAACTTCGTGCCGCACAGGAAGCTTCAATGAATGGCGTCAATCGTGTGCATCTGATTTCCTATGCTCATGATGGCGCGCTGCTGGAAGAACTCTTCACCCGAGATGGTTCCGGCACCCTGATTACCGATGCCCATTATGAAGATGTACGTATGGCTACCATTCAGGATGTTGGCGGTCTGATTAACCTGCTACGGCCTTTGGAAGAAGAAGGCATTCTGGTGTATCGCTCACGCGAACGTCTGGAAAATGAAATTGAACAGTTCGCGGTCATTGAACGTGACGGCATGATTCTGGCCTGTGCCGCGCTATACCCGATTCCAACCACAGGCAATGAGCTGCGTTCTGCTGAAATTGCCTGTGTCGCTGTCGATCCAAGTTATCGCAAGTCCAACCGCGGCAGCCAGATTCTGAATTATCTGGAAGATAAAGCCCGGAGCATGGGTATTCAGCAACTGTTTATTCTAACCACCCGCACTGCACATTGGTTCCTAGAACAGGGTTTTGAACAGTCCTCTGTCGATGATCTGCCCGATGCCCGTCAGGCGCTATATAACTATCAGCGTAATTCCCTGGTTTGTAAAAAGTCACTTTAATGTGACTTTTTATTTGTTTATATATCTTATTTTTTGCTAAAGATATGTAGATTTCTCAAATATTTAACTTAAAAAGCTTTGCATGGATTTTCATATCCATATCTTTATATTTTATTAAAAAAATTATATATATATTTCAATAACTTAAATTATATAAAAATTAAATTCCATAAAAATTCCAAATCACTTTTCTATATAAGTTTTGCGCTTTTTTATTTATCTTTTTTTCTCATTAGAAATTCCCGAATTGTTATTTTTTTGGAAAATAAAAAACGATTAGCGTATGCCTAACTTGTCTATTCCATCTAATTGGCTTTTTGTCAGGAGCTTATATTCATGCGCCAATCTACGGTTAAATTCATTGCAAAAACAGCAGCCCTGAGTACTGCTATTGCTGGCGTAATGTTGCTCTCTGGCTGCTCTAAAAAAGAAGAAAGTGTAACGCTGAATATCGGTTTCCAAAAATATGGCGTCCTTCCAATCTTGAAAGAACGCGGCACGTTGGAAACTGTATTAAAACAACAAGGCGTAAATGTGAAATGGGTGGAATTCCCGGCAGGTCCACAATTACTTGAAGGTCTGAATGTAGGCAGTGTGTTTTTTGGTGAAGCCGGTGAAGCACCGCCAATCTTTGCTCAGGCAGCCAACTCAAATCTGGTGTATGTCGCAAACCAACCTGAAGCACCTAAGGCTGAAGCTCTGATTGTACAAAAAGACTCAAATATTCAGTCCGTCCAGGACCTGAAAGGCAAACGTGTCGCACTCAACAAAGGCTCAAATGTTCATTATTTACTATTAAAAGTCCTTGAAGCCAATAATCTGAAACTCAGCGATATTGAAGTGGTGTACCTGCCACCTTCTGATGCACGTGCCGCTTTTGAGCGTGGAGCGGTTGATGCCTGGGTGATCTGGGATCCATTCTTTGCGGCAGCAGAACATCAGATTGGTGCACGTGTGATTGCAACTGGTGAGAATATCGTGAGTAATCATCAGTTCTATCTGGCTGATCGTAAGTTCGCTGAAGCGAATCCACAGATCATTGATGCGGTAGTGAATGAGCTGAACCTGACTACTGAATGGGTATCTAGCCATCAAGATGAGGCAGCGAAACTTCTAGAAAAACCAACAGGCTTGGCATTTGACGTATTGAAAACTTCAATTTCACGTATGGGCTTTGGGGTAAAACCGCTCACACCAGAGGTGGCGCAAAAACAGCAGCAGGTTGCTGATGCCTTCTATGGCCAGCAACTGATTCCAGCAAAACTGAATATTCAATCAGCAATTTTAACCAAATAAATCATAGGAAAATATCAGGGGATCTAATAATGACTCAACATCAGCGACACAACAAAGCAATCACATGGTTCAAGACCTCCAGTCATGCTATGAATGCCGCATTAGTTGCTTGTGCGATGTTGGGTTCAAGTGCCGCTTGGGCAGTTGATCCGTCAGTGAAACAGCTTCGTGTAGGCTACCAAAAAGCTTCGGTAAACCTGGTCATTGCACAACAGCAAAAGCTGCTTGAACAGGAATTTCCAAATGCAAAAATCAGCTGGAACGAATTTCCAGGCGGACCACAAATTTTAGAAGCATTAGCTGTAGGTTCTATTGATATCGGTGCGACTGGAGACACTCCTCCTGTCTATGCTCAAGCTGGTAATAAGCCATTGCATTATTTTGCTTATGAAACTGCAAAACCGCTCTCTTCTGCCATTCTGGTACAACACAATTCCAAAATTACCAAACTGAGCCAGTTAAAAGGTAAGCGTGTCGGCGTTCATCGCGGTTCCAGCTCGCATTATTTACTGGTCCAGGCAGTACGTAAGGCAGGTTTGCAATGGACCGATATCCAGCCAATCTGGTTAAGCCCTGCGGATGCACGCGCAGCTTTCCAGAAAGGTGCGATTGATGCCTGGGCAATTTGGGACCCGTACTATGCTGCAGCGCAAGTAGAAGATAAAGCCAGAGTCTTAGCTTCAGGGAAAGGCTTAAGCCCCAATTATACCTTCTATCTGGCTTCAGAAAATTTAATTAAAAAACACCCGCAAGCATTAAAAGGAATTATCAAACAGGTCAATGTTGCAGATAAATGGGTACAGCGTCATAAAGCTGAAACTGCAAAAATCTTTGCGCAAAGTACTGGCTTAACACCAATTGTCAGCCAGACCTTTATCCAGCGTCGTCCTAATCCATCTGGTGCTGCACCGCTCACCAAGAAAGTGATTGCCGACCAGCAAGAACTCGCGAACCGTTTTAGCGAACTCAAGATCATTCCAAAATCTATCAATATTCAGCAAGCCGTTTGGGCAGGCAAATAATTCAAGGATCAAAGACATGAAAATTTTCTGGTTTATTCCGACACATGGTGACAGCCGCTACTTAGGTACCAGCAAAGGTGCACGCCAGGTCGATCATGCCTATATGAAACAGATTGCAGTTGCGGTCGATAACCTGGGCTATGAAGGTGTACTGATTCCAACAGGCCGTTCATGTGAAGATCCATGGTTAACCGCAGCCAGCCTGATTGACGCGACCAAGAAATTGAAATTCCTGGTTGCGCTACGTCCGGGTGTAACGACTCCTGCACTGGCTGCACGTATGGCAGCAACCTTTGACCGTTTATCTGGTGGCCGTGTCTTGCTAAATCTAGTCACTGGTGGTGATGAGCAGGAACTAAAAGGCGACGGCGTGTATGAAGATCACGAAACCCGCTACAAGACTGCAACTGAATACACGACAATCTGGCGTGAAATCCTGAAACGCTCTCACACGGGTGAAAGCTTCACTTTCCACGGTGAACGCTTAAGTGTAGACGATGCAAAATTGCTCTATCCACCTATTCAAGAACCTCATCCTCCACTGTGGTTCGGCGGTTCTTCAGATGCTGCGATTGAACTTGCAACAGATCAGGTTGACACTTACCTGACTTGGGGTGAACCACCTGCAGCAGTCAAAGAAAAGATTGAAAATGTCCGTGCCAAAGCTGAGGCGAAAGGCCGTAAGCTTAGCTACGGTATCCGTTTACATGTGATTGTTCGTGAAACCAATGAAGAAGCATGGAAGGCCGCAGAAGAGCTGATCCAGTATGTAGATGATGCAACCATTGCAGCAGCGCAGGCAAAATTCAAGCAAATGGATTCAGTCGGTCAGCGTCGTATGGCTGAACTGCACAACGGCGACCGTAGCAAACTTGAAGTCTCTCCAAACCTTTGGGCAGGTGTCGGTCTGGTACGTGGTGGCGCAGGTACAGCACTGGTAGGTGACCCTGAAACTGTCGCAGCACGTATTCAGGAATATGCTGACTTGGGTATCGATACCTTTATCTTCTCAGGCTACCCACATCTGGAAGAGTCGATCCGTTTTGCTGAACTGGTATTCCCACTTTTACCACTTGAAACCCAGAAAAAATTGACTCAGCCAAACCTGACAGGTCCATTCGGTGAAATTGTGGCGAATAACTACACACCAGATGAGAACAAGAAAGCTGCGAGTGTTCAGGAGCCAGCTTAATGTCGAAAGTCGTTTCTGTTGAAACCATCGCAGAAAAGAAGGTTTCACGTGGAACACAACTCAGGCAGCGTTTGCTGCCCTGGTTAGTTCCCATTGGATTAATTTTGATCTGGCAGATCGCGTCTAGTACCGGCCTGCTGGAAAGCCGAATTTTACCTGCACCGAGTGCAGTCATCGCCGCATTCTGGGCTCTGCTGATGAGTGGCGAACTCTGGACCCATGTAAAAGTCAGTGCTGGCCGTGCCCTGAGTGGTTTACTGGTGGGTGGGGGTTTGGGGCTGCTTCTAGGTTTACTCAATGGTTCATCCAAAGCTGCCTCTACCCTGTTCGATACCACTTTACAGATGATCCGGAACATCCCTGCCTTGGCCTTAATTCCACTGGTGATTTTATGGTTCGGCATCGATGAATCAGCCAAGCTGTTTCTGGTCGCCATCGGCGTGTTCTTCCCGATCTATATCAATACCTATCATGGCATTCGCTCAGTCGATCCGCAGCTGATCGAAATGGGTAAAAGCTATGGGCTCACCCGTTGGCAACTGTATAAAGAAATTATTTTACCAGGCGCAATGCCTTCGATTCTGGTGGGTTTACGTTTCTCGTTAGGTTTAGTGTGGGTACTGCTGATTGTGGCTGAAACCATTTCTGCACAGTCCGGGATTGGTTATATGACCATGAATGCACGTGAATTCCTGCAAACCGATGTGGTACTGGTCGGTATTTTACTGTATGCCCTACTTGGCAAACTGGCGGATGTTCTGGCGGTTGCCTTGGAACGTTTCCTGCTGCGCTGGCATGCTGGCTATCAAAAATAAATGAATAATATTGAGGAGCATGTGATGACTGATCTCAGCTTAGGGCGTCTCGCCAATGACCAAACTGCACCACAAGACTATGCTGCGGCAGATATTGATCCTCATGCAGTCATCGGTGCCGAAATTATTATTGAACAGCTGCATAAGTTCTATGGCTCGGTCAAGGTTCTGGAAGATCTGGATCTGCATATTCAGCCGGGCGAATTCCTGGCAATTGTCGGTCGTAGTGGTTGTGGTAAAAGTACCCTACTGCGTCTGATTGCCGATCTGGAAAAACAGAGCTACGGCGAAATCAAGTTCAAGTCAGCACGTCATATTCGTGAAGGTATTACTGCGGACGATATCCGGGTGATGTTCCAGGATCCGCGTTTGTTGCCATGGCGGAGCATTGAACAGAATGTGCAATTGGGCTTGCCGAAAGGTCAGCATGCCAATGCATCAAGCATGCTGGAGAAAGTCGGCTTAAAGGAAAAAGCAGGGCTATGGCCATCGCAACTGTCGGGTGGTCAGCGTCAACGTACAGCCTTGGCACGTGCTTTATCCCATAAACCACGTATCCTGCTCTTGGATGAACCATTAGGTGCCCTGGATGCCTTGACCCGCCTTGACATGCAGAACCTGATCGAGAAGTTATGGACTGAACAGGGCTTTACTGCGATCCTGGTGACTCATGATGTCAGTGAAGCCGTACAGTTAGCAGATCGCATCATCCTGCTGGACAAAGGTCATATTGCCAAAGAGTTCCGTGTCAACTTGCCACGTCCACGTCAGAAAGGAATTCAGTTTGCTGAACTGGAACAGCAAGTTCTGAATGCCGTACTGGCAACATAAAAAGAAACAAAACCCGGACTTAGCTCCGGGTTTTCACTTTGAAGGATAGATAATTCTTAGAATTTCATCAAAATTAAAATTACAGTCCATCTTAAAAATAAAATGTCATGAATCTGACATTAATTAAACTGATTTCTCAATAACAAAAGGCTTCAAAATAATTTAAACATTTTCAAAAGCTTGATTTTTATACTGGGATTCGCTAGTTTTGTAAGGATTACATAGTTGATCTACAGAATAAATCATCATTATTCAAAAAATTAGACTTCTACTTTGTGCACAAATCTGATGATTTGCCGTACAATTCAATATTCCCTTTTTTAATTGTTTTTATATTGCTGATGGAACAAAAAAAGAGTACTCAAAAGCGCAACCAGCTGCTCAGTGCCGCTCTAGACGTTTTTTCCCTATATGGTTTTAGTGGGGCAAGTCTGGACGAAATCGCACAAATTGCAGAAATGCATAAATCTAATATTTTCTATTACTATGAAAATAAAGAAGCTCTCTATGTAGAAGTGTTAACCACCGTACTGCAAAAGTGGCTTGCACCGCTGCAAATGCTTGAAGCCGAGCTAGAACCGGAAGAAGCGATCACCAATTATCTCATGCAGAAAATTGAAGTATCACGCACGCAACCGAAAGCATCTCGCCTGTTTGCATTGGAAGTGATCCAGGGGGCACCACATATTCTGGAAATTCTGAAAGGTCCACTGAAAAAACTGGTGAAACGTAAAGCTAAGGTGATCAGTAACTGGCAGGAACAGGGCAAGATTTCTAAAGATATTGACCCTGAACTGCTGATCCTGAATATCTGGGCAGTGACACAGAACTATGCCGACTTTGCTATACAGATGGAAATGGTGACCGGCAAAACGCTGCGTAACCGTAGCATGCAGCAGCGTGTGATTCAGCACACTGTACATATGATGCTTTACGGTGTACTACCACGTCCTGAACAAAACGCATAAGTTTTGCTTGGCATACGACCATAGTCATTATGGTCGCCGATCCGGTCTTTGACCTTATTCTTATTTTAACATCTGATATAAAAATAACAGTTTTTGCGCGCCTAACAATAAGTTTTCCTCCCAGTCGAGATGCGCTGTGTCATTGGCACCATCGGTAATGTATTTTACAGAAATCAGGCGTACGCCGAGTTTCTTGCATACCTTGGCCAGTGCATAGCCTTCCATGTCGACCAGTTGGCAGGGCACTTTCGGTTGTCCTGTTTCGAAGCTATCTCCGGTTCCGCAAATACCCTTGGGCAAATGATCAAAGAAAGGCTCAAGCTCGATTGCTCCCGGGAAATGCTGATCCATCGGGGTTAAGCCGACGTCAAAACCGAGTGGTGAAACATCCATATCGCGCTGCACAAAATGGCTGACTTCGACCAGGGCATGCGCATCAAAATGCGAACTGCCTGCCGTACCTAGGTTCAATAAAGTCTTGCAGCCTGTGTTCTGAATCACTTCAAAGGCTTTAAAGGCTGCGTTGACTTTGCCAATACCGCTATAATGCACATCAATACCTTGTGCTTCAAATAAGCCTTTGGATTCATTGGGCAAAGCCATAATCAGTGCATGTTCAGACATTGGGTTTCCATATCAATTTTAAAATACTGGACTATTAAAAGATAAACAGGTGAGCGCTGCAAATAAAAATCGATTTCTGCTCAGCAGAAAATGGTTTCTCCCCTGTCTGCTATAAACCTGTTTAAACTGCCAGAAAAATAGAGATAGCTCTGATTATTAGAGAGCTAAGGAAGCAGGAAATATTGATTAATTTTTATTTTATTCAGCCGATTAAGTTCTAGGCTAAAGATTTTTAAATAAAAGATATTGCATAAAAACACAACAACAAGACGAAACGTAAAGATTATGGCAATATATAGCCTCTTCGAATTTCCAAGCACCTGATTCGCCCATGAAGCTGCTCCGTCTAAATGCCTTATCGTCTCGCACAGAGTTACCTAAAACGGTGGTTACCATTGGTAATTTTGACGGTGTACATTTAGGTCATCAGGTCATGATCAAACAGCTGAAAGCCGTGGCGGAACAGCAACAGCTGAAAAGCGTGGTCATGATCTTTGAACCGCAGCCACTGGAATATTTCAAAGGCTATGAGGCCCCACCCCGTATATCATCTTTACGCGAAAAGGTGGAATACCTGACTGAACTGGGTGTGGACTATATTGCGGTGGCGAAATTTGATGAAAGTTTCCGTAGCCTGAATGCAGAACAGTTTGCCGATATTCTGAAAGATAAACTGAATGCCGAGCATCTGGTGTTGGGTGATGATTTCCACTTCGGTAAACACCGTCAGGGCAATAGCGAATTCCTGCGTAACTATGGTTTTCAGGTCACCAATCTGGATACCGTACAACTCGACGGCGAACGTGTCAGTTCGACCCGTATCCGTCAGACACTACAAGCAGGCGATCTTGCCCTGGCTGCCAAACTCCTGGGGCGCCCTTATAGCATTACCGGGCGGGTACAGTATGGTGACCAGATTGGCCGCACCATTGATTTCCCGACCATTAATGTGCGCTTAAACCGTCATAGACCGTGTTTGCAGGGTATTTATGGCGTGGAAGTGGTGTGTGAAACCGAATCTTTAAAAGATAAAGCTATAGCTGATGATGCAAGCAAAACAGGCATTGCTGGCTATGACCCCACCGGTCTGTTTGGCGCCGGACATGTCGGGACCCGTCCGGCCATTCAGCAGGAACAACCAGAATGGCGATTAGAAGTACATTTCCCTGATGTTTCTGCTAATCTGTATGGCCTGTTGATGCGGGTGACATTCTTAAACTATTTGCATGGCGAAAAGAATTATCCTTCGCTTGAAGCCCTAAAAGCCGGAATTGATGACGATGTCGAGAAACTACTTGAGTTTCGTCGAAATCACCCCACATTTCCCTTTTAATCCCCCATATTTTTATTGTAAAACGTGTCTGTCAAATGACAGATTGAATTGGAAGACAACTTGCATGAGCGATAAGCAAACTCCTGAAAATGCAGTGGATTACAAAGCCACGCTAAACCTCCCAGGTACTGACTTTGCAATGAAGGCAAATCTGGCAGTACGTGAAGCGAAATGGTTAGAAGAGTGGTATGCCGACAACATTTATCAGCAGATTCGTGCGTCGCGTATTGGCAAGAAAAAATATGTACTTCATGACGGCCCTCCGTACGCAAACGGCCAAATCCACTTGGGCCATGCAGTCAATAAAGTCTTAAAAGACATCATTATTAAAAGCCGTGTCATGGATGGCTTTGATGCCCCATATGTACCGGGCTGGGACTGTCACGGTCTTCCAATTGAGCTTAAAGTTGAAGAAAAAGTCGGTAAAGTCGGCGTGAAAGTCGATGCGTCTACCTTCCGTAAAGCTTGCCGTGAATATGCCTACACCCAAGTTGAATTACAAAAGAAAGATTTTGTACGTATGGGTGTGTTCGGTGATTGGGACAATCCGTACCTGACCATGAACTTCAAACAAGAAGCGGATATTGTTCGCTCACTGGGTGCAATCGCAAAAGCTGGTCATATCGAACCAGGTCTGAAACCGGTCAACTGGTGTCTGGACTGTGGTTCATCTCTGGCTGAAGCTGAAGTTGAATACGAAGATAAAAAATCGGATGCAATTGACGTCGGTTTCACCGTTGTAGATTTAGCTGATTTATCTGCACGTTTAGGCGTAGAAGTCACTGACCGTACTGATATCGTGATCTGGACCACAACGCCTTGGACGCTTCCTGCGAACCAGGCCGTTGCCCTGCATGCTGAAATTGAATATCAACTGGTGAAAGCACGCGGCGAAGAAAAAGAACCACAAAACTTTATCCTGGCGAAAGATCTGGTGGAATCTGCAACTGAACGCTACGGTTTTACCACTGTTGAAGTCATTGCTGATTTTGCCGGTAGCAAACTTGAGCACCTGGTTCTGCAACATCCACTGATTAACGATCGTCAAGTGCCTGTAATCTTGGGCGAACACGTGATTGCCACCAGTGGTACCGGTGCAGTACATACGGCGCCTGGCCATGGTGTGGACGACTATAAAGTTGGCTTGCTGTACAACCTGAAAGTAGAAAATCCAGTCGGCGGTAACGGTGTGTATTTACCAACGTCTCCGCTGTTTGCTGGCGAGCATATCTACAAAGCCAATCCGCAAATTATTGCTGCATTAGCAGAGGCCAACAAGCTTTGGGCACATCAGCCAATCAAACATAGCTACCCGCACTGCTGGCGTCATAAAACCCCAATTATTTTCCGTGCGACACCACAATGGTTTATTAGCATGGATGCCAAAGGCTTACGTCAAGGTGCATTGAATGCGATCGAAAACGAGATCAGCTTTGTGCCGGACTGGGGTAAAAACCGTATCCAGGCGATGATTGAAGGCCGTCCAGACTGGTGTATCTCTCGTCAACGGACCTGGGGTGTGCCAATTCCGTTCTTCGTGCATAAAGATACCAATGAATTGCATCCACGTACGCCTGAACTGATCGAAGAAGTCGCTAAACTGGTTGAACAGGAAGGTATTGATGGTTGGTACAACCGTGATGCACGCGAGTTCATCGGTAATGATGCTGAACAGTACAATGCGGTACGCGATACCCTGGACGTATGGTTCGACTCGGGTACAACGCACTACGCTGTATTACGTGAACGTGAAGAACTGCAAGATCCTGCGGATCTTTACCTTGAAGGTTCAGACCAACACCGTGGCTGGTTCCAGTCTTCGTTGTTAACCTCGATTGCCATCAACGAACGCGCACCATATAAAGGCTTGCTGACGCACGGCTTCGTGGTGGATGAGAAAGGCCGCAAGATGTCGAAATCGTTGGGTAACATCATTACCCCACAAGACATCATTAAAGATATGGGTGCAGACGGTTTACGCTTCTGGATCGCATCGGCGGACTACCGCTATGAAATGACTGCGGGTAAAGAAATCTTTAGCCGTGCATCAGATGGTTACCGTCGTATCCGTAACACACTGCGTTTCTTGCTTGCCAACTTGAATGGCTTCAAACCATCAACTGATGCGCTTCCTGTAGATCAATTGATCGCGCTTGATCAATACATCCTGCAACGTGCAGCTGAAGTACAGAAAACTGTTCAGCAAGCTTATGAAGATATGAACTTCCATATCGTAACCAATGCCTTGACCAATTTCTGTATCAATGACCTGGGTGGTTTCTATCTCGACATCATCAAAGACCGTCAATACACCACCAAAGCTGATTCTCAGGCACGTCACTCTGCACAAACTGCACTGTACCATCTGGTACAGGCATTCGTACGCTGGATGGCACCGATCTTGAGCTTTACTGCACAAGAAGCTTGGCCACTGATTCCTGAGCAGTCAGAGAAATATGTGTTCACTGCTGAATGGTATGACATTCCAGCCGCATCTACTGCGAACTTGGTGACTGAAGCTGAATGGCAAACGCTGATTTCGGTAAAATCTGCAGTGAACAAGTTTATTGAAGCGGCGCGTACTGAAAAAACAGTGGGTTCGAACCTGTCTGCCAAAGTTGAACTTTGGGCTGCTGCCGAGTTGAAAGCGGTATTGGACAAACTGGGTGATGAACTGCGTTTTGTACTGATTACCTCTCAAGTGATCGTGAGTGACTTTGAGGCTGCCCAAGGTGAAGCATCTGATCTGGAAGGTCTGAATGTGAAAGTTTCTGCAGCAGACGGCGAGAAATGTGTACGCTGCTGGCATGTACTTCCTGATGTAAACACACATGCATCACACCCAGGCTTGTGTGGCCGCTGTATCATCAACCTGCCGACAGGCCAAGGCGAAGAGAGAAAATATGCCTAATCCACAAGAGAAAAAGGGCTTATTCCAGTTCTATCCTCACAACTTGTGGTGGTTAGGTCTGACTATTGTTTCAATTATTCTGGATCAATGGACCAAATGGATTGCGACCACTAGTCTGAATTACGCAGATCCAGTACCTGTCCTGCCCTTTTTAAATTGGACATTACTGCATAACTATGGCGCAGCCTTTAGTTTTCTGTCCGATGCCGGTGGATGGCAACGTTATTTCTTTACTTCGCTGGCAGGAGTAGTGTCTGTGATTTTCGTGTTCTGGCTGATGCGTATGCCAAAGAACATGAAAGTTTTACCTTTGGCCGTTGCCCTGATTCTGGGCGGTGCCATCGGCAACCTGATTGACCGTGTTTCTCTCGGCTATGTAGTCGATTTTATTCATGTTTATTATCAGAATAGCCACTTCCCTGCCTTTAACCTTGCAGACAGTGCCATTACGTTAGGTACTATTTTAATGCTGATTGACACCTTCTTCTTAGAAGGAAAACGCAACCAACAGCAGGCGAAATAACATGACTGATTTTATTAATCCTAACGAGGAAACTCGTATTGAAGCTGGCTCTAAGGTTGAGCTTCATTTCTCAGTAGCCATTGAAAATGGTGTTGAAATTGACAATACCCGCAGTCGTACTGAGCCGGTAAGTTTGGTGATGGGCGATGGCAGCTTGCTACCAGGCTTTGAAAAAGCGCTGTTCGGTTTACGCGCCGGTGACCGTCGTACCGTAAGTCTTCCTCCTGAAGATGCTTTCGGTCCATGGAATCCTGAAAACGTACAAAAATTTGATACTGTGAAATTTGGCGAACGTCCAATTGAAGGTCATATGATCGAGTTTGAAGACAAAGCGAAACAAAGCCTGTATGGCGTGGTGAAAACCGTCGGTGATGACATCACTGAAGTGGATTTCAACCACCCGCTAGCTGGCAAGAATATTACTTTTGAAGTAGAAATCTTTAAAGTAACCCCAGCCGGTCAACAAGGTGTGAAATTGATGTAAGCATTATTTCAAGACAAAGCGCCTTCGGGCGCTTTTTTTAGTGCAGATATCAAGATACAAATCATGCCTATTCATCCTTGCTTATTCTGATTAATTTAAATTGAGTGAAGCAATGACAGGATAATAAGATGAAGATTTACATCATTGTAGGCAGTATTCGCGAAGGACGTGTAGCGATCAAAGTAGCTGACTGGATCTTTAAACAAATTAAAACCTATCACTTCAGTACATTGGAAGCTGAAATTGTCGATCTGAAAGAATGGGACCTGCCGATGTTTGCTGGCGCACATCCTCCACTCACCGGTATTTATGACCAGCCTAAACAACAGGAATGGGCTGATTTCATTGCACTCGCAGATGCCATTATTTTTATCAGCCCGGAATATAACCATGGCTACAGTCCAGCCCTAAAAAACGCCCTGGATTATCTGGGTAAGGAATGGCAAGGCAAACCGGCGGCTTATGTCGGCTATGGTGCGACCAACGGTTCGCGCTCTATCGATCAGATCCGTCAGGTTGGTACGCAGCTTGGTTTAGTGGATACCAATGCGGTAATCGAAATCCGTGATATTTTTAGTCGTGCGAAGGACTATACCTTTGAAGGAAATGAATTTGATAATAAAACCCTACGAGGTGTAGTAGACAAGCTGATTCAGTACGTCAGTGCATAAGTTGCTGCGGACAGCCACGTCCGTTTTAGCTTACAAGCCAAGCAGAAATCACTGCTATTTGCCTACAAATATACACGCTATATTTAAGTCATCACTGGACAGGATGTCCAATAGCGATACAAGAATAAGAAAAAGCGCATCACAACAGGAAGTTGCCAGATCCGACAGGAGTCAGATCTTCATAGCAAATCCAAAAGGCCTCGACATCCTGTCGAGGCCTTTTACTTCCTGGGTTGTCTATAAGCTTAAATATTCCCGCTCTCTTGCTGCAAATTTCAGCACCACTGTACGCTATGGCGTACAAGTATTGGGGAGAATTGAGGCTATACCAAATCCGGAATTCCTCTTATAGTTAAGACATACAGGACAGGATGTCTTGAAGAATAAAAAACAATAAATGCAGCAGGAAGTTGATCGGTATGACAGGAGTTATACCTTGATAAATGAATCTGGAAAAGCCCTGACAGGATGTCAGGGCTTTTTCTTTTATACCTTTATAAGAAGCATATTTTTACTCTTAAATGAAAAGAGGATTCCTAAGAATCCTCCTATCTATATAAAAATTATGACTTAAAGCGCTGTGACCTTTAACAAACGTGCCTGAGGACCATCTTCAATCACCCAGATGCCCCCATCCTGAGCCTGTACTGCGCCACGAATCCGTGCTTTCATATCGAGCCGTTGAACTTCTTTGGCAGGTTGCTGCATTGTATCTATAATAATAATTGCCTTGGAAGAAAGACCTGTGGCTATCGCTTTATTTTGCCATTGCGGGAACATTTTTCCGGTATAGAAGTTCAGGTCAGATGGAGAGATTACCGGCGTCCAGTCCAATACAGGTGCTTCAAATTCAGGTCGGGTACTGTGGTCAGGAATTGGCTTTCCATCATAATGATCACCATTTGATACTAAAGGATAGCCATAATTTTTAGCCTTGATAATCTTGTTTAGTTCATCACCGCCCTTCGGTCCCATTTCAATGACCCAGAGCTGCCCTTTGGGATCAAACGCCATTCCCAGAGGATTACGGTGTCCAAGACTCCAAACCTGCTGGGCAATTTCACCCTGATTCATAAAGGGATTATCGGCAGGGATCGAGCCATCATCGTTCAGGCGAATAATTTTACCGGCGTTAGACTTCATATCTTGTGCAGGATCAAACTGTTGACGTTCACCCGAGCTGATCCAGAGCTTGCCATCCGGCCCGAATACAATTCGGTGTCCATAGTGGCCCTGCCCCGAAGAAAATTTAGGAACCTGAGTCCAGATTTTTTCGATCTGGGTGAGCTGTGGTGTACTACGCTTCAAATCCAACTTGCCACGAATTACTACTGCGCCATAACCGCCTTGACCCTGTTCAGCATAGCTCAGATAGATCCATGGGGTATTGGCGAAATCAGGATGTAATGCGACATCTCCCAAGCCGCCCTGACCGCCATAAGCCACTTTTGGGGTGCCTTTAATTACAGTCTTTTTCTTGGTTTCTGGATCGAATAAATACAGTCTGCCTTTACGCTCGGTAACCAATAGATGACCATCCTTTAAAGGTGCTATCGCCCATGGTTCATTAAACTCGGCAATATTATTAACCTTATAGGCTTGCTGTACTTGAGTGGAAAAAGGTGTAGTTACAGTTTCAGAAGTAGAGTTTGCCGCTTCCGGACTCTTATTCAGTTCCTGTGACGTCTTGTTCTGTGCATGACAGGCAGTCAGGCTATAAGGGATAAAGCCTAAACACAACATTGCTGCGAGATGAACCTGTTTCATTGTTATTCTACATACTTATTAAAACGAATAACTTACAATTTAGCATCTCAAACGCTCACTAAAAGCATAAAAAGGTTAACAATCGTAAACGAAAATAACCCTAGCTTGCGCCGATAAGTCTTAACTATATTGAAACTATCCATTGATACAGGCTGAATTACATTAGATTTTCACCTGATAGATCTGTTGGCCCGCAGTTTTCAGTAAGCAATCAATTGATCAGATCTCTCCCATAAAAAAACACCCCCTTCTATTGAAGGGGGTGTTTAGAATAATGAGCTGGCGATGACTTACTCTCACATGGGTAATCCCACACTACCATCAGCGCTAAGAGGTTTCACTTCTGAGTTCGGGAAGGGATCAGGTGGTTCACTCTTGCTATGGTCGCCAGCACAACTGGTATGACTTTGCGTTTGGTCTTATTCGCTTTGCATTGCTGCTTTGCTTGCCGTTGCTTGGTCAAATGAGTTTAACAGATAATATCTGAGTCGAATTGTATGTTCTAGCGTTAGCTGAATCAAGTATTTCAAGACCGTTTGGTCTTTAATGAATCAATCTCTGCTCACTGCTTGCGCAGTTCGTACAACAACTGTTTGGGTGTTGTATAGTCAAGCCTCACGAGCAATTAGTATTGGTCAGCTTCATGTATCGCTACACTTCCACATCCAACCTATCAACGTCGTAGTCTTCAACGGCTCTTTAGGTGACATAAAGTCACAGGGAAATCTTATCTTGAGGTAGGCTTCCCGCTTAGATGCTTTCAGCGGTTATCCCTTCCGAACATAGCTACCCGGCGATGCGACTGGCGTCACAACCGGTACACCAGAGGTTCGTCCACTCTGGTCCTCTCGTACTAGGAGCAGATCCTCTCAAATTTCCAGCGCCCACGGTAGATAGGGACCGAACTGTCTCACGACGTTCTAAACCCAGCTCGCGTACCTCTTTAAATGGCGAACAGCCATACCCTTGGGACCTGCTTCAGCCCCAGGATGAGATGAGCCGACATCGAGGTGCCAAACACCGCCGTCGATATGAACTCTTGGGCGGTATCAGCCTGTTATCCCCAGAGTACCTTTTATCCGTTGAGCGATGGCCCTTCCATACAGAACCACCGGATCACTAAGACCTACTTTCGTACCTGCTCGACTTGTGGGTCTCGCAGTTAAGCGCGCTTTTGCCTTTATACTCTACGCGTGATTTCCGACCACGCTGAGCGCACCTTCGTACTCCTCCGTTACTCTTTAGGAGGAGACCGCCCCAGTCAAACTACCCACCAGACATGGTCCTCGTCCCGGATAACGGGACAGAGTTAGAACCTCAATATTACCAGGGTGGTATTTCAAGGACGGCTCCATGGCAACTAGCGTCGCCACTTCAAAGCCTCCCACCTATCCTACACAAGTAAGATCAAAGTTCAATGTCAAGCTGCAGTAAAGGTTCACGGGGTCTTTCCGTCTAGCCGCGGGTACACCGCATCTTCACGGCGATTTCGATTTCACTGAGCCTCTGCTGGAGACAGCGCCCCCATCATTATGCCATTCGTGCAGGTCGGAACTTACCCGACAAGGAATTTCGCTACCTTAGGACCGTTATAGTTACGGCCGCCGTTTACTGGGGCTTCGATCAATAGCTTCGCTTGCGCTAACCACATCAATTAACCTTCCAGCACCGGGCAGGCATCACACCCTATACGTCCACTTTCGTGTTTGCAGAGTGCTATGTTTTTAATAAACAGTTGCAGGGGCCTGGTTTCTGAGGCTGCCAACAGCTCAAGGAGCAAGTCCTATCACCGCCGGCAGCGTACCTTCTCCCGAAGTTACGGTACCATTTTGCCTAGTTCCTTCAGCAGAGTTCTCTCAAGCGCTTTGGTCTACTCGACCTGACCACCTGTGTCGGTTTCGGGTACGATTCCTGTTTAACTGAAGCTTAGAGACTTTTCCTGGAAGTATGGTATCAGCCACTTCACTGTACAAGTACAGCTTGCTATCAGTTCTCAGCATAGAGTACCCCGGATTTGCCTAAGATACATGCCTACAACCTTCCACCTGGACAACCAACGCCAGGCTGACTTAACCTTCTCCGTCCTCTCATCGCATTAAACAGAAGTATTGGAATATTAACCAATTTCCCATCGACTACGCCTCTCGGCCTCGCCTTAGGGGTCGACTCACCCAGCCCCGATTAACGTTGGACTGGAACCCTTGGTCTTTCAGCGAGCGGGTTTTTCACCCGCTTTGTCGTTACTCACGTCAGCATTCGCACTTCTGATACCTCCAGCAGACTTCTCAATCCACCTTCATCGGCTTACAGAACGCTCCCCTACCACTTGCAATAAATTGCAAATCCGCAGCTTCGGCATATAGTTTTAGCCCCGTTACATCTTCCGCGCAGGCCGACTCGACTAGTGAGCTATTACGCTTTCTTTAAAGGGTGGCTGCTTCTAAGCCAACCTCCTAGCTGTCTATGCCTTCCCACATCGTTTCCCACTTAACTATAATTTAGGGGCCTTAGCTGGCGGTCTGGATTGTTTTCCTCTTGACTACGGACGTTAGCACCCGCAGTCTGTCTCCCGGATAGTACTCATTGGTATTCGGAGTTTGCATCGGTTTGGTAAGTCGGGATGACCCCCTAGCCGAAACAGTGCTCTACCCCCAATGGTATTCGTCCGAGGCGCTACCTAAATAGCTTTCGGGGAGAACCAGCTATCACCGAGTTTGATTAGCCTTTCACCCCTATCCACAAGTCATCCCCTGGCTTTTCAACGACAGTGGGTTCGGTCCTCCAGTCAGTGTTACCTAACCTTCAACCTGCTCATGGATAGATCACCCGGTTTCGGGTCTATACCCAGCAACTAAACGCCCTATTAAGACTCGGTTTCCCTACGGCTCCCCTATACGGTTAACCTTGCTACTGAATATAAGTCGCTGACCCATTATACAAAAGGTACGCAGTCACCACTTGACGTGGCTCCCACTGCTTGTATGCATGCGGTTTCAGGATCTATTTCACTCCCCTCACAGGGGTTCTTTTCGCCTTTCCCTCACGGTACTGGTTCACTATCGGTCAGTCAGGAGTATTTAGCCTTGGAGGATGGTCCCCCCATATTCAGACAAGGTTTCACGTGCCTCGCCCTACTCGACATCATCATATCAGCCCTTTCGTGTACAGGACTATCACCCACTATGGTTGCACTTCCCAGAGCATTCCACTAAAACTGATATGACTTAATGGGCTGTTCCCCGTTCGCTCGCCGCTACTGAGGGAATCTCAATTGATTTCTTTTCCTAGAGGTACTGAGATGTTTCACTTCCCTCCGTTCGCCTCGTATGACTATGTATTCATCATACGATACCTGGCTTATACCAGGTGGGTTTCCCCATTCAGACATCTCCGGATCACAGGATATTTGCCGCCTCCCCGGAGCTTTTCGCAGGCTATCACGTCTTTCTTCGCCTCTGACTGCCAAGGCATCCACCACATGCACTTAATTACTTGACTATACAACCCCAAACAGTCGCTAGTACCTACAAGTAGTACTATCAACATTACAGTTTAGAGCTTCGTGAACTTAATCACTGTACAGCTTCAATTAGATTCATATACCAAAACGCTTGATTCAGTTTAATCGCTAGAACTCATTTCATCCAACTTTCACAATTGCTTGTTAGGTTGTTTAAAACGAGTTTGAACAAATTATTTCAACTCAAATATATTCTGTTAATGATTCACTGTATCCTCGTCGGACTACAGTCAACTGTGATAAATCACAGAGCTTAATAACAATGCCGCGCATTATACGCAACTTAATCACTAAGCTCTATAAGCTATCAGTTCGTTTGCTTAATGTTTAACTCATTGCATCGCAATGAGTGGTGGAGACTAGGAGAGTCGAACTCCTGACCTCCTGCGTGCAAAGCAGGCGCTCTACCAACTAAGCTAAGTCCCCAGCTTATCATATAGGATTCAATGTTCTGATTTTCTGCTTTACTCTGCAATTGCTTGCTTCGTCAGTAGTGGTGGGTCTGACAAGACTTGAACTTGTGACCCCACGCTTATCAAGCGTGTGCTCTAACCAACTGAGCTACAGACCCTCAGATACATCGTCATGAAGAACAACTTGTTGTGGATTCTTACCAATCGTCAATCTTTCGTTAAGGAGGTGATCCAGCCGCAGGTTCCCCTACGGCTACCTTGTTACGACTTCACCCCAGTCATCGGCCACACCGTGGTAAGCGTCCTCCTTGCGGTTAGACTACCTACTTCTGGTGCAACAAACTCCCATGGTGTGACGGGCGGTGTGTACAAGGCCCGGGAACGTATTCACCGCGGCATTCTGATCCGCGATTACTAGCGATTCCGACTTCACGCAGTCGAGTTGCAGACTGCGATCCGGACTACGATCGGCTTTTTGAGATTAGCATCCTCTCGCGAGGTAGCAACCCTTTGTACCGACCATTGTAGCACGTGTGTAGCCCTGGCCGTAAGGGCCATGATGACTTGACGTCGTCCCCGCCTTCCTCCAGTTTGTCACTGGCAGTATCCTTAAAGTTCCCGGCATTACCCGATGGCAAATAAGGAAAAGGGTTGCGCTCGTTGCGGGACTTAACCCAACATCTCACGACACGAGCTGACGACAGCCATGCAGCACCTGTATCTAAGTTCCCGAAGGCACCAATCCATCTCTGGAAAGTTCTTAGTATGTCAAGGCCAGGTAAGGTTCTTCGCGTTGCATCGAATTAAACCACATGCTCCACCGCTTGTGCGGGCCCCCGTCAATTCATTTGAGTTTTAGTCTTGCGACCGTACTCCCCAGGCGGTCTACTTATCGCGTTAGCTGCGCCACTAAAGCCTCAAAGGCCCCAACGGCTAGTAGACATCGTTTACGGCATGGACTACCAGGGTATCTAATCCTGTTTGCTCCCCATGCTTTCGTACCTCAGCGTCAGTATTAGGCCAGATGGCTGCCTTCGCCATCGGTATTCCTCCAGATCTCTACGCATTTCACCGCTACACCTGGAATTCTACCATCCTCTCCCATACTCTAGCTTTCCAGTATCGAATGCAATTCCTAAGTTAAGCTCAGGGATTTCACATCCGACTTAAAAAGCCGCCTACGCACGCTTTACGCCCAGTAAATCCGATTAACGCTCGCACCCTCTGTATTACCGCGGCTGCTGGCACAGAGTTAGCCGGTGCTTATTCTGCGAGTAACGTCCACTCTCTTTAGGTATTAACTAAAGGAGCCTCCTCCTCGCTTAAAGTGCTTTACAACCAAAAGGCCTTCTTCACACACGCGGCATGGCTGGATCAGGCTTTCGCCCATTGTCCAATATTCCCCACTGCTGCCTCCCGTAGGAGTCTGGGCCGTGTCTCAGTCCCAGTGTGGCGGATCATCCTCTCAGACCCGCTACAGATCGTCGCCTTGGTAGGCCTTTACCCCACCAACTAGCTAATCCGACTTAGGCTCATCTATTAGCGCAAGGTCCGAAGATCCCCTGCTTTCCCCCGTAGGGCGTATGCGGTATTAGCGTTCCTTTCGGAACGTTGTCCCCCACTAATAGGCAGATTCCTAAGCATTACTCACCCGTCCGCCGCTAGGTCAGTTACCGAAGCAACCTTCCCCGCTCGACTTGCATGTGTTAAGCCTGCCGCCAGCGTTCAATCTGAGCCATGATCAAACTCTTCAGTTTAAAATCAATAGTGCTTTATTCAAAACACCAAATCTTGGCTCATCAATTTTCTGACATCAATTTCTCAAATAAACTTCGAGTAATTTCTACCATTAATCAATGAAAATAATTTCGATCAATCAACCAGTAAAAATCCACACAAGTTGTTCTTCATAATCTCTTAATGATCTTTCTAACACCTCGTCAGTGCCAGAAGCTGGACTCAAAACACCGGATAACTCAGCGTCTCGCTTCGTTCATCACCGTGTATCTCGTCGGTATGGGTGCATTCTAGAGGATTTCAGAATCATTGCAACCCCCAATTCACTATATTTTTCACGTATGTATCTTTTTTCTACGAAAATCACTAAAAAATCGCTTTTTTATCTAAAATTTAACCATTTTTTTGAAATAAAACCTGTATTCAGTGCAATTCATTTTAAAACGGTTATTTTCATTAAGACTTAATAGCTCTCAAAAAATTACTAAATCTTAATAAGACTGTGAAATTTCAACTCTGTATTCAGAATTTTTCAAAACTTGCTTATATCAGCTTACATATTTTGTTATTTTCTATCCGACTAATAGATATAGGTGCTATCAGGAAAGTCAGTTTGCTGCTTTCATAGCGACTTCTTTTTCTAATCCCAAGTTTTAAAAAGTCAAAATAGTCGAATCAGCCGTATTCAGCTTTATATAAGTTACGAAACCTGACTTTTAATATCTATATAAAGCCAAAGAGAATATTAAGATAGCTAAGCTACGTATTGGCGATACTTATGTCCCACCCAGTGATGCATGACTTCTTCAATCACTTCTTTCTTACCTTTATAGTCCTCAGCAGCAAATAACAATTTAGCCCGACGAGGTAACCGCTCTTTGACTAAGGAAAAGAGAAGATAGTGTGATGCGAGATCGAGTTGCTGTAATAAAGTATATGCCTGTTTAAAAGATTTCTGTTTCTGCTCAGGCGTATCGTATTCAAATAGAAAACGTAAAATAAAATCAATTTCCTGATCAAAAATATCCTGAGTCCGATAGTGATACATAAACACTGCTTACCCTCTTATTTTAAATTTCTAGATCTTCTTTGAGACCTGATGTGATCAGCATACTGATAACTTTCTGGATGTCAGTATCTATCCGGCGATCTGTAGTGGATTTAAAGCAAATAAAAAATTTGATTTTTAAAAGATAATATAGAAAGGAAAAGTGGAGTTTTTCAAATAAAAAAGGAAGAGATCTCTCCCAAAATCTCTCCCTCGGAATTGAATCTTTACCCGATCCAGTATGTCATTATTATAGTTATTTGCTTCAGTATCTTAAAAAAAGTCTCTTGGGGAAGAGACTATAAGTTGTGGAGTTATTTATTATTACCACTACCCTCTAGATGTGCTTAAAGCGAATTCTCTAGATGAATAAATCTTATACATAATAATAGGGAAACGCAAGGGATTCGGCAAAATTTAACTCTTGTTTTTATAAGGTTTTTTTTGAATTTGCTTATTTGATTTTTGAATATAGAGTCATATAAAAAAAAGCAGGCCGAAGCCTGCTTTTAATTCAATAACTTAGAAAGTGTCTTAATCAACAAAGGTCACTTTTGCAATCGCTTTTTTGCTCGCCTGAACAATCAAAGTCACGTTTTCTTTCACAGAAAAAGACGTATCAACTGGTTGCCAGTCTACTTTTACTGCACCACGACCCAGCGCATCTTTGGCTTGTGCCGAGTTTTTAGTCAGACCCGCTTCACGCAGGATTGAAGTAATAAAGATTTCACCACCGAACTCGCTTAATGAAATGGTTACTTCCGGTGTGCCTTCAGGAAGTTCACCCTCAGTAATGATATTACCCGCGCCTTTATGTGCATGCGCAGCAGCCTCACTTCCATGGAAACGTTCAACCAGTTCCAGTGCAAGAATGCGTTTCACTTCCTGTGGATTACGACCTTCTTCAATCTCTTTCAGCAATACCTGAATTTCCTCTACAGATTTGAAGCTAAGCAAATCGAAATAACGTTCGATCAGTGAATCCGGCATTGACAGTACTTTCTGGTACATCGCACCTGGCGCATCAAATACGCCAATATAGTTACCTAAAGATTTAGACATTTTATTAACGCCATCTAAACCTTCAAGAATTGGTACTGTAATACAGACTTGTGCTTCCTGGTCATAACGACCTTGAAGGGTACGACCCATTAACAGGTTAAAGGTCTGGTCTGTGCCACCCAGCTCTACGTCCGCTTCTAGTGCTACTGAATCATAACCTTGTACCAATGGATACAGGAATTCATGAATCGCAATCGGTTGCTGATTGTTATAACGTTTTGTGAAGTCATCACGCTCAAGCATACGGGCAACAGTTTGCTGTGATGCCAGTTGAATCAGATCAGCAGCAGTTTTTTGTGCAAACCATTCCGAGTTAAACACCACTTTGGTTTTGTTTGGATCAAGAATTTTAAATACTTGTTCTTGATAAGTTTTAGCGTTTTCTAAAACTTGCTCTCGCGATAATGGTGGACGTGTTGCACTTTTGCCGGTTGGATCACCGATCATCGCAGTATAGTCACCAATCAGGAAGAAAACTTCGTGGCCCAGGTCTTGGAACACTTTTAGCTTATTGATCAGTACAGTATGACCTAAGTGCAAGTCAGGTGCAGTGGGGTCAAAACCCGCTTTAATTTTTAGTGGACGATTCTGCTTTAATTTCTTTAGAAGATCTTCTTCAGAAATAATTTCGTGTGTGCCTCGTTGGATGAGGGCAAGTTGTTCTTCAGCCGGCAGGAAATTTGACATCACAAAACCCAAATACATCAGTTATTCAATTTGTGCGATATACTAACACTTTTTCAGCATATTGCAGGCTTAAGAATAACCATGACAGCGATCTATATTGGGGTAATGACCGGCACAAGCATGGATGGTGTCGATATTGTTGCTGCTTCTTTTGATCCACTCCAGCTTCATGCCACCCTCACCCTACCTTTTGATCATGATCTTCGTGATGAATTGATGGCGCTCACACTACCAGGCGATAATGAAATTGACCGCATGGGTAAAGCAGATGTTGCGCTGGCACAGATGATTGGTCATGGTATTAATGCGCTGATAGAAAAAAATAAGCTGGATCGCACACAAATCAAAGCCATTGGCTCACATGGACAAACTATTCGCCACCGTCCTGAACATGGTTTTACCCTGCAGATCGGTGATCCAAACATTATTACTGAAATTACCCAGATTCCAGTGATTTCCGATTTCCGTCGCCGTGACCTGGCAGCTGGTGGCCAAGGTGCACCGCTAGTTCCGGCTTTCCATCAGGATATTTTTCAGCATGACAGTATTCACCGGGTGATTCTAAACCTGGGTGGTATTGCCAATGTCAGTATTCTACCTGCCGGTCAGCCAGATCAAGTCTATGGCTTTGATACCGGTCCAGCCAATATTCTGATGGATGCCTGGTGTGAGCGTTATACCGGCCAGCCTTTTGATGAAAATGGCAACTGGGCAGCCTATGGTACACCCATCCGTAGCCTATTAGATCGTTTACAGGAACATGCATTTTTCTCCAAAGAACCCCCAAAAAGTACCGGCCGTGAAGACTTTAACCTAGAATGGCTGGATGAACAGATTGCCGACTGGCGCAGCAGTCTAGAATATGATGAGCTGGAAGATACTCCAGAAAATGTTCAGGCGACGCTCATGAAGCTCACCACACGTGCCATTAAAAAAGCGATTTATCGCTCTGGTCTGGATACAGGTGAAGTCTATGTTTGTGGAGGTGGTGCTTATAATTCACATCTACTGGAACAGCTGCGCTGGCGTTTGCGTAAACATCACTGGAGTGTGCAAACCACAGCTGATTTAGGCTTAAATCCAACATGGGTCGAAGGCACTGCCTTTGCCTGGCTGGCGATGCGCTTTATGAATCAGCTGAGTGGCAATCTGCCAGCTGTGACCGGGGCTTCAGGCTATCGTGTGCTCGGTACGATTACAGCAGTTTAATCTCCTGAATTCTTATAACTATATATAGGTATAAAAAAGGTCTGCATTATTGCAGACCTTTTTTTCAATCTCTGTTATTGCATCATCAGTTTGGCATTTTCATTCCGAAACGCACGTAAAATCTGTTGACCTGCCCGTCCGGTTGGAGTTAAACCTAAACGGATCTGCTCTTGGCGGATTGCCTGACGGGTTTTATCCCCAATCAAACCATCTACTGCACCAATGTCATAACCTTTATTGAGCAAGAATTGCTGAATCTCTCGACGTTCTGCACGTGATGTGCCAGCATCATCGGTTGGCCATGTTTGCACCAAGCCACCTTTACCTTGCAAACGATCTGACAGATGTGCAATGGCTAAAGCATAGCTTTCGGCTGCATTATAACTATAGATGGCGTCAAAGTTTTTAAAGACCAGGAACACCGGCCCATTGGCACCGGCAGGCGCCAATAAACCAGCTTGAGAGGATTCCAATAAATTCCCTTGAACTAATGCCGAACCATCGACACGAACCACCCCTTGATTGATCCAGCTACTCAAGGATTTTTTATTGCGACGCCCCTCACCCGAAACTGACATACCTTGAGGAATTTTTACTTCAAAACCCCATGGCTGTCCGCTCTGCCAGCCGCGTTTTTTCAAGAAGTTGGCTGTTGAAGCCAAGGCATCCGGGATACTGCTGACGAGATCACGACGCCCATCACCATCAAAATCAACCGCCAGTTCATCATAAGTGGATGGCATAAACTGGGTGTGACCAAAAGCTCCTGCCCATGAACCTTTAAGCTGGTTTTCATAGACATCACCACGTTGCAACAGCTTCATGGTAGTAAAGAACTCACCACGGAAATAGCTTTGACGACGACCTTCACAACTCAAAGTACCGAGCGCCTGCAATAAAGGATATTTACCAGAAATATCACCATAATTACTTTCCACACCCCAGACTGCCACCACAGTTTCAGCCGGAATGCCATAAGCAGCACTGACTCGATTTAATACGTCGCGATGCTGCTGTAATTTCTGACGGCCTTGCTGTACGCGCTCTTCATCGACCAGACCAGACAGATAGTCCCAAATTGGCGTTGAAAATTCTGGCTGATAGTTGAGTCTTTCAATTACAGAATAATCAGGGGTTAAATTTTGGGTATATCGGTCATAGGTCGCTGCATGGACACCTTTAGCGAGTGCCTGGGGTTTTAATCCAGCCAGACAGCTTTGAAATGAACTGGAACTTGGCGTATAGATGCCAGGACTCGAGGACAGCTCTGATGTACTTACACGCTGTCCATTAATGATCAGTTCAGCCTGTGCCTGAGAGGCAGCCAGAACGATTGAGCCAAGAAAAAGTGCAAGCCGTTGCATAGTACCCTTGAATACTTATATTTCGAATTATGTTCCTATTCACCTTATCAGCTTGTGGATAAAATTAAAGCACAAATACGTAAAATTTAAATTCATATTTTCTTCACTTTTAAATTTATTTGTAAGTTTTGAATTTAAAAACTTATCCACAAGATGCTTTAAATTCAAATTTGAACTAATTTTTAAATTTAAATTCAAAGCCATGTTATCAGCCTTTTAAATTCAAAATTGACTGTGTGGATAACCAACATCACATAAGCTTAATAACAAGTAATTGCAGACACTTAGGATTTAAATTCATTTATAAAATACAAGAAGGATTTTTAAATTCAAAACTTTGAATTCATTCCCTGGCTTTTAAATTTATTGTTTTGAATTTAAATTCAAAATAGAAAATCTAAATTCAAATGACCTCTTTTAAATTTAAATTTATGAATTTAAATTCAAAATACACTTTGCAAGTTTTAAATTCATTTTAAATTTAAATCTGCATGGCCGAACTGATGCAGCAACAGGTTAAATTTTCATCAATTATTTATAAATTATTGTTTGTTTTATAAGCAATTGATTTTGAAAATAATCCGATAAATGGTAGGGTATTTTCAAAGAGGCGCAATCATGCCTGAAAGCCGACAAATAAAAAAGCGACCACAGGTGTGATCGCTTTTTTTATCAGCAAGTTAAAGCTTAGATGCTCATATCTTCGCTCAATGCCAATGGATTCGGTAAAATCTTCGCCAATTGACGACATAGCATAGTCAATTGTGCACTGTCGGTTGGCATCAGGGTGATGTGACCAATCTTACGGCCTTCACGTTCTGACTTATTGTATAAGTGCAAATGCGCGCCTTCCAAGGCTAGAACATCTTCAGATTTTGGATGTTGACCGATGATATTCACCAGCACGGTTGGACGGATCACGTCAGTTGAACCTAAAGGCAAGCCAGCCACCGCACGCACATGGTTTTCAAACTGCGAACACACTGCACCTTCAATCGACCAGTGACCTGAGTTATGCACACGAGGTGCCATTTCATTAGCATATAGGCCTTTGTCTGTTACAAACAGCTCAAGAGTTAATACACCCACATAGTTCAGATGATTCAGCAGGCGAGTGATGTAATCTTGTGCGACTGGCTGCAAGTCCGCACTGTTGGGTGCAGGTACAATCGAATGAGACAGAATGCCATTATGATGATGATTTTCAGCCAATGGCCAAGTCTTCACATCACCATCTTGACCACGTACCGCAATAATTGAGACTTCACGTGAGAAAGTGACAAAACTTTCTGCAATCAGTTCACCGGCAGGACCTAGTTCTGCCCAAGCCTGATCAGTTTGATCTGCTGAACGTAGAACGAATTGACCTTTACCGTCATAACCACCACGAGAAGTTTTAAGTACAATCGGCAGACCGAGTTCTGCAACAGCAGCTTTTAAGCTCTCTAGAGAGGTGACTGCTTTATACGGTGCTACCGGAATTGCCAATTCATCAAACAGGGCTTTTTCAGACAGACGATGCTGTGCAATTGCCAAAGCCTGACGTGGCGGATGCAGGTCTTTGTTTTTCGTTAAAACATCTACATCCGCCAGTGGTGTATTTTCAAACTCAAGGCTGAACACATCTGCACTGTTGATAAAGTCTTGCAGACCATTTTCAGCCTTGGTGGAAAATACCGGACCCAAAGCAGCAGAAGGGCAGTCTGTGCTGGCTTCAAAAAATGTACATTGAATATTTAATGGAAGTGCCGCTTGCGCCATCATACGACCCAGCTGACCGCCACCAAAAATACCGATGGTTTTATCCATAATCTGTGTCTCGACTTAAGCCTGGCCTGGAATATTGTTGCTTGCCACTTTATCTGTTTGCGCTGCACGGAAATCTGCAACATTTTTTGCGATTTCTGGACGGGTCAAACCCAGAATTTGCGCGGCCATAATGGCAGCATTGGTGGCACCGGCAGGACCAATCGCCAAGGTACCCACGGCAATACCTGCTGGCATTTGCACAATAGACAGCAATGAATCAACACCGTTTAAAATCGAAGATTTCACCGGTACACCCAAAACTGGAAGATCAGTTTTCGCCGCACACATCCCCGGTAAATGCGCTGCGCCACCTGCACCGGCAATAATTACCTGAATACCACGATCACGCGCTTGCTCGGCATATTCAAACAGGCGGTCTGGGGTACGGTGTGCAGAAACAACTTCGGCTTCAAATGGGACACCAAGCTGCTTGAGCATATTGGCAGTGTGTTCGAGAGTTGCCCAATCTGATTGAGAACCCATGATAATACCTACGAGAGGAGTATCTTGTGCAGCAGCCGCATTCATTGCAAATTTTCCAGAGATTAAAGTGAGAAAAGATAAATCTCGACGAGAGAGCCAAGCTTGAATAGGAGTGCGTATTATAGACTGAAAATTCAACTTCATAAAATTTAACGGTCAAAGCAAGGCTCGATTTTTCTTGTTTTTTTATTGGATTCTTAAAAACTGGAATAAAAATAGGGGAGTAGTCGCAGTTACAGCCAGTCAGGAACTGCGGAACACGAAATACACACATCCACACAGACATAAAGCAGCCCAGAGATAATCTAGTTTAAATGGCTGTTTAAACATAAATAGCATAAAGGGCACAAAGACCAGTAGCGTCACCACTTCCTGGGTGATCTTCATCTGACCGACTGCGAGTCCGTGTTGCGCCATCAGCCGTGTTGCAGGAATCATCAGGCTATATTCAAATAAAGCAATGACCCAGCTAAATAAAATGATCTTCCACATTGGGGCATCATGCGGCAAAAATTTCAGATGACCATACCAGGCCAATGTCATAAAGCAGTTTGCACAAATAAGCAGGAGCAGGGGCCAGAACATAGCGGATGCCGGTAGAAAATTTACAGGATATTTTACGGATTATTGCAGCAAAAGATAATCGTGAAGCTTGGTTTTTTATCACATCTAGCATCGTTTCTTCACATAAAAAATCACGCCAGAATGCCTATCTTTTCCCGCAAAGCCTTGCTATCGTTGCCGGTAAATCGAATAAATCATGACAACAGCACAGAAAACAAAGTGATGTGTCAGTACAAAATGGAGTGAAATAGATGCATCTGCATATCTTGGGCATTTGTGGCACCTTTATGGGCTCGCTGGCCTTACTCGCGCGAGACCTCGGACATAAGGTGACAGGTTCAGACCAGAACGTGTATCCACCAATGTCGACCCAACTGGAAAATGCAGGCATTACTTTAATGCAGGGCTATGACCGTAGCCACCTACAACCACATCCGGATCTGGTCATTGTTGGTAATGCCATGAAGCGTAGTATTGATGCCGTGGAATATATGCTGAATGAAGGTCTGCCTTATATTTCAGGTCCGCAGTTCCTGGCTGATCATGTTCTGCAAGGTAAACACGTGCTGGGTGTCGCCGGAACACATGGTAAAACCACGACCACCACGATGCTGGCTTGGGTACTGGATCAAGCCGGTCTGGAGCCAGGTTTTCTGATTGGCGGTGTGCCATTGGGCTTTTCGGAAAGTGCGCGTCTCGGTGGTGGGAAATATTTCTGTGTCGAAGCCGATGAATACGATTCTGCTTTCTTCGACAAGCGTTCCAAGTTCGTGCATTACCATCCAAAAACCGCAATTTTAAATAACCTGGAATTTGACCATGCCGATATCTTTGATGATCTGGCCGCAATTCAAAAACAGTTCCATCATCTGGTACGCACTATTCCGTCTGAAGGTCGCATCATTGCACCGATTACGGAAACCAATATTGATGAAGTACTAGAGCAGGGCTGCTGGACACCGGTAGTTCGCACTTCACTGGATGCCAATGAAAAAGCTGAACTCTCTGCACAACAGTTGTCTGCTGATGGTTCACATTTTAAAGTGCTTCAGCATGGCGTAGTGAAAGGCGAAGTAAAATGGAATATGACGGGTCAGCACTCTGTTGCCAATGCTCTGGCAACTATTGCTGCGGCTGAGCATGTCGGTGTATCCATTGAAACTGCCTGTGAAGCACTCTCCAATTTTGGCGGTGTAAAACGCCGTATGGAACTACTTGATACGGTACGTGGTATTGAAGTCTATGATGATTTTGCCCATCATCCGACTGCAATTGATACTACCCTCGACGGCGCACGCAAGCGTCTGGGTGAGCGCAAGCTTTGGGCGATTATTGAACCGCGTTCGAATACCATGCGTATGGGCAGTCACAAAGAGGGTTTGGCTTATTCAGCACGTCTGGCGGATGAAGTGATCTGGTATCAGCCTGAAGGTCTGGATTGGGATCTGCAACCTGTGATTGAGGCTGCACCAAATAAAGCTGTGGTAGCACGTACTTTGGATGAGATCATTCAAACTGTTGTTACTGAAGCAGGGGAAGGCGATGCTGTGGTGATCATGTCCAATGGCGGTTTTGGTGGCTTGCATCGGAAACTGATTAGCGCCTTACAGTAAATTATCTAAATCAATACTTGTAGCCTTTATTCCATAAGATTTCTCAAGGATCGTAGATACATATCTATGGTCCTTTTTTAATATAAAAAAATACTTAATTTTTTTAAGGAATTAACTATTTTACCAATGATCTAATCCTAAAGTCCTGCTAGCTTAAAGTCATTACGTGTTTCTCAGCTAACAGTCGTCATAGCTAAATACGACTGCCAATCCTCCACAATAATCACTAAGAAGGATAGTTGCCATGTCAAATACAATGAAAGCAATGGTTTACTATGGCGCCAATGACATCCGCTTTGAAGAACGTCCCATCCCGAAAATCTTGCAGCCCGATGATGCCGTTATCAAACTGACTAAGGTCACGATCTGCGGGACCGACCTCGGCATCTAGAAAGGTAAAAACCCGGAAATTGAACAGGTGGCAAAAGAAAAGACCGGCAACTTTAATGGCCGGATTCTCGGTCATGAAGGCATTGGCATCATTGAAGAAGTCGGTTCAGCAGTCAAAAACTTTAAAAAGGGTGATCGGGTCATTATTTCCTGCGTCAGCCGCTGCGGTACCTGTGAAAATTGCCAGAAACAGCTGTATGCACACTGTCGTAATGAAGGTGGCTGGATTATGGGTTATATGATTGATGGTACCCATGCCGAATATGTCCGCACACCTTTTGCTGACACCTCTCTTTACCATTTACCTGAAGACTTAAATGAAGACGTCGCCGTCTTCCTGTCCGATATCCTGCCAACCTCACATGAAATTGGTGTGCAATATGGTGATGTCAAACCGGGTGACAATGTCGCGATCGTAGGTGCAGGACCAATCGGGATGAGTGCCTTACTCACTGCTCAATTTTATTCTCCAGCCAATATTATTATGGTAGATATGGATGATAACCGGCTGGAATTTGCTAAAACGGTAGGCGCAACTCATACCGTTAACTCTGGTAAAGAAGATGCCATTCAAAAGATTTTAGAAATTACCGATGGACGCGGTGTCGACTGTGCCATTGAGGCGGTAGGGGTGGAACCGACCTGGAATATTTGCCAACATGTGGTGAAAGAGGGTGGACATATCGCCAACGTCGGCGTACATGGTAAAGCAGTGAATTTTGAACTGAACAAACTGTGGATTAAGAACCTGACCATTACTACCGATCTGGTCAATGCCAATACCACTGGCATGCTGCTCAAGACCTGCTGTTCCGGCAAAATACCACTAGAAAAACTGGCCACGCATCACTTTAAATTTAACGAGTTTGAAAAGGCCTATGATGTGTTTAAACACGCGGCTGATGAAAAAGCCCTAAAAGTGATGATTGACATGAACTAATGCAAATCAGACAAAAAAGTCCGCTATGCGGACTTTTTTTTATTTTTAGTCTGGATTCACCAGATCAGAAATAGGGGACATAACCACGTTGTTTATAACCTTGGGGTGAAACCAGCTGTTGATGATTTTCGTCAACACGATACAAGATCTCGAGCAAGCCATCCAGATCTTGCTGGTTCAGATAATGCGGCTGAAAAGTGCTATGACCCAGCTTGGAAAAGAACGAAGCAATCTCGCTATGCTTATGTACATATTTCATCGACCACTCAGCAAAGCTTGGCGCTTCCACGGTTGTATCAGCGAAACGATACACCTGCTGATGCCGACGGTCTTTCGAAATACTTTGAAAAAGCTGCTCTACAATCTCAGGTTCACCCTGCAAACACTGGAAAAACTTTCCATGTGCATAATACAGTGCTCCATAGATCTGATGCTCATAATTGAACTTTCGTGCAATTGCTAAAATATCACTCAGGTCTTGTAATAGATCTTGTTCTGTTTCGATGCGCGTACTGGCATAACAGAGTTGTAGCATGAATGATTCCTTTAAATTTCAAGTATTGATTTTATAGTCAATATATTGGGTTTAGGTTATTTTTTAATCAAATATCAGCTATTTCTTACACTGTTTTCAGTTTGCATTTTGTAGCTAAATTATTAAAAATTAAAGAGACATCATTGAAAAATAATTACTCGAATGATAATGCTTTTAATGAGGGTGAAACATGCTAAAAGATCTTTTCATTACGTTAAGCTTGTTATGTCTGTGTTTCGCGCTAGTCATCGTGTTGCATAGCTGGGGCTTGCAACGTGAGATTAACATGCTGATCAGCAGCATGCTATTAACTTGGGCACTATTGATTTGTGTGGATCATCGTGCCTTTTTTCAGACCAGCATCTCCCTGATCATCGTTATTTTGATCATGCTGCAACAGTATGAACAGATTGTCTGGATGGGATTAGGACTCTTCAGCGGCACTCTGCTTTATAGACTGCCACAAGCCCATAAACAGGGCTTATCGTCTTTTATCCATTTGAATCTTTTTATTCCAACGGGGTGGTTTAAAAGGCTAAAGTCGCTACGTCATGTAAATTCCGATCACGCTTAAACATGACATGCACATAAGAGCATTGTGGAATAATTTTCAGCTGTTTCTGACGTGCAAATTCGACCAGAATATCCAGCATTTTACGGGCCACGCCTTTACCACGCAGTGCATGTGAGACCCAGGTATGGTCAGCAATAATGGTGTCCGGTTCACGCCATTGATAAGTAATTTCTGCTACGCGCTGACCATTGTCTTCCATGTAAAACACACCGCCGCGCTTTGAGTCCTGATGTTTGATGTTGCTCATTTTCTTACCTGTTGTACTAATCCAGGATCAACCTGTTATATCGTCATATCCTCATCCATTAAACATCTTATAGATGTTTAGTCCCATCTTTGAGTTAGATGAAGTCCTACTGAAGTACATCCCGTATGCTTTCATTTTTGTCAAACACCGACTTGGCAAAAGGGCAGAGTGGAATAATTTTCAGAGCATGCATTCTGGCAAAACCGACCGCAGCTTCGACCAGCTGCTGTCCAACACGTTGTCCGCGTAGGCTGTCATCCACCCAGGTATGATCAATAATGAACTTATCATCACCTGCCCAGGAATATGTCATCTCTGCCAGGCGCTGGTCTTTCTGCGCCACATACCATTCACCTTTAGTTCCTTGTTCCTGGTGTTCAATCTGCATAGGTTTACCTCAAGATTTTATCTCAGACTGCCATAGTCCTCAGCTTTACAATGTTGCAATTTTTTTAATTCCACTGAGTAAAATTACAGCCTGCCTCATGTGAAATTTTCTGGCAAAAGCATAGAATGTGCCGATCCTGTATTGATCCTCCCTCATGTCTGCTTCTGCTCAACCTCTTTCTGTTACACGCCAATGGATCTGTGTGATTATCTTGGCCTGTGCCGCTTTTATTTTTAATACAACCGAGTTTATTCCAGTAGCACTACTGAGCGATATAGGAAAGAGCTTTGCCATGACTCCAAGAGAAGTCGGGCTGATGCTGACTATTTATGCCTGGGTAGTCGCATTACTGTCTTTACCAATCATGCTACTCACTAGAAATATTGAACGCCGTTTCCTGCTTACACTGCTATTTATGGTCTTTATTGCCAGTCATGTGCTGTCTTATTTTGCCTGGAGTTTCATTGTCCTGGTTATCAGTCGGATCGGAATTGCAGTTGCTCATGCACTGTTCTGGTCAATCACGGCATCACTGGCAGTGCGTGTAGCACCGAAAGGAAAAGAATTTCAGGCCTTAGGCTTACTATCTACCGGTACTGCGATGGCAATGGTACTCGGAATTCCTTTTGGCCGGATGATTGGCGAAGCGTATGGCTGGCGTAACAGTTTTGGATTAATTGCGGTGATTGCCACGTTAGTCTGCTTTATTCTGGTTAAAACTTTGCCACATTTACCGAGTATTAATTCAGGCTCCTTTAGCAGTTTAAAAAGCCTGATCAAACGGCCCAGCCTGATGCTACTTTTTGCACTTACTGTATTGGTGATCAGTGCCCAGTTCACAGCCTATAGTTATATCGAACCTTTTGCATTGAATGTGGCACATTTCAGTTCTGCACAGACCACAACATTGCTGCTGATCTACGGCGGAGCAGGCTTCCTGGGTTCCTACTTATTTGGTAAATTTGCACCACAGTTTCCACGACTGACGATTCCATTTTTCACTTTAGGGCTGGGTATATCGATGCTCTTGCTATTGCCAATGTCAGTGAGCCTTTTTGGCTTAAATAGCCTGAGTCTTATGTGGGGGGTCAGTATTATTGGTTTTAGTCTGGCTTTACAGGCAAAGACTTTAAACCTCGCCTCAGATGCCACCGATGTAGCCATGGCGATTTTTTCAGGTTTATACAATGTCGGAATTGGTGGGGGTGCATTACTCGGCGGGATTGTAACCGCGCAAATTGGCTTGGGCAGTATCGGCTGGATGGGAGGATTACTGGCATTTTTTGGATTTGCACTTAGTGTGTTTCTGGTACGCCGTCCTGATTTTCTTAAAGCTTAGTGAATGATTTTTGTAAATAAAATTGTATTCCTAATTAAAATCTGTCATGCTTAATTTACATTGAGCTATCGCTCAGACAAAATTTAGTTTGAACAAGGGGAGTAGCCTCCTCCAAACGTTTAAGAATGAAATTTCAGTTTTTGAACGTGTCAGAATATCGTCATTACACTTTGCAAAAAGTCGGTATCTGAGCATCTTTAGGTCACACTTGATATAAAAAAGTGAAACACTAAGATGTAGGCAAGACCTTGATCATGTTGTTATAGATGTTTTTCATCGGGCAGCTGGTCAAGGTTTTTTTATGGCCAGACGTCCGATGTGGAGAATTCACATGGAAACAATTGGTACGCTCTGGCTGTATCTTGTCTTTTTCGCAATTGTCGCCGTCATGCTGGTGATCGATTTTGTCGGCTTTAAACATCAGCATGGTCAGGAAGTAAAAGTCCGTACCGCTGCCTACTGGAGTATTGCCTGGGTCAGTGTCGCGACTTTATTTGGTGGTGGATTATGGCTGTATCTGGAGCAGACTGCAGGTGCGGCAATTGCCAATACCAAGGTCATGGAATACTTTGCTGGTTATCTGCTGGAAAAATCCCTAGCAATTGATAATGTCTTTGTCTGGCTGATGATCTTTGCCGCCTTTGCCATTCCACCAGCGCTACAACGTAAATTGCTGTTATATGGTGTACTGGGTGCGATTGTGCTCAGAACCATCTTCATTTTTATTGGTGCCTGGTTTGTACAGGAGTTCTCGTGGATTCTGTATCTCTTCGGTGCGTTCCTGGTGTATACCGGCTTCAAATTCCTGCGTGGTCAGCATGAAGAAGACAGCAATATTGAAGATATGGCCATTCTGAAATGGCTACGTAAACATATGCGTATTACCCCGCAACTTCAGGGCGATAAATTCTTTGTCCGTCAAAATGGTTTGCTTTGGGCAACGCCGTTATTCTTGGTGCTGATTCTGGTCGAAGCCTCTGATGTGATCTTTGCAGTCGATTCTATTCCTGCTATTTTTGCTGTCACCACCGACCCCTTCATTGTGCTTACTGCGAACCTGATGGCAATTTTAGGCCTGCGTGCAATGTTCTTCCTGCTCTCGGGTGCAGCCTCAAAAATGCATTATCTGCCTTATGGCCTAGGTTTGATTCTGGTCTTTATCGGCTTTAAGATGCTGATGCTGGATGTATTCCATATGCCGATCTGGATTTCACTGAGCTTTATTGTGATTGTCTTGACTGTGACCGCGATCTTGTCGATTCGTCATAGCAAGAAACATAACGAAACTACGCTGTAAGATTAAGCATCAAAAAAGCCTGCATCAGCAGGCTTTTTTATTTGTCTACAAGCTTGGCTGCACACGCACGCTCTGTTGAAATTATTCGTGATTATTTGATCTCATAAAAAATACGCATGGTTAAATATGAATGTTCATATAAACATGCTAATTTTTTCAGCTACAATCAATCGAAAAAATCAAAAAGCGCAGGTTTTAAATGTCTTCTATCATTGCAACGACGGCAGTACGCGGTCGCTTCCTGGATATCAAGAATACGGTTGCCCAAGCGCGTGAAATTCACGACCAAGTGCGATATGTAGAAGATGGCTTGCTCATCAGCCAGAATGGTGAGATTCAATGGTTTGGCAGCTGGGAAGAAGGACAGCAGTATCTGCCTGAAGGAGTGCAGGTGACTCATTATCCTGAGCAGCTGATCGTGCCAGGTTTTATTGATACCCATATCCATTTTCCGCAAACCGAAATGGTCGGTGCTTATGGTGAACAACTTCTAGAATGGTTAAATACCTATACTTTTCCGACTGAAATCCAGTTCCAGGATCCAGCTTATTCAGAAAAAATTGCCGAGTTTTTTGTAGAAGAATTACTTAAAAACGGCACCACGACCGCATTGGTCTTTTGTACCGTCCATCCTGAATCAGTCAATGCTTTATTTAATGCAGCGACGACGCGTAATATGCGTCTGATTGCGGGTAAAGTGCTAATGGACCGTCATGCACCAGAAGCACTGACGGACACCGCAGAAACAGCGTATACCGATTCTAAAAAGTTGATTGAAAAGTGGCATGGCAAGGGCCGTAACCTGTATGCGATCACGCCACGCTTTGCTCCAACTTCGACAGCTGAACAGCTGGAAAAAGCAGGACAACTTAAAGCGGAATATCCGGATGTGTATGTGCATACTCATTTAAGTGAAAACAAGAATGAGATTACCTGGGCCAAGGAATTGTTCCCGGAACATCAAAGTTATTTAGATGTTTACCATCACTATGGTCTGACTGGTTCTAAATCGGTATTTGCTCATTGTGTGCATCTGGAAGAGCAGGAGTGGGATTGCATGCATCAGACCGACTCGGCTATTGCCTTCTGTCCAACCTCAAATCTGTTCCTGGGCAGTGGTTTATTCCCTTTGAAGAAGGCTTGGGACAAAGGCGTTAAAGTGGGACTGGGCACCGATATCGGGGCAGGGACCTCATTTAATCAGCTACAAACCCTGAATGAAGCCTATAAGGTGCAGCAATTGCAAGGCGATAAACTGTCTGCCTTTGAATCGCTATATCATGCGACACTAGGGGGAGCTAAAGCCTTGAGTCTGGAGGATCAACTTGGCAACTTTAATATCGGTAAAGAAGCCGACTTTATTGTATTAGATCTGAATGCGACGGCATTACAACAGCTGCGTCAAAGCAAAGCCAAAAATATTGAAGATGCATTTTTTGCACTGATCATGCTGGGTGATGACCGTAATATTGCAGTGACTTATGTTTCTGGAGAAGCGGTTTATGCCAAAACAACAGCTCAGGAAAAAGCCTGAAAAATCGCGCCGTCGCACATGGTTCATGCTATCAGCAATAGCCATTGGCTGCGCTTTTCTACTCAAGCGCGATTCACAATTGCCGAAAAAATGATTATATTAACACAGGGCAAAACAGGTGCATCTGCCTGCTGGATGTATTAAAATTGCTGATATATCAGGTGTTGCAGGTCAACACCTTTTTTATTTTGCTATTTTTACTTTTTAGGTATCTACCCATGACCGTTCAAATGAGCGTAATGATTTCCGCTGAAGAAATTCAAGCTAAAGTCAAAGAGCTTGGTGCTCAAATCGATGCACACTATGCCCATAGTGACAAAGAACTTGTGCTCATCGGTTTGTTACGTGGTTCAGTGATTTTTATGGCCGATTTGTGTCGTGTGATTTCAAAACCACATGAACTGGATTTCATGACTGTGTCCAGTTATGGTGGTGGCACGGTATCGTCACGTGATGTAAAAATCCTGAAAGATTTAGACGGTGAAATCCGTGGTAAAGATGTACTGGTGGTAGAAGACATCATCGATTCCGGCAACACCCTGAGCAAAGTCTTGGAAATTCTGCACACCCGTAACCCAAACTCGATTCAGCTCTGTACCTTGGTAAGCAAACCTTCACGCCGTGAAATTAATCTGGATGTGCAGTTCCTTGGCTTTGAAGTCGAAGACAAGTTTATTGTCGGTTACGGCCTCGATTATGACCAGAAGTACCGCCATTTGCCTTTTATTGGTGAAATTGGTCTTTAAGAGATCCAACTTTAAAAAAGTGGCGACTGCCACTTTTTTTATGTCTGCTTCACATGAACAAAAAGCTAACATTCCGTTTCAGGACTTCGCTAGATTGAAGACTTCACTTATCCGATGATGATTTCTGAACATGACTTAAAAACAAAGACATGATAAGAAAGGAGCATACATATGTGGTCACTTATAGTTGCAATTGTTATTGGTTTTATCGCAGGTTTAATTGCGCGTGCAATCCATCCTGGAGATGACAAGGCAGGCTTTATTATGACAACCCTACTGGGGATTGCCGGTTCATTACTTGCGACCTATGGCGGTCGTATGCTAGGTCTTTATGAGGAAGGTTCAGCAGCAGGCTTTATTGCTTCGGTGATTGGTGCCATTATCATTCTGTTTATCTACAACATGGTCACCAAACGCAGAACTGTCTAAATATTTAATTGAATAATTTCTGTTTTGCATTGAAAAAAGCACCCTGTCGGGTGCTTTTTTACTGCTGGCTGTTTAAAGATTTAATTCAAAGCTTCTGCTCTCAATATCCTTCAGATGAACAAGCGAAAGTTAAGATTAAAGACCGAGTTCTGTCAGAATCTTTTCAATCTGTTCAGCCGGATAGGCACCCATGACTTTAAAACCATTCGAGAAAATAATTGCTGGGGTACCCTGAATATTTAGGGATTTAGCCAAGGCCAAGTTGCGTTCTACCGGATTGGCGCAGCGTTTGCCAGATTTAGGCTGAATACCTTTACTAATCAGATCCTCCCAGGCTTGAGCCGGATTTTTTTCACAATAAATCTGTCGTGAAGGGGCTATAGATTGCGCTTTCAGTGGCAGAACAAAAGTGTAAATGGTTACGTCATTGAGCTTTTTAAGTTCTAGTTCAAGCTGTTTACAATAGGGGCAATTGGGGTCAGAAAAAATCGCCAACTGACGCTTGCCAGTGCCTCGTACTGTTTTCAATGCATCCTGTAAAGGCAACTTTTTCCAGTCGATACTGTTCTGTTTCAGCACCAGATCCCGGGTAAGATTTTGCTTATCGGCAAGGCGAATCATAGACCCACCGATGAGATGCTTGGCATCCTCGTTCAGGTAAATCACTTGTCCATCCATAGAACCACTATAGATCCCTTTCATTTCAGTAGTCTGAAGATTTTCAATTTTCAGGTCTGGACTATTTTTGGCCAGGTTGGCTTTGACTGTATTGATATCGGCAAAGCTAAGGCTCGTAGCCAATGCCGTCATGGCCAGCAGTAGGATAGGTTTCAACATGAATCTCCCGCTCATGTCAGAGTAAAGTAGTGCTGATTCTATGCGTTTCATGCAGAAAAATCAGATGATTTATGTACTGTCACGGTTCAATATTCTTGATGTTTCACGTGGAACATAAACTGCTCATGAAACAGAGGTAACCGGATTAATCTCTACAGAAATATGCACGATTTCTTCGTGAATAGAAATAGCGTCGCGTACCTGATCAGGGCTTAAATCTAGCGTAGTCTCCAGCGCTATAAAACAGGAAAACTTGCCTTTCCCAACGCGGGAAACATGCAGGTCAGACAGTTTTACTAAAGGACCAAATTCTGCGATAACTTCCCGGATTTCATCTACCACCGGTGCATCCATATCGGCATCCAGCAGGGTTTTGGCAGTCTGTTTCAATAACCCAATAGACCAGCGTGCGACCAGAACTGAGCCAACAATCCCGAGCACAGCATCCAGAATATCCCAGCCGAAATACTTACCGGCAAGCAGGGCTATGATGGCAAAGACTGAAGTCAGGGCATCTGCTACTACATGCATAAATGCTGCCTGATGATTCAGATCACGCTGATGGTCAGAATGGCGATGATGATGCTCATGATCGTGGTGATGCCCATGAGCATGTTCGTGTCCACCATCATGCAGCAACCAAGCACAGACCAGATTAATAAATAAACCTAAAATCGCAATAGGAATGGCTTCGTTATAGTGAATCTCTACCGGAGCAAACAGGCGTTCAATCGAATGGAAAGCCATAAAGCCCGCAATCACCAATAGCATGATGGCACTACTATAACCTGCCAGAATTTCAATACGCCAAGTCCCCATATTAAAGCGAGGATCATCGGCATAATGACGTGCTGCTTTGTAGGCGGCAAAGGCAAGTCCCAAGGCCAGGACATGGGAACTCATATGCCAGCCATCTGCCAGCAAGGCCATGGATTGAAAGACCCAGCCACCCATAATCTCAAATACCATCATCACGGCAGTCAGGATTGTGGCGAGCAGTATCTTCTTCTGTGCCAGTGGATTGCCTTGATCAAACTGATGGTTGTGCTGTGGAGCGGTATTGTTTTGCATTTGAGTGGTCTTATTTATATACTCCCCCTTAGTATATTTATTTTTGGAGACTTGTGGTGAGTCATTTGCATGAAGATAAAAAAATATTAAATCGTGTACGGCGTTTAAAAGGTCAGATTCATGCGGTAGAAGCCTCACTGACACAACAAGAACCCAGCTGTATTGATGTGCTACAACAGGTCGCTGCCATTAAGGGGGCGGTGAATGGTCTGATGAATGAACTGATTGAGGAGCACCTTAGAGAGCATGTAATCAAAGATCCAGAAGCTGTCAATGAACAGGATCTTCAGGAATTTTTAAAATTGCTCAAGCGTTATGGATGATTTTTTCTGCTGAATATTTTCGTTTTGTTTACAGCAAGATAATTGACCGCTTTTTCATCTAACCGATACACTGCTTTCCATTCAAATTTTTATTCAACATCATTTTTCTGGAAGCGTGATGTTGAACTTCTATGGCAGCAGCATGACAATAAATACCACATGGCGACCATTCGCCATGGTCAGCCTTACATTGATTATGGGGACTATCGGCACGGCACTGGCCAGTCCGCTTTACCCTATTTATCAACAGGTTTGGCATCTATCTCCAAGCCAGATTACTTATATTTTTGTCGCCTATATGTTTGGCTGTCTAGGCACTCTGTTGTTTCTGGGACGAACCAGTAACAGTATTGGTTTTTTAAGAACCTTACAAATCGGCTTGGTATTTATCAGTCTAGGCTTAATCATTTCCGTCTTTGCAGACAATGCACTGACTTTATCAGTGGGGCGTTTCATTATCGGCATTGCCTCAGGTCTCATGACCACTTCTGCCATGATTGGCATGATGCAAACCATTCCAGAGAGTCATAAGCAGTTTGCGCCACAACTGGTATCGATTCTGACTGCAGTTGGCTTTGGTTTGGGTCCGTTGGTCGGCGGAATTATTGCGCAGTTTTCTCAGACGCCACTGATCACTCCATATCTACCTATTATTTGGGGAGCAGTACTGTGTTTTATTGGCTTGTTCTGGTTAAAAGTGCCAGCATTTGAACGTCAGCCCTTTAGTATTGCACCGAAATTACTGCGTCCTGAGCCTCAATATCATGCTTTGTTTATGATCGTGGGTTTGACCGCATTTTGTGCCTTTGCTGCCTTTAGTTTATTTGCCTCACTGTCACCCTCTTTTGTGCAGGATATTCTGCCTTGGCATGGGCCTCTAGTCAGTGGTACCGCCATCACCTGCATTTTGCTGATTTCTGCCATAGTGCAGTTCTTTGCTAAAGCGGTTGCTGCAAAGAAATGTCTGAATATTGGCTTGATCATTATGTTTGCGAGTCTGATAAGTCTTGCACTGTGTATGCTCCTCAAAACGAGCATTTTATTTTTTGTCAGTGATATTCTGTTTGGAATTGGACATGGTTTTGCCTTGATGGGCGCATTTGGTGTGATTCATGCGATCACAACCTTACAGAATCGGGCCGCAGTCATGTCGACCTATCTGTTTATGGGTTATTTAGGCACGATTGTGCCGATTATTGCAGTGGGTTATCTGGCCGATCATTTTGGCTTGGGTTTTGCTGTTATCAGCTTCTGTGCGGTGATTAGTATTTTATGTGTAGTTCTCTGGGTATCACATCAGAAACTGCATGTAAAAGCCTGATAAACAAGCCCTCTATGGAGGGCTTTTTATATATCTTGAAGATTATTTTCCAATACAGAACGATCCAAAGATCTTACCCAGCAAATCATCCGCACTAAAGTCACCGGTAATCTCGCCCAGTGCGTTCTGTGCCAGACGTAAAGACTCTGCGACCAGTTCACCTGCGTTATAAACAACAAGTTGTTCACGGGCTTCAGCCAAATACATCTGAGTGCGCTTCATTGCGTCTAAATGGCGGGTACGGGCAATAAAGGTATCTTCTTCAGGCTGGAAGCCTGCATGCGCTGTAATTGCCTCTATGAGCGCTTGCACACCGGTTTCCTGCTTGGCTGAGACAGTGATATGACGGAAACCCTGAAAATCGCCAATGATAGCTTCGGCACCGGTCAAATCTGCTTTATTACCAATCAGCATCAGGCGTTTCGGTTCAATATGTTCAGCAAAATATTCCTGTGCCAGTTGTAATGGATCATCACCCTGACTCAGGTCATAGACCAGCAACAGCAGATCCGCCTGTTCAATTTCCTTGATTGCACGACGAATCCCTTCTTTTTCCACGATATCACCCGTTTCACGCAGACCGGCAGTATCAGTCAGGGTAATTGGCAAACCATTTAAGGTAATTTTCTCATGCAAAACGTCACGTGTCGTACCCGCAATATCGGTCACAATGGCGCGTTCAATCCCGGCCAAAGCATTTAGCAATGACGATTTACCGGCATTAGGTTTACCGGCAATGACCACCTGCAAACCTTCACGTAGAAGCTGGCCCTGACGCGCAGATTGCTGTACTTGAGTGATTGCACTGGATACGCCATCCAGCAGATTTAGAATCTTGCCATCCGCTAGAAAATCAATTTCTTCTTCCGGGAAATCAATTGCGGCTTCTACATGCAGACGCAAATGAATCAGCTGCTCAAGTACGGCATTCACCTTGGTTGAAAATGCACCTTGCAGAGAACGTACTGCCGAACGTGCAGCCGCTTGCGATGTCGCATCAATCAGGTCAGCAATGGCTTCAGCCTGGACCAGATCCAGCTTGCCATTTTCAAAGGCACGCATGGAGAATTCACCCGCTTTGGCTGCTATTGCCCCAAGTTCCAGCAAACGTGCCAGCAGGGCATTCTGAATCACCGGACCACCATGGCCTTGCAATTCAACCACATCTTCGCCCGTGAAAGAATTTGGATTCGGAAAGCAGATCGCTAAACCTTCATCCATGACTTCACCTGCCGCATCATAAAACTGGCGAAAACCGGCAAATCGGGCTTTAGGCAATTCTTTTTGAGTTAGCGCCTGGGCAATTGCATAAGATTTTGGACCAGACAGGCGGATCACCCCAACGCCGCCACGTCCCGGTGGTGTCGCAATCGCAGCAATCGTAGTGGTTGGGTTGAGCATAAAATTCACCTGCAGAAGAACAAAAAGTACAGCCAAAAAAAATCCGCCTAAGATTACCATCTTAAGCGGATTTATTCAGCCCGTCAGTTCAACTTAGTTGACTGGCTTTGCCTCATCACGTTGTGCACGATCTTTGGCAACAGACTTGTTGATCAAGCTTTGCTGCAGGATGGTAATCAGGTTGTTGACAATCCAGTACAGCACCAGACCAGCCGGGAAGAACAGTAAGAATACTGTAAAGATCACTGGCATGATCTTGAACACTTTCGCCTGCATTGGATCAGTCGGTTGTGGGTTCAACGACTGCTGGATATACATGGTTGCACCCATCAGCAATGGCAGGATGAACCAAGGATCCATTGAAGATAAATCCTGAATCCACAGCATCCATGGTGCATGACGCAGTTCCACAGATTCCATCAGTACCCAGTACAATGCCAGGAAGATTGGCATTTGCAGCAAGAGCGGTAAACAGCCGGCAAGTGGATTTACCTGCTCGCGTTTGTACAGTGCCATCATCTCTTGAGAGAAGCGCATACGGTCTTCACCGAACTCTTCTTTCATACGCTGCATTTCTGGCGCAATCACACGCATTTTCGCCATAGAGCGGTAACTCTTCGACGACAATGGCCACAGGATCAGTTTTACCAGAATAGTCAACAGAATGATCGCCCAGCCCCAGTTACCTACCAGGCCATGGAAAAATTCCAGACCAACAAATAGTAGTTTGGCAATCGGCCATAACCAGCCATAATCTACAGTCTGGTTCAGACCTGTTGCCAGATCTTTGAGCTCTGACTGGATTTTTGGACCAGAATAGAAGGTCGCATCAATTTCAGCCACAGTACCGGCAGGTACATTGAAGGTCGGAGAGGTAAAGCCAATGATATTCATGTTATCAGTTGACTTACGTGATTCCAGCTTCGCCGTATAGGCCTCGCCATTGCCCTGTGTCAGTTTCAGGTTACCTGGTACCCATGCACTGACAAAGTAGTGCTGCACCATTGCAACCCAGCCGCCTTTGGCTTCAGTGCTGAGTTTTTCTTCAACAAAGTTGTCAAATTTCAACTTGTTGTAATGCTCATCCGGGGTACCCCAAGCGCCACCTAAGAAAGTACCTAAAGTAAAGATACCTTGATCAGATTTGCCTGGATCCTCAGAATTGTCACGCTTGATCTGGCCAAACATTTGACCTTGCCAAGCCTGTCCACTGCGGTTGATAACCTTGTGGTTCACGACAACTGGATATTCACCTTCAGTAAAATTGAAGGTTTTGATGACTTCTACACCATCTGCCGTCTTGAATACCATTGGTACAGACAGAACTTTTACATTCTCGCCATCTTTATTTTTGACTGCCTTGGCATCTGCCAGGGTATAAGCAGTTTTTTCTAGCTCATAGCTTGGACGGCCGTTACGGCTGCTGTCCGGTCCATTTAGACCAATTAAACCTGACTGCGCGACATAAGTACGTTTCGCATCGCTTTCCAGCATGACGAAAGGTTCATCGCTGTCTTTGTTTTTGTCATGATTGAGTAATTCAACACGAACAATATCACCACCTTTAGGATTAATCCAAAGATGATAAAGGTCAGTTTGTACTGAAATAAGCTGCTGACTTACAGGTGCTGTAGCATCCGTGGCTTGCTGCGCTGGAACATTTGCTTGTGGCACATCAGAAGCGGCGGTAGCCGTCTGAGCATTTGGCAAATCTGCTGACACTTCTTGCGACACAACTGCAGTTTCCTGCTGAGGTTGAGTTTCCGCATTTCCATAATCTTTTTGCCACGCCAAAATGAGCAAATATGCGACAACAAACATAGCCCCGAGAATTGCAATCCTGGCCCATTGTTGCATATGTATTACCCCAAGTGGTGAGAGTGATTTTGGTTCAATAAACGATCACGAAAGGGTACAGCAACGTGAAGCGTTTGAGAATCTATTTGCTGAAATGAAATAAAACGAATCGCTTTCGGAGGAACAGGATCGTATCCTGAGCCACCCCACGGATGACAACGGCAAATACGTTTAGTAGCCAGCCACACACCACGCACAGCTCCATGTGTATGGACTGCTTCCAAGGAATATTGAGAACATGTTGGAAGATAACGACAGCGTGGTCCAAGTAAAGGACTAATCGCAATCTGATAGAAACGTATTAACCAATGCAGTAAACGTACCATTGGCCATCTCTACTTTTGTGGGGAGGGAGCTATTTTTGTATGCTTTTTGGCAAGACGGTTGAGTTTCTGCCAAGCAAATTGTAGTTGCTGGTGCAATTCTGCATTCGGGACTGTATCAATACCAGCTTTTGGCATCACCACAATATCCAGATCGCTGAGCTGCTGTTGATGCAGGCGAAAACTTTCGCGAGCAAGACGTTTTACTCGATTTCGTTCATGCGCACGGCGCACTTTTTTCTTGGCAACAACTAAACCCAAACGGCTATTTGGCAGTTCGGACGGTTTTGCAAGAAATAAGAAATGGGGTTGATGCACTTTTAAAAGCGCACCATCAAAGACACCTTTATAATCGGCAGCACAGCGTAATCGTAACTCTGTGCCAAAACCATAAAGTGTTGTCATATCACCCAAAGTCGGCGAAGCCTAACTGATTAAACAGTTAAGCTGTGACGACCTTTTGCACGACGGCGAGCTAGAACTTGACGACCAGCTTTAGTAGCCATACGAGCACGGAAACCATGAACGCGTTTACGCTTTAATTCAGATGGTTGGAATGTACGTTTCATGTCGAAACTCCAAAAATGATCTTTCTATGAAGGTCCGCGATTTTAGTGCTCATTGCTTGAGCTGTCAATGCAAAAGCATATTTCTTTTCAAATTAGTCTAGGGATTGGCTTGCCTGATACTTTTCAAATTGTGTAGTCAAAGAGTGAATAAAATAGTTAACCACAATATAAATAATTGTTTTAATATTATATTTTAGTTATTAACATCTATATCAACAGATTTATCCACAATACTATACACAATTCAAATTTAGATTCTCGTTTTGAATTTAAATTTAAACCATGTGTTGGTTATCCACAGAAAGTCTGGATCTTATAAATAAATTCAAATTTATAAATTTAAATTTATTACTATTAGGAAGCTGTTTTTCTGTGGAAAATGCATTTTTAATTTTAATAAACATAATCTTATATTGTGGATAAAACTGTTTCTATAATTTTTATACTTTGTGGATAACTTTATGCTATATTTTATCCACAGCTTGCGGATAAACTTATCCACACCAGGTTTTAAATTTAAATTTATGCATGAAAAGCGCTTTTTTGAACGATTTATGCTGAATATTTCATGACAGATGTGGATAACTTGGTTAGAATGGCGACCCGCTTTCAGGTGCGGCAATGGCTTTTGAATAAACAATGGAATGAATAGGGGATTCACATGCTTTGGACAGACTGCTTAAATCGCTTGCGACAAGAGCTCTCTGGAAATGTCTTTACAATGTGGATACGCCCACTGGTTGCAGAGGAACTGGACGATACTCTTCGTCTTTATGCACCGAACCCTTACTGGACGCGCTACATTCAAGAACATCATCTGGAGCTGATCTCGATTCTGGCGGAACAGTTATCTGAAGGCCGTATCCGTAAAGTCGAAATTCTGGTGGATTCCCGTCCTGGTGCGATTTTATCTGCCAGTGAACAGCCAGCAACTACCACGGCTGCTTTAGAAACACAGCCAGTGAGTACGCCTGCGCCTCGCCCACGTAAAGAAAAAGAAGAATCGGTTAAAAATAGCCGCAAGCGTCAGCTAAATCCCTTATTCACTTTTTCTCTATTTGTGGAAGGCCGCTCGAATCAGATGGCCGCAGAAACCTGCCGTAAGGTACTGACCCAGCTCGGTGCATCTCAACATAACCCATTATTTTTGTATGGCCCGACCGGTCTGGGTAAAACCCACTTGATGCAGGCTGTTGGTAATGCATTATTGCAAGCCAAGCCGAATGCCCGCGTGATGTATATGACCGCAGAAAGCTTTGTGCAGGACTTTGTCAGCTCGCTGCAGCAGGGCAAGGTTGAAGAATTTAAGAAAAACTGTCGTTCTCTGGATTTATTACTGGTCGATGATATTCATTTATTGGCGGGTAAAGAGGCCAGTCTGGTTGAGTTCTTCTATACTTTTAACGCACTGTTGGATGAATCGAAACAGATCATCTTGACCTCGGATCGTTATCCGAAAGAATTGACTGAACTGGATCCACGTCTGGTTTCACGTTTCTCCTGGGGCTTGTCGGTAGGGGTTGAGCCGCCCGATATTGAAACCCGTATTGAAATTTTACTTAAAAAAGCCGAAAGCAATGAAGTGGACCTGCCACGTAACTGCGCACTGTTTATTGCACAACAAGTGGTTGCGAATGTGCGTGAGCTTGAAGGTGCACTAAACAAAGTGGTGGCGATTTCCCGCTTTAAAGGCACACCGATTGATCTGGATGTAGTGCGTGAATCCTTAAAAGATGTTTTGGCGATTCGCGCCCGCACCATCAGTACTGAAAATATTCAGCGTGTGGTCAGTGAATATTTCCGTATTCCGCTGAAAGAACTGGTCGGTCCGAAACGTACCCGTATTTATGCACGTCCGCGTCAGCTTGCAATGGGTCTGGCACGTGAATTGACCGGAGACAGTTTCCCGGAAATTGGCATGGCATTTGGGGGTCGTGACCACAGTACCGTGATGCACGCCTGTGAAAAAGTATTGAGTCTGCGTGAGGAAGATCCGATCTTCAACGAGGACTATAAAAACCTGCAGCGCCTGCTGCAAAGCTAAGCCAAAACGCTCAAATTCTGCGCTTGCTATGCGGCTTTTTTTGCCGCATAGTACAGTGCTAAATAATTAACTTTTCCATATTAATCTTCAGTTTTCAGAGGAATGTACCGTGCGTTTAAAAATCGCGAAAGAGAGCTTACTGAATGTTCTATCACATGTCGTAGGAGCGGTTGAACGTCGCCATACCTTAAACATTCTGTCTAACCTGAAAATTCAAGTGACAGCTCAAGCATTAACGGTGACTGGTTCAGATCTTGAGGTAGAACTGGTAGCAAGTATGCCTCTGAATGAAGGTGCATGTTTGCAAGCCGGTGAAACCACGGTTCCTGCACGTAAGCTGATTGATATCTGTAAATCTTTGCCATCAGCTGCGTTGGTAGATCTGCAAATTACTGAAGATCAGCGCTGTATTTTGAAGTCTGGAAACAGCCGTTTTGTGCTCGGTACCTTGCCTGCTGAAGACTATCCATTGCTGTCGACTGAAAACAGTCAGGGCACCCAGGTAACTGTGACCCAGCGTGAACTAAAACGCCTGTTTGAAAAAACTGCGTTTGCGATGGCGGTACAGGATGTACGTTTCTACCTGACCGGTACATTACTGGAGATTGATGCCAACCAGCTGCGTGCAGTAACCACTGATGGTCATCGTCTGGCGCTGTGTGAAACAGCTGCGCAATCAACTGCAGCTCAGCCAATTCAGGCGATTGTGCCGCGTAAGGCAGTAGGTGAATTACAGCGTTTGCTTAGTGTTGAAGATGATCAGTTATCATTGCTGATTGGTCGTGAATTGCTAAATGTAACTATCACTGTTGCAAACCGTGATAAGGAGCAGGGGGATACTACAGTACGTTTCACCACGAAACTGATTGACGGTAAATTCCCTGACTATCGTCGTGTGATTCCACGTGGTGGTGACAAGCACGTAATCATCGCACATGACGTATTTAAGCAATCTCTGCAACGTGTTGCGATTTTGAGTAATGAGAAACTGCGTGGTGTATTCCTGAACTTTAATGCGGATTCACTGCAACTGCGTGCCAATAACCCGGAGCAGGATGAAGCGATTGAAGATCTGGCCATTCAGTATGCAGATGCACCAATGGAAATGTCTTTCAATGCGCAATATTTGCTAGAAGTCTTGGGTGTGCTGGACGGTGATGATGTCTCCATGAGCATGACCGAAGCAAACCAGTCGGTGTTGGTTCAGGATCCTGCACATACTGATCAAACTTATGTGGTCATGCCGATGCGCGTTTAAGCGGCAGCATCCAGGCACAAGCTAATCATGCATATTACGCGTTTGCATATAGAGCGTGTACGAAACTTAAAAACGGTTGCTCTCCAGGGATTGCAGCCGTTTAACGTTTTTTATGGCCAGAATGGTTCAGGCAAGACTTCTATTCTGGAAGCCATTCATCTGCTGGCCACAGGGCGTTCTTTTCGTACCCATATTCCTAAAAATTACATTCAACACAGCGCTTCGGATGCGATCGTGTTTGCCCAGTCTGATACCGAAAAAGTTGGTATGCAGAAAATGGCCAGTGGTGAGCAGCTGATCAAGGTAAATGGTGATCTGGTGGCGACCCAGGGGCAGCTGGCCAAACTGCTACCTTTGCAGCTGATTGATCCACAAAGCACCGATATTATCGATCATGGTGCCAAGCCACGCCGACAGTTATTGGACTGGTTAATGTTCCACGTGGAACCAGAGTTCTATCATGCCTGGCAATATTATTCGCGTGCCTTGAAGCAGCGCAACAGCTTGCTAAAGTCTAGGCGCTACCTCAGTCTGTCAGAGCTGGAACCGTGGAACCAGATGCTCAGTCAATATGGTGAGATTCTGCATTCACAACGGGTCGGTATTGTCGAGCAATGGAAAGTTTTCTTTGAAGAAGACCTGAAACATTTGCTGCCAGATCTTACGATTAGCCTGGATTATAGTCCCGGTTTTCATACTGAAACTGGCCTGCTCAATGACCTGACCAATCATCATGAGCGGGACATTGAAAGACGCTATACAGAATACGGCCCACATCGCGCAGATTTGCGTCTGAAGACCCCTCTGGGAGATGCAGATGTGATCCTGTCTCGTGGACAGAAAAAGCTGCTGCTGATGGCGTTAAAACTGTCGCAAATTGCAATGCTACATTCTTGTAATAAGGAAACTGTGGTATTATTAGATGATCTGACAGCAGAATTAGATTTAACCGCACAACAACGTTTAATTGAGCGATTGAGCCAACTTGGTAGTCAAGTTTTTATTACCACTTTAGACCACGAATCAGTACAAAAGCATTTACATGATTTGTCTATCTCATATCAGTTATTCAATGTTGAAAACGGTATCGTTCAGGTTGTTGTGCAATAGTATTTTAAAGTTTTACCCATCTTTGGATAGACCTATTTTTCACTAGGGAGAAACCATGAGTTCAGAAGATCAAGCTGCTTCTCAACCAGAACAAACCATTGAAAAGGCTTATGATTCCTCTAGCATCAAGGTATTACGTGGTTTAGACGCTGTGCGTAAGCGTCCAGGCATGTACATTGGTGATACAGACGACGGTACAGGCTTACACCACATGGTTTTCGAGGTGGTCGACAACTCGATTGACGAGGCGCTGGCAGGTCACTGTGATGAAATTTTAGTGACTATTCATGAAGATGAATCGGTGTCAGTCTCAGATAACGGCCGTGGTATTCCAACTGATATTCACCCTGAAGAAGGTGTGTCTGCAGCAGAAGTAATTCTGACTATTCTGCATGCCGGCGGTAAGTTTGATGACAACAGCTATAAGGTCTCTGGTGGTCTGCACGGGGTAGGTGTTTCGGTTGTAAATGCCCTGTCAGAAAAACTGGAACTGACCATTCATCGTGCTGGTCATATTCACCAACAGGAATACCGTCATGGCGATTCACAGTACCCGTTAAAAGTCATCGGTGATACAGACCGAACCGGTACCCGTGTACGTTTCTGGCCAAGTGCTGAAACCTTCAGCCAAACCATCTTCAATGTCGATATTCTGGCGCGCCGTTTACGTGAACTGTCGTTCCTGAATGCCGGTGTGCGTATCGTACTGCGTGATGAACGCATTAATGCGGAATATGTATTTGATTATGAAGGTGGTCTGTCTGAATTTGTGAAATATATCAATGAGGGCAAAACTCACCTGAATGATATCTTCCATTTTACTACCATGGCGGAGAACGGGATTGGGGTAGAAGTGGCATTACAATGGAATGATTCTTATCAGGAAAACGTACGCTGCTTTACCAACAACATCCCGCAAAAGGATGGTGGTACGCATTTAGCCGGTTTCCGTGCTGCACTGACCCGTGGTTTAAATAACTACATGGATAGTGAAAATATTCTTAAAAAAGAAAAAGTTGCAGTATCTGGTGATGATGCACGTGAAGGCTTGACTGCGATTGTATCGGTGAAAGTGCCTGATCCGAAATTCTCATCACAGACCAAAGAAAAGCTGGTGTCGAGCGAAGTAAAAACTGCGGTCGAACAGGCCATGAATAAGTCATTCTCTGAGTACCTATTAGAGAACCCGCAAGCAGCGAAATCAATCGCGGGTAAAATCATAGATGCCGCACGTGCCCGGGATGCAGCGCGTAAAGCACGTGAAATGACACGTCGTAAGAGTGCGTTAGACATTGCCGGTCTTCCAGGTAAACTGGCAGACTGTCAGGAAAAAGATCCAGCATTGTCTGAACTATACCTGGTCGAGGGCGACTCGGCGGGTGGTTCTGCGAAACAGGGCCGTAACCGTAAGATGCAGGCAATCTTGCCACTGAAAGGTAAAATCCTGAACGTGGAACGTGCACGTTTCGACCGTATGATTTCATCGGCTGAAGTGGGGACGCTGATTACTGCACTGGGCTGTGGTATTGGCCGTGAAGAATACAACCCGGACAAGTTGCGTTATCACAAAATTATTATCATGACTGATGCTGATGTGGATGGTTCACACATCCGTACCTTGCTGTTGACTTTCTTCTTCCGTCAAATGCCGGAGCTGGTAGAGCGTGGTCATATTTATATTGCACAGCCACCGCTGTACAAGCTGAAAAAAGGCAAGCAGGAACAGTACATCAAGGATAATGATGCACTGGAAACTTACCTGATTTCGAATGCGATTGATGAACTTGAACTGCATATCAGTGCGGATGCACCTGCTATTCGTGGTGATGCACTGGCAAATGTGATTGCGGATTACCAGACCTCGCAAAAAAGCTTGAATCGTTTAACCCTGCGTTATCCTGCAACATTGCTGGATGGTTTATTGGCACTTGAAGCATTTAAACTGGATCAGGCAACTGATCTGGATTATGTGGAAAACTGGGCAATGCAGTTGCGTCAACACATCGAAGACAAGCAACCAAGCCTGCGTCCTGAGCTGGGTATTGAAACCTTCGAGAAGGAAGATGCAGAAGGCAACAAGTCTGTGACTTATCTGCCACGTATCACGATTTATATCCATAACCTGCCACATGTTTATCTGCTTGATTCAGGTCTGTTGGGTTCAAGTGAATATGCACGTTTATTGAAGAACTCGAAGAGCTGGTTTACGTTACTTGAAGAGGGTGCTTACCTGCAAAAAGGTGAGCGCAAGATTCTAGTGAATAGCTTCCATGAAGTATGGCAGCACATCCTGCAAGACTCACGTCGCGGCATGATGATCCAGCGTTATAAAGGTCTGGGTGAGATGAATGCGGATCAGCTGTGGGAAACCACTATGGATCCAGAAAACCGTAATATGCTACAGGTGACGGTACAGGATGCGATTGAAGCAGATCGTATGTTCTCTTGCTTGATGGGTGACGACGTAGAACCACGCCGTGCCTTCATTGAAGAGAATGCTCTGAACGCAGATATCGATGCATAACTGATACACAATACACTTAAAAAAGCACCTTTCGGGGTGCTTTTTTTATGATCAATTTATGCTAATGTCATTTTAACTGGTTAGTATATTCAGCAGCTGATCAGTGATTCTGGCACCCTATCTGGTGATTTTTTTTATTCGCAGTATTTGTCTGATCTGGGCCAGCCTATAGCAATAAAGAGGTTTATCCATGGATAGCCAGCTTGAAGAAGTTCGTGAAATTTGGGCCAATGCATTCTATACCGGTCATTATGAGGTTCTGCGTCAGTATGAGCATGAAGACTTTAAGGTGGTGTTTGAGCAGAAAAACCGTGTAGAAACCAGTTATGTCCGTTATGACAGGATTGCGCATGCGGTCAAGAATGGGGTCTGGAAACCGCATAAGCCTGAAGTAGAATATGAAGATTACGAATATAATGCGGATCAGACGGAATGTTGTGTGGTGACTGGTTTAGCTAAAGATAAACATCGTATTCAGGAATTGTGGCGCTATGCAAATGAATGGAAAATCATTGAACTTCGATTTCTAAAATCCTAGATTTTTAACTGTTTAACAAAGTTATAAAAATAAAGTAATTAATAAATCAAAATATGTATGAATAGTACCGTTCCTAAATAAGCTCAAAGCTTGATCAATAGTGTGGATAACTTCAAAGTTATCCATATTTATTTATGTGAATAAGATAGTATTTATCCACAATAGATTCACTTTTAAATCAGCTCTTATTTTAAATTCAAATTTATTCTCTGGTGACTTGTGGGTAAATATTTTTAAATTTAAAATAATGTTTTAAATTTAAATTAGCAGCTTATGCAGGATTTCTGCGTTTAAGCCAAAACTGTCCAAAATAGATTAGTTTGCCTGCTGTTTTTATAGAAAATTAAAATAAATATTATATAAAATAACCGCTTATGTGGTTAATGTAGTTTTATTTAATAGTTGGCGTGGAACATATTTTTACTTGGGAAATCTAGGTGTAGTTAAACTACATAATTATTTTAATAATCAAGTGAAATTTAATTTTATTTTTAAAATCATTGGATTAAATATAGTTATTATGGGTTTATTCTTTGGGGTGCTTTTCTAGATCAGCATTTGTATTCGGATTTGTCTGAGCTATTTTCTGCAAGTTAGAAAGAGGAGTAAAAATTAAATAACTTCCGTTAAACAGAGTTTTTGATGAAGAAACTTGAAAAATAGAAACAGGTGATTTGATCTGTCTTGATTAAAGAATAAAAAGCGCCTGGAAGGCGCTTTTTATTCTTTTAGTACATTTACGGTGTCAGAATGACTTTACGACAGTCTTCTTCCTTTTTATCAAAAATACGGTAGCCTTCCGCAGCATCTTCCAGTTGCATGCGATGGGTAATAATCACATCTGGAGACAGATCTCCATTTTCAATATGTTCGAGCAACTGCGGCAAGTATTTATGCACATGGGTTTGTCCCATTTTAAAAGTCAAACCTTTATCAAAGGCATCACCAAACAGGAAGCCATGAATTGGACCGGCATAAACCCCCGGTACACTCACCACACCGCCGCGTCGGACTGCTGCAATACATTGTCTTAGTGCTGAACCACTCGAACCTTCTAATTTCAGGTTGGTCATTACGGTTTCCAGAACACTCCCTTTGGCTTCGAAACCAACGGCATCAATAACTGCATCAACACCACGATAACCTGCTGTATTTTGAATAATAAATTCAGCTGCATCGACTTCATCAAAGTTGACCGGAATGACCCCATAGGTTTGATGAGCAAATCGCAAGCGATAAGGGTGATGGTCTACCATGAAGATCTGTTCGGCACCGAGCATCCGTGCACAAGCTGCAGATAACAGACCGACTGGACCTGCACCATAAATCGCCACTGTAGAACCACGGGTGACTTGAGCATTGGTTACTGCCTGCCAGGCTGTTGGCAGAATATCGGTCAGGAATAATACTTTTTCATCAGGCAAAGAGCCGGGAACCTTAAACGGTCCGACATTACCTTTGGGAATTCGCACATATTCAGCCTGACCACCCGGAACACCACCATACAGGTGGCTAAAGCCAAACAAGGCCGCTCCTGGTGGAATCTGTTTTTTATTCAGGATCGCACCACGACCCGTATTGGTATTTTCACAGGCAGCCATGAGTTCATGTTCACAGAAAAAACAGTGACCGCATGCAATGACAAAGGGAATGATCACCCGGTCACCTTTTTTGACTTCTGTCACTGCAGGGCCGACTTCTTCTACAACTCCCATAAATTCATGGCCGAAAATATCACCGTCTTCAGTGGCAGGGATTTTTCCCCGGTATAAATGCAGATCTGAGCCACAGATGGCGGTGGCTGTCACCCTTAAAATAACGTCATCTGGTTCCTGAATCACTGGATCTGGAACAGATTCAACTCGTACATCCCGAGCACCATGATAGGTAAGAGCACGCATGCGGATTTCCTCTCTAGTTCAACATAAATAGTCTCAAATAAGGCTGCTGATTATTAAAAAGCCTTTTTATTAGAGCCTTATAACCTGACCTAGAGCTGTAAATTAATGTATGAAATAAGGAAGCCGAGTGTTTAAAAAATAAACTTATATAGTACTTGCGTAATTCACTACAAAATATGTCAAAAATCGAGTAAATGATTAACCAAGCTGAGAAGTGTAGGAAAATAGGTAAGAGAAAAGATTTACTAATAGCAGAGAAAATATAAACCCATAAAAAAAAGATCAGAAACTATAGTTACTGATCCTTGAAACTTTAAACAAATATTAAAATTAGCTTTCTTGGAAAGGCTGTTCCAGTTCTTCTAATTCCATCATCAGTTCCAGCATCTGTTCTTCAACAGTTTCCAGTTGTGCTTTCAATTCAGTCTGCTCATTCATGAGCTTAAGCAATTCATCCTTACGCGCTGCATCATACAGACCAGTATCTGCCAGCTTTTCTTCAATTGCTGCGAGTTTTGGCTGCAACTTTCCGATCTGGCTTTCACATTTTTCAATATTTTTGCGAATCGGCCGAGTCTGCTCACGTTGGCGAGCAGCCTCCTTGCGTTGGGCTTCTTTATCCATTTTATTTGGTACAGGTTTCGCTTCAGCTTGCTGTGTTTTCACCACTTCAGCAGTTTTAGGCGCATTTTTTAATAATTCTGCACGTGCCTGACGTAACCACTCGGCATAAGCCACCAGATCGCCATCAAATTCAGTACATTTGCCGTTATGAACTAACAGTAGCTCATCACAGACACTGGCGATCAGCTGACGTTCATGCGAAACCAGCACGACAGCACCCTCAAAATCTTGTAGTGCCATCGTTAAAGCATGACGCATATCCAGATCCAGATGGTTGGTTGGTTCATCCAAAATCAGCACGTTTGGACGTTGCCATACGATTAATGCAAGTGCTAAACGGGCACGTTCACCACCCGAGAAACTTTCACTTGGTGTATCCATGCGTTCGCCGCTAAAGCCGAAGCTGCCGAGGAAAGAACGCAAGCTGGCCTCACTGATTTTAGGATCAGCAATACGTGCCAGCTGCAACATCGGACTGGCGCTACCATCCAGTGCATCCATCTGGTGCTGGGCAAAGTAGCCAATATTTAACAATTCCGAGTCTTTACGAAGACCTTTAATTAAAGCTAAATCACCGACGAGAGATTTAATCAAAGTCGATTTACCAGCACCATTCATCCCCAGCAGACCAATACGGCTATTCGGAGTAATTTGCAGGCTGATATTACGTACAATCAGCTTGTCGCCATAACCGATATCGGCATTTTCTAGCTGTAGTAATGGTGAACTCATTTTGGTTGGTTCACGGAAGCTGAAAGTAAACGGTGTATCTACATGCGCAACAGAGAGTTCCTGCATACGCTCCAGCTGCTTGATTCGGCTCTGGGCCTGTTTTGCCTTGGTAGCTTTGGCCTTAAAACGGTCAATAAATTTTTGCAGATGGGCACGCACTTCAAGCTGCTTTTCATAGGCTTGTTGCTGCTGGGCTAGACGTTCGCTACGGGTGCGCTCGAAAGTCGAATAGTTACCGGTATATAAGGTCAGTTCCTGATTTTCGATATGTAAAATATGATCGGTAATGGCATCCAGGAAATCCCGGTCATGTGAAATCAGCACCAAGGTGCCTTCATAGGCTTTGAGCCAATCTTCTAGCCAAAGAATCGCATCTAAATCTAAATGGTTGGTCGGTTCATCCAGTAATAACAGATCAGAACGGCTCATCAGGGTACGCGCCAGATTCAGACGCATACGCCATCCCCCCGAAAAACTGGCAACATCCAGCTCGGATTGATAATCCATAAAGCCTAAACCTGCCATCAGCTGTGAAGCCTTAGAGGGTGCTACATAACCGGAAATTTCGTCAAAGCGGCCATAGAGGCGTGCCAGTTCAGCATCATCCAGTTGTTCAGGATGATTCAGCTTTTGTTGGATATCCCAGTATTCCTCATCACCGGACAGGACAAAATCAATCGCCTTCATATTCAAGGCTTTGATTTCCTGGGCCATATGCGCCACAGTCCAGACTGCAGGACGGGTCAGGGAACCACTGTCAGATTCAATTCCACCCAAGAGTGCTGAAAATAGGGTCGACTTACCGGCTCCATTGACACCGGTCAGGCCAATTTTCCATCCAGGATGCAATTGCATGGAGGCTTTCTGGAAAAGGATGCGTCCACCGCGGCGTATGGTTAACTGATCTAACTGAATCATGGAACTGTACTGACATTCGACAAGAAGAATGGCGCTATTCTAAAGGAAAGCCCATCAAAATAAAAAAATCTTGCTGGAGAATTCACAGGATCCTGCACTTCATCCATAACATAGATTCATATTTTTGAATCTATGTTTAAATAGAACAGGTGTTTTTAATGACAAAACAAGATGATATTGAAATATAAATTTCAGTAAAAAATAACCAAGAATAAATAGAGTAGAGCAAAATGAAAAAAGGATCTTTGATTTTAGCAGCCTTGACTGTACTTGCCTCAAATATGAGTTTTGCCAAGGTAGATATCTGCGTCTTTGATTTATTGGGCAAATCTGGTGAATCTTACAAGTTACTAGAAGAATGGCAGTTAGTGAGCAAGCAATGGGGGACTGAAGTACAACTTCTTGCTTATCAGGATGAAGCCAAAGTCGATCAGGACTTTAAAGCAGGCAAATGTGATGGACTGTTTATGACCTCCATGCGTGCCCGGGCCTATAACAAATTTGCCGGTTCAATTGATGCTATTGGTGGTGTGCCTAGCAATGATATTGCCATGAAAGCCATTAGCTATGTACTGGATCAGCGTAATGCCAAACGTCTGGTGTCTACCATTGGTAAAGACAAGTTTGAAGTTGCCGGAATTGTGCAAATTGGTACGGCATATATTTTTGTACGGGATCGTGCCATAAACAAGATTGAACAGGTTAAAGATAAGAAATTTGCAGTTTTGCATTATGACTATGCACAAAAAGTCATGGTAAATAGGATTGAAGCTGTGCCAGTTATGTCGGAAATTTCTAATTTTATTCGCCGTTTTAATCAGGGCGAAGTCGATATTGTGGCTGCACCTGCTTATGCTTTTAAGCCGCTAGAACTGTCTAAGGGCTTGGGGAATAAAGGTGCAATGATCAAGTTCCCTGTAGTAAATGTGACGGCAGATTTAATTATTCGGCCAAATAAATTTCCGGACAAATTTGCAGCACACTCACGTGCCTGGTTCATCAAACAGTTACCGAAAACCATTGCTACTGTTAAACGTATGGAAGCAGAAATTCCAGCTAAATATACGCTAAATTTAAGTCGTGAGGACTATACCAGTTACCAGAAAATTCTCCGAGATGGCCGGATTGATCTGACTAATCAGGGCATCTATGACCCAAATATGATGCGGGTATTGAAACGTGCGCGTTGTACGGTAGAACGTACCAATTTTGAATGCTCATTAGGCGGAGAATAGTGCTCTAATGTATTTGTTTGTAAATTGAATTAAAAAAATGTAAGTTTTTAGGATTTTAAATAAATCGCTAAAAAATTGATATCTATGGACTTCCTTATATCCAAAATGTGAATACGGGACACATTTTGATAATAGGGGACAAACTCCCTAAATATAATGGAGTAAATACTCTATTTTTTTTAAAGAAACTTGCTAATATTTGTCACAAGTATGGAAACTCCATCGAAGAACAAGATTTTGCAAGGATTATTAGAATGAAAAAAACACTTCTAGCATTGGCGGCGTTTTCTGCCGTTAGTTTCGCAGGTACAGCGCAAGCGAAAAAAGTCGATATCTGTGTTTTCGACTTACTGGGCAAATCTGGTGAGTCTTTTCAGATGGCTCAGGAATGGGCACTGGCAGCAAAATCATGGGGGGCAGAAATTAATCTGATTGCCCGTCAGGATGAAGCAGTTGCAGATAATGATTTTAAAGCGGGTAAATGTGACGGCGTATTTATGACGGCGATGCGTGCACGTCAATACAATAAATTTGCTGGCTCTATTGATGCGCTAGGCGGCGTGCCAAGCAATGCGATTGCACAGCGTGCCATTACCTTTGCTTTGGATAAACGTAATGCTGCCAAGATGGTCAGTAATTTAGGCGGCAAAAAATATGAAATTGCCGGTATTGCACCACTGGGCTCGGCTTTTATCTTTGTACGTGACAAAAACATCAACTCGATTGAAAAAGCCGCCGGTAAAAAGTTTGCTGTGCTGGGCTATGACGATGCACAAAAAATCATGGTACAGCGTGTAGGTGCCCAGGCAGTCGTGTCTGATGTATCCAACTTTGTGGCCAAGTTTAATAATGGTCAGGTAGATATGGTAGGTGCACCTGCTTATGCTTATAAGCCGCTAGAAATCTATAAAGGCTTGGGTAATAGTGGCGCGATGTTTAACTTCCCGGTGCTGCATGTCACTTCAGACTTTGTGATCCGTCCTGAAAGCTTCCCGGCAGGTTTTGGACAGAAATCACGTGATTGGTTTGTTAAGAACTTGCCAAAGAGCATGGCGATGATCAACCGTTTAGAATCCGGTATTCCAGCCAAATATAAAATGAACCTGAGTGCAGAAGACAAGACCAAATATCAAAAAATGCTTCGTGATGGTCGTATGGATATGACCAAGCGGGGAATCTATGATGCTTCTATGATGAGTGTACTGAAACGTGCCCGCTGTTCTGTCGATAAGGCAAACTTCGAATGTTCACTGCCGGGTGAATAAACTGATTTTAAAAGGAAAAAAGCCTGGAAAATTCCAGGCTTTCTTTATGTTAAGGCAGGCAACTTTGCCATTGCCTGCGACTTGAAAATGATTAGAATGAATATCAGTCATGCTGTCATCTTTCTTATAAAAACAATGATATGCAGCAGTCTTGAGAAAACAAAAACAATTTTTTAAGGAATAAAATATGAAAACTTGGTTGAAGGCGCTCGCACTCGGTACAAGCATGGTCACAGCGTCCGGTATAGTACAGGCGAAGCAAATCGTCTGTGTATTTGATCTGGTCGGTAAGAATGGCGATGTGTACGCTGTGATGAAAGATTATCAGCTGGCTGCAAAAAACTGGGGTGCAAATATCGAGCTGCGGGTAAATACCAATGAAGCTGTGGTTGCAGAAGACTTTAAAGCCGGGAAATGTGATGGTATTAGCGTCACGGGGATGCGCGGACGCCAGTTCAATAATTTTACCGGTTCACTGGATGCCATTGGTGCGATCCCAGATCTGAATCTGGCGGTTAAAGTAATGCAAGGACTGGCAAGCAAGACTTTTGCCAAACATATGTTACAAGGCAAATATGAAGTCGCCGGAGTCATTCCAGTGGGTGATGCTTTCCTGCTGGTCAATGACCGCAGTATTAATACCGTAGCTAAAGCAGCAGGCAAAAAAATTGCTGTACTGGATTATGACGAAGCGCAAAAAATCATGGTGCAACAGGTAGGTGCACAGGCGGTCAGCGCTGATGTCACCAACTTCGGTGCCAAGTTTAACAATGGTCAGGTTGATATCATTGGCGCACCTGCTGCCGTATTCAAACCCTTAGAACTGCATAAAGGTCTAGGTAGCAAAGGTGCAATTGTGAATTATCCGATTTTACAGGTGACAGGCAATATCATCATCCGCCCAGATAAATTCCCGGTAGGTTTTGGGCAAAAGTCACGTGAATGGGTGAAAGGGGAGTTGCCACGCGCTTTTGGAATTTTAGGTAAAATGAAAGCTGATATTCCCTCTAAATACTGGATGGATATTCCAGCAGCAGACAAACCCGGTTATCAGAAAATGATGCGTGAAGCGCGGATTGATCTAACGAAGCGCGGTATTTATGACAAACGTATGATGAAGCTATTATGGCAGTTCCGCTGTAAGCAGGACCCGAAAAACTTTGAGTGTGCACTACAGGATGAAAATTATAAACAATCCTGATAAATTTACTCTGATTAAGCTTTAATTTACAAAGACTGACCATATATTGAGTATGCTATACTTGAAATATGGTCTTTTCTTTTTAAAGATGCCCGAACCGAACAGAGGAATCCATCATGAATGCTCAAGCACTTGTGCTGACTGACAATGCTGCCAATAAAGTACGCCAATTGCGTGACAGTGAAGGTAACCAAGATCTTATGCTACGTGTCTATGTGACTGGTGGCGGCTGTTCAGGTTTCTCTTATGGCTTCAACTTTGCTGAAAGCCAGAATGAAGATGATGCAGAATTTATTAACGGCGATGTGAAGATGCTGGTCGACTCACTCAGCTATCAGTATCTGGTAGGTTCAGTCGTTGACTATATTGAAGGGCTGGAAGGTTCACGCTTTGTGGTACAAAACCCGAATGCTACGACTACATGTGGCTGTGGTTCATCTTTCTCGATCTAAACATGATTGAGATTTAGACCATAGAAATCAAAAGTCCTCAAAATGAGGACTTTTTTATACGCTATTTTTATATTTAAGCCTCAAGTTTCACCGCTTCAAGCAGGTCAAAGATCACTGTCGTCACATCCTGACTCAGCTCACGATTATTAAAAATCTCATAAGCTGTGATAGTAATGTCGGTATCACTTGGTAACAGTTTTTGTTCTTCCTCAATCAGGTCGTTGATCGGCAGCAGAGTTTGCCTCACTTCTAAATGCAGAATGTCCTGGTAAGCAATATTTTCATCCTCAAGTTCAATCAGCTGCTCATTGAAATAAGGGAGCAGAATCGCATGCAAATAAGGCTGAAGTTCTACAATATCAAAGATTTCGATATCACGAGTTTCATCAATTGTACTGATATGATCATTGGCTTCAATCAGGATATGGTAATAACTCATGCCGATCTCCACAGAGGGCTTTGGTGAATGATAGATGCTCACAATAACATGAAATCATCGACTATGGTCGTTCAAAAAGATAATAAAGACATAAAACTTATAAGGAATTAAATTGCTTAAGATTTACGTGTATAAAGCAAAGTCTTATCTGCCGGGCGCAGTTCAAAATTTTCCAGCTTTTGTTCACCTAATACCGGATACATCAGTGCTTCAGGATCGCCATGATGCAATAAACCCAAGGCATGACCCAGTTCATGTGCCAGTGTTAGACGCAAGTCATCTTGCGCATCAAACTGATAGATATGGATTTCATCGCCTTTAAAAATCCCTTTATGGAACTGGCGTGGCGGAAAGCGCTGTTGTGCCTGATTGATATTGTTATGGTGAGACTGAACACTGCTTTGATAGGCGGAAATCTGAGTATTAAAAGATAATTGTTGTTGCTGCAGATATTCTGCTTCACGCTGGAAACGTTCTGACCTGAATTGAAGCTCGTTAAATTCCTGTTGCAACTGCTGACGTTGATGAGCAGAAAGTCCCGGCTGATTGCGCCGTAGCATGAGTTGCTCGAACTGGAGTTGTAGCAGATTGCGCTGCTCTAACAGCTGACGCTGTTGCTGATCCAGATGATTTCGGGAGGCGGTCAGGTTTTCTGCCTGACGTTGATATTGGGCTTCATCGCGAAGTAATTTCTGTGTGGTTTTTTTCAGTGCATCATATTCCTGCTGGCGGTGATCATAAATGAGCTTGATGCTGAGCTGCGCATTTTCATCATAGACCATCAGGTCATCACGGCCAGTACCACTATGCCAGATCTCAACGGCTTCTTGTGCCAGTTGAATCACTTCTTCACGGGTCAGTCCAAAACCCGGGTCAACCTGATCCACCTTAAAGCGTAAGCGCGTATCAAAAGGATGGGTGAGTCGGTCAGTCAGAGAGTTGAATTTTAGCTGCGGATGAGACTGGGTCTGTAGATGCAGAAAACCTGCAACTAGTAATACCACTACGACTAGACAGAGCAAAAGACGCATATTTTTTATTTAAATGTTTATTTTTAAAAATATAGCTTAAATTTGGCGTTTTTCCCATGCCTATTTACGTTACCCTTCAGCTTTCGGATAAAGCCCTAATTCGGCCAAGGCCTGCTGCAAAATTTTAAGACGGATCGCCGGATCCATATTACTTTGCATCTGCATATTCAGTGAAAATGCCACGATTTCAGCCTGCGGTGTTTCAACCCAGCCGGTGAGCCAGCCGACTTGCGGTTCCACATCCATGCCCCAACCGGATTTGGCATATAGGCGATAAGCTTGCTGTTCCTGTAAAAGTAACATGGCTTTGACTTGTTGCTGGACTTGAGGATCAAAGGCAAGCTGCTCTTGAGCAAGCGCAGAGACAAATTCGACTTCCTGTTTTGGAGTGATTTTCAAAGGGCCTACCAACCAGAAGTTATCGACCTGCTGCCCAATATGTTGATTGCCGAATTGAATACGTCTCACTTCCTGTTCCATCAATTCAAGGCCAATGCGACGTGCTAGTTCCTGATAGACGGGTACAGCAGAAGCTTGCATGGCTTGGCCGAGAGTCATGTCTTTTTCCCAGGCTGCAAAACTGCGCTTCTTGCCATCCCATTTAAAGATTTCATTGGTCGTGGCTTTACCATGTTGCAGGCCAATCAGAGCATTAAATATTTTAAAGGTTGAAGCAGGAACATATTCGGTATGTGCACGACTCAAATCATTGCCATAGACCTGTAGATGTGGACCCCGTTGAATTACTAAAACGCCAGAGCTTTGTGCCTGATCAAATAACTTTGCAATAGCTTGAATAGATTGAGTTGAAGTGATTTGAGAGGGCGAATTTGAAACAGGGAAGCTACAGGCTGTCAGGCTCAAGTAACTGAGTAAAGGCCACAAAATAAGAATTTTCATAAGTTCAGGATATTTTAATATTTGATTTAACTTAAACAGCTTTGCCTGAAAATACGATCCAATTTTGGTAATTTTCCATTAATTCTTTCAAGTCTAGGCATAAAAAAACCGCGCTTTCGCGCGGTCTTTTTTAAGCTTAAGCTGATAAATTATTTTTTATCATCTTTCACTTCAGTGAACTCAGCATCTACAACGCCATCATCCGCTTTTTGTTGTTGACCTTCACCGCCTTGGAAAGCATTTGGATCAAAACCTTGCGCACCGCCTTGGCCTTGAGCTGCTTCATAAGCACGTTGAGTAATCGGCATGATGATGTTTTGCAGCGCTTCAGTTTTCGCTTTGATCGCTTCTACATCATTTTCTTTAGTTGACGCTTCTAACTCAGACACTGCAGTTTCGATTGCAGTTTTTTCGTCAGCAGTCACTTGTTCACCAAGATCTTTCACTGCTTTTTGAGCAGAAGAAACCAAGGCATCCGCTTCGTTACGTGCTTTAGCCAGCTCTTCAAACTTACGGTCTTCTTCAGCATTCGCTTCAGCATCTTTGATCATTGCTTCGATTTCAGCATCAGACAAACCTGAGTTTGCTTTGATCTGGATAGATTGCTCTTTACCAGTGCTCTTGTCTTTCGCAGATACTTTCAAGATACCATCGGCGTTGATGTCGAACGATACTTCAATTTGTGGCACACCACGTGGAGCTGGTGGGATGTCACCTAACTGGAAATTACCCAACAATTTGTTTTGCTGCGCCATTTTACGTTCACCTTGGTAAACCGAAATGTCTACAGCAGGCTGGTTGTCCGCAGCAGTTGAGAACACTTGCGATTTTTTCGCAGGAATCGTGGTATTTTTCTCGATGATTGGAGTCAATACACCGCCCATGGTTTCAATACCAAGTGTTAAAGGCGTTACATCAAGCAGAAGTACGTCAGTTTTGTCACCAGACAATACCGCACCTTGAATCGCAGCACCCATTGCTACCGCTTCGTCAGGGTTCACATCTCTACGTGGCTCACGACCAAAGAATTCTTGAACTTTCTGTTGAACCATTGGCATACGAGACTGACCACCCACCAGGATTACGTCAGAGATGTCAGAAGTCGAAAGACCAGCGTCTTTAAGTGCAATACGGCAAGGCTCAATCGTACGCGCAACCAGGTCAGCAACCAAACCTTCAAGTTTTGCACGAGTAACGTTGATCACTAAGTGTTTAGGACCAGTCGCATCTGCAGTGATGTATGGAAGGTTGATTTCAGTTGCGTTAGAAGAAGAAAGCTCGATTTTTGCTTTTTCAGCAGCTTCTTTCAGACGTTGTAATGCAAGTGGATCGTTTTTCAGATTCACGTTTTGTTCTTTCTTGAACTCTTCAACTAGATAGTCGATTAATGCGTTATCGAAGTCTTCACCACCCAGGAATGTATCACCGTTGGTAGATAACACTTCAATTTGCTGGTCGCCATCAAGGTCAGCAATTTCAATGATTGATACGTCGAAAGTACCACCACCCAAGTCGTATACAGCAACTTTACGGTCGCCTTCTTTCTTGTCCATACCGAACGCAAGTGCAGCAGCAGTTGGTTCGTTGATGATACGTTTAACTTCTAAGCCTGCAATTCGGCCTGCATCTTTGGTAGCTTGACGTTGCGCATCATTGAAGTAAGCAGGAACAGTAATCACCGCTTCAGTCACTGTTTCACCCAGATAGTCTTCTGCAGTTTTCTTCATTTTTTTCAGAACTTCTGCAGAGATCTGTTGTGGTGCAAGTTTCTTATCGTTTACTTCAACCCAAGCATCGCCATTGTCAGCTTTCAGGATTTTATAAGGCACCAGACCGATATCTTTTTGTACTGCCTGGTCTTCATAACGACGACCGATCAGACGTTTAATCGCGAATAATGTGTTTTTAGGGTTCGTTACCGCTTGGCGTTTAGCTGATTGACCAACCAGAATTTCACCATCTTTGTACGCAATAATAGATGGAGTTGTACGTGCGCCTTCAGCGTTTTCGATAACTTTAACTTTGTCGCCTTCAAGTACTGCAACACATGAGTTTGTAGTACCTAAGTCAATACCAATGATTTTAGCCATTTGGATGTTTCCTCTAAAATTTTTTTGTGATTTACACTTGTTATCCGATATGAGAGCCGTTCGATTTTTTTCAAGTAAATTTTTTGAAAAATTTCACAAACTCCCGAATTTATTTGGCTTAAGCGCCAACCATGACCATGGCAGGACGTAATAAACGGCCGTTCAGGGCATAGCCTTTTTGCAAGACTGTACCGATCTCATTGGCTTTGGTATCTGGTGCAATACCAACTGCCTGATGTAACTCGGCATTAAAACCATTCTCGGTATCAACTACGACCACACCAAATTTTTCTAATGTTGTCAGTAAACCTTTTAAGGTTAGTTCTACGCCTTCCCGTAACGGGCCTTGTTCTTCACCCGCAGCGAGAATTGCACGTTCCAGGTTATCTACAGTTTCTAACAGCTCTTTAGAGAACTTTTCCAAAACAGTATCTTTATGCTTTTCTGATTCGCGCTGAATGCGTTCTACACTTTTTTGTGCCTCATATACGGCATTTGCAGTACGTGCTTTTTCCAGTTTTAAATCGCCTTCAAGCTGTGCGATTTGTTCCTGTAAAGACTCAACGGTAACTTCAGCTTGTTCAGGTTCAGCTTGAGCTGTTTGTTGTTCCGTTTGCTCTTGCTCAAGTTCTTGAGCTTGATCGTTTTGCTCAGTCGCCATTGATTTACTCCGTTTAAATGGGTTCTTAAACATGTACAGTCCTTCGGTATCAGTGCTAACTGCGTGAATGCTGAACTGCCATGATTTGGGAAGTTCTTAATTACATAAAGAAGTCGGGGCTGGGCTTCAAAATTCAAGCGAAATGAGTGATTAATTTTAAGATTTATTGCAAAAGGCTGTGTTTCTGTTATTCCAAACTGGATTGAAATGAGAAAAAGCAGACAATTTCTCTGTTTTGAAGATAAAAACCTCAGAATTTTTAGTTAGTTTTGATCTTAGTAATTAGATGAGAGATGAATGTATAAGTACTTAAATTAGTTTTTAGAAAATAAATCATTCATTAAAAGAATGTTTTTAATCAGAAAAATTTTTAATCGTATTTTTAGATATAAATAATAATATTTATCTGTTTTAAAAGTTAAATCAAAAGCACCATCATAGCTTTATCAACAGTGACCTGGTTCAGAAGGAGAGAGCCGAACTAGGTTACTGTTCCTGATTCGTTTTACTCTTTTATAGCTGAATACCCCAAGACTCAGCTATTTTTTTGCCTGAATGTTTATATTGATTGTTTTTTAGACATAAAAGCGATTAATAACTAAGCAATAAAGTATTTCACAAAAAATGATCAACTTCGTATTATTCGTTTCAGATTCTATCGCTGTAGTTTCTTCTTATTTTGAAATGTGTTTTTCAAGCTTATCCTCTCTAGATAAGCTTTTTTTTTGCGTAAAATTTATTAATTTTCTTCTCAAATTCTAGTGATCAATCACTTATAGAAAAGCTGTAAGTTAAAGCCTACAAGGATTCAGGACAATATCTACTTTGTTAGATGCTCGAATCAGCCTAATATTGATTTATCGAGAACAGGAAGTTCTTAAAAATTTGCTGAGAAGCATATAAACGAGAGGATGTTCGTTTAAACACAACCCTATAAAACCCTTGAAGAAATACGCTTCAGGGGTTTTATTCTATAATAGCTATCTAACATCTATTTCTGTTCATAAAGACATTAAAAAAAGCCCGAGATCGGGTTTTTTTATAGATGAAACTTATCTGGATCAGTGGCCGTTTAGGTCGCTTTCAAATTTTTAGATTAATCTGACTATTCTAGCGACGTGATTCCTGCCAGCGTTTGACACGTTCATTACGGTTCTGTTCAGCTTTACGTCGTTGCTGCTGTTCAGCTGCTCGGCGACGTGTATCTGCCTGCTGTCCACGCTTTTTACGCTCTGCCTCGGCTCGGTTTCTAGCCGCTTGGCTGCTACTGATTTTTTTGCGTTGCTGTTCAATACGCTGGCGTTCCTGCTGACGTCTGTGATCCAACTCAATCTGTTTTCTACGTTGATCATTTAACTGGCGTCGCTGTTGCTCTAGTCGCTGACGTTCCAGTTCAGTTCGGCGACGTTCCTGCTGTAAACGTCGTTGCTGTTCATATTCCCAACGCTGCCGATCATAACGGTTGTCATAACGGTAATCGCGGTCATAGCGATAGTCATAAGCTCTATTATAACGTCCGTCATAATAGTCATCTTCAGGGAATGCGACACAACCTACAGCCAATAAGCTCGTCGCAATTGATACGAATATCAGTTTTCCAGCCATAGGTGAGCACTCCTTGTTAAGGTCAATCCTACAATTTGCGCCTAAACAGCAGCTTAAATTGTCAATGACAGGGGGATAAAATGAGATTAGCTTATTGATCTGCCTAAATTTGTATGTCGATGTAGGCACTTATATAAGAATATGGTCAAAATACACCCTGATCATGTAGAAAATATGAAGAATTAAGCGAATAAGGATGGGAAGCTATGGTGATATCGAGTCAGCAATTACAGGCCATGATGGATAAGGGGCAAGGGGTAGCAGCACGTCTGCTGGACCGATTACCTAAAATTGCTCAGGAAAGAATAGTCAGAAGTCTGGATTATCCTTACCACTATCCTGAACTGGATCCCTTTGTAAAATGTCTGATGGCCGTGCAGTTAAAACAGGGCAAAACTGGAATAGTCAGAGAAGATATCGCGCAGTCACGTATTTTCTTTGAACAGAGCATGCAATTGCTAAAATCCAAACCGACTGCTATTCGCCAGGTTGAAGATATCCGGTTATCCTTGCACAGTGGCATCGTACAAGCACGTCACTATCACCCGGCTCCAGCTAAAAAGTTGCCTTTAATTATATTTTATCATGGAGGAGGCTTCCTGATTGGCAGTCTGGACACACATGATGAATATTGTCGGTTGCTGGCCAAACACGCGCATGCCCAAGTATTAAGTGTCGCTTATCCTCTGGCGCCGGAACATCATCCTTCACAAATTGTTCAAGTTTGCGAAGATGCACTGGCTTGGGCGCATCAACACAGCAAGCAGCTCAGAATTCTAAAAAAACGCATTGCAGTCGCAGGAGACAGTGCGGGTGGCAATTTAGCAGCAGTTGTAGCTCAGCGCAGTGCAGACAAGGTTTATGTACCTCAGGCCCAGTTACTGCTTTATCCAGCCATGGACTTTAAAAGCCGTCATCCTTCCTATTTTGCTTATAAAGATGGTCTGGTACTCACTGATGGTGATATCGAACTGGTGACTTATCATTATGTGGAACGACATGAAATTGCATTGGATGATCCACTCATTTCACCGACCTATGGCAACCTGAAAAATTTACCGCCGACTTATCTGATTACTGCTGGTCATGATGTGTTGCATGATGAAGGGGCTATTTATGCACATAAGTTGCGTCAGCATGGAGCGAAAGTGCATTATCATGATTATACCGATCAGACGCATGGTTTTATTAATTTGACCAGTATTTCAAGACGCGCCAAAAAGAATGTAATTGAAATGAGTAAACACTTCCGTAAGTTCTGGGATAAGCATAGTTAAAAATAGCTCTCTATCTATATAGAGTAATAAATCAAATCTCAATTAAGGTGTTTCACGTGAAACACCTGTTTTTACTTTTTATGTACCTTGGCTTCGGGAAAGATCAGATTGAATTTAGGTACATAAAAGCTTTGTATATATTTAGCGCGGGAAAAATCCGGGAAAATCGATTGAGTATTTTGCCACTCTACCTGAGCGAGTTTGGATAGATAGCCTCTGAATTGCGGGCTAAACTGATAATGTGACGATTTCCAAGTTTGTCGAATCTTTAACATGGATGTTGGAAGATGATAGCTATTTAAATAGAAGGAACGTGATGATTTAGATTTCTTCAGAAGAACAGTCATGTTTTGCCCTTGATGAGTGATTCGACAAATGACTTCCTGTCCTTGTTCCTGCCATTCAAATTCTGCGTATTCCTTCGGTATCCCCCATAAGTGCTGACCGTGAACAATAGATTCATGCGTAGAAACATAAATCTTTGGAATAGTAGACAGACGTCTTCGACTTATTAAAGGATGGTCCATAATCAGTAGCTCGTCATAAGGACCTACAGGAGAATGGTGATAATGTACCAGCATAACTTGTACAACACGGCCCAGCGGAGAAGGAGCAATTCCAAAATTCCGAGATTCACGGATAAAGTGCGGTGTAATCCAATAATTCAAAATAAAACCCTCTCCCTGTAAATGCCAGGGAGGAAACTGATGAATATTTTTCTCCTGCAAACGATGCACGTTCATTCTTATTCTCTTGTAATTGGTCGGTTAGGGTAATGCATTAATGGGTATCAAAGATTAATATAGCTTGATTCTCAACCCTTACTTCTGAGTAGATGAGTTAAAAAATGTTAAAAAAACCATTATATGCAATAGCTTTAACAGCTTTAGCTTTACCAGCACTGGCGGCCAATTCCATAGTTGAAATGAAAACTTCTATGGGGAATATCGAAATTGAGCTTTATAATGATAAAGCACCGATCTCTGCCAAAAACTTTGAAGACTATATAAAAGACAACTTCTATAAAGGCACCATTTTTCACCGGGTGATTCCAGGTTTTATGGTACAGGGGGGCGGCTTTGATGCGAATATGGTGGAAAAGCCAAATAATAAGTCAACTATTAAGAATGAATCTTATAATGGTTTAAGCAATACACGTGGCACTTTAGCCATGGCCCGTATGAACCAGCCAGATTCAGCCCGTTCCCAGTTCTTTGTGAACCTGGTCGATAATAACTTTTTGAACCGTTCTCCTATGAATGCGGGTTATGCAGTATTTGGTAAAGTAACTAAAGGCATGGATGTGATTGATAAAATTGCTGGTGTTCCAACTGCCAACTATGGAATGCATCAAAATGTGCCGCTAAAACCAATTATTATTAATAGTGTGAGCATTAAAACAGCAAGCCCGCAAAAAATAAGTAAAAAATGATGTAGAAATCTTTTACGGTTATTTTTATTTTATAATCATGTGGTTATGTGAATAATAGAATAAAAATGATCCATATTGGTGCATAAAAATAGTACACTCGTGATTTGTGTCAGTGAAAAGCACTTGCACGTGTAGGAAATTGCCCTATAATGCACCCATACCGACGAGATACACGGTGATGAACGAAGCGAGACGCTGAGTTATCCGGTGTTTTGAGTCCAGCTTCTGGCACTGACGAGGTGTTAGAAAGATCATTAAGAGATTATGAAGAACAACTTGTGTGGATTTTTACTGGTTGATTGATCGAAATTATTTTCATTGATTGATGGTAGAAATTACTCGAAGTTTATTTGAGAAATGAATGTCAGAAAATTGATGAGCCAAGATTTGGTGTTTTGAATAAAGCACTATTGATTTTAAACTGAAGAGTTTGATCATGGCTCAGATTGAACGCTGGCGGCAGGCTTAACACATGCAAGTCGAGCGGGGAAGGTTGCTTCGGTAACTAACCTAGCGGCGGACGGGTGAGTAATGCTTAGGAATCTGCCTATTAGTGGGGGACAACGTTCCGAAAGGAACGCTAATACCGCATACGCCCTACGGGGGAAAGCAGGGGATCTTCGGACCTTGCGCTAATAGATGAGCCTAAGTCGGATTAGCTAGTTGGTGGGGTAAAGGCCTACCAAGGCGACGATCTGTAGCGGGTCTGAGAGGATGATCCGCCACACTGGGACTGAGACACGGCCCAGACTCCTACGGGAGGCAGCAGTGGGGAATATTGGACAATGGGCGGAAGCCTGATCCAGCCATGCCGCGTGTGTGAAGAAGGCCTTTTGGTTGTAAAGCACTTTAAGCGAGGAGGAGGCTCCTTTAGTTAATACCTAAAGAGAGTGGACGTTACTCGCAGAATAAGCACCGGCTAACTCTGTGCCAGCAGCCGCGGTAATACAGAGGGTGCGAGCGTTAATCGGATTTACTGGGCGTAAAGCGTGCGTAGGCGGCTTTTTAAGTCGGATGTGAAATCCCTGAGCTTAACTTAGGAATTGCATTCGATACTGGAAAGCTAGAGTATGGGAGAGGATGGTAGAATTCCAGGTGTAGCGGTGAAATGCGTAGAGATCTGGAGGAATACCGATGGCGAAGGCAGCCATCTGGCCTAATACTGACGCTGAGGTACGAAAGCATGGGGAGCAAACAGGATTAGATACCCTGGTAGTCCATGCCGTAAACGATGTCTACTAGCCGTTGGGGCCTTTGAGGCTTTAGTGGCGCAGCTAACGCGATAAGTAGACCGCCTGGGGAGTACGGTCGCAAGACTAAAACTCAAATGAATTGACGGGGGCCCGCACAAGCGGTGGAGCATGTGGTTTAATTCGATGCAACGCGAAGAACCTTACCTGGCCTTGACATACTAAGAACTTTCCAGAGATGGATTGGTGCCTTCGGGAACTTAGATACAGGTGCTGCATGGCTGTCGTCAGCTCGTGTCGTGAGATGTTGGGTTAAGTCCCGCAACGAGCGCAACCCTTTTCCTTATTTGCCA
>NZ_KB850094.1:0-141249 GCF_000369585.1 Acinetobacter sp. CIP 101934 | reverse complement strand
GGTGATAGGACTTGCTCCTTGAGCTGTTGGCAGCCTCAGAAACCAGGCCCCTGCAACTGTTTATTAAAAACATAGCACTCTGCAAACACGAAAGTGGACGTATAGGGTGTGATGCCTGCCCGGTGCTGGAAGGTTAATTGATGTGGTTAGCGCAAGCGAAGCTATTGATCGAAGCCCCAGTAAACGGCGGCCGTAACTATAACGGTCCTAAGGTAGCGAAATTCCTTGTCGGGTAAGTTCCGACCTGCACGAATGGCATAATGATGGGGGCGCTGTCTCCAGCAGAGGCTCAGTGAAATCGAAATCGCCGTGAAGATGCGGTGTACCCGCGGCTAGACGGAAAGACCCCGTGAACCTTTACTGCAGCTTGACATTGAACTTTGATCTTACTTGTGTAGGATAGGTGGGAGGCTTTGAAGTGGCGACGCTAGTTGCCATGGAGCCGTCCTTGAAATACCACCCTGGTAATATTGAGGTTCTAACTCTGTCCCGTTATCCGGGACGAGGACCATGTCTGGTGGGTAGTTTGACTGGGGCGGTCTCCTCCTAAAGAGTAACGGAGGAGTACGAAGGTGCGCTCAGCGTGGTCGGAAATCACGCGTAGAGTATAAAGGCAAAAGCGCGCTTAACTGCGAGACCCACAAGTCGAGCAGGTACGAAAGTAGGTCTTAGTGATCCGGTGGTTCTGTATGGAAGGGCCATCGCTCAACGGATAAAAGGTACTCTGGGGATAACAGGCTGATACCGCCCAAGAGTTCATATCGACGGCGGTGTTTGGCACCTCGATGTCGGCTCATCTCATCCTGGGGCTGAAGCAGGTCCCAAGGGTATGGCTGTTCGCCATTTAAAGAGGTACGCGAGCTGGGTTTAGAACGTCGTGAGACAGTTCGGTCCCTATCTACCGTGGGCGCTGGAAATTTGAGAGGATCTGCTCCTAGTACGAGAGGACCAGAGTGGACGAACCTCTGGTGTACCGGTTGTGACGCCAGTCGCATCGCCGGGTAGCTATGTTCGGAAGGGATAACCGCTGAAAGCATCTAAGCGGGAAGCCTACCTCAAGATAAGATTTCCCTGTGACTTTATGTCACCTAAAGAGCCGTTGAAGACTACGACGTTGATAGGTTGGATGTGGAAGCATAGCGATATGTGAAGCTGACCAATACTAATTGCTCGTGAGGCTTGACTATACAACACCCAAACAGTTGTTGTATAACGCTCAATTGATTTCATATTGATCTAATGATCAAACAAAAACTTGATTTAGTGAACGCTAATGATCAAAATACTGCAACTCAGATATTTCTGTTAATAACTCATTTGACCAAGCATTGGCATCTAAATAAGACCAAACGCAAAGTCATACCAGTTGTGCTGGCGACCATAGCAAGAGTGAACCACCTGATCCCTTCCCGAACTCAGAAGTGAAACCTCTTAGCGCTGATGGTAGTGTGGGATTACCCATGTGAGAGTAAGTCATCGCCAGCTCATTATTCTAAACACCCCCTTCAATAGAAGGGGGTGTTTTTTTATCCCTGAGATTTAAGAAAGTCTCCAAATATTAAATTTTATCTAAACCCATAGCAGAAAATCTGCAGGGCAGGCGTATACTGGAACAGGTTTCTGGAGCTTATATGTCCACAAATTCATCTTCCAGCCATATTAAATATGGATTTTTTATCCGTTGGAGCGTAAAACCTCGGGGTTCAGCCCATAGGTACCTAAAGATATGTAGATACCTATGGGTTCAGCCCGAGGATATAAGCGACTGGCGTAAGCCATTAATGCGGTGTTTGCTGTTGCTGAATATAGTGTTTAATAATTCCAATTGGCGCACCTCCGCATGACGCAGCGAAGTAACTTGGAGACCACAGGGCATTGCCCCATAATTTGCTCTTAATTTCAGGATGCTTAGTGCGTAAAATGCGACTAGACGCACCTTTTAAGCTATTCACTAAACTAGAAATGGCGACTTTAGGTGGATAATTGACCAGCAAATGCACATGATCATGCTCACCGTCAAATTCTATCAATTCAGCTTCAAAGTCTAAGCAGACACGTTCAAATACTTCACGCATCGTTTCAAGCATGGCATTGGTGAAAACATCTCTACGATATTTAGCCACAAATACCAAGTGAACGTGCATATTAAAAACACAGTGACGACCTGTTCTAATTTCTTGACTATTATTCATAGACTAAATATATTCTAATGATGAAAACACTTAAATTACGTATAAGAGACAAACATTGCAAGGTGCTAGACCAATTAGCATTTGAGGTGAATTTTGTTTGGAATTATGTGAATGATTTAGGATTTAAACATCTCAAGCGTAAGGGTGAATTTCTATCGGCATACGATATTGCAGAATACACCAAAGGTACTTCTAAGGAATGCAACCTGCATAGTCAAACTGTTCAAGCCATTACAGAAGAACTTATTACCCGAAGAAAGCAATTTAAAAAAGCAAAGCTGAAATGGCGTGTAAGCAACAAAAAATCAGCAAAACGATCTTTGGGTTGGATACCATTTAAAAAATCAGGATTCAAGTATGCCGATGGCTGGGTTGAGTACAGGAAAACTAAATTCAACTTATGGGACAGTTATGGTATAGGCAAATACAAGGTTAAAACTGGCTCATTTGTTGAAGATAGTCGTGGGCGCTGGTATGTGTGCCTCGTGGTTGAATCACCTAAACAAGAAAAACCAGTAGCAACCAAAGCCATAGGCATTGATTTAGGTTTAAAAGATATTGCCACCTGCTCTGATGGCACAGTGATCACAAACCCTAAATTCTATCGGAAGTACGAGCAGAAATTAGGGATTGCTCAACGATCAAGGAATAAAAAGCGTGTTCGTACCTTACACGCTAAGATTGCAAATTGTCGTAAAGATCATTTGCACAAAGCAAGCACCATGCTTGTAAAAAACAATGCACTAATTGTTGTGGGTGACTTAAGTGCCAGGAAACTAGTCAAAACTAAAATGGCAAAGTCTGTTTTAGATACAGGGTTTTCGGCACTAAAAACATTGCTCAAGTATAAATGCGAGAACGCAGGGGTATTGTTTGAGGAAGTCAATGAAGCCTATACCACCCAAATCTGTTCGTGCTGTGGTGAGATCACCTCAAGTAGTCCGAAAGGTAGGACGGGTCTTGGAATAAGAGAATGGGAGTGCGTGAGTTGCGGTACAGCTCACGATAGAGATAAGAACTCAGCTCTAAACATTCTTGCGCTCGGGCATGAGCGTCTAGCAGTAGGAATCACCCTCCTTTAGGTGGGTGAGGATGTCAAAGCTATGTGGCGCAATACTATCCATTAACTGTTCGTTCAACCGCTATTGGTTGGGCTTCAGCGGTAGAGCGTAGTGGGGCAATTGTCGGTCCAATCCTGATCGGAATGCTGCTGGGTATGGAATTACCACATCAGCTGAACTTCATGGCTGTTGGCCTACTAGTAGTGATTGTAGCCATTGCCGTATCACTGATTGTGCGTAAAGACCGCTTTGTAAATGCAGATCCAGTGGCAGAGCCGAAGCTTAAAACTGTCAAGGCTTAATGACCCACTGGTTCTTATATTCATTTTTAACCTTTAAATTCATAATTTTTAATAGAAATCAAAATATATTTCTTGCTTAGAAAAATTACTAAAAGACTCACTTAAAAATATATTTTAAATATATAAAACAAGCATTTAAATATTAATAATAACGTGAATAATCACATAAATGTATATCTCTAAAGCTTTAATTTACCTTAACTATGGTCTTATTGTAACGCGAAATCCACTTCAGTATATTCGCTCGAACTGACTGTTTTGTCGTAATAGTCAGCAGGATTTATGGACAAGTACTCATGGGAGATGAGAACGATGACAACGGAAAAAATAGACGTTAATTCTGTAGTCGATAATGCGAAATTTACGCCTTTTCACTTCAATGTAGTTGCTTGGTGTTTACTCATTATCTTATTTGATGGCTACGATTTAGCAATTAATGGTGTGACGCTGCCACTCTTAATGCAAGATTGGGGCTTAAGCGCAGTACAAGCAGGTATGCTGGCCAGTACAGCACTTGCAGGCATGATGTTTGGTGCCATGATTTTTGGTTCGCTGGCAGACAAGATTGGCCGTAAAAAAGTTATCATGATCTGTATCGTGCTGTTTAGTGGTTTAACTTTCGCGGGCGGCTTTGCGTCTAACCCGACTGAATTTGGTATTTTACGTTTCCTTGCTGGTTTAGGCATTGGTGGTGTAATGCCAAACCTGGTAGCACTGACTTCTGAATATGCGCCACAAAAGATGCGTAGTACCTTAGTAACCACAATGTTCAGTGGCTATGCCGTAGGGGGTGTCATGGCTGCTCTGCTTGGCTCATGGTTTACTCCAGATTTTGGTTGGCAGATCATGTTCTTTATCGCGGGAATTCCACTGTTTTTATTACCAATTATTTGGAAATTTTTACCTGAATCTATCTCATTTATGGTGAAACAAAACCGCCAAGCGGAAGCACGAGAGATTGTGCGTCGTATGGCACCAGATTTAAAAGTAACTGAAAATACAGTATTCACTTTACCTCAGGAAAATGTACCTGAAGCTGCGAACGTGGTTAGCCTGTTCCGCCGCGGTCGTGCAGTCAATACATTATTGTTCTGGGTAGCATTCTTCACTTGCTTGCTGACGATGTATGCACTTAGCAGCTGGTTGCCAAAATTGATGATGGCGGCGGGCTACTCAATGGATAACAGCCTGATGTTCATGATGGTCATGAACGTGGGTGCAGTAGTTGGTATTGTTGGCGGTGGTATTCTGGCTGACCGTTTCCACCTGAAACCGGTACTGATGTTCCTGGGTATTATGGGTGCGATTGTGATGAGCTCAATGGGCTTTGCGTCTAACCAGTTCTTACTTTATATCCTGGTGTTCCTGGCTGGTGCAGCGTCAATCGGTTCACAAATGTTGCTATACAGCTATGTAGCGCAGTATTACCCACTGGCAGTACGTTCTACAGGTATTGGCTGGTCTTCTGCGATTGGTCGTATGGGTGCGATTGTAGGCCCAATCCTGATTGGTGGCTTACTGGGTATGAACCTGCCTGCACACTTCAACTTTATGGCAGTCGGTTTACCGGTACTGATTACAGCAATTGCAGTTGCGCTGATCATGCATGAAAATGAAGCTAACAAGATTGGTTCAGCAGAGACAGTTGCTGCAAAAGCTTAAAACCAAGTTTGAAATAAGAAGCCTCCGAAATGGGGGCTTTTTTTATTTACTGATAATCTAAAGCAATTTAGATTAAAAAATCATGAGTTTAAGAGTTATAAAAAATGGATTATCGAGAACAATAGGAAAGCTTTTTAAACCCTGAAGTATTTAAAGATCGACTAATTAATATTTCGATGTATATAACTATCTATGAAATGTTGAAAGATTCGATTATCAATCGACTCAAAGATTTTTATATTATGACCTTAATTGGAGCTAGGGATTTAGAAGGAGAAGAAGAATATAGATTAAAAGTTTTATCAAGACGTAAAAATCATCTATACGCGTCAATTTCTTGGTTAATAGAACATGAAGTCATTAATGAAGTAGATAAAGAAAATATAGAGGCTTTAAAAAATTATAGAAATTATTTAGCACATGAAATGAGTGATATCGTTTTTAATGGTGAAATAAAAGACCTGATGAAAAACTTTCTATGTGCTTACCAATTAGTTCATAAAATTGAAAACTGGTGGATCATTAACTTTGAAATGGCAATCAATCCAGATTTCACTGATGCTAATTTGGAAGATATAGATATCGATAACATACAATCAGGGAAAAAATTAATGATTGATATGGCTTTGTCAGTATTATCAGGAAGTAAAGAACTATTAAAAAAATTCAAAAGCAATTAACCAAAGATTTATATATGATGAACTTTCTGATGTTGACTGGATAAAATCAACCATTTCATAATTAAAAAAATTTTAGGTAACACAATTATGACTATTAATTCATTCTCCCCAATCCCTGAAGATGATGAAGAACTGCATCTTCCTGAACTGGTGTACTGGGCATCCCTAGGTGATGTTGAACAGGTTGAGCAGGGCTTACAAGAAGGTCTAAACGTTAACTCCGCCGATGAAGAAGGCTATAGCGCATTACAAGCTGCTGCTGAAAATGATCATCTTGAAGTGGTGAAGTTACTGGTGAGTAAAGGCGCAGATGTCGATCATCGCAGTACCTATACTGCTTTAGAGCTGGCTGAAATGGCAGGCAATAAAGATGTCGTGGAATATTTAAAAAGCCTGAAAGGCAGTATTCCTAAATAAGAAAGAATAAAAAAGAAACCCCACAAGCTGGGGTTTCTTTTTGAGAACAGTTTAGGATTACGGAATAATATCCATGTCCGCTTCCAGTTCTTCCACAATTGCAGTATTAAAAGCCGGTAAATCATCCGGATTACGTGAAGTAATCAGTACCCAGCCATTGGTATTGCAACGGTGTACTTCTTCATCGACCCATTTTGCACCGGCATTCTCTAGATCCAGCTTGATACTCTTATAAGAAGTCAGGTTTTTATCTTTGACGCGACCCGCATCAATCAGTGCCCATGGACCATGACAGACTGCCGCAATCGGTTTCTGGTTATCAGCAAAGTACTGGATGATGCGTTGGGCATCTTCATTAATGCGTAATTTATCCGCATTCACTGTTCCACCAGGAATCACCAGCAGATCATAATCTTCTACACTGACTTCATGCATGGTTGTATCAGGTGTGTATTGTGCACTTGGCTTGCTGTCAGCTTCCATGGTGTGGACATCTTCATTTTTTTCTGCAGCATGAATCACCACAAAACCATGTGACTGCAAGAAATCCAGGGGCTGGACTAATTCATCGTGTTCAATGCCTTCGTTCGAGGTGATAATCAGAACTTTCTTGACCATGATTGTAAATCTCAATATCTGCAGGGGTCTTTAGCTTAGCAATAAGGCATTTTTAGAAATGTTGCTTTTTTAGCCGAGGACTGTAAGCGTTTATAGAAGAAAGACCTGAGAGAACAACAGAAAAAAACAATAGATGGAAAAAGCCCCGATATCCTATCGGGGCTTTTTCCGTATTTCGTGATTTAGGTATAACTCCTGTCGTACCTCACGTCCTGGTGCATCTGCTTATTTTTGTTTTTATGTTTCGGAGCATCCTGCTCTCTATGGGTTTAAGATACTGCAGCTTAATATAGCTTAAAAGACGCAGATAACAGCTTATGTTGTACGCCTGGGCTTACAAGATCTAAGTAGTATTCTGTAAGTCATTCTTTTCATTAAAAGTGCATGTCCAGACCGATATAAGGACCTTTAAATTCTAGTTGAAGATCTGGCACATTATTTTGCTCGGCATCAATTTTCATGATGCGATAACCCAGTTTGGCACCGAGGTCTACAGCCAGATTATCAATAAAGTCGTATTGAAGTTCAGCTTGTACATCGGTCTTTTTAGTGTCGCTGCCATGGCTGTAAACAGCTTCAGCTTTGGCGCTCATCCCGGTGAATGGCAGTTTGACACCTGCTGTTGCGTAGAGCAGAGGACTGTATTCGTCTAGATCGTACTGGGTTAGAGCACCGGCATTCAGGTTTTTCACCGTACCATCCAGATTGCTTAAGCCGATACCAACATCCGCATGCACAACTGTATCCAGCAATTCGTAATACAGAATATAGTCAATATTGTTCAGCTCGATATCTGAAGCATTAAGTACAGTGCTTTGCTCGCTGTTACTGTTGAGATTTACATATTTGATTTTCGCATTTGGCAACCACGGTACCGGATGTTCCAAAGCTACAGACAGCTGTGCCGTACCTTGACGGTCCAGATCATGTTTACTGGCATTGTCAGACTGGCTATATCCGTCAAAATTCCAGTAGCTGGCATCTGCTTTCAGACCAATGATATCGGCATGGCTGACGCTACTCAGTGCCAGTCCACATAATAAGGTATTGATGATTCTTGCATGCATAGGTTGAATTTCCTTGTGCTTGACTCAAATTGAGCAGTTTTATGACCTAAATCTATATTTTTAGTATTTCTGGCTAGCTGCATCATATAGGTAATTTTCAAAATGTATATGGCAGCAAGTAGGGAACCATCTAGCCAGATTAAGCTTAATTTTTCAGTTTTATTTTGCTAGATCTAGAACAATTGCAGAGCAGGCTTTTCAGCCATTTCAATCAAGGTCTACATTTTAAAAACGCATGTCACTGGATCTTGAGCATATAATCAAATATATCGAAATATTGCGTGAACCTGAAAGGACATAACATGACTAAACCCCGAGCAGTAATCGACTATCCGCTTTATGTTGCAGGTAAGCCAGTGGAAACCTCAGAGTGGCTGGAGGTTCAGGATAAATATACGCATAAGGTTTGCGCACGTGTGTCATTGGCAGATGCCAAAATTCTGGAAAAAGCCATTAAAGCAGCAGTCAAAGCCGAAGCGGAAATGGCGGCTCTGGAGCCTTATCAAAAACAGAAAATCCTGTTGCACTGTGTGAAGCGCTTTAATGAGATTCGCGGTCAGTTGACCGAGATTCTGATTGCTGAGGGGGGTAAGCCACGTAAAGCTGCAGCAGCTGAAGTGGAACGTCTGATCAATACTTTCCAGATTGCCGCCGATGCCGTGACTCAGGTTGATTCAGGCCGTATGATGCCATTGGCAGTTACAGCGGCTGCATCGGGCTATCAGGGTTTTGTGAAACAGGTTCCGATTGGCGCCGTCTCCCTGATCAGTCCTTTTAATTTTCCGCTGAATCTGACCGCTCACAAGATTGCGCCTGCAATTGCAGCGGGTTGTCCCTTTGTCTTAAAACCTGCCAGCCTGACACCGGTGTCAGCCTTAAAGATTGCTGAGATTCTGGCAGAGACTGATTTACCACCAAATGCGTTCTCGATACTGCCCTGTCCACGTGAACTGGCGGATGTACTGGTGACGGATGACCGTTTCAAAATGCTCAGCTTTACCGGTTCTGATGTGGTCGGTTGGGATATGAAAGCGCGGGCAGGGCGCAAGAAAGTCACGTTGGAACTGGGTGGTAATGCCGCGGTAATGATCGAGCCTGATACTGAAATCACGGATAGCTTTATTGATCGCCTGATCGGTGGTGCTTTTGGTCATGCCGGACAGGTCTGCATTAGCGTGCAGCGTATTTTGGTGCATCAAGATATCTACGCTGAGGTGAAGAAAAAACTGGTAACCAAACTGAAAAAGCTTAAACCAGCGGATCCAGATTTGGACACCACCCTGGTCGGCCCAATGATTAAGGAGGCTGAAGCCCAGCGTTTGAAAAAATGGCTGGATAAAGCCGTGAAGAAAGGCGCTAAAGTGCTCAGTGGCGGCAAGCTGGATGGCGTGATGTTTGAGCCAACCCTACTGGAAGATGTTGATCATGAACTAGAAGTGTATAAGGATGAAGTGTTTGGTCCGATGGCAATCTTGGAAAAATACAGCAATTTTGAGGCCGGGATTGAATGCATCAACAGCAGTCGTTTTGGTTTGCAGGCGGGTGTCTATACCCAGAACCTGAACAAGATGCTGTATGCCTGGAATCAGTTGCATGTCGGTGGCGTGATCATCAACGACATTCCATCCTTCCGTGTTGATAATATGCCGTATGGCGGTGTAAAGGATTCGGGATTAGGGCGTGAAGGCATCCAGTCTGCTATTCGTGACATGCAGGAAGAACGTATGCTGGTGATTAAAGCCTGAATAATGATTTAAATTTTAAGTGTTCAGATCATGCGCACATTTGCTCATGATCTGAGTTTTTAAAGTTCAGCTATTCAATAAGAAGAGAACAGGAATAATTTTTATCCACTGGAGCGTAAAATCTCGTGGTTCAGCACGAGGATATAAGCGACTGGAGTAAACCACATGAAAGACACGAAATGTCGTTTTAAATACTTGTACTATAGTCACTATTAAGAAAAATACTGTTAAAATAATTGGATGAAGACACTCAAATTACGCATAAAAGACAAACATTGCAAGGTGCTAAATCAGTTAGCATCCGAAGTAAATTTAGTTTGGAATTATGTCAATGATTTGTGTTTTAAACATCTTCAAAAAAAACAACAATTCTTTTCAGCATACGATATTGCAAAATACACGAAAGGCACATCGAAAGAATGCAACTTGCACAGTCAAACTATTCAGGCAGTGACAGAAGAATTGGTCACAAGACGCAAGCAGTTCAAAAAAGCAAAACTAAAATGGCGTGTCAGTAATAAAAAATCAGCTAGACGCTCACTGGGTTGGATACCGTTTAAAAAGGTTGCAATCAAATATGCTGATGGCTGTGTTCAATATGGTAAACACCAATTCAAGTTATGGGATAATTACGGTTTAAGTCAATACAGGGTTAAAACAGGCTCATTCGTTGAAGATAGCCGAGGCCGTTGGTATGTATGTCTTGTAGTTGACAATGCTAAAACAGAGAAAACCGCCGCTATAACCTCAATTGGCATAGATTTAGGTTTAAAAGATTTAGCCACTTGTTCAGATGGCGTAAAACTTAAAGCCCCTCAAATCTATCGGAAATATGAACAAAAACTTGGTATTGCTCAACGTGCAAAAAATAAAAAACGAGTGAAAGCAATTCACGCCAAGATTAAAAATGTAAGACAAAACATGCTGCATCAATTCAGCCATAAACTGGTAAAAGAACATGCAGCAATCTTCGTTGGCAATGTGAATGCCAAAGCATTAGCGCAAACTAAACTAGCCAAGTCTGTGTTAGATGCCAGTTGGACAACACTAAGAACCATGCTCAAGTATAAATGCGAGAACGCAGGGGTATGGTATGAAGAAGTCAATGAAGCCTATACCACCCAAACTTGTTCGTGCTGTGGCTCACGCTCCAGTAGTCCGAAAGGTAGAGCAGGTTTAGGAATAAGAGAGTGGCAGTGTGGTGAGTGTGGTAGCTCATGGGATCGGGATGTAAATTCCGCACTGAATATTCTTGCGCTCGGGCATGAGCGTCTAGCAGTAGGAATCCCCTTGCTTTAGCTGGGGGAGGATGTCAAAACTCATCAAGATATACTTAAAAAACAATATATTCCTAAAAGTTAATTCACTTATAACTTAATAAATCAAGCTAACCCTGGAGAAATACTGAACGGTTGAACAAGATATATTATAAAAAATTAATATTAGGAGCAGAATTTACACAAATCATACTTAAAACTCAGTATTGTTAAATCCATATACACGGACAGTGTGGGCAAGATGCTTTATCCAGGATTTGACATGCTAGACCGTTGGCTGATTTAGAAGCTGAAGCTCACAAAGCAATGCTCCAATTGAAGCACCCAGAATTATTTTTATTGGTACTTTTTTTGCTCGCGCGATAACCACAATAAGCAGCATCTAAAGAGACCTAAGGTTTAGGTGTTCTATGACAGATACTCGAGAGAATTGGTCGGCACGATCAGGATTTATTATTGCAGCGATTGGCTCTGCAGTAGGGTTAGGGAATATTTGGCGCTTTCCATACGTTGCCTATGAAAATGGCGGAGGCGCATTCCTGATTCCTTATCTGATTGCGATTTTCGCAGCAGGTTTGCCATTATTGTTTTTAGATTATGCAGTTGGACACAAGTTCCGCAAAGCACCACCGATGGCCTATAAAAAACTCATGAATGCAGAATCTCTGGGTTGGTGGCAGGTGATGGTGACCCTGATCATCGGGATTTATTATGCCAGCGTATTGTCCTGGGCTGGCAGTTATATGTTCTATTCCTTCGGACAACAGTGGGGAACCGATACTCAAGGCTTTTTCTTCAATACCTATCTGCAAAATGGTGAAGGCCTGACCTTCGGTTTTGTTCCGGTACTGTTTTTTGGTCTGGTAGTCGTTTGGGCAGCGGTGATGCTGATCCTTTACGGTGGAGTACGCCGTGGGGTGGAACTGGCGAATAAAATCTTTATGCCATTACTGGTGATTTTATTCACGATCCTGGTGATTCAGGCGGTACGTTTACCTGGTGCAGTCGATGGCTTAAATGCCTTCTTTACTCCAAACTGGGAAGCCATGACTAATTATAAAGTCTGGCTGGCAGCTTTTGGTCACATCTTCTTCTCACTTTCGGTGGGTTTCGGGATTATGTTGACTTATGCATCTTACTTGAAACGTAAAACCAACCTGACCGGTTCAGGTATCGTGGTGGCATTGGCGAACTCGTCTTTTGAAATTCTAGCGGGTATTGGTGTCTTTGCAGCACTTGGTTTCATGGCATTCAGCTCAGGTGCGAAAGTTGAAGATGTAGTATCTGGTGGTATCGGTCTGGCCTTTATTGCCTTCCCGAAAATCATTTCCAGTTTAGGTGCAGGTGGAGATCTGTTCGGCTTCCTATTCTTTGCGTCATTAACAGTGGCGGGTATTACCTCCATGGTCAGTATCCTGCAGGTGCCAATTGCGGCATTCCAGGACAAGCTGGGCTGGTCAAAGAACAAGTCCGTGACGATTATTGCCGGTGGTTCAGCAGTGGTATCGACTTTGATCTTCTCGACCCATAGTGCCATTACATTTGTCGACATTATTGACTACTTTGCCAATAACATCGGTATTGTCGGTGGTGGCCTGTTATCGATTATTTTATTGTCCTGGTTCCGCCGCCCAGTGATGAAACAGCTGGAAATGCATGTCAATGAATTTGCCAGTGTGAAACTTGGTGCCAGCTGGAAGTTCATGCTGACAGTGATCACGCCTTTGTCATTATTGCTGGCATTGGGTTTAACCCTGAAATCAATCATGGCTGAAGGCTATGGTGGTTATCCTGCAAGTACGTTATGGACGATTGGTGGGGGCACCCTTGCATTCTTTATTCTGGGCGCCATTCTGCTCAGTCTAGTTAAAGACCGTCATAGTTAGGAGAACCAATATGAATACATCTGCATTAATCATGATGATTTTCTCCATCGTTTTATTATGGGGGGGGCTAGTATTCTCTGTGATTCATCTGGCAAAAAATCCGGAAGAACCAGAAGACTAACAATCTTCACATAAACTGATTGTTGCTGTAAATGAAAGTCATTATCATCTTTGTTGATAATGACTTTTTTTAATGGCTGACTTATGGGTATTGCTTCCGTTACTGATGCACAAGTCTATACAGCCTTTGCCGTAACTCTATTTGCCGGCTTGGCCACCGTGGTGGGTGGGGGACTGGTGTTATTTTTAAAAAAACCCAACCTGCGTGTCATGTCCTTCGGTCTGGCCTTTGCTGCTGGAGCGATGATTTATGTATCTCTTACTGAGATTCTGACCAAATCTATTGATTCTTTTAGCGTGGCGTATGGCGCGAAAATAGGGTATGCCTGGGGAACCTTGACTTTATTACTGGGTGCAGTCTTGGTGCTGTTACTGGATCATTTGGTCCCCAATCCGCATGAGACCCTGGAAAAAAATAATACCCAGGACCTAGGGCAGGAACAGTTACTACGTACCGGCTTGCTCACTTTATTTGCCATCACTGCACATAATTTGCCGGAAGGCATGGCGACCTTTTTTGCAACCCTGGAAAGCCCGATGCTGGGTGCGCCGTTGGCGGTAGCGATTGCGATTCACAATATCCCGGAAGGTGTAGCGATTGCTTTACCGGTATATATGGCGACACATCGGCAATCCTATGCATTGCTCGCCAGTTTGGTTTCTGGTCTGGCGGAACCTTTGGGAGCCGCATTGGGCTACTTCATTCTGGCACCGTATCTGAATACCACCATCTATGGCATCATTTTCGGTCTGATCGGTGGCGTGATGGTCTATCTGGCCCTGGATGAAATGTTGCCAACCGCCAAGCGTTATTCCAAAGGTCACGAAACGGTTTATGGCCTGATTAGTGGGATGGCGGCCCTTGCCAGCAGTCTGGTAATTTTCAAATTTCTCCAATAAATTTAGAATAAAAAAAGGCAGCCGAAGCTACCTTTTTCTTCAAACAACTATTTAAGTTGTTTTTTCGATTCGGCAATAGAAGAAACCATCGCCTTGACCCGCTTTCGGTAACAGCTGACGACCATGAATCTGCTCAATACCCCAATTCGCTTCGATCTTGATTTCTTTGGCATCCGCATGGGTAGTAAAGAACTCGACCATCTGCTGTTCATTTTCTGCTTTTAGAATCGAACAGGTGATATAAAGCAAAGTACCGCCAACTTTCAGCTGCTGCCACATATTTTCCAGAATCAGTTTTTGCAGTTCCACCGTCTGGGCAATATCAGTGGATTGACGCAGCAGGCGAATATCTGGATGACGACGCATCACACCAATCGCTGAGCAGGGTGCATCCAGTACGATACAGTCCGGCTGCTCAGCTGCCTGCCAGCTGATCGCATCAGCAGTAACGATTTCTACATGCTCACCTTCAAGTAGCAGACGTTCCAGGTTTTCCTGGACGCGCAATAGACGTTTGGCATCCTGATCCAGTGCAATCAGCTTTTTAGGACTGTATTTTTCTAGTATATGTGCAGTCTTGCCGCCCGGTGCTGCGCAGGCATCGACGACATATTTATTATTCAGGTTGGGCAGTAAAGTGGCACAGAGTTGGGCATGCTCATCCTGTACCGAGAAACCACCGACATCGAAGCCGGGCAGGTGCGGTATATGGACACTCTCATCCAGCACGATACCCACTTCAGAAATACTGCAGGCATGCGCAGTAATATCATGCTCTTCCAGAATTTCTAAGTACTCATCACGGCTTACCTGACGTTCATTGACGCGTAAGGTCAGTGGGGCCACCTGCTTCAGTTCAGTGCTAAGTTCCAGTAGCTGTTCAGGCCAGTCTTTCTTTAAGCGTTTATATAACCAGCTTGGCGAACCATGCGCCTGTTTTAATACTGCCTGGAATTCAGGTGTTTCACGTGAAACACGACGCAAGATGGCATTCACTACACCACTTAAAGCCTGATAACCGAGCTGTTTAACCGCCGTTACGGTCTCAGAAATTGCGGCATGCGGCGCAATCCGGGTTTCCAGTAGCTGGTACAGACCAACATAGAGACAGGTTTCGACCGTATTATTGTTAATCGGTTTCACCAGTAATGGTAGGGTCACGCTTTTCAGCGCATACCACTGACGCAGTGTCCCAAGAACCAGTTCATGGAATAGAGCACGGTCACGCTCTGCCACTTTGCCAAGATGTTGTGGCAAAACACTGGCAAGCGATTGCCCTTGCTGTACCGCGAGCAGGGTGCGAATCACCTGGGCACGTAAGTTCAGGTGCGATGTGCCAGCTTCGTAATGACTCATGCCAGTATTTGTCCTACATGTAATTTTTGGGTTTGATTAATTTGAACCGGATTCAGCGCTTTACCGCCCGGCCACTGCAGTGAGGTCAGGCAAATAGCTTTTTGATCACCACAAGCCACATGTACGCCATTTTTATCTAGCGCGAGGATAGTTCCAGGTGCCTTGCCTTCCGCATTTTCATGAGATAACAAAGAACCCCAAACGCGCAGGTTATTTGTTTCATCAATAGGCGTAAATGCCACAGGCCATGGATTAAATGCACGGATATTGCGGTCAATCGTGACCGCATCCTGAGTCCAATCAATTTTAGCTTCTGCCTTGGACAATTTATGTGCATAAACCGTAAGCGCTTCATCCTGCACTTCGCGGTGATCAAGATAGTGCTGTAGAGATTCTTCTGATTCCAGCACTTTGACTGTTGCTTCAGCACCTTGCTGAGCCAGCTTGTCATGCAAAGAAGCAGAGGTGTCTTGTGGCTCAATCGGGCAGATGGTTTTATACATCATGTCGCCAGTATCCAGACCAGGCGCCATTTTCATAATGGTCACACCAGTCTCGGCATCACCCGTAGCGATGGCACGCTGGATCGGTGCGGCACCACGCCATCGCGGCAGTAATGAACCGTGAATATTCAGACAGCCATATTTCGGTGTATCTAATACCACTTGCGGCAGGATCAGACCATAAGCTGCCACTACCATGACATCCGCATTTAAGGCTTTTAACTCAGCTTGAGCTGCCAGACCTTCATCTGTTGAAGATTTAAAGTGTAGCGGTTGATAGACCGGAATATTGTGTTCCAGTGCCAGCTGTTTAACCGCAGATGCAGTGAGTTTTTGGCCACGACCCGCTTTACGGTCCGGCTGGGTATACACCGCCACAATCTCATGGTCGGTTTTTAGCAGCGCAGCCAATGCAGTGGCTGCAAATTCTGGTGTGCCTGCAAAAATGATTTTCACGGATGAAATTCCAAATAAACTTAAAGGCATTATAAGGCATAAGGCAATTCGCAGCCTAATTCAGTAAAAGCTTAAAGCTCAGCACTGCCCATTACCGTGATAAATCACTCAAATTTCATATAAAAAAAACTCATGCAAATTGTAAAAAATATTCATGAAAGTTTTGTATTTAAACTGGAACGATAGCGGTATAGTAGTTTTTAATAAAAGATTTTAATCGTGTACGTACTGAAACTGCTCTGAGCATATCCCATCCTGTCACATCGATAAGCGCCTGATCCGCCGTGTAACTTGGTGTATGATATGTTCAATTTTCGACTGATTTCATGCTCTCGATCAGACAGATTTCGCCAGAGTGAATGAACTCATTCATCTCAAGCACAACCTTTGTTGGAATAACACAATGCCTGACTATCGTTCAAAAACATCGACACACGGAAGAAACATGGCGGGTGCGCGTGGCTTATGGCGCGCCACTGGTATGAAGGATGAAGACTTCGGCAAGCCAATTATTGCAGTGGTCAACTCATTTACCCAGTTCGTTCCGGGCCACGTACATCTTAAAGACCTCGGTCAATTGGTGGCGCGTCAGATTGAACAAGCAGGCGGCGTAGCAAAAGAATTTAATACCATTGCTGTGGATGATGGTATCGCGATGGGTCATGATGGCATGTTGTATTCACTGCCTTCACGTGACCTGATCGCGGACTCGGTTGAGTACATGGTGAATGCACACTGTGCTGACGCGATGGTCTGTATCTCGAACTGTGACAAAATCACACCGGGGATGCTGATGGCGGCAATGCGCCTGAACATTCCAGTCGTATTCGTGTCAGGCGGCCCAATGGAAGCCGGTAAAGTGAAAATCCGTGGTAATGAACACGCGATTGACCTTGTTGATGCCATGGTGGTTGCAGCAGATGATAGCTTCACTGATGAAGAAGTTGCAGCATATGAACGTTCTGCATGTCCAACTTGTGGTTCATGTTCTGGTATGTTCACAGCGAACTCAATGAACTGCTTAACTGAAGCATTGGGTCTGTCTTTACCAGGTAATGGTTCAACACTTGCTACACATGCAAACCGTAAAAAGTTATTCGAAAAAGCAGGTCAACTCATCGTAGAGATCACCAAACGTCACTACGAGCAAAATGATTACAGCTTGCTGCCACGCAATATCGCAACCAAAGCATCGTATGAAAATGCTATGACTTTAGATATCGCGATGGGCGGTTCAACCAATACGGTACTTCACTTATTGGCAGCTGCTCATGAAGCTGGTGTTGATTTCACCATGAATGACATTGACCGTCTGTCTCGTAAAGTGCCAGTCCTGTGTAAAGTTGCACCTGCAAAGCAGGACGTACATATGGAAGATGTACACCGCGCTGGTGGCATCATGTCGATCTTGGGTGAACTGGATCGCGCAGGCTTGTTGGATACCTCTGTACCCACCGTCCATGAAGCAACTTTAAAAGATGCCTTGGATAAATGGGACATTATCCGTACTGAAGATGAAGAAGTGTATACCTTCTTTAAATCAGCACCGGGCGGTGTACCAACACAAACCGCATTCTCACAAGACCGCTACTACTCACGTTTAGATGGTGACCGTGAAAATGGTGTGATCCGCAATGCCGAACATGCCTTCTCTAAAGACGGCGGTCTGGCAGTACTTTATGGCAACATCGCACTGGATGGCTGTATTGTAAAAACGGCTGGTGTAGATGAGTCGATCTTGAAGTTCAACGGTACAGCACGTGTATTTGAAAGCCAGGATTCAGCAGTTGAAGCGATCTTGGGCGGTAAAATCACGGCCGGCGATGTGGTTGTAATTCGTTACGAAGGCCCACGTGGTGGCCCAGGTATGCAAGAAATGTTGTATCCAACCAGCTACCTGAAATCAAAAGGTTTAGGGAAAGACTGTGCACTTGTAACAGATGGTCGTTTCTCGGGTGGTTCATCAGGTCTTTCAATTGGTCACGTGTCACCAGAAGCTGCGGAAGGTGGTGCGATTGGTCTGGTTGAAGATGGCGACCGTATCGAAATCGATATTCCGAATCGTACGATTCATTTGGCTGTTGAGGATGCTGTAATGGCAGAACGTCGTGCAGCGCAAGAAGCCAAAGGTTGGAAGCCTGCGGAAGAGCGTCCACGCAAGATTTCTAAAGCCTTGAAAGCCTATGCAATGCACACCACGAGTGCTGCGAAAGGTGCAGTACGTGATATCTAAGCTGTAAATTTTTATAGCACAAAAAAGCATTCCAGATGGAGTGCTTTTTTTTATTTCTTAGATATTTAAGGTTGGGTAAATCACGTGAACTTTCATAAAATCAATCATGGCAGTACTTTAGATATTTAAAACCAATAAAGTCTTAATAAAAGTAGGTGTATAGTAAAAATACAGTATCAATGCAAAAGTGATTACACGCATGTCAATGAAATTTATTAGCCGCTTTGTCGTAATTTTAGTGCTCATTATGATTTTAGCCGCACTTAGTATTCAATTTTTCTTTGATCCACATTACACCGTCGTATTCTGGATTTTAGCTGTTCCTGTAATTTTGGGAGCTCCGATTCTTGGATCTGTGATCTTGGCATCCAATGAAGAACTTGATCTTCATCAGTTGAATTAAGCACATATATTAAAAATGCGCCAGGCAATGATTTGAATGACTATGTGAATGAATCTATCTCAGTTCTCTAACATTTGAACCATCGTCCAAGAAAAAGACTCAGCTTTAAAAGTCCGAGTCAGGTCATATTGCAACCCCCTGATATTGCACTGCAAATGCTAGTCTGATTGTTTGATAATTCACTGCCTCAAATCACTTTTAGGGTTCTAATAATTTTTGCATAGGCAGACTTTTACTTTTGATAGCGCAAAAGTAAAAAAATGCTTTTATTGCGCTGACTCTATTGCCTGAACAAGTTTAAAGCATTGCTTTAAGATGAGTGCAAAGCAGCGACATTGATATCGCTTTTATTCATTCGCCTATAGCAAGAGAAAAACAGACTTAGGTGATACACAGAGTCTTACTTTAATGTCGACACCGCTTTCTATACAATCGGATAAAACCTAGACAGCTTTCAGGCTTCACAAGAATTACATCCAGGACAAAATAAGATGAGTAAAGACAATATCCGAGAACATTCCGCGCCCGTTTATGAAGGTATTGAAAATGCACCCGCCCGTTCCATGATGCGTGCCACGGGTTTTCAGGATGAAGACTTTACTCGTCCTTTTATTGGCATTGCTTCGACCTGGGCCAATGTCACCCCGTGTAATATGCATATTGACGGTCTGGCCAGAACGGTAGAACAGGGCGTGAGCGCTGCGGGTGGCAAGGGCATCATCTTCAATACCATTACCATTTCCGACGGGATTTCTAATGGTACCGAAGGTATGAAATATTCCTTGCTGTCCCGTGAAATCATTGCGGATTCGATTGAAGCAGTGGTCGGCTGTCAGGCCTATGATGGCGTAATTGCCATTGGTGGCTGTGATAAAAATATGCCGGGCTGCATCATGGGATTGGCACGTCTAAACCGACCAGGTCTGTTTATTTATGGCGGTACCATCAAACCGGGTGAAGGTCATACCGACATGATTTCCGTATTTGAAGCAGTCGGACAGCATGCCAAAGGTGAAATCAATGCGATTCAGGTCAAGCATATTGAAGAAGTTGCTTTGCCGGGTCCGGGTTCTTGTGGCGGAATGTATACCGCGAATTCTATGGCTTCTGCGATTGAAGCACTCGGTATGAGCCTGCCGGGTTCTTCTGCACAGGAAGCCGTCTCTGAAGACAAGCAGATCGACTGTGCCCGTGCTGGTGAAGCCGTGATGAATCTGTTACGTCTGGATATCAAGCCATGTGACATTATGACCAAAGCGGCTTTTGAAAATTCAATTAAAGTGCTGATTGCTTTGGGTGGTTCGACCAATGGTGTACTCCATTTGCTGGCTATGGCGCATACCGCAGGTGTAGAGCTCAGTCTGGATGACTTTGTCCGGATTGGTAAAGACATTCCTGTAGTCGCTGATGTACGTCCATCGGGTAAATATCTGATGTCGGAGCTGATTGCGATTGGCGGGATTCAACCATTGATGAAACGTATGCTGGATGCCGGCATGCTGGATGGTTCCTGCCTGACTGTGACTGGTAAAACTCTGGCAGAAAACCTGGCGAATGTAAAAGATTATCCTGAAGGTCAGCAGATTATCCTGCCATTTGACCAGCCGGTGAAAAAAGATTCACATCTGATCATTATGAAAGGTAACCTTTCACCAAAAGGTGCCGTGGCCAAAATTACCGGTAAGGAAGGTCTTTACTTCAAAGGACCAGCACGGGTCTTTGAGGGTGAACAGGGCGCCATGCGCGGGATTCTGGATGGTGAAGTTCAGCCGGGTGAAGTGGTAGTAATTCGCGGTGTTGGTCCTAAAGGTGGACCAGGCATGCCAGAAATGCTGAAACCGACCTCAGCGATTATTGGTAAAGGCTTAGGGGATTCCGTAGCACTGATTACCGATGGTCGATTCTCCGGTGGTAGTCATGGGTTTGTGATTGGTCATGTCACCCCTGAAGCCTATGAAGGTGGACCGATCGGTCTGGTACAAAATGGTGATGAGATTTCGATAAATGCCGAAACCCGTGAAATGACCTGGCATGTCTCGGATGAGGAAATCGCTGCACGTCAGGCCGCCTGGATTAAACCAAAACCGAATTACACGCATGGAGCATTAGCCAAGTTTGCCAAACTGACCTCTGGTGCAGAAACTGGGGCAGTGACTGACCTAAATCTTGAGATCTAAAGGCTCTGCAAACATTGATCATTTTGTCTTGAATTGATATAAGTTTTTTCACATACAGCAGATCCAGGTGATCTGCTATTCTGGTGAAAAAGATAGTATCCTGTAGCAGTTAGACGCTGTCATCTGCTGCGTTGTTCTCTACTGAGGCTGATCTCATGTCCCTGTTACGCCGTTGGTTCGATCCAATCCGATCGAGTTGGTTTTATCAAAAGCCAACCCGCCAGGCGGTGCTATCTGCTGAAGATGGCCTAACGATTTATCTGCGGCTGGATGATGTGTATAGCTATCTGGCGGTGCAGCTGTTACCACAACTGGAAGAGATCCTGAGTCCGGAATTAAAACCGTTGAAGGTGGTAATTTCGAATCAACGTGGCGAAATACCGAATCAGATGTCTTTTGAAGAATGGCAAAATTACTGTATTAATGATGCCAAAATTCTCTCCAGACAGCATCGTTTCAGCTTTCATGAAATGCCAGAATTACCTACTGCAGAAGCTTTAAAACAGGCCGAAACTATTCTGCGCCGAACACCATTGCGTGGCCAGGATTTTCTTTATCTGCTGGAAGATATCTTTCATATGCTGTGGCAAAAGCAGTATGGCAAACTGCGTACCTTGCATACCATGGCCAGTCGCCATCATCAGCTACAGGATTTTTCTGAACGGGTCTTTGACACAACCCCGGTTTTGGCCAGCTATTTTGATTTCGGTGGCCGTCAGTATCATGCGGTAGATGATCTGCTGCGTTTAACCCGCCGTCTGAAACAGCAAAAATTACTGACGGGTAATCCAATCTTCCTGATCAATCATATTGAATGGCGTGAGCACCTGATCAGTGATGCTGAAGAACTGAATGAAATTCAGGGCTTAGATCCAGAACTGGATCTGTATATTGCCCTGGAAGATCCAATTTCCTGGCTGTTGCTGGCCTATATTAAGGAAGAACTGGCTGATTTTTATAATATCCATCTGAATGTCTATCCGCTGTCTTATCGTGGCCGTGATGGCTTTGACTGGGGACTGGCAACGCGTCTGTCAAAACGGACTGAAGTCGAATTTACCCCATTTTGCCGACCGACGGTACAAAGCATTTTGCCGATGGCACAGCTGTATTACAGCTGCCCGGAAGAAGGGCGGGTGGATGCGATGTACCGGATTTTGCACGCGGTCTGGACGCGTGGACGTGACTTGAGTTATACCCCACATTTCAATGCCTTACAGCAGGAACTGGGAGTTGGGCAACTGACCGAAGAAGATATTCAGGCTAAGCTTAGAGACAATGATATGCTCTGTGAAATGAAGTCTCAGCCCAACTTGCCGGTGCTGGAACTTCGGATTGATAATCAAAGTTTTGTATTTAATAGCTTATATCGTGTCTGGATGATTGAAAGTATTTTCAGTAATGTGTTAGAAGAAAAGTATAAGAGTGATAATCAAACTGAAAGTGAACTGAATAAACATGAACAAAGTAAAAGCTGAATCATTACAACATGCACGTGAGCAGATTGACGCGATTGATACAGCTTTGGTTGAGCTGATTGCTGCGCGCCAGTTTTATGTAGATCAAACCACCCGTTTCAAGAAAACTGAAACTGATCTGCAATCTCCGGAACGGATGGAGCAGGTTGTTGAAAATGTCAAAGCCCAAGCTCAAAAGCAGGGCATTGATCCAGTGTTTATCGAGCACCTGTATCGGGAAATGTTCCAGCATTTTATTCAGCGCGAACTGAAAGAATTTCGTCCTTAAGCGCTCTTTATTTAAAATCTGTGCTGGTCAATCGGATGCTTTCCAGCAAAGTACATCTTGAGCCTCAAGATTTGCTTGAGGCTGTATCCTTAAAACCCTGATTTTTCTTTGGTAGTAATTTTTATAGCATGGTCCTAAATAAATTTGGGATCATCAGATGATTGCTTTCGTTATTGCCATTTTTACCTTGGCAGGTCTAATTAAAGGTACGATTGGTTTAGGTTTACCCGCGGTTTCTATGGGTTTACTGACCATTTTCATGAGTCCTTTTCAAGCGGCAACTTTACTGATCATTCCCTCCATGCTGACCAATTTCTGGCAACTCTTTGCTGAAGGTCATGTGTTACAGCTGATACGCCGTTTTTGGCTGTTGTTGTTAGGCATCATCGTCGGTTCAGTGTGGAGTGTTTTCCCGACCCTGGGACATTCTGAATTTCACAGCGAAGCTCTGTTAGGCGGGATGTTGGCCTTATACGGGCTGTATGGCTTATGTGCGAAAAAGATGCCGGATTTAAGCCGGTATGAGTGCTGGCTGTCTCCAATTATGGGTTATCTCGGTGGTGCTTTAACCGTTGCCACAGGGGTCGTGGTGATTCCGGTTGTCCCTTATCTACAAACCTTACATTTAAAACGTGATGATCTGGTACAGGCTTTAGGCTTAGTCTTTACCACCTCGACTTTGTGTCTGGCGATCTTCCTGCATCAAAATCCTGTGGAAGACATTCCGATCGATTATGCGATGTCGGCAATTGCTTTAGTTCCTGCGCTCATCGGCATGTGGTTGGGTAAGAAAATTCGCTATCGCATTCCTGAGCAGAAATTCCGTACTGTATTTTTTATCGGTCTGATTGCTCTGGGCAGTTATATGATGCTACACCAGTTCGGCTGGATTTAATCCAAGACTTTCTGAATCTCGGCAGAAAGTAAAAACTGGCTAAAATGTTGATAGGCAGCACTCAGTTCATCAAAATTTTTCGCAGCTAATAGTAACTTGCGGTTAGCCCAATCTCCAGTCAACTGGATTTGCTTAAATGCATAGAGCTTGGCCAAACGTTGCGCAGCACGTTGCGGCATGATAGCAATGCCCACACCATTCGCAACCACCTGAGCAATGGCGGCAAAATTCGGTAAGCGTAAGCGGTATTGGATTTCGCAGTGGAGTAATCTTGCCTGAGCTTCAATAGACTGTTGTAAGGAGTGATATTGCATTAAACCCACAAAGGGATAATTCAGACAGTCCCCTAATTTCAATGCCTTGCCGGTACTTAGATCATGCTGTTCCGGACAGATTAGCACCAAAGGATCATCTGAAAATTCCAGGGTTTGCAACTGTGGAGCAGCAAAGAAGCTGGAAATTAAACCGAGTTTGGCAGTGCCATTGGTCAATGCTGCAATGATGTCATTGCTCTCTGCTTCTTTTAGATCAATCTGGATATTGGGGTTATTAACCAGATACTTGGGTAGCAACAGGGGAAGATATTCACTTTGTGCCGATGAGTTACACCACAAGCTGATATTAGAATGCTGTCCTTCACTAAAAACTGCCATAGCTCGTGACAGCTGTTGTCCCTGTTGCAGGATGGCTTGAGCATGTTCAGCGAAGACCTGTCCGGCAAAAGTGAGTTTTACTCCGCCAGAATGACGGATGAACAGGTTGACCTGATAGTGCTGTTCCAGTTTTTTAATCCTTTCACTGGCAGCTTGCAAGGAAATTGACGAGTATTCGGCACCCCTGGTCAGGCTGCCAGTTTCAACAATATTTAAAAACAGCTGTAAATCAAATAAATCCAGACGCATCTACAGGATGCTCATTGCAAAGAATCCACCTATCTTAAACAATTCTTCTGACATAAAAAAAGCAGCCTTGGCAGCTGCTATTAAATTAATTACTTGGAATCTATTTTTTATCGACCAGGCTGAAGAACCAGTTCAGGAATAAGGCTGCAAATGTTGCAGTACCAATTCCACCCAGGTTGAAATCACCAAAGGTCAGGGCAAAGTCACCCGTACCTAAAATAATGGTCACAGCCGCAACCATCAGGTTTTTGTTTTGTGAGAAGTCGACTTTATTTTCAATCCAGATTTTTGCACCGGCAATGGTGATCAAACCAAAGACTACAATCGAAGCACCAGTCAGAATTGCCGTTGGAATGGTATGAATAATTGCACCAAACTTCGGTGATAGGCCAAGGAAGACTGCAAATACACCGGCTACGGCAAAGATAATAGTTGAGTAGACACGGGTGACTGCCATCACACCGATATTTTCACCATACGTGGTCATCCCCGGAGCACCAACACCACCTGCTAACGTAGTCGCAACCCCATCCGCAACAAAGGCTTTACCGATATGCGGGTCCAGGTTCTCTCCAGTCATCGCGCCGACTGCTTTAATATGCCCAAGGTTTTCAGCGACCAGAATCAAGGCAATTGGTGCAATAATCAGCATGGCATTCAATTCGAAAGTCGGCGCATGGAAGGTCGGTAAGCCAAACCAGGCAGCCTGCTGAATTGGCAGGAAATTAATTGCAGTGCCATAACCCATGACATTGCTGAGCACGAAATAGATCAGATAAGCCAATAACAGGCCGACCAATAAAAGTAGACGCTGTAATAGACCACGGGTGAATACGGCAATTGAACCCATACACAATACTGTGACCAAAGACATCCACATATTAAAGGTATTGCCCATCACGCTTTTTACAGTTACAGGAGCCAGGTTCAAGCCAATGATCATGACCACCGCACCAGTGACGACTGGTGGCATCAGTTTCTCAATCCAGCGGGTTCCTGTTGCCATGACCAGAAAACCCATCAAGGCATAGAAGATACCACAGGCAATAATCCCGCCTGCTGCAACGCCAATATTCGGATTGAGGCCACCACCACCGGCATAACCAGTTGCCGCAATCACTACACCAATGAAGGCAAAGCTTGAACCTAAATAACTTGGAACTCGACCACCTGTCATTATAAAGAACAGAATGGTACAGATCCCTGACATTAAAATTGCCAGGTTTGGATCAAAGCCCATTAAAAACGGTGCCAGTACAGTGGCACCAAACATTGCAAAAGCGTGTTGTACACCCAGAATTACAGTTTGTGCGGGTGGTAAATACTCTGCGGTACCTACTGGTCGTGCATCGATACTGCCCTCATAAGGGCGCCATTTGGGAAACCAACTGGACATAAAATGAGCACTCAAAAGATAAATTGAGCACATCATACTCTTGTTCTTTCGAAGATTTAATTACCAAAACAAAATTTTTGTTCAAATTAATTCTATGACTTTATTTAATATTTTACCGTGTGGTAAAAGTAAAATGGTTTAAAAATAAAGTGAAATCAGTAGATTAATTCATCAGCTACTTCTTGGGATGATCTATAAATAAATCTAATGTGATATATAAAAGAAAGCTTTTTTTGGCTATTGACTGATCAATAAAAAAGCACATCATGGAGATGTGCTTCTTCATGATTAAAAATTACTTAGCCCGTATTACGTAAACCAGCGGCAATTCCGGCAATACTAACCATTAAGGCATGATCTACCGGGGTATGTTCAGCATTTTGCTCTGCCAGATACAGACGACGGCGTTTCATCAGTTCGGCCTGTAACAAGTGCAGCGGCAGTAAATAGGGCTTACGCACACGCATTGATTGATCCAGCACATCGTTACTGGTCAGCAGTTTGGATTCACCTTTTAAGGTCAGCAGCGTTTGTACCGCATCTTTCAGGCGTTGACGCAGTTCCTCACCCAATACTTTCAGGTCGGGATCATGAGTCAAGTGTGACTCATAATACAATGCCACATCACCATCTGCTTTGGATAGGACCATTTCCAGCATATCAATCAGGGTCTGGAAATATGGCCACTGCGCTAGCATTTCATCGAGTGTGGCACGTTGACCCTGATCCAGTACCTCATTTAATGCAGCACCGGTACCGAGCCAGGCAGGTAGCATCAAACGGATCTGGGTCCAGGCAAACACCCATGGAATTGCACGTAAAGATTCAATCCCGCCACTGACTTTACGTTTCGCTGGACGTGAACCTAAGGGCAGCATTTGCAGTTCCAGTTCTGGGGTGACGGTACGCAGGTATTTTACAAAGTGAGGATTTTCACGGACTGTCTGACGATAGACCTGTACCGATAAATCGGTCATCTGATGCATCAGGTCACGCCATTCTGTTTTCGGCACAGGGGGCGGCAATAGCGTTGCTTCCAGTGTTGCCGCGGTATAGATCTCCAGGTTTTGTAGCGCGATGCCTTCCAGACCGAACTTGAAGCGGATCATCTCACCCTGTTCAGTGACACGAATCGCCCCCGAGATCGAGCCGGGCGGTTGTGAGAACAGAGCCTGTTGTGTTGGAGCACCCCCCCGGCTGATTGAACCGCCACGGCCATGGAACAGCGTCAGCTGGATATCATGCTGTTTGGCAACAACCGTCAGTTCCTCTTGGGCACGGTATTGCGCCCAGTTGGCAGACATAAAACCGGCATCCTTGGCTGAATCTGAATAGCCAATCATGACTTCATGCTTGCCCTGAATATGCTGTTTATACCAGTGCATATTGAACAGGGTCGACATGGTACTGGCTGCGCCATCGAGATCTTTCAAAGTTTCAAAGAGAGGCACTACACGTAAAGCCTGCTTGATACCTGCTTCTTTTTGCAGCAATAAAACCGCCAGTACATCACTTGGATATTCCGCCATCGAAATGATATAGGCACCGAGTGATTCACTTGGCTGTTCTGCCAGCGTACGCATGGTCGCGAAGACTTCCTGCACATCCGGATGCTCAATCAGGCTGCCGGCCGGTTCATTGAGGTATTTTGGTAATAACGGACGCTTGCTTTGTAGTTCCTGTAATAAAAAATTTTGACGTGCCTGTTCAGTCCAGGTTTCAAAATTACCTAAGCCAAGATACTCCGTAATCGCAGAGATCGCTTGACGGTGACGGCCAGATTCCTGACGGATATCCAGTTTCAGCAATTCAATGCCGAAACTGTTCACACGGTAAATAAAGTCCAGCAGTTTGCCATTGGCAATTTCTGGCAGATTGCACGCTAGCAGCGAGCGATAGCACAGCAATAAAGGCTGTAATAACTCATCTTTGGTTTTAATTACCTGGCTGTCATCGGCATCATTGCCATGCAGTTTTTCTGCCAGCCAGTGACGTGTTGCTTTCAGGCGTTCACGGGTGTCACGGAGATATTCACGATAAGGTTCCGGATGTGAGCTGCCCAGCGCCTGTTGCAGTTCTTCACTGCATTGCTGGATCGACAGTTCCCAGCGCAGATCTTCAATATCACGTAAATACAGATCAGCAGCTTTCCAGCGTGACAGCCACAGTACTTCCTGAGTAATGTGATGAGTTACATTCGGGTTACCGTCACGGTCACCCCCCATCCAGGAGGCAAAACGTACTGGCGCCACACTGAGCGGTAATGACTGACCGCACTGTTCCTGTACCATGCCATCCAGTTCTCGGATGAATTTTGGTACTGCATTCCATAAGGTCTGTTCAATGGTAGTAAAGCCCCATTTGGCTTCATCGACTGGTGTCGGACGATGCTGACGGATTTCATCAGTCTGCCAGGCAGACGTGATTAGCTGTTTCAGTTCGGCCAAAACGGCTTGGCGTTCACGAGGGGTAAGTTTCTGCTGGTCGCATTTGGACAGACAGTCATTGATACCATCATATTTTTGAATCAGGGTACGGCGGCTGACTTCAGTCGGATGCGCAGTCAGTACCAGTTCAATTTTCAGTTCGCAGATCTGCTGATATAGGCTTTCAGCGGAAATTTCCTGCTGTTTAAATTTTTCAAATAGGGGAACCAGGGGATTTGGCGATTCGGCAGTTTCATCAAATTCGCTTTGACGGCGACGACGCACCACATGATATTGCTCGGCAATATTGGCAAAGTTCAGGAAGTGGGTAAAGGCACGGGTAAGCGGAAGAATTTCATCATCTTCCAGACTGAGAAATAGCTGTTCGAGTTGTTTTTCTGCTTCTAGCTGGCCGTCGCGAGCACCTTTGGAAAGCGCCCGAATCTGTTCCACCTGATTAAACAAATCCTGCCCCGCATGTAGCTTTAAGGTTTCACCGAGCAGATTGCCCAGTAAACGTACGTCTTCGCGTAGTGGTGCATCAATTTGTTGAGCCATTTTTATATTCCCTCTGTTGCATTTCCTGACTATACCGCACCTGGAAAGCATTCCAAGCCCGTTACAGACAAAAGTCGGACACGACCTGCCTATAAAATAGCAAGGTGAATGCCAATTTGTATGAATCTAATTACAAATTGGCAGTTTAGGCGGCATAGCGCAATAAGAAAATATGAATAGCGTCCTGAATAATTATTTGCTGTTGTTCTAAGGCAGGTACGGGAAACACGCCCAGCAGAACTTTCTGATGCCGGTTACCAAATAGCAGTGAGAGCATCAGTTCAGTTTGACGCAATGGATCATCTTGCTGAATAAAATGATAGCTCTGGGCCAGATGAAAGAACTCTTGCCAGAGCTGGCTTAATCGCAGATGCGAGGCATTAAAGAATTGTTGGGTTAAAGGACTTTGCTCGGAAGCCAGTTCCATTAGCAGTAAATCCAGTTTAATCGCTTCCGGCAGATTGACCATATTCATCGACAATATACAGGCTTCATGCAACGCATCACGAAAATTGCTCTCGGCATGCAGCAGTGTCGTTGGACTGGCTGGAATTAGGTGCTCACAGGTATCTTCAATTGCGCAGGTAAACAGTGTGGCTTTGTCCTGAAAATGGTTATACACCGTCAGCTTGGTCACGCCCGCAGTCTGCGCAATCTGGTTCATACTGGAACCATGATAGCCATGCTGCAAAAACAGGTGTTTGGCCGCATCCAGAATCCGCCGGCGCTTTTCGAGATCTTTAGGACGTCCTACGGGAATTTGCACATTTTTTTCCAAAAAAATAAAAATGGTCATTGTTTTATGGGGGTAATTCTAATTAGTGTACCGCATGGTATATTAATTAAAAAATAACCAGTTCACTATAGCGCAGTCTATCGACCAGAAAAATCATTATTTGATAAGAGCAGACAACATGAGCACGATTCAGTACGTCCTGACCGGCATGATTATAGCTTGCAGTGTGACCTTAGGGGGATGCAGCAAAAACAATGCGGCAACAGAACAGGAAGTTCCCTTTGTCATGGTAACTCAGCCGAATACCTCCTATTTAGAACAGAAAAGCTATGCCGGGGATGTACAGGCACGTCAGCAAACGCCACTGGCGTTTCGGGTCGCTGGTCAGATCACCCAGCGTTATGTCGATGTCGGGGATCAGGTTCGGGTAGGGCAAGTACTGGCAAGCTTAGATGTCAAGGATGCAGAACTGCAGTTAAACGCAGCACGTGCCCAACTGGAAAGTGCCCAGTCTGCAGCCAAAATTGCGGAAGATGAACTGAACCGTTTTAAACAGTTACTGCCGGCCAATGCGGTCAGCCGCTCGCAATATGATGCAGTCGAGAATCAATATAAGGCCGCTCTATCTAATCTGAAACAGGCCCAGTCCAATTATGATGTCAGCCGTAACCAGACGGGGTATAACCGCTTAATTGCCAATAAAAATGGCGTGGTTACTGCACGTCATATTGAAGTCGGTCAGGTCGTGGCAGCAGGACAGGCAGCCTTTGAAATTGCACTCTCTGGAGATCGTGAAGTGGTGATTGGGGTACCGGAACAGGCGGTGAGCGAAATTAAAGTGGGTCAGCCCGCTTGGGTTACCCTCTGGTCGAAAAAAGATGAAAAATTCAGTGCTTATGTGCGTGAGATTTCTCCGGCTGCAGATCAGTCCCGGACTTTTACGGTTCGGGTGGCATTACGTGAAGGCCAGAAGTCAATTCATCTCGGACAAAGTGCCCGTGTATTCTTTATCAAAACTCAGGACAATGCTCTGAGCGTACCCTTATCCAGTGTCTCTGCGACGGATGGTCAGGCCTATGTGATGGTCGTTAAGCCGGACGCTACCGTGCGTAAGATCCCGGTACAGATTGGTGCTTATGGCCGTGACTCTGTGCCTGTGCTGAGTGGCCTCAAAGCAGATGATTATGTAGTGATTGGAGGCATTCACCTGCTCCGGGATCAGCAAAAGATCCGTCCGATTGACCGTCAGAACCGTAGTGTAACTATACGGGCTGGAGGTTAAACATGAATTTTAACCTTTCCGAATGGGCCCTGAAAAATAAGGGTCTGGTGCTGTATTTCATGATTCTGCTCGGTCTGGTCGGCATCATGTCCTATTCCAAACTGTCACAGAGTGAAGATCCGCCTTTTACCTTTAAGGTGATGGTGGTACAGACCTACTGGCCGGGGGCCAGTGCACAGGAAGTTTCCTTGCAGGTCACGGACCGGATTGAAAAGGAACTGATGACCACGGGACAATATGACCGCATCATGGCTTATTCCCGTCCAGGTGAATCGCTGGTGACCTTTGTGGCCAAGGATTCGCTGCGATCCAGAGAAGTTCCTGATGTCTGGTATAACGTCCGTAAGAAAATTAATGATATCCGGCATGAACTGCCACAAGGCGTGCAAGGTCCGTTCTTTAACGATGAATTCGGCGATACTTTCGGCAATATCTATGTGCTGAAAGGCAAAGATTTCGACTATGCCACACTAAAAGAATATGCCGACCGTTTGCAACTGCAATTACAGCGTGTCAAAGATGTTGCCAAAGTTGAGCTGATTGGCCTGCAAGATCAGAAAATCTGGATTGAGATTTCTAATACCAAAGCTGCACAGCTGGGGATTCCAGTCACTGCCATTCAGCAATCGCTACAACAGCAAAATGCCATGAGCAATGCCGGTTTCTTTGAAACTGACACAGACCGGATTCAGGTTCGGGTCAGCGGTGCATTGCAGACTGTAGAAGAGCTACAGCAGATGCCACTCTATGTGAATGGTAAAACCATCCAGCTCGGCGATGTCGCAGAGGTCTATCGCGGCTTTACCGATCCCGCCCAGCCACGCATGCGTTTTATGGGGGAAAACGGCATTGGTATTGCGGTATCGATGCGTAAGGGTGGGGACATCATTGCCTTGGGTAAACATCTGGAACAGGAATTCGCCCGCTTGCAGAAGTCCCTGCCCCTCGGTATGGACCTGCAAAAAGTATCAGATCAGCCGGTTGCAGTGAAACGCAGTATCAACGAGTTTATGAAGGTGCTGGCGGAAGCGGTAATTATCGTGCTTCTGGTCAGTTTCTTCTCTCTCGGTTTCCGTCCTGGTCTGGTGGTGGCTTTTTCAATTCCTTTGGTACTGGCGATGACCTTTGCCGGGATGCAGCTATTTGATGTCGGTCTGCATAAGATTTCCTTAGGTGCCTTGATTCTGGCACTTGGCCTGCTGGTTGATGATGCCATTATTGCCATTGAGATGATGGCGATCAAAATGGAACAGGGCTATAGCCGGCTGGAAGCTGCCGGGCATGCCTGGCGTACCACGGCATTTCCGATGTTGACCGGAACCCTGATTACGGCAGCTGGCTTCCTGCCGATAGCCACTGCTGCATCTAGTACCGGGGAATATACCCGTTCCATCTTTCAGGTGGTGACCCTTGCCTTGCTGGTGTCCTGGATCGCTGCAGTGTTGTTCGTTCCTTATCTAGGGGATAAACTCCTGCCGGATTTTAATAGAGATCTGATCCAGAAAGCCCCCTGGTATCAGCGTTTATGGGCACGTCTGCGCAAGCAGCCTGAACCAGAGCCGATTGTGCATCATGCGGGGGAGCATCATGATCCTTATCAAACCCGGTTCTATCAGGGTTTTAGACGCTGGGTAAATACCTGTGTCACTTATCGCAAGACCGTGATTGCGTTGACTGTAGGAATTTTTGTCCTGTCGATCATCATGTTTAAATTCGTACCGCAACAGTTCTTTCCACCCTCCAATCGGGCGGAGATCCTGGTCGATCTGAAACTAGAAGAGGGTGCTTCACTGAAAGCCACCGAAGCTGCCGTGAAAAAAGTCGAAGCTTTCCTGTCTAAACAGGAGGGGATTGATAATTACGTAGTGTATGTTGGCACAGGCTCACCACGTTTTTACTTACCACTCGATCAGCAATTGCCTCAAACCAGCTTTGCCCAATTTGTGGTGCTGGCCTCTTCCCTAGAAGATCGCAATGAAATCCGTGAATCTTTAAGCAAGCAGATTCGTCTGCTGTTACCTGAAGTACGTACCCGTGTATCCTTGCTGGAAAATGGTCCACCGGTCGGCTATCCACTTCAATTCCGGGTGTCGGGTGAAGACTTGGCACTGGTACGCAGCTGGGCACAAAAAGTCGCTGCCAAGGTAGCCGAAAACCAGAACACCACCAATGTGCATCTGGACTGGGGCGAGCCAAGTAAAGTGATCAAATTAGACATTGATCAGGACCGTGCCCGTCAGATGGGCGTGAGCAGTAGTGATCTGGCCAATTTCCTGAACAGCTCCATTGCAGGCGCGGGACTGGATCAGTTCCGGGAAAAACGTGAGCTGATTGAAATCCGTCTGCGTGGTGAGCAGGCTGAACGTGTCGATGTGGCATCTTTAAGCAGTCTGGCGGTACCCACTGCACGTGGTAACTTTGTGCCCTTGGCGCAGATTGCCAATATTGAATACAGCTTTGAAGAGGGACTAATCTGGCATCGTAACCGTTTGCCGACGATTACCGTACGTGCGGATATCCGTAGTAATTTACAACCAGCCACCGTGGTCAATCAGCTTGCTCCTGTCTTGGAGAGCATTAAAGCTCAATTACCAAGTGGCTACTTGATTGAGGTAGGCGGAACCGTAGAGGAATCAGCACGTGGTCAGACATCTGTGAATGCTGGTATGCCATTGTTCCTGGCAGTGGTTCTGACCCTGCTGATGATCCAGCTAAGAAGTATGTCACGGACCTTTATTGTGTTCCTGACCGCGCCACTGGGCATCATTGGCGTGGTACTCTTTCTGTTATTGTTTAATAAACCGTTTGGTTTCGTCGCCATGCTGGGTACGATTGCACTCTCAGGCATGATCATGCGTAATTCCCTGATTCTGATTGATCAGATCGAACAGGATATTCAGGCTGGGGAATCACCATGGGATGCCATCATCAATGCCACGGTACGCCGTTGCCGTCCAATTGTATTGACTGCCCTGGCTGCTGTACTGGCCATGATTCCACTTTCACGTAGTATTTTCTTCGGCCCAATGGCAGTTGCCATCATGGGCGGACTGATTGTGGCGACACTGTTAACCCTGTTTTTCCTGCCGGCCTTGTATGCGCAATGGTTTAAGGTAAAGAAAACTTCGCAATCGGTCTAAAACTGTCTTAAAATCAGGTGCGAAATATTAAATTTTTTAATATAGTAGTGCCTGATAATTTTACAATTTTAAAAAATGCGAAGTTGCCGTTTTTCCAGTGTTGCAGAAACGGACAACGAGGTTGAAAGAGACATGAATCAAAAAAGTTTAACTCAAATGCGGCGCTCTGTAGCCATTGCATATGTGTTCATGTTTTTAGCCTCTTTTACCGTGATTTTTGGAATTTTTTCTTATTGGTTAGCACGCAAAGTCGCTCAGGTTGACTATGCAGAAGTCTGGCTACAGGCACAGGCGCTATGGATTATGCGTAATGTGGTGATTTATACCATGCTCGCTGTTTTTGCAGCCCTCTGGTTCATTCCACTCTTTTTCTATGCTTGGGACAGCATGTTATGGGTGAAAGCCTGCACTGTCGCTGGCGTCGTATTCAGCTTTATTGCGTTTATTTTCATGATTAATGCCTGGTTCAAGGGCGTGTCCAAATTCTATCAAAGCAAAGCTGTTTTCTAAGCTTTCGATTTTTTTTTCATATTCCCCCTTGTAAAAACTGGTTTGCCCCCCAATTTCAGACCACAGTTAAGTATTAAATAAAATTCCGTGAGGAGCATCGCCAGACATGGCTAAACGTGATTATTATGAGGTTTTGGGTGTTGCTAAAACCGCTAGTGATGATGAGATTAAAAAAGCCTACCGTAAGTTGGCGATGAAATATCATCCAGACCGCAACCCTGACAATCCAGAAGCTGAAGAAAAGTTCAAGGAAGCTTCAGAAGCTTATGAAGTACTGTCTGACAGCGAAAAGCGCAGCATGTACGACCGCATGGGCCATCAGGCCTTTGAAGGTGGTATGGGCGGCGGTGGCGGCTTCGGCGGTGGTTTTAGCGCAGAAGATATTTTCAGCCAGTTCGGTGACATCTTTGGTGGGGCATTTGGTGGCAGTCGTCAGCAACAACGTGCGCGCCGTGGTTCTGACTTACGTTATGTCATGGAACTGAGCCTGGAAGAAGCAGTCAAAGGCGTCAAGAAAACCATTACCTTCACTGCGCCTGCACCATGTGATGCCTGTGATGGTAAAGGTTCCAAAAATCCGAATGATGTGGAAACTTGTCCGACCTGTCATGGTGCAGGCCAGGTACGTATGCAGCAGGGCTTCTTCTCTGTACAGCAAACCTGTAGCACCTGTCGTGGTCAAGGCAAGATCATCAAGAATCCATGTAATAAATGTCATGGTTCGGGCGTATCTGATCGAAAGCAAACCCTGGAAGTTACCATTCCCGCTGGTGTGGACAATGGCGACCGCGTACGTTTAACTGGTAAGGGTGAAGCGATCCGTGATGGTCAATCAGGCGATCTATACGTAGAAGTGGTAGTGCGTGAGCACGAGATCTTCCAGCGTGATGGTGCTGACCTGTATATGGATGTGCCTGTTTCAATTGCTGATGCTGCATTGGGTAAAGAGATTGAAATCCCAACCCTGGATGGCCGTGTCAGCCTGAAAATCCCGGAAGGTACGCAAACCGGTAAATTATTCCGTTTACGTGGTAAGGGGGTAAAACCTGTTCGTACCAGCATGACTGGTGACCTGTTATGCCGTATTGTGGTTGAAACACCAGTAAACCTGACTTCACGTCAGCGCGAATTGCTGAAAGAGCTGCAAGCATCAATGGATGGGGAAGGTAGCCAATCTTCACCGAAGAAAAAATCATTCTTTGATCGTCTGTTTGACTAATTGAATGAAAATAAAAAAGGACGCTCAGGCGTCCTTTTTTTAGACCTCAGCTTTACAGTTCACCGATTTTTAAAGAGAAAAAAATTGGTATCTTCTTAAGGTTTGTGTATAAGTTTACTGCTTAGTAAAACCTCTGTCTTACTTTATATTCCTGTGGCTTGAACTTACTCTGTTATTTCAACAAAGCTAACATAAATGATACTGATCTCATCTTTTGCAATTTGCTGAAGTAGCTAAACTGATTATAAGAATAAAGAAGTTGATCACGCATAATTTTTTTAAAATTTAAGGTAACCGAGATGATAAAAGTAAATATTGGTATTTCAGCCGAAGACAGAGCGGAAATTGTAGAAGGTCTATCCAGACTACTTGCCGATAGCTACACCTTATATTTAATGACCCATAACTTTCACTGGAATGTCACCGGCCCGCAATTTAATACTTTACATAACATGTTCATGCAGCAGTATACCGAACAGTGGAATGCTTTAGACATTATTGCAGAACGGATCCGTTCTTTGGGCTTTCCGACACCAGGAACCTATCAGCAGTTTGCAAAGCTGACTTCTATTGAGGAAATTGAAGGTGTTCCTAAAGCGGAGGAAATGATTCGCTTACTGGTCAATGCCCATGAGACGGTTGCCCGTACCGCAAGAAGCATGTTTGACATTGTAGACAAGGCAAATGACCAGCCAACTGCAGATATCCTGACTCAACGTCTGAATGTACACGAGAAAACAGCCTGGATGTTAAGAAGTCTGTTAGAAGAGTAAATCTTTCAGATATTCAAAGCTGAATTTTTAGTTTTCTATTTTCAAGGTATTGCTCTCATACAACTGGCCCATGGTTATCCTATGGGCTTTTTATATTTTTAATCCTGAGCTCATCGTGTATACAGGAAAAACAGCTTGCCCAATATTCTATAGAAAGCCGACTCTTTAGAATTTAATTAAACATTTCCTGCATATCAAAAACGCTCATGACCTTCTTTAATTCTTTTCATTGATTTTTATGCGATCAATCTTAGTGTTAGGAGCGAGTTTTGCTATAGTAAGAACAATTTCGAATCAATATCAGGACTATGTTATGTCAGCGACACCACGCATTGGAATTTTAGGTGCAGGCGGCCGTATGGGGCGCATCCTTATTCAGGCGGTGAAAGAAGCCGGCTATCAATTGGGCGCAGCAGTTGAACGCCCAGAAAGTACTTTAATTGGTACAGATGCAGGTGAAATGGCAGGTATTGGTGCAGTTGGCGTAAAAGTTGTGGGTAGCCTTGAAGAAGTGGTGAAAGACTGTGATGTTGTCATTGACTTTACTGCACCTGCAGCCACTATACATCACCTTAAAGTGTGCCGTGAAAATGGCGTGGCCATCGTGATTGGTACCACGGGTCTCAACGACGAACAAAAAGCTTACCTCGATGAGTCTGCAACTGAAACCCCTGTGGTCTACGCTGCCAACTATTCAGTGGGTGTAAACGTGTCAATTAAACTACTAGAGCTCGCATCTAAAGTATTTGGTGATACCGTTGATATTGAAGTGATTGAAGCGCACCATCGTCATAAAGTGGATGCACCATCAGGTACAGCACTGATGTGGGGTGAGGCAATTGCCGGTGCACTTGGCCGTGATCTGAAAAAAGATGCAGTCTATCATCGTGAAGGCCATACAGGTCCACGTGAGCGCCAAAGTATCGGCTTCCAAACGATTCGTGGTGGTGATATTGTGGGTGAGCATACAGCGATGTTTATTGCCGATGGCGAACGCGTTGAAATTACCCATAAAGCCACTAACCGCATGAACTTCGCTTCAGGTGCAGTACGTGCCGCGGCTTGGGTAGTTGGTCGCGAAGCGCGCAAATATGACATGAAAGATGTACTTGGTTTTAACGATATTCAAGTTTAAATTTTCGTCAAAATCATTTATAAGTATAAGAATAACTAAAACTAAAATAAGACGACAATGGAATGAAAAAAGTCATACTCATGATCTGTGCTGTGGCATTTGCCGCCGCAGCACAGCCTAAATCTGTACCAAATGCCAAACTCAGTATTAATAAAAATAATATCAAGGTCTGGACCTATCAAGACAAGAACAATCCGGTTTTTCTGTATAAAGCTGAAACGACCTATGATGTACCGATCGAACAGGCGGTGCACCTGATTATTGATGTCGATAATGCAGTAAAATGGGTGCCTTATATGGGCAATGTGAAGGTACTCTCCCGGGATGACAAAAAGGGCGATTTCACCTTGTATATGGTGCTGGATTTCCCATTTCCGCTGAAAGACCGGGACTTAGTGGTACAAGGGAAAATGATCCGTGAAGCCAATGGCCAGATCACGATTAAGAACAAAGCTATTCAAAAGGGCTATCCACTGAATCCGGATTATGTACGCTTGACCCATTATGAAGGTGACTGGACTTTTAACCGTTTAGGCGAGAAAAAGGTCAAGGTCTCTACCTATGGTTATGCCAATCCTGAAGGCTCTATCCCGCTGACCTTTGTAAACATGTTTGTACAGCAGCAGCCTTATCAGATGTTGCAAAAAATGAAGCTGGAACTGAATAAATCCTCGACAGTTCCGGTATTGCCAGAAGCATTGCGTTAGCTGGATGGCGAATCTTTAATCGTGTGGCGCACAAGATTAAAGCTCTCAATAGAGAGACCATCCGTCAACTGGCTTTACAGGGGATCGGCATTACCTGTCTATCAAGTTTTCTGGTTAAAGACGATTAACAGCCAGGTGGTTTACAGGCCCTGTTTGAAGACCAGATTGAGCTGCATTATCAAAAAATTATGCGATCTATCACCGGCAGGAACATTTGCCTAAACGCGTACATCTGTTTATTGAATTTCTGGCCCAGAAACTGGCCAAATATTTATAAATATACCTATAAGAAAATCTACCCTATTCCTAGGAGAGGGTAGATTTATATTCAATCAGGAATAAAATCAAAAGTCTGCTTTCAGTACAATCCGGTAACGGGCCTGACCAGAATGCAGACGTTCAATTGCTGTATTGATTTCTGACATTGGAAATAATTCGATTTGGGGTGTAATATTTTTACGCGCAGCAAATTTCAGTAACTGACGTAAAGCTACTGGAGAACCTGTCGGTGAACCAGTCACGGATTTGGCTCCGCCAATTAATGAGCCAGCCGAAATCTGCATCGGCTCTAAAGGTAAGCCCAGCATATGCACGGTACCATTCGGTGCCAGTGTCGCCAGATAAGCCTGCCAGTCCAACGTAACATTCACGGTACTGAGCAGCAGATCGAATTTACCACGCAGTTTTTTAATTGCTGCCGGATCACGGCTGTTCACCACATGATCCGCGCCCATCGCTTTCAGCTCATCGGTTTTATCCAGGTTGGAGGTAAAAGCAGTAATCTCACAGCCCCAAGCTTTGAGCAATTTAATGGCGATATGCCCTAAACCGCCAATGCCAATAACCCCGACATGGTGAATGGCCTGAATCTGATGTTTCAGAATCGGATCAAATACGGTAATACCACCACAGAGCAGGGGACCGGCACTGGTCGGATCCAGATCTTCCGGTAGAGGAATTGCCCATTGCCAGCCAGCACGGACTTTATCGGCGAAACCACCGGCATGACCCACAATTGTGGCCACTTGACCCCCAGTACACATGACCTGTTGACCTGAAATACATGAGTCACAATGCTGGCAACTTTCTGCTGTCCAGCCAATGCCGACACGCTGACCGACCTTTAAACCTTTGGCTTCCGCACCCAGTTGTGTGATTGTGCCAATAATTTCATGGCCGGCTACAACAGGATAGACTGAAGATCCCCAGTCATTATTGAGTACTGAAATATCGGAATGGCATAGGCCACAATATTCAACTTTGACTTCGACCTGATGTGGCTGAAGTTCACCTGCATCAAATTGATAAGGCTCTAGTGCTGCACCTGCAGACATTGCGGCATAGGCTTGAATAGTATTATTAGACATGGGCTCAGCTCTTATTTGAATGAGAGGATCTTGTTTTAAAGTGACAGTGATTTTCATGGTCATCGACCATGCCCACTGCCTGCATAAAGGCATAACAAATCGTTGGACCAACAAATCTGAAACCGGCTTTTTTCAAGGCTTTGGACATGTGCTGACTTTCATTAGTCTGTGCCGGAGCCTGACGATAATTTACCACATCATTATTTAAACGCGGCTGCCGGGCAAAAGACCACAACCATTCGACCACATCATGATCTTGAGATTTCAGCTGTTGCCAGGCTCGGGCATTATCCCGAATTGCGGTCAGTTTACCGATATGCCGGATCAGACTAGCATCTTGCAGTTTTGCTGTGAGTTGCTCATCTGTAAAAGCAGCAATGGTTGCAATAGAATATTGAAAGAAATGTTCACGGTATGCTTCACGCTTTTTCAGGACTGTGATCCAGGCCAATCCTGCTTGCTGTCCTTCCAGACACAGCATTTCAAACAGACGCGGTTCATCCAGAACAACCTGACCCCATTCCTGGTCGTGATATTGAATATAAAGAGAATTATCGGAGCACCAGCCACAGCGTTGAATGGTCATGTGATGCTCCTTATGTTTAGAGTTTAAACATGGTCCATTGATCTTGCTGGTTATCCCAGTAAGACAGCTCTGCCTGCTCCAGATCACTAAACTGGATCCAGGCATCTTTACCGTTTTTATCGGCATAACCGGTACTGATCAGAAGTGCATCTTCGGTGATTTCCATAATCCAGCCCTGATAAGTCTGGTCATTGAACACGATTTTTTGTTGATTGCCTGATTCAGCAAATTCTACCAGACGGTTGATCAACGCTTCTGACATGTACATTTCCTAAAATTAACGTAAATATGGATAGGGATTTACTGCACCACGGCCTTTACCCTGCAGATAAAGCCCATAATGCAGGTGAGGCGCAGTATGCCGTGCATTACCGCTATTGCCAACATAGCCAATTACCTGACCTTTTTTGACATAGTCCCCGACACTCAAGCCGCGCTTATGCCCGTCGAGATGCGCATAATAATGCCAGGTTCCACCCGGGCCGAGTATCCAGATCACTTTACCACCCAAATTGTTATTGCGTAAGTCTGCAATCAGGCCCTCCGTCGCACTCAGGACTTTGGTTCCACGTGGAGCCATAATGTCGATACCTTCATGCAGGCGGCCACTGCTGCGGGAAGCGCCCCAGGTATCCTTGAGCTGGCGTGTCTTGATGTTATCTACCGGGATCGGTAGCCGGGAGGGCATTGTTGTATTCCTCAGTTGCTGCACCAGAATCGGATTTAGTACTGCAGAACCCGACTGTTTAGGAGTAGAGCTACATGCTGCCAATAGCAGCATTAAAACAGAAATAATGGCAAAACAAATATTGTGCTGCAAAGCATCCTTCCTTGTGCGCCCGTATCAAGTTCAAAATTATTAAGTTAAAAATCTCGTATTTCTAAATATGTCACAGTTGAGTTGCAGAGATCAATTTTTTCATTGCTGTGGGGATGCCGGCCTGAACTGCCGCGGTTGGCTCCAGCCAGATGCCATTCAGTTCAATGGCTAAATGTTCTTGCAGATCAGCATCAATGGCAAATACCAGACCTTCCAGCTGCCAGGTAAAATGGGTAAAACTGTGCGAAATTTCGGCTTTTTGTATGAACTGTTTTAAGCCTAGACTCTGTTTTAATACATCCATTTCATGTACTTCTTCGATAATCGGCAAGCACCACAGGCCACCCCAAAGTCCAGTATTGGGACGTTGCTGCCACAGCCATTGATCACCACATTGTAAGATCAGTACCTGGGCAGATTTCACCGGTACTGGTTTTTTAGCTTTCTTAAAAGGCAGCTCGTTTTCTAAGCCTTGTTGATGTGCCTGGCAATGCTGTTGCATCGGACAATACAGACACAGCGGTTTCTTGGGCGTACAAACTGTGGCTCCCAGATCCATAATTGCCTGGGTATAGTCATGATTACGCTCGTAAGGACACAGCTCTTCAGCCAGTTGCCATATGGCACGTTCATGAATGGGCTTAGACAGATCATCTTCAATGGCAAAGAAACGTGACAAAACCCGTTTGACATTACCATCCATAATCACGCCGTATTTACGTAACCCTAAAGACATCAATGCACCAGCCGTCGAGCGGCCAATACCTGGCAAAGAGATCCATTCTTCCAAAGTTTTTGGAAAATGACCTTGTGCTGCTACGATTCCGGCTGCTTTATGCAGATTACGCGCCCGGGCATAATAGCCGAGTCCAGCCCAGTAGGGTGCAACCTCATCCCAAGCTGCTGCCCCTAAATCCTGAACCGTAGGAAATCGCGTAATAAAACGGTCAAAGTATTGTAATACTGTTTTGACCTGAGTCTGTTGCAGCATGATTTCAGATACCCAGACTTTGTAGGGATCATCTGCCACTTGCCACGGCAAATCATGCCGGCCATGAACATCAAACCATTCTAAAAGCGCATCTGAAAATACAAACATGAATACTGGATAGTAAAGGGAAACAGGAAGGCATTATAGCTGATTCAGCTGAAAGGATTTGTGAAAAGTGTATCAAGGGAAATGATAGTAACAGACAATAAAAAAGTGAATGAACCGTAGCTCATTCACTTTATAAAACTTAAATTAAGAGTCTACTTTAGTCTTCAATTCCCCAACGAGTATCGAGTTTCAGCACTTTTCCTTCATAACGTGGAATGAGGTGAATATGCAGATGTTCAGACTTTTCTTCAAAAACCTCACCATCATTAAAACCTACATGAAAACCAGCCGGTTGATAACGTAAATTCAGTTCATTACGTGCCTGTTCCAGTAAAGACATCAGACTTTTACGTTCTTTATCCGTGATATCAAAAAAGGAAGCCACATGACGGAGTGGAACGATCACGCTATGTCCTTTGGACAATGAATTCGGTTCAGGCAACACCACACCAAAGTCATTTTTGGCAATGACATCATATTCGTCATAGTTGCAGTATGGACAGTTATTCTCAGCCATTTCATTTTCCTTATTTCTTCTTTAATAATCTTTTTGTACTATTCCACTTACCCTCAAATGGAAATAGCCAAATATCTTTACGCTAAGCGACGTGCCAGCAGGGCATACATTGCTTCAAGGCTTTGTTTTTCTGCCTCAGCATTGTAACCAAGATCTACACCATTGGCTTTGGCCCGTTCATCAGCAAGCGGGTTGCTAAAGCCATGTTTGGCATCTTTGAAGATGATCACGTCGTGTTTCACATTTGCGGCCTGCATTTCCTTCCGGAAACTTTCGACATCATCCAGTGAAACCATACTGTCTTGTTCACCATGCAGGACTAAAATTTCAGCTTGAACCTGACCTTCTTGAGCAGGTGCTTTGGGTGACAGATTGGCATGGAAAGTAGCTACAGCTTGCAATGGGGCATTTGAACGTGCCAGATCGAGTGCCACTTTACCACCATAACAGAAACCGATTGCTGCCAGTTTATTTGCTTCCACTTCATCTTGTGCAGCTAAAGTATTCAGGGCTGCAGTGGCACGGTTTACGATCGTATCGGGATCTTCAAAGGTCTGCATCATCCATTCATAGGCCTGATTCGATGCAGTCGTTACCTTTTTATCGCCGTACATATCAATTGCCAGGGCAGCATAGCCATGTTCTGCAAGTTCACGGGCACGCTGTTCAGTATAATCATTACGACCCCACCATTCAGGTGCCACAATCACGCCTGGAACTGGGGTATCAGATTCAGGTGCTGCAAAATAACCGATCAGCTGGCTGCCATCCTGCGCCGTATATTGAATCTCACGTGTCTTTATTGCTGCCATGGGAGTTCCTCTATTGTTGTTCACTATTTTGATGAAAGTATAAACATAGCAAAAGCCAAACAAATGTCACAGGATTACAGCAGATTAATTTGTTCTTTTTAGTCAAAAAAAGAGATATACGCTGATATCTCCTTTTTAATTATTTCATCACTTCAATCAGTTCAATATCGAAGATTAAGGTGCTATTCGGTTCAATCACATCACCTGAACCAATTTGCCCATAAGCAAGTTCTGCAGGTATAAAGAAACGATATTTGGCACCAGGTTTCATCAGTTGCAGACCTTCGGTCCAGCCCATAATCACCTGACTGGTCTTGAATACGACCGGCTGATTACGTGCAATTGAACTGTCAAATACAGTACCATCAATCAGACGACCTTCATAATGTACTTTGACATTGCTGTTCGCATTTGGCGATTTTCCTTTGCCATCTTGCAGGATCTGATATTGAAGTCCTGATTTAGTTGTTTTAATCCCTGGTTTTTTAGCATTTTCAGCCAGGAATTCACGGCCAATTTTAGCATTTTCTTCAGCTGTTTTCTTGAGTTCAATTAACTCGCGAGCATCTGCCTGACGCTTGTATTGCATCAGTACCTTGGCCATTTCTTCTTCAGTCAAGCTGGCTTTTTGCCCTGCTGCTGCGGCTTTCAGTCCAGCACTAAATGCATCCAGATTGATGCCTTTTAATGAATCGGCATTATTGCGACCCATAAGATAGCCAAAGCTGTAACCCACCTGTTCTGCTTCTGTACTTTTGGTGGTGATATCCTTGGCGTATAGGCTACCGGAACATAACAGCAGGGCAGCAAGGCTAATTTGTATTTTCATTCTAATTTCTCAAAAACAAGGGAGAGCATATTGCTCTCCCTAAACCGTATTATTTTACTTCGATGAGTTCAACATCAAAAATCAAGGTGCTGTTCGGCGGGATGGTACCTGGAACACCTTGCTGACCATAACCGAGTTGAGAAGGGATATATAAGGTAGCTTTGCCGCCTTCTTTCATTAGCTGTAAACCTTCAGTCCAGCCTGGAATAACCTGATTCAGTGGGAATTCGATCGGTTCACCACGTTCTACTGAACTGTCAAATACTGTACCGTCAACCAGCTTGCCAGTATAGTGAACTTTGACCATAGAATCTGCAGCAGGTGATTTTCCTGTGCCCTCTTTGGTTACCAGGTATTGCAGGCCTGAAGCGGTGGTCTTGACGCCAGGTTTTTTCCCATTTTCAGTCAGGAAAGAATCACTTGAAGCTTGGGCCTTTTTAGCATCATCAAGCTGCTTTTGCTGCATATCCTTCTGGAACTGCTCATAAGCTGCCTGTAGCTCTTCTTCATTATAGGCTGCCTCATTACGGGCATGGCCATCACGAACACCAGTAATGAAGCTATTGATATCCAGCTCTGGTGGAGTTTGATGTGCGACTTCATAACCGAGAGCATAGCTGATTTTAGAAACTGCAGATGCATCTTTAGATGCCTTAGAAGTTTGATTTACCGGATGTTGAGTTGCATAGTAAACAGGAACGAGCGCAGCACCGCCTAGAAGAACAGCGACAGCAATCGGTAAGGCCTTACTCATGTATTATTCCAATATGATGTTATCGTTAATGTTCGTTCCATCTTAGCAGAAATTTTTAAGAAATCTTGCAGAATGGGTGGTTTTTTAGCAAGCAAACATCGCCGTTTGGTAGAGTTTTATAAAATAAAAAACCAGCTATTGCTGGTTTTTTATTTTAGCTTTTAATCATTGTTCGAGAATGTCTAGCAACAATGATTGTCACAACTAAAAGTATCTTTTGCAAAGAACTTAGTAGGAAAATAAGCCTTTTTCTAAAGGAAATTCAATTCCAATCGATGCACCGCCATCATTACCATATAGGTCTGAATTACTGATCCAGCCATTTAATTTTAGTGGAATATCGGGACGTAGATAATGGGTCCAGCTCACATCAACAGCTTTTAAATTATCTTGCGCTGGAAAAGCTAAATTAGTAGTTCGGGTGGATTCATTCAACTTGGCAAACAGTACTCGTGCATTAACACGATTCAGGCGATCGAAACGAATATCACCACCCACAGAAATCATTTGCCCATCACCACCCATCGCATGCGCTAATGGATAACCATGCTGGTAAAAACCATCGGTATATACACTGTGATTATAAGAAATACCTTGGGCCTTGCCATTGGTGCGGGTGTCTGCCCATTCGGTATATAGCTGAAAAGGCATATTATTATAGCTAGAGGAATAATCGACTCCAGCCAAATACATTTTTTTGGCCGGTAAGCCGCCGGCTTCATCTTCACCAACATATTGTGCATACATTCCCATTGGGACTTGTAGCAATGGTCGTAGATTTAAGCGTGCATCAAAACCCGCAATTTGATTTGATGGATCAGGTTCACCTGTGCCGCCATTGTCTTTATTCCCGACAAAAGCATCCCAAAGTGAGCTCAGGCTTTCAGGTCTTCCTTCTCCCCCCCATTGAATAGCTCGCGAAGCACCCAGCTCCAGATAAGGTAAAGGTTGCGCGGTGACACGTAAACCAATCAACTTAGCATCAGGTACAGCATCGTAGTTATCTAGTTGTCCGGCAAAGGCTTGATATTGCCAAGGTCCGATCCAGGATAGCCATTTATTTGCAAAAGCATGCTGTTCGGCACGCTGCATGGTCACACCATACACAGGACGGCTGGCATCACCCCGAATTAAGCTGCCATCATGGCCGGGTCCCCAGTAGGTTGGGATTTGCCCAGCAATTAGCCATTGATTCCATAGTTTACCTGCGAGGTAAGACCCTTCAACATTCACATCTTGATCATGATCAATCTGGGGATCTTTTTCTGCATTCACACGAAGTCTGGCATCCCAATTCTGATTACCTGTATTCAACTCTATACCTGCTTGATATTGAGCTTTTTGCTGGTCACCAAAGGCTTGAGGAATATTTTTTTGATCTGTCTCTGCAAACAAGGATGCTTTGAGTAACTGGTTATTGGTATTTAAATGAGCCATGACAGAATCAATGACTTTTTGTTGATTACTATTGCTAACTTTTGCCTGAGAAAGGGCACGTTGAATTTCATCACCACTCATTGGCCAGGTCGAAGTACTGATTTGAATCACACCTTGCTGATTTAACCAGTTTAAATCGGTACGCAGGTTTTGCTCATTTAAAACGATGCCTTGAGCAAAGGTTAGTGAGGAGCTTAATGCCAAGCTGGCGAGCAGTGTTTTCGATTTAAACATTCTTGTAGATTCTCAGGAGTTTTAAACTGTAACCACGATAGGTTTTTTAGTTGATTTTTTCAACAATGATCATTTGGGATAAATGTAATAGAGGGTGATTTCACACCCTGCTTAAGGCAGGATGTGAAATCAAAGCTTACAATGAATTAGTCATTGTCTTTATTTGCAGTATATGCATAAGCATAATTATAACCATAGCTACCTGCCGCCCCTTTTTGTACATCATTCAGAATCACGCCATTCACTTTGACTTTCGCCTGCTCAAAACGGTTGATAGTCAATTCAAGTTCTTTCATCTGAGTTTTGGCATGACGTACTACCAGCAGGTTCACACCAGCAGACTGTGCAATGATCACACCATCTGTAACTGCCAGGGCAGGTGGCGTATCAATCAGAATATGATCAAACTGGGCACATAACTCACTTAAAAGTGCCTGGAACTTTTGTGAACCTAACAGCTCTGCAGGATTCGACGGGTTTTTACCCCGTGAAATAAAGTACAGGCCTTCATAGCTGTCTGCCTTGATGACCTGCTCCAAAGTGTGTGTACCCAGCAGTAGCTCAGACAGTCCCGGGGCCGTATCCTGATTAAAGTATTTGTGTAAATAGCCGCGGCGCATATCACCATCCATCACCAGGACTTTTTTACCGCCCTGCGCCAGAATGGCACCCAGATTTGCGGCAATAAAAGATTTACCTACTTCTGGGGCCAGGCCAGAGATGGCAATAATATTATTTTTCGCTTCCGTCAGCGAGAAATGAATAGTCGTCCGGATACTGCGAATGCTTTCTACCGCAATATCGTCGCTATCTTTAACTGCAAGAATAGGAATTGTTTTTTTCTTTTTCAGCAGTTTTACCCGGCTTTCTTGAACTGCTGAGCGCGGTACTGTGGCATAAACAGGAATATCCAGTTCATTCTCAATCTGTGCTGCATCTTTAATACCACTGCGCATCATATTACGTAACAGTGCGATTAAGGTACCGAGGAAACCACCGAGGAAAATTGACAGAATCAGAATCTGCAGTTTTTTTGGTGCAATTGGCTGAAGTGGTTCAACAGCGGTATCGACAATACGCACATTTCCAATTTCACCAGCTTTGGCAATTCTTAACTGCTGATAAGAATTGAGCAGGGCTGTATACAGCTGCTGTTTCACTTCAACTTCGCGATACAGCTGTAAGTAACGGCGCTGTAAATCTGGTAGCTGTTTTAAGGTTCCATTCAACTCGGCAATTCTGCTATTGATCGCAGCCAGTTGGGCTTCCATCTGCTGCATGACCGGATGTTCGCTGGTGTACTTCGCTGACGCCTCAGCAACCGACTGTTCCAGCTGGGCTTTTTGGGTTTCCAGCGCAATACTTTGAGTTAAATACAACTCGGATTCTTTGGTTACATCCACAGTATTAGACTGCTGACGGAACTGGTTAAATTCACGTTCTGCCACATCCAGCTGCTGACGTAGTTCAGGTAGCTGATCTTCTAAAAACTTGAGCGTTTGAGCCGTTTCTGCTGAACGACGTTCCACGTTCTGCTGACTGTATGCTTGCAGAATGGCATTCAGTACCTGGGTAATATGTGCTTTATCTTGGCCTTCATAATTTAAGCCCAGAATCCCGGTCATTTTACCTTTTTCTGCGACAGAGTAATTGGCCAGTAAACGATTTGCAGCAGCAGGCAGAGACTGTTTACTGATGAGATAACGGTCCTGGAACTGGTCCTGGCTAAAAATCGCCACCTTCCAGGTCCCATTCGCATGAGTCGCCTGATTATTGCGGTTTAACAGGCCAGAAAAAACCACTTGGCCTGTTCTTGGATCGATCAGACTAAACTGTTGTTTTTTAAATTGTAGTTCTAAAGTCTTGTCATAATAGGCCTGTGGAATATCGAACTGACGGATATCAAATGCTTGATCACCATCTCTGAATAAAACCGATCGGGTTGAATATTCAGTCCGGTAATCATGTGGATTCAGCAGGCGGTCAAACAGGGAGTTTTCTGTTCCTGCAACTTGAATGTCTAGATTTAAGCGATCAATCACGTCACCCAAGACCAGACGTGATTTCAGAATTTCGATTTCCGCCTGTGCTGGCTGTTTTTGCTCGATCATATTCGACAGATCGCCAAGCAAAGCAGCAGACGTCCCTTTACTTTCTTCGACCTGAACCAGTGCATCCACACGATAGGTGTCTGGTGTAACACGTAAATACAGTAAAGCCGCCACAATACTTAAAATGACGCAAAGGGCAATGAGTTTCCATTGAGCAATCAATGAGAAAAAGAGTTCTTTTAAGTCAATGGTATCTTCAGTGTTGGTGGTTTGGCTCATAGTTTATTGTCATTCAATTATTTAAAGATGGGATGTCCAGTCATTTACACACTGTTGAATCTGCTCAAAGGTGTGGTCAAAAAAGAGTTGATCCTGCTGGTAGGGGTCAGCAATATTTTTTGATTGCCAGTGCCCCAGGCGAAAAGTTTTTCCTTTGGCAAAAGGCCAGTGCTGCTCCAGATGCTGTTGCTGATTTTTACTCATGACCAGCACCAGATCGGCTTGTTTAATCATGTTCCCAGTCAGTTTTTTGGCACGATGAGCCTGCATATTCAGTCCGATACTTTGCATACAGCGTTGGGCTTTCTCATCTGCCGGATAACCGACCATGGCTGCAATACCGGCCGAATGGATCTGCCGTTCAGGTAGAGCCTGCTTGAGTAAGTATTCAGCCATGGGACTGCGGCAGATATTGCCGACACAGACCACCAGAATATGCTTAAACTGCATTATTGTCCCAGCCGATCCAGATTATACAAGGTGTTCGAGAATGGAATTATCTGGTTCAACACACGTTGCCAGCGTGCCAGACCCGAAGCATCGACATAGACAATATCATTACTGCGCATTTTAAACTGATTGGCCAGGCCAAAGTCAGCAATACTGGTGAGGTCCATCTGGTAAACCTCAGTATGGACAGTATTTACCTGACTGCGTACAACATAAATCTTGCTGCGACTGGCAGAGAGTGGATTTAGCCCCAAACTTTCACCTAATACATCACTTAAACTCATGCCCTGGTCCCGCAACGGCAAGGACTGATTTTTGCCAGATTCACCCATGACATAAATTTTTTGATTTTCGCGATTGTTCACATATAAAGTGTCATTGGGCTGGATCAATAAATTATGCAAAGAAAGTCCAGCTTTTTCTAATTCTACGGTATTTAGCTGGTATGTACGTCCCTGACGGACTAAAGTCATAGAAGTATTGTCCCCCTGTTGTGCATTGACACCACCCGCCATACCCAAGGCGGTATATACACTGACAGGCTGATCACTTAAGTAAAATTGTCCGCCTTTCATGACATTGCCCTGAACCGAATAGCGCTGGCCCTGATAGGACAGAACCCGCACAATGACATCCGGGGTTTTTAAATAACGTGACAATTGGCTGCGTAATTCACGGTTGACCTGAGTCAGGGACTTACCTGAAGCCTTGTAACGGCCAATAATCGGAAACTGGATATAGCCCTGCGAGTCAATTTGATAACCGTTAGCCTGAGCAGACTGTTCACTGCTAATGGTTGTGCTCGGTGGGGTCATTTCCGGATAGGCCCATAAATAGATGGACAGGATATCACCCGGACTCAGACTGTAGCTACGATGGGGGGTGCTAAACAAATGTGCATAATCTTGTTGAATGTTCTGTACAGCAGGCTGAACAGCCAGTATAGAGTCCTGGGTGAGTTTAATCACGTTGACTGAAGTACCAAGTTCGGTTTGATAAACACCTTCTGCTGGTAGATCATAGGTTTGCAGACCAGAGGTAACGGCGCAACCGGTCAAAGTCAGACCGCAAGTCAGTAAAAAAGCCAGTTGAATTTGTCGCACATGAAATCCCGTTTTTAATATTTAATTCGTTAAATTTGCGATATTCTACCTGAGAAGTCTGTACTTTCTATAACAAAATGTATCTCATTATAATTGAATAGTGAGTGAAAAGGAGACGGGCTTAGCTTAGCCTTATGACATTTTTAGGAAAAATATTTTGAAATAAAATGAGTAAAATATTTAACAGATATTGGCTTTTTGGTACTAAATCATAACTTAAATTTCATGTTTTTCTGCTAGTATTCCTGCCGAAAGATTTAAGCTTCGTAAGTTCAGTATGAGTATAAGGATAGAAATAAGGTGTTAATTCAAAAGCTATTGTCTATTATTATAGAATAACTTATTCATGTTCTATTTTTTGCGTAATCATATAAAGACCTTTAGACAAAGTAAATTTGTAAGAAATGTGTTTGCAGTCGCAACAGGGATTGCAGCTGCACAAGCGATTTCAATGGCATTCATGCCATTTCTAACACGATTATATAGTCCTGAGGCCTTTGGTGCATTGGCAGCATTTACCGCTATTCTTAACATCATTACGCCATTAGCGACATTAGGCTATGCTAATGCTATCGTCATGCCAAAAACAGAGGAAGAAGCGAATGTTGTAGCACGTTTGTCTTTAGTTTCTGCCGCAATAGTTTCGCCTATAGCTTTAATTATTGTTTATGTTTTCCAATCGCAGCTAGCCACTCTTGTTGGTTTAGAATCTGAGCCTAATTTACTTTATTTAATCCCAATTTCTTTAGTATTTGTTGCCTTATTATCTGTTGCTAACCAAGTGGCTATACGTGACGGTTTATTTAAGGTGAAATCGGGCTCGTATGTCCTCAGTAATTTTATAATAAATCTAGGGAAGCTAGGAGCAGGATATATTTCTGCTAGTGGGATTACGTTAATTATATTATCAATTTTTGCTAACCTGATTAATTACATTATATTGATGGCCCGAGTTCCAAAAGTTGGTTCATTTGATTTTCGTCAGTGGTTTGGTATAACTGGTATACGAAAAGCAGCTTTTGAGCATAAAGATTTTGCAATTTACCGTTTACCTCAGAGTATGCTTAATGCTGCTGCTGTTGGGCTACCGGTTATTTTACTAACAAATTATTATGGCTCTAGTGCTGCGGGATACTATTCACTTACTACTCTTATATTAGGTGCCCCTGTTCTACTATTAGGACAATCTGTGGGTGAAGTATTTTATCCTAAAATTACTAATGCAATTCGACAACAGGCTTCTAACTCACTGCAATTAGTCATTAAGGCAACATTAGCATTAGGCGGAGTTGCAATGATTCCTTTTGGTACAGTAATACTGTTTGGACCGGATTTATTCGCATTTGCTTTTGGTGAGCAATGGAAAACAGCTGGTGAATATGCTCAATGGATCGCCCCATGGCTTGCTTGCGTCTTAGCAACACGAGGTATATTGGCGGCTTTTCCTATATTAAACTTACAGTCCTATTTATTGGTTCAGGAAGTTTTTTCGATTATTTTGCGTTCTTTGGCACTTATTGTTGGGCTTAAATATTATCAGTCTGATCTTATAGCAATTGCTCTATTTTCAGTAGTGGGAATTATACTAATGTTAGGCTTAGCAATAGTAGGGGTGAAAAAGCTTATAAAAGAATCTCGGCTTTGGTAAAAAATCAAAATTTAAATTTAGTCACTGGTATAAAGATGATAAATGTTCAAAAACCCTATATAGAAACTCAAGATAACCACACTAGAATCTGTTGTGATTTTCGACTAAACGATGGGGTAGAAACGCTCTGGTATGAAATAGATAAAGATTATACTGAATATTTATCACTAGATAGCTGTGACGCTTTTTTTACTATTTTAACACTATTAGCATCTCTTAAAGGACATGATATCTCTTTTGAAGCACCTGTATCTAAAAGATTATATTATGGTTTTTTAGATATTTTATTGCCAGCATTAAGAATAGTTAATCCAGATTTAATGTATATAAAAGTAAATGCTCATACAAAAGAGTTTGACTTTAAACCTAAGGCAGTAGGCACAGCTTTGTCCTTGGGGGTTGATTCTTTTCATGCATTAGTAAGTAGTATGAATACCGATTATCCAGTCACACATTTAGCTTTATTTAATAGTGGGGCGTTTGGGCACGAAGAGCATACAGTAGCAAGAGAATTATTTAAAAAAACGATTCAACGTGTGGCTTTAGCGGCACAAGAAATGGATTTACCGTTGATAGCTGTTGATTCAAATATGAGTGAAATATTAGATATCTCCTTTGTCCAAACACATTCCATTCGTAATCTTTCTTTTACCCTTTTATTCCCAAAATTATTTAAAAAATTCTTTTATGCTTCTGGTTATCCTGTTAATAAATTTAAAATCAATCCTGAAGTTGTTGAGGCGACACATTACGATTTATTGGTAGCAAAGGCTTTATGTACAGAAAATCTAGAAATTATGATTGCAGGCTTGTATGACAATAGAATTGATAAAATATTGACTATTTCTTCTTTTATTCCTTCAACTCATCATCTGAATGTTTGTATTCTTGCTGATTCAAATCAATTTCTAGATAGCTCAGAATCACTCGTTAAAAATTGCTCCCGATGTTTTAAATGTGTAAAAACTATGACTGCACTCGATGCACTTGGTACGCTCGATGCATATTCAGAAGTATTTGATCTTAAGCTTTATAAGTCAAAAAAACACCAATATTTAGGGCAGATCATTTATGATGCGAAGAAACTTAAAAGTACTCATGCTGTTGAAATACTTCAAGCAGGAAAAAATAAAGATCATTTTCTATCATGGCAGTCATACTACTATGCAATATATCAAGGTCTAAGTAACTTAAAGAAAAAAATATATAAAAATACAAAAAAAAATAACCTTTATGTATCTAATAATTTAAAAGCTTTAAATGAGGGTAAACATAAGTGATTTATTTAGTTTTACTTCTAATAATATTTTTTCAAATATTATTAATTGGATACCCTTTAATAAAAAGGAAATTTGGCAAACGTATACAAATGTTAAAAGTACAGGAAGTTAATGTAATTAATGAAAAAGTACTGCAGCAGGCTTATCAAATGCTTGTTTCAAAAAATATAAATATGTCTTTTAATGATGATGAAGATCTTTATACATTATTAGCAACTTGGAAAAATCGTTTTTTAGGTAACAAATCACATCATATTTATACATATTTTAATTTTCCTTTGGCATTTCTTCTTTTAGGCCTGCTTGATCAATATGAAAGTGCAAATAAAAAAGATGCTCTAGCAAAAGTAGAAAGAAAAGTAATTGATTTAGTAACGAATGAAGGGCAGCTTAAATTTAAAGTAGATAAAGTTGATCAAGCAATGTTTGGTCTGGTGTTTTTGCGACTTTATCAAATAACAAATAAAGAGCACTACTTTGAAGCTGCAAAAAATATATATAAATATATCAGTTTATTTAGAAAGGATGATGGAATTTACCTATACAGGAAAGAACATAATATTTTCTTTATTGATACGGTTGGATTACTTTGTCCTTTCCTAATGCTCTATGCAGAGATTACCTCGGATAAAAGTATAAAAGCAGATGCAGAGCGGCAAGTTCAGTTTGCGCTTCAATATTGTGTAGGACTGAACCAAGGTTTGGCTATCCATGCGTATGATTTAACTCATAATCATCCATTGGGGTCAGTAAATTGGGCTAGAGGTATGGGGTGGTTATTGCTTGGCTTATCTTCGGTCGCAACAAAAAGTTATAATGAGCAATTCAGAAATGTTACAGAGCATTATTTAAAACTTTTAAATAACCTAAAAGAAGATTATGGGTTTTGGGCTCAATTCCTTGGACATACAAATGATAAAACAATAGATTCATCAGGTAGCTTAATGTTTTTATATTCATTTATGAAATGCGATTTAATTAATATTGATGAGTCTCTGATAAAATCCCTGGCTGCTCTTTGTGTTGATGTTAAGGGTAAGGTACAAATGGTTTCAGGTGATACAATTTATATTAACAAGTATTCTAGGGTAAAGAGTGTATCTGAGTTAGGTCAAGGTATATTACTTTCAATTCTTGCGGAGAGTAAAAAGTGAAGGTTGGTGTTTTAACATTGCCATTATGGAATAATTATGGTGGTATTTTACAAGCATATGCATTAACTCTTATCATAAAACGTTTAGGCCATCAGGTAATATTTCTTGATGTGAAAAGAGATGAATTATCAAAGTCACAACAATTTATTCAAAATTTAAAACGTTGGATAAAAAATAAGGTGTTAAACAAAGCTAGGCCTTATTATGCAAATCAAACAGAATTAAAATTTATTTGTAATAAAACAAGAAATTTTGTTGAAAAGAGGATACAGCCTTCAAGTGGTTGGATACAATTGTCAAAATTACCAGAATTTTCTCATAATCTAGATGCAATTATTGTGGGAAGTGACCAGGTTTGGCGACCAGAATATTGCCCTAATATTAACTTCTATTTTCTAGGTTTTTCTTCAGATAATGTTCGAAAAATAAGTTATGCAGCATCGTTAGGTACTGATGATTGGCGGTTCAATGAACAAAGTACATTAAGTGCTAAAAAACTATTACAGAAGTTTGACTTTGTATCAGTAAGAGAAAAGAGTGCGGTTGATTTAATTCATGACAATATGCAGGTTAATTCAGTGCAATGTTGTGATCCAACTTTATTACTCAATGCTAATGATTATTTAAAAGTGGCAGATATTTCGCATCTGCCATCTGGTGGAAAGGGGATTTTTTGTTATGTTCTTGATCCAGAAGAACCACGAATGCAAGGATTAGAAAAAATTGGTTCTGCTTTGGGTTATTCATTATTTTATAATATGCCAAAAATTTTTGATAAGTATTTCGTTAATGATCCGGACTCTTATATATTTCCAGCTGTAGAGTCTTGGATAGAATGTTTTCAAAAGAGTGATTTTGTGATTACTGATTCTTTTCATGGTTGTGTATTCTCTATTATATTTAATAAGCCATTTGTCGCGATTGCTAATGTTGATAGAGGTTATACACGATTTCAGTCACTATTAGAGATATTTAATTTAGAAAATCGTCTATTTGAAAATGTATCTGATGTTAAGCTCGATATATTTGAACAAAAAATTGATTGGGATTCTATTAATGAAATTAAAGCTCAGCAAAAAAAATATGGAATTGATTTTCTGAAAAAAGCTCTGACAGAGGCTTGATAATGAATTTAAATTCAAAAATATCAGTTATTATTCCTGTATATAATGCACAAGACACTATAGAACAGACGGTTCATAGTGTTACTTCACAGTCATATCAAAATTTAGAAGTTATATTAGTAAATGATGGATCTACTGATAGGTCATATGAAATTTGCAAAAAGCTACAACTGGAAGATAGTCGGATAAAGATTTTTGATAAAGGAAATGGTGGGGTTGCATCTGCTAGGAATATTGGTATTGCTCATGCTACAGGCCAATATATAATCCATGCAGATTCTGATGATATTGTACTCCCTAATGCTTATTTGAATTTAATTAATGAAGCAAATAGAAGCAATGCTGCTATTGTAGTGGGAGGGTATTATTCTGGTTTTGAAAATAATTATGTAGAAAATATTCCTGGCATAGAAATTAAAGATCCAGTGGTATTTTCAAAAAAAATACTACAGGATGAAATCCATGCTGGCTTGTGGAATAAATTAGTTGAAAATAAGTTATATAAAAATTTCAAGTTTATAGATGGTTTAGATTATAAGGAAGACCTAATTTTTTTTGTAACTCAACTTATGGGAACTAAACCTAAAATTTCAATTATTCAAGATCCTGTATATTTTTATTATACAAGAAATAGCTCAATTACCAACCAGAATTTTGACAAAAATGTTGAAAAAAACTTTACTGTAATTAAGAATATTGAGAAATTAAAATATAAAGAATTGGAGTATTCTATACGTGTTCAAAAAGCTTATGCAAATATTGGCTATATATTAAATAAAAAAAATAGTAAATATATTTATAGTGATTTTTTTCCTCACCTTAAGTTTTTAGATTTAAATATTCCTATTAAATACAAAATATTATTATTTTTTGAGAAATATTCTATAAATTTATTTAGCAATATTTATTTGAAAATTAAGGATTTGAGAAAGTGATTAGAGTATTACACATAATTGGAAAAATGGATCGAGCAGGTGCTGAAACTATGCTCATGAATCTTTATCATAATATTGATCGTTCAAAGGTGCAGTTTGACTTTGTCACTTTTACCAATGATAAAGGTGATTATGATGATGAAATACTGGCATTAGGTGGCAAAATCATTCCGATTATTGCGAGTAACTCATTAGGTAGAATGATCAAGTTATATCATTTTTTGAAATCCCACCCAGAGTACCAAACGATCCATAGCCATGTACTTCTGAACAATGCATTTCATTTAACGGCAGCATCCTTGGCAGGTGTGAATACAAGAATTTCACATTCACACAATACTAGCAATGGTGGCTCAAACACTTTTACGAGAACCTATGAAATTTTAGCTAAATTAGCTATTAACAAATTAGCTACCCATAAGATTGCTTGTGGTGATGAGGCTGGAAAATATCTATATAAAGATGATCAAAATATATTGATATTACCCAATGCTGTTGATGTTAGAGAAATCCACCATATCGTGGAGGAAAGCCATAAATCACCTAATGAGCAATTTGATAAGGATAAGTTAAATATTATCCATGTGGCTCGATTCATGCCGGTAAAAAATCATGCATTTATCTTAGATATTGCGGAAGAACTTATTAAGGAGCAAGTAAAATTTGTCATTCATCTAGTAGGTGATGGCCCACTGCGTGCACATATTGAACAACAAATTCAAGCGAGAAACCTTAGTGAATATATCAAGTTATTAGGTTTACGTTCTAATGTAGTTGAGCTAATGGCAAATGCAGATGTCATGATTTTACCATCACTCCATGAGGGATTTCCCGTTGTCTTAGTAGAAAGTCAGGCAGTAGGATTACCAACCTTAGTAGCAGACACTGTTGCTGAAGAAGTAGATTTGGGTCTTGATCTTGTTAATTTTATACCATTAGATAATGCTCGCGATTGGGCTTTAAAGTTACTCAGTCGTGATAAGAAAATAGTATCTAATGAAAAAATTTTGGAAAAGTTATCTAATTTGGGGTTTGATGTATCCCAGAACGCTCGATTACTTGAAAAAATTTATATTGCGTAAATAAGAGAAAATTTACTATGAGCCTAATTTCTAATAACCAAAAAAATCTTATTTTTGGTAATGCCGTAGCTAGAAAATGTAAGCTTCCTAATATTTTTATAGATAATCAATTATTTGCAAATATTTTATACAGTGTATATCAAGCCTATAGATACTCTAAATATCACTTACATAATATAACATATACCAAAAATAATAATAAGATTAAGCCTGTTAATTTTAAACCTTACGATTTTAAACCGTCACAATTTTTAGGATTTGATTATGAGTCAAGTGTTAAATTAAGTATTATTGTGCCTGCATATAATGTTGAAAACTATATCACTCAATGCTTAGATTCGATTGTCAATGCCCTTACGGGCTTTAATGATTATGAAATTATTGTTGTAGAAGATTGTTCAACGGATAATACATTAGCATTATTAAAGGAAATTAGTTCGAATTATAAGAATCTAAAATTATTAATAAATCAAAAAAATCTTGGTTTGTCCGGGGCTCGTAATAAGGCATTGAAGTATAGCTCGGGTCATTATATTACTTTTGTTGATTCTGATGATATGCTTTCGTACGGAATATTAACTGCAGTTGCTAAAAAAATTGATGAACATAATAATATTGATATTTTTGAATTTGATTTTCAGCATTATGCTTCGGAAGCAGATGTTTGTATTTTATTAAAAAATAGAATTCCTTTAATTAAAAAAATAACTTTATTAAGCAATATTAATGATGTTTATAAATTTGCTAAAGGTTTTGCTTGTGGGAAAATATACAAACGAGATCTGTTTGAGCTGGTTAGATTTCCAGAAGGTTTGTATTGGGAAGATGCTATTATTAGTAATGTCATCCTACGCAAGGCTAAAACTTACATGCATTTAGATACTATTGGTTATTTATACCGTATAAATCCCAATGGTATCTCTAATTCAGTAAAAGCTAGGAATTTAGGGTATGACCAGTTTTATGTTACCAAATACTGTTTGAATGCTGCTAAACAATCTAATCTAATTATTGATGGTGATTTTTATAAAAGATTGTTTGTAGAAGCATCAATTTTTTTGAACAATCGTACTTTTTATCTTGATGATGCGGATATTTTGTATATGTTTAATGAACTAGATACTATATTTAATGATGTCAATTTAGAAACTAATTTAAATGCTAGACAAAAACTTATGCTTAAAGCCATGCGCGATAAGAATGTTGCCGCATGGCGTTCAATTGCTTTCTAAGAATAGAGTATTAGAAAGTTTAATTTTAATATCACTATATAGAATTAAGTAACTATATGTTTGACTGGGTTCCACTTAAAAATTATGAGCATGCGTATTATCTAGTACTGGCATATTTTCTAATTGCACTACTAACTTTTAGTATCAAGTATGCTGTTCTACCGAATAAAACGGTTTATCATTACTCAGCAAAAGTGATAAGTAATATATTACTTATATTTTCTATATTTTATATAGGACTTCGTCCAATAAGTGGTCAATTTATTGATATGACTACTTATGTAGGCTTTTTCGATTATCTGAGATTTTCATCAAGTTTTCCAAGTGATCTTACTAGTGATCGTCTATTTTGGTACTATATGTATAGTATTTCACGAGTATTCGAAGCCAAAACATTTTTCTTTATTACTGCTTTCCTTTATATTTTACCGATGTATTGGGTCTCAAAATATAATTTTAAAAAGCTCTGGTTTTTTAGTTTTTTTTCTTTTATTACGGCATTTTCTTTCTTTACTTATGGTACTAATGGTATTCGTAATGGTTTAGCTACCTCTATATTTCTATTGGCATTTTCAACTAATAAAAAATTATTTCAAGGTATATGGTTACTAATAGCTTATTTTATTCATGGGTCAATGCTTATTCCTATCGCTGCATTTTTATTATCAAATTACTATCGTAATACAAATCGGTTAGTTGCTTTTTGGTTAATATGTATTCCTATATCTTTGGTATTTGGTAGTAGTATTCAGACGCTTTTTGCATCATTTATTACTGATGACAGAGCAAGTTATCTTGCATCTAATAATAATGATGAAAATGCTTATATTTCTGGCTTTCGATGGGATTTCATTGCCTATAGTGCTAGCGCTATTATAATAGGTTGGTATAGCAAAAAACGCTTAAATCTTATTGATAGACGTTATGATTTAATCTTTGGGACCTATTTGATTAGTAATGCTATTTGGATTTTAGTCATTAATGCTAGTTTTTCTAACAGATTTGCATACTTATCATGGTTTTTAATGCCGTTAGTAGTGATATACCCAGCGCTTAAACAATATCAGACCACACTTAATGATAAAATGGTAATTTATATTACACTATTTTATTTTTCATTTACTTTATTGATGTCGTTAATCTATTCATTATAGGCGAGTTATGGAAACCCTCTTATCAATCATAGTACCAATGTACAATGTTGAGAATTATCTCATTGACTGTATTAGTAATATAAAAATCGAAGATATAGATTATGAAATTGTTATGGTCAATGATGGCTCGCCAGATAATTCATTTGAAGTAGCTAAGTCTTTAGCACTAACTAACTCTAGAATTAAAGTTATTAGTCAAGAAAATAAAGGCCTAGGAGGAGCGCGAAACTTAGGTATTAATGCTGCGATTGGAAAATATATTTTATTTTTAGATGCTGATGACGTTTTAATTAAACAAAATTTTATATTCTTGAAAGATACTAAAGATGATATAATTGAGTTTTCCTGTAAGAATATAAAAAGCATGGAAGAAACTTTATCAACTTTTAAGGCTGTGAATATTTCTAATAGAAGAGGTGTGGATTACTGTTTGAATTTTCCTACTATGTTTTCTGCTTGTAATAAATTATATAAAAGAAAATATTTAATAGATAATGATTTATTATTTAGAGAGAACATATATATAGAAGATTTTGAATTTAATACTAGAGCATTCTTTCTAGCTAATAGTGTAAGCTCAAAGGATGAATACATACAATATTTTTTTCAATCACCTAACTCTATTACTCGTAATAATAATTTTTTCAAGAAAAAAAAACTTGTCTCTGATATGGTGATAATAGTAGAACATATATATAATTTTAAACAACAATATGAACTATCTTTAGAAACAAATAGGTATTTTAATGTGAGATTAACGTATTTGTGTACAGATATTATTTACCATACTATAAAGAACAAATTACCTTCTGAATTTTTAAAAGAGAATATTAATTTTTTACACAGTAAAAACTTCTTTTACTTGCAAGAACACTTAAGTAACCGCAGGAAGGAGTTTTTTAGAAAGTTAATAAAGCATCCTGTAATATTGTCTTCTTTAGTTCAACTCTATAATTTTTTTTATTGAAATTGACATATATGAAAAATAATAAGTTTTTTTTAATTACGACCGTACCTATGTCTTTAAATTTTTTTAAGGGGCAGATAGGAGAGCTGAGCAAAGACTTTGATATTACATTAATTAGTTCACCTGATAAGGAACTTGAACAAATAGCATGCTCAGAAAACGTAAAATATAGTGCTATTCAAATGAAACGAGATATTGCTATTAAAAATGATATTATCAGCTTATTAAAATTTTTATGGCTATTCATTAAGCAAAGACCTGATATTATCCACTGCAATACACCTAAAGGCTCTTTACTTGGGCTTATTGCAGGATATATTACTAGAGTACCAATACGTATTTACTATGTGCATGGATTAAGGTATGAGGGTGCGACTGGAAAAAAAAGACAATTATTGATGGTCTTAGAAAAACTAAATTGCTTCTGTGCAACTCATATTATCGCAGTAAGCCAAGGTGTCAAACAAAAAGTACAGGATAAATTAACTAGAAAGAAAGTTTCTGTTATTCATCATGGTAGTGCCAATGGTATGCCAGTAGAGGAATTTTTAACAGAAAATTATGATGGCGCTGCTATTCGAGAATCCTATGGTATTACCAAACAGGATTTTGTCTTTGGTTTTGTAGGTAGGTTAGTAGCTGATAAGGGTATTAATGAGTTAGTTCATGCTTTTAATATGCTCGAACAGAAAAATATCAAATTAATATTAGTTGGTATGTATGAGCAGGAGTTAGATCCGCTTAGTCAAGAAACACAAAATATTATTAAGACAAATCCAAATATCATTGAGGTAGGTTTCCAAAAAGATGTTAAAAAGTTTTTAACTATAATGGATTTATTCGTATCACCTTCCTATCGCGAAGGATTTGGTTTATCGGTACTTGAAGCTAATTTAATGAAAGTACCTGTACTTGTAACATCTATCACTGGGTACTCGGAAATTGTTCAAGAGGGGAAAAATGGCTTTTTTGTCGATCCTAAAGACACCTTGGCATTATTTAATAAAATGAAAAAAATTTCGCAGTCTCGAGACTCTTTATTGGCAATGAAACCACAATGTTATGATGAAGTTGCTAGCAAATATAATCATAAAGAAGTTCTTGAAAAGGCGTTAGAGTATTATGCACAATTTAAATAACTTATGATCCCCAAATTCCATAGCACTTTTATTTTTTAAGTGTTGAGATAGTTATGCTAAAACGCTTCCTCGATATTATCATCGCCTCTATTGCCCTGATCCTGCTTTCACCACTTTATGCATTTGTTGCTTACAAAGTGAAAAAAAATCTGGGCTCACCGGTCTTGTTTCGCCAGGTTCGTCCGGGTTTACATGGCAAGCCCTTTGAAATGATCAAATTCCGCACCATGAAAGATGCTGTGGACAGGCAGGGGAACCCATTGCCAGACAGTGAACGTTTAACGCCTTTTGGTCAAATGCTACGTTCTACCAGTCTGGATGAAATGCCGGAACTGTGGAACGTGATTAAAGGCGATATGAGTATTGTCGGCCCACGTCCACTGTTGATGGAATACCTGCCACTTTACAGCCCTGAACAGGCCAAACGCCATGATGTAAGACCGGGCATGACGGGTCACGCGCAGGTCAATGGCCGCAATGCCATTGGCTGGGAAGAAAAATTCAAGCTGGATACCTGGTACGTCGAAAATCAGTCGATTTGGCTCGACTTCAAAATCATGTTTAAAACGGTACATAAAGTTTTAGCAAAAGATGATATCAGTGCCGAGGGTGAAGCCACCATGACCAAATTTACCGGTACAAAAACGGACAATCTCCATGACTGAAATCTATGCCGTCTATGGCGCTTCCGGTTGTGGCCGAAGCTTGATGCCTGTGGCTCGCCAGCAATTACAGCGTCAGAATATAAATGCCGAAATCTATTTTATAGATGACAGTCTAATCGAAGAAACGACGGTTAATGGACATAGTGCGTTAAATTATGCAGCATTTAAAAATCTAAAGGCTGATAGAAAGTCAGTTGTCATTGCGATTGCCAATAGTCAGATCCGTGAAAAAATTGCGATAAAACTTGAACAAGAAGCAATTGAGCTATGGACGGTTCAGGCGGATAATGTCGTGCGCATGGATGCAATAGAAATTGCCCCAGGTGCTGCTTTAAGCCCGTTTGTGACCCTGACTTCCAATATCAAGATTGGCAAATGTTTTCATGCCAATTTATATAGTTATGTTGAGCATGATTGTATCATTGGCGATTACGTCACCTTTGCTCCCGGGGTGAAATGCAATGGCAATATTCATATCGAAGATCACGCCTATATTGGTACAGGTGCCGTGATTAAACAGGGTACACCTGACCAACCTTTAGTGATTGGCAAGGGGGCTGTGGTCGGTATGGGCGCTGTGGTCACCAAAAGCGTTCCACCGGGTGTAACAGTTGTGGGTAATCCGGCACGGATTCTAGAGAAAAAATAAGTTTTTAAATTTTAAAAATTCAGGAAACATCATGTTAAACACTGCATTTGAACCATGGCCAAGTTTTACCCAGGAAGAAGCGGATGCGGTTTCCCGGGTTTTATTGTCGAATAAAGTCAACTACTGGACTGGACAAGAATGCCGTGAATTTGAAAAAGAATTTGCCCAGTTTGCAGACACCCGGTATGCAGTGGCATTGGCCAATGGAACCGTGGCGCTCGATGTGGCTTTAAAAGCACTGGGTATCGGGGCAGGGGATGATGTCATTGTCACCTCACGTACCTTTCTGGCTTCAGCCAGTTCCATTGTGACCGCGGGAGCAAATCCAATTTTTGCCGATGTTGAACTGGATTCACAGAATATTTCTGCTCAAACTATCGAAGCAGCACTTACACCAAATACCAAAGCGATTATCTGTGTGCATCTGGCAGGCTGGATGTGTGACATGGACCCGATCATGCAACTGGCTGCCGATAAAGGCCTGTATGTGATCGAAGACTGTGCACAGGCGCATGGAGCAAAATATAAAGGTAAATCTGCCGGTTCAATCGGTCATGTCGCGGCATGGTCCTTCTGTCAGGACAAGATTATGACCACCGGCGGTGAAGGCGGTATGGTCACTACCAATGACGAAACCCTGTGGAAAAAAATGTGGTCCTATAAAGACCATGGCAAGAACTTTGACAGCATCTATAACAAGCAGCATCCACCGGGTTTCCGCTGGTTGCATGACTCCTTTGGCACCAACTGGCGCATGATGGAAATGCAGGCTGTGATCGGCCGTATCCAGCTGAAAAAAATGCCGGAATGGACCACAAAACGCCTAGCCAATATGGAAAAAATTTATGCGGCATTTGCAGACAGTCCATATTTTAGCGTTTATCGTCCATCCGATGATTATGTGCATGCTGCCTATAAATGTTATGTGCAGGTTAATATCGAGGCTTTGCCTGAAGGCTGGTCACGTGACCGGATCATGCAGGAAATCAGTGCGCAGAATATACCCTGTTTTAGCGGTTCCTGTTCAGAAGTTTATCTCGAGCATGCCTTTGATGGCACGCCATGGCGTCCAGCACAGCGATTGAAAAATGCGCAGCAATTGGGGGAAACCAGTCTGATGTTTTTAGTTCATCCGACTTTAAGTGATGAAAGTATTAACAAAACTGTGATGGCAATTCAACAGGTCATTAATAGAATAGTTGCTTAAACTTTTGCAAGATAACTGCACCGAATTCGGTGCATTTCTCTATGAGATATCACTTTAAATTACCAATAAAATCGTGATGCATTAAAAATTTATTAGAATTGAGACAAGGTACCCAGTGAAATCGATCATTACGCCTTTCGTAGAATCACCACGAGCTGCCAAACTTGCATTTTTAATTATTCTGGATTTCTGTGCTTTTCCAGTCTTGATCTGGCTATGTTATGCCATTCGCCTTTTTGATTTAGGCGCGGAGGTCGTGCCTAATCTGCCGTTTGGTACGCTCTGGGTCAGTATGATTGCAGTTGCATCGCTTTTTGTCTGTGGGGTCTACCGCTTCATTGTCCGTACTTATAATGAAGTGTTTATGATCAAAATGGGACTGGCGACTGCCTTGACTGTCGCTGGCCTGTATGCGCTGGCTTATTTTACTCCAGCCTTTATTCCGACCTCTATTCCGCTGATGTTCGGCTTTATGATGTTTGCCTGGATCTGGTTTAGCCGTGGCATCATCCGCTTTATTATCCGTTCCTATTTGCAGGCCGACGTACAGAAAAAACGCATTGCAATTTATGGCGCGGGTCATGCAGGCCAACAGGTTGCTGCTGCACTGTATCGTTCCAATGCGCATTTGCCGGTCATGTTTATTGATGATAAACGCTCATTGACTGGACAGCAGCTGGGTCGACTCAAAGTCTATGACGCTCAGACCGCCCTCAAGCTCATGCGCAAGCAAAATATTGATGAAATCCTGATTGCCTTACCCTCGGTCGGGCGGGTCCGCAAAAGTGAAATCATTAAATTCTTGGAACCGGCACATTTAAAAATTACCGAAATTCCGGGGCTGACTAAACTGGTCGATGGTGAAATCCGTATTTCTGATATTCAGGAAGTCGATATTATTGACTTGCTGGGGCGTGATCCGGTGCCCCCAGTGCCGGAGCTTTTGGCCAGAAATATTCAAGATAAAGTGGTGATGGTCACCGGTGCAGGCGGCTCGATTGGTTCGGAGCTGTGCCGGCAGATTGTGAAAAACCAGCCGGCAAAAATCGTTATTTTTGAATTAACCGAGTTTGCCCTGTATAACATTGATAAAGAGCTGCGCTTAATGTCTCAGTGTGAGATTATTCCGATTCTGGGCTCGGTGCTGGATCAGCAGAAACTGGAACGTGTGATTGAGCAGTATGCGGTACAAACCGTCTATCATGCGGCAGCGTATAAGCATGTACCGCTGGTCGAGTGTAATCCGCTAGCGGGCCTGAAAAACAATGCAGTAGGAACGGCCTTCAGCGTGAATGCTGCGGTGAAAAAGGGTGTAGAAACCTTTGTACTGATCTCAACCGATAAAGCGGTACGTCCGACCAATGTCATGGGTGCCAGTAAACGTATGGCAGAACTTTACTGTCAGGCGATGGCAGAGGCACAACAGCAGACCCAGATCAGTATCGTCCGTTTCGGTAATGTGCTCGGTTCTTCGGGTTCGGTGGTACCGCTGTTTAAACAGCAGATTCTCAAGGGTGGTCCGATTACCGTGACCCATCCGGATGTTACCCGCTACTTTATGACCATTCCGGAGGCATCACAGCTGGTGATTCAGGCCGGTGCCTTGGGCGTGGGCGGCGATGTGTTCCTGCTGGATATGGGGGAACCGGTACGTATTCAGGATCTGGCCCGTCAAATGATTGCCTTGAGTGGGTTGAAAGTTCGTGATGAGCAGCATCCTGAGGGGGATATTGCAATTCAATATGCCGGCTTGCGGCCAGGTGAAAAGCTGTATGAAGAATTGTTAATCGATCAGGAAAATACTGAGCTTACGTCACACAGTCGTATTCTAAGATCATTTGAAAAACACGTTCCGTTACAGGAAATTACACAAGTGTTTGATAAAATGCAGGAACTTTCTGCCATGCAGGCAGATATTGACTGGGCCTTGTCACAGCTTGAGTATTATGTTGATGGCTATCAACGTGGTAAAGAAATTAAAGTTAATTAAGTGAAGTTTATTTATGATTAAGAAAGCCATTTTGCCAGTCGCAGGTTTGGGTACCCGGTTTCTCCCAGCCAGCAAATCTATTCCTAAGGAAATGGTGACTGTCGTTGACCGTCCAGCGATTGAATATGTGGTGAAAGAAGCGGTCGCTGCGGGAATTGAGCAGATTATCCTGGTCACCCATAGCTCCAAAGCCTCAATTGAAAACTATTTTGATCGTAGTTTTGAGCTGGAAACGACGCTTGAAAACAAAAAGAAATTTGATTTGCTGAAAGAAATTACCGAGATTCTCCCTTCACATGTCAGCGTGATTAGTGTACGTCAACCTCAGCCCCTAGGTTTAGGACACGCTGTTTTGTGTGCAAAAGCAGTGATTGGAGAAGATGACTTTGCCGTTTTACTGCCTGATGTATTGGTGAAAGATTCTGATCCGGTCAATGACCTAAGCTTGATGATTCAACATTTTAATGCATCTCAAGCTGCACAGATTATGGTGGAAGCTGTGCCGGATCATCTGGTCGATCAATACGGCATTGTAGATGTCGCAGAATCACCTGCTGAAGGACAAAGCATCGTGATGCAAGGCATTGTAGAAAAGCCGGCGGTGGGAACGGCGCCTTCAAATTTATCGGTAGTGGGCCGTTATATCCTGCCGGCAAAAATCATGCAGTTACTGGAACAGACCCCACGTGGTGCAGGCAATGAAATCCAGCTGACCGATGCGATTGCCATGTTACAGCAGACTGATACGGTAGAGGCCTATCGCATGAAAGGCCAGACCTTTGACTGTGGCAGTAAACTGGGTTATCTCAAAGCTGTATTGCACTATGGTGTGGATCATCCGGTACTGGGTGAGTCCTTTAAAGCCCTGATTCAAGAACTGAAGCTCTAAATATAGACTTTAACAATAATAAGGATCCTTATGAACATAGCAGTATTTGGTCAGACCTTATATGCCGGTGTCATGGCAGCCCTACTGGCAGAATGTGGTCATCAGGTCTACTGGTGTGATTTGCTGAAAAAACCGTCTTCCGAGCAGGTTTATGCACAGGATGAAGCCGTACAGCAGTTACTGAACAAGCAGCATGCCAAGGGCTTTTTACAATACTGCAAGTTCGAGGCGATTCCTTTAGATATTGATGTCTATCTGTTTAGCTTAAGTCCGACTGAAGAAAGTCAGGGTCTGGAAATCCTGCGTGAGCTCAAGCAGCGTCCAATTATTCATCCAAAACTGATGATCAATGCTTCTACCTTGGGCCTTCACGGTACCGAAAAATTCCAGCAAATTCTTTCAGAAGATTACTGGATCTATTTGCCAGATGTGATTCAGGAAGGTAATGCCTTACGCAGCCTGACCGAAGCCAGCCAGCTCATTGTCGGCTATAGCAATGAAACGGCGAAAACACTTTTGAAGGAATTGCTCAGGCCGTTATTTCCGCGTGAACAGCAATACCTGTTTATGCCGGTTCTGGATGCCGAATTTACCAAACTGAGCGTGTCCGGCATGCTGGCCACGCGCATCAGCTATATCAATGATCTGGCTCTGGTGGCTGAAAAACTTGGTATTGATATTGAGCATGTACGCCAGGGGCTGGCAGCGGATAGCCGAATTGGTTCATCTTATCTGTATCCGGGGGCTGGGTTCGGCGGCGAAAACTTCTCGCATGATATTCAGATCCTGGCCAGTACTGTGTCAGGCACCGGCGCGAAAAGCCAGCTAATGGCTCAGGTCTGGGAAATTAATGAGCAGCAAAAAGAACTGCTATTTCGCAAGCTGTGGAATTATTACCATGGTGATCTGGCCGGGAAAACTGTAGCGATCTGGGGAGCATCCTTTAAGGAAAATACCTCGCGTATCCAGCAATCCCCGATTCATGCCATGTTGACCGCACTCTGGGCTCAAGGGGTGACCGTCAAGCTGCATGATCCTCAAGCCTTGGCGGAAATTGAAAAAGTCTACGGACAACGCGATGATCTGGTGTATTGCACAGATCAGTACGAGGCTGTAAATGGAGCACATGCCCTATGCGTACTCACAGCCTGGAAACAATACTGGAGTCCCAATTACCGCAGCCTGTTGAATCAAATGCAGCATCCACTGATCCTGGATGGACGTAATATTTATAATCCGGAGTATATGAAAGCACAAGGTTTTGCCTATAAGGGAGTAGGACGTTAATGAGTGTAATTCAGCAACCTTATCCCCTCGAAGAGAAAGAGGCTGTTTTAAGCCGATTAAATATTTTAAAACAGCAGTTTGAACACAAGCATCTGCAAGAGCTGTTTCAGCAAGATCCTCAGCGTTTTCAGCACTTCTCGGTGAATCTGGAGCCGGTAACCTTTGATTTTAGTAAACATCGAATAGATCAGGATGTGCTGCAGGCTTTAGTGCAACTGGCACAGGTACAAGATCTGAAACAGTGGATCAAACGGCTGTTTTCCCAAGAGCAGGTTAACTATACCGAGCAGCGTGCTGCAATGCATTGGGCCTTACGTTTGCCTGAGCAGAATGAACAGCATCCTGAACTGGCTGCCGAGGTGCATACCCAGTTACAGCGCATGTTCACCTTGGTAGAAAAAATCCATGCTGGACAGTACCGCGGTGCTACCGGTGAAGTGATTCAGGATGTAGTCAATATCGGGGTAGGCGGTTCGGATTTAGGCCCGCTGATGGTCAGTCAAGCCCTGTCTGACTTTAAACAGCCGACTCAGCGTCCCTTAAATGTACATTTCGTATCGACCATGGATGGCAGCCAGCTGTCTGATCTGCTGCATAAGCTGCGCCCTGAAACGACACTGTTTATTATCTCCTCCAAATCTTTCGGTACCATTGACACCCTCTCTAATGCGCAAACGGTACGCCTGTGGCTGGAAAAAACCCTGGGACAAGACCTGCGCACGATCCAGCATCATTTTATTGGGGTCTCGACCAAGCCGGAGAAAATGACTGCTTGGGGAATTGCACCAGAAAACCAGTTCCTGCTCTGGGATTGGGTTGGCGGCCGTTATTCGCTCTGGTCCTGTATTGGCTTGCCTATTGCATTGACGATCGGAGTACAGGGTTTTCAGCACTTTTTAGCGGGTGCCCATGCAGTAGATGAGCATTTCCAGACTGCGCCATTTGAACAGAACATTCCGGTGCTAATGGGGCTGTTAGGGGTCTGGAACAATAACTTCCTGGATATACAAACCCATGCCGTATTGCCTTATGATGGCCGGTTAAAATATTTTGCTTCTTATTTGCAACAGCTGGAAATGGAATCCAATGGTAAATCCATTCAGCGTAATAGCGAGAAAGTAGAGTGGGATACCTGCCCGATTATCTGGGGAGAAGTTGGACCGAATGCCCAGCATGCCTTCTATCAGTTATTGCATCAGGGTACCCAATCGGTGAGCAGTGATTTTATTGCACCGGTTCAGCGTTATAATGCGAACCAGTTTACCTATGCCGATAATGCCGATGCGCTGATTGAACAGCATCATTTGGCCCTGTCCAACTGTCTGGCACAGTCGCGGCTACTGGCCTTTGGTAATCAGGCGCTCGATGCCAGTGAACTGACCGACCTACCGACCTATAAGCAGTATGCAGGGAACCAGCCGAGTTCAACTATTTTAATGCAAGAGCTCAATCCTTATAGTCTGGGGATGCTGATCGCCATGTATGAACATAAGGTGTTTGTGCAGTCAGTACTGTGGAATATCAATCCTTTTGACCAGTGGGGCGTCGAAAAAGGCAAGGAAATTGCTAACCAGCTCTTGCCGATTTTAAATGGAGAACAGGCGGATGTGTCCGCGCTGGATGCCTCGACACAAGGTTTAATTGCAATATTAATGGGGAAACAGCGTGGCTAAAGTACTGGTAACAGGTGGTGCTGGTTATATCGGCTCACATACCTGTCTGGAATTATTAAATGCCGGACATGAAGTCGTGGTATTAGATAATCTTTCTAATAGTTCTAAAGAATCTCTGAATCGTGTGCAGGCTTTGGCTTCGAAATCTTTGGATTTTATTCAGGGTGATATTCTAGATCAAAATATTTTGAATCAGATTTTTAGTACCTATCAAATTGATGCCGTGATTCATTTCGCTGGTCTAAAAGCCGTAGGGGAAAGCCAGCAAATTCCGCTGACGTATTTTGAAAATAATATTTCAGGTTCCATCAGCCTGGTACAGGCCATGCAGCGCGCTGGTATATTCCGTCTGGTCTTCAGTTCCTCGGCTACAGTCTATGATGAAGCCAATATCTCGCCTTTAAATGAAGATATGCCGACCGGTATGCCGAGCAATAACTATGGTTATACCAAGCTGATTGTAGAGCAGCTATTACAAAAGCTATCGGCATCTGATGATCGCTGGTCAATTGCCTTGTTGCGTTATTTTAATCCGGTTGGTGCGCATAAAAGTGGGCAGATTGGTGAAGACCCGCAAGGGATTCCCAATAACCTGATGCCGTATGTGACCCAGGTGGCTGTGGGCCGTCGTGAAAAACTGTCTATTTTTGGGGATGATTACGATACGGTAGATGGGACAGGCGTACGGGATTATATTCATGTGGTGGATCTGGCCAATGCGCATTTATGTGCATTGACTAACCGTTTGCAAGCACAAGGTTGCCGTGCCTGGAACATTGGTACGGGACAAGGCTGTTCAGTCTTGCAAATCAAAAATACCTTTGAGCAGGTCAACGAGGTGCAGATTCCATTTGAAATCGCTCCGCGTCGTGAAGGTGATGTGGCAACGTCTTTTGCCGATAATACCCGTGCAATAAAAGAGCTGGGTTGGCAACCAAAATATGGCCTGGAAGATATGCTGGCAGATAGCTGGAACTGGCAGAAGCAGAATCCACAAGGTTATCGAGATTAATTTGTTCAGATAAGTAGCAAGCATAAAAAAGAGCCATTTTGATCTGGCTCTTTTTTTTCTGACTTCAGCTGCCTTGAATCAGCTGGGTCAGCTCATTCACATAGTCTTGCATTGGTCGTGGATTCTGGTCACGACGGCTTTCAATATTCAAACGCAATAATGGTTCGGTATTAGATGCGCGCACATTAAAACGCCAGCTACCAAAATTCAGGCTGACGCCATCAGTCTGATCAATTTCAGGTTTCTGATCGGTATAATGATCGAAAAGTTTTTGGATGGTGGCCTGGGTATCGGCCACTTTAAAATTAATTTCACCTGAACATGGGAACTTGGCAATCATTTCTTCCACGAGAGAAGATAAGGATTTGCCTGTTTCAGATAGTACAGCCATAGCCAGCAACCATGGAATCATGCCGCTGTCACAGTAAGCAAAGTCACGGAAATAGTGATGGGCACTCATTTCTCCACCATAAGCCGCATTATGTTCACGCATCACATCTTTAATAAAGGCATGGCCTGACTTGGACTGCACCGTGATCCCTTGGTATTGTTCCACGATATCCAGCGTATTCCAGACTAGACGCGGGTCATGTACGATCTTTTCGCCAGATTGTTTTAGCAGGAAAGCCTGTGCCAGCAGACCGACAATATAATAACCTTCAATAAACTGGCCTTTTTCATCGAACAGGAAACAGCGGTCAAAGTCACCATCCCAGGCAATGCCCATATCTGCTTGATGCTCAATCACGGCATTACGGGTACTGTCACGGTTTTCAACCAGAATTGGATTCGGAATACCATTCGGGAAGTTGCCATCGGCTTCATGGTGAATTTTGATGAATTCGACGGGAACATTGAGTTCTTTAAATTTTACTTCGATCGCATCAATGACATGACCTGCTGCGCCATTACCGGCATTCACCACCAGTTTCATCGGGCAAATTTTTGCAGGGTCAATATAGGTCATTAGATGATCGACAAATTCAGGCAGGATATTATATTTTTTGGTTGTGCCTTTTTCTACAACCTCATTAAAAGTACCTGTTTCAGCCAGCGCTTGAATTTCTTTTAAACCTGTATCGGCACTGATCGGACGGGCATTTTCACGCACCAGTTTCATGCCATTATAATCCATCGGGTTATGACTGGCAGTGACTTCAATACCACCTTGCACATCTAAATGGAAGGCACCAAAATAAACTTCTTCAGTCCCGGTCATACCTAAATCTAGAACATTAACGCCCGCATCATTTAAACCGCGGATAGTGGCCTGTTTTAAACCTTCACTGCTAAGGCGCACATCACAACCGACCACAATGGTTTCGGGCTGGTAAATTTGTCCATAGGCGCGACCTATTTTATAGGCAATCTCTTCATTGAGTTCGCTACCCAATTTTCCGCGAATGTCATAGGCTTTGAAGCACGTCAGTCTTGTCATTTAGAGGCTCTCTATTCAGAAGGAAAAGGCCAGTTCCCCAGCCTTGATTCAATTCTAATTATTCTACAGTGACCGATTTTGCCAAGTTACGCGGCTGATCGACATCCGTACCACGCAGCACTGCAACATGATAGGACAATAACTGCACCGGAATGCTATACACAATTGGTGCCAAGATTGGATCGACGCCTGGTACAAAGACCACATGCTGACGGTCTTTGGCTTTAATACCACTATTTTCATCAGCAAAGACGAATAGCTCACCACCACGTGCCTGCACTTCTTCCATATTGGATTTGAGTTTATCCAGCATGTCATCCTGTGGCGCCAGAATCACCACTGGCATGTCGTTGTCGACCAAGGCTAATGGACCATGCTTCAGTTCACCTGCCGCATAACCTTCAGCATGAATATAGGAAATTTCCTTCAGCTTCAAGGCACCTTCTAGCGCAATCGGAAAATGTGTACCGCGGCCCAGGAACAGACAGTGCTGCTTTTCTACAAACAGTTCAGAAAGGCGTAAAATTTCATCGTTATGATGCAAGGTATCCAGAATCACTTTTGGCATATGCCATAAGTCGGTGCTAATAGCTGTGACCTGTTCTGCTGAAATTGTATTTTTGACTGTACCCAGTTTCAGTACCAACAGCATCAGTGCAGCTAGCTGTGTGGTAAAGGCTTTAGTCGATGCAACACCAATCTCAGGGCCTGCCAAAGTCAGCAGGTTGTGATTGGTTTCACGTACCATCGAGGAGGTTGCCACGTTACAGATCGTCATGGTGGTGATGTCTAGTCCTTTGGTAGCCGCACGTTTCTGTGTATCACGTAATGCAGCCAAGGTATCGGCAGTTTCACCAGATTGGGAAATACAAATATACAGCGTGTGATTTACAATCACTGGCGTACGATAACGGAATTCGCTGGCAATCTCGATCTGGCAAGGCAGATCGATCAGCTGTTCAAACCAGTATTTGGCGATCATGCCAGCATGATAGCTGGTACCACAGGCAATAATCTGGATTTGCTGAATTTTGGTAAAATCCTCAACGGCATTCGCGAGGAAATCTTCGCGCAGATCATTACCATTCAAGGCTTGGGAAATCGTCTGTTTGATCGCTTCAGGCTGCTCATAAATTTCTTTGAGCATGTAATGCTTGTATTCACCTTTAGATGCATTGCTGACCGCAGCATCCAGTTCTTTGACTGGGCGATTCACCAGTTGACCGTCGACAAAGACTTCAATGGTGGTGCGGGTCAAACGGGCAATATCACCTTCTTCCAGGTAGATAAAACGGTTGGTAATCGGGAGCAGCGCCAGCTGGTCAGAACTGATAAAGTTTTCACCAATGCCGACACCAATCACCAGTGGAGAGCCTTCACGCACGGTAATCAGTTCATCTGGATGATCCGTATGTACGATACCCAGTGCATAAGCACCTTTTAGTTGCGGCACCACCTGACGTACAGCTTCTAACAGGCTTGGGGTAGATTTCAGCGCATCATTGATCAGATGGGCAACCACTTCAGTATCGGTCTGTGAAGTAAAGACATAGCCCAAAGCTTCAAGATCATCTTTAAGCTCTTGATAGTTCTCAATAATACCATTATGAACCACTGCCACATTTTCAGAAATATGCGGATGGGCATTTTCTTCAGTCGGTTTGCCATGGGTTGCCCAGCGTGTATGTGCAATACCGAGTGAACCACTAATCTGTGATTCATTCACCGCCTGTTCAAGGTTGGAAACCTTGCCGACACGGCGTTCACGCAGAACCTGATGATTGTTAATCAGGGCTAAACCTGCTGAATCATAGCCACGGTATTCCAGGCGTTTTAAGCCTTCAATTAAAATATTGGTAATGCTGCGTTCCGCAATGCCACCGACGATACCACACATATTTGTTCCCCTTATTTCTTGATTTTTTGCGGACGTGGATAGTTTTCTTTGGCAAATTGCTTAGAGCGCTCTACTGCCAAACTGTTGTCTTCCACATCACGGGTAATCGTCGAGCCTGCACCGACTGTAGCACCGTTACCAATTCTCACAGGTGCCACTAATGAACTGTTCGAGCCAATAAAGGCTTGATCACCAATAATTGTTTTAAATTTGTTGGCACCATCATAATTACAGGTAATGGTCCCTGCACCGATGTTTGAGCCTGCACCAACTTCAGCATCACCCAGGTAGGTAAAGTGGTTGGCTTTAGAGCCTAGACCAATCGTGGTATTTTTAACTTCAACAAAGTTACCAATGTGAACTTCATTGGCAAGTTTTGCCCCTGGACGTAAACGTGCAAAAGGTCCAATTTGGGTATCTTCCCCAACGATGGCGCTATCGAAAATGCTATATGGCTGCACCTTGGTACCCGCTGCAATCTTGGTGTTCTTGATGATACAGCCAGCGCCAATTTCAACATTGTTACCTAACTCGCAATCACCTTCGATAATCACGTTGATATCAATGCGGACATCCTGACCGACGGTTAAATTGCCACGCAAGTCAAAACGGCTTGGATCAATCAGATGTACGCCTTGCTGCATGAGCTGTTTGGCCTGAAATGCCTGGAACTGACGCTCTAAAGCAGCCAGCTGCACCCGGTCATTTACCCCTTCAACTTCAAAAGCCTGCTCAGGTTCTACAGATGCAACTTGCATACCATCTGCCAAAGCCATCGCCACAATATCAGTCAGGTAATATTCACCTTGCGCATTGTCATTGCTTAAACGTGGTAGCCATTGATGCAACTTGGCATTGCTGACGGCATAAATACCGGTATTGATTTCCTTGATTTGACGTTGTTCTTCAGAAGCATCCTTGTGCTCAACAATGGCCTGGATCTGACCTTGTTCACGTACGATACGGCCATAACCATTGGCATCCGGCAGGGTAAGCGTCACCAGACCAATACCGGTTTCTGCAGTAGCATCGAGTAATTTTTGCAAGGTTACAGGATTAATGCACGGCACATCGCCGGAAAGAATCAGCGAAACGCCATCTTGTGGCAGGACAGGCAAGGTCATTTGCACTGCATGGCCGGTACCCAGCTGTTCAGCCTGTTCTACCCATTTAATCTCTTGCTCTGCAAAAGCAGCCTGAACCCGGTCACCACCGTGACCATAAATCGTAATAATATTATCTGCGTTTAATTTTTTTGCCGTTTCAATGACATGACCCAGTAAAGGACGTCCTGCAAGGGGTTGTAATACTTTCGGTAAGCTGGAACGCATACGGGTTCCTTTACCTGCAGCAAGAATAATCACAGTCGTTGACATGTTCTAATCCTAAATATGGCTTATGCCACAGTGAAGTAAAAATAAAGCAAAATACAAAGGGCCGCCCACAGGCCAGCAATAATGTCATCCAGCATGATGCCGAAACCGCCGTCAATTTGACGGTCAATGACACGAATCGGCCAGGGCTTCCAGACATCGAATAAACGGAACAGAGCAAAACCGACCAATGCCCACATCCAGCTCATTTCATTTAGATAGAGCAAAGGCAAAAAGGTAATGGATTGACCTGCAAATTCATCCCAGACAATGCGACCATCATCATGTACACCCATGACTTTAGCCGTATGCCCGCAAATATAGATGCCAATGAGCGACATTAGAATAATGGCTAATATGGTGCTCGATAGACCAATTGCAAGCCATAGCGGAATAAACAATAAGGCAAAAGCTGAACCAAACGTACCCGGCGCTTTCGGTAATAAGCCAGAACCAAAACCAACACCACAGAACACAATAAAACGGTCGGTCCATGACATGGCTTTAAAATTGATTGAAGGTTTATGCAAAATGTTGATACCCATTAAATTGAAGCAAATGATCTACGCCATCTTTTTCAAAAGTTAAGCCGCGCTGTTGCTGAATTGTGCCGATTATACTAATCGAATCATCAAGTTGTTTTTGCAATAATTTTTCATAATTTTGCGGGCTTATTGTAAAACATAATTCATAATCGTCGCCACCCGCCAATGCATACTGCCATTTTTGTTCATCATTTAAGGCGTGCAGGGCAGTACTTAGTGGTAAGTTTTCAAGTTGCAGCTTTGCGCCGACATTTGATGCTTTAAGGATGTGTCCCAAATCTTGTGCAAGACCATCTGAGACATCAATCATGCTATTGGCCAGGCCTTTAAGCGCAGCACCTAAAGCACAACGTGGCGTTGGATAATCCAGACGTTTTTGTAGATCATGACCTAAATGCTTTAAGCCAAATGCCGCATCGCCAACCGTACCTGAAACACAAATCAGATCACCGATTTGGGCACCTGAACGTGGTACAGCAAGGCCTGTATCGACCCAGCCCAGTGCTGTGACAGATAGAGTCAGATGTGGACTTTGCGTGGTATCACCACCAATTAAACGTACACCAAATTGATCGCAGCAGTCGTATAGCCCTTGGCTAAAGCCTTTGAGCCAAGCATGATCAATTTGGGGTAAGCTCAATGCCAATAAAATACTATGCGGTGTGGCGCCCATCGCGGCAATATCAGATAAATTGACTGCAACAGATTTCCAGCCAATGGCATGTGGGTTTGTATCTAAAGGAAAATGTCGACCCGCAACTAAGGTGTCGGCACAAATCACCAATTGCTGGTGAGGAGGGGGGGTGAGCAAGGCTGAGTCGTCACCGACCCCTAAATCGACAGAATCTTGATTCTTACGATTGAAATAGGTGTCGATAATCGAAAACTCAGCCATACAACAAATCTACTTAAAACTTAGTTTGCTTGTTGTTTTTCTGCTGCACGTAAAGTTGTCGCTAAACGATCTAATACACCATTGATGTATTTATGGCTGTCTGCACCGCCAAAATGTTTAGCTAACTCAATTGCTTCGTCTAAAACGACACGATATGGAATCTCAAGATGTTCTTTGAGCTCATACGCACCTAAACGAAGTGTTGCGAGTTCTACACCGTCAAGTGCAGAAAGTTCGCGATCCAGCACAGGGATAAGCAAAGCATCCAATGCTTCATGATTGGCAACCACTTGAGTCAACAATTCATGATAATAGCCAAGATCCACTTTGTGCATGGCATTGTCCACACGTGTACGTGCTTCAATCTCATGCACAGGGTTGTGGCTCATTTGCCATTCATAAATTCCTTGTACGGCAAAACGACGTGCTTTACGTTTTGCAGCATAAGTTGCTTGAAGTGTTTGCGACATAGCCTTAAATAGCCTTTAACAAGTTAACCATTTCAATCGCAGTCAAGGCAGCTTCACTACCTTTATTGCCTGCTTTTGTTCCAGAGCGTTCAATCGCTTGTTCAATACTATCCGTAGTGAGTACGCCATTAATGACAGGAAGACCAGCGTCCAGACCAACTACGCCTAAACCTTTGGCACATTCACCTGCCACGAAATCGAAGTGCGGTGTGCTACCACGAATCACAGCGCCCAAGGCAATGATGGCATCGAACTTGCCAGTCGCTGCTAATTTTTTTGCAACGATTGGAAGTTCCCAGGCACCAGGTGCATGAACGACCGTGATATTATCCTCTGATACACCATGGCGTTTCAATGTATCAACGGCACCTTCTAACAGATGTTCAACAACAAAGCTGTTAAAACGACCAACTAAAATCGCATAACGGTCTTCGTTCGCGAGATGTAACATACCTTCAATACGGCGAACAGCCATAATAACCTCGATTCTTATCTTAAGATGTGTGTTGTGCAGTGATGTATTCCACCACTTCTAAATTAAAACCTGACAATGCATTAAAGCGTAATGGTGAACTCAGCAGCTTCATTTTTTCTACGCCTAGATCACGCAAAATTTGTGCACCGACACCAATCGTTTGATACTGCTGCGACAGTGCAGCATTGGATTTCACATTTTTGGGTGCTTTTAAAGTATCAAGCGCAGGACCTAGATCTTGTAAATGACGTTGACCAATCCAGACCAAAACACCACGATCACTGCTTGCAATTTCTTTAAGTGCCTTGTCTAAATTCCAAGCCGGTTCGCCGTCCTGTTTATTCAGTTTTAAGAGGTCCCGTGTCGGGTTAAAGCCGTGGACACGTACAGTCGTTACGCCTTCTTTCGGCTCGCCTTTGACTAGTGCCACATGAATATCCGGGTTACCTAATTCACGGTAACGATACAGATCAAAGGTACCGTATTCGGTATCAATTGTTTGCTGATCTAAACGTTCAACCGTCTGCTCATTGGTCATGCGATAATGAATCAGGTCAGCAATCGTACCAATTTTCAAGCCATGCTTTTCGGCAAAGACTTCAAGGTCTGGACGACGTGCCATGGTGCCATCTTCATTGATGATTTCACAAATGACCGATGCTGGCTCTAAACCTGCAAGACGCGATAAGTCACAGCCTGCTTCGGTATGACCTGCACGGTGCAGGACACCACCTGGCTGTGCCATCAATGGGAAGATATGACCAGGCTGTACGATGTCCGTAGGTTTAGCATGAGCCGCCACAGCGGTTTGAATGGTATGCGCACGCTCTGCAGGTGAAATACCGGTAGAAATACCTTCAGCTGCTTCAATCGATAACGTGAAGTTGGTCCCGTGTTGAGCACCATTAGCATCTACCATCAATGGAAGATTCAACTGTTGGCAACGTTCTTTACTTAAAGTCAGACACACTAAACCACGAGCATGGGTGATCATAAAGTTGATGTCTTCAGGACGCACGTGCGTGGCAGCAATGACTAAATCGCCTTCATTTTCACGATCTTCATCATCCATCAGGATGACCATTTTTCCTGCACGGATATCTGCTACAAGCTCTTCAACTGTATTGAGCGGCATCAACCTTCACCTTCTTTTTTGATCTTGTTCAGACCGAATCATGACATTATTGGTTGCATAGTCTAACGCTTTTTGAGCAATTTTGCCTATGCTTATTGATTTCCCTAAACTGAACATTGTTATACACAGTCTTTTTCGGCAAAGAAAGCCGACTTTATATGGAAGTTTTTAATTTTTGTATTTTTTTTATCCAATTGAAAATATTAAAAAAATCAATACTTATCATAGAGGGATATATACTTGTTTTGGATAGCTTTATGATTTTATTGGGATAGAGGGACGGTTATTTTTTTGTTTAAGATAAAATTACCAAGCCAATAAAAAAGCGAACTGAAGTTCGCTTTTGCTTAGACAGGAATTAGAAGAAACCTGCGGGTTTGGTCGAGTAGCTGACAAGCAAGTTTTTGGTTTGTTGATAATGATCGAGCATCATTTTGTGGTTCTCGCGTCCAATCCCTGATTTTTTATAACCACCAAATGCCGCATGGGCAGGGTAAATGTGATAACAGTTGGTCCAGACGCGACCTGCCTGAATCGCACGGCCGGCACGATAAGAGGTATGGGCTGAACGCGACCAGACACCAGCACCTAAGCCATAAATGGTGTCATTGGCAATTTTAATAGCATCATCAAAGTCCTTAAAGGTGGTGACAGCCAGCACCGGTCCAAAAATTTCTTCCTGGAAGGTTTTCATGTCATTGGTGCCTTTAAAAATGGTCGGTTCAATATAGAAGCCTTGACCTACTTCATGGCGTGCTTCACCACCTGTTAAGACCTGAGCACCTTCTTCACGACCTGTGGCGATACAACCCAAAATCTTATCTTGCTGTTCTTGCGATGCCTGTGCGCCAATCATGGTGTCGGTATCCAGCGGATGACCGGTCTTAATGCGCTTGACACGCTCAACTGCACGTTCCAAGAATTTGTCTGCAATACTTTCCTGTACCAGTGCACGTGAAGGGCAGGTACAGATTTCTCCTTGGTTGAGGGCAAACATGGTAAAACCTTCCAGGGCTTTATCTAGGTATTCATCCTCTTGATCCATCACATCTGCAAAGAACAGGTTTGGTGATTTACCGCCCAGCTCCAAGGTCACAGGAATAATATTCTCGGTCGCATACTGCATGATCATTTGGCCGACTGCGGTTGAACCGGTAAAAGCAATTTTTGCGATACGAGGGTTGGTTGCCAGTGGGCGACCGACCTCAACGCCATAGCCATTAACAATATTCAGTACACCGGGTGGTAAAAGATCCTGAATCAGTTCAACCAGCACTAAAATACTTACAGGGGTTTGTTCTGCTGGTTTCAGCACAATACAGTTACCGGCAGCTAAAGCCGGAGCCAGTTTCCATGCGGCCATTAAGATAGGGAAATTCCACGGAATGATTTGACCGACAACGCCGAGGGGTTCATGGAAATGATAGGCGATGGTGTCTTCGTCAATTTCTGAAATGCCGCCTTCTTGCGCGCGAATACAACCAGCAAAATAACGGAAGTGGTCGATACATAATGGAATATCTGCATTCAGGGTTTCACGAATCGGTTTACCGTTGTCCCAGGTTTCTGCCACTGCAAGCAATTCCAGGTTTTCCTCTAGACGATCGGCAATCTTGAGCAGGATATTTGAACGTGTGGTCGGTGATGAACTATTCCACTGGGCTTTGGCGGCATGGGCGGCATCGAGTGCGAGTTCAATATCTTCTACACTGGAGCGTGGTGCTCTGGTAAAAACTTTGCCATCGACTGGGGAAATATTATCAAAGTATTCACCTTTGACCGGCGGCACCCATTTACCGCCAATAAAGTTTTCGTATTGTGCTTTAAATTGAATTTTTGAACCGTCAGTATTTGGATCTGCATAGCGCATATTTTTGTCCTTTCATTGATTGTTATAGCTGTGAGAGAAATAAAGCTGAGAGACGAAGACTCATCTTGGAATGAATAGTTATAGCTAATATAAAGAGCAAATCTGACGCTATGTCGAGGGTTTACAAGCGTGCTACAAAAGGTAACAAAGCGAGGGCAAGGAGATTTTATTATTTTTAATAAAAATCAATTTACTAGGTTGGATAGATTAAATTTTTAAGGCGTTAAAACATGATGTTTCGCACATATAGGCTTGCCAAAAAATAACAATTAATACCTGCTTGATGAAAAATCTTTGAGCAAATTTTGGGGAAGGTGATTTATCATTTTCCTTCCCGCTATCTTGCCAATAATGAGGGTTATGAACTGTTCAAAGTCCTTTAGTTTGTAACCATTCAAACAGCTGTTGATAGACCTGCTCCCGTACCGCTTTTTCTGACAGGACTAGGTCATGCAAGCCATTATGAATTTCGCATAAGGTGACATCGCCCGATATTTTGCTGGCATGCTGAATCATATCCTGCACTTCCAGGATCACATCGCTGCTTTGTGCATGACGATTAAACTTTCGTGGATAAGTCGTCTGATGCGAATGCATGATCAGAACAGGAATGCTTAACTGAACACCTTGATGCAGTTCTTTTTGAGCCTCATGAATGGCATGTACAAAGCTCAAACGCACCATAGGATAACGGACTTTTTTCCATTCGAGGTTAAAGTTCCATTCACCATGATGGCTGGCGTGCAAACTCGGGACATACCACTTATTAAGACGACTTGGGAACAGCAAGTTTGGAAAACGTTTGCCCATTGCTGCCATTCGAGGAATGGCAAATTTCTTTTCCAGACGACTCATATTGAAATCATAAAAGGGACTGTTTGCCCAGAGCGCTTTAATCAGGGGATGATCAGGATGATGTGCAGCATACAAGGTTGTGGTTAAGCCCCCCGTTGAATGTCCGCAAAGCAGCACGGCGTCATGACTTTCCTGACCGATAATATCCAGTGCCTGAGTAATTTCTGCATCATATTCTGACAGGCTATGAACGTTATAGTACTTCTGATGCGGCAAATAGGAGCGGCCATATTTACGTAGGTCCAGCGCATAAAAGTCAAAACCCTGCTCATTGAAACGCTCTGCCATTTCAGTCTGGAAAAAATAGTCGATAAAACCGTGGATATATAGCACCGCCTTTTTAGTCGGTTTAGCGGCTTTCTTGCGAACGAGGGTCGCCACCACCTGACCTTCATAATCATTCGGAAGATCTAAGGTGACCTGTTCATAGCCAGCCCCTAAAATATCGGGTTGATAATTTACCTCTATCTTTGTTGTCATTATTTTCTCTTAAATTTTTGTTCGGATTCTATATTTAGATATTTCTACACTAGCGTCAAATAAAAAACAGTATTTTCTAATGAGGAGCTGATCACCTGAAATTAAAGATAAACAGCTCATCAGGATAGAATAAATGCGAGACAAGGTTTCTCTATAATGAAAAAGATGTTTATAAGCTGTTTGTTTATTATTTTGCTGGTAAATATAAGGCTAGAAATACAGAAAAAGACTATGATCCAATCAATAGAATGCGCTTGTGCTTGGACCACATTGGAGTGTAGAAAGGCGCCATGTATGATACGCACCTCGCTAATGCATGTAATTTTGTATAACGAAGCTAAAATTATGGATGTAGATTGAAGAAAGCAATTTTTATCTTTTAAATTAATAAATCAATAAATCAATTGAAGTAGGGGATTGTGAAAATACCCAGAGAAATAGATATTCCACCAGGCATCTAATTTCAACTTGGCTAAATAGTCTGAAAATAAAAAAAGCCCCAATCTTTCGATCAGGGCTTTTAAAATCTGGAGCGGGAAACGAGACTCGAACTCGCGACCCCAACCTTGGCAAGGTTGTGCTCTACCAACTGAGCTATTCCCGCAGGGTCGAATAATTTTTTACTATTAAAAAACTAAACAAAAAAGAATATGGAGCGGGAAACGAGACTCGAACTCGCGACCCCAACCTTGGCAAGGTTGTGCTCTACCAACTGAGCTATTCCCGCATGCCGTGTATAATACAGCATGCAAAAACAGGGTCAATAACTTTATGAAAAATCTTGCACCGTTTGCATAAAATAAAATCAATTCAGCCAATTCAGCGCTATAAATCGACAAAAATTATGCAAAATTTTGTTAAAACAGAGCCTTGGCAACCTTTAACTCTCCTTGAGCACAGTAAAACTCATGACAGAACAGAGTATACTGAATAGAATTTGGATCATTTGTAATTGCGGAGAAAGGCCATGAGTATTGAACAAGTCTTAAGAGAGCGTCTGGCTACCCTGTCTCCATCTCATCTTGAGGTGGTAAATGAGTCTTCTGGTCACGGTGGCTATTACCCGGGTAAGGAATCACACTTTAAAGCGGTGATTGTGAGTGAAGCTTTTGCAGGCCTGCGTCAGGTACAGCGTCATCAGAAAGTCTATGCCGCAGTAGGCGATTTACTGAGCCCGGAAAAAATCCATGCATTAGCAATCCATGCTTTTGTTCCAGAAGAGTGGAGCGGTCAGGATACGACCAGTCCTGAATGTGCACATGCCCCAAAAAACTAAGAGGAACATATGGAAACCCAATTATTAGTCAAAATTATCCATATGTCAGCGGCCAGTCTGGCAATTATCGCGATTCTGGCACGTGCATTTACCTTGTTTGTTGGTACACAGGGTAATTTACCTAATCCGGTCGCACGCAAGCTATTTGTTGCCTTGCAGCATCTGGCACTTGCCGTAATTGCTTTGACGGGTGTCATTTCGCTAGTGATAAAAAACTTTGAAGTACAACCCTGGTTCTATGCCAAGGTCATTTTATTTCTGGTACTGGTTTCATCTTTGATGAAAGCCTATAAAAAAGATGACTCTGTCCTGTTGGTTCAACGTCGTGCTGGCCTGGTTATTGCAATTATTTCATTAGCTGCAATTATGGCACTGGTGATTATCAAGCCAACTTTTGGCTAGAAAATAACATCATTTTGTTTGGCTAAATTTAAAATAGATTGATAAAAATAATAGGGGGTTTTAATGCGTACACGTGTGGTGTTTAACCAAAAAGGGGGCGTGGGGAAGTCGAGTATTGCTGTAAATCTGGCAGCAATCAGTGCACATCAGGGGCATAAAACCCTGCTCATTGACCTCGATCCACAGGCCAATTCCAGCCAGTATCTGCTTGGTGATGATGCAACCTATTCGGGAGACAAGCCTGCATTAGAACCCAATATTGAAAACTATTTTGATGAAGTGCTGGGCAGCCAGCAGAACAAGGGTCTGATTGGCAATGCCATCGGCTCAATTCTAAAAACCCGCACTAAAGGCCTGGAAAGCTATGTGCACCAGTCACCGTTTAAACATCTGGATGTGATTCCAGCCAGCCCAAGTCTCGGCACACTGGCACATGCACTGGAATCCAAACATAAGATCTATAAACTACGTGATGCCTTACAACAGTTAACGGGTCAGTATGAGCGGGTGTTTATTGATACGCCGCCGGCTTTTAATTTCTTTACCTTATCAGCTTTAATTGCGGCAGATCGGGTACTGATTCCCTTTGACTGTGATGTATTTTCCAAACGTGCCCTGCATACCCTGATTGAAAATGTCATCGAAACCCAGGACGACCATAATAACCGTCTGGAAATTGAAGGGATTGTGGTTAATCAATTTCAGGCTCAGGCCAAACTGCCACGTGAGGTGGTGCAACAGCTGAAAGATGAGGGCTTGCCAGTATTGGAAAATATGTTGCCGCCATCGGTGATCATGAAAGAATCTCATCAGAAAAATCAACCCTTAATTCATCTGGCTACTGATCATAAATTGACTCAGGCCTATCAATCGTTGTTCAATGAGATTGAGCAAAAATAAGATTGATGATTCCAGCATGAAACTCATGAAATTCAGTCTTGGCATCGTGGGCCTGGCCTTGTTAAGTGCCTGTGCTACGATCGTCAAGCCGACCTATGTGTCGCCCACCCAATATCAGTCCTATGACTGCGGTCAGCTGCAAGGTGAATATAACCGTATCCAGCAGTATATCGACAATGGTGTACAAGCGCCGAAACGAACGGGTGTTGGCGTAGGCGTCGGTATGGGTGGCGGCTGGGGTAGCCATAGTGGTTGGGGCATTGGGCCGAGCATTTCAGTGAATATGGGGCAGTCCTCTAATACCAAGAAGACCGAACTGGCACGTGTTTTAGGTGAGCAGGAAGCGATTGTTCAGGCAGCGCGCTATAAGAGCTGCCCATTGATCATTCGCCAGGCTGCACCAAAAATATAATGATGAAGATAAAAAATAAAAATGCTGACTGAGGTCGGCATTTTTTAGCATCGCATTCCGGAAAGGGACATTATTTTGCATATAAAACTAGCTGGAATGACTGCTCGGAACAAATTTATGAGAATTTTCATCTTGTTATATATTGAGCAGATTCGTTAATGTTGCGCCATTCTTTGCGGTAAGTTTGCGTATGATCGAAAACTGGCTATTTATTCTGGCTGTAATTACAGTATTGATGATTCCGGGCCCAGGCAATGCACTGGTTGCCAGTGCGGCACATCAACATGGTCAGGCCAGAACCAGTTTATATATACCTGCTATTCTGCTGGGTTACTTCTATGCCATTAATGTCTGGGCCTTGCTGATACATCTTGCTGTCCCGATCTGGCCGAATTTTCAGGGCATGCTGCATATACTGAGCACAATTACTGTAGGCTGGATGACCTTCAGACTGTTTAAAGCCAAACAGCTAGAGCAGCATAATCATAAGCACCCGATGATCCGGCCTTGGCAGATGTTTACTGCGACTTTAAAAAATCCTAAAGCGGCTTTGTTTGCTTCCGGTATTTTTCCCATGGCGACCTGGGAAAATCCAACTAATTTCGTACTGGTGTTCGCGATATTTAGTCTGGTGACATTACCAGTGTTTGTCTTCTGGATGGCGTTCGGTCAGGCAATTCTGGCAGGGGAGTCGGAGAAAATAAAAACCGACCTCGTATATAAAGGGTCGGTCCTGTTTTTGCTGCTTTGCCTGATTCCGCTGATCATCAGTATATTTAACTGAGTTCAGCGATCAGGATTTAAGCCATTTTGTTCTTTTTCAGTTTTTGTTGAATAAAACCGAAGATGCCTGGCAATACACTAATAATAATGATGCCGAAGATCAGATAGGTAAAGTTATCTTTAACGATTGGCATATTTCCAAACAGATAACCCAAAATCACAAAAGAGCTGATCCACAAAAAACCACCAATCACGTTATAGCTCAGGAAATATTTATAATTCATGCTGCCAGCACCGGCCACAAAAGGAGCAAAGGTACGGGCGAAAGGCACGAAACGGGCAAAGATAATAGTCTTGCCACCATGTCTGGCAAAAAATTGCTGGGTTGCTAGTAGGTGTTTTTTATTGATAAAGCGCGATTCAACTTCAAACACACGCGGCCCGATGAACTTGCCAATATGATAGTTCAGCGTATCACCCAGTACTGCTGCCACAAATAGGAGCGGAATCAGTACCCACGGATCCATGGCCCCAGTAGATGCTGCAAGTGCCCCCGCAGCAAACAGCAAGCTGTCACCCGGCAGGAAAGGCATGACTACCAGTCCCGTTTCTACAAAGATAATCAGGAAAAGAATGGCATAAATCCACACCCCATAATTGGTGATGAATTCAAGCAGATGGTCATCTACATGTAGGATAAAATCAAGCAGTTCCATGGCGCCAGTACAAGCAAAAGTGTGCCCAAATCCTAACAGTGATTAGGCTTAAAGTCAGCATCAAAAGTGGTCTATTTCCAGTCTCATCATTCTAAAAATAAAATGATGAATCTTATTTTGGTTATTAATAATTAAAAATGAAACTTATAAGATGTGCTCATGTTTTAGCAATCATCTTCGAGTTTTTATCATGTTGAATCCAAATCGTATTATCGCCAATCTTGTTGCTCATCCTGTACTTGAATCCGCAACATTCGTGTCTGCACGTGTCTTAATGGCTTATATTTTTATTGTGGCAGGTTGGGGCAAAATCGCTGGCTATGAAGCAACAGTTGGTTATATGCAAGCTATGGGTGTTCCTGCTGAATTATTACCTGTGACAATTTTGCTGGAGTTGGGTGGTGGTTTAGCGATTTTATTTGGCTTGCAGACTCGTGTTGTGGCAGCACTTTTGGCTGGCTTTAGCTTAGTGACTGCATTTTTATTTCATGGTACGCCTGAGGATGCAGTGAACTTTATGAAAAACTTCGCGATGGCAGGCGGCTTATTGCTATTGGTATTACAGGGTGCAGGTCGCTTCAGTCTTGATCATCTGATTGAGCGCCAATAGTAAAACAACGATCCAATCGAGTGGTCTAAGACCGCTTTTTTTGTGGATACATAACATTAAACTAGCTTTACAGAATTAAGCTTCGTGCAGTGCATTCACTCTGATTAGATAGAATCAGGAATTTAAACCTGTTGTTTAAGGAGTATATTGAATGCAAAAGCAAATTTTAGCTGTATTGATGACGGGACTCGTTGTTAGTGGCGGTGCATGGGCAAAGTCAGATCAGGCCCTCCTTGCTGAAGCTCAAAAAAATAAAGTCAGCATTGCTCAAGCACAAAAAATGCCGGATGAAACTGGTGTGACCTTAACAGGTAAAATTGTGCGTCAAGTTGCACCGCAGAGTGATGATTTTGAACTTCGAGACAGCAGTGGCACGATTATTATTGATGTTGATGATGACCTGTGGAAACCCTTAAAGTTAAAAGCGGGTGATAACGTTCGTGTGCTTGGTGAGGTAGATACTCATCGTCAGAAACCTACCGATATTGATGTGATTAGTATCGAAAAAGTGAAATAACCACATTTAAGGTTCTGCTTCAATCTCATTCAATCTTGAATCCAGGATTGAAGCAGATCTGACAAAAAATTCAGTCTGATCAAGATACAGTGCTAAATATGTATATATTTCAAGCGCCTTGAAACAGTGTGCTTAATGCAGCGAAAAATGATAGAATACGGCGCTTATCTTTCGTTTGCCTTTCTATAGTTGTTTGTCATGACTACCAATACTCAAATCACTGAAGATCGTATCCTGATTTTGGATTTCGGTTCTCAATATAGCCAATTGATTGCACGTCGCGTACGTGAGTCTGGCGTATATTCTGAAATGTTTGCCTATGACATGTCTGAAGAAGACATTCGTGCATTTAATCCAAACGGTATCATCTTGTCAGGTGGTCCTGAGAGCGTTCACGAAGAAGGCAGCCCGCGTGCGCCAGAAGTTGTGTTCAACTTGGGCATTCCTGTATTGGGTATTTGCTACGGTCTGCAAACCATGTCTGCACAACTTGGCGGTAAGGTTGAGCCAGGTACAGTACATGAATTTGGCTATGCAGAAGTAGACATTCAAATCCGTGATGGTCTTATTGGCGATCTTGAAGATTCAGCAGACAAATTGAAAGTCTGGATGAGCCACGGTGACAAAGTGACTCAAATTCCAGAAGGCTTCCAGATTACTGCCAGTACACCAAGCTGTCCGGTCGCAATGGTGTCTGATGAAAAACGCCGTTTCTATGGTATTCAGTTCCACCCGGAAGTCACTCATACTGCCAAAGGTAAAGAGTTACTGTCTAACTTCGTTCACAATATCTGTGGTTGCCGTAGCCTGTGGAACTCTGAAAACATTATCGACCTTCGTGTTGAACAGCTTCGTGAACAGATTGGCGACCAAAAAGTACTGCTCGGTCTTTCAGGCGGTGTGGATTCATCAGTTGTTGCGGCGCTGTTACACCGTGCAATTGGCGACCAATTGACTTGCGTATTCGTGGACAATGGTTTACTTCGTCTAAATGAAGGCGACCAGGTTATGGACATGTTTGCGAAAAACATGGGTATCCGTGTCATTCGTGCTGATGCTGAAGAGCGTTTCTTGACTGCACTTGCGGGTGAAGTTGATCCAGAGAAAAAACGTAAAATCATCGGCCGTGAATTCATCGAAGTATTTGCTGAAGAAGCACGTAAGCTTGATGGTGTAAACTTCCTGGCTCAAGGTACGATTTACCCTGACGTGATCGAATCTGCTGCAAGCAAACAGGGTAAAGCACACGTGATTAAATCACACCACAACGTGGGTGGTTTACCAGAAGATTTAGCATTTGAACTGGTTGAACCAATTCGTGACCTGTTTAAAGATGAAGTACGTAAATTGGGTACCACTTTAGGTCTTCCATTTGAAATGCTTTATCGTCACCCATTCCCAGGTCCGGGTCTAGGTGTCCGTATTCTTGGTGAAGTGAAAAAAGAATATGCTGACATTCTCCGTTTGGCAGATGACATTTTCATGCAAGAACTGCGTGCTAGCGGTTGGTATGACAAAACTGCGCAAGCATTTGCTGTATTCCAGCCAGTTAAATCTGTTGGTGTTGTAGGTGATGGTCGTCGTTATGCGTGGGTCATTGCACTTCGTGCAGTTGAAACTGTTGACTTCATGACAGCTCGTTTTGCTCACCTTCCATACGAGCTTGTAGATAAAATCTCAACTCGTATCATGAACGAAATTGCTGAAGTTTCTCGTGTGGTTTATGACGTATCGTCTAAACCACCAGCAACGATTGAATGGGAGTAATTTCCTTACGGAAATTATTTAATAAAGGGCGCTTAGGCGTCCTTTATTATTGAAATGCAGCAATTAAAATAGCAACAATAATAGCGATAAATGCAGTTATTCCTGAAAATTTTGCCCAGAATGCATTTGTTTGGGCTAACTTAGCGGTTTCAATTTCGCGTTGCTTTGCCTCAGCTGCTTCGAGCTCAGCTTTTTCTAAGGCTTCGACCTCTTTTGTTATTTATTTCGCTTGAACAACTAAACAGTTAGCAATAGCTCTAAATTGTTTTTTGATTTTTACTAAATCTTCAATTTTATCAACTATTTTTTGATAATGAGCTTCTCTATCATTTTTGCTGATAGCAAATTGATTAACTGACTCAGTATTATGTGAAATATCAAATTGACCGATTTCAGTTACGGCATCCATCCAATCAAAAAAGTCTGGAAAATGGTCTGTAACAACTAAATTAAGATCTTGGAAACTGGCTTCGTAAGTTTTTAGTTCTGCTTCAAGTTGTTGAGTTAGTTGATCCAAAGAATCAAAATAGGCACGTAATAAATGTTTATATGCTGAGCGAAGATCATCAATATTTACTAAACATTGATGAGGTGCTTCAGCGGGAAAGAAATTCGATTTGCTCAACACTTTACTGATATGGTAACCAGCATAACGCATTTGATTAATTGCAGCGATAGGAACATCATCAATAATATTTTCGACACGTTTCGCCCATGTTTCGGCATTTTGAAATGCAGCATGGAGTTCATCAAACATGTTTTTTATATCATTGTGTGAATATGGTATGACTGATGATGTCGAAGTTAGAGTATTTGGAGTGACATCCACAATCTGATTCATATTCTTCCTTAAAAAATTGAATAAAAAAGGCATCTTAGATGCCTTTTTTGAAAATGTAAAATTTTTATGCTATAGCTTGCTTTAATATTAATTTGTTTGAGAAACGTCCAGTTTGTAAGCGAACATTTCCTTCAGCTAAGCGTTGAGTAACCTTATGGGCAGCTTCATTACGTACTTGAATATATAACTCTTCTTCAGTCATACGAGCCAATTGGGCTGCTAATTCTTTACGGCGTTGAGCAAGGAGTTTCACTTTATAACCCTTTTTAAAGGTGACAAAAAAAGACTATAACTAGTTCCTAGTTAAGTCTTACATTTGCTTATATTCAATTATAAGCAATTATTTTTAAAAGATTAAATTTAAATATAGATTAATCTATATGTTGCAATTATATACAGCTAGTATTTAAAAGCAATAAATCTATATAAAAAAGTACAATCTTTAAGATGATTGGCAAAACAATCTTTTAGTCATTCTCCAGCCACTTTGATATTTCGGTCATTACTCCAGGAACCTTGCGTTTGCAGCTCTACATTTGGACTAATGAAAGAATCATATTGCTCTACTCGATTCCGTCCGTTGGCCTTGGCCTGATACAGCGCAATATCCGCCTGTTTAATTACGGTATACAGGTCCGTTTCACAGGTTTCCAAGATCGCCGCACCCACTGAAATGGTGAATTTTAAGGATTGAACTTGATCAAGAAATACTTCGGTCTGTTCAATGCGCTGCCTTAAACAATCGGCAATTTTTAGAGCATCATCCAGATGCGTATCAGGAAGCAGGGCAATAAACTCTTCCCCGCCGTAGCGCGCCAGAATATCAGTATTTCGCATTTCACTTTGAGCTGTTTTTGCAATGATTTGCAGTACCTGGTCGCCAATATCATGACCATAGTTATCATTAATCTTTTTAAAATGATCGACGTCAAAGACGATTAATGAACTAGGACTCGGTGTTCCTTCTTCAAGCCTATGTGTTAGATGTTGCTGAGCCAAATATTCAAAAAAGCGGCGATTATTTAATCCTGTTAGGGAATCGGTATGCGCCATATGCTCAAAAGCCTGACGGTTATATTCGTTCAAGGTATGTTGTAAAAATACAATCCGAGATTTAAGCGTTGAATTCCAGCTGATATAAATACTAAAACTTAGCACCGGCAAATAAATCAGAGAAAACAGAACCAGCTGTTGCAGATCGCCTTTAACATTGAAATACACACCAATATAGATCATGAAGGTAATCAGGGCCGAGATGATCAGGGAAGGCCTGAAACGGATATGTACACTTAAATTTGCCAGAACAATAAAGACCAGAGAGGAATATTGATAGATCAGGTTATAAGGACTTTCTGACTGATTTAAATTAAAAAACCAGACCGCACTGGCACCAATAATCGAAGTGGGTAGCAATAGATCAAAGAGTGGTAAATTCCGGCTATGCTGGTACATCCAGACCGTGATCAGGGTCATGACTGAGGTAAAACCCAGTTTGGTTACAAGCAACAGGGTGTGGATGTCACGCAGTACATAAATATCCGCAAGGGTATAGGAAGCATAAGCAAACTGTGCAAACAGATTCACCTGAAGCAGATATCTCAGATGCAGCTTTTTCTGATGAGAATAATAGGCAGATTTTAATGCCTGAGGAATACACACCAGAGGATCTTTAAGCGCCTGCTGAATCAGAAGGCGTGACTCCTTATGATATTCCTGTGGCATTCAGCCTTCCCCATAAAAAATAAAATTTTTTATATATTAAGTTTTGTATAAATTTTATTCTATTCCTTAAAAATTCACTTTAAAAGTAGTCATCTAGAATAAATATTTTCGGTTACAAAAAAGGGAGAGTGAGTACAAAGCAACAAAGGAGATAGGCTGGATTTACTGTCTATACGTTTAAGTCACCTCTATGACTGTTCATAAGTTAATATATTTTTCAGTATAAAAATTCTGTAAATCAGATTGAAACGGTGAACTCATATCTGGACGATACACTTCAATCCGGTTACGTCCACTCTTCTTGGCAGCATAAAGCGCCACATCCGCTTTTTTAATCAGATCATCCAGGTCCTGAGTATGGGACTCTAACTCAGCAATACCAATCGAAACTGTAAATTTCAATACCAGCTCAGGCCGGGCATAGAGATACTGCTGCTGAATCGAATTACGAATGCGCTCGGCAATTACCAAAGCATCCTGCAACTGTGTATCGGACAGCAAAATAATAAACTCCTCACCACCAAAACGTGCCAGTACATCACTATGGCGCATTTCCTTACGCGCTGTATCTGCAATTAACTGTAATACCCGATCCCCGACATCATGCCCATAACTATCATTGATCTGCTTGAAATGGTCCACATCAAACATCAGCAGACAGGTGCTTGAATATCTTGGCCAGTCATGAATACAGTTTTCTGCCAGATTAACAAAATGCCGGCGGTTATAGAGCTGAGTCAGTTCATCAGTATGGGCGAGATTACGCACCATATGGTAGTTCCATTCATCTAATAAAGTACGGATAAATGCACGACGGGTATGCAAGATATTATTCCAGTTAAAATACAGGCTAAACAGCAACACTGGGCTGAACACGACCATAAAGATAAAAGCTTCCGATAACGTCATTAGCTGCGTCATTGCTATCAGGACCAGCAGGCTGATCAGGATTGAACAATATAGTGCAGCCCTAAATTGAACCTTGATGCAGAGATTGGTAATCAGAATAAAAATGGATGCAGCATACAAGTAATTTTCTACATGTAGGCTGGTAGAAGAGAGCAGGAGCAGGATCCATACTCCAGCACAAAGCGTAGTCCCTATCGGCAGGATCAGATCGAGCAAGCGAATGTTCTGGCTGTATTGAAATAACAGTTCACAGACGATCCAGAAAGCTAAGACCAAAATCACCCGAGTAAACCCAGAAACCATCATCAGGTCGGGGATGATAAAGATATCGGCAAAGAAATATAGCAGGAACACCAACTGTGCCAGTAAGTGGATCTGGCGCAGACTATGGTAGTTATGCCGGTACAGATAGTCGTAAAAATGAGGTAGAAATTGCACAGGAATACGGGCGTGCCGATCCACAAGTGCATCTTCTAGCACTTGACGGTTCTTCAGGTCATTCTCGGAAGGTTGCAGTTGTTCCGAAGAATGCCGATTAAGACTCTGCAAGGAAGCCTGCATATTTGCATCCATCCTGCCATCGGCAATCGTCATTTTTCAATCCATTAAAAATTCGCACATATTATGAGCAAACTTTAGGGTCAGGAATCTATGGTCAAACGGATAGATTGCGACGCATGGAGAAGGAAAAAGTAACAAAACATTTTTTCTGCGAAAGGAGAAAGCCAAAACTTAGGTATTATTGAATTAATTATTTGATTTAATTTACAAAAAATTAAATATAAGTCTGTTTCACGTGAAACAATCCGAGATAATTGTTTGTTGCAGTATGTGTAAACCTCACCTTATTAAAATGAAAAATGCTAAAAAAGGTTTGAGTGATCTTTACCTAGTTGCGACCTCGAATTTTAAGGATAGATTCAAGATTTGGAGTACCCATGAAAACAAGAAATCAGATCAAGTACAGATCAGACCGTTGAAGTTAAAGATTGTTGCAAATATGACAAGCACAATCCTGAAAGTAGCACTCTTTTTACCGATCTGAATTGCTATGATCTTTTGACCCAGCCGAGTGAGCCAGAACATGTCGAATAATAATGATATCGAACTTTTCAATTCAGATGATTGTACAAAATACGTCAATCAGTTTATTGCAGAATTTCCATTACGCCGTGCTGAAATTGGTCAGGGAACAGTGATCAAGCGTGCGTTACCAAGCCGGCATAAACGGATGATCGGGGCATGGTGTTTTCTGGATCATGCCGGACCTGCTCATTTCCCGCAAGGGGATGGCCTGGATGTAGGACCACATCCACATATTGGTCTGCAGACTTTTACCTGGATGATTGAAGGTACTATGATGCATCGTGACAGTCTGGGCAGTGCGCAGTTACTACGTCCGCGTCAGGTCAATCTGATGACGGCTGGTTATGGCATTTCCCATTCTGAAGTTGCACCTGAAACAGAAACTAAAATGCATGCCGCACAGCTCTGGATCGCTTTGCCAGATGATATGGTCAATATGGCACCCGCGTTTGATCATTATCCGGAATTGCCTGTGGTTGAGGATCAAGGCATTGAGTTCACGGTACTGGTCGGGGAATATCTTAAGGCAATATCACCAGTGAAGGTACATAGTGAACTGCTCGGGGTGGATCTGTATGCAGCAGACAGTACCCAGGCAGTATTACCGCTTCATCCGAAATTTGAATATGGTTTTCTGGCACTGGAAGGGACGGCCAGTATCAACGCACATGAACTGACTGAAGATAATATGGTGATTCTGGAACCGGGGCTGGATCGGGTAAATATCGAGATTCATGCCGGAAGCCGTGTACTGTTGCTGGGGGGCGAACCTTTTGAAAGCCCGATTTTACTATGGTGGAACTTTGTTGGCCGCACGACTGAAGAATTGAAAATGGCACGTGAGCAATGGATTGCAGAGCATGAACGATTTGGCTCGATTCCTGCCTACGAGGGACCACGACTTGAAGCCCCTGCTTTCCCGGGCCATATGCGTCCTTCAAAATAAATGGATCATCAATAAAATAAGGAAGAAGAAATGGCCATGCTTGCAAGTGCTCGTGTACATAGTCTGGAAACACCATGGCAGGGACAGATCAGTCATGGCAATCACCAATATCTGACAGATAAGCCGGAAGCTTTTGGTGGTCAGGATCGTGGTCCCGCACCTTATGATTTTCTGCTGGCAGGCTTGATTTCCTGCACCATGATTAGCTTGCGTATGTATGCCAGCCATAAAGATCTGGAGCTGGGGGAGTTTCAGGTTGAAGCCGATTTCTTTGCCAATCGGGAAGGGCAGGAATGGATTGAACGACGTTTAAGTTTTCAAAATCCGTTAGATGAAACATTGCGGCTAAAAATTCTGGAAATTTGTCAAAAAACGCCAGTGACCAAAACTTTGCTACGGAGTCTGGAAATTCGAACTACATTACTTTGATCTCGCTATATGTAAAGAAGGCTGATTGAAATGTAATATAATTCGTAAAGCATTTCACCGAAACCAGACACTTTTTGTTATGCTAAAGCGGCAATAACACGACAATAACAAAAGAGTCTAACATGCGTATCCTACACCATCTTGAGCAGTCCCGATCGTTCCGTATTTTATGGGCATTGGAAGAATTGGGGCTAGATTATGAAATCAAGTTCCATAAACGGCTGCCTAACTTTTCTGCCCCTTCAGAGTTGAAGATGATCCATCCATTGGGGAAGGCGCCGATCCTGATTGATGGTGATCAGGTGCTGGTAGAATCTGCGGTAATCTTACAATATTTGCAGGAAACTTATGATGTGGGTATGGAGTTTCAGCCGCTCAATTCTACTACCAAACAGCAGTACCGGTACTGGATGCATTATGCCGAAGGCTCACTGATGCCGTTACTGGTTATGCATCTGGTCATTAATTCCGTTGAGAAGCACACACCATTTTTGCTGCGTCCTATGGCGCGACAGATTACCAGTGGAATTAAAAGTAAATTTGTACAGCCGCGTCTTAAAGATCATATTCAATATCTGGAAGACTACCTGAGCGAGCATGAATATTTTGCCGGTCGATTTAGTTTTGCTGATATTCAGATGAGTTTCCCATTAGATGCCATTCAGACCCGTACGGGTAAACGTTATCCGGCGATTGAAGCCTATCTGGAACGCTTATCTCATCGTCCTGCCTATTTCCGGGCCATGTCCAAAGAAGAAGTATTGAGTTAACAAGCCATTAAAAATAAAGGTGCCAAAAGGCACCTTTTTATGGGGATAAGGTTTCAATCAGTCCGGAAAGCTCAAGCGTTCTTTCGGGAAAATCACTTTAAAAGTAGAGCCCTGATTTTCACGAGAATCAATTTTTAGCTGTGCCTGATGCTGCATCAGTACATGTTTTACAATCGCGAGTCCAAGACCTGTACCGCCAGTACGTCGGCTACGGTCAGAATCGACGCGATAGAACCGTTCAGTCAGACGCGGTACGTGTTTCGGGTCAATCCCGATCCCGGTATCTTCTACCACAAAGTAAGCCGATTCACCATCATCATGCCAGCCCATGGTGACCGTACCGCCTTTTGGCGTGTATTTAATCGCATTGGTGATCAGGTTGCTGAAAGCACTAGCAATTTCCATATCGGAACCAATCAGATCACAATGACTGTCAATATCCAGGTTCAGCGTATGACCATAATCCACGTTATAGGCCTGAGCATCATCAAATAGCTGGTTCATCAGATTGGGCATGTCGATAATCTGATTCTTGGCAATATTTTCGTCATTTTCCAGACGAGACAATAGTAACAAGTCATTGACCAAGGCATTCATACGCCGGGTCTGGGATTGCATCTGGTCAAAGGCGCGTTTCCAGCGTGGACTGATATCTTCCTGATCGGTAAAGGTTTCGATATAGCCGCTGAGCACCGTTAAAGGCGTACGTAACTCATGCGAGATGTTATCGACAAAGTCTTTGCGCATCTGCTCCAGATTATGCATCCGGGTCACATCATAAGCGACCAAGAGACGGCTTTCACCCCCAAAGCGGGTCATCTTGATCTGTACATAATGGTCTTCAAAGATCGAAGATTGCATCTTGAGACCGTCAGGTGCATCATCAATATGATGATAATAATCAACGAAATTTGGCTGAGAGAGTAAACTCAGAATATTACGGCTTTTATCTTCAGCACTGATGCCGAGCAGACGTTCAGCTGCGGGATTCCACCATTCAATCTGCTGATTTTCATCGATCAGTACCACGGCTTCCTGTAGCGCGCCTAGAGAAGACTGGGCACGATCAATCAGCTCGACCATTTCTGCCTGTACAATGCGTTCCTGACGCTGGGCCTGATAGACATTAAAGAGCAGGGCACCCCAGATGCCATTGATCTTGGGTGGTACGTCATAAGGACGATTGGAAATCCAGTCATTGACCAAATATAGGGAACGGATTTGTGTGACAAAGAATGCTACAAAAGCCAGTACGATACAGACCCAGAAATACCCGATCCCGAAACCAATCAGGCTGCCGATCAACAGGAAGAAGGCCAGAAGGCGTAAATCCTGCTTGGCAAAGTCCCATAAGCTATTGGAGCTTGGCAGTTTATGCCCACGGGCCATTTCAGGAACAGGGTAGGGTTTATACATAAAGCAGGATTTACCTAAGTCAAATTAGCCGAGTGCGACATCAATACGGGTCGAAAAGCGATAGCCGGTTCCGCGTACAGTCTGTACAAAACGGTCGGCGCCATATGGCTCTAGTACTTTGCGCAGGCGTCGGATATGCACGTCAATGGTTCGGTCTTCAATATACACATTGCCACCCCATACCTGATCCAGGAGCTGGGCACGGGTATAGGCACGTTCTGGATGGGTCATGAAGAAGGCCAGCAGGCGGTATTCAGTCGGCCCCATATCCAGAATAGTATCATTAAAGCTGACACGCTGGCTTGCAGGATCGAGTAACAGGCCATTGGCTTCAATACTTTTTTCACCATTCAGGCTATTGGTACGGCGCAGTACGGCTTTGATACGGGATACCAGTTCACGGGTAGAAAATGGCTTGGTCATGTAGTCATCTGCACCGGCATCCAGACCTTGAACCTTATGATCTTCTTCGCCTCGTGCAGTGAGCATAATGACTGGAATTTCTAACAGGGTTTCATCGCGTTTCAGGCGACGGCATAAGTCTACACCGCTCACTCCACCGGGCATCATCCAGTCCAGCAGGATCAAGGCTGGACGCTGATCCACAATCATTTGATGAGCCTGTTTGGCATCTTCTGCTTCTAAACAATTGAAGCCAGCCATATCCAGTGCCGTATGGATCATTTCCCGAATTGGAAGCTCATCATCGACGATTAAAATGTAGTCATCTTTCACAGCGCATTTCCTATAAGTCAACGGTGGACCGTTTTATATTTATGACGAGCCTATTACAAAGATTAATTATGACAGTATCATTGCAGAAAGGGATATTTGCCCTGCTTTCGCAAAGATTTGTGACAATTTAAGTGACTTGATAGAGGAAAAATATCTGTAATAACAATTGATTGAAAAATAGAAAATAAATTAAGAAATAATTGCGCTAAATATTATTTCTTATCTGAAAAAGATTCAAAAAGTGCCAAAAATACAATACTGCATGAGGACAGAACCTCCTCCATGGACTGTTTAAAACCGCTCATGACCCAGCGAATGGAAATCTGGGTGACATAACCATTTAAGCCCGTGGATACCAGAGAAATTTCCTGTTCAGAACGGCTCAGGTTCGGCATCATCAGCATGACAAAGGCCTGAATCATGCGGTCAAAACGGCCCATGGTTTCGTGAATGGTAGCCTGATTATGCAGTTCCTGGACCAGCATGGCATCGATATAAATAATCCGGGCCATACGTGGATTATCACGCAATGTAGTGAGCAGGGCAGTCAGACCAGCTTCGATCATCTTTTTAGGATCAGAGGAAGCCTGCATCATGGCTTGCATGACATTTTGCTGCAATTCATCGATCAGTTTTAGAAAAATAGTTTGAAACAGATGCTCACTTTTCTTAAATGATTCATAGAAATAGCGTTCGGTCAGTTTGGCTTCAGTACAGATATCTTTGACGGTTACAGAAAAAAAGCCATGCGTGCCATACGCTTGAATACCCGCTTCAATCAGCTTTTCCCGGCGTGCCTGCTGGCGTTCAGCCATAGACAGTCCCTTAAACTGACGTTCCTTTGTCATCGTTTTTTGTTGTTTTTCCACAGGAATTGCCGAATTGGTCATAGAATGATTAAGCTCATAAGCACCGAAATTTTGAATATCTTACCAATAAATTGCATTTAGACCTATGTTCTTGATCACCAACCTAGATTGTCCTGAACAGATAAGTCATCATGATTGACAATGAGTATTGTCAAAACTATATTGAAGAGAATTGCTGCATGAAGCACGACAGAACAAGAAATACTGTCTGAGCAGGCAGTTTCATCAATAAGGGAAACTTATGAAAAATTTTAATAATAAAGTTGCAGCGATTACCGGTGCAGGTTCGGGTATTGGTCAGCAGTTGGCTGTACTTTTGGCGAAACAAGGCTGTCATCTGGCATTAAGTGATGTGAATGAACAAGGTTTACTTAAAACACTTGAGCTGATTAAAGACACGGGCGTGCGTGCCACCCTCGACAAGGTCAACGTTGCCAATTTGGAAGAAGTCCGTGCGTGGGCTGAAAAAGTCGAGCAGGATCATGGCAGTATCAACATGATCTTCAATAATGCTGGGGTCGCTTTGGGGTCAACAGTGGAAGGCGCATCTTATGACGAACTCGAGTGGATTGTCGGGATCAACTTCTGGGGTGTGGTGTACGGAACCAAAGAATTCTTGCCACGCATTAAAAAGACCGGCGATGGTCATGTGGTGAATATTTCGAGTTTATTTGGACTGACTGCGCAGCCAACCCAGTCTGCCTACAATGCCACCAAGTTTGCGGTGCGTGGTTTTACTGAGTCTTTACGTCAAGAACTGGATATTGAAAATTGTGGTGTAAGCGCGCTCTGCGTGCATCCGGGGGGAATTCGTACCAATATTGCCAATGCCGCAAAAATGAATGACAGCCTCAGGGCTTTAGGGATGAGCCCTGAAAAGTCTGCGCGTAGCTTCAATAAATTATTGCGTTGTCCGCCTGAAGAAGCAGCGCGTCAGATTTTAGAGGCTGTTCAAAAAGACAAACGCCGTTTATTGATTGGTAACGATGCCAAAGCGATCGATTTAATCCAACGTATTTTACCAACGGGGTATCAGAAGGTCACAGCTTTTGCCACTAAGTTAGGTAAATCTAAGAAATCAGCTTAAATTATTAAAAGTTATGAAATTAAAGTCCGCTTCTGCGGACTTTTTATATTTAAATTTAAGAAATGAAAGACTAGCAATAATTTTTCTTTCTCTCCTCCACAGAAAATAAAATAGTAATTCAAACTAATCTTTTTTATAAAGGCTAATCTAAAAGGCTATAGCCGTATTGGGTTGAGTCACTAGATACTGGTTTACTGGACGTTTCAGACCCAGATTTTCACGCAGAGTGCTGCCTTCATATTCAGTCCGGAACAGGCCACGGCGTTGCAGCTCCGGTACAATGAAATTGACGAAGTCATCCAGGCCGGCAGGCGTTGTTGGTGGTAACACATTGAAGCCGCCTGCAGCTTCATTTTCGAACCATTCCTGTAACTGATCGACCACCTGTTCAGGTGTACCAATCAATGTCCAGTGACCATGGGCAAAAGCAATATATTCGTATAACTGACGAATACTAAAGTGATGCTTCGCTGTAATCTCAAGCATCATTTGCTGACGACTGGACTTGATCTCCATATTTTCTCTAGGGAAAGGTGCATCCAGATCATAGTGTGAAAGATCAATATCGCCGGCTAAACCTGAAAGTAAGCCCAGGCCGACATCCGGGTGGATCAGGCTATTGAGCAATGCATATTTTTCTTTAGCTTCCTGTTCGGTCTTGGCGACAAATACCGATACGCCTGGCCTCACTTTTAAGTCACCGCATGACGACCATATTTAGCTAAGCGGCCTTTAACATCACGGTAGAAAGCCTGTGCATCCGTGAAACTTTGTTGGGCTGTGAAAATCACTTCGGTATATTTCGCTGCCAGTTCACGCCCATCTTCAGACTGACCTGCCTGCACATTCACCGAATAGCCTTGTGGTGGACGAGAGACATTCAGTGCGCCTTGGACATTAAAATATTTTCCTTGAGGAAGCGGTTCATGCTGTTTAGCGGCCTCAAAAAAATGACCACTTTCTTTATCGTAGAGGAAGGCATCATCTTCTCAGGAATCTCAGAGTTTCTGCACGACTTCAATAAATTTATCCGCACGTTCATAACGGACTTTGGCATCTGGATGTGGACTAAAACCAAAGTTACGCGCAGTTTCAGCAGAGATAGTCGTCACCACATTCCATGCAGCACGACCCCTACTATATGGTCTAAAGAGGCATATTTACGTGCTAATAGATAGGGTTCTTCATAGGTGGTCGATGCAGTGGCAATAAAGCCAATATTTTTGGTGACTGCTGAAATAGCCGCAAATAAGGTCAAGGGTTCAAACCCAACAACTTTGTCACTATAACCTACATTTTTATTATGCTTAGAAGCGCCATGACTCCAATTAACAGCCAAACCATCGGCAAGAAAATAAGCATCAAACAGGCCACGTTCAGCAGTCTTTGCTAGTTCAATTGCATAATCAAGGCTTAAATGATCTTGGGGCCGGGACGCTGGATGCCGCCAACCAGCTGCATGTTGCGATGTCGTTGGAATGAAGGCACCCAGTTTAATTTGTCGTTGGGCCATGCTGAAATCCTGTATTTCAACAGGTATATAATAAGGAATAATCGAGTTTAAAAATACGATAAAATTAAATCCTTATAATGAATATGGAATAGGCATAAGGACGAGATGTATTTACTTTAAAAATAGATAAGTTTTAAATTTATACATACTTAAGCTACTGTTAAATTAGCGCTTCAATGGTTTTCTTTTTCCAGACAAACTGGTAATACAAGCCTTGCATGATGCACAGGCAGACAAAAGCCAAGGCATACCCATACCAGATGCCTTGCAGCCCCCACCAATGGCTGAATAGATAAGCTGCCGGAACTTCAATTGCGATGATGGCGATAATATTGATAATCATCGGTACGGTCACTGTACCGCTGGCTCGCATAATCGAAGCAAAAATCGCACTGGCGCCAAAGAACAGAATTGACCAAAGCACGATAAATAGCAGCTGTTGACCCAACACCACCACTTGCGGATCAGTAATAAACAGAGCCATCAGATATTTCGAGAACAGATAGGCTAACACCACCAGACTACCGGTAAACAGGATATTCATACTCAGGGCGGTGCGCGTCACTTTATTGAGTAAGTCATTTTCACCAGCACCAATCGCTTGGGCACCAAAAACTGAAGCAGCAATCGCGATGGAAAGTGCTGGGAACTGGATATAATTCAGCACCTGATTTACTGCACCATAAGCTGCTGTAGCTTCCGCACCATAACGGTTGACCAGACCGACAATCACCAAACCTGCAGCTGAAGTAGTAATCATCTGAACACCGGTAGGAATACCCAAGCGCAGAATAATTTTGCTTAAGCCGGGATGATGACGGATATGCTTCAGCAAAGCCCAATCTAGTTTAAGTGGATGTTGTTTATAATTTAAATATAGGGCTAAAAATAACAGGACTGCTATATTACCAAGAATAGTTGCAATAGCAGGCGAGATAATTCCCATTTTCGGGAAACCGAAATAACCGGCAATCAGAACAGGTGTCACTACCAGACCGACTCCAATCGTCAGGGCTGAGGCAAATAAGGCCGTCGTGCTGTCACCCACACCACGCAAAATTGAAGTATAAATAATATAGATAAAAATCAGCGGGCTACCCGCAAGCATCCATTGCACATAAGGCAGAGACAGATGCATCACATCAGGATCGGTTCCAAGCAGTAGCAGGATCTTCTCTGCAAAAATCACCCCAAAAAATGCAATCAGGCTACCGCCAATTAGGGTCATAAACAGGGTAGAACCAATAACACAGCGGACTTTTTCCAGATTTTTTGCTCCCCAAGCCTGTCCTACTAAAACGGTTGAACCTGCGGACAAGCCAATTACAAAAGCCATCAAGCAGAACAGAATTGGGAAAAAAACCGCAACTGCAGCAATGGCATGTACGCCCAGCATTTGCCCCACAAAAATCGTATTAATCGTGCCGGACAAACTTTGCAGGATATTGGTCACAACCAGCGGCAACAGGAAAATAAAAAATGTTTTCCATAGATTTTGCTGCTGAACCAATGCTTGCTGTGCCATAAGACATCCTGTTCTTGATTATTAGAAAGGGAGAAAAAAATAATTATCGGAAATTTGCAGAAAAATAGCCTTAGCTTTTAGGTAACTAAGGCTGAAGCTATGTAAGTCTTTAAATGCTAATCTAAGATATTTGAATCAAACTTTGGAAAGAATTTCGCCCGCTTGCAGCAAGGTTTGTTCTTTTTTGGCAAAACAGAAACGCAGCAAACGTAAATCTTTTGGTGGCTGTTTATAAAATACTGATACTGGAATCGCCACGATCCCATGTTGATGGGCTAGATACTGACACATAGCAACATCCTCTAAATCTGGTCGAATTTCGCTGTAATCCAGATTCTGGAAGTAAGTCCCCTGTGATGATGTCCACTGAAAACGTGAATTCTGAATGGATGAATTAAACAAATCCCGTTTGGCCTGATAGAAGGTCGACAGCTGGGGAATATGCTCAGGATGCTGTTGTAAATATTCGGCCAGTGCCACTTGTACAGGTGTTACACCACAAAAGCTGGCAAATTGGTATACCTGACGGAACAATTTCATTAAGGCCGGGGTAGCTACACAGAAGCCGGTTTTCCAGCCGGTGACATGGAAGGTTTTGCCAAAGGAACCAATCACAAAACTGCGTTCACGTAATTCCGGGAAGGAAAGTGCTGAATAATGTTGTACATCATCAAAGACCAGATGTTCATAAACTTCATCAGAGAGCACCACAATATTGCGTTCACGGATCAGTTCAATCAGCTGTTGCCAATCCGCTTTAGACCAGACACTTCCAGTAGGATTATGCGGGGTATTTACAATAATCATGCGGGTGCGATCATTAATCGCATCCTTGACCTGGTTCCAGTTCACTGAAAAATCCGGATGCTGGAGTGCGAGATGAATCGGTTTAGCACCTAAAACCTGTACCGTCGGCGCATAACTGTCATAACTCGGGTCAAAAATAATGACTTCCTCACCTGCACGTACCACAGCCTGAATTGCGCAGAAGATTGCAATCGTTGCGCCCGGTGTAATGGTAATTTCCTGAGCAGGATCTAGTGATAATTGATCACGCTGTAAATATAAATCAGCGACCAAAGCGCGTAATAACGGTAAGCCATCTCCAGGTGCATACTGGTTAAAACCGGACGTACTTGCCCGTCCTAAAGCTTCAATCAAATCGGGTGGTGCAGGGAAATCGGGAAATCCCTGTGAAAGATTCAATGCCCCGAGTTGCTGAGCAAGGGCAGACATGGTACTGAAAATCGTCACGCCCAAGTCAGGCAGTTTGGACTGGAGATCAAGCATGTCACAACGCTCTTTTGATTGATATAAGCATAAAGTGTAGCAGTAACGATTCTGCTCTGTGAGCACAAATAACAGAAATCATTAGTCATTTTGTCAATAAAACATTAAAAGATTAAAACCTCAATAAAAGAGCTGATGAGCAATAAATTAATGGTTAAATCATGTGAAATAACAAGCATGATGGACGTATAGGGGGCAATTTTCATAAAATCAGCTGCATAATACTTCTTAAAAATAACTATAAGATGCTAAACAATATTCATACCATCCTTGAGACTCTTGGGCTTAATCTGCAAAAACGAGCCCTACATATCCAGTTTTCTAATGAGGTTTTAAATACACAGGTTTTTATTCAGCGCATTGAAGGTCATCATCAGATTAATGAGGGTTTACAGGCAGAACTGATCTGCCTTTCAACCAATGCAAATCTCGCTTTAAAACAATTTATTGGCTGTCAGGTTGCAGTTGATCAAGTGACTGACCGTGGAGAATTATTTCGAACGACAGGTTTGATTACAGCAGCAAGCCAGGGACAAAGCGACGGAGCTTTGACGCTGTATAAACTGACCCTGCAGGATGCAACTTCCTTATGGCATAAACGCCGTAATAGTCGTGTGTTTATGAATAAAAGCGTTCGGGATATTAGTGAAATTTTATTTAAAGAATGGCAGGCTCGCAGCTCCTTATTTGCAGCACGATTGAGCCTGGATGTTTCTGCCTTGTCACGGGACTACGATGTTCGACCTTTTGTGATGCAGTCCAATGAAACGGATTATGAGTTTCTGACCCGCTTATGGCGTAGTGAAGGCGTTAACTGGCTGATCGATGAAAAGGAAATCATGGTCCCCGTTTCAGCTCAGACCATTCAGCCACAAATTCTACGTTTAATTGATGACCAGCCGCATTTTCAGGCTTTAAAGCGCCGTAGTATCCGTTTTCATCGTAGCCATGCCACCGAACCTTTTGATACGATTACTGGTCTATTGGCAGAGCGTTCTTTAAATCCAACCCTAGTACAAACCCAGCGCTGGCAGGCGGATCAGCTGGCTCAGAGTGAAAGTCAGCTATTACTCAGTAGCCATCAGCATAGCGAAATACAGGATAATCAAAGCCTGAATCTTGAAGATGTCTGGACCATTAGCCCGGCCTGGATCAGCGACCTGAATGGAGAAGATCAAACGACTTCAGCCAGTTCTGCTCAACTGGATCAACTCAGCCAGCAGCTACACCAGTCCCATGCCTTGCAGTCCAAATATTTTAAGGCCAGTAGTAGTGTGCGTGATGCACAAGTCGGTTACTGGTTTAAATTACATGATCATCCTGAAATAGATCAACATCCAGCTAATGAGCGTGAATTTTTAATTTTGGGGAAATATTTCTATAACCAGAATAACTTACCGAAAGATATTCTGCTGCAGCTGGATCATTTAATACAGTCCAGCCGCTGGAAAGTATTAGATGATGAGAGACAGAGTAATGAATTGTATTTGGTTCGTCGTCATATTCCAGTCGTACCTGAATATCATCCATTACAGCATCGGCCAATGGCCCATCCACAGCGGGCGAAAGTAGTCGGACCTGAGGGTGAAAGTATTTACGTGGATGAATGGGGGCGGGTCAAAGTTCGTTTCCTGTTTACCCGCAGTGATGACCATCAACATGATGGTGGCGCTGGTGCCAATGATAATGATAGTGACTCGGCTTGGGTAGATGTGTTGACACCGTGGGCAGGTGAAGGCTATGGGGCAAGATTCCATCCACGTATCGGGGAAATCGTCGTCATTGATTTCTTTGAGGGAGATGTCGACCGGCCATTTGTGGTGGGTCGTATTCATGAAGCTGAACGGCATCAGACGATGTTTGATGTCAAAGGCAAACTGCCATTAACCAAAAAACTGAGCGGTATCCGCTCTCAGGAAGTAAATGGGGAAGGTTTTAACCAGCTTCGGTTTGATGATACGACCGGACAGATTAGTGTACAGCTACAAAGTAGTCATGGGGCTAGCCAACTAAATTTAGGAAATCTAAGTCACCCTAAAGAAGATGAAGTGAGTGATGGGCGTGGTGAAGGGTTTGAGCTTAGGACGGATCAGTGGGGAGCAGTGAGGGCGGGGGCTGGCCTGCTTCTTTCAACACATAAACAGGGAAATGCTAATGCCAACCACTTAAATAGTAGCCCGGCTAAAAGCCAGCTTGAATCAAGTTTAAATAATAGTAAGGCCTTAAGTGACGTTGCTAAAAACCAGCAAACTGATCCTTTAGAGGCACTTGATCATCTGACAAATTTTCTGAACCAAATTGAACAGCAGGATCAAAGTAAGGCTGAAACCTTTAAACAGGCGCTAATGGTACTTTGTGCACCAAATTCAATTGCACTTTCAACGAATGAAGATTTGCACTTATTGGCTGATAAACAGATTAACCACAGTGCCGCGGATAGCATCAATTTTTCAACCCAGAAATCTTTAATTGCCCATGCTCAGGACAGGATTAGCCTGTTTGCAGCGCAAAAAGGATTCAGAGCCATTGCGGCAAAAGGCAAAATTGAGCTTCAAGCACAAGATGATGCAATTGAAGCTATTGCTCGCAAACAAATCAAAATTATTTCGACTGAAGATCAGATTGAAATTATAAGTCCTAAAGAAATTGTACTGACTGCGGGTGGATCTCAGTTAAAGATTAATGGACAGGGGGTATTTAGTACTACAAGTGGGAAGTTTGAGTGTAAAGCTGGGAAGCATAGTTTTATGAGGGGAGCAAACGTAACGTATGAAGTACCTCAGCTTCCCAACAAGCCTTTATATAGCAACAGACTGGATGTATATGATTTATTTTGGCAATCTGACTTCAGTGCATTAACTTATAAAGCTTTTATTCCAGAGACAAATTCATATATATCAGGTCAGCTTGATGAGCATGGTCGTACTAAAAAAATGACTACAGCAGATCCTTCTAAGATTGAAGTTTTAGTAGGCCTTAATGATGATTGGGGATTAAATGTTCAGGGCTATGATGTAGAAGATTTAATAGAACATAATAATAACTAGGATATAAAAACAAAAATGGTGAATAAGTCTTTAGCAACCATACAAATTTTAGATTTATTGGGTAACCCAATTTCTAAAGTTCGATATGAAGTTAAAAATAGTAAAACAGGCCAACACGTAGTGCGTGGCTTTACCAACTCTAAAGGATGCCTATACGAGATTCAAAGAGATAAAGGAACAGTTTTAGATATTTACGTCAAAAGCCTTTTTGGCATAGGTATGAAAAAAGTTCAGACATTTACAATGTCGAAAGATCGTATGCTTGTCACGGTAACTAGCCCTAAAATTCTATTGGATTTAAAAACAGTTGATAATAATGGAAGTCAGGGGAGTTATAAGCGTAAAACACATACTGTTAAAAAGGGTGAAACTTTATCATCTATTGCGCATAAATATCAGACCACAGTTCGAGCACTTGAAAGGCTGAATAGAATAAAAGATGCTAATAGAATTAGTATAGGCCAAGTAATTAAGCTACCAGTTAATACACCTGCAACAGGGAATAATATTAGTACGAATAAAAAAACGAGTGCTCAATCACTAGAAAAAAGTAAAACAGAAGATAAAAAAGTTGATAAGGGCGTTGCTACTACGGCAGATATGGGCATTGCTGCTACATTTGAAGAATACCAAAGGAAAGCGGTAGAAAAACTTAATGAATGGTATGAAGAAGGGAAAAAAGCACTTTCAGAATCGGTAAAAATTGATATTACAGAAGACCGTAGCCAAGAGAGTGGAACACCTAAAACCAATACCACAAATTTTTGTGAAAATAATCCTGAGTGTATATCAAAAGGTCAAAGTGAATTAATTAGAGAAGTTAATATCAGATTAGCTGGATTTGGAGGTGCATTACCTACAGATGAGTTTACTCCTTTAACTGCGCAATGTATTAAACAGTTTCAAAGAGATTATATGGGGGTGCCAGAAACTGGAAAAATATGCGGCAGTGTTTTAGTTGCTTTAGATAAGTTTTATTATGAATATCCAATTGCTAATGTTATGGCTAAAGCCAGTTGCCCTTGTGGAGAATGTTCAGGCTATGGTAGGAATAGAAGAAATACAAAGTCAGGCTTTAATACTGCCAATGAATATCCAGGATTACATAGGTCATTAATATGGATATTAAAAGTTTTAAATTTCTATTTAAAAAATGAATTTAAATCTAAAGGCCTTGAAGTGGCTTATATTGAATCTGGTTATAGATGTATAGATGATAATAAGAAAAAAGGCAGAACCACAGTAAATCATATGGGTTTAGCGCTAGATATACACATCAAGAAAAATGGGAAAAGAACTAAGGCTATAGAAGATGTAGAGTTTGTTAGAAAAGAAATTATGGCTGTAAAAATGGGAGCAAGTGAAGAAAGGTCTTCTGATAAAATATATTTAGAGCCAACAAAATTTAAGAGTGGAGCAAATGGAGCAACTACTTGGGTTCATTTTGATGTAACAAGATTCTCGAGTATTTACTTTAATGATGAATACTTTAAAAAAGAGATTAAAGATCTCAATGGGAAGCCAATAGTTGAGATTGCTAAATCACTAAATATAAATTCTATTTTTAATTGTGCAGGAATAATTGTAAATACTTCTAGTATTTCTAAAATAACAGACCAAACTATTGATGATCTTGTAAAAGAGTTAGGGGACGCAATTGCTAGTGGTGAAGGTAGCTATGAAGCTTGGAATGCGGGAGCTCCTGAAGGGAAAAGGGTCAAATATGGAAAAATGAATGACTTGCCAGGTACAATTACTGGGAAAACTATTGATGAGCTTTTAGAGGCTGCCATCAAATATAAATGGGATGATAATAGAAGAAGATTTGCAACAGGGAAATATCAAACGATTCCTTCTACTTTAGCGGCAGCTAAAGCAAGACTAAATTTGACTGGTAATGAGTTGTATGATCATGATATGCAAGAAAGAGTCTTTAAGGAACATTTATTAAGAGGTCGTTCATCTATCTATAACCTGATTATTAATGGAAATAAAACTGTAGAACAGGCTATGGTTGATGCTTCTAAAGAGTGGGCTTCAATTGCTTTACCAAAGGGAAAAAAGAATAAATATGGGGTTATTTCTGATGGTAATATTGGTTACCATGAATCTAGAACAAATAAAGCAAATAAACATTCTACTGAGAAAGTTAAAGTTATATTTGAGAAAATACATGCTTATCATTCAAATAAATAGGTTTTAAAAATGCAGTTCAAATTAATTTTATTATTTCTTTCTATTTTAGGATTTTCGAGTTGTACATACCCCAAAGAAAATATATTGATAAGTTCAGATAATGTCTCAAAATGTTATTTTGAAGATGGAAATATTGATTTTTGTTCGAAAGATAAGCTTGAGGTTTATAATAAGCATATTAGAGATTTGCCTAATTTTTCAAATGATAAAATATTATTAATTTTAAATCATAATAGAAATACAGGTAAAGGTGAAAGTAGGGTTGTTAAGCTGATAGTTGTATTAGACCCGTTAGGGAAAAAAGTAATTCCTGTTCCTCAAATGGTAGGTAATTTTGTTGATAGTAAATTAAGAGATATTTATAATGAACCTGCTATTATAAAATACAATAAGAAGGGTAATAAAATTTGTTTGTCAGGAACTACCTATTTTTTAAAAAATAATAATATTAATGTTGAGGATGAGTGTTATAGTTTTGAAAAAGGTCGTATAAATAAAATAGACAATTTGAATTCAAATAATAAAGAATTTTCTAACTTGCCCTATTCATCCGATATTCATTTTAAATGTATAAATAATATTAAATTAAATCAGTGTAATGGTTTAATATTGGTATCTTCGCAAACAATGTTGAATAAGTATAACTTTATTAATCCTCAAGATGGAATGAGTGTGCTCTTGAAAGGAGAAAAAGATTTCTTTTTAATAGTATCTCCGTTTTTTGATGAAGAGGGGGCCAATTTAAGGATTATGAAAGTTAAAGATTTTAGCTTAATTTCAGAAAGATATATATATGCAGGAAAGAATGTAGAGATTGATGATAATTTGAATATAAAATATTTTGAAGGAAATAATAAAAAAGAATTCTCATTCTGAGAATAATTGATTTAAAAAGCCGACTTTCATCGGCTTTTCATTATTACCCTTCCAAAACCTCTTCCAGCAACTCCTCACTTGGTGCAAAGTAATATGCACCATCCATTGGAGTCACGAAGTGGAGCAAGCGGTCATGGATTTCATCGCCAGACGTGCCGAACATACGCTCTAACATGGCATCAATAATGTTTAAATCTTTGGTGTAGGCAATGAAGAACAGGCCTTGGTCACCCCGACCATCACCATAAGGCAGGGAGTGACGTAAAATTTCCATTTCTTCACCTTCCTCGTCTTCAACTACTGTACGAGCAACGTGTGCATTGGCAGGTTTTACATCATCATCGAGCTCAATTGATTCAAGCTTGGTACGACCCATTACTTGCTCTTGAGCATCAACTTTTAGCTTTTTCCATTTTTCCAGATTATGCGCATAACGCTGTGCAAAAATAAATGAACCATCCTGGAAAATACCGGCATCTTCACCGACTAAAGCGACTTCAGCGCGATCATCCGGGAATTGCGGGTTTTCAGTACCATCGATGAAGCCAGTAATATCACGTCCATCAAAATAGCGGAAACAGACACGTTCATCCAGCACTTCAACCTGATCGCGAATTCCTTCAAAGAAAGCCTGACTTAAAGCAAAGCAGATATCGGCACGTGCGCTAGCAATATGAATCAGTACATCTGAAGGAACAACAGGCATATCAAACGAACCTTGAATCGGCTCGAGTTGTTTAAAGCCTACAGGAGCTTGGTCATAAAGTTTTGCCCACAGTTCAGGACCAAAAGCCACGCCTGTTTTAATTTGCGCATTAGGATGTTGAGTAATCAGACGATCACGTGTCGTAAATAATTGTTCTAATTGCTCTTTAAAATCTTCAATGCTGAGATCTTTAAGACGTAAAACAATAAAGCGAGCATGATCTGAAGGTAATGGCAAAATTACAGATTGGGCTGTCATTCATGGCTCCTGTAATAAAAATTCCTGTATTTAATCGCATTATTGTGCCTGAAGCCATACAGGGTGAATAGTATTCAGATTAAATTTTAGCGAGATTTTGATCTGAATATATTTGAAAAGTCATATAATACGCTTCAAGTTTTTCTATCGAGCAGATTCATGTCCTATCAAGTTTGGTTTGCCTACATGCTGGCCTGTTGGGTGATTAGCATTTCCCCAGGTGCGGGCGCCATTGCTTCGATGTCGAGTGGCTTGAATTACGGTTTTCGACATGGTTACTGGAATGCTTTAGGATTGCAGCTGGCTTTACTGGTTCAAATCGCCATTGTCGCTGCCGGCGCTGGAGTATTATTTGCTACGACACCTTGGGCATTTCTGCTGGTGAAATGGTTTGGTGTGGGTTACCTGCTGTATCTGGCATATTTACAGTGGACTGCACCGATGCAGTCGATTGAGATTCAGCATGAGTTAACCCGTAAGTCAGCAGGGAAACTGGTATTGCATGGTTTTCTCGTGAATATGAGTAATCCAAAGGCGATTGTGTTCCTGCTTGCGGTGTTGCCACAGTTTCTGGATCTGTCCAAACCTCAGTGGATTCAGTACGTGATTATGGCAGCAACCATGGTCACCATTGATCTGATTGTGATGGCGGGTTATACCGGATTGGCAGCGAAAGTTTTAAGATTATTAACATCAGCAAAGCAACAAAAAATATTAAATCGCAGCTTTGCCGTGCTGTTTGCCTGCGCTGCGACCTTGCTCAGTTTGGTGCATCAGGCTTAAACGTAAAGGCGCATTACACAAAAATAAAAACAATGTGATGTCGCTAGCTTTTGAATACAAAACATAAAAATATTAAAAAAGGTATTCCTATGTCTGGTCAATTCGACTGCGTGTCTATTATTAAAAAACCAACCATCCACGAATATGGCTGTTGTATCAGTCATTGCATTCAGTTGCCGGATGGTACTCAAAAAACTTTAGGTGTGTTCCTGCCGACAGAACAGCCGATCGTGTTTGAAACTGCTGTAGCAGAACGTCTGGAAATTATTTCCGGTGAATGTCTGGTGCAGATCGGTGAGGATGCGCATTATCAGCGTTATGTACCAGGGCAATCTTTCTATGTACCTAAACATAGTCGGTTTAAACTGTTATGCCGGGAAGTTGTGGATTATGTTTGCCATTTTGAATAGGGGGGTGAGCTTACTCAGGTCGAACTTTTAGCTGTTTCAAAAAATCTTGTTCGGTCATCACAATGATGCCGTGTTGTTGCAACAGGGCAGCAGTGACGCCTTGGCCTTGAATTTTTGTTCCAGTAAATGATCCATCATAAATCAGGTCACTGCCACAAGATGGGCTATTGGCTTTGAGGATGGCATGTGTCACTTGAAATCTTCGGGCAAGATCTAAAGCAGCATAGGCGCCTTGAATAAAAGTCTCTGAAATATCTGTACCATTTATATCGACAACATGAGCGTGGCGTAACAGTACATCGTGACCATTCCCAGATTGAATCTCGGCAGGCGGGCGGGGGATGGCTAAGCCGCCACTGACTTCAGGGCAGAGACTGACATATTGGTCAGGTAGCAGATGTTGCAACAGTTCCTTGAGCAGACAATCCTGTCCATTGTAACGGACTTTATGACCGAGCAAACAGGCACTAATCAAGTAGCGTTTGCTCACTATGACTTAACTTAGTTTTTTAAACTTCTGTACACAGAAGATCAGGGCAAACAGCACAGACATGGTCAGGACAATAGTTAGGCCAGTTGAAGTATTTAGACCGGCACTTGACCAGAGACCAACTGTTACCCCAATCTGAGCAATCACGAAGGCCCAGATCACCATTTGTCTTGGTGAGTTCGCCAGCAAGCGAGCCGTCAGTGCCGGAATGACCAGCAGGGCTCCCATTAGAAGTGAACCTACTGCTCGAAGTGCCAATACGGTGAATAGGGCCAGTAACAACATAAAGATCAGGCGTTGTAATTTGGCATTCACACCTTCGCTGATCGCCATATCAGGATCAATGGCAATTTGGATCTGTGCCTGCCAGCTTTTATAAATCACAGCCAGTGCAACAATAATCACCACAGCAAAAGTGGGTAAATCATTCCAGGAAATCGTCAGCAAATCACCGAACAGATAACTCAGCAGTTCTGGTCTTAAACTCGGTAAATGCTGAATGAACAATAAGCCTGAGCAGAGTAGGGTGGCTGAGCAGAGGGCAAGCAAAGCATCGTTCGGTAAGCGAGGATCATACAGCACCCATAAAATAGCCACCAGCAACAGGGCAATAAAGGTCACACCGATCCACAGCGGTAGACTCATGGCACCAGCAATGGCAACACCCAATAAAGTGCCATGTGCCATGGTATCAGCAAAGAAAGACATACGACGCCACAGCATCAGACAGCCCAGCGGAGCAGTCAGAAATACCAATAGTGTTCCCATGATCCATGCAGGTAAAAGCAGTTGTAACCAGTCCATCATGGCTTAAGCTTCCGGCTCGGGGTGAATATGCGGTCGTGTATCATGCTGACAGGGTGTTGCAGAGTCGCCATGGGCACAGTGATCATGATGATGCTGGTAGAACACCCGATTGGTGCCAAAGATCGCCTGATATTCTGGATGTTGCTGCACACTTTCCGGTAATCCGCTACAGCAAATATGTTTATTCAAACAAACTACACGATGCGTACCTTGCATCACCCATTGCAGGTCATGTGAGACCATTAAAATGGCACAGCCATATTTTCCTGGCAGGCTACGCACATATTCATACAGTTCGGCTTCGGATTGGATATCCAGACCTTGCATGGGTTCGTCTAGAACCAGGATATCCGGCTGGCGTAGTAAAGCGCGTGCTAATAATACACGTTGACGCTCACCGCCAGAAAGCTGTTGAACTTTGGAATTTTCCAGCTTGGCAATACCGGTATCACGGATGATTTCAGCTTTAATAGCTGAAGGACATTTCTCGAGTGCCAACAGATCTTTTACCCGTAGCGGCAAGCTATGTGAAGGATTGAATTTTTGTGGCACATAAGAAAATTTCAGCTTACGCGCCGTATTAATCTCACCGGATTGCGGTTTCACAATTCCGAGCATAACTTTAATTAAAGTCGACTTGCCGGCACCATTTGGACCAATGAGTGTGACAATCTCTTTCTCCTGCAAAGAGAAATCAATGGCTTTTAAGATGTCCCGCTGATCGATATTGACCCAAATTTTAGAAAGTTGAATCAGCGGTACGGGAGTTAGGCTTTGTTGCGACACTGCTGACAGATTCCTGAAATCTCAATGATGCTGTGATGAGCACTAAAATCATCTGAGCTTGCTAATGCGTCGAGCTGATCCAGTAATCCTTGTGCAGATGCTTCTTTTACGGCTTTACATTCGGTACAAATCAGGAAAGCTGCTTGGTGACCTTCACGTGGATGACAGCATGGAATATAGGCATTAATAGAAGTCAGACGGTGAATAAAGCCTTTTTCTAATAAAAAGTCGAGCGTGCGGTATACTGTGGGTGGTGCCGCAGGACGATCACTATTATTTTTAATCTTGGCCAACAGGTCATAGGCGCCCATGGGACCTGAAGCATTTAAAATCAGTTCGAGGACTTCCTTACGCAAGGGCGTAAGTCGCGCACCAGTTGCTGCACACAGGCTTTCCGCTTCAGCCAGGCGTTGTTCCACGTTCGGATGATCGTGTACGCCGTGCAATGCGTTGTGGTGTTCGTGCGAACAGGAACCCATAGTTCACCTCAAGTGCGAAACTGAAATTAAAAGAATTTTAAATCTTATCATGAAGCGTTGTCAGTTTCGATTAGGCATAGGTATTTTTGCAAATTTGTTATATTATAACACTTAGTGTTTTTACCGCGATTTTCTCCCATGTCCCGTTTCTTTGCGTTCTGTGCCCTGGCTTTATTGAGTACCTTAAGTTGGTCACAAAGTCTGGTGGTATCTACGCATCCGATTTACCTGATTGCCAAAAAAATTACCCAAGGGGTAGAACAGCCAACCTTATTATTGGCCAATCAGACTGGACATGATGTCAGCCTGACCCCGGCACACCGTAAAACCATTCAGGATGCGGGGCTGGTGATCTGGCTGGGACAGGCCCATGAAGCGCCTTTAGCAAAAGTACTCGAAGAAAGTAATAAAAGTATCGCAATTCTGGATTCCAGCATTATTAATCCTTTGCCAATGCGTAATCCGCGTGCTGAAGCCTTAAAAAATACGGTTGATACACATGTCTGGCTGGACCCAAATAATGCAGTTCGCATCGGTTTCTTTATTGCTGCGCTGCGTTCACAGCAAATGCCACAGTACCGTGAAACTTACTGGAAAAATGCACGTGCTTTTGCACAAAATATGCTAACGACAGCACAACGTTATAGTTCAACTTCTAAGCCACGCCCCTATTGGTCATATCATGATGCCTATCAATATCTAGAGCGTCCGCTAAACCTGAAGTTTATGGGTGCACTCACCGATGATCCGCATGTGTCACCAACAGTTGCACAGATCAAGTACCTGCAGGATACCCGCGTACAGACCAAAATGTGTCTGCTGGCTGAGGGACATGCCAATGCCAATCAGTACAGAAAACTGAACCCGGTAGTTTTCCAGCATGTAGACGAAAGCATGAGTGGGGCAGGGGACTTTATCCAAGGCTGGCAACAATTAGCTGATCAAACGAACAAATGTGTGCTAAATTCTCGATAATGATTAAAAAGTGATCGAGTTTTGCTTAGTTTAGAAACGATTGAACCATCGAATTTTTCGAAGCTAAGCTCGGGAAAAGATTGCATGTTAAGGGGTGTAACTCTATAATGCCTGCGATTAAAAATAATCATCAGCTAAACTTGTCAAGCATGATTGCTGTGAGTGAATAAATAATGAGCCGAACTAGTCGCTTGATTGACCGACGATTAGCGAAAGCTTTAGTCATCTTGCAAGCAGTAATGATACCCGTTTCAGCGTTGTTAGGTTGGGTTCTGAAGGACACAACCGCAGCCTTGAGTGCAGCCTTGGGTGCATTCGTATGTTGGCTGGCGACCTGCTACTTTAGCTGGCAGTCGTTTCGTGCTGCGGGCGCGCGAGCTTCCAAACAAGTTCTATCGAACATGTATAGGGGCATGCTCGGTAAGTTTGCAATTGTGATTGTTGGATTCATTTTGATTTTAAGCAATGTCAAGCCGTTATCCCCGGTTGCATTGTTTTGTGGTTTTATACTCGTTCAAGCCATGTCGTGGGTCGCTCCGTTTTGGGTGTCACGTCTACAAAGACGAGTTTAAGCGCAGCAAAAATTGAAAAGTTTTTTCAGAAATAAGCGAGATATCAAGCAGCACGCGATATTCGTAAGTTTCATTAGTTTTTGACATTGACCAGGTGTGATTTATGGCTGCTGAAGAACATGCCCTTACTTCGACCGAGTACATCAAGCACCACTTGACCAACATGACCTATGGCAAAATGCCGGACGGTACATGGAAATTGGCCGAGAATGGTGCTGAAGCTCAACAGATGGGGTTCACTGCTATTCACTTGGATTCAATGGGTTGGTCAATCGGCCTTGGTATTCTTTTCTGTTTCATGTTCTGGATCGTAGCGAAAGCTGCAAACTCTGGTGTTCCTACCAAGTTCCAGTCTGCAATCGAAATGATTATCGAGTTTGTTGACTCAAGTGTACGCGATACTTTCCATGGAAAATCGCGTTTGATCGCTCCACTAGCGCTAACCATCTTCGTGTGGATTTTCCTCATGAACTTGATGGACTTGATCCCTGTTGACTGGATTCCTTATATCGCTCAACACGTGATTGGTAGCCTTCTTGGTATTGATCCGCACCACGTTTACTTCAAGATCGTTCCATCTACTGACCCTAACATTACCCTTGGTATGTCATTGTCTGTATTTGCGCTTATCTTGTTTTACAGTATTCGTGAGAAAGGCATTGGCGGTTTCGTTGGTGAGCTTGCACTTAACCCATTTAACCCAAGTAACCCAGTTGCAAAAGCGTTACTCATTCCAGTGAACTTGATTCTTGAATTGGTAACCTTCCTTGCACGTCCAGTTTCATTGGCTCTACGACTGTTCGGTAACATGTATGCGGGTGAGTTAATCTTCATTCTTATCGCGTTATTACCGTTCTGGATCCAGTGGGCGTTATCTGTGCCTTGGGCGATCTTCCACATTCTTGTTATTACGCTACAGGCATTCATTTTCATGATGCTGACTATCGTATACTTGAGCATGGCAAGCGAAAAGCATTAATGGTATTGCCTAACTGTCACGGGATGGTTGGGCACAATTTTTTAACTTAATTTGGTATAAAACCTAACCTCTGAGGAATTATCATGGAACTCACTTTAGGTCTAGTTGCAATTGCATCTGCTATCTTGATCGCTTTCGGTGCTTTAGGTACTGCGATTGGTTTTGGTCTTTTAGGCGGCCGTTTCCTTGAAGCTGTAGCTCGTCAACCAGAATTGGCTCCACAACTTCAAACTCGTATGTTCTTAATCGCGGGTCTTCTTGATGCTGTGCCTATGATCGGTGTTGGTATTGGCTTGTTCTTCATCTTCGCTAATCCATTTGTAGGTTAATCAGCTTAATTCCGAAATTCACTATTTGAGGAATTTGCAATGAATATCAACCTCACATTGTTTGGCCAAGCGATTGCGTTTGCGATTTTCGTCGCATTCTGCATGAAGTTTGTATGGCCACCACTAATCAATGCGATTAGTGAACGTCAGCGTAAAATCGCTGATGGCTTAAATGCTGCTGAAAAAGCGAAGGCTGACCTTGCAGATGCGCAAGCACAAGTGAAAGCTGAACTGGACGCGGCAAAAGCACAAGCGGCTCAATTGATCGAACAAGCGAACCGTCGTGCAGCGCAATTGGTAGAAGAAGCTCGTACTCAAGCGTCAGCTGAAGGTGAGCGTATTCGTCAACAGGCTAAAGAAGCTGTTGATACTGAAATCAATTCTGCTCGCGAAGAATTACGTCAACAAGTGGCTGCTCTTGCAGTTGCTGGCGCTGAGAAAATTCTTAGCCAGCAAGTTGACGCAGAAGCTCACAATGCCATGCTGACTCAGCTGGCTGCTAAACTTTAAGAGAGGCGGATTATGGCTGAACTCTTGACGTTGGCACGCCCTTACGCTAAAGCAGCATTTGCTTACGCTTCTGAGCAAGGTACAGCTGACTCTTGGTCAACTGCACTTGAATTGCTCAGTGCTGCGGTGCAAGACGAAGCATTTTCAGCTTATCTAAATCGCCCTGAGTTGACACCTGCTGAGCAGGTGACACTTTTTGCTAAAGTTTTAGGCGAAGACCAAACGCCTGCAGTGTCAAACTTTTTGACAATGCTTGCTGAAAACGCACGTTTGGCTTTGCTTCCTGAAATTGCTGCAGAATATGAACAGCTCAAATCACAGAATAACAATACTGTGGATGTTGTGATTGAATCAGCATTCCCATTGACTTCTGTACAGGAACAACTCCTTACTCACGCATTAGAGAAAAAATTCGAAGCGGCGGTAAATGTTTCTATAGATGTTAAACCAGAGCTTATTGCTGGTGTGGTTATTCGTGCAGGCGACCAAGTGATAGATGATTCTGCGCTTAATAAGCTTGAAAAAATGCGTACTCGTCTTCTTGCTTAAGAAATAAGAAGACTGAACTTTAAAAAGATTGAGGTATAGCGCAATGCAACAACTGAATCCATCCGAGATCAGTGCGCTCATTAAACAGCGTATCGGCGATCTGGACACCAGCGCGACCGCTAAAAACGAAGGTACCATTGTTATGGTATCCGACGGTATTGTGCGTATTCACGGCCTTGCTGATGCAATGTACGGTGAAATGATCGAATTCGACGGCGGCTTATACGGTATGGCACTGAACCTAGAACAGGATTCAGTGGGCGTCGTTGTTTTAGGTAACTACTTAAACCTTCAAGAAGGTCAAAAAGCGCGTTGCACAGGTCGTGTATTAGAAGTTCCGGTTGGTCCAGAACTTTTAGGCCGTGTAGTAGATGCTTTGGGTAACCCGATTGATGGTAAAGGCCCAATTGATGCAAAATTAACTGATGCTGTTGAAAAAGTAGCACCAGGCGTAATTTGGCGTCAATCAGTGGATCAACCTGTACAAACTGGTTATAAATCAGTAGATACCATGATCCCTGTAGGCCGTGGTCAACGTGAGTTGATCATTGGTGACCGTCAAACTGGTAAAACAGCTATGGCGATCGATGCGATCATCGCTCAGAAAAACTCTGGCATTAAATGTGTATACGTAGCAATTGGTCAAAAACAATCGACTATCGCTAACGTTGTGCGCAAGCTAGAAGAAACTGGCGCTATGGCGTATACAACTGTTGTAGCAGCAGCGGCAGCGGATCCAGCAGCAATGCTTTTCCTTGCTCCGTACTCAGGCTGTACAATGGGCGAATACTTCCGTGACCGCGGTGAAGATGCTCTGATCATCTATGATGACTTGTCTAAACAAGCTGTAGCATATCGTCAAATTTCATTGCTTCTTCGTCGTCCACCAGGTCGTGAAGCTTACCCAGGTGACGTGTTCTATCTACATTCACGTCTACTTGAACGTGCTTCTCGTGTATCTGCTGACTACGTTGAGAAATTCACTAACGGTGAAGTTAAAGGCCAAACTGGTTCATTAACTGCATTGCCGATTATTGAAACTCAAGCGGGTGACGTATCTGCATTCGTACCAACCAACGTAATTTCGATTACTGACGGTCAGATCTTCCTTGAAACATCATTGTTCAACGCGGGTATTCGTCCTGCTGTGAACGCGGGTATCTCTGTATCTCGTGTTGGTGGTTCTGCGCAGACTAAAGTCATCAAGAAATTGTCTGGTGGTATCCGTACTGCACTTGCACAGTACCGTGAATTGGCAGCGTTTGCTCAGTTCGCTTCTGACCTTGACGAAGCAACTCGTAAACAGCTTGAACACGGTCAACGCGTAACTGAGCTTATGAAGCAAAAACAATATGCTCCATACTCAATCGCTGACCAAGCTGTATCAGTTTATGCATCTAACGAAGGCTATATGGCTGACGTAGAAGTGAAGAAAATCGTAGACTTTGATGCTGCGTTAATTGCTTACTTCCGTTCAGAACATGCTGCAGTTATGCAAAAAGTTGACGAGACTGGTGCTTGGGACAAAGATATCGAAGCTGAATTCAAAGCGGGTATTGAAAAGTTCAAAGCGACTCAAACTTACTAATATAGCAACTTGCTAATTAGTGTTGGTTTGGTTCACGGAATCAACCTTCGAGGGCTCGAAAGGGCCTTCGAATACTAGGTTAAGCGTATGGCAAATTTAAAAGAAATTCGCGCCAAAGTAGCTAGTATCAAAAGCACGCAGAAAATTACTCGCGCGATGCAGATGGTAGCAGCTTCTAAGATGCGTCGTGCGCAAGAGCGCATGGCTCAAGGCCGTCCGTATGCCGAAAATATGCACCGTGTAATTGCTCACTTGGTTCAAGCGAATCCTGAATACAAACACCGTTATATGGTTGAACGTCCTGTAAAGCGCGTTGGCTATATCATCGTGTCATCAGATCGCGGACTTGCTGGTGGTTTGAACATTAACTTGTTCAAGAAAGTGGTAAAACACGTTCAACAGCAACAAGAGCAGTCAATTGAAGTTCAATTTGCTTTGATTGGTCAAAAAGCGGTTTCGTTTTTTAAAAACTACGGCGGTAAAGTACTTGGTGCGACCACTCAAGTGGGTGACACTCCAAGTCTTGAACAGTTATCTGGTTCTGTACAGGTGATGTTAGACGCTTACGATAAAGGCGAGTTAGATCGTATTTATCTAGTATCTAACGGCTTTGTCAACGCCATGACTCAAAACCAAAAGATCGAACAGCTTGTTCCTTTAGCAGCTGCTGAAGAAGACAAGACGCTTAACCGTCAATACGGTTGGGACTACATCTACGAGCCTGAAGCTGAAGAGCTTTTAAATGGCTTGTTGGTTCGTTACATCGAGTCTGTGGTGTATCAAGGTGTGATCGAAAACATCGCGTGTGAGCAGTCTGCTCGTATGGTTGCAATGAAAGCTGCAACAGACAACGCTGGTGATTTGATCAAGAACCTGCAACTTATTTATAACAAGCTGCGTCAAGCCGCGATTACTCAGGAAATTTCTGAGATCGTTGGTGGTGCCGCTGCCGTTTAACATATATTAGTTTGAATTGAGGAGACAGCAATGAGTAGCGGTCGTATCATTCAGATCATCGGCGCGGTTATCGACGTCGAGTTTGAACGTAACAGCGTTCCTAAGATCTATGACGCTCTCCAAGTTGACGGTACTGAAACTACATTAGAAGTTCAGCAACAACTTGGTGATGGCGTAGTTCGTACTATTGCAATGGGTTCTACTGAAGGCCTTAAGCGTGGTTTGAACGTAACTAACACTAACGCTCCGATTTCTGTACCAGTAGGTACAGCGACTCTAGGTCGTATCATGGACGTTCTTGGTCGCCCAATCGACGAAGCTGGTCCAGTTGCAACTGAAGAGCGTTTACCAATTCACCGTCAAGCGCCTTCTTATGCAGAACAAGCGGCTTCTACTGACCTTCTAGAAACTGGTATTAAAGTCATTGACTTACTATGCCCGTTCGCGAAAGGTGGTAAAGTTGGTCTGTTCGGTGGTGCCGGTGTTGGTAAAACTGTAAACATGATGGAGTTGATCAACAACATCGCGAAAGCGCACTCAGGTTTATCTGTGTTCGCTGGTGTTGGTGAGCGTACTCGTGAAGGTAACGACTTCTATCACGAGATGAAAGACTCTAACGTTCTAGACAAAGTAGCAATGGTCTACGGTCAGATGAACGAGCCACCAGGTAACCGTCTACGTGTAGCGTTGACTGGTCTGACTATGGCTGAGTACTTCCGTGATCAAAAAGACGAAAACGGTAAAGGCCGTGACGTACTATTGTTCGTTGACAACATCTATCGTTATACACTAGCGGGTACTGAAGTATCAGCACTTCTAGGTCGTATGCCATCTGCAGTAGGTTACCAACCAACACTTGCAGAAGAGATGGGTGTTCTTCAAGAACGTATTACATCGACTAAGTCTGGTTCTATTACGTCAATCCAAGCGGTATACGTACCTGCCGATGACTTAACAGATCCATCGCCTGCAACTACGTTCGCTCACTTGGACGCAACTGTTGTATTGAGCCGTGACATCGCTTCTCAAGGTATTTACCCTGCGATCGATCCACTTGACTCTACTTCACGTCAGTTAGATCCACTTGTAGTTGGCCAAGAACACTACGAAATTGCTCGTTCAGTTCAAAACGTTCTTCAACGTTATAAAGAATTGAAAGACATTATCGCAATTCTTGGTATGGACGAATTGTCAGAAGAAGACAAACTTATCGTGTATCGCGCACGTAAGATCCAACGTTTCTTCTCTCAACCGTTCCACGTAGCTGAAGTGTTTACTGGTGCTCCTGGTAAACTTGTACCGCTTAAAGAAACGATTCGTGGCTTTAAAGGTCTTCTAGCTGGTGAATACGATCACATCCCAGAACAAGCGTTCTATATGGTTGGTGGTATTGACGAAGTGATTGCTAAAGCTGAGAAACTTTAATTAGTTCCCTAATTTAGGAGATTCTCATGGCGACTATGCAATGTGACGTTGTAAGTGTTCAAGAGTCTTTGTACTCAGGCACTGTAACTATGCTAATTGCTAAAGGTGCTGGCGGCGAGTTAGGTATTATGCCTGGTCACGCTCCGCTGGTAACTTTGCTCCAACCTGGCGCGATCCGCGTTATTTTGGAAAACGGTACAGAAGAATTAATCTATGTATCTGGTGGTGTTCTAGAAGTTCAACCGCATGTTGTTACGGTTCTTGCTGATACAGCAGTCCGTGCAGAAAACTTGGATGAAGCGGCAATTATTGAAGCGCGTAAACACGCTGAACAATTGCTAGCAAATCAAAAGGGCGATTTGGACGCTGCTGCTGCTTTGGCTGCTCTTGCAGAAACTGCTGCTCAGCTGGAAACGATCCGAAAAATCAAAAACCGCGCAATGTAATTGCTGGTTTGAGATTGAAGAAACCACCCGAAAGGGTGGTTTTTTATGCCCAATTTTCTTGAAAGTTTGCACCTTTTGAATTTGGTTTAATTGTGGGTTTCTTAATATTTATAGTTAGTGGAATAGGGAAGTCATTGCCAATGATGACAGCTTCGCCAGGTTGTAAGCTTGGAAGGAAGTCAGAAGCTGCTTTATCAATTTCACCACATGCTCTTTCTACAATCTCACGATCTCGATCGTTTGTGAGACGATGAACAATTAAAGTTCCAAGTTGGCTAAGAACACCTTCCGTAATATCTCGAGGTCTTTGAGTTGCTAAGCAGATATTTAAACCAAATTTTCGACCTTCTTTTGCAATAAGCTCAAAAGCATCAAGTTTTGCTAAGGTATCTTCATTACCAATTGTTTTTCCTATGAAGTTATGTGCTTCATCTAGGAAAATAACTAGTGGTTTCTCTATAAAAGATAATTCTCGTGCTTTATTTAATAGTAATCGACCAATGACATTAGAAATAACTTCTCGAGCCTTAAATTCGAAACCAATTGCACTCATATCTATTCGTAAAAGTTTTTTACTAGAGTCGCTATAGAAAATATTCAATTCATCTAAAAGAGATGAATTTTGGTTTTGTTCGAAAACAAATCTAAAAGTATGTGAATTAATTAGACCGTTAATTCGAGTTAGTAATGATAAGCAGTGATTAAAATTGAAATCGTCTGCTATATAATTTGTACCTCTTAAGGTTACATACTCTTCTTTGATTTGTGCACATAATTTTGTGGGGTCAAAAGGGGTATGGGGTATTTCTAACAAGTACCGATCGCGAATTGATCTTATGGCAATCTTATAATTTTCTTCAGGTTGTCCAATTTTTATGAAAACTCCATTTTGAATCATTTCAGAATGCAGAGAATTCTGTTCAAGAAGCTTAACGAGCCTTAGACTTCTAATAGCTTCTCTAAACTTTGGACCTTGGGATTTTCCTGCTGGTTCGAACAAAGCTATAAAATCACTTTCTTCAAAGCAATCAGGTGGTATTTTTATGGCAGTAGAGCTTTCGGCAGGATTAGTTGGACTACCTAAGTGAACATTAGTTACTGAATTATCCTCAAATTTACTATATTCACCAGTTGGGTCTAATAAGATGATTTTGGAGTTAAATCTTAAACATTCTTCTAAGATTCGAGCTGTCGTATAGCTTTTTCCTCCGCCCGTTGCACCTAAAATACCTAAATGACGTCCAAATAGTTTTTCCGGTGTTATAGAAATTCCACAACTGTCATTTAAAATTGATCCAATATGTAAATTTATATTTGGATCTCCTTTTTGCATTTTCTGAGGAATTTTTGCAATAAATTCATGCGGTGCTGAATAAATTAAATCATTTATACTTGGATAGTAATCCACACCTGCTGATACTCTTAGATCATCCATTTGGATTGTTCCAAGAAGTTGTACACGGCCTACGATATCCAAATTTGACTTCGCTAAATCATCTTTCTTTATTTCTATGATACGTCCTAAAACTAAGTTGACTTGGCTTTCAATAATAACAAATTCACCAACTTCACCTTTGCCATAACGATTTCCACCAAAATATGTAGGTTCATGATTGTCATTGATGTATTTGAATTGAATACTGCTAGCATTAATTGAATTTACTTTTCCAAACATCAGTTCAGGTTGTAAAATTCCATTAAACATGATGACCTCCAAATGCTTTTTGGAGATTCTCGTAAAGATTTTCAGCAGGTGATAATGCTGTTAAATCAGGAATAATTTCTGATAGTTTTCCAAAATCACTATTTATAAAGATTATTTCATCATTTTTTCGAGTGTCTGCAACATGTTTTAATCTCTCCCAATACGGTGAAGTGGAGTTGGCATCTTTTAGAAAGTCATTTTTTAGAGTTGGTGTGCAAATAATAACTTTAAGATGTGGATTTGAATAAATGGCAGAAAGGATAGGTTCAGATAGATGATCGTCGTTAAAGCCAAATCCAACAATAATTAAACACGTATTAGGCTCTCGTAGCGCATGGTTAAATCTAGAGATTAGTTCTAGGTGTGGCTGTACATATGATTGCTGGTATTTACCTTTAGCTGGAAAAATCATACAACTTTGTTCAGCTTCTACCTTATCAACCTGTTGGACTGGGTAGCCATTTTCTCTTTTCCAATTAACAGATCCATGCAACTTGTATAGCTGAAACACGCCTTCAAGATATTGAGGATTGTTTAAGTTTATTGTCGGACTTCTTTTGATGATATCTAGATCAAAGAACTTCGGATCATATATACGAGGAAATGAAAAAGAAAAACCATCTATAACAGTAATCCCTAATTTACTAGCAGCTGTTTCAAAACATGTATCGTAGTTTGTTGTAAATAACTTAATACGAGGGTCTTTTGATTTTCTTCGGGACAATTTCCTAATAAATTCACGATGTTTAGTCAATTGTTCTTGTTCATTCGTAATAAATTGGCAGGCTTCTAAAATCTTTTTTTTACAACTTAGGACAAATTCTCTTGTTGATATGCAGTCGTCTTCTTTTGTGATTTGAATAAAAGATTCACAATGGGAAAGACATTCTTCAATATTTTTATATTTTTCTTCAACTACATAAGTATCATACTTACTCTCGCTAAAAGCTTTATTACTTAGTTCATGCATGTCATCTTTGGTGCATCGCTCCCATAAATTCCACATCGATGGACCATTTATAGGTGAACCTAAAGAAGTACCACTACCTGCAAGTACCATAATATTAGGCATTTGAAGTGCTGTTTTAAGTTTTATTTTAAGATCACTTAAGTCATTAGCTTGTTGATCAGCCTCATCGTCCTTGTGAGGGATAAATTTTTCATTAGGTGTACTTCTATAAAATTTGATACTCATTTATATATTCTTTTAAAATCATTGTTTTTATTATGGTTTTTTTCGTATTAAAAAAATAGTCATATTCTAGATTTAATTAAAAATTTTCTATTTCCTAGAATCTTTACCTTAAATATGTCATAAAAATTTTCATTCAAACTTGATAACTCTTAACTTTTAGAAGTTGCTCAAATTTCCTTTTGTACCACTCGATATAACTTTTACCCTTTCTCGGTAATGTTTTGAACCAATCTGTAAACATTCCCTGAACATAAAAAAATCAATGCTAAGTTAAGTGACTACCCCAGATGCAAGCTTGTTTGAATTGATTTAAAGAGGTCGAAAACAAGCAAAACTTATAATTGAAAAAGGGAAAGTCATGGCATATCAATCTATTAACCCATTTACCAATCAAAAATTGAAAGAATATCCGCCACATACAGATGAGCATATACAAAATGCGCTGGATCAGGCAGAACAAATTCTCAAGTCAGACTGGCCCCAACAGATTGATCACCGTATTGAAGTGCTGAGGAAGGTCGCGCAAAAATTACGTGAACAAAAAACCGAACTGGCTAAGCTCATGACGCTGGATATGGGTAAACTGATTAAACAGAGTGAAGGCGAAATCGAATCTTGCGCCAAAATTGCCGAATACTTTGCTGATCATGCCAAAGAGTTTCTAGCTCCGGTGTCTTATGAAACGGAACTCGGCGAAGCATGGGTAGAGCATCATCCTCTAGGTATTGTGATGGCCGTTGAACCATGGAACTTTCCGTTCTATCAATTGATGCGTGTCTTTGCCCCAAACTGCGCAATTGGCAATCCGGTCCTAGCCAAACATGCTGGTATTGTGCCGCAATGTGCTGAAGCCTTTGAAAAGCTGGTGCTGGAAGCAGGTGCACCAAGAGGTGTCTGGATTAACCTGTTTATCAGTTCTGATCAGGTTCAAGAGATTATTGCTGATCCGCGTGTACAGGGTGTAGCCTTGACGGGTTCAGAAGGTGCCGGAAGTGCCGTAGCAGAACAGGCCGGTAAATACATTAAAAAATCCACCTTGGAACTTGGTGGTAATGATGTCTTTATTGTGCTAGATGATGCTGATCTGGAAAAAGCCATTAAAATTGGCTGTCAGGCCCGGGTAAATAACTCAGGCCAAGTCTGCACTGCGGCCAAACGTTTTATTTTGCATGAAAAAATCGCTGATGAATTTAAAGCAGGTATGCTGAAAGCTTTTCAGGAACTGAAAATTGGTGACCCACTCGACCCTGAAACGACACTGGCACCCTTATCATCAGCTGACGCTCTGGAAAAACTGACCAAACAGGTTGATAAGGCGGTAGCGCATGGTGCTACTGTGCTGACAGGTGGTAAACCCATTGAGCATGCAGGTAACTTTTATGAGCCGACAATTCTGGAAAATATCAGCCGTGATAATCCGGCCTGGTATGAAGAATTCTTTGGGCCGGTTGCCCAGATTTATGTCGCGAAGGATGAAGATGAAATTGTTTCGATTGCCAACGATTCGCACTATGGTTTGGGCGGTGTGATTCATTCTCAAGATATCGAGCGTGCCAAAAAACTGGCTTCACGAGTTGAAACCGGCATGATCTGGATTAACTGGTTTACTGATACCGCACCAGAGCTGCCATTCGGTGGTATCAAAAACTCTGGTTATGGGCATGAGTTATCGATCGACGGTTTCAGAGAATTCACCCAAAAACGTTTAGTCGTCGTGAAAAGCTCTAAAGAATAATGACTTTTCTGTCCTATTCTTCCAGTAAAGAAGCGGCTTTTTAGACCGCTTCTTCTATTAATCTATATTTAATAGTAATAAACCAGTCTGGTGACTGGTTTATCAAGGAGCCTGGGTCATCTATAAAACTGAGATCAACTTTCCTGTTCTGCTGCCTGGGATGGTTTCTCAGGAATCATCATTGCGGCCAGCTTGATCATTTCAGACTGGATATTTCCCATCTGTTTTTCCAGCTTCTGGAAATCCACTTGGCTGAAATCCATCTGGCCATTCAGGAAAGGAGATGCCAATGCTTGCTGGTTGGCATTCATCAGGTTGCTACGTACCTGATCAACTTCCTGACTTTTCAAGTTTAAGCCACTTAAAGTCTGGTTAAAGCTTTTTAATTGCTGTTGCAATTGCATTGCGGCGCTCTGCAATTGAGAAGTATCTTTTTCACTGACCGCAGTTTCCAGTTCAGTCTGGGTTTGCTTCAGCTGAGTCACGTAATCACCCGCCTTTAACTGCAAATCGGCCACATCACGTACGATGTAGAACATATTGCCACTTTTAAGGTCTGCAGAAGATTGCTGCACTTCAGTATTTTCTGATACTGCTGTCTGTTCTTCTGCTACATCCTGTTGCTCCGGTTTTTCAGTATATGAAGCAGGGGCAGAAACCTGATCACATCCCAGCAAACTCAATGCACCTGCAAAAAGGGCAAAAGGTAGTACGCTATTTTGGAGAATTTGCTTAAATTTCATTGGGGTGCTCATTATTTACTGCTTACAGGCATTAATATAGGGATGAAATTTGTAGAAAATACGGAGAGTTGCAAATGAATAACAAAAAAGGCCTCGCTATAGATATTCAAGCATAAAAAAGAGCGCCAAAGCGCTCTTTTTTCACCGAGGAGAGCAGGGTTTAAGCTGCAATAATTTTAATGACCTTATCGTTAACGACATTCATCAGAATATAGTCGCCATTCACTTTAATCCATTGCTGATTTCTACCTGGCTTGTTGAGTCGTTTATATTTGCTGTGATCCACTTTATAGATTTTGCTTTGGTATTGGCTCGGAACTTTTTGACCTACTCGCCAATCACGTGATGGATCAACTTTTTTATAACCCTGTTTATGCTGTTGAGCTGGGTGTTTGTTCTGCTGATGGTGCTGAGGAGCATGATGCTGTTGTTGAGCATGCGACTTGCTATATTGATGGTGATCCTGAGGCGCAGCCATGGCAGGAATAGCAACCAGTGCAGTTGAGATCGATAAAACAATTGCTTTAACCAGCGTTTTCATACTTTACCTTTCATTATGGCGGTGTGTTTGTGTATGAGCTCATGATAGGCTGGCAGAGGTGTTTGAAATTGAAGAGAGTGTAGTGTAAATATTAAAATCTAGAAGGAAAATAGAAGAAGTAAATTGAATGATTTTATTAGGGTCTGTTGACATTTACTGTTCATAATTAACCCTATAAAGGTAGCCATAAAAATATACAGGCTAAAGCAACAGAACTTTGATAATTTCTTTTGAGCTTGTCATATCGAGTAGCTATTCCTCTAAATTGCTTTAATCTACAAAACATATTTTCAACTAAATGCCTGATTTTATATAAATACCAGTCCATATGGTCATTGTTCGATTGGCTATTCGTTTTCTTTGGTATATTCGCTTTAGTCCCTGTTTTCCTAATCTGTTCACGCAGTGGTTCTGAATCATAGCCTTTATCTGCGCATACCACTTTTGTCTCTTTTAAATCTAATGTTGATATTAAATCAGGCGCAACTTTAACATCATATGTGGTTCCATCGGTAATCATGAAATCAATAGGATTGCCATGTGAATCAACAATCAAATGTATTTTTGAGGAGTTTCCTCCTACACTTTTAGAAATAGATTGATTCGCTATACCGGCAGAATGTTGATGAGCACGTACATGAGAGCCATCAATAAAAATCCACTCCATATCGGGGCATGAGGCTAGTAATTTGAATAATCTAAGTAACTTACCGCTGCTTGACCAACGATTAAAACGTTTGAAAATAAAGTTTGAATGACCAAAATAGGAAGGAATATCTCGCCACGGACAGCCTGTTCTAATTCTATAGAGAATAGCTTCAATAAAATTGCGTAAATTTGAGTTGTGGTGAATGGATAAATTACGCAGAATAACTTTCAACTTTTGCCAGTGTTGATCTGTCAGCATGGTACGAGGCATAGCGAATAGTAAAATTGGGTTTGGCGATTTGATTTTACTACTTCGCTATTTTTTTAAGCTAAAAGTGTCAACACACCCTAATATACATATCTTTTTTTAATTAAAAAATATAAGCATCTCTAACCATGAGAGATGCTTATATTACTATTGCAAATTATTTAGCCAATTCGGCATTAATTGCATCGATGATACGTGGATCATCTGCAGTAATATCCGGTGCAAAGCGAGCCACTACTTCACCATTTTTATTGACCAGGAATTTTTCAAAATTCCATAGCACTTCAGGTGGCTGGTTTGGAGTCAGGCCGTAATCAACCAGATCTTTCCACCATGGGCCTTCACCGGTACGTTCAGGAATCGCTTGGGTTAAAGCAGCATATAAAGGATGTTTTGCTTCTCCAACGACCGGGATCTTGGCAAATAGCGGAAAATCGACCTGATAGTTTACTGAACAGAATTCCTGGATTTCCTTCTCGCTGCCTGGCTCCTGTGCCAGGAAATCATTTGATGGGAAACCTAGAATCTCCAGACCTTCGGCTTTTTTCTCGTTATACAGCTTTTGCAAGCCTTCATATTGTGGAGTCAGGCCACATTTAGATGCCACATTGACGATGAGCAAAACTTTGCCCTGATACTGATTGAGAGTGAATTCTGCACCCTGAATGCTTAATACTGGAATGTCGTAGACTGAAGTGCTCATATGAAGTCCTGTTTTTGATGTGTTTATCCTGTCGAATGTTGTAACGGGTATTCCGGCTGAGTACAAGTAAAAACATGTAGGGCAGTCGGGTAAATTTAAATCCATGCATTAATTTTATGTGAAAAATCAATTATGCTTGTGCTACACAATAACGGCGTTGAATTGAAAGCTGCTGGCTTGGACTTGCAGACAATGCTGAACCCTACACTTTATGGATGAGTATATGACACAGCAACACAAGGTAGTGTGGTGGGCATTTTTACTGCCATTGACTGCGGTACTGATCTGGTCACTGAATATTGTCGTGACCCGCTATGTGACCGACTTTATCTCGCCGGTGAGCATCAGTTTTTATCGCTGGTTTTTTGCCTTTCTGATTCTAACCCCGTTTATTTTGCCGCGGGTGATTCGTGAGCGTGCCCTGATTGTGCCGCATCTGAAACAGCTGGCAGTGCTGAGTGCCTTTGGTCTGGTGCTGTATCAGGGACTGGCTTATACCGCTGCACATTACACCACCGCCACCAATATGGGCATTATTAATGCCTTTATTCCGATTTTTACCATTTTTGTGTCGATGCTGATTCTGCGCGATATTCCGAATCGCTACGCCATTATTGGCAGTCTGTTGTCCTTTGCCGGGCTGATCTATGTGATGGGGCAGGGCAATCCTTGGGGCCTGCTGCATGCCGGCGGCCAATGGGGCGATCTGCTGATGATTATCGCCGTGTTTTTCTATGCCTTTTATGGGGTTTTTCTGAAAAAATGGCAGCTGCAGATTCCGTTAATGCTGAGCCTGTATGTGCAGATTCTGTTTGCGCTGCTGTATCACCTGCCGTTTGTGACCTGGTTGGGTCTTGATGCCATCAATATGACCAATGCCGGCAGCGTTATCTACGCCAGTATTTTCCCTTCATTAATTGCCCCTTTGGTGTGGATGATGGCGATTCAGCGTCTGGGACCGACCCGCACCAGTATCTTTATGAACCTGATGCCGGTGTTTACCGCTTTAATTGCCTTTGTCTGGTTAAAAGAGGCCTGGACCATTTATCACAGTATTGGTGGGGCGATTATTCTGTTCGGAATTGTGCTGGCCCAGAAAAAAACTGTGGCGCCAGTGCTCCTGAAAGCCAAATAGTTGCCCAAAAAACGAACAAACAAACTTAATTTTTTGCTTGAATGATCTCGTGAATAAAGGCAAATAGACTTTAGTCGAGAAGAGTAGCTTTAGCTTCTTTAAAAAGCACTTTAAAAAGAGCAAGATAATTTGAATTTTTTTCAAATAATGATTGATTAATCATAGGTTTAAGCTGTTTTTTAAGAGCTAAAATATATTTGTTTTTTTTAAACTGTTCGCCCATAATACGCTCCATCGCAGATCAGCGACTGTTGCTGAAATGCCCAGAGATTTCGATACCCTCTGGATGTGATAATACACATCCTTTTTTATGCTCAACCATCCCTATATGGTTGAGCTTTTTTTTGTCTTAAAACTTTGGTCGGCTTGAAAAGAAAAATGACTGAGCAAAGGCTCAGTCACGAATAATTTCACCTGTTACGGCATCAATAATCCGGCTTGGTTTCTGGCTCAGTCCCAGATCGCCATTCAGATAATTCAGATCCTGGTCAAAATAACGCATCGCATCTTGCAGGGAACGTGCAGGTTCTAAGCCGGCAGGATTGGCGCTGGTCGAAACGATATAGCCCCCAAAAGCCTGACATAAAGCCATACATAAAGGATGGGTGGTAACACGTACCGCAACTTTAGGATGATTGCCTTTAATCCAGGCCGGAATATCTTCACTGGCAGGTAATAGCCAGGTGGTGGCACGTTCGGATACGCTGCGGTTGGTCCATGAAGCAATAATACGTTCGCGGATTTCTGGTGTCAGTGCTTCTAGTAAATGTTCTACTTGGGAAATATGTCCAGCAAGAAGAATCACACCTTTTTCAATTGGACGCTGTTTCAGTTGCAGAATCTGGTGAAATGCCTGTTCGTTGTGAGGGTCACAGCCCAAACCCCAGACAGCCTCTGTAGGGTATGCCAAGACTTGTCCTTGTTTCAGGAATGTCGCTGCTTCGGCAACAGAGGTGGTGATCATGTATATACCTTTTAAAAACAACAAAGGGCTATTGTGAACCTTATTTGCCTGTACGACAACGTAGAAACATACCGGCTTGCTGTGTACTGAAACCGAGTAATTCCAGTTCCATCAACTGTGCTGTGATTGTGGAAACATCCTGGCTGAGTTGAATGCTAATCTGATCTAGGCCTTGTCCAATCCAGTCGAGCTGGTTGTAGAGCGGAATCAGGTGTGCTGGAATCTCGATCAATTCGGTTTCACTATTTTCTGCTTTATAAATTTGTTCAGCTGCCTGCCATTGGGTGGCTAATGCCAGATCTTCAACCACCTGGTGTGGATGATCAATCAGAATTGCACCTTCGCGGATGAGCTGGTGACAGCCTTTGTGGTTTTCACTGTAGATATGTCCAGGAATCGCAAACACGGTTTTTCCTTGTTCGGCAGCCAGTTTAGCAGTGATGAGTGAGCCACTTTTCAGTGCAGCTTCAGCCACAATAACACCCAGACTCAGTCCACTGACAATACGGTTACGCCGTGGAAAATGATGTTGCAGAGGTGGAGTACCGGGCAAAAATTCTGTAATCACCGTGCCGCCTTGGGCAATGATCTGTTCTTTTAATGGCTGATTTGTCGCCGGATAGGTTTGATCCAGACCCGTGCCCATCACTGCAATAGTACGATGCTGCTGCAGCGCTGCCCGATGTGCCGCTTCATCAATGCCTTGTGCCAGTCCACTATTGATATAAAAACCTTGTTCACTTAAGTAATACGCAAAATCATAAGCCATCTGACGGCCGTGATTGCTCGGTTTGCGGCTGCCCACAATTGCCACTTGTGCCTGTAATAAACTGTCGGCCTTGCCCTGACCAAATAAAATCGGCGGTTTATCGGTGTAGTGACTCAGTTGCTGCGGATAATCCGCTTCATTATGTAATAAAATAAAGTCGCAAGTTTTCTGGATCTGCTCCAGACAAAACTGAAACTCGCGCTGGGAATCTTTGCAATTGAAATCCTGAAGCCGCTGGATATGATTTTTATGAACGCCTAGTTTTAGCCAGGTCTCGACTTGATCCGGCTGAACAGCATCAGCAAGATTTTCATAATATTCAGATAAGCGATAGAAACTGGTGAGGGAATGCTGGACTACATACCATAAGCGAATGTTGTCCAGTTGAGTCGTAGATAACGAATTCAACATATTGAGACCTATCTTGCGTCTTCTTATTCTTATAATGAGTAATGAGGTTAAGATGATGCTGAATCACAGCATCATCTTAAAGTTCTTGTAAATTATTCGTCCAGCAGCGGTGGCTGAATGGTAGCGCCCACTTTGATTGGCAATTCACTGTCTAGAACATAGGCATAGCTGAACTGATCAAACGTTTTGAAGACCATGACATTACCAATACGTTCGCCCGGGAGCTGTACACGTTCTTTGGTTTTTGGATCAGTCACGACTTCACCTTGCTGATTCACACTAAACACATGACCAGACTGAACACCATGTGCTATGCCGCGGTCAATGGTGACAACACTATGACGCGCAGCTGTACCAATTGAACCCAATACACGAATGATCTGACCACCTGAAATGTTGTTTTCCGCATTTACTGGATAGAACAGGGTAGGCAGCATTGGATCATATTCTGGTAGTACCCGGTCACCACGACGGACTTCAGCATTATAGCTATCGGTCAGTTCCAGTGTGGTGATATCACCTTCACCGCGGACTGCGATACCAGAAGCAACCTGTTGCAGTTCTAGGGCAGCGGTGTATTTTTTACCATTGGCATCAGTCAGTATATAAGGTTCAGCTTCGCGGTATACCGCATAACGTTGACCTACTTCCAGGCCATTCCCACGTGCATAAACTTTCTGACCTTTACCGGCCAGTACACGTTGATCAGCCGTACCCAGAATATAAGGAGTGCCTTCAATAGAGTCTGCTGCCATAATTGTATAGCGCTCTAGCCATTGCTGGATATGGGCTAAAGGAATAACAGGAATGGTATTGTTGAGCGATTCAATACGTACCTGAGGCTGTAACTTATTCGTGCCAAGGTAGCGATTGATGATACCGGTACAGCCATCACCTTCATCTTTACCAATGATTGGTCGGCCCTGGTAATCGCACATCAGCAGACGGTCACCTGGAAAAATCCAGTGTGGATTTTTCACATGCTTATTACCTGCCCAGATTTCTGGCCAGCGTACCGGATTTTTAAGAAAACGCTTGGAAATATCCCATAATGTGTCACCTTTTTTTACCACATAGACATTCGGTGCTGATGCTTTCAGGCTTGGTGGATTGACATTACGAGCTGGTGCTGCATGTGTAGTTGAAATTGTCCCCATACCAACACCCACACAAACTGCAAGTGCGAGCATTTGATTTTTAATCCCCAAGGCACTAAAAGATGGCATGCCCTTCAAAACCTTTTTCATTATCATAATTCCTAAAATTATGTATGTAAGTTGCGTTATAATAACGATCTTACACACAATTTTTTAATGAAGCATTCCTTCATTTGGTTTTTTGATCAATGGCATAATTGAGGACGCAGTATGGCCTTATTACCTATTTTAAGTTTCCCGGATCCCCGTCTTCGTACCATTGCACAACCAGTCGAAGAGGTTACTGATGAAATTCGTCAGCTCGCTGCAGATATGTTTGAAACCATGTATGAAGCGCCCGGCATCGGTTTAGCCGCGACACAAGTCGATCGTCATATTCAGCTGATTGTGATGGACCTGTCTGAAGATAAAGATCAACCCATGGTGTTCATTAACCCCAAAATTACACCATTGACTGAAGAAACACAGCCATACGAAGAGGGCTGTCTATCAGTACCTCAAATATACGATAAAGTTGAGCGTCCGTCACGTGTAAAAATTCAAGCAATTAATCTTGAAGGTCAAGCATTTGAGGTTGAGGCAGATGGCCTGTTGGCTGTGTGTATCCAGCATGAAATGGACCACTTAAATGGTAAACTTTTCGTGGATTATTTATCACCTTTGAAGCGCCAGCGTGCCCGTGAAAAAATTGAAAAGGCAGCACGTCAGCGTGATAAAGCCAAAGTTGCAGTGAAACGCTAAGTATTTTGTCGTATTCATGCATTGATTATTGCCCAGTTTTTACTGGGCTTTGCTATAATTAACGGTGACAAATTTTTATTTGCCCTTCTCCTATGGTGACACGTGGCGGGTTGCTACTTTCTCTGGCAGCCGTATTTTTACAGATCGCTGTATTCCTGCAGCCTTTGCTGCCGAAGCAATATCAGGTTGCTCCGGTCTGTGAAACCATTACGCGTGCACTTTTGTTGCCTTTATCACATGAGCATCACGCTGCTCATTCTCATCATGCTGACCACAGTATTCAGACTGCGTCTGTAGAAGGTGCCCATGACCATCATGATGCCAATCATCAATGTCAGTACTGTACCGTCTACGGCAATCTGGTTCTGCCACCTGAACTGGATCTAAAAGAAGTACTGGATCGAATCCAGGTTCGACTGATTGCATTTAAACAAGCATTCAGTCATGTCTGGTTTGTTCTGCAACAACTCTTTCTGCTACCACAGGGCAGGGCACCACCACTGTTTGCATAAATCCACGTTGTTTTTGCCTGGGTCTTAATTGACTTAGGCCGTGTTCAATTTATGTATTCAGTGAGATAGAAATGGCTCAGCCTAAATTTTCTTTACAGCCACTTGTGGCTGCGATTTGTGTTGCTTGTTATTCTTCAATGGTGCTGGCAAATGAAACCATGCCAGTACAGACCATGGCTCCAATTGTGGTGACTTCTGCTACAGGTAATGATGCTAATGGTCTGATTGTGCGTGCAGATCCGAAACAGCCGATTCAACCCATTCCTGCCAGTGATGGTGCTGATTATCTGCAAAGTATTGTGGGCTTTAGCTCGGTTAATAGTGGGGCTGGTACCAATGGTGATGTCACTTTCCGCGGTATGTTCGGTTCGCGTATTAAAATCTTGACCGATGGCACAGAAAATCTAGGTGCCTGCCCAAGCCGGATGGATTCACCAACCTCTTATATTTCGCCAGAAAGCTATGACCGTATTTCGGTGATTAAAGGACCACAAACGGTTCAGTATGCCAATACCGGCTCAGCAGCTACCGTGATTTTTGAACGTAGCCCGGAACAGTTTGATGGAGATCATCACTATCGTGGTCAGGCCAGTATTTTGATGGGTTCCTTCGGGCGTCTTGATCATAATGTCGAAGTTGCAGCAGGTGATGAGCAGAAATATATTCGTCTCAATACCAACCGCTCGGTAGCCAACAGCTATCAGGATGGTAATGGCAATACTGTGCCATCAGACTGGGAACGCTGGAATGCTGATCTGGCTTTAGGCTGGACACCCGATGAAAACACCTGGGTAGAACTGACCGGTGGTAAGGCCGATGGTGAAGCAGTGTATGCTGGTCGTATGATGGATGGTTCACAGTTTGCCCGTGAAAGCTTAGGTCTACGTGTAGAAAAGAAAAATGTGACAGATGTAATCAAAAAAATTGAAGCACAGGTCAACTACAATTTTAATGACCACGTGATGGATAATTTTAGTTTACGTGATGTTGCTGAACCCGATAAAGCAATGACGGTTACACGCCGTACTTTAAATGGGCGCTTAGCGGTAACAAATGAATGGGAAAACATCCAGCTTATAACAGGGGTGGATTCACAACTTAATAAACATGCCGGGGGGATGTATCATTCGACTATGCCAATGATGAACTCACCTGTTACGACAGATATGGAGTTTCAGTCGATTGGTGGTTTTGGTGAGTTGAGCTATGACTTGGGTGGAGATAATAAGTTAGTTAGTGGTCTGCGTATCGATCAGGTTAGCATTGATGCTGTTAAACGTAGCCTTGAGCGTACAGAAACCTTACCGAGTGCTTTTATTCGTTTTGAAAATACCCATCCTGACCATGATGACGGCAAAACGTATATAGGATTAGGTTATGTAGAACGTGTACCTGATTATTGGGAATTATTCAAAACAGACCTCAACGGGCAAGCACCATCGACCTTTAAGGACTTAAAAAATGAAAAAACTTTACAGCTTGATCTCGGTTATCAACATCATCATGGTGCATTGAACTCTTGGGTGTCTGCATATACAGGTCTAATTCAGGATTATATTTTAATTAATTATGATGCTGACAAAAAAACAGGACATGGGATCAATGCAGCTGATTCTAAAAATGTTGATGCTGTCATTGCCGGTGCAGAAGCAGGTATTGGTTATCAATTTACTGACGCCATTCAAGCCGATGTGAGCGCAATGTATGCTTGGGGTGAAAACACGACCAATAATACGCCGTTGCCACAAATTGCACCTTTAGAGGGGCGCGTTAATCTTCGTTATATCCAAGATCGTTATACCTTGGGTGCTTACTGGCGCATTGTTGATGGTCAAAGTCGTATTAGCGAACGTGAGGGTAATATTGTTGGCTACGACAACAAGAAGAGTGCAGGTTTCGGTACATTGTCTTTAAACGGTACTTATAATTTATCCGAGGGTGTTGATCTATCAGTTGGCATCGATAATGTATTGGATCGTACATATACCGAACACTTAAATAAAATGGGTGCATCTGGTACAGGCTTACCAACTGATGAACAATTTAATAATATTGGACGTAATTACTGGGCACGAATCAGTATGAAGTTCTAATTTGATTAGATTAAGTACAAAAAGCAGGGCAGAAGTCCTGCTTTTTGCTTTTGTAATTTAATAAAACTTATAAAAATTATGTATTTAAGCATTTTAATCATTTCCAAATAAAATAATGAACATTTTTATTTAAATATTTTTTATATATAAAACAGATATTTATAAATATTGTGGTTTATAAAATAAACACACGTTTCAAATGTTTTAAAAAAGGTGTTGCAAGCCCTCTGAAATGCTGTAGAATGCACATCCATCGGCGGTGATGAAGATTAAAACTTCTGATAAAACAGTAACTTAGTTAAGATTGGTTGAGTTAGGTTTTATTTGATAAGTTTAAAAATAATCTGATTTACTGGTTGACTTTCTAGAGATAGAGAGTAATATAGCCGACCTAGCTTGCTGCTGACGAAGTAGCAAGAAGATCATTAAGAGATTATGAAGAACAACTTGTGTGGATTTTTACTGGTTGATTGATCGAAATTATTTTCATTGATTGATGGTAGAAATTACTCGAAGTTTATTTGAGAAATTGATGTCAGAAAATTGATGAGCCAGATTTGGTGTTTTGAATAAAGCACTATTGATTTTAAACTGAAGAGTTTGATCATGGCTCAGATTGAACGCTGGCGGCAGGCTTAACACATGCAAGTCGAGCGGGGAAGGTTGCTTCGGTAACTGACCTAGCGGCGGACGGGTGAGTAATGCTTAGGAATCTGCCTATTAGTGGGGGACAACGTTCCGAAAGGAACGCTAATACCGCATACGTCCTACGGGAGAAAGCAGGGGATCTTCGGACCTTGCGCTAATAGATGAGCCTAAGTCGGATTAGCTAGTTGGTGGGGTAAAGGCCTACCAAGGCGACGATCTGTAGCGGGTCTGAGAGGATGATCCGCCACACTGGGACTGAGACACGGCCCAGACTCCTACGGGAGGCAGCAGTGGGGAATATTGGACAATGGGCG
>NZ_KB850093.1:82124-84429 GCF_000369585.1 Acinetobacter sp. CIP 101934 | reverse complement strand
AATAAGGATTTAATCATTAAGCAGCATTGGATGGCTGCGTCGGAGTAGGTTTGATTTCGCCCTTGTTTACCGATGGACGGAGCATACCATTGCGTAGCAGGATCAAACCAAATGGCAATATTTCCGCGACTCATGAGTGCTCGGTTATATGCGGGCCAATTGGTTGTGCGGTAGATTTTGTGTGCAGGCTTCTTCATTTGAAAATTATATCGCTGAAAAACCCTTTACAGATAGGTTTGTGCAACAAAGCCATCCACGATTCATATTCAATCCCATGACTTTAAAGCGCAAAGCGTGTTGCAGATGCAGCTCTTATTCCGAGGAATTTTACACTGGTATCGCCCGCCGATAGAAACACCAGATCCGGCAGTCAGGACGTAAATAACCATTCCTCCAGTTTAAATAAAAAAACCTGCAGATTCGATGCAGGTTTTTTTTAGAGATAATCAATCGCGTCTTATTTGGCTTTACGCTCTTTTTCAATCAGGTAATTCACCACCTGAATTACTTTGGCATCATTGCCCTGCACAATATATTTACCATTCACGGTCACCGCTGGTACACCGCTTAACTGATATTGAGCAGTCAAATTTTTTGCCTGAGCAATTTTTGACGAAATCGGGAATGATTTATAAGTCGTGTTAAATTTCTCTTCAGAAATACCATAACGGGTATAGAACTTGGCCAATTGTGCCTGTTCTAAAATTGGACGCTGCTTGTCATGAATATCATGGAATAACTGTAAATGTGCTTTTTGACGCACACCCAGGGCTTCTGAAACATAATAAGCACGTGCAGCCTGTTCCCAAAGCGGGTTCATTGCAGCAGGTGTACGTACAAAACGGATATCTTTGGGTAATTTTTTCAACCAGTCCTGCATATGCGGTTCCAACGTGAAACAGTGACCACAGCCATACCAGAAGAATTCACGTACCTCAATTTTGCCCGGTTTTTCGACTTTGACTGGTTTTGCGACCACCTGATAGTCCTGACCTGCCACAAAATTGGCCATAGCATTGCCTGAAAAGGCCAAAACAGATGCGGCAACAGCTCCTAAAAGGAATTTTTTCATTGGGATTATCGTCCTCTAAATCATTATGCTTAGTGTATGGGTTCACTATAAATCAATTATGCCGGTTCCGTTTTCATGCTGCGAACTTTTGTGCTATCAGAACCGCTACATTAAAGTATGCGACTGATTTTAAGTCAGTTAATATGGCCATTCGACCGCTATGTGTTTTTAGATAATCACAAAAGTTAAACTTTGAGTAATAAAAACGGTTATAATTTCTACGATTAAAACGTAGTGGTCAAACCTACAGTAAATATTAGCTTCTTACTATTCTCTTCAGTAACAGCCGCGTGGCTCTGAGAATGATCTTCTGACATACAATAGTTTCCTTATTCTATTTACGATTAGCTGAGAGACTTGAGTAAGCCTCAATATTTCTGCTAAAAATTGCTTACTATAATTGGTCAAGAAGCTTTCTTTTCATTTATCCACCGGGACAATATTGGTAATAAAACCAACATAAGAAGGGTTGATGAGATAATTCCTCCAATAACCACATTTGCTAGTGGGCACTTTACTTCTTTCTCCAATTCCAATGCCTCCCTAACTAATTAGAGAGTTTTAAGCATTATTACATGAATCTTTCCAGTACTATTGTTGCAAATATACTAAGTTGCATATTTATTCCTGCCTATGTATAGGAGCATATGTAACCCTAAAGTTTAAAATAGTCTTTTCGGATTATTTAAAAATTTGAAAATGGTAAAGAATAAATTAAAAACAATAAATATATTTATCATTCGATTTAAAAAAATTAATTAATCTTAGTTACACCATACTAAAAATAACTAATTTTTAGTTTTCCTAGTTATATGTGCTTCATTATAATTTTGAATTAATTCTCTTCACACCCTTTGCTTTTTTCATTGTTAATTATTTCTAAATTTTTCTCTAAGAAACGAAGTCCCCCATCAGCAAAACTACTGGTTGAAAAAACTATAGTAAAAATAACTAAAACAATCTTCATATATATATTATTGAATCTAATCATATCTTGGACCAAAAAATAATTTCTTCATATACTAATTCCTAGATATATACACCTAAATGACAACCAAATTACAAATTTGTAATTTTGTTAAGGTTTGTCCTAAAAAAAATAAATTAATACTATTTTAACAAAGATAAGTCGTTGCTGAAAAATTTGAATTGTAAGGGATTTAATTAGGCACTGTTGCAAATAGAGATTTGAGTCGATGATGTTCCCTTTAAAAAGTACTTAGAGACCGAAAA
>NZ_KB850093.1:77664-81564 GCF_000369585.1 Acinetobacter sp. CIP 101934 | reverse complement strand
ACGATAGCTAATGCCATATTTACAATACCAGCGCACAGCCCAAAGAATGATTTCGCCCTGAAAATGCCGACCATGGAAAGGATTCATATGCTGCACCTTTAGCTAAAACAGTCTTCAACTTACCATTCGTGGTTATTTGCAACAGTGCCACTTGGGTGGTCTGCCTTTAGCTGGAACATGCTTCTGCAATTGCTCAACCATTTAAATAAAAGGTTGACCATGAGATGCCTGTATATCGCTTAAACTGTGTTTCAGAAAGCTTCTTTGAATCAATGTATTTCATCCGCAGATTATGCACGAATGCTAAGAAAATTAGAGTACAAATATCAATCAAAAAGGTGCTCGTTTTTTGATTTATGAAAGAGATCTATTATTCAATTATATCTTTTAATGATCAATAGAAAGCCTAGTTTCAAACACATTCTTCAGACACAAACAAATATGATCAAAATAGAGTGATTACTCTATAAAATAATAAAATCAATTACTTAAATCATATTTTATTTTAAAAAAATACAAATGTGTATTAAAAATAACCATTACTTACATTTTTTTGATTACAAAATATAATGAGTAAATTGCTTCCCATTTCATACATTTTTCATATATAAAAAGTCATACTATTTTTAAGGTTTTTCTAAATCACATTTTATACTTCATAGTTTTTAACATCATTATTAAAGGTGAACCATGCAAAAGAAGAAGCGCACCCCATTAGACGCACAACAGTCCCATCTTTGGATTATTGGTGGTGGTATCGCAGGTATGGCTGCTGCTGCATTTGCAATCCGTGATGCCAAAGTCCCTGCCAAAAATATCCATATTTTAGAAGAACTCGATATTTCAGGTGGTTCGATGGATGGTGGACATACACCGCATGCCGCGCAAGCTTGGGTAACACGTGGTGGGCGAATGCTGACCGATGAAACTTATTTGTGCCTATGGGACTTATTTTCCAGTATTCCATCTTTGGAAAATCCAGACATTTCGGTGCGTGAAGAATGTCGTGAGTTTAATGAAAAAGTGAAAACCCACGCCAATGCACGGTTGATTGATGCCGAACATGTCATTGCGGATGCAGCAAAGCTTGGTCTGAATACGCTACATCGTGCACAGATGCTGCGCCTATTAGCTTCAAAAGAAGAAAAAATTGGCAGTCGCCGCATTGATGAGTTTTTTGATGAAACCTTTTTTGAAACCAATTTCTGGCGCATGTGGCGCACGACTTTCGCTTTTCAAAAATGGCACAGTGCAGCAGAGTTAAGACGCTATTTCTTGCGTTTTATTCAAGAATTGCCACGCATTCATACCTTAGCGGGTGTGAAACGTACCAAGTACAACCAATATGACTCGATGATTCTGCCCCTACAGCGTTGGTTAGTCGCACAAGGCGTCGATGTGCGTTTTGGACACTATGTCACAGATGCAGACTTCATTACCAATGCTGAAACTCAAGAACGCTACGCTTCACGCCTATATGTACAATTGCCTGAAGGCTCAGAGCAAATTAATCTGAAAGCCAATGATTTAGCTATTTTCACTTTAGGCTCTATTACAGCAGACTCACGTTATGGCGGTAATCATGACGTGCCTGCCCTTATTCGTCATCGAGAAGATCATGGCTGGACGCTTTGGGAAACGCTGGCACAAAAAGCCCCAGACTTTGGCCGTCCAATGACTTTTTATGGCAATGTCGATGAACATAAGTGGGAGTCTTTCACTCTGACCATGAAAGATGACGTGCTACTTAAACGTATTATTGACTATACAGGCAATGAACCAGGCACAGGCGCACTCATGACTTGGTATGAGTCGGGTTGGCATTTATCCATCGTGGTTCCTGCACAGCCACACTTTGCCGACTTACCTGAAGGTTTATATACCTTATGGGGCTACGGTTTCCAAATTGACCATATAGGCGATTACATCAAAAAACCAATGTCCGAAGCCACGGGGCAAGAAATCCTAACAGAACTGATTAAACAGCTCGGTTTTGACGACATTTTAGATCATGTTTTGGCAACGACTGATGTTACTACCGCCATGATGCCATACGCCTCTGCCCTATTCGCCTGCCGTAAACCGGGGGATCGTCCACAGGTAATTCCACAAGGCTCACAAAACTTTGCTTTCCTTGGACAGTTTGTGGAAATTGAAGATGACGTGGTCTTTACTGTGGAATATTCAGTTCGTGGGGCGATGCTTGCCATTTATGAATTTTTTGGGGTGGAACGTGAAATCCCTGAAATTTACAACGGTCTACTTGATCCCAAAGTGGGTTTAAAAGCTTTAGAAACAGTGTTCCACTAAGTTTTTAATATATAGCGATAAGAGCACCTTTATGTCGCCACTATTACATAGTTTAATTTAAGCAACGTTTGGATACACGAGTGTGGCAGGGATGCCACACGTTATCCATCATAATAGGGATGTTATGTATGGGTAACAAAGGCTTTTGCTTTCTTTTGGCTTATCAAAAGTAAGGGTATTGCCTACACAAACACCTTTTATACTTTATTGAAAGTTGAGGCCGTGTACGCACTGGTTTACCGTTAACATCAATATAAGGAATATAAAATGAAAGCAGCTCGTTTTTATGACCGAGGGGATATTCGAATTGAAGATATCCCTGAACCGAAAGTACTTCCAGGCACAGTTGGAATTCAAGTTGCGTGGTGTGGTATTTGCGGTACAGATTTACATGAATTCATGGAAGGTCCTATTTTTATTCCACCTTGTGGTCACCCACACCCAATTTCGGGAGAATCTGCACCTGTAACAATGGGACATGAATTTTCAGGCGTAGTTTATGCAGTTGGTGAGGGTGTAGACGATATCCAAATTGGACAACATGTCGTAGTTGAACCCTATATTATTGCGGATGATGTCCCGACTGGCCCCAATGATAAGTATCATTTATCAAAAAATATGAACTTTATTGGTTTAGGCGGACGCGGTGGTGGTCTTTCTGAAAAAATTGCAGTTCAGCGGCGTTGGGTACATCCTATTTCAAATGATATTCCTTTAGACCAAGCAGCATTGATAGAACCTTTATCTGTCGGTCATCATGCCTATGTCAGAAGTGGCGCAAAAGCTGGCGATATCGCACTGGTTGGTGGAGCAGGCCCAATAGGCTTACTTTTATCTGCTATTTTAAAGGCTAAAGGTCTCACGGTCATCATTACTGAACTGAGTGCAAAACGTAAAGAAAAAGCGATAGAAGCGGGTGTTGCCGATTATGTACTAGACCCATCTAAGGTTGATGTAGTTGCTGAGGTAATGAAAATTACAGAAGACCGCGGTGTAGATGTCGCTTTTGAATGTAGTAGTGTCAATAAAGTCATGGATACACTCGTTGCAGCAATGAAACCAACTGGTGTAGTCGTTATCGTTTCTATTTGGAGCCATCCTGCCACAATTAATGTGCATAGTGTGGTGATGAAAGAGCTAGATATTCGTGGCACGATTGCTTATGTAAATGATCATCAGGAAACTATCCGTTTGGTTGAGCAAGGTAAGATTAATCTAGAACCTTTTATTACCCAACGGATTGCATTAGATGATCTTGTTTCTAAAGGCTTTGAAACATTGATTCATAATAATGAGTCTGCTGTAAAAATTATTGTTCATCCGTAGTAACGCCTAATTTGAACGACTAATTTGAATAAACTAGAAATAAACTCTATGTAGCTATTTCTAATATCTTTATAGATAGGGAATGAGTCTGTACGTACAGATTCATTCTCAAATTTACGGCACTGTTGCAAATAGAGATTTGAGTCGATGATGTTCCCTTTAAAAAGTGCTTAGAGACCGAAAACCCTGTTGATTAGACACACTTCACCCTGAGGCTGACCATAATAAAATGACGATGCTTGTCCTTTACGTAGTGCACGCATG
>NZ_KB850093.1:75183-76789 GCF_000369585.1 Acinetobacter sp. CIP 101934 | reverse complement strand
TATCATGTCAGCCTATTTGCAACAGTGCCGCTCAGAGTCATCATCGGTTCTGCTTTAGTGGGTTTAACGATTAAAATTTTACTATAAAGAATGAACACTAGAGGTATGGATAAAAAATCTATGCTTCTTTTGACACGATTCAAGGTATCTTCTTTCATATAAAAAATTAAAGAATATTCCACTAAATCACTCCCCATTTAACATAATGGCGGTTATACGAAGTACACTTGTATATTAGTTTTAATATCAATCACTTAAAAATTTAGCTATGACTAAGAAATCAGCAAAAAGTCGCTTTTGTAATAAGTTGGTGAGTTTTTAAGCGAATCTGTAACATTTTACCAGGAAAAATGGTTAATAAATGATCAATTTCGGAATCAGTGCCCATTTCATGCGGATCCAGGTTCCAAAAATATCCCCAATTGCTGTGGATAAAATTTAGGCTATTTTGTAGGTTAGAACGCACAAGAATATCGGCTATTTGCGGCTATTCTGAAAACTGGAGTTTTCCTATGATGAACTCATCAGGAACAGGAAGTTCCATAACATAAAACAAAAATTATAAGTTATTGCACATGGACCAAAGGGTACAAAAGCGCAGCAAGTAACAATAGAAACCCCCGGCAGGATACCGGGGTTTTTTATTGCTTATCCTTTCTCATTTGCAAAACAAACATAATGCCCCTAAAATATAGACTATAATCTATATTTTGGTTGTGGTATGTGGACAGTCATTACGACAGATCTATTTAATCAGTGGCTTGAACAGCAAGATGAACCTACACAAGAGAAGGTCCTAGCTGCCCTGGTTGTTCTACAGCAGCAGGGACCGAGTTTAGGCCGTCCTTTAGTAGATACTGTGTATGAGTCTAAATTTACCAATATGAAAGAACTGCGTGTTCAACATCGCGGTAGACCCTTAAGAGCTTTCTTCGCATTTGATCCCTTACGACAGGCTATTGTTCTATGTATTGCTGATAAAGGCGGTAAAAAGCGTTTTTATAAAGACATGCTGGATATTGCAGATGAACAATACCAACTTCATCTCACTACCCTAGGAGATAAATCTAATGGCTAAGACTCTGCAAGAATTGTTAGCTAGCCGCTCTCCAGAGAGCCAAGCCCGTATTCAAAAAATGGCTGATGAATTACTGCTAGAAAATCAGCTTCATCTTATTCGTGAAGAACTCGAAATTTCTCAAAAAGAGCTTGCTGAAACTTTGGGAATAAAACAGCCATCGCTTTCAGCAATAGAAAATCGTGGCAATGATCTTAAGATTTCAACCATGAAAAAGTATGTTGAGGCAATGGGTGGGAAGCTCCGTATTGATGTAGAGCTTCCAACAGGAAAACATATAGGATTCAACGTTTAACAATAAAAATGGGAGCTATAGGCTCCCATTTTTAGATTCGTATAACGTTGAACCCAACGGTAAATAGTCGTGTGATCAACATTCACACCCCGTTCGGCCAGCATTTCCTGCAGTTCACGATAGCTAATGCCATATTTACAATACCAGCGCACAGCCCAAAGAATGATTTCGCCCTGAAAATGCCGACCATGGAAAGGATTCATATGCTGCACCTTTAGCTAAAACAGTCTTCA
>NZ_KB850093.1:48117-74138 GCF_000369585.1 Acinetobacter sp. CIP 101934 | reverse complement strand
AATATGGCATTAGCTATCGTGAACTGCAGGAAATGCTGGCCGAACGGGGTGTGAATGTTGATCACACGACTATTTACCGTTGGGTTCAACGTTATGCTCCTGAAATAGAAAAACGTTTACGCTGGTATTGGCGTAATCCTACAGATCTGAGCTCGTGGCATATTGATGAAACCTATGTAAAAGTGAATGGACGATGGTCTTATCTGTATCGTGCAGTCGATCAACGTGGCGATACCATTGATTTTTATCTTTCTTCTAGACGTAATACCAAATCAGCATATTGTTTTCTTGGAAAAATGTTAAATAATGTGAAGAAGTGGCAAATTCCACAAGTGATCAACACGGATAAAGCACCCACATATGGACGTGCTTTATCACGGTTAAAACGGGAAGGTAAATGTCCACCAGACCTTGAGCACAGGCAGATTAAGTATAAAAATAACGTGATTGAATGTGATCATGGCAAGCTAAAGCGGATCATCAGGGCCACATTAGGATTCAAATCTATGAAGACGGCTTATGCCACAATTAAAGGTATTGAAGTCATGCGTGCACTACGTAAAGGACAAGCATCGTCATTTTATTATGGTCAGCCTCAGGGTGAAGTGTGTCTAATCAACAGGGTTTTCGGTCTCTAAGTACTTTTTAAAGGGAACATCATCGACTCAAATCTCTATTTGCAACAGTGCCTGAAATCATACGGCTATATAAAAGTTTGGCATCATAATGTGCATCATGCGATTCTTCTTTATCGGCATGAATTTTAATAAAAACCTTATTTTCATCTGTGCCAATACGGGTTTCAAACTCTGACTTTAAATCACCTGTGCCATCTTCATTGACAAGCCACTTATTGTCCACTGTCGTAATCGCATAAATTTGCGCACCGTGTTCTGAGCGATGATCATAATGCGAACTCTGCTGAGCATTCGCATCTGGTACATGATGTGAATGATTAACCGTAGATGTTGCCTGATGTTGTGCCTGATTCATTTGGCTATGGTTCATTTGAGAGCGATCCATTTGCATCGGCTGATTTTGACTAGAAGATGTAGCAACTGTCATTTTTTCAGGCGCACTATGATCTTCACCATTATGTGCCAAACTCACTGCACTGACCATCAACAAAGAGCTTGCTAAAACAGTTTTAGAAAAAAGATTAATGGTGCGCATGTTGATCTCCTTTCTGTACTTTTTGATCTTGCTGTTTCTCTGTTGATTTGTGATGCATTGGCTGATGACCTGCATGTTGATGGTTCATCGGTGCTGAATGTGCAGCATGATTCATTTTCCCCATCATCTGCATGTGTTGTGCATGCTCTTGTGGAGAATGCTGTGAATGATCCATCTCAGACATCGCTTGATGATTCATTGATGGTACATTTTTTCCATCAGTCTGAGCAGTTGAATGATGCCCTTCGTGCGCCAAACTTAAGCTTGTTAAACTCAATACCGCAACAGAAAAAAACGCTTTAAATACAAAATTAGTGATGTGCATGTCCAGCTCCTTTTTGCTCAGTTACTTGGTGAGTTTGAGTCGAATTTGTACCTTGAATTGGCGTTGTAGACACTTGTTCATCGCTAACATTTGCCACGATCAACTTGTTCATCATTCCTGCACTCATGTGATACAACAAATGACAATGGATTGCCCATTCGCCCAACTCATCCGCAGTTAATAAAGCAGTCACTGTTTTACCCGGTGGTACAATCAATGTGTGTTTATTCGGCATATCTACCGACTCTTGACCATTCTCCAACTGCATAAACATGCCATGTAAATGCATGGGGTGCGCCATCATACTGTCATTAATAAATTTGATACGGATACGCTCGCCATACTTCACTTTTAACGGCTCAGCATCACTAAATTTTTTACCGTTAATGGTCCAAATATAACGTTCCATAGTACCGCCCAAACGCACGACCAATTCACTGCTGGCTTCACGAGTATCTTTTTGCGGCTCTAATGATTTTAAATCGCTATATTGCAAGGCTTTATTACCTGCAGGTGTAGAGGCATTTGCCCAACCATAAACCACTTGATCATTTTTTTGCGGTTTTACTGCGCTATGCTGTGAATGATCCGTGCCTTTCATATCGCCATGGTTCATTTTCGAATGATCCATTCCTGAATGATCACCACCACCATGTCCCATATCTTCCATAGTCAAAAGCGAGCGTGGACGTGGCTGAGGCATATGAATGCCGTGTGTCACAGGATTTAGTTCATTGTGTAGCGTACCAATCGCATAACCTGAACGGTCAATTGACTCAGCTTCAATTTGATAATGTCCACCTTTTGGCTCCACAATCACATCATAAGTTTCAGCCGTACCAATACGGAATTCATCTACAGAAATGGGTTTCACAGGCTGACCATCAGCACTAACCACAGTCATTTTCAAGTTAGGAATACGGACATCGTAGAAAGACATCGCAGATGCATTCACAAAACGTAGGCGAATTTTTTCATTCGGTTTAAACATTCCTGTCCAATTTTTTTCAGGTGTTTTGCCATTAATGAGGAAGGTATAACCTGTAACATCCGACATGTCGGTTTTTAGCATACGCATCTGATTCCACATTTTGCGGTCAGACCATGTCGCTTTTATGCCATCACGTTTAACCTGCTTCCAAACATCACCCAAGGTTTCACGCTGATCTTGATAATATTCAGCTGAAATTTTAAGATCTTTCTGAATTTGATCACTGGTTTTTTCATGAAAATCTGACAACATCACCACATAGTCACGTTCAGCTTTTTCATGTGCTGCCAATGGTGTTTTACCTTTTGGATAAATCACAAAAGAACCATATAAGCCGTCTTGTTCCTGTCCTTTAGAATGAGCGTGATACCAATAAGTCCCGCTTTGGCGAATCTTGAATTTATAAACATACTCGCTTTGAGGCTTAATACCGTTAAAACCATTAAATCCTGGTACACCATCCATAATGCCTGGCAACAACAGTCCGTGCCAATGAATAGAAGAATCTTGGTTTTTTAAATTATTTTTCACGCGAATGATAGCTTCATCACCCTCTTCAAACTCAAGCAAAGGCGCAGGAAATTGACCATTTACGGTAATGCGCTTTACAGGCTTTCCAGTTGGGCTGACCACTGCTTCATCAATAACAAGCTGATATTCACGCACTTCGGCAAAAACCAAAGGCGACGATGCAAAACAAATACCTGCTAATAGGTACGAACTAATTTTATGAGACATAACTTAACCTTAATTTCTGAAAAATAAATAAATTTTAAAAAAAATTGGTTAAGTTTTAGGAGGACGTGAAATTTCTTGCCAATACCCATTTAGATATTGGTTGAGGTAATAAAAATTAGGCTGATCTATAGAATAGAAGGTATCTAGGGGATCTAGCGAGCTTTGCAAAGAATGAAGACATGAGATCTGTGTCTGGCAGGATAAGCTAGAACATTCCTGACACTTTTTGTGATCTATATTCTGATTAATAGCTAAATGATTATGGCAATCGGTATTCGTCTGTACTTCGTGATTAATACCATGTTGAGTGACTTGCTGTGCTTGATCTAAACAATGATCTTGGCTCATTTCAGTTTGCATATTGATATGCATTATCTTTACTGATGCAACAGACACACTACTCCATCCTATGGCAAAAACCATAAGAAAACAAAACCAAAGTTTTTTGGAGAGATGAGTCAACACGAATGCTATCTAGGAATAGAATTTAATCCAATATATCTTAACGGAATTTCAACTATTTACAACTCAATATAATTTAGTAGTTTCTCTAAAATTAACATAATACACCTTATACGAAGGCAAAAATGGGAGCTATAAGCTCCCATTTTTAGTCTTTAATTCGCTTTTTCGCTTCGTCATAAACTATGCTATCAGCTCGTTTTCCGACGGTAATGAGCAGGATAACTACCTGATCATCTTTAACTTGATAGACAAGTCGGATACCAGCTTTTAATAATTTGATTTTATAGCAACCTGCAAGATCGCCTCTAAGCATATTCTTTGGAATATGTGGCTGCTCTATGACTTTGGCTAGTTTCTTTTTAAATTGATCTCGTATAGCAACAGGGAGTTTTTCCCATTCTGCTGTAAAGTCCTTGTGACGTAAAAGCTTATAAGTCATCTAATGTGACTTCCTCAAACATCTCTTTAGGATCATTAATGCGCTTACGGACAAGAGCTAATAATTCTTCATCTTCTTCCGAAAGCAAAGCTTTTTTGACAGGCAGTTTCCCAGTCGTAGCAACATACTCAAGAATACTAGTGAAGAAATCCGTAGGTGCAATACCTTGCTCTTTAAGGATTGAATAAGATTTTTCTTTAAGGGCTTCATCGACCCTGAAGTTAACAGTAGCCATCATATTTCCCAAGTATTTAATGTACTAGGAATAGTGTAATGCAAATTGCATTACAAGTCTTGTTATTCCCAAGTAGAAATGTCCTACCTTAAAACTAAATAGAAATGTCCTATACAGACATTTCCAAGTCAAGCACAGGATTTAGATTTCGTTGTTGAATTGCTGTTTTCTGTGCACGTCTGCTTGGCATCTTTTGAGAACGATTGCGTTTATTTTGTTGTTCTAGTTCTTCATGCTGCTGTTGAATATGGGCTAATACAGAACCCAAACGTTTATTTTCAACAATCTCTCGCTGGTTGAGCTGACTTAATTTATCGAAGATGCTGTAATTGATTTTTCTTCCCTGATATTCAATCGCGACTGTACTATCCGGGTATTCCAGAAACTCAAGATACTTACCAATCAATCTTTGGTTTTCTTCCGTGTTTTCCAGGAGATATACGCATTTATCATAAGTGATCGTCAGGCTATTCGTGACTCTGCGGGGTTCACGCCAGGTAAAAATATCATCTAATTCTTCGGCTGTTTCAGTGACAGTCCGGTGTAGATCCTTGGGATTAAAGGCCATCTTGGCAAACTTCTGATTGAACTGCTCAATGAAGCAGGGTAGCCAGGCATTGGCTTCGGCAATCGAACTGATGCCTTCCAGACGCATTTCTTTGATCAGACGGTCCTGAAGCGTTCTATTGGCTCGTTCTACACGGCCTTTGGCCTGTGGTGAATTAGCGAAGATAATATCGATATTCAGGGTGCTGAGTACGCGCCCAAACTGGGTAATCTTGGTGTCTTTCTTACTGCTTTGATTCACCCTGAAGACTGAATGTTTATCGCTGTAGAAGGCTAAAGGCTTACCATGCTGCTCAACATACAAACGTGTTGAAATCATATAGTCAAAGGTTGATTCCGACTCACAGAAGCGTAAATGCTGTAATTTGCCTGTGGCATCATCGATAAATACCAGCAGACAGCATTTAGGGGCTCGACCTTCAAACCAGTCATGGTGTGAGCCATCAATTTGAATCAGTTCACCATAACAGTCCCGGTTATAACGAGGCTGATACGGGCGTTTCAGACGCTTGGCGCGAGGAATCCATAAATCGGCTGCAATCATCCAGGAACGCAGTGTTTCCACTGAAATATCAAAGCCATGAACGGTGGTGAGCTTTTCATGCGCTAAAGTGGGTCCGAAACCATGCAGTTGATCAGAAACAATATTGAGGCACTTGAGTCTGAGCTCTTCAGGAAGCCTGAAATTGCTGATTTGACCACGACCGGCATGGGCTAATGCAGCTGGGCCTTGAGCTTTGTATTTCTGCAGTAAACGTCTGATCTGACGCTCTGAAATATGAAGTAGCTGAGCAGCTTGGGACTGGGTTATGCGTTGATCACAGATTTCCTGCAAGACCGACAATCGTTTAAGTTCTTTATCCGACATAGACACCAACATATCAAACCGTCCGCTAAGAAAATTGCAAAAGCGCATATTCTAAAAGCGGACATTTTTACTTTGGAGAAACCGGACATTTCTACTTTGGGCTTACAAGTCTACTTCGCATAATCCGTATTATGTTAATTTTAGAAGAAATTAAGAATTATCCAATTGAAATTAAAAAAAATATATATTTATAATTAAATGAGCATCCAAGTTAAGAACTAAAATGATAAGAGACGATTTAAAAAAATATCCTAAAGCGATATGGGTACATTTTTATAAAAACCGTATAAGTTTGATGGCAGAGAATGGCATAGCCAAAGCAACTGAAATTCCTAAATCACCTTATGATCATCCAAGAATGATTTTGGCAGATTTTGAAAGCGCTACAACAACATTAAAAGCTTTAATGAGACACCATTCTAACGGTTTATCTTTTTTCAAGTTTACAGCTCCTATTACGATTGTCCAAATAATGGAGCCGATACAAGGTAGTTTAACTAAGATTGAAATACGAGCTTTTAAGGAGTTATTTTTTAATACTGGTGCAAGAGAGGTAAAGCTATATGACCTTGATGGAAATTCTATTGAAGAATAATTTTACAAGCCCTATTTAACATAATGGCGGTTAAGCCCCTTTTAGATAACTTTAGCAACTCGATAGACAGTTGCAACTCCACAATTCACTGCTTTGGCAATTTCTTCCTTAGTCATATTGCCAGCTGCTAGCAATTCTTTTATTCGTTTGTGCTTAGCCTCATTGGCTTTCTTACCTGTTGGCTTGTAACCCGAACGTGTCAGGCCCTGCTTAATACGTTCTATACGTTTCTCATTGTCTAGGCGAGCCATTGTTGCCAGGAGATCAATCAACATATTGTTGATGAGTGGACTGCTCCCAGTATCCTAGACACGAGACGGCCTCATTTTGAAGCTGCCTCAAAGGCTTCTGGACTCATCCCATCGAGATGCGAATGACGCCTGATTCGATTGTAAAACATCTCGATATAATCAAATACATCTGCACGCGCCATTTCTCGTGTTTTATAGATCCTCTTTTTAATTCTTTCCTTCTTTAAGCTGCTAAAAAAGGATTCAGCAACAGCATTGTCCCATGAGCAGTATACTGCGCAAGGCCTCTACGACTCATACTCGGAACTAAATTATGCTTCTGACAGAATTTCTGCCAGTCTCCGCTACTGTATTGTGAGCCTTGGTCTGAGTGTATGATCACAGGTTCATTGGGTCTGCGTCGCCATACCGCCATTAAAAGGGCATCCAAAACGATATCCTTGGCAAGCGTAGGTTTCATTGACCAACCGATGACTTTCCTTGAATATAAATCGAGAACCACAGCCAGATATAACCAGCCTTGCCAAGTGCGGATGTAGATAATATCAGTCACCCACGAGGTATCAGGTGTGTTTACAACAAATTCTCGATTTAAATGGTTAGGTGGCACAATCTGAGGACGACCACGACCATAGCTTTTATGCTTCTTATATCCTCGAACAGCGGCAATGCCATTGTTCTTCATGATCTTCAGCACACGATTCGGTCCACAGCTTTCACCTAGCTCTTTAAGATCCAGCGTGATGCGACGATAACCATAGATACCATAACTGGCATCATAAGAAGAACGGATCAGTTGTAATAACCGTTTGTCTTCAATTGTTCTGCCTGATTCGGGTTCATGTAGCCAGGCATAATAGCCAGCACGAGCAATCTTAAGAACCCGACACATCGTCTTAATCTTAAATTGATGGCTGTACTCAAGGATAAACTGATACTTTACTCGGGCAGGCTTGCAAAGCGGCGTGAAAGCAGTGCTTTCACTTTAAGATATCCCGCTCTTCTTCAGTTTGCTTAAGCTGACTTTTAAGACGAAGGATCTCTTTCTTTGCTTCGAGTAGTTCATGTTCATCAGGGTTGTTGCGTAAAGGCTGTACGGCCTTTAGCCATTTATAAATGCTGTGCTGTGATACACCTAAACGTTCTGCCACATCAGTGACAGAATATCCACGTTCAGTAATCAATTTAACAGCTTCTTCTTTAAATTCTGGGGTGTATCGTTGTCCACTCATAATGTTCTCTCCTATGCAAAAAGAATAGACGAAATTTGTCTAGGAGAGTGGTGGCAGTCCAAGTCCAAGAGAAGCTGATTGCTTAAATCAGTTTTTTTAGTTTAGAAGAGTCGTATCATTTTAGTCAGACTATAACTTCATACTGCGAACTTTTAAGCTGAGCTTTAAATCTGCTGGAGTTATATTCATCGTCTTATCAAAACCCAATTTTTCTGCAAAAGCTGTGCTGTTTTCGTTTGGAGATTCAATAAAAATTCTCTCATATTCATATTTTTCAGCAATATCTAGCAACGTTAATAGCAATGCTGTTCCATTACCATTTTTGACTTTATTAAATCCTACTTTTGCAATTTCGATCAATTTTTCACCTTCATAACATCTAAATCTGAGATAGATATCGTCCAAGTCTTGACAGAAAAAAAGAGTACATCTAGCAGTACCTTCAGGATCTGTAAAACCAAAATCAATGGGAAATCTTAATTTCTCAAGAGTATAGCCGAGGGTCGAAGAAATATATTGTTCCATTGATTTCAATATGTAGTCTTGTTCTTGAGCACTGATTAGCATATTTAAAACTCATAAAAAAAAGTATCATACGATATCTTTAGTTTTTTTCAAACTATTGATTTTTAAATGTTTATATACAAAAGATTATTCTTTAATATAATAATTATCATGCATTATAGCTAATGTAAAAATTCAAATTTAATTTGAACAAATATTAATGTTCCATAACTAATTTTGAATATAGCCTAAGCTTTATAAATATTTTCTGAATATTTAAGTGCCTTTCAAGCTATTCATTAGATCTCTTTCATAAATCAAAAAACGATCTTCTTTTTGGTTAATATTTGCACTTCGGATTTCTTGGCATTCGTGCATAATCTGCGGATGAAATACATCGATTCAAACAAGCTTTCTGATCCTCAGTTCAAGCGATACACAGGCATCTCATGGTCAACTTTCTATTTGATGGTTGAGCAATTGCAGAAGCATGTCTCTGCCAAAGGCAGACCGCCCAAGTTAAGCCTGGAGGATCAGGTTCTGCTCTGTCTGAGCTATTGGCGGGAATACCGAACCTTATTTCACGTTGCGACGAGTTACGGGGTTTCAGAGCCCACAGCCTCAAGAATTGTCCGTCATGTTGAAGACTGCCTGATTCGGTCCAATCTGTTTAATTTACCCAAAGATTTACCCGAGGGCGAAGGCATCGACTGGAATGTTGTGATCGTGGATGCCACGGAAATTCCAATCCAAAGGCCTAAAAAAACAGAAGAAAAGCTATAGCGGCAAGAAAAAGACCCATACCTTTAAAGTACAGGCCATGATTCACTACAAAACTCAGCAAATTCTGAGTTTATGTACCAGTCGCGGTGCAGTGCATGATTTCGAGTTGTTCAAACGTAATTTAAACCAGATTCCTTTTGGGGCTTTTATCCTTGCAGATAAAGGCTATCAGGGGATTTATGTGTTGTATCCGAATAGCCTGTTGCCATTAAAAGCCAAAAGACACTGTAAATTGGATCCTGAATTGAAAATCTATAATCAAGAAATCAATAAAAGAAGAATCGGAATTGAGCATGTATTTGGCAGCCTGAAAACCTTCAAAATCCTTGCTGAACGTTATCGAAATAGAGGTAAAAGGCTTGGTTTGAGATTCAATTTAATCGCTGGAATCTACAACTTGGAACTGAGCAAAAAATGATTTATGAAAGAGGTCTATTTAGTATGAAATCACTTGTTCAAAATCAATATCTCGGCACACAGTAAAAATATCCAGTTTCATAAGATATACCTTTACGGTATTTTTAGTAATTAATTAATAAAAATAATATGTATATCAAAATTAATTATAATAAACCAAGATTTAGCTGAATGGCCATTTGCCAATTTGTCATCCCGTATGTGAATAAGCACGTTTTAAGGCTCTTTCTGCTTCCAGCTTTGCTGCTACACGTTTGCGCTGAACTGTACGAACAGAAACCTCCAGGAGAGTTGCAAGTTCTTTATTTGTATAAGCAGAATAATCAATTAATTCCACAGTTGGTTCCTGATCCTCTTTAATTTTTTTTATGTAGGTTCGAATGGTACGTTCTGATACACCACACGCTTGAGCGATCTCAGTTGCTTTTAGAGAGGGATCTTGCATGTATAGGTCAAAACACTTTTTCCGGGCGCCTTCATAGTGACTTGATCGTACTTCACCACCTCGCGCCCCACGTGCTTTTTGCCGTTCCCTAAACCATGGAGCGGATTCCTGATAGTGCATATTTTTAAAACAGTATCGGGCAATACTTTTTGCCATATGCTTAAGCTCATTATCTGATAACAAATTATTTGGAAAGTAGTTTTGGTTAATTTCTTGGGCTTCACCCTGTAAAGTGAATGCAAAGTCAGTTTCGCTCACATACTTCTCGTGCAGCTTGTACGCTTTTACCCGTAAAATATCAAAAATCGTGCAGTTCCGGCCAAAGCCCATAGTTTCAGAAATTTGTTTGTTTTGTAGGCAGTATTTTTGAATTAGCAGAAAAGCTTCAGATTTGTCGGGATTATCCTTTTCATAATCCAATTTTGATACTCCCATGCCTTGGTTCAATTCATTGAGCGTATAAGGCTTCACTCGAGGGTATAAACAGATATGTTTGGGATTAAAAGGACTTCTTGCCAGCGTACCATTGTATGCAGCATCACCATTGTGGATGGCTGTCAGTTTGAATAAAGTCTTGAAATAGTAGTCTTGGCACTTGCGTCGTGACTTAAAGCTACGTGAAACACCCTTTTCTAAAAAGTACCATAATTGGCAATGACCCGTTTCAGGGTTGATCACAACCATATTTGGAAATGGGCATGGTAAGTCCAGATAAGCGTCAGGACTATTTATATCACTGTCTATGATCATGAAGTTCAGCATATTTTCATGATTTGGCTGAATATGTTCATGTTTCAAAGCGCGATACTTTTCAAGCGGGTAAGATCTCGGATTATCTGTTTTTAAACTTGATGAGCAAAGCATCACTTTTGGTAAATTTCTGATCAGAAAGTCTTCAATGTCCTTAGGCATATACGATTTAATTGAGTGATCTTTCTTTTGCTCAAGTAAACAATCCATATACAAACTCATGAATAACCTGCTTTATTCCTGCCTGAATTTTTTAGAAATTTTTATAAATTTCTATCCATTAAAAAGCTTTAAAGAGCCTCTTTTTGGAGTCTACTAAATTCAAAAAAATGACTTCTCCAATGGTGAGATTTAGGAAAAAAATGTTGGCTTGAGTTGAAAGAATGAAGATTTCTTATAATGTTTTAGAGTGGTATTACATGACCTGGATAGTCACCGACTTTGTGGAGACCTTTTAATTAGTTAAAATTGCTGTTGCTGTGAGTTTCTTTTAATTGTTCAAGCGAAAGAGGATCAAGCAGAAAATTTATAAATCAAGAACTGAAGCAGATTTTGATTTATTTGAATATATTCAAGTTTTTTACAATGCAAAATGCAGCAATGGTTTCAGTGGTTAGCGCTTTCCATTAGATAATGAACAGACCCATCAAAAAATGATGATGTGTGAAGTTTTGGTGGCTTTTCAGACGTTACCTATAATAATTATTCTAGCTGCCTCGTATATGGCTATTAACAGGACAGCTGATAGCGAGTACTGCGTCCGCCCCTTTCTAGTTTGATAAGACAACCTTTATCTAATAAATCAGTTAAATGGCGTGTTGCCGTTGCTTTACTTACTTTGGCTATCTTCTGATATTCAGCTGCACTCACCTCAGATTCATGCCCCTTTGCACTTTTATCTATTAAATAATCCAGGACTTCACGCTGGTTTTCATGCAAATCAAGATTCGCATTTTTTTGCCAGAACTGATTCTTCAATAAAACTGGTTGAATATGTTTTAAAGTAACCTCAAGGCTCTCATCCAAAGTATCGAGAAACCATACCAGCCAACCGGTAATATCTGTATGCCCCTTTTGAGACCGTTCAAGAATCTCATAATAACTTTCACGCCTGACAAAGATTATTGGTGACATCGCATAGCAACGGATACTTGATGGATCCACCTGAGCCAATGCTAAATGGGTTAACAGTCGAGTCATACGGCCATTTCCATCTTCAAACGGATGCATCGTCACAAACCACAAATGGGTTATCGCTGCACGCAAGAGTGGATCAAGTAGTACATCTGTTCTACTGTCATTAAACCATTCAATAAATGCCTTTAATTGTTCTTCTAATCCATTTCGTGGAGGAGCCTCAAAATGTATATTCAGGTAATCAGCAGAGCCAGAAACAACCTGCATAATAGTTCCGGGACGTCTTAGTTCGCCAACATGCAAGTCTTGGCTTTTGCCTTGAGGAGTGCTAAACAGCCATTGATGCCATTGCATCAAACGCTCAAAAGTTAGAGGAAGTTCTGTATTGTTTAACAGATCAAATATGAGGTTTCCCAAATTTTCATAATAAGTATCCTTTCTACAGGATTGCCCACCCTTGATCTCAAAAGATTCGGCAAGAGAAGCATATATAAGGGAGCCATTTAAGCTCTCATTTTCTATAGCGAAAGAAGCCCCAAGTTCCCTTACCAGGTTTTCAATAAACCAATTCTCTATATCAAGCGTACACTGGCTTTGGCCCAGAATAACTCCCATCTTTTTATGAATAAGTCTGGTCTTTGGCAAGATCAGACCATCTTGCCATCTAAATTCTGTCCAGTTTTTTCTTTGCCAGATCCATTTTTGCATTTCAGGTTTCTTTATTCATTCTGAATGAGCCGAATAATAGGGTTAATCAGCTCATATTATGAGCCGTATATTCAGTGTACTTTTTATTCATAGCTTTTAAAACTACTTATTGATAGTCAGCATCCCATCCCAGCTAAAATAGTTTTGAGTCAAATTCTTTCTGGACATTGCCCATGCACGGCTGTGCATCTTGCATGGTCCAATTGCTATTTTCTTATCCCCAAATTTGACTTTTACTTCCTCAATCGCCTTCTGCAATTTTTCATTTTTCTCAATCTTTGAGCTATCCGAGAGCAGGTCATAGATATAGCTCTGTTTCGATTCAATCGCAGTCAGAATCACGCCACATTTTTTAAACTCTATCCCCTCCTTGAATAATTCATGCATACGCTTCATCAAGACCCTGTTCATTACAATGGCAGAGTCCGTAGGTTCCGGAAAGCCGATACTGACCGATTTATTGTAGAAAGGCCGATGTTGATCGAACGGATTAGACTGGGCAAATGCAATCATACAGCCACATAAGGATCTATCTTCTCTTAACCGTTTAACTGCATTCTGCAGGTAATCACTCATCGCTTCCGATAAAGCTTCAATATCCGTTACCCGTGAACCAAATGATCGAGAAGAGATAATCTGCTTTTTGGTAGGTGGAGATGATTCCAGCTCTATACAGGAAATTCCCTGTAGCTCCATTACAGTCTTTTGCATTACAACAGAAAATAGTTTCCTCATTTGATGTGGATTAGACCGGGTCAAATCAAGAACTGTATTGATGCTTAGGCTATTCAGTTTTTTACTGTGCTTTCGGCCGACTCCCCAGACTTCCGAAACGTCGATCAGACTTGAAAAGTAATCTCTGTGACACGGATCCATAGATACAAGATCACAAACGCCATTAAACCGTTTCGCCTTCTTTGCCATATGATTGGCCAGCTTGGCTTCTGTTTTACTCCGGCCAATACCCACACATACTGGCAAGCCGATCCATTGTAAAATTCTTTGCCTCATATGCTGGGCATATTCGACCAGGTTATAGTTATGAGCATAGGCTGTGACCTTTAGAAAGCACTCATCAATCGAATAGACTTCCTGCTCACCAGGTGCCACATATTCAGCCAGAATGGAATGAAACCGATGTGACATTTCTGCATATAAAGCATAATTACTGGAAAGTACCTGAATATTGTGTCGCTCTACAGTATCGCGGATCTGGAATAAGGGGACGCCCATTTTAATACCCAGGTCTTTAGCTTCCTGAGAGCGAGCGACTACACAGCCATCATTATTGGAAAGCACAATAACCGCTACATCTTTCAGTTTAGGATTGAAAAGCCGCTCACAACTGACATAACAGTTATTTACGTCGATGAGCGCATATATTTCTTTCGTATAGCTCATCTGAATTTCTTGATTACATTAGTGACTACTCCCCAGATCTCGAACTGTTGTCCTTCTTCGGGGTGGATATCTGGATACTCATCATTTTCTGCTTTTAGCCAGCAGCCTTTTAAGTCAACGATGAGCCGTTTCACGGTAAATTCATTATCGATACAGGCAATCACAATATCTCTGTGCTGGGCTTCAATACTGCGATCTACGATCAGGGCATCATTAATGTCAATTCCTGCATTTAGCATGGAAAGAGAATTCGCACGAACAATAAAAGTGGCATTGGCATTGTTAATCAGGAATTCATTCAGATCTAGTTTTTTATCAATATAATCCTGAGCTGGTGAGGGAAATCCGGCTTGAACCCGCTCAATTACAAGAGGTATTTCCATTTTTGTGACAGGATCAAACTGGCGGATATCACTAATTTCATTTCCTTTTTTTAATGACTTTAAGTATGCTCTGATATCAAGAACCTGTGATTCTGGCACACGAATCACTTTAGTCTCTTCAGATTTCTTCCTGCCTGCACCGGCACGAAAACCCCCATGAGAATTTGCCATATTCTGCTTACCTTTTTGATTTTTGTTACATTAATCAAGATTGTAGAGATATGGGAAATTTCATACAAATAAAATAATCCTTTTAAAATCAATTGGGCGTCTTAAAATGACGCCATTTTTTTAACTTTCTGACCAATGGTTTAGATAGATCTAGTTATTTAAGCAAAAATTATTTTTTGAGAAATAGATAATCTAGAAAATATATTTCTTTTGATAATGATTAATTTTTTAAGCATTGCTCGTTAAAAAATTGGTTTATGCTTAAATTTTTAATCATAATGAAATAAATACTTAAACAGCTAAAACTATGAGCTGATTAATACTTTTAAAGCTCTACAAGATGATGACACAATGAAATTCAGTAGCTTAAAAACACCTGATGCCATGGGAAAAGAACTGGGGAGCCGATTAAAACAGGCGCGGTTGAACTTGAATCTTACTCAGCAAGAGGTCGGCTTATCTGCAGGGATTAGCCGTTATTCAGTCAAAAATCTGGAACTGGGTCGGGGAAGTGTGCAAGATTTGATGGCTCTCCTGATAGCCTTGGAACATACTGAGCAACTCGATCATCTGCTACCACCACAACAGGTATCACCTATCCAGCTATTCAAACTCAAAGGGCGAATACGTAAAAGAGCATCAGGCTCACATATTGGTTCAGCATCGGCTCAGACAGAGAATAAAGATAAAGAAGATATCGGATGGTGAAGATTTTAAAGACACTAAAAGTAGTTTACCAGGGACAGGATGTAGGAGCATTAAGCGTTGACCCATCAACCGGTCAGTGTACCTTTATGTATATACCTGAATTTGTAAAAACCGGTATTGAACTGTCTCCATTGATGATGCCGCTACGTGAAAATTATATATATAGCTTTGATACCTTAAGCCCAGAGTCCTTTAAAGGCTTGCCTGGGATGCTGACTGATTCCCTTCCAGATGATTTCGGTAATCGTATCTTAAATGCCTGGTTAGCTTTGAAAGGTGATCACTCTCTTCCTATCAATCCGATTGATCAGCTACGCTATATAGGCAAACGTGGCATGGGCGCACTTGAATTCTTACCTGCAAAAGCTCGCGGAGAGTTGAATACCCAGGATCCAGTACACATTGAGGAACTGGTAGCAACTACCCAGAAAATCTTGTCTGCAGATTATAGGCATGAAATGGACTGCAAGATATTTTTGCCGCTTGTCAGAGTGGCTACCAGTGCCGGTGGTAAAAGACCAAAAGCTATCCTGGCATTTAATGAAGATTTCAAAAAAGTTCTTCCAGGACAGACAAATGTTCCACCTGGCTATAAGCATTATCTAGTGAAATTTGATAGCCTGCGTGAAGGAAATATAGATAGAGAAACCATCAATGGCTCAGGTTTGAGTGCGGTCGAATATGTCTATCATCAAATGGCGATTTTCTGCGGCATTGATATGATGCCTTGTTATTTACTGAATGAAGGTAACAGCCAACATTTCATGACTCAGCGATTTGACAGAATTGGAAATGAAAAATTACATGTACAAACACTGAGTGCTTTGGCTCATGTTGACTATAAGTCGCCAGGCTCTTTTTCTTATGAGCAACTTTTTATATTACTGAATGAGTTAAAAATGACAGCTGTAGAGGCTGATCAGATATTGAAGCGTATGATATTCAATATTGTGACCCGCAATCTGGATGACCATGCTAAAAACTTCTCGTTCATATTACGAGATCGTAAATGGCAACTAGCCCCTGCTTATGATTTGACATACAGCTATGCACCTGGATCTTTTATGGGAGATTTACACTGGATGTCTCTTAATGGAAAGCGCAAGAATTTTAATTTAGAAGACATACTGTCGGTACAGTCTTTAAACCGAAAATTCACGCCTAGGTATGTTTTAAGTGTGCTGGAACATACTATTGAAGTGGCAACCAAATGGGATATGCTAGCAAAAGCAGTTGCTGTACCAGAAGAGCTTATTGAAAAAATAGCAGCGAATTTAAAGCTTAAATTTTAAAGGCCTTAGATTATTTATTTTTCCTGATTAAACCTGCGTTCATAGCAAGTCTGGCAATACGTCCTGCAAGCATTGTCCAGCCTTACGATTGATGAGACGGGCATGCATACCAACTGTTTGTGGACCATCAACATCTCAGGCAGAAGATCTGCAACTACTTCTCCATAGGGTGTTGCGGTATTTGAACAGAGGACCAGAGAATAGCCTGCATTCTTCAGAGACTGCAGAACTGATCCTGTGTCGTCGTACAAAGTAATTTGCTGTAATTCAAATGCCAAATCATCGTGTAATTCTGCAAGAAGTACAGAAGGAAGTGTTTGCCCCAAAGATAAAGCAATAGCCTGAAAGTCTCCATTAATCGACATTACCGTCGAAGAATCAGAAAGGGTAGGTTTTCGGCCATTTTCCTTCAGGAATCGCATCATTATTACAGTTTTTATTGTGGTTATTTAACTCATCCTGCATTTTAGCGCGAGTTAAACATGAGATTTTCTAAGCCTTCATTATTAATGACGCTTCTACCTATCTTTTTACCCATGAGATATTTATCGGTCTTTTTTTCCATTCTAAAGGATGATTGGTTTATGCAAAATAATCATAGTTCATTATAAGTTATTGATTTATATTGTAGGTCATACCTTTCCACTCATGATATTGATGCTTAAAATTATAATACTTTATCGGTCATACCTTTTCACTTTCGAATCAACTTGATATGGAAAAATCAGCAATAAAAAATATAAGTTATTGATTTTAAATATCTATATTACTTTTATGCTCATACAGATTGTTGTCGGTCATACTTTTCCACTCATCAGATACTTGTCGGTCTTTTTTTCCACTCTAAAGGATGATTGGTGTATTTAAAATAATCATAGTTCATTATAAGTTATTGATTTATATTGTAGGTCATACCTTTCCACTCATGATATTGATGCTTAAAATTATAATACTTTATCGGCCATACCTTTTCACTTTCGAATCAACTTGATATTGAAAAATCAGCAATAAAAAATATAAGTTATTGATTTTAAATATCTATATTACTTTTATGCTCATACAGATTGTTGTCGGTCATACTTTTCCACTCATCAGATACTTGTCGGTCTTTTTTTCCACTCTAAAGGATGATTGGTGTATTTAAAATAATCATAGTTCATTATAAGTTATTGATTTATATTGTCGGTCATACCTTTCCACTCATGATATTGATGCTTAAAATTATAATACTTTATCGGCCATACCTTTTCACTTTCGAATCAACTTGATATTGAAAAATCAGCAATAAAAAATATAAGTTATTGATTTTAAATATCTATATTACTTTTATGCTCATACAGATTGTTGTCGGTCATACTTTTCCACTCATCAGATACTTGTCGGTCTTTTTTTCCACTCTAAAGGATGATTGGTGTATTTAAAATAATCAAATTTTATTATAAATTATTGATTTATATTGTCTTTCATACCTTTTCATTCATGATATTGAATGCTTAAATTCGAAATACTTTGTCGGTCATACTTTTCCACTCATCAAGTTTTCGGATTAAAAAAGTTAAAATACCTTAATACCGATTTCTATAAGCTCTTCCTTTATAGAAATCGGTATTAAGATATTGAAAATAGGTATAAATATCATTAATTAAAATGGATCATAATCATACCCATTATCTTTTTTAGACTGTTTTACCTCTAATACTGATTTCAATGATTCATGATGATGAACAGCAGTCCTCTTCAACTCATTCTCGCGAATAGAGATATGTTTCTCTAACTTATTAATGGATATATAAATTTGCTCTTTAACTTCACGATCTATGAGTACCCTGGGATACCTTTTTATAGCTTTATAACTTTTTAGCATTTCACTTTGATGTTCTATAACCTTGCAAAGACCCTTCATGTTATCCAAGTCGTGCCTGTCCATTTTAGATAGCTCTCCTTCAAGATAGAAAAGGCTGTTTTTCACGCGCTGAACATATATTCTCACAGATAAAATCGGGTCATCAATTGACGCATTTACTGCAGTCAATCGCGTTAAATATTTTTCTGCCGATCTTGCTTCATCTATCGCTAGATTTAAGTACAAGTCCGGATTCTGCATCCGCATTTTGAGCAGAAACATACTAATCGCTTGTCGCTCTATTTTTTGATTTATTAATTCAAGAGTTTGTTGAGCCTGTCGTTCATATTCTTGAAGTCGTCCAAGATGAGCTGGAGTGATTTTTGTAGAGAAAAGACGTCTTGTATGTTTGACCAGTCGATTGAGTCCAATTGTCGGAATGAGCTCATATGCGGTTGTATTGCTTTCTGTATTTCCTCTTGTATAAGTTTTTGAAGGTTGGGACCGCCCAAATAATTGCTTAAGACCGTGAGTAATTCTGGCTCCAAATTGACTAAAATATTGTCTAATTCGGTCGATATGATTTCTTTTGATAATTTCTGTTGATAGCTTTGCAGCATCTCGTTTTTGTTGTTCAATTCTTGCTGCAATAACTCTATTTCTTGCAGCAATTTCTGCTGATAATTTTTCTGCAATTCTTGCGTTTTCAACAAGCTCTGCTTTATTGCTTGATATTCTTGAAGGTGTTGGGCTTGTAATGAAATCTCGTTCTTCAGTGCCCATATCATTTGAGTTTTCAGTTGGTGTAGCGGAGTTTCTCGCATGTTGTTCTCCTGAGCTTATATAAAAAGGTTTAGAAATGAGAGGGTGCTGAACCCGCCGAATATCAAAATGCACCACAGCATTTTCTGGCATGCTGTCCTGATTTCCAGCAATTTTTGCAAGCCATCTTGTTGCTGTTCCAGATATAACTGTTGAAGAGTCTCGGTATTGCTTTTCATTCTGCTTAGTATTCTGTTCATTAACTCTGTACTCTTTATCATGTCTGCCTGATAAATTTCGTGCTGCTGCTTCTGCTGCCTCATCACTATTTTGATGTCGTCGAACTGCAGCTGGTTCATGCACTGCAAAGCTGTCCACTCCATATCCAGCTGCTGACCTTCGAGAATCGTTTTTTTGAGCTGAGTTTTCAAATTCTCGTGATTCTGCTGGCTGAGTTTCAGCTCCTCCTCTGCCTCTATAAGTAGCGGGGTAATATTTCTGGTTATATTTAAAACGTTTTTTTCTAACTGACTTAAGTTCGCTAATATATTCTTTGAGCTGGTTTGAATATTCTTCATTGCCTCCTGGTGGTCCTTTAACTGCTTCTGTTCCTGTTTGATTTTCTCTGTAATCAGAGAATGAAAATCCGTCATGATAATAAGTCTCTCTTAAGCGATCTGTTGCCTGGTCTGTTTTTAATGAAATGTACGTCTGCCCTTCCCTCGTGATCTCACCAAGTTCAGACAATGAAGTAAGTAACTCCTGCCGGTTGTTGATCACCCCATATAAAATCCGCTGTTCAATAAACTGATTGATCAGTTCAACACGTGTCTTTTTGGGCTCATCTTTCAGACCGGCTTTGACAGCAGCAGCATTTTGCAAATGGATATGATTTGATAATTTTGCCTCCTTTGATCTCTTTTGATCATCGGGCCTTGCCCATTCATACTTGTAATTAAAAAAGTCTCGCAAAGGATCAAAATAATGGTGGTGGCCGGGTGGGGCTATATTTAGAGACTTGCCGGATGTCAGTTCAACGCGTGGTACAAGAATATGTAGATGCCGCGAACCGTCATCTTCCAGGTGCATAACAGCGGTCATGTGATACTGTTCTGAGCTCAAACCTGCAAATGCATGCTCTTCAAATACATCTAAAACTTCATGAAGCTGTTCATCAGTGACCCGGTCTTCGGGTGACCATGCAATCACGGCTGAGGTGTAGCAATATTGAAATGGGACACTTCGTGCCAAAGCAGTAAAACTGACAGCATCACCTCGCAAGATCTGCACCCCTGCCCTCATGTTTCCTTGATGATCTTTCTCGCCTAAAACATAAGAAGCAGCTTTGCCCGGGTCTCCTGTTCCCACATTCAAAAATTTGATCAACATAAATTATCTCGATGTATCCGTGGCAATTTTAATCGCCCGGTCTTTTTGTTTCTTATATGCCTGATCTGATAACTTATAAGGATGGATAGCATCTAGGCATTGATGTAGCTCAATCTGAATAAGCTCCAAAATTTCCACACATTCTAAAAATGAAAATCGTTGTATCTGGTTTTGTTGAGCCAGACACAAAAAATTGAGTGAGCGGGCTATTTGGTTCACATTATTTCCGATCCTGCCCACCTCTCTTAGAAAGAGTGGATCCATGGCTGGAGCTGGACGAGTAATACTTTTTTCACCTCGTCTTCGTTTTCTGAAATTAACACTCCCTTCCTCTTCTTTCTGTTGTTCTAAAACGCCATGGATATTTTTTTGAAACTCATATCTGATCAAACCATGTACATAATCAGTAAAAATGACATTTTGTTTTTTAAGTAACCACTCCAGTTGTACGGCTTGCGCGGGCAGAAAACGGAGTCTTTTAATAATGTCACGTTTAGGTTTCTTCATTACTTGCCTCAGCTTAAAGGGTGTTTTTTTGGGGTCTTAGGGGGTCGCCCCTAACAAGCCCTGTTGCGTACCAAAAATAAACTGCGCAGCAGTTTTTTTTGTAGCTACAGGTAGGCTTGCTTAATAAACTGCTCTTTTTAAGAACAATTTCCCCTCCTGAATCCCAAGCATAAAGGAATTAAAAAATTCAAATCCCATCCGTCGAATTTCGATTTTTTTTGAACGAAATCATCTATTTTTTTGAAAGAGTTACTTTATTTCTCAAACGGAAACGAGTTGTAAATCAGCGTTCAATCTCGAATTAATGTTCATTGATATAGATTTATATCTAAAAAATCTTAAAAAATTTGAAATTGGCTTGAAATTATGCAGATTTCTTTAAAAAATGTGTTGAGGTTTGTTTTTTTATTTATTTTTGAGTTATTCATCAAATTTATATCGTTTTCAGCATCGTATTCTTATTTTCAATGAATTTGTTTCCCCTGCTAAATAAAATAATATTTTAGATAAATATCAATTAATTAATAATTAACAATGAAGAAAAATAACACACATCTATCTTTCAAATTTCAGGTTTAACTCGTGACATGTAACGTTTTAATTTGGGGATGTAACACTTTTGTTTTTGTTAGAAACGGACAGTATGTGAAGTGCATCACAATTTTTTAAATTTATTATTCTGTCTTATGAAATTAATACATAAATTTTATTAATACTTATTACGCAGCAGCCTTTTTCAAACAAGAAATTTCTGCATAGGCTGCTTTTAAAGAGTTCAGATGGTAATCCCCTCCTAAAAATAAAAGGATCTAAAAGTAGAATTTTCTCTTAAGATACAAGCAGGAAATTCTGTATGAAAACATCTAAATTTATTGACAGTCAAATCATGTCCATTCTGAAACAGGCGGAATCTGGTACACCTGTCGCTACTCTTTGCCGTGAACATGGCATGAGCAATGCTACATTCTATAAATAGCGTGCTAAATATGGCGGTATGGATACTTCATTAATGGTTTGACTCAGAAAGTTTGGATATTCTTATTTAATTGAACATTCAATCGCACATAACATTGGACATTGATTCTTATTCTACTTGGACACTTAAATAATTTCTGACAAGTTAAATGTAGGATAAAGATAATTTCTCATTTTATTTATACAATTGATTCTCTCAATGTTGATATTAATAAGTCCTGCAAATAGCTTACAGCTTCAAACTCTAGAGATTTTTGACTTCGATAAACTGCTACTTGCATTGGTTTTAGTGGTCCTAGCCCATGTTCAGCACCTAGAATTTTCAAATGGGGTGGCACACTACAACGTGTGAATACAGCGACTGCTAAGCCACTTTCAACAGCAGCAATTTGTCCTGCTAGACTAGAACTATTATATACAACCCGATACGTTTTCCCCTGGAGGGCTAAAGACTGAATAGCATTACGTTTGGCTAAACTTGTATCTTCATATACTGCAATTTTCAGAGGACTTGTTTTCCAAGTTTCAAACTGAGGTGAACCTACCCAGACAAGAGGTTCATAAAACAATAAAGTTCCTTGGCGTGAATGCTCTCTAGAGATTAAAGCTAAATCTAGATCACCAGATTCAATACGAGGAATAAGGGATGTGGATTGCTCGCAATGTAGTTCAATTTCAACTTTGTGATGTAATGTAGAAAACTTCTTTAACACTGGTGTTAAGTAAGTTGATGCGTAGTCATCAGGAACACCTAATCTTATGCGCCCACTTAATTCTGTATTCTGAAAGGCGTTGTGTATTTCATTATGCAAAGCCATCATTCTTCTCGCATAACCTAAAAGCAACTCCCCTTGTGATGTCAGTTGAAGCTGTCTACTTGATCTTTTAACCAATTCACATTGCAAGGCCTCTTCTAATTTTTTAAGTTGCATACTTACAGCCGATTGAGAGCGGTTTAAATCAGGTGCAGCACTTGAAAGTGAGCCTTTATCAACCACAGCTAAGAAACATTTTAGCCAATCAATTTGAAGATCACGCACTCACCGCTACCTTTTAATATTTGATAAACGAATACTATACTACTGAATTATTCGCTTTTATAAATTCAAATAGATTATAAAATTTAATTCCTCTCTCACCTTTATTTTTAAAAGGTTTTCATATCAAGGATCTGTTGTGTCAAACATAGACCAAGAACTTAGCAAATTGAATAATGACCTTATCTGGAAAGGATTCAAAAGTCTGCTTCCTATTTCTATTTTTGTGGCAATTTTTGGTGCTGCATTTGGATTAGCTGCCATTCAGACTGGATTAGATCCTTTATCTATCATTTCGATGAGTACCTTTGTATTTGCGGGCGCTGCTCAATTTGCCACATTGGAATTATGGGGACAAAGTGTGTCTTTAATTCCTCTGCTAGTGACTATTTTCTTCATTAATGCACGACATATTTTAATGGGTGCATCTTTATACCCTTGGCTAAAGAATCTATCGCCACTCAAACGATATAGCATTCTATTAGTCATTTCTGATGCGAATTGGGCATTCGCTCAACAAGCATTTCAAAATCAAAAACAAGGGCTTGGAATTTTATTTGGTGGCGGAATTGCTCTATGGCTATTCTGGGTAATAGGGACTTGTTTGGGTTTATATTTTGGTAGTGTTATTCAAAACCCAACCCATTTTGGTCTAGATATGGTTATGGCTTGTTTTCTGCTGTCAATGGTTGTTGGGGGGCAGAAAAATTTAAGAATTATCTGTATATGGATAGCAGCAGCTATAAGTTCATTACTTGCTTATTGGTACTTACCTGAAAACTCTCATGTTGTTGTTGGAGCTTTAGTAGGTGGCGTTGTTGGTATGCTATTAAAGGACAAACAGGCATGAATTTAGAGATAAGTACACAGTCGGTAGGACTTATTATTTTCATTATGGCACTTGTAACATTGGCCACCCGTTGGGGTGGTGTTTTCATCATGTCCTTTATCCCAATCAATGACCGAATACAACGTTTTATTAGCGCAATGTCAGCTTCTGTATTGGTCGCTATATTGGCTCCAATTGCAATTGAGGGGGATCTTGGTGCTCGATGTGCATTATTAGCGACAGCTATAACAGCGGTGATTTTCAAAAAACCTCTAGTTGCTATAGGGACTGGTATTATCACTGCGGCTGTTATACGACAGTTTTAGGGATAAGCTCCTGCAATTTGATTTGATAAAGCCAAACACACAAGCGTTGGGCTTTTATGATTTATCAACAGGATTATTAATGCTCGAAATCTGCTCAGGACTCTCCACCCATGATTCGCGATGCTCATCACGGGTGGAGAGTCCTGAGCAGATTTCGGCAATATTCACCCTACCTTCGCCAATAAAAATTGACACAGGTATTTGAATATTGCCGTTGTCGCTCTTCACGGTATGGAGCCGCCTTTCGCTTTCAATCGACACGCTCAGATTGCGTTTAGTCTGAGTCGCAAGAGAGTATTTTGGATCTAACTATCCACCCGCACACGCCTTTCTCTCTCATTGGCTTGTTATCTCGGCGAGGGAACTACCCAACATGCCACTTAAACAATCGACCAACGTATTCCCTGCGCCCTTTCCCCAGTGCAATTCTTCAGATAGGAAAGCGATTATAAAATCTTTAGCCTTTGATGCCTGCCGTCACTTATCCACCTGCACATCAAAGCCACGAAGAAGATCAAGCCAACATATAAACAGTTGCACTTACAAACTTAATCTTTTGTACAGACGTAGTGAACGAACCGATGGGTTTAAATTGTATGACGAAGCACATTTAACGAAATTTTTTATATCTGAGGCATTGAAACCAAAGCAATTTCTCAAAAAATTAGACTGTGTACAAAAAAATTTACATATAAACGGTTGTACAAAAGAATAATTTCCTTAAAATATGAGGAACTGGCAGTTACAAGCCTCTGGTGATTATCTGTACGAGTTTCCGCTCTACAGATCTTTCGTTAAAAGATACTGGTAATATCATTTAACTGTAACGCCAATAAATTTAATACAAAGGCCCTTGTTAAAACAAGGGCCTTTGTATTCCAGTTACATAAAAAATGAAATTAGCTATGTTAATGGGCTGCAATGTGATTTGGACAGCTCTTTTACTGAACCGTACCGGGTTTGTTGGAGACAACTTTTCTTGAGAGAAGGTTCCGATGACAAAACCCAAATATACCCCTGAAATCAAAGAAAGAGCAGTTCGCTTACTTGTCAAACCCGAAAAAGACTATATCCCTCGACTTGAATTGCAATCACAACAATTTCTCGCAAGATTGGCTGTACTCCTGAAAAACTTCGTGCCAGGCATCAAATGCATTTAGATCAGCAACGTATCAAACAACTTGAAAACTAGAATAAAGAACTGCAACGGGCGAATGAAATTCTTCGTAAAGCAGAAGCTTTTTTTGCCCAAGCGGAGCTCGACCACCCACACAAATAATGATTGATTTCAGGTGGTGTTTCAAAAATTATACTGGGATTAAATGCAGCCATTATTGATGTAGAAGAAGGTTAAATCGAAAGCCTTAAAGTGATTATCTAACTTTTTCGAAAAATTACAGCTTCTCCTAAGCTCATCGACTTCAAGACATTCGTAGTGACTTTGTTTAGGACGAATCTGATAGGTCGATTCACTTAAGGTTCGTAATACCTGAGTTGCACCCTTGATAGCTTAATCCATGATCACCAATAAACTGATGTTTGCAATCTTTGCACTGATGGTTTTGTTTCCCATCTACTTTGATGCCATTTCTCTTTATATTATTACTTAGACAGGTAGGACATTTAATTTGTAGCGTTATTTTCATACCTCTATTCTATCAAAAGCCATATTTTTTTCAGCATACTTTTTAAAACACCACCTAATTTTTTATGAAGTTATGAAGTTATGAAGTTATGAAGTTATGAAGTTATGAAGTTATGAAGTTATGAAGTTA
>NZ_KB850093.1:45557-48107 GCF_000369585.1 Acinetobacter sp. CIP 101934 | reverse complement strand
TTATGAAGTTATGAAGTTATGAAGTTATGAAGTTATGAAGTTATGAAGTTATGAAGTTATGAAGTTAGGTTATTTAATTTTATAAATTAAATAACCCATTCTCAATTTTATTTAAAACTATTATCAACTAACTGCTTAAAATCTTCTAAATTCTGCTCTGCCAGTGACTCTAAAGCTATTCTTACAATACTAGATCTGTTAACACGAGCATTATTACTTTTGATAATCAGCTCATCAATTAATTCACTTAATTCTTGGTTTAAAGAAAAGGTACAACGAACGAATTTCTTTTGTGAAACTTCTAGATCCTTAACTCTTTTATCAGCTCCAGATATGAAATTTTCAACCAGTTTATCCTGATCTGAAAGCTCGTCATTTTTCTTTTTTAAACCACTAAGACCTGCCATAATTATACTCCTAAAAACTCTTGAGCTATCCCTTCAATTTCTGCTTTTGCCTTAGGATCACTTGTTACTTCAAAAACAGATAAGCCATTTTCATCTGCATCATCATAAACATTTCGATTTGTCGTGATTTGGTCTAAGGCTTTTATTCCAAACGATACACAGGCTTCTTTAGCATCTAAAATTCGTTGTACTTGTGACGGTAATGTTGGGCATTGTGTAATGATTGCTCTTGCATTCAAATCTGGATTCACTGCTCGTGCCAGTTTTAATACTTGTTCCATATGATCCAAAGTTTTTAGATCTCTACGTTTAGGCCTAAAAGGCAATAGCATATGTGTTGCTATAGTCATAGCAGAACGCAATGCTTCCGAATCTTGTCCACCAGCATCAATGATAATATCTTCATATCTTTTTGATAAATCTTTTAAAACTTGACGAATATTGCCTGAAGCTTGTACAGATGGAATATTTTTTAAATCCTCATTTTCATCACGTTCTTTAATCCAGTCAGTCGTTGTACCTTGAGGATCTGCATCTAGAAGCAGAACATCTCTATTCTTTTTTTGTAAATAAACTGCTAAGTTTTGGGCGAGGCAGCTTTTACCAGCTCCGCCTTTTTCACCACCTACCAAGATAATCATAAGTTATGTAAGTTACGTAATTTTGTTAAAAATAATGTACAAGTTTCAATCTCCTGAATCAACTATTGTGAAAAATAAAGTTAAAAAATAAAGTTATCCACAAGTAATGTTCTTTTTTAATTTTATATATATCTTTAAATTTATATTTATAGGACCTTTGAATGCCTTATACGGTATAGTTTTCAGAGGATTTATATGGACATTTTCCTGACAATAAGTGGACATTTTCCTTTATTTAAATGGACGTTTTCCTGACAATAAGTGGACATTTTCCTTTATTTAAATGGACGTTTTCTTGATATAAATGGACGTTTTCTTGGCATAAATATATCTTCCATTAATGGACATTAAGTGTTAATGTCTATTAATGGAACTTATTTCTTTAATCACAATATGGCAAATCTGATTTATAAAGACAATAACTTGATTGAAGCATCTTATGCATTGACTCTGTCTGAACAACGCTTAATTTTAGTTGCAATTATTGCAGCTAGGGAAATTGAAAAAGAGCTTACATCGGATACATTGCTAACAATCCATGCGTCTGAATACATGAAGCACTTTAATTTGGGTCGTCAAGCGGCCTATGAGGCTCTTCAGGGAGCGTGTGATAACTTGTTTGAACGTAGACTCACCTATAAGGCCATAGATCCTGTTACAGGTAGGCCAGCGGTCTACAAAAGCCGTTGGGTATCAAAAGTTGGCTATGTTAAAGAAGCCGCATGCGCTCAACTAATTTTTGCTCCTGATATTTTACAGCTTTTTGTAAAACTTGAAGAAAAGTTTACTCGTTATGAATTAAAGCAAATTTCTCAATTATCTAGTGTATACGCTATACGGCTGTATGAACTTTTGATTAGATGGCGTAGCAAAGGCAAGCTATATATTAGTATGGTTGAATTGCGTGATAAGTTAGGTCTACTTGAAAATGAATATAAAACCATGGGAGATTTCAAAAAGCGTGTATTGACGGTTGCCATAGATCAAATTAATAAACTTACTGATATCGACGTAAGTTATGAGCAAAAAAAAGAAGGAAGAACAATTACACATATCGAATTTTCTTTTAATCAAAAAGCTTCCTTAATTGTTAGTGATAAGATACTGGAACCGACATATCAGTTGACACCAAAACAATCTATATTTTTCGCTCAAAAATTGTGTGACCTTATCAAATATCCCGAATTCGGGGGGAAATATGCCAATGTAGGCGAAGAGATCGAAGCGTTTAAAGAAAGGATTTCACTTGAACTTCTCGACCCTGAAAAGGTAAAAAAGTATTATCCGGATTTGTTAAAAGTGGGCTATAAAGAAAAATATAAATCGGAAAAGTTATCATAACCTGAATAATAGAAATTCTTATTTTGAACACGACTAACCTATAGGAAAAATTTAGTCTGCCCTGGTAACCCTAGTTCTATAATTTGGTCTTTATTGAGAAGTGTGTGTTTTAATTGCAAGGTTATTACATAAACAGTTAGCAGCTGATCTATAAGGAATAT
>NZ_KB850093.1:22332-44371 GCF_000369585.1 Acinetobacter sp. CIP 101934 | reverse complement strand
ATAACGTTGAACCCAACGGTAAATAGTCGTGTGATCAACATTCACACCCCGTTCGGCCAGCATTTCCTGCAGTTCACGATAGCTAATGCCATATTTACAATACCAGCGCACAGCCCAAAGAATGATTTCGCCCTGAAAATGCCGACCATGGAAAGGATTCATATGCTGCATCTTTAGCTAAAACAGTCTTCAGCTTACCATTCGTGGTTATTTGCAACAGTGCCTGATTTCAGACTTTTGGGATGCACAAATTGGTGCACGTTATCGTAGTGAAAAAGTTGAACTCAATGATCATCGCAAAGACACCGAAGAAAATGTTGATGCGGTGATTGGCTTACATGGTATGGCGCCATATTTCTTTGAAACTGATGCTTATCTCTATGCGGGAGAAGACAATTATGCGGGCTTTAGCCTAGAAACGGAACGTGATTTTCTGATTACGCAAAAGTTGATTATTCAACCTTATTTAGAGTTGGATGCGATCTTTAGTGATGACTCTAAATATGCGAAAAAAACTGGTTTAAGCAGTGCAACCGCAGGGTTTGAAACTCGCTATGAAATCAGTAAAAAGATCATGCCGTATATCGACATTGCCTATGAGTATTCAAAAGGTAATGATGAAACGTCGTGGCAAATAGAATCAAACTCTGAGAAAGGTTGGTTATATGGAGCTGGTGTTAGATTTAGATTTTAATTAATTTAATGATTACTAAATAGCTTTATTTAAATAAAACTCTAGCTTAATGTGGCCGGAAGCAAAATGTTAACTTATTTTGCTTCCTTCCATTTAACATAATGGGTGTTATACGCAATAAAAAATGTAAGCCCAAAGTAGAAATGTCCGGTTTCTCCAAAGTAAAAATGTCCGCTTTTAGAATATGCGCTTTTGCAATTTTCTTAGCGGACGGTTTGATATGTTGGTGTCTATGTCGGATAAAGAACTTAAACGATTGTCGGTCTTGCAGGAAATCTGTGATCAACGCATAACCCAGTCCCAAGCTGCTCAGCTACTTCATATTTCAGAGCGTCAGATCAGACGTTTACTGCAGAAATACAAAGCTCAAGGCCCAGCTGCATTAGCCCATGCCGGTCGTGGTCAAATCAGCAATTTCAGGCTTCCTGAAGAGCTCAGACTCAAGTGCCTCAATATTGTTTCTGATCAACTGCATGGTTTCGGACCCACTTTAGCGCATGAAAAGCTCACCACCGTTCATGGCTTTGATATTTCAGTGGAAACACTGCGTTCCTGGATGATTGCAGCCGATTTATGGATTCCTCGCGCCAAGCGTCTGAAACGCCCGTATCAGCCTCGTTATAACCGGGACTGTTATGGTGAACTGATTCAAATTGATGGCTCACACCATGACTGGTTTGAAGGTCGAGCCCCTAAATGCTGTCTGCTGGTATTTATCGATGATGCCACAGGCAAATTACAGCATTTACGCTTCTGTGAGTCGGAATCAACCTTTGACTATATGATTTCAACACGTTTGTATGTTGAGCAGCATGGTAAGCCTTTAGCCTTCTACAGCGATAAACATTCAGTCTTCAGGGTGAATCAAAGCAGTAAGAAAGACACCAAGATTACCCAGTTTGGGCGCGTACTCAGCACCCTGAATATCGATATTATCTTCGCTAATTCACCACAGGCCAAAGGCCGTGTAGAACGAGCCAATAGAACGCTTCAGGACCGTCTGATCAAAGAAATGCGTCTGGAAGGCATCAGTTCGATTGCCGAAGCCAATGCCTGGCTACCCTGCTTCATTGAGCAGTTCAATCAGAAGTTTGCCAAGATGGCCTTTAATCCCAAGGATCTACACCGGACTGTCACTGAAACAGCCGAAGAATTAGATGATATTTTTACCTGGCGTGAACCCCGCAGAGTCACGAATAGCCTGACGATCACTTATGATAAATGCGTATATCTCCTGGAAAACACGGAAGAAAACCAAAGATTGATTGGTAAGTATCTTGAGTTTCTGGAATACCCGGATAGTACAGTCGCGATTGAATATCAGGGAAGAAAAATCAATTACAGCATCTTCGATAAATTAAGTCAGCTCAACCAGCGAGAGATTGTTGAAAATAAACGTTTGGGTTCTGTATTAGCCCATATTCAACAGCAGCATGAAGAACTAGAACAACAAAATAAACGCAATCGTTCTCAAAAGATGCCAAGCAGACGTGCACAGAAAACAGCAATTCAACAACGAAATCTAAATCCTGTGCTTGACTTGGAAATGTCTGTATAGGACATTTCTATTTAGTTTTAAGGTAGGACATTTCTACTTGGGAATAACAAAAAAAACCTGGGCACCAACCCAGGTCTAAAATTTAAAAAACAGATAAATATCAGTGCAATAAATTCAATTTTCTAATTTCGCATAACGGCCATTATGTTAAATGGAAATCTAAATTCCTAATTTATACTATAAAAAAATTAATTGAGCAGATTACATGAATATTGATGTCTACACAGATCATGGCCAAATTGATAGAAAAATTATTGAAGATTATGCTGAGTCTATTGGTTATAAATTCCCTAAGTCTTATGTTGAATTACTGAGTAAACACAATGGATTAACTCCTCAAAATAACTATTTTGAGTTTTTAGATCATAACAATGAGTTTACAGATAGAGACGTATATTTTTATAGCTACGGATATGAAGAAATAGAAATTTGGGATGAGGAAGATCGTAAAAAGTATGAGGATTCCATCAAAAAAGATGAAGCAATTGAATTAAATCAGCCTGATGAATACATGTATGAGTTTATGGATAAACACATAGTGATTTTCGGAGAATGTGCAGGTGGTGACTTACTAGCTTTTGATTACAGAGATGATCTTGATACTGATGAACCACCTATTACTCTGATTTATCATGATGACCTTATCCAAATATCACCCACTGAAAATAAGTTGAGAACTATAAAATTAGCAGATAACTTCACTTCTTTTATGGCGTTATTGAAAGAGGATAATTTTTAAATTTCCCTAAAATTAACATAATACACCTTATACGAAATGCGTTATAATTCTCTTGAAAATTCAATGCTGTAGTTTCTAGTTGATAGCCCATCTTCCCCAAGATGGGTTTTTTTTATGATTTTTCACGTTCCATGCCTATTATTTAATCAAAGTTTCACAACTTTATTCATATGAGTTAAACAATCGTGGTTAATCATAGGGTCTAAAAAAACGGCTCCAAAAGCCTCTTTTTTCGGATTCTGGTTGTTCAGGGGTAGCAATCTGTTTAGGTGAACCGTACTTGGTTTATTGGAGACAAGTTTTTAAATCTAATTTATGTAACTATAGAGTATACCCTAAAATTACATTTTAAAAGTTCTTAAAAACATGTACCATTTAAATGTTTTTTAATCATAAGTAACATGTAACTTTGGTATTAAAGATTTATAATTTACGAAATTGTTCATTTTTATCCAATTGGGGCGTAAAAAGTGAAAGGCCAAAAAGTAGGCTATGTGCGAGTGAGTTCGGTCGAGCAAAATACGGGACGTCAACTTGAGGGAATTGAAGTCGACCGGATTTTTGTTGACCGTGCTTCAGGTAAAAATACCGACCGACCGAAATTTCAGGAAATGTTGAATTATGTCCGGGAAGGAGACCGGGTGATAGTACATTCCATGGATCGTTTTGCGCGAAGCTTAAAAGATTTGGTGACTGAAGTGGATAAACTGGTCAAACGAGGGATTGCCATCCAGTTTGTAAAAGAAAATATTACTTTTACGGCCCAATCCACCCCGATGGATAATTTGATGCTGCAACTGATGGGTGCTTTTGCACAGTTTGAACGTGAGATCATTTTAGAGCGGCAAAAGGAAGGAATTAAACTTGCCTCTTCTCAAGGGAAGTACAAAGGCCGGGTACATAAATTGAAACCTGATCAGGCTGAAGCTTTGCGACAAGACTGGAAGGAAGGGAAGTACCCTTCAAAAATGGCATTAGGCCAGGCATTTGGAATTAGTCGCCAAGCGGTATATCGGTATTTAAAAGCCGGGAAATAACTCAATTGAAATTGGCGACTATATTTAGTTTAGCTTATGAAAATCGTGAAACGTTGATTAAATAATAAGTGCAGAAAGCAAAGAGTTACTAATTTTATACAATATAAGTTTTTGATTTATAATTAATTAACTCGATTGCAATCTAGCTTTTTCAGCAACGATTTATCTTTTTTAAAATAGTATTAATTTATTTTTTTGAGAACAAACCTTAACAAAATTACAAGTTTGTAATTTTGTCGTCATTCGGATGTATATATTTACTCATTATTATAAGTAAAGATTTTTTTGGTCCAAGATATGATCAGATTCAATAATATGTACATGAAGATTATTTTAGTTATTTTTACTATAGTTTTTTCAACCAGTAGTTTTGCTGATGGGGGACTCCGTTTCTTAGAGAAAAATTTAGAAATAATTAACAAATAATTAACATAGTAATTTAAATTAAAAAGTGATTTATCAGGTGAATTTTAACTATATAAATAATTTATTTAATTTAATAAACCTTTCATAAATCATTTTTTGCTCAGTTCTATGTTGTAAATTCCAGCAATTATCATAGCCACGCGGCTGTTACTGAAGAGAATAGTAAGAAGCTAATATTTACTGTAGGTTTGACCACTACGTTTTAATCGTAGAAATTATAACCGTTTTTATTACTCAAAGTTTAACTTTTGTGATTATCTAAAAACACATAGCGGTCGAATGGCCATATTAACTGACTTAAAATCAGTCGCATACTTTAATGTAGCGGTTCTGATAGCACAAAAGTTCGCAGCATGAAAACGGAACCGGCATAATTGATTTATAGTGAACCCATACACTAAGCATAATGATTTAGAGGACGATAATCCCAATGAAAAAATTCCTTTTAGGAGCTGTTGCCGCATCTGTTTTGGCCTTTTCAGGCAATGCTATGGCCAATTTTGTGGCAGGTCAGGACTATCAGGTGGTTGCAAAACCAGTCAAAGTCGAAAAACCGGGCAGAATTGAGGTACGTGAATTCTTCTGGTACGGCTGTGGTCACTGTTTCGCGCTTGAACCACATATGCAGGGCTGGTTGAAAAAATTACCAAAAGATGTACGTTTTGTACGTACGCCGGCTGCAATGAATCCACTCTGGGAGCAGGCAGCGCGTGCTTATTATGTGTCTGAAGCATTGGGTGTGCGTCAAAAAGCACATTTACAATTATTCCATGATATTCATGATAAGCAACGTCCAATTTTAGAACAGGCGCAATTGGCCAAGTTCTATACCCGCTATGGTATTCCTGAAGCGAAATTTAACAGCACTTATAAATCTTTCCCGATCACTTCGAAAATTGCCCAAGCCAAAAATCTGGCTGCTCAGTATCAGTTAAGTGGTGTTCCGGCAGTGACCGTGAATGGTAAATATATTGTGCAGGGTAATGATGCCAAAGTCATTCAGGTGGTGAATTACCTGATCGAGAAAGAGCGTAAAGCCAAATAAGACGCGATTGATTATCTCTAAAAAAAACCTGCATCGAATCTGCAGGTTTTTTTATTTAAACTGGAGGAATGGTTATTTACGTCCTGACTGCCGGATCTGGTGTTTCTATCGGCGGGCGATACCAGTGTAAAATTCCTCGGAATAAGAGCTGCATCTGCAACACGCTTTGCGCTTTAAAGTAATGAATTTTCCTTTCTATTTCAACACGCAGAATTGCCGAGGCGCCCCGACGCTCTACAACAAACAAATTCTAATCTAAGATTTACATAAATAGACTGATAAAGTTTAAAAGGAATAAATATTAATTTAAACAACATGGAAATTCTTGTTAATTTCAACAGAAATATGAACAATCTCTTCATGAATTGACAAAGCTTTACGAACTACCTCTGCTGTTAAGGAGTCATTAACTGTATTTAGGGATAAAATACATGAAAATTTACTTCTACCTACTTTCCAGACATGCAGATCAGTAATCGTAATTTGGTTATCTAATTCCTCTACAACTTCCTGAATCTCCTTTACTACAGGATGTTCCATCTCTGCATCAAGCAATGTTTTACCTGTTTCTCTAATCAATCCCCAAGACCATTGTGCTACAAGCACTGCACCTACGATCCCTAGAATTGCATCTAAAAAATCCCATCCAAAATACTTCCCTGCGAAAAGTGCAATAATCGCTAATACAGAAGTTACTGCATCTGCTACTACATGAAGAAAAGCGGCTTTCTGGTTTAAGTCATGGTCATCATGAGAGTGATGATGATGGTGGTGGTGACCATTTTCACGTAGTAACCAGGCACAAATAAAATTAACGATCAAGCCAACAATCGCAATTGAAATTGCCTCGTTGTAGTGAATATTCACAGGATTGAATAAACGTTCTATCGATTGAACACCCATGAATACAGCAACAACCATCAATAAAATGGCACTCGAATATCCAGCTAAGATTTCTATCTTCCATGTACCGAAACAGAATCTCTGATCACGAGCATATTTTCGAGCCATTTTATAGGCAAAATAAGCTAAGCCCAATGCCAACATATGAGAACTCATATGCCATCCATCAGCCAATAAAGCCATGGAATTAAAGAACCATCCTCCAAAAATTTCAAACACCATCATTACACCAGTGAGGATGGTTGCGATTAAAATTTTCTTTTGTGCTAAAGGATTTCCTTCGTCAAATTGATGCGAATGGTCACTTTTAACATTATTTAGATATTACATTTTATTGCACCACAATTAATACTCCCCCATAGTATATGTTCTTGAGGTTGAATAGTATGTCTCACTTAAATCAGAACAAAAAAATTTTAAATCGGATTAGACGAATTCAAGGTCAAACTAATGCCCTTGAACAGAATATTTTAAATTCTGAAAATTCTTGTATTGAGGTATTACAGCAAGTTGCAGCAATTAAAGGTGCGATAAATGGCTTAATGAATGAGTTAATAGAACTTCATCTTAGAGAACATGTACTCGGTGATACTGAGAAAATAAAGGAAAAAGAACTAAATGAATTTTTAGCTTTAGTTAAACGCTACTTATAACTTTAAAGCACAGTCTTTTAAATAAAAAACTGTGTGCGCACCTATTAATGACAGTGGTAATCACCAGTTTTACTGTTGGTATGACAACCCTGTGAGTTCGTTCCCCCAGAATGAGCATTCGCATAGGTAAATGACATGCCTATAAAGCATATTAATAAAATTCTTTTCATCTTAATCCCTCTCAAATAATTAGAATATCAACTGTATGATATTTAATAAAAGCCAACATGGCTTAGACTATTTCCAAATATATAAAGTAAAGCCAACAAAACTTTAAATGTATATAAAAAATGGTTAAATAATTGCAAGGGGGGCTTTAAAACGTTTTAATCGTAAAGCATTTCCTAGTACAAATATTGACGAGAGAGCCATTGCACCAGCAGCAAATACAGGAGAAAGTAGCAGTCCAAATTGCGGATAAAGTACACCTGCTGCAATAGGAATCAGAGCTGCATTGTAAACAAATGCCCAAAATAAATTTTCACGAATATTGGTTATAGTCGCTTTGCTTAAAGCGATAGCATTTGGCACTCCTTTCAGGTTGCCAGACATCAAAACCACATCAGCAGCTTCAATAGCTACGTCTGTACCTGTACCTATTGCTAAACCAATATCTGCTTCTGCAAGTGCAGGGGCATCATTAATGCCATCTCCAACATATGCGAGTTTACCATATTGATTTTTTAATTTTTTAACGGCCTCTATTTTACCTTCTGGTAAGACTTCTGCAATAACCTCATCAATACCTAGTTTTTTTGCAATCGCTTGAGCTGTATGACGGTTATCACCTGTAATCATGGCAACCTTTAAACCTAACTGATGTAACGCTTCAATTGCAGCAAATGTTGATTCTTTAATTGGATCTGCTACAGCAATAATGGCAGCAAGTTTCTGGTCAATCGCAACATAGAGAGGGGTTTTTCCTTCTTCTCCCAAACGATCCGAAAATTGAGAAAAAACAGTAGGATTCAAACCTAGTTTTTCCATATATCGATCTGCACCAATATGAACCAAATGCTCAGAAACCTTCGCTTCTATTCCGTAGCCGGTCACTGATTTAAAATCAGCAACAGGAGACAGGATTAATTCCTTATCTATAGCGGCTTGTACAATTGCTCGAGCAATAGGGTGCTCAGACTTTGATTCAACGGCTGCCATCAGTGAAAGTACGGTATTGTATTCAAACCTTCTAAGACATGCAGATCGGTTAAAATTGGTTTCCCTTCAGTCAGAGTCCCTGTTTTATCAACTGCAACCACTTTAGTTTCTTTGAGCAGCTGTAAAGCTTCACCTTTACGAAATAAAACCCCCATTTCAGCACCCCGCCCAGTTCCCACCATGATTGATGTAGGCGTTGCAAGTCCCATCGCACAAGGACATGCAATAATGAGTACAGCAACCGCGTTCACTAAACTAAAAGTTAGGGCTGGTTCAGGGCCGAAGATAAACCACGTAAGAAAAGTTAAAAGAGAGAGACCCATTACTACAGGTACAAACCACATGGTAATTTTATCAACCAATGCCTGAATAGGCAGCTTGGAACCCTGTGCCTGTTCAACCATTCGGATGATTTGAGAAAGCACTGATGAACTACCAACAGAGGTGGCTTTGATATTTAAGCTGCCACTTTGGTTAATTGTTCCTCCTACCACAGTAGAGCCTATCGTTTTTTCAACGGGCATAGGCTCGCCAGTAATCATGGATTCATCAATAAAACTTTGGCCGTGAATAACTTCACCATCGACAGGGATACGCTCACCTGGTCTAATCTCTACAATCGTTCCTGTTTGAACTTCGGCAATCGGAACTTCTATCACCTGATTATTGAGCTGTATTCTGGCAACTTTAGGCTGCATTCCAACTAGATGTTGAATTGCTAAAGACGTTCGGCCTTTTGCCTTGGCTTCAAAAAATCTACCTAATAGAATTAAAGTGATAATAACCGCTGCAGCTTCATAATAAACATTGACCGTGCCTTGTGGCAGGACACTTGGAAAGAAAGTAGCAACCACTGAATAAAGATAAGCAGCCAATGTTCCTACAGCCACCAAGGAATTCATGTCTGGTGCTAAGCGGAATAAACTTGGGATGCCCTTTTTGAAGAAGCGTCGGCCTGGAAAAATTAATGCTACTGTGGTCAAGAAAAATTGCATTAACCAGCTATTTTGTTGGCCAATGTTATCCATCATAAACGTATGAAAGGCGGGAATCAGGTGTGATCCCATTTCTAAAATAAAAACGGGTAGAGTCAATAAGACTGACAAAATTAAATCTTTTTTAAGTTTTTCTAATTCAATATTTTTTTTATCTTGAAAGCTTTCCGTAGTTTGATGAACTGACTTTGCTTCAAACCCTGCTTTGGTGACAGCCTGAATTAACGAGTCACGAGTGACAGATGAGCTTGCCTGAATAGTCGCTTTTTCAGTAGCCAGATTTACATGTGCTGATTCCACACCCTCAACAGATTTTAAGGCTTTTTCTACTCGACCTACACAAGAAGCACATGACATACCCTCAATCGTAAGCTCTATTGGTTGCAGCGCTTCCACTTCGTAGCCAGCCTTTTCTACAACTTTAATTAAACTAGAACGATCAAGGGGACGATGCGAATAAATGACTGCTTTTTCGGTAGCCAGATTTACATGAGCCGATTCAACACCCTTAAGAGATTTTAAGGCTTTTTCCACACGGCCTACACAAGAAGCACATGTCATCCCCTCAATCTCTAATGTTTCACTGTAGTGTGGCGTATCAGTCATTTCGGTACTCATATACGATCTCTATCATTTAGATATGCTGAGTTCTATATGCGAAGATCAGCTCGAACCAAGATTATGGGGAATTCAGGGGCTACTTTTATTGCAAGCAAGTACAGATTTTATCTGTACGATGAGGAAAATAAGAGAGAGTAAAAGTGGTAAGGAATTCCCACTGTTACTCTAACAGAGATTAAGCAGGATCAGCTGTAAATCCACGCTCACTGAGAGTGGCAATGACTTTATCCTGACTCACTGTTGTGTTGATTTCAACGATACGGTTTTGTAAATCAATATCGAGTGAAGCATTCGAGTCGAGCTCTTTAATTGCGGTAGTAATGCCGCGTGCACAACCACCACAAGTCATATTAGCGATGTGAAATTTCATATGTTGCTCCTTTTTAACAAAACATTTGTTTAAAACATTAGAACAGTAACTCTAAACTTTCACCATACAACCAGCCTTTTTCTGAATCAGTTACTCGCTGTAACTTGGTCTGTTTACAACCTTACAGTTTTCTTCAGAGTATTCCAAAGAAGAGTGTTCTAATGACTACAGTAAAAGTACTTAACCAACATTAATGTGACTTTAAAATGACATTTTTGTCATCTACGATCACTCTGAAATTTATAAGATTAGTTATTTCAATCAATGGTAGTGAACTGAATAGATGAGACCGTTATGGGTTGAAGATAAGCTAAAAACCGGTGACTACCTTTATGTATAATGCCTCATGATGCGATTTTACTGTTCTGATTGTCGTAAGTTGACAGTCCAGTAGAAACTTTATTGCTCAGCTACAAAAGATAAATGCAGTAATGTTAAATTTCCTCAATTCCCTTATTTTGAAATTCTCTTATTCAATACCCACGACAGTGGTTATATAGCCTGTTGTTAATAGAATTGATAGACCTAATAACATCTCAAATAAAATGGCATGACTAAGGTGTTTAGCGAATTTAGGATGTTGAAGACGCGGGGTGAAATACCATTTGTTGAAGGCAGCTAAAAGTAGAATACTTATAACAAAAAACATTTTAACCATGAAACCATAGCCATATGCAGTATTGATTAAGGTATTAAAATCTTTAATTAAAAGAAGAGCTACACTAGCGCCACAGGCGATTAATATCCCAACAATGAAAGCAGCAATACGTCCAAATACATGCATGCGATCTTTTAAAGGTAAACCACTTATTTCCCGGCTGGTTTTCCATAACGGATATAAAGACCCCATCCATAACGACATAACTAGAATATGGATTGATAATAAAATTTGAGCAAGTAAGGTTAAATTAGCGACATGTCCGAGCTGGGAAAAACTAAAAATAATCGGGATAAGTAAAATACAAAATATTGAACTTTCAATTATAGAAAACTGACCTTTGTTCCTGTTAACTTTAACCACCATGAGAAGAAGTAAAAGAGCAAAACTAATAGAACGAAGAACGTATATATACCCCGTCGGAGTATTAACCAATATATTAATATACGTGGGGTCCACCATCCCTGTAATACCAGTATTGGCAAAACTACCAATCAGAATAAAAAATCCCAAGGTACTGGAAATTAGGCCTAATCCAGCGCCAATTGTAATATATTTAAGAATCGATTCTTTTAGTTCAAGATATTGTCTAAGTAAAAAATAGCAAAAGGCTCCACCAACGACAAAAGCTACACTTAAATATAAAATAACCTTAGTTAACCAAGTGGCCCACATCCAATATTCAGAAATCATTATTTTTGTCCATTCTAGAACAACATGCCAGCACCTCACTGACATGTTGAAAGGTAATCAATTCTTATTTAGTTGATTTGATAGTGAAACTATATTCACCATTCATGTTGTGACCATCTTTCCCCATTGTTGTCCAGACAACGGTATATTTACCTTTTTTCAGTTTCGGAAGAGCGACATCAAAGGATTTCTTTAAGTCATGAGTAACTTTATATTTTAAAGGAACATCTCTTCGCTGAGCATCCAGTAACTTAATATTCATCAACATAACCTCTGCACCAAAGTTAAGGGTCAAGTTCTTTGGTTGACTAAGGATAGATGCATTTTCCGCAGGAATCGCACTCACTAAACTCACATGAGCGAACGTAGTTGTAGTAGCCACAATCATCGTTGCAGCTACTACAACATTACGTAGAGCAGTCATTTTATTTTGAAATAATTTCATTTACGTTTCCTCTTGATTCGTTAGTTCATTAGAGATGACTTTATAAAATCTATATTTAATGAGACCACATCATCTCCTCTTATATTTCAATTATTAGTGAGAGACAGAAACAGAGCGATGACTTCAAAATTACATTTTTGTCATTTTTAAAATTTAAAATCTTTAACTATTAAAATAATCTTATTGAAAAATAATGATCATTTAACAAACAAATTATGTAGGTGGTTGATTTATGAAATGTAGTAATCATTTTGTCTAAGAAAATAGTAGCTATTTAATTTTTTATATTTTAGTTTAAATATAAACATGTTATGTTTAATTTGATCTAATATAAATTTATGGGCTAAGCACATGACTCAAACACGTCCAAGAATGACCAAATTATTTGAACAGCTTGGTTTAGCTTCTACTGAAGAAGCAATTGCAAAATTCATAGAGAGCCATCAGCTAGCTGGAGATGTTTTTTTAACACAAGCAATTTTTTGGACTGATGCTCAACGTCATTTTTTAGAAGAAAAACTACACTCTGATGGTGAATGGACGACAGTGATTGATCAATTAAATGAGTCTTTACATGAAAATTCAGTAAAATAATTTTCCGTTAGTATTAAGGATCTACATTCTTCCCTGCATTGAATACAACTCATTCATACAGTAGTACTGTTTTGGAGATGGAATCTCTATTATATAAGTAGTAGATTCCTTACTCTGAAATTTGGATTATAAACCCTAATATTAAAAATAATCTTCTTTACCTTCTATCTAATAAATATACCAATAAGTTTAATAATTAAATTATCCACCCTTTTTTCTATAAAAAACTATTTTGATCAACTGTATTTTTTCTTTAAAGGAATAACAGTGTAAATTACATTAAGAATGTGTCTCTAACTAGCCTTGGAGTCATCTAATCATTTCATTTTTATTTTTTTAAGCACATAAAATCATAACAACTTTAATAGTTTTAAAAGATTAATATTAAATAAAATTTTTGTCATCTCAGCATAGACTATATATTTCGAGAAGATCTCAAAATTACATTTTTGTCATTTTTAAAAATAATTAATTAATAGTGCTAAAATTTTTAAGAGAGACAGAGAATAACCAAAAATTTCATCAGTTTAGTAGTCAAATTCCTAGACTCTGTTCAGTACTAAAACATAGCTTTTACTTCCAAATTATTTAAAGGAAAAAATTATGATGAAATTCAAAAACATTTTTTTGGGCTTATGTATCGCAGCCGCGTCATTGAATACATTTGCACAGCAATCCGATGAACACAAAGATCACCACCCTGAAAAAACAGCACCATCTGCAGTAACAATTAAGCAAACAGTTACCAGCACCACTGCTACAGATAAAATGGCTGCAATGGATCAACACATGAAGGCGATGCAAGCCATGCATGAGAAGATGATGGCTGCAAAAACCCCACAAGAACGTCAGAAACTTATGGCTGAGCACATGAAACTCATGCAAGGAGGTATGAGTATGATGAAACAGATGGGCAGCCAAAGCATGAATGCAAATATGGCTGACCGTCAGCAGATGATGGAAAAACGTATGGACATGATGCAATCCATGATGCAGATGATGATGGACTGTATGCCTCCCTCCACAACTAAATAATTACCCATGAATTAGAGAGGGAAGCACCATGAACCATCAACCTCAAGAACATAATTCAGTACCTAACTTTTGGTCTACACGTTATGCCATCGGCCTATTCGTGATTGGTGGTGTGGCAGCCTATTTTCTCTTAACCGAGCATTTGGCCCATGTCGTTGGTGTTTTACCCTTTTTACTCCTTTTAGCATGCCCACTCATGCATATTTTTATGCATGGTGGTCATGGGCATAACCACTCGCAGCAAAAAAAATCCGATATATCTGATAACAAAAAATAGCTCTTATCAGGAGATCCATCATGAATCATGCGGAATCGGCTTATGGTTTATGGACGCTGGTTATCATTAACTCAGCAGTTTTTATCATGTTCGCTTTCAGTTTTTTTAGACCTTCCACTGCGCGCGATTGGCGTACATTTGGGGCCTTTTCGGCTTTTATCATTGCTCTATTTGTCGAAATGTATGGTTTTCCTTTAACCATTTACCTGTTATCTGGTTGGCTTCAAACTCGCTTCCCTCAACTTGACTTACTTTCTCATAATGCAGGTCACTTGTGGTCAACGCTATTAGGTGAAAAAGGTGATCCACATTTTGGCATTTTGCATATCGCCAGTTACGTTTTCTTGGGCTATGGATTTTACCTGTTATCAACGTCATGGCACGTGCTGTACAACGCACAACGTCATCACCAATTGGCAGTAACCGAACCCTATGCGCGCATACGTCACCCCCAATACGTGGCTTTTATCTTGATCTTGCTGGGGTTTTTATTGCAATGGCCAACTTTACTGACACTGATTATGTTTCCAATCTTACTCTTAATGTACAGCCGCTTGGCAATTAAGGAAGAGGCTGAAATGAGTAAACAGTTTGGCGCTGTCTATGACAGCTATGCTCAACAGACTCCGAGATTTATTCCAAAATTCGGCCATAAAACCACTTTACCATAAGAGAATTATTTATGTCAGATCAAAAAAATCATAACCAGGACCATATGGCACAGGCTACAACAGACGTACTGAAAGACCCAGTCTGTGGTATGACCGTCACTGAAGAATCGAAATACCATGAGGAATTTAAGGGGAAAACTTACTTTTTTTGCAGTGATAAATGTCAATCAAAGTTTCATAGCAGCCCGGTGCAATATATCGCTAAACCCGCAACGACGACTGCCGATGCACATACACAGCATCATCAGACTACTCAATCCGTTAATGAGACAAGCACAACAGGCACGATCATCTATACGTGCCCAATGCATCCAGAAATTAAACAAGATCATCCTGGAAACTGTCCTAAATGCGGAATGACACTGGAGCCACTCATTCCTGAATTAGAGGAAGATGAGAATCCGGAGTTACGTGATTTCCGCCGACGCTTCTGGTGGACACTGCCATTGACCATCATCGTGACTTTTTTGGCGATGTTTGGTCATCAAATGAACCTGTTCGACATGGCAGTTCAGAGCTGGATTGAACTGGTGTTGTCACTCCCGATTGTACTGTGGGCAGGTTGGCCATTTTTTTCCCGTGGTTGGCAATCGGTTGTGAATCGCAGCCCAAACATGTGGACCCTGATCGGTCTAGGTACAGGGGCTGCTTTTATTTACAGTGTGGTTGCGACCATTGCACCACAAATCTTTCCAGACTCATTTATCTCCATGGGTCGTGTCGCTGTTTACTTTGAAGCTTCAGCGGTCATCATTTCTTTGACCCTACTGGGGCAAATACTGGAATTAAAAGCACGTTCGCAAACTTCTGCTGCAATTAAGTCACTCCTTGGGCTCGCTCCTAAAACAGCTCGCCGAATCCTGCCTGATGGAACTGAAGAAGATGTTCCTCTAACGCATGTCCATGTAGGAGATTTACTCAGAATTCGCCCAGGTGAAAAAGTGCCTGTGGATGGTGTAATCACTGAAGGAAGTAGTTCAGTGGATGAATCGATGCTGACAGGTGAACCTTTACCGATCACTAAACGCATCGGTGATAAAGTCATTGGTGCTACCCTGAATACCAATGGTTCCCTAATCATGCGTTCAGAGAAAATTGGTTCAAGTACCATGTTATCCCAGATCGTACAGATGGTGGCGCAAGCTCAACGATCGAGAGCACCAATGCAACGCATGGCTGATCAGGTTGCAGGTTGGTTTGTCATGGCTGTAGTAGCCATTGCCTTGCTTACCTTCTTTGGATGGGGACTGTTCGGCCCAGAAGAGTCGAGCTGGGTTTATGCATTAATCAATGCTGTGGCAGTACTCATTATTGCCTGTCCTTGTGCACTAGGCTTGGCAACTCCAATGTCTATCATGGTTGCAACGGGTCAAGGTGCTACTCATGGTGTGTTGTTCCGCGATGCAGCAGCCATTGAGAATCTACGCAAGATTGACACACTAATCATCGATAAAACAGGTACGTTAACTGAAGGACGCCCTGTATTCGATCGTGTGGTTGCCGCATCAGGTTTCGATGAATCTGAAGTATTACGTTTAGCCGCCAGTCTTGATCAAGGCAGTGAACACCCGCTAGCCGAAGCGATTGTAAACGCAGCACACGAACGTGGCCTGCCTCTTGAAACACCAGATAATTTTGAATCAGGCTCAGGGATTGGTGTTCGAGGTCAAGTGGGCGATCGTCAGTTAGCTTTGGGCAACACAGCACTGATGGAGCAATTAGGTATCTCGGTACAATCTCTGATTCCGCAAGCCGAAGAGCTGCGTTCAGAAGGTGCAAGTGTGATGCATCTAGCCATCAATGGTGAATTGGCCGGCCTGCTTGCAGTATCCGATCCCATCAAAAAAAGTACCCCTGAAGCACTTGCCACCCTGAAGGAAGCTGGACTACGTATCGTGATGGCAACAGGAGATGGTCTCACCACTGCCCGTTCAGTCGCATCACGTCTGGGTATTGATGAGGTACATGGTGAAGTTAAACCCGCAGATAAACTCGAACTTGTCAGCAAATTGCAGAAGCAAGGTCGCATCGTGGCAATGGCCGGCGATGGAATCAATGATGCACCAGCACTAGCCAAGGCTGATGTCGGTATCGCTATGGGGACCGGAACTGATGTCGCAATGAATAGTGCTCAAGTTACCTTGGTCAAGGGAGATTTACGCGGTATCGCGGTTGCCCGTTCACTTTCGGAAGCTACTGTTGGCAACATGAAACAGAACCTCATGTTTGCTTTCCTTTATAATGCCTTGGGTATCCCAATAGCAGCTGGCGTACTCTACCCATTTACCGGTTGGTTGTTGTCACCCATGATTGCGGCCTTGGCTATGAGTTTGAGTTCAGCTTCAGTCATCACCAATGCCCTTCGCCTGCGACATAAAAAGCTATGATAGAGAGTCTTTTTCTTCCACCAGATGTATCAGGCCTGATTGCAGCACTTGCCATCGGCCTGCTCATTGGTTTAGAACGAGGATGGAATGATCGTGAACTGCCAGAAGGCAGCCGAGTAGCAGGCCTACGTACCTTCACATTGACAGGATTACTCGGAGGAGTGCTCGGTCATTTACAGCCAAACTTTGGGCCTTGGCCACTAGTCGCAGCCGTATTAGGGCTTTCCCTTTTACTTACGGTATCCTACGCGCGTACCGCAAGACTTTCCGGTAATCTAAGCGCTACCACGACGATCGCGATGCTGTTGACATTAGTTCTAGGTGCATATGCATCCCATGGTAATGTTACTTTAGCATTAACAGCGGCTGTCATCGTGGCTGTATTTTTGGATCTCAAGCCAACCTTACATGGTTGGTTACGCTTGATCGAACATCGTGAATTAACCGCATCCCTGCAGTTACTGGTACTTTCTGTCGTTATATTACCTTACTTACCCAATACGGGTATGGGACCTTTTGCTGCATTAAATCCTTACCAGTTATGGTGGGCAGTGATCCTGATTGCCGGACTCTCTCTGGCAGGTCATTTTGCCATGCGGCTCACCGGTTCAGAAAGAGGCATACTCTGGACAGGTCTATTGGGTGGTTTGGCATCTTCTACAGCTGCAACTGTCGCACTGGCACGCTATACACGCCAGCACCCCGTCATGGTCAGTGCTGCTATTTCTGGAACATTGGCTGCCTGTGGCATCATGTTTTTTCGTATGGTTGTGCTGATAGGCGTCATTGAGCCAGCATTGCTAAGCACTTTTGGTGGTGCAATGATGATTGCGGGAATCCTTCTGCTGGGTATGGCATTGTGGAGACAACGCCAAATTACCAGCGCTGAAAACAACGATCGAACAATAGAAGCAATGGCTCCTTTTGATCTTGGGACAGCATTCAGCTTCGCTGCTTTCCTGGCTGTCATGGCAGTCTTGGTCCCGGCAGCAAAACAATGGTTGGGCACCAGCGGCATCTTCGTATTATCGACTATTTCTGGGCTAGCAGACGTAGATGCTATTTTAGTCTCACTTGCCCGCCTGCATAGTACTGAAGGCTTAACAACAAATGTGGCTGCTGTCGCGCTAGGGCTGGCCACACTGAGCAACATGTTAAGCAAAGCGACAATTGCATGGATGACAGGGGGGGCACAGTTTGGCCGAGCTATCATATTTGGCTACACAATTGCCATGATAGGTGCTGGCGTAGCTCTGGCTCTCAGTTTGAGCTTTATGTAAGGTCAACTCGGGTAAATGGAAGATGTTCAAAAAATGAGTTAAAATGATTCCCCTTGCATGGATTCACTTTGAAAAACAATGGTAAAAATGATTCGACCATTGAGGGATTCAGCCTGGATGGTCGCCCCAAGCATATCAAGAATAGATTTTGTTATCGCGAGCCCTAAGCCGGTTCCTTCTTCTGTTCTTTGTCTAGATGCATCTGTTCGATAAAATCGATCAAATAACCTGGATAGTTGTTCAGGAGAGATTTCAGGGCCTTCATTTTCAATTGAAAATATTGTGTTATCTAAATTCTGTTGAAGTTTTATGCGTATTGTAGAATTCTTATTTCCATATTTAACTGCATTAGATAATAGATTGCTGAGTGCTCGACGTAACATAGCAGGATCACCTTTGACATTTCCAGATCCTGTTTGTTGAAGCGTCATATTTTTTTCGGCAGCTAGCGCATCATAGAAATCAAATAAGGCTGTAACTTCTTTAACCAGGTCAATATTCTGTAAGTTCTGTAATTTTAGGCCATGTTCTGCTTTTGCCAAGAAAAGCATATCGGATACCATTCGAGCCAAACGTTCTAATTCTTCTAAATTAGAAAATAGTACTTCTTGATAGGTACTGGTATCTCGTTTACGGGCAAGACATACTTGAGTTTGAGTCATTAAGTTATTAATCGGTGTTCTAATTTCATGCGCTAAATCAGATGAAAAATCGGAAAGCCTTTCTAAAGCTGATTCTAGTCTGTCGAGCATATCATTGAAGGCAATTGCTAATGATTTTAGTTCTGTTGGTGTGTGCTCAACTTCTAAACGTTCTGAAAGATGTTGGGCAGAAATGCCTTCTGCGACCTTAGCCATTTTTTGCACGGGTCTTAAACCTCTCCAGGTTGCAAACCAGCCTAAAAACATTAAACAAATCGTACCGGCTAAACCAATGTAAAAAAGTTGACGCTTAAAATCATTTAAAAAATGTAGATGTTCAGATGTATCGATCCCCACAATAATGCGTACAGATTGTATTTCAGTATTTTTGTTTATATCCATGTTGTAGATCATGCCACGATAGGTCTTATTCTTAATTTTCCATTTAATCCAAGGGTTATTTGCTGACTTGATTAACTGTTGAGTATTAATGATTGAAGATGCTGAACTAAATAAAATCTGACCTGCCGGTCGTTCTATTTGGACCATAAGATCATGGTGTCCAACTAAAGCATCTTTCAAATATAGATCAAGTTCTGGAGAATTTTTAGGATGCTGTTGGAGAAGATTCTGAATAAGCTGGATTTTACCTTCTAATTGGGTACGATCTTGCGTTTCAAAATGATGCATCACTAATTTATGGATGAAAAACCCCATCATAATGAGAATGCATATAGTCGATAATGAGAAAATAATACCAATACGAAAACTGATAGATTTGAATAATTTATTATTCATCTTCTACCTCTAATACATACCCCATTCCTCGAATATTCTGAATTAACTTAGGGGTAAAATTACTATCTACTTTATTTCTTAATCGTTTAATAGCGACTTCAACTACATTTGTATCACTATCAAAGTTCATATCCCAAATTTGAGATGCAATAAGTGCTCTTGGTAGAATTTCACCTCTTCTACGCATAAAAAGCTCCATAAGCGCAAATTCTTTAGCCGTCAGATCAATGCGTTGACCTGCTCGTGTTACCCGACGTTTTCTCAAATCAAGTTCTAAATCAGCAATCTTAATAATATTATTATCTTCTCTTTGTTGCCCTCGTCTAAGGAGCGTTTTTATTCGAGCTAGAAGCTCTGCAAAAGCAAAAGGCTTAACTAAATAATCATCAGCGCCTAGCTCTAATCCTTTTACTCGATCTTCGATTTGATCTCGGGCGGTAAGAAAAAGAATGGGCATTGTTTTACCGCTGCTACGAATATCATTGATAATATTCCAACCATTTAGTCCAGGTAACATCACGTCTAAAATAATTAAGTCATACTCTTCAGAAAGAGCTTGATGTTTACCCGTTAACCCATCTGTAACCCAGTCCGTAATATAGCCAGCTTCGGATAAACCTTGCTTGAGATAATCACCAGTTTTTTGTTCATCTTCAACTAATAGTATTCTCATCTCAGAATCCTAAGTTATTCATTAAAACTATAATAACGTTATAAAACATCTGATCGAGATAGATTACAAAAATGTCATTTTCAAGTCACTTAGATGTTCAGTGCTTCACTTTAGTGTAGTAGCAAGAAATTAACTTTTAGAGAAACTTATGAAAACTGTAGTGCGTCGTAGTCTAACAATTTTAATGTGTGCTGGAACTTTAATTGCTGGTACTCAATCTTGGGCAAAAGATGTATCAACCTCAAGTGCCACTAAAACGGTAAAAGCACAGGAACCTTGTACAAAACCTTGTAAAATGGAAAAAGATGACAAGACTCAGCAAGATCATAGTCAACATCAGTCTCCTAACTCATCTGACATGTCAAAAATGGATCATTCTATGATGAATATGGACCATTCTAAAATGGATCATTCAAAGATGAATATGCCTGGTAGCAATAAATAATTTTATAAATAGCGAGAAAGAAGTATTAAAGTTTATACTAAATATTTGCTTTATTACTTCAACCTTGACCTTTCTAAAGGTGAGATAGAATGTCAAAAAAGTTAAGTCATATACTCTTAATTGGAGTTGGTTTATTTTCATCAACTTGGGTAATGGCGGCAGTTAAAGAATATGATTTAACAATCGCTGAACAAACTGTAAATATCACAGGAAAACCAGTTGAGAGAATTACTGTAAATGGTAAATTCGTTGCACCACTTCTTGAATTTGAAGAAGGTGATGAGGCCGTTATCCGTGTTCACAATAAGTTAAAAAATCAGGACTCTTCAATCCATTGGCATGGCTTATTATTACCTGGAATTATGGATGGTGTACCTGGATTTAACAAATTTAATGGCATTGCCCCTAATAAAACTTATGAATATAAGTTTAAAGTCCGCCAAAATGGTACTTATTGGTATCATTCACATAGTAAAGGACAAGAACAAGACGGTTTATATGGTGCTTTTGTTATTTATCCTAAAGATAAAACTCCACTAACAGCTGCTGAAAAAACCGATAAAGATTACGTTGTTTTGCTTTCTGATTTTCATAATTCGACAAGTGATCAAATTATGAAAAATATTAAAAAAGAAGCAGATTACTATCAGAACCGCCGCGAAACAGTATTCGATGTATTAAAACAAGTTAAACGTGATGGGCTAAAAGCGACTTGGCAAGACCGTTCTATGTGGAATCAGATGCGAATGCTGAAAACAGATATGTCCGATGTGACTGGTTATACATTTTTAATGAATGGCAAAACACCTCAGCAAAACTGGACCGGTAACTTCAAAGCTGGTGAAAAAGTTCGCCTTCGTTTTATTAATGCTTCCGCTATGTCATTCTTTGATGTACGCATTCCAAACCTAAAAATGACTGTAGTCAGTGCTGATGGTCAACCTGTAAAGCCCGTTCCTGTAGATGAGTTCCGTATTGGTACTGCTGAAACTTATGATGTCATTGTGGAACCAAAACAAGCACATTACCAAATTGAAGCTGAATCTATTGATCGTACTGGTTTTTCGGTTGGAACCTTACATGATGAAAATACCTTACCTGTAAAACAAATTGAGATGCCTAAACCTCGTCCTCGCTCTTTATTGACTATGGAAGATATGGGGATGGATCATGACATGTCTTCAATGCAAGGTATGAATCATGATATGTCTTCTATGAAAGGTATGGATCATGATATGTCTTC
>NZ_KB850093.1:10190-22162 GCF_000369585.1 Acinetobacter sp. CIP 101934 | reverse complement strand
GATATGTCTTCTATGAAAGGCATGAATCACGATATGTCTTCTATGAAAGGTATGAATCATGATATGCCGATGAATAGCGCTACTGTTAAGTCGGCTTCAGACAAGAATGATAATACCGTATTTGGATGGGCAAATGCTTCAACACCCGTTGGTCAAAAAGCACTCCAGTATAGTGATTTACAATCTTTAAACCCTCAAAAAGACACTCGTGCAGCTGAACGTGAAATGGAAATCCGTCTTGGTGGGAATATGGAGCGCTACATTTGGACAATTAATGGTAAGAAGTTTAATGAAACAGAACCATTCAAAGTGAAATATGGGGAACGTATACGCTTGAAATTTGTGAATGACAGTATGATGGCTCACCCAATGCACTTGCACGGTATGTTTATGCAGCTTGAAAATGGTCAAGATCCAAGTAATATGCCAAATAAACACACGATCATTGTGCCACCAGGGAAAACAGTTACAACTTTACTTACTGCTGATGAATTAGGTGAATGGGCTATCCACTGCCATTTGTTATATCACATGGCAGCTGGAATGATGAACAAACTCATTGTGGCAAATGTAGATAGCAATGATGTTGATTCAAAAAGTATCGTTGCCCAACCCCATGCAAATGATAAGGGAGTGAATCAACATGCAAACCACTAAAAAACTTTTTTCAAAAACAGTCTTATCAATTGCATTAATAAGTATATCAAACTTAACTTTTGCTGATAACAGTACTTCGCAACAAGAAAGTAATATTACAAATGGTATGAGAGTCTTATTACAGGAGTCTGGTGGCTTAAGATATAGCCCCCAAGAATTGTATCCAGAATATTATTCAATGGAAAATGCAAATGGGGGAGATAATATTATTCTGACCGCAAGAAAGAGATCAGCCCCATCTAATGATGATCATCTTAAAGAACATGGCGGACAAATTTATCAACTAACAAGACTTGAAAATGCATGGATAGTTGATGAAGACGGTAAGGGCAACCTAGGAACAAAGTTTGATACTTTAATTGGGACAGATGAAAATCGTCTATTTATTGAAGCAAATTTGGACAAAGCAGAAAGCAATGATCCTAAATATGATGTATCTGCACTTTATAGCCGTAATGTAGCACCCTTTTGGGATGTACAAGCTGGGGTAAGATATAGTGAAGATAAAAATAACAGCAGCAGCGATCGAGTGGATGGGGTTATTGGTATATTAGGTCTAGCTCCTTATTTCTTTGAAACACAAGCATATCTTTATGGAGGAGAGAATAACTTTTGGGGAACAAGTTTTGAATTCGAACGTGATTTAATTTTAACTCAAAAACTTATTACTCAACCTTACATCGAAGCAGATGTAGTATTTAGTGATGATTCTGACTATGCTGCAAAATCAGGTTTATCAGAACTAAAAACGGGGATCAAAACCCGATATGAAATTACTAAGCGAATTAAACCTTTTATTGACGTTGCTTACCAATATGAAAAAGGACAGAAAGCCACTTCTATGCAAGAGGCTACGGATTCTGAAAAAGGCTGGAAATATGGTGCAGGCATCGAATTAGTTTTTTAAAATAATTTAATGAAAGGAATAGTAGTTTAGCGTACTATTCCTTTCATCTTATAATGGCTTTGTTGCACAAACCTAGCATCAAAAGCTTATTCAGCAATATAATTTCAAAATGAATAAGCCTGCCTCTAAAATCTACCGTACAACCAATTGGTCATCCTATAACCGAGCCTTAATTAACCGAGGTAATATTTCCATTTGGCTTGATCCAAAGACTCAGTGGTATGCACAATCACAAGGCAAGCAAGGTCGAAATCAAACCTACTCCGATACAGCGATTCAATGCTGCTTAATGATCAAATTACTATTCCGACTCTCTTTACGTATGGTCACAGGTTTTGTTCAAAGTCTGATTAAACTCTCTGGATTAGATTGGACAGCTCCGGATTATTCCACCCTTTGTCGTATGATGTGTGCTGAAAAAACAGGAGGTTTTAACTTGGTAAACTAAACACACTCATCAGGAGTTTACCATGAGCAAGAAACACAAGACTTACACCACAGAATTTAAAGCTGAAGCCATCAAATTAATTGAAGCCAATCAAGGCAATATCTCGGAAACAGCTAGACAACTTAGCATTTCAATGCAAACTCTTTCAAATTGGAATACCAAAGCAAAGGCTGGAACTTTAGCAGGTACAAAACAGTATTCACCTGATCTAAACGCTCTACTCGAAGAAAATAAAAAACTCAAACAACAGCTCAAAATAGCTGAAATGGAACGTGAATTTTTAAAAAAGGCAGCAGCGTACTTTGCCAAAGAAAGTCAGTAAGGTACGCCTATATGAAACAAAAAAGATATTCTTTTCCAATTACCTTAATGGCTCGATTACTTCATGTTTCAGTTTCATGTTTTTATGATTGGCTCAAGAGAGGCGTGAGCAAAAGAACGATTCAACGAAATCAACAGACGATATTGGTGAAAATAGCCCATGAGGAGACAAGGCAGAGCTATGGTTATATTCGATTAACCAAATACTTACAAGCTCAGGGTATAAAAATGAGTATGTACGCTGTAGGTCAGATAAAAGCGCTGAACCACCTGTATTGTAAGCGACACAAGCGTTTTAAAAGGACTACGAATAGTGACCATAATCGAGCGATCTATGAAAACCTGCTGGAGCAACAATTCTCAATGACTAGACCAAATCAAGCATGGTCAAGTGATATTACGTACATATGGACTGTTGAAGGATGGCTGTATTTAGCAGCGGTAAAAGACCTTTACACGAAGCAAGTGGTTGGCTATAGCTTAAATGAGCGCATGACAACACAGCTTGTTTGTAATGCGCTAAATATGGCTATTCACAATCAAAAACCAACCAAAGAACTGATTGTGCATTCAGACAGAGGAAGTCAATATTGCAGCCATGAATATCGAAATATACTTGAGCAATATGGTTTTCAAGGTTCAATGAGCAAGCGCGGAGACTGTTACGATAATGCACCGATTGAAAGCTTTTGGGGAATACTGAAAAATGAGTTAGTGCATCATTACAACTATCAAACCAGAGAAGAAGCCAAAGCAGATATTATAAAATACATTGAGTTATTTTATAATCATCGAAGAATTCAAAAGGGTTTGGGTTTTAAGACACCAAATCAAATGGCCGAAGACTTTTATAAGTTGGCTGCCTAGAATCTCCCAAGGGAAAGTCTCCTGATAGTTCAGCGTATATCACATTCAGAGATTTATATTTTTTAGTATTTAAGATTTTTTGAATTTTGAATTTTGTCAATGATCTCAGTATATCTGTAATCTGTTCCTAGGCTTAAGTCTGCATCTTCTTAAACTGAGTTGCGTATATACTTCTTAAACATTGTTCTGGAAAGCTATTTTGAATAGATGTTCTCATTCACGAATTATGCATGAATGTTAAGGTAGAAATATTAATCAAATAAGAATTCTTCTTAATTTAGAAGGACATCTATTACTTAATTTATAGTTTATATAATTTAAATTAAATTGAGTGTTTTGTATGAGTATAGATTAAATCCGGATATAACACATGGCGCCAAATGGCGATATGAATAACACCGCTGCACAATATGATAGTTTCTCTTTAGCTAATATGGTGCCACAGGCCCCTAAAAATAATCAGGAAGTCTGGCGTAAGCTGGAGGAGGCCGTGCGCGCGATTGTGACCAAACAGCATAGGGATGCCTATATTGTCACAGGTCCCGTGTTTGAGGGAAAGCGGCTCAAAACCATTGGGAATGGCGTGATTGTGCCAACGGCCGTGTATAAGGCGGTGTATCTGCCCAAACAGGGCATTAGCGGTGCCTATTATGCACCTAACAATGATTCACAGCAGGTCAGGGTCGTCAGTATCTGTTATCTGGAAGAGAAGCTGGGGGTTAATTTATTCCCGCAACTGACCGAGCAGCAGAAGCGTAACATCTATCAATTACCGTTGACCGCAGCTCAGGTTAAGGCCAATCAAGACATTAAATATATGCGTTGGGATGCGGAAAGCCAATGTGCGGAAGAAGCCGATACCGCCAGCATACAGGCTCAACAAAAGCAGTTTGCTTCAGGACAGTCCCAGACTGCTGAAAGTAAGTTGCCACAGATTGATGAGGAAACCAAGCAGGCGCTGATCAAGCAGTTGGTGGATATGCTGGTGCAGTATTTTTTACAATTGTTGAGATAATGTAGAGCATCTTGCAAATCATCTATGTTTAGCTCAGTGTGATGAAAAGAGAATAATAATGGGGAACGAGATGTTTAAGCCTTTTGTGAATGGAAATGAGTCTTCCGCAATCTATGACCTGACCCTGGAAAATCAGGTCGATTGTGTGAGCCTATATGGCAATCTGCAAATAACCAAAGATCAGGTCGGTTTACAGGCTGCCAAGAAGTTACAAGCCTTTATTAATGAGCTGGTGGCAGCCCTGGAACAGGAAAATCTCCCTGAAAAAATTCAGCGCCAACCTGAACAGGAAATCGAAAATCCATTTCTATAAAAAATGCTTTAAGAAACCATCGTTTCCTTATCAACTTGATTAAGAACTATAAATGGTATTGTTCTTCCGCCACTGTTGTGGGGTTAAACCAGTCCAAAGCTTAAATGCGCGCTGAAAGGCACTTTGTTCTGAATAGCAAAGCAGCAGGGCAATCTCCTGTAAACTCAGGTGTGGGTCTTTTAGATATTCAGTTGCCAGCATAAAGCGAACTTCCTGTACCCGTTCCTGAAAAGTGGCATTTTGCTGTTGCAGGTGGCGTTGTAACTGCCGAACCGAAACTCCCAGTTTCCCCGCAATAAAGTCGATCTGGTATTGGTTCTTTTGCAGGCCCGTCAAAATGGCGTGCTGCAAGCGTTGGTCGAGTTGGGTCGAGTTGGGTAATTTGTCCAGAAGCGCCTGTGCCTGCTGTAAAAGTAGTTGCTGTAAAGTGTGATCGCCTGTTCGAAGTGGCTTAAAGGCTTCGGTAACAGGTAGAAGTAGCTGAGTTTTAGGCTGATCAAAACGGACTTTACAACGGAAATACTGCTCATAAACCATAATGTTTTTCGGTGCGGTATTCACAAAATGCACTTCGTGTAGATTGAGATCTTCACCTGACAGAAATAACTTATGGAATTGCACCATCAGCGCAATTGCAATTTCATCTGTTAATTGGGTTGGGTTGGGTTCTGGAGCTTCCCAGCGGATTGATGCGTAGGGTGGGTTAAATTCAACGACGAGAGGGCTACCATCATAAATTAAGCGATGAAAATCATGATAACGCGCCAATGCTTCGCCCAAGTTTTCACATGACAGTGCGAGATAAGCAATAATTCCTAAATGTTTAGGTTGTACGTGCTCTGCAATTTCTAAGCCTAAACCTGTCTTGGGATTTAAACGATTAAGATCTTCAAGTAAGTCACGCCAAATGACGTAATCAAAACGTTCAAGATTTTGGACTTGTTGTAATTGCTCAGGAATTTCAATATTTTTTGTTTCGCAATAAGCCTTTAATAAATGCCCTAATCCGCCATAAACAGAGCCTGTATAGTTCTTGAGTTGGGACATCCTGTCTACTCCTTATTCTGTCGTGTTTTGTCAATATAAATATATCGTATCGTCAATACTTCGCCTACAAAAATTTATATCTTTAAAAAAATAAGGAAACATTTGGAGAAAACCATGTTGAAGGGTTTTGTTGCAGGTTTGGTGATTGCAAACGGTTATGAATGGTTTGCCCATAAATATCTACTGCATGGGGTTCACCGTAAAGGCAAGCCACGTTTCAGCCCAACGCCAAAACAGATGGAATCGCACTGGGCACACCACCGTGAAGTGCGCAAGCAGGGCTTTTCTGATGATTGTTATGTCGAGGGTCTGGACAACTGGCGTACGCGCAATGAGTTAATGTCACTTGCTGTAGCCGCAGGTGTGCTAAGTGTTGTGTTCTATCCTTTTTCAAAAGGCATGGCGCTTGCAGCGATTTATAGTGCGGGGAATTATTATTATGTTCATCGCCGTGCCCATCTTGAGCCTGATTGGGCGAAGCGTACAATCCCGTGGCACTATGATCACCACATGAACTCGAACCAAGATGCAAATTGGTGTGTTACTCGTCCTTGGTTTGATTATGTGATGGGGACGCGTGTGGTGTCTTCAGCAGATTTGAAAGAAGCCAATCCATTGGGTCTACCTTTACCTACACCGATTTCGAAGATATTAACTGAAGCGATTGAATCAGTATTTCCTGCTAAATGGGTAGAACAGAAACCAAAATTGGTGGCCGCTGCTCAGACAGAAGAGATCGAAAAAGTATCGGTTGCTTCTTGATAAAGCGTGAAGAGGGCATTTTGACAAAACATGATGCTGGTCGTGTGCTTATGTCGTGAATTGTCAATAAAATTGGTTTTTAATGTCAATATTTTTGCTGAATATCTCGCTAATTTAGCCCAAGCCTTTTTGTTGCTTGATATTTATCCAAATTTATTGTTTTTCGTTTACCCTCTAGCGTTGTATAAACGCATTTCATATACCTTGCTCAGCAAGGTATTTTTTTGACTAAAATTTGCCGAATAAAAAACCTCTCAAGCAATCGCATTGAGAGGTTTGGATCTCGCTATTTTTTATTGCTTAAAGGCGCATTTCAATGCCTTGCTCAGCTAAATATTTTTTCGCTTCTGGAATCGTATGTTGACCAAAGTGGAAAATGGAAGCTGCAAGTACAGCATCTGCGCCACCTTTCAAAATACCATCTGCCAAATGTTGTAAATTTCCTACACCACCTGAAGCAATCGTTGGAATCGTGACACGATCATTGATTTGACGCATTAAAGCGATGTCATAGCCTGCTTTGGTTCCATCGGCATCCATACTGGTAATCAGTAATTCACCTGCACCAAAGTCTGCCATTTTAACAGCCCATTCTATTGCATCAATACCTGTTGGCTTACGTCCACCGTGGGTAAAAATTTCCCATTTATTCTCGCCCGTTTTTTTTGCGTCAATGGCAACCACAATACATTGTGCGCCAAAGCGTTGCGATGCTTCTTGTACAAATTCTGGGTTAAACACCGCAGCCGAGTTGATGCTAACCTTGTCGGCACCTGCGTTCAACAATAAACGGATGTCTTCAACCTTACGCACGCCACCCCCCACAGTTAAAGGCACGAACACGCTTTCCGCCATCCGCTCCACCGTACGGTAGGTGGTGTCCCGTCCATGATGGGTGGCGGTAATATCTAAAAAGGTAATTTCATCGGCACCCTGTTCGTTATAACGGCGTGCAACCTCAACAGGGTCACCTGCGTCACGAATATCAAGGAATTGAACGCCTTTAACGACTCGGCCATTATCAACATCCAAGCAAGGGATAATACGTTTTGCGAGCATAAAATTTTCCAAAAAATCGCCAAGAGAGAAAGGAGACCGACTCTGGTGCTACACCTTCATGGAGGGAACGGGTATTCTATCAAAATCAGAGTGATATTTTGCAGGTTTTCCATGTCGGTTTATACCCCGTTGAGTTTAGAAGAAGTGCAGGCATTTGCCGAGCCTTATGGTTTGGCGGTGATTGACCTGATTCCAATCCAGGGCGGTATTCAAAACACCAACTTTTTTTTGGTGGATCATACACAGAAACAGTATGTCTTAACGGTTTTTGAAGAATTGGATACTGAGGGGGCGGCTGAATTGGTGCCCGTGCTGGACTGTTTGGGGCAGGCAGGCGTACCTGTCGCGGTGCCGTTGAAACATCACGGTCAGGCCATCCATAGTATTGCAGGCAAACCTGCCCAGATTGCGCCACGTTTAATGGGTGAGCATCCTGAGCAGGCCAGCATTGACCAGGTGCAGGCGATTGCACAGGCGCAGGCCAAACTGCATCTAGCGTTACAGGATTTTCCATTACAGCGTGATTTTAACCGCAACCATGCCTATTGGTCAGAGTGCATATAATGATTTTCTAGCTTGTCTAATTTTTTTGGTTTTTTTAATAAAGTACTATTTTCTATGTCTTTTCTTTTTTGATTTTTATCATAAAGACTAAATGATTCTCCATCTTCATAATCAATCTCAGTAATTTTTCCTTGAGTAAATTGACCTTCATAAAGACTTCTAATAATTTCTTTAAAGGTAAGTTCTTCAATTTCAATTTTTTTTAAATTTTCAAATCCAGCAAAAACTTGTTGACTAGCACATAGCATTAAAATGCAGAAAAGTTTAAACATGATATTCCCTTAAAAGTGAAAATTTTTAATTTATCTAAAATTAACATAATACACCTTATACGAAAGGTGTTCTAATTTTCCTTAGAAATCAATGCTGTAGTTTCTAGTTTATAGCCCAATCACACCCGATTGGGCTTTTTTATGATTTTTCATGTTTCACGATCAAAAAACAATCAATGTTCCACGGTTTTATTTAGCTTTGGCGAATAATCAATGGATGCCATTGAAGCCTTTTAGGTCTTCCGTTTTCTCAAAAATGAAGTCTCTACGATCCAGGATTAGGCAGTTTTTATGGCACTGTTGCAAATAGGCTGACATGATAAGCTAAATATCGGCACTGTTGCAAATAGGCTGACATGATAAGCTAAATATCTTATTTATTTCGAGATACAGCAGATGAATCCCTTCCACGGTCGGCACTTTCAAGGTGAAATCATTCTTTGGGCTGTTCGTTGGTATTGTAAATATGGCATCAGCTATCGTGAACTTCAAGAAATGCTCGCTGAACGAGGCATAAATGTGGATCACAGTACAATTTATCGTTGGGTTCAGCGTTATGCTCCAGAAATGGAAAAACGGTTACGCTGGTATTGGCGTAATCCTACAGATTTACATTCATGGCATATGGATGAGACTTATATCAAAGTGAAGGGGCGATGGACTTACCTGTATCGTGCAGTTGATCAACGGGGTCATACGATTGACTTTTACCTTTCCGCTAGACGGAACAGTAAATCAGCCTATAGTTTTCTAGGAAAGATCTTCAATACGGTGAAAAAATGGCAAATTCCACGGGTCATCAATACAGATAAAGCAGCGACCTATGGCCATGCTTTATCACGATTAAAGCGAGAAGGAAAATGTCCAGTAGATATTGAGCACAGGCAGATTAAGTATAAAAATAATGTCATTGAATGTGATCATGGTAAGTTAAAGCGAATCATCAGGGCCACATTAGGATTCAAATCTATGAAGACTGCTTATGCCACAATTAAAGGTATTGAAGTCATGCGTGCACTACGTAAAGGACAAGCATCGTCATTTTATTATGGTCAGCCTCAGGGTGAAGTGTGTCTAATCAACAGGGTTTTCGGTCTCTAAGCACTTTTTAAAGGGAACATCATCGACTCAAATCTCTATTTGCAACAGTGCCATTAAAACTTACTCGCAACTTGATATGTGATGAATGAAAAGATGTAGGCTAATGCAAACAAATAAGTTGCCATAACGACAGGCTGTTTCCAGCTACCTGTTTCTCGTCTAATTGTTGCTAACGTGGCAAGACAATGTGGAGCAAAAATAAACCATACCAATAATGATAAACCTGTGGCTAACCCCCATCCATCCGGGCCTGAAATTTGACTTAACAGACTTTGAGTTACAGTATCTTCATCACCTGACATCGCATAAATCACCCCAAGAGCTGCAATTACAACTTCCCTTGCTGCCATAGCAGGAATGAGTGCAATACATATTTCCCATGTAAAACCAATAGGCGCAAATATAGGGTGAATTAAATGTCCTAACTGACCAGCTAAACTATAGTTAATGGCTGGCATGGTTGCATTATCTGGTGCTTGAGGGAACGTGACTAGCACCCATAACAAGATAGACAGTGCAACGATAATGCCACCAACTCGTTTTAAGAAAATAGTTGCCCTATCATATAAGCCTAATGCAATATTTCTAATATCTGGAATTCGGTATGTGGGAAGCTCAAAAATAAAAATACTTTCAGTTTTATCTTTTCGAACCAACTTCAGAAAGAGTGAAACTAATAACGCTGAGACTATTCCCGACATATAAAGACCAAAAAGGACTAATCCTTGCAGACTTAACCAGCCGTAGATTAATTGGTTCGGAATAAATGCCGCGATCAATAAAGCATATACGGGCAATCTTGCTGAACAGGTCATCAATGGTGCAATCATAATTGTTGCTAATCGGTCCCGTTCAGAGCTGATACTTCTGGTTGCCATAATTCCGGGAATCGCACAAGCAAAACTGGATAGCAGAGGAATAAATGAACGGCCGCTAAGCCCGGCTTTAGACATTAATTTATCTAAAAGAAATGCTGCTCGGGGTAAATAGCCTGACTCTTCAAGCATTAAAATGAAGAAGAATAAAATCAAAATCTGAGGCATATATGCAAGCACGCTACCTGTGCCAGCAATTACCCCATCGACTACCAAGCTTTTTAATAGAGGATGTTGGATTAGTGGTCCAATAAAATCACTGAGCCATACGATAAAATTTTCAATGAATTCTATAAAAGGTGTTGCCCATATAAATACCGCTTGGAACATCACAAACATGGTTAAAGTTAAGATTACTAAACCCAATACAGGATGTAGAAAAATTTTATCTAGAAATGCGGTTCTTTTATCACCATTGTCATTATTTAAAATAACTTGTTTGGTGATTTGTTTGACCTGTTCAAAATGACTTAATTCAGAATGATAAGGAGTAATAAAAAGATTTTTTTGATCTAATTGATTAATTAAATCTTGAATTCCTTTTGTTTTAACTGCGACAGCTTCAACTACAGGGATACCTAACAGTTGAGACAGTTTATCCTTATCAATGGAAATACCACGCTTTTTGACCTCATCCATCATATTTAATACAAGAATCATAGGGCGATTTAAAGCACGAACTTCGAGAACCAAGCTCAAATGTAAGCTTAAATTTGTGGCATCTACGACGCATATAAAAATGTCGGGGAGAATTTCACCTTTTAGCTCGCCCAAACAAACTGCCCTGGTGACTTCTTCATCTAAACTACTAGGTTTTAAACTGTAAGTTCCGGGTAAGTCCAATACTCGTACTGCATCACCAGAAGGTAATCTAAAAGAACCTTCTTTTCTTTCTACGGTAACTCCAGCATAGTTGGCAACTTTTTGTCGCGTACCAGTAAGCGTATTAAATAAAGAGGTTTTTCCACAATTTGGATTACCGACTAATGCAATGTTCTTAATCTTCATTGGATACTAACTCTACAAAAATTCTTTCAGCTTCATTCTTTCTTAATGCGAATCTTGAAGTTTCAATTTGAACTAAAACAGGATCTCCGCCAAAAATACCTTTAGCGAGTACTTGTAGAGTTTCACCCTCTCTAAAACCTAATAGTTGGAGCCGTTCCAATACGGGATCAGTGGTATGACTGTATTGATTACCTTTTTTGAGATCTCTAATTTTGACGATCTGATTTTGTTTAACTTGAAATAGATTCATTTTCGAGACTCTTACTTCAAAGCCAAAATTTTTCGGGCACCATTAAGTACGAATAAAGAAACCAGTATGCCAATGATTAAGTCTGGATAAGCTGATCCCGTCCACGCCACGAGTACACCGGCAAATATAACGCCCATATTTACGACAACGTCATTCGCCGAGAAAATCCAACTGGCTTTCATATGTGCGCCATCTTCTCGATGACCAGAAATAAGATATAAGCATGTCACGTTAGCTATAAGTGCGAGCAGGCCAATAACAATCATGAGCGTTGATTCTGGCTCGCTTCCAAACATGAATCGTCTAATGACATCAATAATCACGATGACAGCAAGTAATAACTGAATCCAACCTGCGAAATGGGCTGCTTTCACTTGATATTTCGCAGCTTTTCCGACGGCATATAGCGCAATACCATAAACGGCTGCATCGGCAAACATATCTAGAGAATCAGCAATCAATCCTGTAGACGCAGCAATAATTCCGCTGATGAATTCTATAAAGAA
>NZ_KB850093.1:764-10180 GCF_000369585.1 Acinetobacter sp. CIP 101934 | reverse complement strand
ACAACGTCATTCGCCGAGAAAATCCAACTGGCTTTCATATGTGCGCCATCTTCTCGATGACCAGAAATAAGATATAAGCATGTCACGTTAGCTATAAGTGCGAGCAGGCCAATAACAATCATGAGCGTTGATTCTGGCTCGCTTCCAAACATGAATCGTCTAATGACATCAATAATCACGATGACAGCAAGTAATAACTGAATCCAACCTGCGAAATGGGCTGCTTTCACTTGATATTTCGCAGCTTTTCCGACGGCATATAGCGCAATACCATAAACGGCTGCATCGGCAAACATATCTAGAGAATCAGCAATCAATCCTGTAGACGCAGCAATAATTCCGCTGATGAATTCTATAAAGAAAAGTAGAGCATTAATGCCTAATAACAGTTTAAGTACTTTAGCTTGTCTCACAGGATCAGGTTCATTAGGTATATCGCCTGTAGAAAGCTGTGTTTCATCAAGTTTCGCCCCAAAACCCAGTCCTTCAAGTTTGGCCGTAATTTGCTGAATCCCTTCATTATGGAAGACTTTCAGTTTTCGATTGGGAAGATCAAAAGTAAGACCTTTAACTGCTTCAATATCTGCAAGAGCCATACGGACCATTTGCTCTTCAGCAGAGCAATCCATTTTAGGAATGGTATAGGTACTTGTTTGCTTAGCCTGTTGATTGCTTATATAAGTTTCAGTCTTCACAAGCTTTGCACCAAAACCCAAAGCTTCAAGTTTGGTAGTTATATTTTCATCTTTTTGATTATGTAGAACCTTTAAAGAACGGTTAGGTAAATCAAAGATGAGTTTTTGAACACCATCAATTGAAGATAGCGCCATACGAACCATCTGTTCTTCCGCAGAACAATCCATTTTGGGAACTAAGTATTCACTCATGTAGTGCGAATCTTTTAAAACGTCTTCAGTGCTTAAATTTTCTTTGGGATCAGAACCACAACAGGATTGAGCGGTATCTTCACAACTGTTTGAAGTGTTACAGCAAGGAGATGAAGATTTTTCTTCTTCCTCTTCACCACAACAGCTAGGCGTATTATCACAATTCTTTGAATTGTTTGCTTCTGCAATTGATGGATGATTTTCTTGTTGAGATTTCTTATCTTCGCATGGTGTTTCTTTACTACATCCACAGCCACTCATAGTTATACCCATTAAAAAAATTTATAAACTTTGAATATTAGAATCCCTATAGTTACTATAGAGTCAAGAATCTTTGGAAATACTAACTCAATGCATTTAAAAATTGGTGAACTCTCTAAAAAAACCTCATGTTCAGTATTAACAATTAGGTTTTATGAAAAGGAAGGTTTAATTCCGGAACCGGAAAGAACGGAAGGAAATTACCGCCTTTACGATGTAGGCTATGTTGAGCGAATTAAATTTATTTTGAATTGCCGAACTTTAAATATGAGTTTGAATGAAATTCGTCAATTACTTACCTATAAAGACAAACCTGAGAAAAATTGTTCAGATGTGAATGAATTAATTGACTTACATGTCAGTGCTATCAGGGAAAATATAATCAAGCAACAAAAGCTTATTGAACAATTATCTGATTTAAGAGGTACTTGTGATGGCTTATGTACAATTGACCAATGTGGAGTTCTAAAAAATCTAGCTTGATTATCTAGACCTATGCTTTTTTCAAAAATTCTGTATATCTTTACTTAAGGCTGCAAAAAGATTAAGGTGACTTAAATTTTGTGATCAGATCTTAGATAGCTTTGGTTAGCTTCCGATTGGTGTTTTAAATACAGATTTGTGTATGAAGAGAAAAACATTTCTAATCCAGATATTGGTACTCTTATTCACATTCCAGAATATTTGGAGTGTGGCAGAGGCTGCTTGTCTGCATGAAATGCCAAACATACCCAATTCAATACTCTCTAATCCAATCGATTTAGACGAAAAGAGTGATAGTCCTCGTCAAGCACTTTATTCCCTAGAAAACTATAAAGAAATCTATGACTATTGTCAGAAGGTTTGTTTTAACGAAAAGTGCAGTCATTTCTCAAATACAATCGTGATTCAGATTGACCCACCCGATGATCTGAAGCTTAAAGCTAATTTTGAGACCGGCATTACCCCAACTTATTTGGGAATAACTTTTTATAAACCCCCTTATCTGGATCAATTAACCCCGCCTCCCGATTTGCCCCTACTATTGGTGGGGTAGTCTTATAAAAGCCCACCACTCCTAATTTCATTATGCGTGGGGCATTTTCATGTCAAAAAACAAATTACATCAGGATACCTCCATCCTGAATTTATCCTGGTCAGCCTTAGGTAGCGGTATCTTGCTATCTGCAATGATCAGCTTCAGTACTTCCGTAGTCGCCAGTACTCAAGATTTAACGCTGCAGCAAGCTATTGAGCAGGTTAACCAATATCAAGCGTCCCAAAATTTCTGGGAAACGCAAAACAGCATTAATGCCACGAATCTTCAGCAAAGTAAGCTGTTTAAAAATCCTGAACTGTCAGTTGAACAAACGGGATTTGGTTCAAATAATGAAAAAGAGCTTACCATCGGTATATCACAACCTTTGGATATTTTTGGTGAGCGAAGAGCAAACCAAAAATTAGCCAGTCTCTCTACAGATAAAACAGCGCTGAAACAGAAGATTTATCAAGCACAAATTGAGCTTGCAGTGAAATATGTATGGTCACAACTGGCCATTGCTGAACTTGAAAAAAACATTGTCAATGAACAACTTCGGGTGAGCCAAGAAAACCTTCAAGCAATCGAAAAGCGCTTTAATGCAGGCAGTATTGCCCAAGTAGATGTAAATCGCGCACGTTTAAGCCATGCTGAAAATATCCGTCTTTTTAGACAGGCAGACTTACAGGTACAAGTGGCCACCCAACAATTATCAAATTTATGGGGTACGTCTGATAAGTCATTGCAGGTAAACCTCTCTTCACAAAAGCTCTGGCCAAAATCGACTCATGAACAGGTTCAAGAATATTTAGCGGAAAACTACGTTGAGAAATATCGAGCTTTACTGGTATTAGAGTCTCAAGCAACGGTTGATCAACTAAGGGCAAAGGCACGTCCTAACCCCACTTTAAACCTAGGTGTCAACCGCACCCAATCCTTGGAAAACTCCACACAAAATCAATTAGTAGTCGGAGTCAGTGTACCGCTTAATATTTTCGATCGTCAGCAAAATGGCATAAAAATCGCGCAAGAAAAAATGAACTTATTAGAGCGTCAGAAAGAGTTTTATCTGAAGCAAAATGCGCTGCAAATAGGCACAATTTTAACCGAGTTGCAGGGTTTAGAGCTGCAATTCAAAGTCGTTGACGAGACTCAAATTCCTTTGGCGACTCAAGTTCAAAGTAAGACGCTACAAGGTTTCTTGGCAGGCAAGTTTGCTTTAACCGATGTTCAGCAAGCCACGCTTCAATTACAAGACATCCGTCTGCGTAAAGTCCAGTTGTTACGGGATGGCTGGCAAAAGGCCATTGAAGCAGAAAGTTTGAGCTTAGGCATTAGCCCAAGTGAAGTCATGTCGAAAGATGCTATTGCACAAATCAATCAAAACTTATGGCAAGACATACAGGCCATGCCTGTCATTGGTGGGGGAAATTAACATGTTCGATCTTAAAAACAGCTTAAAAAAACAGAGCGGAAAAATCTCTCAACCTCTACTGATTAGTTTGGTTATCGGCGCTACCGTACTCCTCAGTATTTTCTTGATCTTGTCGGGTAAGAATAAATCTGAAACATCAGATGAACATGCAGAGGAAGAAGGCGCAGAGGAACATGGAAGTGAAGAACATGGCGGTGAAGCCGAAGAGCATGCAGAAGGCGTGAGCCTGACGGCCAAGCAACTGGTGGAACAGGGCATACAGTTATCAGCGGTCGATCAAGGTCCGGTGGTTAAATTAAGTTCTTATCCTGCCAAACTGAATGTGAATACGGATCAGCAAGCGCATGTCTCACCGAGTTTTAGCGGTCATGTAGAAAATGTTTATGTAGAACTCGGCCAAAAAGTTCAGAAAGGGCAGCCTTTGGCTACATTGCTTGTTCCTGATCTAGTTGATCAGCAGGCCAATCTTAAAATTGAACAAACCAATCTGGAACTGGCGAAACAAGACTTTGAGCGTGAGCGTCAATTGTGGTCACAGGGTATCTCAGCAAAACAGGACTATCAACGGGCTTATAACAGTTATAAACGGGCACAAATTCAGGTTCAAGCGGCCCAATCACGTTTAAGCGCATTTGGTGCAGTGAATGCTAGTAACGGGCGCTATATTTTAAAAGCCCCAATTTCTGGCGTGATCAGTAAAAAGGATTTGGTTCTCGGGGAAAATGTTCAGTTAGCCGATCAACTCTTTACGATAGACCGGTTAGATCAACTCTGGCTTGAATTTATTGTTCCAAATTCTGAAATTATGGGCTTAGCCCCGAATCAAAAGATCGAATTTAAATCCTTGCAAACAGAAAAGGTTTATCAAGCTGTTATTCAGACTTTAAATACTGAAGCGGATATTCAAACAGGTCGTCTTCAGGTGCGAGCAAAAGTTGAATCGAATGCAACCGAATTACGTCCAAACTTGATGGTGAACGTACAGTTGCAACAACGGAGTGAAAGTACCGCATTACGGGTACTTAAGTCCGCAGTTCAGAATGTCGATGGAAAAGATGTGGTTTTTGTCGCCACTCAGCATGGACAAAAAGTTGAATTCAGTCCGCAACCTGTGAAATTAGGGCAATCATCTGGGGAGAGCCAATGGATTGAAGTGGTGAGTGGGCTTAGTCAGGGACAAAAATATGCCGCTCAAGGCAGTTTTTTACTGAAATCCGAGCTGGAAAAAGGAGAGGCTTCACATGAGCACTGAAACTCCTCAAATTCCAGACCACGAATCGGTAAAACCTGAAGGACTGTTTGATCGACTGATCCAGTTTTCTATCCATAACGCAATCTGGGTCATGCTGTTTATTGCGGCTTGGATTGCTATTGGTATTTATAGTTATCAAAAGTTACCGATTGATGCTGTACCAGATATTACCAATACTCAGGTGCAGATTAACACTTCAGCCAATGGTTTTACGGCTTTAGAAATGGAACAGCGGATTACATATCCAATCGAGAATGCCATGTCAGGCATGCCGAAAATGGAACAAACCCGTTCGATTTCACGCTACGGCTTATCGCAAGTGACCATCATTTTTGAAGATGGCACGGATATTTACTGGGCCAGACAGCTTATCAACCAGCGCTTGCAAGAAGCAATGGGAGAAATGCCTGAAGATGTGCAACCTAACATGTCGCCTATTTCGACAGGTTTAGGTGAAATCTATCAATGGGTGATTAAAGCCGAACCAAATGCTAAAAAGCCGGATGGAACCCCTTATTCGGCGATGGATTTACGTGAAATTCAGGATTGGATTGTAAGACCGCAATTACAGCGCGTAAAAGGCGTTGCTGAGATCAACAGTATCGGTGGCTTTAATAAAACCTATGTGGTTGCCCCTGATCTGAACCGATTGCAACAATTGCAAATTCCTTTGTCTGATTTACAAACTGCCTTAACAGAGAATAATGAAAACCGTGGTGCTGGCTATATTGAGAAAAATGGACAACAGCTAACGGTTCGTGTTCCCGGCACTTTAAACACGATTGAAGATATCCAGAACATCAGTATTGCCAATAAAAACGGCTATCCGATTCGGGTGGCAGATGTCGCCAATGTCTCAATTGGTCATGACTTAAGAACAGGGGCTGCAACCTATAATGGTGAAGAAACTGTATTGGGTATTGCCATGATGATGATGGGAGAAAATAGCCGTACCGTTGCTCAAGCCATTGATGAAAAGGTGCAATCGATCCAGCAATCGCTACCTAAAGGTGTGGTGATTGAGACTGTGTATGACCGTACGCATTTGGTTGATCGGGCGATCAAAACCGTTCAGAAAAATTTGATTGAGGGTGCAATCCTCGTCATTGTTATTTTATTTCTCTTTCTAGGTAATTTCCGTGCTGCGCTGATCACGGCTTGCGTTATTCCACTGTCAATGCTGTTTACCTTGACGGGAATGGCAGAGCAGAAGATTAGTGCAAATCTGATGAGTTTAGGGGCACTGGACTTCGGTATTATTATTGATGGTGCAGTGGTTATTGTAGAAAACTGTATCCGTCGGCTAGCAGAAGCTCAGAAGCTGAAAGGTGGTTTACTTAGCCGTTCTGAAAGATTTAAAGAAGTCTTCTTGGCTGCAAAACAGGCGCGTCGTCCTCTCATCTTTGGACAGTTAATTATTTTGGTGGTTTATCTACCTATCTTTACCCTGACGGGTGTAGAAGCCAAACTTTTCCATCCTATGGCAATGACTGTTGTACTGGCTTTAATTGGGGCCATGATTTTATCTGTCACTTTTGTGCCAGCCGCAGTTGCCCTATTTGTCACTGGAGAAGTCAAGGAAACCGAAAGTCGCTGGATGCATTGGCTTAAAACCAAATATGAACTGCTTTTAGATAAAGCCTATGAGCTTCGTTTATTTGTGACTATTGTGGCTGCCTGTATTTTAGTGCTTACGGGCGTGCTAGCCACTCAAACAGGTAGCGAGTTTGCACCTCAACTGGGTGAAGGTGATTTTGCTGTTCAGCAAATGCGTTCCCCAAGTACAGGGTTAGAACAGTCACTGAGAATGCAGGAAAATACTGAAAAGTTACTGTTGAAAGAATTTCCTGAAATTAAAGCGATCTTTGCTCGTACCGGTACAGCAGAAGTGGCCACAGATGTTATGCCACCCAACATTTCAGATGGCGTGGTACTGTTAAAACCTCATGATGAATGGCCTGATCCAAAACAAACGATTGATGAGCTTCGCCAAAGAATGATTACTTTCTTAGCGACATTGCCGGGAAATAACAGTGAGTTCTCGCAACCCATTGAACTGCGCTTTAACGAGTTAATTTCAGGGGTGCGAAGTGATGTGGGTGTCAAATTATTTGGTGATGACATGGAGATTCTAAATCGCGAAGCGAATAAAATTTCTCAAAAAATTAACTCAATTTCAGGCGCGACAGCCGTTAATGTAGAACAGACCAGTGGCTTACCCTTGTTGAATGTAGAGGTGGATAAGTCCAGAGCTGCACAATATGGCTTGTCGGTAAGAGCAATTCAGGATCTGGTAGCTACAAGTGTCGGTGGCCAGAATGTTGGAACAATTTTACAGGGAGACAAGCGTTTTGATTTTGTCATCCGTCTAGATGAATCCCAGCGTAGTCCTGAACAGTTAGCGCTACTTCCTATTCAATTGCCGAATGGTGGTTTAGTCCAACTGCAAGATGTGGCACGCGTTGAAAATATCCTGGGTATTAATCAGGTCAGCCGTGAAAATGGTAAACGTCGAGTGGTTATTACTGCAAATGTAGAAGGACGTGATTTAGGCTCATTCGTAACAGAGCTTCAGAGCACGTTATCCAAACAGGAATTACCAAGCGGTTATTGGATAGATTATGGCGGTCAATTTCAAAATCTGATGTCTGCAAAAGCGCGTATGCAATTGGTGGTTCCGCTCGCATTGTTGACGATCTTTATTTTATTGATGGCTGTATTCCATAATATCAAAGAAAGCTTACTGGTCTTTAGTGGTGTACCGTTTGCCTTATGTGGAGGCTTAATCGCGTTGTGGTTGCGTGACATTCCATTATCCATGTCAGCAGGGGTTGGCTTCATTGCACTATCGGGGGTGGCTGTACTGAATGGCTTAGTCATGCTCACCTTTATCAAAGAGTTGCGACAACAATATGACCTTTATTATGCAACGTGGCAGGGTGCAATTTTGCGTCTTAGACCTGTGCTGATGACCGCTTGTGTGGCGTCCCTTGGGTTTGTCCCGATGGCTTTGGCAACCGGAACTGGGGCAGAAGTACAGAGACCTTTAGCAACAGTGGTTATTGGAGGAATTATCTCCTCTACCCTGCTTACATTGGTTTTATTGCCCGTACTGTACCGCTGGATGAATGAAAAGAAAGTTTCTTAATCCAATAGATTAGTCGATTTACAGCAGAGATATTGGCTGTTATCCAATATCTCTGCTCATCATAAATAGAATAAGGAAAATATTTTATGTCAGAACATCATGATCATAGCCATGCGGTTGTTACTGAAGAAAATAGTAAGAAGTTAATGGTTGCCTTAGGTTTAACGACTACTTTTTTAATAGTAGAAGTTGTCGCTGCTTTTATTACCCAAAGTTTGGCTTTGTTATCTGATGCAGCTCATATGTTTACTGATGTAGCCGCTTTAGCTATTGCTCTTGCCGCTATCAAAATTGGTAAAAAAGCCGCAGATGATAAAAGAACTTTTGGCTATCAGCGATTTGAAATTTTAGCGGCTCTGTTTAATGCGGTGATGCTTTTTGTGGTAGCAATATATATTGTATATGAAGCTTATCAACGTTTTACGAACCCTGCTGAAATTCAAAGTGTTGGAATGATGATTGTCGCGGTCATTGGTTTGGTCGTAAATTTGATTTCAATGAAAATCCTTTCTGCTAGTGCTGAAGGAAGTCTAAATATAAAAGGTGCATATTTAGAAGTTCTTAGTGATGCTCTAGGATCGATAGGCGTGATTATCGGAGGAATAGTTATTTATTTTACCCAGTGGATGTGGGTTGATACCGTAATCGCTGTGTTAATTGGCTTCTGGGTCTTACCTCGAACTTGGATTTTATTAAAACAAAGTATTAATATTCTGCTTGAAGGAGTTCCTGATGAGATTGATATTGAGTCGTTAAGAAATGATTTATTGATGCTAGAGGGTGTTGAAGGGATTCATCAGTTGAAAGTCTGGGCTATATCTTCAAAAAACATTCATTTAACTGCTCATTTAGTTGCTCCTAATAGCAATCCAGATCAGCTCTATCAAAAGGCCTTAGACGTTCTAAAACATAATCATAGTATTACTGAAATTACGTTACAAATAGAAAGTACGGAATGTAATACATTGGAACAGCATAAACATTAAAGTGCTGCTCTTTCTACATAATGGACAGATGACTAGGCTGATAAACCTTACCATTTTCCTGTATTACACTTCTATTTATCACACGCACTTTAAACACCATCCTGAGACATTTTAAAATTACAAGAATGTAATTTATGAGTCCTCTGGGTGTTAATTCTTTAAAGTTAGAATATCTAACAAGTATTAAATGAGAGTAAATAAACATGCTATTCAAAAATAAATTTTGTACTAAATTACTGTTAATTAGTGCATTCTTTAGTATCGCAAGTTTTAGTTATGCAGATGGCGGCTTGTTATTTCTTGAAAAGAATTTAAAAGCTTCTAAAGTTGAAAATTCTAAACAAAAACAAGTTGAAAATAATGAATCAAATGAATCAAATGAATCAAATGAATCAAATGAATCAAATGAATCAAATGAATCAAATGAAT
>NZ_KB850093.1:0-644 GCF_000369585.1 Acinetobacter sp. CIP 101934 | reverse complement strand
AATGAATCAAATGAATCAAATGAATCAAATGAATCAAATGAATCAAATGAATCAAATGAATCAAATGAATAGTTGGGTTGCATAAATAAATCAATTAGACTTATTTATTCAGCAATATAATTCCTGAATGAATAAGTTTATAACTAAAACCTATCACACCATTAGTTGAACTACATATAATTATAATATTAAAAATAAAGTATTTTTTTTAATCCCATTTCAATGGGTCATCTTTATATATCTCAATTTATGTTGTAAACATACAATGTAATTTCTAAATAAAAATATCCAATTTTTTTAAATCACTTCAGGATATAAAGCTTTAGCTATGCCAAAGCCAATTAAACCTGCTATGGCTAAATATAGGGCTTTCATGTACCACATGCCCCAAAGTACAGTTATTTTATTTGCTGAAAACTTATGTACTGGCTGACTTAAAAAATTGGTTGTTTGGTTAAATGACTTTTCAGATGCTTCAAGAGCATAATAATTTAATGCGGGGAACAAGCAAGCAACCAATAAAATAGCGATTGCGGGAAACACAAATGCTTTAGGCAGACTAAATTTTATTGCGAATTATAAAGCCGCACCGGCACTGTTGCAAATAACCACGAATGGTAAGCTGAAGACTGTTTTAGCTAAAG
>NZ_KB850092.1:0-15775 GCF_000369585.1 Acinetobacter sp. CIP 101934 | reverse complement strand
CGTCATCTGGTTCCTGAATCACTGGATCTGGAACAGATTCAACTCGTACATCCCGAGCACCATGATAGGTAAGAGCACGCATGCGGATTTCCTCTTTCTAGTTCAACATTAAACAGACTCGTAGCAAGGCTGCCAAGAATTAAAAAACACTTTTATTAGAGCCTTATGCGCCAAGAAATCGCTGTAAATTAATGTATGAAATAAGACATCCGAGTGTTTAAAAAATAAACTTATATAGGGTTTACGTAATTCGTGAGCTTATGTGTCGAATGAATAGAAAAGAACAGAATTAAAGAAACATCTAGTAATTTCTATAACTTATAGTGAATAGCCACCAATTTTGTAGACACCTTTTAGTTAGATAAAAAAGCAATTTTTTTGATCTTTAAAGAATGAGGATATAGTATTTGTAAAATTACTTAGCTGCTTAAAACTTAATTCTAATTGGTTAATAGGTGAAAAATGGGTAGTGTTTCAAAAAGTATGCTGGCATTAAACGAATCCATTATTGATATAAAAGAACACTAAATCAAAGGCTTTGAAATGATTTTCAAGCTTTTTGGAGAAGTTGCAGCTTCTCCTAAAGCCTCGCCTGATTCGATGCCGTAATCGACAATTATTGCCTTCTATACCCACAGTGAAAAATTTACCAATCAACTGTTTGCATTCTTTAAAGGTCGTAACAAAGCTATCCCAATGGTCACTTGATATACATGTATAGCTTACACCTAACTGCTTCAATTTTAATTTAAGTCGTTTTGCAGTGGCTAAATCTCGGTTACCCCATACATAAGCAACAATTTCACCTGTTTCTCGATGATAGGCATAAATTAGCCATTGTTTATTTTGCTTATGACCAACAAAAGTCCAAAACTCATCTACTTCAAGGGTTTCATAATGACTTTGCTGTGCTCGAAGTTGATATTTTGATTGGCTAAGTGTCCGTAGAACTTTACCGATACTTACTCTTTCAATTTCTGCTATATCCCTGACACCACTGCCTCGCACCATGAGGTGTAATATTTTGGTTTTGATACCTGAGTGACAGCCTTGATAACTGAGAGCATGATCACCAATAAATTGACGTCTGCATATTTTACATTGGTAATTTTGCTTACCATCTACTTTTGTGCCATTTTTCTTTATACTGTCACTTAGGCAGGCTGGACACTTGATTTCTAGAGTTATTCGCATTTCTCTATTTTATCAAAATCCAACCTGCTTTTTTTCAGCATACTTTTTGAAACACCACCCATTTTTTAAATTGATCCTAGACTGAACCGTACCGGGTTTGTCGGAGAGTTAATATTCTGAGAGACTATCCCGATGACAAAATTAAAATATACCCCTGAAATTAGAGAAAGAGCGGTTCAATTATTGATTGAATCTGAAAAAGATTATCCATCGAATTGGGCTGCGATCACCGCTATTGCTCCCTGAGCAGTATACTGCGCAAGGGTTGTACTCCTGAAACACTACGTGCCTGGCATCAAAAGCATTTAGATCAGCAAAATCCAGTTAAAGTACAGCAGCTTTCAGACCAAGAACGTATCAAACAACTCGAACGCGAAAATAAAGAACTGCAACGCGCCAATGAGATTCTACGTAAAGCAGCCGCTTTTTTCGCCCAGGCGGAGCTCGACTGCCCACACAAATAATGGTGGATTTTATCCATAATAATAAAGAGCTGTACGGAGTCGAGGCGATTTGTAGAATTTTACCAATCGCACCTTCAACCTATTACCGCACTCTAGATCTCTGCGAAAATCCAGAACATCGAGCAAAGCGAGATTTACATGACTTGCATCATGCTGAACAAATTAAACGAATTTGGAAGGAAAGTTCAGGTCGGTATGGTGTACGTAAAGTCTGGCAAAAACTGAAACGTGAAGGTTATGTTATCGCACGCTGTACTGTTGCTCGATTAATGAAAAAGCTAGGTATACAAGGTGTTTGGTGAGGTAAGAACAAACAAACCACCCGTAGCCGAGATGACCAAAAACGAGCAGATGATTTAGTGAAACGTAATTTTACTGCTGATCATCCTGACCAACTGTGGGTGAGTGACTTTACGTATATTCAAACAAATTCAGGCTGAGTCTATACCGCCTTTATTATTGATGTGTTCTCACGAGCAATTGTTGGCTGGAAAGTATCTACACGAATGAATACAGATATGGTGCTCGATGCATTGGAGCAAGCATTGCATGATCGAGGCATGCCAAAGAATGTGATTCATCATTCAGATAGAGGTGTTCAATATCTTTCCATTCGCCATACCAATCGTTTAGAAGCTGCAAATTTACGAGCATCAGTCGGTACGACTGGTGATTCATACGATAATGCTTTGGCTGAAACGGTGAATGGCTTATACAAAACAGAGGTGATTGAATATCTAAAAGCAGGTTGGCAAGGTTTAGCGGATGTACAACTTGCGACACTAAATTGGGTAGATTGGTTCAATAAAAAGCGTGTACACAGTGCACTGGGTTATGTATCGCCTTTTGAGTTTGAAGCAATATACTATGATAAGATTAACCCGTTAGGTCAGGTGGCCTAACTTAAATAAAAAAGTCTCCGACAAACCCGGTACGGTTCACTATTCACTAACTTGTAAATATCGGTATACCGCCTGACGACTAATCCCAAAAGCTTTTCCTAATGCCATTTTTGATGGATACTTCCCTTCCCTCCATGCTTGTCGTAAAGCTTCAGCTTGGTCAGGCTTTAGTTTATGCACCCGACCTTTGTACTTCCCCTGAGCAGAGGCGAGTTTTATTCCTTCCTTTTGCCGCTCTAAAATGATCTCACGTTCGAACTGTGCAAAAGCACCCATCAATTGCAGCATCAAATTATCCATCGGGGTGGATTCGGCCGTAAAAGTAATATTTTCTTTTACAAACTGGATGGCAATCCCTCGTTTGACCAGTTTATCTACTTCAGTGACCAAATCTTTCAGGCTTCGCGCAAAACGATCCATGGAATGTACAATCACCCTGTCCCCTTCCCGGACATAGTTCAACATTTCCTGAAATTTAGGTCGGTCAGTATTTTTACCTGAAGCACGGTCAACAAAAATCCGGTCGACTTCAATCCCCTCAAGTTGACGCCCAGTATTTTGCTCGACCGAACTCACTCGCACATAACCTACTTTTTGGCCTTTCACTCTTTCTCGCCCCAATTGGATAAAAATGAACAATTTTGTAAATTATAAATCTTTAATATCAAAGTTACATGTTACTTATGATTAAAAATCATTTAAATGATACATAATTTCATGAACTTTCAGATTGTAACTTTAGGGTATACTCTAAATATACATATTTAAATAACGAGTTTTTTCTCACTCATAAGAATTTGCAAGAATATATATACATTTATTGACATTAAGTAATTTAAATAAAATCAATATATGTATTTGCATATATGTGGAAATACGTATATAAATATATCTGAGTTTCTAATAGCAGAGTCAGTCAAAATGTTCTCGACCATAAAGATTTATCACAATCCTGAGTGTGGTACATCAAGGAATACCTTAGCTTTAATTCAAAATGCAGGAATTGAACCAATCGTTATTGAATATCTAATTACCCCACCTTCGAAAGCAGAATTAATTGAACTTATTCGTAGTGCTGGTTTAAGTGTTAGAGAAGCAATTCGTAAAAATGTACCTCCATATTCTGATTTAGAAATTGTTCGGGAAGATTGGTCTGATGAACAGCTTTTAAATTTTATGCTTCAACATCCTATTTTGATTAACCGCCCATTCGTTGTTACGGATTTAGGTACACGTTTGTGTCGTCCTTCTGAAGTTGTTTTGGATATTCTCCCGTTTCCTCAGAAAGGCGCATTTAGCAAAGAAGATGGTGAAAAAATTATTGATGAAAATGGCCTAAGAATTAAATAGCACTTTCTCATCTCTTGAATGGAAAGAATGTGAAGGAGACTTATATGGATCAAGTTAATTTTTTTAAATGCTTATCAGATGAAACACGTCTCAATATAGTGACATTAATTGTTGAAAATAAAGAACTATGTGTATGTGATTTGACTGAAAAACTACAACTCAGTCAACCTAAAATTTCAAGACATTTAGCCCTTTTACGTGCTTCAGGGCTACTTCAAGATCGCAGACAAGGCCAATGGGTTTACTACAGTATCAATCCAAAATTGGCCAACTGGTGTTATGAAATTTTAGATATTTTGAAGACGGTTCAATCTCAATCAAAGCTGGATGATCAACACCCCCTTTCTGTAAATAGTTATTGTGAGTAATTCAATGAAATTTTTATTTTTATGTACTGGAAATAGCTGCCGTAGCATTTTGTCTGAAGTTTTGTTTAATAGCCGAGCACCAGAAGGTTGGAAAGCCTATAGCGCTGGGAGTAAGCCTTCAGGTCAAGTTCACCCGCTAACTTTAGAAACCCTTGAAAACTTAAGATTATCTACCGAAGGTTTATGGAGTAAAACGATTAATGATTGTGAACAATATCAACCTGATGTTGTGATCACAGTATGTGATTCTGCTGCTCAAGAAGCATGTCCACTTTATTTGGGTGGAGCAATCAAGGCACATTGGGGCTTGGCTGATCCTTCACACTTAGACGTGAATAAAGAAGAAAAAATGAAAGCCTTTATGAGCACTGTTGAACATATCAATCGTCGCTTAGATGCTTTATTTAAACTTAATGTAGATAAACTATCTCGCTCAGAATTGATTGCAGCAATTAATCAAATTTCGAACGTTGAGTAAGTGAAATGTCTGAAAAACGCTTATCTTTTTTAGATCGCAACCTGACGCTATGGATTTTTATTGCCATGGCCTTAGGCATTGCCATCGGAAACTTCTTTCCTCAGGCTTCTGTCGCACTCGATAAATTAAGCATTGATTCAGTGAATATTCCAATCGCGATTGGTCTTATTCTAATGATGTATCCACCACTGGCAAAAGTGAACTATGCGACTTTGCCACAAGTGTTTAAGGATAAGAAAACCCTTACTTTATCCTTAGTACAAAACTGGCTGATCGCGCCAGTACTCATGTTTGCCCTGGCAATCATATTTTTACATAGTTATCCAGAATATATGACCGGTGTCATCCTGATCGGTCTTGCTCGATGTATTGCCATGGTTCTGGTGTGGAATGGCTTGGCCTGTGGTGATAATCAATATGTTGCAGCATTAGTTGCCTTTAACAGCATCTTCCAGATTCTATTTTTCAGTACCTATGCCTGGTTATTCCTGACCTTCCTTCCACCCTATTTTGGTGTCGCTTCGCAGGTCATTAATGTCGATTTCTGGACCATCACCCATGCTGTTCTGGTTTATCTTGGTATTCCGTTCTTATTAGGTTTCTTAACGCGATGGATTTTGGTGAAACAGAAAGGCGTGGAATGGTATGAAACCAAGTTCATTCCGAAAATCAGTCCGCTGAGTTTAATGGCTTTGCTGTTCACCATTCTGGCCATGTTTAGCCTAAAAGGCGGTGATGTCGTGAGTCTTCCGCTTGAAGTTTTACGCATCGCGATTCCTTTAACCATTTACTTCGTTTTAATGTTCTTCATCAGCTTCTTTATGAGTAAATGGATGGGCAATGACTATCCTAAGACCACAGCAATTGCATTTACCGCAGCGGGGAATAATTTTGAATTATCACTTGCAGTAGCGATTGCAACTTTTGGTATCGCTTCGCCTGTTGCTTTTACCACGATTATTGGCCCACTGGTCGAAGTTCCTGTGTTGATTGCCTTGGTGAGTGTTTCACTCTGGCTGAGAAAGAAAGTTTTTAAAGAGGCCTAACTCTATGAATCTCCCAAATGTAGATCTAAATCTTCTTGAGCAACCCACCTTTGAAAAAGTTCAAGCCAAAGAACTTGCTCATCCTCCGCGAATTTTGCTGCTGTATGGCTCTAATCGAGAACGTTCTTACAGTCGCCTTGCAGTTCTTGAAGCCGGTCGAATCCTTGAGCATTTTGGGGCGGAAATAAAAATCTTTCATCCTAAAGGGCTTCCTTTACCAGAAGATGCGGATACTGAGCATCCCAAAGTAAAAGAACTGCATGAGCTTTTAGCATGGTCAGAAGGCATGGTCTGGTGTTCACCTGAACGCCATGGTTCTATGAGTTCAATCTTTAAATCTCAAATCGACTGGATTCCACTGGCAGGAGGGGCAATCCGTGCAACCCAAGGTAAAACTCTTGCCTTGATGCAAGTCAGTGGCGGATCACAGTCATTTAACAGCCTGAACCAGATGCGTATTTTGGGGCGGTGGATGCGGATGATCACCATTCCAAATCAGTCTTCAGTTCCAAAAGCTTTTTTGGAGTTTGAAGAAGATGGACGAATGAAACCTTCGGCTTTCTATGACCGGATTGTGGATGTGATGGAAGAGTTATTTAAGTTCACCCTACTGACTCGTGGACAAAGCAAATACCTGACAGATCGTTATTCAGAACGTAAGGAATCAGCTGAAGAATTATCTAAACGTGTCAATCAGCGCAGTTTGTAAACTGCTAGGTGATCTTAAATGCAAAAGAGACATTCTAAATTAATCATTCTTGGCTCAGGTCCTGCGGGTTACAGCGCTGCGGTATATGCAGCACGGGCTAATCTTAAACCCACTTTAGTTGCAGGCTTACAACTCGGTGGTCAATTAACCACGACCACTGAAGTCGATAACTGGCCGGGTGATCCAGAAGGTTTAACAGGCCCCGCACTCATGGAACGTATGCAAGCGCATACGGAACGTTTTGGTACCGAAATCGTCTATGACCATATCAGTGAAGTGGATTTAAGCGTTCGTCCATTCGTGCTGAAAGGCGATATGGAAGAATTCACCTGTGATGCCCTGATTATTGCCACAGGTGCAACGGCACAATACTTAGGTCTTGAGTCTGAAGCTAAATTCATGGGGCAAGGTGTAAGTGCCTGTGCAACTTGTGACGGTTTCTTCTATAAGAACCAGAAGGTGATGGTTGTAGGCGGTGGTAACACTGCGGTTGAAGAGGCGCTTTACCTGTCTAATATTACAGCTCACGTGACTTTAGTGCATCGCCGAGCTTCATTGCGTTCTGAAAAAATTCTACAAGACCATCTTTTTGCAAAACAGAAAGAAGGCAAAATTAGCATTCTTTGGAACAATCAAGTGGATGAAGTGTTAGGCGATAACACCGGAGTAACTGGAGTGCGTTTAAAATCCACTGTAGATGGATCAAAGCAAGATATTGAGGTACAGGGTTTATTCGTGGCAATTGGTCACAAACCAAATACTGAGATGTTTTCAGCGCAACTTGAGTTACGTGATGGCTATATTCAGATCCAAAGCGGAACAGCGGGGAATGCCACTGCTACTTCAGTGCCAGGTGTATTCGCTGCCGGTGATGTGGCTGATTCAGTTTATCGCCAAGCGATTACTTCAGCAGGCTCTGGTTGTATGGCTGCATTAGATGCTGAAAAATATCTTGATAGTTTAAGTTGATTTTGATGTTGTCATAAAAATATAGTGAATATTGTAAAAGCCCAGTCTTCAGGATTGGGTTTTTATATTAAAGAAAAAATAAAAGAGGAAAAGGCTTTGAATCAGAAACAGACGGAAACTGATGTCATCATTATCGGTGGTGGACAGGCAGCTTTATCTACAGCTTATTTTTTAAAGCGAAAAAAATACCATTTATTATTTTAGATGATCAAAATCAAGCAGGTGGAGCCTGGTTACATGCTTGGAATTCTTTGCGTCTGTTTTCACCGAATAGCTGGAGTTCCTTACCTGGTTGGGTTATGCCGAATACAGAACAAACGTATCCGACCAAGAAAGAAGTTATTGAATACTTGCAGCAATATGAGCAGCGTTATCAATTTCCGATTATTCGTCCTGTATATGTTGATCACGTCAAAAGCGAAGGAGAAGTATTGAGTGTGCATGCAGGTGAACAGACATGGAGAGCCAAGGCTGTAATCAGTGCAACGGGCACCTGGAGTCATCCTTATATCCCATCTTACCCTGGCCAAGAAAATTTCAAAGGTCTGCAATTACACTCCGCCCATTATCAAAATGCAGAACTTTTTAAAGATAAGCACGTAATGATAGTCGGTGGTGGAAATTCTGGAGCACAAATTTTGGCTGAAGTTTCCCTAGTGGCAGACACTCTTTGGATCACGCCAACACCTCCTCAATTTTTAGCAGACGATGTTGATGGCCGTGTACTGTTTTTACGTGCGACAGAGCGTTTAAAGGCACAATTAGAAGGCCGTACAATAGATCAGCCTGTTGGCGGTCTGGGTGATATTGTCATGATTGATTCAGTCAAAGATGCACGTGCACGAGGAGTTTTACATAGTGAGCGCCCATTTTCGGCTTTTACAGAAAATGGCGTGATTTGGGAATATGGATCTTTTCAACAGGTTAATGCAGTGATTTGGTGTACTGGATTTAAAGCGACTTTAAGCCATTTAAAGCCACTTGGAATAGTAGAGGAAAATAATACGATACTTGTTGAAGGAACACGAGCAGTCAAACAATCCAACCTATGGTTAGTAGGATATGGTGAGTGGACCGGACCTGGTTCAGCGACACTGGTGGGTGTTTCAAGGACTGCGAGAGCCACAGTGGATGAAATTGCAGCTTATTTAGATAATATTTATAATTACATCCAATGTTAAATTGCTTGCCGTAAACTAAGTGCTTTTACAACTTTGATAACAGTATCGAAACTAAGTTTAACCCTCACCGGAAAGAGCTTTGTAAAGACTTTCTCGACCTAGGCTTATCGGGCTATTTAGTGAAGTTGAAAGCTCCAAGTGCAAGTCTACAGTCTTACCTGTAAGAGAAATAATGTAACTTTAGAGTATACTGCCTTTTGAAGTGGTTAGTCCTACTGCTTTAGGTTGGGTATTAATAGTTTCAGCATGGGAGTAGTCCAGGGTAAATAATGTAATCATTGGGACAAGAATTTTTTTCATATAAAAAACCTAAATTTAGACAAAAAAAAGCTAACAGTCAGAACTGTTAGCCGTAAGAAAAAAGATTAGTTACCAAACCATGATTTAAAACTTTGTGTACTGGTGACACCTGATGAAGCATTATTTGAAGCTAAATTGGTTTGGACCGCAGCCAGCTTCGCACCGATAGAGTTGATATAACCCTGTTCAATTGCAATGGCATTAGCTAAGTCCTGTGCTTCTTTAATGTTCTTAGTCGAATTGATCTTATTCTTTAAAGTAGTAAGGTTTGCAACGTGTTCATTCAAAGCATTATAAGAAGCATCACTGAAGGCAAAACCTGTCTTAACAGTATTATAGCTGCGCTTGTACTGATCATTGCTTAGAAGCTGATTCATGCCTTCACTACCGATAGTAGTAAGCACCTTGTCATAAGTTTTTTGTGCACTGCCGAAAGCACCAGACTTCTGATTGGAAACAACATCTTGCCATGAACCAGCTACAACATCAGTAACAGTCTTTACGCCTGAAGTCCCAATACCTGTATTACCTGTTGTGCTTTCATATTGTTTTTTCATGATTTCATACTGCTGCTTCATTTGAGCAAGTTGCTTCACCATGTTAGCAACGGCAGTCGGGTCAAAAACAACGTCCCAAGCCTTAGCGGGATTGGCTGTGAACAATAAAGCAAAAGCTACAGCCGTGATTTTTGTTTTGCTCATTTTCATGATTTCACCTTTTTATTAAATTCATTAACCCATTGGGAGTAGGTTAGGTTTTCATTTTTACTTAGTGTTTCTTCAAGCATCTTGTGGCGTACTTCATTGCCTGAAAATACTGGGATAATTTCTGACATATTTCCTAGATCGAGCTTACTAATGACTGAATCATGAGAGTTTTTAATCATGAACTGACGTAAGTAAGGCGGTGTATTAACAATCCATTCAAATTCTGTTTGTGTGCATCCTAATCCTGAATTTTGATCATTACCCATATACGTTGCTGGGTTGGCTTTATCGTTCGGCAATAGAATTGAGGTTTTAAACTGCCCGATCAGATCGTCATCCTTAGTGATCACTTCAGGGGTAGGGGTTACGAAGATCATCATGCCGTTACGTCTACGGTATGTAGTCAACATAATTTTCAGCCAAGCTAAGTTGATCGGGTTGCTGATGTAACGCTGACCTTCCTCAACTACCACAATGAACGGACGACCCTCTGACATAGCTATATCAATACGGTGAAAGATATACATAGACATAGCACCCAGCACGACATCATTTTTAATGACGTTTTTCATTTCATAACCAAAGATACGAGCATCTTCAATTGAGAAATTGTCACCTTCATTGTCAAAGATATTGGCAAAATGACCATTATTCGCCCATTTCGCCATGCGTTCAGCAAGGTTATTATTCTCTGCCATGCCAAACAGTGAGATAAAGTTTCTTAACCTCCGGAGAGTTTTTTCATAGCTGTAAACTGCTTCTACAACTTCTTTAATTTTGTTTTCTTCTGCTGCTGATAATGGTTTCGGGTTTCCAGCCTCGTTATAGTCTTGCCCCATGAATGCAAAAAGTTTATTCAGGAAAAGTCTATTCTGATCGGTGTCATCTAACTGAAGCGGATTCCAACCAGTCGGCACCATTTCACTTAGAACGGTATGTTTACCGCCCATTGCTTGAATCCAAACTGATGCTGAATATTCAAAATCAAAGTGAAAAATATAGGGCTTAAACTTATCTGCTGCTGTGAGCAAAGCATTAATTAAAGTTGTTTTACCGCCACCAGTACCAGTTGTAATACGAGTATGACCTACATCACCCTCATGGAAATTAAAGTAATAAGGGGTATTTCCTTCAGTCTTTAATTGTAAAACATACTCGCCCCAATGGTTGCCTTCCTTTTTACCAATAGAGCTATTGTGCATACTGGCAAAGCCAGCAAAGTTAGTTGTATTGATCGTTGCAGGGCGTTGGAGTAAATGATAATTACCAATTAACGTTGAGTAAAAAGTAGGTTCAGCAATTAAATCTTCCTTTTTAGGCAGCATGTGATTTCGCTGGAAAGCCCCGCTAGTTTTCTGCATAGCATCTTTAAAGGCTGCACCATTCTTAGCTGTAACAAGTACATTAAGAGAATAGATACCATTCAGAATGCGACCTGAAGCCAAATCATCTACAGCTTGATTAATCGCTTCAATTTGAGATTCAGATTTATCTTTCGCATTTTTTAACTGGTTCTGACGCTGGATACTCATGTTGATAGACTTTCTTCTGTCCATCATCATGAAAGTTTGAGAAATAAGTAGAGGATGATCTACCTTCAAAAACTCATCTAACATCGTGTGATCGGTATGTTCAGGGTAGTTAGGCGTTGGTAGGCTGTAAATCGCGCCTGCGGTGACTTCACCACTCGGATGATAAAACTTAATTGTTCCATCCGGAGTAAATACTTTACGGACAAAGCCCAAATAGTTTCTGATCTCTGTCGGGTATAGGGGTATCTCTGCTCTTTCTAAATTCACCATGTAGCCCAAAAAATTAACCGCTTCGGAATACATCACATTATCTTTATGATAAACGCCCAATTGACGAGGGTTAGCATCCTGAAGGTACTCTTTAAACATACTTACAGCATTGCTTAATTCTGCGAGCATTTGAGCTTCATTATCTACTCTGAAGAATGTATTTTTTAGGCGGGTAAATGGCGGTTCACTTGGGTTAGCTTTGCGAACAAGGAGAGAAATATAAATGTCATTTTGGAACATATGTTCCTGACTTAGCTTTTCATAATATTTCTGTTGGAAGTGATCAGAAAATTCATTGCCGTGAGGTTCTGGTATTTCTGTTTCTACTTCGTGTCGATCATAGTAAACGCTAACAACGAAACGGCTACCGAGCTGCTTGAACATTTCTGCTCGATAGCGTTTAAGCATCTTCAACTGTTCATAGCTTTTGGTTTCGTATGCAAAACCTGTGATCTTCAGGATTGTAAAAATATCACCGTTTACGAGCTTAATATTGTGGCTGTCAATTGGTGTCAGATAGGGTAAATTGCTCACTTCCATTAGTTCACCACTCGCTAGTTGTTTTTGATCATATTCAATTCCCTCATCTTTGGTTTTGGTATGGGTTTCAAAGCTATAACCACCGAAAACCATTTTTCTAGAAAATTTCCTTTTCAGTGAAAAAAGTAGGTATTGAATCCCTCTATCTTCTTCATAGGTCAGTGCATTAAGGACTAAATAAATCCCCGCAATGATGAAGAAGCCAGTCATTACTTTTCCTAGCAAGGCAAGGATAGTAATGAGAAATCCACCGACAATAAAAAAGATAGCGAAAATATCTACTGGAATATTTGCGACCCTTGCCACTCGTGCAAGACCCGCAAATAAAAGGTCTTTCTGTTCCTGTTTTTCAGTGGCTTTGCTCATGTTCACTCACCGTTTAGCTGAAGAAGAAGCTACCCAAATCAGGGGCAATGAAACAAAGAATGCCAGCGATTACCAAACCAACGCCCCAGCGTTTAATTCTCTCGCTACCACCGCCCATCATTGTGATAGCTAAACAGATCACACCAGTTACGAAAGCGACTGCTGCTGCAATTACTAATTCGTCATTAAATGAGTTCAGCTTTGAAGCAAACTTTTGCCCCCAAGCTGCGTTTGCCACCTGGCTAAAGATCAATGCAAAAAACGCTACAGGGAGGTGTGCCAATTTAATAAAATTCGACTTTTTCATAGTTCTTTCCTAACTTAACTAATTAAAAAACTTGGACGTAACGCCCATTAGAATTGAGCGACTGCACAAATGAGGTTGGTTGTGCAGGCTGTTGAATTGAAGGCTGATTATTTATACGAACTCGCACAGGTTCAGCTTGTGCGATATAGCTTTGATCTTGTAGGTATTCTGCGGAATAGTCGGGGTATTGATTTTGCTGCCAAGAAGCTAAGACAACCATGTCATTTTTTCTTTTAGCTTCAGGGAAGATCGGGCTGGGTTGGGGGGCATTAAAGTTTTCTAATGCCCCACCGCCTAGCAATTTTTGATATTTACTTGTGACGTAAGTAACGTAGTTTCTAGTTTCACGGTAAGGGGGAATGCCGCCAAATTTTTCCACCGCACCGTGTCCAGCATTATAGCCAGCTATGATTTTGATCAGATTGCCATTAAACCGTTTGTTTAAGAAAGCAAGGTAACGAGTACCAGCAATAATACTTTGTTCAGGTTCAAATAATCTTCTAGGGTCAACGCCTACCATTCGGGCTGTTGATGGAATAACTTGCATAAGCCCTCTGGCATCTTTGGGAGATCGAGCATTAGGCTTAAATGCACTCTCCCTTGCCATAATTGCTGTAACTAACTTAGGGTCTAAACCGTTAGCTACAGAATGCTTGTAAATTAAATCCTCATAAGGTGAAGCGCTTACCAGCACAGGAGTTGTGCAAATAAAGCTGATTATTAATCTTCTGAACATTGTCATTATTCCTTGTAGAGTTATAACAGTATAACTCTATTTGATTCAGTCCTCAAAAGGACTATTTGAAAAATTATGTTTCTCTTTGAAATACTGATCGAGGGCGATCAAGAATATTAAATTTCTTGTCAATCTGCGGTTCTGTAATTCTTCAGGAACTTTCAATTCACCACGTTTATAGCGTAAGAAAAACTCGTCAAACTCAGCTGCAAATTCATCGCTCACGTATAGTTGTTCACGTTTCATGCTTAGATTTCCTTTTTTCAGTTTTGTTGGTAAGAAGCCGCAACTTTAGCATAAGAGCGGTACTTCATTTTTACTAAAGTAGGCGGGTAATGACCTGAAAACTTTAAATAAAAATGAAGTGGTTGAAGGCTGCTTATTTCTTCAGCTTTAACAACATTTTCCTTCTCTTTTACCAACTCACTTTTTGCATCCTTGTGACTAGATTTCATTTTTCGTAATACTTCGATTGCACCGAAAGACTTTTCATATTCTTGGGGGGTATAAGTGTCTTGAGCGTTTACGGCACATACACCAAATGACGAAAAACAGCCCCTTAGCGTGATTGAGAATTTGTCGCCATAGATTGTTATAAGCTGGGCTAAACTTTGAATACCCGCCAAAGCAATAAGTCTGTGCTTACGCCCTTTCGTCAGCACAGCTTCCAAGTATGAAAGTCGATTTAATGAGCCTAGTTCGTCTAAGCAAAAAACAAAGTCTGAATAGTTGTCGAAATCAGAAAGTAATGAGCTACAAACAACATCAGTGATACAGCTTACAAGTGGCTGTAATGCAGTTAATTGATCTTCACGCCAAGTAATAAAAATATTGCCTTCACCATTTTTTAAGTAATCTCTAAAGGAAAAATCACCAATTGAATTGTGGGTATGTGGCGTGAGATAAGTTGTGATGATGCTTCGCAGCGTCCCGACCAGTTCAGTATTTCCTAGCAGACTAAATGCAGGCGTACCCATCAAGAAATCTCTTAATTGATCATCACTAGAGTTTAATAACGTATCTAAGAACAATTGTGCTTTTGCTGATTTTGATATGTCTGGCATTTCCAGAACTTTAGACATAGCAGACTTAATAATTGTACGAGCCATACTATTAAAGTTTTCATGTTTCGCATCGGAAGATTTTGGAATCAATGTAGCTGAGTAAGTTTCAATATCATAAGGGTTTCTTACTTCATTAATGATTGACCAGCTTACAGATCGAGCATCGAAAGGGTTAAAAATCACATCGCCCTTTTTATAGAACAAACTTGTATATGAGCCGTTAGGGTCCACAACAATTAAGCGGGTTTTACTGCGGGCATCAGATACGCAAGAATCTAAGAAATCACTAATAGAAACGGATTTACCTTGACCAGTACCACCAGTTAAAAGGAAGTGTTTGTACTTCAAATCTTTCGGAACTGGCATACCACAAAAACGAATCTGATAGCCTTTTTCTGTCGTCAGTTTCTTAAATTTATAGGGGCTAACTAGCTGTAAGCCCCGCAAAACTTTAACGTACCGTTCACCAGCAAAAGGGGTTTTATTGTTCTGAAAATAAAACCAAGCGATCACCCAGCTAATGACCAATACCACTAAGAGAATCAAAACGTATAAAGGCGTTTTAAAGGTCAATGGCAAGGCATACAGAATAGCCTTAACCTTCTGTTCTTGAGGGATAATAAAAAACTTAGGCAGTAATACTACCCATGCCGTGATCACGGAAAAAATAACAATCAGGATAGACTGATTAAAAATCTTTTGGCTTTGATCATTCATCATTTCACTGACCCTAAAAACTTCTGTACTGCCTGATGAGAAGCTACTTTGTAGCTCTCCATGCTCGACTGCATCATAAGCATGTTGGCTTTTAACTTAGCTTGATTGGCAACGATCATGCTGTTCTCTACAGCAAGCGCATTTGCTAAATCTTTTGACTGCTTCAAAGTGTTGGTATTGACCGCAGCCAAAGACTTGAGGTTTTCAAAACTGCAATTAATTTGTGTCCAAGCAACTTCTGCTTCCACATAAGCGGTATTAACTCTTGCAGCAGTGAGATTTTGGATCTTCCCTAGTTCTTTACTGGCATAAACGCCTGTATCCGTAGCGATCTGACGTTGAAGCTCGTTATAGGCATTTTGTTCTCTAGGGGTATTAAAGATATTTGTAGGTTCAGCAGAGAAGCCATTAGGCAGTTCAAAGCCAGCAAGTTGAGCGACATTGGTTAAAAGACCAAGACCCGCTAAACCTTTTGTAATGCTGTCATATTGTCCACGTAATACTTGAATCTGGCGCATTAACTCCTCTACCTGTAATGCAGCATCAGCATTTTTAGTAGGGTCAAAAACAGTTTT
>NZ_KB850091.1:0-2911 GCF_000369585.1 Acinetobacter sp. CIP 101934 | reverse complement strand
GATATTTAGCTTATCATGTCAGCCTATTTGCAACAGTGCCCATTCATGCCCCTAGTTCATTTACAGCAAATCAATACCGAAATGGTGCAATATAGCTGCCCATGCAAGAAAAAGAAGAATGGTCATTACGTAGCAAATGGCTAGAGATAGCCAAAATCCATAACGCTGATAAAGTATTGGGAATGCTAAAAACATAGGTAATGTCGGTACTACATACCAAAAGGTATACCAAGCATGATTTGAAATTTTCTGCGGGTCTTGATTCTCAAGTTTCATCCATATCAGCACAAGTATCGTTACGATAGGTAAGGCTGCAATCAATCCGCCTAGACGGTCACTACGTTTAGCAACTTCTGAAATAAGTATGACCATTCCAGCAGTTAGAGCGTACTTAGCAATAAGCCAGACCATGTGCATTTCCTAGATGAGTAGATTTATAAAGTTCTATTTTACAAACTGCTAAGTTATAAGCATCTGTTGAATTTACTATTAAAGGATAGAAAAATCTTTTATGACTTTTACATATATTCTTATTAAAGGAAAACTATTTTTAATCCTTTAAAATTGTTATAAGATAAACAAAATTTGTTGATTTTATAACATGAAAATATCATTACTGATCTCATCACTTCCCAGTCAAAGCACAACCGCAAGAATGCGAATTTGGCGTTCATTAAAGTCAAATGGTGCAGCAACTTTAAGAGATGGTGTTTACCTCTTACCCGAAGCACATTCTGAAAAATTCGAGTCTGTTGTTCATGATCATCTTAATGAACATGGGCATGCCTATATCTTTCAGACTGAACCTCCTGCACATTTAGACCTTGCTCAACTTTTCGACAGGACTGGAGAATATGAAGAACTGAGAACTGAAATTTCACAAATACAAAATACGCTTGAGGAAAATAAGAAAAAAGAACATCTCAAACAGATTCGAAAATTAAGAAAAAACCTCAATTCACTGATAGAAATAGATTTTTTCCCAAATACTCATCAAAGCAAAACACTGAATGAACTCACCCGATTAGAACAAGTTATTGCCCGGTTAGGTGAATACGATGAACCCAATAATTTTGAACAGCAATTAAAAGTCCTATGCAAGCAAGATTTTCAAAATAAAATCTGGGCAACCAGAAAGCGTCCTTGGGTTGACCGTTTGGCATCGGCATGGATCATTCAGAAATTTGTAGACCCTCAGGCAAAATTTATTTGGTTAGAGCATCCCAATGATTGCCCCAAAGATACCTTAGGTTTTGATTTTGATGATGCCCAATTTACCCATATCAATCATCTAGTCACTTTTGAAGTGTTAATGCATAGCTTTGAATTACAAACCCCTGCTTTAAATAAAATCGCTGAAATTGTTCATTTTTTAGATGTTGGGGGAAATGAGCCTGCCGAAGCCTTAGGCATTGAAAAAATCTTGCAAGGCTTAAGAAGCACGATCACAGATGATGATCAATTACTCCATCTTTCAAACCATATTTTTGATGGCTTATATGCAGACTTTCAAAGGAATTTAACATGAATAATAAGTCATCTTTAATAGATGAAACAGAAATTGAATCTATCAGCTTTTGGCAAGCATTCAAATTTTGGTTAAAACTGGGATTCATTAGCTTTGGTGGCCCTGCCGGGCAAATCGCTGTTATGCACCAAGAGTTAGTTGAAGAAAAAAAATGGATTTCAGAACAGCGTTTTATGCACGCATTGAATTATTGCATGCTCTTACCCGGCCCCGAAGCTCAACAACTTGCAACTTATATTGGCTGGTTAATGCATAAAACCAAAGGTGGCATCGTTGCAGGGGTTTTATTTGTTCTACCTTCTCTTTTTATCCTCATTGGGCTGTCTTGGGTCTATGTGAAATATGGCGACGTCCCGATCATTGCCGGTTTGTTTTATGGCATTAAGCCCGCAGTTGCCGCAATTGTATTTCATGCCACGTATCGTATTGGCAGTCGTTCATTAAAGAATAAATTTCTATGGGCGATTGCAGTTATCGCTTTTCTTGCAATATTTATTTTTAATATTCCTTTCCCTTTAATCGTTTTATGTGCAGCGATATCGGGTTATTTGGTCGGTAAAAAGTATCCTGATTTATTTAAGCTAAATGCACATCAGTCCAGTCAAAAATCCTATGGACGTGCAATTATTGATGATGATACCCCTACACCTGAACATGCTGTTTTTAAATGGTCTCATCTGATCAAAATAACTGTAATTTCAGCACTTTTATGGGCAATTCCACTCATCTCTTTAACAGCAGTTTTGGGATGGAGTCATTCTTATACTCAACTGGCTTGGTTCTTTACTAAAGCTGCACTTCTGACATTTGGTGGTGCTTATGCTGTTCTGCCTTACGTTTATCAAGGCGCTGTCGGTTTTTATCACTGGCTCACCCCAACTCAAATGATCGATGGTTTAGCCCTAGGTGAAAGTACTCCCGGCCCATTGATCATGGTGGTGGCTTTTGTCGGCTTCTTAGCAGCTTATAACCATTCGCTGTTGGGTGCTGAACATCAATTTATTGCAGGTGCATTAGGTGCAATCATCGTCACGTGGTTTACTTTTATTTTCTCATTTTTCTTTATCTTAGCCGGAGCACCTGTTATAGAGTCCACACACAATCAAATTAAATTTACTGCCCCTTTAACCGCCATTACCGCTGCCGTGGTGGGCGTAATTTTAAATTTGGCACTCTTTTTATGTTACCACGTGCTTTGGCCACAGGGTTTTGAAGGGAATTTTGATTATATCTCTGCCATTATTGCAATTTTAGCTGTAGTCGCATTATTTAAATTTAATCAAAGTGTGCTCAGAGTCATCATCGGTTCTGCTTTAGTGGGTTTAACGATTAAAATTTTACTATAAAGAATGAACACTAGAGGTATGGATAAAAAATCTATGC
>NZ_KB850090.1:0-1171 GCF_000369585.1 Acinetobacter sp. CIP 101934 | reverse complement strand
GCCACTGAAGACGGTGATATTTTCGGCCATGAATTTATGGGAATTGTAGAAGAAGTCGGCCCACAAGTAACCGAAGTCAAAAAAGGTGATCGGGTAATTATTCCCTTTGTGATTGCATGCGGTCACTGTTTTTTCTGTGAACATGAACTAATGGCTGCCTGTGAAAATACCAATACCGGCCGTGGTGCAATTCTCAATAAAAAACAGATTCCACCAGGGGCAGCTTTATTTGGCTTTAGCCATCTGTATGGTGGTATACCGGGTGGTCAAGCTGAATATGTGCGGATCCCCAAGGGCAATGTCGGACCATTTAAAGTGCCAGGCTCCCTGCCTGATGAAAAAGTATTATTCCTGACCGATATTCTACCAACCGCCTGGCAAGCAGTGAACAATGCCCAAGTTGGTCGAGGTTCCAGTGTGGCGATTTATGGTGCTGGCCCAGTCGGTCTGCTGGCTGCTGCCTGTGCGCGGATGCTCGGTGCCGAGCAGATTTTTATGGTCGATCACCATCCTTATCGTCTGCGTTTCGCACATCAAACCTATGGAGTGATTCCGGTCAATTTTGATGAAGTCGATGCCGCTGAATTTATCATTCAAAATACCACGGGTTATCGTGGAGTCGATGCCGTCATTGATGCGGTCGGTTTTGAAGCTAAAGGCAGCATGCTGGAAACCGTAATGACCAACCTGAAATTAGAAGGTTCGAGTGGTTCAGCGTTAAGACAATGTATTGCAGCGGTCCGCCGCGGCGGTGTGGTGAGTGTACCTGGAGTTTATGCCGGTCCAATTCATGGCTTCCTGTTTGGTGATGCCTTTGACAAAGGTTTAACCTTTAAAATGGGACAAACCCATGTGCATAACTACTTGCCGCAGTTGCTAGAACATATTGAAAATGGAGATCTGTCTCCAGATCTGATTATTACCCATCGCATGAAACTGGAAGATGCTGCGGAAGGTTACCGTATTTTTGATAAAAAAGAAGAAGACTGTCGTAAAGTGATTCTGACGCCATAAATATGATTAAAGGAAAGCGCCATCAGGCGCTTTTTTATTTTTTATCATCATTTTATCAATCCTCTTTTTCTTGTTTTTAAGGGCTTTGTTGCACAAAGATTTGAAATGCAAAGCGCCCCTAATTGAGCCAAATTTAAGGCGTAACTTGGGTAAGTGG